>NZ_CP019401.1:0-532500 GCF_002009235.1 Planococcus faecalis
TTGGAACACTTAGACGAACTTTGGTCGAGTGTCTTAGCCCAAGTTGAAACTAAAATCTCCAAACCAAGTTTTGAAACGTGGTTAAAATCAACAAAACTTTTATCCTACCAGGATGATACAGTCACCATTTCAGCGCCCAATTCTTTTGCACGTGATTGGTTGGAAAACCATTATGTACACTTGATCACCGGAATTTTATCAGATTCCACTGGCGATGATATGATGATTAAGTTTGTTGTGCCCAAAGATCAGGATATGGATGATTTTCAACTCCCTGCGCCTCGCGTTAAACCGGGTCATGACCAGCAGCAAGAGTTTTTGCCTGGCATGCTGAATCCTAAATATACTTTCGATACGTTTGTAATTGGTTCAGGCAACCGCTTTGCGCATGCCGCCTCTTTGGCCGTGGCCGAAGCACCCGCAAAAGCTTATAACCCGCTGTTTATCTATGGGGGAGTTGGACTTGGTAAGACACATTTAATGCATGCTATTGGACATTACGTCCTCGAACACAATCCGAATGCGAAAGTGGTTTATTTGTCTTCGGAAAAATTTACAAACGAATTTATTAACTCAATACGTGACAATAAAACGGGCGAGTTCCGCGATAAATACAGAGGTGTCGACATTCTTTTAATTGACGATATTCAGTTTTTAGCGGGGAAAGAACAAACACAGGAAGAGTTTTTCCATACGTTTAACACGCTGCACGAAGAGTCCAAGCAAATAATTATCTCAAGTGACCGACCGCCAAAAGAGATTCCTACACTAGAAGATCGATTGCGTTCTCGTTTTGAATGGGGATTGATTACAGACATTACACCACCTGATTTGGAAACCCGTATCGCTATTTTGCGCAAAAAAGCAAAAGCGGATGGACTGGATATTCCAAATGACGTCATGACGTATATTGCGAATTCTATAGATTCGAATATTCGTGAGCTTGAAGGAGCATTAATCCGCGTTGTGGCTTACTCTTCTTTGATTAATCGCGATATGAGCGCTGAGCTCGCTGCTGAAGCTTTAAAAGATATCATGCCAAACTCAAAGCCAAAAGTTATTACAATTTTAGACATTCAACATGCTGTTGGTGATCAATTCAACGTTAAATTAGAAGATTTTAAAACAAAACGTCGCACAAAAGATATCGCATATCCGCGTCAAGTTGCGATGTATTTGTCACGTGAGATGACTGATTTCTCTTTGCCTAAAATTGGAGAAGAATTTGGTGGACGTGATCATACAACCGTTATTCACGCTCACGATAAAATTTCAAAAATGTTAAAAGACAATCAGCAACTTCAACAAGATATTAAGGACATCAAAAGCGCATTGGGCAAGTAAATACCTTGTGGATAACCCGATAAATTAGCAAGCAGTTTATGCACAGTTTATCTACATGTGGATAAACTGCTTTTGTTGACTTTTTAAGGCTTATCCACATATTCACAGCCCCTACTACTACTATTACTTTAAAAGCCTTTAAATAAAATATATATATAAGCGAGGTTCGAGAATGAAATTCGAGATAAAACGTGAACGACTAGTTGAAGGATTAAACGATGTAATGAAAGCAGTAAGTTCAAAAACAACGATTCCGATCTTAACAGGAATTAAAATGGATGTATCTTCAGAAGGAATGAGATTAACTGGTAGTGACTCTGATATCACGATCCAAACATTTATTCCAGCAGAAGAAGATGGAGAGCAAATCATTCAGGTAACTGAAGGAGGAAGCATTGTTCTTCAAGCGAAGGTTTTCGGAGAAATCATTCGTAAATTGCCAACTAACGAAGTTGAAATTGAAATCACAGGAAATTTCCAAACGCATATTCGTTCAGGAAAATCTGAATTTCATTTAATCGGCTTGGACGCAATGGATTATCCACAATTACCAGACATTCAAGACGATCGTTTGTTTACAATTCCAGCCGATTTACTAAAAACAATCAACCGTGAAACAGTCTTTGCTGTATCTAGTTCAGAAACACGACCTGTACTCACAGGTGTTCATTGGGAAGTAAAAGATGGCGAACTTATTTGTGTGGCAACCGACAGCCATCGTCTGGCACGTCGAAAAACAAAGTTAGAAACACTACCAGAAGGGGAGTATAGCGTTGTTATCCCCGGAAAAAGTTTGACTGAATTAAATAAAATTCTTGATGACACTTCTGAAGCAGTAGAAATCGTCATGACAAATCAACAAGTTTTATTTAAATCAAAACACATTCTTTTCTTCTCTCGTCTATTAGAAGGAAATTATCCTGACACAACTCGCTTAATCCCAGCAGAATACAAAACGACTGTAACTGTTAACGGACGTTCCCTTTTACAAGCAATCGATCGTGCGTCTTTGTTAGCAAGAGAAGAACGCAATAATGTCGTGCGTTTCTCTGCGAAAGCAGGAAATGAAGTAGAAGTTTCTTCTAATTCACCAGAAGTAGGTAAAGTAGAAGAACAGCTACAAGCACAAAGCATCGAAGGAGAAGAATTAAAAATCTCTTTCAGCGCGAAATTTATGATGGATGCGCTAAAAGCAATTGATGGACAAGATGTTATTATTCAGTTTACTGGGGCAATGCGTCCTTTCATTTTAAAATCAGCTTTAGATGATTCGATTTTGCAGCTAATTCTTCCTGTCCGAACATATTAAAATTAAATCACACCCTCAGGATAGCCATATAGGCTATCCTTTTTACTTTTTAGCTAAAATAGGGTAAAATAGAGGGATAGACTATGAATCGAAGGATGAGTGCATTTTGAGAGAAATCGGGATTGAGACTGAATATATAACATTGGGACAATTATTAAAAATGACGGATACAATAAGTTCAGGTGGAATGGCTAAATGGTTTTTAGGGGAACACGAAGTTTTTGTAAACGGTGAAGCTGAAAGCCGTAGAGGACGTAAATTACGTCCGAATGACCTTATCAATATTCCAGGGTTTGGAGAATTTCGTATCGTGACTGCTGAAGGCATGAGCTTCGATGCGGATTGACCGCCTCGAGCTTGTCAATTATCGAAACTACGAATCACTAGAACTAAATTTTTCTCCAGAGATTAACGTCTTTATAGGAGAAAATGCACAAGGCAAAACGAATATCATGGAATCACTTTACGTTTTATCCATGGCTAAATCGCATCGCACATCAAATGACAAGGAATTGATACGCTGGGAAGCCGAATATGGTAAAATTAAAGCTGATGTTTACCGTAAATATGGTAAACTGCCCCTCGAAATCACCTTGTCAAAAAAAGGTAAGAAAGCAAAAGTCAATCATTTAGAACAACGTAGACTGAGTGATTATATTGGCCAATTAAATGTTGTTATGTTTGCTCCAGAAGACTTACACCTTGTAAAAGGAAGTCCACAAGTACGCAGGCGTTTCATTGACATGGAAATCGGACAAATTTCTCCAGTTTATTTGCATGATTTAGTAACTTACCAAAAACTCCTCAAACAAAGAAATCATATATTGAAACAGCATTACGGAAAACAAACGATTAATGACGTAATGTTCGATGTCTATACAGAACAATTCATAGAAGCGGCTGTCAAAATCATTCGTAAGCGATATCAGTTCATGGAGCTTTTGCAAAAATGGGCTGAACCAATCCATCACGGTATTTCCCGTGGATTGGAACAACTTCAAATCCGCTATCAACCGATCAGCGGTTTAAAGCCTGAATGGACGCCGGAAGAAATGGCGTCTTTTTTAGAGCAGAAACTGATAGAAGTGCGAAAACGAGAAATTGAACGGGGAGTGACGCTTGTCGGTCCTCACCGTGACGAACTTCAATTTTTTGTTAATGGCTACGATGTTCAAACTTACGGTTCGCAGGGGCAACAGCGCACTACCGCTTTATCGTTAAAACTCGCTGAAATCGAACTGATTAAACAGGAAGTTGGAGAAGCGCCTGTGTTATTACTTGATGATGTGCTCTCTGAATTGGATGATTACAGACAATCTCACTTACTGAATACAATTAAAGGGTCTGTTCAAACTTTTGTTACGACGACAAGTGTTGAAGGAATCCAACACGAAACCATCCAAAGTGCACGTCTTTTCGAAGTTTCTAATGGAAAAGTTAAAGAATAATGCTATTGGTATTTTTACAGCTGAAAATTATAGGTTTTTAGGTACTTACACCTGTGAATGTCTAAATTATTATGAAATATTGTCCTTATCGTCCACAGGTTATGTTGATAAATGGAATTCGGGATTATGAAATGCGTAAGAAAGAGCAGGTGAATGGAATGGCTATGGAAGAAAAAGGTTTGCAAGAATCATATGAAGCGAGTCAAATTCAGGTATTAGAAGGATTAGAAGCTGTTCGTAAAAGACCAGGTATGTATATCGGTTCTACAGGTTCAAGAGGTCTACACCATTTAGTTTGGGAGATCGTAGATAATAGTATTGATGAGGCACTAGCGGGTCATTGTACCGAAATTAAAGTTTCCATTGAACCCGATAATTGGATTCGCGTAGAAGATAACGGGCGTGGAATTCCTGTTGGTATGCAGAAAAAAATGGGACGTCCAGCAGTAGAAGTTATTATGACTGTTTTGCACGCAGGAGGTAAATTTGGCGGCGGAGGTTACAAAGTATCTGGTGGTCTTCACGGCGTAGGTGCTTCTGTAGTAAATGCTTTGTCAGAAACGACAGAAGTATTCGTTAATCGCGATGAAAAAAGACACTATATTAAATTTGAACGTGGTGCGGTAAAAGAAGAACTAAAAGTAATTGGAGATTCAGAACACACAGGCACGACAATCCGTTTTAAAGCGGATCCAGAAATTTTTACAGAAACGACTGTATATGAATTCGATCTTCTAGATCATCGCTTACGTGAACTAGCTTATTTGAATCGTGGCTTAAGAATTGTCATGAAAGATGAGCGCGAAGGCGAAGAAAAAGAGAAAGTTTATCATTTTGAAGGCGGCATTAAGTCGTATGTCGAACATTTAAACAAATCCAAAGACCCACTCCACGACGAGGCTATTTTTGTTGAGGCTGAAAAAGAAGGCATTACTGTTGAAGTAGCGATGCAATACAATGCTGGCTACGCAGCCAATATTTTCTCTTTTGCTAACAATATCAATACCCATGAAGGCGGAACACACGAATCCGGCTTTAAAACTGCTTTGACACGTGTAGTTAATGACTATGCTCGTAAAAAGAGCATGTTGAAAGAACAAGATCTAAATTTAACCGGAGATGACGTGCGCGAAGGATTGACTGCAATCATTTCCATCAAACACCCAGATCCACAGTTTGAAGGCCAAACAAAAACTAAACTTGGCAATACGGAAGTCAGTACTATCGTTAATAATTTATTTTCTGGCGGGTTTGATCGATTCTTGCTAGAGAATCCTACCGTTGCAAAGAAAATTGTTGAAAAAGGGATTATGGCTTCCCATGCACGTATGGCGGCTAAAAAAGCTCGTGAGTTTACGCGTCGTAAATCAGTTCTTGAAGTATCAAGTCTGCCAGGTAAACTGGCCGATTGTTCATCTCGTGATCCTAAAATTAGTGAAATTTATATCGTTGAGGGTGATTCAGCTGGTGGATCTGCAAAATCAGGCCGAGATCGTCATTTTCAAGCGATTTTGCCATTGCGCGGAAAGATCTTGAACGTTGAGAAAGCTCGTCTTGACCGAATTCTCACGAACGAGGAAATTCGCAATATTATTACAGCACTAGGTACCGGTATCGGTGAAGAGTTTAATCTTGAAAAAGCACGTTATCACAAAGTTGTTATTATGACCGATGCGGATGTTGACGGCGCTCATATTCGTACGCTGTTATTAACTTTCCTTTTCCGTTACATGCGTCCATTGCTTGAAGCTGGTTACATTTACATTGCCCAGCCGCCGTTGTTCCAAATCAAACAAGGCAAGCATGTGGATTATGTTTACTCAGATGAACAATTAAAATTAGCACTTGAAAAATTGTCTCCAACGCCAAAACCGAATATTCAGCGGTATAAAGGATTAGGAGAGATGAATGCGACACAACTGTGGGACACAACAATGGATCCGGATGTGCGGACTTTGCTGCAGGTCACATTAAACGATGCCATGGTAGCAGACGAAACTTTTCATATTTTGATGGGAGACGACGTTGAACCACGCCGTAACTTTATCGAAGAAAATGCGAAATACGTTAGAAACTTAGACGTTTAACAGGTATAGAGTTGAGAGGAGGCTGCGGATATGGCTGAACGGCCGAGCAGTGGTGTTGAAGAAATAAATATAAGTACGGAAATGCGGACTTCATTTTTAGATTATGCGATGAGCGTTATTGTGTCGCGTGCCTTACCTGATGTGCGTGATGGATTAAAGCCTGTCCACCGCCGTATTCTTTATGCAATGCATGATTTGGGAATTACGGCAGATAAAGGGTATAAAAAATCAGCGCGTATCGTTGGGGATGTTATTGGTAAATACCATCCGCACGGTGACTCAGCTGTTTATGAAACCATGGTTCGTATGGCGCAAGATTTTAGTTACCGCTATATGCTTGTAGACGGGCACGGAAACTTCGGGTCTGTCGATGGGGACTCAGCTGCGGCAATGCGTTATACAGAATCCAAAATGTCTAAAATTTCGATGGAATTATTACGCGATTTAAATAAAAACACGGTTGATTACCGCGATAACTATGATGGACAAGAAAAAGAACCAATTGTGTTACCAAGTCGTTTTCCAAATCTTTTAGTAAACGGTACGTCAGGGATTGCGGTTGGTATGGCTACCAATATTCCACCGCACCATTTGGGTGAAACAATCGATGCTGTTTTAGCACTCGCTGATAATCCTGCAATTACAACCGAAGAATTAATGGAGCATATTGAAGGACCTGATTTCCCGACTGGTGGTATTATCCTTGGTCGGAGCGGAATTCGTCGCGCCTATGAAACAGGCAAAGGTTCTGTGTTAATTCGTTCGGTTGTTGATATCGAAACAAAAGCGAATGGCAAAGAAGTTATTATTGTTAACGAAATTCCTTTCCAAGTAAACAAAGCGCGATTGATTGAAAAAATCGCGGAACTTGTCCGTGATAAAAAAATCGATGGAATTACGGATCTCCGAGACGAATCTGACCGTAACGGTATGCGCATCGTGATTGAAGTACGTCGAGATGCTAGCGCCAGTGTTCTCTTGAATAATTTGTACAAACAAACAGCGATGCAAACCAGCTTCGGTCTTAATATGCTAGCACTTGTGGACGGTCACCCAAAAGTTCTTAGCTTAAAAGAAATTCTTTTCCATTACCTTGAGCACCAGAAAGTAATCATTCGTCGTCGTACGCAATTCGAATTGACAAAAGCAGAAGATCGCGCTCATATTCTAGAAGGTTTGCGCATTGCGTTAGATCATATTGATGCGATTATTGCATTGATTCGTGGCTCACAAACAGCAGAACAAGCACGCAACGGCTTAATGACTGATTTCAATTTAACTGAGCGTCAATCTCAAGCGATTTTAGATATGCGTTTGCAACGTTTAACTGGGTTGGAAAGAGATAAAATCGAAGAAGAGTATCAAGCATTGGTGAAACTAATCGAAGAATTGAGAGATATTCTTGCGAATGATTATCGTATTCTTGAAATTATTAAGGAAGAAATGCTTGAAATTAAAGAACGCTTTAGCGATAAGCGTAGAACGGAAATCACAACTGGCGGAGCAGAAATGTTTGAAGATGAAGATTTGATTCCAGTGGAAGCAACAGTGTTGACACTGACTCATAACGGCTATATCAAACGTTTGCCTGCTAACACATACCGCAGCCAAAAACGTGGTGGGCGCGGCGTACAAGGAATGGGCACGAATGAAGATGATTTTGTGGAACATTTACTGTACACGTCAACACACGATACGATTCTGTTCTTTACAAACAAAGGTAAAGTTTATCGTAAAAAAGGGTACCAGATTCCTGAATACGGCAGAACTGCCAAAGGCTTACCTTTAGTCAACCTTCTTGAAATTAGCAAGGAAGAAAAAGTAACAGCTGTTATACGCGTCGATGAATTCAAAGAAGATGCGTTCTTCTTCTTTACAACACGTGAAGGTGTTAGTAAACGGACACCTGTCACGAATTACGCTAATATTCGACAAAACGGCTTGATTGCTATTAGTCTTCGTGAAGAAGATGAGTTAATTTCTGTGAAATTGACAGATGGTACGAAAGAAATAATCATCGGTACTCGAAACGGTGCTTTGATTCGATTCCCAGAAACAGATATCCGCAGCATGGGTCGAACAGCTAGTGGAGTTCGTGGCATTCGTCTTCGTGAAGGCGATGCAGTGGTCGGCATGGAGATTTTGGATCCTAACGACAATGTATTGGTTATCACGGAGAAAGGATACGGGAAACAGACAAAAGAATCTGAGTACCGCGTCCAATCTCGTGGTGGTATGGGCATCAAGACGTGCCAGATTACAGATAAAAATGGACCACTTGTTGCGGTGCGAACTGTTAATGGCACAGAAGACATTATGTTAATCACTGTTAACGGTGTTTTGATCCGTATGGATGTTGAAGATATTTCGACTACAGGTAGAAGTACGCAAGGCGTCCGTTTGATTCGATTGGGCGAAGATGAAATTGTTGCTACTGTAGCTAAAGTTAAAAAAGATATTGAGTTACCTGAAGATCTGGAAGAAATCAATGGAGATGTTGATGAAACCTTGATCGAAGAAAGTGCTGAAGCAGATGTCTATGAAGCAGACGATGTCGTTGCTGATGAAAAGATTGATGTTATAGAAGAAACTCCAGAAGAAGACGAAGGATAAGAAGTAATAAAAAGCTCGCTGATCAAATTCAGCGGGTTTTTTTGTGCGAAGATTTAAGACGTACTACTATTGAAGCTGCCCGAAGTGGCGAGGAAATTTTACAAAGCAACAGACTGCATGAAAGTTTGCTAGATTTTCAACGGATAACGTCCAGTTCATTCTGATTTAGAGAATCTTCCTGGAGCTTGCTAAAGTCGGAGCAGTGAGTGAACCACAACGCTTTCAATATTTTTTGAAAATGTTAACGCTGTTAGTTATGCATTTTAATATTATTGTTTAAGCAGTTTCGAAACAATATCTAAAATTCTATTTGACGAAATAGATGGTAGAAATCTTGTTTTAGCAACTCAAAATAGCATCTCTGATTTTTTGTTTGGATAGAATTTTCAAGCATTGTCCTAACTTAAAGAGAGGATTATTTTTCTAGTGATGCAAGGTGGTGATTCCGGAGGTGTGAAGCTATGTTATATCTGGAAGTGAACCCATTACTAGGGCGTTCTCTTCATATAACAGGGTGTGACTAGTTGGAAGAGCTTTTCATTACCTAAAGAAATAAACCAGATGTATAACAAAACAAAACCTATTACAGCTAGAATACAACAACATGGTAAGCAAAAGTTGCTCTTTTAGATTAGAAAAATTGGGACAAGGATTTCGTTTCAAAGCAGTGTATTTCATAAAGTTAAAGTTTTTTTGCATAAACTGTTGACTCTTATATAACAGCATGGTATATTAGTTGAGTCGCCAATGAGCGCGGCAAATAAAAACACAACAACTTGAACCTTGAAAACTGAACAGCAAAACGTCAACAAATAGCAACGGTCGCGCAAAACGGCCCGCGCAAAACTTACTGATCAGCATTGCGCAGATCAAAGCGAATCGTGCGTCTTCGGACGGCGATACGCCAGCAGTATTGAGCAATCAACACTACTCTATAATGGAGAGTTTGATCCTGGCTCAGGACGAACGCTGGCGGCGTGCCTAATACATGCAAGTCGAGCGGAACTTTGGGAGCTTGCTCCCATTGTTTAGCGGCGGACGGGTGAGTAACACGTGGGCAACCTGCCCTGCAGATCGGGATAACTCCGGGAAACCGGTGCTAATACCGAATAGTTTGCGGCCTCTCCTGAGGCTGCACGGAAAGACGGCATCTCGCTGTCACTGCAGGATGGGCCCGCGGCGCATTAGCTAGTTGGTGGGGTAATGGCCTACCAAGGCGACGATGCGTAGCCGACCTGAGAGGGTGATCGGCCACACTGGGACTGAGACACGGCCCAGACTCCTACGGGAGGCAGCAGTAGGGAATCTTCCGCAATGGACGAAAGTCTGACGGAGCAACGCCGCGTGAGTGACGAAGGTTTTCGGATCGTAAAACTCTGTTGTGAGGGAAGAACAAGTACCAAGTAACTACTGGTACCTTGACGGTACCTCACCAGAAAGCCACGGCTAACTACGTGCCAGCAGCCGCGGTAATACGTAGGTGGCAAGCGTTGTCCGGAATTATTGGGCGTAAAGCGCGCGCAGGCGGTTCTTTAAGTCCGATGTGAAAGCCCACGGCTCAACCGTGGAGGGTCATTGGAAACTGGGGAACTTGAGTGCAGAAGAGGAAAGTGGAATTCCATGTGTAGCGGTGAAATGCGTAGAGATGTGGAGGAACACCAGTGGCGAAGGCGACTTTCTGGTCTGTAACTGACGCTGAGGCGCGAAAGCGTGGGGAGCAAACAGGATTAGATACCCTGGTAGTCCACGCCGTAAACGATGAGTGCTAAGTGTTAGGGGGTTTCCGCCCCTTAGTGCTGCAGCTAACGCATTAAGCACTCCGCCTGGGGAGTACGGCCGCAAGGCTGAAACTCAAAGGAATTGACGGGGGCCCGCACAAGCGGTGGAGCATGTGGTTTAATTCGAAGCAACGCGAAGAACCTTACCAGGTCTTGACATCCCACTGACCGGTGTAGAGATACGCTTTTCCCTTCGGGGACAGTGGTGACAGGTGGTGCATGGTTGTCGTCAGCTCGTGTCGTGAGATGTTGGGTTAAGTCCCGCAACGAGCGCAACCCTTGATCTTAGTTGCCAGCATTCAGTTGGGCACTCTAAGGTGACTGCCGGTGACAAACCGGAGGAAGGTGGGGATGACGTCAAATCATCATGCCCCTTATGACCTGGGCTACACACGTGCTACAATGGACGGTACAAAGGGCTGCAACCCCGCGAGGGCAAGCCAATCCCAGAAAACCGTTCTCAGTTCGGATTGCAGGCTGCAACTCGCCTGCATGAAGCCGGAATCGCTAGTAATCGTGGATCAGCATGCCACGGTGAATACGTTCCCGGGCCTTGTACACACCGCCCGTCACACCACGAGAGTTTGTAACACCCGAAGTCGGTGAGGTAACCCTTGTGGAGCCAGCCGCCGAAGGTGGGACAGATGATTGGGGTGAAGTCGTAACAAGGTAGCCGTATCGGAAGGTGCGGCTGGATCACCTCCTTTCTAAGGATAAATTCGGAACCGAGCTTGTCTCGGGGTTGACGTTTTGCGTTCAGTTTTGAAGGTTCACCTTCAGGCGGCAACGCCTTTTTTTGTGACTTTCAACCTTGTTCTTTGAAAACTGGATAAAACGACATTGAAACAAAGCAAGTAATTCAAGTACGCGTGACGATTTCGTCACAACTTTTTAATTAACCAGTGGTTAAGTTAGAAAGGGCGCACGGTGGATGCCTTGGCACTAGGAGCCGAAGAAGGACGGCACTAACACCGATATGCTTCGGGGAGCTGTAAGTGAGCTGTGATCCGGAGATTTCCGAATGGGGGAACCCACTGCCTTTAATCGGGTAGTATCCATGTGTGAATCTATAGCACATGAGAAGGCAGACCCAGGGAACTGAAACATCTAAGTACCTGGAGGAAGAGAAAGCAAATGCGATTCCCTGAGTAGCGGCGAGCGAAACGGGATCAGCCCAAACCAAGAGGCTTGCCTCTTGGGGTTGTAGGACACTCTATACGGAGTTACAAAAGATAGGATTAGGCGAAGCGACCTGGAACGGTCCGCCGCAGCGGGTAACAGCCCCGTAGCCGAAAACCCTATCCCTCCAGAGTGGATCCTGAGTACGGCGGAACACGTGAAATTCCGTCGGAATCTGGGAGGACCATCTCCCAAGGCTAAATACTTCCTAGTGACCGATAGTGAACCAGTACCGTGAGGGAAAGGTGAAAAGCACCCCGGAAGGGGAGTGAAATAGATCCTGAAACCGTGTGCCTACAAGTAGTCAAAGCCCGTTAATGGGTGATGGCGTGCCTTTTGTAGAATGAACCGGCGAGTTACGATTGCATGCAAGGTTAAGCTGAGAAGGCGGAGCCGCAGCGAAAGCGAGTCTGAATAGGGCGACAGAGTATGCAGTTGTAGACCCGAAACCAGGTGATCTACCCATGTCCAGGGTGAAGGTAAGGTAACACTTACTGGAGGCCCGAACCCACGCACGTTGAAAAGTGCGGGGATGAGGTGTGGGTAGCGGAGAAATTCCAATCGAACCTGGAGATAGCTGGTTCTCTCCGAAATAGCTTTAGGGCTAGCCTCAAGATTGAGAATCCTGGAGGTAGAGCACTGTTTGGACTAGGGGCCCATCCCGGGTTACCGAATTCAGACAAACTCCGAATGCCAGTGATTTATGCTTGGGAGTCAGACTGCGAGTGATAAGATCCGTAGTCAAGAGGGAAACAGCCCAGACCACCAGCTAAGGTCCCCAAATATCCGTTAAGTGGAAAAGGATGTGGCGTTGCTTAGACAACCAGGATGTTGGCTTAGAAGCAGCCATCATTTAAAGAGTGCGTAATAGCTCACTGGTCGAGTGACACTGCGCCGAAAATGTACCGGGGCTAAACGGATTACCGAAGCTGTGGATGGATCTCGTTAGAGATCCGTGGTAGGAGAGCGTTCTAAGGGCGTTGAAGTCAGACCGGAAGGACTGGTGGAGCGCTTAGAAGTGAGAATGCCGGTATGAGTAACGAAAGACGGGTGAGAATCCCGTCCACCGAATGCCTAAGGTTTCCTGAGGAAGGCTCGTCCGCTCAGGGTTAGTCGGGACCTAAGTCGAGGCCGATAGGCGTAGACGATGGACAACAGGTTGATATTCCTGTACCACCTCCCCGCCGTTTGAGCAATGGGGGGACGCAGAAGGATAAGGAGAGCGTGCCGTTGGTTGTGCACGTCCAAGCAGTGAGGCGTGAAATGAGGCAAATCCCATTTCTAATACGTTGAGCTGTGATGGCAAGAGGGTTTACCCTTGAGTCCCTGATTTCACACTGCCAAGAAAAGCCTCTAGCGAGGCGGGAGGTGCCCGTACCGCAAACCGACACAGGTAGGCGAGAAGAGAATTCTAAGGTGAGCGAGTGAACTCTCGTTAAGGAACTCGGCAAAATGACCCCGTAACTTCGGGAGAAGGGGTGCTCTGGTAGGGTGAATAGCCCGAGAGAGCCGCAGTGAATAGGCCCAGGCGACTGTTTAGCAAAAACACAGGTCTCTGCAAAACCGTAAGGTGACGTATAGGGGCTGACGCCTGCCCGGTGCTGGAAGGTTAAGAGGAGTGCTTAGCGCAAGCGAAGGTGCGAATTGAAGCCCCAGTAAACGGCGGCCGTAACTATAACGGTCCTAAGGTAGCGAAATTCCTTGTCGGGTAAGTTCCGACCCGCACGAAAGGCGTAACGATCTGGGCACTGTCTCAACGAGAGACTCGGTGAAATTATAGTACCTGTGAAGATGCAGGTTACCCGCGACAGGACGGAAAGACCCCGTGGAGCTTTACTGTAGCCTGATATTGAATTTTGGTGCAACTTGTACAGGATAGGTAGGAGCCTGAGATTCCGGAGCGCTAGCTTCGGAGGAGGCGTCAGTGGGATACTACCCTGGTTGTATTGAAATTCTAACCCACAAGCCTGATCGGCTTGGGAGACAGTGTCAGGCGGGCAGTTTGACTGGGGCGGTCGCCTCCTAAAGAGTAACGGAGGCGCCCAAAGGTTCCCTCAGAATGGTTGGAAATCATTCGTAGAGTGTAAAGGCAGAAGGGAGCTTGACTGCGAGACGTACAGGTCGAGCAGGGTCGAAAGACGGGCTTAGTGATCCGGTGGTTCCGCATGGAAGGGCCATCGCTCAACGGATAAAAGCTACCCCGGGGATAACAGGCTTATCTCCCCCAAGAGTCCACATCGACGGGGAGGTTTGGCACCTCGATGTCGGCTCATCGCATCCTGGGGCTGTAGTCGGTCCCAAGGGTTGGGCTGTTCGCCCATTAAAGCGGTACGCGAGCTGGGTTCAGAACGTCGTGAGACAGTTCGGTCCCTATCCGTCGCGGGCGCAGGAAATTTGAGAGGAGCTGTCCTTAGTACGAGAGGACCGGGATGGACACACCGCTGGTGTACCAGTTGTTCTGCCAAGGGCATCGCTGGGTAGCTATGTGTGGCCGGGATAAGTGCTGAAAGCATCTAAGCACGAAGCCCCCCTCAAGATGAGATTTCCCATTGCGCAAGCAAGTAAGATCCCTCAAAGACGATGAGGTAGATAGGTTCGAGGTGGAAGCGTAGCGATACGTGCAGCTGACGAATACTAATCGATCGAGGACTTAACCAACACACTGTATGCGAAAAAATTGCTTGTTTCACCTGTCGTTTATCCAGTTTTGAGTGAACAAACACTCAACCAAATAGTCCAGTGATGATGGCAAAGAGGCCACACCCGTTCCCATCCCGAACACGGCAGTTAAGCTCTTTTGCGCTGATGGTAGTTGGGGGTTTCCCCCTGTGAGAGTAAGACGTCGCTGGGCACATGAAAAAAAGTCGTTACCGATTCCGGTAACGGCTTTTTTGTATGGAAAAATCAGGACATACTAAATAAATGACGATCAAGAGAAAGTATAGGGGCTGTTTCTGTATCATGCGGCTGAAGTCGGTGCCTTTTGGATACGTGCGCTAAATACCACCGTTACTCTTTTCATTCGTGCCACGCCGACCAGTAACACCCGAATCCGAGAAGTAAAACGGGATCTCTACGCTTTCTCCACATCGATCTAGCCGTGAAATTCCATGCCCCGGTCGACGGTAATGGGTTTCACCACTTTTTTTGGCAGGTTTTTCAACACATGGATGATGGCCTGTGTGGTTTCACTTGCCGTTTTCGCAGCTAACTTATAGTTCTTCTCAAAACGGGTGGTACGTTCCGTCAATGTGAGAATCTGGCTCTTGTGCGATTTGCCGATAACGCTATCGATTTCCCAATGTCCCACTTGGCTTCGAGGCGCCAAACGTACATGGATCTTTTTCAGACAAGGCAGCTTGCCTCGCGGTTCACCTCGTTACTCTTTAACTTTCTTTGCGGATCAGTAGCTTTTGGGACAGGTTGAACAAGCCGAGAGCCGCGTACCGGTAACGCTCGAAACACGGATGGGAAAAGGTTTTAGATGCATTTTCCAGTACCGTCACGAGGCATTCTGGTGACCAATTGTACTTTAGTTTGGACAGGTTATAATCGACATCTTCTTGATTGACCGATTGTCTATCACGTCTGGCCTTGTAATCAGCCTGTGCCAACAGAGCGTGGCAAAGCTTATAGCGTTTCACTTCATAGTGGAGAGTGCTTTTGCTTCGTTCTAGCTGTTTCGCTATATAGGACAGTAGTTTTTCTTTCAGGCAATAACACTCGATTCGCACACCTTCCCGTAATATCACAGGGGCATCGCTCGTTTGGGAACACTCCTTTAGTTGATTCGCATTAACTGCGGTGTATCCACTTGAGCTATTTTTATTTTCTAGCCTTCCAACTTACTATGATAATCTATAAAAAAATAATATTTTACTATTCTAAATATTTTTTCTTTTAACAGTTTCTTGACACACCATATCTACGCTGATAACCTTACAATAATATTTAAAGGAAGCAGGAGGCGCGTCTACTTATGTGGGAATCAAAATTTGTAAAAGAAGGCTTAACGTTTGATGATGTATTGCTTGTACCAGCCCATTCGGAAGTTTTACCAAAAGACATTGATTTATCAGTTGAATTGACACCAACCCTTAAGTTAAAAATTCCAGTGATCAGTGCAGGTATGGATACAGTAACGGAAGCTAAAATGGCTATTGCTATGGCTCGCCAAGGCGGATTAGGAATTATCCATAAAAACATGAGTATTGAAGAACAGGCTGAACAAGTCGTTACTGTAAAGCGTTCAGAAAATGGCGTGATCACCGATCCTTTCTTCTTAACTCCTGAGCATCAAGTTTACGATGCAGAGCATTTAATGGGAAAATACCGAATTTCAGGTGTACCTATTGTTAACAACGAAAGTGAATTAAAACTTGTTGGAATTATCACAAACCGCGATTTACGGTTTATCCAAGATTATTCTTTGAAAATTAATGATGTAATGACAAAAGAGCAATTAGTAACTGCTCCTATTGGAACTACCTTAGAAGATGCTGAAAAGATTCTTCAGCAATACAAGATTGAAAAGTTACCAATTGTTGATAACCAAGGCGTGTTAAAAGGGTTAATTACGATAAAAGATATTGAAAAAGTAATTGAATTTCCTAATGCTGCGAAAGACCAGCACGGTCGTTTGTTAGCAGGCGCTGCTGTAGGCGTTACTTCAGACACTATGAAGCGCGTTGAGCATTTGGTGAAGGCTTCTGTTGATGTCATTGTACTGGATACAGCTCATGGTCATTCAGAAGGCGTTTTAGGAATGGTAAAGCAGATCAGGGCAACTTATCCAGAATTAACGATTATTGCTGGAAACGTAGCCACTGCTGCTGGAACAAAAGCATTGATTGAAGCGGGTGCAGATGTAGTTAAAGTTGGAATCGGTCCTGGTTCGATCTGTACAACTCGTGTTGTCGCAGGTGTTGGGGTTCCTCAGATTACAGCGGTATATGACTGCGCAACAGAGGCACGTAAGCATGGCAAAGCCATTATTGCTGATGGTGGAATCAAGTATTCTGGAGACATCATCAAAGCCTTAGCAGCGGGCGGACATGTTGTAATGCTTGGTAGTTTGTTGGCGGGGACGACTGAAAGTCCAGGAGATACTGAAATCTTCCAAGGTCGTCGCTTTAAAACCTATCGTGGTATGGGATCAATCGCTTCTATGGAAAAAGGCTCGAAAGACCGCTATTTCCAAGATGATGCAAAAAAATTAGTGCCAGAAGGAATCGAAGGTCGCTTGCCATACAAAGGACCACTTTCTGATACAATTCATCAATTACTAGGTGGTATCCGTGCAGGAATGGGTTATTGCGGAACTAAAGATTTACAGGTGTTACGTGAAGAAGCACAATTTATTCGTATGACTGGAGCAGGATTACGCGAAAGTCATCCGCATGATGTTCAAATTACTAAAGAATCTCCAAACTACTCCATTTAAGTTTATAAGACATCTTGCTCTTCATTTAATCGAAGAGCAAGATGTCTTTTTATGTTTTCGTTTTTAAGCATAATGAATGTGATAAAATAGCATGTGGAATCTTATAGATGGAGGTATTCAAATACGTGAAGAATTTTTTAACTAAAGGACTACTTATAGCATTACTCGTCATACTTACTGTGCTAGCAATTGTTCCGCAGCAAGCCTATGCGGAAGACGCATTAACTATAATGGCCGAAGCCGCTATTTTGGTAGACGCTCAAAGTGGCAAGATTCTTTATGAAAAAAATGCGGAAGCGCCTTTAGGGATAGCTAGCATGACCAAAATGATGACAGAGTATTTATTATTTGAAGCGATTGAAAATGGTAAGGTTACGTGGGATCAAGAGTATGAAGTGACGGATTACACGTACAAAATTTCTCAGGACATGCGTTTAAGTAATGTGCCATTTCGTGAAGACGGCTCTTACACCATTAAAGAAATGTATGAAGCGATGGCTATTTTCTCAGCTAACGCAGCAACAATCGGTATTGCCGAGACGATTGCAGGAACAGAAAGTAAATTTGTTGACCTAATGAACGATAAAGCAAAAGAAATGGGCTTAGAAGAAACGACTTTTGTCAATTCAACGGGTCTTAGTAATTCAAGCTTGATGGGCATGCATCCAGAGGGCACGAAAGAAACAGATGAAAACATCATGCCGGCGCGTTCAGTTGCCAAACTAACGAAACGCTTATTGGATGATTATCCAGAAGTGTTAGAAACGACTAAAATTCCGGTAAAATTATTTCGTGAAGGAACGGCAGACGAAACGCGTATGGAAAATTGGAATTCAATGCTTCCTGGGCTAATTTACGAATACGAAGGTATGGACGGATTAAAAACCGGCAGCACAGATTTTGCCGGTTATGCGTTTGCAGGGACAGCAAAGCGTGACGATACCCGGTTGATTGCTGTGGTTATGGGAGCAGTAGATAATAAAGGGGCCGGTTCGTATAAAGCTCGCTTTGATGCGACCCGTACTTTATTCGATTATGGTTTTGGTGAATTTACAACAGAAGAGGTTATTCCTGCAGGCTATCAATTTGAAGGTCAGCAAACGCTTGCTGTTGAAAATGGATTAGAAGAAAAAGTATCGATTGCGGTCAAAGAGCCAGTAAAGATGATGATTCGGACAGCGGATAAAGAATTGTATCGACCGGAATTACTGTTAGACGATTCAGTAGTTAAGAACGGCAAACTAGAAGCAGGTGTGGAAAAAGATTTAGTTGTAGGAACGCTACAGCTTAAGAAAACAGATGGCACGGAATATGGCTATTTGAGCGGCAGTACGGAAAAAGTTGAAATCGTGACTACTGAAGCTGTTGAACGTGCTAACTGGTTGTCTTTATCGATGCGCAGTACAGGAGAGTTCTTGTCTTCTTTGTGGGATGATGCAGGTAGTTTTGTAAGAGGGTTATTTTAATGATAAAAAAGCTGTTCATCCAAATAGATGAACGGCTTTTTTTATTGTATTTTCCAACAAGCCATCAATTCAATAATTCCTAAATGAATTTCTTCTTCGGATAGACCACCGAATCCGAGCACAATTTTTGGGTAAATTCCAGATTTTTTGTGGACATCATAAGAGTTTAGACCTGTGACACGAATGCCCGCTTGTTTAGCACGTTGTACCAGTTCTTCTTCGCTTGACGAGGTTTGGATGGTTAGCACGATATGCATGCCTGCTTGTTCACCGGAAACCGTGACGACCGGAGAGAATAAAGCGAGCGACTGACTCAGTTGTTTGATTTTCTTCTGATAGAGCTTGCGCATGCGGTTCAAGTGGCGCGAAAAATGACCATCTTTCATGAATTTGGCGACTAGTTGTTGATCATGTCTGGGTACCGATGAAGAGTAATGAAGAAACGTTTGCTGATAAGCCCGTAGCAGTTGTTTAGGCAAAACCATATAAGCGAGACGCAAAGAAGGCATGAGCGATTTAGAAAAAGTACTAATGTAAATAACACGGTCGCTTAAGTCCATGCTTTGTAGCGCGGGAATGGGGCGGCTAGTGTATCGAAATTCACTGTCGTAATCGTCTTCAATAATATAACGTTCAGGCTTAGCGACAGCCCAGTTCAGTAATTGCGCACGTTTGGTGGCACTCAAGACCGAACCTGATGGAAATTGGTGTGATGGTGTGACGTAAGCTACATCAACGTTAGATTCTTCTAACTGACTAACGTTGATGCCGTCTTGTTCGAGTTCAATCGGGATAGACTGGCGGTCGTGATGACTGAAAATGCTATGGGTCAATGCATAGCCAGGATTTTCATAGCCGTAAACCAGTTTTTTATGAAGTAGACGAATGAGTAAGGGCATTAATTGTTCTGTACCAGAGCCAATCACGATTTGTTCTGCATCACAAACAACTCCGCGAGACTGGTACAAATAACGGGCAATTTCTTGGCGCAAGGCGTCGTCTCCTTGAGGGTGCCCAGATAATAATAAGTGATGATTAGAGTCATCTAAAATGTCACGTGTCAGTTTGCGCCACGTTAAAAATGGAAAAGAACGTGTATCAATACTGGCCGAGTTGAAATCTATTTTGTAAGCAGTCGTTTCTTTGACGGTAGGCTCGTCATGCGGAATATCCAAGTACGCCAGTTCTTCGACGGGTTGAGCATAAAATCCTTTACGTGGTCTAGATTCAATAAATCCTTCCGCGACAAGTTGAGAATACGCCAGTTCGACGGTCGTTTGACTAATTTGCAGATAATCTGCTAATTTGCGTTTGCTTGGTAATTTTGCCTCTATGCCGATTGTGCCGTTTATAATGGCTTCTTTTATTTCTTGATACAACTGTTTGTATAACGGGGTTTGTGACTGTTTTTGAAGTTGAAACATTAGCATATCCATATGAATTCCTCCAACTGACCTGATTGAAATGATTGTAACTGAGTCTTTTTATATGGTCAATCTCTATTATACTGAATTTATTAATGAATAGGGGGAATTAGTAAATGACTCAACATGGAACAAATCGTGTAAAAAGAGGAATGGCTGAAATGCAAAAAGGTGGCGTGATTATGGATGTGGTTAATGCAGAACAAGCACGTATTGCAGAAGCTGCAGGCGCAACGGCTGTCATGGCACTTGAACGTGTGCCATCAGATATTCGTAGAGACGGTGGAGTAGCACGTATGGCAGACCCACGCATCACAGAAGAAGTGATGAAAGCTGTATCGATTCCAGTGATGGCAAAAGCGCGTATTGGTCATATTGTGGAAGCGCGTATTTTAGAAGCGATGGGTGTCGATTATATCGATGAAAGTGAAGTGCTGACGCCAGCCGATGAAGAATTTCATTTATTAAAAAACCAATACACGGTTCCTTTTGTTTGCGGGTGTCGGAATTTAGGTGAAGCGGCGCGCAGAATTGGTGAAGGCGCTTCGATGCTACGAACAAAAGGCGAACCAGGTACAGGAAATATTGTCGAAGCAGTTCGTCATTTGCGACAAGTAAATGCAGAAATCCGCAAAGTAGTCGCAATGAGCGAAGATGAATTAATGACAGAAGCACGTAACTTAGGAGCTTCTTATGAGTTTTTAAAAGAAGTTAAAAGTTTAGGGCGCTTGCCGGTAGTTAATTTTGCAGCTGGCGGAATTGCCATACCTGCAGATGCAGCGTTAATGATGGAATTAGGAGCGGACGGTGTGTTTGTTGGTTCTGGTATTTTCAAATCAGATAACCCTGAACGATTTGCCCGAGCGATTGTGGAAGCGACGACACATTACCAAGATTACAAATTGATCGCTGAACTGTCAAAAGACCTGGGCATTGCAATGAAGGGCATTGAAATTTCAACCATTGCTGCCGGTGAACGTATGCAAGAGCGAGGCTGGTAACCTGAAACGAGTAGGAATTCTTGCGTTGCAAGGAGCTGTTCGTGAGCATATCAAGTCGGTTCAGGCGTGCGGAGCGGAAGCGATTGCTGTTAAATGGCCGAAAGATCTTAAAAATTTGGATGGCTTAATCTTACCGGGCGGAGAAAGTACGACGATGCGCCGTTTAATCGATCGTTATGGCTTGATGGAACCGTTAAGAGAGTTTGCGCAAACCGGAAAACCGATGTTTGGCACGTGTGCGGGCTTAATTTTGCTTGCTGAAACAGTCGTTGGTAGCGACGATGCGCATTTAGGTGTGATGGACGTTACAGTGGAACGAAATTCGTTTGGTCGACAAGTGGATAGTTTTGAAGCACCGCTTGCGATTAAAGGTATTGATGGATCTTTTGAAGCCGTCTTTATCCGAGCGCCCCATATTGTTAGTGTCGGAGAAGAAACCGAAGTGTTATGCGTGCATAATGAAAAAATTGTGATGGCGAGAGATGGCCAATTTCTCGGTTGTTCATTCCATCCCGAATTGACCGACGATCACCGCATTACGGCTTATTTTTTAAACATGATTAAGAACAAGTCAGACCTTCTCTTGCAAAACCTATCAACTTATAGTAAAGTATGATTAATTTAAAAGACGAAACGTTGATGGGAATTAGTAAAATGACTGTTTTTCCAAAGAGAGCCGGTGGTTGGTGCGAACCGGTGAAAAACACATTTGAATCCACCCCGGAGTTGCATGGCGAAAAAAGCCATTGCCGGTTTAAATGCCGTTATGTGATGAAGAGGATTGGCTTTTGCCGATCAATCAGGGTGGCAACGCGGGTAGCTCTCGTCCCTTTACCAAGGGATGGGGGCTATTTTTGTTGTCTTTTTTTATTTTGAAATTTTAAGGAGGAAACAGTATGTTGGATATTCGTTTTGTACGTGCCAATTTTGAAGAAGTAAAAGCAAAGCTTGGAAAGCGCGGGGAAGATATTTCTGTACTTAATGATTTTGAAGGATTGGATCTAAAACGCCGTGAGTTGATTGCACAAACTGAAAAATTAAAAGCAGAGCGCAACGAAGCGTCTCAAAATATCGCAGCGATGAAACGTGCAAAAGAAAATGCAGACGAAGCCATTACAAAAATGCGTGAAGTTGGCGATCAAATTAAAGTGATTGATGAAGAGTTAAAAGCAGTTGAAGAAAGCTTGCACTATATTATGATGCGTGTTCCAAATATTCCGCACGACAGCGTGCCGTTTGGCGATTCTGAAGATGATAATGAAGAAATCCGCACATGGGGCGACAAGCCTGCATTTGACTTTGACGTTAAGCCACACTGGGATTTAGGAACGGATTTAAACATCATTGATTTTGAACGCGCAGCGAAAGTAACGGGCAGCCGGTTTGTCTTTTACCGTGGACTTGGTGCTCGCTTAGAACGCGCATTGATCAACTTTATGATGGACCTCCACCAAGAAGAGCATGGCTATGAAGAAATGTTGCCTCCTTATATGGTTAACCGCGAAAGCTTGACAGGCACTGGCCAATTGCCGAAGTTTGAAGAAGATGCATTTTTGATTGAGAAAGAGGATTATTTCCTCATTCCGACTTCTGAAGTACCGGTAACTAACTTTTACCGTGATGAAATTTTAACGGCAGATATGTTGCCACAAGCCTTTGCGTCTTATAGCGCGAATTTCCGCTCTGAAGCGGGTTCTGCAGGTCGCGACACACGCGGACTAATCAGACAGCACCAATTCAATAAAGTCGAGCTAGTGCGCTTTGTAAAGCCAGAGGATTCTTACGACGAATTAGAGAAATTGACAGGACATGCGGAGAAAGTACTGCAACTTTTAGGACTACCTTATCGCGTCTTAAAAATGTGTACAGCCGACCTAGGGTTTACAGCTGCCAAAAAATACGATATCGAAGTATGGATTCCAAGCCAAGAAACATATCGTGAAATTTCTTCTTGCAGTAACTTTGAAGATTTCCAAGCAAGACGTGCAAATATTAAATTCCGTCGTGAAACAACAGGAAAACCTGAATTTGTTCACACATTAAACGGCAGTGGATTAGCAATTGGTCGTACGGTGGCAGCTTTACTTGAAAACTGTCAGCAAAAAGATGGATCAATCCTAATTCCTGAAGTATTACAGCCTTATATGGGTGGCAAAAAGACTATTGGATAAAGTAGCTTTCATTTTTCTTCATGGCTTTTAAGTAGTGGAGCGATTTAATAAAAAGACTCAAAAGCAATTTTGCTTTTGAGTCTTTTTTTAGAGAAAAAGGGTAAAGAGAAGTTAAGGAATCTGAGCGAAGGAGTTGTTTTTATGGAAAACCTAAGCTTTCAAATTATAGAAACAAACGGTATCCATCTTCATATAGCTGTAGCGGGACCAGCAAATGGACCGTTAGTTGTCTTGTTGCATGGCTTTCCAGAATTTTGGTTTGGTTGGAAAAATCAAATTCAACCTTTAGCAGAAAAAGGATACCGGGTCGTGGCGCCTGACCAGCGCGGCTATAATTTGAGCGATAAGCCAAAAGGAATCGATAATTACACCGTGGATTATTTACGTGATGATGTGATTGGCATCATTGAGCACTTCCAAAAAAAGACAGCTATTATTATCGGACATGACTGGGGCGGAGCAGTAGCTTGGCATTTGGCAGCCACGCGGCCCGAGTATGTGGAAAAATTGATTGTCTTGAACATCCCACATCCCAAAGCCATGCCAAAAGTACTCAAAAAAAATCCACTACAATGGATGAAGAGTGCCTACATTGCGTTTTTTCAGTTACCTAATCTGCCTGAGAAGGCTCTTGGCATGGGGGGATTTAAAGCTATGCAGCAAGGAATTGAACAGTCTAGCAAGCCGACTGCTTTTTCAAAACACGAACTTGAACTATACAAAGCAGCGTGGTCACAGTCTGATGCATTAACAGCGATGCTCAATTGGTACCGGGCAATCCGGAGAGGCAGCTTTAGGCAAGTGCCGGATACGAAAATCAAAGTACCAGTCCGCATTATTTGGGGAGTGGGCGATCAGTTTCTGTCACCTATGCTTGCAAAGGAAAGCATGTCTTTTTGCGAAGAAGTCAATTTGGCCTTTGTCGGAGAAGCAACGCATTGGATTCAACACGAGCAACCGGAGATTGTTAATCACTTGATTGTTCAATTCATCAACGAATAAAAGCGGAAGACCCTATAACTGGGTTTTCCGCTTTTGCTTCTTGGCTTCTCGAAGATTTCGGAAAAACTGCGTTAGCAGCTGTCCACATTCTTCAGCAAGAACGTTTTCGGTTACTTGGCATTGATGATTAAAGCGCTCATCATTCAGCAAACGGTACAAGGAATCTACACTGCCCGCTTTCGCATCGCGCGCGCCATAAACAACGTGGGGAATCCGAGACTGCAAAATGGCACCTGCACACATGGGGCAAGGCTCTAACGTAACGTAAATCTTTGTGTCTTCGAGTCGCCAGTTGCCGAGATGCAGACAAGCTTCTTGTATAGCTAGTAGTTCGGCGTGTGTTACAGCGTTTTGTGTCGTTTCACGTAAGTTGTGTGCACGCGCAATAACTTGGTCTTTGTAAACAATAACAGCACCAATGGGTACTTCTCCTTTTACTCCTGCTTTATTGGCTTCGTCAATCGCCATATTCATGTAATAATGATCTTTTTCCATCCCGTTCATGATGCATCGCTCCTTAAATCCAGTGTATCATTTTCTACCAATTAAAAAAGTCGAGCAGACAAAAATCATTGAACAGCGTAAACTAAAGAAATTAGCTACTAAACAGTGAGGGGTGTTCGAAGAATGAAACAACATAAAAAAGAAAAACCTCTTCATTTTACTCTACGATTTGTTTTTATTTTTATTGGAGCTACGTTGGCGGCGGCGGCTATTGAATTATTTTTAGTTCCGAATTCGATTATTGATGGTGGTATTATTGGCGTTTCTTTAATCTTGAACTATTTAACGGTTGTTCCTTTTGGCGTATTGATGGTCGCAATCAATTTGCCGTTCCTTTATTTTGGTTATAAGCATATTGGTCGTAACTTTTTTGTCTCTTCTATTTTTGCTATTGTGACCCTAGCGTTAATAGCAATTCCGATGCATAAAATCGAACCTTTTGTGGGAGATCCACTTCTTGCTACAATATTTGGCGGGTTACTTCTTGGTGTGGGGGTTGGACTGGTCATTCGGAACGGTGGCGCACTTGATGGAACCGAGATTCTCGGGATTTTATTGACGAAAAAATTACCGTTTTCCATTGGTGAGTTTGTTATGTTTTTCAATGTCTTTATCTTTGGATGGGCTGCTTTTGTTCTTGGACTGGAGCAAGCGATGTATTCGGTTTTGACGTACTATATTGCTTCTAAAACGATTGATGTGGTCATTCAAGGTCTTGAAGATACAAAAGCTGTACTAATTGTATCAGAAGAATACGAAGAAATTGGTTCAGCGATTAATGATCGTCTTGGTCGAAGCTTTACTAAGCTGCATGGTCAAGGGGGCTATTTGAATACTCCTAAAGATGTTATTTATGTGGTAGTTACTCGTCTGGAACTAACCAAGCTCAAACAAATTGTCACAGATGTTGATTCGAAAGCCTTTTTAACGATTATGGACACTCAAGAAGTCCACGGGGCAACCTTTAAAAAACCGATTCATTAATAAATCCTTCGATTTTCTGCTCTACTTTTCGCGTGAGTGGTGTGTTAAAATAAATGGCATTGCAATTTACTTGAAACCAAAAAGGAGGACTTCGCATGCCGGTACCATTCATCACGGTAGAAGGTCCGATTGGTGTAGGCAAAACGTCGCTGACGAAAGCGCTCGCCGATCAAAATCAATTTCAGTTGTTAAAAGAAATTGTTGACGAAAACCCATTTTTAAATAAATTCTACGAAGATATAGAAGAGTGGAGCTTCCAAACAGAGATGTTCTTCTTATGTAATCGCTATAAACAGTTGGCGGACATCCAGAAGAAATTTATTTCAAAGCGGGAACCAGTCGTAGCAGATTATCACATTTTCAAAAACCTCATCTTTGCTAAGCGTACATTGCCAGAGGCAGAATATGCTAAATACGAAGCCATCTATAAAATTCTGACGGTGGATATGCCAAAACCGAACATGGTCATTTATTTACATGCTAGCCTGGATACCTTAATGAAGCGTATCAAGTTACGAGGTAGAGAATTTGAACAGATGATTACGCCGGAATACATGCAACAGCTAGCAGCTGACTATCACGAATTTATCGAACGTTTTGAACGCGAGCATCCGGAAATTCCTGTATTGCGCTTTAATGGAGATGAAATCGATTTTGTTCAAAACGATGACGATTTGCAGCTTATTTTGGATAAAGTGGATGGAACTTTACAAAAAAGGAGTTTGACTTTATGAATTTACGTGAAAAATATGGCATTCCACAGAATGCGGTAATTACAATAGCGGGTACAGTAGGTGTCGGGAAGTCAACGATGACTAAAGCTTTAGCGGATGCATTGCAATTCCGAACGTCCTTTGAAAATGTTGACACCAACCCGTATTTAGATTTGTTTTACAATGATTTTGAGAAATGGAGTTTCCATTTGCAAATCTATTTCCTGGCAGAGCGTTTTAAAGAACAAAAGCGGATGTTTGAATATGGCGGCGGTTTTATTCAAGACCGTTCGATTTATGAAGATACCGGGATTTTTGCGAAAATGCATTGGGATAAAGGCACGATGAACAATGTAGATTACGAAACCTACACAAATCTGTTTGAAGCGATGGTCATGACGCCTTATTTCCCGCATCCAGATTTATTGATTTACTTGGAAGGATCGATTGAGGATATCCTTTCACGTATTCAAGAGCGTGGACGTGCTATGGAGCAACAGACACCAGTAGATTACTGGCTAGAGATGCACCAGCGCTATGAGAGTTGGATCAATTCCTTTAATGGGTGTCCCGTACTGCGTTTAAATATCAATGACTACGATCTTCTGACAAATCCGGAGTGTTCGGAACAAATTGTTGAACGCATTGGTGGTTTTATGCAACAAGCTTCAATTCTTCGCAAATAAACAAATCCCTTGAGCTCAAGCTTAAGGGATTTTTCGTATTTCCTGGGAAATAAAAAAGATACAAAAAAACCGGAAAGCCTAAGCTTTCCGGTTTGCTATATCGAAGTTATAAATTAGTTGGATTAAAAAATGGAGGAGGAAGAGGGATTCGAACCCCCGCGGGATTTGACTCCCCTGTCGGTTTTCAAGACCGATCCCTTCAGCCAAACTTGGGTATTCCTCCGTATCAGACAAGAACTAATTTATCATGGATGAACAATAGCTGTCAACAGTTTTTCAGTTCTTTTTAATTTATTCATCTAAAAACGTGAGATATGAGTAGTAGTACAGGTAAGGATTAATCGTTATTTCGTGTTTTACCTCTTCAGATTCCTAAGTATTTACGCAGTAGATGTAACTTAATTATATGAGAAAAATCTAAGGAATCGTGATCGTGGTGCCCTGAACAACACGCTTTGTTGCAAGCTTTGGATAGACGCTGGTATCTTTGGTTTGGCTCATATCGTATTTCTACATCAATTGAGTTCAAAAGAAATTATCGTCAAAGGAAGGTTACGGATTGATTTTTTTGTGATTCATTTGTATACTAGTAAATGCCGTGCTAGGTGGGAAGATAGCGGTGTCCTGTAACCTGCAATCCGCTTTAGCAGGACTGAATTCCTTTCTGAGGCTGTTTGTATGTAAGGTCTGCCTCTTGCACGTAGTGTTGACATCTGGGTCCTGCGCAATGGGATCCCATGAACCATGTCAGGTCCGGAAGGAAGCAGCATTAAGTGGAATATTCCATGTGCCGCGGGATCGCCTAGATCGAGCCAGCGACAAGGGTAACGCTTATGTACAGCAGTCGAAGAAAGGTGCACGGCAATAATCGTAAATTCAAACCTGTCCGCTCTTGCAGCGGACAGGTTTTTTATTATTCTGTTCGTAAAATTCGTGTGTATGAAGCAGGGAAACGTTCAGAAAAAACGAGCTTTTATGCTATAATGATAGGATGAAAAACAGATTAGTTAAAAGGAGAGAATAAGTTGGCGTATCAAGCTTTTTACCGTGTTTACAGACCGCAGTCCTTTTCTGAAATGACAGGTCAAACGCATGTCAAACAAACCCTCCAAAATGCTCTCCTTTACAATAAGACAACACATGCTTATTTGTTCTCAGGGCCAAGGGGGACAGGGAAGACCAGTGCCGCTAAAATATTTGCCAAAGCATTAAACTGCGAACAAGCTCCTGCTTCGGAACCGTGCAACGAGTGTGCTTCTTGCAAGAGTATTAACGAGGGATCGAATACGGATGTTATTGAATTTGATGCAGCGTCTAATTCACGTGTAGAAGAAATGCGAGAAATCATTGAAAAGGTTCGTTTTTCACCAGCAAATTCGCGGTTTAAAATTTACATCATTGATGAAGTGCATATGTTATCAAACAGTGCCTTTAATGCGTTATTAAAAACATTAGAAGAACCACCAGAACATGTAGTTTTCATTTTGGCGACGACTGAACCGCATAAATTGCCACTGACTATTATTTCTCGTTGCCAGCGCTTTGATTTCAAATCACATACACAAGTTGATATTGTGGCACGTATGGTCGAAGTCTTAACAGATGCTGAAATTCCGTACAATGAGCAAGTGCTTAAACTTATTGCACAAGCGGCTGCAGGTGGAATGCGTGATGCATTGAGTCTATTAGATCAAGTGGTATCGTTTAGTGGCGATGAAATGACGATTGAAGATGCTTTGTTAGTTACAGGTTCTGTTAGTCAGGATGTATTTTATGGCATTGCCGAAGCATTACTCGCTAAGGATGTCGGAAAATCGTTAACATTGTTAGAACAATTGGTACGCGATGGCAAAGATCCCGTTCGCTTGGTTGAAGATTTTATTACCTTTTATCGTGATTTGCTGTTGATCCAAACGGCTCCAGATCTTCATGATATGTTGGAGTTGGTCACGCATGAACCGCGATTTGAAGAGTTGGCCAATCGATTTGAACCGGCAACATTGTACACGTGGATTGATATTTTATCTAAAACGCAACAAGAAATGCGTTTTTCAAATCATACCAAAATCTATATGGAAACAGCTTTATTGAAAATGGCTCAAGCAGATGTACCGGTTCAAAGCGGGGCTTCTGCAGTATCGCCTGAGCTAGAAGCAAAAGTGATCCAGTTGGAAAATTTAGTGCGCGAGCTACAACAACAGGTTAAAAATGGCGTAGCTAATGGTGCGCAAGCAGCACCGGCTGAGCAGAAAAAACGTCAGCGCGTTCAAAGTAGCTTTAAAATACCGACAGGACGTATTCAAGACGTCTTGAAAAATGCCACTAAAGTGGATATACAAGCGATTAAAACCAATTGGGCAACAGTCATGAGCCAATTGCAGCGATCGCATTCAGCTTTATTGAATGATGCGGAGCCAGTAGCAGCCTCAGCGGATGCATTTGTGTTAAAATTCAAGTATGATATTCATTGCCAGATGGCTTCTGACAATCAGACCTTTGCTGCTACATTTAGTCAATTGCTGGAGCAGTACGCAGGCAAAGCGTATACGCCGGTTTTTGTTCCGGACGTCAGTTGGCTGAAAATCCGTGAAGAGTTTATTAAGAAAAGTGGATTGAAGGCGGGCACTGAAGAAAAACAGTCAGAGTCTGAAGAAGAAAATCCGTTTTCGGGTGAAGGAGCAGTAGCGGAAGAAGATCCGTTTGTTTCAGAAGCTGAACGGCTTTTCGGAAAAGACTTTGTCGAAGTTCATGACGACTAAAATGAAAATTCTAAGGAGGAACTAATTATGCGCGGTGGAGGAAATATGCAAGGTATGATGAAACAAATGCAGAAAATGCAAAAAGAGATGGCAGTTGCCCAAGAAGAACTTGGAACTTTAAAGTTTGAAGGAACAGCAGGTGGTGGCATGGTTAAAGCTACTGTGTCGGGTCATAAAGAAGTGTTGGATATCGTACTTGATCCTACAGTAGTAGATCCAGAAGATATTGAAATGCTGCAGGACTTACTGGTTGTAGCAACAAATGACGCATTTAAAAAAGCGGACGATCACGCGAATTCCACAATGGGGAAATTCACGAAGGGCTTGAACATGCCAGGAATGTTCTAGGAGGCAATAACGATGCATTATCCAGAACCTATTTCGAAATTAATGGAGAGTTTTATGAAACTGCCAGGGATTGGGCCGAAAACAGCGGCTCGTCTGGCGTTTTTTGTGCTCGGAATGAAAGAGGACACAGTGCTTGATTTTGCTAAAGCCTTAGTGGATGCGAAACGGAACTTAAGCTTTTGCTCAGTGTGCGGCCATATTACGGATGTAGATCCATGCCATATTTGCCAAGATCAGCAACGTGACCGCACGACGATTTGCGTAGTACAAGATCCGAAAGATGTCATTGCGATGGAGAAAATGCGTGATTACAAAGGTTTGTATCATGTTTTACAAGGGGCAATTTCTCCGATGGATGGTATTGGTCCGGAAGATATTAACGTGCCGTCTTTGCTGAAACGTCTTCAAGATGAAGAAGTAGAAGAATTGATATTAGCGACAAACCCGACAATTGAGGGAGAAGCGACAGCGATGTATATCTCTCGACTCGTAAGACCTTCAGGAATCAAAACGACTCGGATTGCACATGGACTGCCAGTAGGTGGCGATTTGGAATACGCTGATGAAGTGACTTTATCGAAAGCGTTAGAAGGGCGACGTGAGCTCTAATACAGCAACAGCTATCAGGAACTGCCGGTTTTCGCTTCTGAAAAAATGGAAAATATTCTGATTTATTATGTTCTTCATATAATTATTGAGAAAAGAAAGATTGTTGGTAATAGAGAAGGGAAAGAAAGAAGTCGAGTAGAATGGCTTTTGATAGCTAGTTTTTCGATTTCTTTTTTTATGCTCTTCTATAGAAGGAAAAGATAATTCAAAGAAGAATGTTTTATAAATATAATTTTATTTGCCAAAAGTGTTGACAGTCTGAAGTTTATGCTTTAGTATCATAGGAGTCGTAAAGAACGACAACAACAACACAAACGATACAACAACTTGAACCTTGAAAACTGAACAGCAAAACGTCAACGAAAGACGTCACGAGCACTTCGGTGCGAGAACGGCTTTTGCGAAGCTTGCCTTATGGCAATCAGAGTAAAGTTGTTTTCCTTCTCGGTGTTCGTGACGACAACTTACTGATCAGCATTGCGCAGATCAAAGCGAATCGTGCGTCTTCGGACGGCGATACGCCAGCAGTATTGAGCAATCAACACTACTCTATAATGGAGAGTTTGATCCTGGCTCAGGACGAACGCTGGCGGCGTGCCTAATACATGCAAGTCGAGCGGAACTTTGGGAGCTTGCTCCCATTGTTTAGCGGCGGACGGGTGAGTAACACGTGGGCAACCTGCCCTGCAGATCGGGATAACTCCGGGAAACCGGTGCTAATACCGAATAGTTTGCGGCCTCTCCTGAGGCTGCACGGAAAGACGGCATCTCGCTGTCACTGCAGGATGGGCCCGCGGCGCATTAGCTAGTTGGTGGGGTAATGGCCTACCAAGGCGACGATGCGTAGCCGACCTGAGAGGGTGATCGGCCACACTGGGACTGAGACACGGCCCAGACTCCTACGGGAGGCAGCAGTAGGGAATCTTCCGCAATGGACGAAAGTCTGACGGAGCAACGCCGCGTGAGTGACGAAGGTTTTCGGATCGTAAAACTCTGTTGTGAGGGAAGAACAAGTACCAAGTAACTACTGGTACCTTGACGGTACCTCACCAGAAAGCCACGGCTAACTACGTGCCAGCAGCCGCGGTAATACGTAGGTGGCAAGCGTTGTCCGGAATTATTGGGCGTAAAGCGCGCGCAGGCGGTTCTTTAAGTCCGATGTGAAAGCCCACGGCTCAACCGTGGAGGGTCATTGGAAACTGGGGAACTTGAGTGCAGAAGAGGAAAGTGGAATTCCATGTGTAGCGGTGAAATGCGTAGAGATGTGGAGGAACACCAGTGGCGAAGGCGACTTTCTGGTCTGTAACTGACGCTGAGGCGCGAAAGCGTGGGGAGCAAACAGGATTAGATACCCTGGTAGTCCACGCCGTAAACGATGAGTGCTAAGTGTTAGGGGGTTTCCGCCCTTAGTGCTGCAGCTAACGCATTAAGCACTCCGCCTGGGGAGTACGGCCGCAAGGCTGAAACTCAAAGGAATTGACGGGGGCCCGCACAAGCGGTGGAGCATGTGGTTTAATTCGAAGCAACGCGAAGAACCTTACCAGGTCTTGACATCCCACTGACCGGTGTAGAGATACGCTTTTCCCTTCGGGGACAGTGGTGACAGGTGGTGCATGGTTGTCGTCAGCTCGTGTCGTGAGATGTTGGGTTAAGTCCCGCAACGAGCGCAACCCTTGATCTTAGTTGCCAGCATTCAGTTGGGCACTCTAAGGTGACTGCCGGTGACAAACCGGAGGAAGGTGGGGATGACGTCAAATCATCATGCCCCTTATGACCTGGGCTACACACGTGCTACAATGGACGGTACAAAGGGCTGCAACCCCGCGAGGGCAAGCCAATCCCAGAAAACCGTTCTCAGTTCGGATTGCAGGCTGCAACTCGCCTGCATGAAGCCGGAATCGCTAGTAATCGTGGATCAGCATGCCACGGTGAATACGTTCCCGGGCCTTGTACACACCGCCCGTCACACCACGAGAGTTTGTAACACCCGAAGTCGGTGAGGTAACCCTTGTGGAGCCAGCCGCCGAAGGTGGGACAGATGATTGGGGTGAAGTCGTAACAAGGTAGCCGTATCGGAAGGTGCGGCTGGATCACCTCCTTTCTAAGGATAAATTCGGAACCGAGCTTGTCTCGGGGTTGACGTTTTGCGTTCAGTTTTGAAGGTTCACCTTCAGGCGGCAACGCCTTTTTTTGTGACTTTCAACCTTGTTCTTTGAAAACTGGATAAAACGACATTGAAACAAAGCAAGTAATTCAAGTACGCGTGACGATTTCGTCACAACTTTTTAATTAACCAGTGGTTAAGTTAGAAAGGGCGCACGGTGGATGCCTTGGCACTAGGAGCCGAAGAAGGACGGCACTAACACCGATATGCTTCGGGGAGCTGTAAGTGAGCTGTGATCCGGAGATTTCCGAATGGGGGAACCCACTGCCTTTAATCGGGTAGTATCCATGTGTGAATCTATAGCACATGAGAAGGCAGACCCAGGGAACTGAAACATCTAAGTACCTGGAGGAAGAGAAAGCAAATGCGATTCCCTGAGTAGCGGCGAGCGAAACGGGATCAGCCCAAACCAAGAGGCTTGCCTCTTGGGGTTGTAGGACACTCTATACGGAGTTACAAAAGATAGGATTAGGCGAAGCGACCTGGAACGGTCCGCCGCAGCGGGTAACAGCCCCGTAGCCGAAAACCCTATCCCTCCAGAGTGGATCCTGAGTACGGCGGAACACGTGAAATTCCGTCGGAATCTGGGAGGACCATCTCCCAAGGCTAAATACTTCCTAGTGACCGATAGTGAACCAGTACCGTGAGGGAAAGGTGAAAAGCACCCCGGAAGGGGAGTGAAATAGATCCTGAAACCGTGTGCCTACAAGTAGTCAAAGCCCGTTAATGGGTGATGGCGTGCCTTTTGTAGAATGAACCGGCGAGTTACGATTGCATGCAAGGTTAAGCTGAGAAGGCGGAGCCGCAGCGAAAGCGAGTCTGAATAGGGCGACAGAGTATGCAGTTGTAGACCCGAAACCAGGTGATCTACCCATGTCCAGGGTGAAGGTAAGGTAACACTTACTGGAGGCCCGAACCCACGCACGTTGAAAAGTGCGGGGATGAGGTGTGGGTAGCGGAGAAATTCCAATCGAACCTGGAGATAGCTGGTTCTCTCCGAAATAGCTTTAGGGCTAGCCTCAAGATTGAGAATCCTGGAGGTAGAGCACTGTTTGGACTAGGGGCCCATCCCGGGTTACCGAATTCAGACAAACTCCGAATGCCAGTGATTTATGCTTGGGAGTCAGACTGCGAGTGATAAGATCCGTAGTCAAGAGGGAAACAGCCCAGACCACCAGCTAAGGTCCCCAAATATCCGTTAAGTGGAAAAGGATGTGGCGTTGCTTAGACAACCAGGATGTTGGCTTAGAAGCAGCCATCATTTAAAGAGTGCGTAATAGCTCACTGGTCGAGTGACACTGCGCCGAAAATGTACCGGGGCTAAACGGATTACCGAAGCTGTGGATGGATCTCGTTAGAGATCCGTGGTAGGAGAGCGTTCTAAGGGCGTTGAAGTCAGACCGGAAGGACTGGTGGAGCGCTTAGAAGTGAGAATGCCGGTATGAGTAACGAAAGACGGGTGAGAATCCCGTCCACCGAATGCCTAAGGTTTCCTGAGGAAGGCTCGTCCGCTCAGGGTTAGTCGGGACCTAAGTCGAGGCCGATAGGCGTAGACGATGGACAACAGGTTGATATTCCTGTACCACCTCCCCGCCGTTTGAGCAATGGGGGGACGCAGAAGGATAAGGAGAGCGTGCCGTTGGTTGTGCACGTCCAAGCAGTGAGGCGTGAAATGAGGCAAATCCCATTTCTAATACGTTGAGCTGTGATGGCAAGAGGGTTTACCCTTGAGTCCCTGATTTCACACTGCCAAGAAAAGCCTCTAGCGAGGCGGGAGGTGCCCGTACCGCAAACCGACACAGGTAGGCGAGAAGAGAATTCTAAGGTGAGCGAGTGAACTCTCGTTAAGGAACTCGGCAAAATGACCCCGTAACTTCGGGAGAAGGGGTGCTCTGGTAGGGTGAATAGCCCGAGAGAGCCGCAGTGAATAGGCCCAGGCGACTGTTTAGCAAAAACACAGGTCTCTGCAAAACCGTAAGGTGACGTATAGGGGCTGACGCCTGCCCGGTGCTGGAAGGTTAAGAGGAGTGCTTAGCGCAAGCGAAGGTGCGAATTGAAGCCCCAGTAAACGGCGGCCGTAACTATAACGGTCCTAAGGTAGCGAAATTCCTTGTCGGGTAAGTTCCGACCCGCACGAAAGGCGTAACGATCTGGGCACTGTCTCAACGAGAGACTCGGTGAAATTATAGTACCTGTGAAGATGCAGGTTACCCGCGACAGGACGGAAAGACCCCGTGGAGCTTTACTGTAGCCTGATATTGAATTTTGGTGCAACTTGTACAGGATAGGTAGGAGCCTGAGATTCCGGAGCGCTAGCTTCGGAGGAGGCGTCAGTGGGATACTACCCTGGTTGTATTGAAATTCTAACCCACAAGCCTGATCGGCTTGGGAGACAGTGTCAGGCGGGCAGTTTGACTGGGGCGGTCGCCTCCTAAAGAGTAACGGAGGCGCCCAAAGGTTCCCTCAGAATGGTTGGAAATCATTCGTAGAGTGTAAAGGCAGAAGGGAGCTTGACTGCGAGACGTACAGGTCGAGCAGGGTCGAAAGACGGGCTTAGTGATCCGGTGGTTCCGCATGGAAGGGCCATCGCTCAACGGATAAAAGCTACCCCGGGGATAACAGGCTTATCTCCCCCAAGAGTCCACATCGACGGGGAGGTTTGGCACCTCGATGTCGGCTCATCGCATCCTGGGGCTGTAGTCGGTCCCAAGGGTTGGGCTGTTCGCCCATTAAAGCGGTACGCGAGCTGGGTTCAGAACGTCGTGAGACAGTTCGGTCCCTATCCGTCGCGGGCGCAGGAAATTTGAGAGGAGCTGTCCTTAGTACGAGAGGACCGGGATGGACACACCGCTGGTGTACCAGTTGTTCTGCCAAGGGCATCGCTGGGTAGCTATGTGTGGCCGGGATAAGTGCTGAAAGCATCTAAGCACGAAGCCCCCTCAAGATGAGATTTCCCATTGCGCAAGCAAGTAAGATCCCTCAAAGACGATGAGGTAGATAGGTTCGAGGTGGAAGCGTAGCGATACGTGCAGCTGACGAATACTAATCGATCGAGGACTTAACCAACACACTGTATGCGAAAAAATTGCTTGTTTCACCTGTCGTTTATCCAGTTTTGAGTGAACAAACACTCAACCAAATAGTCCAGTGATGATGGCAAAGAGGCCACACCCGTTCCCATCCCGAACACGGCAGTTAAGCTCTTTTGCGCTGATGGTAGTTGGGGGTTTCCCCCTGTGAGAGTAAGACGTCGCTGGGCACATGAAAAAAAGTCGTTACCGATTCCGGTAACGGCTTTTTTGTATGGAAAAATTAATAACATAGTTAGGCTATTCAGGCTCCGACTCACCGTTCTTGGCTGGAGTTGCTATAATGAAAGTAATTAATCAATGTGAGGATGAAAATTTATGACGCAACGACGCCCAATCGTAGATGCATTAATCCAATTTCAAAAAAGACAGCCTGTTTCTTTTCATGTACCCGGCCATAAGCATGGGATTTTATCAGGATTACCAGAAGAAATCCAATCAGCACTGTCCTACGACTTGACGGAACTGTCAGATTTGGATGATCTGCATTATCCACAAGGCATCATTCAAGAAGCGCAGCTTTTATTGGCGGAGGCTTATGGAGCGAAAAGGAGCTTCTTGTTGGTAAACGGCTCGACTGTAGGAAATTTGGCCATGGTTCATGCAGCGTGTGAAGAAGGGGATGTCGTTATTGTTCAGCGCAATTCGCATAAGTCCATTTTTCATGCACTGGAGCTTGCGTGCATGCGTCCAGTTTACGTTTCACCACAATGGGACGAAGAGTCTATGACGGCCGCTGCGGTCTCTCTTAACGCAATAGAATCAGCGCTAGAGGAATATCCGGAAGCAAAGGCAGTCGTGCTGACCTATCCCAATTACTACGGAATTGTATCCCGAGAGCTTGCTGCTATTATTTCTCTGTGCCACGAGAAAAACATTGCGGTTTTAGTAGACGAAGCGCACGGTGCTCATTTTCAAGTAGGATCACCGTTCCCGACTTCAGCTTTAGAATTAGGTGCAGATGTAGTAGTTCAGTCAGCGCATAAAACCTTGCCAGCGATGACAATGGGATCATTTTTGCATATGGGTAGTGACCGTATAAATGTAAAAAAAATTCAAAAATATTTGCGAATGTATCAATCAAGCAGTCCGTCTTATTTGATCCTGGCTTCTTTGGATGATGCACGCTCATATCTTCAAAACTATTCGCAACCGGATATTCGAATGTTTAATGAAAAGCGCGATCGCTTTCTTAGCAGCTTACGTATGATTCCACATCTAACAGTGGTGGAGTCCGATGACCCATTGAAAATTATGATGCGAGTAGATCATCATAGTGGCTATCAATTAAAACAAAAACTAGAGCAAGTTGGAATCGAAGTGGAATTGGCTGATCTTTTTCAAGTGCTCCTAATTTTGCCATTGTTAAAGCAGTGGCATACTTACCCGTTTGCAGAAATTCGTAGTCGTTTAAAAGAAGCTATATCAATGCTTGAAGATGAAGAAAGGGAAGAAACAAAATTAGGACTAACAAAATTCGTCGATGTAACGGTTCCGGAATTGTCTTTTGAAGAAATTGATGTGGCGGACCAAGAGTGGGTTTCGTATACACAAGTGATTGGTCGAATTGCTGCAGGTATGGTGATTCCATATCCACCCGGAATTCCACTCATAGTCGCTGGTGAAAAGTGGACATTGGCCAAAGTGGAAGAGTTGATGAATCATCTGGCTTCAAATGCGCAAATTCAAGGAGATCATCGTTTAGAGTCTAAGCAATTATCGGTACTTCAACAAGGAGATCCAGTAATAAGTAAGGGATAGAGGGTATACTGTACTATCGTTTTAAATAGAGTAGGATGAGGGGGATTTTCATGGCTCAAGAAAAATACGCAATTATTGATATTGGTTCAAATACCATCCGACTTGTTATCTATACACGAGACAAAAGTGGTCGTTTTACTGAAAGTGAGAACGTGAAGGCCGTGGCTCGTCTCCGCAGCTACTTGAACGAAGAAAATATTTTAGAACAAGAAGGAATCGATATACTAATCAAGACCCTAAAAAGTTTTCAAGGAGTTACGCGCCATCATCAACTTGAAGCTATCAAATGTGTGGCTACAGCAGCAGTTCGTCAAGCAGTAAATCAAGATGACATTATAAAGGCAGTACAGAGCGAAACAGACTTTTCAATCCGTATCCTTTCTGAATTTGAAGAAGCGAATTATGGATACCTAGCAGTCGTCAACTCGACACCATTTACTAGTGGCATCACGGTAGATATCGGTGGAGGTAGTACAGAGATTACGTACTTTAAGAATCGCCAGCTGATTTACTTTTATAGTTTTCCATTTGGTGTGTTGTCCTTGAAAGAGCAATTCATTGAAGGGGATATGCCGACAAAAGAGGAATTGCGTGAGTTACGATCGTTTTTAAAAGAACAGTTTGATCAGTTAGAATGGCTAAATGACAAACGCTTACCGCTGATTGGAATTGGAGGAAGTGCTCGAAATTTAGCCCAAATCCATCAGGAGCACATTGAATACCCATTTTCTGGCGTTCATCAATATGTCATGAGTAAAGACGATGTTGAGGACATTAACGAGTTGTTCAATTCTCTTGAGTTTTCGGAATTACAGCGACTAGAGGGATTATCAAAGGATCGTGCGGATATTATCATTCCAGCTGTAGAAGTATTTCGTTACTTAATGGAATTGATTGATACAAAGCAGTTTGCTCTTAGTAGAAAAGGGTTGCGAGATGGTGTTTTCTATGAAGAGACGACCAAGGGCTTCGATTTATCCGTATTCCCAAATGTCGTGGAAGAAAGCTTCCATGAGCTGGCTGTCGATTATGACATTAATTTAACACATGCATTTCATGTCAGCACGAGTGCACTGCTAATTTCAAAAGAGCTAGAGAAATTGGGCTTGTTATCGTTGGACGAGCAGGATGACAAACGCTTAAAGTTAAGCAGCGCCTTATACAATTTGGGCAGTTACATCGATTCAGAATCGAGCCACCAGCATACATTTTATCTATTGAGTAACAGGACCATTGATGGCTTGCTTCATAAAGAGCGAGTCATTATCGCATTGATGGCTTCGTTTAAAAATCGAAATGTCTTTAAGCGCAATGTGGCTCTTTATGAAGAGTGGTTTACCAAAGATGAATTAGCCAAATACACGCTGCTCGGAGCTATTATTAAAGTGGCTTATAGTTTAAATGCGACGAAACGAGACATTGTGGAGACGATCACAGTAGAAGAAAAAGATGACGTGCTTGTTTTTTCTGTTCACTGTCGTGAAGACTGGAAACCGGAGCAATACCAAGTAGAAAAACAGAAAAAGCATTTGGAAAAACAACTAAAAAAATCAGTAGAATTTAAATTTGATAGCTAATCAATCGTTTAAAAGGTGAATCTCATTTTAGTACAAGGGATAGTCTGAATAAAATATAAGTAAAAAGGAGATTCAAAATTGGAGACGCAGAAAAAAAAGAACGTCGAACTCAAAAATCCGGCTTATTATAATAATCGTGAGTTGAGCTGGCTTGCTTTTAATGAACGTGTTCTACAAGAAGCATTCGATAAAAAAAATCCTTTACTCGAACGGTTTAAATTTTTGGCGATTTTCAGCTCTAATTTAGATGAATTTTTTATGGTTCGTGTAGCAGGTTTGCAGGATCAAGTGAAAGTTGGATTTACGAAGCCTGAAAATAAAGCTGGAATGACCCCAAAGCAACAACTAAATGAAATCGCAAAAAAGACTCATCAGCTTGTCGAGTTACAATATGAAGCTTTACAAAACACGTTATTGCCAAAGCTTCAAAAAGAGCATGTGGAATTTGTGAAAACAGCAGACTTAGACACCAATCAGTTAGACGAATTAGAACGATACTTTGAAGAATATATTTTTCCAGTACTAACGCCTATGGCCATCGATGCTTATCGAACTTTTCCAATGCTGTTGAACAAAAGCATCAACTTAGCGGTGAGGTTGGAAGACGAGGAAAAAAGAGACGAAGAAGGACAGAAAATTGCCATCGTTCAAGTTCCTGCTGTATTAGAACGATTTGTCCGTTTACAGTCAGAGAAAGGCAGTTTGAAATTTGTTTTGTTAGAAGACGTTATTAGTTTCTTTATTCGCAAGCTTTTTCATGGCTTTAAAGTAGTCTCGGTATCGGTGTTTCGGATTACCCGTAATGCCGATATGACCATTCACGAAGAAGGCGCGCGCGACTTGCTGAAGGAAATTGAAGAGGAACTCCGTAAACGAAAATGGGGAGCGGCTGTCCGTCTGGAAATTCAACAACCTGGATTTGATGACGTTATTTTAGACTACTTGACAGACGAGCTAGAGGTCGATAAAAAAGATGTCTACTTCATTGAAGGTTTTTTAGATGCAACGGTTTTTTTCAACTTTTATAAACAGATGGCCCCTACTTGGGAGCAGTTGGTTTTTGAAGGAAAGGTATCGCAGCTGCCGGTAGGAATGGAAACTGGCAAACAAATTTTTCAAAAAATTAGCGAGCAAGACGTTTTTCTTCATCACCCATACGAATCCTTTGAGCCCGTCGTTCAATTTATTTCAGAAGCTGCAGATGATCCGAACGTACTAGCGATCAAACAAACTTTATACCGTGTTAGCGGAGATTCACCAGTTATCAAAGCATTAAAAAGAGCTGCAGAAAATGGCAAGCAAGTAACGGTGCTAGTCGAATTAAAAGCACGTTTTGATGAGGAAAACAATGTGCAATGGGCAAAAGAGCTGGAGAAAGCAGGGTGTCATGTTATTTACGGCATGACTCACTTGAAAACCCACAGTAAAATCACGCTAGTAGTCCGAAAAAAAGAAGATAAAATTGAACGCTTTGTTCATTTAGGTACGGGGAATTACAATGACCAAACGGCTAAAATCTATACTGATATGAGTTTGTTCACGTCGAAAAGACAGTTCGGAATTGATGCGACTAATTTTTTCAACTATTTGAGCGGTTATACGGAAAAACCTGAGTTCCATTATTTATCGGTAGCGCCTTTTACAATTCGTACAGACATTATTGACTTGATTGATGCTGAAATCCGCTTTCAAAAAAAGCATGGAACCGGTCGGATTATAGCGAAGATGAACTCATTGACAGACAAACTCATTATTATGAAACTGTATGAAGCATCGAATGCTGGAGTGAAGGTCGAGTTAATCGTCAGAGGAATTTGCTGTTTACGACCAGGTATTTCAGATGTCAGCGAAAATATTCAAGTACGAAGCATTGTAGGGAGCTTATTGGAACATAGCCGCATCTATTTTTTCAATCACAACGGCAAAGAAAAGACGTTTTTATCCTCAGCTGATATGATGACGCGGAATTTGAACAACCGTATCGAAATTTTGTTTCCAATAGTTGATGAAACGATTAAAAAACAAGTTAAAACCATACTTGAATTGGGACTTGCGGACAATGTTAAGGCGAGAAGGCAGGATGCGACTGGTGTATATCATTACGTATCACGAAAAAATGATGAGCCGGCAATAGATAGCCAAAAAGAGTTGTTCCGAAGAGCTTATCAAGTAGCAGAAGATGAAGAATAAAGCTGTTGTTTAGTTATATCGTCATTACTGGTCACTATAAAAGAAGTACTTTTTCGTGTATAGTATAAAGAGCTCAAAACAGCAACTGAAGATTAATTTCATGAAATAAGGTGAATAGGAAATGAGTTATTTGATCAATCTGGAAGGCGGAGAGGGATCAGGCAAGTCGACGGTCTTAAAAATGCTAGCAGATGCACTAATAGAAAAAGGATTTTCCGTTGTCTGCACAAGAGAACCAGGAGGCATTGATATTGCCGAACAAATCCGTGAGGTCATTTTAAACCGACAAAACACTGCGATGGATGCGCGAACAGAAGCTTTGCTATATGCTGCAGCGAGAAGACAGCATTTAGTGGAAAAAATTATTCCCGCACTTGAAGCAGGAAGCATCGTTTTATGTGATCGTTACATCGATTCAAGTCTCGCGTACCAAGGCTATGCACGAGGAATCGGGATGGAAGAAATTTTTGCTATCAACAAATTCGCCATTGATGCGTACATGCCAGATTTAACTCTTTACTTTGACGTTAATCCGAAAGTAGGAATGGCCCGTATTGAAAAGGATGTACACCGGGAAATAAATCGACTAGATGTAGAGTCGATGAAGTTCCATTATAAAGTAAGAGAAGGTTACCTTTTGCTATTGAGTCAAAATCCAGAGCGCATCCGCTTGATCAATGCGGAAAATGAGCTAGAGAACGTTTTTTCAGATGCATTAGAAACCGCTATACGATTTATAGAAGAACGGCAAACGGCAGTTGATCCTTCTTGAGGAGCAGCTGTTTTTTTGTCAAACGGCTGTAAAGATGTACAGCGCGTAGCTTTGTTCATGTTATACTTATATAGAAGAAAGATAAAAAGGAGTGGATACTGATGAAACTCGTAGTAGCAGTTGTACAGGATCAAGACAGTAACCGATTATCCAATGCGTTAACAAAAAATGATTTCCGGGCTACAAAGCTTGCCAGTACAGGAGGGTTTTTGCGCTCAGGGAACACGACCTTTTTAATCGGTGTAGAAGATGATCTCATACCGAAGTTATTAGACTTGATTCGTGAAAATTGCCGATCACGCGAACAGATGGTAGCACCAGTGTCACCAATGGGCGGAAATGCTGACTCATATATTCCTTATCCAGTGGAAGTTGAAGTTGGAGGCGCAACTATTTTTGTCTTGCCGATCGAACAATTCCATCATTTTTAATCGATAAAAGACACGTGAATTTCCTAGCACCATAAATAATACCCGTGCTCCAATCGGAACACGGGATTTTTTACAAAGTCTGAAGGTGAAATTGATGCAAAAAACAACCGATGAATTTTTGGAAATGCAACCGGTAGTTATGAAACGACTACAAGGTGCTTATTCAAAAGAACGTCTAGCACATGCTTATCTATTCGAAGGGCCTGCAGGTTCAGGTAAAAAAGAGATTACTCATTTTTTCGTTAAGCTGCTGTTGTGCGAAATCCCTATTCAAAATGTTCCATGTGAAACATGTCGAAGTTGCCAACTTTATAATTCAGGCAATCATACGAATGTTGTTTTCATCGAACCAGATGGTCAAAACATTAAAATTGATCAAATTCGAGAATTGATTTTTAGATTGAATAAAACGGGCTTGAATACAGGTCGTAAAATATACGTAATTGAGCAGGCAGATCGGATGAATAATTCTTCTGCCAATGCTTTGCTGAAATTCTTGGAAGAACCAGAGTTTAACGTCACGGCAATTTTGTTGACGGAGCGACTGAATGCACTGATGAGTACAATCCGTTCTCGTTGTCAGTTAGTCTCGTTTCGTCCGTTGTCGCGACCAAAGTTAATAGAGAAGTTAATGGCTGAAGGAATGACTGAATCGATGGCTGCAACTGTCAGTATGCTAACACAAAGCGAAGAAGAAGCATTTACTTTAAGTCAGGATGAACAATTTGCACAAGCTAGAAAAACAGTGTTGAAACTAGTAGAAGTCGCTAGTATCAACGTTCATGAAGCTCTTTTAATGCTTCAGTCTGACTGGTTGCCATTATTTAAAGAAAAAGAAGATGCCGAAAGAGGTCTAGACATGTTATTATTTGCATATCGGGACATTGCTTCGGTAAAAGCAGGTCTTGAGACTGCACGCACATATCCAGACATGGAAGAAACTTGGAAGCAGATGGCTCTCCAACGCTCCTTTACGGTATTGTCCAGGCAGTTGCAGGCTATATTACAAGCCAAACAACAATTGCCGCGCAATATGAACCGGACGCTGTTGATGGAGCAGTTAATGCTGAATCTGCAGGAGGGGTAGCAATTGTATAATGTCATAGGTGTCCGCTTTAAGAAAGCGGGTAAAATATATTATTTCGATCCAGCTGAATTAGGGATTGAAAAAGACGATTACGTTATTGTCGAAACAGCACGAGGTGTAGAATACGGCAAAGTAGTAGTGCCAACGAAAACTGTTGGAGAAAACGATGTGGTTCTACCTTTAAAGCAAGTAGTAAGAGTAGCGACTGAACGCGACCGCCAACAGGTGGAAGAAAATCGATTAGAAGCAAGTCGTGCTTTTGAACTGGGTACGGACAAAATCGAAGAGCATCGTTTAGACATGAAGCTAGTAGATGTCGAATATACCTTTGACCGCAATAAAGTCATTTTTTACTTTACAGCAGAGGGACGCGTGGATTTCCGGAACTTGGTCAAAGACTTGGCTTCCATTTTCCGTACACGCATCGAACTTCGCCAAATCGGCGTTCGTGATGAAGCGAAAATGCTTGGTGGTATCGGTCCTTGTGGTCGTATGCTTTGTTGTTCGACGTTCTTAGGTGATTTTGAACCAGTATCCATTAAAATGGCGAAAGATCAAAATCTATCGTTGAACCCTTCTAAAATCTCAGGCTTATGTGGCCGTTTGATGTGCTGCTTAAAATATGAGAACGATGAATACGAAACAGCGAAAAAAGAAATGCCAGACGTTGGTACACGAGTAACCACACCAGATGGCGATGGTCGTGTTGTTGGCATGAATATTTTAGAACGAGTGTTAAAAGTTCGTTTAACTGAGCAGGAACAAACACTTGAATATACATTAGATGAGATAATGGGCCAAGGAACGAGAGCGTGAGGTGGTTTAAGTGAAGGAAAAGAATTTTTTGGATACGGTTATGGAGTTTGAACAACAACTTCAATCCATGCAAGAGCAATTCAGCGAATTAAAAGCAGTCGTAGCTCGGACGATGGAAGAACATCATGCCCTGCAATTGGAAAATCATCATTTGCGTTCACGCTTAGATGAATTTCATAAAGCAGTACCTGAAGTAGCAGCTGTAGATCCTGTAAAATTAAAAAAAGCTGTTATGGACATCGGTGAAGGTTACGATAACTTAGCGCGTTTGTATCATGAAGGCTATCATGTCTGTAATGTACATTTCGGCAGTTCCCGAAAAGGTGACGATTGCCTGTTTTGTTTGTCATTCTTGAACAAGCAAAACTAAAAAGAACGTATTATCCAAATTTTAAAGAGAAAGGCTTCCGACACTCCGTGTGGCGGCAGCCTTTTGTTATGCTAGGAGTTGAATAAATGTTAGTGGATGATGAACGACTTGATTATTTATTAGCGGAAGACTTACGGATTATTCAAAGTCCATCGGTGTTTTCGTTTTCGTTAGACGCTGTTTTATTGGCGCGATTTGCTTATGTTCCGTTAAAACGAGGCACAATTGTAGATTTGTGTACAGGCAATGGGGCAATTCCTTTGTTTCTGAGTGCCCGTACAGAATCTCGGATTATTGGCGTGGAACTGCAAGAGCGCCTCGTTCATATGGCACGCCGCAGTGTCGCTTACAACGAGTTAGAAAGTCAGATTGATATTATTGAAGGCGACGTTAAAGATATGCCAAAACAATTAGGGTTTGAAAAATACGATGTCGTGACGTGTAACCCTCCTTATTTTCCGGCACACGAAATGAGTGATAAAAACATCAGTGAGCATATGGCAATTGCACGGCACGAACTGTATCTAACATTAGATGAAGCCGTTTTATCAGCGAGCCAATTGCTCAAGCAAGGCGGAAAAGCAGCATTTGTTCACCGTTCAGGCAGATTGATTGATTTGATTTCGGTAATGCGGGCAAATCGCTTAGAACCAAAACGGATTCGACTGGTCTATCCAAAAGCCGGTAAAGAAGCCAATACCCTCTTAATTGAAGGAATCAAAGATGGCAAGCCGGATTTGAAAATCTTGCCACCGCTTATTGTTTACGGAGAAGACGGAGAATACACTGAAGAAGTGCGTGAGTTATTGTATGGCGACAAATAAGCATTTTTTTTACGTTTTAGAATGTGCAGATCAATCGTACTATGCAGGTTATACTAATGATCTTGAAAAGCGAATAGCTGCACACAATGCTGGAAAAGGTGCAAAATACACACGTGCTAAAGGACCGTCGAAGCTGATTTATCATGAATGCTTTGAGACAAAACAAGAAGCAATGAAAGCAGAATATGCCTTTAAGCAATTAACTAAAGGTAAAAAAATTCGTTATATTGCTGAAGAGAAGGAGAGCGGCAAATGAAATCTCAAAAAAGTTTTCAGCACAAACAAGCAACACTGTATCTAGTAGCAACGCCTATTGGCAATCTAGAAGACATGACAATGCGCGCATTACGTATTTTAAAAGAAGTCGATATTATTGCAGCAGAAGATACACGTAACACCAAAAACCTCTGCAATTACTTTGACATCCAAACAAAATTAGTTAGTTACCACGAGCATAATCAAGAAAGTGGCGGTTTTAAAATATTGTCTTATTTAGAACAAGGCAAATCTGTGGCGTTGGTTAGTGATGCAGGTATGCCCTGTATATCGGACCCAGGCGAAGACATTGTGAAACGAGCAGTTGCAGATGGCTTCCCTGTAGTGCCAATCCCAGGAGCTAATGCAGCACTCAGTGCGTTAATCGCTTCTGGAATAGCACCACAGCCGTTTTTATTTTACGGGTTCTTGTCACGCAATAAAAAGGATCGGCTAACTGAGCTGGAAGTACTAAGTCAAAAAGAAGAAACGCTTATTTTTTACGAAGCGCCGCACCGATTAAAAGAAAGCTTGAAAAGCATGCAAAAAGCAGTAGGTAACGAACGAAAAATTGTCTTGGCACGAGAAGTAACCAAGAAATTCGAAGAGTTTATAAGAGGCACAGTTGGAGAAGCTATTACATGGGCAGAAGAAAACGAAATTCGTGGTGAATTTTGTTTAGTCCTTGAAGGGAATGCCGACCCGGATCCTGTAGAAAACGTCAAATGGTGGGAAAACTTGTCCATTGAAGAACATGTTGATCAGTTGATGGAAACCAAAAGCCTGACATCGAAAGAAGCAATCAAAGAAGCAGCCATCGAGCGCCAATTATCAAAAAGAGAAGTATATCAGGCCTATCATACTTAGAAAAGCGCAAGCACCCATGTAGCTCTGCCGGGCGTAAGCCAGTCTGGCGAAGTGGCGTATTTTCAGCCGCACAGTCAGAATGGCTTACGACCCAAAGAGCTGGGTGCTGGAGTCTGGACAAAGAAAAGCGCAAGCACCCATGTAGCTCTGCCGGGCGTAACCAGTCTGGCGAAGTGCAAATACCTTCTATTTAGCAAATAAAAAACCGGATGCGCGGGCATCCGGTTTTTTGAATATTACTTGTTTAAGTTGTTTTGAATTTCTTTTACTAACATTTCAGCGCCTTCAGAGCTTAAGATCAATTTACCGCCAACTAATTTCATGTTTTCGTCTGATACTTCGCCTGTCACTGCACACGTCATGTTTGGTAAATACTTTTTCAAGATAATCTTGTCGTCATCTACATATATTTCCAATGCGTCTTTCTCAGCGATTCCTAGAGTACGACGCAATTCGATTGGAATTACCACACGTCCTAACTCATCTACTTTACGAACAATACCTGTTGATTTCATAATAATAGTCCTCCTTTTAGTTTATCAGTTAGATTCGTCAAAATTCGACATTTTCCACTTCTTGTAATAAATCATACCAACTACTGTCAATTAGGTCAATAAAAAACTATCGAAAAGATAATAAAAATTTATATTTAGTATTAACTTCATCTAGATTAGTAGAAAAAACGCTATTAATTAGACAAAGTAGCCCCAAAAGTAAAAAATTCCATTATAGACATGTTTAGTAACATGAAAACTTTACTTAAAAATGACTTTGTCGAATTGAAAGATTGTACAAAATTAGGGACTTGGTTAAAATAAGAACTATACAAAAAAACTGGAGGAATTTTTCGTGACTGCTAACAACACATTTTATTTGACTACACCGATTTATTACCCAAGCGGAAAATTTCACATTGGAACGGCGTATACGACAGTCGCTTCTGATGCCATGGCTCGCTATAAGCGATTGCGTGGATTTGATGTTCGATTTTTAACTGGAATGGACGAGCATGGTCAAAAAATCGAAGAAAAAGCGATAGAAGCAGGCAAAGCACCACAAGAGTTTGTGGATGAGATGGCAGAAGCTGCGAAACACGTTTGGTCGGTTATGGATATCACATACGATGATTTTATTCGTACGACAGAAAATCGCCATAAAGAAGGCGTGGAACGAATTTTTAAAACATTCCTCGACAACGGCGATATTTATAAAGGTCAGTATGAAGGCTGGTATTGTACACCTTGTGAATCGTTCTTCACGGAAAATCAGTTAGAAAACGGCAATTGTCCAGACTGTGGACGTCCGGTTCACAAAGTAAAAGAAGAATCGTATTTCTTTAATATGAAAAAATACGCTGCACGTCTTCTTGACTACTATGAAAACAATGTTGAATTTATTGAACCAGAATCGCGTAAAAACGAAATGATCAATAACTTCATCAAACCGGGATTAGAAGATTTATCGGTTTCACGAACTTCTTTTGACTGGGGCATTCCGGTTCCTGGGGATCCGAAGCACGTTATTTATGTGTGGGTCGATGCTTTGTCGAATTACATTACGTCGCTTGGCTATGGTTCAAAAGACGATAGCTTATTTAATAAGTATTGGCCAGCTGATGTTCATGTAGTAGGGAAAGATATTGTTCGTTTCCACACGATTTATTGGCCGATTTTCTTAATGGCTTTAGATTTGCCATTGCCGAAAAAAGTTTTCGCACACGGTTTTATTATGATGAAAGACGGTAAAATGTCGAAATCTAAAGGTAATGTCGTGTATCCAGAAATGCTTGTTGAGCGCTATGGATTAGACGCCACACGTTATTTCCTTTTACGTGAATTGCCATTCGGTTCTGATGGTGTCTTTTCACCAGAATCCTTTATTGAACGAACCAATTATGATTTGGCGAATGACCTCGGGAATTTATTGAATCGTACCGTATCCATGATCAATAAATACTGCGATGGTGCTGTGCCACAAATCAATGGTTTGCAGACGGAATTTGATGCACCGTTACAACAAGTAGCTGAGCAGACGGTAAAAGTCTATGAGCAGCATATGGAAAGAATGCAGTTTAGTATTGTGTTGAGCGAAGTATGGACATTGATTTCGAGAACCAATAAGTATATTGATGAAACACAGCCGTGGGTATTGGCAAAAGATGAAAGCGCAAAAGAACAATTGGATTCAGTTATGGCTCATTTAGCAGAAAGTCTTCGCATGACTGCGGTTATGTTACAGCCGTTCTTGCCAAATGCACCTAAACAAATTATTGAACAGTTAGGCTTAACGGAAGACTATTTGACGTGGGATAGCTTACAAGGCTTTGGTAAAATTCCAGCTGGCATTCAAGTAGTGTCAAAAGGAACGCCAATCTTTCCCCGTCTTGAAGTAGAACCAGAAGTAGCTTATATTCGTGAACAAATGCGCGGTTCAGTAGTACCTGTTGCAGAAGAGCCGGCAATCGTGGAAGTTCCAGATGTACCAGAAATTGCGATTGAGGATTTTGCAAAAGTCGATTTACGTGTAGCGACTGTTACAAATTGTGAAGCTGTACCAAAAACTTCTAAGTTATTAAAGTTGCAGCTAGATATGGGTTACGAGCAGAGACAAGTAGTTTCAGGAATTGCAGAGCACTATAAACCAACAGATTTAATCGGAAAAAAAGTGGTCGTCGTAGCAAACTTAAAACCTGTAAAATTACGTGGTGAACTGTCCCAAGGAATGATTCTTGCTGGCGAGAAAGATGGATATTTAACTTTGGCATCGGTTGCAGAGCAGCTTCCAAACGGCTCAAAAATCAAATAAGACTACTAAAAAAGACCTGTTTTGACCCACTTTCACCGGTGGGTCTTTTTTTGGTTTTGTAGTGTTTTTTACCTAATATTACAGAGAAATAAATGATTTTGACACTAAACTAACATGTTTTGTTACTCAATTGTAATGTTGTTGTGAAGAAAGACACGGGAAGAACCATTAGAATAAAGCTTAATGTGAGGAGAATGATTGATGTTTATCGATACCCATGTACATTTAAATGCAGATCAATATGATGAGGACCTGGTACAAGTCATTGAGCGCGCACAAGAAAACCATGTGGAGAAAATGGTAGTCATCGGCTTCGACCGAAAAACGATCGAACGAGCCATAGAATTGGCCGAAACCTATGAATTCATCTTCGCAGTAGTTGGTTGGCACCCCGTTGATGCCATCGACTGTACTGAGGAAGACTTGGAATGGATTGAAGAGCTTGCAGCTCACCCGAAAGTAGTGGGAATCGGGGAAACCGGATTGGATTACTACTGGGATAAATCACCGAAAGAAGTACAACAGGAAGTTTTTCGTAAGCAGATTCGGTTGGCTAAAAAAGTAGAGCTACCAATTATTATTCATAACCGAGAAGCAACTGAAGACGTTTTGAGAATTCTCAGAGAAGAAAATGCAAAAGAAATTGGCGGTGTCATGCATTGTTTTAGTGGCAGTGTAGAAACAGCCCGTGAAAGTATAGAAATGAACTTTATGATTTCTCTTGGAGGGCCAGTAACATTCAAAAATGCTAAAAAACCAAAAGAAGTCGCTGAATTAATTTCACTTGATCATTTAATGATTGAAACAGACGCCCCGTATTTGGCCCCACATCCACATCGTGGAAAACGAAATGAACCTTCTTATGTGCCGCTAGTGGCAGGAGAAATTGCACGATTAAAAGGAATTTCAATAGAAGAAGTAGCAAAAGCTACAACTGAGAACGCTAAAAGGTTCTACAAGTTTTCTTAAAAAAAGATAAATGATGAAATTAGTATCTGTTGATAGCTTAAACATGAATCTATATAATCACTCAGGTGAAGAAGGAGGAGTTATTTTTGTCAAACAAAACAAGTAATACCTATTCAACACAACTATTCAAAGGTAAATCATTGGCGATAACAATTGCAACTGTGTTGTTGTTCGCGGCGGTTTTAACTTTTGCTATATACGAAGGAACAAAAAATACAGTAACGGTAACAGCAAACGGTGAAAAAGAAGAAGTAAGAACACATGCAGAAACAGTAGGTGCCTTTTTAAAAGAACAAGACATCAAAACCGGAGAACATGATTTCGTTAGTCATTCAGCGGAAACAGTTATTAACAAAGACATGGCTGTTGAATGGGATGCAGCAGAACAATATGCTGTGACAGTTGATGGGAAATCAACTTCAGCTTGGACGACTAAAAACACGGTATCAGAAATTTTGGAAACAGCTAAAATTGAACTAACTAAACACGATAAAGTAACACCAGCGTTAGATGAACAAGTAAATGAGGATACAAAAATCTCAGTTGAAAAAGCATATGAAGTTACGATTCAAGACGGTGTTGAAGAAAAGAAAGTATGGTCAACTTCAACAACAGTGGCTAACCTCTTAAAAGAAAATCAAGTTACTTTAGGTAAACTAGATCGTGTTGAAAGCGAAATGGACGAATTGGTTTTACCGAATTCTGAAGTCAAAGTAGTCCGTGTTGAAAAACTAACTGACGTAGTCGAAGGTTCTGTAAAATATGCAGTCGAAACTAAAAAAGACGAAACACTTCTTAAAGGCAGTGAAAAAATCGTTCAAAAAGGTAAAAATGGCGTAGTCAAAAAAACGTATGAAGTAGTAAAAGAAAATGGTAAAGAAGTAAAGCGCGACCTTAAAACAGAAAAAGTTGTTACAGAGCCAACGAAACAAGTAACAGCTGTTGGAACAAAAACGATGGTTGCTAGCGTTTCACGTGGTACTCAACAAAAAGCAACACCTGTACAGCAAAAACAGCAAGTAACGCCTCAAAAAGCGGTGGCTAAAACAGCTTCAACAGAAAAAGCAGCGCCTACTAAAACAGTAGCTGAAAAAGCAACACCTGTTCAAGCAGAGCCAGCTGGCGGAAAAGAATTTTATGTATCTGCGACAGCCTACACAGCTAGCTGCACAGGATGTTCAGGAATTACTGCTACAGGCATAAACTTAAAAACGAATCCAGGCCTAAAAGTCATTGCAGTAGATCCTAGTGTGATTCCATTAGGTTCTAAAGTATGGGTTGAAGGATACGGTAATGCGATTGCAGGCGATACAGGCGGAGCAATCAAAGGAAATAAAATTGATTTATTTATGGCTAATAAATCTGATGCTTTGTCATTCGGACGCAAGCAAGTAAAGGTTAGAATTCTGAACTAATCGATTGTTAGTTTAACTGCAAGCTTTCTTGGGATATTTCCCGGGAAAGCTTTTTACATGTTTATAGGCAAACGTGTAGAATAAACAAGAAGCTTGAAAAGAGGAAAATTATAAATGAAGATAAATGAGATTATAGTAGTTGAAGGAAAAGATGATACGGTAGCAATCAAACGTGCAGTTGATGCAGATACGATTGAAACAAATGGTTCAGCAATTACAGCAGAAACACTCGTACGAATCGCTCATGCACAGCAGAAAAGAGGCATCATCGTTTTTACGGATCCGGATTATCCTGGAAGACGCATACGTGCTATTATTGAAGAACATGTGCCACTGGCTAAACACGCATTTTTGGCGAAAGAAAAAACCATTGCTAAAAACGGCAAAGGCCTAGGAATCGAACATGCCTGCGATGAAGATATTCGTGAAGCTTTGCACGCAGTTTATACGCCGCTACAGGAAGAGCGTGCAGTAGAAATTACGATGGAAGATTTAATTGATGCAGGTCTTGTGGCTCATCCAAAAGCAAAGCAGCGCCGTATTCAAATGGGCAATGACTTGCAGATTGGCTATACGAACGGCAAGCAGCTTCAAAAACGGCTCTATATGTTCGGTATATCCAAAGCTCAGTTTATTAAAGCGGTACAAGCGTTAACTCAGGAGGAAAACTAATGACTAAAGATATTGCCACACCTATTCGAACGCAAGAAATTATGGCGAAATATGGGTTGAAAGTAAAGAAAAGCTTAGGACAAAACTTTTTAATCGATCCGAATATTTTGCGTAAAATTGTTGGGCAAGCGAAATTGACCAAGAAGTCTGCAGCAATTGAAATCGGTCCAGGAATTGGTGCTTTAACAGAACATTTGGCAAGAGAAGCCGGAAAAGTATTAGCTTTTGAAATTGATCAACGATTATTACCGGTGCTCGAGGATACTTTATCGCCTTATGATAACATTGCCATTATTCATTCGGATATTTTAAAAGCAGATGTCCAAGCAGCGATTGATCGTGAACTGGAAGGGTACGATGACATCGTGGTCGTGGCCAACTTGCCCTATTACGTAACGACACCGATTATTTTAAAGTTATTACTCGAAAAGCTGCCAATTCGCGGCATGGTCGTTATGTTGCAAAAAGAGGTCGCTGAGCGCATTACAGCTAAACCAGGTACAAAAGCTTATGGGTCACTTTCTATCGCTATCCAGTACTACACACAGGCTGAAATGGCATTGACTGTTCCTAAGTCTGTATTTTTGCCACAACCTAATGTTGATTCGGCTGTTATCCGCATGACCAAACGCGACGTGCCAGAAGTCGTGGTAATTGATGAAGACTTCTTCTTTACCGTTACGAGAGGGTCGTTCGTACAACGCAGAAAAACCATTTTGAACAATCTTCAAGTTGCTATGCCTTTAGGCAAAGAGAAAAAAGAGTTGATTTTAACAGCATTAGCAGAAGCAGAAATTGATCCAACAAGACGTGGAGAAACGTTAACGATTAAGGAGTTTGGACTGTTGGCAGATAAATTGTATGCATATTTCGGATGAAATGGTTATTCTGTTACAAAATCGGCACAACTTCTTTCGGGTTAAAGAAATTTCGAATAAATAAATATTGACAGCGACTAAGGTTGGTTGATAAAATTATAAATTTGCTTGACAATTCCATCAAATTATGGTAGAATTATATCCATAGTGAGGTGTAGACAAAATGCCCAAAACTTTGGCGGATATTAAAAAATCGTTAGACCTACATTTAGGAAAACGATTGCTTTTGAAGGCAAACGGAGGTCGTAAGAAAACGGTAGAACGTGCCGGAATCCTACGCGAGACCTATCACTCCGTGTTCGTGATTGAGCTAGATCAAGAAGAGCATGCATTTGAACGCGTGTCTTACAGCTACGCAGACATCTTAACTGAAGCAGTAGAAATTACTGTGTACGAAGGAACTGAAGATGCACTTGTTGTGAAATAATTGAATTATATTTATAAGTTACTCCAAAACTTGCTACTGCTGATCTAAGCGGAAGGCGAGTTTTTTTGTTTCTATCGACACTTTACTTTCCATTATCTCGCGGTATGTTAAAATAGTGTTCATTAGAATATAAAAAGGAGGCAGTGGGATGCTCTACGTAAAAGCGCCTGCCAAGATCAATTTAACATTAGATGTTTTGCACAAACGTCCAGATAATTACCATGAAATTGAAATGATTATGACCACTGTGGATTTGTCGGATCGTATTGGACTGATGGGCACAGCCAAAGGCATACATATTCAATCAGCAGACCGGTTCGTGCCAGACGATTCCCGCAACCTCGCTTACCAGGCGGCGCAATTGATTAAAGATACCTTTAATATCAAAACTGGAGTTATCATTTCACTGGATAAAAAAATCCCGGTCGCTGCAGGCTTAGCTGGAGGCAGCAGTGACGCTGCAGCGACATTAAAAGGATTAAACAAACTTTGGCAGCTTAATCTGTCACTCGATGAACTGGCGGAACTGGGTGCTAAAATTGGTTCGGATGTTTCTTTCTGCGTTTATGGCGGTACAGCATTAGCCAAAGGTCGTGGAGAAATCATTCAACAATTACCAACGCCACCGAATTGCTGGGTCATTTTAGCAAAACCTACACTTGGCGTTTCTACAGCCGATGTTTATGGCGCATTCGATGTTCAAACCGCTCAACATCCAAATACAGGTGCCATGATTCAAGCACTTAACGACGGTAACTACGACGCTATGTGCGCTAACCTTGGTAATGCACTTGAAAGCGTTACGTTAAAGTTATATCCCGAAGTTGAACAAATTAAAGAGCAGATGAAGAAATTTGGAGCGGACGCTGTACTTATGAGTGGGAGTGGACCAACAGTGTTTGGTTTGGTGCACCAAGAAGCGCGTATTCCACGTATATATAATGGCTTGCGTGGCTTTTGCTCAGAAGTATACGCTGTGCGCTTGATTGGCGAACGGGAGCCACTTGCCTAAATACGGACATTTATGGTAAGTTTTCTATAAATCATTCGTGTTTAGGAGAGGGTAGTTTTGAAGTGGAAGCGCAGTGAACGGCTTGTTGATATGACGCATTTTTTATTGGAACATCCGCATAAATTGATTCCACTAACTTATTTTTCGGATCTGTACCAATCGGCCAAATCGTCTATTAGTGAGGATTTGGGGATTGTTAAAGAGACATTTGAAGAAAAAGGAATTGGCTTGTTGATGACAGTTCCTGGAGCAGCAGGTGGCGTGAAATATGTACCTAAGCTTCAAGAACGTGAAATCAGAGCAGTAATGGCTGATTTGATGGAAGAGCTAAGTCACTCAGACCGGCTATTGCCGGGTGGCTATTTGTACATGACCGACGTGTTAGGTAATCCGGAAATGATGAATCGTGTCGGTAAAGTGTTTGCTACAGCATTTGCTAAAGAAAAAATTGATGTCATCATGACGGTGGCTACAAAAGGCATTCCGATTGCCCATGCCATTGCGCGCCACTTAAATGTGCCCGTGGTAATTGTCCGTAGAGACAGTAAAGTTACTGAAGGATCTACAGTTAGCATCAATTATGTCTCGGGTTCTTCTCGTCGAATTCAAACGATGGTCTTGTCAAAGCGTAGTATGAAAAGCGGTCAACGCGTACTAATTACGGATGACTTTATGAAAGTCGGCGGCACGATGAATGGTATGAAAAATCTACTGGAAGAATTTGAATGCACATTAGCAGGTGTTGCTGTATTAGTAGAATCGGAACATTCGGATGAACGGCTCGTAGAAAAGTATTTATCTCTTGTTAAATTGCATGAAGTTAGCGAAAAAGAACGTACGATTGCATTAGAAGAAGGCAATTACTTTGAAAATGGGGGAATTTGAATGAATTACGTAGCGACAGATAAAGCGGCAGCCGCAATTGGACCATACTCACAAGGTGTGGTCTCGGGTGGAATTCTTTACAGTTCAGGTCAAATACCTTTAACAGCAGCAGGCGAATTGGTTGAAGGCACAATCTCTGAGCAGACGCATCAAGTATTTTCAAACTTGAAAGCGGTTCTTGCAGAAGCCGGTTCTTCTTTTGGAGATGTCATTAAAACAACTGTTTTTATCAAAGACATGAATGACTTTGCAGAACTAAACGAGATTTATGCAACTTATTTTGGCGATCATAAACCAGCACGTTCAACTGTTGAAGTAGCGCGGTTGCCAAAAGACGTAAAAGTAGAAATCGAAGTGATCGCAAAAGTTAACCAGTAAACTAGAATGAGTTATAGCAATGCAGATCGCCTCGTTAAATACGAGGCGATCTGCATTTTTTCATAGAGAGAATAAAAAATTATGTTCAAGCGTGAAGTGTATGTCGTTTCGGTCATTAGTTCCATTAAGTAAATTTTCTAATAAGTTTTGCAATTTATGAAGGATAATAGTCCCTTTTAGCGAATACCCATAATTAGGGTTGAAATACTGCGACTGAGAGGAGGGGGACGAGAGAATGGAAGTAACAGATGTAAGACTACGACGCGTACAAACCGATGGCCGAATGAGAGCAATCGCTTCCATCACGCTGGACGATGAGTTTGTTATTCATGATATTCGAGTAATCGATGGAAATGATGGCTTATTTGTCGCAATGCCAAGTAAAAGAACACCTGATGGAGAGTTTCGTGATATTGCACATCCGATCAACTCAAGCGCACGCACTAAGCTTCAAGAAGCTGTCTTAACTGCATATAAACAAAGCGAAAGTGAATCGGTATTGGAAAATGCCAACGTTTAACGGAGCTGAATCAAGAGCCTTCTACATTGAAATGGCTCTTTTTTTATTTGGCTTTTTTTTGTCATGGTATTGTCATGCTTTGGAACCTTGAAAAATCAAGGTTTTTCCGCTATAGTCAATAAGGAAAAGCAAATTTTTAATTGACATAGCCAGTGTGAGACTGGGTCTATCAATTGATAGAATAAATGAATGGATAGAACCAGTAACAAGAGTTCTTATCAAATCAAGAGTGGAGGGATAAGAAGTGGCAAATACATACGCAGTAATTTTAGCAGCAGGACAAGGCACACGGATGAAGTCAAAATTGTACAAAGTGCTTCATCCAGTCTGTGGCATGCCAATGGTGGAACATGTAACGGGCAATGTCGAGCAACTCGGAGTTGAAAAAATCGTTACTGTCGTTGGTCATGGTGCTGAAAAAGTTCAGCAGCAACTAGGTGACAAAAGTGAATATGCCTTGCAGGCAGAACAACTTGGAACAGCTCACGCCGTGCAACAAACAGCGTCATTGATTGAAGGTCTTAAAGGAACGACTTTGGTGGTTTGTGGAGACACGCCACTGATTCGACCAGAAACCATGCAGTCATTGCTTGATCAGCATGCCGAAACTGGTGCAAAAGCGACGATCTTGACGGCAATCGCTGATAATCCGACAGGTTATGGACGGATTCTCCGCAACGATGCGGGCATCGTCGAAAAGATTGTCGAGCAAAAAGACGCGTCTTTAGAAGAGCAACAAGTAAAGGAAATCAATACCGGTACTTATTGCTTTGATAACGAAGCGTTGTTTGAGGCGTTGAAATTAGTTTCAAATGATAACGTTCAAGGTGAATATTATTTGCCTGATGTGATTGAAATTCTGCAAAAGCAAGGCGAAATTGTAGCTGCCTATGCAACAGATAGCTTTGACGAAACGCTTGGTGTAAACGACCGTGTGGCATTGAGCCAGGCCGAAAACATTATGCGCAAGCGAATTGCTGAAAAACATATGAGAGCTGGCGTTTCGATTATCGATCCTGCTACTGCTTATATTAGTGCACAAGCCCGAATCGGAGCGGATACGATTATTCACCCGAACGTGACAATTGATGGTTTAACACAAATTGGGGAAGATTGCATTATTTCTTCGAACAGCCATATCGTCAATAGCGTCATTGGAGATCGTACAACAATTCGCAGTTCAGAAATTCATGACAGCAGCATTGGAACGGATACAGCTGTAGGACCGTTTGCGCACATTCGTCCTCAAACCGTTTTAGGCAACGATGTGAAAATCGGCAACTTTGTTGAAGTGAAAAAAGCAGAAATCGGCAACGATAGCAAGGTTTCTCATTTGAGCTATATTGGCGATGCTCACGTCGGCACAGGTGTTAATATCGGTTGCGGTACCATCACCGTGAACTATGATGGCAAAAACAAATTCCAGACTGTCATTGAAGATGATACGTTTATCGGCTGCAATTCAAATCTGATTGCACCTGTCACTGTAGGAAAAGGATCTTACATCGCTGCAGGATCTACTATTTCAAAAAATGTACCTGAGGATTCATTGGCAATCGCACGCGCGCGCCAGGAAAATAAAGAAGGCTATGCAAGTAGATTAAACGGAAGAAAATAGGAGGGTTCACACCTAATGGGCTATCAAAATGCAAACTCGAAATTGAAAATCTTTTCATTAAATTCGAACCAAGAGCTAGCTGAGGAAATTTCAGAACACGCGGGTATTCCGCTTGGAAAAAGTTCGGTGACACATTTTAGTGATGGTGAAATCCAAATTAATATTGAAGAAAGTATTCGTGGCTATGATGTGTTTATCGTCCAATCGACTTCTCAGCCAGTAAATGAGAACTTGATGGAGTTATTGATCATGATTGATGCAGTTAAACGTGCTTCTGCTCGTACAGTTAACGTCGTAATGCCTTATTACGGTTATGCGCGTCAAGATCGCAAAGCTCGTTCACGTGAGCCGATTACAGCGAAATTAGTAGCGAATTTATTGGAAACTGCTGGTGCAACGCGTGTAATCGTACTGGATTTGCATGCTCCTCAAATCCAAGGATTCTTTGATATTTTGATTGATCACTTAGTAGCTGTACCTTTACTTTCTGATTACTTCCTAAATGAAAGTGGCATTGATCTTGAAAATGTCATTATTGTTTCGCCGGATCACGGCGGGGTTACACGTGCACGTAAAATGGCAGATCGCTTGAAAGCGCCGATTGCCATCATCGACAAGCGTCGTCCGCGTCCAAACGTAGCGGAAGTTATGAATATCGTCGGTAATGTAGAAGGGAAAACGGCGATTATCATTGATGACATCATTGATACTGCTGGAACAATTTCAATTGCTGCTAGTGCGTTGATTGAAAGTGGCGCAAAAGAAGTTTACGCGTGCTGTACACACCCTGTTCTTTCAGGTCCTGCCGTACAACGTATTAACGACTCAGTAATCAAAGAATTGATTATCACTAATTCGATTGCATTGCCTGAAGAAAAGAAATCTCCTAAAATCAAACAATTGTCTGTAGCACGTCTATTGGCTGAGACAATTGTCCGTGTTCACGAACAAAAATCTGTCAGCACTCTTTTTGATTGATCAGCAGCAACAACTTTTCATGCTCTAGGTTTCATTAAGACAAGACATGGGTATATATAGATTATGTACTTATCGTGACTACGTACTTTAATATAACTGGAGGCTGAAAGCAATGACTGTAAAAATGACAGCACAAAAAAGAGAAAGCAACAATAAGAATTCGGCGTTAACTGAACTTCGTGCAAAAGGCGATGTGCCAGGAGTAGTTTATGGCTTTAAAACGGAAACTACACCGGTGACTGTATCTGAAATTGAATTGATTAAAACTTTACGTGAATCTGGACGTAACGGTGTAATCAGCCTTGAAATCGATGGCACAGCTAAAAATGTTGTGTTAAGTGATTATCAAATGGATGCTTTAAAAGGTAGCTTTAAGCATGTTGACTTTTTAGCAATTAATATGTCAGATGAGCTTGAAGTGGCTGTAGCAGTTCACTTGACAGGCGAATCAGCAGGCGAAAAAGAAGGCGGATTCATCACTCAGCCAAACCGTGAAGTGAATGTTCGTGTAAAACCTTCTGACATACCTGATGCACTAGAAGTAGATACTACTGAACTGGCGATTGGCGAAACAATCACAGTCGGCGATATCCGCGGAACGGTATCTTATGAAATTTTAGATGAAGACGACTTTATCCTTGTATCTGCAACAGCTCCGCGTACTCAAGATGAGTTGGATGAGCTGGAGACTGTATCTGATGAAGATGCAGAACCAGAAGTGGTTGGCAGCGAAGATTCTAAAGAAGAAGAAAAATAAAGTTAAATACAAAGAACGAGCAAGAGGTTGTCGAGAGACAGTCTCTTGTTTTTTTGTTTTTAAATTGTAAATTGGTTGTCCATCAAATCAAGGAGATCGCTTATGTTCTTCTTATCAAATGATTATGGTAAAATAGAAGTCACTGAAAAAGCAAAGGAAGATGGGTATGAAATTGATTATCGGCCTGGGAAATCCGGGGAAAGCATACGAAGATACGCGCCATAATATTGGTTTCAAGGTAATCGATTATTTAGCAAGTCAATGGAATACACCCTTGACGCAGTCTAAATTTAGAGGCATGTATTCTATTAGTCATCGACCTGAAGGCAAAGTGATGCTATTAAAGCCACTGACTTATATGAATTTATCTGGCGAGAGTGTAGGTGCGCTGATGGAATACTACGATATTGATATAAAAGACATTATTGTTATATACGACGACCTTGATTTACCAGCAGGTCAACTACGATTGCGGCAAAAAGGGAGTGCAGGTGGTCACAACGGCATTAAATCACTGATTCAGCATTTAGGAACACAAGAATTCAATCGTTTGCGTATTGGCATTAGTCGCCCACCAGCAGGGATGAAAGTGCCAGATTACGTACTGCAGCGTTTTTCAAAAGAGGAAAGGCCTGAGGTAGATGACGCCATCAAAAAAAGTGCAGCAGCTTGTGAAAACTGGTTATCTAAACCGTATCTCGAAGTCATGAATCAATTTAATGGAGCATAACCGCTTTGACGCATTCGGCGTTCAGAGCTTTTTTCTGTTTCTTGTATTTTGTTGAAAGGAGGAAGTTGAATGAACCATATTTTAAAGATTTTTTCGGAGGATACCCACACACAAAAATTTATCGCTGATTTGAAGAAAGGGCAGGACCATCAGTTGATTTCTGGTTTGTCTGGTAGCGCGCGGCCTATTTTTTACCAAACCATTTGGTCTGAAATGGAAACACCGCTATTGATTGTGACGCCTAATTTATTGCATGCACAGCGCGTCTATGATGACTTGGTTCGTTTGATGGGTGAACAGCAGGTCCACCTTTACCCAGCGGAAGAGTTAATCGCAGCAGAGGTGTCTTTTTCAGGGCCTGAACTGCGAGCTCATCGCATTGATACGCTTGATCACATGAAGAGTGTAGGCAAAGGAATCTACATTACACCAGTTGCGGGAATGCGTAAATTATTGCCAACGAAAGAACAATGGGATTATGCTACCTTGCGGATTGCTGAAGGGGAAGAACTCGATACGGACGAATGGCTGTTAAAGTTGGTGGCGATGGGCTATTCTCGTACGCCAATGGTAACGACCCCGGGCGAGTTTGCGCTTCGTGGAGGCATACTGGATGTTTATCCACTGAACTTTGAACATCCGGTGCGTATCGAGCTATTTGATACGGAAGTGGATTCGCTACGGCTATTCTCTGCAGAAGACCAGCGTTCACTCGAAAAAGTTCATTCACTGTGCATATTGCCTGCTAGCGAATTAGTGTTATCAAAAGACCAACGGGTCCAACTAGCTGGAAAATTGGAAACGAACCTGGCAGCTAGCTTAAAGAAATTAAAAGCTGACGATACGAAAGCTTTGATGCACCAGCATATTCAGCATGATATCAATCAATTAAAACAAGGCGAAACACCAGAACAGCTAGCTAAATATGCTTCGTTGATTGATACGCAATCAGCTTTTCTAGGCGATTATTTCCCGGGAAATGGACTGGTTTTTTTCGACGAACTCGGACGAATTCAAGAAATGACAGATACATTAGAACGCGAAGAAGGCGACTGGATTGTGTCATTGCTTGAAGAAGGGAAGTTTCTTCACGATGTTTCTTTAACGTATACGTTCCGTGAAATGATGACGAAATTGGAGCAGAAAGTAACGTTTCTGTCTTTATTCGTTCGGACATTTCCAATGGTATCGGTCAAAAAATCATTGGCCTTTTCTTGTAAGCCGATGCAGTCATTCCATGGTCAGATGCATTTGCTAAAAGCGGAAATGGAGCGCTGGGTTTTAGGGAAGTCGCAGATTTTTATCGTAGCGCAAGGCGAGGAGCGTTTAGAGAAAGTACGTTCGGTCCTTGCCGACTACGATATGAAAGCTGAAATCGCAGTTCCTTCGACAGAAATCCAAGGTGGTAACATTTATTTGGTAGATGGTGAGCTAGCGACTGGTTTTGAAATGCCGCTGCAACGATTAACTGTTATTACGGATTCTGAATTATTTAAGCAACAACCGAAAAAGAAAACGCGGTCTCAAAAGCTGACGAATGCAGAACGTATTAAGAGTTATTCCGAAATCAAACCGGGTGATTATATTGTTCATATCCATCACGGGATTGGTCGTTTTATCGGTATTGAAACTTTAGAAACCGGTGGGGTTCATAAAGATTACCTCCATATCGTTTACAAAGCCGACGATAAATTATTTGTACCGGTCGATAAAATTGACTTGATTCAAAAATACGTGGCTTCTGAAGAAAAAGAACCAAAGCTGCATAAAATGGGCGGCGCAGAATGGAAAAAGACACGTACAAAAGTGTCGGCTGCTGTTCAAGACATTGCGGATGATTTGATCAAGCTTTATGCAGAAAGAGAAGCGTTACGAGGCTTTGCCTTTTCTGAAGAGCAGGATATGCAGCGTCAATTTGAGGCGGAGTTTCCATACGAAGAAACTGTCGATCAATTGCGTTCAATCAATGAAGTCAAACGGGACATGGAAAACGAGCGACCGATGGACCGTTTGATTTGCGGGGACGTAGGTTATGGTAAAACGGAAGTGGCAATCCGAGCCGCGTTTAAGGCGGTACTCGATGGCAAGCAAGTGGCGTTTTTAGTGCCGACAACGATATTGGCACAACAGCATTTTGAAACAATGAGCGAGCGGTTCAAAGATTACCCAATTACAGTCGGCTTGATGAGTCGTTTCCGTTCTAAAAAACAGCAAACGGAAACCGTTAAAGGACTGAAAAATGGATCAGTTGATGTTGTCGTTGGCACGCACCGAATTTTGTCGAAGGATATGCAATACAAGGATCTGGGCTTACTGATTATTGATGAAGAACAACGTTTTGGTGTTACTCATAAAGAAAAAATCAAACAAATGAAGACAAACGTTGATGTTTTAACGCTGACAGCGACACCAATCCCACGTACGCTTCATATGTCGATGATTGGCGTTCGAGATTTATCTGTTATCGAAACACCACCAGCAAACCGCTTTCCTGTACAAAGCTATGTAATGGAGCACAATGGCGGTCTCGTACGCGAAGCGATCGAACGCGAAATGGCGCGCGGTGGGCAAGTGTTTTATTTGTATAACCGTGTCGATGATATGACGCGAAAAGTGGAAGAAATTCAACAACTAGTACCAGAAGCTCGCGTCGGTTATGCTCATGGACAAATGAGTGAAACCGAACTAGAATCAGTCATTTTAGGTTTCCTAGATGGCGATTACGATGTCTTGGTGACGACCACTATTATCGAAACCGGCATTGATATTCCAAACGTTAATACCTTGATTGTTTACAATGCTGACCGAATGGGCTTGTCACAGCTGTATCAATTGCGTGGACGCGTTGGACGTTCGAGTCGTGTCGCTTATGCTTATTTTATGTATCAGCGTGACAAAGTGTTAACTGACGTTGCAGAAAAACGCTTGATGGCAATAAAAGAATTTACGGAACTTGGATCGGGGTTTAAAATCGCCATGCGTGATTTGACGATTCGCGGAGCAGGAAATCTGCTCGGTTCACAGCAGCACGGCTTTATTGATTCTGTCGGTTTTGATCTTTATTCGCAAATGCTGCAAGAGGCAATTGATGAACGTCAGACCGGTATCAAAAAAGAAGTAGTGCCTGAAATCGAGATTTCACTCGATATTGATGCGTACATTCCAGATTCCTATGTCAGTGATGGCTACCAGAAAATCCAAATGTACAAACGTGTCAAAGGTGTCGATACGGTAGAGGAAATGACTGAGCTGCAGGATGAGTTAATCGACCGTTTTGGTGACATGCCGAATGAAACGAACAGCTTGTTGCGCATTGCCCGCATGAAAGTATGGGCGCGCCAAATAGGTGTCGAATCCATCAAACAAACGGGTAAAATTGTGACAGTTCGACTTAGTGAAAAAGGGACCGCTAGTATCAATGGCGGCAAAGTCGTAGAGGAATCTGCTGTCTATGGGCGTGCCGTTGGTTTTAGTATGGCCGGTCAACAGTTAATGATGTCTATTGATGAAAATAAAACGAAAAAACAACATCCATTTGATGTGTTAGAAGGCATGATGAAATTATTACCAGAATCACTTCGAGAAGAAAAAGTGGTTTTGTAACTTCAGGCAATAAATTTTAGAGCGGATATTCCACCATATGGCTTCGTACTTCGCAACTGTCACCGGACTTATCGGCCGAATAATTAGAGTTAGTTCATATCAGTAAGAGGTGAGTGAGTCCTTTGAACAATGAAGGCACAATGAAATCATTTATGAAAGGTGCGGTCTTGCTGACGATTGCAGGATTTATCGTTAAGTTGCTGAGTGCAATTTACCGAGTACCTTTTCAAAATCTTGTAGGAGACCAAGGCTTTTACATTTACCAGCAAGTGTATCCGTTTGTTGCGATTTTTGGCATTTGGACTTCTTACGGTTTTGCCATTGCTATTTCCAAATTATTAGCAGACTATAATTCGCAATCACACAGAGCGATTCTTCGCATCGCTGCCATTTATGTAGCAGGCATTTCTGTCGTGATCTTCGTTGTCATGTTTTCAGGTGCCGAATTATTGGCAGGTTGGATGGGGGATCTGCAGTTAAATCCATTACTAAAAGTCGGTGCGTTTTCGGTACTATTGATGGCGCCACTGGCAGTGCTGAAAGGTTATTTTCAGTCCGCCAACAACATGGCGCCAGTTGCATATGCTCAAGTATTGGAACAAGGAATACGTGTCACCGTTATTTTGGCTGGTGCTTGGCTGGTTGTCTCGAATGGGTTTTCCTTATACGTTGCTGGACAACTGGCAATGCTTGGCGCGGCCATTGGTGGACTTGGTGCAGTTATTTTACTACTGGTTTACTTTAACAGAGGTTTAAAAACGCAGAATCAGATGTTACCGGTTCGTGCTTGGCCCATTATTAAGGAAATGACGGCAGTGAGTTTGAGCGTCAGCATGAGCTCGTTAATTTTGGTACTGTTTCAGCTAGTGGATTCGTTTACGGTTTTTCGTCTGCTCGAGGAAAGCGGCATGGGACGGTTTGTTGCGATGGAGCAAAAAGGGATTTACGATCGAGGGCAACCGCTTGTACAATTCGGTATTTTAATCGCTACTTCACTGACGTTAGCGATTGTTCCCCTAGTCGCAAGAACTTCTAAAAAAGACAGTGGTCGACCAGCTGAAATGTACGCACGTTTAGCTTTTCGTGTCTCGTTTTTATTTGCGTTTGCAGCGGCAGTTGGGCTGACGTTCGTTATGCCATACGTTAACGAAACCTTATTTCAAACGCGTGAACGGTCTGGAGCGTTAATTATTTTCAGTTGGCAAATCGTCTGGATGTCACTCCTACTCATTATGACAGCGATGCTTCACGGACTCGGTAAGGTCAGAGTTCCAGCTTTATTGCTAGTGACGGGAATGGTTGTGAAAGTTATCGGCAATTGGTTACTATTGCCTGTCTGGGGAGTAACTGGCGCGGCTGTTGCTGGAAACATTGGTTTGATGGTCGTAGTAATGGGCTTATTGCTTTATTTTAAGCGGGTATGGCCAATAACATTTGCGCCACTTTCCTATTATGGCTGGCTTTTCGGTGCTGCGCTGGCAATGTCTGTCGTAGTATTCGGCTGGTCAATTTTAGCTGATAACTATTTGTTTGATCACTTATCTAGTCGTTTCGGTGCTTTTCTAACAACGGCTACCGCCATTCCACTTGGTGCTTTAATCTTTATGGCAATCATCGGTAAAAGTCGAATCATCACAGAAAAGGAATGGTACATTATTCCGTTCGGCCGCAAACTAGCCAAATTACAATTAGCAATAAATTCAAAGAAAAAAGGTGAAAAGCGATGAATACAATTCACATTATTGGCCTCGGTGCGGGAGATTTAGACCAATTGCCGCTCGGTGTCTATAAAAAATTAAAAGCGGCAGTTAACTTATATGTACGAACCGAGGATCACCCTGTATTGACAGAACTTGTCCAAGAAGGCGTAGCGTTCACAAGTTTCGATGCGGTTTATGAAAAACACGATAGCTTTAGTCCGGTATATGCAGAAATTGCAGAAACCTTGATCGACTTGTCTGAAAAAAAATCAGTCATTTATGCAGTACCAGGTCATCCATTGGTTGCCGAGCAAACAGTGCAAAATTTGATTGAGGCAGAAAAAGCGGGACGTTGCCAATTGGTTATTGAAGGCGGGCATAGTTTCTTAGATTCTTTGTTTGGTGCGCTTCGTATTGACCCAATCGAAGGTTTTCAATTGATGGATGGCACCGAAATGACCAGCGACCAAGTAAATATGACGCAGCATTTATTGATCGCACAAGTATACGACAGCTTTAGCGCCTCTGAAGTAAAGTTAACGCTGATGGAAAAATACCCGGATGAGTATCCGGTAACGATTGTGACGGCTGCCGGTTCTAAAGATGAAGTGCTACAGACCGTACCGCTTCATGAATTAGACCGCGTAGCAGAAGTGACGAATTTGACGACTGTCTACGTACCGCCAGCTGCACAACAAACGCAGCGCTTAAAAGAATGGCAAACTTTCCGTAGTATTGTTGCGAAACTGAGAAGCCCTGAAGGCTGTCCGTGGGACCGCGAGCAGACGCATGAGTCCTTAAGTCCATATTTGATCGAAGAAGCGCATGAGCTGCTTCAGGCAATTCAAGAAGGTGATGATGAAGCGATTGCTGATGAATTGGGCGATGTATTGCTGCAAGTGTTCTTGCATGCTCAAATCGGTCAAGATAACGGCTATTTCCAATTAGAAGATGTACTTGAAGCGGTTAGTGCGAAAATGATTCGTCGTCACCCGCACGTTTTTGGTGATGTTTCGGTTGACGATTCTGAGCAAGTTATCGCTAATTGGCAAGAAATCAAAGCACAGGAAAAACCGGCAGCAGATTCTGTATTAGAAGGCCAAGAACGATTTAGTTCTTCTTTAACAACGTCATTTAATTATCAAAAAAAAGCAGCGAAGGTCGGATTCAGTTGGCCGGATGCAGCAGCAGCTTGGGATAAATTTCAAGAAGAATTGAAGGAGTTCCAGCAAGAAATAGCGAATGGTTCCAAAGCTCGTCAATTAGATGAATTGGGTGATTTACTGTTTACCTTAGTGAATCTTGCACGATTCTTTGATTTGTCACCGGAAGAAGCGATGATGCAAGCGAATCAGAAGTTCAAAAGTCGTTTCCATTATGTTGAACAGCAAGTAACACAAGGAACCGGTGATTTTAGTGATTATTCGCTAGAGCAGTTAGATGTATTTTGGAACCAAGCCAAATTATTGGCAAGAAAGGAAGACTGAAATGAGATTAGATAAATTTCTAAAAGTATCCCGGTTGATCAAACGCCGTACGTTAGCCAAGCAAGTAGCTGACCAAGGTCGCATACTAGTAAATGGCAATAAAGCGAAAGCCAGCTCAGTTATTAAAGAAAATGATGAACTGCAAATTCGTTTTGGTCAAAAAATCGTAACGGTACGTATTGATCGGCTGAAAGAAATAGCGAAAAAAGAAGAAGCTGTTACGATGTACACCATCTTAAAAGAAGAAAAGCTAGAAAAAGTTGAGCCTGAATTTATTGATGACGAAGCGTAAAAACAGAAAAAGCCTTAGGGGTCCAATGATTCCTAAGGCTTTTTTCTGCTTATTTATCAGCCATCAATGCAACGAGAATTGCTTTTTGTGCATGCAACCGATTTTCAGATTGCTGGAAAATGACGGACTGCGAACCTTCTAAAATAGCAGTGGTCACTTCTTCCTCACGGTGAGCGGGCAAACAATGCATGAAGATGTAATCGGTCTTAGCGTGTTTGACGAGGTTTTCGTTTACTTGAAAGCCTTGGAAATGTTGGAAACGTTCAATGGTTTCCTGCTCTTGTCCCATACTTGCCCAGACATCCGTATAAATGGCGTCACTTCCACTAACCGCTTGTTCTGGGTTGTCTGTAATTTCAATGGTTGAACCGGTATATTGTGCGATCTGTTTTGCTAAAGCGATCATTTCTGGTTTTGGAGCATAGGCGATTGGAGAAGCAATGCTTATATCCATGCCGACTTTAGCGGCACCGATCATTAACGAGTTAGCTACATTATTGCCGTCTCCGATATAGGCCATTTTTTTGCCTTTTAAGGTACCGAAATGCTCAAGTATCGTCATCAAATCAGCCATCACTTGGCACGGATGATAGTCATCGGTTAATCCGTTAATGACAGGAATTGAACTAAAATCTGCTAGTTCTTGAACACTAGATTGATGAAACGTACGAATCATTAGCCCGTCTAAATAACCTGACAAAACACGTCCGGTATCAGCAATGGTTTCTCCACGTCCAAGTTGTGTGTCTTGTGAACTCAAGAACATAGCGTTGCCACCAAGTTGAAGCATACCAGCTTCAAATGAAACACGCGTACGCGTCGAAGATTTTTCGAAAATCATGCCCAGCACTTTGCCTTGTAACAGCGGTAAATATTTGTTTTCAGGTTTTTTTAGTTCAATAGCGAGATTTAGTAAATCCATAATTTCATCTGTGCTGTAATCTTTCAAAGACAAGAAATTTTCCTGGATAATCGATGGTGCAAATGGGGTGGTCATTGTCATTTTGCAAGCACTCCTTTTGATAGTGAGAGAATGGATGAATAGGTTCCGTTAAAGGCAGCCACTGTTTCAGGACGTGTCCACACGTGGAGACGGTGAATGGCTGCTTGCTTCGCATTCGTGCTTTCCGGGTCAGGGGCAAAGTCGATATAAGCTTTTTTCGATTCCGTTTTCAACCAGTCCTCAAAAGGCATAACGGTCTCGGTGACAATACGAAAGCCCAGTGCTTGCCAGGGAGCGAGATCTACGTAATCGACTGACTGTTCTGCAACAAAAATCGTCCCACCGGAAGAGAGCTCCGCCAATTGAACGGAAGCGCCGTTTAAGGCTTTTGCTAAGGCGGTATCTAAATTCGGGCTTGTTCCAATCACTTCACCTGTCGACATCATTTCAGGTGACAAGATAGGAGAGAGACCAGGCAATTTAATATGAGAAAAGACTGGTGCTTTAACCGTATACTCAGGCTGTCCGTTATAGGTTTTTCCGATAGCTAGTTTTTCAAAAGGCACTCCGAGCAATAAAGCCGTGGCGTGTTGAACGAGTGGCACATCGGTCACTTTGGAGCTAATGGGAGCTGTACGAGAGGCCCGTGGGTTAATTTCCATGACAAATAATTGTTCGTTTTCGTAAACGAATTGAATATTGAATAAGCCGGTATAATTCATATTTCTAGCGACATGCGTCGCAGTGTCAGAAAGTTCTTGTAGTGCCTTTTCCGATAACGATACAGGTGGCGTTATCGCGATGCTATCGCCCGAGTGAACGCCGGTTCCTTCAACATGTTCAAACAAGGCAGAAATCCAGACATGCTCGCCATCGGTTAAGATGTCGGCTTCGACTTCTTTACCGGTAATAAAATGATCTACTAGTACAGGGAATGTCATCGTTGTTTGTTGCAACCATTTGGTAAGTTCGGTTTCGTTGTGCAAAACAATCATGCCGCGTCCACCGATAACATAGGATGGTCGCAGTAGCACTGGGAAGCCGAGGGCGCGAGCAGCTGGAATGACAGCAGCAGCATCAAGTGCTGTTTTACCAGGGATTGTCGGTAAGTCGATCGATTCTAGGAAGGCATAAAAACGATCACGGTCTTCCATTTGATCTAACAAATCAACTGTCGATCCAAGAACTGTAATGCCTGCTTCTTGCAAGGCCGCCGCAACGTTTAGTGAAGTTTGCCCACCGAACTGAAGAATTACTTGAGTAATGCCTTCAAAATCCAAGACATTGAGAATATCTTCGGGTGTGATGGGCTCAAAATAAAGAGCGTCTGCCACTTCGTAATCAGTGCTAACCGTTTCCGGATTGTTGTTAATCATAATGGCTTCGTAGCCTAGCTTTTGTGCAGCCAGAACACTATGCACACAGCAATAGTCAAACTCAATGCCTTGTCCGATTCGGATGGGTCCAGAACCCACAACTGCTACTTTTTTCTTGTGATGAGCCCGTGTAACGTCTGAAACGCCTTGCCATGTCGAATAAAAATAATTTGTATCCGATTGGAACTCAGCGGCACACGTATCGATCATTCGATAAGTGGGTGTTACTTGCCAAAGTCGGCGTTGTCCCCAAATCTCTGAACAAGGAATCGTCCATAAGTCAGCCAATTGCTGATCACTGAAACCGAGCTTTTTGGCCTTCAAAAGACGAGTGCGCGTCATGCTGTTCCAGTCCAATTGCTGAAGCTCTTGCCATTCTGTGACGATAGTAGCCATTACAAACAAGAAGTATGGTGTGATGCCTGTAAGGTTATGAAGCGAGTCGGTGGACTTGCCGCGTAGTAGCAATTCGAAGAGTACGAACAAACGACGATCATCGGCTTTATTTGCTAATTCGCATAAATATTCTGTAGAAAATTCCGAAAGTGCTACCAGGCGAAAGCCATCAATTGGCAATTCAAGTGAACGAATCGCTTTTTGCAGGGCCGCTTCCATGGACCTTTCGATTGCCATTACTTCGCCAGTCGCTTTCATTTGAGTGCCGAGTACGCGATCCGCTTGTGGAAATTGATCGAAAGGCCAGCGCGGGATTTTGACCGCCACATAATCCAATGCGGGTTCGAAACTGGCGAATGTCGTGCCGGTTACTGGGTTTTTCAATTCGGCCAATGTATAGCCAATTGCTAATTTCGCAGCGATTCGAGCGATTGGGTAACCGGTTGCTTTTGAAGCGAGAGCAGAAGAACGGCTGACCCGCGGATTGACTTCGATTAAATAATAAGCCGAAGTTTCCGGGTGTAGCGCAAACTGCACATTGCAAGCGCCGATAATACCGAGGGCTTCAATAATGTGAATAGACGCGCTACGCAGCATATGGAAATCTTTGTCGTTCAAAGTTTGACTGGGTGCTACTACAATTGAGTCACCGGTATGCACACCAACAGGATCTAGATTTTCCATATTGCAGATAGTGATGCATGTGCCATCTACGTCGCGCATTACTTCATATTCGATTTCTTTATAACCGGCAATGCTGATTTCTACTAAACATTGTTTAATAGGACTGGCACTTAATCCTTGCTTGACCAGCTTGATATAGGTTTTTTCATCTTCGGCAATTCCACCACCAAAGCCGCCGAGCGTATAAGCAGGCCGCACGATGAGAGGGTAACCGGCTGAAGTCGCAAATGCTAATGCCCCTTCAACTGAATAAATGATGTCACTGTCTGGAACAGGTTCACCTAACTGCTGCATTAACGAGCGAAACTGCTCACGGTCTTCGGCTTGCTTGATGGCTTTCATGTCAGTGCCAAGCAAAGTGACGCCATATTGAGTCAGGATGCCCGAATCAGATAAAGTCATCGCCAAGTTTAAACCGGTTTGACCGCCAACTGTTGCAAGCAATCCATCGGGACGTTCTTTTTCAATAATGGCAGTAATGCTATCCAAAGTCAGTGGCTCAAAGTAGACACGATCGGCAATGGATTTGTCGGTCATAATCGTTGCGGGATTATTGTTGATTAAAATGACAGAGATGCCTTCTTCTTTTAAAGCAACACAAGCCTGTGTACCCGAATAATCGAACTCTGCTGCCTGGCCGATAACGATAGCACCAGACCCAATGACTAACACTTTTTTGATTTGTTGCTGTTTAGGCATACAGTTTCGCTCCTTCTTGCTGGTGAATCACCGCCAAAAATTGCTGGAACAATTCAAGATGATCAGTGGGACCAGGTGCTGCTTCTGGATGAAATTGAACAGTAGTTATGGGCAAAGTATCGTGAATGAGCCCTTCAATGCTGTCGTCGTTGACGTTCTTATAAAGTACAGAAAAAGGGATATTGGTTAAACTATCGTTTTCGACCACATAGCTATGGTTTTGTGAACTCATGCTGACACGTTTTGTCTGCATGTTCATAACCGGATGATTGGCTCCACGATGACCATAGACAAGCTTAGTTGTTTTCGCGCCAAATGCCGAAGCAAGTACTTGATGACCGAGGCAAATACCGAGACTTGGATAGCGCTCAGCCCAGTCACGATAGATAGGCAACAACTGTTGAAGAGCGGCTGGGTCTCCAGGACCATTGGAGAAAAGTAAGCCATCAAGCTCTAGTGAATCAAGCTTTTCTGTCGGCGTTGCGTAAGGCACAATGGTTACTTTACAATCCAACTTCAGCAGCTCTTTTAAAATGGAGGATTTGTAATGAAAATCAATCAATCCTATGTGGATAGAGCCACAGCCGATCGTTTGAATTTCTTCAGTTTCTTCAATAGGTGAAAAAAAGTGGGTTTTTATAGCTTGCCACTCTAGCTCAGACGAGGAATCGTGAATTAATTGCGACTGCATGGTTCCGGAGTCGCGAACATGTTGAATAAGGGTACGTGTATCGACGTCGCTGAAAATCGGAACTTCATGACTATTAGCAAACTCTGCAAGTGAAATCGCCCCATCAGGGAGTGGTCCTTCGTACAATCCTGAAACAATGATGCCAGCTACTTGAATAACGTCAGACTGTGCATACAGAGATTGAATTCCGTATTGACCAATAAGTGGAAAGGAAAATACAATGATTTGGTCTTTATAAGACGGATCTGTTAAAACTTCTTCGTAGCCAGTCATGCCTGTGAAAAAGACGATTTCTCCTTGAATAGCAGAAGCTTTACCGTACCAACGTCCTTTAAATGCTGTCCCATTCGATAATGTCAATAAACCTGTCATTTATTCCCCTCCAAATTTTATTCATTAATTATGTATATTTATAAAATAAGAATTAAAATTTAAACTAAAAATCATCCGTTAGCATAGATAAAAAGATAATGATTAGTATTATATGTCTGTATAAAAATTAAGTCAACTGTATTTTTATGATATTAAAAAATTGTATTTCGCCGATTAATGGAGGAAAGAAGTGAAAATAGGGAAAATTATTGAAAAAGCTTATCATATCAAGGGATTTCATGTATAATAATGACAAAGTTAGTATGGAAGGAGAGCGGGTCATGAGTTTGAAGAGAGACAACAAGGCGGAAAAGCGCGAAGTCACCTCAATTCGCAATGACTATGTCCGTTCGGTAGAAGTAGAGGAAGCACGCAAATCGGCTCACAGAGTACGATTATTTAGAAGACTGTCAGTTTTTGGATTAATGATTCTGGTGGCTACGATTTGGATTGGTTCGACTATTTATGCACAAACACAAACAATCTCTGAAAAAGCACAACTTCGTGAGGAAGCACTGATAGAACTTAAAGAAGTTGAAAAGCAGCAAGATCAGCTACAAGAACAAATTTTGTTATTAAATGATGAAGAGTATTTAGCTAAGCTGGCACGTAAGGATTACTTTCTTTCAGAAGAAGGAGAGATCATTTTTACCACGCCACATGATGAAAATAAAGATGAAGAAAAACCAGCAGAAAAAGAGTAGTCAGTTGACACTCTTTTTTTGATGGTTATAATAAAAAGTGGGACAAGTCCCGCAAAATGACAGCGTGACCCAGAATTTTGGAGTCACCTTAATTTTTAAGGAGGAGCATTTTTTTTATGTCGATTGAAGTAGGCAGCAAGTTAGAAGGTAAAGTCACAGGTATTACAAACTTTGGAGCATTTGTTCAGCTTCCAACTGGTGCAACAGGCCTCGTGCATATAAGTGAAGTCGCTGACAACTATGTAAAAGATATTAACGATCATCTTAAAGTTGGCGAAATGGTAGAAGTGAAAGTCATGAATGTAGAAGCAGACGGTAAGATCGGCCTTTCCATTCGTAAAGCGAAGCCACAACCAGCCGGCGGCACAGAACGACCACAACGCCCACGCCCAAGCAATAATCGTTCATTTGAACGCGCTCCAAAAGAGAACTTTGAAACGAAAATGGCAAAGTTCTTGAAAGACAGCGAAGAAAATATGACGACTTTGAAGCGCGCTACTGAATCTAAGCGCGGCGGCAGAGGGGCAAAAAGAGGCTAACTTGCTAGCTGTTTTAATAGTATAGGGAAATGCTTCAACACAGCTAGAAATTGATATTGAAACGCTTCTCACCATGGGGAGCGTTTTTTTTTATGTCTGGGTATTGATTTTTTGAAACAAAAAAAGCAGCACCCTTGAAGGGTACTGCTTTAAAGTAAACTATGATGGCGGCAGAGGGGATCGAACCCCCGACCTCACGGGTATGAACCGTACGCTCTAGCCAGCTGAGCTACGCCGCCTTGTTTAAACGAACATTTAATAGCATACTATTGAATGTTCGGTCTGTCAATTACTAATTCAAAACAATTTAGTCCACCTTCTCAATAAATGTATTAAAAGTGGAGATAGGCAGGTGAAATGAAGAAATGAAAAACTTTCAAGAGTTACTGATGCACTATAGTAAAAAGCATAAGTTATTTCAAGAAGGAGACAAGGTGCTTGTCGGTTGTTCAGGTGGAATCGATTCCATGGTGTTACTTCATTTTTTGAATGCACAAAAAGAGGAACTGGGTATTTCAGTTGTGGCAGTCCATGTAGACCATATGCTAAGAGGCGAAGAATCGCATCAAGATCATCTGTTTACACAAGCAACAGCTATGCGGTGGGGAGTTGAATGCTTTAGTCGAGCTATTCCGATTCTAAAAATTTTAGAAGAACAAGGCGGCAATAAGCAGCAATTGTGCCGATCCGAACGCTATGCCTATTTCTTGAAAATCATGAAGCAGACGGGCGCTAATAAGTTTGCTACAGCGCATCATGCAGACGATCAACTTGAGACAATCCTCATGTCAGGGTTGAGAGGCAGTCTTCAAGATGGTGCTTTTGGCATTCAAGCGAGCCGGCCTTTCGGAGACGGTTTTTTAATTCGTCCTCAATTGGCGGTAGATAAAGATCAAATTTCAGCTTACGCCAATTTTTATGAAATTCCGTACCGAGAAGATTCGAGTAATAGTGAAATAACATATGCACGGAATCGCTTGCGCAAGCGGATTTTACCACTTCTCAAAGAAGAGAATAAAGAAGTCTCTCAGAATTTCGTAGAACTCGCTGAAGACATGCAGCAAGATCAGCAATTTCTTCAGGAGTTGACTAAAGACAAACTGCAACGGTTGATTCAGAGAAGAGATGGAGCAATTATGTTGTCTGCCAAAAGTTTCAGAGTTGAGGCGCGTGCTTTACAAAAAAGAATGGTTCTACTACTATTAAACTATCTATATAATCCGAAGCGAGTTCCTGTGACGAGACAACTGGTCGAACAACTGCAGGAAATGATGCAAAGTTCATCTGGCACTGTCTTTTTGCATTTGCCGCAAAATTATATAGCAACACGTCAATACGATTTGGTTGTCTTCAAACAGCAATCGCTAAGGCAACAGGATACACTCGCACCTATTGCTATTGAAGCAGACTGGACACCCGTTTACAGTGGATGTCGTTACAAAATAATGCCTACTGCGCAATTTGAAAAAGTTGAAAACGCCGTAATTTGGTATTTTCAAGCACCAAAAGATTCTACATTCTTTTTGCGGAGCAGAGAACCGGGTGATCGGATTCAGCTAGCTGGGATGGATCAGCCAAAAAAACTGGCACGTTTAATGATTGATGAAAAAATCCCTATGCCTAGGAGAGAAAATTGGCCTGTCATTGCGACGGACACAAATGAACTGTTATTAGTGCCAGGCTTACGGTCATCTTCCGTAATTAGTCAGCATAAGCGCGGTGGAGATAATTGGGTACTAATTGAACAATTATATAGCATGTAAAACAAGGAATATTAGGAGGTCCACTATGTTACAGAACGATATTAAAGAAATATTGATTAGCGAAGAACAGCTACAGGACAAAGCACGTGAACTGGGAGCTATATTAACAGAGGATTACAAAGATAAATATCCATTAGCTATTGGGGTATTAAAAGGTGCAATGCCGTTCATGGGAGATTTGATGAAGCGCATTGATGGTTTTGTTGAAATGGATTTCATGGACGTCTCGAGTTATGGGAATGCCACTGTTTCTTCTGGGGAAGTTAAAATCGTTAAAGATTTGAACGCTAGTGTCGAAGGACGCGATCTACTAATTATTGAAGACATCATCGATAGTGGAAAAACACTTAGCTATTTAGTGGACCTATTCAAATACCGCAAAGCAAAATCGATTAAAATCGTTACCTTGCTGGATAAACCAACTGGACGAAAAGTAGATTTGAAAGCTGATTACGTTGGGTTTGAAGTGCCGGATGCATTTGTTGTAGGTTATGGACTGGATTTTGCAGAAAGATACCGGAATCTGCCTTACATCGGTGTTTTAAAGCCATCGATTTACGCTGAACAAGAAGAATAGACAATGATCGTTCACAGTCTGGGGATTTAACGGCGAGAATAAGGGCTTTTCGTTGTATGCTGAAATGTTCCTATGGTAGTATTTAGTATAGTTTTAGGGAAACTTTATGAGGAGGCGCGGGATGAATCGGATATTTCGATACACCATATTTTATTTACTGATTTTCCTAGTTATTATCGGGATTCTGGGTACTTTCAACAATAGCAACCAGCCGACTGAAAATATAGGATATAACGAATTTTTGGAAGCACTTGAAGATGGCAAAATTGAAGAAGTCAAAATTCAGCCAGATGCAATGGTCTATGAAGTGACAGGGAAGATGACTGGATATGAAGACGGTCAGTCGTTTGTTACGAATATTCCGCTAGAAAATGAAGCGTTGACTGCTGAAATTGATGCGGTTGCAAAAACGCAAGACGGTGTTGAAGTTGAATATGTGAAAGCTCCACAAACCAGTGGTTGGGTTTCATTTTTCACAGGTATCATCCCGTTCATTATCATCTTTATTCTTTTCTTCTTCTTACTTAACCAATCACAAGGTGGCGGAGGCGGCCGTGTGATGAACTTTGGTAAAAGCAAAGCGAAGTTATATGATGATCAGAAACAAAAAGTTCGTTTTAATGATGTAGCAGGCGCAGATGAAGAAAAACAAGAACTTGTCGAAGTTGTTGACTTCTTGAAAGATCCGCGTAGATTTGCTGACATCGGCGCTCGCATTCCAAAAGGGATTTTGCTTGTTGGACCTCCGGGTACTGGTAAAACCTTGTTGGCACGTGCTGTTGCTGGAGAATCAGGTGTTCCTTTCTTCTCTATCAGTGGTTCAGATTTTGTTGAGATGTTCGTTGGTGTCGGAGCTTCTCGAGTTCGTGATTTATTTGAAAACGCGAAGAAAAATGCACCTTGTATTATTTTCATCGATGAAATTGACGCAGTTGGACGTCAACGTGGCGCTGGCCTCGGTGGTGGACATGATGAACGTGAACAAACATTGAACCAGTTATTGGTAGAGATGGATGGCTTTGGTGTAAACGAAGGCGTCATTATTGTTGCTGCAACGAACCGTCCAGACATTTTGGATCCGGCTCTACTTCGTCCAGGTCGTTTTGACCGTCAGATTACTGTAGGTCGTCCAGATGTTAAAGGTCGCGAAGAAGTTCTTAAAGTACATGCGCGCAACAAACCGCTTGAAGAAAACGTTGATTTAAAAGCAATCGCTCAACGTACTCCTGGATTCTCAGGTGCGGATTTAGAGAATTTATTGAACGAAGCAGCACTCGTTGCAGCTCGTCGCAATAAACTTAAAATTGATATGTCCGATCTTGACGAAGCATCTGACCGTGTTATTGCGGGTCCTGCTAAGAAAAATCGTGTCATTTCGAAAAAAGAACGCAATATCGTGGCATTCCACGAAGCAGGTCATACCGTTATCGGATTAACGCTTGATGATGCTGAAACAGTCCATAAAGTAACCATCGTTCCCCGTGGGCAAGCTGGCGGCTATGCGGTCATGCTACCAAAAGAAGATCGTTACTTTATGACAAAACCTGAACTGCTTGATAAGATTTCCGGTTTACTAGGCGGACGTGTAGCTGAAGACATCATGTTCGGTGAAGTATCTACCGGCGCTCATAACGATTTCCAACGTGCGACGGCAATTGCCCGCAGCATGGTAACGGAATACGGAATGAGTGACAAGATTGGTCCAGTTCAATTCGGTACAGCACAAGGCGGTAACGTATTCTTAGGGCGTGACTTTAACTCTGAACAAAATTATTCAGATGCCATTGCCTTTGAAATCGATCAGGAAATGCAACGAATCATCAAGGAGCAATATATTCGTACAAAAGAAATTCTGACTGAAAAGAAAGAACTTCTTGAATTGATTGCGACTACATTGCTTGAAGTGGAAACTTTAGATGCAGGTCAGATTTTGCATTTGAAAGATCACGGTACACTTCCTGAACGTGATTACGAAACATTAAACGGTGATTTCGGAGACGACAGCAAACCCGATTTGACTAAAGACAGTGACGTTTCGGAAGCTGTAGGTGCTCCGTCTGATCCTTCAGCAGGAGATTTACCATCTGCAGAAGGCGAAGCGGCTCCTGTAAGAGATTCGATTCAAGAAGAACGTAAATAACAAAAACAACAAGCTGGTTGCCCATTCCCTTTTGAGGGGACAGGCAATCAGCTTTTTGCTTTCTTTAAATTATGGTATGATGTTTTGGAAATTCGTCAACAAGTGAGGGTAAATGATGATACTCGTATTAGATGCTGGAAATACAACGATTGTTCTGGGCGTTTACGACCAGGATCAGCTATTGCACCATTGGCGTATGGCAACTCTTCGCCACAAAACAGAAGATGAATACGGAATGCAAATCAAAGCATTTCTAGATGAAGCAGGATTAACGTTTTCATCAATAAATGGTATTATTATGTCTTCTGTTGTGCCACCGATTATGTCTATGTTAGAGCGTATGTGTCAAAAATATTTTCGAGTAACGCCGATGATTGTTGGACCCGGTGTCAAAACAGGTCTCAATATTAAGTATGACAATCCTCGTGAAGTCGGTGCCGACCGGATTGTCAACGCGGTAGCCGCCATTCACGAATATGGTGGTCCGTTAATTGTTGTGGACTTTGGTACGGCCAACACCTTCTGTTATATTGATGAAAAGCAGCAGTATATGGGAGGTGCCATTGCACCTGGCATTAACATTTCAACAGAGGCGCTATATGCTCGTGCCTCTAAATTGCCGCGGATTGAAATCGCTACTCCAGATCATGTAGTAGGCAGAAATACCATTTCCGCTATGCAAGCTGGTATTGTCTACGGTTACGTAGGTCAAGTAGAAGGAATCGTGACGCGAATGAAAAAGCACAGCAAAGAAAAGCCGATAGTGATTGCGACGGGTGGTATGGCTTCTTTAATTGCTAACGAAACAACAGTCATCGACTATGTAGATCCTTTTTTAACAGTAAGAGGACTGTATTTAATTTACAAACGCAACCAAGCGTAAAGAAAGGGACGATAAATGTGTCAGATTATTTAGTTCGCGGCCTCGGTTTTAATGGGAGCGTCCGTGCATTTGCGGTAGATAGTACGAAAACAGTAGGAGAAGCGCAGCGTCGTCACATGATGTGGCCAACCGCGTCAGCGGCATTAGGACGTGCCATGACAGGTGGCGTTATGCTAGGGGCTATGTTGAAAGGTGACGATAAAGTAACCATCAAAATTGAAGGTGGCGGACCAGTTGGCGCGTTGCTAGTCGATAGCAATGCCAAAGGTGGCGTTCGTGGATATGTCTCTAACCCGCAAACTCATTTCGATTTAAACGCACAAGGGAAATTGGATGTTAGTCGTGCAGTTGGTACAACCGGCATGATGTCAGTCGTGAAAGATTTGGGAATGCGCGATAATTTTACAGGTCAAACGCCAATTGTTTCGGGAGAAATTGCAGAAGATTTCACTTATTATTTTGCTACATCTGAACAAGTACCTTCGTCAGTTGGGCTGGGTGTATTGGTAGATACAGACAACTCAATTTTGGCGGCGGGTGGATTTGTTATTCAATTGATGCCAAATGTTGACGATGAAACAATCACGCAAATCGAAGAACACTTGGCCGGTATCGAGCCTGTGTCGCATATGATTCAGCGCGGCTTATCACCAGAAGAAATTCTTGAAGCGGTTCTTGGAGAAGGAAATGTTCAAATTCTTGATAAAATGCCGGTACATTTCGACTGCAATTGTTCCAAAGATCGTTTCGCAACAGCTATTCTAGGGCTTGGGAAAAAGGAAATCCAAGACATGATCGATGAAGACGGAATGGCAGAAGCACAATGCCATTTCTGTTTAGAAACGTATCATTATTCCAAAGAGGAACTTGAGTCGTTTATTAATGAGCTCCAATTATAATAACCGTCGACCTGTATCACCGGCAGATACAGCGAAGCCGAAAAGACATTTAAAAACCAAGCCGGTACTGATGATCATAGGGATCTTGCTATTAGCCAATTTTTTGTGGTTTATTGCTTGGTTAATTCCAAATGGTACCGGAAAGGTCGAAGAAGTCGCTTCAGTTAACGGACAAGCTGTTACACGTGAGCAATGGCTGGCTTCTATGGAAGAACAGCATGGTCGCGAAGCGTTACTCGAGTTGGTCAATGAAAAAGTCATGGCAACAGCAGCTAAGGATTATGGAATTGAAGTAAGTGATAAAGAAATTGACTTGGAATTGGCGCTTCTTCGATCATCACAAGACGGTACAGAAACAGCGTTGTATGCAACAGACGAAACGCGTCAACGCGAAAAAATAAAAGCGCAATTGATTTTAGAAAAAGTGCTGACAAAAGACGTCGTTATTGAAGATGATGAAATCAAGGCGTTTTACGACGATAATCAATCACTTTATGATGTTAAAAATTCATACCGTACGCAAATGATTGTCTTAAATTCATCAGCAGAGGCGGAAGAAACCATTGCAGAGCTCGAAAAAGGCTCTTCATTTGAAGCGACTGCTCGTGAACGTTCCATCGACAGTGCGACTGGAAACCTTGGTGGCGACATTGGTTATATTTCTAATGGCGAACCGGGGATAGATGCCAATATTGCCAAAGCGGTTACAAAAGTAGAGGTAGGTGGATGGTCATCTCCGCTGGCGCTTGAAAATGGCAAAACAGCCATTATTTCTGTTACAGAAAAAGTAGATGGCCAAACGTTTTCTTATGAGGATGTGGCAGGTCATATTAGCCGTGAGCTAGCGCTTGAGCAATTGCCGCAATCAGTATCACCAGAAGCTTTTTGGCAAGAGTTTGATGCTACTTGGTTTTACGGAGAATAGATTTTCACTAGACGTTTCGTGATGAAACGTCTTTTTTTATGAATTCACGAAGTTTGACAAAGTGTCTACAGTATTGCTAACATTAACTTTATTAAAGTCGACAAATTTACTAGGGATTAGGAGTGTTGGAGATGGCGAGAGTGGGAAATTCAATTACCGACTTGATTGGGCAAACACCAATCGTAAAATTAAATCGCTTAACGGGTCCTGAAGATGCTGATGTTTATTTGAAATTAGAATACTTCAATCCTGGTAGCAGTGTTAAAGATCGTATAGCGCTTGCAATGATTGAAGCGGCTGAGAAGTCCGGTGAGTTAAAAGAAGGTGATACCATCATTGAACCGACAAGTGGCAACACCGGAATTGGCTTAGCGATGATCGCGGCAGCGAAAGGTTATAAATCTGTGTTAGTGATGCCGGAGACAATGAGTATGGAGCGCCGTAATTTATTGCGTGCCTACGGAGCAGACTTGATTTTAACACCAGGTCCAGATGGTATGAACGGTCCAAATGGTGCGATTAAAACAGCTGAAAAAAATGCAGCTGAACACGGATGGTATATGCCGCAACAATTCAATAATGAAGCAAATCCGGAAGTGCACCGGTTAACGACGGGTCCTGAAATCGTTGAAACGATGGGCGATCAATTGGATGCTTTCATTGCAGGGATTGGGACAGGTGGTACGATTACGGGCGCAGGCCAAGTGTTAAAAGAAAAATATCCTAAAATAAGTATAGTGGCAGTAGAACCTACGGATTCTGCAGTTTTGTCAGGTGGTAAGCCAGGACCACATAAAATTCAAGGTATTGGAGCTGGCTTCATACCATCTGTGCTAAACACCAAAGTCTATGATGAAATTATCCAAGTAACCAACGATCAATCATATGCAACAGCTCGTCAAGCAGCGCGTGAAGAAGGCATTCTCGGAGGGGTATCTTCGGGTGCTGCCATCTACGCTGCACTTCAAGTTGCTAAGCGATTGGGTAAAGGCAAAAAAGTGTTGGCGATTATTCCGTCTAATGGAGAACGCTACTTAAGTACACCGCTGTATCAATTCGACGAATCAAATTAAAAGATAAAAAGAGCAGACCCATGCTGCTCTTTTTTTATGGGAAAAAACTGATCAATTGAGGTAAAATGAAGGCGTGCTTGCATTTTCAAGAAGCAATACATCTTCCAAGTTTGGACGTGAACGTTTATGAAAATCAATTTTACGAATAAAACGCTCGTCATGGGTATATTAAATGTCACACCAGATTCTTTTTCTGATGGTGGTAAGTACGCGGGTGTCGAACAGGCATTAAGTCACGCTAAACAGATGGTAGAAGAGGGTGTGGATATTATTGATGTAGGGGGTGAATCTACACGCCCGGGCCATGTCCGGATTTCAGATCAAGAAGAAATTGAGCGGATTGTGCCAGTCATCAAAGCTTTACGAGAACATTTTGATGTATTGATCTCTGTCGATACGTATAAATCGCGTGTAGCGGATGCGGCTATTGCTGCTGGAGCCCATATTATAAATGATATTTGGGGGGCGAAGTTTGATCCGTTAATTGCGAGTGTGGCTGCTAAATGGAACGTCCCTATGATCCTTATGCATAACCGACATCATGCGTCCTATTCGAATTTCCGAGAAGACATGATGCAGGATTTAAGTGAAAGTATTGAAATTGCTTTAGCTGCCGGCGTGCGTAAAGAGCATATTTGGCTCGATCCAGGTGTTGGTTTTGCTAAAACAGTAACGCAAAACCTCCAAGCGATTCAGTTGGTTGAGCAAATGGTGGAATTGGGTTATCCCATTCTTCTGGGTACCTCAAGAAAGTCATTCATTGGAAAAATTCTAGACACCACTGTTGAAGAACGCTTAGAAGGTTCGCTCGCAACGATTTGTTGTGGCATAAGTCACGGATGTCACGTGGTTCGTGTGCACGATGTAAAAGAAACGGTGCGTACAGTTCGAATGATGGACGCGTTAACGGGCAAGCGCCCATATAAGGAGGAGAAATAATGGATTTTATTCACGTAAACGATATGGAATTTTATGGTTACCACGGTGTATTTCCTGAAGAAACAAAATTAGGTCAACGATTTCGTATGACGGTTTCATTGGCAGTGGACCTTCAGCAAGCTGGAGAGACTGACGCTCTAGAACATACAGTGCATTACGGAGAAGTCTATGAAGCTTGCCGTTCAATTGTCGAAGGAGAGCCCAAGAAATTGGTGGAAGCTGTAGCGGAAAGTGTAGCTAGCCGAATTCTAACAGATTTTCCTTTAGTGCAAGGCGTTCGTGTACAACTAATCAAACCAGATCCACCGATTCCCGGTCACTATAAATCCGTGGCCATTGACTTAACGCGAGGAAAGTTCGCATGAACCAAAGTTATTTATCACTCGGCTCAAATATGGGTGACCGTTTCGAAATGTTAAGGCAAGCTGTCTTGCAACTTTCAACATTCCCGTCCATTACAGTTACGCGCATTTCTTCTCTGTATGAAACAGATCCTGTGGGATATAAAGAGCAAGAGCCTTTCTTAAATATGGTCGTCCAACTCGAAACGGAATTAAATGCAGTCAAATTATTGGATGTTTGCCAGAAGATTGAACAAAATTTAAATCGTAAGCGCCTTATTAGGTGGGGGCCACGGACAATAGATCTTGATATTTTATTGTATAATCAAGATAATATAAAAAATGACAGACTTATTGTTCCACATCCGCGAATGGATGAACGGGCTTTCGTTATCGTGCCACTACTCGAAATAAACCAGGAATTTAAAGTGGAAGATAATTTCGAAGTAGACGGTGTTCGTTTATGGAAGTCCTATAAAGACATTGAAATGTTTTTGCAAGACGTACGAATGGAGTTGTAACAGAAATTCCGTTCGGAAGAATTGGTGGACTCAAAAGCTTTTCGCAACACAGTATAGAAGTTGCCACAAATTCGTGGCAGCTTTTTTATGTAGTATGGTAAGAAATTGTGTACAATAGAGAAATACATGAATGAGATTTAGTGTTAAACAGATAAAGGAGTGTAGGGCATGTCAGAAGAATTAAACGATCAATTGGTAGTTAGACGTCAAAAAATGCAGAACTTCCGAGACAACGGAATGGATCCATTCGGTGGACGATTCGAACGGACGCACTTGTCGCAAGAAATCATTGAGCAATATGGAGAGCTTTCTAAAGAAGAGTTAGAAGAAGCATCGTACGAAGTAGTTATTGCCGGACGAGTTATGACCAAGCGTGGAAAAGGGAAAGCTGGATTTGCCCATATTCAAGACTTAAAAGGCCAAATTCAAATTTACGTTCGTAAAGATGCTATTGGCGAAGAAGCTTACGAGTTTTACAATACAGTTGATCTAGGAGATATCCTAGGGATTAAAGGGGTTGTATTTAAAACAAATGTAGGAGAACTCTCTATTAAAGCAAAAGAAGTGGAATTCCTTACAAAGGCATTACGTCCTTTACCTGAAAAATTCCATGGCTTAAAAGATATAGAGCAACGTTACCGTCAACGTTATTTGGATTTGCTGACAAGCGAATCTAGCAAAGAGACCTTTATCCTTCGTAGCCGCATCATTCAATCTATGCGCCGCTATTTAGATAACGCAGGATTTTTAGAAGTGGAAACGCCTATGCTTCATTCAATCGCAGGAGGAGCGGCTGCAAAACCATTCGTAACTCATCACAATGCGTTGGATATGGAATTGTATATCCGCATTGCAATTGAACTTCATCTAAAGCGATTAATTGTTGGTGGTTTAGAGAAAGTATATGAAATTGGTCGTGTTTTCCGTAACGAAGGAATATCAACTCGTCATAACCCGGAATTTACGATGCTGGAACTATATGAAGCTTATGCAGATTATAATGACATTATGGCTCTTACTGAAAATTTAGTTGCGCATATTGCCCAAGAAGTGCTTGGAACAACTACGGTACAATATGGAGAAGATGAAATTGACTTAGCGGTGGGCTGGAAACGACTACACATGGCTGATGCAGTGAAAGAATACACAGGTGTTGATTTCTGGAAACAGATGACGAAAGAAGAAGCTCAATCTTTAGCGAAAGAACATAGCATTGATGTTAAACCTACAATGGAAGTAGGGCATATCTTAAATGAGTTTTTTGAGCAAAAAGTAGAAGAGCAATTGGTTCAACCAACCTTTGTTTACGGACATCCTGTTGAAATTTCGCCTTTAGCTAAAAAGAATCCTGAAGATGAACGTTTCACTGATCGCTTTGAATTGTTCATCGTACGACGTGAGCACGCGAATGCTTTTACAGAATTGAATGATCCTATCGATCAACGTCAACGTTTTGAGGCGCAATTGATTGAGAAGTCAGAAGGAAACGATGAAGCTCATGAAATGGATGAGGATTTTATTGAGGCACTAGAATACGGATTGCCGCCAACTGGTGGATTGGGAATTGGTATTGACCGTTTAATCATGTTGTTGACGAATTCTTCATCTATTCGAGACGTGTTATTATTCCCTCAAATGCGACCTAAAGAATAAGAGGGTGTTTCAAAAAGCCGGTTTAAAGGGGTTTAACCTTTAGATCGGTGATTTTTTAAAAAAGTACTTGTATCTATTCTGAAACGATGCTATACTATTTCTTGTCGCGTTTTTCATAATAAAAGATGCGAAGAAAACATTAACAAAAAAGTTGTTGACTTCTGAATGAGAAGTTGGTAATATTGAAAAGTCGCCATTACAGAAACGGCGAACAACTTGAACCTTGAAAACTGAACAGCAAAACGTCAACAAATAGCAACGGTCGCGCAAAACGGCCCGCGCAAAACTTACTGATCAGCATTGCGCAGATCAAAGCGAATCGTGCGTCTTCGGACGGCGATACGCCAGCAGTATTGAGCAATCAACACTACTCTATAATGGAGAGTTTGATCCTGGCTCAGGACGAACGCTGGCGGCGTGCCTAATACATGCAAGTCGAGCGGAACTTTGGGAGCTTGCTCCCATTGTTTAGCGGCGGACGGGTGAGTAACACGTGGGCAACCTGCCCTGCAGATCGGGATAACTCCGGGAAACCGGTGCTAATACCGAATAGTTTGCGGCCTCTCCTGAGGCTGCACGGAAAGACGGTTTCGGCTGTCACTGCAGGATGGGCCCGCGGCGCATTAGCTAGTTGGTGGGGTAATGGCCTACCAAGGCGACGATGCGTAGCCGACCTGAGAGGGTGATCGGCCACACTGGGACTGAGACACGGCCCAGACTCCTACGGGAGGCAGCAGTAGGGAATCTTCCGCAATGGACGAAAGTCTGACGGAGCAACGCCGCGTGAGTGACGAAGGTTTTCGGATCGTAAAACTCTGTTGTGAGGGAAGAACAAGTACCAAGTAACTACTGGTACCTTGACGGTACCTCACCAGAAAGCCACGGCTAACTACGTGCCAGCAGCCGCGGTAATACGTAGGTGGCAAGCGTTGTCCGGAATTATTGGGCGTAAAGCGCGCGCAGGCGGTTCTTTAAGTCCGATGTGAAAGCCCACGGCTCAACCGTGGAGGGTCATTGGAAACTGGGGAACTTGAGTGCAGAAGAGGAAAGTGGAATTCCATGTGTAGCGGTGAAATGCGTAGAGATGTGGAGGAACACCAGTGGCGAAGGCGACTTTCTGGTCTGTAACTGACGCTGAGGCGCGAAAGCGTGGGGAGCAAACAGGATTAGATACCCTGGTAGTCCACGCCGTAAACGATGAGTGCTAAGTGTTAGGGGGTTTCCGCCCCTTAGTGCTGCAGCTAACGCATTAAGCACTCCGCCTGGGGAGTACGGCCGCAAGGCTGAAACTCAAAGGAATTGACGGGGGCCCGCACAAGCGGTGGAGCATGTGGTTTAATTCGAAGCAACGCGAAGAACCTTACCAGGTCTTGACATCCCACTGACCGGTGTAGAGATACGCTTTTCCCTTCGGGGACAGTGGTGACAGGTGGTGCATGGTTGTCGTCAGCTCGTGTCGTGAGATGTTGGGTTAAGTCCCGCAACGAGCGCAACCCTTGATCTTAGTTGCCAGCATTCAGTTGGGCACTCTAAGGTGACTGCCGGTGACAAACCGGAGGAAGGTGGGGATGACGTCAAATCATCATGCCCCTTATGACCTGGGCTACACACGTGCTACAATGGACGGTACAAAGGGCTGCAACCCCGCGAGGGCAAGCCAATCCCAGAAAACCGTTCTCAGTTCGGATTGCAGGCTGCAACTCGCCTGCATGAAGCCGGAATCGCTAGTAATCGTGGATCAGCATGCCACGGTGAATACGTTCCCGGGCCTTGTACACACCGCCCGTCACACCACGAGAGTTTGTAACACCCGAAGTCGGTGAGGTAACCCTTGTGGAGCCAGCCGCCGAAGGTGGGACAGATGATTGGGGTGAAGTCGTAACAAGGTAGCCGTATCGGAAGGTGCGGCTGGATCACCTCCTTTCTAAGGATAAATTCGGAACCGAGCTTGTCTCGGGGTTGACGTTTTGCGTTCAGTTTTGAAGGTTCACCTTCAGGCGGCAACGCCTTTTTTTGTGACTTTCAACCTTGTTCTTTGAAAACTGGATAAAACGACATTGAAACAAAGCAAGTAATTCAAGTACGCGTGACGATTTCGTCACAACTTTTTAATTAACCAGTGGTTAAGTTAGAAAGGGCGCACGGTGGATGCCTTGGCACTAGGAGCCGAAGAAGGACGGCACTAACACCGATATGCTTCGGGGAGCTGTAAGTGAGCTGTGATCCGGAGATTTCCGAATGGGGGAACCCACTGCCTTTAATCGGGTAGTATCCATGTGTGAATCTATAGCACATGAGAAGGCAGACCCAGGGAACTGAAACATCTAAGTACCTGGAGGAAGAGAAAGCAAATGCGATTCCCTGAGTAGCGGCGAGCGAAACGGGATCAGCCCAAACCAAGAGGCTTGCCTCTTGGGGTTGTAGGACACTCTATACGGAGTTACAAAAGATAGGATTAGGCGAAGCGACCTGGAACGGTCCGCCGCAGCGGGTAACAGCCCCGTAGCCGAAAACCCTATCCCTCCAGAGTGGATCCTGAGTACGGCGGAACACGTGAAATTCCGTCGGAATCTGGGAGGACCATCTCCCAAGGCTAAATACTTCCTAGTGACCGATAGTGAACCAGTACCGTGAGGGAAAGGTGAAAAGCACCCCGGAAGGGGAGTGAAATAGATCCTGAAACCGTGTGCCTACAAGTAGTCAAAGCCCGTTAATGGGTGATGGCGTGCCTTTTGTAGAATGAACCGGCGAGTTACGATTGCATGCAAGGTTAAGCTGAGAAGGCGGAGCCGCAGCGAAAGCGAGTCTGAATAGGGCGACAGAGTATGCAGTTGTAGACCCGAAACCAGGTGATCTACCCATGTCCAGGGTGAAGGTAAGGTAACACTTACTGGAGGCCCGAACCCACGCACGTTGAAAAGTGCGGGGATGAGGTGTGGGTAGCGGAGAAATTCCAATCGAACCTGGAGATAGCTGGTTCTCTCCGAAATAGCTTTAGGGCTAGCCTCAAGATTGAGAATCCTGGAGGTAGAGCACTGTTTGGACTAGGGGCCCATCCCGGGTTACCGAATTCAGACAAACTCCGAATGCCAGTGATTTATGCTTGGGAGTCAGACTGCGAGTGATAAGATCCGTAGTCAAGAGGGAAACAGCCCAGACCACCAGCTAAGGTCCCCAAATATCCGTTAAGTGGAAAAGGATGTGGCGTTGCTTAGACAACCAGGATGTTGGCTTAGAAGCAGCCATCATTTAAAGAGTGCGTAATAGCTCACTGGTCGAGTGACACTGCGCCGAAAATGTACCGGGGCTAAACGGATTACCGAAGCTGTGGATGGATCTCGTTAGAGATCCGTGGTAGGAGAGCGTTCTAAGGGCGTTGAAGTCAGACCGGAAGGACTGGTGGAGCGCTTAGAAGTGAGAATGCCGGTATGAGTAACGAAAGACGGGTGAGAATCCCGTCCACCGAATGCCTAAGGTTTCCTGAGGAAGGCTCGTCCGCTCAGGGTTAGTCGGGACCTAAGTCGAGGCCGATAGGCGTAGACGATGGACAACAGGTTGATATTCCTGTACCACCTCCCCGCCGTTTGAGCAATGGGGGGACGCAGAAGGATAAGGAGAGCGTGCCGTTGGTTGTGCACGTCCAAGCAGTGAGGCGTGAAATGAGGCAAATCCCATTTCTAATACGTTGAGCTGTGATGGCAAGAGGGTTTACCCTTGAGTCCCTGATTTCACACTGCCAAGAAAAGCCTCTAGCGAGGCGGGAGGTGCCCGTACCGCAAACCGACACAGGTAGGCGAGAAGAGAATTCTAAGGTGAGCGAGTGAACTCTCGTTAAGGAACTCGGCAAAATGACCCCGTAACTTCGGGAGAAGGGGTGCTCTGGTAGGGTGAATAGCCCGAGAGAGCCGCAGTGAATAGGCCCAGGCGACTGTTTAGCAAAAACACAGGTCTCTGCAAAACCGTAAGGTGACGTATAGGGGCTGACGCCTGCCCGGTGCTGGAAGGTTAAGAGGAGTGCTTAGCGCAAGCGAAGGTGCGAATTGAAGCCCCAGTAAACGGCGGCCGTAACTATAACGGTCCTAAGGTAGCGAAATTCCTTGTCGGGTAAGTTCCGACCCGCACGAAAGGCGTAACGATCTGGGCACTGTCTCAACGAGAGACTCGGTGAAATTATAGTACCTGTGAAGATGCAGGTTACCCGCGACAGGACGGAAAGACCCCGTGGAGCTTTACTGTAGCCTGATATTGAATTTTGGTGCAACTTGTACAGGATAGGTAGGAGCCTGAGATTCCGGAGCGCTAGCTTCGGAGGAGGCGTCAGTGGGATACTACCCTGGTTGTATTGAAATTCTAACCCACAAGCCTGATCGGCTTGGGAGACAGTGTCAGGCGGGCAGTTTGACTGGGGCGGTCGCCTCCTAAAGAGTAACGGAGGCGCCCAAAGGTTCCCTCAGAATGGTTGGAAATCATTCGTAGAGTGTAAAGGCAGAAGGGAGCTTGACTGCGAGACGTACAGGTCGAGCAGGGTCGAAAGACGGGCTTAGTGATCCGGTGGTTCCGCATGGAAGGGCCATCGCTCAACGGATAAAAGCTACCCCGGGGATAACAGGCTTATCTCCCCCAAGAGTCCACATCGACGGGGAGGTTTGGCACCTCGATGTCGGCTCATCGCATCCTGGGGCTGTAGTCGGTCCCAAGGGTTGGGCTGTTCGCCCATTAAAGCGGTACGCGAGCTGGGTTCAGAACGTCGTGAGACAGTTCGGTCCCTATCCGTCGCGGGCGCAGGAAATTTGAGAGGAGCTGTCCTTAGTACGAGAGGACCGGGATGGACACACCGCTGGTGTACCAGTTGTTCTGCCAAGGGCATCGCTGGGTAGCTATGTGTGGCCGGGATAAGTGCTGAAAGCATCTAAGCACGAAGCCCCCCTCAAGATGAGATTTCCCATTGCGCAAGCAAGTAAGATCCCTCAAAGACGATGAGGTAGATAGGTTCGAGGTGGAAGCGTAGCGATACGTGCAGCTGACGAATACTAATCGATCGAGGACTTAACCAACACACTGTATGCGAAAAACTTGCTTGTTTCACCTGTCGTTTATCCAGTTTTGAAAGAATAAGCCCAAGTTTTTGTGAAAAAAGCTTGAAAAAACCAGTACTACTGGTATAATAAATCTTGTCTTTCAAAACCAAATAGTCCAGTGATGATGGCAAAGAGGCCACACCCGTTCCCATCCCGAACACGGCAGTTAAGCTCTTTTGCGCCGATGGTAGTTGGGGGTTTCCCCCTGTGAGAGTAGGACGTCGCTGGGCAATATATATCGGAGGATTAGCTCAGCTGGGAGAGCATCTGCCTTACAAGCAGAGGGTCGGCGGTTCGATCCCGTCATCCTCCACCATTTATTTCTTTTGCCGGAGTAGCTCAGTTGGTAGAGCAACTGACTTGTAATCAGTAGGTCGAGGGTTCGACTCCTTTCTCCGGCACCACTTTTTCGAGCCATTAGCTCAGCTGGTAGAGCATCTGACTTTTAATCAGAGGGTCGAAGGTTCGAATCCTTCATGGCTCACCATTTTAATTTTATATTGCCACGCGGGTGTGGCGGAACTGGCAGACGCACTAGACTTAGGATCTAGCGCCTTCGGGCGTGGGGGTTCGACTCCCTTCACCCGCACCATTTTTGCGGAAGTAGTTCAGTGGTAGAACGCCACCTTGCCAAGGTGGAGGTCGCGAGTTCGAACCTCGTCTTCCGCTCCATATTTATTTGCACGTGATACCGACCCTTAGCCGGGGTGGCGGAACTGGCAGACGCACAGGACTTAAAATCCTGCGGTAGGTGACTACCGTACCGGTTCGATTCCGGTCCTCGGCACCATCTTTTCACGAAATAGTGAATAGCATCATATGCGCCCGTAGCTCAATTGGATAGAGTACTTGACTACGAATCAAGCGGTTAGAGGTTCGAGTCCTCTCGGGCGCACCATATTTTTATACTCAGCAACTCAAGTTCGGGAAGTAGCTCAGCTTGGTAGAGCACTTGGTTTGGGACCAAGGGGTCGCAGGTTCGAATCCTGTCTTCCCGACCAAACAATGGGGCCTTAGCTCAGCTGGGAGAGCGCCTGCCTTGCACGCAGGAGGTCAGCGGTTCGATCCCGCTAGGCTCCACCAATTATTTAACTTTGAACCTTGAAAACTGAACAGCAAAACGTCAACGAAAGACGTCACGAGCACTTCGGTGCGAGAACGGCTTTTGCGAAGCTTGCCTTATAGCAATCAGAGTAAAGTTGTTTTCCTTCTCGGTGTTCGTGACGACAACTTACTGATCAGCATTGCGCAGATCAAAGCGAATCGTGCGTCTTCGGACGGCGATACGCCAGCAGTATTGAGCAATCAACACTACTCTATAATGGAGAGTTTGATCCTGGCTCAGGACGAACGCTGGCGGCGTGCCTAATACATGCAAGTCGAGCGGAACTTTGGGAGCTTGCTCCCATTGTTTAGCGGCGGACGGGTGAGTAACACGTGGGCAACCTGCCCTGCAGATCGGGATAACTCCGGGAAACCGGTGCTAATACCGAATAGTTTGCGGCCTCTCCTGAGGCTGCACGGAAAGACGGTTTCGGCTGTCACTGCAGGATGGGCCCGCGGCGCATTAGCTAGTTGGTGGGGTAATGGCCTACCAAGGCGACGATGCGTAGCCGACCTGAGAGGGTGATCGGCCACACTGGGACTGAGACACGGCCCAGACTCCTACGGGAGGCAGCAGTAGGGAATCTTCCGCAATGGACGAAAGTCTGACGGAGCAACGCCGCGTGAGTGACGAAGGTTTTCGGATCGTAAAACTCTGTTGTGAGGGAAGAACAAGTACCAAGTAACTACTGGTACCTTGACGGTACCTCACCAGAAAGCCACGGCTAACTACGTGCCAGCAGCCGCGGTAATACGTAGGTGGCAAGCGTTGTCCGGAATTATTGGGCGTAAAGCGCGCGCAGGCGGTTCTTTAAGTCCGATGTGAAAGCCCACGGCTCAACCGTGGAGGGTCATTGGAAACTGGGGAACTTGAGTGCAGAAGAGGAAAGTGGAATTCCATGTGTAGCGGTGAAATGCGTAGAGATGTGGAGGAACACCAGTGGCGAAGGCGACTTTCTGGTCTGTAACTGACGCTGAGGCGCGAAAGCGTGGGGAGCAAACAGGATTAGATACCCTGGTAGTCCACGCCGTAAACGATGAGTGCTAAGTGTTAGGGGGTTTCCGCCCCTTAGTGCTGCAGCTAACGCATTAAGCACTCCGCCTGGGGAGTACGGCCGCAAGGCTGAAACTCAAAGGAATTGACGGGGGCCCGCACAAGCGGTGGAGCATGTGGTTTAATTCGAAGCAACGCGAAGAACCTTACCAGGTCTTGACATCCCACTGACCGGTGTAGAGATACACTTTTCCCTTCGGGGACAGTGGTGACAGGTGGTGCATGGTTGTCGTCAGCTCGTGTCGTGAGATGTTGGGTTAAGTCCCGCAACGAGCGCAACCCTTGATCTTAGTTGCCAGCATTCAGTTGGGCACTCTAAGGTGACTGCCGGTGACAAACCGGAGGAAGGTGGGGATGACGTCAAATCATCATGCCCCTTATGACCTGGGCTACACACGTGCTACAATGGACGGTACAAAGGGCTGCAACCCGCGAGGGCAAGCCAATCCCAGAAAACCGTTCTCAGTTCGGATTGCAGGCTGCAACTCGCCTGCATGAAGCCGGAATCGCTAGTAATCGTGGATCAGCATGCCACGGTGAATACGTTCCCGGGCCTTGTACACACCGCCCGTCACACCACGAGAGTTTGTAACACCCGAAGTCGGTGAGGTAACCCTTGTGGAGCCAGCCGCCGAAGGTGGGACAGATGATTGGGGTGAAGTCGTAACAAGGTAGCCGTATCGGAAGGTGCGGCTGGATCACCTCCTTTCTAAGGATAAATTCGGAACCGAGCTTGTCTCGGGGTTGACGTTTTGCGTTCAGTTTTGAAGGTTCATTTTCAATGGTGACATTGAATTGATCTTTTATCAGTATTACAATTATACTCAAGAGGGCCTATAGCTCAGCTGGTTAGAGCGCACGCCTGATAAGCGTGAGGTCGATGGTTCGAGTCCATTTAGGCCCACCATTCTTCTTGGGGCCTTAGCTCAGCTGGGAGAGCGCCTGCCTTGCACGCAGGAGGTCAGCGGTTCGATCCCGCTAGGCTCCACCAATCATTTTGCAAGTAGAAATGATGACTTTGTTCTTTGAAAACTGGATAAAACGACATTGAAACAAAGCAAGTAATTCAAGTACGCGTGACGATTTCGTCACAACTTTTTAATTAACCAGTGGTTAAGTTAGAAAGGGCGCACGGTGGATGCCTTGGCACTAGGAGCCGAAGAAGGACGGCACTAACACCGATATGCTTCGGGGAGCTGTAAGTGAGCTGTGATCCGGAGATTTCCGAATGGGGGAACCCACTGCCTTTAATCGGGTAGTATCCATGTGTGAATCTATAGCACATGAGAAGGCAGACCCAGGGAACTGAAACATCTAAGTACCTGGAGGAAGAGAAAGCAAATGCGATTCCCTGAGTAGCGGCGAGCGAAACGGGATCAGCCCAAACCAAGAGGCTTGCCTCTTGGGGTTGTAGGACACTCTATACGGAGTTACAAAAGATAGGATTAGGCGAAGCGACCTGGAACGGTCCGCCGCAGCGGGTAACAGCCCCGTAGCCGAAAACCCTATCCCTCCAGAGTGGATCCTGAGTACGGCGGAACACGTGAAATTCCGTCGGAATCTGGGAGGACCATCTCCCAAGGCTAAATACTTCCTAGTGACCGATAGTGAACCAGTACCGTGAGGGAAAGGTGAAAAGCACCCCGGAAGGGGAGTGAAATAGATCCTGAAACCGTGTGCCTACAAGTAGTCAAAGCCCGTTAATGGGTGATGGCGTGCCTTTTGTAGAATGAACCGGCGAGTTACGATTGCATGCAAGGTTAAGCTGAGAAGGCGGAGCCGCAGCGAAAGCGAGTCTGAATAGGGCGACAGAGTATGCAGTTGTAGACCCGAAACCAGGTGATCTACCCATGTCCAGGGTGAAGGTAAGGTAACACTTACTGGAGGCCCGAACCCACGCACGTTGAAAAGTGCGGGGATGAGGTGTGGGTAGCGGAGAAATTCCAATCGAACCTGGAGATAGCTGGTTCTCTCCGAAATAGCTTTAGGGCTAGCCTCAAGATTGAGAATCCTGGAGGTAGAGCACTGTTTGGACTAGGGGCCCATCCCGGGTTACCGAATTCAGACAAACTCCGAATGCCAGTGATTTATGCTTGGGAGTCAGACTGCGAGTGATAAGATCCGTAGTCAAGAGGGAAACAGCCCAGACCACCAGCTAAGGTCCCCAAATATCCGTTAAGTGGAAAAGGATGTGGCGTTGCTTAGACAACCAGGATGTTGGCTTAGAAGCAGCCATCATTTAAAGAGTGCGTAATAGCTCACTGGTCGAGTGACACTGCGCCGAAAATGTACCGGGGCTAAACGGATTACCGAAGCTGTGGATGGATCTCGTTAGAGATCCGTGGTAGGAGAGCGTTCTAAGGGCGTTGAAGTCAGACCGGAAGGACTGGTGGAGCGCTTAGAAGTGAGAATGCCGGTATGAGTAACGAAAGACGGGTGAGAATCCCGTCCACCGAATGCCTAAGGTTTCCTGAGGAAGGCTCGTCCGCTCAGGGTTAGTCGGGACCTAAGTCGAGGCCGATAGGCGTAGACGATGGACAACAGGTTGATATTCCTGTACCACCTCCCCGCCGTTTGAGCAATGGGGGGACGCAGAAGGATAAGGAGAGCGTGCCGTTGGTTGTGCACGTCCAAGCAGTGAGGCGTGAAATGAGGCAAATCCCATTTCTGATACGTTGAGCTGTGACGGCAAGAGGGTTTACCCTTGAGTCCTTGATTTCACACTGCCAAGAAAAGCCTCTAGCGAGGCGGGAGGTGCCCGTACCGCAAACCGACACAGGTAGGCGAGAAGAGAATTCTAAGGTGAGCGAGTGAACTCTCGTTAAGGAACTCGGCAAAATGACCCCGTAACTTCGGGAGAAGGGGTGCTCTGGTAGGGTGAATAGCCCGAGAGAGCCGCAGTGAATAGGCCCAGGCGACTGTTTAGCAAAAACACAGGTCTCTGCAAAACCGTAAGGTGACGTATAGGGGCTGACGCCTGCCCGGTGCTGGAAGGTTAAGAGGAGTGCTTAGCGCAAGCGAAGGTGCGAATTGAAGCCCCAGTAAACGGCGGCCGTAACTATAACGGTCCTAAGGTAGCGAAATTCCTTGTCGGGTAAGTTCCGACCCGCACGAAAGGCGTAACGATCTGGGCACTGTCTCAACGAGAGACTCGGTGAAATTATAGTACCTGTGAAGATGCAGGTTACCCGCGACAGGACGGAAAGACCCCGTGGAGCTTTACTGTAGCCTGATATTGAATTTTGGTGCAACTTGTACAGGATAGGTAGGAGCCTGAGATTCCGGAGCGCTAGCTTCGGAGGAGGCGTCAGTGGGATACTACCCTGGTTGTATTGAAATTCTAACCCACAAGCCTGATCGGCTTGGGAGACAGTGTCAGGCGGGCAGTTTGACTGGGGCGGTCGCCTCCTAAAGAGTAACGGAGGCGCCCAAAGGTTCCCTCAGAATGGTTGGAAATCATTCGTAGAGTGTAAAGGCAGAAGGGAGCTTGACTGCGAGACGTACAGGTCGAGCAGGGTCGAAAGACGGGCTTAGTGATCCGGTGGTTCCGCATGGAAGGGCCATCGCTCAACGGATAAAAGCTACCCCGGGGATAACAGGCTTATCTCCCCCAAGAGTCCACATCGACGGGGAGGTTTGGCACCTCGATGTCGGCTCATCGCATCCTGGGGCTGTAGTCGGTCCCAAGGGTTGGGCTGTTCGCCCATTAAAGCGGTACGCGAGCTGGGTTCAGAACGTCGTGAGACAGTTCGGTCCCTATCCGTCGCGGGCGCAGGAAATTTGAGAGGAGCTGTCCTTAGTACGAGAGGACCGGGATGGACACACCGCTGGTGTACCAGTTGTTCTGCCAAGGGCATCGCTGGGTAGCTATGTGTGGCCGGGATAAGTGCTGAAAGCATCTAAGCACGAAGCCCCCCTCAAGATGAGATTTCCCATTGCGCAAGCAAGTAAGATCCCTCAAAGACGATGAGGTAGATAGGTTCGAGGTGGAAGCGTAGCGATACGTGCAGCTGACGAATACTAATCGATCGAGGACTTAACCAACACATTGTATGCGAAAAACTTGCTTGTTTCACCTGTCGTTTATCCAGTTTTGAAAGAATAAGCCCAAGTTTTTGTAAAAAAAGCTTGAAAAAAACCAGTACCACTGGTATAATAAATCTTGTCTTTCAAAACCAAATAGTCCAGTGATGATGGCAAAGAGGCCACACCCGTTCCCATCCCGAACACGGCAGTTAAGCTCTTTTGCGCTGATGGTAGTTGGGGGTTTCCCCCTGTGAGAGTAAGACGTCGCTGGGCACATGAAAAAAAGTCGTTACCGATTCCGGTAACGGCTTTTTTGTATGGAAAAAATTAGAGCGCGATAAAAAATGGTAGTTGATAAGTTAAGTATGTTTATTGAAGAAAATAAAGAATGATGCCTTCACCTTCATTGGGTCTACTGATAGTACTTCAATAAGAAATGTAGCTGATATTTCGAAATAGAACAGTGAGTAAAGAGTCTTGAAGCTGAATTGCTTCAAGGGTTTTTTAAAAATTGATTCCGTTAGTCAGTCATCGTAGAAATGATTAATCCATCTGCCTGCAATCCATCTTTACAAAGGAGTTCATTGGAATGTTCATTCAAGGCGCGCTGGGAAGGTGGGCCAATATCCGCAAAATAAATCGATATGTCGTACCGGTCGCACTATGGTTCCAATTGGAAAATTCCTTGCCACAATCAAACTTGATGGAATTAAACAAATTTCTTGGAACTCTTTGAAACCATTTATTCAACGGGGATTTAGTACCTCACGGCTTACGTCCTGCAGGTACCAAGGTGATGATCACTTTCGTCAGTCTTTCAACCCGTGTGATTACTGCACTTTTGTGGGGAGCGCCTGCAATGGTGTTGCCTCGGATATGCTCGAACTTTTTTTGGAACGAAGGATAATTGGCTTTTCTTTCAGAAATATGCCGTTGGAACGCCTATTGCATCGGTGTTCCTGGTAGCCGTTGAGCTTTCGTTTCCCTTGCATTGGCAGTGCGGCAACATCAAGAAATCGCCTTTTGAACATGCGCTAGAGCGTGCGAATGGAATCATCTCTGCGTGGCCTAGAGTGACGTCTAGTGTTCAGTCCTGAGCTACCAAGTTTTTGATATAAGATTTTTTATTACTTCGGTAAAGCAACTAAAAGGCGACCACAGAGTTTCTTGTTTTTGTGACTAGGTTTAATAATCGCGGGTTGAGTGGCTCGGTTTCAAGAAATTGATGACATTGTAATTGGCTGCAGGAAGCGATTCAGACGTTTGGCAATTTGCGCCACAGGTAGGGGGGAGGCTTCCATCACCGGTTCATCCGTGATCGCTCCTCCATTTTTCTTTGGTCGGAAAATACATAGTGAATTTACTAAGAATGGCTTTTTTAGTTGTCGAACTTAAGTTTACAATCGGTGTGAGTAATCCTTTCGATACTTACTATTTGATATCTCTAAAAAGCTTGGTGTATAATTAAGTCAAATATAGTCAAAGTCAATTTCATCATATTATGTATTAAAGAGGTGAAGACGGTGCGAAACATTTCGGATGTAATTGAAGGTTATTTAAGACAAGTTATCGAATTAAGCGAGAGAGATCATATTGAAATTAAACGCAGTGAAGTTGCTGAAAAATTTCAATGTGTTCCTTCTCAAATAAATTATGTCATTAATACTCGATTCACTGTTGATCGTGGATATTTAGTAGAAAGTAAGCGTGGCGGCGGTGGATATATTCGTATTAAGAGAATTAGACTTCATCAAAAATCAGACGTAATTGCAGAAGTAATACAGAGGTTGGAACATGGAGCTACTCAAGTAATGGCAGAAGACATTGTTTTTAGGCTACTGGATGAAGAGATTGTTTCTAAACGAGAGGCAAAACTAATTCTAAGCGCAGTAGATCGTTCAACTCTTCTGTTGGCTCTTCCGATACGTGATGAAGTCCGTGCACGGATTCTTATAGCGATGCTTTTTACAATTAAATATGAATCGAACACTTAAAGAGGTGAAAAGATGATTTGTACTCAGTGCGGAGAATGTTCTGCATCAGTAATAGTGAAAAAACAGCAGCTAGGACAGGTGATGGAGCTTCAGTTATGTCATATCTGTGCTGCTGAAAATCATAGTATCAATATTGCTTTTGAACAGGATCCATTAGCTATTCACCAACTATTATCGAATTGGTTCCCTAATTCGCAAGCGACTATTAGCAGGCCAAAAAAAGAAGTGGCTATTTGTCCTTCTTGTGGCTTTACTTTTTCACATTTTCTAAAGCTTGGAAAATTTGGATGTGCTTCCTGTTATGATACATTTTCGTCACAACTCAATGAAATATTCAAGCGATTTCATAATGGCAATACAGAACATACGGGAAAAATACCCGCTTCTTACGGATCAACGTTAAAAATTAAAAAAGAGATTGAAAAACTTCGAAAGCAAATGCAGGTATCAATTCAAGAAGAAGAATTTGAAGAAGCTGCAAGATTAAGAGACGAGGTAAAACGATTAAACGTAACGCTTGAGGGGGGTTCACCAGATGGCAGTTGAACGGTTTCTCCAACCTCGGGCAAGCAGCTGGATGGCCAATGATGGTAGCAATGTAGATATTGCAATGAGTACAAGAATTAGATTAGCTAGAAATTTGAATGATTTTAAGTTCCCGTATGCCTTTACAGAAGACGAAGCACTTAAAGTGGATAAAGAAATTTCCTCTGTATTATTAGATAAAGGTAGTGAGTTAGATTATACTTTTAGCCATATCAATATTGACGAACTTGCCCAATTACAAAAAGAAGTACTTGTAGAAAAACATTTAATTAGTCCTTACCTTATGAATAGCTATCACCCGGGCTCTGTTTTATTGTCTGAAAACGAAGAGTTGAGTATTATGGTAAATGAAGAAGATCATTTGCGGATTCAAAGCTTGCAATCTGGATTTCAGCTTCAAAAAGCTTATCAAATAGCAAGTGAACTAGATACGTTATTAGAAAAGAATTTGTCTTATGCTTTTCATGAGAAGTATGGGTATCTGACTAGCTGTCCGACCAATGTTGGCACTGGAATGAGAGCTTCGGTTATGCTTCATTTACCGGCTTTGACTATGTCTCATCAGATTCAACGGATTATTCCCGCGATCTCAAGGCTTGGTATGGTAGTACGTGGTATTTATGGAGAAGGTAGCGAGGCGTTAGGAAATGTTTATCAAATATCCAATCAATTAACGCTTGGTAAATCAGAATATGAAATTCTTCAAGATTTGGAGAATATGACAGAACAGATTATCCAGCAAGAACGTAAAGCACGTGAAGCCATATTGTTAAACTCACCTTTAATGTTAGAGGACCGGGTGTATCGTTCGCTTGGTGTTCTTACCCATTCGAGACTGCTGACGACGGAAGAAGCTGCGACTTGTCTGTCAGATGTTCGATTGGGTATTGATTTAAAGATGATTCAAAATATGAATATGTCGATTTTGAATGAATTAATGATTTTTATGCAGCCGGCATTTTTGCAGCAATATGCAGACAAGCCACTGCAACCGAAAGAACGTGACTTTGCTCGGGCGAAGTTGTTCCGGGAGCGATTGAATAAAATAGATATGAATAGTGAAGGAGAGGATCTTGCATGATGTTTAATCGATTTACACAACGCGCACAAAAAGTTCTTCAATTAGCTCAAGAAGAGGCCATTCGCATGAAACATGAATCAATCGGTACAGAGCATATTCTTCTCGGTTTGATTCGTGAAGGTGGCGGTATTGCCGCAAAAGCTCTAGAAGCGATTGAAGTGAACACACAGTTGATCGAAGAAGGTGTTAAAGAATTAGTGGGTGTTGGCGAAAAAGACGTTGGTCCAATCGTTCATTACACGCCAAGAGCAAAAAAAGTGATTGAGTTGTCAGTTGATGAGTCCCGTAAATTGGGCCATTCTTATATAGGTACAGAGCATTTACTGTTAGCGCTTATTCGTGAAGGAGAAGGCGTTGCGGCTCGTGTGTTAGGAAATGCAGGTGTTAGCTTGAATAAGGCGCGCCAGCAAGTGTTGCAGCTTCTAGGGAGCAATGAGCAGGCATCAACAGGTACGAGTCCGAATGCTTCGGCAAACACACCAACTTTAGATGGCTTAGCTCGTGATTTAACGCAAGTCGCTCGTGAAGGTGGATTGGACCCTGTAATCGGCAGAAGTGATGAGATTACACGTGTCATTGAAGTGTTGAGCCGTAGAACAAAAAACAACCCGGTGTTAATTGGTGAGCCTGGTGTTGGTAAAACAGCGATTGCTGAAGGATTGGCTCAGCAAATCGTTAACAACGAAATTCCAGAAACGTTGCGCGACAAGCGCGTTATGGTTTTGGATATGGGGACAGTAGTTGCTGGAACAAAATACCGTGGTGAATTTGAAGATCGATTGAAAAAAGTGATGGATGAAATTCGTCAAGCAGGCAATGTGATTCTGTTTATCGATGAGCTTCATACATTAATCGGTGCTGGCGGTGCAGAAGGTGCAATTGATGCATCTAATATTTTAAAACCGTCACTATCACGCGGGGAACTTCAGTGTATTGGTGCGACAACGTTAGATGAGTACCGCAAATACATTGAAAAAGACGCAGCTCTTGAGCGTCGTTTCCAGCCAATTCAAGTAGATGAGCCTTCAGTAGAAGAATCCATTCAAATTATCCGTGGCTTGCGTGATCGTTATGAAGCGCATCACCGTGTGAAAATTACCGATGAAGCAATTGAAGCAGCAGCTAAGATGTCGGATCGCTACATTTCGGATCGTTTCTTGCCGGATAAGGCGATTGACTTGATTGATGAGGCTGGATCGAAAGTAAGACTTCGCTCGTATACGACTCCACCAGATTTAAAAGAGTTGGAATCTCGATTAGAAGCTGCACGTTCTGAGAAGAACGAAGCAGTCCAAAGCCAAGAGTTTGAAAAAGCGGCTTCGCTTCGTGACGCTGAACAGAAATTGCAAAACCAATTAGATAAAACGAAAAAAGAATGGAAAGAAAAACAAGGCAAAGAAGAGTCTGAAGTGACAGTAGAAGATATTGCGAAAGTCGTGTCTATGTGGACCGGTATTCCTGTATCGAAATTGGCACAAACAGAATCGGATAAGTTGTTGAACTTGGAGTCTATTCTTCACAACCGTGTAATCGGCCAAAATGAAGCCGTGACGTCTATTTCAAAAGCTATCCGACGTGCCCGTGCAGGATTGAAAGATCCGAAACGTCCAATTGGATCGTTCATTTTTCTTGGACCAACCGGTGTTGGTAAAACGGAATTAGCACGTGCCCTAGCTGAGTCTATGTTTGGCGATGAAGAAGCGATGATTCGTATCGACATGTCTGAATACATGGAAAGACATTCGACTTCTCGTCTAGTCGGTTCGCCTCCAGGTTATGTGGGTTATGAAGAAGGCGGACAGTTGACGGAGAAAGTTCGCAGAAAGCCTTATTCAGTCGTCCTGCTTGATGAAATTGAAAAAGCTCATCCAGATGTCTTCAACATTCTATTGCAAGTTCTTGAAGATGGTCGATTGACGGATTCAAAAGGTCGCAGAGTCGATTTCCGTAATACGGTCATTATTATGACTTCAAACGTCGGGGCAGAAGAGCTAAAATACAATAAATACGTTGGCTTTAATTTAGATGATGCAAAAACGGACTATAAGGACATGAAAGGGAAAATGCTTGCTGAATTGAAAAAAGCATTCCGCCCAGAGTTCTTAAACCGTGTAGATGACATGATCGTCTTCCATTCTCTTGAAAAAGAAAACTTGAGAGAGATTGTGACGTTGATGACAAAACAATTGGTCGATCGCTTGAAAGAGCAGGATATCGATTTGGAGTTAACAGAAGCAGCGCTTGAAAAAGTGGCGAAAGAAGGATATGACCCAGAGTATGGAGCTCGTCCACTGCGTCGTTCACTTCAAAAACACGTAGAAGATCGTTTGTCAGAAGAGCTATTAAAAGGCACGGCTCTGTCAGGTCAAAAAATGATTTTTGATGTAGAAGGTGATGAATTTGTCGTTCGTACAAGTGAGTCTGAAAAAGAAAAAGAAGTAGCAATAGAAAAACAATAAGAACATTCCGCTCTCCGGAGTCACTTTCCGGCGAGCGGTTTTTCTATTTAAGGAGGTACACATGGCTAAGAAAAAGACGAAATTCATTTGTCAGTCGTGTGGCTATGAATCGGCTAGATGGATGGGGAAATGTCCGGGCTGTGCAGCATGGAATACGATGACTGAAGAAGTAGAAGTGGCTGCTCCTAAAGGGACGCGTGGTGCTTTTCAACATAGTGCGGCGGTTCCTCAAAAAGCGATACCGATTAATGCCATTGAAACGCAAGATGAACCACGAGTAGAAACAGAGCTCAGCGAATTAAACCGTGTGCTGGGTGGTGGAATTGTACCTGGATCACTGGTACTTATTGGAGGAGATCCCGGTATCGGGAAATCAACGTTGCTGTTGCAAGTTTCTGCGATGCTTGCAAATAGTGGAAACCGGGTATTATATATTTCCGGAGAAGAATCGATTAGACAAACTAAATTGCGTGCAGAGCGTTTAGATGCGTCATCTTCTGAGTTGTTTATCTACGCTGAAACAAATCTTGAATTGATTCATCACACGATTGAAGATGTAGCACCTGATTTTGTTATTATCGATTCAATTCAGACTGTTCACCACCCCGAAGTCACCTCTGCACCGGGTAGTGTGACGCAAGTAAGAGAAAGTACGGCAGAATTAATGCGAATCGCTAAAACAAAAAATATTGCCATTTTTCTAGTGGGACACGTAACCAAAGAAGGGCAAATTGCAGGACCTCGGATTTTGGAACATATGGTAGATACGGTGTTGTATTTTGAAGGCGAACGCCACCACACATACCGCATTTTACGCAGTGTGAAAAACCGTTTTGGTTCAACAAATGAAATCGCGATTTTTGAAATGCTTCAAAGTGGATTAAAAGAAGTGTTGAATCCATCAGAACTATTTTTACAAGAGCGGTCGAGTGGTTCGGCAGGCTCAACAGTCGTCGCTTCAATGGAAGGAACACGGCCGATTTTAGTTGAAATTCAAGCATTGGTGACTCCTTCAAGTTTTAATTATCCGAAACGGATGGCAACGGGAATTGACGTCAATCGAGTGACCTTATTGATGGCAGTTCTAGAAAAGCGCGTTGGTATGCTTTTGCAAGCGCAAGACGCGTACATTAAAGTTGCGGGTGGCGTAAAGCTTGACGAACCAGCGATTGATTTGGCTGTATTAGCAAGTATTGTTTCAAGTTTCCGAGACAAAGCGCCAAACGTTTATGATTGTATTATTGGAGAGGTCGGATTGACTGGTGAAGTTAGACGCGTATCGCGTATTGAGCAGCGCGTTCAAGAAGCAGCAAAACTAGGCTTTAAGCGTGCGATTATTCCAGCATCTAATTTAGGTGGTTGGGATTATCCAGAAGGAATTCGCGTAGTCGGTGTAGAAAGTGTTAACGATGCATTAAAAGAAATTTTTCCACAGTAAGGAGGCGATTTTGCCTCCTTTTATTTCTAAACAGGTGTCATTGGAGCGTTCTCGTTTTAAAATGTGTATAATTAAAAAAAGGAGGTGGAGCTTATGCTAAGACCTATTATTCAAATTATGTTTTTACTTATTGGTGCGACAATCGGAATTTTATTATTGCCATCTGCATTTGAACTTATTCCCCTTCTCGACAATCCGTGGATCAGCAACCCTTACGTAGCGGCAATTGTGGGGGCTCTTGTTTTTTTCTTGCTGTCTTTATTATTTGTCGATTCGCTAATCAATTTTATGAAATGGATGGAAGAGAAATTGCTACGTACTCCAACACCGGATCTGTTATTCGGGACGATAGGAATGGTCATTGGTCTTGTAGTAGCTTTCCTAGTGGGCTTTGCACTGAGTACGGTTGATATTCTTCTAGTTGCGACAGTGGCACCTTTAGTGCTTTCTGTAGTACTTGGCTATTTAGGTTTTCAGGTAGGATTTAAAAAACGTGAAGAGATGTTGTCTATGTTGACGCCGGCTAGATTTGCACCAGCGAAAAAGCCAGAGCCAGAAGAGCCTGTTGAAAAAGTTTCTTATAAATTGCTTGATACGAGTGTCATCATCGATGGTCGGATTGCCGATATCTCAGCAACCGGTTTTATGGAAGGTACGTTTGTTGTGCCACAATTTGTGCTGTCTGAGTTGCAACATATTGCCGATTCTTCCGATACTTTAAAACGTACGCGAGGCAGACGTGGGTTGGATATTTTAAAACGGCTTCAAAGCGAACGTGTCGATGCGATTATGATCACGGAAGAAAGTTTTGACGAAGTGAGCGAAGTCGATTTAAAATTGATGCGCGCTGCGAAGAAAATGGGCGGCAAAGTCGTGACCAACGATTTTAACCTCAATAAAGTGTGTGAACTTCATAATGTTCCTGTTTTGAATATTAATGATTTAGCTAATGCTGTAAAACCGGTCGTGATTCCAGGAGAAGATATGCACGTCGTGGTTATTAAAGACGGCAAAGAGCAAAATCAAGGTGTTGCTTATTTAGATGATGGGACAATGATTGTCATTGAAGGCGGCAAAGGATTTATTGGTCAGGCGATCAATGTGACAGTAACGAGTGTATTGCAGACTTCTGCAGGACGAATGATTTTCGCCAAACCGCGTGAAGGCAAATAACGTGCAACATAAAGATAAGGATGTTTTCGATGAATTATACAGTGGTCTTACCTGCTGCTGGCAGTGGGAAACGAATGAAAGCTGATAAAAATAAATTACTACTCGAACTTTTTGGCAAGCCCATTTTTCTTTATACGTTAGACGTTTTTCAGCAAGATCCCAATTGTGATGCTATTTGGCTGGCGGTCAAAGAGCAGGAGCAGGAATTGATAGAGGACTATGTAAAACGCTACAATCTGACAAAAGTACAAGGTTACGCTACAGGGGGAGTAGAACGGCAAGATAGCGTTAGAGCCTGTCTTGAAGTGATTCCACCTTGTGGCGTTGTTTTGGTTCACGATGCAGCACGACCTTTTATCGATCAAAAAGTAATTGCACAATTAGCAGAAACGGCCCAACAATCAGGAGCGGCTATTGCTGCTGTACCGGTAAAAGATACGATCAAGAAAGCCGAAAACGGTGTAATCACAGAAACAGTTGACCGCAATCAATTATGGATGATTCAAACACCGCAGGCATTCCGCTACTCGTTGATCTTAGAAGCAGCACGCATAGCCCACAAGGATGGATTTATGGGAACTGACGAGGCGATGCTTGTTGAGCGTTTAAACCAACCCGTAGCGATTGTTGAAAGTACATACGAAAATATTAAAATGACGACGCCAGATGATTTGATTTATGGAAAAGCTATTCTGGAAAGTCGCTTACAGGAGGAACAAAAATGATTCGAATTGGACAAGGTTATGACGTGCATCAATTAGTTGAAGGACGCCCATTTATTTTGGGGGGTATTGAAATTGAACATCACAAAGGATTGCTTGGTCATTCAGATGCGGATGTTTTATTGCATACCATCACAGATGCAGCACTTGGCGCGATAGGTGGAGGCGACATTGGCAAGCATTTCCCAGACACAGATCCAGAATTTAAAGATGCTGATTCCCGCAAACTGTTAACGCATATTTGGGAATATGTGAAAGAACAAGGCTATGAACTCGGCAATATTGATTGCACAGTTATTGCGCAAAAGCCGAAACTGGCCCCTTACATTGAGCAAATGCGTGAATCGATTGCGACCTTATTAGAAGCTGATGTTTCGCAGGTAAACGTCAAAGCGACGACTTCAGAGCATCTTGGATTTACTGGACGTGAAGAAGGAATTGCTTCATTAGCAGTGATTTTGTTAACAAAACGTCCGGTTTCACTTGATGTCCCGGAGTGATAGAATAGCAGAAGGATAAGACATTTTAGGAGGAAATTAAATGACACAAGAAGTACGCGTACGTTATGCACCGAGTCCTACAGGTCACCTGCATATTGGAGGCGCCCGTACAGCTCTATTTAACTATTTATTTGCACGCCACAATAATGGTAAATTCATTATCCGTATTGAAGATACAGATACGGCTCGTAACATTGAAACCGGGATCATGTCGCAGTTGGATAATTTAAAATGGTTAGGTATTGAACACGATGAATCAATTGATATTGGCGGAGAATATGGTCCTTACCGTCAAATGGAACGGTTGGATACGTATCAAGAGCATTCTGAGAAAATGCTTGAAAAAGGATTGGCTTATAAATGTTTCTGTACGCCTGAAGAGTTGGAAACAGAACGCGATGCACAAAAAGCATCTGGTATTGCAGCACCACAATACAGTGGCACTTGTCGCAATTTAACAGTCGAAGAAGTTGCTGAAAAAGAAACAGCAGGAAAAACATTCACTCTTCGTGCAAAAGTTCCGGCTAACACTACGTATGAGTTTAATGACTTAGTGCGTGGGCAAATTTCATTTGAGTCAAAAGATGTTGGCGACTGGGTTATGGTTAAAACGAACGGTATTCCTACGTATAACTTTGCGGTTGTTATCGATGATTATTTGATGAAAATCTCACATGTCTTCCGAGGCGAAGAGCATTTGTCGAACACACCAAGACAAATGATGATTTACGATGCATTTGGCTGGGACTACCCGAGTTATGGTCATATGACGTTAATCATCAACGAAGACCGCAAGAAATTATCGAAGCGTGACGAGTCGATCTTGCAGTTTATTTCACAGTACAAAGATTTAGGGTACATTCCAGAAGCCTTATTTAATTTCTTTGGGCTACTTGGTTGGTCTCCAGAAGGTGAAGAAGAGATTTTCTCGAAAGGAGAATTTATTCGGATCTTTGATGTGGAGCGCTTATCTAAATCACCATCAATGTTTGATAAACAGAAATTAATGTGGATGAACAACCAATACATCAAGCAATTGCCGCTTGAAGAAGTCGTGAAATTGTCTCTACCGCATTTGCAAAAAGCAGGCAAACTGCCAGAAGAAATGACGGATGAGCAAACAGAATGGGCTAATAAGCTAGTTGCTTTGTACCACGATCAAATGAGCTATGGTGCAGAAATCACTGAGCTGTCTGAACAGTTTTTCACTGACGAATTGACGTATGGCGAAGCGGAGAAAGAAATTTTGGCTGCTGAGCAAGTGCCAGAAGTGATGGCGGCTTTTAAAGAACAGCTAGCAGCACTTGAAAATTTTGAGCCAGCTGAAATCAAAGCAGCAATCAAAGCCGTTCAAAAAGCAACAGGGCATAAGGGCAAAAACCTATTCATGCCGATTCGTGTAGTGATCACCGGACAAATGCACGGACCTGAATTGCCAGACTCTATTTCTTTATTAGGCAAAGACAAAGCTATCGCCCGTGTTTCACAATATGCAGGTGCCTAACATTGACTTATTAGGCTGACGGTGTAAAATAGATTTACCATCTATAAAACGTTGACGAGAAGAAGTACATGCAGCAAGCTCTCAAGAGAAGATCCTCATCGGCTGAAAGGGATCCGGGCCGCTGCCGCATCGAAATGCCTCTCCGAGTGCTGAGTCGAATCAAGTAGACCAGACGTTTTGCCTGCGTTATAGGCTTTCGAGAGAAAAGGACGAGCTGTTCTTTTAATCAGAGTGGAACCGCGCAACTAAGCGTCTCTGTCATGTATATGACAGGGGCGCTTTTTATTTTGGATCAGAAAGGAAGCGAGACAAATGTTTAAGTTATTGAAAGATGATGTGGATGTCATTTTTGAACAAGACCCGGCAGCGCGTAATTATTGGGAAGTTATGTTAACTTATTCCGGTCTCCATGCCATTTGGGCACATCGACTAGCACATTTCTTTTTTAAGAATAAATTGTTTTTTATTGCCCGTGTGATCTCGCAAATTAGCCGCTTTTTTACAGGCATCGAAATTCATCCAGGTGCCGTTATTGGCCGCAGGTTCTTTATTGACCATGGTATGGGTGTTGTTATTGGAGAAACTTGTGAAATCGGTGATAATGTTACTTTGTATCAAGGTGTCACATTAGGTGGTACGGGTAAAGAACGTGGTAAACGTCATCCGACATTAGAAGATAATGTTTTAGTTGCGACAGGCGCCAAAGTGTTAGGTTCTATTATTATTGGTGCTAATTCCAAAGTCGGAGCCGGATCGGTCGTTTTAAAAAATGTCCCGATGAATTCTACGGTAGTCGGAATTCCAGGCAAAGTGGTCATTCAAAATGGTATGAAAGTAAAACAAGATTTAAACCATCAACATATGCCAGACCCTGTTATGGATAAATGTGATGGGATGGAAGCAAAAATTGCTAAATTGCAACAGGAAATCGAACAACTAAAACAAGTAACACAGGAAGAAGGGCGTCGTTTATGACAATCCAAATTTTTAATTCATTATCCAGACAAAAAGAAACCTTTATTCCATTAGAAGAAGGTAAAGTGAAAATGTATGTCTGCGGACCGACTGTTTATAATTATATTCACATTGGTAACGCGCGTCCGGTTATCGTTTATGACACCGTTCGTCGTCATTTAGAATACCGCGGTTATGATGTGAAGTACGTATCTAATTTTACAGATGTTGACGATAAATTGATCAAAGCGGCTAATGAGCTGGGTCAAGAAGTACCAGAGATTGCGGAGCGTTTTATCGCCGCTTACTTTGAAGATACGAAAGCACTTGGTTGTACGGAGGCAGATGTGCACCCGCGCGTAACAGATCATATGGCGCAAATTATTGAGTTTATTCAAGCGCTAATTGAAAAAGATTACGCTTACGAGTCACAAGGAGATGTTTACTACCGTACGCGAAAATTTGATGGTTACGGCAAGTTGTCTCATCAATCAGTTGATGAATTGAAGATTGGTGCTCGTATTGAAACAGGTGATAAAAAAGAAGATGAGCTAGATTTCGTACTATGGAAAGCGGCAAAACCAAAAGAAATTTCATGGGATAGTCTATGGGGGAAAGGGCGTCCGGGTTGGCACATCGAGTGCTCGGTAATGGCGCGCGAACATTTGGGTGATACGATTGATATTCACGCAGGCGGACAAGATTTAACGTTCCCGCATCACGAAAATGAAATTGCTCAATCTGAAGCGTTCACTGGCAAGCCATTTGCGCGTTATTGGATGCACAACGGGTATATCAATATTGATAATGAAAAAATGTCGAAGTCGCTGAATAATTTTGTGTTGGTAACCGATATATTAAAAGAGATGGACCCACAAGTGCTACGTTTCTTTATGTTGTCGGTTCATTACCGTCACCCAATCAACTACTCGCAGCAATTAGTAGAAGATGCAGTTGCTGGACTAGAGCGACTGCGTACAGCTTATGCTAACTTAAATCACCGATTGAGTGTGTCTGCTGACCTCGGCGACCATTCAGATAGTTGGATTAACAAAATCGACACGATTAAAGCGGCGTTTATTGAAACAATGGATGATGACTTTAATACAGCGAATGCGATTTCTAGTCTTTTCGACTTATCTCGCTTATCTAATACGTATTTATTGGAAAAACAAACAGCAACAACGGTTTTGGAAACATTCCTCGCGGTGTTTGATGAGTTGGCTGGTGTTTTAGGCTTACCGTTCAGTCAGAAAAAAGAACTACTAGACGAAGAAGTAGAAGCTTTGATGATCGAACGCATTGAAGCGCGTAAAAATCGTGACTTTGCACGGGCAGATGAAATCCGTGATTTATTCAAAGAAAAAAATATCATCTTAGAAGATACAGCGCAAGGGACACGCTGGAAACGAGGGGCAATAAATTGACTATTTTACGAAAAAAAGATGTAGATCAACTCAATGCACTTGCACTTGCCTATATGGGAGATGCGGTCTATGAGCAAGCAGTACGTGAGCATTTATTACGCTCTGGCCGTTCAAAACCGAATATTTTGCATCGCCAATCAACTACTTTCGTTTCTGCTAAAGCGCAAGCAGTAGTGTTAAAGCGGCTGACAGAAGAAGGGTTTTTAACAGAAGCCGAATTGGCAATCATGAGAAGAGGACGCAACGCCAAGTCTGGGTCCGTACCAAAGAATACCGACGTACAAACTTATAATTTCAGTACCGCTTTTGAAGCGGTACTGGGCTGGTTGTATTTAAAAGAAGAACAAGCGCGTGTGGACGAAATCATTTCCTATGCGATTGAGATCATTGAAGAGCTGGGAGGCGGATTGAAATGACTGAAGAAGAGTTGGCACCGGAAATAATTGGCGGTAAGAACCCCGTACTCGAAGCGTTACGAGCAGACCGGGATATTAATAAAATCTGGATTGCTGAAGGTGTCCAGAAAAAAGGTATTACTGAATTATTGCAGTTGGCAAAAGACAGAGGCGTCATTGTCCAGTCAGTTCCAAAGAAAAAAATTGACGGTTTGACGGATACTAATCATCAAGGAATCGCGGCAGCAGTAGCTGCTTATAATTACGCAAGTTTGGATGATTTGTTTGCAGCAGCTTCGGCAAAGAGTGAAGATCCATTTTTCTTGATCTTAGATGAGTTAGAAGATCCACATAATTTGGGTTCTATCATGAGAACAGCGGATGCAATTGGCGTTCATGGTTTGATTATTCCAAAGCGTCGTGCAGTTGGTTTGACTGGGGTTGTGGCAAAAGCTTCAACGGGCGCGATTGAGCATGTGCCAGTCGTGCGCATTAATAACTTGTCACAAACTGTAGATGAACTAAAAAAGCGCGGGGTATGGATTGCCGGTACTGATGCAAAAGAGTCGGTTGATTACCGAAAAATGGATGCATCTTTGCCACTAGCCGTTATTATTGGCAGCGAAGGCAAAGGCATGAGTCGGATTTTGCGTGAAAAATGTGATTTTCTTTATCAATTGCCTATGGTAGGTCATGTCACGTCGCTTAATGCGTCAGTAGCAGCAAGCTTGTTGATGTACGAAGTTTATAGAAAGCGCAATCCATTGGATTAATGCCATGAATATTCTGCTGGTTGATGGATACAATATCATTGGGGACTGGGTCGAACTGCAGGAACTGAAAAAAGATAAATTGGCGAATGCTAGAGATCGTCTTATAGAGCGGATGGCTGAATACCGGAGCTATAAGGGATGGCGTGTTATCATCGTTTTTGACGCTCACCTTGTTCCGGGAATTGAAGCCAAAAATCTGCACCACGATGTTGAAGTCATTTACACAAAAGAAAGTGAAACGGCAGATGAACGGATCGAAAAATTGGCGACAAGCTTGCATACTCGCCGCGACCAAGTTTATGTAGCAACTTCGGATTTAACAGAGCAATGGGTTATTTTTGGTAAAGGAGCTCTACGAATTTCAGCAAGAGAACTAGAAATTGAAACGACTGAAATACAGGAGAACATCACTAAAAAAGTAAAAGAAATCCAGGAGCAGCGCGGGATTTCAAAGATACCGCTGTCTGGAGAAGTAGCGGAAATTTTCGAAAAATGGCGAAGAGGCTTGAAATGAACGGTTGACGCTCATTTTTTTCTTCCTGTATACTGAAGATATCGAGGCTCACGCAATCGGAGGGATCACCCGTGGAAAATCATGATCAAGTTCAGCCCCAACGATTCACCGGTATGACAGATGAGGAACTTGTCAGTTTAGTCCACAGTGGAAATACGGAAGCACTGGATTTTTTGATTACAAAGTTCCGTCCTTTTGTTCGAATGAAAGCCCGCTCGTATTTTCTGATCGGCGCTGACAAAGAAGACATTATTCAAGAAGGCATGATTGGTTTATACAAGGCGATTCGAGATTTTAAAAGTGATAAATTATCTTCGTTTCGTGCATTTGCGGAATTATGTATTATTCGTCAAATCATCACCGCTATTAAAACAGCAACTCGACAGAAGCATATTCCGTTAAATTCGTATATCTCGTTGGACAAGCCAATTTACGATGAAGAGTCTGACCGGACTTTAATGGATGTACTGGCGGGCAATGGCGTAGACGATCCGGAAGATTTGGTCATTCATAACGAAGAGTTTCAGTATATGGAAGAAAAAATGGGAGAAGTACTAAGTGAACTGGAACGTGAAGTGTTAGCCCTTTATTTAGATGGTCAATCTTATCAAGAAATTTCAGAAAAGCTTGAACGCCATGTAAAATCAATTGATAACGCATTACAGCGAGTCAAGAGAAAACTTGAGCGTCACTTACAGATCAATGAGATGCCAAGCTCCTGAAGTGCGGTTGACAGGGCTGTTTTAAAGTGATAACCTTGAAAAAGCTTTAAATATAAATAAGGTGATACTGTGGTCAAAAAAATTGTATTAAGCTGCTCAAAATGTGCATCTCGTAATTATACGGTTCCTGCGAAAGCAGAAGCTAGCACACGTTTGGAACTCAAAAAATTCTGTGCTCATTGCAATGAGCATACCGTGCATAAACAAACGATATGAATTTAACTGAATGCCGGGCGATATAGAGTGATTTTGAAATTCGGAGGTTTTTAAAATAATGGGTAACATTAGCGGTTTCTTTAAAAATGTCGTTTCGGAAATGCGGAAAGTAAGCTGGCCGAAACGAAAAGAACTAACTCGTTATACAATCGTTGTTCTTTCTACTTGTATTTTTATGGCTCTCTTTTTCACAATAGTCGATGCAGGCATCTCGGAATTATTCCGTTGGTTCGTAGCATTATAAGTTGTTCGATAAGAATAACGCATAAAAAATAGCCCGTCATTCTATGAGAACGGGTTTTTTCATTTGGTTAAAAAGGAGGGATGGACGTTTAGTCCGCACGATTATGGAGAAAAATTGGTATGTAGTCCACACGTATTCCGGGTATGAAAACAAAGTTAAAGCAAATTTAGAAAAGCGTGTCGAAACAATGGGTATGGAAGATCTGATCTTTCGCGTCATCATTCCCGAAGAACAAGAAACAGATTTTAAAGATGGTAAAAAGCGTACAGTAATGCGTAAGACCTTCCCGGGATATGTTTTGGTTGAATTGATCATGACAGATGAATCTTGGTATGTAGTCAGAAATACACCGGGTGTTACAGGATTTATCGGTTCATCGGGTGGAGGAGCAAAACCAACGCCGTTATTAGATGAAGAAGTTGAATTTATCTTGAAACAAATGGGTATGACAGAACGCAAAGTGGACATTGACTTTGCGGTTGCGGATACAGTTGAAGTAATGGAAGGGCCATTTGCTAATTTCCAAGGAAAAGTCGAGGAAATTGATGATACAAAAGGCAAAGTAAAAGTAGCGATTGACATCTTTGGTCGCGAAACCAAAATGGAACTGGATTTCGAGCAAGTTCAAAAAGTATAAAAGTCCCTTGCTATTCTGAATTATTAATGGTATTATTTCAAAGGTCAGACTGTCATAGGACACTCTGTACAATTTAGCTAATTCTATCAACATCGTTGACAGACAGATATTGAGTGGGAGGGGCAACCCTATTACCACATCACGGACTTAAGGAGGTGTGTTTCGTGGCTAAAAAAGTTGTTAAAGTTGTAAAATTGCAGATACCTGCAGCAAAAGCTAATCCAGCGCCACCAGTTGGTCCAGCATTGGGTCAAGCAGGTGTTAACATCATGGGATTCTGTAAAGAGTTTAACGCGCGTACGGCAGATCAAGCAGGACTGATCATTCCAGTTGAGATTTCAGTATTTGAAGATCGTTCATTTACATTCATTACGAAAACTCCGCCCGCAGCTGTTCTATTAAAAGTAGCAGCCGGTATTGAATCAGGTTCAGGCGAACCGAACCGCAATAAAGTAGCGACTGTGAAACGCGACAAAGTTCGCGAAATAGCAGAAACTAAAATGCCAGATCTAAATGCTGCTTCAGTAGAAGCTGCAATGTTGATGGTTGAAGGTACTGCTCGCAGTATGGGCATTACAATCGAAGACTAATTCTAGTAGTTGTTTTTGGATGGGTTGCGCAGTTCATCATGAACCGCGCAGCCTTTAATCGTGGGAGGTTCATTCCGTTATACCACAACAAGGAGGACGTTTAAAATGGCTAAAACAGGCAAAAAATTGCAAGACGCACAAAAATTAATCGACCGCTCAAAACAATACGAAGCGAAAGAAGCAATCGAACTTGCGAAAAAAGCAAGCACGGTGAACTTTGACGCTACAGTGGAAGTGGCTTTCCGTCTAGGAATCGACACGCGTAAGAACGACCAGCAAATCCGTGGGGCAGTAGTACTTCCAAACGGAACTGGTAAAACTCAAAGCGTATTGGTTTTTGCTAAAGGCGAAAAACTTAAAGAAGCTGAAGCAGCTGGTGCTGATTTCGTAGGCGACGCTGAATATATCCAAAAAATCCAACAAGGATGGTTTGACTTCGACGTGATCGTTGCAACTCCTGACATGATGGGTGAAGTTGGTAAACTTGGACGCGTTTTAGGACCAAAAGGCTTAATGCCAAACCCTAAAACAGGTACAGTTACTTTTGACGTAACGAAAGCTGTTCAAGAAATCAAAGCGGGTAAAGTGGAATACCGTGCAGACAAAACAGGTATTATCCATGCGCCAATCGGAAAAGTTTCTTTTGATGACAGCAAACTTGCTGAAAACTTAGAAGCGATCTATGACGTAGTATTAAAAGCGAAGCCATCTTCTGCTAAAGGTACGTACATCAAATCATTAAACGTTACTACTACAATGGGGCCTGCTGTTAAAGTGGATCCATCTAAAGTAGTTGCTAAATAATATATTGACATCGTATTTCTGCTCTGCTATACTAGCGGAGTTGTGAAATACCCATTTGTACCGCAGACAGTAGGGGCGCTAGTCGCTTAATTTATCCCTGCCGAGGACATGATGAATTCAGTAAACATCTTTTTGATGCTGATTTTATGCCTCTGTGTCTGTAATGGACCAGAGGCTTTTCTTATGGACGGTATAAATGAAAAATCTATAGGAGGTGCCAAAATGAGCAAAGCAGTTGAAACGAAAAAAGTTGTCGTGCAAACAATCGCTGATAAATTCAATGCTGCAGCGTCAGTTGTAGTTGTTGATTACCGTGGATTGAACGTTGCACAATTAACAGAACTTCGTAAACAGCTTCGTGAAGCAGGCGTTGAGTTTAAAGTTTACAAAAACTCAATGACTCGTCGTGCGACTGAAATGCACGGACTTGAAGCAATCAACGAACACTTTACAGGACCAAACGCAATTGCATTTTCTAACGAAGATGTAGTAGCACCAGCAAGAATCATCAATAACTTCGCTAAAGCGAATGAAGCGCTTGAAATCAAAGCGGGCGTTATTGAAGGTGTAGTCGCATCTGCTGACGATATGAAAGCATTGGCAGAACTTCCATCACGTGATGGCTTGCTATCTATGCTACTCAGCGTACTACAAGCTCCAATCCGCAACTTTGCAGCTACAACAAAAGCAGTTGCAGATCAAAAAGAAGAACAAGGCGCTTAATAAGTTAGCCGGCTAAGCAAGACAAAAAATATTACCTATCAATAGGAGGAAACTATAATGACACAAGAACAAATCTTAGACGCAATCAAAGAAATGACAGTTCTTCAACTAAACGACCTAGTAAAAGCAATCGAAGAAGAGTTCGGCGTAACTGCTGCTGCTCCTGTTGCTGCTGCTGGTGCTGGCGCTGCTGCTGAAGAAGAACAAACTGAATTTGACGTTATTCTTACTTCTGCAGGCGATTCAAAAATCAAAGTAATCAAAGCAGTACGCGAAATCACTGGTCTTGGTCTTAAAGAAGCAAAAGCACTTGTAGACGAAGCTCCTAAAGCAATCAAAGAAGGCGTATCTAAAGAAGACGCTGAAGAAATGAAGGGCAAACTTGAAGAAGTTGGCGCTTCAGTAGAAGTTAAGTAATTTCATGAATTCATAAAAAAGAAAGGAAAGCTCGTCAGTGTATACCGACGGGCTTTTCTTCTTTTTAAATTTATTTGCAGGGCGGACATTGTCCGTAATAAGGTGAATGCAAGGAGGACGTTATATGTCTCAACATTATTATTCTAAAAATCCTCAAATAAAAAGCAATCCTCGAGAGTGGACAGATGTGTTACGCGGCGAAAAATTCCGATTCCAAACCGATACAGGAGTTTTCAGCAAAAGTGAAGTCGATTTTGGTTCGCGTTTATTAATCGAGGCATTCAGAGAAGCTGATATTGATGGACCTATGCTGGATGTGGGTTGTGGTTACGGGCCGATCGGGATGGCAATCGCAAAAGCATTTCCTCAAAAACAAGTTCATATGATAGATGTGAATACACGAGCTATTGAACTAGCGAAAACAAATGTTGAAAAAAATGAGATCTCCAATGTCCAGATTTATGAAAGTGACGGATTAGCTGCGGTTGAAATTGATGATTTCTCAGCTATCCTAACAAATCCGCCAATTAGGGCTGGAAAAGAAACTATTTTCCGTTTTTATGAAGAAGCAGCTGCAAAGTTAATGGATGGTGGATCATTGTGGGTAGTTATTCAAAAAAAGCAAGGTGCTCCTTCTACACAAGTGAAATTAGAAGAACTTTTCGGAGAAGTAAGAGTGGTTGATAAGAAGAAAGGTTACTTTATTTTTGAAGCCAGAAAAGTTTGACTTGACAAAACGCCTGTGTTATTATAATGAAATGCAAAATTTATTATTTTGAGGTCGTTTGCCCTTTTTCGGGCTTGGCATGGCGACAGAGCTAATCACGTGTAAACCGAAAATGAGCTGTTTTAGCCTCGTTTTCTTTTTGTCTTTTCGATATCATACACTATTTTGTAGAAATCGCAAAGACCTATAATCGTTTTATTGAGGGGTGAATAAGTTGGTAGGTCAACTAGTTCAGTACGGTCAACATCGTCAACGCAGAAGTTTTTCGAGAATCAGTGAAGTGCTGGATCTTCCGAACTTGATCGAAATTCAATCATCATCTTATGAATGGTTTCTCGAAGAAGGGCTTCGCGAAATGTTCCGAGATATTTCACCGATTGAAGATTTCACAGGGAATCTATCACTCGAGTTTGTTGATTACAGTCTCGCGGAACCGAAGTATCCAGTCGATGAATCGAAAGAGCGCGACGTTACTTACGCAGCACCTTTGCGTGTTAAAGTGCGTCTGCACAACAAAGAAACAGACGAAGTAAAAGAGCAGGATGTCTTCATGGGAGATTTCCCATTAATGACAGAAACGGGTACTTTCGTCATCAATGGCGCAGAACGCGTTATCGTTTCCCAGTTAGTTCGTTCGCCAAGTGTTTATTTCCACGACAAGACAGATAAAAATGGTAAAAAAGGCTTTGGAGCAACTGTTATACCTAACCGTGGAGCATGGTTGGAGTACGAAACAGATGCGAAAGATGTCGTGTATGTCAGAATTGATCGTACACGTAAATTGCCAGTAACAGTTCTTTTAAGAGCTCTTGGATTTGGATCAGACCAAGAAATCATTGATTTGCTTGGAGATAACGAATTCCTTCAAAACACACTTGAAAAAGATAATACAGAGAGCACAGAAAAGGCGCTTCTTGAAATTTATGAACGCTTGCGCCCTGGTGAGCCACCAACGGTTGAAAGTGCGAAGAGCTTACTATATTCACGCTTTTTCGATCCAAAACGCTATGACTTAGCAAATGTTGGTCGCTACAAAATGAACAAAAAGCTCCATATTAAAAACCGTCTTTTCAACCAAACAATTGCCGAAACATTGGCAGATCCTGAAACAGGTGAAATTTTAGTTGAAGCAGGGACATTAATTGATCGTCGTGTACTGGATCGTTTAATTCCAAACTTAGAAAACGGTGTTGGTTTCCATACGGTTTCTCAAGTAGGTGGCGTTCTAGAAGGTGAAGTTACTTTACAGTCGATTAAAATTTATGCGCCGAACAACGAAGATCAAAAAGAAATCACCGTGATTAGTAATGCTTATATAGAAGATAAGATTAAAAATGTAACGCCAGCGGATATTATTTCTTCTATTAGTTACTTCTTTAACCTTCTTTACGGTGTTGGAAACACAGATGACATTGATCATCTTGGTAACCGCCGTTTGCGTTCAGTAGGTGAGCTTTTACAAAACCAATTCCGTATTGGTTTGTCTCGTATGGAGCGCGTCGTGCGTGAGCGTATGTCGATTAACGATACACAAGCCATCGTACCTCAACAATTGATCAATATCCGCCCGGTTATTGCATCAATTAAAGAGTTCTTCGGTAGTTCTCAGCTTTCTCAGTTTATGGATCAAACGAATCCACTTGCTGAATTGACACACAAACGCCGTCTATCGGCTCTTGGGCCCGGTGGTTTAACGCGTGAACGTGCAGGTTTTGAAGTGCGTGACGTTCACTATTCACATTATGGCCGTATGTGTCCAATTGAAACGCCTGAGGGCCCGAACATTGGATTGATCAATACACTTTCAACATTTGCGAAAGTGAATAAGTTTGGTTTCATTGAAACTCCTTATCGTCGTGTAGATGGTGAAACTGGCTTAGTTACACAGCATATTGATTACTTGACTGCGGATGAAGAAGATAACTATGTAGTCGCTCAAGCTAACTCGAAATTAAATGACGATGGATCATTTGTTGAAGAAGGCATTGTGGCACGTTTCCGCGGGGAAAACACAATTTACAAACGCGGCAGCATTGACTATATGGATGTTTCTCCGAAGCAGGTCGTTTCCGTAGCAACAGCTTGTATTCCATTTCTAGAAAACGATGACTCCAACCGAGCATTAATGGGAGCGAACATGCAACGTCAAGCAGTTCCTTTGTTAAATCCGGAAGCTCCTTTTGTAGGAACTGGAATGGAACATTTGGCGGCACGTGATTCTGGTGCAGCTGTGGTGGCAAAAAATGACGGTATTGTAGAGTTTGTGGAAGCAAAAGAAATTTCAGTTCGCCGCATCGAAGTTGTGGATGGCAATGAAGTTAAGGGTGACTTGGATGTCTACAGATTGCAGAAATTCGTTCGTTCGAACCAAGGGACAAGTTATAACCAACGCCCAATCGTTAAAGTTGGAGACCGTATTTCTAAACGTGATATTCTAGCCGATGGACCTTCAATGGAGCGCGGAGAGATGGCATTGGGAAGAAACGTATTGGTAGCCTTCATGACGTGGGACGGCTTTAACTACGAAGATGCGATCATCATGAGTGAACGTTTAGTGAAAGACGATGTTTACACATCTGTCCACATAGAAGAGTACGAATCTGATTCACGTGATACAAAACTTGGACCAGAAGAAATTACGCGCGATATTCCGAACGTAGGGGAAGACGCATTACGTAACTTGGATGACCGTGGAATTATCCGTGTCGGAGCTGAAGTAAAAGATGGAGATATTCTAGTTGGTAAAGTAACACCTAAAGGCGTTACTGAATTAACTGCTGAAGAACGTCTTCTTCATGCTATTTTTGGTGAAAAAGCACGCGAAGTTCGCGATACATCGTTGCGAGTTCCTCACGGTGCTGGCGGTATTGTATTGGACGTTAAAATCTTCAACCGTGAAGATGGAGATGAACTACCACCGGGTGTTAATCAGCTAGTCCGCGCATACATCGTTCAGAAACGTAAAATTTCTGTGGGTGATAAAATGGCCGGTCGTCACGGAAACAAAGGTGTTATTTCAAGGATTTTACCTGAAGAAGATATGCCATTTATGCCTGATGGCACACCAGTCGACATTATGTTGAACCCACTGGGTGTACCGTCTCGTATGAATATCGGTCAGGTGCTTGAATTGCATCTTGGAATGGCTTCTCGTTCACTTGGAATTCATATGGCTTCATCTGTATTTGATGGAGCGAATGAAGAAGATGTGTTGGAAACAATGGAAGAGTCAGGTATGCCACTTGATGGTAAGACGATTCTCTATGATGGTCGTTCTGGGGAAGCGTTCGATAACCGTGTGTCTGTAGGGATTATGTACATGATCAAACTTGCTCACATGGTTGACGATAAATTGCATGCCCGTTCAACTGGACCTTACTCATTGGTTACTCAACAACCACTGGGTGGTAAAGCACAATTCGGTGGACAGCGTTTTGGTGAGATGGAAGTATGGGCACTAGAAGCATATGGTGCTGCACATACATTACAAGAAATCTTAACAGTCAAGTCGGATGATGTTGTAGGTCGTGTGAAAACGTATGAAGCAATTGTTAAGGGCGAAAGTGTACCGGAACCAAGTGTGCCGGAATCATTTAAAGTTCTAATCAAAGAGCTTCAAAGTTTAGGTATGGACGTTAAGATGTTGACGATTGATGATGAAGAAATTGAATTACGCGATTTGGATGAAGAAGAAGATCTTCAGCCTGCGGATTCATTGAATATCCTACCAATCGCAGATAAAGAAGCACCGGTTGGAACAATTGATTAATAACGATTGGATTCGAACGGCTGTAACCGGCCGTTCTCCATTTATTCGCTTAGCCATTACCGAGGAAGAGCCGTACAGAAACTCGAGACAAAAGGGAGGTAGGCTCCTTGATAGATGTTAATAATTTTGAGTATATGAAGATCGGATTAGCGTCACCCGATAAAATTCGCTCATGGTCTTATGGAGAAGTCAAAAAGCCAGAAACAATCAATTACCGTACACTAAAACCTGAAAAAGATGGTTTGTTCTGCGAACGTATTTTCGGTCCTACGAAGGATTGGGAATGTCATTGTGGTAAATACAAACGTGTTCGTTATAAAGGTGTTGTCTGTGATCGTTGTGGCGTTGAAGTTACACGTTCAAAAGTTCGCCGCGAGCGCATGGGGCATATTGAATTAGCTGCTCCAGTTTCACACATTTGGTATTTCAAAGGAATTCCGAGCCGTATGGGACTTATCTTAGATATGTCACCGCGTTCACTTGAAGAAGTAATTTACTTTGCTTCTTATGTAGTAATTGATCCTGCAGATACACCACTTGAAAAGAAACAGCTTTTATCTGAAAAAGAATACCGCGCTTACCGTGATAAGTTTGGCAAGAAATTCCAAGCGGCTATGGGAGCAGAAGCAATCAAACGTCTGTTACAAGAAATTGACCTTGAGCGCGAAACGGATTCTTTAAAAGAAGAGTTAAAAACGGCACAAGGTCAACGTCGTACTCGTGCGATTAAACGCCTTGAAGTCGTTGAGTCATTCCGTAACTCAGGAAACAACCCTGATTGGATGATTTTAGATGTGCTTCCTGTTATTCCACCTGAACTTCGTCCGATGGTTCAATTAGATGGAGGCCGCTTTGCGACTTCCGATTTAAATGACCTTTATCGTCGTGTAATCAACCGGAACAACCGTTTGAAACGTCTTTTGGATCTTGGTGCACCAAGCATTATCGTTCAAAACGAAAAACGCATGCTTCAAGAAGCTGTTGATGCATTAATTGATAATGGTCGTCGTGGCCGTCCGGTTACTGGACCTGGTAACCGTCCATTGAAATCTCTTTCTCATATGTTAAAAGGTAAACAAGGACGCTTCCGTCAAAACCTTCTTGGTAAACGAGTAGATTATTCAGGTCGTTCAGTAATCGTAGTTGGACCTAACTTGAAAATGTACCAATGTGGTTTGCCAAAAGGAATGGCAATTGAATTGTTTAAACCTTTTGTGATGAAGGAATTGGTTGAACGTGGATTGGCTCATAACATTAAGAGCGCAAAACGTAAAATCGAACGTCTTCATTCTGAAGTTTGGGATGTACTGGAAGATGTTATCAAGGAGCATCCGGTTCTATTGAACCGAGCACCAACTCTTCACAGACTAGGTATTCAGGCATTTGAACCAACGTTAGTTGAAGGAAAAGCAATTCGCCTTCACCCGCTTGTATGTACTGCATACAATGCCGATTTCGACGGTGACCAAATGGCTGTTCACGTACCTTTATCATCTGAAGCACAAGCAGAAGCAAGACTACTAATGCTTGCAGCTCAAAACATTTTGAATCCAAAAGACGGAAAACCTGTTGTAACACCATCTCAGGATATGGTTTTAGGAAACTATTACTTAACACTTGAGCGTAAAGGTGCTACAGGAGAAGGCGCAACTTTCTCAGGACCTGAAGAAGTCATGATCGCTTATCAAACAGGCCATGTGCATTTGCATACACGTATTGCGATTCAAGCTGGAGCTGTTAACAACCCGACGTTCACAGAAGAACAAAACAAAATGCTTTTATTGACATCTGTTGGTAAAATTATTTTCAATGAAATTCTGCCGAAGTCATTCCCATATATCAATGAACCGACTGACTTTAACTTGCAGGTGGAAACGCCAGCGAAATACTTTGTTGCTACAACAACGGATATTCGCAAGCATATTGAAGAAGCCGAACTTGTAACGCCATTTAAAAAGAAAATTCTCGGAGAAATTATTGCTGAAGTATTTAAACGTTTCCATATTACGGAAACTTCAAAAATGCTAGATCGCATGAAGAGTCTTGGATTTAAGTATTCGACACAAGCCGGCATTACTGTTGGTGTGTCAGATATTGTAGTTCTTCCAGACAAGGGAGAAATTTTAATTAGCGCACAAGAAAATGTAGACAAAGTAATGAAACAATTCCGTCGTGGATTGATTACAGAAGAAGAACGCTATGCACGTGTCATTTCGTATTGGAGTAATGCAAAAGATATCATTCAGGGCAAACTGATGGCATCTCTTGATAACTTAAACCCAATCTTTATGATGAGTGATTCCGGAGCTCGTGGTAATGCTTCCAACTTTACACAGCTTGCTGGTATGCGCGGATTGATGGCCAACCCGGCTGGGCGTATTATCGAACTTCCGATCAAATCATCCTTCCGTGAAGGATTGACAGTACTTGAATATTTCATCTCAACTCACGGTGCTCGTAAAGGTCTTGCCGATACAGCACTTAAAACAGCCGATTCTGGTTACTTAACTCGTCGTTTAGTAGATGTTGCACAAGATGCAATTGTTCGCGAAAATGACTGCGGAACTGATAGAGGCTTGTTGGTAGGGGCGTTAATGGAAGGCACAGAAGTGATTGAAGAGCTGCACGAGCGTATCGTTGGTCGTCATGCTAAGAAAACAATTCGCCATCCGGAAACTAAAGAGATTATTGTAGCGAAAGATGAACTGATCACACAAGACTTGACTCGTCTCATTCTTGAGGCAGGCATTAAAGAAGTGACAATTCGTTCTGCGTTTACATGTAACACAAAACACGGTATTTGTAAGAAATGTTACGGAACGAACTTGGCAACTGGAGACGAAGTTGAAGTGGGCGAAGCAGTTGGTATTATTGCGGCTCAATCAATCGGAGAACCAGGAACTCAGCTTACGATGCGTACATTCCATACAGGCGGTGTTGCAGGAGACGATATTACACAAGGTCTTCCGCGTATCCAAGAAATATTTGAATCGCGTAATCCGAAAGGTCAAGCCGTTATTTCTGAAATTACAGGTACCGTTACTGAAATTGACGAAATTCGCGAAGGCCAAAAAGAAGTAACGATTCAAGGTGACGTTGAAACACGTAAATACTTAGCACCTTATAATGCTCGTATCAAGGTTCAAGTAGACGATGCTATTGTTCGAGGCGAAGTATTGACAGATGGTTCAATTGATCCGAAACAATTGCTACAAGTAAAAGACGTTCAAGCTGTTCAAGTTTATCTATTGAAAGAAGTTCAAAAAGTATACCGTATGCAGGGTGTTGAAATCGGCGATAAGCACGTAGAAGTTATGGTTCGTCAAATGTTCCGTAAAGTTCGCGTAATTGAAGCCGGTGATACTGAATTGCTACCAGGTTCACTTTTGGATATTCATCAATTTACTGAAGCCAATGTTAAAGCGGTTCTAGAAGGTAACTTACCAGCGACAAGCCGTCCCGTAATTCTAGGGATTACAAAAGCTTCTCTTGAAACAGAATCATTCTTATCAGCCGCATCTTTCCAAGAAACGACTCGCGTCTTAACAGATGCAGCGATTAAAGGGAAACGTGATGAGCTTCTAGGATTGAAAGAGAACGTTATTATCGGTAAACTTGTTCCAGCTGGAACAGGAATGCAGCGTTACCGTCAAATCAGAATTGCTCAAAGCGAAAAAGCGGCGAAGCAAGAAAGTGTCGGTACAGAGTCATAAAATAAATGTATTAGATTCCGGGGAGGTTCTAAATAATCTCCTCGGGATTTTTTAAGAATTCAGTTGACAGCATTAGCATAGAATGATAATATGTTAAGGGTTGATGGTTAACGGTCTAACGCTTTGGAGGATATGTGAATGTCTAATGAAAAAGTAAAACAGACAAGTGAAATGATCATCGGTACAAAGCAGACAGTAAAAGCAATAAAAAGCGGTATTGTCCAAGAGATAATAGTGGCAAAAGACGCAGACGATCGAATGACCGAACAGATTATCCAACTAGCCTTAGAAAAAGGTATTCGGGTCGGATTTGCAGATTCACGATTGAAGCTTGGCAAAGCATATGGCATTAATGTCGGTGCAGCTGCTGTGGCGATTACTGGATAACAGTTTTTGTGTAAATCACAAAGACTTTGTTTTTTACCCAAAAATGAACCACCTGGATATGTGGTATTAGAACACCTTTTGAGAGGAGGAAAAAATCGATGCCTACAATTAACCAATTAGTTAACAAGCCTCGTAAACCGAAGACTACTAAATCGGGTTCACCAGCGCTAAACAAAGGGTATAACAGCTTCAAAAAGGCTCAAACTAACGTGACATCACCACAGAAACGTGGAGTATGTACTCGTGTTGGTACAATGACACCGAAAAAACCAAACTCCGCATTGCGTAAATATGCGCGTGTACGTTTGACAAACCAAATTGAGGTTAATGCTTACATCCCTGGAGAAGGTCACAACCTTCAAGAGCACAGTGTAGTTCTTCTTCGCGGCGGACGCGTAAAAGATTTACCGGGTGTACGTTACCATATCGTACGTGGAGCACTTGATACAGCTGGAGTAAACGGCCGTATGCAAAGCCGTTCTAAATACGGAACTAAGCGTCCTAAAGTAAAAAAATAATATCTTAAATTAACGAAGAGAATTCGTTGAAAGGAGGAACATACATGCCTCGTAAAGGTCCTGTAGCTAAACGTGATGTGTTGCCAGATCCAATTTATAATTCAAAATTGGTGACACGCTTAATTAATAAAATGATGGTTGACGGAAAAAGAGGTACTTCACAAAAAATCTTATACGGAGCGTTTGAGTTAGTTAAAGAACGCAGCGGTAAAGATCCAATTGAAGTATACGAACAAGCTTTGGCTAACGTTATGCCAGTTCTTGAAGTACGCGCTCGCCGTGTTGGTGGTGCAAACTACCAGGTACCGGTTGAAGTTCGTCCAGAACGTCGTTCAACTCTAGGTCTTCGCTACCTTGTAAACTATTCACGTCTTCGTGGAGAGAAAACAATGGAAGAGCGTTTGGCTAATGAAATTTTAGATGCTGCTAACAACACTGGTGCAGCTGTTAAGAAACGCGAAGATATTCATAAAATGGCGGAAGCAAATAAAGCATTTGCTCACTATCGCTGGTAATTTCTTTCGAGATGTTTACATCTTAATCCGAAACGGAAGGAGAAAAACAACATGGCTAGAGAGTTCTCCTTAGACAAAACACGTAATATCGGGATCATGGCACACATCGATGCTGGTAAAACGACTACTACGGAGCGTATTTTATACTACACTGGTAAAATCCACAAAATTGGGGAAACGCATGAAGGTGCTTCTCAAATGGACTGGATGGAGCAAGAGCAGGAGCGCGGAATTACAATTACGTCTGCTGCTACAACAGCTTCATGGAAAGAACACCGTGTTAACATTATTGATACTCCAGGACACGTAGACTTCACTGTTGAAGTTGAACGTTCGTTGCGCGTACTTGATGGTGCGGTTACAGTTCTTGATGCTCAATCAGGTGTTGAGCCTCAAACTGAAACTGTTTGGCGTCAAGCTACAACTTACGGAGTTCCACGCATCGTATTTATCAACAAAATGGATAAAATCGGCGCGGACTTCTTATACTCTGTAGGTACGTTGCATGAGCGTCTACAAGCTAATGCTCACCCGATTCAGTTGCCAATCGGTGCAGAAGATAACTTTTCAGCAATCATTGATTTAGTTGAAATGAAAACACATTTCTACGCTAACGATTTAGGAACTGAAATTACTGAAGGTGAGATTCCTGAAGATCACAAAGAACTTGCTGAGGAATGGCACACTAAATTAGTGGAAGCTGTTGCTGAGCTTGACGAAGATTTGATGGAAAAATACCTTAGTGGCGAAGAAATTACTGTTGAAGAACTTAAAGCTGGTATCCGTAAAGGAACACTAGACGTTGAGTTTTATCCAGTAGTTTGCGGAACTGCATTTAAAAACAAAGGGGTTCAATTAATGCTTGATGCAGTAATTGATTACCTACCATCTCCATTAGATGTACCACCAATGACTGGTGTTCTTCCGGACTCAGACGAAGAAGTATTACGTAAACCTAGCGAAGACGAGCCATTCTCAGCGCTTGCGTTTAAAGTAATGACAGATCCATATGTTGGAAAGTTAACTTTCTTCCGTGTGTATTCTGGTTCTCTTAAATCTGGTTCATATGTTCAGAACTCTTCTAAAGGTAAGCGTGAGCGCGTTGGACGTATCCTACAAATGCATGCAAACTCTCGTGAAGAAATCGCTGAAGTATATTGCGGAGATATTGCTGCTGCTATCGGCCTTAAAGATACATCAACAGGTGATACGTTAAGTGACGAGAAACAACAAGTAATTCTTGAGCGTATGGTATTCCCAGAACCAGTTATTTCACTTTCTGTGGAGCCTAAATCAAAAGCCGATCAAGATAAAATGGGTCAAGCCCTTGCTAAATTGCAAGAAGAAGATCCAACTTTCCGTGCGCACACTGACCAGGAAACTGGCCAAACAATCATCGCGGGTATGGGTGAACTTCACCTTGATATCCTAGTTGACCGTATGCGTCGTGAATTCAACGTAGAAGCTAACGTGGGTGCACCTCAGGTATCTTACCGTGAGACATTCCGTCAGTCTGCTAAAGTTGAAGGTAAATTCGTGCGCCAATCGGGTGGACGTGGACAATTCGGACACGTTTGGATTGAGTTCTCTCCAAACGAAGAAGGAGCAGGTTTTGAATTTGAAAATGGTATCGTTGGTGGTGTTGTTCCGCGTGAATACATCCCAGCAGTTGAAGCGGGTCTTCGCGACTCTCTAGACAACGGTGTTATTGCCGGATATCCTTTGATCGATATCAAAGCTCGTTTGTTCGACGGATCTTACCATGATGTTGACTCGAACGAAATGGCATTTAAAGTAGCTGCTTCTATGGCACTTAAAAATGCGATTTCTAAAGTTAATCCAGTTCTTCTTGAGCCTATCATGCGCGTTGAGGTTGTTATTCCTGAGGAATACCTTGGGGATATCATGGGTGACATTACGTCACGCCGAGGCCGCGTAGAAGGTATGGACGCTCGCGGAAACGCACAAGTTGTTCGTTCTATGGTACCTCTTGCACAGATGTTCGGTTATGCAACTTCATTGCGTTCAAATACGCAAGGCCGTGGTGTGTTCTCAATGCACTTCGATCACTATGAAGAAGTACCGAAATCAATTTCTGAAGAAATCATCAAAAAAAATAAAGGTCAATAATTGAATTTTGATCTTTAATCACGTATAAATAGTTTGTATGCTGAGAATAATAGGGCCCTATTATTCTCAGCACTTCAAACAAACATTCACTTACATTTCGAGGAGGATTTTTCTAATGGGAAAAGCTAAATTTGATCGCTCTAAAACACATGCAAATATTGGTACAATTGGTCACGTCGATCACGGTAAAACAACTTTGACTGCAGCAATCGCTACAGTTCTTGCTAAAAAATCAGGCGGAGAAGCTCGTTCTTACGCTCAAATCGATAACGCACCTGAAGAAAAAGAGCGCGGTATCACAATCAATACTTCACACGTTGAGTATGAAACTGAATCTCGCCACTACGCACACGTAGATTGCCCTGGACACGCCGATTATGTTAAAAACATGATTACTGGTGCTGCTCAAATGGACGGCGGAATCTTAGTAGTATCTGCTGCTGACGGCCCAATGCCACAAACTCGTGAGCACATCCTTCTTTCACGTCAAGTCGGTGTTCCTTACCTAGTTGTATTCATGAACAAATGCGATATGGTAGATGACGAAGAACTTCTTGAACTAGTTGAAATGGAAGTCCGCGATCTTCTTTCTGAATATGACTTCCCTGGCGATGACATTCCTGTCATCAAAGGATCTGCTCTTAAAGCTCTTGAAGGAGAAGCTGAGTGGGAAGACAAAATCGTTGAATTAATGAACGCGGTTGATGAGTATATCCCTACTCCACCACGTGATACTGAAAAACCATTCATGATGCCTGTTGAGGATGTATTCTCAATCACTGGCCGTGGAACTGTTGCTACTGGACGCGTTGAACGTGGACAAATCAAAATCGGTGATAACGTTGATATCATTGGTCTTACTGAAGAACCAAAATCTACAACTGTAACTGGTGTAGAAATGTTCCGTAAATTACTTGACTATGCTGAAGCTGGCGACAACATTGGCGCACTTCTTCGCGGAGTTTCTCGTGATGACGTTCAACGTGGACAAGTATTGGCTAAACCAGGCACAATTACTCCACATACTGAATTCAGAGCGGAAGTTTACGTTCTTTCAAAAGAAGAGGGTGGGCGTCATACTCCATTCTTCACAAACTACCGTCCACAGTTCTACTTCCGTACAACTGATGTAACTGGTGTTTGTAACCTTCCTGAAGGTGTAGAAATGGTTATGCCTGGAGATAACATCGAAATGATCGTTTCTCTAATCTCTCCTATCGCACTTGAAGAAGGAACTAAGTTCTCTATCCGTGAGGGTGGACGTACTGTAGGCGCTGGCGTTGTTGCTACAATTACTAAGTAATAACTGCTAAGTGTTATAAAAGACCCTATCTCATTACCAATGAGATAGGGTCTTTTTTGCGTTGTCACCATGAATGATAGAGATGTATTGCTTGAATAGCTAGTTGTTCGTAAAATATTCAAACTTTTTAATTAATGTCACAAATGCAGTATTAGCAACAATGAAAACGTATACATTTATTGTTAATATTCAAAATTGGCTAAAAACTTCAATTAAGCTCATTGACAGGCTTCTTAATAGACGATATGATAGCAACAATTTACAAAACACATACAGAATTCGATATATTGCATATTATAAAATTTCTGAGAAAGAAGTGGACATCATGAGTGAACAAGTAATTTATATGAATGGCGAATTCGTAAAAAAGGAAGACGCTAAAATTTCAGTTTATGATCATGGATTTTTGTACGGTGATGGAGTATTCGAAGGAATCCGTTCTTACAATGGAAATGTTTTCCGGCTGGAAGAACATCTGGAACGACTCTTTGATTCTGCAAAATCAGTAATGCTTGAGATTCCACACACTTTCGAAGAAATGACCAATATTGTTGTTCAAACACTTAGAGAGAATAAGTTTAAAGATGCTTATATTAGACTCATCGTTTCAAGAGGGGTGGGCAACCTTGGGTTAGATCCTTACAGTTGTTCTCATCCAAGTGTAATTGCGATAGCTGAACCCCTATCCCTGTTTCCGAAATCAATGTATGAAACAGGAATCGAAATTGTTTCAGTCGCTACACGAAGAAGTCGTTCAGACGTACTGAGTCCAAAAGTTAAGTCCTTGAATTACATGAATAATATTTTAGTAAAACTTGAAGCTAACCTTGCAGGCGTTTCTGAAGCGCTTATGTTAAATGACCAAGGTTATGTAGCTGAAGGTTCAGCTGATAACATCTTTATTGTTCGAAAGGGAAAAATAATCACTCCTCCGGGTTATGTAGGAGCGCTTGAAGGAATTACACGAAATGCAATTATGGATGTAGCTGCTCAAAAAGGCTATGACATGCAAGAAGGTGTTTTCACAAGACATGATGTGTATGTTGCAGATGAAGTATTTTTAACAGGAACTGCTGCTGAAGTCATTTCTGTCATCAAAGTAGATGGTCGAGTAATTGGCGAAGGAAAACCAGGTCCAATCACGAATGATTTGTTGGAATCCTTCAGAGAACTTGTTCAGAACGACGGCGTGAAAGTTTATGAAGATCATCTAAACGTAGTTTAAACAGAGTTTCTAGAATCAAATATACGTTCAACTCAATGACGAGGTTAAAGCAAATGGAATCCGTATTTACAGAGAGCCGGTACAGGTGGAAGCCGGTAATACAACCATTTGCGACATCCCCTCTGAGTGGATTGCTGAAAAGCTTCGGCTGTTTAGGTAGTCCCGGTGACTTGCAAGTGAAAAGTCATCGTTATCAATGGATAAGCATTGCTTATCCATGAGGCTGCGGTTGCGCAGTGAAATAGGGTGGTACCATGAAACTTTTTCATCCCTATACGAAGAACATGTTTCTTTGTGTAGGGATGAAAAAGTTTTTTTTATTTCACAAGAAACTGAAAAAAGGAGGCGGAAAGATTGGGAGTAAACGTACAGGTTAGAGAAGAAGTTAAACAGGAATTGACAGGCAGTGGTGCAGACATACTGATTCAGTCTTTAAAAAATCAAGGCGTAGAAATCATATTCGGCTATCCTGGAGGCGCGGTGCTACCGATTTACGATGCCTTACACAAAAATCCGATACGCCACATCTTAGCAAGGCATGAACAAGGCGCTATTCACGCAGCTGAAGGATATGCAAGGGTATCAGGTAAGACGGGCGTTGTACTTGCAACATCTGGTCCCGGTGCTACGAATTTAGTGACAGGAATTGCAGATGCTATGCTGGATTCCTTGCCGTTAGTCATTTTTACGGGTCAGGTGGCGACTTCAGTCATCGGAACCGATGCTTTTCAGGAAGCTGATATCATCGGCATCACACAACCGATTACAAAGCATAATTATCAAGTGAAAAAAGTAACGGATCTACCAAGAATTATTAAAGAAGCTTTCTACATTGCTTCTACTGGACGTCCAGGGCCGGTTCTAGTAGATATACCGAAAAACATTGCGACGGAATTGTTCTTATCTACTAAAGAAGAAGAGGCAGTCTATCTGCCGGGATATCAGCCGACGACTAGCCCTAATTTTTTACAAATTCAAAAAGCTGCGCAAGTGTTGTCACAATCAAAAAAACCTTTGATCTTAGCGGGGGCTGGCATACTTGCCGCTAAAGCGACAGAAGAGCTAAAGAAATTCTCAGAAAAACATCAAATTCCAATTACTAATACGTTACTCGGGCTAGGAAGTGTTGGAGGCGAACACGAATTATTCCTCGGAATGGCGGGGATGCACGGTACCTATACAGCCAATACAGCAATTTGTGATTGTGATGTGTTATTAAACATTGGCGCCAGATTTGATGACCGGCTAACTGGCAACCTGGCTAACTTTGCACCAAATGCTCAAGTTATTCATATCGACATTGATCCAGCAGAAATCGGCAAAAATGTACCGACCGCAATTCCGATTGTTGCAGATGCAAAAGAGGCGTTGGTCCAGTTGCTCAATCAATCATTTGAAAGTCCGAACACTACGGAGTGGCTAGGGGAATTATTCGAGAATAAAGCAGAATATCCACTTCAGTATCATGTAAAAGGTCGGGAAGGTATCCTTCCTCAACAAGCGGTAGAGCTGATTCATCGTTTGACTAGAGGCGATGCAGTGGTAACGACTGATGTTGGTCAGCATCAAATGTGGGCAGCTCAATATTATCGTTTCAATAATCCACATAACTGGGTAACTTCAGGTGGCTTAGGTACAATGGGCTTCGGTTTTCCGGCAGCGATTGGTGCGCAACTAGCAAAACCCGATGAGCAAGTAATTTCTATTGTTGGAGATGCCGGATTCCAAATGACTTTGCAAGAACTGTCCTTGCTTCAAGAGCTTCGTCTTCCGGTGAAGATTGTCATTTTAAACAATCAAAGCTTAGGAATGGTAAGACAATGGCAGGAAACGTTTTATGAGAGTCGCTATTCTCAATCGTTGATGCCCGTTCAACCTGATTTTGTGAAACTGGCTGAAGCGTATGACGTTAAAGGTTACAAAGTAGAAACGATGGAAGAAGCAGAAGTTGTGTTTGCAGAAGCATTTAATTCAAACGAGCCGGTTTTGATCGATTGTCGGGTAGTGCAACTAGAATGTGTTTATCCTATGGTAGCGCCAGGCAAAGGCTTGAATGAAATGATCGGAGTGAAAGGTGAATGAAACGAGTCATTACAACGACGGTAATCAACCAAAGTGGTGTGTTAAATCGCGTCACGGGTTTGCTTATGAAGCGGCAGTTTAATATCGAAAGTATCTCTGTTGGTCATACAGAACAGCCTGGCATATCAAAAATGACTTTTGTCGTCAATGTAGAAGATAGAGGGAAATTAGAACAATTACTAAAACAACTACAAAAACAAATTGATGTACTTAAAGTGAATGATATTACAGATAAAGCTATGGTCATGAGAGAGCTTGCACTAGTAAAAGTAGTTGTACCACCAGCGGTCAGAAATGAAGTGCTCAGTATCGTTGAGCCGTTTCGAGCAACAGTGGTTGATATGAGCAAAAATGTAACAACATTTCAAGTGACAGGGGACCCGGAAAAGATTGAAGCATTTATTGATCTGATGAGACCTTATGGTGTCAAAGAGCTGACCCGAACCGGTGTATCAGCTTTTGTCAGAGAAACACAAAAAACGCAGGCACCCCAATTAAACATCCTATAAAAAACCAAACTCGAGGAGGAAATTAAAAATGGCAAAAATGTATTATAACCAAGACGTAAACGAACAGGTACTTAAAGGCAAGACAATCGCGGTAATTGGCTATGGTTCACAAGGTCACGCACACGCACAAAACTTAAAAGAATCTGGTTTTGACGTAGTAGTTGGCGTGCGTCCTGGTAAATCATTCGAGCAAGCAGAAAATGACGGCATGAAAGTAATGGCAGTAAAAGACGCGGCAGACGCGGCAGACGTGATCATGGTCTTAGTACCAGATGAAAAACAAACACAAATCTACAATGCAGACATTAAGCCTTCACTAAAAGCAGGCAAGTCACTTGTTTTTGCTCATGGCTTCAATGTTCACTTTAACCAAATTGTTGCACCTACAGATGTAGATGTATTCCTAGTAGCTCCTAAAGGACCGGGACATCTTGTGCGTCGTACATACGAAGCGGGTGCTGGTGTACCAGGGTTAATTGCGATTCACCAAGATGTGTCAGGTCAAGCTAAAGAAGTGGCGCTTGCTTATGCAAAAGGAATCGGAGCTACGCGTGCAGGTGTTTTAGAAACAACATTTAAAGAAGAAACGGAAACGGATCTATTCGGAGAACAGGCTGTTCTTTGCGGCGGTGTAACGTCTCTAGTAAAAGCTGGATTTGAAACACTTGTTGAAGCTGGATACCAACCGGAACTTGCGTATTTCGAATGCATGCACGAATTGAAATTGATCGTTGACCTAATGTATGAAGGTGGCTTGTCTGGAATGCGTTACTCAATTTCAGATACTGCGCAGTGGGGAGATTTTGTATCAGGACCACGTATTGTCGATGCAGATACAAAAGCGCGTATGAAAGATGTTCTGACAGATATCCAAACAGGGAAATTCGCAAAAGGGTGGTTGCTTGAAAATCAACTAAACCGTCCAGAATTTACGGCAATTGAAAAAGCAGAAGAATCGCATCAAATCGAGCAAGTTGGACGTGAATTACGTGCCATGATGCCATTTGTCAATGAAGGTAAAAAAACTAAACAAAAAGAGGTGGTCGCCAATGTCACAAATTGATATTTTCGATACGACATTACGAGACGGAGAACAGTCAGCCGGGATCAACTTGAATACAGCAGAAAAAATCGAAATCGCCCGTCAACTTGAACGTCTGGGAGTGACGATTATCGAATCAGGGTTTCCAGCTTCATCTCCAGGAGACTTTGATGCTGTGCAGCGAATTGCAGGCACGGTAAAGAATTCAATTGTGACGGGTTTGGCCCGTTCGATACAAAGTGATATTGACCGCACGTGGGATGCGTTAAAAGGAGCGGAACAGCCGCATATTCATATCTTTTTAGCTACCTCGCCTATTCATATGGAAACAAAGTTATTTAAAACACCTGAGCAAGTGGTTGAACTTGCTGTAGAATCCGTGAAATACGCGCGTAAGTTCTTTCCGCTAGTTCAGTGGTCAGCGGAAGATGCTTCTCGTTCAGATCCGGAATTTCTGGCGCATATTATCCGTAAAGTAATTGAAGCGGGAGCCACAACTATTAACCTTCCGGATACAGTTGGTTATGCAACACCTCATGAGTACGGTGCGATGTTCAAATACATGACGGACAACGTAGCGGGAATTGAAAAAGTGAAACTGTCTGCACATTGCCATAACGACTTGGGGATGGCAACTGCTAATACACTAGCCGCAATCGAGAATGGTGCGACACAAATCGAAGGAACCATAAATGGTATCGGAGAACGCGCTGGTAACGTTGCACTAGAAGAAATTGCAGTTGCTTTGCACATTCGCAAACAAATGTTCAACATCGAGACGGGTATTAAATTGAACGAAATTAAGCGCACTAGCCAATTGGTGAGTCAATTGACAGGTAGCTTGATTCAACCGAATAAAGCGGTCGTCGGTAAAAATGCTTTTGCCCACGAATCGGGAATTCACCAAGATGGTATGCTGAAGAATCCGTTGACTTATGAAATCATTACTCCGGAATTGATTGGTGATGTAGCAACAGAATTGGTACTAGGTAAACATTCTGGGCGTCACGCCTTTAAAGACCGTGCTATCAAAATGGGCTTTGACTTATCTGAAGAAAAGTTGAACAACGCATTTATTGAGTTTAAGAAGCTGGCTGACCGTAAAAAAGAAATTGTGGAAGACGATCTTTATGTATTACTAACAGATCAGCAAATTCACGATGATGAAACGCCAGTCTATAAGTTGGAAAGTGTCCAAGTACAGTACGGTACGGCGAACATTCCGACGGCTACTGCTTCTGCCTATCACCCGAGTGGTGAGCTAATTAGTGAAGCAGCTACTGGAGCAGGATCTGTTGAAGCGATTTTTAATACATTGGAGCGGATTGTGGAAGGCAAAGTTCACATTTTAGATTACCGTGTGACTTCTATTGGTAAAGGGCGTGACGCATTAGGCGAAGCGGTTATCAATATGAGTTATAACGGTGAGACGGTAACGGGGCGCGACGTTGCACAGGACGTTTTGGAAGCGACGGCAAAAGCCTATTTGAATGCAGTTAATCGTCAAATTGTTCAAGTAGGAAAGAAAGTTAGGATGTCAGCGGTATAGAAGAACAATTCAAACGAGGAGGAATTTAAAATGAAAAAAACAATAGCGGTATTGCCAGGGGACGGAATTGGACCGGAAGTGACAGATGCAGCGGTAAAGGTGTTGCAATCCATCGCAATGCGTTATGGACATACTTTTCATTTAAAGCACGCGGTAATCGGAGGCGCGGCGGTTGATCAATTTGATAACCCGCTACCTCAGCAAACCATCGATGTTTGTGATGCGAGTGACGCGATTCTCCTCGGTGCGGTTGGAGGAACGAAATGGGATAACAACCCCGCTCATTTGCGTCCTGAAAAAGGGCTTTTGAACATCCGGAAGCATTTCGATTTGTTTGCAAATATTCGTCCAGTTAAAGCAATCCCGGCATTGCTAGCATCTTCCCCGTTAAAAGAAGAAGTAGCGAAAGACGTTGATATGGTAATTGTTCGTGAATTGACGAGTGGCTTGTATTTCGGTGAACCAAAACGTCGCTCTGAAAAATCGGCTGTCGATACATTGGTTTACACGAGAGAAGAAATTGAGCGCATTGTGAACCAGGCGTTTGAAATCGCTCGTACGCGAAGAGGCAAAGTAACGTCGGTTGATAAAGCCAATGTATTGGAAACGAGTAAGCTATGGCGTGAAGTTGTAGAAGAACGTAAAGCAGCCTATCCAGATATTGAAGTAGAACATATGCTAGTTGATTCGGCAGCGATGAAGCTGATCACGAATCCACGCACTTTCGACGTTGTCGTAACTGAGAATATGTTTGGAGATATCTTGAGTGACGAAGCATCCGTTATTACTGGGTCACTTGGCATGCTGCCATCTGCTAGCATCCGTTCAGACGGCTTCGGTCTTTACGAGCCCGTACATGGTTCGGCGCCTGATATCGCGGGGCAAAACAAAGCCAACCCATCTGCTGCTATTTTGTCGGTTGCAATGATGTTGAAGCATTCATTTGGTCTCCACACAGAAGCGGCAGCCGTTGAACAAGCTGTAATGAGCGTTTTGGAAGATGGTTACTGCACAGGAGACTTAGCTGGTAGTGGGAAGCGTGTGGTTTCAACAGAACAATATGTAACGAAAGTGATAGAAGAACTAGAACGAGAATTTGTATCAGAACATATCATGTATTCTTATGTGTAAGTAAAAGGAGCGGTTGGCATGGCACAAACCATCATAGAAAAAATTTGGGAACAACATATTGTCTTCGAAGAACAAGGAAAGCCGGACCTGCTGTATATTGATCTTCACTTACTGCATGAGGTGACTTCTCCGCAAGCATTTGAAGGACTTCGGTTAAACGGGCGTAAAGTCCGTCGACCGGATTTGTGTTTTGCGACTATGGATCATAATGTCCCAACAAGAAACCGAGATACCATCACAGATCCCGTCTCGCGTAAGCAAATCAAAACCTTACAAGACAATTGCGATGAATTTGGTGTGCCGCTTGCGGGTATTAATCATCCCGACCAAGGAATTGTGCACGTTATTGGACCGGAACTTGGATTGACGCAACCTGGTAAAACGATTGTTTGTGGGGATAGTCATACTTCAACACACGGCGCTTTTGGCGCATTGGCATTTGGTATTGGCACAAGTGAAGTAGAGCACGTACTTTCTACTCAAACACTATGGCAATCAAAGCCCAAAACGATGGAAGTTCGAATTGATGGCAAGTTAGGCTTTGGTGTTACTGCTAAAGATGTCATCCTTGCGATTATTTCGAAATTTGGTATCGATATGGGAACCGGATATGTTATGGAGTATACGGGCGAAGCAGTTCGTAACTTAACGATGGAAGAGCGTATGACCATTTGCAATATGTCCATTGAAGCTGGTGCACGTGCAGGTTTGATTAGCCCAGATCAAACAACAATCGAGTATTTGAGAGGACGTAGACATGTCCCTGAAGGAGACGCGTTTGAACAAGAAGCGGATCGTTGGCTAGCTCTTGCAACAGAAGAAGGTGCAGAGTATGATGCGACCGTTTCGATTCATGCAGATGAAATCTCTCCATTCGTTACGTGGGGAACGAATCCATCAATGGGTTCAGGTATTGCTGAACGCGTTCCGTCTGCTGCAGATTACGAGAAACAGTCAGATAAAGATGCATTAAAACAAGCTTTAGCTTATATGCACTTAGAAGAAGGAATGTCGCTTTCTTCAATTGCGATCCAACATGTATTTATCGGTTCTTGTACCAATTCACGTCTAGGCGATTTACGTGCGGCAAGTAGAATCATTAGAGGGAAGCAAGTGCACCCGTCCGTGACGGCAATTGTCGTTCCTGGATCTGAAACGGTTAAACGCGCAGCTGAACAAGAAGGCTTAGATCAAGTGTTTCTCAAAGCGGGCTTTGAATGGCGTGAGACAGGTTGCAGCATGTGCTTAGCGATGAACGAAGACTCGGTACCTGCAGGTGAACGCTGTGCATCTACTTCTAACCGAAATTTCGAAGGTCGACAAGGAGCGGGCTCGATGACGCACCTAGTAAGTCCTGTCATGGCAGCAGCGGCTGCGATTGAAGGTCATTTAACAGATGTCCGTAACTACATGGAAGAGCCTGTAGCGTCTGTATGACAAATGAAAGTGAGGAGACCCTTCGATGAAACCGATAAATAAAATTTCAAGCATACTGACGCCACTAGAACGAAAAAACGTCGATACGGACCAAATCATTTCAAAAGAATTTCTAAAGCGTATTGAACGAACGGGATTCGGCAAATATTTGTTTTATCATTGGCGTTTTCATGCAGATGGTACACCAATAGAAGACTTTGTTTTGAATGACCCTCGATTCGAAAACTCCGAAATTCTAGTCGCACAAGAAAATTTCGGCTGCGGTTCTTCTCGTGAACATGCTCCGTGGGCAATTTTAGATTACGGATTCCGTGTAGTCATTGCACCTAGCTATGCAGACATCTTCTATAACAACTGCGTTAAAAACGGCATTTTGCCAATTCGCTTGAAAGATCAAGAAGTAGATGAGTTGATTAGTAAAGGTCAACAACAAGATTTTAAGTTAGAAATCAACTTAGAAGACCAATCTGTTACCGGACAAGACGGTACGCGTTATGAATTTGAAATTGATCCTTATTGGAAAGAAATGCTCTTAAAAGGCTGGGATGAAATTGCGTTAACCTTCCAGTATGATTCGTATATTGCGGCTTATGAAGAAAAACAACGTGCTTAATATTTCGAGAGACCTTTTACGTAACCGTGAAAGGTCTTTTTTTCGTTTTAAAATAAAAGAGTAATCGTCTGTTGACAACTATTTTTTATTTTGTTAATTTTAAATATGTACTTTAACGCTTTAGCAAACTAAAGGAGAGTTTATTATATGAATGCAGTTATTATCGCTGTCTTGGTCATGCTCATATTGAGCTTATTGCGTGTGAATGTCGTTTTTGCCTTATTGATCGGCGCATTAGCAGGAGGATTGAGTGGCGGGTTGTCACTTACTGATACAATCACATCGTTTACAGACGGTTTAGGGGCGGGAGCGACCATTGCATTGAGCTATGCTATGCTGGGTGGATTTGCCGTAGCTATATCGCGTACAGGGATTCCAGAGTTACTGGTCTCCGGAGTGCTGAAGTTAGTGAACAAAGATGGGAAAGCAACAAGACAAAATTTAGCAAAGGCTCTAATTATTATCGCGTTACTGACGATGGCAATTTTATCGCAGAATGCCATTCCAATCCATATCGCTTTTATTCCTTTACTAGTTCCACCGATTTTGCATATTTTAAACGAACTACGAATTGATCGCCGGTTGATCGCGGCAGTGTTGACGTTTGGTTTGACAGCCCCATATATTTTATTGCCGTATGGCTTTGGATTGATCTTCCACGAAATTGTTTTTACGCAAATGGAATTGGCTGGATTGTCGATCGACATGGCGGATATTCCAAAAGCAATGGCGATTCCAGTTTCCGGCTTACTAGTCGGCTTGATCATTGCGGTGTTCTTTTCTTATCGTAAGCCGCGTGATTACCATACAAATGTTTCTTCTATAGAAGAAACTGTGAAAAAGAAAGCGTCAACTAAAGATGTGTTGGTGACAATTGTTGCGTTGGTTGCAGCGTTGTACGGGCAAGTCCAAACAGATTCCATGATCATTGGAGCACTAGCTGGTATCTTGGTGCTGTACGTTTTTGGCGCGATGAAGTGGCGCGAGGCTGACGCAGTCTTAACAGAAGGCATGCAAATGATGGCGTTCATCGGTTTTGTGATGATCACAGCGAACGGTTTTGCGGCTGTGATCCAAGCAACAGGAGCTATCGAGCCGTTAGTTGCCAGCGTATCAGATCTTTTCGCAGGCAATAAAGCAATCGCGGCACTAGCGATGCTGATCGTTGGATTGTTTGTGACGATGGGCATTGGTTCATCGTTTGCCACAATCCCAATCATTGCTGCTATTTTTGTGCCACTGAGTCTGGAGTTCGGATTTTCCACCATGGCCATTATTGCATTGATCGGAACTGCAGGAGCACTCGGTGACGCCGGTTCACCAGCTTCTGACTCAACACTTGGACCAACTGCCGGACTGAACGTTGACGGACAGCACAATCACATCTGGGATACGTGCGTGCCAACCTTCCTTCACTACAATATTCCGTTGGTGATATTCGGTTGGGTTGCAGCGATGTTCTTGAGCTAGGCTTGAAATGTTCGGACTATTTTCATCTCGCTTGAAGTTCTGAAATATCCTGTTATACTAATAAAAGCGAATTAAAAAGAATTTCGTGGAAACACTTGCGGAATTCTTTTTTATTCTGTATAATATCTAATGTTGGTCTTTTGACTGCGATGAAGCGAGAGGTTACCGATACACCCGGCCGCTTTGCCATGGCGAGTGATTGGAAAATTTTCGTGGAGAATGTCTATCAAAAATAGGCGAAAAGGAGGGAAAATAATGGCAAAACAAAAAATTCGTATCCGTTTAAAAGCGTATGATCATAGAATTCTTGATCAGTCTGCTGAGAAAATTGTTGAAACTGCAAAACGTTCAGGTGCAAGTGTATCGGGTCCGATACCGTTGCCAACTGAAAGATCGGTTTACACAATCTTGCGTGCTGTTCATAAATACAAAGATGCTCGTGAGCAATTTGAAATGCGCACACACAAACGTCTAATCGATATCGTTAACCCAACACCACAAACTGTTGATGCGTTAATGAAACTTGATTTACCGTCAGGCGTTGACATTGAAATTAAACTTTAATCGGCAACGAAATAGAAAACACAAATAATCACAGGAGGTGTGACAACATGACCAAAGGAATCTTAGGTAGAAAAATCGGTATGACGCAAGTTTTTGCTGAGAACGGTGATTTAATCCCTGTAACTGTTATTGAAGCTTCTCCAAACGTAGTGCTTCAAAAGAAAACAGTTGAGGTTGACGGCTACGAAGCAATCCAATTAGGTTTTGAAGACAAGCGCGATAAGCTTTCAAACAAACCTTCTAAAGGACACGTAGCAAAAGCAAACACTGCTCCTAAGCGCTTCATTCGCGAACTTCGCAATGTAAACTTAGCTGATTACGAGATTGGTCAAGAAGTCAAAGTAGATGTATTCGCAGAAGGCGATGTAGTAGATGTAACAGGAACAACAAAAGGTAAAGGTTTCCAAGGTGTTATTAAACGCCACGGACAATCTCGCGGACCAATGACACACGGTTCACGTTACCACCGTCGTCCTGGTTCAATGGGTCCGGTTGCTCCTAACCGCGTATTCAAACAGAAGAAATTACCTGGTCAAATGGGTGGCACAACAATTACGATTCAAAACCTTTCGATCGTGAAAGTAGATCTTGAGCGTAACTTGCTTCTTGTTAAAGGTAATGTTCCTGGTTCTCGCAAAGCATTGATCCGTGTTAAAACGGCAACTAAAGCGAAATAATATATTTTTAGAGAAAGGAGGAAACAAGAATGCCTAAAGTAGCTTTATTAAATCAAACAGGTTCACAAGTGGGCGACATCGAATTGAACGACTATGTATTCGGTATCGAGCCAAATGAATCAGTACTATTTGACGCAGTAGTGTCTCAACGCGCTTCACTACGTCAAGGTAACCATAAAGTAAAAAACCGTTCTGAAGTAGCTGGTGGTGGTAAAAAGCCATGGCGTCAAAAAGGAACTGGACGTGCTCGTCAAGGGTCGATCCGTTCACCACAATGGCGCGGAGGCGGTATCGTATTCGGTCCAACTCCACGTAGCTATAGCTACAAGCTTCCTAAGAAAGTCCGTCGCTTAGCTTTACGCTCTGCACTTTCATCTACAGTAGTAGGAGAAAACTTGATGGTACTTGAAGGATTAACATTTGATGCACCAAAAACAAAAGCATTTAACCAGTTGATCGCTGATCTTTCAATTGGCAAAAAAGCATTGTTCGTAACTGCTGACCTTGATGAGAACGTTGCAAAATCTGCACGTAACCTTAAAGGTATGACAGTAGTAGCAGCAGATGGTATTAACGTATTAGACTTGCTTGGACATGACAAAATTGTTATGACAAAAGCAGCGATTGAGAAAATTGAGGAGGTGCTTAGTTAATGGAAGCACGTGATGTAATAAAACGTCCGGTCATTACTGAGCAATCATCTGAAGTAATGGCAGAGAAAAAGTACACTTTTGAAGTGGACACTCGCGCAAATAAAACACAAGTTAAACAAGCTATACAAGAAATCTTTGGCGTGAAGGTTGAGAAAGTCAACATCATGAACTACAAAGGCAAATTCAAACGTATGGGCAAACATGCAGGATATACAAACAAGCGCCGTAAAGCGATTGTTAAATTGACTGCTGAATCTAAAGACATCGAGTTATTCGAAATTTAATTTTCTATAAGTTCTTATAGGACTATTAAAGAAGGAGGGAAATAACGTGGGGATCAGAAAATACAAACCTACCACTAACGGTCGTCGTAACATGACAAGTTCAGATTTCGCTGAAATCACTACGAACAAGCCTGAAAAATCGCTTCTACAACCTGTAAAGCGCAAAGGCGGCCGTAATAACCAAGGTAAAATTACTGTGCGCCATCACGGTGGTGGACATAAACGTCAATACCGTGTGATCGATTTCAAGCGTAACAAAGACGGCATTCCAGGACGCGTTGCTACAATCGAGTACGATCCTAACCGTTCTGCGAACATCGCATTGATTCATTATGCTGATGGTGAAAAACGTTACATCCTAGCTCCTAAAGGAGTCGAAGTTGGAACTCAAATCATGTCAGGTATTGAAGCAGACATCAAACCAGGTAACGCTTTGCCGTTATCAAACATCCCAATGGGTTCTACAATCCACAACATTGAATTGAAAACAGGCGGCGGCGGACAATTAGTTCGTTCAGCAGGAACTTCAGCTCAAGTATTGGGTAAAGAAGGAAAATACGTAACAGTTCGTTTGCAATCAGGCGAAGTTCGCATGATTCTTGCTACTTGCCGCGCAACTATTGGCGCTGTAGGAAATGAGCAACACGAATTGATCAACATTGGTAAAGCAGGTCGTAACCGCTGGAAGGGCAATCGCCCAACTGTACGTGGATCTGTAATGAACCCTAACGATCACCCACACGGTGGTGGTGAAGGACGTTCGCCAATCGGACGTAAATCACCAATGTCTCCTTGGGGTAAACCAACTCTTGGATACAAGACACGTAAGAAAACGAACAAGTCAGATAAATTTATCGTGCGTCGTCGTAAAAAATAATTTGATTCCGCTACGGTTCACTAAAAGAACCGTGGTGCGATCACGAAGGGAGGATCCCACATGGGCCGCAGCTTGAAAAAAGGACCTTTTGTTGATGATCATCTTATGAAAAAAGTTGAAGCACAAAAGGATTCTGAGAAAAAACAAGTGATCAAAACTTGGTCTCGCCGTTCTACAATTTTCCCGACATTCATCGGACAAACAATCGCAGTATACGATGGTCGTAAGCACATCCCTGTATACGTGACTGAAGACATGGTGGGCCATAAACTAGGCGAATTCGCTCCAACGCGTAAATACGCTAGTCATGGTGCAGACGATAAGAAAACAAGACGTTAAATGAGAGGAGGATTTCCCTATGCAAGCAAAAGCTGTCGCTAGAACAGTACGTATTGCTCCTCGTAAAGTCCGTTTAGTAGTAGATTTAATCCGAGGCAAGCAAATTGGCGAAGCTGTTGCGATTTTGAACCATACTCCAAAAGCAGCATCTGTTGTTGTTGAGAAGTTATTAAAATCTGCAGCTGCTAACGCTGAACACAACTACGAAATGGACCTGAATGACCTAGTCATCAGCGAAGTATTCGTTGACGAAGGACCAACACTTAAACGTTTCCGTCCACGTGCAATGGGACGCGCAAGCGCAATTAATAAACGCACAAGCCACATTACATTAGTGGTATCTGACCAGAAGGAGGGATAATTCGTGGGACAAAAAATACATCCAATTGGGATGCGTATCGGAATCATTCGTGATTGGGAGTCTAAATGGTACGCTGAGAAAGATTATGCGACACTTCTTCACGAAGATATTAAAATCCGTGAATATGTTGAAGCACGTTTGAAAGAAGCTTCAGTTTCTAAAATCGAAATTGAGCGCGCTGCAAACCGTGTTAACGTAACTATTCATACTGCGAAACCAGGTATGGTAATTGGTAAAGGTGGATCTGAAGTAGAAGTACTTCGCACACAACTTAATTCTATGACTGGCAAGCGTGTACACATCAACATCATTGAAATTAAACGAGCTGACCTTGATGCAAGATTGGTTGCTGAAAGTGTTGCACGTCAATTGGAAAACCGAGTATCATTCCGTCGTGCACAAAAACAAGCGATCCAACGCACTATGCGTTCTGGCGCTAAAGGAATCAAAACTCAAGTATCTGGACGTCTAGGCGGCGCTGACATAGCGCGTGCTGAACACTACAGTGAAGGTACTGTTCCGCTCCATACGCTCCGCGCTGACATTGATTATGCGCATGCTGAAGCAGACACAACTTATGGTAAGCTTGGCGTAAAAGTATGGATCTACCGCGGTGAAGTCCTTCCAACTAAGAAGAAATCTGAGGAAGGAGGCAAATAATATGTTAATGCCTAAACGCGTTAAATATCGTAGAGAGCACCGAGGCAAGATGCGCGGAGAAGCTAAAGGCGGTAAAGAAATTGCATTCGGCGAATTTGGTCTCCAAGCACTAGAATCATCTTGGATCACTAACCGTCAAATCGAAGCAGCACGTATTTCCATGACTCGTTACATGAAACGTGGCGGTAAAGTCTGGATTAAAATTTTCCCTCATAAGCCATATACGAAAAAGCCTCTAGAGGTACGTATGGGATCTGGTAAAGGTTCACCTGAAGGCTGGGTAGCCGTTGTCAAAACTGGTAAAATCATGTTCGAACTTGGTGGAGTAACTGAAGAAGTGGCACGCGAAGCATTACGCCTTGCATCTCACAAACTTCCAATCAAAACGAAGTTCGTAAAACGCGAAGAAATTGGTGGTGAATCGAATGAAAGCTAATGAAATCCGTGACCTAACCACTGCTGAGATTGAACAAAAAGTGAAATCACTGAAAGAAGAGCTTTTCAACCTTCGCTTCCAATTGGCTACTGGTCAATTAGAAAATACTGCTCGCATCCGCGAAGTACGTAAAGCGATTGCCCGTATGAAAACTGTGATTCACGAAAGAGTACTCAGTGGCAATAACTGATAAATCGAGAGGAGGTTTGCAAGTATGACTGAGCGTAACCAACGCAAAGTATACACAGGCCGTGTTGTGTCTGACAAAATGGACAAAACCGTTACAGTAATGGTTGAAACTCAAAAGAAGCATGCATTCTATGGCAAACGTGTAAAATACTCTAAGAAATATAAAGCTCATGATGAGCTAAACGAAGCGAAAATGGGCGACGTAGTTCGCATCATGGAAACTCGTCCGTTATCAGCTACAAAACGTTTCCGCGTATTGGAAATTGTAGAAAAAGCGGTTATCATTTAATTTAAATAATTTCGGAACCTAAGAAATTCCGGAGGGAGGTTACCTAAGTGATCCAACAGGAAAGTCGTTTAAAAGTTGCAGACAACTCGGGTGCTCGTGAAGTACTAACGATTAAAGTACTTGGTGGTTCTGGTCGTAAGACTGCAAACATCGGAGACGTAATCGTTTGTACCGTGAAAAAAGCAACACCAGGTGGCGTTGTTAAGAAGGGTGAAGTCGTTAAGGCTGTCATCGTTCGCACGAAAAGCGGAGCTCGCCGTAAAGACGGTACTTATATCAAATTTGATGAAAACGCATGTGTCATTATCCGTGACGACAAAGGTCCACGCGGAACTCGTATTTTCGGACCTGTTGCCCGCGAACTTCGCGATAACAGCTTCATGAAAATCGTATCACTTGCTCCTGAAGTTCTTTAATAAATCAATGTGCCATACCAAGGAGGTGCGACAGAATGCATGTTAAAAAAGGCGATACAGTTAAGGTAATCTCAGGCAAAGACAAAGGCAAAACAGGTGTTGTTTTGACTGCTTTACCTAAGAAAGACCGTGTGCTTGTTGAAGGTGTAAACATCATTAAAAAGCATACAAAACCGAACCAGGCAAATCCACAAGGTGGAATTGTCAGCCAAGAAGCAGCAATTCACGTTTCTAACGTAATGTTACTTGACCCTAAATCCGGCGAGCCGACTCGTGTAGGATATAAGGTTGAAGATGGTAAAAAAGTTCGTGTTGCAAAAAAATCCGGCGAAAAATTAGATAAATAAAATTCCTGAATGAAGGGAGGTACACACATGAACCGCCTAAAAGAAAAATATGTCAATGAAATCACTCCTGCTCTAGTGAGCAAGTTTGAATATAAATCGGTAATGCAGGCACCTGAAGTAAACAAAATCGTCATCAACATGGGTGTAGGCGAAGCTGTTCAAAACACTAAGTCACTTGACTCTGCTGTTGAAGAATTACAAACGATCACTGGTCAAAAACCAGTTATTACTAAAGCTAAGAAATCTATCGCTGGCTTCCGTCTACGTGAAGGTATGCCAATCGGATGTAAAGTTACACTACGCGGAGAGCGTATGTATGACTTCCTGGACAAATTAATTGCTATCTCACTTCCACGTGTTCGTGATTTCCGTGGCGTATCGAACAAATCGTTCGACGGCCGTGGTAACTACACACTTGGCGTGAAAGAACAGTTAATCTTCCCAGAAATCGATTATGATAAAGTTTCAAAAGTACGCGGTATGGACATCGTAATTGTAACGACTGCGAACTCTGATGAAGAAGCTCGTGAGTTATTAACACAATTCGGAATGCCGTTCCAAAAGTAAACGTGAGGGAGGCGTAAACGTGGCTAAAAAATCTATGATCGCAAAACAAAAACGCACGCCAAAGTTTAAAGTACAAGAGTACACACGCTGTGAACGATGCGGACGTCCGCATTCAGTATTACGCAAATTTAAACTTTGCCGTATTTGTTTCCGTGAACTTGCATATGTGGGACAAATTCCTGGCGTCAAAAAAGCCAGCTGGTAATCCCCTAATTTGGGAAGGAGGTAAAAGTAATGACAATGACAGATCCGATTGCAGATATGCTGACACGCATTCGTAACGCAAACATGGTTCGTCACGAGAAATTAGAGCTTCCAGCTTCTAATGTGAAAAAAGACATCGCTGAAATCCTTAAGCGTGAAGGTTTCGTTCGTGACGTAGAATACGTTGAAGATGATAAACAAGGCATGATCCGAATTTTCCTTAAATACGGAGCTAACAATGAGCGCGTTATTACTGGATTGAAACGCATTTCAAAACCAGGACTACGTGTTTATGCAAAAACTAATGAGGTGCCACGTGTACTAAACGGTCTTGGAATCGCTTTAGTCTCAACATCACAAGGTTTAGTAACTGATAAAGAAGCCCGCGCGAAACAAATCGGCGGAGAAATCATAGCATACGTTTGGTAATAAGCAACAAACGAATGGAGGTGCAAAAGAATGTCACGTGTAGGTAAAAAACCAATCGAGGTTCCTGCTGACGTTACAATCACTCTTGGAGACAAGAATGCTGTAACTGTTAAAGGACCTAAAGGCGAGTTAACTCGCGAATTCCACAAAGATATTACAATCGCTCTTGAAGATAACGTGCTAACATTGACACGTCCTTCGGATTCTAAAGATCACCGCACAAACCACGGTACAACTCGTGCTTTGCTTGCAAACATGGTTACTGGAGTTTCAGAAGGATTCCAACGCACACTAGAACTAGTAGGTGTTGGTTACCGTGCTCAATTACAAGGTGAAAAATTGGTTCTTAACGTAGGTTACTCTCACCCGGTTGAATTCACACCGGAAAACGGAGTATCAGTTGAAGTTCCAGCAAACACAAAAGTTATTGTAAAAGGTATTGATAAAGAACGTGTTGGAGCTCTTGCTTCGAACATTCGCCAAGTACGTCCACCAGAGCCATATAAAGGCAAAGGGATCCGTTACGAAGGAGAAGTCGTTCGCCGCAAAGAAGGTAAAACAGGTAAATAATGCTGCTTAGGCAGGCTGAAAGGAGTGACCTCAGTGATTACGAAACTCGACAAAAACGCATCTCGTAAAAAACGTCATGCTCGCGTACGTTCTAAAATTACGGGTACAGCACAACGCCCACGTTTAAACGTATTCCGTTCAAATAAATACATCTACGCTCAATTGATCGACGATATGAATGGCGTTACACTTGCAAGTGCATCATCTATGGAGAAAGATTTCTCAGTAGAATCTACTGGCAACGTGGAAGCAGCAACTAAAGTCGGCGAAACAATCGCAAAACGCGCTACTGAAAATGGCTTAAAATCAGTTGTTTTCGACCGCGGTGGTTATTTATATCATGGACGTGTAAAAGCATTAGCAGAAGCTGCACGTGAAAATGGTTTACAATTTTAAAAAGAAGGAGGGACACATTTCATGCGTCGTATTGATCCAAACAAACTTGAACTTGAAGAACGCGTAGTTACGATTAACCGCGTAGCGAAAGTTGTAAAAGGTGGACGTCGTTTCCGTTTCTCTGCATTAGTTGTTGTAGGCGACAAAAATGGTAATGTTGGTTTTGGTACTGGTAAAGCTCAAGAAGTTCCAGATGCTATCCGCAAAGCTATTGAAGATGCGAAGAAAAACCTAATCGAAGTACCAATGGTTAAGGGTACAACTCCACACTTAGTAATCGGTCGTTTTGGTGCAGGCCAAATTCTTATTAAACCTGCTTCTCCGGGTACTGGTGTAATTGCTGGCGGACCTGTTCGTGCGGTACTTGAATTAGCTGGAGTACAAGATATTTTATCTAAATCTCTAGGTTCAAGCACACCAATCAACATGGTACGTGCAACTATTAACGGTTTAACTCAATTGAAAAGTGCTGACCAAGTTGCAAAACTTCGCGGCAAATCAATAGAAGAACTGTTAGGATAGGAGGGAAAATCACATGGCAACTAAATTGGAAATTACCCTCACAAAATCTGTGATCGGTACTAAACCGACACAACGTAAAACTGTTCAATCATTGGGATTGCGCAAAATGCATCAAACTGTTGAGCACCAAGATAATGCAGCCATTCGCGGAATGCTCGTTAAAGTCGCTCACTTAGTAACGATTAAAGAAGTTTAATTACGGATTTCTATAGAAGGAGGTGCCAACTAAATGAAACTTCATGAATTAAAACCGGCAGAAGGTTCACGCAGCTCAAGAAAGCGCATCGGACGCGGTATCGGTTCAGGTACTGGTAAAACAGCAGGTAAAGGTCATAAAGGTCAAAACGCACGTTCAGGCGGCGGTGTTCGTCCTGGATTTGAGGGTGGTCAAAACCCATTATTCCGTCGTTTGCCAAAACGTGGATTTACCAACATTAACCGTAAAGACTATGCAGTTGTAAATATTGAAGTGCTAAACCGTTTCGACGAAGGCACAGAAGTAACACCTGCATTGTTGATTGAAACAGGTGTTGTGAGCAATGAACGTTCTGGAATCAAAATTCTGGGCAATGGTAGCTTAGAAAAGAAATTGACAGTAAAAGCTCACAAATTCTCTGGATCAGCTAAAAAAGCGATTGAAGCTGCTGGCGGACAAACCGAGGTGGTTTAATGTTTCAGACAATCTCTAATTTTATGCGCGTGACTGATATTCGAAATAAAATATTCTTTACATTATTGATGCTCATCATTTTCCGTATTGGAACTTTTGTTCCAGTACCGAATGTTGATGCTTCAGTTTTGCAAGCTACTGACCAGATGGGTCTGGTTGGATTCTTAAATACTTTCGGTGGAGGTGCCCTTGCTAACTTTTCGATTTTAGCGATGGGAATTATGCCATACATTACAGCATCAATCATCGTGCAATTATTGCAGATGGATGTTGTACCGAAATTTGCAGAGTGGGCGAAACAAGGGGAAGTCGGAAGACGGAAACTTGCTCAATTCACTCGCTACTTCACAATCGTTCTTGCCTTTATTCAAGCAATCGGTATGTCTTACGGATTTAACCAAATGTACGGCGGTTCTTTAATCCAGAATGACACGATTTCAACTTACGTTGTCATCGCTATTGTTTTGACTGCTGGTACGGCGTTTCTACTGTGGCTTGGTGAGCAGATTACGGCAAAAGGTGTGGGGAACGGTATTTCGATTATCATCTTCGCAGGGATTGTCGCTGCAGTACCAGGTGCTATTAATCAACTATATGCACAGCAGATCCAAGGAGCTGGAGATCAGCTTCCGATCAATATTGCCATTATGGCATTGCTTGCATTAGCTGTTGTTGCCATTACGGTTTTGGTTATTTACGTTCAACAAGCGTTGCGTAAAATACCGATTCAGTATGCAAAACGAGTTGCTGGCCGTGGTCAAACAACAAGTGGGCAGCAAACGCATTTACCTTTGAAAGTAAACGCGGCCGGAGTTATCCCGGTAATCTTTGCAGTAGCGTTTATTATTACGCCACAAACCATTGCTTCTTTCTTTGGTGCCAATGCGTTTACAGAAGCGATTCAGAGTACGTTTGATTATACGCGTCCGGTCGGCATGATCATTTATGTCGCTTTGATCGTAGCATTTACGTATTTCTACGCTTTCATTCAGGTTAATCCTGAGAACGTTTCGGATAACTTGAAAAAACAGGGTGCATACATTCCGGGAATCCGTCCGGGTAAAAATACGCAAGATTACTTAACAAGTGTGTTATACCGATTGACATTCGTTGGTGCCATTTTCTTAGCAGTTATTGCTGTTCTACCGATTTTCTTCATTAACATTGCGAATTTACCGCAATCGGCGCAAATCGGCGGAACAAGTCTTTTGATTGTTGTAGGGGTAGCGCTAGAGACGATGAAGCAATTAGAATCTCAACTTGTGAAACGTCATTATAAAGGCTTTATGAAATAATCAGTAGGATATAAAGAGACGTGAAAGCGTCTCTTGTCCAATTGTTTGAGGGGGACAACGTATGAATATCGTATTAATGGGTCTACCGGGTGCCGGAAAAGGTACTCAAGCAGACGAAATTGTTAAGAAGTACGACATCCCTCATATTTCTACAGGTGACATGTTCCGTGCTGCTATAAAAGGTGGAACGGAACTGGGCTTGAAAGCTAAATCATTCATGGATCAAGGTGCTCTAGTGCCTGATGAAGTGACAATCGGCATTGTCCGAGAACGACTAAGTGCGAAGGATTGTGAAGAAGGCTTCTTATTAGATGGCTTTCCACGTACTGTCCCTCAAGCTGAAGCGTTGGAATCTCTTCTGGCCGATCTTGATAAGCGAATCGAGCATGTCGTAAATATTCAAGTCGAACAAGACGAATTGATTGCACGTTTAACAGGCCGATGGATCTGTAAAGTTTGTGGAACTGCTTACCATACTGTGTTTAACCCACCGGCTAAAGCTGGCGTGTGCGACAAAGATGGCGGAGAACTCTATCAGCGTGAAGATGATAAGCCTGAAACCGTCACGAAGCGTCTAGAAGTAAATATGCAACAAACACAGCCGCTTCTTGATTTCTATGAAAGCAAAAACGTGCTGCAAAATATAGATGGACAGCAGGACATCAAAAAAGTATTTGCTGACATTGATGCTCTTCTAAAGGGCGACCGAGGCTAAATCCCCGGCGCCGGGCGCAGTTAGTTGCCTCCATGTGGCTTTAAAGGGGCACCGGAGATATGAATTTTCGAGAGCTGCAAAAGCAAACAAGGCTCAGGATACAATCATTGGTGCAAATGCACTTTAGTGCAATTATGCACCGATGCTAGTATAATGAGTTTCGTGGAAGCATCTGTGTAACGGGTTTGGAACTCATCCAAGGCAGTCCGGGCAGTCGAGGATACATGAGACAGACTGGCTTTGCCGGATTAACCCCGGCCCGCTAGACTGCGGGGCTCGGAGAATATCTTCGAATGTCACTCATGCATTTCTCGTGAATGAATGTACTACACTATTCAATCAGCAAATACTGTTTGAAGATGAGAACCTGATTTGTATACAGAAGGGAGACTGGGTCGATGGCGAAAGACGATGTAATTGAAATCGAAGGAACTGTCGTTGAGACTTTGCCTAACGCGATGTTTAAAGTAGAATTGGAAAACGGTCACACGATTCTCGCGCACGTATCTGGCAAGATTCGCATGCATTTTATCCGCATTCTGCCAGGAGATAAAGTGACAGTAGAACTTTCTCCTTATGATTTAACACGCGGTCGTATCACATACCGTTTTAAATAATCTTTTGCACTCCGGACCACTAAGGAGGTTGGGTTAGATGAAAGTGAGACCATCTGTAAAACCGATCTGTGAAAAATGTAAAGTTATTCGCAGAAGCGGTAAAGTAATGGTAATCTGTGAAAATCCGAAACACAAACAAAGACAAGGCTAATTTGAAGGAGGTGCATCGCACACATGGCACGTATTGCTGGTGTTGACATTCCGCGCGACAAACGCGTTGTTATTTCATTAACATATATTTTCGGTGTTGGTAAAACAACTGCACAGAAAGTTCTTTCTGCTGCTGGTATCTCTGAAGAGACACGCGTTCGTGATCTTACAGAAGACGAGTTGAACAATATCCGTGAACAATTAGATCAATACAAAATCGAAGGTGACCTTCGCCGTGAAGTTTCAATGAACATCAAACGCTTGATGGAAATTGCTAGCTTCCGAGGGATTCGCCATCGTCGTGGACTACCTGTTCGCGGTCAAAATACGAAGAACAATGCGCGTACGCGTAAAGGTCCTCGTAAAACTGTAGCTAACAAGAAAAAATAATCAGTAAAGGAGGTTTCTTCTTAACATGGCACGTAAACAACAAACTCGTAAGCGTCGTGTGAAAAAGAATATCGAATCTGGTATTGCTCACATCCGCTCAACATTTAATAACACAATCGTTACTATCACTGATATGCAGGGTAACGCTGTTTCATGGTCAAGTGCAGGGGCTCTAGGATTTAGAGGTTCACGTAAATCTACTCCTTTCGCTGCGCAAATGGCTGCTGAAACTGCTGCTAAAACATCAATCGAACACGGTCTTAAAACTTTAGAAGTTACAGTTAAAGGTCCTGGTTCAGGTCGTGAAGCTGCTATCCGTGCGCTTCAAGCTGCCGGACTAGAAGTTACAGCGATTAAAGATGTAACTCCAGTACCTCATAACGGTTGCCGTCCGCCAAAACGCCGTCGCGTATAATCGTTAATCTGAATAGGATTTTTGAACATCACGACTTACTGGATGGGTTCTGAATCGTAGCGAAAGTCTGTGACTATCGAATTCTTGATGACACGAAAAAAAACCGACGTTTTGAAGGAGGGTAAACTGAATGCTCGAAATAGAAAAACCAAAGATTGAAACGGTTGAGATCGATAACAATTCCAAATTCGGAAAATTTGTTATTGAACCTCTTGAGCGTGGATATGGAACCACTTTAGGAAACTCCTTACGTCGAATCTTACTTTCATCTTTACCTGGCGCAGCTGTTACTTCAATTCAAATTGATGGCGTACTGCATGAATTCTCCACTGTCGAAGGTGTAGAAGAAGATGTAGCAACAATCATTTTGAATATTAAGAAGCTGGCTTTGAAAATTTACTCTGACGAAGAAAAAGTCATTGAAATTGATATAAAAGGTGACGGAACGGTTACGGCTGCAGATATCACGCACGATAGTGACGTGGAAATTCTGAATCCGGATCTATATATTGCAACAATCGCTAAAAATGGTCATCTACGTATGCGTATGTATGCGAACAGAGGCCGTGGATACGCTCGTGCAGATCAGAACAAACGTGAAGATCTTCCGATTGGTGTTATCCCGATTGACTCTATTTACACTCCAGTTTCACGCGTTAACTTCCAAGTGGAAAATACTCGTGTGGGCCAACTGGCTCATTTCGATAAATTATCTCTTGATGTTTGGACAGATGGCAGCATTGGTCCAAAAGAGGCAATTGCGCTTGGAGCTAAAATTTTTACTGAGCATTTAAATATCTTCGTAGGATTAACAGATGAGGCACAAACGGCTGAAATCATGGTTGAAAAAGAAGAAGACCAAAAAGAAAAAGTATTAGAGATGACTATCGAAGAACTTGATCTTTCGGTTCGATCTTACAACTGCTTAAAGCGTGCGGGTATCAACACGGTACACGAACTGGCAAGCAAGTCGGAAGACGACATGATGAAAGTACGCAACCTCGGACGCAAATCACTTGAAGAAGTTAAAGTGAAGTTGGAAGATTTAGGTCTTGGACTTCGTAAAGAAGACTGAGATTAAGATCGGATCCGAACTATTCAACAAAGGAGGGAAACTTCAATGAGAAAGCTTCAACGTACAAGTTCTCAACGTAAAGCACTATTACGTGACCTTACAACAGACTTAATCGTACATGAACGCATTCAAACGACTGAAGCTCGTGCGAAAGAAGTGCGTTCGACTGTAGAAAAAATGATTACGCTTGGTAAACGTGGAGATCTTCACGCTCGCCGTAAAGCAGCAGCATGGATGCGCCGTGAGTTGGTTACAACTGCAGACGCTGAAGGCAACGAAACGACAACTTATGCATTGCAGAAATTGTTTGATGACGTTGCACCACGTTACGCTGACCGTCAAGGCGGTTACACTCGTATTATGAAAATGGGGCCTCGTCGCGGAGATGGCGCACCTATCGTTATTATCGAATTGGTTTAATTTGAATCTATTGATTCAAATTAAAGCCTCCGGCGGATGTCACGGATTTTGAAAGGAATTAATTGCGCTAGCGCAATTCAAAATCCGGACGCAATTATGCGGAGGCATAATTGATTTACTTGAAGGGGGTCAATAGCCCTCTTCTTTTAGCATTATGATTTATACGACAATATGAAAAGCTGAGTGTTATGATGAGCGAGCCGAAAGGCGGCGTCTCGTCTAGCTCTACGCACCTCATTCAACCCTGGCTTAAGCAACCGGGGAAGCCATAGAGACAGAAAAGCGCATTTCTCTGAATGAGGTGCGCGCTTTTTTTATTTATTTTAGGTTTTACAAACGCGCATAAAAACCAGTAGAGTAGAGAAGAGTTAAGCAAGTGTTAGAGGAGGTCAGCTGAGATGAATTCGACTATCTTGTCATTCGAAAATGTGACATTTACATATACGCAAGAAGACGAGTCGGTAAAACCCGCTGTAGCAGATTTGTCATTCTCCATTCAAGATGGGGAGTGGATTGCCTTAGTGGGTCACAATGGCTCTGGAAAATCGACAATTGCTAAATTGATGAACGGCTTATTATTTCCGCAAACCGGTCAAGTATCAGCCATGGGCAAATTGATGGCTGAGGAAAGTTTGTGGGACATCCGTTCCCAAATGGGCATGGTTTTTCAAAACCCAGATAATCAGTTTGTCGGGGCAACGGTTCAAGATGATGTTGCTTTTGCACTGGAGAACAACGGTGTGCCACATAAAGAAATGGTGGTTCGTGTCAAAGAAGCTTTGCACCAAGTGAAGATGGACGATTATCTTGATCATGAACCTCATCATTTGTCGGGTGGCCAAAAACAGCGTGTGGCAATTGCGGGTGCACTGGCGCTCCGTCCACGTTTATTGATTTTGGATGAAGCAACTTCGATGCTCGATCCGCAAGGGCGTATGGAAGTGATTGAAACCATTCGTGAACTTCGGGAAGCAACAGGTTTGACGGTAATATCCATTACGCACGACCTGGAAGAAGCAGCACTTGCTGATCGTATTCTTGTAATGAACGCAGGCCATAAGCAGTTAGAAGGAATACCAGAATCCGTGTTCCTTTCGGGTAATGAATTAACAACTTTGGGTTTAGATTTGCCGTTTTCGATGCGCATGACGCATTTGTTGCGAGAAGCGGGTGTGGCGTTGCAAGGAGAACATATGACAGAAGAAGAATTGGTGGATGAGTTATGGACATTTTACTCCAGGAAGTAGGATATAGTTACGCGAAAGATACGCCCTTTGAAAAGAGAGCACTGACGGATGTATCGCTGCATATTCCTTCTGGTTCCTATACGGCTATTATTGGCCATACTGGGTCTGGCAAATCAACTGTTCTTCAACATCTCAATGCGCTCTTAAAACCAACTGAAGGGTCCGTTACGATTGGTGACCGTAAAATCGAAGCTGGTGTAAAAGCAAAGAATTTGCGTGATGTTCGGCGACAAGTGGGGATTGTCTTTCAGTTTCCTGAGCAACAACTGTTTGATGAGACGGTCTTAAAGGATATTATGTTCGGACCTTTAAATTATGGTGTGTCAGAAGAAGAAGCGAGCCGCCGGGCGCATGAATTAGTCGAACAGCTTGGATTGCCTGCAGAAGTTTTGACAAAATCGCCGTTTGACTTGTCCGGTGGGCAAATGCGTCGCGTGGCTATCGCTGGCGTGTTGGCGATGGAACCAGATGTATTGGTGTTAGATGAACCGACAGCAGGCCTTGACCCACGTGGTCGCCGTGAGATTATGGACTTGTTTTACCGTTTGCATATTGAAAAAGGACTAACAACGGTGCTGGTGACGCACAGCATGGAAGATGCGGCGCGTTACGCAGATAATGTGGCGATTATGCACAATGGTCGCTGTGTGGTCACAGGAGAGCCAACAGCAATCTTTTCAAATGAAGAGCAACTGAGAGATTACCGTTTGGAACCACCGCGTACCATTCGGTTGCAACGAAAATTTGAAGCCAAAACAGGAATTCAACTGGGTGTTGTTTCATTGACAGAAGAAGCGTTAGCTCAAAACATTGCATCCGCATTATCGGAAGGACGTGATTCCGAATGATGGAGAAAATGATTTTTGGTCGATTTATTCCTGGTGATTCTGTTATTCACCGAATGGATCCACGGGCGAAAATTTCATTTGTTTTTGTGTTTATTGCCATCGTGTTTATTGCGAATAGCGCAGTGACTTATGGGATTTTGCTAGGATTTACTTTGCTGGTAGTATTTTTATCCAAAATTCGTTTGTATTTCTTGATAAATGGATTGAAACCGGTCTTTATATTGTTGGTATTCACTTTTTTATTGCATATTTTCTTTACGCGTGAAGGTGATATATTAGTGGATTTTGGTTTTATTGAAATTTATGAAGAAGGTTTGCGGCAGGGGATATTCATTTCGATTCGCTTTTTAGTACTGGTGTTTATTACTAGTATTTTAACCTTGACGACTTCACCGATTTCTATTACAGACGGGATTGAAGTACTGCTTGGTCCATTTAAACGAATCAAGTTGCCGGTCCATGAACTGGCGTTGATGATGTCGATTTCGTTGCGGTTTATCCCGACGCTTATGGACGAGACTGGGAAGATTCTCAAGGCGCAAATGGCCAGAGGTTCTGACATTGGCTCAGGGCCGATTAAAGAGCGCATTAAGGCGGTTGTGCCCTTGCTGATTCCGCTGTTCGTCAGTGCCTTTAAACGGGCAGAGGACTTGGCTACAGCGATGGAAGTTCGTGGCTACCGCGGGGGCGAAGGCAGAACGCGCTATCGCCAACTCAATTGGCGTTCTATCGATAGCTTGAGCCTGCTTGTGCTAGCGGGGCTCGCGGGAATGCTTTGGTATTTCCGGGTATAAGGAGAGAAATTATGAAACGATTAAAAGCGACCATTGCGTATGATGGTTCTGGATTTGCAGGTTATCAAGTGCAGCCAGACAAACGCACGGTCCAGCTCGAATTAATGAACGTGTTAAAAACCATTCATAAAGGAAAAGTTGTGCAAGTCGTGGCAAGCGGACGGACAGATGCCAAAGTCCATGCTACCGGACAAGTCATTCATTTTGATACAGCGTTTTCCATCCCGATGACGGGTTGGATAAAGGCTTTGAATGTGCTATTGCCAGAAGACATCCGCGTGAACGCGATTGAAGAAGTCGATGCGTCTTTTCATGCGCGTTATCATACGACAGGTAAAACTTATCGTTATAAATGGAATCGCAGTCAAATCATCAGTCCGTTCACGCGCAATTTGATGGTTCACATCAAGCAACCACTCGATGTAGAAGCAATGACCATAGCGGCACAGGCGTTGATTGGCACTTACGATTTCTCCAGTTTTTGTGCGGCGAATACCGCAGTAGTCGATAAAGTGCGAACAGTTCGACGTCTGGAGTTTGAAGAACATGGTGACGAATTGCATATGATTATTGAAGGATCTGGCTTTTTATACAATATGGTTCGCATTATTGCAGGGACCTTAACGGAAGTCGGTACCGGTAAAAGAGCAGCTGACGAACTTAGTCGAATTGTGGCTGCAACGGACCGGGACGCCGCTGGAAAAACAGCGGCAGCACATGGGCTTTACTTGGAAAGCGTGATGTACGAGAGCTGAAGCAACTTTTCCTGGTGTTTTTAGAAAACCCCTTGACTTTTTAGCACTTTCGTTATAACATGATGTATGGTATTTTCATTACCCCCACGATATGCCCCGGAAGGTTATTTGTGTTAAGGGATAACGAAAAAACGGAACAGCGGAACACTGTAAAAGAACTTAAAAGAGACGATATATTAGGAGGACAATATACATGCGTACAACATTCATGGCTAAGGGTCACGAAGTAGAGCGTAAATGGTTAGTTGTCGATGCAGAAGGGCAAACTCTTGGACGTTTAGCTTCTGAAGTCGCTTCAATCTTACGTGGAAAATATAAACCAACGTTTACACCAAACGTTGACACTGGTGATCACGTGATCATTATCAACGCTGAAAAAATTCACCTTACAGGTAACAAACTTGCAGACAAGATCTATTACCGTCACACACAATACACGGGTGGACTTAAACAACGTACTGCACTTGAAATGCGCACAAAATACCCAACAAGAATGCTTGAATTGGCTATTAAAGGGATGCTTCCAAAAAACTCTTTAGGTCGTCAAACGTTTAGAAAGCTGCATGTCTATGCTGGCCCTGAACATAACCACCAAGCACAACAACCAGAAATCTATCAACTACGCGGTTAATAATTAGTAAATTAGAGGAGGATACACCTTTGGCACAAGTTCAATATATTGGGACAGGTCGTCGTAAAAACTCAACAGCTCGCGTACGTTTAGTACCGGGTGACGGCACAATTACAATCAACAAACGTGACGTAGCGGACTACGTTCCTTATGAAACACTACAACAAATTATCAAACAGCCACTAGTTGCTACGGATACTCTAGGAAGCTACGACATCCTAGTAAACGTAAACGGCGGTGGATTCACAGGCCAAGCCGGAGCAATCCGTCACGGTATCGCACGCGCTCTACTAACTGTAGACCCTGCATTCCGTCCTGCGTTGAAATCTGCTGGGTTGTTAACACGTGACCCACGTATGAAAGAACGTAAGAAACCAGGTCTTAAATCAGCACGTCGTGCACCTCAGTTCTCAAAACGTTAATTTCGATTTTCGTTTACAAAGCACTTTCCGAAGAAATTCGGGAAGTGCTTTTTTTATGTTCAAATGGAGGTTCGAACAGGTAAAATAGAAGGAAATGGGAGGGGTGCCGAAATGAACCGGATCAATTTAATTTGCCTGGGTGTGAAAGACATGGGAACATCCGTAAAGTTTTACAGAGATGGCCTCGGCTTTAAAACGACGGAAAAAGGGGACAATCCTGAAATCGTGTTTTTCAATTCGGCTGGTACGAAACTGGAGTTGTATCCATTGGAGGACTTGGCGAAAGATATCGATGAAAAGAACCCGCCAAGTGGCAGTGGATTTTCAGGCATTACGCTGGCCTATAACGCAAAGTCTAAAGAAGAAGTGGATAGAGTGATGGCTCTTGCGGAAGCGGCTGGAGGAAGGATCATCAAAGAACCGAAAGAAGTTTTCTGGGGAGGTTATTCAGGTTACTTCACCGATCCCGACGGCTATTACTGGGAAGTAGCATGGGGTCCGGACTTTACGTTCGATGAAAACGATATGCTGGAAATTGATTCGTAAGTTGGGCTCTTGGCCACGCCAGTTATTCTGTTGAAGAAACGCCACTTCGCCCGAGCTCTCATAGCCACCGGAGCGCAGTGGCTTTTTTCATTTTTCTTATAAGACCGAATAGATTAAAAATAAGATTTGCTGTGCTATACTTTATGGTGAGCAAAATTGATAGGGAGTGTATCGATATGTTAACTGAAGTACAAGTACGCGAATTACTCGGAGCGTTAGAAGATCCGTTTTTACATAGATCGTTAACTGAAACAGATGGCATTACGTCTGTAACGATTAAGGAAGAGAAAAAACACGTCAGTGTCAAATTGGCAATTGCTAAAACAAATACACCTGAACAAATGCAGTTACAGATGAAAGTTGTCGATGTATTAAAAGGAGCGGGAGCGGGTTCTGTCGGAATTCGTTTTGAAGAGCTCTCAACAGAAGCTTTAGCGAAATTCCGTGGCACAGCTGATGAATCAGAAGCGCAGGATTTGTTATCTCCATTGAACAAAGTTGAATTTATTTCAATTGCCAGCGGTAAAGGTGGAGTTGGTAAATCGACGGTATCTGTTAACTTAGCAATTGCATTAGCGCGTCTAGGCAAAAAAGTGGGCTTAATCGATGCAGATATCTACGGTTTTAGTGTGCCAGACATGATGGGCATTGATAAATCGCCAGTCGTTCGTGGTCAAACAATCATTCCAGTAGAGCGCTTCGGCGTAAAAGTAATTTCGATGGGCTTTTTCGTAGAAGACAATATGCCAGTCGTTTGGCGTGGCCCGATGCTCGGCAAAGTACTTGATCAATTTTTCCGCGATGTAGAATGGGGAGATTTGGATTACCTTCTATTGGACTTGCCACCAGGTACAGGGGACGTTGCACTCGACATTCACCAAATGCTACCGGCATCTAAAGAAATTGTTATCACCACACCACACCCGACTGCAGCGTTTGTTGCGGCACGTGCTGGAGCGATGGCGCTTCAAACCAATCACGAGGTGTTGGGTGTTATTGAAAACATGTCATGGTTTGAAAGCCAAGAAACGGGCAAGAAAGAATTTCTTTTCGGACAAGGTGGCGGACCGAAACTTGCAGAAGAGTTGCAAGCGCCGCTACTTGGACAAATTCCACTGGGTCAGCCTGACTGGAACGAAGCTGACTTTGCACCGTCTGTTTACTTGGCGGATCATCCGACAGGGAAAATCTACGAAGACATTGCGCAGCAAGTACTTAAACAATTTGCTGACAAAAAATAAGATAGTGAGCAGTCCGGAAGCCATAATCGGTTTCCGGGCTTTTATTTTGTGCAATCCTCAGGAGGATATGGCGATTCAGTAACAAAGATTCGACTTTCAAGCTTTGTTCACAATCTATCGTCTACAGTGAATGGATTTTTTAATAGCCGGTTGGTACAATCGTAAAAGAACTTTAAATAACGGAGGCATTCAATTGACAATACGAAATTGGGTTAAGTTTTTCTTGAAAGCTTTATTAATTGGTGGAGCGGTAACCGGCGTACTCGGTTTATTCGTTCGCTGGGATGATATATTTTCACAACCGTTTCATGCAGGACACTGGGGCGAATTCTTGGCAGGATTTGTCTGGCTCGTTATTATTGGCTTAACGATGAGCATTATTAGCCAATTGTGTTTCTTTGCTTACTTGACGGTGCATCAGATTGGGATGAACATATTTCGTACATTGCGTTTGTGGAATTGGATTCAACTTTTGATTATCGTCGTAGTCGTTACAGATTTGATTTTATTCCGCTTTGCGCCAAACGCAGAAACGACTGAACAGGTTTGGTTATATGGAATCTTATTAACAATCTTGATCGTTACCGGAGTGGTTACGGCATATGTGAAAGCAAAATGGACCAATAAAGAAACATTTATTTCTGCATTGTTCTTCATGATTGTTATTACGACGGTTGAATGGCTGCCGGCGTTGATGGTAGAAGAAGGGAATATCGACAGCTGGGTTACTTTATTGCTGTTCCCATTCTTAGCAGTAAATGCGTATCAGTTATTGGTGTTGCCAAAATACAACGCACAATCAGATATTGATCGCCAGAAATTAGAAGAACGACGTGCTGCAAGAAAAGCAAAAGCGTAAGCATTGTTTTGTAAGAAAAATCATTTAACCGCTTGTTTCAATAAAGTGGCTAAATGATTTTTTGTTTTAATAAAATCAATTGCACGATGAGCGAATATAGATGGCTGTAAGGGAGCTAGGTACTTTTTCGATTTTTTAAAGAGAGAATACAGAAGGGAAAACAGGGTTTTAAGAAAAACTTTTGCGAAAGTGTTGACAGAAATGTAATCATGCTTTAATATAATAAAAGTCGCCAAGCAACAACGAACAACACAAACAAAACGGCGGCAACCAAACACAACAACTTGAACTTTGAAAACTGAACAGCAAAACGTCAACGAAAGACGTCACGAGCACTTCGGTGCGAGAACGGCTTTTGCGAAGGTTGCCTTATGGCAATCAGAGCAAAGTTGTTTTCCTTCTCGGTGTTCGTGACGACAACTTACTGATCAGCATCACGCAGATCAAAGCGAATCGTGCGTCTTCGGACGGCGATACGCCAGCAGTATTGAGCAATCAACACTACTCTATAATGGAGAGTTTGATCCTGGCTCAGGACGAACGCTGGCGGCGTGCCTAATACATGCAAGTCGAGCGGAACTTTGGGAGCTTGCTCCCATTGTTTAGCGGCGGACGGGTGAGTAACACGTGGGCAACCTGCCCTGCAGATCGGGATAACTCCGGGAAACCGGTGCTAATACCGAATAGTTTGCGGCCTCTCCTGAGGCTGCACGGAAAGACGGTTTCGGCTGTCACTGCAGGATGGGCCCGCGGCGCATTAGCTAGTTGGTGGGGTAATGGCCTACCAAGGCGACGATGCGTAGCCGACCTGAGAGGGTGATCGGCCACACTGGGACTGAGACACGGCCCAGACTCCTACGGGAGGCAGCAGTAGGGAATCTTCCGCAATGGACGAAAGTCTGACGGAGCAACGCCGCGTGAGTGACGAAGGTTTTCGGATCGTAAAACTCTGTTGTGAGGGAAGAACAAGTACCAAGTAACTACTGGTACCTTGACGGTACCTCACCAGAAAGCCACGGCTAACTACGTGCCAGCAGCCGCGGTAATACGTAGGTGGCAAGCGTTGTCCGGAATTATTGGGCGTAAAGCGCGCGCAGGCGGTTCTTTAAGTCCGATGTGAAAGCCCACGGCTCAACCGTGGAGGGTCATTGGAAACTGGGGAACTTGAGTGCAGAAGAGGAAAGTGGAATTCCATGTGTAGCGGTGAAATGCGTAGAGATGTGGAGGAACACCAGTGGCGAAGGCGACTTTCTGGTCTGTAACTGACGCTGAGGCGCGAAAGCGTGGGGAGCAAACAGGATTAGATACCCTGGTAGTCCACGCCGTAAACGATGAGTGCTAAGTGTTAGGGGGTTTCCGCCCCTTAGTGCTGCAGCTAACGCATTAAGCACTCCGCCTGGGGAGTACGGCCGCAAGGCTGAAACTCAAAGGAATTGACGGGGGCCCGCACAAGCGGTGGAGCATGTGGTTTAATTCGAAGCAACGCGAAGAACCTTACCAGGTCTTGACATCCCACTGACCGGTGTAGAGATACACTTTTCCCTTCGGGGACAGTGGTGACAGGTGGTGCATGGTTGTCGTCAGCTCGTGTCGTGAGATGTTGGGTTAAGTCCCGCAACGAGCGCAACCCTTGATCTTAGTTGCCAGCATTCAGTTGGGCACTCTAAGGTGACTGCCGGTGACAAACCGGAGGAAGGTGGGGATGACGTCAAATCATCATGCCCCTTATGACCTGGGCTACACACGTGCTACAATGGACGGTACAAAGGGCTGCAACCCCGCGAGGGCAAGCCAATCCCAGAAAACCGTTCTCAGTTCGGATTGCAGGCTGCAACTCGCCTGCATGAAGCCGGAATCGCTAGTAATCGTGGATCAGCATGCCACGGTGAATACGTTCCCGGGCCTTGTACACACCGCCCGTCACACCACGAGAGTTTGTAACACCCGAAGTCGGTGAGGTAACCCTTGTGGAGCCAGCCGCCGAAGGTGGGACAGATGATTGGGGTGAAGTCGTAACAAGGTAGCCGTATCGGAAGGTGCGGCTGGATCACCTCCTTTCTAAGGATAAATTCGGAACCGAGCTTGTCTCGGGGTTGACGTTTTGCGTTCAGTTTTGAAGGTTCACCTTCAGGCGGCAACGCCTTTTTTTGTGACTTTCAACCTTGTTCTTTGAAAACTGGATAAAACGACATTGAAACAAAGCAAGTAATTCAAGTACGCGTGACGATTTCGTCACAACTTTTTAATTAACCAGTGGTTAAGTTAGAAAGGGCGCACGGTGGATGCCTTGGCACTAGGAGCCGAAGAAGGACGGCACTAACACCGATATGCTTCGGGGAGCTGTAAGTGAGCTGTGATCCGGAGATTTCCGAATGGGGGAACCCACTGCCTTTAATCGGGTAGTATCCATGTGTGAATCTATAGCACATGAGAAGGCAGACCCAGGGAACTGAAACATCTAAGTACCTGGAGGAAGAGAAAGCAAATGCGATTCCCTGAGTAGCGGCGAGCGAAACGGGATCAGCCCAAACCAAGAGGCTTGCCTCTTGGGGTTGTAGGACACTCTATACGGAGTTACAAAAGATAGGATTAGGCGAAGCGACCTGGAACGGTCCGCCGCAGCGGGTAACAGCCCCGTAGCCGAAAACCCTATCCCTCCAGAGTGGATCCTGAGTACGGCGGAACACGTGAAATTCCGTCGGAATCTGGGAGGACCATCTCCCAAGGCTAAATACTTCCTAGTGACCGATAGTGAACCAGTACCGTGAGGGAAAGGTGAAAAGCACCCCGGAAGGGGAGTGAAATAGATCCTGAAACCGTGTGCCTACAAGTAGTCAAAGCCCGTTAATGGGTGATGGCGTGCCTTTTGTAGAATGAACCGGCGAGTTACGATTGCATGCAAGGTTAAGCTGAGAAGGCGGAGCCGCAGCGAAAGCGAGTCTGAATAGGGCGACAGAGTATGCAGTTGTAGACCCGAAACCAGGTGATCTACCCATGTCCAGGGTGAAGGTAAGGTAACACTTACTGGAGGCCCGAACCCACGCACGTTGAAAAGTGCGGGGATGAGGTGTGGGTAGCGGAGAAATTCCAATCGAACCTGGAGATAGCTGGTTCTCTCCGAAATAGCTTTAGGGCTAGCCTCAAGATTGAGAATCCTGGAGGTAGAGCACTGTTTGGACTAGGGGCCCATCCCGGGTTACCGAATTCAGACAAACTCCGAATGCCAGTGATTTATGCTTGGGAGTCAGACTGCGAGTGATAAGATCCGTAGTCAAGAGGGAAACAGCCCAGACCACCAGCTAAGGTCCCCAAATATCCGTTAAGTGGAAAAGGATGTGGCGTTGCTTAGACAACCAGGATGTTGGCTTAGAAGCAGCCATCATTTAAAGAGTGCGTAATAGCTCACTGGTCGAGTGACACTGCGCCGAAAATGTACCGGGGCTAAACGGATTACCGAAGCTGTGGATGGATCTCGTTAGAGATCCGTGGTAGGAGAGCGTTCTAAGGGCGTTGAAGTCAGACCGGAAGGACTGGTGGAGCGCTTAGAAGTGAGAATGCCGGTATGAGTAACGAAAGACGGGTGAGAATCCCGTCCACCGAATGCCTAAGGTTTCCTGAGGAAGGCTCGTCCGCTCAGGGTTAGTCGGGACCTAAGTCGAGGCCGATAGGCGTAGACGATGGACAACAGGTTGATATTCCTGTACCACCTCCCCGCCGTTTGAGCAATGGGGGGACGCAGAAGGATAAGGAGAGCGTGCCGTTGGTTGTGCACGTCCAAGCAGTGAGGCGTGAAATGAGGCAAATCCCATTTCTGATACGTTGAGCTGTGACGGCAAGAGGGTTTACCCTTGAGTCCCTGATTTCACACTGCCAAGAAAAGCCTCTAGCGAGGCGGGAGGTGCCCGTACCGCAAACCGACACAGGTAGGCGAGAAGAGAATTCTAAGGTGAGCGAGTGAACTCTCGTTAAGGAACTCGGCAAAATGACCCCGTAACTTCGGGAGAAGGGGTGCTCTGGTAGGGTGAATAGCCCGAGAGAGCCGCAGTGAATAGGCCCAGGCGACTGTTTAGCAAAAACACAGGTCTCTGCAAAACCGTAAGGTGACGTATAGGGGCTGACGCCTGCCCGGTGCTGGAAGGTTAAGAGGAGTGCTTAGCGCAAGCGAAGGTGCGAATTGAAGCCCCAGTAAACGGCGGCCGTAACTATAACGGTCCTAAGGTAGCGAAATTCCTTGTCGGGTAAGTTCCGACCCGCACGAAAGGCGTAACGATCTGGGCACTGTCTCAACGAGAGACTCGGTGAAATTATAGTACCTGTGAAGATGCAGGTTACCCGCGACAGGACGGAAAGACCCCGTGGAGCTTTACTGTAGCCTGATATTGAATTTTGGTGCAACTTGTACAGGATAGGTAGGAGCCTGAGATTCCGGAGCGCTAGCTTCGGAGGAGGCGTCAGTGGGATACTACCCTGGTTGTATTGAAATTCTAACCCACAAGCCTGATCGGCTTGGGAGACAGTGTCAGGCGGGCAGTTTGACTGGGGCGGTCGCCTCCTAAAGAGTAACGGAGGCGCCCAAAGGTTCCCTCAGAATGGTTGGAAATCATTCGTAGAGTGTAAAGGCAGAAGGGAGCTTGACTGCGAGACGTACAGGTCGAGCAGGGTCGAAAGACGGGCTTAGTGATCCGGTGGTTCCGCATGGAAGGGCCATCGCTCAACGGATAAAAGCTACCCCGGGGATAACAGGCTTATCTCCCCCAAGAGTCCACATCGACGGGGAGGTTTGGCACCTCGATGTCGGCTCATCGCATCCTGGGGCTGTAGTCGGTCCCAAGGGTTGGGCTGTTCGCCCATTAAAGCGGTACGCGAGCTGGGTTCAGAACGTCGTGAGACAGTTCGGTCCCTATCCGTCGCGGGCGCAGGAAATTTGAGAGGAGCTGTCCTTAGTACGAGAGGACCGGGATGGACACACCGCTGGTGTACCAGTTGTTCTGCCAAGGGCATCGCTGGGTAGCTATGTGTGGCCGGGATAAGTGCTGAAAGCATCTAAGCACGAAGCCCCCCTCAAGATGAGATTTCCCATTGCGCAAGCAAGTAAGATCCCTCAAAGACGATGAGGTAGATAGGTTCGAGGTGGAAGCGTAGCGATACGTGCAGCTGACGAATACTAATCGATCGAGGACTTAACCAACACACTGTATGCGAAAAACTTGCTTGTTTCACCTGTCGTTTATCCAGTTTTGAGTGAACAAACACTCAACCAAATAGTCCAGTGATGATGGCAAAGAGGCCACACCCGTTCCCATCCCGAACACGGCAGTTAAGCTCTTTTGCGCCGATGGTAGTTGGGGGTTTCCCCCTGTGAGAGTAGGACGTCGCTGGGCTATTCTATGTTTATTTTTTATTCCTAATGATTCTTTTACCTTGCTTCCATAGCTCAGCAGGTAGAGTGCTTCCATGGTAAGGAAGAGGTCACCGGTTCGAATCCGGTTGGAAGCTTTTATTCTTTTGAGAGTTTCTGAATAGGAAGTTAACTAGACAATTTTACCAAGGCCCCTTGGTCAAGCGGTTAAGACACCGCCCTTTCACGGCGGTAACACGGGTTCGAATCCCGTAGGGGTCACCATTTTGGAGGATTAGCTCAGCTGGGAGAGCATCTGCCTTACAAGCAGAGGGTCGGCGGTTCGATCCCGTCATCCTCCACCATTTTTTTCGCAAATTCATACGGTGGGGTAGCGAAGTGGCTAAACGCGGCGGACTGTAAATCCGCTCCTTCGGGTTCGGCAGTTCGAATCTGCCCCCCACCACCAGTTTTCTTATAGTTATGAATGGGGTATAGCCAAGCGGTAAGGCAACGGGTTTTGATCCCGTCATGCCCTGGTTCGAATCCAGGTACCCCAGCCATTTTTACTATGAGCCATTAGCTCAGCTGGTAGAGCATCTGACTTTTAATCAGAGGGTCGAAGGTTCGAATCCTTCATGGCTCATTCTTGTAACATCCTTGCGCCTGTTCAGCGCGGGGCCTTAGCTCAGCTGGGAGAGCGCGTCGCTGGCAGTGACGAGGTCAGGGGTTCGAGCCCCCTAGGCTCCATTGTTCCATGTGTATTTGTACTATCCATGTGTAAAAACCCCGTATCCATTAACTTGGATACGGGGTTTTTTTAGGTTCCGATGTATTCGGATTGAGGACGGAAAATCACGTTATGGTCTTGCTGCTCGAGTGCGTGTGCCGTCCAGCCGATAATTCGCGCGACGCTAAACGTTGGCGTAAATAATTGTGTCGGCATCGCAATGGATCGCATAATTGCCGCCGCATAAAATTCGACGTTGGTATAGAGTGCCCGTCCTGGTTTACGGGCATTCAACCCTTTAATGATATGACTTTCAGCAGCAACTGCTAAATCAAGCCACGAATCTTCTCCTTGGAGTTCCAAGCATTTTTTTCGGAGGACGATTGACCGTGGATCTTCTGTTCGGTAAACACGGTGACCAAAACCCATGATTTTTTCACCTCGGTCTAGCTTGTCTGCAATAACGGCGTTGATTCGATCTTTTGTTTGAATGGTATCCAGTAAATCAATGACCCCTGATGGAGCCCCTCCGTGAAGCGGTCCTTTCATGGTACCAAGAGCTGAGACAACTGCAGATACGAGATCGGATTCAGTGGAAATGGTAACGCGTGCTGCGAATGTCGAAGCGTTCATGCCATGTTCCATTGTTAATTTTAAATAAGTTTCGAGCGCTTGCGTTTGCCCATTTGTGGGTGGCTGTCCGGTGATCATCCATAAGTAATTGGCCGTGTGACCAAGATCGTCTCTTGGGCTAAGGGCTTGCTGCCCGTTTTGAAGGCGATAAAAGAGCGCAGTCATTACCGGTAGTGCGGCAGTTAGCGCAACTGCTTGTTCTGCAGAAGGCAAGGTTTGAAATTCACTATGTGTGTAAGCCGATACCAATGTCCGTGAAGCATCCATTAGCGAAGTTTCTTTTGGCAGCAACTGAGCCATTTCAACAATATGTGCCGGCAATTTTCGGTAACTCAGCAGTTGGTGTTGGAGGTTTTCCAATTGAACATCGTCAGGCCATTGCCCATGCCATAAAAAATAGGCAGTTTCTTCGAATGACCTACCGCGTATGACGGTCTCTACCAATTGTCCACGGTAGCGTAATTCCCCTATATCTCCATCCACAGAAGCAATCGCTGTTTGAACAGCGACAACACCTTTTAATCCAGGCTGAAACATCATAAACTCCTCCTTTTCTTTTAGTTTACGCTCTCTATTTGATAATAAAAATTAAAGATATATAATTGAGACAATTAAGAAAAGTAATCGAGACGAGGGATGTTATGGAAGTCCAGTGGTTGAGAACCTTTGTGGACGCTGCAGAAACCTTAAATTTTAGAATAAGTTCAGAACGGCTGATGATGTCGCAACCCAGCGTGACTGTTCACATTCGGTTATTAGAAGAAAATTTGGGTCTTCTGTTATTCAAACGCAGCCACAACCGGGTGTCGTTAACAGAAGAAGGCAGGTATTTTAGAGACAAAGCCGAAAAAGTATTAGAACAATTAGATGACAGTGTTGAAGAATTGCATTCCTTTGCTCAAGGGTACCGGAAGACCTGGACGCTTGCTATTTCCCCGTTGATGGCGGAAACAATTTTGCCTTATGTGCTGAAATCATTTATTCGTGAACATACGGAAGTAGAATTGGTAATTCGTGTGGAAGAATCGGAACAAATCGAAGCTTTAGTCGAATCGGAGCAAGTATCGGCTGGCATTTCTGCTTTACCGCCTACGGGTCGGAGCATTGCGCAAGTTATTGTTTACAACGATCCAATTCTGTTCGTTTTGCCGAGAGATGCTTATGATGACGAGACTGGGCCGCAAGTTTCAGTGGAAGATGCTTTGCGGAATTCCGTACTGTTTACACATCATCACCCTGTTTTTTGGGAAGAGCTATTAGGAAAGTTGCGTTTGCACGTGCCGGGAATTCGAACGATGAAAGTGACGCAAGCTCATATCGCCAAGCGCTTTATACAAGAGGGTCTCGGGGCATCCTTTTTACCAAAATCAATGGTTCGCCGGGAATTGGTGGAAGGACGTTTAATGGAAGCGCATTTTGAGTTGTTTCCATTACCCGTCGTGTCCACTTACTTTTTAACAAAACATATGGGGATACTGGAAAAAGATTTTATGCGCCGCATTCAATCGGTATACTTTACGTGAAAAGGGGAGAGGGCAATGATTATTGAGTCAGGTGGTATTCGGTTACGCTTATTGAAAAGAGATGATTTTGAAGCCTTATGGGCGCTATACACACCGGAAATTTTCGAACACATGCTCAGCCAAGTAGCGGTTTTTGAAGATTTGGTAGCGTGGCTAGAATCTGGGCTTAATCAGTCTAATGTCCTTATTTTCGCAGTGGAAAATCCACAAACAGCAGAAATCATCGGCACAACACGCATATATGCAATTGATGAAGCGAATAAAAGCTGTGAAATCGGTGCAACATTTTATGCACTGTCAGCACAGCGAACGCATGTCAACACAGCAGTTAAGCTTGCTTTACTTAGTTATTGCTTTGAAGAACGTGGCATGATTCGAGTCCAATTCAAAACAGATGCCGATAACATCCGTTCACAGAAGGCGATTGAACGCATGGGCGCAGTGAAAGAAGGCGTGCTTCGTAACGAACGCATTCGCTCAACCGGCAAGCCGAGAGATGCAGTGGTGTATTCACTAATTGACAAAGACTGGCCAACAATAAAAAAAGAGCTAACGAAAAAAGCGAATAAATATGCGTGATTTTGTCTAGTTGAGCCAAAGAGACCTTAGCGGTTACAATAAGTCTATCTTGCTAAGGGGGTATAGAATAATGAATAAATTAACTATTTCTATTATCGGAGTTCCAATGGACCACGGACAAAATCGTCGCGGTGTCGATATGGGACCAAGCGCGATCCGCTATGCGGGCGTAGTAGACCGCATTGAAGAGTTGGGCCATACGGTTACGGATGAAGGGGACATCCAAATTGGTCAAGCAGACGGAAGCGTCGATACGTCCACAAACTTACGTAACTTAAAAGCAATCACAGAAGCGACAGAAACGCTTGGCGATAAAGTATTTGAAGTAGCACAAGCTGGGAACTTCCCGCTCGTGTTAGGCGGCGATCACAGTATTGCAATCGGTACACTCGCTGGGATTTCTGAGCGTCATGAAAACTTAGGCGTTATCTGGTACGATGCACACGCTGACATGAACACAAGCGACACATCACCATCAGGCAATATCCACGGCATGCCACTTGCAGCAAGCTTTGGACACGGCCACGAGAAATTGACGAATATTCGCGGCTATTCACCAAAAGTAAAACCTGAAAACATCGTCATTATCGGGGCTCGTTCAGTTGACCCAGGTGAGCGTGAATTGATCAAAGAACACGGCATTCGCGTTTACAGCATGCACGAAATTGATAAAATGGGCATGCATGCCGTCATCGAAGATTCGATCCGTTATTTGAAAGAAGAGCGCAAAACAGATGCGGTTCATTTGTCACTCGACCTTGATGGCATCGACCCAATGTACACACCAGGCGTTGGTACTCCTGTTCCAGGCGGCATTAGCTACCGTGAAAGTCATTTAGCAATGGAAATGTTGTATGATGCAGACATTATTACTTCTGCTGAATTTGTAGAAGTGAATCCGATTCTTGACGAGAAAAACAAAACAGCGGATGTTGCAGTTGCGTTGATTGGTTCATTATTCGGCGAAAAATTATTATAAGCAAAAACAAGCGAAAGCCTGTTCAGACTGTAGACAAACTCGAGTTATTCGAATTGTCTGCAGTTTTTTTTCGAATACATCGCTCTGGTCGCTTCATCTTGTGTATACAGGATTGTGCGCTTCATGCGACGCTTTCCGCGGATGAAGCTAGTGCACGATGTAGGAGCATCTCGTTGCCTTTCGCTGGAACAACGGAAGCTGAAGTTGAGCCCGCAAAAAGCAAAGTGGCTAGACTGATTGGGTTGTGAATCGTTATTTATTTTAATTCGAATTTTTCTGCATTCTGAATAGGCGAACGCCTGTTTTTTGTTTCATCAGTTAGTAAACTTCCTTAAATGAAAAAACTTGTAAAAAATAGTTGGATTTATTTGGGTACTGTCTGCTACGATAGAATAAGAAAAATAAATGAAACTTTTTTAATCGAGATACGTATACAAAGTACAGCCGCATAGGCGGAGGGAAATGAGATCATGGATGCGTTAGTCAATAAACGAATAGCGAAAGTAATAAAAGGCGATCAGAACGCATTCGCCGAAATCGTGGAGCTTTACCAGCACCAGCTGTATCATATCTGTTACCGCATGCTTGGCAACAAGCAAGAAGCAGAAGATATTGCTCAGGAAGCTTTTATGCGTGCTTATGCAAATATCCGCACCTTTGACCAGAACCGCAAATTTTCCACCTGGTTGTACCGCATCGCTACCAATTTGTGCATCGACCGGATTCGGAAGAAAAAACCGGATTACCACTTAGATGCGGAAGTGCGCGGAGCGGAAGGCTTGAATATGTATTCAAAAATTGCCAATGACGATGAGCTTCCAGAAGAAGAGTTAATGCGGATGGAAGTTCAGGAGCGGGTGCAGTATGAAATTAGTCGCTTGCCAGACAAGTATCGTGCCGCTATTGTATTAAAGTATATTGAAGAATTGCCGCTCGCGGAAATCAGTGAAATTTTAGATTTGCCGTTGGGAACGGTGAAGACGCGTATACACAGAGGCCGAGAAGCTCTTCGCAAGCAATTGAGCAATTTGTAGGAGGCGATCACGATGAATGCGTGTCCGGAAAACATTATCCAATTAATGAACCATCACCTCGACGGCGATACAAGCCCGAGCGAGGAACAACAATTAAAAGAATACTTGGAGAGCTGTGAGGATTGCCGAGAACAATATCAGGCATTAAGTAAAACCGTTGCATTTATCCAAAGTGTTTCCCATATACAAGCGCCACCCAATTTTGTCCAAACAACAATGGAGCGCTTGCCGAAAGAAAAGCAGCGGGCTGGGGTTCAGCGTTGGTTAAGAAAACACCCAATGCTCGCAGCAGCGGCTTTGTTTTGCGTATTGATGAGCACAGCGTTGTTTACGAACTTTAACAACGAACAACAATTTTCTTTTACCAATCAACCGAACCTTGTTATAGAAGGACAGACTGTCGTTGTTCCAGAAGGACAAACAGTTGTGGGTGATATGACCATACGTAATGGAGATCTACGTGTAGAAGGCGAACTTGAAGGAAACGTGACCATTGTTAATGGCGAGTACATGGCATCGAGTGGGGTCATTACCGGTGAAATTGAGGAAATCGACCAAGCGTTTGAATGGCTATGGTATACCATTAAAAACGGCTTTAAAGACGCAGCCACTGTTTTTGACAAAAATGAAGATTAAACCCTTCCTCTCCTAAAGGATGGGTTTTTTCTATGAAGGCAAGCCCAATTCACTTATGCTATAATAAATGCATATGCAGATGTAGAAAAGCGAGGGTTGCAGATGCCTTTTTTTGAAAATTTAACCGACCAAACATCATTTAGACTTCTAGCAAACATCATCGACATTTTATTGGTGTGGTTTGTTGTTTATAAATTGATCACTGTTATCAAAGGAACAAAAGCGGTTCAATTGTTAAAAGGGATCTTTGTTATTATTATCGCGCGCCTCGTGACACAAGCACTTAACTTGGAAACGTTAGGCTGGATTATGCAACAAGTATTAGAATGGGGCTTTTTAGCCATTATTATCATTTTCCAACCGGAATTGCGTCGCGCACTTGAACAGCTCGGGCGTGGCAAATTGTTCTCTAGCAGTACATTAAACGAAGAGTCCGAACGCAACCGATTGATTGAAGCGATGTCCAAGTCCGTTAGCTATATGGCGAAACGACGCATTGGGGCATTGGTATCGATTGAACGCGAAACAGGATTGAGTGAATACATTGAGACCGGCATTCCAATGAACTCAGATTTAACATCTGAATTAATGATCAATTTATTCATTCCAAACACACCGCTGCACGACGGAGCGGTAATTGTTCAAAAAAACCGAATTGCCGCAGCGGCGTGTTATTTGCCACTGTCTGAAAGTCCGTTCATTTCAAAAGAACTCGGAACGCGTCACCGTGCCGCTCTTGGCATTAGTGAAGTGACGGATGCGATTACCATTGTCGTGTCAGAAGAAACAGGCGCCATCAGCTTAACAGCAAATGGCGATTTGCATCGTAATTTATCACTTGAAGACTTTGAAGTAAAGCTTCGTCGAATCTGGTTTGGCGCAGAACAGCAAGAAGTCACTCTTCCTTGGTGGAAGTGGAGGGGGAAAAAGAATGGATAAGATGATGGACAATCGCTGGTTTTTACGGATTACGGCGCTGTTATTAGCCTTCCTTTTATTTTTCTCGGTACAGGCAGACGATAATTCCGCGGTGACAACAGATACTAGCCGTGTGTCGGAAGTGATTGAAGAAGTAGAACTTGAGGTCTACCATGACAATAGTTTGATGGTTAGCGGTGTCCCAAAAACCGCTGATTTGCATTTGAGCGGCCCTGTGAGTGTCGTACAAACGGCACGCCAATTAGAAGACTTCACCTTATTTGTGGATTTGCGTAATTTGCCGATGGGCGAGCACCAAGTCCCGATTCAAACTGAAAATCTTTCTGAACAATTAACGGTTCGAGTCGATCCGGCGTTTGTTAATGTCGTCATTGAAGAGCGGGTGTCGCAAGAATTCCGTGTAGATCCAGAAATCAATGAGCGGATGTTAGCGGATGGTTATATTTTGGATAACGTATCAGTCGATCCAGAAACGGTCATTGTAACGGGTCCTAAAAGCATGATAGACGCTATCAGCTTTGTCAAAGCTACGGTTTCTGGTGAGCAAGGTGTCAAGGAATCCTTTAACACCGCCGCCCGCGTTCGGGTGCTAGCAGAAGATTTGACAAAGCTGGAAAGTGCAGAAATCGAACCGGCAGAAGTGGAAGTTGCGGTTGAAGTTGTTGAATACAGCAAAACCGTGCCGGTAAGAATTGAACCGATTGGCAAAGCCGGTACCGGCATTACCATTAAAAATTGGACGACAACGACGGAAGAAATCCAAATTTTCGGCCCCAAAAGTGTCGTAGATGAAATTACCGAATACGTCGTTGAAGCAGACGCTGCACTGGTCACGGCTAAAGATAGTACCTTAGAGGTAGAACTGGACATTCCTGCGGGAGCTTCTGCGGTGTCACCAGGACAAGTAACGGTAGAAGCCGAAACGGTAATTGACGATTCTGCAAAACGACCGACAGATCAAAAAGATTCAGAAGTGGTCGATAATACAGAGTCATAAATGCTTTAGACATGAAAGAAGCATCAGATAAACTAAATTGAAGCAATTGACTGAAGGAGCGAGTATGGTAATGGGAAAATATTTTGGAACAGATGGAGTACGTGGAGTTGCAAACAGTGAGTTAACACCTGAATTGGCGTTTAAATTAGGTCGCATTGGCGGATACATTTTGACAAAAAGTGCGAAAGACAAGCCGAAAGTGCTAATCGGTCGTGATACACGAATTTCAGGCGAAATGCTAGAAGGTGCTTTAGCAGCAGGACTACTTTCTGTAGGTGCAGAAGTGATGCGTCTTGGCGTTATTAGTACACCCGGTGTCTCTTATTTAACACGCGTCATGAGTGCAGAGGCGGGCGTTATGATTTCTGCTTCACACAATCCAGTAGAAGACAACGGCATCAAATTCTTTGGTTCAGACGGGTTTAAACTGTCTGATGCACAAGAAGCGGAAATTGAAGCATTATTAGATAGCGCTGAAGATCTATTGCCACGTCCAACGGGTGGCGATCTTGGTAGCATTACCGATTATTTCGAAGGCGGACAGAAATACCTTCAATACTTAAAACAAACGGTTGATGAAGAATTCGAAGGCATTCTGGTAGCACTTGACTGTGCACACGGTGCCACGTCTACACTGGCAACGCATGTCTTTGCTGACTTAGATGCTGACATTACGTCAATGGGTGCGTCACCAAATGGCTTGAACATTAACGCAGGTGTAGGTTCTACACATCCTGAGAAATTAGCAGAACTGGTACTTGCTAAAGGCGCAGACATTGGTTTGGCATTTGACGGAGATGGCGATCGTTTAATCGCAGTCGATGAAAAAGGGCAAATTGTAGATGGCGATCAAATTATGTATATTTGTGCGAAGCACTTGCATTCAGAAGGCCGTCTGAAAAAAGATACGGTCGTATCGACTGTTATGAGCAATATGGGCTTTTACAAAGCATTAGAAAGCCACGGCATGAAGAGCAACAAAACCGCTGTTGGTGACCGTTATGTAGTCGAAGAAATGAAGAAAAATGATTACAACTTAGGCGGCGAACAATCGGGTCATATTATTTTCCTTGATTACAATACGACAGGCGATGGCTTGTTAACAGGTCTTCAACTAGTAAATATTATGAAAATTACCGGCAAGAAATTGTCTGAACTGGCGTCTGATATGACGATTTTCCCTCAAAAACTTGTGAATATTCGTGTAACGGATAAACACGCAGTAACAGACAACGCGAAAGTTGCAGACGTCATTTCTGAAGTCGAAAAAGAAATGAATGGCAACGGCCGTGTGCTTGTCCGTCCATCGGGCACAGAGCCACTTGTCCGCATTATGGTAGAAGCCGCTTCATCAGAAGACTGTGAAAGCTACGTAGAACGTATCGCAGAAGTGGTACGTTGCGAAATGGGCTTAAACTAATCGGATCAACCAGTCCCAGTCCGTAAGCATCTTGCTTACGGACTTTTGTTTGTTTAGAAAGTTTTGGATAACCGTAGTTGGAGAAGCTTTTTTGTCAGATTGGTTCTATGATCGAGTTTTGGGGTAAATGAGTGGAAAGAGAGAAACGAAGAAAGCATAATAGACGGACGCTTTCTTATCTGTAGTCAAGCACTTTTCTATGTTTCAAAGGAATGAGCATAAGGGTGGCTGCTTTCCGTTCCAGCGCTCTCTTTCTGCGGGCACGGCCTCAGCCGCTTCACTCACTTTGTTCGCTCCAGGGTCTTCGCCACGCGCTGGTCCTGCAGGAGTCGAGCACTTGCACTTCAAGCAGTTGCTGAGATTCCCGACAGAAAAAATAGGCGCATCATAGCCGTTTGTATGTTCGCTTCTAACGGATTTAATCGAGTGTCAGGATCGTTGAACGGTGTGAAGCGAGTCGGTTTCCTGGTTCGGATTCTGAGACCCCCGCAGGAAAGCGGAGCTAGTTTGCGCAATAGCTTGTAGCTGGAGAACTATAAGCGTTTAAAAAAGCGATAAGCCTACCAATTGTTTGATTTACATCAAAAATATAACGTGATGAAAATGTATTTTTACAGATAAATCAACCAGTATACGGAAAAAAATGATGAAATAGACCTAAATAACTATTTGCTTTAATTGACGGGATTGTGTGGACACTGTATGATAGTAGAGTTGGTTTACGACCGCAGAAAAAGGAGGATCGAAGTAGCTGCGAGGAAAACAATTATAGCGCCTGTACTGAAGAAATGGACGGACAAGTCATCTTCAGTAGACGAGGAGAAGGAGTATCGAGATTTCGGCGGATCCCTTCCGGCCATGAAGCCTGGTCGTTATGTCTATTCTTAAAACAGTCGAGTGATCGATTGGACAACAAGATGGATGGGCTCAAAACAAAGGTGTTTGCGTAAGAGCAAACGCTTATTTGACTTAGACAAATGGAGGAATTACATTATGTGTGGAATAGTAGGATATATTGGTGAAAATGATTCAAAGGAAATTTTATTGAAAGGCTTAGAGCGTTTAGAATACCGCGGTTATGATTCAGCTGGAATTGCGGTTCGTAACGGCAGTGGCGTCAAAGTGTTTAAAGAAAAAGGACGTATTGCTGATTTACGTGGCGTTGTAGACGAAGAGGTTATGGGTTCTACAGGAATCGGTCATACACGCTGGGCGACACACGGCAAGCCAACACGTGCCAACGCGCACCCGCACCAAAATACATCGGACCGTTTTACACTTGTGCATAACGGTGTGATTGAAAACTATCATCATATTCAGCGCGATTATTTGGCTGGTGTGGAAATGGAGTCGGATACGGATACCGAGATCATCGTTCAATTGATCGGGAAATTCGTTGAAGAAGGCCAGTCTACACAAGATGCTTTCAGCAAAGCACTAACTTTACTGAAAGGTTCGTATGCCATTGCGTTATTAGACGCAGAAGAAGAACAAACAATTTTTGTAGCGAAAAACAAGAGCCCGCTACTTGTCGGTCTGGGTGAAGATTTTAACGTTATCGCATCAGACGCTATGGCGATGCTGCAATTAACAGATCAGTTTGTGGAATTAATGGACAAAGAAATCGTCATCGTTCGTAAGGACAGCGTCGATATTTTAACGTTGGATGGCCAATCGGTAAGCCGTATGCCATTTACTGCTGAAATCGACATGAGCGATATTGAAAAAGGCACATACCCACATTATATGTTGAAAGAAATTGACGAGCAGCCAGCGGTTGTCCGCAAGATCGTTCAAGCATACCAAAACGAACACGATAAATTGACTATCCAACCAGAAATTCTAGAAGCGATGCAAGCAGCTGACCGCATCCACATTATCGCGGCGGGTACGAGCTACCACGCAGGATTGATCGGCAAAGAGTATATTGAAAAATTAGCGGGTATCCCAGTTGAAGTGCATGTTTCAAGCGAATTTGGCTACAATATGCCATTGCTATCGGAAAAACCATTGTTTATCTTTATTTCGCAATCAGGTGAAACAGCGGATAGCCGTCAAGTATTGGTGAAGATCAAAGAAATGGGTCATGCATCGTTAACCATTACAAACGTTGCAGGATCTACGTTGTCACGTGAGTCTGACCATACCTTATTATTGTTTGCAGGTCCTGAAATTGCGGTTGCGTCAACAAAAGCGTATACAGCACAACTCGCAGTCTTGTCGATTTTAGCTGCTGTAACGGCAGAAGCACGCGGCATTGATATCGGTTTTGATTTGGTTCAAGAGCTAGGAATTGTTGCCAATGCGATTCAAGCACAAGTCGATTCAAAAGAAGAAATGGAACAAATTGCGACAGAATTCTTGTCGACAACTCGCAATTGCTTCTTTATTGGACGCGTGATGGATTATTTCGTGGGACTTGAAGGTTCATTGAAATTAAAAGAAATTTCGTATATCCAAGCAGAAGGTTTTGCTGGCGGGGAACTAAAGCACGGAACAATTGCCTTGATCGAAGAAGGCACACCGGTTATCGCACTGGCGACGCAAGAAGCGGTAAACTTAAACATCCGTGGAAACGTGAAAGAAGTAGCGGCACGCGGGGCACACACGTGCATCATTTCGATGGAAGGCTTGCAAGAAGAAGGCGATAGCCTGGTCTTGCCAAAAGTAAACGAATTGCTGTCACCGCTAGTATCGGTTATCCCAATGCAGCTGATCAGCTATTACGCAGCGCTTCACCGCGATTGTGACGTTGATAAGCCGCGTAACTTGGCGAAGTCGGTAACGGTTGAGTAAAGAGTGTTAAATAACGTAACTATCGATTAGTGATCTGTGGTCGAGTATAGTTATAGCTTCTAAAAATCCCCCTACGGATGGAAATCCGTAGGGGGATTTTTAGTTGATGAGCCTGGTTGAACTTTAAAAAACACTCCTTCAAAAATTCTACACACGGTAGTGGTTAAATTTCTATCCGCTCCCTGCCCAATGGTATAATCAAAGCAATATAAGAAAAAGGTGTGAAATAGATGTCTTCTTTTAAAGAATTTTCCAAATACATAAGTGAAAACGCTGAACTATTGTCAGCAGAAGTAGTCGATTCAGTGATGCAAGAAGCGAGCTTGGATATTCCGGATTGGGAAAGAGAACGAGCAACTGCAATGTACATTGAATTGCTTGGTTTTTTTGGTTACTCTCTTCTTGAAGGTCAACAAGTTGAAGTGCCAGAAGCTTTAATCGAATGGAGCAAAAAAAATGCTGAAATTCAAGTTTCTTCAGGAGGGCAAATTTCAGCAATTGTTATTCGTTATCCGGTAACGCGTGAAGTGTTTTCAGAGATTTTTACACGTCTCAGTTTGCAATTCGACTTGTCTGTTGTCGAGAGCATGAAAGCGATCAAAGCGATCAATGCTATGTTAGATGTTAGTTTAAATGAGACCTTTTATGCATTTGAACGACTTACTGAAAGGCACCAAGCAGAGACGCGCGTTGAGCTAATCAGTTTATCAGCACCGATTGTACCGGTTTTAGAAGACGTCGTCGTGTTGCCGTTAATTGGGGTAATGGATAGTTACCGAATCGCTCATATTATGAACAACGTCATTCCACGAATTGCCGAGATGGATGTCAATCACGTCATTACGGACTTTTCAGGTGTTTTAACAATCGATGACCACATTGCGCAGTCTCTCCAACAAATTGGAGGAACACTTCGATTGATGGGAATTCATGTGATTATTGCGGGATTGCGGCCTGACTTGGTTCAAGCCATCGTTCGCAGCGGCATTGACATGCTAGATGCGGAGACCTATGCAACTGTAAAGCAAGCATTAGAAAGCGTGAAATAACTGAAACAACAATAAAGCCACGTCCCGCAATTTATTGCGGAACGTGGCTTTATTTGATTGGCTCGCTCATTAAGTATGCATCAACTGTGAGAAGGCGATTGCGTATTGTGTGCCGGTCCGTAAAGTCGTTCAATTTCTGTAGGAGGGAGCGGACGATTAAAGTAGTACCCTTGCGCTTGGTTGCAGTCTTTTTGTTTCAAGAATTGAAATTGTTCAGCTGTTTCAACACCTTCCGCAATGACGTTTAACTGAAGGTCATTAGCCATACGGATGATAGTAGCGACAAGTGCTGCGTCTTTTAAATCGGTAATAATATTCCGAATAAAATATTGATCGATTTTCAGCGTATCAATCGGGAATAGCTTTAAATAACGAAGCGACGAATAACCGGTGCCAAAGTCATCAATCGACAAATAAACGCCCATGGTTTTGAGTTCGTTCATCGTCGCAATAGCTGTAGAAGAGCTTTGAATAATGCTTTCAGTCAGTTCGAGTTCCAAATAACGAGGTTCAAGTCCCGAATCTATTAATGCCGCATGGACCGTTTCCGTCAAATTGGATTGCGAAAACTGGTGAGAAGAAATGTTGACGGCTACGCGAAACTTCGGCAATCCTGCTCGTTGCCAAGCTTTGTTTTGCAGACAAGCTTGACGCAAGACGTATTCACCGAGTTGGACGATGCTTCCAGTATCTTCAGCAATCGGAATAAACTCAGCGGGTGAGATTGCGCCCCATTCCGGGTGATTCCAGCGAACTAAAGCTTCCAAGCCAACTAGTTGTTCGGTTTTCAAATCGATTTGTGGCTGGTAATGAATAAAGAATTCATCATGCTCCAAGCCTTTTCTCAAATCAATGGCCAATTTAGACTTTCTCAAAATGGATTGATTGATTTCTTTTGTGAAAAACTGAAAATTGTTTTTGCCTCGTGCTTTTGCTTGATACAGCGCAATATCTGCATTTTTTACTAACGTATCTAAATCGGTTCCATCAGTAGGGTACATACTGATGCCGATAGAAGGCGTAACAAACAATTCTTCCGGCTGGAAATGAAAAGGCTTTTTAAAGAGCTCTAACATCATGTGCGCGTGATTGGCCGCTTGGGTCTTATCTGTATTCTGCAATAACATAATGAACTCATCTCCGCTCAACCGGGAAATGGTGTCATGTTCATATGCGATGCTTTGAAAACGCACAGCCACTTCCATCAACAATTGATCTCCTACAGAATGGCCATACGTGTCATTCACCATTTTGAAATGATCCAAATCGATGTACAGAAGAGCAAAAGGCTGTTTATTGTCAACGTCATTAAGTAGTGAAACCAAGTGGTCATTAAACAGTCGCCGATTGGGTAAACCGGTTAAGGAATCTTTGTAGACAAGGCTGTGAATTTTTTCTTCTGCCTCTCTTCGCTTGGTGATGTCGCGAATGATGCTTCCGAAAAAGACAACTTTATCGCTTTTCCATGTGCTGAGAGACATTTCAATCGGAAACGCGCTGCCGTCTTTGCGCTCACCCACCAATTCAATGCGCTGACCAATCACATGCGGAACAGCGGTATCCAGGTAACGTTGTAAACCTTTTCGGTGAGCTTCTACAAAGGACCCCGGGATAATGATTTCCAGATTGGAGCCGAGTGCCTCTTCTTTGCTGTAACCGAAAATGGATTCGGCACCTGAATTCCATTGCATAATGATGCCCGTTTGATCAGCTACGATGATGGCATCTGTCGTCGATTCGAAAATGGATTCAAATTTCTTTTCTGATTCAGCAGAGCTGGCTTTTAGTTTGAAATCCTGACGATGTCGCAAATAGACAAACAGTGAGATCAGTAAAAAAATAAAAAAAATGGATAGCATCAGGACTAAAAAATAAGAGGGCAGTGAAAAAATATCCATGGAGTAAGCAAAGTCTCCTTTATAAAAAAATTTACTAAGGCTAGTAGTTGTGAAAAGTTTGTTTACACATCATAGCATAAAAATATACATTAATTGCTAAAAAAAATATGCTTTCAAACTGGCTATGAAAGGATTTTGGTTTCTGCGAGTGGGGACTTTGTCCATTTGTGCGAGTTGAATCGATGGGATAAGTGGATTATGGAAAAATCAGTGAGTGTGCAACTGTTATGTTACAATAGGAAGGAACGTGATTCTTTCCGCTGCAGCAACACTCGTGAGCGGAGAAAATTCGTTTTTTTGTCTTTTATGAGTGATGTACAAGCTTCGATGCCCTTCTTCTTTTGCAAATGAACGGAAATAGACAAGCTACTATCTTTTCCAAAAGACAGTAAAACTGAATACGAAAGGAATGATCAAATGAGATCTGAGATTACCACAGATCACCAATTGATTGGCAAGAAAAAAAGCTATGGAGATGAATCCACAGGCGATTATACGTTTGACCGTGTTCCGCGTGAAGAACGTAAGATGGGCTGGTTGAGTATCACCAATATTACGTTCGGCATCGCAACCGCTATTTTTTACTTCCAAATGGGAAGTGTCATGGCCTTGCAATTTGGAGCGGCCAATGCCATCATTTCCGCCACCTACGCGATACTCGTCGCAGGCATCCTCGGAACCATCATCGTTTACCTATCGGCCAAATCAGGCATGAACGTCAATTTATTATCCCGCGGAGGGTTCGGTTACATCGGGGCCTCGTTAACTTCCTTAATCTACGCATCGAACTTTATCATGTATTGTGCGTTTGAAGGCATGATTTTGGTCACTGCTGTCCATGCTTATTTCCCCGCCATCCCCACATGGCTCCTGATCGTTGTATTTGGCACAGTTGTCATTCCGTTAAATTGGTTTGGCATTAACCAATTGGATAAATTGCAGAAATGGTCATTGCCGTTATTTGCCGTATTTTTGATTGCGGCAATTGTCGTTGCTTTCAATACGACATCACAATATGACGGCAGCTTTTGGACATACATGCCAGAAGGTGTCCAAATCGGTGGAACGGCGTTGCTGTTGTGCATCGGGATGCAACACGGCATTATGGGATTAACGGCGTTGATCGCCTCTGATTACGCGCGTTTTTTAAAGCCACAAGATTTGAAAATCGGTTCGGTTGCCATTGGGTTTATTCCACAGATTTTCTGTTTTGGCGTTATGGGAGGTCTCGGTATTTGGTTTGGCGTAACGCTCGGCGAATCTAATCCCGGCATTTACATTGTGGTGTTGCTTGGGCTTGGCGGTGTGCTGTTTACGATGCTGACGCAAATCCGCATCAACATTACCAACATCTACAGCAGCTCACTATCCTTGTCGAGCTTTTTTGAAAATATGTTTGGCTTTACACCCGGGCGCCGTTTTTGGGTAGTGGTCTCCGGTGTCACAGCGATGATGCTCATGCTGGGTGGAATCGTTGACTATTTAGATACGGCAATGACGTTCCAAGGTGTGGCGCTGATGAGCTGGGCGTCGATTTTAGTGACGGATGCATTGGTCGTCAAAAAATGGCTGAACATCGGTCCGGGCTATTACGAATCGAGGCAGAAAAATCTATACAAATGGAATCCAGTCGGCGTCGTGTCGTTGCTCGTGCCGACTGCCATCGGAACAATCGCAGCACTCGGCTACATGGGAACTTTCCTGCAAAGCACAGCCGCATTTTTCGCATTGGTTTTAGCCTCGATTTTGACAGTGGTTCTAGCCGTAGCTACAAAAGGCCGTTATTATGTGAAAAAAGAAACAAGGGATATTCCGAAAGAAGATTGGATTGCCGAATCAAAAATCTGAAGCTTAGTAGAAGCAATAAGTAAGCGTCTATTTCCACTTAGAAGGAAGTACAAGAGCTCAAGCAAAAAGGCTCGAGCTTAACGTCCGAGAAGGTGCGGCAGTTGGTGGAAAAAATAGCAAACACGACCGCAACCTCTCAAAACCGGAGAGGTTGCGGTTTTTTCAAGCCGAATTACTAAGAATGTCAAATTGAGTAAAGAAAAATAAAATAATTTGGGTAATATTGCATAATGGTAAATTCCACGCTATGATCGACAAGAAACAATAAAACGATAGATAGTGAACGAAGGATACGAACTTTTCATCATCGCCTCGCTGGCGCGAAGAGACGGAGTCCAGTGAAAACGAAATTTTTCTACTGAATTCTTAAAAAGGATGCAAATTAGCAGGCGAAACGCATGAATTCACTAGATGCAACCTAAAATAAAATGTTTTTGATTCGGATCAGCTATCGGAGGAAGTTCATGACACAACTAAAAGAGTTAGAATCCCAAGTTCGCGAACTGGTGATGTTACTGGAAGCTTCTAAGCAGCTCAATTCAAACTTGGAAATGGGTGAAGTGCTGGAAAGCATCTTGCTGCAAATGGTACAAGTGGTGGGAGCCGAAGCAGGAACCTTGTGGGTACTCGACGGAGAGCGCCAAACAATCAAAGCGGACGCGGCGTACGGACCTTCTTCAGCGGATATTCTCAACATCGAATTAAAGAGAGATGAAGGCATTGTCGGCAAAGTGATCGAAACAGGCAAAGCCGAGTTGATCGAAAACGTCGCATGGCATCCAAACTGGGCAAATCGTGTAGACGACTCGAGCGGCTTTATCACCAAGTCGATGATCACCGTTCCGTTAGCAGTGAAAGGCAAAGTGCTTGGTGCTTTGCAGTTATTAAACAAAAAAGACATCGCTTTTTTCTCCGAACAAGACATCCGTTTAGCAGTAGCACTTGCCAACCAATCGGCGCTGGCACTCCACAACAGCCAAATGTACGACGAACTGCAGCGCATGCTGCTCAGCATGATACGAACACTGGCGAAAGTGTTGGATGCGCGCGATCCGTATACAGCGGGTCATTCAGAAAGAGTGGCGAAATATTCGTTGTGGATTGCCGAAAAACTCGGAATGGATGCGCAAAGCTGTGAAGAATTATACAAAGCCGCTCTTTTGCACGATATCGGAAAAATCGGTATACCGGACAACATTTTAAGAAAGTCTGAACGACTAACAACGGATGAATATACCACTATTAAACAACATACGGTGATCGGTGCAGGTATCTTGTCCAATATCGAACCAAAAGAAGCCATGGTTCATGCCATTGAAACGGCGTTGTCGCATCACGAGCGACTTGATGGCACCGGCTATCCACATGGCTTGGCAGGCGAAAACATCCCGTTGTTTGCTAGAATCGTTGGAGTTGCCGATGCGTTTGACGCCATGACCACAGCGCGTTCTTATAGCGCAGGTGCTTCTTTCGAGTCGGGAGTGGAAGAGTTGCAGCGCTGTAAAAACACGTTATTCGATAGCCGAGTCGTTGATGCATTTGCAGCGATTTTACAGGGCTGTAATTACCAAATCGAACAATACGAAGCAGGGCAGGGAAGAGGCTACCGTTTATGAATCAGTTTGATGTGTTATTGCTTGGTCATTTAATTGGAGACTTTTTACTGCAAACGAGTTGGATGGCCAAATACAAAGCGACCAAGTGGCTGCCGTTATTCACGCATGTGTCGGTTTACACAGCGGTGATTGCCGTCTTTGGCATGTTATCAGGCGGATTGTCTTTGCCCGCACTGGCGATTGTGTTTATTGGCCATCTTGTATTAGACCGGAAAACCTTCGTTATGTTCTGGGTGGAACGGATCCAAACCGCGAAAGGTCCAGAAAAAGTGTGGTTGTCGATTGTGGCTGATCAAATTTTCCATGTGATTTTACTGGCCATTGCCATTGCGATTTCCTAGGAGTGAAACGATTGAAACCGAAAACCTACGTACTTGAAAAAGAATACGCACTAGACCGGAAAACCGTTTGGCAATTGCTTGCGGACAACAACCGCATGAACTTGTCTATTGGCTTGTTTCCGGTCCGCTTTAGTCCGGCTAAGCAAGACGGAGCGGACGTGTTTTACCGAGAAGCTCATGCCAAAGTGCTCGGACTTGTGCCAATCAGTTGGCAAGAGTTTCCGTTTCAGTGGCAAGAACACGAGAGCTATACGGTCGAACGCCGTTATCTTACCGGGCCGATGAAGCATTATACGTTGACAGTCGAGCTATTCGATAACGCGGAAAACGGAACCCGGGTCAAGCTGACCGCTCGCTTTGTACCGCTTAACGTAATGGGCTACGGAGCGATTTGGGTAACCGCTCTGCCCGCTGTCAAAAAAATTATGGGGTATGTCGATGATTACTTACAGTCTGGAGCAACGACTGTTTTAGAAGCACCACAAAAAACAAGCAAGGCGAACATCAACTTACCCGAACTCGAGCGGTTATCGGCCCTACTCGCAAAGTCACCGGTCAACGGAGACTATGTGGAGTTGTTGCATCGTTATTTAGCGGACAAAGGCGATCACGACGTCGCGCAAATCGAGCCCGTGCAAGTCGCTAAGTTGTGGAACGTCGATTTGGACGAAGTGTTGCGCGTCTTGCTGTATGCCACAAAAGCGGGATTACTAAATCTCAGCTGGAACGTCATCTGCCCAAACTGCCGCGTTTCGAAAGTCGAACACGGTTCACTCGCACAGCTAGAGCAGCAATTTCATTGCGATTTATGCGGCATTAACTATGACGCTAATTTTGATCAGTTTGTCGAGTTGAATTTTTCAGTTCATCCAACGGTACGTCAAGCTTACGCCGAAGTGTATTGCATCGGTGGTCCAATGATCACCCCGCACGTTAAAGCGCAGCAAGTGATCGAGGGGGGCAAAACCGCGAGCTTTGTTATTCCACAAGGCGAAGACGCGCTACGTTTTCGTGTGCTTCAGGCAAATGACCATGTGTCTGTGAACAGTGAAATAAAATCAAACCAGCTTGTTTACACGGATCTTGGCTGGTCACACAGTTCAGTGAACGGCTCTCGAAACGTCGCAATCACAAACACCAGCAGCGCAGACATCGTTGTCGCATTAGAACATGCCGATTGGAACAAACAAGCAGTAACGGCCGCTAGAGTCACTGCCATGCAAGAGTTCAGGGATTTGTTTTCTTCGGAAGTGCTGTCACCCGGACAGAAAATCGGCATCAATCACGTGACGATCTTGTTTACCGATTTAAAAGGCTCCACACTGCTGTATGAGACGGCCGGTGACTCGAGTGCTTACGGACAAGTGCGCAATCATTTTGACTTTCTGACGGGTCATATTGCCCGAAATTCAGGCAGCGTCGTGAAAACCATTGGCGACGCCGTCATGGCGGTTTTCCATAAACCAGAAGACGGGCTGAAAGCGGCACTGGCGGTTCAAAAAAACCTAGCAGTGTTTAACAAGACAGCGAAAGAAAACTTGGTGTTGCGACTCGGCTTATACAGCGGAGCAGCCATCGCGGTTAATTCCAACGACCGCCTCGATTATTTCGGCCGTACCGTGAACATTGCCGCACGTATTCAAGCGCAAGGCGAAGGTGGGGACATTGTCCTTAGTAAAGACGTACTCGCGCTACCGGAGTCAGTCGAGTTGTTGAACAGCGCGGATGTGCAACTAGAAGAGTTTTCGGCCGAGTTAAAGGGCATCGACGTAGCAGTGGAGTTGGTACGGGTTCGGTTAGCGGAGAGATTTGTAATGGAAGAACGGGTCATTTGAGTGCTTTCCACTAGATGGAATCGATAAAAATTGATTGTCAATAAATGCCTCGTAAGATATCTTTATCTTACAAGGCATTTAGTTGTTACGGAAGGAGTCGGACATGAAAATTCAAACAGAACAATTCGGAGAAGTCGAACTAGAGGAAGATCGTGTCATTACATTTGATAAAGGCATTCCAGGATTTGAAGAGGTGAAAGACTATGTATTAATCCCAGCAGACGCAGAAGAAGAGTCGCCATTCTTTTTCTTGCAGTCGGTAGAACACGTGGATGTGAGCTTTTTCTTAGTTGATCCATTTACATTTTTTAAAGACTATGACATTAAACTAGAAGAGCAAATCGTGGAGCGGCTACAACTAGAAGAGCCGACAGATGCCATTGTTTTAACAACAGTTACAGTCAAAGGCGATATTAGTAGCGCCACAACAAACTTAAAAGCGCCACTTGTCATTAACAATAAAAAACAACAAGGCATGCAAATCGTCTTGAACAATAAAGACTATGCAATCAAGCAGGCATTATTTCAAACAGACAACACCGCTGCAAGGCAGGTGTAGACGATGCTAGTACTCGGACGCAAAAAAGGCGAAACCATCGTCATCAACGACGATATTGAAATTACGGTCACTTCGATCGAAGGCGACATGGTGCGTCTCGGCATTAACGCGCCAAAGCAAATCACCATCCACCGAAAAGAAGTGTATTTAGAAATTCAAGAAGAAAACAAACAAGCAACGTCAAATGTCATCAACTTGAGTGACTTTTTGAGTATGCGGAAAAAATAGCCTGGAGCCTGCAGAATTTGCAGGCTTTTTCTATGCCTAACGCGCCACGTTGACAGACTCAATTGTTCCTTAAATTGCGGCTGCCGCAGGGGCGTAAAAAATATTCTAAATCTTTTTTCAAAAAACACTAAACATTTGGTAAAGCCCTCCGATAATAATATATGTAAGGCAGTGCAAAAGGATTTGGACGCTTACAAAAAACAAAAAACATTACACGGAGGTAATACACAATGATTATCAATCACAATATCGCAGCACTTAACACACACAGACAAATGGGCTCGGCTCAAAGTGCACAAATGGGAAATATGGAGAAATTATCTTCTGGTATGCGTATCAATAGAGCTGCAGACGATGCTGCTGGACTTACAATTTCTGAAAAAATGCGCGGACAAATTCGTGGGTTAGAGCAAGGTTCTCGTAACGCTCAAGATGGTATTTCTATGATTCAAACTGCAGAAGGTGCTTTGAGTGAAACTCACGACATTCTTCAGCGCATGAGAGAAGTGGCAGTACAATCAGCAAACGGTACAAACACTGATACAGACCGGAGTGAGCTTCAAAAAGAGATTAATCAATTAGCTGAAGAGATTACGCGTATATCTACAGATACTGAATTTAATACTCGATCTTTGCTCGATGGTAAATTTGAAGCTAAGTTCCATGTCGGTGCTAATGCAGATCAAAACATTAGCCTTTCCATAAATAAGATGGATTCATCTGCTTTGAAAGTTGCTGGTAGCGAATCAGCAGAAGTAGAGCAAACAGCTGGTGTGATTAGAGGTGCTGCGGGTACTGAGATTGCAAATGGAACGTTTAAAGTTGTTGAAATTGAAAAATACGAAGGTACTGCTTTAACAGATGACCTGTCTGGAGGAACAATATCAACAGCAGCTGCTCAAAAATATGTAGCGGTAGACACGGCTGGTAATGCAGTAGCAACTAGTGAAGATGGAAAAGCGTGGGTCCAATATGGCGTAACAGACGCGAATGCAGCAAATAGAGACACTTTCAGCTTAGATGGAAACGTTGTTGCAGGAGGAAGCTTAACTATTGAAGATACTGGAGATACTGTAACCGCGAATGTTGGAATTACTGGTTCTAAATTAGAGGCAGGCAGCTATACTGTAGTAGATGTTTCGAAAAACTCTTCGATTTCAGGCGGTTTCAATATCGGGTTAGCTAATGCTAATGGAGATATTATTGCACTAGGAGCTACCAACTTATCGGGTGGCGTAGCAGGTTCAGCTGCGGCAACTACAAACTGGGTAGATGTTAAAGACACTAGTAAAGCTCTACTTACTACAACAGCGAATGCAGGATTAGCAACTGGTGAAGAAATTAAAGTTACTGGTAAGGGTATTGATATTTCATCTCAAGCATCTTCTAATAAAGCGATTACTATTATCCAAACAGCAATTGAATCAGTATCTTCTGAACGTTCTAAACTTGGTGCGATGCAAAATCGTTTAGACCACACAATCAATAATTTGAACGCGTCTTCTGAAAACATTACAGCTGCGGAATCAAGAATCCGCGACGTTGATTATGCCGAAGCCGCGTAAGCGAGTGGAGGTACAGTCGTCCTGATTGGTAACGATCAGAGATTACGACCGGGTGAATTGCTGGAAAGTCCTGATAGCTTTTATTGCCACAACGTAGTTGGAAACGACAAGCGTGACGGCCCTGAAAAAATAAAAGATTGGGCAATCAGCAGCCAAGCTCCTGTCTCGAAAGAGTGGAGAAGGTTCAACGACTAGGATAGACCATCTAAGGCGCAAGCTATGGTGATGAAATCCGTAGGTGAGGCAGTATACATCAGTACTGTGGATCCGAAGTGCCCGGCCCCTACTAACACTAGAGGGTGAAGATATAGTCTAGTCATTTATGAAAGTAAATGTTCGCACGATGGCGAAAGAAATGATGGAACAAACAAAGAACTCGATTCTTGCACAAGCATCACAAGCAATGCTAGCTCAATCCAATCAAATGACTCAATCAGTATTACAACTGTTGAGATAATTGATTCTAGGGCGTCTAACCGGGTAACGGGTTAGAGTATAACTGGGTGAATTGCTGGAACTTCCTAAAGCCCCATCAACCACAACGTAACTGGAAACGGTCAGCGTGACGGTTTGAAAATGATGAGGATGCACCAATGGATAATCAGCAGCCAAGCTCCTGTGAGGAAACTCTGGGGAAGGTTCAACGACTAGGATAAACCGTCTAAGGCAGAAGCTATGGCGATGAAATCCGTAGGGTGGCAAGCGCCATTCGAAGTGCCCAGCCCCTCAAGTGTGAGGGTGAAGATATAGTCTATTCTATGATCGAAAGACATAGCGGCAAAGCAAGCCAACCAAGCACCACAGCAAGTACTACAATTGCTACGTTAATTTTAAGGATCAAAAGGAGCCTGATTTTAGGCTCTTTTTTTTATAAGGAGGTAATCTAATGGATATCGCTGCGTTATCAATGGCAATGAGTCAGGCAAGCGTGAGAACTGAAGCGAATGTATCGATTATGAAGAAAACGATTGATCAAGCGGAAACGAATGGTCAAGAGGTTGTGAAGATGTTAGAGCAATCTGTTCGTCCTCATATTGGGAGTCGGATAGATATAAGAGCTTAAAAACCTGTAGTTCCACTCGATTTATTCGAGTGGTCTACAGGTTTTTTCTTGGAACCAATTCGCGCCGGTCGCTTTGGGGATGGCTCTCGCCCAAAGCCAGGAAGGTCACCTGTCTTTGGGCTTCGCCTACCCCGAGGACGCGCCGTCGCTAGTGTGCGGTTCTCCTTTTTCAAGAGAAGAAAATCTTCATCTATAGTTCGTATTTTGTAATACAAGAAAAAAGTGGTGAAGATGCTGCGAAACATACGTTGATTATCAAAGAAATTAAGCGATAGTGGAATAGTGCATGCCAGTTCTGTCTAAGAGTTTAATTTAAAGCATAATGTGGTTAACTGACTAATATTCAATCCTGTTTGGTTTCTTAATAGTATTAGGCTTTCTTTAAAGCCAGTTTCTATTTGTATTTGGTAAGGTTTTGTTTCGACTTGTGAATCTAGCAGTGTCTTAGTTTGCGGAAAGAAATGAACATGATTGTCGCTTAAAGATAACAACAGTGGCAATCTTTTATACTGTTCATTTATTTCAAAAGTAGGTTTGTGAATTGTTATATCACTAGGCAAGTAGATAGTCGTGCGGTTAGCGATTTTCTTTATAGTATGAGATGGTTTTCTTTTCCGATTCATTGACTCATGTATGTGAGGGTCTACCAATTTTAAAAAATACATAATCTGATACTGATCGTACAACAGAAGTCTGTTTTGAGCATCGATAGAAAAATGAAGATCATATCTTTTATTGAGAAAGTCGATAAGAAAGTGGTTTTCAGCTAATGAAAAACTATCAGTAGATAAAATGATTTTTCTTGGAATGCTATTTTGGAGTTTTAAGTGTCCATCGTCTTGATACCACCATGCCAAAGTCTTATTAGTAAAGTGATTTTCAATATAAGAGAAGGGCAGTTCTTTTTTTGAGTGAGGATACCATATTTCATATAACTTGCAAAGCTCTTCTGAAGTCCGTGACTGAACAATATAGCTTTCTGTGAAGCCAGCGATTGTACGTGCATCAATAATTTTTCTGTATTTAGGTGGATTTAGAGGTATAAAGGGTGAAAGTTGTTCAAAGCAAAATAGACTCCATCCAGTATCTTTTTTGCAATGAGTAAATTGAAAACGCGGTTTTCTACGAAGTTGTTTGGTTAAGCAACCATCTCCTAGTAATTTTCCGCAAAGCATATCATGCATAACAAAACTCCTTTCTTAAAGGAACTGTTGTTCTTAATTAAATATACATAGATATGATCTTAAATGTCTAATTTCATTCATAATATTCTGTTTTATAATAAAAGATTATTTCCCTCTCCCACAATTATCCTATTCTTTTTTCACCCGTAATCTTGTACACTAAACAAGATTAACTCGAGCAAAGGGTGTGACAACTGAATGACCAGTCCAATTTCTTCTAATTTATTTTTATATAACACGATCGCGACGATGGCGAAATCGATGCCGGCTATGGGACAAACTGGTGGTGATAGCAGTTCTATCGGCAGTTCGACAAGTCCGAGTACGTTTTTTGCGATGCTGATGAACGCCATGATGGAAAACATGGAACAAACAAATCCCGGCGTGACACAGCAAACAGGCGCTCAGGTTTCACTGCCTACTTTGACAACGCCGTTAACGGCACCGCTCGACAATTCTTATAACCCGGCCATTTCAATTCCGCCGCTCAATACGCAAGAAGTGCCAACCGCTGCAACAGATACGAGTGACTTGAAGTTTAAACCGACGCAATTTATCAAACTAGACAATACACTAGAAGGTAAATTAGATGGAACGGCCGCTCACTTTATCAATGCGGGGAAAAAATACGATTTGGATCCGAATTTATTGTCAGCGATTGCCATTCACGAAACGGGCAATGGCTCGTCACGCGCGGTTAACGACAAAAACAATGTCGCCGGCATGATGGGCAAAAATGGCTTGCGGAGCTATGCTTCTGTAGAAGACAGCATTTTCGACATGGCACGTAATTTGCGTCAAAATTATTTAAACGAAGGCAAAGACACCATAGCGAAAATCGGAGCGAAATACGCGCCAGTTGGAGCCGCAAACGACCCGACAGGATTAAACAACCACTGGACACAAGGTGTCAGCAGTCAATATTCTAAATTGACATAACATAGATTTTCGAAAATATGAGTGTGTAAACAAAAGAGGTATTGGGACGAACTTGTTCTAATACCTCTTTTTTATATTTTTTTACCCAGACGCTAGCGATGGCGCGTCTACGGGGTAGACGGAGTAAGAAGACAGGTGGTTTTCCTGGCTTCTTGCGGGAGTCATCCCCAAAGCGACCAGCGCGGTTTCATTTTCACAAACCTGTCTTATTTTTTTTTTACTTTTTTACTAAAAAAATCTGCTTTTCTGCCGATAACTACTATATAGAGCCCTTTAGTCGATCTGAAGGAAGAGGAGTGTAACCTACATGGAAATAACTAAATTGCCTTCGATAGAATTTCCGAGAGTGAGCGAACCAACCCCAGTAGTACCGAAACAACCCATCGCTCCAGAAGAAAACCAACATCAAGAAGCGGATCAACCCATTACGAAAGAAGCACTTACCGATAAAGTCGACAGCATGAACACATTTTTAGAATCAGCTCAGACCAATGTGAAATTTCAGTTTCATGAAGAAATGAATGTTTATTACGTTCAAGTAATAAATTCGTTAACAGAGGAAATTTTACGCGAAATTCCAAACAAGAAATTTTTAGATATGTATGCCTCGATGGCCGATATGGCAGGCCTCATGGTGGATGAGAAACTATAAGATCGGAGTGAATACACTATGCGTGTTGGTGGATTAGCATCAGGAATGGACACCGAATCAATTGTGAAAGACATGATGAAAGTCCAAAAACTTCCTTTAGATAAATTAATGCAACAAAAAGTATTCACGGAGTGGCAACAAGAAGCATTTCGCGATACCAACCTGTCGATGTCGAATCTCCGGACGAGTGCGAGCAATATGCGGCTTCAGTCGTCGTTCAACTCTTACAGTGCAACGTCATCAAACCCGACAAGTTTCACAGTCGCAACAACACCAACTGCGATGAGCGGTTCGTATAAAGTGGAAGTCGTGAATGTTGCGAGTGCGGGGAAGTTAAATTCAACCCTTGGCGTCAGTACAACAGCCGCTGATGGCAAAGTAAATCCAGCAAAATCGACAGACCAAATCGGCCTAGCCGGAAAAATAAAAGTCGGCACCATTGAAATTGAAGTAGCGAGTACGGATACGTTTGAAGGCGTTGCTAAAAAACTTCAGGATGCCACAGCAGCATCCGTACCAGCGCTTCGGGCAAGTTTCGATAACACGACATCCCGTTTTTTTATCGCCACAAAAGGAATGGGCAGTGAACAAGCTTTTACAATGGAATTTACGGACGCGAACGGAGCAGCCAGTACCGCACTGGCCGACAAAATTATTAATAACGGTACCGCTACAGCAACGGCAGATGGAGCTACAGATGGCTTGATCAAGTTTGACGGCATTGAAATTAAAAATTTAAAAACCAATCAAACCGTAGTGAATGGAATTACGGTCAACCTTCTGCAAAAAGGTGCTGAAACAATTGTTAACGTCCAGTCGAACCCTGAAAAGCCATTAGCCATGATCAAAGACTTTGTCGATAAATACAATGCATCCATCGAGACATTGCAAAAGCAAATCATTGAAAAACGCTATCCCGATTTCCAGCCTTTATCAGACGAACAGAAAAAGGATCTAACGGAAAAAGAAATCGAATTATGGGAAGAAAAAGCGCGCAGTGGCCTGCTTCGCAACGATCCAGTGTTAAAAAGTGCCATGCAAGATTTGCGTAGAGCATTTATGGACAAAGTATCCGGTATTGCAGATGGCAACATCAATCACTTGTCGCAGATTGGCATTAACACCGGCTCTTATACAGAAGGCGGTAAGTTGTTCATTGATGAAAAGAAACTGAGCGAAGCGTTGGCGAACAAACCCGATGAAGTGATGGCGTTGTTCACGACACGAGACGCTGCGGGCAACGGAGTCGGCGTTCGTGTCTACGATACCTTGAACGCCGTCGTTAAAAATCTTAGTGCCAAAGCAGGCAGTGCTTCGGTTAGCATTGACAATAGCACGCTTGCTAAAAACATCAAACAAATGGACGAAGAAATCAGCCGCTGGCAAGATCGTCTGACGCGTATTGAGGATCGTTATTGGAAACAGTTCACAGCCATGGAGAAAGCACTCAGTCAGGTGAACTCACAAAGCACCTGGATGCAACAAAGCTTATTCGGTGGCGCGTAATGATGACGTCCAAAACGATTATGTATGCTTTTTTGAAACAAACATACGATCTTTACGAAAAAGCGCAGCAGATCAATTCGCGCATGGAAGCAAACGAAGAAGGAATCGTTGAGTCGCTCGAAATGTTATTTGCTAACAGGCAAGAATCAATTCGGCAATTAGAGATATTCATGAAGCAAAGAAACTTTAAATGGACAGCAGAAGAACTTTCGATTATTGCCCAGTTAAAAGAAATTGATCAACAGCTCCAGCCACTGATCATTAACTTGCACCAATCTTTTTTTACGCAGATCAAGCGCATTACAGAAACAAAAGAAATATCCAAAAAATACAGCGGTGCTTATCAGGGGATGGTCACCGCCGGTTCATTTATCGACAAGCGCAACTAAACAAGGGGGAAAAAGCGTGGCAATCATCAATCCGTACCAAACCTACCAACAAAACTCAGTCATGACAGCATCACCTCAGGAACTAACGTTAATGCTTTACAGCGGCTCTGTAAAATTCATAAAACTAGCAAAACGAGCAATGAACGACAAGAACTTCCAAGAAAAAAACACCAACATCATCAAAGCTCAAAACATCATCCAAGAACTTCGCAGCACCTTAAACGCAGACATCGACATGTCGACAGATCTTGAGCAAATGTACGAATACATGTACAGCCGTCTACTAGAAGCCAACATGAAAAACGATTTAGAAGCATTAGAAGAAGTAGAAACACTCATGACAGACATGCGCAGCACCTGGAAACAAGCCATGGCGTTAGCCAAAAGCAACTAACTTCTAATCCGCATCGGGCTTAGCTCCTGGACGGGTCGACGCTTAGTACTAGAGTGAATGTAAAGCTAGAGCGGTTTCTCAGTACTTTCATAAAGAAATGAACTCCACTAGCTACCTGATAAATCAACCGCAAAAAAATTCCGATTTTTAGAAATAAGATATGGAGCAAAACAACGGAGACTCCCGCGGGATAGCGAAGTGGCGAAATCCACTCGGGCCCATAGCCCGAGTTAGTTCGACGCAAGCCCGCAGGAAAGCGGAGTTGTTTTGCGGAATATCCTCAACCAAGTAAAAAGTATGAAACTACACCCGCAAAAAGAAATGAGGTATAAACGTGGATAAGACGTCATGGATAGGAGTCATAATGGGATTTGCTGTGTTGATCGGTGGGATGATCTTGAAAGGGTCAAACCCGATCGCCCTATACAATCCAGCGGCACTCGTCATCATCTTTGCCGGCACCGTCGCCTGTCTGCTCGTTGCCTTTCCGATGGACGAAATCAAGAAAATCCCAAGCCTGTTCAAAGTAATTTTCAGCGATCAAAAATCAGTGTCGATCAGAGAAATGATTCCCATGTTCACGGGATGGGCGATGCTCGCACGAAAAGAAGGCTTGCTGGCGCTCGAAGAAAAAGCAGAAGAAGTAGAAGATGCTTTTTTGCAGCGCGGTTTGAAAATGGTCGTGGATGGCCAGTCGCAAGAACACATTCGCGACTTAATGGAAGAAGAAATCGCCGCGATGGAAGAACGCCATGAACTGGGTGCGAAAATTTTCGCACAAGCCGGTACATACGCCCCGACACTCGGTGTACTCGGTGCCGTTATCGGACTCGTTGCGGCACTCGGTCACTTAGACGACGTAGCGCTTCTCGGTAAATCGATTTCCGCCGCCTTTATCGCCACGCTATTCGGGATTTTCTCAGGCTACGTGCTGTGGCATCCATTTGCCAATAAGCTCAAGCGGAAATCAGAGTCAGAAGTGAAAACAAAAATGATTATGCTAGAAGGCTTGCTCGCTGTGCAAGAAGGCCTGCCTGTCCGCACCGTAGAAGAAAAACTATTAACGTACTTACCGACGAAAGACCGTGTACTTGAATCTGACGAGGAGAGCGGTGTTCAAGTTGAAGCGTAAAAAAAAGCATGAAGAACACGTCGATGAAGCTTGGCTCTTGCCTTATGCCGATATTTTGACGCTCCTCTTGGCGTTGTTCATCGTATTATTTGCGTCCAGCCAAGTCGATGCTGAAAAGCTAAGTGCTATTGCTAAATCGTTTAACAGCGAACTGCAAGGCGGTACCGGCGTACTCGATGAGCAAGCACCCGTTGAAAGTTTTGATACATCGCCAACAGCCGAGCTAATTGAAGATCCGCCATCAGGCGAAAGCCCAGAAGAAATTTTAGCCGCTAAAGATCAACAGGAACTGCAAGAGTTCCAAACAAGAATTGACGCTTATATTGATGAAAAAGGATTGTCCCCTCGTCTCCAAACTGAAATGACCGTGAAAGGCTTGATGATTACGATTAAAGAAGGCGTGTTATTTGAGTCGGGCAGTTCGGATATGCGAAGCGGGTCCGAGGCAATTGCGAGTGAGATTTCAAATTTATTGATTTCCGATCCGCCGCGGATGATTTTTATCGAAGGACACACAGACAATATTCCGGCAGGGACAAAAGAGTTCCCAACCAACTGGGAATTGAGTTCTGCACGCGCTGTTAATTTCATGCGGATTTTGCTTGAAAACGATGAGCTCGATCCGCAGAAATTCAGCGCTTCTGGCTATAGTGAATACCATCCAGTTGCCTCAAATGATACACCTGAAGGACGAGCGGAAAACCGCCGCGTGGAAGTGCTGATTTCACCTTATGAAAAAGAAACTGACGAGTAAGAGGTGTGACATGGGAAAACTAAAGAAAATTATAGGTGTGCTGATTATTGCCATCGTTATCGGAGGCGGAGCCGCATTTTACTTCCTGCAAAAAGATGCTGGAGCCGAAGAAGAAACGTCGTTAAGTGCCGAAGAAATAGCAGAACTAAGCATTGACACCGATATTATTACGACCAACCTAGCATCTTCCGGAAATTTCGGAGTGGTGCAGTTTAATATTTTACTGAGTGATAAGGACACAAAAAAAGAAGCTGAAAAACGGACAGCCGAAGTGCGTGCGGCTATTATTGCAACAGTTGCTAGTTTTACGAAGGAAGAATTGATCGGAGAAAGCGGCATTACGATGATCGAGGAAGAACTGATAAAGCGGTTAACCGAAGTTTTTGAAAAAGGTACAGTCGAACGTGTCTTAGTGACTGAATTTAAATTGCAATAATCACGAATTCCGCTAAACATTTTGTGAAATCTGCCGATATAAATTTATAGAGAAGGTCAGGTGGGTGCATATGAAAGCAAATCAGCTGGATAATTGCCGAATTTGCGGTACATTATTCTTTAAAGACTACACTGACTATTGCCTGGACTGCTACAAGGAAATCGAAGAAGAATTCAAGTTGGTCAACAATTTTTTGAAAATCGAAGCCAATCGCTTTGCGGATATTCAAGAAGTCAGCGAGTCGACGACGGTCTCTGTCAAACAAATTGCCGAATTTATTCGTGACGGCCGTATTTACGCAGAGGACTTCGCCAATTTGGGTTACCCGTGCAAGCATTGTGGTAAAGTAATCAAAAGGCAGATCCTGTGTAGTGACTGTTTCGAGGATTTTTCAAAGAAAATTGATGCGACATTAAAAAATGATAAATTCTTAGAAGAAACCGGAAGAAAACGAGTCAGGCCAAAGGTCAACGCACAGTATTGGAAAATACGGTGATCGAACGAAACTAAATTACACTAGAGGGTGGTGAAGGAATGAATATCGATAAGACCAATAGTTCTTCCTTTATTCAATCTTACCAAAAAATGCAAGTGGCTCCTGTTGCAAAAACAAAGCCATTGCAAAAAGAAGATGAGCTGCAAATTTCAAATGAGGCAAAAGCCATGTTCGAAAAAAATGCCAGTGTGGACATTGAAAGACAAGAAAAAATTCAGTTGCTGAAAGCTCAAGTGGCATCAGGTGAGTACCAGGTAGACGCAGAAAAAGTAGCAGATAAAGTGCATCAATTCTGGTTTGATAAATAAGTAAAGCGCGCAAAAGAGGAGGAGACGGATGCTGAACTTAGTAGTAAATACGCTGGACGAACTAATCAGCATACAAAAACAGCTTATCCGTTATGCCGAACGCAAGCAGACGGTGTTGATCGAACGAAAAGTCGATGAGTTAACCGAGCTTGTAAAAGAAGAAACCAAACTAGTCAAACAACTTGGCCAATTAGAAGACGAACGGCAGCAACTCGTAGCCGACGTGTTGGAAGAGCATCCGGGTTTAACCTTTAGCCAGTTTGCCGAACAAATTCCAGATGAAGAGATAAAACAAGAGCTCTACTCACAATTGACAACGTTACAAATGCTGTTGACCGAGCTTCAAGCAAAAAACAAAACGAACGAAAAAATTCTTGAAGACTCGGTAAGCTTTGTTCAACATATGATTACCCAAGTAACAAAATCAAAACAACAGCATTTTAATTATCAATCACCGGCAAATCAGCAAAAACCACCAACAAACAATCAAGGCTTTTTTGATACAAGAGCTTAGGAATTGTTAGAGAGCGGGGAGAATTATGGTTTCAACATTTCACGGCTTAGAATTAGGAAAACGCGGATTATCCGTCGGCCAGGCAAGCATTGCGACGACTGGACAGAATATCGCCAATGTTAATACAAAAGGCTATTCACGCCAACAAGTCAACTCAAGCTCGTCGCCATCTTTAGATATTTGGACAGGCCAAGGTGCTCATACAGGCCAACTCGGAACCGGTGTCACGATTGATTCGATTACACGTGTAAGAGACCGTTTTCTCGATCAGCAAGTACGCGATCATTCCGAAACACTCGGACAGTGGCAAGCCAAGCAAACAACATTGGACCGCTTAGAAACGATCGTCAATGAACCGAGTGATAGCGGCTTAAGTAGCGCGATGGACGGATTGAAGAACGCGTGGCAAGACTTAGCTAACGAACCGGATAGTTTATCTGCACAAGCCGTTGTAAAAGAACGTGCACAAGGCTTTATCGACGTAGCACAATCAATGAACAAATCACTAGACAGTTTGAAAAGTGAACTGACACAACAATCTACCGAAACAGTGGCCGAAGCAAACGGCTATTTAAAACAAATCGCTGAGCTCAACAAAAGCATCGTCCGCGATGGCAGTCAATCAAATGATTTAAAAGACAAACGGGACGCGCTAGTAGAAGATCTTTCGAAATTGATGTCTGTAAAAGTAGAAGAAAAAGCAAATGGCAGTTACTCGATTAGCCTCGCTTCCAACAACCAAGCGCTGGTCACAGGTGAAGCAGTTTCTGAAATCACAGCCGAGGATGCAACGAATACCCCTCAAAAATTTGGTGGGAAATTAGCAGGGTTGGGCGAATCCTTAAATACTGCAACAAAATATCAGACAAACTTAACAACTGTAGTTCGCGATTTTGTCCAAGCAAATGGCATGTCGGGAACGGGTGGCAAGGATCAAGCTTTATTCATTGGCGATGCCGCAAACTTTAAACTGTCTGAGCTAAAAGTGAATTACGAAGCAGATCCTTTGGAACAACAAGCAGCAACAGGAAAAACAATCGCCACTGCACAAAGTGATTTCAGAAAACTTGTCAGTCAACTCGGTGCAGAAAGTCAATCAGCGACCAACTCGGTTGCCAATCATAGTGCAGCACTTCAAGCGACAGAAAACCGCAGACAATCCGTAACGGGTGTTTCGCTCGATGAAGAAATGGCCAATTTGATCAAGTACCAGCATTCCTATAATGCGGCAGCGCGGTTAGTATCAATGACGGATCAAATGCTGGATACCATTATTAACCGAATGGGTAGCTAATAGCAGAAGCAACGTGGAGGGGAAAACATGAGAGTCACGCAACAGATGCTAAACCAGAATTCCATACGCAATATGAGCCAAAACTTGAGCCGCTTTGAAAAAATCAATAACCAAGTAGCGAGTGGCAAACTGCTTCACCGCCCATCGGACGACCCCAATGGTGTCAGTAAAGCGATGAACCTAAAAAGTACGCTTGCCACCAATGCACAATTCGAGCGAAACACAGGCGAAGCCAAACTGTGGATGGACGAAACCGGTCAAAACATCGACTCCATGGTCAATGCCATGCAGCGGGTGCGCGAAATAGCGGTTCAAGGAAATAATGGTACGTATTCAGAGCTGGATCAGACAGCAATGGCCGCTGAAATAGAAGAATTGACAGAGCACATGCGGCAACTGGCAAATGCTAAAGTCAATGGCAAGTCCTTGTTCAATGGTCAAAAAACCGGCGAACTGCCTTTCCCTGAAAAAGGAGACATGACGCCAAGTAGTGCGGACTTAGTCGCTAAAACCTTTACGATCGGAGAAGGCATCAGTATTCAATCGAGTGTTTTGCCCGAGCAGTTGTTTGGCGCTTCAGCTGATGCGGCGAACCTCTTTAACACATTGGAAAGCATGTCCGCCAATTTAAAGGCTGGAACTGCCATCGATTTGGAAAAAATTGATGCCGGAATTGACCGGTTGTTGACAGTGGGCGCTGAAAACGGTGCACGACAAAATCGTCTAGAAGCCGTTGAAAATCGCTTGCTTGCCAGCAATCTTGAAATCAAATCGATGTTGTCAAGAGTGGAAGATATCGATTACGCAGAAGCTGTTATCAAGCTAAAGAGCGAAGAAAGTATCTACCAAGCCAGCCTCGCCGCAACATCAAAAATCATCCAGCCAAGTTTGATGGACTTTTTGAGATAAGAAGTTATGCTGATATTACACAAACCAGCTCCGCTTTCCTGCGGGCGAGCGCCAAGCCGCTTCGTCGCTACGCTCCTGCAGGGTCTCGGCTGTCTCGCTTTCCCGCGGGAGTCTCCACTGGTTTGCTCCATATCTTAAATAAATCGAACTGGTTATTGATGATAAAGATTGCTACTAATCATTTGTTACCATGCTTCTTAGAAGAAAGAGCGGAAGGCGGCGAATCCTGGGGGATCAGCGCGAGCTGAAGACCCTGGACTGAGCAGAGCGAGGGAAGCGGCTGAAGCCGTCATAGCTGTCAACTTAAGAAAAAGGACTAACTTCTCTCGAAAGATGGTATGGAAGAATACCCATCAACGAGAGGAGTTTTTTCTATGACAGCTCCAACTACGCTCAGCTACCTGGATGCACTATTTGCATTCCTGGAACCAGAAAAGGTCGACGCCCTAGCCAAAGAAACGGGATTTATTCAACGTAAGAGAAAACTAACCGCCAGCGATTTTCTGTCGTTGCTTTTTCAGGCCCATGGAAACTTCATCGATCCGAGCTTGCAAGAACTCAGCACCAAGCTCTTGGCCGATCAGGAAATCGACATCAGTCGTACCGCAATCGATAAGAAGTTCACTAAGCAAGCTGTCCATTTTCTTCAACGGTTGGTCGAAGAGTTATTCCAGATTCAGCAATCGCTTGAACTAGCGAAACATCCAGTGGCCGTGGATTGGCCGTTTACGAGCTTGCGCATCTTAGATGCCACGCATATCGATGTGCCCAATTCATTGAAAGCGCGCGCGAAAAAAACACGCCAAACCTCCGTGAAAATCCAACATGAATTTGATGTGTTGACGGGACGACTGACCTTTTTGCGTGTCGATCTGGACAACGTCAACGACACCGTCATGGGAGGGAAACGGGTGCCGTTTCTGGACGAGCAAGAATTGTGCTTGCAAGACCTTGGCTATTTCCATTTCCACTTATTGGAGAAGATTGATGAAAACCACAACTACTTTCTCACCAAGTTTCGAAACGACGCTTATTTGGCCTATCAAAACCCGTTCCCTGCCTATCATCCGAATGGATCTGTGGTGAAGAGTAGTGAGTATCAACGCATTGAACTCGATCTCCTTTGCGAGAACATGGTACCGGGAGAAATCTTGGAACTGGAACAAGTTTACTTTGGGCACGATGCGCATTTTCCAGCACGATGTGTGCTAGTTGCCCATGGCGAAGAAGACCGACAACAGCGACTGAAAAAAATTCAGCGCCGGGCGACCAAAAGTGGGAAGAAACCCAAGCAGTTGGTTCGTGATTTAGCCAGAATAACCGGATATATGACCAACTTACCCGAACCGGTTTCAGGTTCGCACCTCGTTGAGTTGTATCGCATGCGTTGGCAAATTGAATTGATCTTTAAGGCATTGAAATCCTATTTGGAAATCGATCATTTCCGGTTGATCAAACAAGAGCGCTGGCTCTGCCATATATATGCCACATTACTGGTTTTCCTGTTAAGCCAATTGATTGCGTATCAACTTCGGAATGCGATTTGGGAAATCGAGGAGAAAGAAATTAGTGAAACCATCGCGATTCGAAGTATCGCCTGTGAGTTTTTGGCACAAATGTATGAAGCCGTCAAACAAAAAAAGAAGACGCTTCTGGCTTTTGTCCCCTTGATTTCCCACTTACTCAGCAGGACTGCACGGAAGCCGAATTCCGCTAAAGGAACAGCCTTGAAACGCCTTCAACTCAACTAGAATTACCCACCCACCCACAGCCTCCCCCAAAAAAGGGAGGCTAGTTGGCGTTCTTAGTTATCACCATTTCCGATATTCCCCTAATTCAAACCCCCATATCGTACAAATTTAATGGGCATACTCCACGTTATTTCTTAAGTTGACAGCTATGGGCTGAAGCCGTGCCCCCCGGAAAGCGTCCGCCTGGAGCGATTTCTTCCGCACAAGCTACATAGAAAAAAGAGCAGGCACCCCGCGGGGTGCCTGCTCTTTTTTTGTTATCCCTTAATGGTATTAACTAATCCCATCATGTCATCTGCGTAGGAAATCGCTCTTCCTTGTGATTGAAATAGCCGTTGCGTGGAAATCAATTCCGCCATCTCATCAGTCAAATCAACATTGGACATTTCCAACGCGCCTTGTTTGATGCCAATCGTTCCATCCGTTTGCTGGGACAAATCGATTAACTGTAAATTACCATTTGCGAGTTGTTCAGCTTCAGTACCGGTCAGGCGGAAAAGATTGCCACCTATTTTTTCGAGTGAGCCTTGCCGGTTTATCTGGGCAACACCCATTTGGATTTCAGTAGGTTGCTTAGTGGCATCGGTATAAGAAATTTCCAAAGTGCCATTCCCGCTTAACTGAATATCCTTATAATCAGCATCAAAAACGACGGGCTGATTGGTAGCGCCGAGTACCGCATCCCCGTTCGAGGTAACCAAACGCACTTGATTGGAGTTGGGAACTGGTTGAACTTGAAAAGATCCATCTTTTGTATAAAAAGTATTGCCTTCAGCGGCAATGCGGAAGTAGGCGGATTCCCCTTGGATCATAAAATCGAGAGGGCGATCGGTTTGGCGAATCGAACCTGGCTCATTGCGAACAGCGGTTTGGGACAGAATCGCGCCGGCGCCAATCCGTAAACCGTAAGGCGTGGTTCGTCCAATTTCATTTTGTTGGCCGACTTGTTTTTCGATAGACTGGACGAGTGCATCTGAAAAACTCGCTTCTTGACGTTTATAGCCATTGGTGTTGACGTTGGCGATATTGTTGCCAATCAAGTCGATTTTCTTTTGCAGTTCACTCATCGTGTTACTCGCAGTATTCATTTGGATATTCAATGGTTCACTTCCTCCTAAACGCGTCCGATTTCATTGACGGCTTTTTCCATGCTGCGGTCGTATGCTTGAATTACTTTTTGGTTGGATTCGAAGCCGCGGTATGTCGTCATCATGTCTGTCATGGTTTTGGTCAAGTCCACATTCGATTGTTCAATAAACCCTTGTTTTAAAAAGCTGTTTGTGCCAGCAAGTCGAGCAACATTATCGATAAACTGAGGAGCAGCTTCTGCATCTCCCGTCCAGCGTAAAAGATTCTGACCTTCTTTTACAAATTGCTGTGGGTTGTCCGTGTGACCAATCCACAAGCGATCGCCTTGTGTACCATCTGCTAGAATAAGTTGGCCATTGTCTTGGACAGTAAAATCGGCTGAACCAACTTGAATGGGTTGTTGGTTTTCGCCGAGAACAGGAAATCCGTCACTAGTCGTTAAAAATCCTTCAGTGTTTACTGCGAAAGAGCCGTTTTTTGTGTAACGCATCTCACCGTTTTCAGCAGTCACTGCGAAAACCATCGTCCCTTTTTGTTGGGTATCCGTGTTTAGTGGTAATAATTCATCCAACAACGCCATATCTGTTGAATTTCCAGTTTCTCGTAACGGACCTTGAAGAAAAGACGGAATACCCTCCTGTGTATATACTCCTGTAGTCAAACTACCGATATTTTGGGGGACTATTGTACCTTTTTTTCCATTTTCGATCGCTACGATGAGTTGGTCTGGAAATGCTCGTAAGACTGCTTTGTCTTCTTTAAATCCTGGAGTATTGGCGTTTGATAGGTTATTTGTCAATATTTGTTGATTCCTATTATTGGCCATCATCCCTGATGTAGCAGTATATAATCCGCGAAACATAGGTTTTTCTCCTTCTTATTAACATAATGATAGATATCGCGTAGCATAACATTAACGAATGAATAAAAATAGTGTCTTATTGATTAATATGGAAGAAATATCATTTTATATTTATAAAAAGAAAAATATACAAAATTATTGAAACATGATACTATCACTTTGTTATTAATTTTTGAAAATAGTACAAAATGATGAGTTTAATAAAAAAATAATAGAATATCATAATGAAAATGGCAAACTTACTCGAAAGGTAAAGACGCAAAGCTACGGGCCTAAATACACAGTGTACAAGGTAGCCGGGTTACCTAAGTGGTATATTTGATAAAAATCCACTTTTTTAAAGTGGATTTTTATTAGCATATTGATTGTAAAAAAAAGGAGTTTATCGATGAATATATTCCCTAAATCTCTAGAGACCATGGAACAAGCTTTATCGGCTTCTACACTTAAACAGCGAGTTCATTCAGCGAATATCGCCAATGTAGATACGGCTAATTACAAAAGCAAAAAAGTAGATTTCCAAGCAGCGCTCGATACAGCGATGAATCAGCAAAGTCTTTCAAGCTATAAAACAGACAATCGCCACCTGTCGTTTAGCAATGAAGCTACTGTAGGATCGACTAAAATCTTAACAAACAACTCAACCCAATATAATAACAATGGCAATAATGTCGACATGGATGTCGAGATGGCTGAACTGGCAAAAAACCAATTATGGTACAACGCCGTAACCGAACGGGTCAACGGCAAACTCAACAGTCTTAGCTCTGTTATTAATGGAGGGAGATAACAAAAATGAGTTTATTCAGCGGATTTAATATTAGTGCTTCGGGGCTGACGGCTAACCGAATGCGCATGGATGTGGTCTCTGCGAACATCGCAAACGCCAATACGAACCGTGCCGAATTAGTGGACGGGGAATGGGTGCCGTACCGCAGAAAATCAGTTGAGTTGTCTCAAAGTGGAACCTCGCCTTTTGCCAATCAATTGCAGTCGGCAATGAACAGGGGAAACACTGCAGTGACAGGTGTTAACGTGTCGGAAATTAGAGAAGACCAGACGCCTTTTACACTAACGTATGATCCGGAACATCCAGATGCTGGAGAAGACGGCTATGTTCGTTCATCCAACGTGGATCCACTAAAAGAAATGGTCGATTTGATGTCGGCAACTCGTTCATACGAAGCAAACGTCACGGCATTAAATGCATCAAAAAGCATGTTTATGAAAGCTTTGGAAATCGGCAAATAATACACTTTACTTAAGGTGAAAGAAATTGCTCCAGGCGGACGCTTTCCAAGAGATGGTCCACAGGAATTTGGACCATCTCCTTGCGACGAAGCTAGCGCAGCGATGCAGGAGCAGCGGTTTCCTAGTAGCACCTACTTAAAATAGTCGCCGCCTTCCGCTTTTTCTTCTAAGAGTCGTGAAATAATAAGAAGAAACTATTGATTTTAACTAGTGAAACATAGAGTTAGTTTGCTATAAGTCTTTATGAAGTAGTGCGAAATTGAAAGTTCGATTTTTAATTCACCAACTTTCTAAGCGTAGGCGCGTCCACGGGCTAGGCGAAGTAAGAAGACAGGCGTTCTTTGCCTGGCTTCTTACGAGAGCCATGCCCAGAGCGGCCGAAGCGGTATATAAAAAAATTATCCTACTATAACTACCTAGGAGGCACCATGGAAAAAATCAGCGGGATTCAAACGCCTTTTATTCAAAACCAATTATTCGACAAAGTGAAGCTGGACAACAAAGTTGAAGGGTTCGGGGAAATATTCAAAGATGCATTAAAAGGAGTAAGCAAAGCACAAAACGAATCAGATAAATTGACCAATCAATTGGTGACAGGAGAAGTTCAGGATGTTCATGAAGTAATGATCGCTTCGCAAAAGGCCAGCTTGTCGTTGCAAATGACGATGCAGGTACGAAATAAAGTGGTTGAAGCTTATCAAGAAGTGATGAGAATGCAAGTATGATTGAAACCGGCAGGATGATGATGAAATGAAAGAAAAGCTTTTAGTATTCAAAACGAAAATGAGCGAATCATGGACCAGTTTTTCTCCTGTAACGAAATGGTCTGTTATCGGCTCTTTTTTTATCACATTAATGATTTTAGGAATCTTCGTTTTCTTTAGCAATCAATCTAATTTTTCTGTATTGTATTCTGATTTGACGGCGGCCGAAGCTGGTGAAATCAAGACGGCGATTGAAGAACAAGCAATTCCTGTGGAAGTGTCGGCAGATGGTAAAACGATCAGTGTGCCTGAAGAGCATTTGGCTAATTTGAAAGTAAGTTTAGCAGCTGAAGGCATTCCGAAAAACGGCAATGTCAATTACGGTACGTTTAGTGAAAATATGGGGCTTGGGATGACCGATCGTCATTTTGATGTGGTTGAACGGGATGCGATGCAAAATGAGTTAGCGTATTTGATTGAGCAAATTGACGGAGTGACAGAAGCCAATGTCATGATTACGTTGCCAAAAGAAAATATTTGGATTACCGACGAAGAGCAAACGTCAACGGCTTCGATTGTGGTTCAAGGTGATTCGACTTTGCAGTTGGATCAAAAGCAAATTAATGGCTTGTATCATTTAATCAGTAAATCGGTGCCAAGTTTGCCGCCAGAACAAATTGTGATTATGGATCAAAACGGCCAAGTGTTTGAAGTGCAAGATGCCAATCAAGCAGATACCAATTTGTCGGTTTACCAGCAGCATCGTGAAATTCAAAAAGGCATTGAACAAGATATTCAGCGCGAGTTGCAACAAATGCTTGGCTTATTATTAGGTCAGGATAAAGTGGTTGTTTCTGTTATGACGAATATTGATTTCACTAAAGAAAAACGAGAAGAACAATTAGTGGAACCGGTTGATGTTGAAAATAATGAAGGCTTGAGTATTAGTGTCGAACGAATTGTTGAAACGTATTCAAGTGAAGGAACAGTTATTGAAGATGCAGCGGGAACCGGGGAAACGGAAGTGGCTAATTATCCAGGTGTAGACGGTGCTGGAAACAGTGAATCTGAACGAACAGAAGAGCGCATTAACAGCGAAGTCAACCGAATCAATCGCCAAATTGAAAAGAGCCCATATGTCGTTGATGACATTACAATCAACGTTGGTGTAGAGCCGCCGATTCCGGATAACCCGGCAAGTTTGACGCAAGAAAACATTGCGGATATCAGTAATTTATTGAAAAATGCAGTGAGTACATCGCTAAGCATGAATGAATTTCAAGCGACAGATGTTGAGTTGGAAGATCGAATTTCCGTTTTTGCAACCGAATTCCAAGGACGTCCAGCTGTTGAAGATGAAAAGCCAGAAGCGACATTTTTCGCTGGTATTCCTAATAATCTTCTGCTAGTAATTGGAGCGGCAATTGTGCTGGTAATTGTGATTATTGTTGCCTTGTTATTACTTCGTAAAAAGAAAAAAGTGGATATAGAAGAAGAATATAGTTTTGAAGGGTTCGAACAGGCATTAGCCAAATCAAATTTACTAGAACCCGAAGAGGAAGAAATCGATTTGTCTGAGTTTAGTAATCGATCCAATCCGAAGCGAAAAACGATTGAAAAGCTTGCCAAAGGACGACCTGAAGACTTTACGAAATTGTTGCGGTCATGGATGGCAGATGACTAGGAGAGTGTCTAATGGTTAGAGGAATACATGATTTGACAGGGATTCAAAAGGTAGCCATCTTATTGGTTGGTTTAGGACCTGAAGTTTCTATTGAGATATTCAAGCAATTGACCGAGCCAGAAATTGATCAACTGACGATGGAGATTTCCAATGTTCGGCAGTTGAAAAACAGCCAAACGGAAAGAGTCATTAATGAATTTTATGAAATGATTTTGGCGCAGGATTATATGAATGAGGGTGGATTGGTTTATGCCCGAAACATTCTCGAACAAGCGCTAGGGAAAGACAAAGCGATGGACACGATTAGTCGTTTGTCGAACCGACTTCAAGTAAAACCGTTTAGTTTTGCTCGAAAAGCGGACCCTAATCAGATTTTAAACATTCTTCAACACGAACAAGCGCAAACCATTGCGTTAGTGCTGTCTTATTTAGATGCGAAACAATCCTCTAAAATTTTGTCTGAGCTACCAAGTAGCAAACAAGCGGAAGTTGCAAGACGTATTGCTTTAATGGAAAGCACTTCCCCAGACGTTATCCATCAAGTCGAGCAAATTTTGGAGCGTAAGCTGACTGCGACTGGCAGCCAAGATTACACCGCGACTGGAGGAGTTGAAGCCATTGTTCGCGTGTTGAGCAATGTGGACCGCAGTACAGAAAAATCCATTTTGGGCGAACTTGAAAAAGACAATCCCGAACTGGTTTCAGAAATCAAGAAACGGATGTTTGTCTTTGAGGACATCGTCAAACTTGAAAGTCGTTCTGTTCAACGAATTGTCCGTGAAGTTAGCGACGCTGATTTGACATTTGCATTGAAAGTAGCAAGCGAAGAAGTGAAAAACAGCATTTATCAAAATATGTCGACACGTCGAGCAGAGGCTATCCATGAAGAAATCGAAGTTATGGGTCCAGTAAAACTGAAAGATGTAGAAAATGCACAAACAAATATTGTTGGCTTGATTCGTAGTATGGAAGAAAAAGGAGAAATTGATGTATCGCGTGGAGGAGGAGAAGAAATAATTGTCTAATATTATTCGACTTTCTCAGCCTCTTTCTGAAGAAATGAAAATTATTCAGACACGCAAAATTGAGACTCAAAAACCTGTTTTTACTGATCCCAAAATAGATCCGAGACAACAGCAACAGCAGTTGCTTCAAGAAATCAATGAATTGGAAGCTAAGAGAGAGCAATTGCAGGCTCAACTCGTAAACGATCAGCAAAATGCACAACGAGAAATCGATGAGTGGTGGCAAGAAAAGCAACAAGAATCACAACAGCATGCGCAAAGAGTCGAACAACAAGCAAAGCAACAAGGGTTTCAGGCTGGATTTACAGAAGGACTGGAACAAGTGGAGCAAGACAGCGTTGAAAAACGAGCAGAAATGACTCGTTTACTGGAAACAGCCTATGAAGAAAAGGCCACTATTATTCAGCAAGCCGAACCTTTCTTGCTGTCACTAAGTGTGACGATTGCCGAAAAAGTGATCCACAACGAACTGATACAAGATAGACAGCAGTTATTGAGCATTATTCAGCACGCATTAAAGCAAGTAGAAGAAGCTGAAGACGTCACGATGCAAGTTTCTCCCGAAGATTACTCGGTCATTATTCCCTTTTTAGAGGAGTTAAAAACCTATATCAAAGCCGATTCAGAATTAAAACTAGTTCCTGTAGCGAATCTGACATCAGGTGGCTGCAGAATTCATACAGCGAGTGGATCTTATGACGCGATGATTGATCATCAACTAGAAGAAATCAAAAATCAATTGCTCGCTTACTGTGAGGAGAAAACCAACGATGAACTTGTGGGAAGATGAATACCTGGAATTGCTGAGCGACATTGAACCGATCAAAAAGCACGGGAAAGTGATTCAAGTAATTGGTTTGACGATTGAATCACGAGGACCTAATGCAAAAATTGGTGAATTGTGTTTGCTTTACCCAAATCGCAACGAGCCACCGATTGAAGCCGAAGTTGTTGGATTTAAAGAAAACAGAATCATGCTCATGCCACTTCAGGATCTTTCGCAAGTTGGACCCGGTTGTTTAGTCGTCGCCACGGGAGGGCCACTGCAGATTAAAGTGGGGCCTTCTATTTTAGGGAAAGTTTTGGACGGAACGGGGATGCCACTTGATGAAAGCTTATTGCCTCGGGGGTTGAAAAAATATTCTACTAATAATGCCCCGCCGAACCCGTTAAAGCGCCCGAGAATCGATAAACCTTTAGAAGTCGGAGTTCGTGCCATTGACGGTTTGCTAACTGTTGGCCAAGGTCAACGCATTGGGGTATTTGCCGGAAGTGGTGTTGGGAAAAGTACGTTGATGGGCATGATTGCTCGCAATACAGAAGCAGATATTAATGTCATTGCGCTCGTTGGAGAACGTGGCCGTGAAGTTCGTGACTTTATTGAACGTGATTTAGGTCCTGAAGGGCTGAAGAAATCCGTCGTCGTCGCAGCAACCTCCGATCAAACACCCATGCAGCGCATTAAAGCCGCACTAACCGCAACAGCGATTGCTGAATATTTCCGGGATCAAGGAAAAAATGTCATGTTGATGATGGATTCGGTGACGCGTTTTGCGATGGCACAACGTGAAGTGGGGCTCGCAGTAGGCGAACCACCAACGAGTAAAGGGTATACACCAAGCGTTTTTGCATTGTTACCGAAATTACTCGAACGCTCGGGTACTTCCAGTAAAGGAACGATCACCGCTTTTTATACCGTTTTAGTAGACGGAGACGATATGAACGAACCGATTGCCGATGCGGTGCGCGGAATTTTAGATGGACATATTGTATTGGACCGAAAAATTGCTCAAAAAGGTCAATTTCCAGCGATCAACGTAATGGCGAGTGTTAGCCGGGTGATGCACGAAGTGGTATCAGAAGAACATCAACAAGCCGCACGAGATTTCAAACGTCTGTTAGCAGCTTACGAGACTTCTGAAGATCTGATTAATATCGGAGCCTACAAGAGTGGTGCAAATAAAGAGATTGATGACGCCATTCGAGCGTATCCATTGATCCGAGAATATTTGCAGCAAGACATTTACGAGAAAGCCAAAATAGAAGAAAGTGTTGAACGGCTATCCGCACAATTTGGAGGGATTTAAACTGACACAATTCAACTTTCGATTTCAAAAGATATTGGATTTAAAAGAAAATGAAAAGGGCTTTGCGCAGATCCAAATGGCTGAAGCTATCAAACAACATGAAGTAGGACATCAGCAAAAAAGAATGATTCAAAAGAAAATCTCAGATGCTGAGTTATTAAAAAATGCCAAACAGCAAAGTGGCGTCAACATTTCAGAACTTCGCATGTTAGAAGACTATATTTATCAGCTTCAAGGTCAATCGCTTTCTTCCGAAAGAGAATTGGAACATTTACAGAAAAAAGTTTCAGCGTCTCAAGGTGTATTGCAAGAAAAAGCGAAAGAAGAAAAAACGTGGGAAAACTTGAAGCAACAAAAGTTAACACATTTCCAAGAAGAAAACAAAGCGGCCGAACAAAGCTTTTTTGACGAAATGGCCAGTACGCGGTTTTATCGCTTAGCTAAGGCAAATAACTTGGCGGAAGGGACTTGAACGTATGGAAGCTTTAAAGCCGACGTTTCAACAAATCATTAGCCCTGTCACGAAAACAACTTCGAAACCTGTTGTGAATCAAGCGGCATTTGCTTCTTTACTGGAATCATTGGCACTTCCACCTGTTAGCGAACAACAAGCACCTACAGAAAACCTGTTGGAAAACGTGGAATCTGTGCTAGCGTCTTTACAAGAACTACTAGTTGAAGAGCCAACAACTGAGCAGCAGGAAATTCAATACGCCATTCTGCAGTTGCAACAACTGCAGGCTGACAACAAGCCAACTGGTTTGCCAGCGCCCGGTCAGGTAGCTGCGAATGCATCAGAAGATCCTAGTCAACTCGTTTCACTGCTTCAGAAAATACAACAGCAGCTCCAAATTTTAGTCGAACAACCAGCTGGAGAAACTGTGAAATCCCCGATGTTGAACGAGGTAGAAGGAAAAGCGAATAAGACAAGCGTTAATGGCTTAATACAACTTTCTAAACAACTCGATGATTTGTTGGGGATGCTTGAAAAACAACAAGCTCTAATCGCTACGAGCCCTCAACTAAAGCCGGTTATAGCGTCTAGTGAAGAAAGTCATGCGGTAAAGGATATTCCCATACTTGTTGGTGAATTACTGAAGCCAGTGAGCAACAGTTCTAAGGTGTCTGTTGAAATGCAAAAGGCGTTAAAAGAACTTGAAGCAGGAGAAGGTAAGGTTGTTCCGAAGCTCCAAAGTGGAGAAGAACTTCAAACTCCTAAAGAATCCATAGAAGTGAAAGCGACTCCAGATCTAGCTGCGCAGCCTTTAACGATGACAGCAGATGCTGGAAAGGTTGCCGGGACTCTTGTGAAAGCAGAAGCCAGTCTACAGCCAGTTCCATTAGTACGTTTACCCCATCTTCTAGAAGACCTCGGCGGGATGTTGAAAAGTTCAATGCGCTTAGTCGACGGTCAAGAAGGCCTGAAAATGCGTGTTAATATTTTCCCGGAACATTTGGGACACCTTGAAATCTTATTGACATCAACAAATGGCAAACTAGCCGCTCAAATTATGGCAAGCACACCAATGGCAAAAGAAGCGATTGAACTTCAGCTAAATCAGTTGAGAACTTCATTGATTCAACAGGGTGTGGAAGTTGAAAAAATTGAAGTGCTCGAACAAAGCCCACAGCAGCCTTTTAATCAGCAACAACCTCATGCAGAACAACGGTTTACGCAACAACAAAGTAAAAATCCGCGTAGTGGTCATAGCTATTTTCAGTCTGAAGAAGACGTAGTTAAAGAAACAACAAAGCTATTGCCTGAAGGCTTACTAAAAGTAGATTACACCGTATAGAAGAAAGGGTGTTTGGATGAATATTTCGACAGCGACAACGGGAGCGGCTACTGCTGCAGCGCCAGTGGCTAAGACGGCACCAACAAATGCACTTGGACAAGATGCATTCCTTAAAATTCTAGTGACTCAAATGCAGCACCAAGATCCGATGGAGCCGTTAAAGGACACCGAATTTATTGGCCAAATGGCCCAATTTACAAGCCTCGAACAATTGACCAATTTAAATAAAACGATGACGCAATTCGTCAACAATCAAGGAAATTCGTCATTAGCAGATTATGCGCATTTAATCGGAACATCGGTTAAGTGGCAGTCCGAAACAGCGTCAGGTGAAGGAATTGTCAAAGCCTTGTCCAGTAAAAACGGAGAAGTAATGGCAGAGCTTGAAGGATCAGATGTAAAAGTGCCAATCAACTCAATCATTCATATTGAAAAAACGACAGCACCAGCTAATAAACAAGAAACTGTGTAATCCATGGTGGATGAAACGCGGTTCTTGAAAGGGGAAAATTAAATGTTACGTTCAATGTACTCAGGTGTGTCAGGTATGAAAAACTTCCAAACAAAGTTAGATGTTATCGGGAATAACATTTCTAACGTTAATACAGTCGGCTACAAAAAAAGCACCATTAATTTTCAAGATTTGTTAAGCCAGAATATGTCGAGTAGTGGTGCGAATCCGATGCAAGTGGGTCTAGGTTCGGTAACTTCTTCCATCAACGTCAATCACAATGCAGGTTCATTAATGTCTACGGGCGTGGGAACTGATCTTGCCATTATGGGAGACGGCTTTTTCGTTGTGCAAGACCCAAAAGCTACTGCTCCAGCAGGACAATACTTAACACGGGCAGGAAACTTTACAGTAACAGCTGCAGGCGACTTAGTAACAGCTCAAGGGTATAAGGTTTTGAACAATGCTGGAAACACCATTAAAATTAATGCTAGCACCTATAGTTCATTTAGTATTAATCGTGAGGGTCAAATTATCGGAAAGAAAATAAGTGACGGAAAAGATGAAAATCTTATTGGAGGGTTAATAGGAGTTGCGGCACCAGCCAATCCTGAAGGACTTAGCAAAATTGGGGGGTCACTATACCAAATGACTGCTAGTGCAGGCAATGATATGAAGTTAGGGTCAGCTACAGACGCTAAAACAGAAATCGGTTCGGGCATGCTCGAAATGTCTAACGTTGACCTAACGGAAGAGTTTACAGAAATGATTATAGCGCAACGCGGATTCCAAGCTAACTCAAAAACCATTACCACTTCTGATGAAATTTTACAGGAAATTATGAACCTAAAACGTTAATGGAAGGAGCTTAGTCCATCGAAATGATTAACTTAACTAGGTTAAACCGTTCATCTATCGTATTAAACGCCATCTATATCGAGCGACTAGAATCGACACCGGATACAGTGGTGACGTTAACAACCGGTAAGAAAGTCCATGTACTGGAAACTGTAGAGGAAGTTATGGACAAAGTAACCGACTATTACCGGAAGCTGAACATTTTACCTCGTTTGCATGAGCCGAACCTAGACGAATGAGGGGGCAATCAAGTTGACAGACGTTTTATCAAATGAAAATATCGAAACCATCCTTTCGGCAATGGGCAATCAAGAACCGAAAGTGATTGATAAAAAAAGAAATGTTCAAGCATATGATTTCAAGAAAGCGTTACGTTTTTCACAAGATCAAATCCGTACCTTATCGCGTATCCATGAGAATTTTTCGCGCTTGTTAACTTCTTATTTCTCGGCACAGCTTCGAACATTTGTTCAAGTGACCGTTGAAAAAGTTGAAGAGGTTTCCTATCAAGAATTTGTTCAAAATGTCCAAAAAAAATCGATGTTGGGTGTTTTTGAAGCAACACCGCTGCAGGGCAGCATGGTGATGGATTTTTCTCCAGAGGTGGTATATGTCATGTTTGACCGGCTACTGGGCGGGCAAGGAAATCTCTTGCAGAAAGACAGTGAGTTGACTGAAATTGAAATCAGCGTCATTGAACGGGTGTTTTCAAAATCACTGGATTGTTTTGAAGAAGCCTGGTCATCTGTAGTGAAACTGTCTCCAGAACTCAAAGAGATTGAAGTGAATTCACAATTCTTGACTACTTCTCCTCCAAACGAAACGGTCATTTTAATCAAGTTGCAAACAAAAATTGGACACGCAGAAGGCATCATCAATATCTGTTTGCCTCATACAGTGCTCGAGCAAATTTTGCCGAAGCTGTCAGCGAAACATTGGCTGGCAAACCAAAAAAAGGCTGTTGAAACACATGAAATGGAAGCGTTAGAAGAAAAGCTGCAAAGCACCAAAATGGAAATCAAAGCGGTACTGGGAAAATCAACGATTGAACTTGGAGATTTCCTGAACCTGAAAAATGGCGATGTCATTCGTTTGGACGAATCTTACGAGTCACCTGTCACGCTTCAAGTAGATAACAAATTAAAATTTTATGCCCAACCTGGTGTTTCAAAAGGTCGGATGGCTGTACAAGTAACAGAACTATCGATTCAAGGAGTTCAATTTGATGACGACTGATCATCATTCTCCAGAAAAACGTAAAAATTCTTCGGATGACCAGAAGACAGGAGGAAAGGCGATGCCTGAAAACGCATTATCAAAAACAGAGACAGAAGCTATCATCGAATTATTGAACACGTCTCTAGGAGGTTCGGCTGCTTTACTCACATCGTTGCTTGCAGAACAGGTTTTTGTCACTTCTCCAACGCTAACTGTGACCAGTCGAGATGCTGTATTTGGTTCGATCGGCGCACCGTTTTATGTGGCGCTTGGTGAATATACGGGTTCAGCTAGCGGAATGCAGGTTCTTGCTGTTTCTAAAAAGGACATGGATGCTGCATTAAAGACTACAGAGGACCAAACAGAATTTCAAGCGGTTCAAGAGTTGATTAGTAAAATGTTTGATTCAGTGGCACAGTCGATGTCAGCGCTGTTAGAAAACGAGCTTACTTACTCCTTGTCGGGTATGGACGTTGTGGACCAAACGGGTGAATTTTCGTTAGCTAACTTTACGAAAGAGCAGTCGTTTACAGAGTCGGAATTTCAGTTGAATGTTAGCGGAAAGCAAAACATCCGTTTTTGTTTATGTTTGCCTCTACCACTTGCAAAAACCTTGGTGGAGATTTTAACGGCACCGTTTAATCCGCAAGAACTAAAGGAGACAAGTGAAATGCCAAAGCAATCAGATGATGGGCTAAATGAGCAGGCTCAAGCAACACCGACCGTACAAAATGTTCAGTTTTCAAGCTTCGACAATACGGAAACAGCGCCATCTGCACCGAATAACTTGAATATGTTATTGGATATTCCGCTCCAAGTTACTGTGGAGCTAGGCCGTACAAAACGAGTAGTCAAGGAAATATTGGAAATCTCGCAAGGGTCTATTATTGAATTGGATAAATTAGCAGGAGAACCCGTTGATATCCTAATCAATAATAAATTGATTGCAGTTGGAGAAGTAGTTGTCATTGATGAGAACTTCGGTGTCCGGGTAACAGATGTATTGAGCACAGCTGAACGCATCTCAAAACTGCGTTAATGATGGATAAAAGGAGTTTACTAAGAGTGCCTAAATCAAGTTATATGTGGATGCCATTGCTATTAGCGCTGTTGTTTTTGAGCGCAATGTCGGTGCCACTAGCTGTTCAAGCCAGTCCGAATGTGGTGGAATGGCTAAATAATGAAGATCCGGTAGAAAAAACACCCGTTGATGATGTAGAAAGAGCACCGATAGAAGAAAAAAGCTTAGCCGGTATTATTGTTCAATTAATCTTTTATACGTTGTTGATTGTGGTGATGATTTATGGACTTATTAAGTTTTTAGCGGCACGTCAGAAAAACCTGCAACCGAACCAAGCTGTTAAACTGATGGGTGGTACGCCGCTGGGCAATAATAAGTCGCTGCAAGTGGTGAAAATTGGCAGCCAGATGTACTTACTTGGCGTGGGTGATGAAGTAACGCTCATCAAGGAATTTTCAGATGCAGTGGAAATTAACAACATTGAAAAAGACTTTGAGCAGCAACAACCCGCATTATCGAAAAACTTGTTTGATTTAACAAAGAAAAAGATGGAAGGTTTTTCAAAAAAAGCGCAAAAAAATGGCTTTGATCAGTTATTTAAGCAAAGCTTAAATAAACAAAAAGCCCAACAACAAGCGCTTGAAGATGAGTTTGAAAAAGAAACGCAAGACACGGAAGGACGTCCGCTATGATTCCGGAAATCTTATCTGCTATTAATATTCCGGGCATTGATTTTGGCGCAGAGTCCCCTGAAGATGTCTCAACAACGCTTCAATTATTCTTCCTGTTAACGATTTTGTCTTTAGCTCCAGGAATTCTAGTTATGATGACTAGTTTTACACGGATCATCATCGTTTTGTCATTCGTGCGAACTGGACTCGGCACACAGTCGATGCCACCGAACCAAGTATTGGTTGGCTTAGCACTATTTCTAACATTTTTTATCATGTCTCCTATCGTAGGAGAAATGAATGAAACTGCACTTCAACCGTATTTAGACGGCGACATGGCGCAACAAGAAGCACTGGATACCGCTATTGTGCCATTAAAAGAATTTATGGCAAAAAATACAAGAGAAAAAGATTTGGCTTTGTTTTTTAAATACGCGGAGCTAGAAAAACCTGACAGCATTGAAGAGATTCCGCTAACTTCACTGGTTCCGGCATTTGCTATTAGTGAGATGAAAACTGCTTTTCAAATTGGGTTTGTTATTTTTATTCCTTTCTTAATCATTGATATGGTTGTCGCCAGTACGTTGATGGCAATGGGGATGATGATGTTGCCGCCAGTCATGATATCGTTACCGTTTAAAATATTGCTATTTGTGTTGGTCGATGGCTGGTACTTAATAATCGAATCGCTGCTGGTCAGCTTTTGACGAAAGGAAGAATACGATGACTCCAGATATGGTGATCAAACTAGCGGAACAATCAATTTTTACAGTGATTCTTATATCCGCTCCAATGCTGCTCATTGCGTTAGCTGTTGGATTATTGGTCAGCGTGTTCCAAGCGATGACACAAATTCAAGAACAAACCTTAGCATTTATCCCGAAAATACTGGCGGTCTTTATCTCGCTCGTGGTCTTTGGCCCGTGGATGTTGACCTTGCTGCTAGATTACACACGGGACTTGTTTGAGCAGCTGCCAAGAATTATCGGGTAAACGGACATGGACAAAATTTTTGATATCTTGCCTTATTTTTTACTCATGCTCGTCCGTTTAACCAGTTTTTTTCTAATTGCTCCTATTTTCTCAATGCGAGGGGTACCCGCTCAATTCAAAGTAGGTATCGCAGCATTTTTAGCGTTTGTCGCTGTGTCGACCTTGCCTATGGGCGAAACGATTCTTTTGGACTCGACGTATCTTTTGTTAATTACTAAAGAACTGGCGACGGGTTTGGCACTCGGCTTCACTGCAGCTCTCGTGTTGTACACGGTTCAAATTGCAGGCGCTTTTATTGATTTTCAAATGGGTTTTTCGATGGCCAATGTGCTGGATCCACAAACCGGTGCGCAAGTGCCGATTATCGGTCATTTCAAGTACATGATGGCGTTGTTGTTCTTGTTAACTGTAAATGGTCATCATTTGATGTTAGACGGTGTGATGCAAAGCCTATGTGTGTTTCCGGTAGAGCGATTAGCTATTTCTGTGAAAGCTGAAGACATCGCACAATTTATGACGGGCTTGTTTGCAGAAATGTTCTTGATTGCGTTGCAAATTGCCTTGCCAATCGTTGGCGCTTTGTTTTTAGTGGATATTGCCCTTGGTATTTTGGCGAAAACGGTGCCTCAGCTGAATATATTCGCTGTCGGGTTGCCGTTGAAAATTTTTGTCGGTTTTATCATGCTTTTTCTAACCATGCCCGTGTTTTTCTATATCCTGCAGGTTCTCTTTGAGAAACTCTTGGTGAGTATGGCTCAACTGATTCGTTTGTTAGGAGGAACGTAAGTGGCAACTAGATATCCCTTGGATTTGCAATTTTTTGCGGGTGAGAAAACTGAAAAAGCGACACCGCAAAAAAGGCAAGAATCCAAGCGGAAGGGCCAAGTAGCCAAAAGCCCGGAAGTCGCAGCTGCCATGATTATTATCGGGGGGATTGTGCTACTGAATTCGCTCGGTGGCTGGATGATGGACCGAATTTTAGCTATTTACCGGATTCACTTTACGCAATATATTTCCTGGGAAATAACACCGGCCACCATTCGTACCTTGTTTGAGCAGATGGCCATGAATGCCTTTTTGTTGATGCTGCCTATCATGCTCGTTGGTATGGTCTTCGGCTTTCTCGGAAACTTTATCCAAGTGGGTGTTATTTTCACATCAGACCCCATCATGGCCAAGTTTGAACGACTAGATCCAATCAAAGGGGCAAAGCGAATATTTTCAATGCGCGCTTTAGTCGAGTTGGGGAAGTCCCTTTTGAAAATCGGCATTATCGGCGGCGCTGCATTTGGCGTATTGTGGGTAGGCAAAGATGAGTTATTTACGCTGTCACAAAAAAGCATTGGCTATTCGTTTTCTTTTATCGGTTCATTGGTTTTCCAAATGGGCTTGATTGCAGGACTGATCCTGCTGAGTTTATCTATCCTAGACTACATTTATCAGAAATACGAATTTGAAAAAGGCATCAAGATGTCAAAACAAGACATCAAAGATGAATACAAAAAAGCGGAAGGCGATCCGCTCATCAAATCAAAAATAAAAGACAAGCAGCGACAAATGAGCATGAACCGTATGATACAGGATCTGCCAAGTGCAGATGTGTTAATCACCAACCCCACGCATTACGCTGTCGCGATCAAGTACGATGCCGAAATGATGGAGGCTCCGGTCATCATCGCAATGGGCAAAGATCATTTGGCGCTGAAGATTAAAGAAAAAGCGAAAGAATTTGGAATTGTGACGATGGAAAACAAACCTCTCGCACGAGCACTGTATGCCCAAGTTGAAGTTGGGGATGTTGTACCGGAAGAATTATTCCTAGCTGTGGCTGAGGTTTTAGCATATATTTACCGATTAAAAGGAAAAATCCGATAACCCGGATAGAGGAGGGACCCGCGTGAAATTCAGAGATTATGCCATCATGGTAGCCGTTATCATGATTGTGGTGATGATGGTCATCCCTCTTCCGCCGCTCTTGTTAGATGTGTTAATTATGATCAATATCAGTTTGGCACTAACGATCTTGTTAGTGGCTATGAATACAAAAGAACCTCTGCAATTTTCTATTTTTCCTACGTTACTGTTGTTAACAACTTTGTTCCGACTGGGGTTAAACGTTTCGACAACCCGTTCGATTTTGACCAATCAAACAGGTGGACAAGTGATTGAAACGTTTGGTTCGTTCGTTGTTGGAGGAAGCGCCATTATCGGGATCTTGGTATTCCTCATCTTAGTGATTATTCAGTTTCTCGTGATTACGAAAGGCTCCGAGCGAGTAGCCGAAGTGGCTGCACGATTTACGCTCGATTCCATGCCGGGTAAACAAATGAGTATTGACGCCGACCTCGGCGCAGGAATGATTTCGGATCAAGAAGCAAAAAGCCGTCGTGAAAAAGTAAGTTCAGAAGCAGACTTTTACGGGGCCATGGACGGTGCGAGTAAATTCGTTAAAGGAGACGCGATTGCCGGAATCATTATTACCCTCATCAACATCATTGGTGGCTTGCTAATCGGTGTCATGGTTCACAAATTGCCATTTGCAGAAGCAGCGCAGCTGTTTACGCTACTGTCTATTGGAGATGGCTTAGTTTCTCAAATTCCAGCGCTATTAATTTCGACAGCGATGGGTATTGTCGTCACACGTGCAGTATCAGACGGCAATTTAGGGTCAGATATCACAAAACAACTTTTCGCCTATCCAAAGATGTTGTATATTGTAGCCGGAACGTTAGTGATGTTTGCAGTTTTTACACCAATCAGTCCAATGCTCGTTGTGCCGATTGCGGGTGTCATCGCTTATGGTGCTTTCCAAATGCAAAAAACCTTGAAATCTGAGGAAAAGCAGGAAGTTGAAATAGGCAAAGAAGATAAAGAAATAGCGGGAATGAAAAGTCCAGAAAGTGTCATTGACTTACTGCATGTGGATGCCATTGAATTTGAGTTTGGCTATGGATTAATCCCAATTGCCGACAAAAATCAAGGTGGCGATTTACTGGACCGTGTGATTATGATCCGTCGACAATGCGCGATGGAGCTAGGTATTGTCGTTCCGGTCATTCGGATTCGTGACAACATCCAACTGCAGCCGAATGAATACATGATTAAGATCAAAGGCAACCAAGTCGCATCAGGTGAAATTATGCTTGATCATTACTTAGCCATGAGTCCGGGCATTGACGACGAATCAGTAGAAGGCATTGAAACCGTGGAACCCGCCTTTGGTATGCCTGCTTTATGGGTCGATGAGGACATGAAAGAAGAAGCCGAAATGGCAGGTTACGCCATTGTTGATCCGCCGTCTGTTGTGTCTACTCATTTGACAGAAGTGATCAAACGCCACGCGCATGAATTAATCGGTAGACAAGAAGTAAAATCGCTCATTGAAAATATGCGCGAAACAGCACCAGCAGTAGTCGAAGAGTTAGTACCAAATTTAATGACCATTGGTGAAGTGCAAAAAGTATTAATGAAACTTTTGAAAGAAAAAGTATCCATCCGCAATTTATTAGCCATTTTGGAAACGTTGGCAGATTACTCTACGCAAACAAAAGACGCAGATTTGTTGACGGAGTATGTTCGTCAATCCCTATCACGTCAAATTACCTTGCAATACGCTACGCCAAAAGAACCGTTGCAAGTGATTACAGCAGGCGCGAGTCTTGAAAAGAAATTCGCTGACTCTGTGCACCGGACAGAGCAAGGCAATTACTTGTCCATTGATCCAGAATCTTCTCAAACGATTTTCCAAAAGATCACAGAACAAGCGGCGCAACTGCAGCAAACCGGCGTTCAGCCCATTTTACTGACGTCTCCTGCTATCCGTATTTACATGAGACAATTCGTCGAGCGTTTTGCACCCGACCTGCCAGTGCTGTCCTATAACGAACTAGAGCCGGAGATTGAAATTCAAAGTGTTGGAGTGGTGAACGTCTCATGAGGTTGAAAACATATATCGTCAACACGATGGCGGAAGCACTCCCCATGATTAAAAAGGATCTAGGCGAAGATGCGTTGATTTTAAATACCAAAAAAATCAAGACAGGTGGATTTTTAGGTTTTTTCAAGAAAGAAAAATTAGAAATCACAGCTGGCGTTGATCCAATCCCGCCGAAAAAAGGATTGCCAACTGAAACGAAATCTCCATCAAAGTGGAGTAATCCAAAAGACTCCTCAGCAGAATTGATCCATGAGTTAAAGAATATGAAACAATTTATGATGAAACAGATGAAAGAAGAGGATCTTCCTGAATCTCTTCGGTTGTTGAAAAAGCAATTGATTGCGCAAGAAATAGCGCCGGATATTTTGACAGACTTGCTAGCAAAATTGATCGCAAGAGATGAATTTAACACTGATCAAACGTTAGAGCGTGTTCAGCGCTTTGCTCGTGAAGAATTGGTCGCAATGATGGATTGGCATCAGTGTGATGAAATTTCACAACAACCAGAAATTATTTGTTTTATCGGACCAACAGGGGTTGGGAAAACAACGACAATCGCAAAAATTGCGGCTGGTTATCTGCTTACAAAGGATAAAAAAGTGGGATTGATTACTGCGGATACTTACCGTATTGCGGCAGTTGAGCAATTAAAAACCTATGGCAGCATCTTGAATATTCCAGTTAAGGTAGTGGAGTCTTCTGCAGATTTAACGAAAGCAATCGAAGATTTTCATGACTGCGATATCATCTTAATGGATACGGCAGGCCGAAATTATCAGCAGACGCAATATATTGAAGACCTTAAGCAGTTACTGCCAACTGATAGTAAGGTACAGATTCACTTAGTATTGAGCTTAACTGCCAAATACGAAGATATGAAAAAAATAATTAATAATTTCCGTTCCATTTCTATGGATGAACTGCTATTGACTAAAAAAGACGAAACCAGTTCTTCGGGCGCTATCGTGAATTTGATTTGCCATTACGACATTCCGATACGCTATATCGCTAATGGCCAAAATGTACCGGATGACATTATGGACTGCACACCGGAATTAGTAGCGGACTTCATCTTGGGAGAAAAAACTAATGCTTGATCAAGCCAACCAGTTAAGAGAAAAAATGCTGATAAAGCAATCGGATAAGCCAAGCAAAAAAACCGTTAAAAAAACACGAGTGTTGGCAATCGCTAGTGGCAAAGGCGGAGTTGGAAAATCGAATTTCGCATTAAATTTTGGCTTAAGCCTTATTGAACAGGATAAAAAGGTATTGATTCTTGATGTTGATATGGGATTCGCTAATATTGATGTGTTACTTGATCAGATTCCACGTGAAACCATTGCTTCCATGATTGAAAAAGATTTGGCTGTTCGGGATATTATTGAAAAAGGTCCAAATGGCTTGCTGTTCATTTCAGGGGGCAATGGTTTTAACGAACTGTTTCGAATGGATGATCACAAACTGCATAAATTTTTTCAGGAACTGGCCACTTTACAGGGTGAAGTAGACTACATCATCTTGGATACGGGAGCAGGTTTGTCCTACGAAAATCTTCGCTTTATCTTAGCCGCTGATGACGTCATCTTAGTTACTACTCCTGAGCCAACGTCGATTACTGACGCCTATTCAGTCGTCAAGATGGTGCATGGCAAAGATCCAAATGTTCATATGAAGCTAGTAGTCAATCAATGCGTCAGTATCAAAGAAGGACAACAAACAGCTGATAACTTTACCCAAGCAGCAGTTCAGTTTTTAGGGAAAGAGATTGGCGCCTTGGGTTCTATCCCAAATGATTTACACGTGCCAGAAGCTGTCAAAAAGCAACAGCCGCTACTGCTGGTTTATCCGAATAGTGAATCGGCAGTGGCCATTCGTCAACTAACGGGTGAATTTCTACATCTCCGTGTTCCTTATAAACTGGGACTGAAAGGGTTTATTATGAAAATATTTTTTAAATAAGAGCGGCTTGACGCTTGGAAATGGTGGTGAAAAATCATGCTGAATCCCAAATTATCAAAAGAAGAACTCTCCTGCTGGAGCGATTGGCAACAACACCAAGATCCAGAAGCTGGCGAATACTTGGTTGAACAATATCTTCCTTTGGTTGATTACGTGATTCAACGGTTCATGATCAGTTTACCGAAAACTGTGGAAAAAGATGATATCCGCAGCTATGCCTATGAAGGATTACTCGATGCCTTAAGTAAATTCGATATTGAAAGAGATTTGAAATTTGAAACCTATGCTTCCTGGCGCATCAAAGGCGCGATTATTGACGGGTTGCGACATAGTGATTGGTTGCCGCGATCCGTTAGAGAAAAAGTAAAGAAAATTGAAAAAGCCTATCTTTTATTAGAGCAGCAAAATAGCGCTTCTGTGTCTGACGAGGAAGTTAGTTTGTATTTGGGTATTACGAAAGCTGAGCTTAATAAGACAGTTTCAGAAGCAGCGCTATCAACAATGATTTCAATGGATGACGAACACTTTGAAGAACGACGAACAGTGAACAACCATCACGTAGGCTCGCCAGAACGCCATTTAGCAGATCGAATGATGAAAGAATCGCTAGTTCGTGCCATTGAACGGTTGCCTGAAAAAGAAAAAATTACGGTGTCATTATGCTATTTTGAAGAAATGAAATTAACCGAAATTGCCGAAATTCTCGGCGTTAGTGTATCAAGAGTTTCACAGCTTCACTCAAAAGCTATGCTTCGACTGCATGCTTCGATTTTATCTGTACACGATCATTATTGAAGTGAAACTACCAAACAGAAGGCTAAGGTGATGGGGATGGAATGGCTATTGATAGCAGTTAGTACGGGGCTAGTGCTAATGAATATACGGCTGATGCTGATAGTAAAAAAACAGCACATAAATAACAGCTCACCTGAAATTCATGAAAAGATGGCCCAGTTTGTGGCCCAACTTGAAGAAGAAAACAATGAACTTTACAATAAATTAACTACTTACATAAAGAACAGCGAAACCCAACTCGTCGAACGCGTTGAACGATTAGAACAAACCAAGATTGAACAGATCGACAGTCCCGAAAAGTCTACTGTAGAAACAGAGAAAATCATTCAGCTGTCTAGACAAGGGTTTTCTTCCAGACAAATTGCTAAAGTGCTTCACGCCGACTTTGGCGAAGTAGAGCTTGTCCTTAATATGAACAATAAGCAGTACAGTAATTTAAAAGAAGACGAGGTGCTGTAAATGCGTATTGATAGTCAGAGTACGATTCAAAACGACCGGCTGTTGAAACAAACGAATGGTAACAAGCCGAACGAACTTTTCTCAAATGCCATGAGAAAATCTCAGTCAAAGCTGCAAAATGATTCGTTAAATCAGTTGATGAGTAATGTGGATACGCAAGGTCAAAAATTAGCCAATCAACGTACACTTGAAAATTTAGTGAATTATAAGCAAGCTGTTAAGCAATTTGTCTCAGAATCTGTGAGTTATGGTTTACACTTATCAGATGAGCAAAGTCTTACATCAGGCGGTAACTTAAAACCCCAACGAATTATCAAAATAATCGATAAAAAACTAATTGAAATTCAAGACGAAGTATTGAATAATGAAGAAGAAGGAATCGGTACTTTAGATCTAGTAGGAGAAATCAAAGGTCTGCTTGTAAATTTGTATATGTGACCGAGGATGGGGAGAGTGAAATGTCGGAAAATCGTCGCGAATTTTTTCGAGTTATTTTCAACCAGGCTTTGAATGGCAAGGTTTCAGTTTACGGAGGTAATTTTTTGCCGGTCGAAATTTATGATGTTAGTGCCGGAGGGTTGGTGTTTTCTTCTGTACTTAATATTCCTTTGGGAGAAAGCGTACGCTGTAGTTTTGAACTAGTAGATAGCGCTTTCTTAATAGAAGGGACTGTTGTTCGAAAAGCGACAGGTATCGACGTGGTAGAATGCGGGGTTGAATTTTCTGTGGATCAAGGAACTTCCTCAGAGTTATTCAAGCAACTAAACCATTACCAAATCCGCAACCGAAAAAGTTTTCTGACGGATTAACTCTAGTACTTGATGAAAAGGGGCTATCCCAAAAGGTCATGAGCAATGACTTTTTGGGATAGCCCCTTTTGCCTACTGAAGAACAACTAGATGTTCAATGTCATCAGCTAGTTTCGAGCTAAAATAAAAGATCATTTTGTAAGTGAAAGCAAAGATCAAAAGAGCCCTTGAATCTGAATCGCTGATGTCAATCGACTGGATATGAAAACTTGCACACCGAGTTCGCAATAGCTTAGTTCTTCTAACAGCAGGAATTTCTACAGAATATAGAGAAGTAATAGCATACAAAAAAGAAAAAGAAGGTGAAGCAAATAAAAGCACCCGCAGAGATTCTTTCAGTTTGGCAGCAGTTTGATGGATTTCCCATGGAGACTTTGACAAAAGCTTGGTATTATCAGCGATCAGGCGACCAAAAGCAACGCGATGTCGAGCTCATGAAACAGCACCATGACCAATACGGTATCACAGGGAATTGTTTTGACTTGGCAATTTGGCTGTTAGCAGCTTTTGAAGACGCACGGGTTAACGCTTATCCAATAGGCAGTAAGCTAGGAACAGTAGATGCTCACGCAGCTATCATAGCTGAAGACAGGGATGGACGCAGATTTCTATGTGATTTAGGCGATCAGTGGATCCAGCCCATCTTAATAGATGGAGACAGTCAGAATTTTACAAGCAGTCAATTGTCTGGGTATTTTCCAGGAGCAGAAGTGCAAGTAAAGTCGATTGGTCAAGAGGTTGAGATGGTCTATTACCGATCCAATGGCAAACAATCCCGTCAACTCTACAAGGTAAAGCCAGTGGAACGTCTCCAGTTTTTAGCGGCAGCTGAGTATTCTCAACATCATATCTCTCCTGAGCCGTTGGTCGAAGTTCGGCTGTATGAAAAAGGAGAGACGCGCCACTGGGAGTTTGATAACTGGAACAGTTTTTTGAGTACAAACACGGGACTTTATCACGATGAGCCGTTAGAAAATCTGGAGGATTGGGTAGATAGAATTCATGAGAAAACAAAGTATGATAAAGCATTTTTATTAGCATCTTTAGGGTTTTATGAGAAGCTGAATCTAGAAAGTAGCGAGACAGGAGAAGTCGAATGATCAAAGTGGTTATTTTTGATTTGGATGGCACATTATTGGACCGGGATAGTTCGCTGCTAGCGTTTGTAGATGAACAGTACAACCGGTTAGATGAACACGTAAAGCATGTACCTAAGGCTTTTTTTAGTAATCGCTTTATCGAATTGGATGCCAAAGGATACGTTTGGAAAGACCGTGTTTATCAACAATTAATTGAAGAGTTAGAGATTGAAGGGATAACTTGGCAAACCTTATTAGAAGACTATGTAACCAATTTTAACAAGCATTGCGTACCGTTTCCGAATTTGACTGTGGTGCTCAAGAACTTAGCGAAGCAGTCGCTACGTTTAGGGATGATCACCAACGGCAGGGGACAGTTTCAGTTAGATAATATTCTGTCACTAAAAATTAGGGAGTATTTTGAAGAACTTTTGATTTCTGAATGGGAGGGAATGGCCAAACCCAATCCAGCTATTTTCTATAAAGCGCTGGCACGTTTCGGTGTTTCTCCGAACGAAGCTGTCTATATTGGAGATCATCCGAAAAATGATATACAGGCTGCAAAAGCAATAGGCATGAAAACGATTTGGAAAAAAAGTCAGCATTGGAGCTGCTTGGAGGCAGATGGAGAAATTGATCATTTACAGGAAATCAGCGAAGTGGTTAGGCGCTTGAATACAGAGAACTAATAGACCGAAGAGAGAACGCGGGAGGTGGCACAAACATGATACCTAAAAAGCAATTGCAATTTGAATTGACCGAATTTAAAGATGACCCAGAGTTTATGCGTATACCCGCTACAGAAAATTACGATTACTGGCTCTTGCTGATGGAGTATTTTTTAGCTAAGTCCGACACTTTTGAAATCCATTGCTTTAATGAGGAAGTGACGGCCATAAGAGAGATCACTTCTGACTTAATGGGATTGTTCGAAAGTAAAGAAAAACAAGGTATGACGATTTTTACAGGCTTTCTAACAGCAGATATCATGAAATTTCTGCTGACACGTCATCTCATAGACCAAAAGAGATTGGCATGGTTTTCAGTATTCTTGATCAGTGGGGACCAGCTTGTTTTCACTTCTGAGCATTGGGGAACAGAGTTTTTTGTTCCAGACGTAACAGAAGAAGATTTGTTATTTATCAAACATGTGGCACCGGATGAGACAACATTCGACCATTATGAAGAAAATTAAAACTTCCACAGCTTAGTTGTGAAAGTTTTTTATTTTATGCAAAATATTCTTAAAAATCTGAAATTTGTTTGACTTTACTCCTTATTAAGACAATAATAAGAAGACAATCGTTTCTAAAATATGGAAGTAAACAGGGCGATTGTTACGGGTAATTATGCGTATACAGGTTTTGTCACCGCACGTGCTTTAATCTTCTCGTTTATGTACTAATCAACAGAGACAGCCAATTTGAAGATGGAGGAATGAAAATGAAAAAAACGACGATCAGTGCTATTATTTTCTTATTTATTTTTGGCTTTTTAGCAGCATGTGGGGCTGAAGACACGTCAAAATCTGCTCCTGAAAGTGGAACAGAAGGAAAATCTGGCGGAGTGCTGGAACGAATGGAAGAATCTAAAGAATTAAATGTAGCATTTGAAGGTACGTATCCACCTTTTAATTTCATCGATGATAAAGATGAATTCCAAGGATTTGACGTTGATATCTCTAATGAGATTGCAGAACGTCTCGGTGTAAAAGCTAACTTTATCGCAACCAAATGGGACGGGTTGATCGGTGGACTAAAAGCGGATAAATTCGATATCATCATTAGCCAAATGACGGTGACAGAAGAGCGAAAAAAGAGTGTCGACTTTACCGACCCTTATGTAATTTCAGGATCAGTGCTAATTACACGTGAAGACACAAATGATATTACAAAGCTTGAAGACATCAAAGGAAAAAAAGTAGGCGTTGGTGGTGGAACAACTTTTGAAGACGTGGCGAATAGTGTAGAAGGCGCTGACGTGAAATTGTACAAAGCTGTAGGCGATTACATTCAAGATTTAACGAATAAGCGTCTAGATGTCATCATCAATGATCAATTACTGATTAGCTACAACATTAAAGAACAAAATCTTCCGATTAAAATTTCAAGCGATATTTTAAACAAAGACGAAATCGGCATGGCCGTTAACAAAGGCAACGAAGACTTTATCGAAAAAGCCAATGCCGCTTTAAGTGAAATGAAAGAAGATGGGACATACGATGAAATTTATAAAAAATGGTTTGGAACAGAACCGTTAGAAAACTAAACGTTCATTGATTGTCTGGAACAATTTCTTTGTCACAAATTTTGATATTTTTTGTATAAGCGCCATAAGTGAGGGGTGGAGAAATGCATATCTTCGTTTTAGGGACAGGCATGATTGGCACAACAGTAGTAACAGAATTGGCTAAGTATGCTGGTGTAAAAACCATCACAGCTGTTGATATTAACCAAGCAAGCATCGACAAATGTCTAGCTATCGCTAACGATCCGCAAGTAATTGGTAAAGTAGCCGCATTAGCAACAGAAGCCGATATTGCTGAAGTGCTAAAAGGTGCTGACCTAGCGATTGGCTGCCTTCCTCACTCGTTAAGCTTGCCCGCAATAAAGGCAGCCATTTCTTCAAAATGTCATTTAGTTGATTTGGTGGGATCTCATTTTCCAGAAAAATTGGCGTTGCATGAACAAGCACAGCAAGCAGGGGTTTTAATCGTCCCAGGTTGCGGAGTCGCACCCGGCATCACCAATTTCTTGGCGGCACAAGGAATTGAACTATTGGACGAAGCACAAGAAGCAATGCTAGCCTGTGGCGGAATTCCGAGATACCCGGATCCGCCTTTAGGGTATCAGGTCGTCTACCGTTTAGAAAGTCTACTTGGACTTTATACAAAACCAGCAACGATCATTCGAAACGGAAAAATTGTGGAATTGGCTCCGCTATCCGACTTGGTAGAAATGACTTTTTCTGAGCCAGTGGGTTTATGTGAAACAGTCATTACAGACGCCCACAGTACGGCCTTTATGCTTCAAGGAAAAGTAGAAAACCTAGTAGAGCGAACTGTTCGGTACCCTGGGCATTGGGACAAAATGAGGGTATTAAGTGAACTCGGATTTCTGGATGAAACGCCAGTTGCTGTTGAAGATACAGTCATCAGTCCAAAATTATTCGCTCAGAAAGTTTTGATACCAAAAATGTCAGGCCATTCAATTGAAGATATTACTGTTTTAAGAGTAGAAGTAAGCGGCATCAAGCACGGAGTTTCAACAAAACATACGTGGGAAATGATTGATTTATACGACCACGAACGGAACATAACATCGATGGCTAAAACGACTGCTATTCCAGCGTTACTCATTTCACAATGGATTACCACTAAAAAAATAACAGAGACAGGCGTTATTCCAATCGAAGGTTTAATCGTTCAGGAACGATTCCATCCTTTTTTAACTGAATTGAGCCAATTAGGCATTGAGATTGAGTATAAAGAAGAAACTTTCGTTGAAAAGGAATAGCGTGTTACTTCTTGTCTAATGGGAGGATTTATGGATTTTACAATTGTGATTGATTCATTGCCATCGTTGCTCAAAGCGACAGGAATGACGATTTTTCTCGCAGCTATTTCAATTCTGATTGCGTTAGTTATCGGCTTCTTGACGGCCATTATTCGTATTTTAAAAGTAAAAGTAGTAAACGAAATTGCGAATGTTTATGTGTCTTTAATGCGTGGAACCCCGTTATTGGTACAAATTTTCGTTATTTATTATGGATTGCCTCAAGTTGGTATCGCCTTAGATCCGATTTCATCCGGTATTTTAGCGCTTAGTTTAAATGCAGGCGCTTATTTATCAGAGTCATTTAGAGCATCTATTTTGGCAGTGGACAACGGGCAAATGGAAGCTTCTATGTCAATGGGAATGACCTATTCTCAAGCATTAAAGCGAATTATCCTGCCGCAGAGCTTGCGGATTGCGATTCCGACATTATCCAATTCGTTTATTGTTTTAATCAAAGATACGTCGTTAGTGTCCGTTATTACGGTGACAGAATTGTTGCAGATGTCGAGCTTGATCATAGCGAAAACATTCGAGCCACTGACCATTTATTTAGTAGCTGCAGCGATTTACTGGATATTGATCTCATTTTTCACGAAATTATTGGATCGTTTGGAAATTCGATCATCCAAATACTTGGTCAGATAACATATGGTTGCACAAAGTCTGCTCACTGTTAATGGGAAAGACTGGATAAAAGGAGATTGATCGGCATATGATAAAAGTTACTGGACTGGTCAAAAAATTTGGAGCTAACGAAGTGCTCAAAGGAATCGATTTAACCATTGATAAAAGCGAAGTGGTCGTCATTATGGGACCCAGTGGATCAGGGAAATCGACTTTGTTGCGATGCTTGAATTTTTTAGAAGAGCCAACAGAAGGGCTTATTCAAGTTGGCGAATACAAAGTAAACGCGGGAGGCAAAATTGATCGTCACCGCAAAAAAGTAATTAGGGAATTGCGTAAGAAAACAGGCTTTGTTTTTCAATCATTTAATCTGTTTCCTCATAAAACAGCGATTGAAAATATTATGGAAGGTCCGATTGCTATACATGGCAAAAGTCCTGAAGAAGCTAAAGCGATTGCTATTGAACTGCTTGCCAAAGTCGGGTTAGCTGATCGGGCTGATCATTACCCAGCACAATTGTCAGGTGGACAGCAACAGCGTGTAGCGATTGCTCGCTCTCTTGCGTTAGATCCTTTAGTGATGCTTTTCGATGAACCAACTTCAGCACTCGATCCGGAACTCGTACGTGAAGTGCTATTGGTTATTAAAAGTTTGGCAGAAGAAGGCATGACCTTGGTCATCGTGACGCACGAAATGAATTTTGCAAAAGAAGTTGCCGACCGCGTCGTGTTCATGGATGAAGGGCTGATTATAGAACAAGGTACTTCCAAACAGATTTTTGAAAATCCAAAAGAAGATCGAACCAAACAGTTTCTATCGAAAGTGGAAGCGATTGTCGCAAACTAAACCAACCCGGCCCGATAGATGGCCGGGTTTTTTATTGTACAATGAAGAAAAGGGAACATGAAAATGGAAAATGAAAAAATACGTATTTACGATGAGAATGGAATTGCGCAAGGAGTTGCTACACGCCAGACCGTGCATGAAAAAGGGTATTGGCATGAAACTTTTCACTGCTGGGTGGTAGGTCGTGAGAATAATAAAGATATCGTTTACTTGCAGTTGCGTAGTAAAGATAAGAAAGACTTTCCAGGATTATTCGATATTACGGCAGCGGGTCATTTAATGGCGGACGAAGCGGTTCGAGACGGCGTTCGAGAAGTTCAGGAAGAACTTGGACTCCAAGTCGATTTTGCAGAACTAACTTCTCTTGGAATGATCAAAGATCAAATAAACCTGCTGAACTTTACCGACAATGAGCGCTGTCACTGCTTTTTGTACCGGAAGCAAGACAACAATGACGCTACGTTTGAGTTGCAGGCAGAAGAAGTTTCTGGCATAGCGAAGGTGGAATTTGAAGAACTGGCTGAATTAGTTATGGGTAAGAAGGAAGAAGTAGAGGTCGAAGGATTTGTCACAGTTGCGGGTAAAAGTAGCAGATTTAAGAAGCAGATTGGCTTAAAAGATTTAGTTCCGCACAGTCAGGATTATTTGAAGAAGGTTATAGAGCAGATAGGTCTAGCATTAAAAAAATAGTTCCCAACAAAATTTTTGTGCCGTAAAATTGGGCTGTCTCATAGGCTTCTAAAATAAAACAGGCGGAGAAAAAGAAGTTCTTTTTCTCCGCCTGTTTTATTGAATCGTTGCCGATAATGTTGAACTCTCCGATACGACCGGACACGCTTTCTCCATCGATTTTGCATGGAGATTAAAAGAAGGAAACCAACAGACTGCCAATACAAAAAAACAAACCAATTTGCAAAAAAGATTTTCGGTTCGGGAATTCTCTGCGATAAGTGACAGGAATGAGAGAGCGTTTTTCGCTTTCTTGAATCACCTGATCTTTTTTATTTGTTTTTGCAAAAAAGTTTCGAGTACTCGTTAAGAAAGCTGTGAAAAACTGACCTTCGATTAAAATCATCATCGAATAGATCATAATTAATAGCAGTCCAACCAAAAACAAAGCATTGGCCCAGTTAATGAGAGACCAACTTTTATACAGAAAAAAAGATAACAGCATTGATATGCTCAATGACGTTAGCAATAAAATAGCTTTGAAATTCATAGGTATTGATCCTTTCTTTTCATATCTAAACATTACCACGTAATTTATATTTTTGAAAATTTAAACATCTTGTTGCCTATTTATGCAATAACAATTATGATTAAATAGAATTATCAAAAAAATGGGGGTAGGAAAATGGGGAGAACGAGAAACACGCAAATTTTCATGATTCTGATTGCATTTGTTTTATTCTTATCGGGGTGTAATTTCAATTCTTCGGAAAGTTCGAAAGAAGAAAATGCAATAGAAGGAGAAGCTAAACAAGTACTTAATATTTCGACCACAGCAGACATTCCTACCTTAGATTCTACAAAAGCACACGATGGAATCGCCTTTACTGTATTGAATAACGTTAATGAAGGTCTTTATCGTCAAGATGAAAACAATGAACCAATTGAAGCGTTAGTAACAGATCACACAGAGAACGAGGATCAAAGCGTTCATACGTTTACTTTGCGCGATTCTAATTGGAGTAACGGTGATCCGGTTACCGCTCAAGATTTTGAATATGCTTGGAAACGCGTTATGAAAGATGCAAGCCCGTATAACTTCATGTTCGTAACAGCTGGAATCAAAAATGCTGAAGCCATCATGAATGAAGAAATGGATGCGGAAGAATTAGGAGTTAAAGCAATTGACGAGAAAACATTGGAAGTTACATTAGAAGCAGCGAACCCGTTGTTCCAGTCACTAATGACGTTCCCAACATTCTTGCCGCAAAATCAAAAATTTGTTGAAGAGCAAGGCGATCAATATGCACTAGAAGCAGAGAATATCCTTTTCAATGGACCATTCACATTAGTTGACTGGACGCATGAACAAGGGTGGAAATACGAAAAGAACGCAGACTACTGGGACGCAGACACGGTTAAACTTGATGCAGTCAACGCTTATGTTGTCAAAGACCCTGCAGCAGGTATTAACTTATACGAAACGAACAAAGTGGATCGTATTGTCTTGAGTTCAGAGGCAGTTGATCAAAACAAAGACGACGCGAACTTTGACACGATTTTAGAGCCGGAAATTATTTTCCTTCGCTTTAATCATAATCATCCAGTACTCGGCAATAAAAACATTCGTCAGGCAGTAAATATGGCGATTGATAAAGCGAGCTTAACAGATGTTATTTTGAAAAACGGTTCTACTGCATTAAATGGCGTGGTTCCAAAAGGCTTTTTCAAGTCACCATCGGGTGAAGATTTCCGTGACTTGAATGGAGATTTCAATACAGGAGCAGTAGAAGAAGCTCAGAAGCTTTGGACAAAAGGGTTAGAAGAAACAGGAGCAACAGAAGTAGCTATCTCGATTAACATTGCCGATTCAGAAGACCATAAAAAAGTAGCTGAGTACATTCAAGCCCAGTTGGAAGACAATCTTCCAGGACTTAAATTGGATATCAAAGCAGTGCCATTCGCTCAGCGTTTGGAAATCGAAAAAGCCATTGAATACGATTTGTCTCTATCTTCATGGGGCCCAGATTATAGCGATCCGATGACTTATTTGGATATGTGGTTAGAAGGTGGATCGGCTAACCGTATGGATTATTCAAATCCTGAATTGGAAAAACTAGTAGCAGCAGCAAGAACGGAAACGGACCTTGAAAAACGTTACCAAATGCTATTAGATACTGAGAAAATTCTATTAGAAGAAGACGCAGCGATCGTACCACTTTATCAAGAAGGTGCTGCTGTCTTAATGAGAAGCAAAATCAAAAATCTATTGGTGCATCCAACGGGAGCTTCATTCTCTTATAAATGGGTGACGATCGAAGAATAAAACAGGTTTGCAGCTTATAGATACGAGGGTGTAGCCGATTAACGGGACATCCTCGTATTTTTAATGGCTCTAAGATTGCTTAGCATTTCGGCGTTATTACAGCCTTTGCCACTTCGCCAGAGCGTCTTATGCCCGGCAGAGCTACACGGGTGCTTGCGCTTTTCTTGTCTAGCTCCAGCACCCAGCTCTTTGGGTCATAAGCCACTCTAGCTGTGCGGCTGAAAACACGCCACTTCGCCAGAGCGTCTTATGCCCGGCAGAGCTACATGGGTGCTTGCGCTTTTCTTGTCTAGCTCCAGCACCCAGCTCTTTGGGTCATAAGCCACTCTAGCTGTGCGGCTGAAAACACGCCACTTCGCCAGAGCGTCTTATGCCCGGCAGAGCTACACGGGTGCTTGCGCTTTTCTTTCACATTATAGAACTGAGGTGTTCTTATGAAACGTTATTTATTGCAGCGGATTGGCTTTATGCTTCTTACGTTGTTCATTATTGTGACAGCGACTTTTTTCTTGATGCAGCTGTTACCCGGTACACCGTTTACTAATCCGGAAAAGTTAACGGATAGCCAATTAGCGATTTTAAATGCCAAGTATGGATTGGATCAACCTGTCGCCATTCAATACATACAGTATATTGGAAACTTACTTCAAGGTGATTTGGGTTATTCGTTCCAACACGAAGGACGAACGGTGACGAGTATGATCAGCGATCGGATTGGTCCATCGGCATTTATTGGCTTACAAGCATTAATTTTTGGTGCAATTGTTGGACTGGTTCTCGGAATCGTTTCAGCCTTAAAACATAATTCTATTTTGGATTATGGTTCCGTGACCTTGGCTGTATTGGGGATGTCGATACCGTCATTCGTTTTTGCGGCGTTGCTGCAGTATTATGTTGGTGTGAAATTGGAATGGCTACCGGTTGCCTTGTGGGAAGGATATTCCAGTACACTGTTACCGTCGATTGCTTTATCGGTAACGGTTACTGCAACTGTCGCTCGGTTTATCCGCAGTGAAATGCTGGAAGTTATCGGTCAGGATTACATTATTACTGCCAGAGCGAAAGGCTTGAAAGAACAACAAGTTATCGTCAAGCACGTTATCCGCAACGCGCTGATTCCGGTTGTGACGATGCTTGGACCGCTTGCCGTATCGATTATGACAGGTACCTTGGTTATTGAAAAAATATTCGCTGTACCGGGACTTGGTGAGCAGTTTACGTTATCGATTTTGGTATTGGATTATAGCGTCATTATGGGAATCACTATTTTCTACAGTGCGCTGTTTATTTTTGTGGTCTTTGTGGTCGACATTATTTATAGTTTCTTAGATCCACGCATCAATTACAAGGGGGATTCAGCATGACAAAAAAACCTTCGAAAATCCCCTCACATCAAGATTTGCAGATGCAAAACCAGTATGCTTATGATGAAATTCCGTCAGACTTATTTGTCAAAGCACCACTGGATCAAGGAAAAAGTGAAGAAATTGGTACACCGTCAGTATCTTTTTGGAAAGAAGCTTTTCAGCGTCTTATTAAAAACAAAGGTGCAATGATTTCATTGATCATGCTTGTATTACTAATTGTTTTAGCGCTAATCGGACCTGGAATGAATGACTTTTCCTATCGCGAACAAAACTTAGTGCATTCCAATATGCCGCCGAAAGTGCAAGGCTTGGAATGGCTTGGATTTAACGGTCAGAATTCCCAAGGTGTCGATCAATATGCCGAACGTGATGTCCAGATTAATTATTGGTTTGGAACAGATGAATTTGGTCGAGATTTGTGGACACGCGTTTGGAAAGGGACACAAATCTCGCTGTTTATAGCATTAGTGGCAGCCTTTTTGGATTTAGTGATTGGCGTCATTTATGGCGGTATTTCTTCTTTTTACGGAGGACGCATTGATAATGTGATGCAGCGCATTATCGAAATTCTCATGGGGATTCCAAACTTGATTGTCATCATTCTCTTTATCTTGGTGCTAGAACCGGGCATTACCTCTATTATTTTGGCGATGGTCATCACTGGCTGGGTTGGAATGGCACGTGTGGTTCGTGGCCAAGTGCTGCAATTAAAAGGGCAGGAATTTGTTTTGGCTTCGCGAACACTGGGCGCTTCAAATCCGCGTTTGATCTCAAAGCATTTGTTGCCGAACGTGATGGGTCCAATTATTGTTACCGTGATGTTCACCATTCCAACTGCTATTTTCTTTGAAGCATTCTTAAGCTTTATCGGTCTTGGCTTGCAGGCACCACTGGCGTCGCTTGGTGTATTGATTGAAGACGGCTATAAATCGATGCGTTATTTTCCTTATAAATTGATTTTCCCGGCGTTAGTGATCAGTATTATTATGATTTCTTTCAATCTGCTTGGTGATGGACTGCGTGATGCATTAGATCCGAAAATGAGAAAGTAGGGGAGGGCCCATCATGAGCAATACTATTTTGACGGTTGATAATTTACATGTAGCGTTTAAAACCCAAACCGGTAAACTGACAGCTGTACGAGGTGTAAACTTCGAGTTGAAAAAAGGGGAGACATTAGCGATTGTAGGAGAATCGGGTTCGGGGAAATCCGTAACCGCCAAATCGATTATGCAGTTGTTGCCAACAGCTACTACCGAAGTGACAAAAGGCGACATTGTTTATAATGGTGAAAGTTTGTTGAAGATGTCGAAAAGCCAAATTACCAATTTACGTGGCTCGGAAATTTCGATGGTCTTTCAAGATCCCATGACTTCACTAAACCCAACGATGAAAGTCGGTAAACAAATTATGGAAGGTGTTCAGCGTCATGAGCGACTAACAAAAGCTCGTGCCCGTGAACGTGCGCTGGATATGCTAAAGCTAGTTGGAATTCCGCAAGCGGAAAAACGGCTGGATAATTACCCGCATCAGTTTTCTGGAGGAATGAGGCAGCGTGTGGTCATTGCGCTGGCACTTGCCTGTAATCCGAAAGTATTGATCGCGGATGAACCGACAACTGCGCTCGATGTAACAATTCAAGCACAAATTCTTGAATTGATGAAAGATCTGCAAAAGAAAACGGATACGGCCATTATTTTAATCACACATGACTTGGGTGTAGTCGCCAATATGGCAGATCGCGTAGCTGTTATGTATGGCGGCAAAATCGTTGAGCAAGGGACGGTGGATGAAATTTTCTACAATCCGCAGCATCCGTATACGCTCGGACTGTTGCAATCCATGCCGAAGTTAACTGAAGATCGTGAGCAGCCGTTACTGCCGATTGCCGGGTCGCCACCTAATCTGGCAACGCTTGGAGAAGGCTGTGCGTTTGCGGCAAGGTGCCCGCATACAATGACGGTATGCCATACGTATACACCGCAAGATACGGTATCTGAAACAGGGCATTCTGTGGCTTGCTGGCTTCAGGACTCACGGGTTACCACATCATCTGATCGCTCTGAATTTGTAGAAGCAGGACATTCTTCATCTTAAATGCAAAAAACCAGTAAAGCCGAAGTTGGCCTTACTGGTTTTTTTATATTTTATTTGAACAAGGCGGGAATACCGTTCATTAAGGTGTAAACACCCATCCAAGACATGGCTACCACAATGATGAGTCCAAAAATGGTCATCCATAAAGGATGTTTATAGTCACCAACGATTTTGACTTTATGCGCAGCAATTAGCATAACGCCGAGTGCAATGGGTAAAATCAATCCATTTACAGACCCGACAAGAACTAATATGACTACAGGCTTACCAATAATGACGAAAACAAGTGTAGAAATAAGGATAAAGCTGATGGTTAATGCACGATGATATTTTTCAAGAAGTGGACTGAATGTCCGAATAAATGATACCGAAGTGTAAGCTGCTCCTACAACGGAAGTGACAGCTGCAGCCCACATCACAATTCCAAACATTTTATAGCCGACATTCCCCGCTGCTAACTGGAAAACCGAAGCGGGTGGATTAGACGGATCCAATGAAAGTCCTTGAGAAACAACACCGAGAACTGCTAGAAACAGAATGATGCGCATAAGTGAGGCAATAGCAATGGCGTAAATTGAGCTTCTCGTGACTTCGGGCAATGCTTCTTTACCAGTCAATCCTGCGTCCACTAAACGATGTCCACCGGCGAAAGTGATGTATCCACCAACTGTTCCACCGACCAACGTAACAATCGCAAAGATATCAATCGTATCTGGAATAAATGTTTTCGTAATGGCTTCACCGATCGGCGGTTGTGCAGTGATCATCACATAAACGGTTAACCCGATCATAACAAAGCCGAGGACTTGTGCGAAGCGGTCCATCGCTCGTCCGGCTTCTTTTACGACAAAAATACCGATGGCGAGCACACCACTTAAAATGGCGCCGGTTTTCGGATCGATTCCAAATAACACGTTTGTGCCGAGTCCAGCTCCACCGATGTTCCCAATATTAAAGGCCAGTCCACCCATCACTACTAGTAAAGCCAGAAAATAGCCAAGGCCCGGTAAGACATCATTGGCAATATCTTGAGCGCGTTTTCCAGACACGGCAATGATGCGCCAAATATTCGTTTGTGCACCAATATCAATAATGATGGAAATTAAAATAACAAATCCGAAAGAAGCCAATAAGGTTTCGGTGAAAACGGTTGTTTGTGTTAGAAAGCCAGGTCCAATCGCGGAAGTGGCCATTAAGAAAGCCGCACCAAGCAAAACGCTACGATTCGTATTCTTCATCTTCTTCACATTATTCATCAAAATCCCCCCTTAGTTTGTCTTAAACAAAGTCGCCTATTTTCACAATATGAATGTCCGATTCTTTTAAGGATTTTGAAATCTGAAGGGCAAAAGCAAGTGCGTTGATGCCGTCTCCGTGTATACAAATCGTCTCTGCTTCAAGTGCAACATCGGTCTGTTCAACAGTGGCGACTTTGTTTTCTTTGACCATGCGAACGACTTGATTGATGGCGATTTGTGGATCGGTAATTAAGGCATTGCTCTCAGTTCTTGGTGTTAACGAGCCGTCAATTTGATAAGTTCGGTCTGAAAAGACTTCATTCGCAGTGCGTAAGCCGATTTTTTCTCCAGCTTTAATAATTTCACTGCCCGACAGTCCGAACAGTACCAATTCCGGATCGATTTTATAGACAGCTTCTGCAATCGCTTCAGATAATGACGCGTTTTTAACCGCCATGTTGTAAAGAGCACCGTGCGCTTTGACGTGCTGCAACTGGCCACCTTCAGCTTTTACAAAGCCGGATAAAGCACCGATTTGGTAAACGACCAAATCGTAAGCTTCTTGAGGAGACAGAGCCATGTTGCGACGTCCAAACCCTACTAAGTCTTGAAGCCCGGGATGAGCCCCCATGCCGACGTTTTTCTCAAGCGCCAGTTTAACGGTTTTTCGCATAGTTGAAGGGTCACCAGCATGAAATCCACAAGCGATGTTTGCTGATGTTACGTAATCAAGTATTTCCTCGTCATTGCCCATCTGGTAAGCGCCAAAACTTTCACCCATGTCGCAGTTTAAATCTACTTTAAAAGTCATGTCCATTCCTCCTGTTTTAAATGAATTGCGGCTTTGACTTGCCGAATGTATTGTTCTTGTTCAACCAAGCGCTGTTGCGCATCTAGTAAAGAGATCTCTTTAAAGCGTAGATGTTGCCCTTGTTTCAACTGGCTAATGAGCGGCAAGTCGACAGAGATAATCTGTCCAATTTTTGGATAGCCGCCCGTTGTTTGACGATCTGCAAGCAGGACAATCGGATTGCCGTCGGCGGGAACTTGTACAGAACCAAAAGCCACCGCCTCTGAAATCAATTCGGTGGGATGCTCCAAAGCTAGACCGGCGCCTTCGAGTCGGTAACCCATGCGGTCGGAATCCGAAGAAACGGTAAACACGTCATTAAAAATTCGGTTTTTACTGTCTTCATTGAATAAATCAAATTGCTTTCCTTTGATCATTCGAAGAACGGGTTCTTCAAAATAACGAGCCGGCGGGACTAGCCAGTCGAACTCATTGTCGCTAGTATGCTGGAATGCTAGGGATTGTTGTTGGGTTATGTTTCCTATCGGAATTTCATCCCCTTTTTTTAAGGCACGTCCACAAAATCCACCAATTCCGGCACGCAGATACGTAGATTTGCTGCCCATTATTTCGGGAACATTAATGCCACCAGCTACTGCTAAATAACTCCGCGCGCCAATTATAGGCTTACCAAACGTTAGGGTACTGCCTTTGGTGATCGGATGCATCCGCCACATAGTTACCGGGGCACCATCTAGTTGAGGGCTCAAATCTCCACCGCACAGAGCAATGACCGCATTTTCGGTAAATTCAATAGTTGGTCCCACTAATGTAATTTCAAGGGTCGCTGCTTGTTCCGCGTTACCGACTAATAAATTGGCTAGACGGTGTGCGAAAGGATCCATGACGCCGCTAGCAATCACGCCGTATCTCTGAAATCCGGTCCTACCTAAGTCTTGAACGGAAGTCTGTAACCCACTTTTAAGGATTTTCAGCATCTGGCTTTTCCTCCCATGCATCATAGTCTTCTTTGGAAATTTCTTTGAAAACAATTTGGTCACCTGCACGAAGTAAACTCGGAACATCGTTTTCAGGAAGAAAGAGTCGAATCGGCGTTCTGCCAATCAATTGCCACCCACCAGGAGTTTCAATCGGGTAGACGCCCGTTTGCATGCCGGCAATGCCCACTGTCCGTTCCGGAATGCGGAGACGCGGAGAATCGCGTCTCGGAGCTGCAATTTTTTCAGACATGCCACCGATAAAGGGAAAGCCGGGTGCAAAACCAATCATATGTACTGAATAAGTGCCGGAAGTGTGGATATCAATAACTTCACGTGGAGTCAGTTTGTTATGTCGCGCTACAAATTCAAGATCTGGCCCAAACTCGCCGCCATAACACACGGGAATTTCAATGGTAGTGGTTTTGACTACCAAATCTTCACCTAGATGTGATAGCAGTCTTTCTAGTTCAATTTTCACTTTATCGTAAAGCGCCAAGATGGGATTATAAAAGACCGTTACGGTTACGAACGCAGGAATAAATTCAATCATCCAATCGGGTTTTTGCTTTTCTAGTAAAGTCGATACTCTCCTAACCGCTTGTTCAGTTTGTTTATTGATTTCATGGCCAAACTCGATGACAATTGCTTGGTCGCCGAGTGGCGAAAAAGAAATATTCACCTAGATCTCCTCATTTCCTGATTATTCTTACTCGTTCATTCTAGTATAGGGGAGGTTGGACAGTATTTGAACGCTTTTGGACAGTATTTTACAAATTTGGACAGTATTTCGGCTAAACTCGACAGTATTTGTGCTGATTCGGACAGTATATCCATTAACTGGAATAAGTTCATCTTAAATCATAAATAAACAACAAAAAAGAAGCCGCTCAAATGACCGCGACTTCTTGCTTTTATTCGTCAATATTCACTTTTTGGGTAGCATCGGCACCGTTAAAGAATTCAGCAGAGATTTCGGCGATTGTGCCATCTTCTAGCATTTCTTCGATAACGCGATCGACGTTCTCAGCTAGTTCGTCGTTGTCTTTGTTCATGACGACGCCAACTTCGGAAGGGCTGTACTTTAGATCTGGATGGATGACGATATCCAGCTCTGGAAACGCTGCAATGGCTAAAGTTTGCAAGTAATAATCATTTAAAATGACATCTGTTCGTCCAATGGCTACGTCACGTAAATACGTTTCGTTTGTCGCGTTGTCGTAGACGACTTCTTCAGCGCCATATTCGCGTGCAGTTTCCATGTAGACAGAAGTTGAAGCACCGGCTGCTTTTTTGCCTTCCAAATCTTCTAATGTCTTGATTCCTGATAAATCTTCTGAACGGACGATTGCTGTTCCGTACGAATATTTAATCGGTGTAGAGAAGATGAAATTTTCTGCGCGGTCTTCTGTGATTTCAATATCATTTGAAGCCAGATCGACTTGTCCTGTTTGAACAGACGTTAACATTTCATCAAAACCAAGCTCTGTGAATTCAATGTCCAATTCCAAGCGCTCACCAATTTCACGAACCACCTCTACTTCAAAGCCAGTTAATTCGTCTGACCCTTCTTCGCGGTAGGATGTTGGAAACAAGGTACCTGATGTGGCAACTGTTAAGCTACCTTTGTCTTGGATTTCATCCCATGCGGATGCCTTTTCTTCAGAAGCTGTATCGTCATTATTTCCACAAGCTGCAAGCAGCGATAATACGGCTAAACCAGCAACTACGGATACTTTTTTACCGAAAGATGAGTTTTTCAATTACTATTCCTCCTATAATTTTTTAGCAATTAAAACATAGCATTATTGAAGAGTAGTGGCAATGGTCAGATTTTAAAATTAACAGAGTGTCAATCGCAGTTAAATAATCTAGAATTACACACAACAAATAGTTGGAAAAATCAGTTTAATGAGAGGGGATTATTGACCGACATGACCGGAAGCTTTAATGTAAACGTAGAACATGCTGCGAAAGAACACGTGAAATTCAAAAATTGTAAAGCTCGGTGATAGGAATAAAACCAATTCTATCAACTGGCTTAGCGGACCAGTTCCATTAAGAATGAATCAGCTGTTACTTTTATAAATATCTCGATATTTTGACTAAATTATTTTACGCAAACATAGGAGGGATCTCCATGACCATTTTAAGAACAGTTGACTTGACGAAGAGATTTGGGGATTTTACAGCGCTGGACAAAGTGAATATTCAAGTAGAAAAAGGTGAAGTTTACGGGTTTATCGGACCTAATGGATCAGGTAAGTCTACAACCTTGCGTATTTTGCTTGGTATTTTAAAAGCTACAGAAGGACGAACTGAAATTTTTGGTAAGGATTCGTGGAAAGATGCGGTGGAAATCCACAAGCGTGTCGCTTATGTTCCTGGCGACGTCAATTTATGGCCTAACTTAACAGGAGGAGAAGTTATCGATTTGTTTGTCAAACTGCGCGGAGGTAACAACCTGAATCGCCGACAGGACCTCATCGAAAAATTCGACTTAGATCCAACAAAAAAATGCCGAACATATTCTAAAGGAAATCGGCAGAAAGTCGCGTTGATTGCAGCGCTGTCATCAGATGTAGATTTGTATATACTAGATGAACCGACTTCTGGTCTTGATCCTTTAATGGAGCGAGTTTTCCAGGAATACATTATCGAAGCGAAAACACAGGGGAAGAGCGTTTTATTGTCCAGTCACATCCTATCTGAAGTTGAAAAGCTTTGTGATAAAGTCGCGATTATTCGTGAAGGAAAAATCATTGAAACGGGCTCGTTAAACGAGCTTCGCCATTTAACAGGTTCAGTTTTGCTAGTGGAAACAAAAGAACGAATTCAAGATTTGGCAGGACTTAAAGGCGTGAGTGGCATTGAGCAGAAAGGAAATGCATGGTCTTTCCACGTGGACACGCAAGAAATGGAGCATGTAATTCGGTACGTTAGTCAGTTCGGCGTAATTCGCATCGAAAGTTCACCGCCGACTTTGGAGCAACTATTTATGCGTCATTACGAAGGAGCCAGTAAACCGACAGGAGCAGGGGGCGGATTATAATGAAGCGACATCTTTTTGAAGGGACAGCAACGTTAATCCTTTTTATTCTCCGTCGCGATCGTCTGCGTCTACCTATCTGGTTGACATCGTTCGCTGCTGTCTCAGTCATTGTTTCCCTAGCTTTTGTTGGCTTGTATCAAACGGATGCAGAAAGGCAGGCGATGGCTGAAACGATGCGGAATCCTGCCATGACTGCGATGGTGGGACCAGGGTATGGGTTTAATGATTACACAATCGGAGCTATGACTGCTCATGAAATGCTTTTAATGACCGCGATAGTGGTCGGTTTAATGAACATTTTGCTCGTAATTCGTCACACACGCACAGATGAAGAAGATGGTCGCATCGAAACGATTCGTTCTTTGCCAGTAGGCCGACTATCGAATCTGTTGTCTATTTTACTGGTGTTGATTGGAGTCAATGTAGTATTGGCGCTATTGACTGCTGTTTCGTTAACGATGCTAGGTATAGAAAGTATGGGGTTTGAAGCATCGTTAGTATACGGTTCTGCTTTGGGCGCGAGTGGATTAATATTTGCTGGTGTGGCAGCTGTCTGTGCGCAGCTATCTTCAAACGCTAGAACGACATTGGGATTGTCTTTTGTTGTTTTGTTGCTAGCCTATATCATTCGCGCTATCGGTGACGTGACAAATGAAACCTTGTCTTGGTTGTCGCCACTCAACTGGATTTTGCGAACAGAAGCTTACGTCAATAATTATTGGTGGCCAATAGGGTTAACCGTGACAGTTGCGTTGCTATTGATGGGATTAGCTCTGTACCTCAATTCAATCAGAGATCTCGGATCAGGCTTTTTGGCTTCACGGACAGGAAAAGAAGGAGCTTCAAAATTACTTCTCAGTTCATTTGGGCTTGTTTTTCGGCTTCAGCGAACCGGTTTACTTGTATGGGGACTAGGTTTGCTACTCATCGGCGTTTCTTATGGTTCAATTCTCGGTGATTTAGAATCGTTTTTTAATGAAATTGATATTATGCAACAAATGATTGTTCAGACAACGGGCTCTTCTTTGATAGAGCAATTCATTCCAATACTTATGGCGGTTATGGCGATTATAGGAAGCATTCCGGTATTAATAGCCATTCTGAAATTGAAAACAGAAGAAAAGAACGATCGACTCGAGCATATTTTGAGTCGTGCAGTTTCCAGAAACCACATAATGACTAGTTACCTAGCGATGGCTATTTTAACGGCAGTTGTGATGTTGAGTATCGCGCCTGTTAGTATGGGGCTGGTAGGAAATTTGGTAATGGCAGAAAATCTGTCACTCGCCATGTTTTACAGTTCGGCGATGGTTTATTTTCCAGCAGTTCTTGTTATGGTCGGGGTCGCCTCGCTGTTGCTTGGTTGGGCTTCTAAATGGACGGGTGTGGTGTGGCTGTATTTACTGTTTTCTTTTATCGTCGTTTACATGGGCAGCCTGTTTCGATTTCCAGACTGGGTAGAAAAATTAACACCTTATGGTCATGTGCCTCAACTTCCGATTGAGGAGATGGACTATTTGACTGCAGCCATACTGATTTTGGTCGCCGTTGGTTTCATTGTCATTGGCATGATTGGATTTAATCGGAGGGATATTGGGAAATAACAACGAATTGAAAGCAATAAAAGAAAGGGCTGTCCCAAAAGGTCACGAAAAACGACTTTTAAGTGCAGCCCTTTTTCTCCGTCTTTTTTATTTCAGAGGATTATGAAACAGCCTCTTTTTGCCGTTTTACAGGAGCAAAAACGCCGCAACAGGACCTAGTAAGGCCCCAAGTACAGCACTTAAGGTCATGGCAACAGAGCTCATCGAAGCTTCTTGCTGACCGTATTCAAAGGCTTTTGCTGTGCCCATGCCGTGTGCGGACGTACCGAGTGCGATGCCGCGACCGATTGCCGAATCGATATGCAACCAGTTTAAAAAGAACGGGCCGATAATATAACCGGTAAACCCTGCAACCATAACGAAAACCGCAGCTAGAGAAGGAATACCACCAAGGTCGCTTGCCACTTGCATCGCGACGGGTGTCGTCAATGATTTTGGTAAAACGGTCAAAATCAGTTGTTCTGAAAAATGGAATAGCTGAGTAAACAATATTCCGCTAGTCATGCCAACTGCCACCCCTGCAATAATGCCTGAAAAAATAGGGAGTAAATTACTGAAAAGCAAATCGCGTTGTTTATAAAGAGGAATGGCTAACGCGACAACTGCCGGCCCTAAAAGGGTACCGATCCAGCTGCCACCTATTAAATACGTATCGTAAGGGATGTTGCCGACTACCAATATAACCGATAGGATTGCTGTAGAAGCAAGTACTGGGTTCAATAGCGTTTTTTGATATTTCACATAAACAACATTCGTAAGAAAATAAACAGCAATAGTCAAGGCGGCAAAGAAAACAGCAGTTAGATTAACTTCCATTATGAAGACGGCTCCTTTCGCGCGGCAATATATTGACTGACCCAGCCGGATACCGCGATGGTAAGAAACGTACTAACCATGACAATGGGAATTAGTAAAATTCCTTTTCCAGAAAACAGCTCTCCGTATTCAACGACACCAACAGTAGCAGGAATAAAATAAAGTGGTAAAAAAGCCAATAGAAAATGTGCACCTGAATCAATCCATTTTAGTGGAAAAATTTTAAGCATAAGAACAGCAAACAATAAAAGAAAACCAATAATACTGCCAGGCAGCGGAATGTTGAAGAGGGCTTGAATTGCTTCACCTAATAAATAAAAGCCAGTGATGGCGAAAAGCTGAAGAAAGATGTAGATGATTTTCAAAGAGAACGCCGCCTTCCGGTTAGTAATAAAAAACCCCTGTTCTTTCCATATTAAGTTATTTTACAGCATTTCATTTGAAAAGCGAGAGTAGAGGCTGTGTTTGTCTAATCAGATCAGAAATAACGATGCGAGAATCCAAGCTGTATTTTTTGTGGATAGTGTTAAAGTCATTTACCTTTTTTTATTGCGTTACGGTGCGCGTGTATCCACATCGAGAAATATGATTTTTGATTATTTATACACTTAACAGTATAGATACTATATTGGGAGAATAACCCGAAAATGAAAATTGACTAAATAGACGGAATTTAAAAACAACTTCCGTTGAAAAGCTTGCATTTTGGACTCAATGTTGTATTATTATTTTATGCAATATATCGTATACGTTTTAAAAAGAAGAAACGTGTTATATTGAAATTGTAAATACTAAAGACGAAACCATGGTTTTAATCTACAGGAGGAAATAGTAATGGACAGTAAGTTATCGTTTAAGTCTTATGCAGTAGTGGGGATGATGTTGTTTGCGCTGTTCTTCGGAGCAGGAAACTTAATTTTTCCGGCGCAGCTGGGACAATATGCAGGAACAAACGTATGGATTGCAATCTTCGGATTTTTGATTACTGGTGTCGGCTTGCCGTTACTTGGAATATTGGCAATTGGCTATTCGAAAAGCAATGATTTGCAGGATTTATCAAGCCGTGTGCATCCCGTTTATGGACTGATTTTCACGGCAATGCTGTATTTAACAATTGGACCTTTCTTCGCGTTACCAAGAACGGGTGCAGTTTCGTATGAAGTTGGAGTGGCTCCGTTTATTGGAGCAGGAAACGCAACGATCGGTTTGCTTATCTTCTCATTGATCTTTTTTGGCGTTTCACTTGTTGTGTCATTAAACCCAACAAAAATAGTTGATAGTATCGGAAAAGTTTTGTCACCAGCTATTTTGCTGACATTGGGCGTTTTGTTGGTCGCCGCTTTTGTGAAACCAATGGGCAACCAAGAAGCACCACAGCCGGTTTATAAAAGCGACGCTTTCTTTACTGGATTTACAGAAGGCTATAACACGATGGACGCACTTGCTTCTCTCGTGTTCGGAATTATTGTCATCTCGGCTGTTCGCAAAATGGGCGTGAATTCGCCTAAAGGCGTATTGATGGCTACCTTGAAAAGTGGCGTGGTTGCATCAGCTTTATTGGCAATTGTCTATACAGGAATTGCTTATTTAGGATCAACGAGTACAGCTACTTTAGGTCTTATGGAAACAGGGGGACCCGTACTCAGTGGGGCTTCTGATTATTATTTCGGAACTTTTGGTGCCATGTTGCTTGCTGTCATCATCATCCTAGCTTGTTTAACAACAGCGATTGGCTTGACAGTGGCAAACGCTGAATTTTTCCACAAATTAACGCCGAAAATCGGTTACAAGACGTATGTTGTGATTTTCTCTGTCTTTTCATTGGTCGTGACCAATGCGGGACTTGCGAACATCATTACCTATTCAATTCCTGTGTTAATGTTCTTGTATCCATTAGCGATTGTCTTGATCATCCTGGCGTTCTTGTCGCCGTTGTTCAGACATGCGCAACTGGTTTATGTATCGACAATCATTGTTACATTATTTATTAGCGTCATTGATGGATTGAAAACCTTAACTTCTTCAATCGGAGTCGACAATCCAGCATGGTTGCAGTCGATTATCGATTTTTACGCAGCTACGTTGCCATTATACAGTAACGGTCTTGGTTGGCTTTTGCCTGCGCTAATCATTATCGCGATCACAACGGTTATTGCTCGGACCAAAAAAACTGTAAAAGTTCAATCGGCTCAGCATAACGCATAATTTTAAGCAATAATGGCGGGTCTGGTAAACCAGGTTTGCTTCTAAAATAAAAGCTGCATCAAAAGCGTCTATGCTTTTGATGCAGCTTTTTCTAATTAGTTTACAGAAGTTTTTCAGTCGACAACTCATCAATCGTACGAATCCAATTGGATTTCATAAGTTGTGTCACTTTAGTTGGATTTTTTTCTTTTAAGGTCTGGATAATTTCGACGTGCTCATCGTATGAGCTCTTAGTTAACATCAATGAATGATGAAAAAATTGTCGTCTTACATGAGACTGGAGACTGCTGAGGATTGAGTGGATATAAGGATTATCTGCAGCATCGACAATAATTTGATGAAACTCTTGATCAATTTTTAAAGCTGAAAAACCATTTTGGCTTTCAATGGCTTCAATAAATCGTTGGTTAGTTTCTTCGAGCAAACGAAAGACATGCTCGTCAAGATTAGGAATAGCAAGTTCTGCTGACAAGGCTTGCAAAACAGCGAGAGGTGGCAACAAGTCTTTGAGGTCCCCTTTTTTAATAGTAGTGACGCGTGTAGCTTTTCCTGGAAACATTTCTACAAACCCTTGAACTTCCAACAGCTGCAGCGCTTCGCGTATTGGAGTTCTACTTAAACTCAATGCTTGCGCCAATTCTGTATCGATTAATTTTTCTTCAGGCTGTAGCGTACCATCAATAATCCATTGCTGTAATTGAAGATAAGCACTTTCTTTAGCTGACACGCGGACTGGCTTAGCGTGATTAACTGGAATAGGCATTACAAGCTCCCCTTTTTACTGCGTAATAGATTCTATTATACAGTAATTGGCACCATCAACAAAATATTTCATGCAATATATCGGTAGATAGCATTAAAAAATCTCGCTATAGCCGTTTGTTAGCTTCTAAATGGGGAATATGAAAATTAACAACAAGTCTATTACTGACGAGGAGGAATAAAGATGTTGTCATTTGTACCAAGCAAAGACATAGAAACAATCGCTATTGAATTCGAAGGAGCAGCCACATACCAGGATGCGATGAAAATTGATAAAATCATTCAAGAAAAATATGCGGATAAAGGAAAATTCAATATTTATGCCATTATAAGCGAAAGACAAGGCGCATCTTTTGAAGGACTAGAAGAAAGCATGAAAGTAAACATGGATGCATGGAATCATTTTCATAAATTTGCTGTAATCAGTTCCAGCCACATAAAAGAAAAGTCAGCAGAAATAGAAAAATTATTACCGAAACTCGAAGTGAAATATTTTACATTAGATGAAATGAACAATGCTTGGGACTGGATTCAGGAATAGAAAAAGCGTTTTGCATGACAGATGCAAAACGCTTTTTGTAGTCTGAATCTGCTTTATGACTCTTCTATGCTAATTAAATCGGCTTTGACAATGTGGAATACGCTTAAGACAATCGTTTTCCCTTCGATATTTTCAACAGAAAAAAGACTCACCGAAACCCCTGGAAAGTGGTCTTCAAGAGGTCCTTCAACGCGGATGTTCTCCAGGTATTCCCCATTAGTTAATAGAATATTGTAAACATAAAACTTCTGCTTCATGGCAATTCCTCCTACTGAGTGTGTTGGAAAATTCACATGGCGAGGGTGGGAATCCGGTCAGCTATCGTATACACTAATTATAAAGCAAAACAGTGGTTGACAGATAGGATGAGAGATTATGAATTCGGAAATTTCAGTTAAAATAAACGATAAATTTAAGACAGGTTACGCTAACGGTTATCCTTTAGTGACGAAAGAAGCTTTAGAAAATGCAGAATTTCTCCAAACTGAAGGAAGTATTTTGAAACTTGTTGATAAACAAGGACGTTTTTTAGCAAAAGGCTATTACGGCTTGCAAAATAAGGGGTATGGCTGGGTGCTGACCAATGATGAAAATGAAACTGTCGATCAAGCATTTATTGAACGTAAGTTGACGACTGCGATTTCTCGTAGACAAGCTTTTTTTAATAACTCAGAGACGACCGCTTTTCGCGTTTTCAACGGTGAAGGTGATGGTTTCGGAGGGTTGATCATTGATTATTATGACGGCTTTTATTTGCTTAGCTGGTATAGTGAAGGGGTTTATACGTTTAAAGATCAAGTCATTGCCGCACTTCAAAATGTGACGGAATGCAAAGGCATTTACCAGAAAAAACGATTCGATACAAAAGGTCAGTATATCGAGGAAGATGATTTTGTTGCGGGCGAACGCGGTGAATTTCCGTTAGTCGTCAAAGAAAATGGTGTGAACTTTGCAGTTTACTTAAACGACGGAGCGATGACAGGAATTTTCTTAGACCAGCGTGATGTACGAAATGTGATCAAGCAAAAATACGCCAAAGGCAAAACAGTACTCAATACGTTTTCCTACACTGGTGCATTTTCAGTAGCAGCCGCACTTGGCGGGGCACGGAAAACGACGAGTGTCGATTTGGCGAAGAGAAGTTCTAGTAAAACGATTGAGCAATTCAGTGTGAATGGCATTGATTTTGAAAATCAGGATATTTTGGTTATGGACGTCTTTAATTATTTTAAATACGCTAAGCGAAAAGAATTAAGGTTTGATGTCGTGATTTTAGATCCACCAAGCTTTGCGCGTTCAAAAAAATACACGTTTAGTACGTCTAAGGATTATACGAACTTGATGAAAGAGGCAATCGCCATTACAGAAAAAAACGGCGTTATCGTTGCTTCGACCAATAGTGCTTCTTTTGGCATGAAGAAATTTAAAGGATTTATCGACAAAGCCTTTAAGGAACTTGGTGGGAAATACAGCATTGTTGAGGAATTCACATTACCTAGCGATTTCCGCGTGCACAAAGAATTTAAAGAAGGCAATTACTTGAAAGTTCTTTTTGTGAAACTAGGATAACGTAAAAAGGTTTCTTTATTCTAGCCTAGTTAACTAAGGAACGACTTATGGTTTGTGTCGAAATTTTGCGTACTTTTGTAGAAAGTTCCCGCGTTCTCCCGCTAATCCCTGTACAGCGTTCCCCTTTCGCTTTTATAATGAAAGCAGAATGCGAGGGATAGTTCATGTTTAAAAATGCGTTAAGCACATTTCGTTTTATGGGCGTAGTTGAAGGCGGTTCACTGCTAATCTTGCTGTTTATTGCGATGCCGTTAAAATATTTTTTTGATTTTCCAGAAGCGGTTAGCGTGATTGGACCGATTCACGGGGCTTTGTTCAGTATGTATATTTTAATTACCATTTATATGACGTTTGTTTTTAAATGGCCGTTCCGTTTTTCTGTAGGTGCCGTTGTTTCAGCATTCGTTCCGTTTGGTAATTTCATTTTAGATAAACGTCTTGAAAATTGGCAACAGCTGAAAACTTCAGCTGCCTAAACACCGATTTTATAAATGGAAACACCTGTGGAATTTTTCTGCAGGTGTTTTTAGTGTATGTAGAACAGCTATAAATTTAATGTAATAAACTAGAGTAACTTCGCTTCATGCGACTGACAGAACAGGGGCTCCTATGATGAAAAAGAACGCTAAAGAAAAGAGTTTAAAGCCGTTTATTTCGCTATTGTTGACATTGAAAATCCCGAAACTTGCGCTAGCTATTGGTTTGACGGCTAGTCTGATTACTACGCTTGTTGGACTTGTGGTACCGTTATTAACAAAAAATCTAGTTGATGGTTTTTCCCTTAATGACTTAAGTGTTCCGCTGATTGTTGGAATCGTTGCGGCTTTTATTGTGCAAGCTGTCATTAATGGCATTTCGATTTACTTGCTCAGCATGGTCGGACAACGAGTAGTCGCTGGCTTGAGAGAGCGCATGTGGGCAAAATTGATCCGCTTGCGTGTCCGTTATTTTGATCAGCATTCCAGTGGAGAAACGGTAAGTCGAGTTGTCAATGATACGGGAATTGTTCGGAATTTAATCACGGATCATTTTCCTTCTTTCGTTACCGGCATTATTTCTATAATTGGGGCAGTAATTATTTTGGTCATTCTGGACTGGAAAATGACGCTTCTGATGATGTTGTCGGTTCCGCTAACAGTTGTCGTTATGGTACCGCTAGGCCGTCAAATGGCCAAAATTTCTCGTAACTTACAAGACGAGACTGCTCATTTTACGGGTCATGTGCAACAAACTTTGGGTGAAATTCGGTTGATGAAATCTTCAACGGCTGAACATACAGAAGAAACAAAAGGTGTACAAGGCATCCATAAATTGTTTGCGCTTGGTATGAAAGAAGCCAAAATTTACGCATTGATTGCACCGTTAATGTATTTGGTCGTCATGGTCGTTATCGTATCAATCATTGGCTACGGCGGAATTCGTGTAGCAAATGGGGAAATGTCGACAGGTTCGCTCGTTGCATTTTTATTGTATTTATTTCAAATTATTGTTCCGATGGCGACTTTCGCGCGCTTTTTCACAGAGCTTCAAAAAGCCAAAGGTGCGACAGAACGCATTATCGACATTTTAGAATTGCCATTAGAAGAACAACAGCCAAAATCAACTTTAGATATTGCCGGGAAATCGTTACAAATTAATAAGTTAAGTTTTTCTTATGGGGAAGGAGAGCCGGTTCTAGCTGATATCTCATTTGAAGCACAACCCGGTGAAATGATTGCATTTGCAGGACCAAGTGGTGGTGGAAAGACTACAATTTTTGGGTTGATTGAACGCTTTTACGAACCACTGTCAGGTGAGATTTTGATAGGGAACATGCCAATCGATGAAATTTCAATCACGTCTTGGCGAGATCAAATCGGTTATGTGTCGCAAGAAAGTGCTATGATGGGTGGCACCATTCGCGAAAACTTAACGTACGGATTGCCAAACTCGGCAGTAATTTCAGCTGAAGAATTGTGGCAAGTTGCACGCATGGCTTATGCGGAAGATTTCATACGTGGCTTTGCTGATGGACTGGATACAGAAGTCGGGGAACGCGGCGTTAAGTTATCCGGCGGTCAGCGCCAACGAATTGCCATTGCCCGAGCTTTTTTACGCGATCCCAAAATTTTGATGATGGATGAAGCGACAGCGAGTTTAGATAGTCAGTCAGAAGGCATCGTTCAACAGGCCTTAAGTCGCTTAATGGAAGGGCGGACTACTTTGGTTATCGCTCATCGACTGTCGACAATTGTGGATGCGGATAAAATTGTTTTTATTGAAAAAGGGCGTGTTACCGGAATTGGAACTCACCAAGAACTAATAGCGAGTCACGCGCTGTACCGCGATTTTGCCACACAGCAACTAACTTGATTAACCTGCTTGACCTTAACGCAACGTCAAGGTGTAGGGTAGATTCATCAGGAGGTGGAGAAATGGACTATACCGTGCAAAAGTTGGGGGAGTTAACCGGAGTTAGCACGCGGACTTTGCGTTATTACGATGAAATTGATTTATTGAAGCCGTTAAGAAAAAATGCGTCCGGATATCGAATTTATGGCGCGCGGGAAGTCGATAAGCTGCAGCAAATTTTATTTTACCGCGAACTCGGATTGAGACTGGAACAGATAAAGAACATCGTTAATGACTCTGGCTTCGATAGTGCCAAAGCTTTAAAAGCACACCGGGAAACACTTCTCGCGAAACGGCTGCAATTGGATCTCTTGATTACCAATGTGGAAAAAACCATTTCCACGAAAAAAGGAGAGAGCATGATGGGGGACAAAGAGAAATTTCAAGGCTTTCAGCAAAAACGTGTGGACGACAACGAACAGCAATATGGCAATGAAATACGCAGTAAATATGGTGATAGTCTAGTCGATCAATCGAATGCCAACATGTTAGGGATGGGCGAAGAGAAGTTTCTGGCGTTTAAAAGCTTAGAGCAGCAAGTATTAAACAGCTTGGCAAACGCTATCGAAACGAAAGACCCGTCGAGCGACGCGGCTCAGCAAATGGCTGCGTTACATCGCCAGTGGTTAAACTTTACGTGGCCGTCCTATAGCAAGAAAGCGCATAGAGGACTCGCAGAGATCTATGTGGCAGACGAGCGATTTGCTGCGTATTACAACAAAGTAAACTATGGAGCCGCTGAATTTTTGAGGGACGCCATTGTGGTTTATACATCATCAGAAGAATAAAAATTTGTTCAAGTGCAGGCAGCCGAGACTTAATAGGCTGCCTGCATTTTTTATGTTGCGATTGGTTTAGAGCGGAACCTTTGTTTTTGCTGCGCATCTCTAAATTCTACTGAACGTGCATAAACTTTCTTGAACGTGCGTAAATTCTACTGAACGTGCGTAAACTTTCTTGAACGTGCGTAAATTCTACTGAACGTGCGTAAACTCTTCTGAACGTGCATAAATTTTCTTGAACGTGCGTAAACTCTTCTGAACGTGCATAAATTTTCTTGAACGTGCGTAAACTCTACTGAACGTGCATAAACTCTTCTGAAATGGAAGCAAGTCGGAACGCCTCGGATTTTCCGTTTACGAAATCTTTACACTCTTGTCACAGCCACTTCATAAGCACTTGTTATACTAAAGCCAATTAAACAGCTGCCAACGATTTGTGTTCATCGAAAAGGAGAGGTTTGCATGCACGGGAATCAAAAGAAAGCACCAATTGTCAAAGTCATGTCTTTTAATATTGCTCATGGGTTGGGGATGGATGGAGTCGTCGATTTGGAGAGGACTGCAGGAGTTATCGAGGAATCCTGTGCGAACATTATTGCCTTGCAGGAAGTTGATCGTTATTTTTCTGCTCGCAGTTCATTTGTGGACCAAGTAGAGTGGTTGAGCAAAAGACTTGGCATGCATGCGGCTTACGGAGCCAATATGAGTTTTGCACCTGAAGATTCAGAACGTCCGAATCATCAATATGGCAATGTCATTTTGAGTAACTACCCAATCAAATACGTCGAAAATCATTTATTGACTCAAGTTCCGTGTCCATTTGGAAATAATGAACAACGGGGTCTGTTAGAAACCATCATTGAAGTGGAAGGTAGTTATTTGAGTGTATTTAATACTCATTTAGCGCTGAAAGATGAAGAGCTAGCAGTTAGTGTTGATGAAATTTTGACCCTTACAGAAAAAAGCCGCTTTCCACAAATTCTTGTTGGGGACTTTAATGCCCCACCTTCGAACGGTTATATGCAAAAACTCAACAGCCAGTTCAACGATGCTTTTTTGACAATGAAAAGAGGCGATGCCTACACATATCCCTCTCCTTACACAAATAAAGAAACAGCTGAGATTTTGTCTCCAGCAATACGAATCGACTATATTTTTTCAGATAGCGCTATTGATGTCGTACAGGTAGCCGTTATTGAGACGGCCGTTTCCGATCATATGCCGATTGTAGCGGATATGGTCCTGACTGGTGCAACAGTACACAGTAAAGATGGTTTGCAAAAAGAACGGGCAAAGGTCTAAACAGTCAAACTTCAGCATATATGATGAAAAAACCGGAAGCTCTCTATTAGAGAGTTTCCGGTTTTTGATGTCCGTAAATTTGATGGTCTGCTAGATCGCGTTTGCATAACTTGACGAGTAAATATACCAGGGGCGTGTCCGCTGCAGCCACGAGCCATTTGAATGCATATTGTGTCACAATCATGCCAAGTAATACACTAGTTGGCAAAGTGCCGTAAAAAGCGATGGTGATGAAAATGCTCGTATCGACCAATTGGCTGACCATTGTTGAGGCATTATTGCGAAGCCACAACTTGGAATGACCATGTCTTTCTTTCAGTTTATGGAAAATAGTGAAGTCCAGGTTTTGACTAATAAAGTAAGAAACGAGACTGGCTATAGTAACACGAAAACCTGCAGAAAAGATGGTTTCGAATGATTCTTGATTCGTAAAAAAAGAAGCAGCTGGTAAATGAATAGCAAGAAAAATAAACGCCAGTGCACAAAGCTGTGTAACAAATCCTGCAGTAACGGTTTGTCTTGCAGCTTCTTTGCCATATACTTCTGCAATCGTATCTGTGATCGGGAAAGTGAAAACATAGACGATGACAGCAGCCGGTAAAACAGCCCATTCGCCGATACTGAATAATTTCACCGCGAGTATATTCGATAAGATTAACAAGCCGACAAATGCGCCGTTCAAATAAAGTAACATTTGCTGAGCTCCTTATCGATTGGTAATCGTTTCGGGATTCATGTCGTGATTCATCATCCGGTACGATGCCATTTCTTCGTATTTTGTTCCAGGTTGGCCATAGTTTGTGTAAGGATCAATCGACAAACCGCCACGTGGCGTGAATTTTCCCCAAACTTCGATATACCGAGGATCCATCAATTTGATTAAATCATTCATAATGATGTTAACAACATCTTCATGAAAATCTCCATGATTGCGGAAACTGAATAAATAAAGCTTCAGTGATTTGCTTTCGACTAATGTTTTGTCGGGAATAAAGCTCAAGTAGATCGTAGCGAAATCGGGTTGCCCAGTTTGCGGACAAAGGGACGTAAACTCAGGACAATTAAATTTCACAAAATAATCACGGCTGTGCAGATTGTCGATGGGTTCTAAAATGTCTGGATCGTATTCAAACTTATACTTGGTGTTTTGATTGCCAAGCAATTCTAAATGCTCGAGCGTTTCTTCGTTTCTTCCTGCCATAAAAACGGCCTCCTTTTAGATGCCCGGTTAGGAAGAGGGTTATAAAAAACGGACAAAAGAAAAAGCCAAATCGCATGTGGATTTGGCTGAGTTTCGACAATCCATAGTTTTTTATAGAGGGTGAAATGCTATGAACCTCTCCCGTTGCCGGGGTATTTACTTTTTACTCATCTATCGTATAAGACTTACTATGCGTTGTCAATCGACCAAATTTGTTAACATATTAGCAACAGCCAAAGGAGAGGATCGCATGGGGCATGATCATGATCATTTTGAAACAGTTAGAAGCGGCAATAAAAAAGCTTTATCTATTGCACTTATCATAACAGCCGGCATCATGCTGCTAGAGTTTTTCGGCGGACTCTTCACAAACAGTTTGGCTTTAATTGCAGACAGCGGTCATATGTTGTCGGATACGGTTTCACTGGTACTGAGTTTGTCAGCTATTTGGTTTGCGGGAAGAGCAGCGTCTGCTAACAAAACCTATGGCTACTACCGTTTTGAAATTCTTACCGCCTTTATTAATGGCATTACGTTATTTGTTATGGCAGGTTTTATCATTTATGAAGCCGTCCAGCGTTTATATGAGCCTGCGGAAGTTCAAGGAGGTTGGATGCTAGTCATTGCGTCAATTGGTCTTGCTGCTAACGTATTGAGCGCGTGGGTGTTAAACCGTGGTGCCGATGTTCAAGGCAATCTTAATATGAAAAGTGCTTATATGCATATTATCGGAGATGCGCTTGGTTCAGTAGGCGCCATAGTAGCGGGTATGCTTATTCTGTTATTTGACTGGACGATAGCAGATCCGCTGATTTCGGTCGCTGTTGCGTTATTGATTTTGCGGAGCGCCTGGGGCATTCTTCAAAATAGCATTCATATTTTGATGGAGGGAACACCTGAGACGATTGATACGCAGCAAGTGAGAGAGCGGCTGCTTGAAATCGAAGGTGTGTTAGACGTTCATGACCTTCACGTGTGGACGATTACATCTGGCATGGACTTGTTTACATGCCACATTGATGTCGATGTCAATATACAAGAGCAAAAGGTTCTTCAAGAAGCTTTGAAATTGGTTTATGATGTGTGCGGAATTGAACATGCCACCATCCAAATTGAAAAAACCGACACTGTACACGACTCACTAAAGGTATAAATTTAAAAAGAGTGGATTATCTGTTAATTTCTCTATCATTGACGGATAGCATCCATATTTTTCATGGTAAACTAAAGGTAAAAGATAGGCAGAAAGGAGCGACAAGAATGGCAGGCGAACAGTATGGATTACAAAAGCAATCAATAGAATGGGTGAAAAGCCAACTAAACGAGCAAGTAGAAATCATCGACGTTGATCCGCTGACGGGCGGAACCTCTTCAAAGCTATTTGAGCTAACTGTCAAAGAGAACGACCAAGTGCTTTCTTACGTTCTGCGACTTTTTCATAAAGCCGATTGGTTGGAAAAAGAGCCTGATTTAGCAAGACATGAAGCAGATAGCCTTCAGTACGCTGAGCAGTCCGGCCTTCTTGTCCCTCACTTAATCGCTTATGACGAAACCGGACAAGAAAATGGCGTGCCTGCAGTATTCATGACAAAAGAGTCTGGCTCTGTCGTACTTCAACCAACTCATGATAACAAATGGACAGATCGACTGGCAGCGGCTTTGGCAGAGTTGCATCAAATAAAGGCAGAAGACTTTCCATACGAATATTTTTCTTATAACGATGCGTTCTTACTTGAAAAGCCGACGTGGTCCAAAGTTCAAAACGATTGGATGCGAGCTTTTTACATTGTTTCTGGAAACCGTCCTAAAGTGCGGGAGTGTTTCATTCATCGAGATTTCCATCCAGCTAATGTGCTGTGGGAAAACGGCGAAATTAGTGCTATCGTAGACTGGGTCAACGCATGTCGAGGGCCCGCAGGAATCGATGTTGGCCATTGCCGTGTCAACCTAGCTCAGATGTATGGAATTTCTGTTGCTAATGAGTTTCTGGCAGCGTATCAGCGGCATGCTGGGAATCTATTTGTTTACGATCCGTATTGGGATCTGGTTTCACTAATAGACACCTTAAATGGATCACCTACTGTGTACCCAGGGTGGAAAGCGTTCGGTATGAAAGGATTGTCTGACGAGTTGGTACGACACCGATTAGATGATTATTTATTAAGTCTTTTGGATCGATTTGATGACTTTTAAGTCCTCCTGCTAAAAGAGTCAGTATCATTTCAGGTTTGATTTCCCCGATAAAGGCAATATAACAATAAGTGAGTTTTTTGAGGAGGAAATTGGATGACAGATGAACAACTAAAGAAATTGAAAAAGCAATTAGTAGAACAAGTAGAATCACTAGAAGAACGCGTAGAGCATACAGAAGAGTTTGAGACGACCGAGCTCTCAAACTACGATAATCATCCTGCTGACAATGCCACAGATTTATACGATCAAGAACGCGGTCTGGCGATGACTCAGTTTAAAGAAGAAGAATTAGCAGACGCTAAAGCAGCTCTAGCTGCAATTGAAGACGGTAGCTACGGGACGTGTTCAGTGTGTGGCAAAGAAATTCCGTTTGAACGGTTGGAAGCATTGCCAACCGCGTTGACTTGTATCGATCACGCAGATCAACATCCGGATTTGGAAAGTCGCCCATCTGAAGAAGATGTTCTACAGGCTTCCACAGCACAGCCTGTCAAAAAAGAAGACGATGGCATTCGAGACTACCAAGATAGTTTTGAAGATGTAGAGGATTTTGGCTCGTCGGATACACCGCAAGATCAACCAAGCGAAGATTCACAAGATTTTTTCAAAGACGATAAATAAAACCATCCCCTCCTGCCGTTAGGCAAGGAGGGGATTTAAAAAACAGCACGATTTCCCGGGAAATAACAGCTAGGGGGTTAAGTATGGATAGATTGAAAGAAGAAATTTATAGGCTTGAATGCAGCCACTTGGAGCCGGAGTGTTGGGTTTCAACCGATAAGTTAAGTGAAGTGCTGGACGATGAGTTTTTTGAATTTGGCAGTTCTGGAGGTCTTATTAAACGTCAGGATTTTGAAGGGGATTTTCCATCAAATCCCGACCCAATGGCTATTCATTTTTTCGAAATGCACAAATTAGGTTCAGATGCTGTGCTGACCACGTACCAAATAACCAACTTAAAGACGGGAAAGCTGACGAACCGGAGTTCTGTCTGGAAAAAACGAGAAAATGGCTGGAGATTATTTTTCCATCAAGGAACAGTTTCAGCTAGCAACGTGTTTGAATAAAGAAAGAATAGGCTATTCACATAACAGAACTATTTTGTCGAAGGAGGAATTTTTCATGGAACATGCCATCGTATTATTTGATGGAGACTGCAATTTTTGCGATTCAAGCGTTCAATTTATCATCAATCATGATCCCGCTGGCTATTATCAGTTTGCTTCGTTGCAAAGTGAGATTGGCCAAGAACTTTCAAGGAAATTCAAAGTACCGGGAGATGTCGATAGTTTAGTATTGATCAAGGATGGACAGGCGTTTGTGAAATCTGAAGGGGCTTTAATGATTTCGCATCACTTAACAGGTCTCTGGAAATTGGCGCATTACTTGAAACCATTTCCACGAGTAGTTCGTGACGGCGCGTATGACATTATCGCTAAAAATCGGTATAAAGTATTCGGCAAGTTGGATAGCTGCATGCTGCCCCCTCCTCACATACGCAAACGATTTCTGGACAAATAATAGAACAAGCCCGAATCCGGTAATCCTCGGGTTCGGGCTTTCTTAGGAATAGAAAATCTCAGTAGAAATTGGATATTCGCCAATAGTGACTGGCAGTAGGTCCTGCCATAAAAGCGAGGCCTTCACTTTCTTTTTGATGAATGGCCGTCCATTCGTGGTTATCTTCAAACTTCAAATAAACTTCATGATTGGGCGATTGATCATGTACGCCAATAATGTCATACGTGCCATTTTGATAAAAATCAGCTGATAGTTCGTAATCAATGTTTGGTGACGTTGTGAGTGGGTTTCCTACGCAATGCGTTAAGGTGATGGCCATTTTTTGTTCGATTTCTGCTGCTTTCTCTAATTCAATTTTTTGAGAGGAAGCAATATCAGCTTTGCTAAAATTTTTTCGCCAATTGTATCCAATGGTGGGTCCTATATGCTTGTCCCATACCAATGTCGGACTTTTTTTAAGGTCAATAGTAAGATTGACTTGAGACCTGTAATGTGGTGACTCAGCGTCAAAGCTTCGTCCATCCCCTTGAAAATAGGCAAAAGGGGACAAGAGATTAGGGTTTTTCAATAAGGTATCTGGCAGAAAAGTAGTATAGCGTAATTGCCAGGCTGGGACTAGTTGAGTCGATTCTTTATCGGACAATAAAGAATCGAGAGAAGCAATTTTTTTAGTCAGCCAAAAGTCTTCTGTTGCTGCTTTTTTTTGCGGAGATTTTTGGTGTAAACTATTAAAAAATTTATTTAACGCAATTTTTTTGTCGCTAAACTTTTTTTGAGACTTTACGATTGGACGGTTGCCACGAATCCAGTAAGTCGCTTCTTCGTTCATCGAAACTTGTCGGTCCGTGTACTGATTTTTTTCAACGGTTTCAATAAACGCTCCATTGCGATAGATATCATAAGCCGTAATGCCAACAATTTTTCCCCAAGCTAAAGAAATACGACTGTTAGAAACAATGGTCGTTAAAACTAACTCTGCTAAACGATTGTTGCTGTTCGTTTGTCGTTTTTCTGTTGCTGTTTGTAGCTTGATTTTATCTACCCAGTGTCCTGACGCATCTAGGCGTTCAAGTGTATAGGTATACAAGTGACCTTCTTTTAATCCTTCATCTTTAAAGCGATTTTGAGTGCCGGTATAAACCATTTGCCCATCTCGCTTTACGCGGCAAACGTCCTCGGTCGCTGTCCACCTGAAATAAATGAATGTATGGGATTGTTCCAATACAAGAATATCTAATTCGTTTTCCATATTTACACCTCCGCATGCTATTGTTAGGGATATACCCTTTCAACAATAAAAACGAACCTTTTTAGAAGAGAATAAATAACCATCATACCGGAAAGCTATTACTGGCAAGTTCGGTAAAATTACGTACAGATTGAGCAAAGCGGATAGGGGGAACAGCAATGGAAACTACGCATGAAGCAAAAGGTTTTGGTAACTTTGATGATGCAGCTGCCTATATTTTGCAGTTGCTAAGCAAGCAAATTGGCATCAATTCCTTATTTATTGCTAAAAATGATGGCGAGACAAATAAGATTATGAAAGCGCATAATAACAGTAAGAGCCTTGTAGAAGAAGGGAGTTCGATGCCACTCCCTCAGTCTTACTGCAGTTTGAGCATAAACCACGGACCTACTCCGTTAATTATAGAAGATGTTTCAGCAAGTGAGTTAACTCGTTCTATGGCTATTACAAAAAACTATGGTCAAGGGACATTCGTCGGCGTTCCAGTCTACTATAGCGATCGCACGGTTTATGGTACGATTTGTGGACTAGATGATCAATCCCATAAACTTTCTGAGGAAGACCTTTCTACTTTTGAAATGATGTCGACTTTATTGACCTATGTATTAGAACTTGAGAAAGCCAATCAGCAAATTCAAACATTGACTGCGCCTATCGTGCCAGTAACTAAAGGTGTAGCAATCGTTCCTGTCATTGGTGAAATTACAGCTTCGCGTGCAGAAGTTATCATCAAGCACGTACTTGGAAAATGTAGCCAAGAATCTATGGATTATTTGATTATCGATGTTTCAGGTGTCTTACAAATCAACTCTACTGTTGGGGAATACTTACTAAAATTGGTTAATATCCTGAAAGTAATTGGTGTCACACCGGTTATTACGGGAATTCAGCCGTTTATGGCGTTAAAAGTGCCACATTTTGCGGCTGCACTAAAAGGGGTCATGATTGAAGCTAATTTAGAGACAGCTTTAAAACAGCTTGGGTTCGTATTGATAAAAGAGTGCAAAGAAAAATCAGACTCTCATTGAGGAGGTCTGATTTTTCTTTGTTCTAGTTGACTGCCGTACTTAGTTAAATGAGTTGCTCGCAGACTAATTTTCTTTATCAAAGAAAACGTGTTTGAGTTCCCACGAATCGTCTATTTCTAATAAACCAAAAGAATATTGTTGCTGTCTGCGCTTATCGGTTGGTGAGCCAGGATTAAATAATGTCACACCACCAACTTCTCGTATGACGGGTGTATGGGAATGTCCGAAAACGATAATGTCCACATCGTCATCGCTAAACGTGTCATAAGCTTGCTGTTCGGTCGGTTTACCGTCACTGTCACCGTGAACGACTCCGACTTTCAAGTCTCCGAAGGTAAAAATCTTTTTACGGCCAAACTTTTCAAGAATGTCCCACGGATCGACATTGCCAGTGACGCCATCAATTTCAGCATAAGCTGCTAATTCATGATAGACATCCATCGTTTGCCAATCACCTGCGTGAATGATAAAGTCAGCTTCTTGGCATGCATCCACCAGTTGCTGAGGTAGTTTTTTAGCGCGAAATGGAATATGTGTATCTGAAACAATAACAATCTTCTTCATCTGAACGCCTCCAGTCAGTCTCTTCTGTTTACTTTACCAAACAAATGCCTTATCGTCGAAACCTAGCTACTCAATCTGAAGTTTAAGATAGAGTGTCTAATGAGAAGTAAAAAAGAAATATATATGTTGAACTAATAAACCTATAGTAGTCGATATTCCGCAAAACAGCTCTCTTGCCGGGGGCTCGCGCTGAACTAACTCGGGCTAAACGCCCGAGTGGATTTCAGCACTTCGCTTGTTCCCCAAGGCGTCTTCGCTATTTTGCTCCATCTCTTCAGAGACACTTCCCAGCAAAGACTTGTCCATAGCGCCGAAGCGGCATATTTGTTGGATTCTTTAATTCAACGTATGTAAAGAAAATCCACAACCTAAAAAAACTACGAGACCAGTCTCGAAGCAGCTTTTAATATCGGAATTTTTGAGGGGCAGCAACTATTGGAGGAGAGAAATGATATGGAAAACAACAGAAAAGTGGTTTGTTACATTGCTACGAGTGTAGATGGATATATTGCAACAACAGAAGACTCACTGGACTGGCTGTTCAAAGCAGCGGAAGGACAAGAAGGAGATATGGGTTACGCTGAATTCATAGCTACCATTGATACGGTAGTGCTAGGACGCAGAACGTATGATTGGGTAATGGCAGCGGAAAATGGTCAATTTCCTTATCAAGATAAAATGAGTTATGTTTTTACATCAACAGTTGCCGAGGAACATGCATTTGTCACGTTTACAGATCAAACGGTTTCAGACTTTGTAAAAGCGCTTAAAGAAAAGCCAGGAGAAAATATTTGGGTAGTTGGCGGTAGCGGATTGCTTCATAGTTTTGTCGAAGAAAACCTAATTGATGAATGGATCATTTCCATCGCCCCGGTATTACTTGGCAAAGGTATTCCGTTATTCAAAGAGGTCAATATGGAATCCTCTCTGAAGCTCAAATCGGTAAAATCGTATGGAGACTTTGTACAGCTTCATTATAAAAAATTATAAGCAAAACAGGTATCTGAGAAATTTTCAGATACCTGTTTTGCTTTAAACATTCGTCTTTCGATTTCGTAAGAGAAAAGAACTAATATTTAGCAGGAGAAAGCACCTTTTTTTATAAAAAAATCAGTATCTTATTCATTTTGACTAGTTATCAATAAATTTAAAGTAGTTACGTCGGATTGAATTCATATAATTACAATTATATACTATTAAAAAGAGTCGTTTGTTGATTCTTGGAATTGAAGGGAGAGAAAGTATGAAAAATTTTAAAGCACTATTGTTTGCTTTGTCTATGGTTTTATTTTTAGGTTTTTCTCAAACGTCTGTGGAAGCACATTCGCCAGATTTACACGAAGGTGTTTCTGGACAAGATGTAAAAGAACTACAATCTACATTAGGGAAATTAGGTTATTTCCATACGACAGCTACAGGTTATTATGGTTCTGTAACTAAAAATGCAGTTATGCAGTTTCAGCGTGACTTTAATGTCTCAGCTACGGGCTTTACGGGACCATTAACACGTAAAAAAATAACAGAAGTTGAGATGATGGCACGTGTTGTAAATGGAGAAGCACGAGGAGAAAGTTATACCGGACAAGTTGCGGTAGCAGCTGTTATCCTAAATCGTATCGACTCTTCTGCGTTTCCGAACAGTATGGATCAGGTTATTTTCCAACGTAATGCGTTTACTGCCATAAATGATGGGCAGTATAATTTGAAACCGAGTGCATCGTCTTACCAGGCTGTAAAGGCTGCAGTGAAGGGATCTGACCCATCACTTGGTTCAACTTATTACTATAATCCGAGCGGTGTTACGGATACATGGATTTTCTCACGCACGACGATTACGAAAATTGGTAAGCATGTATTTGCAAAATAGTTTTGAGAATCGCCCTGGTTTTTACGGGGCGATTTTTTTTGAGGTGAATAACAGGGCAGAAAAGGGTTATACTGAGAAAGAACAATGAGAGGTGGAATTTAAATGTCTGAAAAAAACGTGCAGCAATTGCCGCCGAAAACTTGTAGCATCGAAAGACTCGTAACGAACAAGCAGGATGTCGAAAAGGTTCTGCTTGGTCAGAAATCGGCGACACGCCGGAATGGTCGTTATGCAGATGTAGGAGAAATCATGGTGCTAAACGATAAGAAATTCTTAGTAGATCACGTCTACCAACAAACACTTGGTGAGTTAACAGATGAACTAGTGGCACGAGAAGGATATGCTAGTGTTGAGGAATACAAACAATCAATACTGTCTACTCACGCAGGTATGCCGTGGTTACCTCAAATGACTGTTTGGGTTCACGAATTTCATTTGATGGAAGAGTAACTGCAACATGTACTCGCTCATATTATTCGCTCATATTTTAAGTGCGGTGCTATCTATTGGACCATTCTTTGTCCTTCTTCCTCTAGTTAAGCGAATGGAGACAGCCTCTGGAGATGTTCTTCAGTCGCATATCGTAACTTTTAAATCGGCGACACGCCTCGTTAAGCATGCAGGTCATGTATTGGTTACAACAGGCGTTCTGCTAATTTGGCAAGGACCGTGGGGCTGGGGAACTTCCTGGATTTTAGGTACACTGGCTGTTATGGTCGGTTCTGTTTTTTTCTTGGCACGCGCGTTCACGCCGACTCTACGCAAATTTGGCAATGAAAAATTCAACCACTTGCAGTTAGTTAAGAAGTTACATCGCTCATTATGGATTTACATTTTCTTGTTGTCATTGATGCTATGGTTCATGGTCGACAAGCCGAATTTCTGGTAACGAAAAAGACGGGGCTGTTCCAAAAGTCATGAAAAATGACTTTTCGGAGCAGCCTTTTTTTGTATGGATGAGAAATGGCTGATGTCTATTCCGACGGACGCTTTCCACGGCCTCAGCCGTTCTAAAACGAAAAAAGGATACAAAAAATCGTCCATTTCTGTAAATGGGAGTTACCACACCACCATTGGAGAAAGGACGATTTTGATGTGCAATCCGAAGATTACTTCCCAAATGATAACCCTGAACAAACTGTATTTCCACTCTCTTGTCTTGTTGTGATTCCAATGATTAAATCCAGAATTGTCTAAATGATTCCAGCTTATAGTTGACAAATCACTGTGGATTTAATACGATAAGCACAACCTTTTTTGTGCGGATTACGGTTGAAGGTGTCGGGAGCGACACCGCCGAAATCTAGTTGAGCAGAGCATAGTAGAGCTAAATCGATGAGTAAGAAGAGTAGCACAGATCAACCTCTCAAAGAGAGTCAGTGGCAGGTGGAAACTGACGGGGTGTCTGAGTGAATGGACTTATGAGTGATTCTTTGAACAAGCAGTAGAAGAATCCGTTTCCCTACGTTATCAGGGATCAAGTGAAAGCTTTGTCAGCTTTAACATGAGGTGGTACCGCGGTGATTCCGTCCTCTGCAAGGAACAGTTCTGTTCTTGCAGAGGGCTTTTTTGTTTTAAAAGAGAGTAAAACGTGCAGCAAGGTCTGCGTTTTTAAGAAATGGAGCTGAGTTGAGATGAGTAAAGAAATGAAAATGAGAAAAATTGATGGGGACTCTTTAACACCTATTGCTGTGTTTAACCGACTAGTTGGGGAACGTAAATGCCTGTTAGAAAGTTCATTAAAAACAAGTGTTACGGGTCGTTATTCGTTTATCGGAGCAAATCCGTCTGTTGGTTATATTGGTCACGGTCAACAATTGCGTGAAATTGATTTTCGAACAGGCGCTGAGAAAATCTACGAGGGAAAACCATTAGAATTGATCAAAGCACGAATGCCTCGTTACGAAGCAGAAGTAGAGGGATTGCCTTTTACAGGAGGGGCCCTTGGATATATCGGTTATGATGCGATTCAAGTGTATGAACCAATCAAAGCACCCAAAAAAGATAGCTTGCAGATGCCGGATATTCATTTACAAATCTATGAAACCATTGTGGTGTTCGATCATGTAAAAAATGATGTGACCATTTTAACGTTTGAAGACAAGCTTGATGAAATTGAACAACAATTAGCTATTCCTGAACAAGCGGCTATGGCAGTAAATCAGGAATCACTACAATTCGACTCCAAAACGAGTGATGCTTTTTTCCGTAAACAGGTAGAACAAGCAAAAGATCATATTCGTAAAGGTGATGTTTTTCAATTGGTTTTGTCGCAGCGCTTAACGGCAAGTTACAAAGGAGATGCCTTTGCGTTATACCGGAAATTACGCAAACAAAATCCATCTCCTTATCAATTCTTTATCGATTTTGATGGCTATGCAATTGTCGGTGCGTCACCTGAAAGTTTGTTAACAATCCGTGGCAGCCACATGATAACCAATCCGATTGCTGGCACACGAAAACGCGGTGACACTGACCTTGAGGACAATCGATTGGCAGAAGAACTAGCTAGTGACGAAAAAGAGCAAGCAGAGCATAAAATGCTAGTAGACCTCAGCCGCAACGATGTAGGGCGTGTCGCACAAATTGGAACTGTAGAAGTGCCAAAATATATGGTTATTGAAAAATACCAACACGTGATGCATCTGGTGTCGGAAGTAACAGGACAGCTGGATAAAAAAATGCATCCGTTAGATGCTTTAGTATCCTGCTTGCCTGCGGGGACGGTGTCAGGCGCTCCGAAAGTACGTGCTATGCAATTGATACAAGAATTTGAAGAAGAGCGTAGAGGAGTCTACGGGGGAGCTATTGGCTACTTAGGATTTAATGGCAATCTAGATGTCGCACTGGCAATTCGTACTTTTGTCGTTAAAGATGGAATGGTTCATGTCCAAGCAGGGGCAGGCATTGTCTTTGATTCAGACCCACAAGCAGAGTATGAGGAAACGCTTCATAAAGCGCGTTCACTCACGGAGGTGTTCGGATGATTCTATTAATCGATCATTATGATTCTTTTACTTATAATATTTATCAGGCCGTTGCTGCTATGGGAGTGGAAGTAGAAGTGGTCCGTTCCGATGTGTTAACACTAGAGGAAATTAAAGCCAAAAACCCGAAAGCAATTATTCTTTCACCGGGACCTGGTCACCCACTGGAATTACCTGAATCGATTAAACTAATTCGAGAGGTGCACCAATCGATTCCAATTTTAGGGATTTGCTTGGGGCAGCAACTAATTGGAGCAGCATTTGGCGGCAATGTTGTCGAAGCACCATTTATTCGACATGGTAAAGTGTCTCAAGTATCACATGTTCGGCAAGGGTTGTTTAAGAATATGCCACTGCCATTACCGGTCATGCGTTATCATTCACTTGTATTAGAGCCCGAAACTTTGGCTGATTGTTTAGAGGTACAAGCGCGGGCACTCGATGACGACACGATTATGGCTGTTAAACATCGGGACTATCCGGTTTATGGAATCCAGTTCCATCCAGAGTCGATTGGTACGCCGGACGGGGTAGCATTGATGAAAGAATTTGTTATGCAGGTCCATGAGGAAGTAGCGAGTCGTTTATAGAACACATGAAAAGAGGCTGTCCCAAAAGTCATGAAAACATTACTTTCAGGGATAGCCTCTTTTGGCAATTGTCAGAAAGGGCTGATGTCCATTTCGACGCACGCTTCGCGGGCACAGCCTCAGCCATTCTAACCTTAAATCAGGAGATAAAAAACCGTCCATTTCTGTAAAACAAAAGTTCCCATACACTCCTTACAGAAAGAACGATTTTTATGTGAAATCCGAGGCTAACTTCCCAAAAAGGATAGCACGGAAAAGTGATGGTGGACATCCTCTTTAAATAGATAACGCAAAATTGACGCAGAAAGTGTGTTCGGTCCTATCAAAGGCAATCGGTCGTTCCGGTGATTTCTCCTCTGGGGCTTCGATAAAGTGCAAAAGGCGTTCCGGATTGTGGCATGGACCTACAATCTCTTGAAAGTAGCAGGCATTCGCCAACTGCTTTCAGGGCGCTTGTCCTAAAAAGACGATGAAAAAGAATTTCTTTTTCATCGTCTTTTTAGAGACTTATGGGGCAGTTGTTTTTTTTTACACGCGTATCAAAGGCATAGTGCAGCAACGAAAAGCACCACCGGATTTGATAATTTCGGAATAATCGACTTCAATTACATGGAAGCCGCGGGAAGTTAATTGCTTATTCACTTGTGTGTTCTGCGGCTGGCTGAAAACTTGGCGATTGCCAATAGACAGTACGTTAGTGCCTAAAGCAAACTGCTCTTTCTCATTGACACGAATTAATGTATAGCGCTCAGCGAGCATTTCGACAGTAGCCCTATCGAGCGCTTCAGGAAAAATGAGTGCTTCTGTTGGTGACAAGATATTAAAGACACAGTCAAGGTGCAGGTATTTTTCATTAAACGAAATAGGCAGGACTTCAAAATCCGGTAGCTCACGCTGTAAATCATCGATAGCTTTTTTGGAAGTACGGCTGCTGATACCGACAAAGACAGTGTCGCGGTCGATGATGACATCACCGCCTTCGATGCGATGGCCTGTCAAATTTTTGAAGTTGACGTCACGTGTTTGCATCCACTTTCGAAGTTCTTGTTCTTCGCCTTGGCGAATTTCAGAGGCCATTTCGCTAATAAACACCGAGTCTCCAATGGTAAATCCAATATCTCGTGTAAATACTTGTTCCGGATAATTTTCAGCAGGCTCAATCAAATCGGTTTGAACACCACGATCAAGTAACGCTTGAACAAATTCATTGTGTTGATTGAGTGCTTTGTCTATATCGATATTTTCGTCCTTATACCTTTTCTGAACATCATTGATGACATCTTTTATCTCCATAAAGCGTGGCGGGCATAACAAAACACGCCGAAGCGAATCGTATTCGCTCTGGCAACGTGCAGATAGACTTTCTTTTATAGTTGATGACATATAGGTTCCTCCAAAGAACATAGTTATTAATTTACTATTCCTTTTGGGTAGTAAATTAAAACATGCTAATTAGGAGATGGTACACAAAAAGAGGCGGAAATGAGAAAATGTAAAAAGAAAGTTTTTCGATACAGGAGGAGACTGTTACGATGAAAATTATTCAACAGGAAGTGGCGAAAGACCGAGATTTTATCCGGAAGAAAATTATTGAACACAATGTCGCCAATTTGCCGGGAGAAGCGAACTCCCCATTTGAGCAAATGAGTTTTATCGTGCGTAATGAAGAAGAGGTGATTATAGGCGGTTTAACAACCACCGGTTTTTGGCGAAGTCTTCACATCGATTTCCTGTGGGTAGACCCAGCAATCAGAGGTACCGGCATTGGAGAAAAATTGATGGCACGGGCAGAAATTTATGCGCGCAGTAAAGAATATCGATTGATGATTGTCGACACCTTAAGTTTTCAAGCGCCTGAATTTTATAAGAAACAAGGATTTTCGGAAATTGGTGTAGTTAACAATCATCCAGTAGGCCATAGCCATTATTATTTGGAAAAATGGCTCTTGGATTCATCAAAACAATAAAAAAACGGAAGCCCAAAAGGCCTCCGTTTTTTTATTCTTGTTCTTTGTAAAATACTTTGTCTACATTGTATTTGGCTTTTTCTGTGTTAATCAAATACGTTTCGTAGATGTCGCGCTCCATTGGATCTTCTATAATGGAAACGGTAATGCGGTAGACTTCTTCACGATGATTCTTCAATGGTGATACTGAATCTTCGAAATGTTTTTTTACACGTTGGCGTAGTTTGCGGGCTTTTCCGACAAACAATAGTTCTCCACTGTGGTTAAAAAATTGAATGATGCCGCCTTTATCGCGTGGAACATCGTGCAAATCGATAAAGCCGAATAATGGTTTGATGACAGCTTCGTCACCTGTAATTTCTTGTTTGCGCTGTGTAATCGTCACATCCGCTTTTGGTGGTTGAATATTAATCATGCTTATCACGTCCTCTAGTTATCGTATTGCCTAGTTTAACACAAAAAAGAGCGGAAATCCATCCGCTCTTTTTCGCCTATCATTCGAAAATGTCTTATAAAGTCTCTAATTGGTCGCCAACAGGCTGCTCGCCTTGCAGTACTTCAAATGTTTTGTGATACGTATTGTTGCGATCGAGTACATCTACTAAGACTTTAGCGACGTCTGCTCTTGGAATTGATCTTCCTTCAAGAGAAGAAAACCCATTTGAAGAAATCTCGATTTTACCTGATTTGTCTTCGTCTGAAAGAGCTCCGGGACGAACGATTGTATAATCCAAATTAGTAGCTTTCAACAGATCATCTGCTGTGCGTTTTGCTACTAGATAAGGCTTCATCGCCTCGCCACCCGCATCCGGATTGTCTGAGCCAACTGAGCCAAGTTGCACAAAGCGTTTAACGCCTTTGTCCTGTGCGTATTGAGCTGCTTTCACAGAACCCCATAAATCAATGGTTAAGGTTTTATCAGCCCCTGTTTTTGGACCAGATCCGGCTGCGAAAATTACAGCATCTACGCCTTCAAAAGCAGCACTGAAATCTTTTTCTAAATCGCCCAATACGACATTAGCAGCACCGAGTTCTTTCATTTTATCAATTTGATCTTCTTTACGGACCATAGCGGTTGCTTGATGATTTGCTTCGGATAATTCTTTGACAATGTTGCGGCCGACTTGACCGTTTGCTCCAATAACTAGTACGTTCATTCGATATCCACTCCTTTAATTGTCTTCACTCTACTTATATTCCCTTTTGATTCCACGATAAACGTTTTATTTCTTCGTTCAACTGTCCAAAAAGCTGTAGACAAGCTAGAATAGAATAACGGAGGTGTTACAATGCAAATTACAGATTATGTGTTTCACAAAATTAACGATCCTACAGGAATTATGGTGGGTGACCGTTACGAATTCTTGTTGAATGTTGAAGTTGATGAAGAAGATGAGTTATATACAGAGGGCGGCTTAGAACTGCGTGTTATTATTGCTGCAGAAGAGGCAGGAGCTCGTATCGCACATTACAACTTTATCGATAAGCAAACAAGAGGTGCACTTGAGTTTGGACTTGAAGATGAGGAAGAAGAAGAAATTCTTGCTTACTGTTCAGAAAAACTAGCATAGTCAAAAACATCCTGCTCAATTTGAGCAGGATGTTTTTGATTAGATGTTAACTTCTATTTCAGCTGTTTTCTTTAGTTCTTCAATTTGAACAACTACAGCCTCTTGTGTTTTTTGCTCTTCTAGAGATGTGCGGATTGTCGGCTCCATTTCTTCAAAAGCGGGTGCTTCTTCTTCAGAAGTTTCTGCAAAGCCATCATAAGCTGTTTTCACTTCTTCGTCTGTCACTTCTCCTGCTGTTACCTCTTCTGCAACATACTGCTCGTAAATCGACTGTTCACGAAGCTGAACTTCCATGTCAGCTAGCGTAAAGCCAGTTTCTTTTAAGGCTTTGTCCATTACCTCTGTCGATTCAAACTGACTCTTTAGTTCTTCTAAGCGCTCTTCAACTATTTTTTCATCTGCTTGATAGCCTTTTTTTGCTGCGTCTTGCAAGATTACTTTGTTACCAATCAATACGGACAATGCCTGTTCTTTTACAAGGGCAGCATTTTCATCTTCGGACACATCTTGACCTTGTGCAGTTAATGACGATTCCAGTTGACGAGCCACACTATTATAAACTTTGCCCAAAATTTCTTCCTCATTCACGACAACAACTACATCTTTTTGCTCCGGTAATTCCAAAGCTGATTCGGTAGGAGTGTTTTCACCTGCTGTTTCTTCAGTCGTTTCAGGCGCAGTATTTTCTTCGGATTTAGTTTCTTCCTGATCAGAGCACGCGCCTAATGTTAGCAATAAAAGAATTGGGGCGAACGCAAATTTCATTTTCTTCATCATTTAAAAACTCCTCTTTCAGTCTGTCTGCTTAACAGTAAAACATATTTTATTGGGTGGCACAAATAGTTGTACGTGCTTGTGCAAATAAAGCCGCAATTCGGTATAATAATAAGAGATAGACAAGTAATAGAATTAGAAAGCTAGAGTAAGCCGCATGTCTAGGGCGATTTAGCTAGTGGATTCGATTTGAAATGTCCGTTAAGCGTGTTATGATTGTAGGAATCTGTAGATAATGATACATAACTTATACTTTTGGGGGAATCTCTATGACAAGCTCACATACGATTAAAGCACGTAAAACATTGGACAAAATTCAACCATACTCACCAGGAAAGCCAATCTGGGAAGTGCAAAAAGAATTAGGACTTGATCGTGTCATTAAATTGGCGTCTAACGAAAATCCATTAGGGCCTTCGCCTAAAGCGGTAGCAGCGATTCAAAATGGATTGGCAGAACTAAACCGTTACCCTGATGCAGATGCGAGCGCATTGAAAAAAGCCATTGCTAACAAATTTCAAGTAACTCCTCAACAAGTAATTACAACAAATGGTGCTGACGAATTGATTACGTTGATTTCTGAAGCTTTTCTCGAAGCTGGAGATGAAGTCATTGTTCCGTCTCCGTCATTCAGTGAATATGATTTTGGTGCACATATTATGGGTGCCACAGTTGTACCGGTCAAATTCAAAGAAGGATTTGAATATGATGTAGATGCGTTACTAGCAGCAGTAACAGAAAAAACCAAAATTATTTACATCTGTACGCCGAACAATCCAACAGGTACGTATATACCAAAATCAGATTTGGATAAATTAGTAGAAGCGATTGATAACGTATTGGTCGTTATTGATGCGGCTTACGATCATTTCGCTGATGCCGCGGACTACACAAATGGTGTGGAATACATCAACGCGGGACAGTCAGTCGTAACATTGGAGACCTTCTCAAAAATTTATGGTATTGCTGGAGTACGAGTTGGCTTTGGAATCGCTCCTGAATCAATCATTCAATCGATTTTAAAAGTAAAAGAACCGTTTAACGTCAATACATTAGCACAAATTGCAGCAACTGCAGCAATTGAAGATACTGAACATGTACAGACTTCCCAAGAAACCAATAAAGCAGGACGTAAACAACTATACAAAGCCTTTAAAGACCTAGGGTTAACGTACGTTGAAAGCATGGCCAACTTCGTATTAGTGCAACTGGGTGAAGATGGCGAAGAACTGTACAAACAACTAATGGCAAAAGGTGTCATTGTTCGTCACGGGAAAATTTGGGGCTTACCTGATTACATCCGTGTTTCTGTTGGGACGACAGAAGAAAATCAATTCTTTATTGACGTTTTAAAAGGATTATTAGTTAAACAAGCATAAAAAAGATGCTCCTGAAACTAGGAGCATCTTTTTTATAGGCTACCGAATTCGTGTATTCATCATTAACGATTTGAGCTGTGTATAAACGTATGCTTTGCTTAAAACCCTGCCTATACGATAAACTTCTAGGAAAAGATTCTTAAGGAATAGGAGGAATGCCAGCTTGGACCAAGTAAATTTATTGTCGTCCATCACTTACATTGATACAGAGCGTTCTATTGAATCTGGAGAAATAAAAATCACCGATACAGAATGTAATATTCACCTATACGAAGATATCGTGGTAACTTCTGCGACGAAATTCCAAGTAGCAAACGTATGGGATGTATCTTATAAGTCCTTTTCATCTGAAGCAAGTTTGTTGTATCTGCATACTCATAGGGGAGTATTAACGTACAAAGTCTATACAGATCCAGATCACTTTGTGGAAACGTTTAAAAAACTGAAAAATAAACATTACTAAAGAAGATAGGTTTTCCTGTCTTCTTTTTCGATTCTATCGAGTTGCAGAAAAGCTAGGCTATAACAGAGGAGAGATGGTTATGGAGGACAATCTTAAAATTGCAGATAGATGGACAACCAAAGTAAACGACAAAGATGTTAAAGCAGTACTAGAAATATCAGATCTCCGCGTTGAATTGGTAGGTCCAAGAGCTACGGCAGAAGGTCATGATGTTCTAAGGAAATGAATTGAGGGGTTGGACGTTCATATGGAGACGCAACACAGTATACAACAGGGGATGAAGTGATTTGCGTGCAGAAGGTTACTTGGCAAAACCAAAGTGGCCATGTAACGATTTATACTTTCATGGAAAGCAGCAATGGAAAAGTTCATCGCTTGGGGAGGTTTGATACCTTAGATGATGCTTTTGGGCAATGCCAATTGAGCGAAGAAGATAAAGTTGATTAAAGTGAAGTTCCGATTTTGAAAGTAATAGAATACATCAAAAAACCATAGAAGGAAAATAATCGATTCTTCAATGGTTTTTTTGATTGGAAACTTACTTTATTTCACTATTGATCAAATCGCCCAACTCATCCCAATTTTCAACACGTGGCAAATCGAGGTGCCGATTATAAGATTGATCTTTGACGATAACTTTTACAGGAGTATTTGTTAAAGTATCCAAGACAGCCGGCTTGTCGTCGAAATAATAATCCAGCTGCAAATTTTGAATGATCTTCACTTTTTCCGAATCTTTCATGCCACAGAAAAAGTTTTCTCTTACGATAGGGAAGTCTTTTTCAATCAGCCAGTTGAACGTATTGTCAGCATACTCTGGGGGACGTGATGTTATATAGTAGATGTCGTGACCACCTGATTCGAGTTGTTTCAATAGATCAAGTGCCCCGAAGTAGAGGGGACAGTCCGTGAAATACAAAAAATCCAAAGAGCGATTCCACAAATCCTTGCCTTCTTCATCACTCAATCCGAACGCTTCATGTATTTCGACGCGATTCAAGGTGTGGAAAATATCAATGTCCACACGTTTACCTAATTGCTGTTGGTAATAATGAAAGGCATATTCACGCAAATTAATCAATGTATCGTCTATGTCAAAACCCAATTTCATATGCTGCTGCCTCGCTTTTCAGGATAGCCTGTAAATTTAAAGTCTTTGCCCATTTTGCTGAATTCACCATCACGTAAATCGATGGCATCTTTCATCCAGTCCACACCTGTTCCTTCAATAAAAGTCGGTGCTAATTTGCCTCCGACTATTTTAGGAGCAAAGTAAAACACGACTTTATCGATTAAGTCATTTTCTAGAAATGCGGCATTGATGGTACCGCCACCTTCGATAAAAAGCGATGAAATGCCTTTTTCACCAAGTGTCCGAACAACATCTAAAACATCCACTTGCGTATCGTGACTCGTTGCAAAAATAGAAATACCTAACTTCTCTAATGCCTGTCGTTTATCACTATCGCAATTTCGACTTGTAAAAATCCAAGTATCTGCGATTCCATCTGTCAAAAGCTTTGAATCAAGCGGAATACGTAATGTGGAATCTAAAACAATACGAAGCGGATTGCGGCCATTTGGGATTCGAGCCGTCAATTCAGGATCGTCTTCAATTACCGTACCCACCCCCACCAGTATGGCCATATGCTGACTCCGTAATAGATGAACATCCAATCGAGCTTCTTCAGAAGTAATCCATTTGCTGTCAAGAGAGTGAGTAGCAATTTTCCCATCAAGTGTAGAAGCGGCTTTCAAGGTTACGAAAGGGGTTTTACCGACGATGAATTTATTGAACACTTCATTCATTTTTCGTGACTCTTCCTCGCGTATGCCGACGATTACATCGATATCCGCGTCTTGAAGCATCCGGACACCGTTTCCGGAAACCAGTGGATTCGGATCCAACGTGGCCACGACAACTCTTTTGATGCCGGCATCGATAATGGCTTGTGCACACGGTCCCGTCCGCCCAAAATGGGAGCAAGGTTCAAGCGTTACGTAAATCGTAGCGCCATGACTCCTATCACCCGCCATGCGAAGTGCATGGATTTCGGCATGAGGTTCGCCGGCTTTCAAGTGAGTTCCAATACCGACAATTCCGCTGTTATTGACAATGATAGAGCCGACCAATGGATTTGGATCTGTCTGGCCCTTTAAAGCTTGTGCATTACTGAGCGCAAAGTCCATATAGAATTCATGGCTTGACATGCATCATGTCCTCCTCGTCTTTAAGGTGCCCTGAGCGTTCAATTTTGGTCTGTAAATAATCCGTGTTGTATTGAGACTCGTCTCCCCATAGGGAAGTTCTTGATGCAATTTTAAGTCCCGCTTTTTCAATAGCTGCAACTTTTTTAGGGTTATTCGTCATTAACGTTACGGGCTTGGTACGCAATGATTGCAATACAGCAATAGCATCACCGTAATTTCTTGAATCGTCTACATAGCCTAATTTCTCATTAGCTTCGACCGTATCGTAACCATTTTCTTGAAGTACATAAGCCATCGCTTTGCTGAACAAACCAATGCCACGACCTTCATGATTCGCCAAATAAAATAACGCACCGGTGCCATGGTCAGTAATTCGTTTCATCGATTGTTTTAATTGAAAACCACAGTCGCAGCGCTTGCTGCCAAAAATATCGCCTGTATGGCAAATAGAATGCATACGAATCAAGGCATCTTCATTGTTCTCAAAATCACCGTATACGAGGACGCTCGATTGCTGATACTCAGCAAGGTTTGCGGAGTTCAGTTTTTCAATAATGCTCTCGTAATCCTCAGTCACTTCATCGAGGCTCAACCAGCAATACCAATTAAATATAAACGTTTCGTTATATAAGTCAACAGGAAGACGGATGGGGCCGACCAAGTAAACGGCGCCTTCTTCAGTCTGGATCATTTGGATTTTTTCTTTTAATAGGGCAAAGACTTGTGGATCTAATTTCATATCGTGCATGCCAACATCCCCTTATATAATTCTTATACAATATATCGTACTACAATCTGTTGATAAAAGTGAGTGGTTTGTACTTAACGATAATTATTATCATTTAAATAAAGTATAATTCCTTAATAATTGATATTTATTATCAATTAGAAACAAATATTCTCATTTGATTTGATTAATTCGATAGGCTATGTTATATTGTCTACATTATAATAATTATAAATAAGAGCCTAGGAGGAATAAACATGTTATCAGAAAAACTGACGAACGCATTGAACGATCAATTTAATAACGAATTACAGGCCGCACATGCTTATACTGCGATGGCCGCATATTTTTCGAAAAAAGGCTTTCATGGATTTGCAAACTTCTATCTTATCCAATCAAAAGAAGAGCATTACCATGCAATGAAATTTTATCATTATTTAGTGACGATGGATGAAAAACCGGTTCTACAAGCTTTGACTGAACCCAAAAATCATTTTGTCAGCGCGTTGGACGTTCTTGAAAACTCATTGTCTCAAGAAAAAAGCGTAACGAGCAATATTTACGCATTGGTAACATTAGCTGGTGAACTAGAAGAGCATGCGACACTGTCTTTCCTTGATTGGTTTGTTGAAGAACAAATGGAGGAAGAAAAATCGTTCCGCGACATCATTGCGAGAGTAAAAGCCATCGAAGAAGGTGGAGAATACTTCCTAAAAATGGACGATGAGTTTGCACAACGTAAGCTAGAAGCATAATAGTAACGAAGCAGCACACAGAACAAGGTGTGCTGTTTTTTCTGTCTGAAAGGAAGTGATGATTCATGACGATAACTTATAAGCCGGCAATTCATTTCAATCACGTTGATTTTTCATTTACAAAAACTCCTGTGTTAAAAGGGATTACCGGCTCTTTTCCAGAAGGGAAAATTACGACGCTGGTCGGTCCATCGGGGGCAGGAAAGACAACGCTTTTAAAATTGTGTAACGGCTTATTGTCGACTCAATCGGGAGAAGTTTATATAAAAGACCGGCCGATTGAAAGCTATGAGCCCGTCAAACTGCGTCGCTTAGTCGGAATAGCGCTTCAAAGTGCACCGATGATAACCGGCAGTGTCTATGAGAATTTAAGCTTGCCGCTAGAATTACAAGGCAACTCTTTATCTAAAGAGGAAGCAATTGAATTATTGCATGACGTTGGACTAGAAGAAGAGTTGATGGACAGGAAAGTGAAAGACTTGTCCGGTGGTCAACGCCAAAAGGTTTCAATTGCGAGAACACTCGTCAACAAACCGACAGTTTTACTGCTTGACGAAATCACTTCTTCTTTAGATCGGACGTCCTTACGGGAAATTGAAGAACTGATCGTCAAAATTAACCGGAAATACGGCACGACCATCATCTGGATTACGCATAATCTTCAACAAGCGCTTGAAATTGGGGATTATACGTGGGTAATGATGGATGGTGAAGTCGTGGAAACAGGAGAAAGTGATTTACTCAATGATCCTGTCAATGACAGAGTTCGGCAGTTTGTTAAGGGGGAGGCAGAATGAGTTACTTAACTTTATCCATTACCCTCATTTTTGTAGCGATTCCTCTCTTATTGTCCAAGACCTTAAACCTCGGCTTAGAAAAAGATACAATTATCGCAACTTTACGTTCGATTGTGCAGTTGTTAGCAGTCGGTTACGTCTTGAAATTCGTTTTTGATTCGGAAAGCCTCATCTATATTTTCTTAATGGTTGGCTTAATGATTGTAGCAGCTACGCATAATGCCCAGAAAAAAGGATCGGCGATTCGAGGCATTACGATAAAAGTAGCCGTCACCTTACTATCTGTAGAAGTATTGACGCAAAGTATTTTACTCGGCTTTGCCATTACTCCGGCTACGGCCCAATACATTATTCCCATTAGCGGAATGGTTATCGGAAATTCCATGGTGTTGTCGATTTTGTTCCTGAATCGTTTTACAGCAGAAGTCGAGTCAAATCAAGACCAAACAGAGCTAATTTTGTCTCTTGGTGGAACGCCGAAACAGGCAATCCATAGACAATTGATCACAGCCATAAAGGCTAGCATGATTCCGACAATTGAAAGCCAGAAAACGGTAGGACTCGTTCAGCTACCAGGAATGATGAGTGGACAAATTATTGCAGGGGCAGATCCAATTCAAGCCGTTCAATTCCAATTGCTCATCATGTTCTTATTGCTGACAACCGCTGCTGTAACGAGTGTTATGCTTGGTTTCTTGTCGTATCCGACGCTTTTTAACCAACGCATGCAGTTAATAAAAAAATGATTTTGATTCATAAGAAAAGGCACATTCGATTACCGAATGTGCCTTTTCTTATGAAGGGTAAAACGTATCGAGTTCAAAAGATCCAGAACCAGGCAATCCTTCGATAAGGCTTGAACCGAAAAGACCCGCTGGAGTGTAATAGCCGCCTTCAATTTTTTCGATTAGCAAGCGGCGTACAATTTCCAGTGAACTGTAGATTGTTAAATCATAGACGTTGGCCGTTTGAATTCGTGCAACTTTTTTAACGCCTTCACGATTGATCGCTTCTCCCCAAATGTAAGCAGGAGAACTGGCGCGATTTTTGCGATCAGGACCTGTCACTTTTTGCTCTACTAGCTTTTGCAGTTTTTGCTTCACCCAGTCTGTCGCGAGTAGCTGTCCTGTTGAACCTACTAGACGGGCGCTATAGATTTGTGACTTGGGCAGTGGAATCCAAGTAGAGATGTTCGGAATGCCTGTTGTGTAGAAAGCAGTCGAGACATCGCCCCAAGGAATACCCATAGCGGAGCAGGAACCTCGACCAAAATCGATGGTCCGCTGTTGTTTGCCGAGCGGGACGGTTTCCAAGATACCTTCTTTTCTATGCATGCTACCAGAACCCAAGCCTTGAATCATGGTTTTAAATGTTCCCGGTGAAACGCCAGAATCTGAATCAAAGCCGAGTGCTAGGTTAACTGCATCCGGTAACTCTTCTTTTAATTTTAAGGCAATGCAGTCTGTTGGCACGACGTCAAAGCCGACACCTGAACATAAAATGATGGCTCTTTCGACAGCTTGAGTGTGTAAGAAATGAGTATGTTCAAAGACAGAAACCTCGCCTGTAATGTCTAAGTAATGTGTTTTTGCAGATAGACAAGCTTGAATCATCGGTTCACTCGTTAGTTGAAACGGACCGGCACAGTGAAGAACCAAATCAATTTCTTCTAGTTGCTCTGCTGCGTGTTCATCTAATGGAAAAGCTTGAAAATTTAATGATAGTTCTTCTGCTAAGGCCTGAATTTTTTTGGCACTACGTCCTCCAAGTACAGGAGACATACCTCTCCTTACCGCTTCTCTAGCAATCAACTCACCTGTGTAGCCATTTGCCCCATAAATCATCCATTTTTTCATTTCATCGGCTCCTTACTTTTAGCTCCTCTATAGGTATTCTGGAAAACCTAAAGAAATCCTTTGTTCAGTTGTACTAATCGCATTAATAGAGGGCAACAAACTGTTTGCAAAATGAATTTGTATGTTAAGGACGAAGCATAAAAGCTGAAAAGAATAAGTGATATATTTACATTTTTTAGAAATAATTATTGACTATAAAAATGAGGGGTGCTTTAATTATTTATGTATTCAGAAAAAATAAAAAGGAGTGAGAGATTTGACGAAGGAAATTGCAGAAAATGAAACCCATAGTAAAAAAAACGACGAAGAGTACGTGCATGCTAGACAGTCTGGTAGCATGCCTGATTTCGAAAAGATAGAAAATTCATCAAGTTTCAGGGAATTAATGAGCAGAAAAAAGCGCTTTTTAATTCCGACAACAATTCTGTTTTTAGGACTTTATCTTTTGTTTAATATTGTTATTTCGTATACAACTTGGTTGAACGCAACTTTTATTGGAGATATCACATGGGTATGGGTTTTTGCTTTCGGATTGTTTGCAATGACGTGGATTCTTGTAACTGTTTACATGAGACGTGCGGCGAAGTTCGATGAAATGGCTAAAGCCACGTTGAAGGAATTTGACTATGACGAGGAGGAACCTAAATGAATGTTACGGTTATAGCCATTTTCGTTTTTATTGTTGGGATTACGCTTGTTATTACTTATTTTGCAGCGAAACGAACGAATTCTGCTAGTGATTTCTACACAGCAGGAGGCGGATTAACTGGTTGGCAAAATGGACTAGCTATTGCTGGGGACTATTTGTCAGCAGCCTCTTTTCTAGGAATTGCGGGAGCCATCGCTTTGTTTGGTTTTGATGGGTTCTTGTTTTCTATCGGTTATTTGGTAGCGTATTTGGTCGTTCTTTTCATCGTGGCTGAACCGCTCCGTAATTTAGGGAAATATACGCTTGCTGACATGATTAACGCACGCTTTAATGCGAAAAAAGTTCGCGGAGCAGCAGCGTTAAGTTCCATTACCATCGTTATTTTCTACATGATTGCCCAATTGGTTGGGGCAGGGGCATTGATTCAATTGCTGTTTGGCATTGATTACATATGGGCTGTTCTGCTTGTTGGCATTATGATGACCATTTATGTATTGTTCGGTGGGATGACAGCCACAAGTTGGGTGCAGATTATCAAGGCGGTGCTGTTGATGATTGGTACGGTTATCTTGTCTTTCCTCGTACTGAAGAATTTCAACTTCAATATTTTAGAAATGTTTACGCAAATGAAGACGGCAACGCCGCACGGAGAAGCTTATTTAAGTCCTGGCGTAAAATACAAAATTCCACTAGATACCATTTCATTAATGCTAGCTTTGGTCTTGGGAACTGCAGGACTGCCGCACATTCTGATGCGTTTCTTTACTGTTAAAGACGCCAAAACGGCAAGAAGCTCAGTGATGTGGGCTACATGGATTGTTGGGATTTTCTATGTCATGACCATCTTCCTTGGTTTTGGGGCAGCTGCTTTTGTCGGATCTGATTTGATTACTGCGACAAACCCAGCCGGAAATATGGCAGCACCGCTTCTTGCCCAAGCGCTAGGTGGCGACGTATTGATGTCGTTCATTTCAGCAGTGGCATTCGCAACGATTCTTGCAGTAGTAGCAGGACTAGTTTTGACAGGTGCATCAGCGTTTGCTCATGATATTTATGGTCAAATTATCAAAAAAGGCCAAGCAACCGAACATCAGCAAATGTTGGCTGCTCGTTATGCGTCTCTTGGCGTATCAGCGTTTTCTATCCTGCTAGCGATTTTCGCCCAAAGTTTGAACGTTGCATTCCTAGTATCGCTAGCATTTTGTATTGCAGCTAGCGCTAATCTACCGGTTATCATTTACACGATTTTCTGGAAACGCTTTAATACAACCGGTGCGGTATCAGCGATTTTAACGGGCTTAATTTCGGCTTTGGTGCTCGTATCACTCAGCCCGAGCGTAATGAGTCCTGAAGCGGGAGCAGCAATTTTTGTCGGTGATCCGATCTTCCCATTAACCAATCCTGCTTTGTTCTCTGTGCCGCTTGGATTTATCGGCGGTTGGGTCGGAACGATGCTATCAAAAGAACGCGATCTCAAGAAATACTCCGAGGTCAATGTCCGTGCAAATACCGGCGGCTTTAGACAATTATAAAAAAAGGGAAATCGATGCCTTAACGGGTATCGATTTTTTGTGAATAATAAAGGATTTAGAAAGACTGCGACGAATTAGGACAGTAAGAAAAAAATCGGAAGTTAAGGGAGTGACATAAATGGCGAAGTTACATTTAATTCCTTACCGCGTAGAAGAAATAACTGAAAGACCCCCGCAAATTCCAGAAGGAGTGCGCATGATTGAAGCTCCAGAAGTTTGGGAAGCGGCAGAAAAAGGACAGGGAACAATCATTGCCATTTTAGATACAGGTTGTCAAAAGGATCATCCTGACTTGCAAGACCGAATCATTGGTGGAAAGAATTTTACACCAGATTTTAATGGAGATGCATCGAATTTTGATGATAATAATGGTCATGGCACACATGTAGCCGGAACAGTCGCAGCTTCCTATAGAAAAGAAGGGGGAATAGCGGGAGTGGCACCATCTGCTCAGTTGCTGATAATCAAAGTGTTGGCGGGTGAAGGTGGCGGAGAATATCAAGGAATTATCGACGGCATTCAATTTGCGATTGATTGGAGAGGGCCAAACGGAGAGACAGTAACAGTCATTTCGATGTCGCTCGGTGGTCCAGAAGATGTAGTTGAACTTCATGACGTAATCAAGCGTTCTGTAGGTGCAGGAATACCCGTTGTCTGTGCGGCAGGCAATGAAGGAGATGACGCATACGATACGAACGAATTTGCTTATCCAGGAGCATACGGAGAAGTAATTCAAGTAGGAGCAGTGAATTTTCAGCGCAAGATTGCGAATTTCAGTAATACGAATGATGAAATTGATTTGGTAGCTCCAGGTGTCGATATCTATTCAACCTTCCCAGGAGGAAAATACGCCAGTTTGTCAGGCACTTCAATGGCGACACCGCATGTCTCTGGCGCTTTAGCCTTAATTAAAAATATTGCAGAAAAAGAATTTGCCCGTGAACTGACAGAAGCTGAATTATACGCTCAACTAGTTCGGCGCACGATGCCGCTTGGCTATCCAAAAACGGCAGAAGGAAATGGCTTGTTGTCATTGGATATTTTGAATAAAATCGAGCAATTGTTTAAAGTGATGAACAAATCGTATCGTGCAAATGAAAAAACAGATCCAAGAAAGTTATAATGAGCAAAGCCATCCTAGTCAAGACGCGCGGATGGCTTTTTTATGCTAAAAATTAAATGAGCGCGTTAAAAGAAGAGGTTCACGAACGTATCTCTTAAAAACTTAATAAACAGAATAAATAAATATTAATTTGATAATTCGTTTTTAAATGATTATACTTTAAATATCTTCTTTTTGTCTGTGAATTGACTAGATTAAGTTCCGTTATGCAGAAGAAAGACGCTAAAAACAGTCGAGGAGGAAAAAGAGTGAAGAAAAAAACGCATCGATCCATTTATCTTTTACTGATGTTGGTTTTACTGCTTACGGCTTGTTCTGGACAGACGGAAACCACAAGTTCCGAAAATGATGGAAAAGAAATGACAGAAGAAGATAAGCAAGGTGGCACATTGATTTATGGTCGCGGAGCTGACTCTGTCGGATTGGATCCAATCAATGTAACAGATGGTGAGTCCATCCGAGTCACTCACAATGTTTTCGAAACGTTGTTGGAATACGATCAAAATTTAGAATTGCAGCCGAAATTAGCAACTGAGTATAGTTCGAGTGAAGATGGGTTGACTTGGACATTCCAATTGCGTGAAGGCGTCAAATTCCACGATGGAACTGACTTTAATGCAGACGCTGTAGTCTTTAACTTTGAACGATGGATGGACCCTGAAAATCCTTACCACCAAGGAGATTTCGCTTATTATCCATTCCTCTACGGCGGATTTAAAGGAGACGAAAACCACTTAATCGAGTCTGTCAAAGCAACAAAGGAGCATGAACTCGAAATCAAATTGACACGCAAAACTGCGCCATTCCTTAGTTATTTAGCTATTTCGATGTTCGGGATTGCAAGTCCAGCTGCTATTGAGCAGTATGGTGACAAATTGTACGAGCATCCGGTAGGCACTGGACCGTTCCAGTTTGAAGAGTGGAGCCGTAACAGTACCATTACCTTAGCGAAAAATCCGGAGTACTGGATGGATGGAAAACCTTATTTGGATAAACTTATCTATCAAGTAATCCCTGAAAATGCAGCACGATTGAACGCTCTGCAAACGGGAGAAATTGATGTCTTAGATGGAATGAACGCGGGTGATACGAATATTGTAGAAGAAACAGAAGGGCTAGAGCTGCAGAAGCGTCCAAGCTTCAATATCGGCTACATGGCCTTCAATATGGAAAAAGAACCATTTGATGATCCATTAGTCCGAAAAGCAATCAATATGGCAATCAATAAAGAAGAAATTGTAGATGCATTCTATAATGGGTTAGCGGACACTGCAACGAGTCCATTGCCTCCTTCACTATGGAGTCATGATGATACGTTGAAAAAATACGATTACAATGTCGAAGAAGCGAAAAAGCTATTAGCTGAAGCAGGATTCGCAGATGGTTTTAAAACGGAATTGTACACAATGAGCAATCCGCGTCCTTATTTGCCGGAACCAATGAAAATTGCTGAAGCAATCCAGTCAGATTTGGCTGAGATTGGAATTACAGCTGAAATCGTCTCGATGGAATGGGCAACTTATTTAGAAGATACCAAAAATGGCAAGCATAGTATGGCTATGTACGGTTGGACGGGTGTCATGGCAGATCCTGATAATTTCTTGTACCCCAACTTAAGTAAAACCAATGCACAAGTGCCGGCACAGAATATTGCCTTCTATAAGAGCGATGAATTTACTGGATTAATTACAGAAGCTCGTGAAACCATTGATCAAGACAAGCGGACTGAGCTTTATAAAGAAGCGCAAGCAGTGTTCCAAGAAGACGCACCGTGGGTAATGCTCGCTTATACGACTCCACCGCTCGCACAAAGCGACTATGTCGAAGATTATAAACCACATCCGATGAGTAATGATTTAATGACGGATGTCTATTTATCAAATCAATAATGGGAGTGGATGATCTTTGTACGAATTGCTGAAAAATCTATGTGAATTAGTAGGACCAAGTGGTTTTGAACAAGATGTTCAGCGCTTTATCAAGGAGGAAATACAGCACAAAGTAGATAGGTTGCAAGTCGATGCGCTAGGTAACTTAATTGCGACAATAAAAGCAACAGATGCTCAGTTGCCATCTATTCTATTGGCAGCACATGCAGATGAAATTGGTTTTATCGTCAAAAAAATTGAAGCGAATGGGACCTTGCGTTTTGAACAACTCGGTGGATTCGATAACCGTGTGCTGTTAGCGCAGTCTGTAACGATTAAAGGTGCGAATGGGTATATTGAAGGGGTAATTGGCACTTTATCTGTCCATTATGTGAAATGGGACAACCCGAACCGGATTACTTCTCATCGTGATTTGTACATCGACGTCGGTGCATCTACGGCCGAAGAAGTTCTTGAAATGGGCATTAAAGTTGGCCAGCCAATTAGCTATGGCAGCGGCTTGAAGTTAGTTGGAGATAAAAAACGCAATCGCGTAGTTGGCAAAGCACTTGATGACCGCGCAGGATGTGCTGTATTGATCGAACTAATCAACAAGATTCAAGCGAACAAAAAAGACAAGCACGGAGACATTTACTGTGTCTTTACGGTCCAAGAAGAAGTGGGGTTAAGGGGGGCTTCTGTATTATCACCGAATCTCAAACCGGATTTTGCGTTAGCAATCGATACGACACCGACTAGTGATACGTACGATGTTTTAATGACAGGAACGCGACTGCTCGGGAGTGGTCCTTGTATTAAAATCGCTGACAAGTCATTGATATCACATCCGCTGGTTACATCACTTTTAGAAAAAGTCGCAGTAGAACAGAGCATTCCGCATCAACATGAAATTTTTATGGGTATTGGCACGGATGCCGGAGCTATTCATATGACGTCGACCGGAGTTTCGTCAGGCGTAGTATCTATTCCTTCGCGCTATACGCACACACCTATTGAAATTGTTGATTTGGATGATTTAGAGAATACAGTTCGATTAGTAGAAGCGTTCATTTTTGCTTCAAAGAGACTAGTCGGAAAGGATTTTTTAGACACGTGAATAAAAAAGCCAAGCGCCTATTATCAGGCGCTTGGCTTTTTGCATGAGTAGTTAAACGATAACTACTTGGTTTTTGCCTTTATCTTTTGCTCTATATAACGCATCGTCTACCCATTCAACCATGGAGTTAAGTGAGAAATCGTTAGTAAAACTTTTACCGCCTATTGATACGGTGACGTTGATTTGGCAATTCTGTCCTTGGATTTTTAGTTGCTGAATTTCTTGGTTTAGTCTGTTCGCTATCATTTCTAATTCTACTTTGTTGGTGTTTGGTAACAGTATCGCAAACTCATCTCCACCTATACGTGCTGTAGTATCAGAGAGTCTTACGGAATTTGTAATCTGAAGCGCCAACTTTTTTAAAACTTTGTCACCGACGGGATGACCGTGCGTGTCATTAATGCCTTTGAAATCGTCCATATCAATGTACAACAAAGATATCGGCGTCTTGTTTTGAAGAGCCAGATTTACTTCTTTTGTGAGTTGCTCTTGGAAATAACGTCGATTAAAAAGTGCAGTCAGTGAATCCTTCTCTGCATATTCTTTCAATTGGAGTTCAAGAAGTTTTTGTTTTGTAATGTCTACATGACGAATGACTATCCCTTCAATCGCAATTTCATTTGCTTGAAGAGGGGTAGCTTGCATCGAAAACCATCTTTTTGTTGAAGAAGAATGACAAGGATATTCAAAATTGAAGCAATCTGCGTTTCCTTTTAAGATCGCCTGCAACCCTTGAAATACAGCAGGTTCTTCTGTGCAATGCTGTAGATAATTTATGCCAATACCACAGTTCGATAAAGTACCGCCGTTTGTTACGGCAAATCGATTCCATTCTTTGTTTGTAAAGCAGATGGTCCCATTCAAATCGATCAAACAGATTTGATCCTTTAAAGAATTCAGGATAGAATCATTTATTTTTGGGTCAATTGACAGAAAAGTATTAACTTGCGTTTCCAATACAATCAGCATCTTTCTATATAAGCGATAAGTTTGTGTGATATTCCCTACACATTATTCCCTTTTTTTCTGATTCAAAACACCTATATATTTTGTTAAGAAATCTTTTGGTAGCAAAGGCTTATCGTGAAAGTAGCCTTGGTGAATAGGGCATCCATTCGCTTGTAAGAATAGAGATTCTTCTTGTGTTTCTACGCCTTCTGCTAGTAATGTACAGCCAACCCCTTTTACAAATTGAATAAGAGATTTGAGAACAGCTTCGGATTTTTCATCCTGACCAATCTTGCTAACAAACGATTTATCTAGTTTAATTTTATCGATTGGATAGTCCATTAAATACGATAGCATCGAAAAGCCAGTACCGAAATCGTCTAAAGCAATTGATATACCTTTTGACTGACAAGTTATCAAGTTAGCCAGAGTGATTTCCGAATAGGTCAATTCTACACTTTCGGTAATTTCAATTTCAATTTGTTCAGAGGATATCTGATTTTGCTCCATAAGTAGAAACAACTCTTTAAAGAATGTTTTACTTGAAAGTAAGGATGCTGTCACATTAATAGCAGTTTTAGGGAAAATATCACCCTGATTTTTTGTGCAATTAATAAAAGAAAAGACATCCTTCAGCAGACAGTTTGTTAAATTTGAAATAGTACCTGTTTCTTCTGCAATCGTAATGAATTCAATCGGGGAAATAGGTCCGAGTGTTGGGTGATTCCATCTTGACAGTACTTCAACACCGACAAGTTCACCGGTATCACAATTAATTTGAGGTTGAATGACAAAGTAGAAGCCAAGTTCTTTTACATTTCCTGACAAGCTCTTTTCAATTACTAGTCGTCGGTTCAAATCAACTCTCATACTTGGCTGGAAAAAGCAGCAAGAAGAACCGTTTTGCTTTTTAGCAGCACGCATAGCAGTCTCTGAGAAAGAAATTAGATTTTCAACACTATAGTTACCTTGTAAATAAGAATAGACACCAATACTCGCGTTCACCGTAATTGAGCGGAGATCTTCTAGAACGATAGGATGGGTAAAGAGTTCTCTAACCTTTTCTGCAAAGTGTATAATGTTTTCGTCTCCTCGATGCAAGTGAAGAAAGACTAGTTCGTCACCGTCGAGGCGTCCAACTAAATCTTTCTGATCAAGTAGTTTCTCCAAATTTTTCGCTATGCTTTTGATGATTTCGTCACCTGTTCGATGGTTATAAAGTGTATTGATGTATTTGAAGTTATCTAAGTTGATATAAAAGAGAGAAAAAGCTTTCTTTTCATATAGAATTTTTTCTAGTTCCTCCTCAAACTTTGTACGAGTCGGCCAACTAGTTAAATAATCGGTATAGGGAATCTTTTGGCGTTCGGCTTCTATGTTATAGTCACTATTATTTTTTTGGAAATATACAGCCAATCCACCATCTTTAACTGGGGATGCTTTGACATTGAACCAATTATTTAACGGAGCATAGAAATCTTTAAACTGAACAGTAACTCGTTTTTCCATAGCATGATTACATTTTGAATAAAATTCAGTTCCTACAGCTGCAGGAAAGCAATTCCAAAGGGTACGGCCAAGCATGTCTTCTTTTTTGCATTGAAAAACCTTTTCTGACTCTGAATTTAAAAAGTAAAACTTCATTTGATCGTCTAGAAGAAAAAAGGCATCCGTCATATTTTCAAGAATAACTTCTGTGTCTAAAGAAGGGGGTGCGGGTTTATTCGTTACCAATTGTTTATGCAAAATAATTCCCTTTGAATTATTAGTGAATAAAAACTGTTGATAATGCACAGATAAATAATCTATTTTTTCCTGTGTATAAAATAAGGATAACTGAAATTTTTCTTCTTCGACTCCAGTTAAGACATCTTTTAAACATTGGAGTTCGTTAAATTTATTCGATTTTTCTAAGCTATTAAAGTAGTTTTCTCCAACTTCCCAAAGAGCATTTTCCGTTTGATGCTTCTGACAATACTTTTTCCAATTTTGACTGGAATGGACAATGATGCCATCACTACTAAGGATAATGATGAAGTCTCCTAGTATTTCGGTTGATTTGTATAGTTGTAACTCTGTATTTTGCATACGTAATCATACCCACCAATCTCAAATTTACTTTCATATGTTAAAAACATTGCTAAAGACTTTCAAATAACGTAAATACAGCTAAGGGAATGGATAGTTGTAATCATTAAAATAGGTGCAATTCTTTTGTCACTATTGAAAGAGACTTACATCTATCTAATTGCAGTTTTCAAAGAAATTTAATAATTATAGTATAGGTAGAGTGAATACATATACTTATTGTATTCGGTATTAGTAACTAATTATATGAGTCTTATACCTAATTTGAAATAGGTATTTTTTTGCGATATATGATTTCCTTATGAATATTGAAATCGAATAATCCCGATTTAAAGCAAAAGAAGATTTTTTTATTTTTTTTGCATGTAAAAAAGGTCAAAAGAACTGTTTTAAGCTTGTTCAGTGGATTAATTATAGATTGATTAGGGGTGTATCAACAATTTCAGTGTTCAAAGATAATCGACACATATGTCAGTAGTCGCTAATGTGTAAGATACCCTTCACTTCAAGAAGTCCAAATCGATACTCTATCTGATGTCTTTTTTGAGGTGGCTTATGTATAAGGTTGAAACTCTCATTTCAGGAGACAAACTAAATTTCTCACAATATATTACTGAAGATACGGTAAGTGAAGAGTTTGCAAAAGAAAAGAAACCAAAAAACATTACCCAGAAATGAAATCAACTCTCCATCTATGTTATAAAGGAATATGAGTATGGAATACGATTGTGGTATAAAGATAGTGCTTTACCACAAAAAAGAAGGGATGATTTTTTGTTAGATGTTAAGAATTTTGATTGGGAAGCGCTTCTTTTTGGCGCAGGAGTAATTGCAGCTCAAATTATTGGGATTTTAGTTGCTTTTGTTTTAGTAAGAGCGATTGGGAAAAAACTAATAGATCGTTTCTTCGATAAGCTGTTAGTAAAAGGGGACGTTACAAAAGGTCGTGCGTTAACGCTTCAGAGCTTATCTGAAAATATTTTCTCTTACATTTTAATTTTTATATTGGTGACTACCGTATTCAATATATTCGGTTTGTCTGTTGCAAGTCTCATTGCGGGCGCGGGGATTATTGGACTGGCGATAGGTTTCGGAGCGCAGGGACTTGTTAGTGACGTGGTTACAGGGTTCTTTTTATTGCTCGAAAAACAACTGGATGTTAATGATTACGTAACGGTTGGGAGTATCGATGGCATTGTGGAAGCAGTCGGATTAAGAACAACAAAGATCCGCAGTTTTGATGGCACCTTGAACTATATTCCGAACCGGGACATTATGACAGTCAGCAATCATTCGCGTGGTAATATGCGAGCGTTAGTCGATATTGGTATCTCCTACGATGAAAACATTGACGAAGCGATGGCAGTCATACAAGCAGCTTGCACGCATGTGGCAACCGAAGACGTAGGAATCGTTGAAGGACCTGATGTTATTGGGGTACAGGCATTTGGTGCGTCGGACGTGACTTTACGCGTTATTGCAAAAGCAAAAAACGGCGAGCAGTGGGCGGTAGAGCGCCATTTGCGTAAAGCTATTAAAGAGGCGTTGGATACAAACGGTATTGAAATTCCATTTCCTCATCAAGTAAATATCCAAAAAAATGGTGGGTCTTTAGAAAGTTAACTGCAGTATAAGTTGGACAATAGAACCCCCGCTTCGGTCGCTTTGGGCACAGCTCCGGCAAGAAGCCATCCCGTGGACGCGCCGGCGCTAAGTAACTTGTTGAGTAAGAAGGTAGTGTCTATTTTTTCGTTGTGAACGAGAAGATATGGCGCAAATCCTTAGCAACTGGAAATCACTAGTTCAACCGATATAAACAGAAATAAAAAAAGCGATAAAAACATTTTTGAGGTAGTGAAAAAGGCAGCCAAAATGGCTGCCTTTTTACGTCCGATTACTTATTTACTAATAGTGTTTAGTATCAGAGAAGGAAGTTGAAGAATGAGTAACGTCGCTTCTTTTGGTTATATTGCGGTTTTCCAATGCAACGAGTAGCTTCATCGCTCCGTTGCTCCACTGGTTAACTTCCGCAATATTGTCTCGATTATGGTCTACGCGTGATGCAATATTTCCTGTAATTGCCCGAACTGAAGCATTTAAGTCGATAACTGAGTTCACGGTACCTTTTCCGGCATCAATCAAAGCAGTGATTTTTTCGGATTTCATTTGCATATCTTCTTTCAGCTCGTTGGCATTGTGTGACAGACTTGTTGTTTCGAGTTGAAGTTTGCCCATTCGATCTGTTAAATTGTTGGCGGAACCTTTCATCTTTTTCAGCGGTTCTTTCATGCCTACTATCAGCATAACCACACCAATAATTGCGATGATCAGTGCCACGACAAAGATTGCGAGTGCTATGTAAAGCCACAGTGCATAGTCCATCTTTTTTCCTCCTCTATTCCATTCATGTCTTGAGTATGTTATACCCGTTAAACTTCAGTGATTAACATCCTATTATAGAAGAAAAGAATTTTCATTTCTAGAGCGCATTTGAAACCTTTCCCATAATATAAATGAGTATGGTAGAATTTCATCATATGTCTATAATATTATCTGGCATTTTTCTAGGGAGATGCGAGAAAGAGCAGGTGCGGAAATGATTGTTGGAATAGATGCAGGCGGTACGTTAATCAAAGTGGCGTATACCAACAAAGGGGAAATCCATTTTGAAAAACACCCAATTGCTGAAATTGAGCAAGTTGCCGACTGGGTAAACGGCCTTGGTGACAGTGAAGTTTGTGTAACAGGTGGAAGGTCGGGCGTACTGGTTTCTTTGCTCAACCAACCAGCACAGGAAATGGTCGAGTTTGAAGCTACTCATCTAGGTGTACAAGTTCTTCTCAAAGAGATGGGTCGTTTAGAAGATGCTTATTTGGTGACGAATGTTGGAACCGGCACTTCTATCCACTGCATTCAAGATAATGTCCATGAACGTTTGGGCGGCACGGGTGTTGGTGGAGGAACGTTGATTGGCTTGAGCCATTTGTTGACCGGTGTTACCCGCTACGACGAAATTGTTTCTCTAGCCAGACAAGGTTCCCGTGAACGAATCGATTTGAAAGTTAAGCATATCTATGAAGGCAAAGAGCCTCCTATCTCAGGAGAGCTGACAGCTAGTAACTTTGGACAAAACTTGTTTGCCATTTCAAAAGATTTGACGAAAGAAGAGCTATTAGCGACGGTTATTGGTTTAGTTGGTGAAACAGTCAGCACAGTGAGTGTACAAGCGGCTCGACAATGTAGAAGCTCGACCATCGTTTATATCGGCTCTTCTTTTATCGACAATCCGTTACTGAAAGAAGTAGTGACAAGCTATACGATTTTGCGCGGCTCTGTTCCTGTATTTCTCAATAATGGGGAATTTTCAGGAGCGATGGGAGCGATGTCTTCGTTAGCTAAAAAAAGGGGTTAGTTACCTGTTAAAAAGACGTCTATGCAGCCATCAAGATGGGTGCATAGACGTCTTTAGTTTGGCAATGTTACATTCAACATAGTCAACAGCTTATGATACCTCGACAGACTTTAATTTCATTAGCATTAAACCGCTCCAGGCAAAGATGACGGATGCTACATAAAAAATACTGGCAATCGTTAGAAAATCAACGAGATAACCCGTAGCAATAATAGCAACAGCTGCAGCGACAGAAGTCCAGACGTGATAGTGGCCGATTTGCGTGCCAGCCATTTCTTTTGTAACATAGCGTGCTAAGACCGTTTTTTCAGAGTTTTTCTGGACAGCACCCAGCATCCCCATGAGAACTTGTAGAATATACACGTGCCAAACTTCAGAAGCTAGTGGGAAAAATAGCAAAAGAATCGCCATTCCCCAAGAATAAACAAAAAGTAACGTTTTATCGCCAACTTGGTCAGCGTATTTCCCAATCAGCGGATAACAAAGAGCAGCCGTCAACGCGAACAAGCCATATGCCCAGCCAAACTGAGCATAGCTGTCGCCAACATTGCGAATCAGTAAAATGTAGAAAGGGAAAATCATACTGGACGCCATGCCGATTGTGCCTTGATAATAAATAAAACGTTTATAGTTCATGGCCGATACTCCTCATAAAAGAGATTCATAAAGCGGTGATCCGGATCAAATTGGTCTTTCAACTCAAAGAATTCCTTGGTTCTCGGATAAGCTTCTTGCATTTGAGATTTTGTTGGGTAGCCGAAATAAGGTAAATAATAACTACCGTCGTGTGCGAGTGTCACATCAATCATATCCTGAACGACCTTTTCTGTTTCTTTTACACTTTTTGCATCGGTTCCTTGGTTAATGAGCAGTACCAGTGAAAACATGTCTTCTTTTGCATAAGATAAAACGGCATCCTCATTTTTCTCCACATAACGGATCGTGACGTTTACTAAATTAAAGTCAGGACTGTTTTCAAGAACTGCTTTTAATGCCGGAATATAGTTTTCAAATTGATCTACAGGAACAAAATACTCCTGTAAAATTTCGATTCTTCGGCTATTGTCGTACTCCATGAACTCAGAATCGGATCGCATAACATTGTTTCGCGATACGAGATTGCCATCGATTTGTTGTGTATAGGTTTTTTGTGCATTCCAAAAGCTGTCTTTTCCAGCATCATTAATACGTGACAGCCCTAAGAAAAACTTCGGTACTGCTACTAGGTTTTCGGTTTTCAGCTTTTGGTATTGAGCAAGCTTTTGTTGATCTTGAGCTGACTTGTACGTAATGGTGTACATGTCTTCCATAAAAGATTCTGGAGCAATTGAAATTCGAGCTAGGTGCATTTTGGCATCGGGATCGTTGTGTACGTGTTGCTTGAAATAAGATGGGTAATCGCGATAGGACATGCTTGCCGTATCGGTTTTATACAACTCATCATCAGTCAGCTGTAGGGTGACGTCTAGAATAATACCAAACAAACCATAGCCACCAAGAACCGCATAAAACAACTCGCTATTTTCAGTAGGGCTTAGTTTGATAATATCCCCGTTAGCATCTATTAGACGCATTGAAGAAACCGTATCAGTCAATCCACCATTCCGAATGTCCAAGCCATGTGCATTCACGCTCAGTGAACCACCAACAGTGAAGATGTTTTGCGATTGACTTACCTTTAGTGAAAAGCCATAAGGATTGATGGCTTCTTGAATGTCTGCCCACGTTGCTCCACTTTGCACAGTCACCGTTTTTGCTGCTTTATCAACGTTGACTATTTGGTTGTACGGCTTCATATCCATCATGATACCGTTCGGATAAACTGTCTGTCCGCCTTGGCTATGTTGCATGCCTGCGATTGAGAGAACCTCTTCAGTTTTCTTTGCTTCTCGAACAATTTTCTGAAGCTCATCGTCAGTCGTACCTGACCGGACTGTTTTGATCTCGACAGGTAAAAGTCGTTGATGTAGTTCAGTTGCAGGGCCGTTTAGTTGTGTGGCATATAAATAAATAGACAAGCCGAAAACAGATAGGTAGATAAGGATTATCCATGCAGCTTTCATAATGCCTTCACCCTTTTTTTTAGACTCTCCGCACTTTCTCTATAAGACCGTTATTAATTGAAATAGTTCCACTAATTAGTAAATAGTAGTAGGAATTTTAATTTTATTGATCGTGTCCGAGTTGTTGCAAATAAAAAGAGATGTTGCAGGCTGCAGCATCTCTTTTGTATCGGGTTAAATAAGTAGCTAACTTACCATTATTCATAAAAAATATACTTTTCAATATTAAAAAAGTGAACTATCCCAATAATGGGAGGAGCTTTAGAAAACAAGCTTAACGATGCTATTCACTAATAATTGTCAGTTTTTCACGGATATCAGTGCGTTGTTGTTTTGCCGGAATATGAGCAGGGTACCCAATCATCATAGTAGCAATAATTTTTTCGCCTGGTTTTACACCAAGGGCTTCACGGAATACAGGGTTGTAGATCCAGTCGTTAGAACGCCAAATCATACCAATGCCGCGTTGCCATGCAGCCAGTTGGAAATTTTGAAGCATCGATGAAACTGCACCGTAGTCTTCGTCCCATCTTCGTTGCCTTGGATCTTCAGGCATAACGACAACCAAATGAAGTGGAATACTCCGGAAGTAGTCGGCTTTGTTTAGCGCTTTTGGTGGAATTTCACCTTCAGGCGTTCGCATAGCTTCCATAAAAGCTTCAACGAATTTTTCTTTCCCAGCAGCTGTATACAATTGAAAGCGCCACGGCTCATTAACTTTATGATTAGGCGCCCATTTGGCGACATTCAGTAGTTCGATAATTTCTTCCACGTTGATCGCATCATCCTTAAATTTCTTGATGGAGCGTCTTTCTATGATATTCTGATCAATAGCGTTCATCATTAAACGTCTCTCCCTTTCGCAAAAAATGCGGTTATCTATTCTTTATCCTAACACGCAGAGAGATTAAAAGTGTATCAAAAAAGACATGAACAATTAGGCTGACAACTGAAAGTGTTGGTAGAATATAAGTATAGGCAAGGAGTGGATTGAGTTGAAAAAAATTGTTGTAGTCGGCGGGGGAATTACGGGTCTTTCCGCAATGTATTATTTACAAAAACTAAACCTGAAAGAACATCTCGATATGGAGTTAGTACTGATTGAAGAAAAGGAACACTTAGGCGGGAAGATCAAAACGGTGAAAGACTCGGAATTTGTAATGGAAGTCGGGGCAGATTCTATCGTTGCACGTCATGCCAGTGTTCTGCCACTAATAGAAGAGTTAGGCTTGGAAAAACGGATGGTTTACAACGGCACTGGAATTTCGTATTTATATGCCAATAATGTCCTGCATGCTATTCCGAAAGATACTGTTTTTGGTATTCCGATGAGTAAAGAGGCTTTGTTTAGTTCGACGCTTGTTTCTGACGACGGCAAAAAGAGAGCGTTAGAAGATTTAGATAGTATGAACGAAAGCTTTACGCGGGATAGCTCAATTGGGGATTTTCTCCAAGCTTTCTTAGGAAAAGAATTGGTTGAAAATCAGATTGCGCCTGTGTTATCGGGAGTCTATTCTGGAAACCTTCACGAATTGACCTTGGCATCGACATTGCCTTATTTGGTTGATTACAAAAATAAGTATGGCAGTATTATAAAAGGATTCGAAGCCAATAAAGAATTTTTCCAAGGTGCGGTCAATAAAAAATTTATCTCATTTGATGGCGGTATGCAGGTGTTAATCGACGAATTGGAAAATAAGTTACAACATGCCCGTATAATTAAGGGAGTTGGAACCAAAGCCGTCAAAAAAGAAGCGGCACACTACCGAATAGAGCTTGAAGACGGCGAGACAATAGAAGCAAATTATGTAATTTTAGCAACGCCTCATCAAGTAGCGCAGCAACTTTTAGAAATAGCGGAGCTGGACACGGAATTTGATGAGTTTTTGAATTCGTCCTTGATAAGTGTCTATCTTGGATTTGATATTCCAGATGATCGACTGCCTGAAGATGGGACGGGATTCATTGTGTCGCAGGAAAGTGATTTGCATTGCAATGCTTGTACGTGGACGAGTCGGAAGTGGCGTCATACGTCCACAAACCATAAATTACTCGTGCGCCTATTTTACAAGAGTTCACACCCATCTTACGGTAGGTTAAAGAGTTTAACAAAAGAAGAATTGACAGCGGTAGCGATGGAAGATGTCCGCAAAAGCTTAGGAATTGAAGATGTACCTTTGGCTGTCGAAGTGACTGGTTGGAAAAACTTAATGCCAAATTATCACATGGGCCATAAAACAGCTCTTAGTGCGTTAGAATTGAAAATGGAAGAATTGGTACCGGGTATTAAATTAGCAGGTTCCTCTTATTTTGGTGTCGGAATCGGAGCGTGTATTCAAAATGGCTCCGATCTGGCAGAAATTATCGCTAATAATTTAGCCGATCAAATTGAAGAGTAGAAAAAAGGCCAGCAATGGTCTTTTTTTAGGTTTAAAACAATAAAAAGCCGTTTATCCACATTTTGGATAAACGGCTAATTGAGAAAATAGAAATGATATTATCAAGTACTTATTTTATTTCTGTAAGATCTGGAACCGCAAGACCAAGACCTTCAGCAACGCGTGTACCAAATTCAGCATCTGCTTTATACAAATGGCTGATTTGACGAAGTTTAATGTCTTCTTTGTCAACAGCATTTAAGCCGCCAACGAAAGTTGCAACAAGACGTTGTTGTTCTTCAGCACTTTGCAAGCGGTAAAGATCGCCTGGCTGTGTGTAATAATCCTCTTTGTAATAAGGCACCGAATCAGTTACGCCAGATACTTCAAGTGGAGCTGGTTTAGCAGCTGCAGTTTCAGTAGGACCCCCATAACTATTCGGCTCGTAGTAGACAGAACCACCACCGTTGTTGCCAAAGTTCATTTGGCCGTCGCGTTGGTAATTATTCACTTGGTTTTTCGCTGCATTAATTGGCAGCATTTGGTGATTAGCACCTACACGGTAGCGATGTGCATCGTGGTATGCGAACAAACGGCCTTGCAGCATTTTGTCTGGAGATACGTCGATACCCGGAACCAAAGTGCCTGGAGAGAAAGTAGCTTGCTCAACTTCAGCAAAATAATTTTCGGGGTTGCGGTTAAGTACCATGCGGCCAACTTCCATTAGTGGATAGTCTTTATGAGACCATGTTTTAGTCACATCGAATGGATCAAAGCGGTATGTGTTGGCATCTTCTAAAGGCATAACTTGTACATACATTTTCCAAGCAGGGAAGTCGCCTTCTTCAATTGAATTGAAAAGGTCTTCTGTATGGAAATCAGGATTTTCGCCAGCGATTTTGTCAGCAACTTCTTGTGTGATGTTTTGAATGCCTTGTTCAGTTAACATATGGTACTTGACCCAAACCGACTCACCTTCAGCGTTGGTCCATTTGAATGTATGGCTCCCAAAACCGTGCATATGACGAAGTGTAGCGGGAATTCCGCGGTCACCCATCAAATAAGTTACTTGGTGCAATGATTCTGGTGACAATGACCAAAAGTCCCACACTGCGTTAGGGTTTTTCAAGTGAGTACGTGGATCGCGCTTTTGTGTGTGGATAAAGTCCGGAAATTTAATCGCGTCTTGGATAAAGAAGATTGGCGTATTATTACCGACTAAATCATAGTTTCCTTCTTCTGTGTAGAACTTTAAAGAAAAGCCACGTGGGTCGCGAACTGTATCCGCTGAGCCTAGTTCACCAGCAACAGTTGAAAAGCGTGCAAACATCTCTGTTTTCTTACCAACTTCCGATAAAAAAGCCGCTTTCGTATATGTTGAAACGTCTTGAGTTACTTCGAAATAACCGTGTGCGCCTGTTCCTTTTGCATGAACTACACGCTCAGGAATACGTTCTCTGTTGAAATGTGCAAGCTTTTCAAGAAGATGAACGTCCTGCAAAAGAATGGGACCGCGTTGTCCGGCGGTTTGAGAATTTTGGTTGTCTCCTACTGGAGCCCCCCAGCTAGTTGTTAAACCTGTTTTGTTCGTAGTCATAAATCGAACACCCCATTTTCTATTTTAATATAAACACTATACCTCTAATCATATCACCCTTTAAATTAAAATCAATACTAAATGATAATAACTATAATTAAGGAGTTTCTATATCTAATGAGCCATTGAATGTGTGCAAAAAAACAGTACCGGTTGGACGGGTACTGTTTCAGACTATAGACAAAGTCTTATTAAACTGAATAGTGATGTATAATCTCCAACTGGGCTGGCCACTTTACTTTCCGTGGGCTCAGCTTCAGTCTCCTCGTCACTGAAAACCCATTCTCCTGCATCGCTGCGCTAGCTTCGTCGCAAAGCGTCCACTTGGTGCGGAGAATCCTAGGTGTAGACAAAAAATGAATAAGTATTCTTTTGTCTACAAGCTAAAACAGTACCTGTTGGACGGGTACTGTTTGTATTTTTATTTCGTAACATTTAGGCGTTGGAAGCTATCGAAGTGTGAACCCCAGTAGCTGTCATTTAGACTTGTCACTTGAACACGATCGCCACCTGCATGAATAAAGCTATTGTTCCCAATAAAAATACCCATATGTGAAATTCCGGCCCGATACGTATTTTTAAAGAATACTAAATCGCCAATTTGTGGAGAACTCACAGGAGAAGAAATTGCGTCAAAGCCTGTTGTACTGGTTCTTGGAACGTTGAATCCTGCCTGATTGTATGCGTAATAAATAAAGCCGCTACAATCAAATCCACCTGGTGCAGCTCCTCCCCATTTATAAGGGGTACCTATTGAAGAGTTGGCTATAGCAATAACTGTAGAAATGGCTCCAGAACTAGGCGCAGTAGTAGTTGGTTTCGAAACGGTAACCAGTTGACCAGTGGCTGAACTGCCATCAATTATTAAAACTTGGCCCAGACGAATCGAACTTGTTTTTAAGCTGTTAGAACTCATTAATTGCGAAACGGAAACACCGTGCCGCTTTGCAATAGTTGTTAATGTGTCTCCACTCGTTACGCGGTATGTATTGGGTTTAGTAACTGTTGGTGTGCTAGCTTGCGCCTTGCCGCTGACTGTTAGCTTTTGGCCGGGACGTATATTGCTATCAGGTAGCTGATTCAATTTTTGAATAGAGCTCACGTTGGTACTGTGAATTCGAGCTATCTGTGACAAAGTGTCCCCGGCTTTGACTGTATATGTACTAGTAGAGATTACTGGTGCTTTAGTTCCGGTATTTTTTGGTGGAGCGGTAGCCGAAGTAGCTGCGACTTTGATGGTCTGATTTGGATGAATCGAAGTAGATGGTAACTTATTCCACGATAACAGCTGATCAACTGAAACCTTATTACTAGAAGCGATCTTCCATAATGTGTCTCCTGGTTTAACGGTATATGTACTTGCTTCTGTGTTGGAAGCCCCGATCGCCATCGATAATGCAGTAGCAGCAACTAAAGTAAAAATAACTCTTCTCATTCTCAAGCCCCTTTTTCTAATCTTGTTTATTTAGTTTATTGTTTTTGTAATTTTCTTAATTCTATATAATTAATTCAATATAGGCAATAAGAATCAATATTACATTTGTGTTACAAAAATAAAAGTAACGATAATTTGATTTTAAATCTTTAAATAAGGAATGTTTAGTTGAAGAATTATAGGCAGACGTAGGTCCTACACAAAATAATATCGGTCAGTTTTAATAAAAGTTAATAGCTCTTGTTAGATGATTGTTTATTGCAAAAAAATATATTAAATTAATCGTTTGCAACAGCGACAGGTGATATAGACATCGTCCAGTTAATGCCTTGATTTAAGATAGATTTAGAGTTGTTGCAATATTGGGTTTTTTCTGACATCATATAGTTGATTTGATAGAACAAATGGTTTCATCAAAAGGAGGAGCACAAAATGTATGCAACACTTGGCAAAGTATTCGATCAGACAGTAAGCATGTATCCAAATAAAGAAGCGCTGGTAGATATGAGAAGAGAGAAAAGGTGGACCTATTCGCAGTGGAGTGATGAAGTTCATCGTTTAGCAAATGCGCTAATTGCTGCAGGTGTCTGTAAAGGAGATCGTGTTTCAAGTTTTCTTTTCAATAATAGTGAATTGCCTACTGCTTTATTTGCTTGTGCAAAAATAGGAGCCGTTTTCAATCCCATTAATTTTCGTTTAAAGCCCGAAGAGTTAGCTTATATTCTAAATGACGCGACACCAGAAATCGTTCTTTTTGAAGAAGCTTTAAAAGATACAGTTGAGAAAATAGCTTCCCAGTTTCCGAGTATTCAATTTTGGTTTATAGACGATACGGTTCCTACTTACGCAATAAGTTATCGGGAACAAGTCAATGCGGCGTCTGCAACAGATCCGCTTGTAGAAGTAGATGAAATGGATATTTACGCGATTATGTATACAAGTGGCACAACAGGACGACCAAAAGGAGTAATTCACTACCACCGCAACATGGCGGAACAAAGTATGACGTGCATTGCAATGTTAAAGTATACGAAGAATGATGTGGGGTTAGTCGTCGCACCCATGTTTCATTGTGCAGAATTACATTGCTGCGTTATTCCACGCGTCCAGGCCGGCGCTTCAAGTATTATCATGCATCAATTTAATCCGCAGACGGCAATCGAGACCATTGAAAACGAAAGAGTTACGGTTATGTTTGCTGTGCCGACAATGTGGAGCATGATGACCGAATTAGAAGGAGCCGCATCTAAAGTGAAAACTTTGCAGCGCGGGCTGTATGGAGCAGCTCCGATGGCGCCTGTACTCGTAAAGCGAGTTAAAGAAGTACTGGGAATTGCATTGATCCAAGCTTATGGTCAAACGGAAATGGGACCAGCGATTACCTTTCTTGCTGAAGATGAACAGTTGACAAAAGCAGGCTCAGCTGGAAAACCGGCTTTTAACCACGAAATTCGAATCGTTCGGACACAAGAACAAGGTTCTTCTGAACCCGATGACAAATTAGCAGCATTTGAGGTGGGAGAGATTATTGTTCGTGGACCGAGCATGATGGGTGGTTATTTCCATCGTCCGCAGGCAACGGCCCGTGTGCTATATAAAGGGTGGTACCATACGAGTGATTTAGGGTATATGGATGAAGATGGCTATTTGTTTGTGTCCGATCGAGTTGACGACATGATTATTAGCGGTGGAGAAAATATTTATCCGCGTGAAGTGGAAGATGCTCTTCATGAACACGACATGGTTCAAGATGTTGCGGTTTTAGGGATTCCCGATGAAAAATGGGGCGAAGCAGTGATGGCATTTATTGTTGCAAAAGACACATCACTCACTAAAGAGAAATTGGAAGAGTATTGCCTCGATAACAACAACCTTGCACGCTTTAAGCGGCCCAGATCTTACCAGTTTGTCGATGAACTGCCACGAAATGCCAGCGGTAAAATACAGAAATTTCTGTTGCGTGAACTTTATGCCAAAGACGATAAATAGGGATAACAATAACTAGGGGATATACAGACAAGGAGAATGTTAACGTGCAAATGAAATCAATGAAAGAAACTATTTTAGGTGCATTAGGAATTGAAGTAACCGAGGTTACTCCAGAAAAAGTCATAGCGACGATGCCTGTCCATGCAGCGACTCATCAACCTTTTGGGCTATTGCATGGAGGTGCATCCGTAGTATTGGCTGAAACGGTTGCGAGTATGGGAACGTGGAATTTAATCGATCAGGAAACGGAAATCGCTGTAGGGTTAGAAATCAATGCCAACCATCTGCGCGGTAAGCAGGACGGAATAGTAACCGCCATCGGTACGCCACTCCATAAAGGACGCACAACTATGGTTTGGGATATTAAAATCGTTGATGAAGATGAAAAATTGATTTGTATTTCGAGATGTACTGTAGCAATTGCTAAAATGAAAAAGTAGTGAATAAGGACGCATAGCAAAACCCTTGCCTCTATTTCTAGAGGCAAGGGTTTTGCTATGTCTATTGTGAGTTTTTCGCGGAAAGGCATGTTAGTATGGACAGTAACAAACTGTAAAGAGAGAGTGGTTACTATGTTTAATTCTTTAGTAGAACTAATGGAAGCAAAAAACTTGAAAGATAAACGCTCGATTCCATGGAGTCAAATTTGCCAAGAAGAATCCTTGTCAGAGAACTTTATTAAAGAAAATTTAGATCAAGTTAACTGGCAGCTGATTTCACGCTATCAAGAATTATCCGAGAGTTTCATACAGAAGTATAGAAGTCGCTTATTTTGGGAAGATATTATTAAAGCGCAAAAACTGTCGGAACGTTTTATCGAAAATTATGGGACTAAAAAGAAATGGCAGCCGATTAATGTAGAACAACTCAGCAAAAAACAGCAAAAGCTAGTTGAAAAAGAAGGCAAACCGTTTGATGCTGGAGACTACTGGAAGTTTGTCTCCATGAAGCAACAATTGGCGAATTCCAAGGGCTTGTCGCCGGCGTTTATGGAGAGGCATCAGAACAAATTAGCGTGGCATGAACTGAGCCGCTATCAGTACTTGCCGATGCCGTTAATTCATCGACATGCAAATCAAGTAGATTGGCTACTCGTTACACGTCACCAAGTCTTATCGGAACGTTTTATTGAAAAGTACAGCAACGATGTGGAATGGGAAACCATTTCGTTCCACCAACGCTTGTCGGAACGCTTTATCAACCGGCATTACGCAAAGATGAGTTTTATCTCAGCCGAAGAAAAACGTTCTGAAGCTTTTCTTTATAGTCATTTCGATAAATTAGACGCGGCATCAATCGTGGAACATCAAGATGTGGGTGAAGTGAAAAAATACAAGCCGTTTGATGTCTATGTATTGACTAAAGACGATCAGAGAAAATACATTCTGAAATTTCATGATCTAACAGAAGGCTTGGAAACAATCCAAAAAGCTGATGAAGAAGAGCTATATGATCAGCTAGAGGAAAATAGTTTATTGGCAATAATGGAGGAAGACTTTCCGGAACTGGCCATTATCGGAGATTTGCGATTTTGATGCAAGATTTACTTTTTAAAAAAAGTCAACATTTTAACTGTCTGTAAATCTTAGAGACTAAAGGATTCTGCTCTGTTTACCGGTGCATATCAACCGCTTTTCTGAAAGATAGAAAAGCGGTTATTTTTTGTTTTATTGAAAAACAGGTTATACTAAATAAAAAAATTGAAAGTTGGGATTTTATTCATGGCGTTTACTGATTTATCGATTGCGAGCAAAGCGACTATACTGCCGATTTTGGAAATTGCCGAACAAGCGGGCATTTCTAAAGAAGCCTTGGAATTATACGGGAATTTTAAAGCGAAAATCAATGTAGATCAGTTGCCACCTGTTGAAAAATTAGGGAAAGTCGTACTAGTAACGGCAATTAGTCCGACACCTGCTGGAGAAGGGAAGTCTACTGTAACGGTAGGTTTGGCGGATGCTTTTAAACAATTGGATGAATCAGTGGCAGTAGCTCTCCGTGAACCATCTTTAGGTCCGGTCATGGGTGTAAAAGGTGGTGCAACGGGTGGTGGCTTTGCACAAGTGCTACCGATGGAAGATATAAACTTGCATTTTACGGGAGATATCCATGCCATCACGTCAGCCAATAATTCATTAGCTGCGTTTCTTGATAATCACTTACACCAAGGCAATACCCTCAATATTGATCCGCGTCGCATTACGTGGAAGAGAGCATTGGACATCAATGACCGCGCGCTACGCCAAGTAACGATTGGTCTTGGTGGACCTGGACAAGGCTTGCCACGTCAAGATGGCTTTGACATCACTGTAGCCTCAGAAATTATGGCGGTTTTGTGTTTGGCGACTTCGCTAGAGAATTTGAAAGAGCGACTCGCACAAATGGTCATTGGGTATACTTACGATAGAGAGCCGGTAACTGTCAGAGACCTTGAAGTTGAAGGAGCGTTAACTTTATTGTTGAAAGATGCCTTTAAGCCTAACTTGGTTCAGACAATTGAAGGAACGCCCGCTATTATACATGGCGGACCATTCGCCAATATTGCACATGGCTGCAACTCGCTCATTGCAACGAACACAGCTAGAAGAATAGCGGACATCGTAGTGACAGAAGCAGGATTTGGTGCAGATTTAGGTGCTGAGAAATTCATGCACATTAAATCCAGAAAAGGTGGATTTCATCCGGATGCGGTTGTAATTGTAGCAACTGTTCGTGCGCTTAAAATGCACGGTGGTGTGACAAAGGATCTGTTGTCAGAAGAAAATGCAGATGCCGTCAAGCGCGGTATGGTCAATTTGGCGAAGCATGTAGACACAATCCGTCAATTCGGAATTGAACCCGTCGTAGCACTCAATCGCTTTGCAGGAGATGGCGAATCAGAGTTAGCTGTCGTGTTAGACTGGGCAAAAATCGAAGGCGTTGCCATTGCACTAACGGAAGTATGGGAAAAGGGCGGGCAAGGTGGAATTGCTTTAGCCAAGCTAGTCAAACAAGAATTGCAGCGTCCAACAGACTTTCATTATCTTTATAAAGAAGAAGATCTATTTGAAGACAAACTTTGTGCGATTGTTCAAAAGGTTTACGGAGGCGCAGGCATTCAGTTGTCTGATGTTGCGCAAAAGCAGTTAGTTGAATTGAAAAAATTCGGCTGGGATTCATTGCCGATTTGTATGGCGAAAACGCAATACTCATTATCAGATCAACCTAAATTATTAGGTCGTCCTGAAGGCTTTACGATTACCATACGAGAAATTATGCCGAAACTTGGCGCAGGATTTTTAGTGTGCCTAACAGGCGACATTATGACGATGCCAGGTTTACCAAAAAAACCTGCTGCTTTGAAGATGGATGTAACAAATGATGGCAAAGCAATTGGTTTATTTTAAGAACAAAGACTCGGGCGAAAGCTCTGAGTCTTTTTTGATGGAGAAAAATTCAATCATTAAAAATGAAAAGCCAATCATCGAGAGAGGTGGTAGAATACAAGGAAAGTGAAGAGTAAAAAACGGGAGGAACCAACATGGACTGCCAAATTACTGTTACCGATTTTGTGGAACGAGAAACAGCGATTTATGTCAAAATTGATGTCTATGATCACCAAAAAAACCAGTGGTACCAAGAAGAGTTGAGATTTTTAGGGGGATTGCTGTATGGAGAACTCGTGCATCCGAAAAAATCTCCTCTGACAGAACAATGTCGATTGGGAACCATTGCTTATGTAAGAGCGTATTTTAACCGCTAGACAAGTTGGATTTGGAAGGAGAGATTTGGATGAAATTTCAATCAACACGCCAACAAGTGACGTCTTCAGGTTTGATTGTTTATAACGATGGATTTGGAATGGTCAAAGAAAAGCGGATGGTTCCAGAAAACAAAGCAGTGACTGACATTCAATTTTTGGATGTCGCTTCAGAGATTGAAGCAGATTCCGTATTGATCGAAGGGCTCCAAGTACTAGAAAAAACGTATAGTGCCAACTTCATTAGCAAAGAAAAACTCTTAGACTGGTATATCGGTCAGGTTATTACTGTAAACAATGCAGAATTGGGTGAAGCGATAAAAGTTCGTTTATTGAGCACGTCAGGTAACATTATTGTGGAACAACTCGATACCGGAGAAATCACTATTGATCCGATTGGACAGTTGATCCTACCTTCGCTGCCGGAGGGGCTTTTGATGAGACCGACGTTAGTATGTAAGATCGTGGCAGTTGAAACGGCTACTGAAGTGGGGATTTCTTATTTAACAAAAGGATTAAAATGGCAAGCAAACTACGTCGCGGAAATCCGTGGATCTTATTTAAATCTCACGAGTTGGATTCAACTTTCTAATGATAGTGGGATCGATTTTTTCGAAAGCCGACTCAAGTTGACTTCAGGAAACGTAAATCGATACAAAGAGGCACACCCGTTGCATGCACAAGCGCGGCTATTTGCAGCTACAGAGGAAGAGGAGTCTTTTTTTGAAGAGCACACTTTCGAGGATTACCACATGTATAGTATGGCCCGCCCCGTGACCATTTTACAGGATCAAACAAAGCAAATCAGATTGATGAAAATACAAGGAGTAGATTTCCGAAAGGTCTATAAAGTTGAATCGGGTAGTCAGCAGGCAGAAGTTCGTGTGGAGTTTTACAATAACGTGGAAAACAAGCTAGGTGTTCCGCTACCTAAAGGAATAGTTAAAGTATATGAGCAAGACAGTAATGACGAAATGGAGTTCATCGGAGAAGATGCCATGATCCACAAAACGAATCAGCAGAAAGTATCGTTAGCTATCGGAAAAGCTTTTGATATCAGTAGTGAAAGCCGGGAGAAAAAACGCAGCAGAAGTGGACATTTTGACTACGTAACTTATGTGTACGAGTTGCAAAATAAAAAATTGGAATCTGTACGAATCGAAGTGACTCATCAGGTTTTCGAACAGATCTGGCAGATGGAATCGTCTAGTCATGATTACGAATTAAAGCAGTCCAATAAACTGGAATTTCGTGTACATCTAGCTGCAGGTAAAAAAGTAGAGGTAGAGTTCACTTATAAAGTGGACAGAAGAACTGAAGAACAAATTCAATAAATGTGAACGATAGTAAATGGAAACAGTGATTCCATTGTGCTCTATGGTTTGATGATTTCTTACGCAATGAGGTAAAACTATTCCTTTAGTTCGACCGATATAGAACCTTTTTTTCAAAAAATCAGCTAAAAGAAGAGCTGCATAATTATGTCGCCCTGCTCGTTTTTTTGATAAAATCAACTCGAACGACTATTACTTTACAGGCAAAGGGGAACGAGTAAAATGTTTAAAAAAATGGCTTCAGAAGCACTTGGCTTATCGGACATAGGAAAAATAATTGACCCGCAAGATTTCGATAAAACGGATTCTGACGACTACGTGATGCACGAAGACGGAGAGAAAATCTATTTTCTAATCAAGACCAAGGCGGATGAATATTGCTTCACAAATCTCGCAATCATTCACGTTGATGGTGAAAGTGCAATGTCGTCTAAACGAACATTAAGACGTTTCCCTTATTCTCAGCACACCATTTCAAATGTTGTTCTCGAAACTGCTGGGAAAATCGACTTGGATATTGAACTTGCCTTTGCTGTAGGAACGCTACCTTTTAAAATTGATGTTCAAAAACAACAGGCAAACCGGTTAACGGACCTGTACAAATCGTTATTGAGAATTGCTGAAAGCACACACGAAAACGAAATTATTATCAATATGGCAAATGACAGCTTAAACAAGGCCGTTACCATTTTACAAAACTCGCGAGTGGGTGAAGTTGCGTTAGGAGACGAATATTCGAAGCTTACTGATTTTGGTTTTACGTGGATGACTTCCGTCCGCAACCAATACCACGTGAAAGATTTCGGAGATGTGTTTGAGAAGTATATTAATAATTAATAGAGAAAAGATGGCTGCTAACTCAACAGCCATCTTTTTCTTGTTATAAAAGTGAAGTATCCCAAAAAATCCAGAAATGATTTACTAAGAACTAGATAACTGTTTTTATCTGAAAAAATGGAATACTTTTTTAAATCGAGGCTTGCTTGAAAAGCTACAGTAGCGTGCTATAATAAGACCATTCAAATACGATTCACTCATATAACAGCGAGAATATGGCTCGCAAGTTTCTACCAGTTTACCTTAAATAAACTGACTATGAGAAGCAACGAAACAGAAGGATTGGGCCTTTTTAGGTGTCTATTCTTGTTGTTTCCTTTCGAATTCAAGCTCGAAGGACATTGCTCCACTCATGATATGGATGGATGCACGTTCTGAGGGCTTTTTTTCATGCCTTCAGCCGTGACAGAAAGGGAGCTGACGGTTATGAAAAAATTGCAGGACAAAATCTTATCGGACGGCAAAGTCTTGTCGGAATCGGTATTAAAAGTAGATTCATTTTTAAATCATCAAATTGATCCACCATTAATGCAAGCAATTGGAGAAGAATTTGCATTGCGTTTTAAAAATGATGGCATCACAAAAATTTTAACGTTGGAGTCTTCGGGTATTGCACCTGCGATGATGACGGGGTTAGTTTTAGGCGTACCCGCCGTATTTGCAAGAAAACGTAAATCGCTAACATTGGTTGATCATATGTACACAGCTAGTGTCCACTCATTCACTAAAAATGAAACTAACGATATTTCTGTATCAAAAGATTTTATTCAACAAGATGATGTAGTCCTAGTAATGGATGATTTTCTTGCTAATGGTCAAGCAGCTCTTGGATTATTAGATATCGTTGAACAATCAGGTGCTAAACTTGCAGGCATCGGTATCGTTATTGAAAAAGGGTTCCAGCCCGGAGGCAAATTGCTTCGTGAACGTGGCATCCGCGTGGAAACATTGGCGAATATTGAGTCTTTGGAGAATGGGACAGTGTCATTTTTCGGGGAGGCTAACACGCAATGAAGAAGATGCTGGGCGAAACGGCTTTAGGATTTCAGCATGTATTAGCGATGTATGCAGGAGCGGTATTAGTTCCGCTAATCGTTGGAGAAGCACTTGGACTGACGCCAGAACAGCTAACGTATTTGGTTGCCATTGATATTTTACTTTGTGGGGTAGCGACGATTCTTCAAATTGTCAGCAACCGTTTTTTCGGTATCGGACTTCCGGTGGTGCTCGGCTGTACGTTTACAGCAGTTGGACCAATGATTGCTATTGGGGGACAGTATGGCATATCCGCTATTTATGGTGCTATTCTTGTTTCTGGATTATTTGTCGTTTTGATCAGTGGATTTTTCGGAAGTCTTGTTCGGTTCTTCCCACCAGTCGTTACGGGTACGGTCGTTACCATAATCGGAATTACGTTAATTCCGGTTGCAATCAACAATATGGGCGGTGGACAAGGTGCCAGTGATTTCGGTTCACTAACCAATATTGCTTTGTCTTTTGGAACGCTGTTGTTTATCGTTTTTCTATTTAGATTCTCTAGCGGTTTTATGAAAGCTATCGCGATTCTTTTAGGATTGGTCGTTGGGACAATTGCTGCTACCTTGCTTGGGAAAGTGGATTTCTCTCCTATTGCCAATGCCTCGTACTTCCATATGGTCGAGCCTTTTTACTTTGGAATGCCGACATTTGAATTACCTGCTATTTTAACAATGATTTTAGTGGCGATGGTGTCACTAGTCGAATCGACAGGCGTTTACTTTGCGCTTGGAGACATTACAAAAAAGAACATTAAAGAAAAAGATTTAGCAAAAGGGTATCGTGCAGAGGGATTAGCCATTGTTCTTGGTGGTATTTTTAACTCGTTCCCGTACACTGCTTTTTCACAAAATGTCGGTCTGATTCAAATGTCTGGTGTTAAATCACGAAAAATTATCTTCATTGCAGCTATTATGTTGGTGACGCTTGGATTTGTTCCGAAAATTGCTGCTGTGACAACGATCATTCCTCCATCAGTTCTCGGAGGAGCGATGATTGCGATGTTTGGTATGGTTATTGCACAAGGTATTAAAATGTTGAGCACTGTTGTTACGGATTCTCAAGATAATTCTATGATTATAGCCTGTTCTGTTGGAATTGGTCTGGGCGTGACAGTAGTTCCTGAATTATTCATACAACTGCCTTCAAGCGTTCAAATTTTGACTAGCAATGGCATTGTTGCCGGCAGTGTTACCGCTATTGTCTTAAATATTCTTTTCAATATGCTGCCTTCTAAAAATCGTCAACGTGCAGCAGCAGCTGTGAAAGATAATGCAATAAACCAAGGGTGAATAAAAAATGAGCAAGTCGCGAGTTCGCGACTTGCTCATTTTTTATTCACCCTGAACAGAAAGAAATTGAATTGTTTTTTGCAGTGTTTCTTGAGCGTCTTCCATGCTTAAATCGTATTGATATTCATGCTTCAGGTTTTTTTGAGTACCTTCGAAAAAGACAGAGTTTACTGGAATATCATGAGATTGCAAAACGTCAACGAGTTCGGTTGACTGAGATACAAAAGGATCTGCATCGCCAACTGTAATGAACACAGGCGGGAAATTAGAACTGACATGTTGAACGGTGGAAAGTTCATCAATTTTCGAGAACGATTCAAAAGGCTCCACACCTGTATAAGCTGCTAAATACTTATCAATGTTTGGAAAAGCGGTCGCTCTCACTGTATCTAAGTTGTACAAGCCGCATAGCAACACGGCTCCTTGAAGCTGGCTATTGGAAATAGCCGGCTGAATGGCCATCTTTTCAGCCAATTCAGTATTGGACATAAGCGCAGCAACTTGGCTAGCAATCTGAGCCCCTGCTGAGTCACCCCCGATAAAGACTCGGTTCATATCACCACCGTATTCAGCAGCATGAAGTTGCATATAAGTAAGCGCTTGATTTGCTTGTACTACAGGCCCGGGATAAAGCGATTCAGGAGCTAGCGCATAATCAATGTTCGCCACGACGTAGCCCGCATCTGCAAGAGCCATGGCATAATCCTGGCGACTGTCTTTAGAGCCACCAACGTACCCTCCACCATGTATCCATAAAATGACTGGCATTGATGCAGGTGCATTTTCGGGATAATAAATATCCAACAAGCTATTTTTAGAAGAATTATAGGATAAGTTTTTAACACGAGTGACTCGTTCGGTGATTTCATGAATAGTAGGTGGAGAGCTAAATGCAGCAGAACCTGTAATTTGTATGGAAGCTAAAGCATCAGGTGGAGCAGTGACTTCTTCAAAAATGACCATAACAAATAAAAACGTAATAAATAAAGTAGAAACAATCCATTTTTTTAGCGTTAAGCGTTCCATTTTTACTCTCACGATAGCTCTCCTTTAAACTAAAATTTCACTGAATGGCCTATATTGAATAGCTATCTATTTGGGTATAGATTAAATAAGTCCTATGCGTCAATTCCAATTATGTCCAACTTCTCTATATAATAGCTATGCTAACAGAAAAAAGATAGCGACCAAAGAATTAAGTTCATCAAAATGAAATGTATTTGTCATCATGTTTATGTCAGAACGCAACATAAGGCGGGTAGATTAAGAGGTGAGGCTTTTAAAGCTTCTGAAAGGAGTGGGCGAATGTTTGGATTAGCTGATTTAATTGCATTAATTATTTCTGCATTTATTATATTGCCCGTCGTTGTCTTTTTGAGAGAATCAGGTTATTTGCTGATGAGCTTGATTTTGGGAGTGAAAAACCCGAGGATGACAATTGGTTCAGGACCAAGAATTTTCAAAATAGGGATGTTCGACGTACGAAAATATTATCATTTGTATAGCTGGTATTCGTACGATTCACTAAAACGTGAAGGCAAGTTTGCCTATATAGCACTTTATGCAGGTCCTATTCTAGTCAATGTAATAGTAGCAGTGTCATTAAATGCCATGATAGCGAATGGCTTGTTTGAAGAGCAAGCAACGTTTTGGAATCGATTTGTCTTTTATGCGTTTTACTACGTATTATTTGATGCCGTACCAATGAAAACGGCTAATGGTATGCCGAACAACGGTCTGATTATTTATGAAATGCTGCGTTATGGTAAAAGAACGGATTACAATGACGAACCTTTTCTGCCTTCTACTTCAGAAGTAGAAGAGCAATATAAAGAGGATTCAGAGAAAATTGAAGAAGTTAAAGAACACTTAAAAGATCAAGTAGAAGAAGAACAGGAAAATTCGAATATTACCAAATCTAAAGAAAAAGAAATGAAACAAGAAATCGAAGAAGACAAACAAGAAGACAAAGAAGCATTGAAGAAAGTCAAAAAGCAAAAGAAAGAACAAATAAAAGAATTTAAAGACAACATGCCGGAGCAAGATACTGAAAAAGAAACCGAATAAGTGGCAGGTCACTAGCTATCTTTAATTCGAGATAGTGAAATGGTAAGATGCTAGATAGAGTTACTAACTAAAGGAGTGCTACGGAATGACAAAAAAATCAATGGGAATTCATCACATTACCGCTATTGTGGGAGATCCTCAGGAAAATGTGGATTTTTATGCGGGTGTATTAGGCTTGCGTTTAGTAAAAAAAACAGTGAATTTTGATGATCCCGATACGTACCATCTGTATTTCGGTGATAAAACCGCCAAACCAGGTACCATCATCACCTTTTTTCCATGGGGCAATGCGTACAAAGGGAAAATCGGAGATGGACAAGTCGGCGTTACTACTTACGCAGTACCGACTGGAGCTTTAGCTTTCTGGGAAAAAAGACTGCAAAAATTCGAGATTCCATTTTCAAAAACAACACGCTTTGAAGAGCGGTATTTAGCATTTGATGATCCACATGGCCTTCATTTAGAACTCGTGGAAAGACAATCCGGGCAACTGAATAATTGGGAAACTCAAGAAGTGGCAGAAGATGTGGCTATTAAAGGTTTTGGAGGTGCAACTTTATATACAGCTAATGCTGAAAAAACAGCTGAATTGTTAGAAACCGTTTTAGGACTCGAAAAAATAGGAGAAGAACACGATTTATTGCGTTTCCGTGCAGCAAATGATCTCGGTAATATCATTGATGTGAAATTATCTCCAGTAGGTACAGGACAAATGGGCGTTGGAACTGTCCACCACATTGCTTGGCGTGCAAAAGACGATGCAGATCAACTAGACTGGAAAGAGCAGATAGAAACTTATGGGCTGGGCGTAACACCTGTTCAAGATCGACAGTATTTTAACGCGATCTATTTCCGCGAATACGGGGACATCTTGTTTGAAATCGCTACGGACCCACCAGGATTTGCGATAGACGAACCCCAAGAATCCCTTGGCGAAGCGTTAATGCTGCCCAAGCAATACGAAACACATCGAAAAAATATTCAGCGTAATCTGCCGCCTATTAGAGTAAAAAATCTAAAATCAAAAAAGTAAAAACATGTGAGCACCTAAAAGTAGAAGCTAGATAACAAGAAGCACCTTCGGAAAATTCGAAGGTGCTTCTTGTCATTATTTAGAAATCATACTTTTTAAGGCCAAATTAATGTTTTGAGGTCTTTCGGCTAACCGTCTCATATAGTACGCATACCAGTCTTTACCAAAAGGAACATAAGTGGTGAAAGAAAATCCTTCTTTTGCCAAATCTTTTTGCATTTCTGAGCGGAATCCGTATAACATCTGGAACTCAAAGCGGTCTAGAGAAATATTTTTTTCTTTTACAAATGCTTTTACCTGTTCAATGATATGGTGGTCATGAGTCGCAATGGACGTATATCCAGGAGCTTGAAGATGAATTTTGATAAGTTTTAAATAATTTTCATCAATTTCTTTCTTTTCTTGGTAGGAAACTTCTGCGCTTTCTTTGTAAGCACCTTTTACGAGACGAAGTCGTACATTTTGCAGGTTTTCCACATCTTTTTCGGAACGGAACAGATAGGCTTGAATAACGGTACCTACATTTTCGTATTCCTGGAGCAGCGTTTTGAGAATATCAAGCGTTTGTTGCAAGTGATCATAATCTTCCATATCTAAGTTGATAAAAATATCATAATTAGCTGCAGCTGCTACAATTTCCTGAATATTTTTTAGGCAAAAGGCCGTGTCAATGTCCAAACCGATTTGTGTTAATTTAACAGACATATGTGCATTAACGCCATAAATCTGTATGGCTTCAAGTGTTTTTAATATGGCTTCTTTCGCTTTTGTGGCTTCTTCTTCTGTGTGGACGAATTCACCTAAGCTATCGATTGTGGCACTAATTCCATTGGCATTCAGTTCCTTTACAGACTGCATCATGCTCTTGATATCAGTCCCAGCGACGACTTTTCCTGCGCCTAATTTCAATCCCCATTTTTTAGCGGCACTATTTAACGCTTGGTTTTTGGACAACCCGATAAAGAAATTTTTTGTTACACCCACTTTAATTCCTCCTATACTGTTAAAACACTTCGTCGATAGCCAAGCTTTAGAACAGGAAATCCCCTGCTCAATGAAATACAGTCTAATTTCCGGAGGAAGTTGCTGTATAATCCATTATTACCTCAGAGCATATCACATATTAACTGAAAACAAAAAATCTTAGCGTAGATAGATGCTGTAGACAGTCACGCTTTTGTTTAGTTGGTTGATAAAAAAAATTAGCATGTCAATGCTCCCGTGATGAGTAGAGAATACATCCGTCTGACGCAGGGACGCGCATTAAGGAATAGGCAAGCTTAACAATGCACTAGGTTTTGACTGTGAAGCTGTAAAATAAGTGTAGAATGGAAAAAGTGGTTGTTAAAAGTGAGGAGGATTTATCATGAATCGAAAAGCAGCTGTGAGTTTTATGATTTCAAGTTCAGTATATGCCTTGCTGCATTTTATCACTTACTTTTACGAAAGTGCCTGGTTAACGTTAATACTTTCTGTTTTAGGAGTATTCATGTTATTGTCAGCTGCGTTCTTATTACCTCTCAAGAAAATTCAGTTGCAACTGTTTCTAGTGATTGCAGCTTTAGCTGTACTGTTTTTCACGAGTGATTCTTTCTTAGGCGATTTAATTTTGGGATTGCAGCAAATGAGAAATTTGATTGGGTTGTTGCTGATCGTGCCAATGATTAGCTGGGTTTTGAAGGAAGAGCCTTACATAGAAGAAATTATGAGTTATGCTCACAACTTTTTAAATAAGAGCCAGAAGTTCTATTTTGGATTAATGGCAATGACTCAAGTGATTTCGCATTTTCTGTTATTTGGTGTCGTACCGATGATGTACCACTTTATTGATCGTTTTTTAAAAGATCATAAAGGAGAGACATGGGAAAATTTCAAAGGAACAGCTATTTTACGTGGCTTTGGACTTTCTACAATGTGGGTTATCAGTATTCCAAGTTTCATTTTTGCGGTAGAAGCATTAGAAGCAACTCTTTGGAAATCGATGGTGCTCGGCTTTATTTTTGCTTTGGCCGGGACCGTCTTATCAGTAATTTTTTCGTATTATCAAGAACAGAAATACGGGATGGATTTTTCTTTTGTTTTGAAACAAGAAATTGAAAAAGCCATGCGAAATTCACGCAATCAAGGAAAATGGAATAAAGACGTAGCGGAGTTTGTCTTTTTATTTGTATCTCTTTTTGGAACGATTTTCTTTGTACACGAAACGACGGGATTGGAATTTTTACTGACCATACCACTGGTCATTTTAGTGTGGACTTTCCTTTATTTTGGATTTAAAAAGAGATTGTCTAACTTTGTTGTGGAAACTCGGTATTATTTTTCCGTAGGTATTGCGAAACAAGCCCAGCAATTTAGCATTTTAGTAGCTGCTGGATTATTGATTTATGCGCTAAATCAATCGAATGTTGGTGACTATGTTATTAACGGGATGAATTTTTTAACAGGAATCATTCCACTGTTAAATATATTGTTCTTAATTCCATTCATTGTGATCCTGCTAGGTTTTATTGGATTGGGACCGTTGCCAGTAATCGTTTTGGTGACAGGGGTTCTGGAGGCTGTGCCATTTCCGTACCCACCTGAATTGGTTGTATTAGCCGTTACTTCTGGAAGTGTCATTTCTATCATTTTGTCACCTTTTGTTATGCCTATAATTATATTAAGTAGCGTAAATGGCTTAAGTGGAATTCGCAATGGCTTGCAATTTAATTTGAAATTTGCAATTGCTTTTTACGTGATGGTCCAATTGTTTATCCAAACAGCTATCTATCTATACTGAAATTTTCAATACACATAGCAGTCTGTAGAGACTTTTATGTGTATTTTTTATTCAGAAGACCTAAAATTGTAAGGCAGAGGAACATGGCGTATAATTTTAAATAACTGAATATTAAAACTTGGAGGGGTAGAGAAATGAATAAAAAAATACTTGCTAAAAAAACAGCGGTCGAGACTTTACTAGTTAACCGGTATATTGATGGCGTGTTAGATCCCGGAAAAGAAATGTTGGGTCCTCTAAAAGATGGAGGTCATATTATTGCCCACACAGCACCAGGTTGTTGGGGGCCGATGATTACGCCTTGTATTCGAGGGGGGCATGAAGTGACGCTGCCCGTCTATGTCGAAGGTGCAGAACCGGGAGATGGCATCGTTATTAAAATTAAATCAGTCGAAGTAACATCCCATGCCACTTCCTCAGGAAATGACAGTCCTGTTGAAGGTCGTTTTCTTGGAGACCCTTTTATCGCGGTAAAATGTCCAGGCTGTGGAACGATGTATCCAGATACGATCATTAGAGGTGTTGGACAAGAAGCTATTCGCTGCGCTAAGTGCGATGCGGATGTGACACCATTTGTTTTTACTAACGGCTATACAATGTTTTTTGGAGAAAAGGGCGATGTAGGAATCACGCTATCCAAAGAAGCAGCCGAAACAATTGCGGAAAATGGCCGGGGTTACATGAAAACGCCTGAGAACTCTGTACAAAATCCAATTGTCACTTTTGCACCGCACGATTTAGTTGGAACCATTGCACGCATGCGGCCGTTTTTAGGTCAACTCGGAACAACGCCTTCTCGTCCGACACCGGACTCACATAACGCAGGAGATTTTGGTTCTTTTCTTGTCGGAGCTCCGCACGAATACGCAAGTACACAGGAAGAATTGGAAACTCATCGGACAGATGGTCATATGGACATCAGCCGTGTTCGGGCTGGAGCCGTATTGATTTGTCCAGTGAAAGTACCAGGTGGTGGGATTTATCTAGGGGATATGCATGCCATGCAAGGGGACGGAGAAATTGCTGGACATACATCGGACGTTGCCGGTATTGTTCATCTTGAAGTTCATGTCGTTAAAGGATTAAATAATGCGGGACCTATTCTCTTGCCGAATGTCGAAGACCTACCTTATACGGCTAAACCTTTTACAGAACAAGAAAGACAGACGGCTCAACAGCTTGCAAAAAAATGGAATATCGACAAGCTAGAAGAGTCGCTGCCGGTTTCTTTTGTCGGTACAGGACCAACTTTGAATGATGCTACAGAAAATGGACTGCAACGCGCAGCCGATCTGTTTAACGTCACAGTTCCAGAAATCATGAACCGAGCTACCATAACGGGGTCAATTGAAATTGGTCGACACCCAGGAGTCGTAACAATCACGTTCCTCGCACCCGAACATTATTTAGAAAAAGCAGGGTTGTTAAACACAGTAAAAGCACAGTACTCCTAGAAAAGCGGAAGTGCCTGTAGAGCTCTGACAGGTATAAGACGGTCTGACGAAGCGGCGCTTTTTGCCATATGAAAAACCGCCAAGTCTATATGGCGGCTTCTGGTATTATTTCGGTTGGGGCGCATTAATTTCCCATGATAACTTCAAAGCATCTGCCAAGTAATCAGCGGCTTCTTCTGCCTCAAAATGATCTACTTGAAATTTAGAATGATTTAATGAGTAAATACGTTGCCGTTCTAGAAATAGCATTTCGATATCTTCAAGAGAACGTCCCTGTAACAAAGGACGGTTGTCAGCGAGAATATGAATACGTTCTTTCCATGATTCCCAGGAAATATCGAGAAATAGAACGATGCAATTGGCCATACAAATATCCTGAATCTCCTTTTGCAAAAAGGCACCGCCACCAACGGAAATGATATTGAGAGGGCGCTGGCTATACTTTACAATCAACTCTTTCTCTTTAGCCCGGAAGGCCTGTTCGCCATAGATTTCGAATATTTGCGGAATTGGCATCGTATAAAACTTCTCGATTTCCTCATCGATATCAACAAAGCTACGATAGAGTTTTTGAGCTAACAGTTTGCCAACAGTGGTTTTTCCCACTCCCATAAATCCAATGCAGACAATACTTTTTTCGCGAATGGATAAACCGAAATTTCTCATGAGCAACCTTCTTTCTCTTTTAATAGCTTAGTCGGGTTCATAGCTTACTTTACCTTATCTGTATAGAAAATTCATAAGAATTGTCAATTAACTAATTTGAATCAGAAAATCAATTTCGAGTTTTATGACATCTAGCTTCAAGGAGGAATTTCATGACATCTACCTATTTGCTGACAGGTTCGTATGCATCAGAAAAAGAACAGGGCATTAAGCTCTGGGAACTTGAAGGCATGACCGGCGAATTGACGGAACTGATGGGTATAGGAGGGATTGAACGCCCTTCTTTTATTGCTGTTCATCCAACGGGTACAAGTTTTGTCGCTACGAGTGAAGTAGGGGACGGCCAACTAGTTAGTTACTGGGTCCATCCAACTACAAAAAAAATAGTCGAAATCAATCGCCAATCTTCGAATGGTGATCATCCAGCTCACGTGACAATTGATGAAACGGGTCAATGGCTATTATCCGTTACTTATTCAGGAGCTACAGTTAATGTCCATCCGCTTTATGCAGACGGAGCAATTGGAGATTTGGCAGCTTCTGTAAAGCATGAAGGAGGAGGGCCTAACAAAAATCGGCAAGACGCCGCTCATCCTCATTCAATTATTCAAATCCCAGGAAAAAATCTGTTCTTGGTATCGGACTTGGGCACCGACACAATCTCTACTTATAAATTAGATGCCGGAACCGGTGCCTTAACGTTTAAATATGCTGCACAAACAGAAGCGGGAGCAGGACCTCGTCATTTAAGTTTCCATCCCTCAAAAGCTTTTGTCTATTCAGTAAACGAAATAAATTCCACGTTGATGGTCTACAAAGTCAGTCAAGAAGGCAAACTGGATTTTTTACAGCTATTGCCTTTAGTGCCAGATAGCTATGAGGGAGAAAACACCAGTGCAGAAATTGCAGTTTCAAGCGATGGCTGTTTTGTCTATGCGTCAAATCGGGGCTACGATAGTATTGCCTCTTTTGCTATCCAGGAAAATGGAACGTTAGAAACGCTCGGATTGACAGAGTCCGGAGGAGAAGGACCAAGACATTTTGCTTTGATTCCAGGAAATGAGTGGCTAGTAGTAGCGAATGAAAACTCCCACACACTTGCTACGCTGAAAATGAGTTGTTCAGGCATGCCTTGTATCGTTGAGAATATTGTCCAAACGACAGCGCCTGTATGTGTAAAAGTGATCAAATAAGAAAAAAAGACGGAGAGTGTCTCCGTCTTTTTTTCTTACCAATCTTTTGATTCTTTTTCGACAATGTCCAGTTCTTTCAAAAGTCGTATAAAACCACTGTCTCGATTGCCTTCAAATGCTTTTTCTGTACACGAAGAGTGGGGAGGATAATTTAGTTCAAGAGCCTTCTCCAGAGTTTCTTCTTCTAAAAAGTTGGTGGCGTCCGCCTGTTCAAAGCAAGAAGGTGCAATATATGTTCTAAACGAATGTTCCAAGATCACACGAGTTTCTGGCGCTGGCACGTTTTCTCTTGGGATAAAGAAAAGCAGTAGCAATAGCAGGGCAGCGAGAAACAACACGCTCATCCATATTTTTTTCTGCTGCATTTATTATTCCTCCGTTAATAGAATTTTTGCATCCGCTAGAATATCCTCTACCGGTGGATTCAAACCATCATACGCCTTCATAATGATTCCTTCTTTATTGACTAAGTAAAAAGAGGTGCCATGAAGAACTTGATCATCATTTTCAGGTTTTCTGGCTAAAGTTCGGAAATTATCCATAGCAAAGTCATCAATTTCTTGGGAGGTATAACCGGTCAGCAGATTCCAACTAGCTAAATCAGCTCCGTAATTTTCTGCATAAGATTTCAAGACTTCAGGCTTGTCAAACGAAGGGTCTACACTGAAAGAAACCGTTTCAACAGCTAATCCTTCTTCTTTTAACTGTTCTTGTAAGTCTGTCATGTTGGCCATCATTGGCAGGCAAACGGTTGTGCAGTTAGTAAAAACAAAATCAGCAAGCCACACGTCACCTTCTAAGTCAGCTAAGCCGAAATCTTCGTTGTTGTGATTAGTAAAAGTAAAATCTTCTATTTCCCACTCAAGTGGATCTTCAACGCCTTGGTTGCAGGCAGCCAGAAAAATGCTGAAGAAAACTGCTAGTAATAGTCCTCTATATTTTCTCAAAAATGTCAGCCTCTCTTTCAATAACAGATATCCTCCTAAGCGTAGTGGAAATTATGCTGTCAAACAAGGGCATAAAGGAAAAGAAATGTGTAGACATTTCGAACAGATATCCTTCTGAATTCCTATATTTATCTAAATTTTTGAATAATTTTGTATCTTCACAAGGTATTTACGAGTCTTACGTAGAATTAAAAAGAGACATGGAACCATTGAACTATTGGAGGTGCAAAAATGAATGATTTTCAACGCCATCTTACTCCAGACAAGTTGGAAGCTTTCCATACAGGTCTGATGAAAGACGCTTATCTTTATTTTGGAGCGCATACCGCTACAAATGAAACAACATTTACTCTATGGGTTCCAGGTGTGACTAAAGTAGCGGTAGCCTGTACACATCCTGAAAGTCTTGTGGAAGAATTTTTTCAAATGGAACAGCACGTTCTTGATGAAACCATTTGGCAAGTGAGAATTCCCCGGAGATTAACTGGATACGCTTATGAGTATATCTTTGAAACACTAACTGGAGAAGTAGTAAGGAAATCTGATCCGTACGCTCAAATGAGCGAAATGAGACCAGAAACCAAATCTATAGTAGCAGCTTTTTCTAAACACACTTGGTCAAAAACTGTATTGCATCAAAAGAAAGTTTTAAACAATAAGCATGGTGAAAAACCGATAGCAATTTACGAATTGCATATTGGGACATGGAAACGTAATGCACAAGGGGGGTTTTTAAATTATCGTGAATTGGCAGATGAGTTGATTCCATATGTTTTGGAGATGGGTTTTACGCATATAGAAATTCTGCCCATCACAGAACATCCGTTAGATGAATCTTGGGGCTATCAGACGACTGGTTATTTTGCGCCAACGAGCCGATACGGAACTGCTGATGATTTGAAGTATTTTATTGCTAAATGCGCAGAAAAAAAAGTTGGCTTAATTTTAGATTGGGTACCGGGTCATTTCTGCGTCGATGAACATGCACTGGCAAACTTTAATGGTGGCTATTTATATGAGTACGAGCAGGAGGACCGGCGTGCCAACCCAGACTGGGGAACGTTGAATTTCGATATTCGAAAGGGAGAAGTCGCTAGTTTTTTACTGTCGAGCAGTCACTATTGGCTAAGCGAATTTAAGTTTGATGGTTTTCGTATGGACGCTCTAATTTGTTTGCTATTTGTACCAAACCGTGAAGAGGCTATACCTAACGAAGAAGGTGCCGCTTTTCTAAAGAAGTTGACAAATAGTTTAAAAGAGCATCATCCAGAAGTGTTATTAATTGCAGAAGACGCGTGGAACTATCCGAAAGTGACACACGATACAGCAGAAGGAGGAGTCGGCTTTCATTATAAATGGAATTTTGGCTGGATGCGTGACACGCTGGATTATATGGAAACTCAGCCATCAAAGCGTTCTGAGGTGCATAAAAAAATGAACTTCTCTCTCGTGTATCAGTATGAAGAGCGTTATCTTCTTGCACTTTCCCACGATGAAGTAGTAAATGGCCAAGGTTCTTTGCTGAACAAACTTCCAGGGACCTTGAGTGATCGTTTTGCTCAACTCAGACTACTCCTCAGTTTTTGGATTGCTCACCCAGGAAAAAAATTGCTTTTCATGGGTCAAGAGTTTGGTCATTTTGAAGAATGGAATTTCACATCAGAATTGGATTGGGGTTCTTTGGAAACTGAAGACCACAAAAAAATGGCTAATTTTACAAAAGAATTACTGTCTTTTTATAAAACTGAAAAAGCTTTTTTTGAATTAGATGATCATCCGGACGGTTTTACTTGGATCGATGCGGACAACCACCAACAAAGTGTAGCTGCCTTTATTCGTAGGGGCCATTTGCCACGGGATGAGTGTATTGTGGTGTGTAATTTTTCAGACCAACATTATACCGATTTTGAATTGGAGGTTCCTGAAAACAATACTTATGAAAAAATTTTTACGTCAGAAAGCAAACCTTCAGAAATAGCGGTTGGTGCGACAAATCATGCAGGTGAGGGCTTGATGTATGCCATTTCGATCGATTTGCCAGCATTTACATTGATTATCTGGAAACTAAAGAGAATGGGAGGGAATCAACATGAACGATAAAGTCGTTGCAATGTTGTTAGCCGGCGGACAAGGAAGCAGATTAAAGTCATTAACGTATACAATAGCAAAACCCGCATTGCCTTTTGGTGGAAAATATCGAATCATCGATTTCCCGTTGTCCAATTGCACCAATTCAGGAATCAATACCGTTGGCGTGCTGACACAATATCAGCCGCATGTCCTTCATGAATATATCGGACTGGGAACTCCGTGGGATTTAGATCGACGTCACGGGGGAGTCACCATGCTACCACCTTATACCGAAATAGAAGGGGTTAAATGGTATGCAGGTACAGCCAGTGCCATTTATCAAAATATCAATTACCTTACATCATGTGATCCTGAGTATGTTTTGATTCTATCAGGAGATCATATTTATAAAATGGATTACGAAGTACTAATCGATTATCACAAAGAACATGAAGCGGATGTCACCATTTCGGTGCTAGAAGTTCCGTGGGAAGAAGCAAGCAGGTTTGGTGTTATTAACGTCGATGACAGCATGATCATTAAAGAATTTGATGAAAAACCAGAAAATCCAAAAAGTAATTTAGCTTCTATGGGTGTCTATGTATTTAAATGGAAAAAGCTAAAAGAATATTTAGAAATAGACAATTTAAATAAAGAGTCTTCTCATGATTTTGGTATGGATATCCTACCGGCTATGTTAGAAAAAGGCGAAAAAATGATTGCTTATCCATTTAAAGGATACTGGAAAGACGTCGGAACGGTTGAAAGTCTATGGGAAGCCAACATGGACTTGCTTGATTTGAACTCTGGCTTAAATCTTCATGACTCTGCTTGGCGTATTTTTTCTTCAAATCCACAATTACCACCACAGGTGATTAATAAAACAGGTAATGTTCAAAGCTCTATGGTTAACGAAGGCTGCGTAATTTCTGGAGACGTTTCAAAGTCGGTTGTTTTTCAGAAGGTAACGATTGAAGAAGGAGCTGCCGTTTCTGAAAGTGTCATCATGAGTGGCTCTACGATAAAAAAAGGTGCCAAGCTTCATCGGGTAATTGTACCGCCGAATTTAGAGGTGCCGGAAGGATTTGAAATCCATGATCAGCAGGATGAAGTGGTTCTTCTGATTCAAGAGCAATTGGATGAATGGAAGGAGCGTGAGGGGAAATGAACCTACTTGCTGTAGTAGACGCCTCTGTTAATAAAGAAGGATTACAAGATTTGACGATGCAACGAACTGTTTCTTCAGTACCCTTTGCGGGGCGTTACCGATTAATTGATTTTCCATTATCGAATCTCGTCAATTCGGGAGTCAATACGGTTGGCGTATTCCCATCGAATCCTTTTTCTTCTCTGCTAGATCATATTGGTGGAGGAAAAAGTTGGGACTTAGACCGAAGAAAAAACGGCTTGTTTTTTCTGCCGGTTACGCAGCGAAATGGTGGATTATCAACCGTGGGCCCATTTGCAGCATTAGAAGAGCATATGCAATTTTTTACAAAAAGTATTCAACCTTACGTTGTCGTCATTAATAGCTTTGTTGTTACTCAATTAGACTTTAAAGACATGCTGAAGCAGCATATCAAATCAGGTGCTGATATTACAGAAGCGGTTAGTAGCGGAGTTTCTTTGAAAACCTATATTCTGTCTAAAGAGTTGTTAATTGAACTGATTCAAACGCACCGTGATAAAAAAGTAGTAAGTGTCGAAGATGTCGTCAATTTAAAGAAAAGTCCTTATACGTTTAATGACTATGAATACAGCGGATATTTTGCAATTATTGATTCGATTCAAAGTTATTTCCAAGCGTCGTTGGCTTTGTTAGATGAAGAAAATAGGAAGCAGTTATTCCTACCAGATCGTCCAATTTATACAAAAGTCAAAGATGAGCCTCCAACGCGCTATATCCATGGGGCCCATGTTAAGCGAGCTTTGGTAGCCAATGGCGGCACCATTATGGGGAGTGTGATGGATAGTATCATTAGTCGGGGAGTTTGCATTAAGAAAAATACACAATTAGAAAAATGCGTGATTATGCAGAAATGTGTAATTGAAGAAAATTGTGATTTGTCGTATGTAATTGCAGACAAAGAAGTTCATATCGGTGAAGGAGTCGTTTTACGTGGAACTGCAGAACAGCCGATTGTTTTACGTAAAGGAGCAATCGTCACGAAGGAGGATTTATGATGAAAGTCATTATGGCAGCAGCAGAATGTGCACCTTTTGCAAAAGCTGGAGGATTAGCAGATGTAATCGGAGCCTTACCGAAAGAACTTAGCAGATTAGGCCATGATATTACGGTCATTATACCAAAATATAGCTTGATCTCAGAACAGTACGCATTGAAATTTATCTTGAAAGAATCTATCGAAGTGAATTTTAAAGGACGGCAACTTCCTTTTAGACTTTTTGAATACAAACAAGCCGGAGTAACCTACTTGTTTGTAGAAAATGATGATTATTTTAAAAGAGAACAAATTTACGGACAAAAAGATGACTCTGAACGATACGCTTTTTTTAACCGATCCGTGCTAGAAATTGTCCAACTTCAAGAGCAACAAGCCGATGTAATTCATGTGCACGACTGGCATACGGCTATGATCCCGTTCCTCCTAAAGGAGGATCAGCGATATGCTTCGATTCAAGCAATTAAGACCGTTTTGACCATCCACAACCTGCAATTTCAAGGTAAATTTTCAAAAGAAAAATTTCTGGAGAATTTTGAAATGGATGAGCGTTACTATGACGAGGGAATTGTAGAATGGCGCGGTGGCTTCAACTCTTTAAAGACAGGCATTTCCTACGTGGATAAAATAACGACTGTGAGTCCGACTTATCGAGACGAAATTTTGACGGATTTTTATGGAGAGAAACTAAATAGTCTTCTACAAGAAAAGCAACAAGATTTAGTCGGTATTTTAAATGGCATTGATACAGAAGTCTATAATCCAGCGACGGATCTTGCCATCGTACGGGAATTTGATGCAATGAGCATGGAAGGAAAGCAAGTCAATAAGCGTGAAATCCAATCAAAGGCAGGTCTTCCTGAACGTGGAGATGTTCCGTTACTAACAATGATTTCGAGGCTAGCAGGACAAAAGGGAGTTGACGTCTTGCAAGAAGTATTGCCTAATTTGTTGGAAAAAGAAGATGTTCAGTTTGCTTTATTGGGTTCAGGAGAGGAAAAGTACGAGCAGTTTTTCCAGAAGTTAGCAGCTGATTTTCCAGATAAGGTTTACATTCATATTGGCTTTGATGAGGCCTTTGCACATCTACTATACGCAGGAGCGGATATTTTCCTCATGCCTTCTCATTTCGAGCCTTGTGGTTTGAGTCAATTGATCTCAATGCAATACGGAACAGTCCCTGTAGCCAATAAAACAGGCGGATTGAAAGACACAGTCATTGAATACGATGAAAATTTAAAGACCGGTAATGGATTTTTGAGCGATTTTTCACAGGACAAGCCCTTTGATCTTGCCCTCCAACGATGTTTAGATTTTTACCAGCAGCCTAAGCATTGGGAAACAATCAAGAAAAATGGCATGGAAGGCAATTATTCATGGTCGCGTTCTGCGACAGAATACGCCAAACTTTATGAAAAGCTAATCTAAAGGGGCGTGCCAATGATGTTTTCTTCTAAAGAAGAGTTCAAAAAAAGCTTTATCACACGAATCGAATCTAAAGATATGAGAAAAACGACGGAGCTAGCTTATGAGATACTGCGGGAAATGACTTGTGAGTGGATCAAAGAGAGTTGGGATCGAACAAATGGGCTGTATAAAGAAAATGATGAAAAACAATTGTACTATTTCTCTATCGAATTTCTGATTGGTCGTGTTTTAGGACAAAACCTTATGAATATAAATGCTTACGACATCGTTAAAGAAGGTCTTGATGAACTGGGCTTTCAACTTTCTGAAGTAGAAGAACTTGAAGTAGAGCCGGGTCTTGGTAATGGCGGGTTAGGAAGATTGGCAGCTTGTTTTATGGATTCGCTGGCTTCTCTTCAATTACCGGGACATGGCTATGGGCTGCGCTATAAAGGTGGGCTATTTACTCAGCATTTCGTCAATGGCTATCAGACAGAACAACCTACAGAATGGATACAAGAAGAGCACAACGCAGATGCTCGTCGTGAAGACCTTGCAATAGACATTCCTTATTATGGAGACGTTCAATTAGTCATGGGGACAGACGGACTAAAGATGAAGGTAGAAAATTCGGAATGGGTCAAAGCAGTGCCTTATGATATGCCAATTGTCGGAGCAAATGGGGGGACAGTTAATACACTTCGGTTGTGGCAGGCAGAAGTTTCAAATTTCCCGTTTCCTGGAGATAAAGATTACTTGGTTTATGAACAAGAAACCGCCAAGATCACCGACCGACTTTATCCTGATGATTCTCTAGAATCTGGCAAAATCCTCCGTTTGAAGCAACAATACTTTCTCTGTAGTGCATCACTCCAAGATATCTTGAATAATCGCAGCTTTTCTATGGAGAAACTTCCAGAAAATGTCGCCATTCAAATCAATGATACACATCCAGCTTTGGCCGTTCCAGAATTGATGCGCTTATTGATTGATGATCATCACCTCACTTGGGAACAAGCTTGGGATATTACGACGCGCACTATTTCCTATACAAATCATACGATTTTGGAAGAAGCGATGGAAAAATGGGACAGTCGGCTGATTCAATCTTTACTGCCAAGAGTCTATACGATCATCGAAGAAATCGACAAGCGTTTCAAAGAAAGTCTAGAGACACAAACTATAGACGAAGAAACATTTCGAAAGCTGTCAATTATTGAAAATGGTGTGATTAAAATGGCCGTATTAGCAGTAGTAGGAAGCTATAAAGTAAATGGTGTGGCCAAACTGCACACAGAAATTTTGAAAAAACGAGAAATGAAAGAACTGAACGAACAGTTTCCGAACAAGTTTCACAATAAAACCAATGGCATCGCACATCGAAGGTGGCTCGTTAAAGCCAACCAAGAGTTATCTGGACTAATTACTGAAACAATTGGACCTCGGTGGATTGAAGAGCCTGAACGTTTAAACGAATTGCATTATTTTGCTCAAAATCACTCCTTTCTTCAAGATTTTCAAGCGATTAAAACTTTGAAAAAAGAACAATTACTTTATCATCTTCAACGAAATGAAAATATAATTGTAGATCCAGCTTCTATTTTTGATATCCACATTAAACGTGTTCATGGCTATAAGCGACAGCTAATGAACATCATGCATATTCAAATGCTTTGCGATCGAATTAAACAAGATTCAACGTACCGGCCACATCCACGAACTTTCTTTTTTGGAGGAAAGGCGGCGCCGAGTTATCATTTTGCCAAACAAGTGATTAAAATGATTAATACGGTAGCAGTGAAAGTGAATAATGATCCACTGCTAAGAAAACACCTGCACATTGTCTTTGTCGAAAATTACAATGTCACGCAAGCTGAATACTTAATTCCAGCAGCTGATGTGAGCGAGCAAATATCTACCGCTTCTAAAGAAGCTTCCGGTACGGGCAATATGAAGTTGATGATGAATGGGGCATTGACGATTGGTACCTTGGACGGTGCGAACGTCGAAATATTCGAGCAAGCTGGTCAAGAAAATGCGTTTGTCTTCGGGATGCGTGCTGAAGAGGTTATGCAGTATGAAAAAGAACAATCCTATGATCCGAAAGAAATAATCAATTCAGATCCTGAAATTAAAAAAATGATGAAGCAGTTGGTTGATGGAGAATGGACAGAAGGAAAAGAGAATGTTGATTTTATTGTGGGGCAGCTGTTAGAAGATAGGGACCCTTATTTTGTTTTGAAAGACATTCACAGCTACTCAAATGCACATGAACGAATTTTGGCAGCTTATGCGAATCCAGTAAAATGGGCTGAAATGTGCGTCAAAAATATCGCTGCTTCCGGTATTTTCTCAAGCGACCGTACCATTCAGCAATATTCGAATGATGTTTGGCATTTAACAAAAATCCCCAGCGTATATTAGTCGGTGAAAGGGTGGAAATATGACAGATCATCATTTTGATAACACTGATTTAAAAGACTATAAGGCAAGTGGAGCACTCGTTGGAAAAGTTGCAATTGTTACAGGTGGCAGTAGTGGTATCGGTCAAGCAGTAGCAATCGCTTACGCCAAAGAAGGCGCTAAGGTGGTTATCGGTTATCTAGGAGACGATGAAGGTGCTCAAAAAACCATCACATTAATTGAAAGTTATGGAGGCAAAGTGAAAGCGTTAAGCGGTGATTTAGGGAAATCAGCGAATTGTGATGAGTTGGTCCAGTTTACTTTAGCGGAATTTGGCCAAGTGGATATAGTGGTCAATAACGCAGGTTACCAATATCCTCAAACTTCACCACTTGATATTACAGATGAACAATTACTTAAAACTTTTGAAATTAAAGCCTTTGCTATGTTTTATTTGACGAGAGCGGCGCTTCCGCATTTAAAAAGAGGTTCACGAATTATCAATACCGCATCCATCAATGCTTACCGGGGACATTCGGATTTGATTGATTATGCGGGAGCAAATGGCGCGATGGTTGCCATGACGCGGTCACTGGCAAGACGTTTAGTGCGCGAAGAAATTGCAGTGAATGGCATCGCACCAGGACCCATCTGGACGCCGCTAATTACAAAAACCTTCGGTGATTTAAATCCAAATGTCGCTGATGATTTTGGTGAAGATGTTCCAGCTGGACGTCCAGGGCAGCCGTACGAATTGGTGAAGGCCTATGTTTTTTTGGCAGATCCGCAAAATTCATATATGACAGGTCAATTTTTGCATATGAATGGTGGCGACTATATGTCTACGTAAATAGTAGAAAGCAGGGCAAGAGACGTTTCTTGTCCTGCTTTTTCATTTCTGTTTTCATATGCTAAAATTTAGTGGAGAACAGGAGTGAGTTTTTGAAAAAAACAGTAGTGTCCTTCCTAGTAATTTTAATGTTACTGTTGCTGTCAGCTTGCAACAAAGCAGCTGAGCAACCAAAAGACGAAGCAGTGAGTAATGAGGAGCAGCAAGAGAACGATAAAGATAAAGTAGAACAGCCTGTCCTAAACGAAGATGTTGCAGAAACCTTGAGTGTACATTATATAGATGTTGGCCAAGGCGATGCCACACTAGTAGAATTTGATGGGTTTTTGCTGTTGATTGACGCGGGCCATTGGAAATCAACCCAAGTAGTAGATTACTTGAAGCAGCAAGGCATCAAAGAAATTGATATTGTGGTTGGTACTCATCCGGATGCTGATCATATTGGTCAACTGGCACAAGTAATCGGAGAATTTGAGGTTGGAGAAGTGTGGATGTCCGGTAATACGAGTAGCTCTAATACATTTACAAATGCACTGCAAGCTATTGAAGCAAGTGATACAGCGTATGATGAGCCGAAAACAGGTGACATTTTTGATGTGGGCTCTTTGCAAATTGAAGTGCTACATCCAAAAGAACTTACCGGTGCAGCAAACGAGGAATCCATTTCATTAAAAATCACCTATGGGGATGTCGATTTTGTTTTTACAGGAGATGCGGGCATTACAGAAGAACAACAAATGATTGACAGTGGTATCGAGTTAAATGCGGAAATTTTACGTTTAGGACACCACGGTTCCAATACATCAACCAGTGAGGTTTTTTTGAAGGCAGTTAATCCTGACGTTGCAATTTATAGTGCAGGAGCCGATAACTCTTATGGACATCCGCATGCAGAAGTAATTGCAGCTGTAGAAAATGCAGGAGTAGAAGTCTACGGGACAGATGTCAACGGCACGATTGTGGTAGAAACAGACGGTAAATCCTATCGTGTGAAAACGCAGAAGAAAGGCGTTCCCACTGAAGGAGAAAATCGGTGTATCGATTTGAATATTGCTTCTTCAGCGGAATTGCAGGAGATATCGGGAATTGGCGATGCTTACGCAAAGGCAATTATCGAGCAACGACCGTTTGAAAGCGTGGAAGAATTAATTGATATTAAAGGAATTGGGCAAGGGACGCTGGAGGTTATTCAAGAACAGGGCCTGGCTTGCATAGGAGGGTAATGCGATGAAAGGAATTTTGGACCGTATTGAAGACGGTAGATATGCGGTCATCTTAGTAGAAGCAGAAAAACTTGAATTGATCTTGCCTTTCGATTATTTGCCCGCAGGAAGCCATATTAATTCTTGGTTCACGATTGATGCAGAAAACAGACAACTTTCTATCATTCTGGATGAAGAAACCTCTCTTATCAAAAACCAACAAACAAAAGAGCTGATGGATCGATTGAGAATGAGAAAAAAAGGAAGCCGTTTCAAAAGAAAGTAAAAAGAAGGGGATGTCTTAAAAGGTCGTAAACAATGGCTTTTTCGGTGCAGCCCCTTTTGTCTGCTAAAGAACAAGCTGATGTCCATTGCGACGAAGCTAGCGAATCTTACAGAAGCATATCTTTGCCTTTCGTCGTCCTTCATTACCATCAGCCATTTTGACTCTAGAAAAAGAGACGAAAACCACTCATTTCTGTAAGAAGACGCAAAATTGATGGAAAAAATGTGCTTGGTCGTGTCAAGCGCAATCGGTCCTTCCTAAAATTATACTTTCAGGAACTCGAAAAAGTACACACCGATTTTAGGATTGTCGCACGGGCTCACAATTTTTTGGAAGTAGCTGGTATCCATCAGCTACTATCTGCATTTTCGGCGGCAATTCAAAAAAACAGACGGAGAAAAAGAAACGCTTTTTCTCCGTCTGTTTTATGTTAGAGGCTTATCGGACAAGCTCCTCTTTGTACTTGTATATAAGTTATAACGGTTTTCTACTTAAGCTATCTAATCTTGTTCCAGCAGTTCTAAATGGTAATCGGCTACTTGATTGGGTTTATACAAATCGGTAATTGATGTTAAGTAATCGATAATCGATGCATTGAAATCCCATTCTTGAGCTGGAATACGGATTCGGAAATTCAGTTGATATAACAATACTACAATGTCATGATAGTCTTCACTTGTTACCTTGAAGTCAAAAGAAATTTTTCGTTTGTTTGAGTGAACATTCGAATTCTCCATTAATTCTGCTTTGAAATGAAGAGCTTCTAGTTTAGTATCGTTGATCCAAATAATCGTTTTCATTACTCGCTTCACCTCTAGTTATTGAAGTTTTTTTTATGCGGTTGTCGAATGTCTGCAACAATCAAAGCAATAACAAGGAACAAACCGAGAAAACCGATGGTCGGATAAAACAGACTAACAAGTTTCGTGAAACCAACAAAACTCAATACATAAGCGACAAGCCCGACAGCAATGATGAACATGCGAGATTTCATCGTACCCATTTCAACAAAGCGCGCTGAGAATGAGAACAGCATGCTGACAGCAGTGTTGTAGATCATGCCAAAAAGAATGAATGACATGAAGACTCCAAGAATTGGTGATAAATCATCAGCTATTTGCAGTAAAGGCATTTCTGCGCTACCGACAACATCCACTTTAGAGAAAATCGCCAAATGGCTCAAAATAATTAGACCACCTAAAATAAGTCCGCCGATGAGTCCCCCACGTGCTGCGACTTTTTCGTCTTTTTCAGTACCACCCATGACAATGGCCATTGAAGCACCGACAGCTATATTAAATGATACGTAATTTATAGCGGACAGGAACCAGTTTGGTAGAACAGAAGCTTGATCATTAGCGATAGGGTTTAATGATGCAAATGTGGCATCCATCGTCAGTAAACTATAGACCGCTAAAACTACAACGGCAATAATTAAAAATGGAGTAATACTGCCAATGATAGCAATGACTTTTTTAACATTCAGCATGATGGTCAAGACGACCAGAATCGCCATGACTGTACTACCAAGTGGAGCTGGCAAATTGAATTGCTGAGAGAAAATAGAGCCTGCTCCGGCAATCATCACGACACCCACTCCGAAAAGAGTCAGGATGATGATGTAATCAACAATCGTACCAATTATTTTTCCGCTAATCCCAAAAATAGCTTCTTTATGTGATGTTGTTTTCATACGACTTCCCAGTCGAGTTAAACTCATTCCTAAATATGCAAATAAAGCAGTTGCTAAGATTGCTGCAATAGTTCCCATATAGCCAAAGCTAGTAAAATACTGAAGAATTTCTTGGCCAGAAGCGAATCCGGCACCGACAATAATGCCGACAAAGGCACTTCCCATTTTTAAACTTTTCATGTTGTTCCCCCTTGATGCTGATTGCTACGGATGTAAGTTTTTTAAAAATTAGAAAATCCTTATCTAAATATAGCAAAAAAATAAAGCCGATACAATAAAAAAGAGAGGTAAAGCACTGGGTAACTCTATATTAGTAACACTTAAATAGGAGGAAAAAATCAGTGGAAATGTTGAATTGGTACATAAAAAAAGCATTGCCGATTCGACCGGCAATGCTTTACTAGTGAATTATTTTACGTCTTTATTTGCAATAATAACCAATTTCCCTTTATCAAGCTCTTCTTCATACTGTTCTGCTTCTTGATCAGATAATCCAGCAGCAGCCATCTTCGCGCGAAGCTCGTCGCCTCGTGAAATTGTCATGTTTTTCATGCTATCGAGGAAGCCTTGTTCTTTCATGCCGACTTCTTCAGTGTCTAGTGCTTTCGAGATGTCCTTGCCACGCTTTTTATCATGCGCAAAGATGTAAATATCTTCATGTGTGTATCCCTGTGCTTCTAGTTTTTCGATTTCTGATTTGGCTTGAAGTGCGTTTTCGACTGTCATTTTTACTGTCAATGTAATCCCTCCAAATAATTTCTAACTTAGTAGTATATATACCACGATGCAAGAGGGGTTAAACAAAAGGATGTGTGACAAATCAGTTATACTGAAAGAAATTGAAGCTAGGGAGTGATTTTTTGGAAATCATACCGATTGGAATTTGGGGAGGCTACCCCAATAAAAATGAAGCGACTTCTGCATTTTTGATTGAACAAGAGGGGTTTCGCTGTTTGGTTGATTGCGGCAGTGGAGTAATAGCAGCCGTACAGAATTACACAGAGTTACGTGAGTTGAATGCTGTAATTATTAGCCATTATCACCCAGATCACATTGCTGATATTGGTGTGCTTCAACATGCGGCTATGGTAGGTATGCAGTTAAAGGAATGGCAAACGCCTTTGTTAATTTATGCACATGACAAAGATTCAGAAGAATTTAGCAAGCTTTCCTATAAAGGGGTGACAGAAGGGCGTGCGATACAAGCTTCTGAAACAATGGAACTCGGACCGTGGCAAGTGTCATTTTGTGAAACAGTTCACCCTGTTTATTGCCTAGCTATAAAATTCACTGCAAACGGTCGGACAGCTGTATTTACTGCAGATACCGGCTGGAAGCATGAGTTACTGGATTTTGCTCGAGAAGCTGATCTGTTAGTTGCTGAATCGAATCTCTATGAGAAATACGTCGGTATCATTCAAGGACATTTGAGTGGCAAACAAGCAGGAGAGTTGGCGGAACAGGCAGGGGTTAAGCAACTGCTACTAACACACTTACCTCAATACGGAGACTTGGCCGAGATTTTGCAAGCGGCTAAGTCTAGCTATACTGGCGAAGTTGAGTTTGCAAAGATCGGCAAAAAATATATGATTTGACTCTCAGCTGACATAAGCTAGCAGCAGGCAGATAGTTTGTGTGCTAGCTAGTTTACTTCTATCCTTAAAGCATATGAAAGCTGAAAGGAAGTTTGACAATGACACAACCTATAGATTCGTTTCCAATTTCCGTTCTGGATTTAGTTCCAGTTCGTGAAGGCGGAACGACAAAAGATGCATTAGATGAAATGGTCACGATTGCCCAGTACGTAGAAAAATTAGGATACAGTAGATTCTGGCTTTCTGAGCACCACAATACAGCTACACTAGCAAGCTCTGCTACAGCAATATTGATTTCTAAAGTGCTTGAAAACACCGAATCTATTCAAGTAGGTTCGGGTGGCATTATGCTACCTAACCATACGCCATTGGTTGTCGCAGAGCAATTTGGAACTTTAGAAACGATGCATCCTGGCCGTTTAAACCTCGGTCTTGGCAGAGCACCAGGTACAGACATGCAGACGGCGCATGCGCTCCGCAGAACGACGCAAGAAACGGCATTTGCTTTTCCGCAAGATGTTGTCGAATTGCAAAGCTATTTAAACTCTCTTGAAGAACAAGGTCCTGTCCGGGCGCATCCAGGCGTAGGAACGGGAGTACCGATTTACATCTTAGGTTCTAGTACTTCTAGTGCACAGCTTGCAGCACGTCTTGGTCTGCCATACGTATTTGCAGCTCATTTTGCACCGCAACAACTAGAACAAGCCTTACAAATTTACCGCAACGGCTTCCAACCTTCTGAATACTTGGCTGAACCGTATGTGATGGTTTGCGTCAACGTTATCGGAGCTGACTCCAATCAGGAAGCTGAAATTTTATCAACGTCTGCTGATCAATTTTATTTGAATGTTGTAAGAGGTAGTAAGAATTTATTGAAGCCGCCACTTGATACGATGGACGGACAATGGAGTTACCGCGAGGAAATGATGGTGCGGGGAATGTCGCAATACACGTTCAAAGGTGATGAAGAAACGATAAGCGAGCGTTTGGGAACGTTTGTAGCCGACTTGCAGATCGATGAAGTAATTGCGGTTTCTTATATCTACGATCAGGAGAAAAGAAAACGCTCGTTTGAAATTCTCAAACAAGCCGCAAATCGTTTTACTGTTGCTACTGTATAAATTTCCAGTGAACCACTCAATAGCTCGTTGAAGAGTCTGACAAAAAGCTGCTAAAGCAGTGCAAACGGATTCTATTGTTTTCTATATAGGGAATAGAGACTGGAGGAGAGGTAAATGAAAATAGGAATTATCGGAGCTACAGGAAAAGCGGGCAATCTGATTTTAAAAGAAACGTTAAAAAGACGTCACGAAGTAACAGCCATTGTCAGAAATTCACAGAAAGTCGAAAATCCAGATGTGTCAGTGATCGAAAAGGACGTCTTCAGTTTAACGGCAGCAGATTTGTCGCCATTCGATGTTGTAGTTAATGCATTTGGTGTTCCACCCGAAAAGGCTAAGCAGCACATTGAAGCTGGAAGAATTTTAATAGAAGCATTGAAAAAAACTCAAGGAACTCGTTTGATCGTAGTGGGAGGCGCCGGTAGTTTGTTCGTTGATGAAGCGCGGACAACTCGCTTGGTTGAAACCCCTGAGTTTCCTGAGGCTTTTAAATCAATTGCGAGAGGACAATCGCAGAATCTAGCCGATTTAGAAGCGTCAGAGGGAGTTCGATGGACATTTTTAAGTCCCGCGGCATTTTTCGATCCCGATGGACGCCGTACAGGTCGTTACCAAAAAGGCGACGATGGGTTTATTGTTAACCGTAAAGGCAAAAGCTATATTAGCTATGCTGATTATGCAATTGCCGTAGTGGATGAAATCGAAAGCGGTGAACATGAAAACAAGCGATTTACTGTGGTTTCTGAAAATCATTAATAGCCTGAAAAAGTCGATTTCACGTGAAGTCGGCTTTTTCATTAGTATGAAACTCTTGGAGGATCAAAAGAACTTGCCATGAAATGTTCACGTTCCGTAAAAGAATAGCCTTATGAATCATGTATAATAAGATGAAACTTGAGGTTTAAAGGTGGGAATCAATACAATGGATTTTTTATATTTTCCTGAAGACAAATCGGAATACATCCCTGGGATTATTTCTGTCGTTATTATATTTATTTTGTCCGTGCTGATTGTTCGGTTATTAGTTAAAGCTTCTCGTAAACAAGTGAAACAACTGGAAGAACAAGGTTATCCGGCAGTATATAAAGACGGTTTTGATGCTGGAAAATCAGATCAAGATGTCGTAGATCCACAAGAAGCGGTACGCATAGCGAACGAAAAAAAAGCAGCACATAAAAAAACGAAGTTCTGACAACTGTCAGGACTTCGTTTTTTTATGTTTCAATAGGTGTATACTGTAATCATTGATAACAGCAAGAAGTGGAGAAATTGATTATGAAAAATATTTTTGGTGGAGTGCAATGGGCGGTTTTCCTGATCGCCTCTTCCATTGCAGCACCAGTCGCAATTACCGGCATCTTCGGTATGGACACGACAGATGCGGCATTATTTGTGCAACGAACTATATTCGTACTCGGAATTGCTTGTTTAGTGCAAGCGTTTATCGGGCACCGAGTGCCAATTAATGAAGGGCCGGCCGGGTTATGGTGGGGAGTTTTCATTGTTTATGCGAGTTTGGTTGGAATACTATATTCGACTATGGAAGCATCTCTCCAAGCGTTGCAAAGCGGCTTGTTATACAGTGGTGTTTTGTTTATTGTGTTTGCTTATACAGGCTTAGTTGATAAGCTGAAAGTCCTCTTTACACCAACCATTACTTTTGTTTACTTATTATTGTTGGTGCTTCAAATTAGTGAGTCGATTTTGACTGGCCTATTTGGAATCGTTTCAGAAGGCGACCCAGTAGATGGGGTCGTACTAATAGGCAGTATTGTGGTCATCGTATTGACTTTCTTTTTTATGAATCATAAAGCAGCTTGGGTTAGCCGTTATTCTGTTTTGTTTGCAATTGCTGCAGGTTGGTTGATTTTCTGGGTGATTGGCAAATTGCCAGAAGCTGAAAACACCACTAGTGACTTAATTTCCATGCCGGAAATGTTAGTTTTTGGACCGTTGATTTGGGATAGTGGGATGTTCGTCACAGCCTTGTTTTTGACGATTTTGCTGATTGCCAATATGATGGCATCGATTCGTGTGATGGAGAGTGTTTTGAAGAATTCTTTTTCAATTGAGGTACCCGATCGTATTAAGCAAGCATCCGTGGCATCAGGAATCAATCATATTCTTGCTGGACTATTTTCTTCAATTGGACCTGTCCCTATTTCTGGAGCGGCTGGGTTTGTTAGTGCCACGAAAACACCAGCGCTAAAGCCTTTTATCTTTGGCGGTATGATTGTTGTGTTGATTAGTTTTTTTCCGGATATCATGGCAATTCTTGCTTCGCTGCCAGCGCCGGTAGCGTACGCTGTCATTTTTGCAGTATTCACCAAAATGGTGGAAATGGCCTTTATTGAACTAGAATATGAAACAAATAAACAGCGTGCTTATAAAGTAGTAGCTTTTGGTCTGATGAGCGGTGTTGGCATCATGTTTGTACCGACTGAAAGCATGGCGAACTTGCCTTCTGTTGTGGCAGCTACGTTATCAAATGGTTTAATCACCGGTACCATTATCGCCATTGCTGTAGAGCAGCTATTATTGTGGCAGAAAAAATGAAAATTGAAAGAGCCTTACGCAGCTACTTTGCGTAAGGCTCTTTTTTAGACTTTGGGGCGCTTGCGCTTTTTTGTGTCTAGAACTCCAGCACCCAGATTCTAGGGTCATAAGCCAACCCAGCTGTGCGGCAAAGTGCGCCGCTTCGCCGGTTTGTCTTATGCCCGTCGAATCTACACGGGCGCTTGCGCTTTTCTATGTCCAGACTCCAGCGCCCAGATTCTAGGGTCATAAGCCAACCCAGCTGTGCGGCACAGTGCGCCGCTTCGCCGGTTTGTCTTATGCCCGTCGAATCTACACGGGCGCTTACGCTTTTCGTTATTCCGCTTCGATTTCGTCAGTAAGACGGACGAGTTCGTCAACCAATTCTCCGATATAGGAAATCGTGTCGCGTAATGGTTGTTCTGTCGTGATATCGACTCCAGCCATCTGTGCAAGTTCTACTGGTGATTTAGTGCCGCCGGCTTTTAAAACTTCCAACCATTCATCTACGGCTGGTTGTCCTTCATTTAGAATTCGCTTGGATACTTGAGTGGAAATGGTCAATCCCGCGCTGTAAGTGTAGGGATATAAGCCGAGGTAGTAGTGAGGCTGACGCATCCAGGTCAATTCAGCGCCATCTGTAATGTCGACAGCATCTCCCCAGAATTCTTCCAGAACACTGCGTTTAATCGTGTTCAGAATTCCCGCATTGACGCTTTGCCCCGCATCAATCCGGTCATACACTTTGCGCTGATAAGCAGCTTCAAGTAAGTGTGTAACGAAGTTATGATAATAGGTTCTAGCGACGATTGATGAAATTACCCAGCGTTTAAATTTCAGGTCTCCCGAATTTTTCAATAAATGATTAGCGACAAGCATTTCATTCATTGTAGAAGGTGCTTCGATAAAATAAAGAGACGGCCGTGCATTAAGAATGTTTTGCTCTCGGTTGGCATTATAGAAGTGACCCGCGTGGCCAAGTTCGTGAGCCAGCACAAAGACTTCGTTCATGCGACCAGTCCAAGAAATTAAAATATAGGGATGATTTCCGTAAGGACTCGAACAGAAAGCGCCGGTAGATTTCCCTTTGTTTTGGGCAAAGTCGATCCATCTTTCAGAATAAGAGCGATCGACCATTTCAATATAATCCGGACCCATAATGGCAAGAGCATCATCGATATATTGTTTGGATTCTTCAACCGTAATTTCGGGTTCATAGCTCGGATCTAACGAAATTTTCAAATCGGCGAAAGTCATCCGATCCAGTCCATGGACTTTCTGCAATAGTTTGGCGTATTTTTGCATATGAGGTGCAAGTTCCTTGGTGATTAAATCAATTTGGCGATCATAAAGAGAGCGATTTACTTCTTGGTTAAAAAGAAGGTAGTCAAAAATACTGTCATAACCACGTAAATCTGCTGTTGTTTTTTCCGTCTGCAATTGCATATCGTAAGTTTTAGCCGTCGTATGCTGATAGTCTTTTAGTTTTTTTGAAAAAGCGTCAAATGCTGCACGACGAATTTCTGTATCCGGTTCTGCTTCCCAATCCCCCTCGAAAGAGACATAGCTAAGTGGATACTTTTGACCGTTTACTTCAAAATCCTCAAAGTTCATATCGACCATTTTTGTTGTATTGTAAAGGCCATAAGGTGCGTTAAATGTCGATGAGTAAGCGGCCAAGCTTTTTTCTGCTTCTGGATGCAGCTGATAAGGTTTTTTTCGGAGAAGTTTATTAAGAAATACATTAAATTCTGCTGATTCTTCTATTGCTTGCTCTACTGTTTCTTTCGGCAAAGCGAGAAGTTCGCTAGTAATAAAAGAAAGTGTGCTGCCAATTTTAGCGGCAGCTGCGCCAAACTTACTAGATTGCAGCTGAGCCTTATCGTCTGTTTGATCTGTACTGACTGCCAAATTTGCATGAGTACTTAGCAACACTAACTTTTCTAGAAAAGCCATGTAGTCTGTTAACACTAAAATGATGGTAGACGAATCGACAATCTTTCCTTGGAATTTTCGATTTAGATCTTTGGCTTCTTGCTCGAGATTTTCTAAGACCAAATTGAAACTGTCAGAGCTATTGTATAAACTGGATAAATCCCATGTCTCTTCGATGGGGATAGTTGAACGCGGTGGTAAACTTGTAACCATATAATCTCTCCTCTATGTATTACGGATTTCGAACTAATTACTAGTATAATCGGCAAATATAAAAATGTAAAAATAAATTTCAGAATTTATTAAAAAATTTTAAAAAGTAGGTTTATTTATAGATTAATGGTGGTACTATATAAATACAAGGCGGAATCACCGTCAGAAGAATACGACTGGATTCGATCCAGAATCGCCTTCGGACGAGAAATTGCACAGCCTTGGCGGGAAATTTGCTTTACTGACGATATTTACTCTTGTCAGGGACCATCGTTATTCAGGTTTCTATCCGGTAAGTGTTTCAAACAGTAAGCCGTAAGTTTTTTGTGGAAGTGCATTTGAAAGCCTGACTGCAGTACCAAAAAATTCACTGAGATATTGATGTGAATGCAATTGCCTTATTGGCGAATGACAGTCAGCGTAACTAAACTGCAATGACGAGAGTTTCGTATTCGTCAGAGATGTACAGTTTGTAGAAAGAATTTAATAGGGTTTTCCGCGTGCAAAACTCCCTCAGGGTTTTCGAGGGATGGAAAAAGGAAAAAGCATGATCTGATGAAAAGGATCATGCTTTTTCCTTTGGATTTTGAAATATCAGTTTTTTAGTGTAGGCTATTTGTATAGACTTTTGAAAAGTTAAAGTTTATGTAAGGTGTTTTCAATGCTAAAAAAGGAATAGGGGGAATTAGTCGTGGAGAATCATTCAATAATGGCAATACAGGACGAATATGCAGAAGACTTTGCCTGGTGTTATGGTTGCGGTAGACTCAACACAGAAGGTCATCAATTCCGTACAGCCTGGAACGGCGAAGAAACTGTTACTTTATATAGACCAAAACAAGTACATACAGCAATTCCTGGATTTGTTTACGGAGGATTGATTGCATCGTTGGTTGATTGTCATGGAACGGGTTCGGCGTCGTTAGCACTGCACCGAAAAAACGGTTTTGAGCCAGGAAGTGGGGAAGCACCGCCACGTTTTGTTACGGCTTCTTTACAGGTTGATTATTTAAAACCGACACCTCAAGGAGTTGCTTTAAAAGCAGTTGGCAAAATCGAAGAAATTCACCCAAAGAAATTTAAGGTGAAGGTAGAGGTCTTCGCAGGTGAAACGCTATGTGCAACAGGCGAGGTCAAGGCAGTAGTAATGCCGGCTTCTTTTGCTAAATAAATTGAAGTGGATCAGAAAAAGGAGTGCTTGACGATGATGGAGGATAAAAAAGAAAAAGAACTAGAAGAACGTTCACGACTTATAGAACCGGAAGAAATTGAAGCAGAAATTGAACCGGCCGAAAAGGATTCGAAGTTTGATAAAATCTATAGCAATGTTGCATCTAACCGGTACGAAAATCTGCAGACGAGTTACATTGAAATGAAAGCTAAAGAACTGCGGAAACGCAAAAAATAAAAGATTGAGTGCGTCGGCACTCGATCTTTTATTTTTTTGAAAGTTTTTCAATTTCTTCTGAAACTACAAAAGCCAAATCATCGTTTCCAAACATTTGGAGAACATCCAATAAGGTTTCGTGGCTAAGGTCCAGTTTTTCGCCATCTGCCTGATCGATTGCAGCAGTCAGGACAGAACTTTGTAATTGTTGTGGGTATGCACGCTGATAAAGTTCAGCGGGGTTTAGTTGATAGTTTATACACCATTGAACAAAAAGTTGTACCATGATTTGTTCATCTTGTTGGTATTTTTTAATGATGTATTCATCTCGATTTTCATAGTCCATGTATAGGCACCTCCACCATAAATAGATTAGTGATAGTAGCATACCAAACTATTCAAGTACCTGCATGGACTTCTGCCCATTTTTCCTCTAGAATGGAGGCATAGCAACAATAGTATCGGAGGATGAATTATGAAGTTATTGCAAGTACGAAAAGGACAATTCGTTTATTACCAAAATGAATTGCACAAAGTTTATTCTGTAAAACCGCTGGCTAAAAGGTCAGTACTGATGTTCCGTGTTAAAGATATGGAGCAAGTCTCAAGCAAAGCTGACGAAGTCACATTCTACAAACCAAAGCACATGGATTCTTTCTTATTCTTTGGTTCTAGATTTACTTTGCGTGAAAATCAGCCGGCAGAAGAAGGCGGCTATATCTTAATCACTAAACCAGATCCGGATTACATGGATCATTACTCGCTCAATGAATTTGAAAGAGTTGAGTCGGTTGAAGGGAAAAACGTTATTACGACGCGTCAAAATACGGTGAAATCAAAAGAATTTCTCGTGATGACACCTGGCGAAGAAGCGAGCAGCAACGATATCGTTTACTTTGATAAATCTAAGGTGTCGGCTGAACAGCTCGAGCAAGATGCTCAATTAGAAGAAGTACTGCGTGAGAAAAACGCAATTCGCCCTTCTATTGGAGATGTCTACTTGAACTTGGATAATACAGGAACGGCAATGGTAGTGGCGATAGTTGAAGAAGAAGTGATTCTGGGTACAGGAGAGCGACTTACTTTTCACCAATTGTACAAAGCAGATAACTGGAGTTATTTGTATAACATCACGGATGGCGAATTTAGATAGAAAGTATAAAAGGCGACCCCATTGCGGGTCGCCTTTTAGTTCGGTTATTTTTCCAGCACTTGGCTGGATATCTAAAAATTACTTTGCTTAAAGCAAGTTCTTGTTCTAAACGGGTGATTATTTATTTTCCAGTACATCCTGGAATTCGGGTGTTTTTTCGATAACGCTATTGGCAAATGGGCATTGGGGGTCTATTTTTTTGTTTTCACTGCGGGCGTATTCCACAATTTGTGCAACTAGTTTTTGACCGATTCCCTGACCTTCTAACTGTGGAGACACTTCAGTATGATCGATAGTTAGTACCTCATTTTTTGCTGTATAGCTTAAAAATGCCATTTCTTCGGAATTTTCAATTGCTGAGATTTTTTTGTTTTCCTGTATGAAATCCACTAACGTTCCCTCCTCCGATTACTAGTTATCCGACTGTCTTTTACTGTATTCCCTTTAGGGAAAAGAATATTCATTTATGTTCATCTAAATGAAGAAGTTAAAAGTAGAAAAAAGGGTATGCAACGATATAAGAGGTGATGAAATGAAAAAACTGGCAAAGACCACTATTGATCAAATTGAAAAGGTGTTTGATGTCCCAACAGGTTACCGGAGAGCTCATGCAAGAGGAAAAAGCTATAAGGCTCGCTTTATAGCAAACGGTTCCGCTAGTCATTTAACTGTAGCGCCCCATTTCCAAAAAGGAGAAACCGCAGCATTTGTCCGATTTTCACATTTTTCTCCAGATCCAACATGGGCTGATGCGATGTCTCCAGTCAAAGGAATGGCCGTTCAATTCCTTTTGCCGGATGGTGAAATGACGAATATCGTAGGTGTCACCTCTCCTGTTTTTTTTGCTAAAACACCTGAAATCTTTTCTGAAATGCTTGGCGTGGTGAAGTCGTTTAAAAAAGGAAAGCCTAGTTTAAAAGAGTTGGCAAGCTTATTAGCTGATTATCCTGAAAGTGGGGCGATGCTCAATAATATTCGGAAAATGCAGGCGCCTTCTAGTTTTGCTACAGGTCAGTACCATTCCATTCACGCGTTTTATTTGATTAGCCAACAAGGTCAAAAGCAGCCGATTAAATATCTTTGGGAACCAGAAAACGGAGTAGAAACTTTGTCTCCGCTTGACGCAATCGCTTTACCGGTCGGATTTTTCGAAGCAGACATGGAAGACCGGATTGCAAAAGGTCCTGTAAAATTCCGGCTTGATGTCATAATAGGTCAATCGGAAGACCCCACGGATGATCCGACAAAAGAATGGCCAAAAACTCGGGAAAGACTAACGGTTGGCTATTTGGAAATAACGGAAAAAGCACCAGAGGCAGAAGATATTTTGTTCGACCCGACTGTTATGACAGCAGGGCTCGAATGTTCAGAAGATCGAATTCTAAACTTCCGGCATCATGCATATGAAATTTCTCATCAACGCAGAATGTCAGAAACGTAAACAACGCACAGCCCTTGATAAGGCTGTGCGTTGTTTGCGTTTAATAAAGCTTACCCTGTCGATAAATGACAGTTGATAATCGCATAACCGCGTGAATAAAGCAGTTTTGACGAAGAGCAAATGGATCTCCATAGTACTGCGGGAGAATCATGTCCATCGTTTCTTTCATTTTGTCTATCAATAGCCGATAGACTTCAGCTTCGTCATAAAATTGAGTTTCACGTCCTTGTAGCCACTCAAAATAAGAGACAATGACCCCACCGGCATTTGCCAGAATATCAGGAATGATAACGACTCCATGCTCACTCAAGTATTGATCAGCTTCTGGTGCAGTCGGAGCGTTTGCGCCTTCAATGATGATTCGTGCTTGAACGTCTGCCATATTGTCTTTTCGAATTTGGTTTTCTAACGCTGCGAGAAGCAAGATATCCACGGGTAACGTAACTAGGCAGTCGCGATCTTTGATTTCAGCCTTAATAGCAGCGTTTTGTAGCTGCTTTTCTGTGGATGGTAAATCACCACGATTCGTTTTGGCGAATTCAATTAATGTAGGTATATCCAATCCGTCTTCATTGTATAAAGTAACGTTGCGGTCACTAACAGCGACAATTTTATGTTTGATCAAATGGCAGTGATAGGCTTCGAGGGCGGCTACAGAGCCCACGTTTCCGAATCCTTGAACCGCCATTTTTAATGGCCGGTCGTATAACTCTAATGTCGTTTTGGCAAAAAGGTTGTCGCTTTGGGCAAGCATTTGCTCATTGGCTTTCACGTAATCATGAAGTAAATAACGGAATGTAAAGTATACTCCTTTGCCAGTTGCTTCACGCCTACCAAGTGAGCCACCATTTACAACACTTTTACCAGTAAAACTTCCTAGGTAAGGGGTGCCGTCATGGATTTCCTTATATTCTGCCATCATCCAGTCCATTTCTCGTTCGCCCGAACCCATGTCTGGTGCAGGAATATCTTTGTCAGGACCGATAACATCTGTGAAATACCGAACATATTCTTTAGAAATGAGATTGAGTTCTTTTTCTGAGTAGTTCCTCGGATTGATGACGATGCCACCTTTTGCTCCGCCAAAGGGTACTTTGTGAAGAGCATTTTTTAAAGTCATCAAAAAAGCGAGGTTGATGATTTCATCTTCATTGACGCTTTCATGGAAACGGATACCGCCCTTATAAGGACCCATTGCATTGTTATGCTGTGCGCGATAAGAAGGAATTCGGACCACACTTCCATCATCTAATGGAATCCTGAGAAAAGATTTATGTAGATTGTCGGGGGTGGAAAGAATTGCACTTAGTGAAGTGAATGCCTGTCTGCGATTTTCTAGGTCGGGTAAAAATGAATCATTTTCTAGCAAGGCATCTAATGATTCCTGTATCACTTTTTGAGTTTCTGTCTGCATGACTAGAACACCTCCAAATGTATAGTATAGTTATCATTACCCTAACTTTCTTGGTTTAATCAATAAGAAAAGCCGTCTTCAGAAACATTCCCGAAGACGACTTTTTTTATTTTTTATTTTTTATCATGTCCATTTCTGAATTTAATGCTTTGAATAAAGAAATGACCATTAAAATAATAACAAAAGAGAAGGGCAATGCCGCAACGATGATGGTATTTTGTACTGCGGTTAAACCACCTACGGATAATAGAATTGCAGCTACCGTCGATTGAGCAATTCCCCATAAAATTTTGATTTGATTGCTAGGCAGTAGTGAACCGCGTGTTGATTGCATTCCTAGCACAAAAGTGGCTGAATCAGCGGATGTGATAAAGAATGTGCTGACCAGTAAAATAGCGACAATTGACATGATAAACCCAAAAGGCATCTCATTGAACATCGCAAACAAAGTTTGTTCAGCTGGGAAAGAAGCTAAATCTATACCACTCTTTTGGAAATTGATTGCGGTTGTTCCAAAAGTGGCAAACCAGATCGATCCAAAAATCGTTGGCGCAAGTACGACACCTGTCAGAAACTCGCGAATGGTGCGGCCTTTAGAGACGCGCGCGATAAACATACTGACAAATGGTGCCCATGAAATCCACCATGCCCAGTAGAAAATAGTCCAACCGTCCAACCAACTACGGTTTTCCGCATTTAATGGAGCAGATTTAAAACTTGTGCTAATTAGGTTTTGAATGTATTCTCCGAAATTTTCCGTGAACATGTTCAAGATTAACAGAGTTGGACCTAATATTAACACCATTACTAAAAGAACGACGGCTAAGACCATATTGGTATTAGACAAATACTTGATGCCTTTGTTAAGTCCTGACCATGCTGAAATGATGAATAGAATGGTGACCACGCCGATAATTGCCATCTGTACCCAATAGGTTTGAGGTGCGCCAAATAAATAAGCGAGTCCACCATTAATTTGAGCAGCGCCAAAGCCAAGCGAAGTTGCTACACCAAATACGGTAGCAAAAACAGCAAGCACGTCAACAAGCGTTCCTAAAGGACCGTTCATTTTATCACCAAAAATCGGCTTTAATGTTGACGAAATTAATGCAGGTTGGCCTTTTCTAAATTGGAAAAAGGCTAAAGATAAAGCAACCATTCCGTACATCGTCCAAACGTGAATCCCCCAATGATAAAAAGTTCGTTGCAAGGATTCCTTAAATGCCTCATCAGTTCCTGGAACAGCAGTTGCAGGTTGAACAGCAAAGTGAGATAAGGGTTCTGAGGCGCCATAAAAGACGAGACCAATCCCCATACCCGCAGAAAACAGCATTGAGATCCAGCTGAATGTTGAGAATTCTGGGCGATCGGAATCTTTGCCGAGTCTAATTTTGCCGTAAGGACTCACAATGATAATGATGACAAAAATCATGAGAATTGCCATGATCAATAAATAATACCAACCGAATGTTGTATTGATAAAATTACGGATACTTCCAGTGGCAGACTCAAAGGCTTGCGGCGCGATAACGCCAAAAGCAACAGTTAAAATTACTAGTGCAAATGTGATATAAAAGACTTTCGAAGCTTTTTTCATAAAACCCTCCTGAGGAAATTTTTAACATAGCCTTTAAGGGTACCTAAAAGCAGGTCTATAGTCAACCGCTGTGGCATACTCGTCTTTAATCATTCCACTCCTCCATTTGTTCTTCTTCTGCAACAACGCGGAGGTCATCGCCAGTTATCGTTAGTATTTCATAATCTGCTGTCTCTGCGTAACGTTCGGCTTCTTTTTTTATGAATTTTGGAGAACCATCAGTTTCTTCATCATAGACGATTAAAATGCCATCAGAATTGCGCAGGAAAAATTTGTTTTTCTCTATAAATTGCCAAGGCGCCTCGTAAGGTTTACTAGTTAAGCTGCGATGGAAGTCGGCGCTGTCGATGATCGTTCGGTAGTTTTCTTGCTTAGTTTCGTTCCATCTTTTTTCTTGATCGATAAACGGTGTTAACAACGCATATTTTAATTGAGGAAATTCTTCTTTCAACTCAAGAACGACTTCTGCAGCCCAAGTTTCGATACCAAGCTGACCACTTAAAATAATCCATTCGAGCCCTTCGTCAAGTAACACACGGAATCTGTTTTCTAGCGCTTTTTTAATAAAGCGAATACCGGGATTCTTTTCGTCAAATATTCCTAGTTCGTGCTGTTTGTAACCAGTGACGACTAATCGCTTCAACAATTTTTTCACTCCCTTTAAAAGATTTGAAATTTTAGTCTACATGAAAGAAGAAGGATTGAATACTCAAGCCGTTTGTAAGTGACAACGGCAAGTACTTACTGATGATCCGAATTACTGTAATAGTTAATTTACTTGAGTGTGAGTATGATAAAATACAGTCCATACAGAAAAATTCAATCATTAAGAGAGGAAGTGAACAAGGTGGTTAGCTTAGATGACGTAAAAAAAGCACATGAGGAGATAAACGATATTATCCATAAAACTCCGATTTTAACATCATCACTTTTAAACGTCCGTTGTGACAGAGAAGTTTATTTAAAAGCAGAGCATCTCCAAAAAACGGGTTCTTTCAAAATAAGAGGAGCTGCCAATGCAGTCAAGCAAGCAATGGCAGAAGGAGCGTGCTTTATCACAGCAGCGTCGTCAGGGAATCATGGGCAAGCAGTTGCCTATGTTGCTAATCAGCTGGGCATACCCGCAGTGATTGTCGTACCAGAAGATGCGAATCGTGCCAAAGTCTCAGCTATTAAAGCATACGGTGCAGAAGTTGAATATTGCGGGTTAACATCCGCTGATCGAATACCAAGAGCTAAGCAACGTGCAAAAGAAAATAATGGAGTATATATACCCCCGTATGATCATCCTGCTGTTATCGCTGGGCAAGGCACTGTTGCACTTGAAATTTTACAACAAGTAATGGAAGTTGACGTTATTGTTGTACCAGTAGGAGGAGGGGGCTTGATGGCTGGTGTTCTTTGTGCGGTCAAGAACATGAAGCCGACAGTTCGAGTGGTAGGTGTCGAACCTGAATCAGCAAATGATACATTTTTATCACTTCGACAAGGAGAAATTACCGCAATTTCCGAAACTTCAACTATCGCTGACGGACTGCGTACTTTACAACCGGGTGATTTAACCTTTCCTATTTTGAAAGAGCATTTGGATGATTCCGTTCTGGTTACAGAAGCTGAGATAGTAGAAACTCTTCAATTTTTGATGGAACGTACAAAGCAACTTGTCGAACCATCAGGAGCCGCTGCACTCGCTGCTGTCATGTCTGGGAAAGTAGGGGGCAAAAATGACAAGGTTGCGGTCATTTTGTCTGGTGGGAATATCGATCTTCATCAAATTTCGAATATGTTAGAAAGTTGAATGGTTGGATGCGGGTCGAGTAACAAACTAAAAGTTACGATGTTCGGCGAATAGATGAAGGCAGCGACAAACACGAGCAAAAAAAATAGTGAACATCTAATGAAAATGAAAAGCTGGGTCTGTCCTATAAGCTTCTTGCATAAAACAGCCGGAGAAAAAGGGTTCTTTTTCTCCGGCTGTTTTTTTGACTGACACCGAGCATATAGAAAGCAGCTGACGGCAATGAAAACGGCAACTTTCGAGGAAGCGTACGTCGCAATGAACATCAGTTTGTTCTGTAGCATGCAAAAGGAGCTGCACTTAAAAAGTCATTGTTCATGCTCTCTTGGGATAACCTTTCTACATACTATGAAATCCTTTCTTGCAATACAAAATGAGAAGCGGTAACATAAATTTTAAGTATTCTGAACATACCGACTAGTTAGTATAGGGTCGATCAGCAGTTAGGAGGATGACAAATGAGTGTAATGGCGTTATTTAAGCTAGATGGTAAGACGGCAATTGTGACAGGAGGTGGCCGAGGTCTTGGGGCTATGATGGCAGAAGCTTTTGCTGAGGCAGGAGCTAACGTTGTCTTGTGTTCGCGAAAAGTAGAGGCCTGTCAGGAAATAGCAGACAAACTAGCAAAGATGGGAGTCGCTACATTAGCATTGGCCTGTGATGTCACCAATGAGTCTGATGTAGAAAACCTTGTGCAACAAACACTAGAAACGTTTGGTTCGATAGATATTTTGGTCAATAATTCGGGAGCCACGTGGGGGGCACCTGTTGTTGACATGCCGATAGATGCCTGGAAAAAAGTGATAGATGTAAATGTTACGGGCACATTCCTGATGAGTCGTGAAGTCGGAAAAGCGATGATCCAACAAAAGAGCGGAAAAATTATCAATATCTCATCAGTTGCCGGATTGGGTGGAATTGATCCAACGTTAATGGATACGATTGGCTACAACACCAGTAAAGGCGCCGTCATTACTTTCACGAAAGATTTGGCTGCAAAGTGGGGACAGCATAATATCAATGTTAATGCGATTGCCCCTGGATTTTTCCCAACCAAAATGTCAAAAGCAGTGATGGATAAAGGTCGGGAAGGGTTATTATCCAGAACGCCTTTAAATCGCTTTGGGACAGAACAAGACTTAAAAGGGACTGCTGTATTTTTAGCATCGAAGGCATCTGATTATATCACCGGAGATGTCGTAATCGTTGACGGAGGTATGCATGTGCTGTGAGCTGTAGGAAAAAGAATGGTGGTAGATAATCATGAAAAATGACATTAAACAAAAAAGCATTCTTCTGTTTGAAAAAAAGGGTTTTAGTGATACATCTATACAAGATATTGTCGAAACTCTAGGCGTAACTAAAGGGACCTTCTACTATTATTTCACGAGCAAGGAACAATTGTTGATGGATATTCACGTAAGTTATATTGATGATTTACTAGAACGTCAGGAAACAGTTCGTCTAAATCAGCTCAGCAACCGTAAAAAGCTAGAAGAGCTTATCGCGTTACTAATTATAGATATCGCAAATCATGGACCGAGTGGCAAAGTATTCTTCAGAGAAATGCGCCATCTTTGTGAAGACAATGCACGAGAGGTAAAAAGAAAGCGTGAAAAATTCCGAAAAAACTTGGAAGCTATCATAAGTGAAGGCATTGCTCAAAATGAATTTAAGAAAGAGCTTGAGCCCGGTATAATTGCTTTTGCCATTTTAGGTGTTACTAATTGGAGTTATCAATGGTTTAATCCATCTGGAGAAATTTCAGCAGATCGGCTGGCACGTGTATACAGTGATTTAATTTTTAATGGCATTGTTTAATAGATGAAGGAGGAAATAGAAATGGTATATGAAATTCCAGTGAAGACACGGTTTTGCGAAACAGATGCATTGGGACATATTAATAATGTTAGTTATTTCATATACCTAGAAGAAGCGCGGACTGATTTTTTTGCGGAACTTGGCTTTGGACGCGACCTCAATAACTGGAAGATTATTCTTGCCTCAATTTCTTGTGATTTTGTTAGTCAAGGCTATTACAATCAAAAGTTAATCGTTCAAACAGAAGTTAGTAAAATTGGGAATTCAAGCTTCCAGCTAGTACATAAAATCAAAGATGCAGAGAGTGGCAAACTGATTGCAAAAGGGCAAGCAAATGCCGTCCATTTTAACTTTGATACACAAAAAAGCGAAGGCTTACCTGAAGAAAAACGCCAGCAACTTGAAAAGTATTTGATCAAGGAGGAAAGCCACCGTGGAAACTAAAACCTCAACATATAAAGGGGCAGCTTTTCTTTATCAATCCTCTGAATACTTTTTCACACCGGAAGACTTTACTGATGAACATAAATTGATTGCTAAAACGGCTACTCGCTTTCTAGAAAAAGAAGTACGGCCAAATAATGATGAAATCGAAAAACAGAATTTTGGCTTGGTCAAAATACTGTTTAAAAAAGCTGGCGAACTGGGTTTGCTCGGTCATAGTGTTCCAGAAGCTTACGAGGGGCTAGGTCTAGACAAAATAAGCAAAGGACTAGTTGGTGAATCGCTTGGTTCAGCAGGAGGCTATGGCGTAGCGCATTCTAATCATACATGTATCGCCACTTTGCCAATTACCTATTTTGGAACAGCAGAGCAAAAAGAGCGGTACTTGCCAAAACTCGCTTCTGGTGAATTGATCGGTGCGTATTGTCTGACTGAACCCGGGGCAGGGTCGGATGCTCTTTCTGCAAAAACCACTGCTAAACTCGATGAGGCAAAGACTCATTACCTATTAAATGGAACGAAAATGTTCATCACAAACGCGGATTTTTCAGATACCTTTATCGTTTATGCACAAGTAGATGGCACAGCGTTTACGGCATTTATCGTTGAAAAAGACTACCCCGGGTTATCTCTCGGACCTGAAGAGCAGAAAATGGGCATCAAAGGTTCTTCTACGCGTGCAGTCATTTTTGAAGATTGTCGAGTACCAGTAGAAAATCTACTTGGTGAAATCGGCAAAGGCCACATGATCGCTTTGAATGTCTTGAATTTGGGACGCTTCAATTTGGGTTCTGCCTGCATGGGCGCAGCAAAATACGGACTAGAGTTGGCACTGAAATATACCAAAGCACGTCACCAGTTTGGTAAAGCGATTGCTGAATTTACAGCTACGCAAGAAAAAATAGCGAATATGGCATTACGTATTTATGCTTCTGAATCGTTGCAATATCGGACAGCGGGGTACTTAGAAGACGCGCTTGGTAATCTTTATGAATCACAAGATCATGGCGTAATTGCTAAACAGTTAATGGAATATGCAGTCGAGTGTGCAGTGTGTAAAGTATATGGCTCGGAAACGCTTGACTTTGTTGCGGACGAAGCACTTCAATTGCACGGAGGATATGGCTATATTAAAGAATACAAAATAGAGCAATTGTACCGAGATTCACGAATCAACCGAATTTTTGAAGGTACAAATGAAGTGAACCGCTTGTTGATACCTGGAAATTTGTTGAAGTTGGCAGCGAAAGGGGAAGTACCGCTTTCCCAACTGGTGGCTTCAACTATTGAAGAAATGGGGTCGCCTCTAAAAATAGCAGATGGCCCTATTTCCCGGGAAATAGAAAGCGTAGAGGCGATACGCCGCATCTTCTTGTTTTGCATAGGAATTGCGTATCAAGCATATGGCAGTCGACTGAGCGAGGAACAAGAAATTCTGATGATGTTGGCCGATATCGCAATTGCTTTATATGCTTTGGAATCGGCAGTGATTCGAACCGCGAAAGCAATAGCAACAGATAAGGAACAGCTATCTGCACAGAAACTGCCATTGGTGCAGGCGTTGAGTGGGGATGCATTGCTAGAAGTAGAAATGAATGCGCGCAAATTGCTGCAATATGCTTCTCCAGAAGATCAATTGGTTCGTAATACTACCGCTGTGACCAATGAATTGAGTCGACTACAGCGGGGTGGCTTGAATAAGATTAAACGTCAAATAGCACAAAATGTATTGAGTACAGATCGCTATATTTGTTAGGGGGGGCTTTAAGATGAAAGTTATCAAATTTGAAGAATATGGTGGGCCAGATGTTTTGCAATGGGTTGAAGCTGAAAAACCAGATCCAAGTGTTAGAGAAGTGGTTATTGAAGTAAAAGCGATTGGTGTTAACTATGCAGACACGGCAAGACGTGAAGGAAAGTATGTGGTACCAACAGAATTGCCTTACATTCCTGGATCCGAAGTAGCAGGTGTAATTGTTGAACTTGGAGAAAATGTATCACAGTTTAAGGTAGGTGATCGCGTCGTCGCACTTATCGGCTCCGCAGGGTATGCCGAATACGCTGCAGTTGATGAAAGTGTTTTAACAAGAGTTCCTGAAGGTGTAGGTTTTGAGCAAGCGGTCGCCTTGCCGCTTCAAGGATTGAGTGCTTATCATATATTGAAAACTATGGGGCGTCTTGAAAAAGGAGAAACTGTATTGATCCATGCTGCTGCAGGTGGTGTTGGTGCAATCGCGGTGCAATTAGCAAAGATTTTTGGTGCAGGAAAAATTATTGCGACAGCTAGCACTGAAGAAAAGCTATTTCATGCACAAAAAATGGGAGCAACCCATCTAGTTAACTACACAGAAGAAGGCTGGGTAGATAAAATAAAAGCTATCACGGACGGTAAAGGTGTCGACTTAGCACTCGAAATGGTTGGTGGTGAAGTATTTAATAAAACCGTGAAATGTCTTGCTCCATTTGGCAGGCTAGTCATTTTTGGAGCAGCCAGTGGAGAACAAGCTTCATTTAATCCAGGTCAATTAATGCGTAAAAATCAATCTGTTATCGGCTTTTTCTTACCACAGATTATGCGCAACCCTGAATTGATTCAAAAAAGTTTTAGTGAACTATTAGCTTATATGAAGACTGGTGAATTGATTTTAACGATTGGTGGAACTTATCCACTTGCTGAAGCTGCCAAAGCGCATTATTCGCTGCAAGGACGGAAAACCATTGGGAAATTGGTTCTCAAGCCATGACATAGTAACTGTCTGTAACATGTTTCAATCCCATCCCCATGCTTGAGAAGCTCGGAGTTAAACTGATTTGAATTGAATTGTCCTTTTGGTTAAATCGTGTACATCGCTTTTTAGCGGAACATGGTGAGAGTTGGACAGTTTTCGGTGCAGGTTTAAACAATGACCTAACGTGGAGGTTGTTGGAATCTGAATTAGCGAACAAAAATGTCATCGATATACGGTTGACTTGCTACCATCCTTATCCTTTTGGTTATGCAAGAGGGTTGGCACATTTGGAATATCTACGGTACAAAAGAATGTACGCGCAAAATAATTCATGAGATTTGGCAACATGAAAAAAGTATAGACAAGGAGTGAGAAAATGAAAATATTAATTGTTGGAGCAGGTGCAATTGGTGGATATTTTGGTGGTCGTTTAGTAGAAAAAGGAGAAGACGTTACGTTTCTTGTAAGAGCAAACAAAAAAGAAATATTGGAGAAAACAGGTTTAAACATTCGAAGCAAAAATGGAGATTTACAATTTTCACCGAAGTTAATTACTAAAAGTGATAATAGCAAGCCGTTTGATGTTGTGCTCATTTCTACTAAATCCTATCAGCTTACGACTGCAATCGAAGATGTTCAGCCATTCGTCGGTCCAGAAACCATGATTCTGCCTTTGCTAAATGGGATTGCTCACTTACAGATACTAATTCGAGCATTCGGAGAAGAAAAAGTTCTTGGAGGCTTGTGTTTTGTCGAATCGACTTTGTCGGACGACGGCACAATTGTCCAGACCAGTCCTGTCCATCAATTGGTTTACGGGGAACGAACAGGTCAACAGACAGAACGGATTGGCAAATTAGAGTTGGCCTTTAAAGGAACCAAAGCAGAGTTCGTTAAGAGCGATGACATCAATCAAGATATGTGGCATAAATATTTGTTCATCACAGCGATGTCTGGCATTACATCAATGATGGAGACGTCTATCGGACCTATACGAGATCTTGAAACAGGACAACACGTTATCCGTGTGTTTTTGGAAGAACTTGTAGCTATTATGGAAAAAATAGGTGCACCAATCGCACCAGCAATTGCTGAAACACAATTCCAACGGATTAATGATATGTCAGCGGAAATGAAGTCCTCCATGCAACGTGATATTGAGAAAATGCAGCCTACGGAAGCCGAACATTTGCAAGGTTACTTACTTGGTAAAGCTAAAGAAGTGCAGCTTTCTGTTCCTATTCTTGAAATTATTTTTACAAAATTAATGCTGTACGAACAAAGACAAGCTGTTCAATAGTTTCAAGAAACATTGCTCAGGCTAATCGTTTGCAACTTCCTATCTGAATAAATGACAATAGTTTTTCTGTAATTACTGTTACAACGTATATACTGTCGGAGTGATTTCTTTGTTTCCAATTCTAGGTGGGTGAGAGAGAGGGAAGTTCTTAATACACGTATACAGTTGTAGCATTTGTGAAATAAAAGAAATATTTGTCGGAACATTTACATTCTTTTGACAATCATCTATGATTGCCATACAAGCGATTTTTTAGCGTTTGTAAAAAAAGAAAAGGAGTTGGATTCATGAATGCTATTGCACTTGCTGCTATCGGAATTTTCATCTTTATACTAGGTTATCGCTTTTATTCCAAATTTATAGCAGAAAAGATTTTCAAACTTGATCCGAACTATGTTACTCCTGCACATCGCTTTAAAGATGGCGTCGATTTTGTTCCGACCAACAAATTTGTTTTATGGGGGCATCATTTTACTTCTGTTGCTGGAGCTGCACCGATTTTAGGACCAGCTATTGCTGTTTATTGGGGATGGCTACCGGCAGTGTTATGGGTAGTTTTCGGTACAGTCTTTGCGGCAGGTGTTCACGATTTCGGGACATTGGTTTTATCAGTTCGAAACAAAGGACAATCAGTCGGAACACTTGCACACCGGTTGATTGGTCAACGAGGAAAAGTTTTGTTCTTGTTTATCATTTTAATTTTAGTGCTAATGGTCAACGCAGTATTTGCTTGGGTGATTGCTAAACTATTTATCTCATATCCAGCTAGCGTTGTGCCAGTATTTATTCAGATTCCTTTAGCTGTTTGGATTGGTCATGCTGTTTATAAGAAAAATAAGAAAATGCTTATTCCTTCGTTGTTTGCTTTGGCAGTTATGTATATAACCGCTATCGCCGCCAGCCAAATAAGCTTTCTTCAAATTGATCTTGTTCAATACATGGGTGGAGAAAATGGCACTGGAATATTCGGTCTCGATCCGATTTCCACCGCATTCTTTATTTGGATTATTGTTTTGATGATCTATGTTTATATTGCTTCTACTCTACCGGTTTGGAAACTACTTCAGCCGCGCGATTTTATCAACTCTCATCAATTGATCGTTGGGCTTGGTATTCTTTATCTTGGTTTGTTATTTACGAACCCTAAAATCACAGCACCGATGACCAATCCAGATGCCGATATCTCCTGGTTTCCGTTGTTGTTCATCACGATTGCCTGTGGTGCAATTTCAGGATTTCATGGACTGGTTTCTTCCGGAACTTCTTCAAAACAGTTGGATAAAGAAACAGACGCCCGCTTTGTCGGTTATTTAGGGGCAATTGGAGAAGGGATTTTGGCATTGATTTCCATCATTGCCGTTATTACATTATTCCCCGACCGTGAATCGTTCTTTGCAACTTATAGCAGTTTCCAAGCATCTAATGGAGCTGGTTTAGGGGCCTTTATCGAAGGTGCTACCAATTTAGCTCAAGGATTGCTGATTCCACCGGAAATCGCTTCAACAATTGTTTCGATTATTGTTGTTTCATTTGCTGCAACAACTTTGGATACTTCGGTTCGTTTAATGCGTTACATCATTTCGGAATTAGGTGTCGAATACAAAATTCCATCTCTTGAGAAAAAACACGTCGCGACGACACTTGCCGTTGGAGCAAGTGCAGCACTAGTGTTGCTTCCTGAAGGACCAAACGGATTTGGGTCAGGTGGTTACTTGTTGTGGCCATTGTTCGGAACAGCCAATCAGTTACTCGCGGGTATTAGTTTATTGTTAATTTCCATATGGCTTAAGAAGCTCGGGCGAAATTATATGATCACTATCATCCCAATGATTTTCCTTATGTTTATGACGCTTTGGGCGATGTTCCAGCAAGTGTTTTTGCAGTGGGCGTGGTATGCAGAGCAGCCAAGTATGCTGTTGTTCATATTTGGAGCTATCATCTTCGTCTTTACGTTATGGATTATCCTAACCGCTGTCCAAGCATTATTGAATAAAACAGATCCAGGTTTCTCAGAAGAAGAATAAAATGAAGAATGGCCAAGGGATCATGCATGTTGTGATCCCTTGTATTTTTAGTAGAGAGAGGTGCTACTATGTTGGTGTTCGATAAATTAAAACAATTGATCGCTTTCTATGAAGCTGTCCTTGAATTGCCGCATCGCACTGAAATTGCACGTGAACTTCGAGATGAAGATGATCTCTTTCTTCTAATGCTCTACTCGGAGATGCTCGGCATTCCCAATCCAGTTTATTACTACACATTGGAATTGTATCCGTACATGATTGAAGAGTTCCATGATTGGCATCTGCGGATGGGAATGGATAAATCACCGTTAACCGGCATTCGTTGCTGTTAGGGTTATAAGGAATGAGGGAGTAGGATGGATGTGCTATCAAAAAACATCATTTTTGTTGGAGGAAAAGGTGGCGTTGGAAAATCGACATCTGCCGCAGCCATTGCCTGGAGATCAGCCAAAGAAGGCAATAAAACTTTATTGATTTCAACAGATCCAGCACACAATGTGGGCGATATTTTTAATGAGAACATTGGCGGTAAAACAAAAGCAATTGCCGACAATCTCTACGCGCTGGAAATTGATCCTGAAATTGAAACGGATAACTACATTAAAACAGTAAAAGCCAATATTAAAGGTACGGTTCACTCCAGTATGATGGAGGAAGTGAACCGACAATTGGATACGGCGAAAGCTTCTCCAGGTGCAGATGAAGCAGCATTGTTCGATAAACTAATTCATATTATTTTAGAAGAACGACAAAACTTCGACAAATTGGTGTTCGATACAGCTCCGACTGGTCATACTATCCGGCTTTTGACTTTGCCTGAGTTGATGGGTGTTTGGATTGACGGGTTACTTGAAAAACGGCGTAAGACGAACGAAAACTATACACAGTTGCTAAATGATGGTGAACCTCGTGAAGATCCTATTTATGACGTGTTGAGAGAACGACAAGAGCGTTTTTCTAAAGCACGGGATCTCTTACTAGATGAAAAAGAAACAGGATTCATCTTCGTCTTAAATCCAGAACGGCTGCCTATTCTGGAAACCAAAAAAGCATTGGATTTATTGCATCAATATCATCTTCATGTAAAAACGTTGATTATCAATAAAATTCTGCCAGAAGAGGCAGATGGTAAATTTTTAATGGAAAGAAAAAAACACGAGAAAAAGTATTTACAGCAGATCGAAGAAACTTTTCCAAAACAAAAATTGGTGCAAGTGCCGCTTTTTTCACAAGATATTATTAGTAAGACACAGTTGGAGTTGTTTAGTGAGTATTTTCAGAAAGGATGAACAAAATGAAAGCATTTGTAATGGAATCTGGAGAATGGAAACTAAAAGATATGCCAGAACCGCTAGCGAAGTCAGAAGAAGTGGTCGTATCGCTAAAAGCAGCAGGCATCAATCGGAGAGACTTGGGCTTAATCAAGCGTTATGGTGACAATCCTGAGGCAATGATCGTCGGCTCTGATGGGGCAGGTATAGTAGAGTCAGTGGGCGAAGATGTCATCGACTTTGCTGCTGGAGACGAGGTCATCATTAATCCTGCACTGCGCTGGTATACCAATAGCGAAGGCCCACCCGTAGAGTTTGATATTTTAGGGATGCCTGATCACGGAACATTTGCAGAGAAAATTACTGTGTCAGCCGAACAGCTAGAGAAAAAACCTCATTACTTAAGCTGGGAAGAAGCAGGAAGTTTAGCTTTGCCGGCATTGACGGGCTACCGTGCGTTATTTACAAAAGGGCAAGTGAAAAAAGGCGAGACCTTATTTATTCCAGGTGCTGGGAGTGGCGTTGCAACGTTTTTAATTCAATTCGCTAAAAATATTGGAGCTAGAGTAATCGTGACTTCCCGCAGTGAAGAAAAGCGTCAGCACGCCCAGAAAATTGGTGCCGATCGAACTATTGCGACTGACAGCGATTGGGTAGAAGAAATGGCAGATGAAACAATTGATTTGGTCATAGACAGCGTAGGAGGGGCTACTTTTAATCGGTCACTCGACATTTTGAAAAAAGGTGGACGCATTGTTATTTTCGGAGCCACTACAGAAGATACGGTCGATTTTAATCTTCGTCAGTTTTTTTATGGACAATATCAATTGTTTGGCTCGACGATGGGAAGTCGTGAAGAATTACGTGATATGCTCGAGCATATGGAATCTTACAATATGCGACCAGTCGTTGATAAAACTTATTCGTTAGACCAAGCGCAAGAAGCATTTGATTATTTAGCGTCTGGCAATCAGTTTGGCAAAGTCGTTTTGAAAATAAGCGAATAAATAACGAAACTTTTTGATCAGTCAATCGTATACAAAGGATAAGAAAGATTTGACTGGAGGTTTACGCAATGGAGAACACAGGATTAAAAATACTTGTCCATGCTAGTGCGTTTTTTGCACCATTTCTCGTTCCGGTAATTGTTTTTCTCATTTCACAAGACAAAGAAGTGAAGAAGTTGTCTATTCAGGCACTGCTATTTCAACTTGTTTTAGGTGTACTGATTTCCATCTCGATTTTTTTGATTGTTTTCTTGATCGGCATTCCAATGCTAATTGTCTTTGGACTGATGGGCATCATTATTCCAATCATGGGAATTCTCAAAGCGCTCAACAACGAGTATTTCGACTATCCGATAGTCGGAAGTTGGTATCGATAAAAAAAGTCCCCTTTGAGGGGACTTTTTTTATTCAAGAATATACGTTAACGCTTTAATTGCCTGGTCACAGGTTTCAACCGTGGCATGTGCTTTTCGTGACAATTCTTTTAATGGATGATGTAATTTTTCTGGACGAATGAGAATGACTGGCTTGCCCGAAGCAAGTGCTGTACTGGCATCCATTGCTGTATTCCATTGTTTGTACTGTTCACCGAAAAGTGCAATGACCAAATCGGCTTTGTGCATCAAGACACTCGTGCGCAAGTTATTAAAGCTAGAAGCAGCGTGGTCTTTGGCGACAGCGTTAGGCTGTTCGCCAAGAATAGCCTCGCCAATATTATCCGAACGTTCATGAAGTTCCATTGGACCTACAAAATCAATTGGCAAATCCAATGTAGCTGCCTTTTTTTTGATTTCCTCGCGCCAAGCGCTATGAATTTCTCCAGCAAGATAAACAGTTATTCTCATCATGTCACCCTCCAAAAGATATTTCTTTCAGTGTATCATACTGGCAGAAATTATATGATTTGGCGTTCTCTATGGATAACAGGCATCACTGAAAGCACATTATCTATTTTGAAAGTGCGTTTTTTGTAGCGAAGAAAGCAATAGGCTTGAAACGAGTCGCCACTAATTTTTAAAATTTTGATACGGCGTTTGCTAATGGTGCCATCATTTGCCATGTACATCATATCGATCAGCTGCTGGTAGTTAAAAGCTTTCAAAATTTGTGCTTTCATGAGTAACCCTCCTTATAATAAGAACGTTTGTTCTTATTATAAAACATCGTCACAGTTAAAACAAGTAGGTAGTATCGTGTATAATAGAACGAACATATATTCTTTTGTGAAACGAGAAAGGGGTAATTTGATGAAGTTTTTTCACACTGCCGATTGGCATTTAGGAAAGTTAGTGCAAGGAATTTACATGACAGAAGAACAGCAGTTTGTGCTGGAGCAATTCATAGATGCTATAAAAAAAGAGCAACCTGACGCTATTATTATTGCGGGAGATCTTTATGATCGTGCGGTTCCGCCAACTGATGCTGTTAATTTACTAGATGAACTACTGGCGGAAATTGTGTTGGAACTAAAGACACCCGTTTTGGCAGTAGGCGGCAACCATGACAGTCCAGGAAGATTGAATTTTGGTAGCCGATTGATGAAGATGAACGAAATTCATCTCACTGGCCATGTCCACAAAAATCATCAAGCCACTGTCTTGAACGATCAGTTTGGAGAAGTTCATTTTCATTTAGTGCCTTATGCAGATCCCTCTATGGTCCGCTACGAGTTTGAAGATGACACCATCCGTACGCATAATGACGCGATGAAGGCTATTACAGAAAATATTAAAGCTACATACGATTCGCAAGCTCGACATGTGTTTGTGGGGCATGCATTTGTGACGCCTCATGGTGAACAAGAAGAAAACACCAGTGACTCTGAACGACCGCTATCAATTGGCGGAGCAGAGCATGTAGATGCAAGCCATTTTGAAGGATTCCATTACACAGCGCTTGGTCATCTTCATAAAGCACATTATGTGCTGAATGACACCATTCGTTATTCAGGATCCCCTTTAAAATATTCGATTTCAGAAGAGCATCATAAAAAAGGTTTCCATGTTGTTGAAATGGATGGACAAGGCGAAGTGTCAGTAGCTAAGCGGTTATTTAATCCAAGACGTGATATGCGTACGGTTGAAGGCACTATTGATGAAATTTTGCACCATGAAATGAGCGAGGATTTTGTTTTCGTGACTTTATTGGACGAAGCGCCTGTATTATTTCCGATGGAAAAAGTACGTTCCGTGTATCCGAATGCTATGCATGTGGAACGAAAGAATTTTTCTAGGAGTCTGTTACAAAGTGATACAGAGTCGCGCCGAAAGATGGATTCATTGTCTTTGTTTCATAATTTTTACGAGGAAGTAAAAGGCGAAAAAGCGAAAGCTGAAACGATTGATATTTTTAAAGAGGTATTGCAAGAGTTTCTGCATGAAGAACCTGCCAAAATAGAAGAGGTGAAGTCATGAGACCTTTAAAGCTAAAGATGACGGCATTCGGTCCTTATAAAAATACAGAAGAAATTGATTTTGCTGATTTGCAGGGCAATCAGCTATTCGTCATTTCAGGTAGCACAGGTTCAGGCAAGACGACCATTTTTGATGGCATTTGTTTTGCTTTATACGGTTCTGCTAGTGGTTCGGACCGCAGCGAGTCACGCATATTAAGAAGTGATTTTGCAGATGACACGACCCACACTTGTATTGAAATGGAATTTGAAATACACGGCAAAATCTATCGTATTTTGCGTCAAATGGGTCACGTGAAAAAAGGCAATAAAAGCGCAACGGGCGAACGTTATGAATTCTTTGAACGCATTGACGGAGTTGAAAAGCCTTGTGTTGAGCGGCAAATTGTTTCGGAAATAAATCGACGTGTTGAGGAAATTATTGGACTGACACAAAATCAATTTAGTCAAATTGTTATGTTGCCACAAGGTGAATTTCGTAAATTACTAACTTCTGAAACAGATAATAAAGAAGAGATTTTACGTAAAATATTCAAGACAGAGCCATATAAATTGATCAGTGAACGGCTCAAACAAAAAAAAGATGCCGCTGTTAAAGTTTTCGAACGTGAGCAACATGACTTGAATATCCATCTCCAACGCATCATGTCGTCATTGCCAAAACGAGATTCTGAACTGTTCGACGTATTAAATCGAGAACACAAGAATGTTCATCAAGTGTTGTCAGGACTGGAGAAAGAAACTAGCTTTTACAAAGAAAAAATCAATGCGGATGAACAGCATTATCAAAGTGTCTATAAACAGCATGGTGACAAAATGAATGCTTATCACGAGGCAAAAATGTGGAATGATCGCTTTGAAGAACTGAATACGAAAAAAGTACAGCTTGAGCGGCTGCAACAGCAGCAAGCAGAATATACAGAAAAAGAAGCAACTTTACAATCGGCCGAACGTGCCAGTTATATTGCAGGCATTGAAAACTTGTTTCATGAATTAAGTGCTGATGAAACGAAGAAAAAAGTAGAGTTAGTAGATTCAATCCGCCAGCAAGAACAGGCACAACAAACAAAGCTTTCTGCTGAAAAGCAGTTTATTGCACAACAAGAACTTCAAGGTGAACGGGACAAGCTACGTGAGCAAATTAGTGATTTGGAAAAACTATGGCCGGCCATTCAAGAGCTAGAAAAGAAAAAAGGAAACCTAGTCAGCCTTGAGAAAGAATTACAGCAGTCAGAACTCCATTTAAAGCACGCTGAAAAAGAGTTCACTGTTCAGAAAAACGAAAAGCAAGACTTAGATGAAAAAATTACTAAATTAGAAGTTTCTCTGGAAACAGCTGATGAAACGCAGCAACAGCTAATGGCAGTCACGGAGAAGGCTAAGTTAACGGCTGAGTTCATTTTACTGAAACAGCAAAAACAGCAGCAGCAAGTTGTTCAAGAAGCGAAAAAGACAGACTTTGAACAAGTAGAGCTTTCTTACCGCCAACTAGAATCGCGATGGTTTACCAATCAAGCGCATATTTTAGCCGCTCAATTGCATGACGGAGAGGCTTGTCCTGTTTGTGGAAGTTTAGACCATCCGGGTATGGACTTGAAAACAGAAGAACAACCTGTATCCAAAGAACAAGTGGAGATGGCAAAATTCGATTTTGACTTAGTGGATACGGAATACCGCAATGGATCAGCAAAATTGTTTGCTTTGCAAGAGCAACTGGAAAATAAACAGATAGAACTCACAAACGTAAACCTGAATGCCCAGCAGGCTGAAGTGCAGTCGCGTCAGCTGGAACAAACAAAGCGTCAGTTAACAGAGCAAATGACAGAGCAGCAGGCCGCCAAACTAGATGTGCGGAAGTGGAAAGAACAACTGGCTAATTGTTCCCGTAAAATAGAAGAACTGGAGCGGAATAGCCGTGGATTGGTTGAAGAGGTGCAGAAAAAGCAATCTTCTTATTTTGCAGCTAAAGCTGTTTTTGAAAACGAACTGGCTGCGGTTCCAGAAAATTTACGAGAGCTCTCTGTTTTAGAACAGCAGTTGCAGCAAGTTTCTTCACGCAAGCAGCAGTTGGAACAAAGCTGGACTAGCGCTCAAGAGCAGTTCCAAAAGTCGAAAGAAAAGCTAGCTAGTACGTTGGTTTCCGTCAATCACGCTAAAGACGTAGCAGAAGAAATAGCGCAAAAAAGAGAAAAAGCGCAACAACAGTTTACGGAAGCTTTAACGAAATCATCCTTTGATTCGGAAGCAGCGTATCAGCAGGCAAAAATATCAGACACCGCATTTACAACATTGAAAAAAGAGATTCTTGAATTCAATCAAACCCGTCATACTTTATCGCAACAAGTGAACGAGCTTAACGAAAAGCTTGCGACTCAGAGTTTCAAAGATTTGAGTCAAGCACAGGAAGAGTTGGTTGAACTGAAAGATGCGTACGAGCAAGCACTTGCAGAACGCAATCGATCACGCGATTTCGAAAAAATCGGGTTAGAGTTAATCGAGCGTATTCATGGGGTGATTGAAAGTGCACTTGTAGCCGAACAGAATTTGAATCGAATTGCTGATTTGCATGACATGATTCGCGGACAGAACGGCTTAAAGATTTCATTTGAACGTTATTTGCAAATCGAATATTTGGAGCAAATTATCTTGTCGGCCAACGAACGGCTGAAAAATTTATCCAATGGTCAATTTCATTTGATTCGCAGTGACCGTCAAGAATCCCGTGGCAAACAAAGTGGATTGGGTCTAGACGTTTACGATGCTTACACAGGACAGACGCGTGATGTGAAAACCATGTCGGGTGGAGAAAAATTCAACGCCTCATTATGTTTAGCACTCGGAATGGCGGACGTCATTCAAAGTTTCCAAGGCAATGTCTCAATTGACACAATGTTTATCGACGAAGGCTTTGGTTCACTCGATGAAGAATCGCTTAATAAATCAATTGAAACCTTGATTGACTTGCAAAAATCAGGACGAATGATTGGTGTTATCTCACATGTGCAAGAACTGAAAGCTGCGATTCCGGCTATACTGGAAGTCAAAAAATCAAAAGAAGGACATAGCCGCACAAAATTTCTTATCAAATAAGATCGGTTACGAAGGATTCGAGCGTTTAGTACACTCCAAAAAAGTGAATGCTAGAGATAAGAGCGTAATGTGTAAAATAGTGAAACCAAAGGGGTTTACAATATGAAAAACTTTAGTTTTAAAGCGCGAATGGTTTATTTTGGAGCAATTACTTTAATCAGTCTGGCTTTCTTTGCATTGCAGTTATTTGCTGTAGTGCAAGGGTCTGATGGAATAGGGTCCATTACTCTGGTGATTTTGTGGGCATTAATGGCATTATTTGGCTTGGCTGGCATCGGTTTTGCCTTGAAAAACCGTCAGAAAAACTGACGGTTTTTTATGTGTGCAGCAAGTACAATGGTATAGAAATTTTGAAGGAAAATAGAGTCGTGATGACGTATAGTAAAGCTAGAGCATTATGAGGGAAAGTACAGGGGGTTACGTGATGGGAAAAAAATTAATGCCACAAGAAGTTATCGATTTAATCGATTCCAAAGCAGATTTGATCGTTCCAATTGCTAATGGAGAGCCAATTCGCTTACTAGATATATTAGAGGAAAATGCAGAGCAATTGGATGGGGTAAGAATCCATCAAATGTTGGCATTGCGTTCACGCTCGTACATCCAAGGTGACATCGAGCAATTGCGGCATGTTTCGTATTTTTTGAGTGGTGCTACACGAAAAGTCTACCAGCAGGCAAAAATGGAACTTGTTCCGAACAACTTCCATGAAGTGCCGCGTTTGCTTCGGAAAACTACTAAAATGTCGATGATTTTAACAGTTGCTTCACCAATGGATGAACACGGCTATTTTACATTAGGAACTCAGGCTGATTATATTGCTGAGTTTATTGGTAAAGTGCCGTTTATCTTAGAAGTGAACGATCAAATGCCGCGTACATTTGGTCGCAACCAAATTCACATCAGCCAAATCGCAGGCTATGTAGAGCATCATGCAGCTCTTTCAGAAGAAAAAGTGATGGAAGTAAGCGATAAAGATTTGTTGATTGCATCTTCCATCATTCAAGATATTCAAGATGGGGATACTTTGCAAATCGGAATCGGGTCTGTTCCTAATGCTGTTATTAGTATGCTAAAAGATCATCGGCATTTGGGAATTCACACAGAAATGCTACCAGATGGTGTAGCAAAGCTGGTAGCTGCGGGTGCGGTAGATGGAACACGGAAATTTACGAATCCAGGAAAAATTGTAGCTACTTTTGCTTTTGGTTCTAAAAACTTATATGATTTTATCGATAATAATCCAGCAGTTGAATTTTTGCCGGTAAGTGTTGTTAATGATCCTAGAGAAATTGCTAAAGAAAAAAATATTGTATCGATAAACTCGACAACAGAAGTGGATTTGTTCGGTCAGTGTGCGTCTGAAACAGTAGGCGGCAAGTATTACTCGTCAAGTGGTGGCCAAGTAGATTTTGCTCGCGGCGTTCGATTTGCTGAAAATGGTAAGGGGTATATTTGCATGCCATCGACCGCGAAAGACGATACATTATCACGTATTAAGCTACAACTTGCTCCCGGATCGGTTGTCACTACGGGAAAAAATGATGTAGATCATATTGTTACAGAGTATGGGGTAGCTCGTCTGCATGGTGTTTCCATCTCAGAGCGGGCAAGGCGCTTAGCGGCAATTGCTCATCCTAAGTTTCGAGAAGAATTATTGTTCGACGCGAAAAAACATGGATTTTTAATTTAATAGAAGCAAAAAGCCGTTTTCTTTTGAAGACGGCTTTTTGTTCGTTTAGCGAAATGCTTTTTCTTTACTAGTCTATAGAAAGAGCATATACTTACCTAAGTAAGTAGTTCGGGGGATGAAAATGATGAGAAAATTACTGTTCCATGAAATTCATCAAAAAGCTCGTTTATCGGTGAAAGAAGTAAATGATACGTTGAGAGAATTTGAATTATATAGCTCGCAGTGGTCTATCTTGTTTTGCCTTAAACAGTTTGGTTCAATGACGCAAAAAGAAATTTGGCAATACTTAAATGTTGAAGCACCGACTGTTACGAGGACGATTGTACGTTTGGAAGAAAGTGGATGGATATTGAGGAGAGAAGGCAAAGACAAGCGCGAGCGAATTGTTCAACTTTCACCTTTTGCTGAACAAAAGATGTCAGAAATAGCAGAACGAATCGGGCAAACCGAGAAAACTTTAGTTTCGGGTCTTTCCGATAAAGAACAAGACCAGCTAATTCTTCTGTTGAAAAAAATAGGAACGAATAATTCTGGTGAAAAGGATGTAAACAATGAGTGAAAAACGACCAATTTGGACGAGAAGCTTTATTAACATTTCTGTAAGCACATTTTTTATATTTGTCGTTTTTTACGCGCTACTCACCTATACACCGCTATATGTATTGAATGATTTAGGGGGTACAGCAACAGACGGAGGACTAGCAGTAACTGTGTTCTTACTATCTGCAATTATCATGCGCTTTTTTGCAGGCATGATTCTAGAGAAATTCGGGAAAAAACGAATCTTGATGATTTCGCTTTTCTTTTTTGCTGTGAGTACTGTGCTGTATATATTTGTTGGTAGCTTTACTGTGCTTTTGTGGCTCCGCTTTTTTCATGGTATTTGGTTTAGCTTACTGACCACTGTAGCAGGGGCAATCGCTGCAGACATTATTCCGCCAGAGCGGCGTGGTGAAGGGTTAGGTTATTACGGTATCGCTATGAATCTTGCTGTTGTGGTTGGTCCTTTTATTGCGTTGACTTTACAGCAATATGCATCAGCACAAACAGTTTTCACGACGTTAGCAGTAATTATGATTATCGGGTTCTTTTGTGCAGTAGTCGTTAAAGTGGATGAAACACCGTTCGTAAAACAAGAAAAATCTAAGCTATCGATAGATGATTTTTTAGAGAAAAAAACGGTACCCATTGCGACAGTTGGATTTTTAATTTCGTTTGCGTATGCGAGCATCATTACATTTATTTCGATTTATGCTGAATCACTTGGACTTCTCAAAGCTGCCAGTTTTTTCTTTGTTGTTTACGCAATTTCAATGTTAATTGTTCGTCCGATTTCCGGGCGGCTATTCGACACTAGTGGACCAAAAGTTGTCATTATCCCATCTATCATCATCTTCGGAATCGGACTCATTTCACTAAGTTTTACGGAGAGTTCTTGGATGTTGTTACTATCAGGGGCGCTCATCGGTCTTGGATACGGAACCTTGCTTCCAAGTTTCCAAAGTTTAGCCATCCAAGCTGCAGATAAACACCGTAGCGGATATGCAACAGGAACGTTCTTTGCTTTTTATGATAGCGGAATCGCAGTTGGATCTGTACTGCTCGGATTAATCGCAGGAATTGCAGGGTATTCAAATCTCTACTTAATGCTCGGTCTTTTTGTAATCCTTGTTGTTTTTTACTATATGTGGATTGAATCGAAACAAGAAAAGCAGGAAAACTAAGAAAGCAGCTGTCTATAATACTTTAAAATACAACAGATGGAGAAAAAGAGTCTTTTTTTCTCCATCTGTTTTTAGGTTGGTTTTAGTTGTTGCATTTTACAATACGTAAAAATAAACAGACAAGAAATGAAAAAGGCTGCCGAAGAGAATAAAAAGATGGAAAATCTCGTGAAAACCTAAGTATTTAGACGATAGAAAATTGGGTTTTATTGCGTAAATAACACCACCGACTGTATAAGAAACACCACCGGCAACAAGCAAAAGCAACCCGGTTAAAGAAAGGCTGTCTGCCAAGGGAACGACAGCGAAAATGATGATCCAGCCCATAGCGATGTAAATCGCCGTGGAGAGCCATCTCGGAGAATGAAACCAAACCATTTTAAAGAAAATTCCGCTGAGCCCTAAAATAGTGACAAGTGAAAATAAGGTCCAGCCAAGTGTTCCGCCAAGAGCGATTAAACAAAAGGGTGCGTAGGAACCTGCAATTAAAGCGAAAATCATCGAGTGATCGAGTTTTCGCAAAAACGCAATAATATAAGGCTGTGATAGAGCTGAATGATAAATGGTAGAAGCTGTATACAACAAAATTAAGCTGATGCCGAAAATAGAAACAGCTATTACGTGCAAAACAGGTTCATTGGCATAAGCAGTTTTAATAACCATTGCCAAAAGTGCAACTAATGATAAAATAGCTCCTGCTAAATGGGATAAGGCATTAAACGGTTCTCGGATATATACGGACATATGGAATAGCTCCTCACTCTACGTAGTTATTGAAACTATTTATAACGATACTCGCATTATTAAAGGGAGTCAAGTTTGGAGAAACTCTAATAATAAGGTAAGATATCCAATATAAATACCTGTAGGGAGCGTGCGATGTATGAGAAAAGCGACTGATGTCATCGGAGAGATGGTTTTCCATAATCAGATTTTGCCAGAAGATATTCCAAAGATTGACCTGTATATCGATCAGGTCATTCAATTGTTTGAATCGAGTTTTGTTGATTCTAAGCGCCGTTCCGATGAGAAAATCTTAACCAAAACGATGATTAACAATTATGCTAAAGGAAAATTATTTTATCCGGTTCACAACAAAAAATACAGCCGTGATCACATTATGTTGATTAGCTTGATTTATCAAATGAAAAGCGCTTTGTCGATCAATGACGTTAAGCAAGTGTTAACTGGAATTAATGAAAAGGCAGAACAAAAAGAATTAGATTTAGAGGCATTTTATCGCAGTTATTTAACCCTTCAGCAAAGCAACACAGAGGTTTTTGCGGATGCCTTAAAACACCAAACACAAGAAGCTGCCGATCAAGTTGTAGAAGTTAAAGACTCCGAAGAATTGGAGCGCGTACTGCTAATTGCGTCACTCGTACACACCAGCAATCTTTACCGAAGAGCGGCTGAAAAACTGGTAGACGAGATGGTGGAAAGGGTGGAAAAATAATGGTCAACATTCTTATTGATGCAGACGGATGTCCGGTTGTTGGGCAGACCATCGATTTGGCTAAAAAATTTCGCTTGCCTGTTGTTTTAATTTGCGACACTTCCCATGAAATGCATCGAGAAGGAGCAGAGACAATTACCGTATCAAAAGGAGCAGATGCTGTGGACTTTGTTCTCGTAAATCGTGTTAAAAAAGGGGATATTGTCGTCACTCAAGATTATGGACTTGCGGCAATGGTACTTGCCAAACGCGGAATTCCAATCGATCAAAATGGCCGTGTTTATTCAGATGAAAATATTGAACAGCTGCTCCACGGCCGTCATGTCGCCAAAAAAATTCGACAAAGTGGAGGCAGAATGAAAGGACCGAAAAAACGTCAGCCTGAAGATAATGAGAAATTTCAAGTGGCCCTAATCAAATTGCTAGAACAAGTCAGCGAAAATGAAAAAATGCTCGGGACCTAAAGTCGCCGAGCATTTTTTTACTTATTAGGTGCAATTAGATTGTCCAGCGATCGTTGACAATCGCTATTAACTGCCAATCACCACTACTGTTCTTTTCAAATACCATATTCAGGCTTTGCCAATCCATTTGTCCATACCGGTCTGTACCTGGGTAATAGTATTCGACAATCGTTGCTTGAGGATACAGCTGATGAATAAACTCGTGTGTAGTTGGTTGGATGGTCTGCCCATATCGCTCTTTAGCGGTGTAGGTCGCATTCATCAAGTACGCACTGTAATACTTAGCTGGTGTCAACTTGATTTCAAATCCGCTACCATCTTGATAACCCCATAGATAATTAGTGGAGTTTTTCATAAAGTTAGGTAACTGTGCTTTGGTAAAAGTGACGCCACCACTATCGATGCAGCCACCGCTGTAAGGACAGAAAGTTAATCCATCTGTTGAACTCACATAAGTTGCCACGTCACTAAATTTTTTGGCTTTCAGATCCGCCAAAATGTCGTTAGCTGTCATAAGCAATTTCTGTTTTTCAGGAATAAAAGACGGCTCGATCGCGCGTGCCAGAAATGCAGAAAATTGAGCGCGCGTTACTGGAACATCGGGGCGGAACGTATTATTCGAATAGCCACGTGCAACACCTTGGTGGGCAAGTCTTGATACGGCATCAAATGCAAAATGATTTGCACTCATGTCTTTAAACGTATTAGCCGGAGCTTCTGGAAAATAGAAGGCTCTGTCAAGCATTGCAACCGTTTGGGCACGAGTGACAGTCCAGTTTGGGCGGAAATAATTGTTCGGGAAACCGAAAACGATTTCCTCTTCAACGGCCGAAGCGATATAACCTGAGAACCGATTATTGGCGGATACATCTCTAAAGCCGGTCGAGCGGGAAGTGTCGTCTAAATTTAAGGCACGTCCAATCATCGCGACAGCGTGGGCACGTGTAACAGGATCGTTTGGTCGGAAGGTGCCATCACGGTAACCGTTGATGATTCCTTCTTCGTACAAGTAAGCAATTTCAAAAGCGAACGGGTGGCTGGCATACACATCATCAAACAAAACAATCGCTTTGGCGGGAGACAAAAACGAACTGAACATCAGGATGACAGCAGCAATTAAAGACAACAAAGTCTTCATATTGATCCCTCCCTATTTGATCTTATTTTACCACATCATAAAGATAAAAGTAACAAATAATTGTTATATAAAATAATAAATCAAGATTAATTTAACCAGCTACGCTTATATCACTAAAGTGCTTGTGTTCAAAGATAAATACAAAAAACGAGGCGGTAGTTCTAGGCGGAATCCTGTTATGAGAGAAAATTTACAGCGAGCTAAGTTCTGTTTAGTTAGTTTAGAAAACAGATAACGGGTATATAAAAGGAAGTGAGAAAATATATGTATTTTTATGGGGGAATTATGGATGAAGAAATCGACAATGAACACACTTATTGGCAGCGCACTTGCAGCGGCCTCTGGAATTTTTGTCTACCGCGCATACCAAGAAAGAAATGCAGTGCGTGTAGAACCGGATATAGATATGTACAATAGTTCAGAAATTGACGAACGCGAAAGTGTAGATGCTCTAGATGACTCCGCTGAGAAGGGTCTGTCTCAGTTAGACTCAGCTTACCGGGATGAATGGCAAGCCAATGCATTTCCACAAACTCATAAAGAAATGCGAGAGCTTGAAGAAGATAACTAAAAAGATGACCACGAGCGAAAGCAAAAGTTCTTTTTGCTTTCGCTTTTCTGTGTCGGAAATTCTTTGGATAAAAGAGAGGTGGGGAAAACTTTGTGGATTAAAAAACCGTTTTTTGAATACACAACGGCAATCTTGCTCGTTGCCATTACTTTGTTCTTTTTAGGAAAGATCGATTATATTTTTGAGCCATTGCAAATCATCGTCGCAACTATTTTTGCCCCTATTTTAATCGGTGGACTTCTTTATTACCTATTGCGTCCATTTGTGAAGGTACTGATGCGTTATGTATCTAAAATTATAGGAATTGGAATCGTCTTTGCAATCATTATTTTAACTTTATCTACCTTGCTTTATTTCTTCGGTCCTGTCATCACCAATCAAGTCGAAAGTTTGGCGAACTTAGCGCCTTCAAAAGTTGAAGAAGTAACCGAGGAATCGAATGATTTACTGGCTGATTTTAAATTAGGTGGAGTTACAGGTCCGGAGATAAAAGCAGGAGCTTTGAACTTTTTGGAAAATCTTTCAGAAAGCTTATTAAATAATGTCATGACTATTTTAACAACAGTCATGAATGTTGCGATTGTGCTAATCGTTGTCCCTTTTGTTCTGTTCTTTCTATTAAAAGATGACGAAAAGTTTATTCCGCATTTAACAAAGTATTTGCCTGAGGAACATAAGCCGGAAGGCAAAAAACTATTGAAGGATATTGATCGGACCCTTTCTGCATTTATTGTCGGTCAAGCGATTGTTGCTGCGGTTGTTGGGACTTTCATGTATATCGGCTATTTACTTATTGGATTGGATTATGCCCTTAGTTTAGCAATTTTTGCGATGTTCTTAATTATCGTTCCGTTTTTAGGTCCGCTGATTGGGATTATTCCTGCCCTGTTTGTTGCTTTAATGAGTGGCGATATATGGATGGCGGTAAAGGTGGTTTTGGTTTTACTAGTCGTACAGCAGCTTGAAGGGAATTTGGTGACACCCAATATTATGAGCAACCGATTAAACATTCATCCGTTGACAATCATCTTGTTGCTAATGATTGCCGGTGCTTTGTATGGATTTATTGGCATTTTGATTGCTATTCCAACATATGCAGTAGTGAAAACGCTCGTTCATAACTTTCGACTATTTAATCGTTTGTGGAAAAAAAGAGGAGTTGCTAACAAAGAGGTCATTTAGTCCCTTTATTTTTGCTAAATGTTAGTTATTTTCTATCAAAGGTTCTGAAAATCAGAAAATTGTGATATATTAATGTTCAGAAGGATTGAAAATTGAAAAAAGGGGGATTTAAAATGAAGAAATGGAGTCTTTTAGCACTATTGCTAGCAATGATATTCGTCATTGCTGCCTGTGGATCAGATGAAGCTGAAGAAGATGCGACAAGTGATGACGGAAGCAGTAAAGCAGAAAAATACACAGTAGGAATCGACACAACTTATCCGCCATTCGAATTTGAAGTGGACGGAGAATATACAGGAATCGATATCGATTTGATTACAGCGATTGCTGAAAACCAAGGTTTTGAAATTGAATTCAGCCCAATGGATTTTGGCGGAATTATCCCAGCTTTGCAAGCAGATCAATTGGATGTTGCGATTGCTGGTATGAGTATTACAGATGAGCGTAAAGCAGTAGTAGACTTTTCTGATCCTTATTTTGATGCAGGTTTGTCTCTTGTTGTCGCAGCAGATAATGAAGAAATTAATTCTTTAGAAGATCTTGAAGGCAAGACGGTAGCTGTTAAGAGTGGGACAACTGGTGCTCAGTTTGCTCGTGATAACGAAGCGGAATATGGCTACACAGTAGCACAGTTCGAAGATAGCCCATCTATGTTCCAAGAAGTTTCAAATGGTAACGCAGCTGTGTTGCTAGAAGATTACCCAGTTATTGCTTATGCTATTGCGGAAAGTGGACTTGATTTGAAAACAGCAGGCGAACGTTTAACAGGAGATCAATACGGAATTGCTGTACTAAAAGGTGAAAACGCAGAAGTTCTTAAACAAATCAATGCAGGTCTACAAGAATTACGCGACAGTGGTGAGTACGATAAAATTTTAGCGAAGTACATCGCAGAATAAACTAAAAATGTAGCGCGCATAAGCGCGCTGCATTTTTTTATTCAAAGGAGATGTGAAAATGGATACGATTGTTAATGCCTTTCCATATTTAATGGAAGGTCTGAAAGTAACGTTATATATATTTGCGATTGCCATTGTCCTTGGATTTTTAATCGGTTTAATTGTTGCGTTGTTTAGACTGGCACCGTTGAAAATTTTAAATTGGATTGCGAAAATTTTTGTTGATGCGATTCGCGGAACACCATTTATTGTCCAGTTATTCTTTATCTATTTTGGTTTGAACTCTTTAGCTTTTATTTCTTTGGATAATACGACTGCTGGTATTGTAACGGTAGCGATTAATGCAGGTGCTTACTTCTCAGAAATCATTCGTGCAGGTATTCAGTCGATTGATAAAGGACAGACAGAAGCTGCGCGGTCACTTGGATTGAATTCAACGCAAAATATGCGCTATATCATTTTGCCTCAAGCTTTCAGACGCATGTTGCCGACAATTACGAACCAGGCAATCATTTCACTGAAAGATACTTCCTTGCTGTCAGTCATTGGGGTGGCAGATTTGACGCAAGAAGGGCGTATTCAGGCCAGCGCCACATTTGACGCGTTTAATGTGTACTTAATCCTAGGAATTATATACTTCGTCATCATATACTTGCTCTCCATGCTGGCGAGCTATGTAGAAAGGAAGTTTGTTTTACGATGACTATGATACGAGTAGAAAATTTAAAAAAATCATTCGGCAAGCTGGAAGTTATAAAAGATATGAGTACCGTTGTAGAAGAAAAAGAAGTGATTTGTGTTATTGGTCCTTCTGGGTCGGGAAAAAGCACCTTTCTTCGCTGCTTAAACCGACTAGAGGAAATTACAGGTGGTCATGTTTATATCGAAGAAACGGATATTACAAATCCGAAAGTAGATATCAATAAAATTCGTCAAGACGTCGGAATGGTGTTTCAGCAATTTAATCTGTTTCCTCACAAATCGGTTTTGGAAAACGTCATTCTAGCACCGATGAAAGTAAAAAAAGGGAACAGAAAATCCGCTGAGAAAAAGGCCTATGAATTGTTAGACAAAGTTGGACTTCGTGAAAAAGCGAAGGCGTATCCAGGCGAACTTTCCGGCGGTCAAAAGCAGCGTGTGGCAATTGCTCGCGCACTGGCAATGGATCCGAAAATTATGCTTTTTGATGAACCAACTTCAGCACTCGACCCGGAGATGGTAGGCGATGTGCTAGATGTTATGAAGCAACTAGCGCGCGAAGGGATGACCATGGTCGTCGTGACACATGAAATGGGATTCGCCGCTGAAATGGGTGACCGCGTGTTGTTTATTGACGGAGGTTATATTGTTGAAGAAAACGTACCGAAAGAATTGTTCGGCAATCCACAACATGAGCGGACAAAAGCGTTTTTGAGTAAAGTATTGTAGAGAAATGCGCCTCTGGGCGTATTTTTTTATGGATTTTAGCATTTGGACAGTATTTGGTGTGAATTGGACAGTATTTGCTCAAATCGGACAGTATTTCATTCCATTCCGACAGTATTTACAACAAACCCGATAGTATTTGAAAAATATGGAATAAAACATCGGACAAAAAACCGGTCTGGATGGGAATCCAGACCGGTTTGCGTTCAATCGCTTTTATTCTTCGTCAAAAACGTGAACTTTTGTCATTTTATCGCCATTACTCATTGCTTTAGCCGTTTCAAGTCCTGAAGTCACTTGGCCGAAAACAGTGTGAACGCCGTCAAGATGCGGTTGTGGTGCGTGAACGATAAAGAATTGGCTTGAACCTGTGTCTTTACCAGCATGTGCCATTGAAAGGCTTCCTGCTTGGTGCTTACGTGGGTTGCCTTGAGTTTCACATTTGATTGTTTTGCCGCTGCCGCCAGCACCAGTACCAGTTGGGTCGCCGCCTTGGCTTACAAAGCCAGGAATTACGCGGTGGAATGTTACGTCATTGTAGAAACCTGAGTTTGCAAGGTCCTCAAAGTTTTTAACCGTGTTGGGTGCTTCGTTCGGGAAAAGTTCGAATTCGATGATTTCGCCGTTTTCCATGTGGATGTGTCCTTTTTTCGCCATGTGTAAACATCTCCTTTATAATTGGTTCATTTCCCAGTATATCGATTTTTTGGGTGGCTGTATAATCATTTGCCACATTGTAAGGCTTTTAATGAACCGCCTTCTATGACAAGCAAATCCCAATGCTGTTGCTTTACCTAAACCTTTCATAACGACAACTACTTTTTGTTAAGTCCTAAGTCCGCTGCATTCATCCTTTTATCTGTATCTACCCTCCAGGTTATGAATGGAATACAGAGTATTCAAACTTTTATTTTTTTAATTTCCGTCATAAGTCCAATGGCGTGAAATAGGGGTAAATATGATAGGATATAGGTATTGAGTAGATTAGGAGTGTTATAAATGGAAGAACGCGAAGTTTTTGATATAACGATTATCGGCGGCGGGCCAACGGGCTTGTTTGCTTCCTTTTACGGCGGTATGCGCAAAATGAAAGTGAAAATTATTGACAGTTTGCCACAGCTTGGTGGTCAGCTGACTGAACTATATCCGGATAAATTCATTTACGATATTGGTGGATTTCCCAAAATATTAGCAAAAGATTTAGTGGACAATTTAGTTCAACAAGCAAAATATGGAGATCCTGAAATTTGTTTAGAGGAATCGGTAACAGCTGCTGAACGTCATGGTGATCATTTTGTGATTCAAACAGACAAAGGTCTTCATTACACAAAAGTAATTTTATTGACTGCTGGCGTTGGAGCATTCCAACCTCGCAAACTTGCAGTTGAAGGATGCGAAGCGTTCGAAGGGAAATCGCTGCATTACGGCGTAAAAGATTTAACGGTCTTCAGCGATAAAAAAGTAGTGGTTCTAGGCGGAGGCGATTCAGCAGTCGACTGGTCGATGATGCTTGAAAACGTCGCCTCGCATGTAACGCTAAGCCACCGCAGAGAGAAAATGACTGCACACGAAGCAAACATTGATGTCTTAATGGCATCAAAAGTAGAGGTGAAAAAGCCATTTGGTGTCAAAGAGTTGGTCGGTGAAAACGGCCAGGTCCGTGAGCTTATACTGATTGATAAAGAGGGCAACGAAGAACGCCTTGAAGTCGATCATGTAATTTGTAACTACGGTAATATCACTTCTCTAGGTGCCATTAAAGAATGGGGTCTTGAGATGGATAAAAACTCCGTCATCGTTAATTCTAAGATGGAAACAAGTATTCCGGGTATTTATGCGGCAGGTGACATCGCCACGTACGATGGCAAAGTGAAATTAATCGCGGTAGGTTTCGGCGAAGCACCGACAGCCATCAACAACGCTAAATCTTATTTGGATCCAAAATCGAAAGTTCAACCATTGCATAGTACGAGCGTTTTCAAATAAAAGAGAAAAGATCCGGTACCTTTTAAAGGTGCCGGATCTTTTATTGCCTTTTTTTGTTTTTTACGAGGGGGTCATATGAAGCAGCCTTTAAAAATGAAATGCCCATTAAAATAATAACGAGTGAAAAAGGTAATGCCGCAATGATTAATGCGTTTTGAAGACCTTGTGTGCCGCCGGTATAAATAACGATTGCGGCAACTGCTGATTGAATTAAGCCCCACGTAATCTTCACCAAATTTGGCGGATTCAACATGCCACCGGTCGTTTGCATGCCGAGAACAAATGTAGCTGAATCGGCAGAAGTGATAAAAAAGATGGCGATAACAACCAATGTAATAATGGATAGTAAAGTTCCAAGTGGATAATATTGCAATACACCAAAAGTGGCTGTTTCTAAACTATACTCAGAAATTTTGGCAATATTGTTTTGTTCTAAATTCAATGCAGAAACGCCAAATACTGCGAAAAAGATGAAACAAACGAGTGAAGGTACTAGTAAAACACCTAGCATAAACTCCTTAACTGTGCGCCCACGCGAAATACGAGCGATAAAAATACCGACAAACGGCGCCCATGAAATCCACCAAGCCCAGTAAAATACGGTCCAGGCATTAACCCAAGTACGACGTTCCTCATTAACTGGCTCGAGATTAAAGCTCATGGAAAAGAAGTTTGTTAAATAACCGCCAATAGCATCAGAGAACGAATTGAAGATATAAAGTGTAGGTCCAACAATCAATAACAGAAGAAGTAGAACAAACGCCAAAACCATATTAATATTGCTCAAATATTTAATGCCACGACCAATACCGGACCAAGCAGAAGCGATGAAAAGAACTGTAGCCACCGCAAGAATCAACACTTGGAATGTAAATGTATTGGGGGTACCAAAAAGAAACGAAATTCCTTCATTGATTTGAGCAGATCCGAATCCAAGTGTTGAAGCTACACCGATAACAGTTGCAAAGACGGCCAACACATCAATCATTTTACCAAGTGGTCCAGCCATTAGTTTTTCACCGAACAAAGGAATTAACGTCGCGCTGATCAACCCAGGTGCATCGTTATGGAATTTGAAATAAGCCAAAACCAACGCGACGATTCCGTAAATTGCCCATGCATGCAGACCCCAATGAAAAAATGAGAATTGCATTGCTTCTTGAATTGCTTCGTTAGATCCGAGTTCAGATTTTGGGGCGCTAATGAAGGCGTGCGAAATTGGCTCGGCTGTAGTCCAGAAAACTAACCCCATACCCATTCCTGCACTAAACAACATTGAAAACCAAGAAACGAGAGAGAATTCTGGTTTGTCTTCAGGTTTCCCCAACTTTAACGTTGAAAACTTAGAAAAAATTAAATAAATACAAAAAGCTAGAATTAGAAAAACCGTCAGAAGGTAGTACCAGCCGAATGTATTTGAAATCGCCACAGTCCATTCCCCTGTTTGTGACTTGAAACTGTCAGGTGAAGACAACCCCCAAACAACCAATCCTAAACAAATTAATAATGAAGTCCAAAAAACAACCGTAACATTTTTCAAGTAGCTCTCTCCTTTAAGTTTCGTTAAATAACTTTTTAAGTTTCCCTAATTTCAATGGAATAAACGCTGTAGAACTTTTTTGTTAATAAGTCTAAGAAATCCCTTAGTTTTATTACAGTTTGTAATAAAGTCTAAATCTGTGTCATGAAATTGTGATATTCTATCTGTCGTTCTGTCATGTTCTTGACATGTCGAGGTGTTATGATCATTCCTGTTAGTGAAAAGGAGGAATTTCAATTTATGAAAAAACATATCGTTACACTAACTGCTATTGCAGTGTTAAGTGTGGGAGCAGCTACTACAGCTAGCGCTTCATCGTCATATACAGTTCAATCAGGGGATACACTCTGGGGGATTTCACAAGATAAGAACGTATCGGTAGAAAGCTTAAAGGGATGGAATAATCTATCTTCAGATTTGATCTTGCCAAGTCAAGAACTTGAAATTGATGGGCAGGCAGCAACACCAAAAACAGATAGCTCGACATATACCGTAAAATCAGGCGATACATTATTCGAAATCGCGAGTGCACACGGAATTTCATTAGATAGCTTAACGAGCTGGAATGGTATTTCAGGCTACATGATTTACCCAGGTGATACGTTGACAGTTAAAGGCGGAACTGCCGTAGCTGAAAAAGCACCTGCTAAAACAGCATCTGCACCAGCAAAGTCTACTGCACCAGCACCAACGCCAGCAAGTGCACCTGCTGAAAAAGCACCAACACAAGCTTCAACGCAAGCTGGTAAAACAATGACAGTTTCTGCAACAGCTTATACAGCTTATTGCGCAGGATGCTCAGGTACGACTGCAACAGGAATTGATCTTCGTGCAAATCCAAACCAAAAAGTAATTGCAGTAGATCCTTCAGTTATTCCACTGGGCTCTAAAGTATGGGTAGAAGGATATGGCGAAGCAATCGCTGGAGATACTGGTGGCGCAATTAAAGGCAATAAAATTGATGTCTTTATCCCAACGCAAGGCGAAGCCCTAAACTGGGGACGTAAAAACATTACTATTAAAGTATTAAACTAAACATTACTATGCTACAAAGCCGAGGTGTCCACTCCCTTGGCTTCTTTTTTTTTGATCTTTTTTATGTAAAAAAATTGATTTTTACTAGTCTGGTTGCAAAAAACGGTATTAAAGGAGTATAGTAATTGTATTCAGAATATTAAAATAAAAAGGAGGTTTGTGAAATGGCGGAAAAAGATAAGAATTTTTCTCGGCGAGATTTTCTAAAAACTTCAGGTATTGCAACAGGTGCTTTAATTGGCGGAGGGATTATTGGTGGATTAATTGGCGCGAATACAAACAAGCAAGATAATGCGACAGATTCTTCTAGCAGTTCAGGTGGAACGAAAGAAGCTTCTAGTAGCATTAGAGGATTAACGTTTTTTAAAAGTATGGCAGATTTTGAAGTTTTGTCTCAAGCTACGGAGCGAATTTTTCCTGAAGATGATTTAGGACCGGGTGCAATTGGTTTAGCTGTGCCTTATTTTATTGATAATCAACTAGCAGGTAGCTACGGTGAAAATTCGAAAGAATACATGCAGGCGCCATTTGCGCAAGGGGAGCCTACACAAGGTTATCAAAGTCGATTAAAGCGAAATGAGATGTTTATACAAGGCATTCAATTAATGCAAGAAGAAGCCGACAGTCGGTTTAAAACTAAATTTGTTGATTTAGAAGGCGAACAAATGGATGAAATTTTAACAGCTTTCCAAGAAAATGAAATTAAAATGAGGGGTGTTGAATCTCAGTTCTTTTTCCGATTATTGAGACAAGCAACTTTAGAGGGAGCTTATGCTGATCCGATTTATGGTGGAAATGCCAATATGGATGGCTGGCAAATGAAAGGCTTTCCTGGACATCAGCTTGCTTATATTAAAGACATCGAAAGTGAAGATTTTGTAGAAATCAAACCGAAATCTCTTGGCATGAATCATTAACTGAAAAGGGGGAATCGATATGGTGACAACTTTGGAAGGCGTTGATGTAGTAACCGTAGGAGTCGGGTGGACAGGTGGTATTATTGCTGCTGAATGTTCAAAAGAAGGATTGAAAGTGGTGGGACTAGAACGTGGTCGTGAGCGTGGCACTGCGGATTTTAGTATGGTCCACGATGAATACCGTTACGCTGTCCGCTATGAGTTGATGCAGGATCTGTCGAAGGAGACACTGACGTTTCGAAATAATCGTAAGCAACGCGCATTGCCAATGCGTCAATTAGGATCATTTTTACTCGGTGAAGGATTAGGGGGGTCAGGAACGCATTGGAATGGTCAAACCTGGCGTTTTCTTCCGTATGATTTTGAAATAAAAACCATGACAGATAAAAAATACGGCGCAAATAAACTATCGGCTGATTACACCATTCAAGATTGGGGAATCACTTATGACGAGTTAGAGCCTTATTTTGACCGTTTTGAAAAAACAATTGGTCTTTCAGGAGAAGATAAAAATCCGTTTTGGGGCAAGCGATCAAGTGACTTTCCAACGCCACCCATGAAAAAAACACCCATTTTGCAACGTTTTGAAACAGCAGCGACTAGTTTGGGTTATTCACCGTTTATGATGCCTTCTGCTAACTTATCAGAAGCTTACGAAAATCCAGATGGGCAGAAAATCAACGCTTGTCAATATTGTGGATTTTGTGAGCGCTTTGGCTGTGAGTACGGGGCTAAAACTTCACCGGAGATAACCGTTGTGCCAACAGCTAAAGAAACGGGTAATTATGATGTCAGATTCAATTCAAATGTTGTCGAAGTGATGAAAGAAGGAGACAAGGTAACGGGCGTAAGGTACTACGACACGGTCACGTTCGAAGAATTTATACAGCCTGCAAATGTTGTTGTTCTGACCAGTTACGTCATGAATAATGCCAAATTGTTAATGGTTTCAAACATCGGTCAGCAATACGATCCGGAAACAGGTCAAGGATCTTTAGGTAAAAATTATGCATATCAAATTCTTCCGGGTGCTACAGGATTTTTTGACGAACAAATGAATACATTTATGGGCGCAGGAGCTCTTGGCATGACGATAGATGATTTTAATGGCGACACCTTTGACCATGGAGATCTTGATTTTATTCACGGTGCGAGCTTGTCTTCAACTCAAACTGGATCTCGGCCAATTCTATCTAACCCGACACCTCCAGGAACCCCGTCGTGGGGCGCAGAATTTAAAAAAGCATCAATAGAGAACTTTACAAGAACCTTAAGTGTTGGTGGCCAAGGAGCTTCGATGCCACACAAAGAGAACTTCTTAGGACTTGATGATACGTATAAGGATATTTACGGCGTTCCATTATTGCAACTGACATATAACTTTACAGACCAAGACCGTGCACTTCACAGCTATATTACGGAAAAAGCAGCTGGAATTGTGAAAGAAATGGGTGCGAAAACAGTTGCTGCAAGTGGAGAGATTACAGATTATGACATCGTGCCGTATCAGACTACTCATAATACGGGTGGAACGATAATGGGCGCAGATCCTGCTACGAGTGTAGTCAATAACTTCTTGCAACACTGGGATGCAGAAAATTTATTTGTTATAGGAGCTGGGAATTTTGCTCATAATGGCGGCTACAATCCAACGGGAACTGTCGGAGCACTGGCTTACCGTTGTGCAGAAGGTATTATTCGTTATAGCCGCGAAGGCGGATCACTCGTCTAATAAAGGAGGAAGAACAACATGGGAGGATTAGCTTCAATTGGCGTGCCGGGCTTAATCATTATTTTAGTCATTGTTTTAATTATATTTGGACCAAAAAAATTGCCCGAAATCGGTGGAGCAGTCGGGAAAACATTTTCTGAATTCAAGCGTTCAACAAAAGGCTTAATGGATGACGATGACGAAGAAACCGTCAAAAAAGAAAAGGTCGAGGATAAAGACTTAAAAAAATCTGAGAAACTATGAAGGTGGTTAGATGGATCCGTATGGAGACAAAAAATTAACAAGTCCACTGCATAAAAAAGCAGAACAGTTAGAAAACCCTGCGGAGGAGACTTCGGAAAAGGTGACGGAATCTCCTGTTCAAAAGCCAGAAGAGCCCAAGGAAGAACCGGAAATGCGAGTGGAAAATTTAGTTGGCCATCTAGGAGAATTGAGAAAGCAACTTATTAAAAGTGTGATTGTTTTCTTGTTCTTCCTACTAGTTGTTTTCTCAACGTTAAATTTTTGGTTTCCTTATATTGTTAAGGGAAATAATTTGGTTATTTTAGGGCCTTTGGAAGTTATTAAATTTTACACGTCAATATCCGCAACATTAGCTTTAGGATTGTCTTTACCATTTCTAATTCATTTTATTTGGCAATTTGTTAAACCAGGACTTGAAGAAAAAGAGGCTCGTTTTCTAGGTCTTTACTCTCCAGTCATGTTTTTACTGTTTGTTTTGGGACTGGCATTTGGTTACTTTATCGTCAATCCGCTCAGTTTTCACTTTTTGATTGGTTTAGGGATGGCGAATTTCGATGTCATGATTTCAGCAAATGAATACATTCACTTTTTGATTATGACAACCGTTCCGTTAGGTTTACTGTTTGAGATGCCGATTATCGCTTTATTTTTATCATCCATTGGCATATTAACTTCCGTTTCAATGAAAAAGGTCCGAAAATGGTCTTATCTCGTGTTGGCCATTGTTTCAGCTTTGATCACTCCACCGGATTTTTTGAGTCAGTTGTTAGTGTTGATTCCAATGGCAGGTCTTTATGAAGCGAGTATTTTCATCATCAAGAAAACAGAAGATAAAAAAGCGATACGAGAAGAAACCGTTCAATAAAAAGAGAATTGTCCCATAAGTCCCTAAAAACAGACGGAGAAAAAGCATTTCTTTTCTTCGTCTGTTTTTATAGTGAGCGCCTTGAAAGCAGTTGGTAAATGCCAGCTACTTTCAGGAGATTGTGGGTCCATGCCATAATCTTGACCTCCGCGTGTACTTTATGGAGGTCCCGGAGAAGGAATCGCCGGAACGACCGATTGCCTTTGATAGGACCGAACACACTTTCTCGGTCAATTTTGCGTTATCTGTTCAAAGAGGACGTCCATCAATACTTTTCCGTGCTGTCCTTTGGGGAAGTCATCTTCGGATTTCACATAAAATCGGCCTTTCTGTAAGGCGGGGATGGGGATTTTCATTTTACAGAAATGGACGGTTTTTGTCTCCTGATTTAGGTTTAAAATAGCTGATGGGAATGGACATTTGTCCTTTCTCATAAATGCACAAAGAGGCTGCCCCTTAAAAGTCACTTTTCATGGCTTTTGGGACAGTCCTTATTTTAGTTGAATGAAAATTCTGATATTTAATGGCATTTAAACTATATCTGCTATACACTGAAAGAGTAGGGAAGCGTCAGAGAATTCGGAAGTGGAAAGTGAATATCCATAATGAGGAGGATGCGACATGACAATAGAAATCAAAGAAATCCAAGACTTAAAAGCAATGGATGTCTCAAAACTAGTGGAAGAAAGTGAAGCAGAAGGCTATCGTTTTCTAAGAAGACTTGTCGATCAGTACGAAGATGGGAGCAATACATTCAATAAAACCGCCGAAGTGTTATATGGAGTATGGGATCACCAGGATCATTTGGTAGCTATCGGTGGATTAAACCGTGATCCTTATTCCAGTAAAGAAAGTGTAGGGAGACTGCGGAGGTTCTATATTTCTACGAATGCTCGCAGACAAGGGATTGGCACAAAACTATTACAGAAAATTATTGAAGATGCAAAAGGACATTTCCATGAGCTTGTTGTTCGGACAGATTCTTCTGCTGCAGATGCCTTTTACAGAGCAAATGGATTTTCTGGAGATTTGGGATTACCAGAGTCAACTCATGGAATCGTATTAGAGCAGGAACATCGAAAAAAGGCAGAGTAATATACCCAACAAAACGGCTTACTAGAGTAAGTCGTTTTGTTTTGTCTAAAATTATTTGCATAAGCTCGTCTAGCGCGCTGAAATATGTGGTACGGTAAAAACAACTGGCAGCATAGTACTTCTTTTAGAGGACAAGAAACTGCTCAAATCGAAATAGACTTTAGGAGAGATTACATGAAAATGTCAAATTGGAAAGGCGCAGCAGGTGTCTGTGTCAACGAAAAAAACGAAGTATTATTAGTATTACAAGGCATACCTGGTGAGGAAAAGAAATGGACGGTACCAGCAGGCGGTATTGAAGGCAAGGAAACGGCAGAACAATGCTGCATGCGTGAATTCTTTGAAGAAACCGGATTGACGGTTCAAATTATAGAGAAATTGGATGCTAGAACTGGTGAATACGAGGACTCGGCCGTATCGTTTGAAGTTACTTATTTTAAAGTGAAAGTAACGGGTGGCGAAATCGTACTTCACGCTGAAGATGAGTGGATTACAGATGTAGCTTGGAAATCTATAGCTGAACTACGAGAATTAGAGCTGGCTTATCCGGATGACGCAGCGCTGATCGAATCTTTAGCAGTGCATTAATCAATTGATTTTCTTGGATTATAAAAAATCAAAACGGGTAATTATGGTATAACAACAATCCAAGGAGGTGTTTTGGATGAAGAACGACCAGGGAAAAAAAGAAGGTGAAAGACTGATTCCAGAAGTTGAGCCACGTCGAAATATGCCGCCTGAAAAGGAAATGGACCCGATGCCAAACAGAGATTTGGAATACGAAGAAAACTCAAATGAAAAATACAGAGATCATACACCGCAAAAAGAGTAAGCAAGCCATGTACTGGCTTGCTTTTTGCATCGTATTGAATAGGAAGGGGACATAGCAATGCCGCAATATACGTTTAAACATGCAATTTGGCATGAGGAAGACGGCGTTGAAGATTATAATTTCCGCAAATTTCTTCCTAAAAATAAAAAAATGCACAATTGGATCGACCAGTCGAAAAATACGGCTGTTAATATACTTCATACTCACACGGTGGATCGTGGCCAAGAAGCACTATGGGGATCATTGATTTACCGACAAAGCGCAAAATCCAAGGATTCACGTGAAGTTTTTCACTTTTACTTATCAGAAGAGGTCTTCGTCACGAATAAAATTGATTTTGAACAAGATGCTGATTTGGAGAAAGATGAAATTTTGCGTCAAATGGAAAACGCCACTTCTACTATAGAAATAATGAATATTATTCTTGGAGAAATGGTTGCTTCCATCTTACATAAAATAGATAGTTTTGAGGAACGTTTGCATGATTTACTATGGGCAATCAAAGAAGAAAATAATAAGAAAACCTTAGGAGAAATTGAGAATATTCGGCATGAAATTTTATTGTGGAAACATTTAATTATGGGATTTCAAGAAATTAAAATGGCGATTAAAGAAACTTTCGGTAAAAAAGTTGCAGAAGAAGTCGAATACCAACGCACGGCTGATCGGATTGATCGCTGTGTTATGCTCGTTAACGCGTATGAAGATGAAGTGAATAACATGGTTGATATCGAAAATGTAGTAGCTAATTACCGAGGCAATGAAATTATGAAAACGTTAACGGTACTAACTACCTTATTTACGCCGGTTATGGCATGGGGAGCTCTTTGGGGAATGAATTTTGAGAACATGCCGGAGTTAAAATGGCAGATAGGCTATATCATGTCGATAGTGGTGATTATCGGTACTACCTTTGTCCTTTATCTTTATCTAAAGCGAAAAGGGTGGATGGGAGATATTCTACAGTCTATTGGTCGAACTACATCCGGGAAAAAATAAAACCACAGCGAGGCAATAGCCCCGCTGTGGTTTTATGTTGCTTTATCTCTTTCTAGCTCTTGCAGCAACTCCGTATAAACGTAAAGGTCTTGGTTTCCATGCTTTTCTACGTAATCTGTAACCAATTCTACTAAGTCCCTTCGCTGACGTTCTACAGCAACAAGCTTTTCCTTCATGGATTGTCGTTTCCACAGTTCCGCATCTTGGACATCTTCCATCTTCTCGAGCATGTCAATTTCTGCAAGTAAAACCAAAGCTTCCGTTTTTTTGTCTTCGTACTTTTTTAAAGCTTTTTCTACTTTTCGGGTGTCATTATCAAAAGTTAATCTGGAATACATAGACATATTCTGACCACCTTTCTGAGAAACCGCTGTTAATTATCATTACCCCGTTTCTTAAGAGTTATCCCTACTTCTTTCAATGAATTCAGTTGAAGGAAGAATATTCTGACGAATTATTGACGAATTGGATATGAAATTGTATGATGATAACAATACATTAAGGAGGTGGGTAAGATGAATCAAACTGGTAAGCGCATGACAGAATGTCAAGAATATCTCTACATTCTTCATGGCGTTACTTTCACTGGAGTAGCTGGAGGGGAGAAATCTGTCTTTTTTCAGCCAACAAAATCGAGTGAATACTACCAGTAAGAGACATCTGCCTACAATCGGATTTTGACAAAGGCATGCCTCTTGGCGTGCCTTTTTGTGTGCATGTCTCTTCATTAGGAAGGAAGAGCATAATGATTATTAGCCAGTTTCAACAAGTAATGTGCCATTTTGCAACGCAAAAAATATTCAATCATATAAAAGGAGAAGTCTCAGAAGGTCAACGCATTGGACTTGTCGGAAGAAACGGAGAAGGAAAGTCAACGCTATTAAATGTACTCGCGGGAACCTTGCAGCCAACTGAAGGAGTCGTGACGTGGAAAAAAGGCAGTAAGATCGGTCTGTTAGAACAATCCCCTGATGAGCAGCCAGAGCAAACGGTAGAACAATTATTAAAAGCTGTGTTTTTAGCGTTAAATGCTTTGCAGGAGCAGTTAACGAAGATGGAAAAGCAGATGGAAACTGTCGATCCCGATGAAATGGAGTGTATTCTTCTTCGTTACGGAGCGATGCAAGATGATTTTATTCAACGCGGTGGTTACGACATCGACATGAGAATCGACCAAGTGTTAAACGGGTTAAAGATTAAGTCGTTAAAATTTGCACAATGGGGACAGTTAAGCGGTGGAGAAAAAACGAAAGTGGGGTTGGCAAAGTTACTTTTGCAAAAACCAGATTTGCTCCTGCTCGACGAGCCGACAAATCATTTAGATTTAGACGCGATTGAATGGCTCGGTTCATTTATTAGCCATTATAAAGGAACGATTGTCCTTGTATCTCACGACCGCTATTTTTTGGATGAAACGGTTACGCACATTTGGGAATTGGAACAAGGTGAGTTGATTCAATACACAGGAAATTATTCGAACTATGTAAAAGAACGGGAAGCTCGCTTATTAGTAGAGTTTCAGCACTATCAAGACCAGCAAAAGAAAATTCAAAAGATGAAAGAGGCAATCAAACGATTGAGAGAATGGGCCAATCGAGCAAATCCGCCTAATGCAGGTATGCATCGGCAAGCGAAAAGCATGGAAAAAGCGTTACACCGAATTGAAGTTCTCGACCGTCCTCTGTTATCGAAAAAACAGATGGCATTAAATTTGAAAATAGACGGACGTAGTGGCAAGGATGTTGTGCATCTGGATGGGGTGTGGAAAGAATTTGGAGAGCGTATGCTGTTTCAAGACATTGCAATGCATATCCGTTACGGAGAACGAGTAGCGATTGTTGGCTCAAATGGGACAGGAAAAACGACATTGCTAAACATGATGGTTGGGAAAGAGTCAGCTGATGCCGGAGATGTAAAGTTAGGAAGTAACTTATCAATCGGCTATTTATCTCAACACACATTAGAGATGGATAATGATAGAACCGTTATAGAAGAATTTCGTGAAGCAATTGCTGTTTCGGAATACGATGCACGTCCAATGCTCGCTCAATTTTTGTTTTTTGGCAATATGGTATTTCAACCGGTGCGACAGCTTAGCGGTGGAGAGCGAATGAGGTTGCGACTCGCACAGCTGATGCATCAACATCATAATCTACTAATTTTAGACGAACCGACAAATCATTTAGATCTAGAAGCAAAAGAAGTGATGGAAGAGTCGTTAAGTGATTTTTCAGGAACGATTATTGCAGTTTCACATGATCGTTATTTTTTAGATAAGCTATTTCCTGTTACTTACTGGCTCAAAAATGAAACAATTGAACGATTTGAGGGAGGCTATTCGACTACGAGAGAAAAAGTAGCAAGTTCTATCGAATAAAAAAAAGAGCTTATCCGATTTTCGGATAAGCTCTTTTGCTAATGATCCACAAAATTATTCGTTGCTTTTTTCAGTAGGATCTATCCATACTTGCGACCAATTTTGAATTTCATCCATAACGGGTTGTAACGACCGTCCTTTTTCGGTTAAAGCATATTCAATCCGTACAGGCGTCTCAGGATAAACTGTGCGTGTAATTAAGCCTTGTGCTTCCAATCTTTTCAGTCGTTCAGATAACAGCCGTCCACTGATACCAATGATCTCGGTTAGTTCGCTAAAACGTTGGGATCCAGAAAGTAGTTGGTAAATAATCAGCCCAGTCCAGCGTTGACTGAGCAGGGAAATAGCTGTCTCGAAACGAGGGCAGATGATGGAAGTATCCATGCTCATCACTCCTTTTCTAACATAGTAGCATAAATGCCAACTATTTTAAAAGAATTTAATTACTTGACGTAATTAAGTATTTAAAATATAGTTAGTTACATAAAGTAACTAATTGAAAAGAGGGTTAAAAGCAATGGATTTTCACAACAAGCCCGTTACACATGTAGGTGAAATCGGATTGAAAGTAGTCGATATAAAGAAAATGAAAGAGTTTTACACAGAGGTAATTGGATTTGAAGTGATTTCCGAAGAACCGCATTTAGTAGCACTGGGTGCTGGCGGTAATGTATTGGTTAGACTTGAAGTAATTGAAGGGATTTCATCGAAACAAGGTCGTTACACTGGGCTGTATCATCTAGCTATTTTATTACCGACTCGACAAGCACTAGGGAAAATTCTTGTGCACCTTCATCAACAAGGAATTGAATTAGGTTCGTCTGATCATTTAGTTAGTGAAGCGTTATATATATCAGACCCAGAAGGCAATGGCATCGAAATTTATAGAGACCGTACACCAGATCATTGGAATTGGCGTAATGAGGAAGTATCGATGGCGGTAGAACCAATTGATGCACAAGGTTTAATTGAGGAAGCTCAGAAATCTCCTATGCTTTGGTGTGGACTACCCGCTGAAACGGTTATGGGTCATATTCATTTACATGTTTCGAATTTAACAGAAGCTAAAAACTTCTATACAGAAGGATTAGGGCTTGAAGTCGTTTCGAGGTTAGGGCGGCAAGCGTTATTTGTCGCAGATCAAAAATACCATCATCATATTGGGTTGAATATGTGGAATGGTGAAGGAATTCCCGCGCTACCTGAGAAAGAAGCCGGGTTGAATTACTATACATTAATAATGGAGAAGGAAAATCGTGATAAAGCAATCGAAAACTTACGCTCACGAGGAACAGAAATAATCAAACGGGATGAGTATTGGGAAGTTAAAGATCCATCAGGAAATAGTATTCGTTTAGTTGTTTGATTGCAGTAAAAAGGACTGCCCCATAAATCTCTAAAATAAGACAGGCGGAGAAAAAGAGTTCCTTTTTCTCCGCCTGCTTTTTGAATTGCCGTCGAGAATATAGAAAGTAGTTATGGGTGTCAGCTACTTTCAGAAGCTTGTGGGCCAATGCCACAAGCGTAAACTCGGTTTGTCCTTTTTCGAGACTACACAGGTGAAATTTCCCGAACGATCGATTGCCCTCAATAAACGAACACGCTTTCCCCTTCAGTTTTGCGTTTGCCTGAAACTTGTATCATCAATTTATTTTCGTAAGCTTTGCTGTCATGCTGTCACATGCAAAAGGGACTGCGCGTAAAAAATCATTGTTTATGATCTTTTGCGGCAGCCCCTTTTTACTAATTCTGAGAAACTACGATGCAACTATTGTCTAATGAGGTATAGGCTGTAGTAGTAAATGCTGCTTGCACAGGAATTTTTGATGTTAGTTGATTTTCTTCAGGTATCTCAGGAACACGATTCTCACGTGTTTCGGTATATGCGTACATACTTTCTTGGCTGATCGCTTTTTCTAAAGGATTGCCGTAAAAAGTTAAGAGAATTAATCCACATGCTCCAACAATTAAAGTGATGCCTAAAAATGAAAGGAATCCCTTCATAGTAAATCCCGCCTTTTGTGTTTGCTTACTATACCAAACGTTGCATCTCGTAAAAAAGTTCCTTGTTGCTGTATATTGCTGTTTACGAGATACTGAGAGCATTAGCAACATGCAATCAAATGAGAGGCGGGGACTATCTGTGATTTTATTGAAAACAGAAATTTGTCAATTGCTTAAAATCGATTACCCTCTTATTCAAGCCGGTATGGCGGGGGGAACGACAACTGTTGAACTTGTTGTTGGAGTTAGTAATGCAGGGGGACTCGGCACTTTAGGGGCTGCGTATATGGCCCCGAACGCTATGCGACAAGCCATCAAAGAAATTCAATCGAAAACTGACAAGTCGTTTGGTGTTAATATTTTTGCAGCCCCAGTAAAAGACGATTTTAGCCGGTTAGCAGAAGTACAAAAAGTATTAAATCCTTTCTTTTCAGAACTAGCTATTGGCAACCTCCAGTCAACTTATTCGTCACCTAATTGGAGCGAAGAACAGTTTGCTATTTGTATTGAAGAAGGAGTACCTATTATCAGTACAGCTTTTGGCTGTTTATCTGCTGAACAGATGGCGGTGGCCAAAGCGCGAAGGGTCAAAATTATAGTGATGGTTACGACCGTAGAGGAAGCAAAACAGGCAGAGAGTTGTGGAGCAGACATTGTCGTAGCGCAAGGAAGTGAAGCGGGAGGTCACCGCGGTACGTTTTCTCTTGCTACTCATCCGTCAGGTGCACAGGTGGGTACGCTGTCTTTAGTTCCACAGGTTGCAGATGCAGTTGGAATTCCAGTCATTGCAGCAGGAGGTATTGTGGATGGACGTGGCCTTGTCGCTTCACTAGTTCTCGGGGCTCAAGGAGTTCAAATCGGTACTCGTTTCGTTAGCGCTAAAGAATCTGGAGCACATCCAGCACACAAAAAAGCGATAGTTGAAAGTGACGAGGAAAGCACAATTATAACTAAAAGCTTTTCTGGGCGACCCGCACGCGCGATTAAAAATCGCTTTATACGAGAATTTGAACAAAGCGGTATAGAGCCATTGCCATTTCCTTCTCAAAACACATTCACAAAAGATATTCGTTCAGCGGCTGCAAAATCTAACAATCCAGAATTTATGTCATTATGGGCAGGGCAATCTACTAGAGGCCTGCATAAGGAAATGGCCACCGTGGACATTGTTAGAGCTATTATAGAAGAAGCAGAAACAATTTTAAACGAATCAGGTTTGTAGAGTGAACTGGTCAAAGTGATACTCGAGTTTCCAATTCACCCATGCTATACTAATAAAAGTTATTTGAAGACGAGGAGATTAGACGAATGGAATGGAAGAATATATACCGCGGCATCTTAATGGGCATCAGTGATTTGATCCCAGGAGTCAGCGGAGGCACAATTGCGTTTATTTTAGGGATTTATGACCGATTACTAGAGTCAATCAGTGGATTTTTCAGCCGTGATTGGAAAAAATATTTAGGTTTTTTAGTGCCTCTTGGCATAGGAATTGTCATTACACTGCTAGTATTCAGTCGTGTAATTGAGTATGTATTAGAGCATTATTACGAAGCGACTCAGTTTTTCTTTATGGGGCTGATCATCGGCGTTATCCCGTATATCATGAAGCAAGCAGAAGTCAAAAAGAACTTTACTGCTAGACATTTGATTGTGTTGGGTGTAATCGGAACTGCCTTGGCAGTTACAGCTTTTATCCCGACAGAAGAAAATCTGGCACCTATTACGTCGCTGACTTTACCTGTTTTCTTTTTACTGTTTTTCTCAGGTTGGTTGGCAAGTATGGCTATGCTATTGCCAGGTATCAGTGGTTCGTTCATTCTGTTGCTACTGGGTGTCTATTCGACAGCTATCAATGCGCTCTCCACTTTGAATATTCCAATCGCTTTGGCTATTGGAGCCGGTGTGATTGTTGGCTTTATTGTCAGCAGTAAAGCCATTCAGTACTTGTTAGCGCATTTTACTTACGTGACTTACGCAGCAATTATTGGCTTGATCTTAGGTTCTTTGTTTGTTGTGTTTCCCGGGTTTTCGAGCGACTTGACTACATTAATCGCTAGCGTGGTGACGTTCGTGCTTGGACTGTCCTTTACGTTACTATTTAGTTCACCTAAAAAAACGGCAATAACAGAAGAAGTATAAGTATGTAAGAAGGTGTCATCACTTGTGATGGCACCTTCAGGCTGTCGAGAAACCTCGGCAGTTTTTTTTAATCCGGGCGTTTTCTTATTTGTAGTCAATCTTTTTTCTGTTTTTTCAAAGGAATGAGCAGGGGGAAGGAACATAAGGGTGGCTGCTTTCCGTGCTCGCGGAAAGCGTCCGTCTTATGCCCGTCGAATCTACACGGGCGCTTACGCTTTTCGGTGTCTAGCTCCAGCGCCCAGATTCTAGGGTCATAAGCCAACCCAGCTGTATGGCAAAGAGCGCCATACTGCTGGTCTGTCTTATGCCCGTCGAATCTACATGGGCGCTTGCGCTTTTCGGTGTCTAAAGGCTTTTTGCTTTGTTGCTGATAGGTTTGCCAGTAAAATGAAGAGTAAGAGGTGATGCATATGCGGAAACTGTTTTGGTTGATTGTTGTGTTGCTGGCGGTTTTTTTTGCACGCCCGATTTGGGAAGAACCTGTTGGGGAATATGTCGATTTGAGTTTTTTAGATTCTGTCGATCGTACAGTTGAAAATATTGTTGAACATCCAGAAGTATCACAGGCTTTTGAAGAAGCCAAAAATTTCACATCCCGCATGGGTACCGAGTTGCAGTCACTAATTGTTTCGAGTTCGGTTGAATTGCCGGAGGCTGTAGCAAAGCCTGAACTTGTTGAGACGGATTCTTTGATTGCTGTTCATAATGTCACACTTGGTATGGACAAAAAAGAAGCTCAAGAAAAGGTCGGGTTGCCGCTTCGCTTAATGCGCAATGAATACGGAACGGATTGGCACAGCTACCATCAGGATTATCAAAATTATGTGTTATTGTCTTATGACCAAAATGACAAAGTGAATGGCATGTTTACCAATCAAGATTTATTTTCCTCAAAGGAAGGCATTACGATGTCTTCTACTAAATCGGATGTCCGTTCTTTACTTGGCACGCCATTAAAAAGTCTTCAAAAAGGAAATGTTCAATATATACTGGATACCCGGGAAGAATACGATGTTTTTAAAACTGACAATACGTACACGACAATTTTTTACGATATCCATGAAGAAGATACTGTAACTGCTGTACAAGTCGTTCATGAGGAACTTGAGAAAAAACGTCCCGAAATTTATGCAGAGCCTAATGAAAAATTAAAAGAGGGCTATGAATACTTACTTTTTGAATTAACCAATTCAGCTCGTATTCAACGAAACTTACCGCTGCTGACATGGGATGAGCAGACAATGATAACGGCTCGGAAGCATAGCGATGATATGGCAGAAAACCAATATTTTAGCCACACAAATCTGGCAGGTCAATCGCCTTTTGATCGAATGAATGAAGACGGGATTGAGTTTTTTGTGGCCGGTGAAAATTTGGCATATGGTCAATACAGTGGTATTTTTGCACATGAAGGATTAATGAATTCCATAGGTCACCGTGAAAACATTTTTAAACCGGAGTTTAGGTATTTAGGAGTAGGAACGGCATTTAACTCAGAAAATCAGCCTTATTATACAGCAAATTTTTTCGATCGATAAAGTAAAGGCAGGCTGTCAATGTTGACAGCCTGCCTGTTCTGTTAATTTAATAAAAACCAAGCGAAAACAACTAGTGGGCCGACGATAAAACAATAAATAGCAAAATACTTTAATTGACCTTTTGCCATAATGTTCATGAACCACTTTAGTGAAAAATACGAAGCAACTAGAGACCCCAGAAAAGCCATGATGTAAGGAATGGCCATAGCAGCTAAGTTGTCGTCTTTAATGATATCGGTAATGCTTAAAACAGCACCACCTAAACTAATCGGGATAAACAATAAGAAAGAAAAACGCAAAGCTGTTTCTTGATTGATGCCACGGGCCATCGCCGCGACAATTGTGGCGCCACTGCGGCTAATTCCCGGAATCAGTGCTACTGCTTGCGCGCCGCCAATAATAACTGCGTCTTTCATCGTCATATTGCCATCTTTTCGCTGACCACGCATATTGCGAATCCACCAAAGGCCAAAGCCCGTAACAACTAAGGTCAAGCCAACTGTCACGACGGTTGAAAGTTTGTCATCAATCGCATCTTGAAATAACAGGCCGATGATTGCAGCAGGAATAGTCGCGACCACCAAGTAAACAATAAACATGAAATCCCTTTTGGTGTCGGTATTTTTTACCGTAAAGTATTTTAAACCGTTAACAACGAGACGTTGAACGTCCTCACGGTAAATAATCAAGACGGCAATAAGTGATGCGCTATTGACTAGCAAAGCGAAAGTTGACACACTTCCTTCAATTTGAACATCTAAAAAATACTGTGCAATTAGTAAGTGTCCACTTGAGGAGATGGGAATCGGTTCCGTAAGACCTTGGAAAAGGCCAAGAAGCAGAAATTTGAGTGTAAGCCATAGTTGGTCCATTGAAATAATTCCTCCATAGATTCGTTTGTTTATTTTATCTGTTGGTGGTGTTTTTCGAGCAACAATTTCAAAACAACATAAAAAATATAATACCATATTTTCATGGTAAACTGGGTATACTATTGAAAGAAAGGGAGTGGAATGCTTGACGAACAAGCTTTGGTTTCAAGTAGGTGTAGGAATTATCTTGACTTTAGTCATTATTCGATTATTTATTGAAGTACAAGGGATCTTCGAACCTTTATTCATTATAGCAGGGACGATTTTTGTGCCGTTATTGTTGGGAGGCGTCTTATTTTATCTGACAAGACCGGTTTTGCATTTTCTGATGAAGCGAAAATTTCCGAAATGGGCTGCAGTTCTTACCGTTCTGTTGTCGATTGTTTTAGTCTTTTATTTGTTTTATATCATGATTGGTCCAATTGTTACAGGTCAAATCAATGCACTGGTAGACAATGCACCTGAAATTATACAGAGCGTTGAAGAATCCAGCCAATATGTATTTGATCAGCGAGAACGTCTTCCGGATTCCATTGAAGAGCAGTTAACCGGGATGACGAGCCAAATCGGTGACCGTCTTGGTGATATTGGTGGATGGATTGTGTCCTTTATCGGTAGCTTCGTCTCAGGTGTCATCACTTTAGTCTTAGTGCCCTTTTTCTTAGTCTACCTCTTGGTCGACCATAAGAAATTTGTACCGTTTATTTCGGGCTTTTTTTCTGGAGAGCGCAAAAGATGGGTTCGTAAAACTTTACAGGATATCGATGATACCTTACAAGCCTATATCCAAGGTCAATTGTTTGTCAGCTTCCTCGTTGGTCTCATGCTATTAATTGGTTATTTGATCATCGGTTTAGACTATGCACTGCTATTAGCTTTAATCGGTATGGCAACGAACGTCATTCCATTTTTAGGGCCTTACATTGCGGTTATTCCGGCAATACTCATTGCCCTTGTGCAAGAACCGATTATGGCCGTTTATGTAGCCATCATTATGCTCATTGCACAGCAAGTTGAAAGTAATTTCATCACACCGAACGTGATGGGTAAATCACTGGACGTTCATCCATTGACGGTCATTACATTAATCCTTGCAGCAGGAAACATTGCTGGTTTATGGGGAATCATTTTAGCGATCCCGGTATACGCGGTTATCAAAACCATTGCCAAAAATGTGTATGCAAGGCGCAATGAAATTCGTAACACTGCTACGCGTGATATTGAATAATGCGAACCTGTGAACTTTGTTCACAGGTTTTTTCTATAGAATAGAATATCTGCCTTGACGCTAAAAGGTTTACCCCCTAAACTATTAATAATGGTTGAGGGGGTAAACTATTTTGGATGGACGAATAAAAGAAGCGGTTGATCTTTTTCAGGAAGTGCTGGTTTATGGAACAGAGCGAGTGATTAAGTCGGTCGATCACCCTTTGTGGAAAGAATATTCACCTGAGCAAATCCAAATGTTAAAGCTGATTGGTACAGAACAGCAGATTACTTCATCGAGACTAGCTGTGCTGCAAGCTGTGCATAAAAGTGCAATATCCAGTCGTATTAAAAAATTGTTGCAAAAAGAAGTGATTCAAGTTGTTCAAACTGCAGATAAACGCGAGAAGTTGTTGGAACTGACAGATAAGGGGCAAGCACTTATTTTGGAGTTGGATCAAGTGCTAACAGATTACATTGAGAAGTTGATGTCTGAGAACATCGCAGACGAAGAAATAGACCAGTTTCTGACGATTTTCCGAAAACTAAAAACAATTATAAAAATGGATGGGGTGTAATACGTGCACAATGTATTAAAATTTAAATGGCCAATTACGATAGGCTTAATTGTATTGACGGTGGTCTTGTTCTTATTGGCACCGAACTTAACAAAGCAAGCAGAAGATGCAGGATCGTTTCAATTATCGGATGAAGCATCATCGCAACTTGCTTCAAAAATTTTGAGCGACGCGGATGCTGCGGAACAAACCATTTCGCTTGTTATCCCATTAGAAAACAAGATAACAGATGCCACTCGACAAACACTGGAACAAATGGTGACGGACATCGAAGCATTAGGTGAGCCCATAACCAGTGTATTAAATCCTGTTGAAAGTAAAGAGTTGGAAGAACAATTGATTTCAGAAGATGGGCAAACGGTTTTAATGCCGATTATGGTTGATGGTACGAACGAAGAAGTAAACGCAGTTGCTGATACAATTAGAGAAACCATCATTCCTAAAGATTTGACTGCTTATATAACAGGTGAAGCAATCATTGGTAATGATGTCAATATTAGCGCACAAGAAGGCTTGAAGCGTACAGAAATCATTACGGTTGTTTTGATTTTTGGTTTATTGCTGGCAGTGTTCCGCTCGATTGTGACACCGTTCATTCCACTTGTGGCAGTCGGAATCTCGTATTTATTGAGTCAATCGATTGTGGCATTTTTCATCGACTGGTTCGGATTTCCGGTTTCTAACTATACACAAATATTCCTCGTAGCGATTTTATTCGGTATCGGAACAGATTACTGTATTTTGTTGTTGAGCCGCTACAAAGAGGAATTATCGGCTGGACACGGTGTGGAACAATCCATTATTAATACGTATAAAACAGCCGGAAGAACTTTGTTGATTAGTGGAATTGCCGTATTTATCGGATTTTTCGCCATTGGCTTTGCTGAATTTCCAATCTTCAAATCAGCAGTAGCGGTCGCGGTTGGTATATTTGTTCTATTACTTGTGCTGTACACGATTGTTCCGTTTTTCATGTCTTTACTGAAAGAAAAATTATTCTGGCCAGCGAAAAAATCTGCTTCTCATAGCGATAGTAAGCTCTGGATCACCATGAGTAAACTGTCGATTAACCGACCATTGCTGTCAATGCTAGTAGTGGCTTTGATCACAGTCCCGTTATTATTTACGTACGATAATTCTTTATCGTTTAACACGGTGGACGAAATCGGTTCGGAATATGAGTCGGTGAAAGGCTTGCGTGCAATTGAAGAAGGCTTTGGCAAAGGGGATTCATTGCCAGTTCAAGTCATTGTCAAATCAGCTGATTCGTTAACAGAACGATCAACTGTTCCTTATTTTGAATCATTAAGTGCAGAGATTGAAAAAATTGATGGCGTTGAAACAGTACGATCGATTACTCGCCCTACCGGTGAGGTAATTGACGAACTTTACGTAGACGAGCAACTTGGCTTATTGGCTGATGGACTTGGTGAAGCGCGTGATGGACTTGGTGAAGTACAAACAGGGCTGACAGAAGTTCAAACCAATCTAACGGCTATTAGCGAACAAGCGGGAAATTCCGCAGGCTTGACTGAGGCAGCTGCAGGGCTTGGCCAAATCAATCAACAACTAGGTCAAGTGTCACAAGGACTTCAGTTAACAGGCAATATTCCTCAAACTATCGGTGCGTTAACGCAAATCAGTGGAGGATTAACAGAGATTCAACAAGGCTTGACTGGAGCAGCTGGTCAAACTGCCGAACTTAGTGCAGGATTAACACAGTTAGCAGAAGGTGTTGGCGCTTCAAACGCTGGACTTGCTGAAATTGAAACTGGTTTAACAGAAGCAGTCGACATGATGCAAGAAATGAGTGATAGTGAATCGGTGCGTGACACCGGCTTATTCATTCCAGAAGGAACACTCGAAGGCGAAGACTTTGAGCAAGTATTGGATCGCTATTCTTTTGCAGATGGCACAGGAATGATGATGGAAGTCATCTTGTCAGAAGATCCTTACTCTCATGAGGCAATTGATATTACGGCTGAAATTAAAGAAACAGTAGCACGTACAGTGGCAGGAACGCCGCTTGAAGACGCGGAAATCGCATTTAGCGGAATTTCGAGCATCAATAGTGACTTAGAAGAAGTTTCATCTAGTGACTTTACGAATACAGTCATTATCATGTTAATCAGCTTGTTTGTTGTCCTAGCCATTTTGTTCCGTTCATTGATTATGCCGTTATATATGATCGGATCTTTATTGTTGACGTATTACACATCAATTTCCATTGCGGAATTGATCTTTGTCAATGGTCTCGGCTTTGACGGAATTAGCTGGGCAGTACCATTCTTTGGTTTTGTTATGTTAGTGGCGTTAGGAGTCGACTATTCAATTTTCTTACTCGACCGTTTCCGTGAAGAATCCTCGAATGGTGTTACGGTTCGCGACGCAATGCGTACATCAATGGCGAAGATGGGGACAGTCATTATTACAGCTGCCATCATCCTTGCAGGTACGTTCGGTGCCATGATGCCGTCTGGTGTTTTGAGTCTCGTACAAATCGCGACAATCGTTATTACAGGATTATTATTGTACGGACTGATTGTCTTGCCATTGTTAATACCCGCGATTTCAGTATCCTTTGACCGCGGAGTTTGGTGGCCGTTTGGCAAGAAAAAGTAATTAAGTAAGTCTTAGTGTTGCTAAAACAAAAGCTGCGTTCGCGCAGCTTTTTTCTATGGATGTAGGATTACGCTCAGCGTGTTATACTGAGTGGTAATTAAAAATGTATAGGTGTAACTATATATGTCTGCAGGCTTCATGAGAAGAAAGTGGATTTATGTCTTAGATCTTTCTAAGATTTTTGCTGAACAAAGTGAAACTAAGAAACGAGGTAATGAGATTGTTAACATTTGAACAAAAATTAGAAATCATTGAATCTTTTCCGGGACTAACAAGAAAAGATGTGTCGATGAAGCGCGTGAACTTTCATTATGAAGAAAGCCTATACGACAAGAAAATTGCTGTTTATCACTTGCATCCAACAGGCAACGGTTTTGTTTATGTCGGCAACTTGCCGCATTACGATGCTGACAAAAAAGGCTTTGTTAATGTTCGTGATTTTTCTGAAAAGGAACTGCGCAGCATATTAGCAGATTCCTTGGATTACCTTTCTTTAGAGCCAGAACCGCCATACGACAAGACGTGGGTGAACCGCGATAATGAGAAACTAGACTTGGTTTACGAAGAGCCTTTCTGGAATATCTACACAGGTAAAAACTTAGAAGAAAGCTTCGGGACTTTTGATAATGCTGAAGACTACCTAATCGATCAAGGCTTTAAAGAAAAGAAATAATGGAATTCCGTCTACTGCAGGCTTATGAACCGCTGCCGATGGAGTTATTGCTAGAAGCGGATCCTTCAGAAAGATTGGTTCGTGCCTATTGTGCAGTTGGCTGGTGCATGATTGGAGAACAAGAAGGTTCCGTGATTGGCGTGTGCGTTCTGCTCGTTCTATCGGATAGCACGATTGAAATCAAGAATCTAGCAGTGGCGGAAAGTTTTCGCGGCCAAGGCTATGGACGGAGGCTTTTGCAGCATGCTTTAGCAGAAGCGCTACACCGTAATTTTCAGTTTGTAGAAATTGGAACGGGTAATTCAAGTATGGACCAGCTTGCATTTTATCAAAAATGTGGATTTCGCTTCCATGCCATCGATTCAGATTTTTTCATACGGAATTATCCGGAACCTATTTTTGAAAATGGTATCGAATGTCGGGATATGATTAGGCTTCGTTATACGATAAACAACTAACCACGCTTTAGGTATTCAGTCAGCCATAAAAAGAAGAGCCTTGTGCTCTTCTTTTTTATGGCAAATTAGAGGTAAAAAATTAGGTTTTTCGGTATGCTAAAGAGAAGGGGTGAGAACATGTTCAAAAAAGTGACCTTATACACAAATCAGTTAGTGGATATGAAAGGATTCTATGAATACCAATTAGGCTTTCGAATTGTTGAAGAAAATGAAACGAGCTTTACTTTGTCAATTGGGGAATCTCAATTAGTTTTTCAGGAATCAGAAAGACCAGCTATCTATCACTTTGCACTGAACATACCAGGCAATCAGTATACGCTTGCTAAACACTGGGCCAGTGAACGGGTCACTTTAAATCGTCAAGAAGGCATGGACGAAGTGTTCTACGCTAATTTTGATGCAGATGCATTTTATTTTCAAGATCCTGCGGGTAACGTCGTCGAATTTATTGCGCGGCGTAGCGTTGATCGTATGGGTAATTTTACAGTAGACTCTCTGCTCGATATTAGCGAAGTAAGCATGACTACGCCGTATGTTGAAGAAGTTGGTGAGCTAATCGAGCAAATGGACATTCCAGTTCGTGGTAACAAAGGCATTGATGCGAAGTCGTTGAACTTTCTCGGAAGCGGGCATGCCTTTATCATTCTCGTAGCACCAAAACGCACTTGGTATTTCTCTAAACAAAAAAGCGAAACCCATCCGTTAGCAATCGAATTGCGTGATGGTCGTCAAATTAGCATGACAGAGGAAGGGCGATTCCAGCAAGAAAAGCCGGACAACCCGATTATGGGCAAGATGGAAGAAATCGATTTTTCAGGTGTCGTTTATCTACAAAAAGAGCAAATGTGGACAGCCGCAAGAGGCTTTGCCAATCGTGCTGATGAACGGCCAAATGCCGTGGATACAAGGTTCGGTATAGCTTCTGGCAGCAAACTGTTTACCGCTGTTGTAGTGTGCCAATTGGTGGGCGAAGGAAAGCTCGATTTCAGCAATACATTATCTGAATTACTGCCGCACGATTTTCCGCAATTCGATGTCACCATTCATCAATTATTGACGCATACATCGGGTATGCCCGATTATTTTGATGAACAGATAGAAGGTGATTTCGAGGATTTATGGAAGAAACAACCGATGTATTTGATGCAAACTGCTTCAGATTTTATTCCTTTATTTAAAAATTTGCCCGTGATGTTTGAGCCTGGTGAAAGGTTTCACTACAACAATGCGGGATTTATTGCACTTGGTTTGATTATTGAAAAAGTTACTGGACAAGAATTTGTTGAAGTCGTAGAAGAACGGATTTTTGCTCCTGCACAGATGAAGCGTTCAGGTTACTTCTATTTGGACCGATTGCCCGCTCACACGGCTATTGGCTATGTAGAAGAAGCGGATTTTTGGCGTACCAATCAATACGCCCTACCAATCCGTGGAGGCGCTGACGGTGGAGCATACGTCACTGCAGGCGATATGGCGAATTTTTGGAAGTGTTTGATGGATGGAACCTTGTTGAGCAGAGAAATGCTGAGCGCAATGCTTCAAGTTCATGCATCTGGAGAAAACGGGGATTATGGCTACGGAATCTGGATTCAAGGCCGTGCGAATAGTGTTTCAAAATACCATATTATGGGCTATGATCCTGGTGTCAGTTTTCATTCAGCATTTTACCCGGAAGAAGCGAGCGTGTTAACAGTCTTATCGAATAAAAACTCGGGAGCGCGCGACATCATCAAAACCATTGAAGAGTTGAAGATTGAAAAGGAGTGAAGAGATGACTGGAAAAAAGTTGGTGCTTGGAATCGTTTTCAGCACAGTTGGATTAAGCATTTTAATTTTTGGGATCTTTCAACTTTATTTTTGGTTGAATTGAAAAAAGAATATCCTGTAAGTCTTTCATATAAAACAGTCGAAGAAAAAGAGTCTCTTTTTCTTCGACTGTTTTTTGGATTGTATGCAAAAGGGGCTGTCCCACAACGTCATTGTTCATAACCTTGTGGGACAGCCCCTTTAAAAATAATAATAAAAAATGAACTCTTCCGAAGAAGAGTTCATTGATAAGTTAAATTAAGCTTTTTGAACGTTAGTAGCTTGAAGACCGCGTTGGCCTTGCTCGATATCAAACGTTACTTCTTGACCTTCGTCAAGTGATTTAAAGCCTTCGCTTTGGATTGCAGAGAAATGTACGAATACATCGTCGCCGCCTTCGCGTTCGATGAAGCCAAATCCTTTTTCTGAGTTAAACCATTTTACTTTACCTTGTTCCATGTGTATTTCCTCCTCGTATGCGTGAGCATACATTGTATTACTATCCTTGCTCAAATCTTGCAGATGAACATCTGACACTTCGTAAAAAGTTATCCGAACAAAAATAATTCTTCCTTAGAATAACACGGGGTTACATATATTGCAAGTGATTATGAAATATTCTTTTTGCTACAGTCTAGATTCCTTGTGTATGATAATGAAAAGTCAAAGAAAAAAGTAGTGAGGAGGATGCAGTATGGAGAGAATTATAGTGCTCGGCGTTTCATCTGGTGTTGGCAAATCAAGCTTTGCAAGAAGGTTGGCTGAACAATTAGCAATACCCGTCTATCACTTAGATACGTATTTTTGGAAGCCGGGGTGGGTGGAAAGTAGTCATGAAGAATTTAGTGAAAATCAAAAGAACTTAGTTGACCAGCAATGCTGGATTATTGAAGGCAACTACTCGACCACCTATGACATTCGTCGGAAACGAGCAGATACAATCATCTATTTGGAGCGTCCTCTTGCTGTTTGTCTGTATCGTGTAGTTAAGCGAAGAATCATGTACCACGGAAAAAATCGCCCGGATATGGCAAGTGGCTGTCCAGAAAAACTAGATAGAGGATTTTTTACGTTTATTATTTCTACGTATCGTGCGAGAAAAGTGAAAATGAGAAAACGGCTAGCACAGTTTATAGAAGAAAGTCCTCAGAACAGCGTCTTTTTTTTGCGCAATCAACAAGATATTGACGAATTTTTAAAAGAGAAAGCCACAATGTCTATTTTAGATTCCTAGAAAAATTTTCTGCTCAATGAGTTAATAAGAAAATGTGCAGACGTTAACAGGTGGAAGTGGTATTCTAAAGCTATCTAAATAGATGGAGGGGAATGGCTAATGAAGTTGCTGCATGAAGGCACAATAACAAACCAAGTGCTTCATAAAAAACTTCCTTTTTCAATGAAGCGCCTATACTTGGAAGATTTACCTGTGATCGAACAGGTTCAAGCAAAAGTAATGGAATCGCTTTCCGAAAAGGCTACGCTTCAAGCTTTAACTACCGAAGAGTTCTTGTTTATCCTCAATCAGAAAGGTTTGCTGATAGGGGCATTTGTCGAGAATGAGTTGATTGGTTTTAGAGCATTACTAATTCCAGAAATTGACGAGGAGCATTTGGGATGGGATATTGGTCTATCACCAGAGGAGTTGCCGAAAGTGATTTACCAAGAAATTTCTGTGGTGATGCCTGAATACCGCGGTAACCGCTTGCAGCAAAAATTGGCCGAAGTTATCATGAAAGAATTGCCTAATCTTGAAGATGAGTTTCGCTATATTTGCTGTACGGTTGCGCCAATGAATATTCCAAGTTTGAAAGACAAGTTTACACAGGCAATGTATATAGCTGCCTTAAAAGAAAAGTATGCAGGATTGGTTCGCTATATCCTGGTGAAAGATTTAGAAAACCCAGTCGCTCACTATACCAGCCATGTCACGGTAAAGTTAGATGATCTGAAAAAGCAACAACAATTGCTTGACGAAGGATACGTAGGCATTGATTTTCAGCTAGTGCACGGCTTTTATGAACTTCAGTTTGCAAAACCCGTTCTGTAAAAAGAACGGGTTTTTTTGTGTATTTCAAATGATTCTGAAACTTCTTCCTGTATTATTCGTACTACTAAGTAATGTGGAAATCATTTTACTTGAATGGGAGGTTTTGGAATGGAGGTTTTTGGTTTTCCGATGGAACAACTCTATATGTACATTCTGCTTGCAGCCGGTGCATTAACTGTTTTATGTGTTTTTTTTGGCGAAGTCGCCGAATTTGGAGAAGGATTTCCGGTGTTTAATCCAATTGTGATTCTTGCATTTGTGACGATGGGCTCCGCAATCGGCTTTTTGTTAGAAACGGCGACCACATTTGACGAATGGTCAGTATTAGGAATTGCTGTAGTAGCGGCAGTGTTATTAGATCTTTTACTTTATTTTTTTATTTTATTGCCATTGTCTTCTGCCGAATCATCTATTGCTTATTCAGAAGATTCGTTACCTGGTCAAGTGGCCAATGTCATCACTCCAATTCCTGTCGATGGTTACGGCGAAGTAGTCCTAGAAACCTACGCGGGAATGATTTCAAAGCGTGCAGCGGGCTATGACAATGAAGCCATTGGTCAAGACGAGAAAGTACTGATTGTTGAAGTAAATGACGGCACTTTATACGTTCGAGCTTACGTGCCAGTAAATTTTGGAAAGAAAACAAAAATGGCTAGGGGGATTTGAAATGGAGATGGGCTTGATCGCATTGGGAGTTGCTGGCTTTGTTTTATTGGCGATTGTCGGAGTTTATATTACTAAATACAAGACTGTAGGGCCGGATGAAGCGCTGATTGTGACAGGTAGTTATTTGGGGTCGAAGAATGTGCATACCGACGATTCAGGAAATCGAATCAAGATTATACGCGGAGGAGGGACGTTCCTGTTACCGGTATTCCAGCAAGCGGCTCCTTTGAGCTTATTGTCTAGCAAGTTGGAAGTAACAACACCTGAAGTTTATACAGAGCAAGGCGTGCCGGTTATGGCGGATGGAACTGCAATCATTAAAATCGGCGGTTCTATCTCAGAAATAGCAACAGCTGCTGAGCAATTTCTTGGAAAATCAAAAGAAGACCGAGAAAACGAAGCAAAAGAAGTGCTAGAAGGTCATTTACGTTCGATACTTGGTTCAATGACAGTTGAAGAGATTTATAAAAACCGCGATAAGTTTTCACAAGAAGTGCAGCGTGTCGCGTCGCATGACTTAGCAAAAATGGGCCTTATTATCGTTTCGTTTACAATCAAAGACGTTCGAGATAAAAACGGTTATTTGGATTCGTTGGGGAAAGCACGAATCGCCCAAGTAAAACGAGATGCCGATATTTCAACAGCAGAGTCTGAAATGCAGACGCGCATTAAACGTGCTGAAGCAGGGAAAGATGCTCAGCGTGCTGAAATTGAACGGGCAACAGAAATTGCCGAAGCAGAAAAAGAAAATTTGCTAAAAGTAGCTGAATATCGACGGGAGCAAGATATCGCAAAAGCTCGTGCCGATCAAGCGTACGAACTTGAAACGGCAAAAGCCAAGCAGGAAGTTGTCGAACAGGAGATGCAAATTCAAATTATCGAACGACAAAAACAGATTGAATTAGAAGAAAAAGAAATTCAGCGTCGTGAACGACAATACGATTCTGAAGTAAAGAAAAAAGCAGATGCGGACCGCTATTCGGTTGAACAAGCGGCAGAAGCAGAAAAGTCTAAGCAATTGGCAGATGCAGACGCCCAGAAATACCGCGTGGAAGCAATGGCAAAAGCCGATGCAGAGAAAATCCGCTTAGATGGCCAAGCGCGAGCAGATTCCCAGCGCGCGCAAGGAGAATCAGAAGCGGACATCATCCGCTTACGTGGGTTAGCAGAAGCTGAAGCGAAACGGAAAATTGCTGAAGCTTTTGAAATGTATGGCCAGGCAGCGACACTAGATATGATTGTCAAAATGTTACCGGAATATGCCCGAGAAATCGCTAGCCCACTCGCCAATATTGATAAGATTACGGTTGTGGATACGGGTAGCGGTGAAGGTGGCGGTGCCAATAAAGTAACTTCGTATGCAACCAACTTAATGTCCACATTGCAAGAAACGCTAAAAGAATCTTCCGGAATTGATGTGCGAGAAATGTTGGAGAACTTAACAGGGAAATCGGAATATGCACAAACAATTGAACAGCTACGGTATGAACTGGCTGAAAAAGAGCAACCTGCAAAGAAAATAGAAGTGTAAAAAGCAGAAAAACCTTTACTCGAATTGTTTTGAGTAAAGGCTTTTTTGATTTCTGTGAAATGATAGAAAATAACTTCATTTCAGAAAAGTTAAATTAAAACTGTTTGCGATGCAAGACGGAAATGATAGAATAATGATACATATCCCTGTGAAACCATAGGTATTTGACTTGAATTTTCCTTGAGGAGCCTTTTAATGGATATACAACTTTGCACAATTCCTTCTTTTCCGATCCTTATGCAATTTGGACCTGAAAAATCAACAATCAGCTCGATTGAGTACAATTCCACATTAGTTACTCCAGGTTGTGCTTTCTTTTGCGTGCTTGGCGAACACACAGATGGACATTTATATATCAACGAGGCCATTGCTGGAGGAGCCACAACAATTATAGGATCCGATAAACTGTTACTAACTGAACATGCAAAAAAACAACCCAATCTATCTTTCGCGGTAGTTGCGGACGTTCGGATGGCACTTGCCTATATGTCTGATTTTTTTTATCACTCGCCTCAAGAAGATTTAATCAAGGTTGCTGTTACGGGAACTAATGGTAAAACAACTACAGCTACTTATGTCTACGATTTGTTCAATCTTCTTGGCATTTCCAGTGGATTTATCGGGACGACCGGAATTTTAAGAACGGATGGCAAGATTCCTTTTTTTAAAAGCACTCCCACGACGCCAATTTCTTCTGATCTCCATAAAATTTTTGCGCGTTTTGTATTGGAAAAAGATCGTGCAGTAGCAATGGAAGTCACTTCTATTGCATTAGATCAAAAACGCGTCGAAGGGATTCGTTTTGATGTAGCGATTCATACCAACATTTCGGAAGAGCATTTGGAATATCATAAGACATTTGATCATTACCTTCAATCCAAATTAATGTTGTTTAAACAGTCTAAAGCGGCTGTAATCAACATGGATGACGAAGGCATGGCTAAAGAGATTTTGGAGGTTGTTCACTATCCTCATTTAACATACAGCAACCAAATGGATTCTAGTGCCGATTTGATTTGGACGGCTTGTGAATCTTCAGACACGGGCTTGAAATTTGATTTATATTACGAAGAGGAGTGTTGGCCAATTCACGTACCTCTTTTCGGCGAATACAATGCGGCCAATTTAACGGCGGCGATTGGTGCGGCTCTTTTATCGGGCGTCCGTATAGAAGAGATTTTGGCGGTTTTGCCGAAGATGTCTCAAGTGGAAGGGCGCTTTCAAGTAATCCAAGGTCCTGAAAATCGGAAAATCATCTTGGATTATGCCCATACACCTGTCGCCTTGTCGGCCGTCTTGCAAGAAGTTAAGAAATTATCGCATAATCGACTGATTGCACTTATCGCAGGTATTGGTATACGGGATTTTTCGAAAATGCCGAAGATGGCCAAAGCAGCTGAAGGCAAAGCGGATGTTCTTGTGGTAACTGTGGATCATCCTGGTTCTCATGAGCCCAGCTTAGTAATTGATGCGGTGTTAAAAGGCTTTACAGTACCTTACAAGCAACGCGTAGTGACAGCGGAGTCGAGGCGTGAGGCGGTTCTAGCAGCTCTTCAAGAAAGTGGACCGGATGATTTAGTACTGCTATCCAGTGGCTCAATCAACGGAGCGCAAATCGTCAAAGGAAAATATATTCCGCATTCTGATGAAGCAATTATAGAAGAATTTTTCAGTAGCAAAACCAGCGACTTTTAACTCGAAAGGTCGCTTTTTGGCGGCCAAATGTGGTTATAATAGAAGAGAAGAAGTCATAGACAACAGAATTGGAGTGAATGGAATGCAATATCGTACAGAAAAAGATACCATTGGTGAAATTCAAGTTGAAGCAGATAAAATGTGGGGCGCGCAAACGCAGCGCAGTGTACAAAACTTTGCAATCGGTACAGAGCGTATGCCGCATGAAGTGGTTATGGCTTTTGCCCAGTTGAAAAAAGCGACAGCTAAAGCAAACCATAAACTTGGGAAATTGTCAGAAGCTAAGATGAAAGCTGTTGAACTTGCTGCAAACGAAGTCATTGAAGGCAAGTGGAACGAGCATTTCCCATTAGTGGTATGGCAGACAGGCAGCGGTACGCAGTCGAATATGAACATGAACGAAGTTCTTGCTCGTCGCGGAAATGAAATTTTAGCAGAACAAAATTCAGCTGAAAAACTTCATCCCAATGATGATGTGAACATGTCTCAAAGCTCTAACGATACGTATCCAACGGCTATGCACGTTGCAGGCGTTTTAGCTGTAACAGAAAACCTTGTACCAGCTGTTCAAAAGCTGAAAGCAACATTGGATGAAAAAGCGAAGAAGTTTGACGAAGTGATCAAAATCGGACGCACTCATTTACAGGATGCCACACCACTAACGCTTGGGCAAGAAATCAGCGGTTGGAGACACATGCTTGAGAAAAGCGAACGCATGATTCGCGAAAGTGTTGAGTATATGCGCGAATTGGCAATCGGAGGAACTGCAGTAGGGACAGGCATTAACGCTGATCCAACATTTGGCCCTTCAGTTGCTGAATTCATTAGCGAAGCAGTAGGTACTAACTTTACTTCTGCAGAAAACAAATTCCATGCATTAACAAGCCATGACGAAATGGTTTACACGCACGGGGCGATTAAAGCATTAGCTGCAGACGCAATGAAAATTGCCAACGACGTACGTTGGTTGGCAAGCGGTCCACGTAGCGGAATCGGCGAAATCACGATTCCTGCAAACGAGCCGGGTAGTTCGATTATGCCAGGTAAAGTAAACCCAACACAAAGTGAAGCATTAACCATGGTTGCAGCTCAAGTCATGGGTAATGATGCAACCATCGGCTTTTCGGCAAGTCAAGGGAACTTTGAATTGAATGTTTTCAAGCCAGTTATCGCTTACAACTTCTTGCAGTCTGTGCGTCTTCTAACGGACAGCTTGATCAGCTTTAATGATCATTGTGCAGTAGGCATCGAAGCTAATTTGGATGTTATCCAAAACCACGTCAGCAATTCATTGATGTTGGTGACAGCATTGAACCCGCATATCGGTTATGAAAATGCAGCTGCCATTGCTAAACAAGCACATAAAGACGGTACGACATTAAAAGAATCTGCCGTAAACAGTGGACATTTGACTGCTGATCAGTTTGACGAATGGGTAAAACCAGAGAACATGGTAGGAAAATAACAAGATGAAAAGCGGCTGGGAAAATCCCAGCCGCTTTTTTTGTTGCTTTTAGTTATTTACTATTTTTATACTGCATGTAAACGACTTGTGTGACTAGAAAATCTTCCATGCCATGTTTGCCGTCTGCTCCGCCAAGTCCAGATTTACGCATACCGGCGTGATAGCCTTGGATTGCTTCAAAATTTTCGCGGTTTACGTAGGTTTCACCGAACTTCAGTTCATTGATAACTTGCATAGCTTCGTTTATATCGTCTGTGTAGATGGAAGAAGACAAGCCGAATTCTGTATCGTTGGCTTTTTCAATCGCTTCTTCTAAGGTGCTGTAAGTGGTGATTGGCAACACTGGACCAAAAATTTCATCTCGGATAATAGCTGAATCGTGTTCAACATTTGTCAAGATGGTGGGTTTGTAGAAAAAGCCAGAGCGGCTACTGTCACGTGCTCCGCCAATTGCCACAGTGGCACCTTCTGTTACTGCTTGTTTGACCATGTCGTCTACGGTGTCGAGACGCTCCTGGCTGACAAGTGGTCCCATGTCAGCTTCTTTATTCTGGCGCGGGTCCCCCATAACTTTCGATTCGAACAGTGAAATAATTTTGTTTGTGAATTCATCTGCAACACTGTCATGCACATAAACACGTTCAGCGTTTGTGCAGGCTTGTCCATTATTGGCTAAACGAGAAGTGGCGATCGCTTCAGCTGCCAAGTCGAGATCTGCGTTTTGAGTGACGATTGCTGGTGCCTTACCGCCTAATTCCAAATTGACTTTTGTGATATTTTTGGCAGCTGCCTCCATTACTTTGGTGCCTGCTGGAACACTACCGGTTAAGGTAACCAGTTGCACTTTTTCATGTGACGCCAAGGCGTTGCCGATTTCAGAGCCAGTTCCGGTTACAACATTGTAGACACCTGCTGGAACCTCATCCATCGCATGGATGATTTTTGTGAATTCCATGGCAGTGTTTGGTGTTTGTTGGCTGGGTTTGATAACAATTGTACAGCCGGTTACAAGCGCTGTTGCTACTTTTCTGGCAAGTATGAAGACTGGGAAATTCCAAGGAATAATGCCAGCTACAACACCAATTGGTTTTTTATAGATAAAAATGTTTTCATTTGGACGATCGCTTGGTAGAATCTCTCCTTCGATGCGTCGTGCCCATTCAGACATATAGTGGAAATAATCAATGGCGAGATCAACTTCGCCGCTGGCCAATTCATAGCTTTTTCCTTGTTCTTCCTGCAATAAATCGATAAATGTATCACGTTTTTCAGCAATTTTGTCGCCAAGCTTGCGAACGATTTTGCCGCGCTCGATGTTAGGTGTGAGTTCCCATGCTTTTTGTGCTTGAAAAGCGGCTTCTACTGCACGATCCACATCTTCTTTAGTTCCTTTAGGTGTTTGTGAAATGATTTCTTCAGTCGAAGGATTTATGATATCGATCCACTCGGTTCCTGTAGATTCTTTGTACTCCCCATTTATATATATTTTATGCTGTTGCATGTGTATGCCTCCTTTGTCTCTGCTTAAAGTTTTCCCTGTGCTTTACTGTGCTAAACAGAAAGAGCGATGTCTAATGGTAAATTGCCGAGATGAAGACAATCTTTTCCCTGCGTATTACTCATTTTTTTATTATTTTAGAACTTCAAAAGACTCTATGCAGAAGGGTTTTAACCAAACTGTGGCGAATTAGTTACACTAACAAAGAATTACAAAGAAGAGGTGTGTTATGCAAAAATCATTTATTATGTCGTGGAGTGGCGGAAAAGATTCCGCACTTGCCTATTATCGCGCAGTGCTAGAGGGGCATATGCCACTCGCATTATTTACTATGTTCGAAGAAGATGGTACCAAATCACGATCGCATGGCCTGCCGATTGAAGTGATGGAAGCACAAGCTGAACGTATGGGCTTGCCGTTGGTCATTGGAAAAGCTAGTTGGTCTGGATATGAAAAAGAATTTATCGAACACTTAAAAAAGTTCAAAGCACAAGGTATCAATATGGGGGTCTATGGCGATATTGATTTGCAAGATCATTTAGAGTGGGTGCAAAAAGTTAGCGCCGAAGCACAAATTGATGTTCATCATCCACTATGGCAAGAGCCGCGAAAAAACCTGTTGAAAGAATTGGTGGATGAAGGATTTCGGGCTGTTATTACAGTTGTAGATACGACACGGCTGGATGAACGCTTTTTAGGACGTGAATTTACACATGAGTTAATTGATGAACTAGAAGCTGCGGGGATTGATGCCTGCGGAGAAGAAGGAGAATTCCATACGATGATTGTGGATGGCCCAATCTTTGTAGAACCGATTCCTGTTCAGTTTGGTGACAAGGTGAAAGCTGGTAATTATGGGATACTAGAAGTGAAACTTCATTCAGAGGAGTGATTGTGGATGATTCAAATTACAGGGATGGAAGAAAAGCATATTCGCCAAATGTCTACGCTGTTGTCAAAACGGCATGAACAAGAACGTAAAATCTTTAATTTTCTACCTGAACGATTTGAAGAAATCGATGATGCAGAAACAGTCCTGCGAAAGCTATTAGAACGGCCATTTATCAATGGCATTGTTGCAGTGAGGGGAATTGACGTTATTGGCTACTTGCTTTATGAATTTAAAGAAGATGCTAAAAATGGACGTTTCGTCTGGATGGATTATGAATCTATCGCAATCAGTGGACATGAACATCCCCGGTTGTTGAGGCTATTATATGCAAACGCAGGAGCTGAATGGATAAAGAACGGTTATTTCCATCATATGTTGTTAGCGCCTCTTGGCAACGAGCTGGTCATTGATCAATGGCTAGACCAATCGTTTAGCTTTGATCAAAAATATGGAGTTCTGTCACTTGATGATTTCAAACCGAAAACTGGCTCTATTCCCAAGCTAGAGTTTCGAAAAGGGGATCGAGAAGACTCGCCGCTACTAAAGAAAATGGCTATGTGGAATAGCATTCACCAAGCAACTGCTCCTTCTTGGTTACCCATCACACGAGAAACATTGGAAGATGTTAAGGAAAACTATGAAGCTTTGACGGAAAATGAAGATGCCTATTTATGGATGGCCGAGCAAGGCAATCGAATCGCTGGATTCCATGTATATTTCAGGAAAGAAGAGCCGATGAGTTTAGTGACACCTGAGAACTGTGCAGAACTTCCTGCTGCCTCGACAAATCCGGATCTTCGCGGACGAGGGGTCGGAAAAGCATTAGCCAATCATTGTTTCAGTGAAATGAAAAAGCAAGGATTTGACTATCTTGTTGCGGACTGGAACACCGCAAATCAACTGGCTTCTTATTTCTGGCCGCGAATGGGCTTTCAACCAATCATGGTGAGGATGACGAGAAAGATTGATCCCCGTATTGCTTGGGCACACGGGGAGTTATAGAAAAAGAGTTAAAAAGCCGATGACTCTCGAGATAGAGAGTCATCGGCTTTTTGATTTGTGTGTTTTTAAATTGATTTTCATTCGTTGTTTATAGGGGTTTCTGAAGTTCCCTTGTTTACTCCATTTTATCTTCTGGCCGCCATCCTTGTTGCAACTCGCGAATCGACAAGCCGAAAGTCATTTCGAGGTGAGGGTAGTCTTTAAAGCGCTGCCAGTCGCCTCCCCAGTCAAAGCCTAGCCCTTTTCCGATGGCGGCAACTTCAAACCAATCACTTTCCCCGTTGCCATTGCCATCACGTGTCGTATCCCACACGACTGAACCATCATCAAGGCGTAATGCGTAATCGATAGCTAATCCATAGTTGTGATAGGATTCTCCAGCTTGTGCATGGGTAACGACAGAACCAGGGGTATTGCGACCTTGACTGTGCAATCCATCCTGTTCTTCGGGCGAACGGTAACCGTCTGTAATTAAAATGTTAATCCCAATTTCAGCAGCTTGATTGACCAATAAATCTCGCTTTTCTTCGACGATAGGATGCAGCCCGGAAGGTAAAGAACGTTCTTTTAATTGTTCTCGAAAGGCTAATTCGTTTTCGAGCCATATAAATAAAAAACTACCAAGAATTAATAAGGAAAAAATTGAGAAAGCAGTTTTTGTGTGTTTCAAATCTTTCACCTCTATCCATTCTATTGTAGCAAAATCACGAAAACAGTAACACGACAAAGAATTTGGTACGATAAGAGAAACAGTCAGAGAGGGGAGCTAATTAATGGTTATCGAATTAATGAAAGCACATGCATCTGTTCGGGACTATAAAGAAAAGCAATTATCACGGGAGGAAGTTAGCGAACTGATTGAAGCTGCACAATATGCGGCTACTTCCCATTTCGTCCAAGCTTACTCGATTGTTTGGGTGACAGATCCTGAGAAACGTAAAAAGCTAGGCGAGTTATCTAAAAATGCTAAGCAAATGGAAGGTGCAGGAGCTGTTTTCTTAATGTGTGCCGATTATAACCGCTTGCAACATGCCGGGAAATTGCATCAACAAGAAATCGTCTTTGATCGTGCTGAAAATATGATTGTGGCTGTAACCGATGTTGGGTTACTCGCGCAAAATCTTGTACTCGCAGCCGAGTCAAAAGGCTATGGTATTTGTTATATCGGTGGTGTCCGCAACAATATGGAAGCAATTAGCGAGTTGATCGGTTTACCAGAAGGCGTCTTCCCAGTTTACGGTTTGACGATTGGTGTTCCGAACGAAGCGAATGGCGTAAAGCCACGTTTGCCAGTTCATGCTATTTTGCATGAAAATAACTACGATGAAGCAAAATACGAAATCCTCCTGCCGGAATACGACAGCACAATTCAAGCCTATTACGCAAGCCGCGATTCAAATCAAAAAAGCGCGACGTGGACAAAGCAGATGGCTGATTTTCTAGGTAAGCCACATCGCCAAGATTTAAAAGAAGTATTGGCGAAAAAAGGCTATCATTTTAAATAAAAATTAGACTGATATTGAAGTTAACTACTAGGAGGAAAAGCTATGAAGCTAGCGCTATTCGGAGCGACAGGCCGCGTTGGAGGCGAAATTCTCAAGCGAGCTCTCGCTGATGGTCATCACGTGAAAGCTTTGGTTCGTTCAGAAAAATTAGAAACCCATCCGAATTTGGAAATTATTCTAGGGGATATACGAAACGCAGAAGATATTGAAAAAACAATCGCAGAAACTACAGTAGTTTTCAGCGCTGTGGGTACAGATCGAACGACAACTTTGTCTGAAGCGGCACCTTTGATTGTAAAATCTATGGAAAGTCATCACATCAAACGAGTGATAACAATTGGTACAGCTGGAATTTTAGATAGCCGACTGAGCCCTGGACTGCTTCGTTACGAGGGTGGAGATTCTAAGCGCAAGCTGACTTTTGCTGCTGAAGAGCATGAAGCGGTTTATCGCTTATTCGAAAAGACTGAGCTTGAGTGGACGATTGTTTGTCCTACATACTTACCAGATGGTGAGGTACGCGGGAACTACCGGGCAGAAAAGGATCTGCTGCCCGAAGAAGGCAAAGAAATTACAGTTGGCGATACGGCAGAATTTGCTTATCATCAGCTTGAATCAACAGAATTTGTTCAGCGACGTGTAGGCTTGGCTTATTAATAGACTCAGATAGAAGGTGTTCCGATGAAAAAGTGGTTGTTGCGTAGTGCAGTAGCAGTCTTTGTGCTATTGGTGATTGCAGTTGCAGGTTTTGTTGTTTACGCTCAGTTCGATTATGGACCTAGTGAAATCTTAACTGAAAAAGTAGATTTGTCTGCACTTGAAAGTGACGCAGAAGGACTAATTTTTCAGCCAGCAACGCCGAATGGTAAAGGCGTGATTCTCTATCAAGGGGCTAAAGTTGAAAAGGAAGCTTATGCCTATCTTGGCCAATCCTTAAGTGAACAAGGCTTTGTCGTGTCGATTCCTCAACTGCCCTTGAATTTTGGGATTCTTGGTTCTGGAACAGCACATGACATCATCGAAGAGCATTCGGAAGTCGAAGAATGGTTTCTTGGAGGACATTCTCTAGGTGGCGTAGCTGCTTCTTTTTATGCAGAAGACTCATCAGCGAAACTTTCCGGACTTTATTTTCTGGGTGCTTATCCAGCGGGTGACTTTTCGGACAGCAGATTGCCCATGTTGTCGATTTATGCGGAACGCGATGGCTTATCTACAGTTACTGATATTGAAGAAAGTCGTAAGCTGTTCTCTGATGACAGTGTCTTTGTGGAAATCAAAGGTGGCAACCACGCACAATTTGGTTTATACGGAGAGCAAAAAGGTGACAATGCAGCCGAAATACCTGCGATTGAGCAACAAGACCAAGTAGTAAAAGCGTTAACAGAGTGGATAAACAAAAATTCTCCTTAATCGACAAAAAACGGTAGCTGCTATTCAGCTACCGTTTTTTTGCTCGTCATAGTTTAAAAATAAAGAACGTCAAGAAGATAGCGACAATCACCAGCGTATTAACAGTGAAGGCTGCACGTTTACTAACAGGTTGATCAAGCGACGGGAAGCGTTCAACAAATCGCATAGCACCGTAGATAAGAGCGACTAAGATAAGCAATGTCACAACCAAGTTCATGTCATAAATCTGGACATCGATAAATCGGATCAATACGACCGAAAAAGCTAAAATGATGCCGTTTACCAAGTTTTTTTGTTTCATAGATACTCCTTTAATTCGTTTTCTAAAAATGGTTTAGCCGATAACAGGCTAGTGAATTGGCGGTAGCGATCAAATTGACCAGCAACTGGTTTTTTACCGGTTTTATAAGCGCGAATCAAGATGTTCTTAGGCGTATGCTCCATATCAATAAATTCCATTAATTGTGTTTCGTACCCAACAAGAGATAGCAATTCAGCTCGAATAGCATCTGTCGCTAAAGCACTGAAGCGCTCTTTAATCAAGCCGTGTTGCAGCATGATGCCGAGTTCAGGTGCACCGATTTGGCTATTTAATTCGTGTTGGCAACACGGAACACTTAAAATCACTTTGGCATCCCATTTAACAGCACGCGCTAAAGCCATGTCGGTTGCCACGTCACAAGCGTGTAACGTAACGACCATATCCACTGCCGTTTCATTATTGTAATCGTTAATGTCACCGACTAGAAACTCAAGTTGTTCATAGCGAAGATCTGCCGCAATTTGCTGACATTCTTCGATGACTTCTTTTTTCAAATCAAGTCCGGTAACGCGAAGGTCTAACCCTTTTTCAATACGCAAATAATGATATAACGCAAAGGTTAAATACGATTTTCCAGAACCAAAGTCGAGGATGCGAACAGTGCGGTCTTGTGGCAAGTAAGCGAGCGTATCATCAATAAATTCGATAAAGCGATTGATTTGCCGGAATTTATCGTATTTCTGCTTTTTAACTTTGCCATCTGGACTTTGCACACCCAGGCGTACGAGAAACGGATAGACAATGCCGTCTTCTAATAAATACTGCTTTTTGCGATTATGGGATAGCTCAGCTTTCTTTTCGCCGGTTTGTTGGGCTTTCCAGTTGACTTTGAACTTCTTAGAAAGCTGGATTTGTACTTGCTCATCTGTAAATTGGAACAGCGCCTGACGAAAGTCAGTAAAAAGAAAAGCCAATTTCTCAGCAGCTTTTTCTACTGGTAAATTTTCATGCTTTAAGACGTGTTCGTGCTGAAATTCAAATTGAATCAAGTATTCCTTTTTTATTTCAACGGGTTTTAGTTTAATGCGCTTAATATCGTTTGATTTTAGTCTAGGTTGGCTAATCGTCGCTGAAACCAGTTGTTGCTGTAACAGACGTTCAGTGAGTTGGTCTTGCATGGTTTGTAATTCCATAATGAGTCCCTTCCGTTGCATGTAATAGGTTTAGTTTATCATGCAGCGTATAAAAAGGGCGAACTGTCCGTTTTAGTTTAAGGCGCAGGCCCCTTCTGTTATTTTGGAATTTTGTGATAATATAGAGTAGACTGAAAACGTTTTCAATTAGGAGGATGGAAAATGGTTGTTTTACAAAAAACGGTTGGTCAAATAGTTAAAGAACAAGCCGCACGAAATCCGGAAACTGAGGCGTATGTTTATCCAGAGCATGGAATCCGAAAAACTTACAAGGAGTTTGATGAAGAAACAGATCTTCTTGCAAAGGCATTTATCGGGATTGGCATTGAAAAAGGAGAGCACGTTGCCATTTGGTCAGACAATAAACGTGAATGGCTTTTAAGCCAATTTGCTACCGGCAAAATGGGCGGTGTTTTAGTGACGGTTAATACGAGCTATCAGTCGAGTGAGCTTGAATATTTATTAGAGCAGTCGGACGCAACAACTTTAATAGTGGGCGAAGAATTTAAAGGAACGAGTTATATAGATATATTAAACAAGATTTGCCCGGAGTTGAAAACAGCTGATAAAGGACACATCACAAACGCTAAGTTGCCTCATTTCAAACGAGTTATTGTCATGAGCAATAACAAGTATCCGGGAATTTACACGTGGCAAGAGTTTGAGGCTTTTGCTAAAAAAGTTAGCGACTCGGAACTTGAAGAGCGCTTCCACTCGATGGACCCTGATGACGTTATTAATATTCAATACACATCCGGCACGACCGGATTTCCAAAAGGAGTCATGCTGACACATCTCAATGTTGTCAATAATGGCAAGTTAGTGGGCGACACGATGAGTCTTACGGAAAACGATCGGCTATGTATTCCAGTGCCATTTTTCCACTGCTTTGGCTGTGTTCTTGGGACAATGGCGGCAGTGACCCATTCTACGACGATGGTCATTGCAGAGCAGTTTGAAGCCAAACGCGTGCTGCAGATGGTGCAAGATGAGAAATGTACGGGGCTTCACGGAGTGCCCACGATGTTTATCGCAGAATTAAATCATCCTGAGTTCTCATCATTCGATACTTCTACACTGCGGACAGGTATTATGGCAGGATCCTCTTGTCCGATTGAAGTGATGAAGAAAGTGATCACGGATATGGGAGCGTCTGAAATTACCATTGCTTACGGACAAACAGAGTCATCTCCAGTAATTACGCAAACACGGGCGGATGATGATATTGAAAAAAGAGTATCAACAGTCGGTAAGCCACATACCGGAGTAGAAGTGAAAATTATTGATCCAGCGACTGGAGAAGGAGTCGTGACAGGTATGCCTGGAGAACTTTGTACGAGGGGCTATCATGTTATGAAAGGCTATTATAATAATGAAGAAGCAACAAAAGTGGCCATTGATCGAGAAGGCTGGCTTCACACCGGGGACATCGCGGTGGAAGATGAAGCTGGTTATATCGCCATCACAGGACGCATTAAAGACATGGTGATTCGTGGAGGCGAAAATATTTATCCGCGTGAAATTGAAGAATTTCTTTATCAGCATCCTGCTATTCAAGATGTTCAAGTGGTTGGTGTGCCAGATCCGAAATACGGAGAAGAATTGATGGCTTGGGTTATCTTGAAAGAAGATGAGCAATTAACTGTGGCGGAACTGAAAACGTACTGCAAGGACAAAATTTCTCATCATAAAATTCCGCGGTACATCGAGTTTACGAAAGAATACCCGATGACAGCTTCAGGAAAAATACAAAAATTTAAGCTGCGTGAATTATCCATTCTAAATAGCCAAAAAGCAGAAGTTTAAAGAGATAAAATCATGTAGATACAAGGCGTCTTTCGAGGCGCTTTTTTGCGTGGGCTACTGAAGAACTACTCATGAATTATCCCCTTAGTTTACACTTCTGCAACTAAGGGGACATAAGTAAAAAGAAGGATTATTTAAGTTGAAATAGTAGTTATAGCTGAGTGAAAATTTGCTGCTCAGCATTCGTACAGTAAAAGGAGGGGATGGATGATTTGCTTGAGAATAATGTTTTATTGCATTGAACGAGCATAAGTTATCAAAGCCTTACTTAGAGGGTGTTTCCAGTGATTACAGCAGAAGAATTATCCGTTTTTAAGTCTGAACTGACCAAACTCACAAATGAATCCCGAAGATGCGTTGATCAATCCTTGAAACTAAAAATACAAGCAGACGTGACTTGGTTAAAGATGGCCATCGTTGCTGAGGACCCTTGCACGCAAACAATTGAAAACGAGTAACTCGAAACCTGCAGGGAAGGTTGCCTGGAGGTTTTTATCTGCCCAAAAACACTAAATTTGTGAACAGCACTGTAACAAAGGTCTTCAGAAATCCAGTTATTATGGGCAACTGACGGGGGTTTCGGGTAAGGATGCCTTATAATAGAAGGAGATAAAGTAGAGGGGCGAATGGCATGAATGATTTAAAACGACTGGCATTTCAACGAAAAAATAAAATGGTTTTTCTGGTAGTGGCATCGCTTTTAAAAGGCATTGCTACAATTGGACAAGCTTTCTTTTTCGTTTTCATTGCAGATCGTGTTTTTCTTCAAAATGCTGCTTTTGAGAGTTTATTTCCATTGTTTGGTGGCTTGTTTGTGGCGATTTTATTGCGTGCAGGAGCGGGTTATGCAATTGGCAGGGCAGGAGTCGATCTCGCTGCTGATGTAAAAAGTGAATTTCGAAAAGATCTGATAAAGTCTTTTGCTGAAAATCCGTTATTGTCTGCGGCTCAAGGTCAGTCTGGTCAAAAAGTTAGCTTGCTAATGGACTCAGTAGACGAAGTAGATGGCTTTTTCAGTAAATACATTCCGCAACTCGTGCAAACATATATCATTCCCTTACTGTTGTTAGGGGTTATTTTTACTCAAAACTGGACAACAGGTATCATCATTTTAATTACGGCACCGTTTATTCCTGTGTTCATGGCAATGGTCGGAAAAGGAACGAAGAAGAAAGCCGACGAAAAAATGGAACAGCTTAACCGATTTTCTGGTACTTTTTTGGATATTCTGCAAGGTCTTTCGACGCTTAAGTTATTTGGTCAAGCTGAAAAACAACAGCAAGAAATTCGAAAAAGTAGCCTGAGTTTCCGTGACTCCACGATGGACGTGTTGAAGTCTGCATTTCTTTCTTCTTTAATGCTGGAGTATATTTCGATGTTGAGTATTGGCATAATCGCATTAGAAATTGGCTTGCGTCTTGTTGTGTTTGACAGTATTAGCTTTTTCACAGCGTTCTTTATCTTAATTTTAGTGCCAGATTTTTTTAATTTGTTAAAGGATTTTGGTAGTGCTTTTCATACAGCACGTGGCAGTGTATCAGCAGCCAATCAATTAAGTGCTGAGCTTGAGAAAAAACATTCTGTATTGATATGGGGAGATGAAGTTCTGGCACAAGAACCGCCTCATTTGTCATTAGAGGGATTGTCTTTTCAATACGGAGAGGGCTTTGCTTTGAATCCACTGCGCGCAGAAATTCCGCCTTATAGCCAAGTTGCGATTGTCGGCAAGAGCGGTTCAGGAAAAACGACACTCATGCAGTTACTTGCTGGATTGTTGCCGCAAACCGAAGGCGAACTGATTGTTAACGGCATTCCAAGAGAGGCTATTAGCGAAAAATCATGGTTTGATCAATTAAGTTATATCTCGCAAAATCCGTATCTTTTTGCGGGGACAATCCGAGAGAACATGGAGATAGGAGCCAATCGGAAAGTCAGCGACGAAGAAGTACGCGCAGCAGCTAAAAAGGCTGGAATCGCAGAGATGATTTTCGCACTTGAGCAGGGCTTTGAAACGTTAATCGGAGAAGCAGGACGTGGCTTGTCGGGAGGAGAGAAACAGCGGATTGCGCTGGCTCGTGCCTTTCTAAAAAAACCGTCTCTTATTTTATTTGATGAGCCGACGACTGGTCTGGATTTGCGTACGGAACAAATTTTGCAAGAGTCGCTTCGCGAGTTGCAAAAGACGTCAACCGTTATTACAGTTGCGCACCGACTCCATACGATTAAACAAGCCGATCTGATTTTCTTCTTAGATAATGGAAATCTGGATGCTGCAGGAAGCCACGACGAACTGCTGCAAAACTATAGCCCTTACGAAGAGATGCTCGCAGCGCAGCAGGGAGGTAGCCAGCGATGAATGAATTAAAACATATTCTAAAACTAACATTTATCGAGAAGAAGGATGTCTCGATTGCGATTTCCTTCGGATTTTTAGCAGGAATTGCTAGCGTAGCATTGATGGGTTCAAGTGGGTATTTGATTTCGAAGGCGGCATTGACCTCGCAGATGACGACACTCGTTGTTATGGCAGCATGTCTGAAACTGTTCGGCTTTGCTTCAGCGTTGAGCCGTTACGGGGAGCGTTTGTATTCTCACCGAGCAACCTTTACCATGCTGAGCCACTTAAGAGTGTCATTTTTTGAACGTTTGTCGCCACTCGCTCCCGGAATATTCGGTAAGTACCGGAGTGGGGATTTGCTGTCCCGAATTGTTGGAGATGTTGAAAGCCTACAGAACTTTCTGCTGCGCGTTTTTTATCCGCCAGTCGTATTAGGCATCGTCTTTTTAAGCACCATTTTCTTTAGTGCGTTTTTCTCTATGGGAATTGCTAGCGTGATGGTGGTCGGAATGCTGCTAACAATTGTGGCAGTGCCAGCGCTTTTCTCTAGTAGAAAGCGTCGTACAGATGGACAAGTCAGAGTACAACGAGGAAATTTAGCCATCGAAGCTACGGAGTTTCTTTATGGGTTTCGTGATCTGAAAATCTATCAGCAGCTTGGTGTAAAAGAGCAACAGTTGAAAAGTGATGCGGCTCAATATAACGAAGGTCAGCGGAGAGAAGGCTTAGAGGAAAACCTAGCGCAGTCTAGTAATGCGCTTGTGGCATTACTAGTGTCGTTTTTTGTGTTAGCTGTTGGTGCGTATTTTGTAGCAGCAGGTGAATTAAATGGCTTGTACTTGGCCATGCTCGTGATGATTTCCATTGCCGCTTTTGAAAACGTAGCACCTATGGCCGCGTTTCCTACTTATTTTGAAGAAAGCCGAAAAGCCGCAGTAAGATTACAAGAAGTTGTTTCTGAGGACGCCGTGTTACAAGGAGCAGAGGGAATTCCGAGCGGACCGCTTGATATTAAACTTACGGGAGCTTCTTTTAGCTATCCTGGGGAAAAAAGCTTAGCGATTGATGATGTCTCACTCCATTTAAAGCCAGGCACGAAAACAGCGATTGTCGGACCAAGTGGTTCAGGTAAGTCAACGCTTTTGCAATTACTACTGAATGTTTTTCCTGTTGAACAAGGTCAATTGTCAATCGGTGGAAAGCCAGTAGAGATGCTTGAACAAGAAGCTGTTTGGCAGGAAATGAATATCGTATTGCAGGAAAATCATTTTTTTTACGGTACAATTCGTAGCAACTTATTGCTTGCCAATCCATTGGCAAGCGATGAGCAGATGAAAAAAGCATTGGCTAGAGTTCAGTTAGAATTGTTTCCTTTGACAACGACAGTGGAAGAAAAGGGACAGAATTTGTCTGGTGGACAAAAGCAACGACTGGCTATTGCGCGGGCAATCCTAAGAGGCAAATCGCTGTGGCTTCTTGATGAACCAGTTTCTTCCGTCGATAACTTAACAGCTCACGCCATTTACCAAGAACTATTCCGACAAGGGGACAAAGATTTGTTCGTCATTATTAGTCATGACTTAGCGGGACTCGAACAAATGGATCAGATTATCGTTATGGAAAATGGGCGTATCCAGGAAAGTGGAACCTACCAAGAACTGATGGAAAGAAAAGCTTATTTCTATCAATTAAAACAAATAGAAAACAGCGTATTTGCATAGAAAAGCGCAAGCGCCCATGTAGATTCGACGGGCATAAGACAGACCGGCAGTGTGGCGCTCTTTGCCACACAGCCGGGTAGGCTTATGACCCGAGAATCTGGGCGCTGGAGCCTAGACATAGAAAAGCGCAAGCGCCCATGTAGATTCGACGGGCATAAGACAGACCGGCAGTGTGGCGCTTTTTGCCACACAGTCGGGTAGGCTTATGACCCGAGAATCTGGGCGCTGGAGTTTTAATAGAGACGAACAAAAAAGGCTACACTCAACAGGTCATCAAAACGACCTATTGAGTGTAGCCTTTTTTTGCATGTTAAAGAACAGGCTGATGTCCTCCATCCAGACGAACGCTTTCTGCGGGCACAGCCGTCTCCATTGTCATCAGCCATTTTGAATCTGAAAAAATACAAAAAATCGTCCGTGGCTCTAAAATGAAAGCAAGGTTAAAGCAGTTCTTTAAGATGAAACGATGACGCAAATCCACGGCACATGCAAAATTAACGGAGAAAATGTGTTTGGTTCTCTCGAGTGCAATCGAGCGTTCCGAAGCTTGCATTTTTTAGAGGCTAATGAAAAAGCTTCGTCTTTTTCACGCTTGCTATTTTAATAACAGGTTATTATCTTTTTTAGCATCCTCTAATTTTAACTGCTCTAACTCAAGGCGCATTTTCTGTGTTTCAATAACGAAGTTTTCATGCTTTAGTTTTTCTAACTCTAATTGCTCACTGATCATTTTCCCTTTAAGCTTCGTTTGTGTTTGAAGGTGAGAAGTAATAATACCTGCCAGTGGAATCGAAAAGACCATAATGACGGCGACTAGTCCAGTCATATGCTTCACTCCGTTCTGATTTTTCTGTCTATTTATAGTATACACATATCGCTTGTAATTTTAAAAGAGTAGATTTCTTAAAATACATGACAACTGTCATATAGAAATATAGACGTTTGTGTCTTATTCGCCCGAGGATTTCCAGTTAAGATATGATTAATAAGTTATCCGGACCGAAAAAGTCCGTTTAAGGAGGAATTTGAAAACATGAGCAGAGAAAAAACAGCACAGTTACGCAAATTTGTTGCCCCTTTCGAAAAAGCAGATGTAAAATCGAGTGTTAGACAATTATTAAATACAATTCCACCTTTTATCTTGGCATGGTTCTTGGCTTACCAAGCACTTGATGTCTCAATTTGGCTAACAATTGCATTGTCAGCAGTAGCTGCAGCATTTGTCATCCGTACGTTTATCATTTTCCATGATTGCACACACGGATCGTTCTTCAAAAACAAAAAAGCAAATGCCGTTGTTGGTACGCTAACAGGGATCATGACGCTTTTCGCTTATGAAAAGTGGAAACGAGAACATTCGATTCACCATGCTTCAAGTGGTAATCTTGATAAGCGCGGAGTCGGCGACATTTGGGTTATGACGATTGAAGAATATGTAGAAGCTTCAAAATGGGAACGTTTTAAATACCGTATGTATCGTAATCCTTTGGTTATGTTCGGATTTGGACCATTATTCCTAGTCTTAATTTCAAGTCGTTTTAATCGTAAAGATGCACGCAAAAAAGAACGCAACAATACGTATTTGATCAATATTTCACTTGTGGTCATTTACACGCTGTTAATCTTAGCAATTGGTTGGCAGGCATTTGTAATCGTGCAAGGAACAACGATGTTCATCGCAGGAGCACTTGGAATTTGGTTATTCTATGTTCAACACACATTTGAGGATTCATACTTTGAAGACGAAAATGAGTGGGATTACGTAAAAGCAGCCATCGAAGGAAGTTCGTATTACCAACTTCCAAAAGTATTGCAGTGGGTAACTGGCAACATCGGCTTCCACCATGTGCATCACTTGAGCCCTCGAGTTCCAAACTATAACTTGGAAAAAGCACATGAATCGACACCGCCACTTCAACAGGCAACAACAATTGATATTAAATCTAGTCTTAAATCATTGAGCTACAAATTATACGATGCACCAAATAAAACATTCGTTACATTTGGTGAAATCAAGCACTTGTTAGCTGATTCGAAAACGGCTGAACAATAAGAAAGTAATTAGAAAAAAACCATTCTTAGCGGAATGGTTTTTTCTTTTGCTTATTATTTGCTATGATGAAATCACATAGAAATGAACAGGAGGCCCTTATGCAAAGCTGGTATCAAATATTCCCTAAAAATCCTTGGCTGAGTCTCTATGCTTGGGTGATCTTTTGTATTTTGCCATTCTTCTTTATCTTTCGATCTTCCTCATTACCTGAAATTATTTTCGGTATTTTGCTCTTGTTGTTGTTTTTCCTTGCGTACCGGTTGTCTTTTAATTCAAGAACTGGCTTTGTGTATGTTTGGGTAAGTTTTGAAATGGCGATTAATATTGGAATGATTTTCTTGTTTGGGTATGTATATCTGTCTATTTTTGTGGCCTTTTTTATCGGTAATTTACGCAATAAAGTAGGATTTTTCATTATTTATGGCCTTCATATTGGCATGACCATTGCAGCTATTGTATTTGGCTTTTTTGACCATAGTGAATTGTATATCTCTCAGCTACCATTTATTGTGCTTAGTGTACTAGGTGTTATTTTATTGCCGTTTAATACGTATAACCGAAACAAACGAGAAAAATTAGAAGGTCAGCTAGAAGATGCGAACAAACGAATTTCTCAACTGGTGATTATCGAAGAACGTGAACGAATTGCTCGTGATTTGCATGATACGTTGGGGCAAAAATTATCTTTAATTGGCTTAAAAAGTGATTTAGCAGGTAAATTGATTTACCGGAATCCAGAGTCTGCTTTAAATGAAATAAACGATGTTCGACAAACAGCACGTACAGCTTTAAAAGAAGTGCGTGAGTTAGTGTCTAATATGCGGGGCACCAAACTGGATGAAGAAATTTTGCGGGTGCAGCAAATTTTAAAAGCTGCTGAAATTGATTTTGTGTTCTACGGTTCACCGCAGCTGACGAACACCCCCTTGTTAGTAGAAAATGTTCTAAGTATGTGCTTAAAAGAAGCAGTGACGAATGTCGTGAAGCATAGTGGTGCAGCGCGTTGCAGCGTATTGATCAAGCAAAATCCCGAAGAAATTCTGGTGCAAGTGCAAGATGACGGACAAGGATTTCCAGAAGGAAATACTTCTCTGCAAGGAAACGGATTGGCTGGTATGCGCGAACGATTGGAGTTTGTAAATGGTTCGGTAGGAATTAAAGTGATGGAAGGCACGACCTTGAACATCCGGGTGCCGAACGTAATTCTTTATAGTTCAAAGGAGGCAGTAAAATGATTCGAATCGTATTAGCTGAAGATCAGCGAATGATGCTCGGGGCTTTAGGGTCACTGTTGGATTTAGAAGAGGACATGGAAGTGGTCGGTAAAGCATCGAATGGAGAAGAGGCAATCGAGCTTGTGGAAAAACTGCAACCAGAAATTTGCATCATGGATATTGAAATGCCATTGAAAAGCGGATTGGATGCAGCGGAAATTTTAAAAGACAAGCCGTGTAAAATTATTATTTTGACTACATTTGCACGTTCAGGCTATTTTGAACGTGCTAGAAAAGCTGGAGTTAGCGGTTATTTGCTAAAAGATAGTCCAAGTGAAGACTTGGCCACATCCATTCGAACAATTATGGATGGCCGCAGAATTTATGCTCCTGAACTAGTGGACTTAGCTTATGCTGACGAAAACCCATTGACTGATCGGGAAAAACAGGTGATGGAATTGATTGCTGAAGGACGTAGTACAAAAGAAATTGCTAAAGAGCTGTTCATTACAACAGGTACTGTACGGAATTACATTTCAACAATATTGGACAAGTTAGAAGTAGGAAATCGAATTGAAGCCATTTCACGGCTTAAAGAGAAAGGCTGGTTCAAGTAAAAAGCTGCTGTCAGTCGACAGCGGCTTTTTACTGTTTTAGGATGATTCGTACAGAGTTTCAGACAGTGATCCGTCTGCTGCATAGATGTGAAGTTCTCCGTGATTTTTTGTAACATAGCGCTTTGCTTCTCCCATTAGACTATCTTTCGTTTCTTCAATCAGAATCGCTCTTTTACTGTCTTTTTTCTTTAATTGCCAACCATCTTCATGTTTTCTGATTTCGTAGACAGGTCGTTCTTCAGCGCCCATTTCAGTTTTTTGGGCTTGGTCTAAGGCAATTGGAATCGCGCGACTTTCTGTGTAACCATCGCGAAGCAGTGCATTGGCAATTTCTATTGCTTTATGACGAACAGCACTATCAAGATTTTTAAATGATTCTGGATAATTATCTTCGTTCCATGGCATTAAAATCGCCTCCTTGTCCTTGTAATTCCCCCTTGAATTTGCTGCAAAACCGAAAAAGAGGACTTTTAATAAGTGACAATAATGTTACACTGTTAAATAAGGAGGGGATAAAATGACAGATGCAACTTATCAAATCATTGCTTTATCTGTTTATCTAGGTGCCATGCTATACATTGGCTGGTATGCTTACCGAAAAACTGCCAACTTATCCGACTATATGCTTGGTGGCAGGGGTCTTGGACCAGCAGTAGCCGCACTTAGTGCCGGTGCATCGGATATGTCTGGATGGCTGTTACTTGGCTTACCGGGTGCCATTTATGTAGGTGGACTGGTTAAGGTTTGGATCGCGATTGGATTGACAATCGGTGCCTTTTTGAACTGGTATTTTGTTGCGCCGCGACTGCGAATCTATTCGTTTGTCACAAACGACTCCATCACGATTCCAAGTTTCTTGGAAAATCGTCTGAAAGACAAATCACGGTTGTTACGAATTGCTTCGGGTATTATTATTTTGATCTTTTTCACATTTTACGTTTCGTCCGGAATGGTAGCTTCAGGCTTATTTTTCCAGAGTTCATTCGGAATGGACTATCATTTAGGGCTTGTCTTAGGTTCGATTGTCGTGGTCGCCTATACCTTGTTTGGCGGATTTCTGGCAGTCAGCTACACAGACTTTGTACAAGGAATTATGATGGTTCTGGCGCTAATTGCCGTACCAGTAGTAGGTATCTTTGCTACAGGTGGATTTGGTGAAACCGCTGCAAGTATTCGCGAGGTAGATCCGAATATGTTGAGCTTGGTTTCTGGCGCTTCGACAATCGGCGTTATTTCTGCAGTTGCTTGGGGCCTTGGTTACTTCGGCCAACCCCATATCATTGTTCGTTTTATGGCGATTAAAACGTTGAAGGAAGTTCGTGTAGCGCGCCGCATTGGGATGAGTTGGATGATTTTCAGTCTTCTCGGAGCAACTGCAACAGCGCTTATCGGGATTGCTTATTTCCAACAAAATCCTTCAGCGACGTTAGTAGATCCTGAATCTGTGTTTCTCGACTTGAGCCAAATTTTGTTTCATCCATTAGTGGCTGGATTTGTATTGGCTGCAGTTTTAGCAGCTATTATGAGTACGATTTCTTCTCAGCTTATTGTAAGTTCTTCAGCGCTTATTGAAGATTTATACAAAGTTTTCTTTAAAAAAGAAGCATCAGCTAAAGGATATGTATCACTTGGCAGAATGGCTGTTGCAGCGATTGCCATCATTGCAGCCGCTCTAGCATGGAAACAAAATAATACTATTTTAGATCTAGTTGCTTACGCATGGGCAGGGTTTGGTGCTGCTTTTGGACCAATCATTTTGTTGTCACTATTCTGGCGCAAGCTAACTTCAAAAGGTGCATTGGCAGGAATGATTGTCGGCGCTGTAACAGTTATCGTTTGGAAATTAGTTGGTACAAAACCAGAAGATCCTGGAGCTACTGAAATGACGAATTTCATAGGCAGTGTTTATGAAATCATTCCTGGTTTCTTCTTGTGCTTACTCGTGACATGGCTTGTGAGTCTCGTTACTTACAAACCAGATGCAGAGATTGAGAAAGAGTTTGATGAAACGGTTCGATTAATCAACGAAGACAAGTAAGAAAAATCAAAAGGCGTACAGCATTTCCTTACGGGAAAAGCTGTACGTCTTTTTTGATTTAATGCTACTGCATGTAAATTATTGATAGCTTAATATGAAATTAAATTCGTAACCGGGCCACTTAATTTGATATACCGTAATTTAACTTTTTAGCACTTAAAGGAAATTAGGACACCCATGGCGAACGAGGTAGCATGACAGAAAAAGTGAGGTGCTTTATGAAGTTAGATCATATTGTTCATTTTGTTCGTGAAAATCCACAAGAAACCGTAACCTATTGGCAGGAAAAAGGAATTCATGCAGCAAAAGGTGGGCGACATTTAAACTGGGGAACGGAAAATGTCCTCTTGTATTTGAAAGATTGTTACATTGAGTGGCTGTCAATCGAAAAAGAAGAAGTGGCTCTGCAAGCGGATCATCCGCTTACGCACCAACTGCTCTATGACCAAGTTGGTTTTGGAACAATTTGTTTGCGCACGGATAATATTCAGGTTTTAAATGACGATTTGAGAAAACAGGGAATGGATACTTCTGGAGTGTTGACAGCCAAACGTCAAACTGAAAGTGGAGAGCTGATCAAATGGAAAATGCTATTCATCAAAGAACAAGTCTCGGATAAATTGCCTGCTCCATTTTTTATCGAATGGCAAAAAACAGACGCTCAGCGCTATCAAAAGCTAAGAGATAACGGCGCTATACAAGCGTTAAACGAAACCTTGACGATCGAACGTTGTGTATTTGGGGTTCGGGATATAGAAAAAGCGACCACTGCATGGAAGACGATTTTAGGTGGCAGCTTACAATTAGATAATTGTCTGATTGAATTCAGAAAAACAAGTCATCCAAAAGAACGTCTGGAAAAAGTTTGTTTTGAAGAGGGTATAAATAAGTTTGAATTTGAACAAGGGCAGTACAGGCTACCTCGCTTGTAAGAGGATAGCAAAGAAACTGTGGTAAAATAGAGATATCGAATGGGAATTTTCCTTTCCTGAAATAGGAGGACAATATAAATGGATGAGTTACAAGAAAAAGCAGTCATCGTTGGTGTGCAACTTCAAAAAGATCTTCATTTCGTTTACGGAATGGACGAGCTTCATAATTTAGCAGAAGCTTGCAATGTGGAAGTGGTCGGGGAAATCACACAAAACTTAGATCGTATCAACCCTTCTCACTATGTCGGAAGCGGAAAGGTAGAGGAAATTAAAGCTTTTTATGATGAGGCAGATGCCAATTTGGTCATCTTCAATGACGAGCTATCACCTTCGCAAATCCGAAACCTAGAAGAGGATTTGGAATGCAAAGTGATTGATCGTACTATGCTGATTTTGGATATCTTTTCACGACGCGCAAAAACACGTGAAGCACAGGTTCAAGTAGAACTTGCGCAACTTCAGTACATGCTACCGCGCTTAGTAGGACTGCGTGCGTCGCTTGGTCGACAAGGTGGCGGTAGTAGTGGTGGCGTAGCTAACCGCGGAGCTGGAGAAACCAAACTTGAACTGGATCGCCGGAAAATTGAAGAGCAAATTTCAAAGCTTCATAAAGAACTCGAGCATATTAGAGACCAGCGCGTGACACAACGCAAGCAGCGCACCAAAAAAGGTGTGCCTGTCGTCTCATTAGTCGGTTATACGAACGCCGGAAAATCAACAGTGATGAATGGACTGCTAGCAAAAACGGGACAAAACGAAGAAAAGCAAGTGTTTGAAAAAGACATGCTTTTCGCTACGTTGGAGACGTCTGTTCGGCAAATTCGCTTGGAAGACAACAAAAGCTTCTTACTGACAGATACAGTTGGTTTTGTCAGCAAATTGCCACATCATCTGGTAAAAGCGTTCCGTTCTACATTGGAGGAAGCCCGTAATGCAGACTTGTTGCTGCACGTAGTCGATGTTTCTAACGAAGAACACCATTATATGATGGAAGTAACGAATTTAACTCTGCAAGCTGTTGGGGTAGAAAATGTACCTACGCTTTATATTTACAACAAAGCAGATTTAGCAGGAGTTCATTACCCTAATGCAAACGGCGACGGTTTATGGATTTCAGCAAAAGAAGGCAAAGGTCTAGATGAGTTGCTAGAAGTTATTAAAAAACTAATTTTTGCAGATTATGTTACTTGTCGAATGGTTATTCCGTTCGACCGCGGTGACATCGTCGCATATCTTAATGAGCATGCCAGTATTCATGAAACCGTATACGAAGAAGAAGGCACGTTACTTAAAGTGGAGTTAAGTCATGCAGACTATGACCGCTACCAGCAGTTTGTTGTCGGAAATTAAAAAAAGTATCTCAAGTTAGAAATGCGCAAAGACTGTAGACAATCTCAAACCATTTGAGTTTGTCTGCAGTCTTCTTTTATTTGTGGAGTATAGCTGCCACAATCGCTTTGAAATGACTCCTAGAAGGAGAAGTATCTTCGATAGAGGTTTGTTAAAGATTTCGATGAATATAAAAATATTCTCTTACTCAAGATATTTCCAATAGCAATAGATGCGCAAAAAATATGAGGTAAGGAAAATGGTAAAGAAACATACTCATAGACATCAAATTAGGATAGTGATCTTAGATCATTTAATACCATGGAGCTATCCATCCTTAAAATGAAAGCTAAACTTGACTTTTAGTTTATGTATGAACAGGTGAAAGTCCTATATAAAGAAGTAGGACGTTTCGTTGCTTCTATAGGTGGAATCTGAACAGAGTTATACTATGAGAATTTTCAATTTAATCTAAAGCAGAAAGTATCTCATGTATACCTTAAAGGGCGTAGTATAATTCAAGATCTGATTGAACCTTAAAAGGAACTATGTGATTTCCTTCTATGACATTCAGTCAAAGTTGGTTACTACAATCGATCAAGAAGATACGAAAATATTCTTCGAACTGATTGACATGTGCTAGGAAAAATGCAATACCATCTTCCGACATATGAATTTCGGCAAGTACATTCTGGATTACATTTTTTGCCAAGCTAACAACTGTGCATTTTATCCTATTAGGCATAACTTAGCTTTTGAAAATTAAGGAATCTACCCATAGCCAACTTGAAGTTGACTACTGTTTGACTGCTTTTATTGGTAGACAAGTCAAAGATTTGTTTCAACAGCAGATAGTCTAATTTTTTCGTACTTTGAATTTCCATCGAATTCATTAAAACTTAAACGTCATCGTTGTGATGTCAGTCCTTCTATTTGTATTCCACTATTAGAAATTTTACGTGTGTAGCTTATATACCTCAAAATTTTAGAAGATGTTTTGATAAGAGGTGTTTTGTTCCGTATAAGCAGCTCTTTTTATAGTTAGTGAGTCACGAATATAGTATACATATAAAATATTGTTTTTTAATTAGTCAGAAAAATAATTTTAATTAATTAACATGAAAGTTCAAAATATTATGGTTGACATTTTTTATAAGAAATAGGAGTATATAGATAGTAGAAGAAGGAGGAGAAAAGATGAAAAGATTCAAATTATTTTTAGCTTTTATTTTGACTTTGTCAGTTATTACTTTTGCAACACATGACAATTCAGTTGAAGCAGCAACTTGTAAAGGGACAAATACATCAAGCAGTGTTAACAAAAGAATTAATGGGATGCTTACAGAGATAGTGACACTTAAGTTAGATTCATGTACCGCAAAAGAATTACAAACGTCTATAGAAAAAAATGCTCTTACATCTAAAAAAATAGAACAAATAATTAATAAGACGAAAGTACCTAAATTACTTAAAGCACCTTTTCAAATTATATTTAAATTAAATACAACAGGGCAAAAGAATTTGGCTAAATCAATTAAATCAGCCAACAGTAGTGGGAAAGGTGTAACTATTGTAAAACATAGACAATTGAACAATAAAGATACGTACCATCTATACCAGGTTGTAAGTGTGAAATCTCAATAATATAGTGGATGATGAATAATTTTTAGACCATAGACGAGCTCGGATAATTCGAGTTCGTCTATGGTCTTTTAGGATGGAAAAAATTATCTCTGTATCATTTTGTGGATAGTTTTTTACTTTGTGCGAATACTGTCAAAGCAATTTGAATTAGGTGAAGAAAACCATTATATGCTCATTTCAAATCGATGAATTTAAAGGATAATCAACTGAATATGCAAAAACCTGATAGTCTAAATTTTTTGTGTAAAGGTTATGGCTTATTTAATATCTTTTTTATTGTTGAAACTGAATGCGGTGAAGGTTCGCGAAGATGCCCTCAGCTTGGAGCAATTCGTCGTATTCACCTTGTTCTGCGATACCGTCTTCCGTTACGACAATGACCCGATCAGCGTCACGTATTGTCGCGAGGCGATGGGCGATAATCAACGTTGTGCGGTTTTCTGCTAGTTCAGTCAAGGCCTCTTGAATAACGCGCTCTGTTTGCGTATCAAGTGCAGAGGTAGCTTCATCCAAGATGAGGATAGGTGGATTTTTCAGGAACATTCGAGCAATGGCTAAACGTTGTTTTTGCCCACCTGATAATTTGAGTCCGCGTTCTCCGATTTGTGTATCGTAGCCCTGAGGTAATTTTCGAACAAAGTCTTCTAAATGCGCTTTTTTTGCAGCGATTAAAATTTCTTCTTCACTGGCATGACGTTTGCCGTAAGCGATGTTCTCGCGAATCGTTCCAGTAAACAGGAAGACATCTTGTTGAACAATCCCAATTTGTGAACGCAATGAATGCTTGGTCATGTCGCGAATATCGAGACCATCAATCGAAATCGACCCATGTTGGATATCATAGAAACGAGGGATTAACGAACAAATCGTCGTTTTTCCAGCACCTGATGGACCGACGAATGCAATCGTTTCACCTGCACGTAAGTTCAAATCGATTCCTGACAAGACCAATTTATGATCGTCATAGCCAAAAGAGACATTTTCGAATCGGATATCTCCAGTTAATTTTTCGACAGCTACGGCGTCTTTCCGGTCGTTGATGTCAGGTGCTTGTTCAATTAAATCCCGGAAACGGCTAAAGCCAGCCATGCCTTTCGGATAAAGTTCTAACAATGCGCTAATTTTATCAATAGGTTTAATCAAAACGTTCAAGAACAACACGAAACTGACAAGTTCTCCGTACGATAATTCACCTTGGAAGTTGAGCCATGCCCCGTAAACCAGTACGACTAAAGTTAATAGACGGGTCATCATATATATACTGGAATGTGTTGCCGCCATGACTTTATAAGCAACCATTTTTGCTAGACGGAAACGGTCGTTATCCGTTTTAAAGCGTTCGATTTCAAACTCTTCATTCGTAAAAGATTGAACGACGCGTGCTCCTGAAACGCTGTCTTCTACACGTCCATTAACATCCGCGATTTTGCCATACATACTGCCCCAAGCTTGGTTCATTTTGATGTTACAAAACGTGATAAGCCAGACTAGAAACGGAATCACAATGAGTGTAACTAGCGCTAGTTTTGGGTTAATCCAAAACATAATACCAAATGCTCCGAAAAACGTCATGATGGCAATAAAGAAGTCTTCAGGTCCATGATGGGCAAGTTCACCAATGTCGAACAAATCATTCGTGACACGGCTCATAATATGACCAGTTTTGGTATTGTCAAAAAAGCGGAAGGATTGTCGCTGGACATGAGTGAACAGCTCTTCTCTCATATCTGTTTCGATATTGATTCCTAATTTGTGACCGAGATAGCTAACGATATACTGTAAGAACGTACTTAACAAAAAGATCGCAAGTAGCAAGAAGCTAACTGTAGTGATGGTTCCCCAATTACCACTCGGCAGCAAGTCATCGATAAACCACTGAACAGCCACTGGAAATGCGAGTTCTAAAATAGCAACAAAAACAGCGCTAGAAAAATCAATGATAAACAGCCGCTTATGAGGTCTATAATATGTGAAAAATTGTTTTAATCTCAAAAAATCCCACCTCTTCTTTTTCTCATAATGAAAAGTATAGTCGAAGTCGAAGAAATAAACGACTGGAAATTGGATAAACAAGAAATATGAAACTATTTTTAGTTTAATTCGTAAATACAAACAGATACAATTTAGCGAAGTTTGTCAGTGAATCAAAGAGAAGCTTACGATAATTTGAGAGGGGAAGATTATTTTGAAAAAATGGATCTTATTTATGAGTACAGCTACTTTAGCTATCGGCCTTTCTGCATGCAGCGAAACTGCAGAACCGGCATCTGGTGATGAAACGACAAAAGGAGAAGACAGCAAGTTAACCGTACAAGAGGTCTATGAGAAGTCAGTAGAGGCATCTGAAGACATTACGAGTGTACATGCAGATATTGTAACCGATCAAACAATCGCGATGCAGGGCGATGGCATGGAAATGGATATGACAGTGAGTTCTTCTATGGATATGACCATTGATCCGGTAGCGTTCTACCAAAAAGCAGAAACTTCCGTTGTGTCTGAGGACATCGACAACAGCAATCCGATGAGCATGGAAATGTACTTCACCGAGCAAGGCATGTACATGTACGAAGAAACGATGGCGACTTGGTTAAAGATGCCGGATGCAAGCATTGAAGATTTAAAAGCACTCGCTGATCAGCAAACGGCCAATCCTTCTCAACAGCTTGAAGAACTAGCGGAGTTTAAAGATGATTTCACATTTAAACAAACTGAAGCTGAGTACATTTTAACGCTTGATGCCTCTGGCGAGAAATTTAACGAATTAATGGATCAACAACTAGAGAAAACGTTAGGGCAAATGGAACTTGAAGCACAAATGGCACTAGAAGACATGACAATTCATGCTGTTAATTATGTGATCTATGTAGATAAAGAATCCTTTTTAACGACAGGAATAGATATGAAAATGGATATGGACATGAATATTGAAGATGAAATGATGAACATCAAATCTGATATGCAAGCTGACTACAGCAGATTCAATGAAATTCAAGCCATTACTGTACCAGCTGAAGTAGTAGAGCAAGCGCAGGAAATCGCAGGTTAATCGAATAAAATCAAAAATTTCAAGTTACTAGAGAAGAACACAGTCTGTCAATAAGATTTTCTGTAAGTACAGAAGAGCGTGCCGAAGTGGCATGCTCTTTTTATATTTGCCCGAATTACAATTTTTTATAATTCGATACTGTGTTATGTAAATGAAAATTATTCTCAATTAACTATTGACTCGTCTTTCTAGCATGCTATACTAAAATACGTAAGTCAGTGATAATGATTATCACTACCGAATAATCAATAATTAGTTATTGAAGACAGATGAGGGACAGTCGTGAAGAAGCGTTACTTAATACCAACATTAATCATACTGTCGATCATTTCCTTGTTTGTCGGAGTGAGCAGTATCAGTGTAGCTGATTTGCTTGATTTCCAATCGGAAGAGACACAGATATTCTTGATCAGCCGACTGCCAAGGTTGGTCGCGATTTTGCTGGCAGGTGCAGGGATGAGTATGGCAGGACTCATCATGCAGCAGTTAAGCCGCAATAAGTTCGTGTCTCCGACAACGGCAGGTACATTAGACGCCACACGGCTTGGGATTCTGGTGTCGATGCTGATGTTCGCAAACGCATCGATGCTGGAAAAAATGGCAGTGGCTTTCGCATTTGCGCTTGCCGGTACCTTCCTTTTCATGCAAATTCTAAACCGCATCAAATTTAAAGATGCCATATTCATTCCTTTGGTCGGTTTGATGTTCGGGAACATCCTGTCTTCCATCACAACGTTTTTCGCTTACCGGGCGGATGTTATCCAGAATATGTCCGCTTGGCTGCAAGGTGACTTTTCGATGGTTATGAAGGGGAGTTATGAACTCCTCTACATCAGCGTTCCGGTCTTTGTCATCGCCTATCTGTACGCCAACCGGTTTACGGTCGCGGGTATGGGTGAAGACTTCTCTAAAAATTTGGGAATGAAATACCGGAGCGTCGTCAACATCGGTTTGGTGCTCGTGGCCTTAATTACAGCGACGGTTGTCTTGACGGTAGGGGTTATCCCATTTCTTGGGTTGATCATTCCGAACATCGTATCGATCTTCAAAGGAGATCATCTACAAAAAACATTGCCGCATACAGCGATGCTTGGCGCTATTTTCTTGCTGGTGTGCGATATCTTGGGAAGAGTGATGATTTACCCGTATGAGATTTCCATCAGCTTGATGGTCGGCGTTATCGGAAGCTTTATTTTCCTCTTCTTGTTGTTTAGGAGGAAAACGTATGCGTGATCTACATAAAATGCTTATACTTGTCGGCTTGGCTTTAGCGGCTTGTAGTTTATATTTATTTCAAGACTTGAATGGCAGTTTCGATTATGCGCTGCCAAGACGTGGTGTTAAAGTGTTTGCCATGGTCTTAACAGGAGTCGCGATAGCTTATGCAACAGTTGTCTTTCAGACCATTACCCATAACCGGATATTGACACCGAGTATTATGGGCTTGGATTCACTGTATATGCTGCTTCAGACGGTGCTGATCTTTTTCCTTGGTTCAGATCATGTCACAATCGTCAATAAGCAAGTGAACTTTTTGTTGTCGATTGCCGTCATGGTCATCTTCGCCTTGTTGTTCTACCGCTTACTTTTTAAAAAGAATGATCGACCGATTTACTTTCTCCTGTTGGTCGGAATCATTTGTGGAACGTTTTTCGGCAGTATCACGACATTCCTGCAAGTCTTAATTGATCCGAATGAATTTTCAATCATCCAAGACCGAATGTTTGCGAGCTTTAATAACGTCAATTCAGATTTGGTGTGGACCTCCCTCGTCATCATCACGCTGTTGATTGCCTTTGCTTGGAAACAAAATTCGTCTTTAGATGTTCTAACTTTAGGGCGTGATACAGCCATCAATCTGGGTGTGAATTACGATGCATTAGTAAAGCAAATGCTCGTGTTGTCTGCTGTTTTGATTGCGGTTGCTACAGCGCTTGTTGGACCGATTACCTTTTTTGGTTTAATTGTCGCAAATTTATCGTATCAATTCTTTACGTCCTATAAACATTCGGTCTTGTTAACCGGATCCATTGTCATCAGTGTAGTGGCCTTGGTTAGTGGCCAGTGGGTAGTGGAGCGGATTTTCACTTTTAATACAACATTGAGCGTTATTATCAATTTTATCGGTGGAATATATTTCATCTATCTACTATTAAAGGAGAGTCGATCTAAATGATCCAAGTTCGCGAATTGACAAAGTTATACGGGAAAAAAACGGTCGTGGAAAACGTCACTGTTAATATCCAACGCGGTCAGATTACGTCCTTTATCGGACCGAACGGCGCGGGTAAGTCCACGTTATTGTCAATGGTCAGTCGCCTGTTGGATGCGGATACCGGTGAGGTGCTTATTGATTCAACCAATACCAAGAAGTTGAAATCCAATGAGTTCTCGAAACGTGTATCAATCTTAAAGCAATCTAACTTTATGAATGTCCGTTTGACCATTCGCGAGCTTGTTTCTTTTGGGCGCTTTCCTTACTCAAAAGGTCGCCTCAACGATGAGGATGAAAAAATGGTTGATCAATCTATTGATTACATGGATTTGAAAGAAATGGAAAACTCTTATCTAGACGAACTGTCAGGTGGTCAGCGTCAGCGTGCATTTATTGCGATGGTGATTGCGCAAGACACTGACTATGTCTTATTGGACGAACCGTTAAATAACTTGGATATGAAACACTCTGTTCAAATTATGAAAATCTTGCGTCGCTTAGTCGATGATCTTGGCAAAACAGTGGTCATTGTGTTGCATGATATTAACTTTGCTTCTGTGTATTCAGATCGCATCGTGGCACTGAAAAACGGTCGTGTCGTAAAAGACGGAACGACCGAAGAAATTATCCAAAGTGCTGCATTAAAAGAAATCTACGATATGGATATTCCGATTCAGCAGATGAATGATTGCCGGATTTGTGTGTACTTTAATTCTTAAAAAAGAGGAGTTCGAAATAGAATGAAAAAATGGATAGTAGCAGCAGTAACATTAATGATGGTCGCGTTTTTAGCCGCGTGTGGGTCAACTGAAAAAACGACGGAGTCTGACACAGCGACTGCAGAATCAGAAGAAATGACAGTGACTCATGAACTTGGTGAAACGACTTTTAACAAAAATCCTGAAAAAGTAGTAGTATTCGATTTTGGTGTTCTAGATTCAATGGACAAACTAGGTATTGAAGCTGTTGCAGGTGTTCCACAAGCTAATATTCCGGCGTACCTTGAGAAGTATGAGGATGCCGAGAAATACGAAAATGTGGGCACTTTAAAAGAAGCGGATTTTGAAGCGATTAACGCAATGAAGCCGGACTTAATCATTATTTCAGGTCGTCAAGCAGATATGTACGATGAATTTTCTGAAATCGCGCCAACAATTCATATGGCTGTAGATACAGAAGATTATATGGGATCATTTAAAGAAAACATGACGACTCTTGGAGAAATCTTTGGAAAAGAAGATCAAATCACTGAAGAACTTGCAGCGATTGATACAAAAATAGAAGAAGTAAAAGAAACGGTAAGTGGTTCTGCTGAAAAAGCATTAATCATTCTTGCCAATGAAGGCAAAGTAAGTGCATATGGCGCAGCTTCACGTTTTGGTTTGATCCATGACGTATTCGGTGTTAAACAAGCAGATGAAGGCATTGAAGCTTCGACTCACGGACAAAGTATTTCTTACGAATATATTTTAGAAACAAATCCGGATATGATGTTCGTTGTTGACCGTAATGCAGTTGTTGGAAATGGAACCAATGCAGCAGATTCTCTTGAAAACGAATTGGTTCAAAAAACGAATGCTTATCAAAATGATAAAATCATCTACTTGGATCCAGATTTCTGGTACTTGTCAGGTGGGGGATTACAGTCTGTTACTCAAATGGTAACTGACGTGCAGTCTGCATTTGAACAAAACTAACTGAAGAAACGAAATCATTAGTAGAGTCTCTGCAAAATACCTATTATATTGTTGCGGTAAGAAAAAGGTGGGCCTGTCACGGGTTCGCCTTTTTTTGTTGAATAAGTAAGAGTGAAAAAATGGATCATAGTATATGATGTTTGTATAGGTTTTGTATAGTTGATATAGTGAGATAGTCAGGTTAGCGACGAATACATATTGAAGAGATGGAAGTGATTGCATGTTTTTAGCATGGAACGAAATTATCAAAAACAAATTGCGCTTTACACTGATCATCGGTGTCTTGATGCTGGTTGCATACTTGGTGTTTTTCTTATCAGGATTGGCGAATGGCTTAGCAAGTTTGAATAGGGAAGCTGTCGATAAGTGGGATGCGGACGCTATCGTGCTGACTGAGGAATCGGATCAAAGTTTGACACAATCGTCTCTTTCAATTGATGCAGTTGACGAAATTCAGGCGGATGAGACAGCTGTTTTAGGTCAACTTAATGCCATTGCACAAACCGGAGATTTAAAAGCAGGCGTCTCTATTTTTGGAATCAACAGCGACGAATTTATTATGCCGGAAGTGATAGAAGGCGAAGAATTTACTGATGCTAATGAAGTAATTGCAGGAGATGCACTGAAAGATGAAGGCTTTAAATTGGGTGACACGCTCAGTTTATCTTCAACAAAAGAAACTTTGAAGATAGTCGGTTTTACAGACCAGGCGCGTTTTAACGCGGCGCCAGTTCTTTATACCACCCTAGAAACACTTCAGCTTGTAAAGTTCGGTGAAACAGCAGAAAACGACAGTCAAATTAGTGCGATTGTTGTACGGACAGAAGATGTTTCCGCCACTACAGATGAGAACGGCTTGGCAACAATCGAAACAGAAACTTTTATTGAAAGTCTTCCTGGATATACTGAACAAAGTCTAACGTTGAATTTTATGATTTACTTCTTATTTGTCATTTCGTCAGTAATCGTCGCGATATTCCTTTATGTCTTGACGGTTCAAAAAATTAGTATGTTCGGTGTTATGAAAGCGCAAGGAATTCCGAGTGGCTATCTGGCGCGTTCAGTTGTTGCGCAAACAGCGATTTTGGCAGCGATTGGTGTTGCGGTAGGACTTGGTTTGACGCTCTTCACTGGAGCTTTTCTACCAAGTGCCGTTCCGGTAGCATTTGATATTCCGACGATGCTGATTTACGGAGTGGTACTCATTGCGGTCGCTATTTTAGGAGCTGTATTCTCTGTGTTGACGATAGTGAAAATTGATCCATTAAAAGCGATTGGAGGTTGAGTCATGGCAGTATTAGAATTGAATCGAGTAAAAAAATCATTTGGTACAGGTCATAAGAAAGTGGATGCGTTAAAAGAAACGAATTTTCAAGCAGAACAAGGAGAACTGATTGCGGTAATTGGGCCTTCGGGTTCCGGAAAAAGTACGTTTCTGACGATTGCTGGTGGTCTTTTATCTCCAACAGGAGGAGATATTCTAATCAACGATACGAATATCTCCTCGTTAAATGAAAAACAGCTTTCCAAAATTCGTTTAAAGGAAATAGGTTTTATTTTGCAAGCTTCAAACTTGGTGCCGTTTCTAACAGTGGAAAAACAATTAAAGCTATTAGACAAAGTTAAAAAAGACAATATGAACAAAGAACAACTTGAGCAGCTTTACAAAGATTTGGGAATTGGTGACCTTCGTAGTAAGTATCCTTCAGATTTGTCGGGAGGAGAACGTCAACGAGTGGCCATTGCAAAAGCCTTATACAGTAATCCGTCCATCATTTTGGCGGATGAGCCGACAGCTTCTCTAGACTCTGATCGTGCTTATGAAGTGATGGAGTTATTGAAGGCGGAAACAAAAAATAAGAAAACGACAACCATTGTAGTGACCCATGATATTCGACTCGTTGATTATTGCGACAAGGTGTATAAAATGGTCGATGGTGTGCTAGAGCTGCAGTAAACTAAACGATGTTCGAACTGCACGTGCATCAGTAATTCGACGTAATCATTTGTTTCGACTGTGAAGAAGCAAATGCCACATTAAAAGAAGAGGAATCCCTAGAATATCGAGGGATTCCTCTTCTTTTCGGTTAAATCAGGAAATGGTTTTTTGCGGAGAGGGTTCCTCACCTAGTTGGTTTAGTCGCTGTGCAAATGAATCATTGCGACCGAACGGCGAACCGTGAAGGACGTCTTGCATTGAGTAAGCTTGTGAGCCATGCTCTGAAAAGTCTAGGCCAGCTTCTTCGTCTTCAGCGGTAACTCGGAGTGGCACGATCCTGCCGATAGCGAATAAGACGATACCAGTTGATAGAGAAGCCCATGCAATTACCGCTAGCACGCCGACAGCCTGGAGGCCAAGAATTTCTGTTCCACCTCCGTAAAACAAACCATTAGTAGTGTCAAACAAACCGACTGCGAGCGTCCCCCAAATGCCTGCAATTCCGTGGACGGAAATCGCGCCAACGGGATCGTCAACCCGAATTTTTGAATCCAGTAAGCGAATAGCTTCAGTCATAATAACCCCGGCCAGTAACCCGATCATCATAGCGCCAAAAAATGATACGTTTGCTGCACCTGCAGTAATGCCGACAAGACCGGCAAGAGCACCGTTCATTGTTAAAGAAGCGTCAATGCGTCCATAGCGAAAGCGGGTGTATCCAGCAGTCGCAATAATCCCAGCGGAAGCTGCTAGTAATGTATTGGCAATTACTGGCGGCACGAGAGTCGGGTCCGCTGCCAAAGTACTGCCCCCGTTAAAGCCGAACCACCCAAGCCATAGGATAAAAACACCTAATGCACCTAGTGGTAAACTATGCCCTGGAATCGTGTTAACTGATTTTCCGCTATACTTGCCGATGCGAGGACCTATTTTCCAAGCGGCGATAAATGCAGCTACTGCCCCAGTTAAGTGAACGACCGTTGAGCCTGCAAAATCAATAAAGCCGATTTGTGACAACCAACCGCCGCCCCATACCCAGTGCCCTACGACCGGATAAATGACTGCAGTCATGGCGATAGTCAATAGAATATAGGCAGATAAGTTCATTCGTTCTGCTACAGCCCCAGAAATGATGGTTGCGCAAGTTGCGGCAAAAACAGCTTGGAATACAAAGAATCCGATATCTTCAACGCCAGTTAATGCAAATCCTTGTGTGCCGATCAAGCCGAAAGATGAAGGGCCAAACATAAGGGCGTATCCAACGATAAAGTAAAGAATGGAGCCGAGTGAAACAGTGATCATGTTCTTCATTAAAATATTCAAGGTGTTTTTAGATCGTGTAAAACCGGATTCCACCATAGCGAATCCTGCGTGCATAAAAAATACCAACATTGCTCCGAGCATGACCCATATCATATCTACTGAACTTTGAACTGCTTCCATCCAATCTCCTCCTTATCCAATTGCGACTGTGCCGCGTTCTTTGGTTCTGATTCGTATCGCTTCTTCGACAGAGAAAATGAAAATTTTACCATCCCCGACTTGGCCGGTTGAAGCGTATTCCAGTAAAGCTTGGATGATATCTTCAACTTTATGATCATCCACAACCATCTCCAATTTCAGTTTTGGAGAAAATTCCATTGTATAGGCGTTCCCGCGAAATAAGCCCACTCGTCCTTCTTGCTTTCCGATTCCAGCAATTTCAGTTACACTCAAACCGTCTATTCCTTCAAGTGCTAAAGCCTGTCGCACATCTGCAAAAACGGAAGATCGAATAATCGTTTCAATTTTTTTCATCAATTTCTCCTCCTTTATGTTAGGTTTGTTAACATAATAGTTTATATTTTCTGATAAATCAAGAGTTTATTTTATTTGATGTTAGTTTTAGTTACATGAGAATAAATGGGAGTGGATTCGTATGTATAGAATTTCGGAAAAACTGGCTGAACTGGGAATGCAAAGGATAGAGGGGTTTCCGGTTGAAGGTTTTGTATGGGGAAGTGGACCTGAAAATCCAGTGATTATGCTGGTGGGAGAAGCACCTGGAGAGAACGAGTTAGAAACGGGAATACCGTTTACGGGAAGAGCAGGAAAAGAATTGATGGCTTCTCTTGAGAGTGTAGGTTTAGCTAGAGAAGATGTTTATATTACGAGTGCGGTTCGAAGTAGACCTTATAAATGGGGAACTAAAAAGAAACGTAACGGAGAAACCATCGACAGAAAATACAACCGGGCACCGACGAAAAAAGAAATCATTGCGCATGCGCCGATATTGGATACGGAGATTCAAGCTGTTCAGCCGCCGATAATTGTGACATTGGGAAATGTCGGATTGCAACGGTTGGTCGGTTCGAAGGCGAAGGTCACGGAACTTCACGGTGTGCTAATGGAAACACCGATTCTCTATTGGAACGAAGAAGAGAGTTGCTTTAAAGAAACAACAGAGGTCTATCATATTTTCCCTACATTTCATCCAGCCAGTGTTTTTTATAATCCGTCAGTTCGTCTGTTGAAAGATGCAGATTGGCAGAAGTTAAAAGAACTTCTCGGGGGAGCGAAATGAAAGATGGATTTTACTTGGTTGAAAAACTCCTCATTTTGAGCGTTTTTAACGTATAATAACTTTATTCACTGGAATTTAGAAGCGAGGCATGGTTATGGATAATACAGTTTTATTTGCGCTTGGATTGACTCTTTTTGCTGGACTGGCCACAGGGATTGGCAGTTTGATCGCATTTTTTGCATCCCGTACGAATACAAAATTTCTATCAATTTCATTAGGGTTTTCAGCAGGAGTGATGATTTACGTTTCGATGATTGAAATCTTTTTTAAAGCAAAAGATGCTTTAACAAACGCACAGGGAGAGGTTACTGGCTACTGGCTGACACTCGCTGGCTTTTTCGGCGGAATGGTTTTTATGGCATTAGTAGATCGTATTCTTCCGCAATTGGGAAATCCACATGAAGTCAAAACGGTAGAGGACATGGACGATGGACCGACCAACGACGAATATGCTCGGCTACGGAAAATGGGTATTTTTACAGCATTAGCAATCGGCATTCATAATTTTCCGGAGGGGATTGCCACGTTTATGTCGGCAATACAAGATCCGGCTCTTGGAATCGCTATCGCAATTGCAGTAGCCATTCATAATATTCCGGAGGGGATTGCCGTCTCAGTACCAATTTACTATGCAACTGGAAGTCGAAAAAAAGCACTTAAATACAGCTTTTTATCGGGTATTTCAGAACCTGTTGGAGCGATTGCAGCGTGGCTCTTCTTAATGCCATTTCTCAGCGACACGTTGTTTGGCATTATATTTGCGGGTGTAGCGGGTATTATGGTCTTTATTTCGCTTGACGAGTTATTGCCTGCTGCAAAACGCTATGACGAAGCCCATCTATCCATCTACGGGTTAGTAGCTGGCATGGCCGTTATGGCTGTCAGTCTGGTATTGATCGTCTGATTTTGAAACTTTCTGCCTCCTCTTCTCGTAGTAAAGAGAAAAGGAGGCTTTTTCTATGGATATTAAACGCATTGAACAAACTTTCTTGGACGTGTCAAAAACAACAGGGTGGGCTGTAGACAAGCGGATTGCGTTAGCTGTCACTAACGTATATTTGTCTCAGGACCAGGCTTTTGATGCAGAAAAGCATGAAGCGGCTGTCGAAGTGATTAAAAAGAATGAGGGGTGGACTTCACCTTTGCGCTCGCATCTGCTTCATGTAGCAGCAGCTTTTATGGTTATGAAAGAAGAGGCTGTAGAAAGTTCATTAAAGCTAGCCAATCAAAATCAAAAAGCACTTAACGATGTAGGTTTTTGGAAAACTTCCTATACCTATTTAGCTGCATTGCTAATGAAAAAACCGGAGGAAGCAGAACAGGCAAGAGCGTTGTACAAAGAAATGAAAAAGCATCATAAATTTCTAACGTCGAATGAAGATATTCCATATGCCGCTTTATTGGGTAGCCGGGAAGGGTCGCTTGAAGAACGAGCGGCAACGATGAATAGGTATTACCGTGACCTCCGCGAACAAGGCTTCACTATGGGGAATAATCTTCAATGGCTGTCTCAAATTATGACCTTTGATTCACCTGTTTACGACGCGAAAATAGTCGGTAAGGTTTTGGCGATTCACCAATTTTTCAAAGAAGAAAAAATCAATATCAGCCTAGCGCAATATCCTATTCTTGGATTTTTAGCGGTGACAGAAATCGACGGTAAAGCTTTAGAGGGAGTTGTGGAAAATACACGTGAATTAGAAAAAAATAAAATCTTTCGTTGGTACAAAGATATGGCTTTTTCAACAGCTGTCCAACAGGCAATGGCTGACAATATAGAAGTACGAGATGTCGCGACTATGACTTTTGCTACTTCATTGGAAACTTTAATGCAAGCACAGCAGGCAGCGATGATGGTCAGTATTAATGCAGCCATTATCTCGTCATCAAACACTTCTTCTAGTTGAAAGTGGAGATAACGTATGGACTGAAGAGATTTATAAAAGTGTAATTATCTGAAAAGAGAGACTTTTTTATTGTGCTTGTCACTAATCTGTCTAAAGCGTATAGTTGTGTAAAGATGTTACTATGCATGTGTAAAGACAGGAGAATGACAATGGCGACGATAGCTGAGAAAAAAACAGGTCCTATTTCAAGAAATAGATTGTTAGGAATTGCGGGACTGGGGTGGCTTTTTGACGCAATGGACGTCGGTATTTTGGCTTTCGTTATTGCGGCATTGCATGAAGATTGGGGATTGACGTCCAGTCAGATGGGGTGGATTGGTAGCGTCAACTCAATTGGAATGGCGGTTGGTGCATTTGTTTTCGGGATTTATGCAGATCGTGTAGGCCGAAAGAAAATATTCATTATTACCTTGCTGTTGTTTTCAATTGCTAGCGGAATTTCTGCTTTTGCAACAACACTCGCGGCATTTATGATTTTACGGTTTTTTGTGGGAATGGGATTAGGTGGTGAGCTACCGGTAGCTTCTACTCTGGTGTCTGAAAGTGTACCAGCAAAAGAGCGGGGACGTGTGATCGTTCTATTAGAAAGTTTTTGGGCCGCAGGTTGGCTAGTCGCTGCTGTTATTTCGTATTTCATCATTCCATCTTTTGGTTGGCGGGTTGCGCTGTTATTGACTGCGTTGCCAGCAGTTTATGCCTTATATTTGCGTATCAATCTACCAGATTCACCACAGTTTTCTGCGAAAAAAGATGTGTTGCGATCAATTTCGACGAATATTAAAGACGTTTGGTCAGAGAAATACAGACGTCCAACTTTAATGCTATGGATTGTCTGGTTCACAGTAGTATTTTCATATTACGGCATGTTCTTGTGGCTCCCAAGTGTCATGGTGTTAAAAGGATTTACGTTAATCAAAAGCTTCCAATATGTATTAATTATGACTTTGGCCCAATTGCCAGGCTACTTTTCAGCTGCTTGGCTTATCGAACGGGCAGGTCGGAAATTTGTGTTGGTCACTTACTTAATCGGTACAGCAATTAGTGCGTTGGCTTTTGGTAATGCGGACACTATTACGTTGTTAATCGTTTCGGGTGCTTTCTTATCGTTCTTTAACTTGGGTGCTTGGGGTGCGTTATATGCCTATTCCCCAGAGCAATACCCAACAGTTATTCGCGGTACAGGTACAGGAATGGCGGCTGCTTTTGGTCGTATAGGTGGAGTTCTTGGGCCGCTTCTAGTCGGTACGCTGTTAACAGCTGGTGCGAATCTCAATGTAATCTTCGGGATTTTCTGTGTCTCCATCCTTATTGGAGCGCTGGCTGTAGCATTTCTCGGCAAGGAAACAAAACAATTGGAGTTGGAATAGTATAACTCAATGAAAAACGTATCCTGACTCTTCAGGATGCGTTTTTTAGCAACCTGAAGGATAAATAAAGGGTTTTTTCCATAATATAGCCAATACTGTAGTAATAGAAAAAGTTAAGACGGGAGTGGAAGTGAAGAAATGGAAATGATTATTTATTCGGACTCAGCCGTGTTCTTAGAAAAAGTATCACCTCTACTGTATAAAAAAGAGGACATTCATAGTTTATTCCTAGGTGTTCTCGGACAAATACATGCGAATCAATACGAAGGCTATTTTTTAGCACTCGTCGAAACGGATGATGAAATTGTAGCAGCTTGTTTAATGACACCGCCACATGCTTTGCAATTGATAGTTTTTCAAACCTTTCCTCAAATTGAACGAGAGATTGTTGGACATCTGCAAAATTTAGGAATTGAGGTGAGTGGAATAGTCGGTGAACAAACCACTTCGCGCTTGTTTGCAGAGGCTTGGATAGAGCGGACGGGAGAACAAGTAAATATACTAATGGATCAAGGTCTTTACCGAATTGAAGCAGTCAATAAAGGCTTACGAAAGAGCCGGGGTTCTTGGCGGATTGCTAGTAAGAAAGATGCGATAATATTGGAAGAATGGTATCGGCTTTTTGAAGAAGAAACAGGAATTGGCCGCTCTACTCAAACACAAATTTCGCATAAAATCGCTGGATTTCTAGAAAGAAAAGAAGTTTACGTCTGGGAAGTAGATGAGCGAGTGGTCTCTTGTATGCAAAAAAAACGCCCTTCAAAAAACGGAATTACCGTATCTTTTGTCTTTACGCCAAATGCTCAGCGAAGAAATGGATATGCTCAAACACTGGTAGCAGAAGTCACGAACGAATTACTGCTGGAGTATGATTTTGTTATGCTTTATACAGACCTTACAAATCCGACTTCAAACAAAATTTATAGAGAAATTGGCTATGAGCAAATCGCCAATCCCGTTCACTTAATTTTTGTGGAAAAATAATTTTTAGCTAAACAGGCTGTAGGAGTAAAGAGCAACTCTAGAGGGTATAAAAAGGTAGGTTGAAAGAAGCAGCGGGGAGGAAAGTCTATGATTCGATTTGAAAATGTTACAAAACGCTTTCCAGATGGAACGGAAGCATTAAAAGACATTTCACTCGTTCTACCGACAAATGAATTGACTGCCATCATCGGTCCTAGTGGCTGTGGTAAAACGACATTAATGAAAATGATTAATAAACTAGAAAAACCAACTGAAGGAAGTATTTTCATTGATGAAAAACCCATCAATGGAATGGATGAAGTCCAATTAAGACGTTCAATTGGTTATGTGATTCAACGTATTGGATTATTTCCTCATATGACCATTTCAGATAATGTGGCGCTTGTACCTAAATTGCTGGACTGGACAAAAGACAAAAAAGAACAACGTGTACGTGAATTGCTTCAGCTTGTTGGTTTAGATCCTGAAGTTTATATGGAGCGTTACCCACTCGAGTTGAGTGGGGGACAGCAGCAGCGTGTAGGAGTGGTTCGGGCGTTAGCGGGAGATCCCAATATTGTTTTAATGGACGAACCCTTTTCAGCACTTGATCCTATTAGTCGAGAACAGTTGCAAGACGAACTTCGAAACCTTCAACAAACCATCAATAAAACCATCGTTTTTGTTACCCATGATATGGATGAGGCGTTGAAAATTGCTGATTCTGTTATTCTTATGCGCGATGGGCAAGTTGAACAAGTAGGCACCCCCCAGCAACTTATTGATAACCCTGCAAACGAATTTGTTCGCAGCTTTATTGGTATAGAGCGCATCAATCAAAAGCGCACATTTGGAGACAGAAAATTGCTCGAATTTCTGGATCTTTTTACAGAAGAATGGGCTGGGGATACTGAGGAAATTTCTGCTGAACAAACGATCGAGAACGCTTTTTTGCAACTGGATAAAAGCACAAAAAATTACTTGGCAATCGTTCAAGGGGCGCAGGTCGTGGCTTATGCTAATGACCGAGACTTATTGAAAGCGGCACTTGCTAAAGAAACGGGGGCAACGGCATGAAAAACTTCCTAGACACCCTCGTTAGCCGTCAGGATATGATTATTGGTGCGCTTTTAGAACATATGTATTTATCATTTGTAGCCGTCGCAATTGGTATCGCAATTGCGCTGCCACTAGGAATTCTCATTACACGCTATCGGCGCTACGCTGAATCAATTATTGGGGTAACGGCTGTTTTTCAAACGATTCCAAGTCTAGCGCTATTCGGCTTTTTGGTACCTATTTTAGGAATTGGTTCACCTACTGCATTAATTGCACTTATTATCTATGCTTTATTACCGATTTTGCGAAATACGTATGCAGGAATTGTAGGAGTCGATAGTTCCACGATCGAAGCAGGACGTGGCATGGGAATGACGCGGACACAGATTTTACGACAAATTGAATTGCCGCTAGCGTTACCGTTTATCATGGCGGGTATACGTACGGCTACTGTATTAACTGTAGGTATCGCCACACTTGCGACATTTGTTGGAGCTGGTGGTTTGGGTGATATCATCTACCGAGGATTGCAGTCTTATAACAATTCATTAGTCTTGGCTGGTGCCTTGCCAGTTGCTCTACTGGCAATTGGTTTTGATCAAATTTTAAAATGGATTGAAAAAAGAGCGACACCAAAAGGTTTGAAACCATAGGGGGGAACAAGATGAAAAAAACGACATTAGGAGTTTTTTTGGCTGCAACTACAGTCATTGCAGGATGCGGATCAGGTGGAGATGAATTAGATCCAATCGTCATTGGTGGTAAGCCGTGGACAGAACAATATATCCTGCCACATATTCTCGGTCAGTATATTGAAGCCAATTCGGACTATACTGTGGAATATGAAGAGGGATTAGGAGAAGTGTCGATTTTAACTCCTGCTTTAGAAAAAGGCGATATTGATATGTACGTGGAGTATACCGGTACCGGCATGAAGGACGTATTGAAGAAAGAGTCTGTTCCGGGTCAATCTTCGGAAGAGGTATTAGATATTGTAAGAATAGGTTACGAAGATACACTGGGTGCGACTTGGCTAGAACCACTTGGCTTTGAGAATGGTTATACGTTGGCGTATTCAAAAGATAGCGGCTATGATGCAAAAACCTATTCAGATTTAGCGGAAATTTCGCAATCAGAAGAAATGCGTTTCGGAGCACCACATCCTTTCTATGAACGCAAAGGAGATGGCTACGAGGACTTGATCGCCACGTATCCATTTAAGTTTTCAGCAACTGAAAGTTTTGACCCAGCAATTATGTATGAAGCTGTTAAGAGTGGAGAAGTAGAAGTTATTCCAGCGTTCACTACAGATAGCCGCATTGAATTATTTGATCTTGAAACGACAGAAGACGATCTGTCGTTTTTCCCGAAATACGACGCAGCTCCTGTTGTGCGGATGGAAACACTCGAAGAGTACCCGGAACTTGAAGAAGTACTGAGCGGGCTGGCTGGACAAATCAGCGAGGAAGAAATGTTAGCAATGAATTCTCGCATTGATGTTGACCAAGAAATTGCAGCTGATGTCGCTCGCGAATTCCTAATTGACAAAGGATTAATTGAAGAATAAAAATGATTCCGCGGTTTCGACTGCGGAATCATTTTTATTTTAGTCAGAGAATCTGGCGCTTTTCTAGCTGTCTAACTCGCCTATGAATATACGCTTTTCTTGTAGCATTTGAGTAGGGATTCTTGTACAATGTAAATAATGAGTGAATAGTCATTCAATTCAGTTAAGTGAGAACGTTCTCATAAAAATAATACACGGTGGGGTGAAGGGCATGAGAGAAGTTGTCATTATAGAAGGTGTACGGTCAGCTGTTGGGAGAAGAAAAGGGCAGTTTGCAGATCAGCGTCCGGATGAATTAGCAGCTTTAGTATTAGAAGAGTTAGTCTCGCGTGCAGGTGTAGACAAAAGTGAAGTAGAAGATATTATTTTAGGTTGTGTTTCACAGGCTGGAGAACAAGGCGGCAATATTGCGCGTACAGCATCGTTAATTGCAGGTTTTCCAGATTATGTACCGGGTGTCACAATTGATCGCCAATGCGGTTCGAGTCAGCAGGCTGTGCACTTCGGTGCTCAAGCAATTCTGGCCGGAGATATGGATATTGTCATTGCGGGTGGTGTGGAAAGCATGACACGCGTACCGATGTTTTCCAATATGCAAGGTGCAGCGCTGAGCGAAAAACTGACAGATCAATACGAAATTATCAATCAAGGGTTATCGGCAGAACGTATCGCAAAGAAATGGGGATTTACGCGGCAACAGCTTGACGCGTTTGCAGTACAAAGTCATGAACGCGCACAACATGCTATTGGGGCAGGCCATTATAAACGTGAAATTATTCCGATTCGCACACAAGGTCCAGACGGCGAAACGCGAATGATTGATGAAGACGAAGGGCCGCGTCCGGGTACGACGGAAGAAGTGCTAGCTGGATTAAAAACAGCTTTTGATGAAAAGGGTGTGATTACTGCAGGCAATGCGAGTCAAATGAGTGATGGTGCTTCTGCTGTTCTCTTAATGTCTACTGACAAGGCGAAAGAGCTTGGATTGAAACCGAAAGCGCGCATAGTGGCACGTGTAGTAGTCGGTTCGGATCCGACATTGATGCTGACTGGGCCAATCGCAGCAACTAAAAAAGTTCTCGCCAAAGCAGGACTTGAAATCAGTGAGATGGACCGTTACGAAGTCAATGAAGCATTTGCGCCAGTCCCGCTAGCTTGGTTACATGATATTGGTGGAGATCCTGAAAAACTGAATGTTAACGGAGGCGCAATTGCGCTTGGTCATCCGCTTGGTGCGACAGGTACTAAATTATTAGTGTCGTTACTACATGAATTAGAGCGAACAGATGGCCGTTACGGATTGTTAGCCATTTGTGAAGGAATGGGAATGGCCAACGCCACTATTATTGAAAAGCTATAGCAGGATTGAAAACTAAGGAGGAAGAAGATGGAATTTTCACAAGTAAAAGCAGTAGTCACGGGTGGAGCGTCTGGGCTTGGTGAAGCGACAGTACGCCGTATAGCAAAAAGTGGCGGGAAAGCAGCTATTTTTGATTTGAATGCAGAACGTGCAAAAGTGCTTATTGAAGAATTGGGTGAAGGCTCGGTCATTTATAAAGAGACGGATGTTACTAACGCATCACAAGTTGAACAAAATATAAACGACACGCTTGAACAGTTCGGTGGTATTAATTTAGTAGTCAATTGTGCGGGGATTGGTACTCCAGGGAAAGTAGTATCCAAAGGCGAACCAATTGCGCTAGACCAATTTGAAAAAGTCATCAAAGTAAATTTGGTTGGTAGCTTTAATGTTATTCGTGTTGCAGCAGCAGCTATGCAAAAAAACGAACCAACTGAAGATGGTGAGCGAGGGGTGATTATTTCAACAGCATCGGTCGCGGCTTATGAAGGGCAAATTGGACAAGCAGCTTACAGCGCATCTAAAGGCGGAGTTGTCGCGATGACGTTGCCAATTGCTAGAGAATTAGCGAGAGATGGAATTCGAGTTATGGCAATTGCGCCTGGATTAATGGAAACACCAATGGTAGAAGGATTGCCAGATGCTGCAATTGCTTCATTATCTGCAGCCGTACCATTTCCAGCACGTCTTGGAAAACCCGCTGAATTTGCACACCTAGTAGAAAGCATTACGACAAATTCGATGTTAAATGGGGAGACGATACGACTCGACGGAGCAATCCGCATGCAACCGAAATAAGGGAGATGGAAAAGATGGGGAGATACCGTTTCGAAGAAGATGAACACGTGATGTTCCGGAAGTCCTTGCGGAAGTTTTTAGAAAAAGAAGCGGTTCCAAACTATGATCAATGGGAAAAAGATCGCCTTATTCCGAAATCTTTTTGGAAAAAGCTCGGAGATATGGGTTTTCTGAGTCCTCAAATAGAAGAACAATACGGGGGGCTTGGTCTAGATTTTCGTTATGCGGTCGTTATCGGAGAAGAAATGGAACGCGTAGGAGCCAGTTTGACGGGGGTAGGCCTACATAATGACATTACGGTTCCTTACATCGAAGCGTACGGAAATGAAGAACAAAAACAGCGTTGGCTACCGGGTTGTATTTCGGGAGATCATATTACAGCGATTGCGATGACAGAGCCTGGAGCAGGATCAGATCTTGCGAATATATCAACTACAGCAGTTCGAGACGGCGACAATTATATTGTTAATGGGCAGAAAACTTTTATTACGAATGGCATTAACTCGACATTGGTGTTAGTTGTTGTAAAAACCGATCCGAAAGCACAACCGAAGCATCGTGGGATTTCGCTATTAATGGTAGAAGAGGGGACACCAGGTTTTCAGAAAGGGCGTAAGCTCGACAAGGTAGGTCTCCATGCTCAAGATACATCCGAACTGTATTTTGAGGATTGCATCGTCCCTGCAACGAACTTAATTGGCGAAGAAAATAAAGGCTTTACTTATCTGATGGAAAAACTGCAGCAAGAGCGACTAGTCGTCGCAATGGCAGCGCAAGTAGCTTCAGAAGATATGTTAGAAATGACGTTGGAATACGTGAAATCAAGAAAAGCCTTTGGCAAGCCGATCGGTTCGTTCCAAAATTCTCAGTTTAAACTAGTGGAGATGGCGACAGAAATTGAACTGGGTCATTCGTTTTTAGAATCGCTCATTGAAGATCATATGGCTGGAAAAGACATTGTTTCCAAAGTATCGATGGCGAAATTTTGGCTGACAGATACCGCCAAGAAAATATCCGGTGAGTGCATGCAATTACACGGTGGATATGGCTATATGGAAGAATACAAAATTGCACGTCGCTACAGGGACATTCCAGTGGCGGCGATATATGCCGGTTCCAACGAAATCATGAAAACCATCGTTGCCAAACGAATGGGACTGTAAGTGAAAGGCGAGCGGAAAAGAAGGCGAATCTTGCCTGATAGGGACACCCATTCATAATAATAAAATTAGAGTGAAAAAGGAGTCGGATGTGACATGATGGATTCGCCATTATTATTATCATCTTTCGTAAAAAGAGCGGAGCGCTATTTTCCGGAAAAACTGATCATTTCACGTACCGGAGAAAATATGATTCACCGGATTCCTTATAAAGAATTTGCGGTACGTTCGCGCAAACTAGCGGCTGCTTTAACTGGACTTGGTATGAAGCGTGGCACAAAGGTGGGAAGTTTCGCCTGGAACCATCACCGTCACTTGGAGTTGTATTTTGGTGTGCCGGGTGCTGGTGCTATTTTACACATGATTAATATTCGCTTGTCACATGAGCACATCGCCTATGTCATCAACCATGCCGAAGATGAAATTTTGGTAGTCGATCACGATCTATTTCCATTGATTGAAAAATTAGCACCTATGCTAAAATCCGTTAAGCATTTTATCATCATGAAAGATGGAGTGGATTTACCAGAAACGACACTTGGCAATGTTTATTCTTATGAACAATTACTCGCTGCTGAAGATGACAGTTTCGAATTTCCTGAAGATCTGGACGAAAATACACCAGCGGGCATGTGTTACACTTCCGCAACAACGGGCAATCCTAAAGGCGTTGTCTATACGCACAGAGGACTTGTGCTCCATAGTTACGCGCTCGGCATGTCGGATGCAATGGGCTTGTCAGAACAAGATATTGCCTTATCGATTGTGCCAATGTTTCATGCCAATGCTTGGGGGCTGCCATTTGCTGGAGTTTTGTTTGGGACTACACAAGTGTTGCCGGGACCCGGTTTTGCTCCTGGCATGTTGTTAGATTTAATTGAATCAGAAAAAGTTACGTTAACTGCAGGCGTCCCGACAATTTGGATGGGTGTGTTGAAAGAATTAGAAGCAAATCCACGCAATATCGACACGCTGCGGATGATTATTTGCGGGGGATCAGCATCACCAAAAGGATTAATCCGCGCATTTGAAGAGAAATACAATGTGCCATTTGTGACAGGGTATGGCATGACGGAAACTGCGCCGCTTGTCAGTTTGGCTATTACTACTTCTGCAATGACCGATATGACGATGGATGAGCGCATCGAACGCCGTTCAATGGCAGGTTTACCGATGCCGGGCCTCGAAGTACGAATCGTCAATGAAAACGGCGAAGCACCGTGGGATGGGGAAACGATGGGTGAGCTGAACGTTAAAGGTGCCTGGATCGCTGATGAATACTATAAAGACGAGCGTACGGAAGAAGCGTTTAAAGAGGGTTGGCTTTATACAGGAGATATTGCTGTAATCGAGTCCGATGGCTATATCAAACTGATGGACCGGACGAAAGATTTAATTAAAAGCGGTGGCGAATGGATTTCTTCTGTTGATCTGGAAAATGCATTGATGACGCATGAAGCTGTGTTCGAAGCGGCGGTTGTCGCCATTCCACATGAGAAATGGATGGAGCGTCCACTTGCTTGTGTCGTGTTAAAAGAAGGTCATGCGGAAGACGACGCCACGAAAGCGATATTACTGACGTACTTGGAGAGCCAATTTGCCAAGTGGTGGGTTCCAGACGACGTGGTATTTTTGAAAGAAGTGCCAAAAACGTCGGTTGGTAAATTCCTTAAAGCTGCTTTAAGAAAAGAGTTAGATGGCTATTATCAGTAAGTCTTATTTTCGGGTGTAAGTGTCTAGAGTTCTATAGACACTTGCGCTTTTTTTTGAGTAGAGAGTGCCGCTTCGCCAGAGCATCTTATGCCCGTCGAATCTACATGGCTGCCTACGCTTTTCCTTTTACTTGACAGAATAAACAAAACCTTTTAGTATAGGGAACAACTTGTTGTACGGAAGCAAGTCTGTTTGAGAGAAGAGCCTAGAGAAGACGAGAATAGAAGAGTGTATAAATCGAGGATTGAGACGAGTAGGCAGGGAAATCTATTTAGAGAGTCAGCGGCTGGTGAGAGCTGATTAGGTGATCTGCGCGAATGGACTTAGGAGAGCTTGCCTGAAAGCGGAAGCGAGTAAGGGAGACGTAAGCCCTGCGTTAAAGGGAAAGGCGAAGAGCCTGTTTAAGTGAGCGCAGAAATTTGGTGCGCTAATGCGTGGTGGTACCGCGGTTTTTAACCCGTCCCCGCAATCAGATAACAATCTGATTGCGGGGATTTTTGTATTTAAAATGAGACGAGGAGAGATGAGTATGAGCAGAGTAGAGAATTTGAGTGAACAAGGAATGTACGAAAAATCATTAGCAATGTTGAACGGCGATATAAATGAACAACAAATCAAGAATTTTTTGTCCGATTTACATGAAAAAGGAGAGACGGCAGACGAGTTAGTAGGACTAGTCAAAGCGATGCGTGAAAAAGCAGTAGCGCTTCCAACAGTCGAAGGACAACTTGTTGATGTTTGTGGAACCGGTGGTGACCGTTCTTACAGTTTTAACATTAGTACGTTGACGGCTTTTGTGTTAGCAGGATGCGGTATGACAGTTGCCAAGCATGGCAATCGCAGTGTTTCTAGCAAAACAGGCAGTTCCGATGTGCTAGAGGCACTTGGTATTTCAACGGAAACGAATATTGCCTCGATTCCTATGATGCTTGACCAGACGGGGATTGCGTTATTGTTTGCACCAGCTATCCATCCAGCACTCGGTGGCTTACGCCAAATTCGTAAAGACATCGGAACTCCAACCATTTTTAACTTAGTAGGACCTTTAGCGAATCCATTGCCAATTACGATTCAAATGACCGGTGTTTACCGTCGTGACATGCTAGAACCAATGGCGGATGCGTTAATTCGATTGGGTCGAAAAAAAGGAGCGCTTGTTCACGGAGCAGGTGGCTTGGATGAACTGTCACTTGCAGGCGCGAATGAATTAATCATCTTCAATGAGCAAGGTAAGCGAAAAATGACCATTCACCCAAATGAAGTTGGTTTAGAAGTGGCCTCAATTGAAGCGATCCGCGGAGGCAATCCAAAGCGCAACGCTGAAATTTTTATGGATGTCTTATCCGGAACAGATAGCCCTTATTTAGATACAGTCGCATTAAATGCAGGAGTAGTACTGTATGTCAGTGGTAAAGCTGAAAACGTGACAGAAGGCGTAAAGCAGGCGAAAGCCTCAATCAAATCAGGCGAAACCGCGCGTGTCTTTGACTTGCATCGGTTAGCGGCGGGGGTATTTGTATGACAATATTGGATGACATCATTGCGACTAAATACGAAGAGGTAAAAATGTATAAACCAGTTGGGCCAAATACAATTGATTTTCCAGAAAAAACAACGTTACTGGGGCATCTACAAGAACGAAATGGCGTCATCTCAGAGATTAAACGCGCTTCTCCATCAAAAGGCGACATCAAAGTGGAAGTAGATATTGTTGCACAAGCTAAAAAATACGAAGAAGCTGGAGCGGCTGCAATTTCGGTACTTACGGATGAAGTGTATTTTAAAGGATCAATTGATGACTTGTGTGAAGTAGCGAAAGTCGTATCGATTCCCGTCTTGTGCAAAGATTTTATGGTTAGTGAGATTCAAATTGATCGTGCTCAACATGCAGGAGCTACCATTATTCTATTGATCGTAGCTGCACTGGAAAAGCAGCAGCTGAAACGTCTTAACGACTATGCGCTCTCAAAAGGACTTGAAGTTTTAATCGAAGTTCATGATGAACAGGAACTGCAAATAGCACTAGAGCTAGATGCAAAACTAATTGGTATCAATAATCGTAATTTAAAAACTTTTGAAGTATCAATTGAACGCACAGCACAATTAGCTAAAAACTTCCCATTTGACGAAGGGCGCGTGTTAATAAGCGAAAGTGGCATGCAGACAAAAGAAGATGCGCAATTTGCTTACGCAAATGGAGCTTCTGGAATTTTAGTGGGAGAAGCGTTAATGCGATCTGAAAATCCAGGAAATTGGATTCGTCAGGCGACTAGCGAGGAGGCAGTAAAATGACAAAAGTGAAAATTTGCGGCTTGCAAGAACAGCGACATGTTGACGCAGCAAGTCGTGCGGATGCTATCGGCTTCGTATTTGCTCCGAGCAGACGTCAAGTGACAATTGCGCAAGCTGCTGAACTGGCTAAACACATTCCAGCAGATACCGATAAAATCGGTGTTTTTGTTAATGCTTCATTAGAGGAAATTGAAGACGCTGTTGCAGGTGTTCCGCTAACGATGGTTCAGCTTCACGGCGATGAACCCGATGAGTTGGTGAAAGCTATTCGTGTCCCTGTTATTCAGGCTTTCTCAATTCGCACAAAAGAAGATGTAGAGCAGTTGAAAAATTCTTTAGCTAATTATATTTTAGTGGACGCTCCGGGTACGGAATACCGCGGAGGTAGCGGTAATGTGTTTGATTGGTCGTTACTAGACGGAGCCGGCATCGATCCATCTCGCCTAATTGTGGCGGGTGGGTTAACACCGGAAAATGTCCGTGCGGCAATCGAACAAACAACACCTTACATGGTAGACGTCTCTAGCGGAGTTGAAACAGAGCGCCAGAAAGATGTAGCGAAAATACAAAAATTTATTAAACAGGTAAAGGATGATTCGATGGAACAGACGATAGAAAAAGTAGGTTTTTTCGGTAAATACGGGGGGCAATTTGTGCCAGAAACATTAATGAAAGCCGTTAAGGAATTAGAAGATGCTTATAATGAAGTAAAAGAAGATCCGGAATTTCATAAGGAATACCATCATTATTTATCGGAGTATGTGGGTCGTGAACAGCCATTGACCTTCGCAAAACGCATGACTGAAGCATATGGTGGACCAAAAATCTACTTAAAACGAGAAGACTTGAATCATACCGGTGCGCACAAAGTAAACAACGCGATTGGTCAGGCGCTACTTGCGATGCGAATGGGAAAACGTAAAATTGTAGCAGAAACAGGAGCAGGTCAGCACGGTGTGGCGACTGCGACAATTTGTGCACTGTTCGATTTGGATTGTGTTATTTTCATGGGTGAAGAAGACATTAAGCGTCAGCAATTGAACGTTTTCCGTATGAAGCTTTTAGGGGCACGTGTGGAAAGTGTCACAAAAGGCAGTGCGACCTTAAAAGATGCGGTCAATGAAGCTTTGCGTTACTGGGTTGCCAATGTAGAAGATACGCATTACTTAATCGGTTCGGCTCTCGGTCCACATCCGTTTCCAACGATGGTCCGTGATTTTCAAAGTGTGATTGGCGTAGAAACAAGACGTCAAATTCTTGAAAAAGAAGGGCGTTTGCCTGACGCTATTTTGGCGTGTGTAGGTGGTGGCAGCAATGCGATCGGTATGTTTTATCCGTTTATTCAAGATAAAGAAGTCAAGTTGATTGGCGTTGAAGCAGCTGGTCAAGGTGTGGATACAGATAAACACGCTGCAACCTTAACGAAAGGAACAGAAGGTGTGCTCCACGGCGCCTTAATGAAGTTATTGCAAGATGATGCAGGCCAAGTGCAGGAAGCGCATTCGATTTCTGCGGGGCTTGATTATCCAGGCATTGGACCAGAGCATGCTTATTTAGCAGATATTGGTCGTGTTGAATACCGGTCAATTACCGATGATGAAGCACTGGCTGCAGTTGTCAGCATGTCTCGTCTTGAAGGAATTATTCCAGCACTTGAAACGGCGCATGCTATTGCAGAAGCAGAAAAACAAGCAAAGTCTATGACCAAAGACCAGATACTGATTATTTGTGTGTCCGGTCGTGGAGATAAAGATATGGCGACATACGCAGAGAACCTGGAGGGGCTATCATGAATCGATTAGAGCAACTAAAAAAAACGGGAAACAAAGCCTTTGTTGCTTATATTATGGCTGGAGATGGCGGTCTTGACCGTCTGAAAAATCAAGTACAGTATTTGCAAGGGGCAGGAGTAACTGCTATCGAAATTGGCATTCCTTTTTCAGATCCGGTCGCAGATGGTCCGACGATTGAAGCGGCTGGAAATCGTGCTTTAAAGCATGGTGTCACACTGCAAAAAGTATTGGAAGAACTAAAAAGTTGGACCTTTGAGGTTACAATTCCTTTGCTCGTAATGACTTATTTAAATCCCGTGATGAGGTTTGGTGTAGAACGCTTTGCTACTGAATGCAGCAAAGCTGGAATTTCAGGCGTCATCATTCCAGACCTGCCATATGAACACAAACAATTAGTGCAACCTTATGTCGATAAAGAAGGCATTAAGTTGATTCAACTGGTGACACTGACGACAACGGACGTTCGCTTGGACGGTATTCTTCGGGAGGCACAAGGTTTTGTTTACGCGGTTACGGTTAAAGGAATAACGGGATCTCGTGATGAGATGTCAGAGGATGTAAAAGCATTTATGCGCAAAGTTCGTGAGAAAAGCCCGGTTCCGGTTTATGCTGGATTCGGAATTTCGAAGAGTAGCCATGTCGATATGTTGCGCGACGATGTGGATGGATTTATTGTGGGAAGTGCCATTGTGGATGCCTTTAACGAAGATCGAATTCAGGAAATCGAACCGCTTATCCATGCAGTGACGGCCACCCACTCAGTATAATATGGGTAGGAGGAGATGTTATGTTTACGCCAGTGGCTGAAGATTTTTTTGACGCGCCGACATTGGAACTTACGCGTAGTTTGATTGGTCAAATGTTGGTCCATGAATTGCCAGAAGGCATTGTTGCTGGACGGATTATTGAAACTGAAGCTTATATGGGAGCAGAAGATCGCGCTGCACATAGCTTCGGGAATCGTCGGACTAAACGTACGGAAATCATGTTTGGTAAACCTGGCCTTGTCTATACGTATCAAATGCATACTCACACATTGATCAATGTCGTCGCGGGACCGGAAGACACACCGCGAGCTATTTTGATACGTGCAGTCGAACCGGTCGAAGGCATCGAACTGATGGCAGAACTGCGCGGCAGACACATGCCGATCAAACAGTGGACTAGTGGACCGGGAAAATTGACTAAAGCAATGGCGATTACAATGGATTATTACGGTCATCATTTTTCGGAAAAGCCACTTTACATCGCTCAAGGAGAACCGGTTCAAGAAATATCGGTTGGACCTCGTGTAGGTATCGGCAATTCACTAGAAGCGGTCGACTATCCTTATCGCTTTTGGGAAACAGGAAACCCTTTCGTCTCGAAATTTCGCTAATTGTTGTTTATCTTCATCTTTTGGTGGAATACTGAAAGAGAATGAATAGACAGAAGGAGTGAAAGATAGTGGCGAAAATTGCAACTTTACTGACAGATATGTTTGAAGATGTGGAATATACAGATCCATCAAAAGCGTTTAATGATGCAGGTCATGAAGTTTTCACAATCGAAAAAGAAGTGGGGAAAAAAGTAACTGGCAAACAAGGTGAGGCTGTTGTCACCATTGATAAAAGCATTGATGATGTTAGCCCAGATGACTTTGATGCCTTGTTCTTGCCTGGCGGATTTTCACCGGATCTGTTACGTGAAGATAGCCGATTTGTGGAGTTTGCAAAAACTTTCATGGATGCGAAAAAACCGGTCTTCGCAATTTGTCATGGACCTCAATTATTAATTACGGCCAAAGCGTTAGAAGGTCGTAAAGCTACAGGTTATAAGTCGATTCAAGTCGATATGGAATACGCAGGTGCGACGGTCCTTGATGAAGAAGTAGTCGTGTGCCAAGATCAATTGGTCACTAGTCGTCAACCTGATGACATTCCGGCATTCAACCGAGAATCATTACGTGTACTGGAGCAATTAGCTTAAAAAGCTGTCAATGCCCCTCTAACATAAAACAGACAGAGAAAAAGAAACTCTTTTTCTCCGTCTGTTTTTTTAAATTGCGGCTCATAATGCCAAACTTGATATGCACTTTTTCGAGGTTCGGAGGTGAAATCTCTAAAGCGCACGATTGCCCTTGATAGGACGGAAGACACTTGCTAGGGCAATTGTGTACCGGTCCTAGATTTGCGCTATGGATTCATCTGTAAACACTGCTTTGGCTTTTTATGTAGGGAAAATCTAACATACAGATTACATAAACCAAATTAGCTTTTAAGATTGTCTCTTGAATACATAAGTAAATGCTTATATAATGAGGGGGTGCTGTAGCGATAAATAGAGCAAGTGCAGTGTGAATTTAATGATGACTCGATTAGTTAGAGTTTGCGCCAGTGGTTTATTGATTGTAGAAAAAAGAGCAGCAAATTGTGAATAAGGAGTTGTGTGAAAGTGGATGTTTGGTTAGCAAGTTTTATATTTATCGTTACATTGATTTTTGTGATTTGGCAGCCAAAAGGCTTGTCAATCGGCTGGTCTGCTATTGCTGGGGCAATTGTTGCCTTGCTGTTTGGCGTAGTTGATTTTGGGGATGTCTGGGACGTAACGGGAATTGTTTGGAATGCGACCTTAACGTTTGTTGCATTGATTATCATTTCGTTGATTCTTGATGAAATTGGTTTTTTCGAATGGGCAGCTTTACATATGGCACGTTTTGCCAAAGGCAGTGGCTTGCGGATGTTTTTCTTAGTTACCATGCTAGGGGCGGTTGTCGCAGCGTTGTTTGCGAATGACGGAGCAGCGCTAATTTTGACACCTATCGTGTTGGCAATGGTTCGTGCATTGAAATTCAAAGATGCAATGATCTTGCCATTTATTATGGCGAGTGGCTTTATCGCTGATACTGCCTCTTTGCCATTTGTTGTCAGCAACTTAGTCAACATCGTATCGGCTGATTTTTTTAATATTGGCTTTACCGAATATGCAATCCGGATGCTTGTACCGAACTTATTCAGCATAGCTGCAAGTATGTTGGTCTTGTATTTATATTTCCGAAAAGATATTCCAAAACATTTTGATGACAGTGCATTAAAAACACCAGCTTCAGCAATAAAAGATTTGAGAATTTTCCGTTTATCTTGGGTAGTGCTAGCAATTTTACTAATTGGCTATTTCAGTAGCGAGGCTTTAAATATTCCGGTATCCTTTATTGCAGGAGCGATTGCTATTATTTTTCTAGCCATTGCGAGGAAGAGTAAATCAGTTGAAACGATGAAAGTTTTAAAAGGGGCTCCTTGGGCGGTTGTCTTTTTCTCAATCGGTATGTATGTCGTTGTGTACGGCTTGAAAAATGTGGGTCTCACATCGGTGTTGGCTACCGCAATCGAGTGGACAGCGAGTCACGGTCTGTATGCAGCGACAATTGGCATGGGCTTTATCGCTGCTATTTTGTCATCGGTTATGAATAATATGCCGACTGTTATGATTGATGCATTGGCAATTGCTGAAACAGAGACAACTGGAGTTGTTAGAGAAGCTTTAATCTATGCGAATGTGATTGGATCAGATTTAGGGCCAAAAATTACACCGATTGGTTCACTGGCAACATTATTATGGCTTCATGTATTAAAAACAAAAGGGGTAGAGATTAGTTGGGGTTATTATTTTAAAATCGGCATCATTTTGACGGTTCCGACTTTGTTTATCACATTGACTGGCCTGTACTTATGGTTGACGATTTTAAATTAAGTTTATAGAAAAAAGGAGCATGCCAATGACTTGCTCCTTTTTTCTAGTCTAAAAACTTAGCTAAATAAATTTCGTTATGGGGTTTGTTGTTTATTATCATGGATTTTTGTCGAATGCCTTCAGATTTAAAACCAGCTTTTTCATATAAGTTACGGGCCGATTCATTTTCTTCGACGACCGTCACTTCTAGCCGGCTAATGCCTTTTTCTTTAGACCATTCTTCAGCTTTTTTAAGCAAGGATTTAGCGATTCCTTTCCCTTGTGCATCTTTTTGTAGACCAAGATCGATGAAGGCGCGGTGTGCAGCACGTTTTGCGTCATTGCCCACAATCATCAAATAGCCCACATGCTGTCCATTGAGAATGGCAATGATAATAGTCGAATAGCCACTTTGTTTCCACTCGATAATTTGTTTGCGAACTTTTTGTGTGGATTGTGTACGTTCGTCTTTAGCGTAGAGCATGAAATCAGATTCAGATTCTACAACTTTTTGTAGAGCGGCAAGAGACCGCGCATCCCCATGCTCTGCTGTTCGAATCAATAGAATATCCTGATCTTCATCATCGTCTGTGCCTGTTCCATTTGTAGAGTCGATTCTTTCAAAGACGACAAAGCGATCTGGCTCGACGTCGCTAACAAAATAACCAGCATCTGCCCATGCATGAAAATGTTTAGCTGGTGCTTTTACTTTTTTCCACCAGCTTTTATTCAAGTAGGCGGCATTAGGTAAATTCTGTCCCATAATTTGCTCGATTTCAGAAAATGTTAATCGTATTGAAGAATTTGTCACTCCGGAAAAATAATTAGCCAGAGGAATGTATTTCTTTTCCAGTAAAATAGTCACAGGCATCTCTTCCTTCCACCTAACTTTAGATTAGTTAGTCATATTATACCATTGGCATATGCTAAAGTACATAATAAATTTTAAAAATACTGATAATTCTATAAACTTAATGGTTTGTTAGTTGTATTTACTATTTATAAAGTCTAATTTTTTCAATTGCTGTTAATATGATAGAATAAAAACAGAAACTAAGTATTTCAGGAGGCTACTATTCATGTCAAACGTTTTAGTATTAGGTCATAAAAATCCGGACACAGATTCAATTTGTTCGGCTATTTCATATGCGTATTTAAAAAATGAAATGGGCATGCTTGCTGAACCAGTTCGTTTAGGTGAAGTAAACAACGAAACTTTATTTGCTTTAAACACTTTTAAGTTTGATGAGCCAAGATTGGTGACACAAGTTGCGAAGGAAGCTACACAAGTAATTTTAGTGGATCACAACGAACGTCAGCAAAGTGCTGATGATATCGGAGATGTTCAAGTGATCGAAGTGGTGGACCATCACCGCATCGCCAATTTTGAAACGATGGATCCTCTTTATTTCCGTGCAGAGCCAGTTGGTTGTACAACTACCATCATCTTAAAACTATTTAAAGAAAATAATGTGGAAGTCCCTTCTAATATAGCAGGTTTGATGCTATCCGCCATTATTTCGGACTCGCTTCTTTTTAAATCGCCGACTTGTACTGAGCAAGACGTCAAGGCTGCTGCAGAACTCGCAGAAATTGCTGGCGTCGATGCACAAAGCTATGGTCTGGATTTATTGAAAGCTGGAGCTGATTTGAGCAATAAAACGTTAGAAGACTTAATCTCATTGGATTCAAAAGAATTCGAAGCAGGCGACCACCGTTTTGAAGTTGCTCAAGTTAACGCAATTGATGTAGAAGAAGTTATGGTTCGCCAAAAAGAACTAGAAGTATTAATGACAAATGCTATTCTAACAAAAAAATTAAATTTATTCATGTTTGTTGTCACGGATATCCTTAATAATAATTCAGTGGCTATCGTGCTTGGTAAAAGAGCAGACATCATCGAAAGTGCATTTAAGTCAAGTGTGGTTGATCACCGTGTCTTATTACCGGGCGTTGTGTCACGCAAAAAGCAAATTGTTCCTGTAATTACAGAAGCGTTAAGCTGATTCCCTTATGGGGATCAGTTTTTTAGTTGAGCTAGAATTGAGAATCTCTTCAGCTACTTTCCTTGTTCTCTATGTGGCTGAAAAGATACCACTTCGCCACCGCGCCTTATGCCCGTCAGGTTTAGTACGATCGCTTGCGCTTTTCTTTGTCACAGGCAAAAAAATTGAGTGCTGTTGTTTTCGTTGCTATAGTTAATGTCGAGGTGAACGATATGAAAATTGAAGTTTGGTCAGATTATGTGTGCCCATTCTGTTATATAGGCAAGAGGACTTTAGAGAAAGCGCTGGTTCAATCGGGTTTTGAAAGTCAGGCGGAAGTTACGTTTAAGGCTTATCAATTGAATCCAGATGCGCCAATCAATTCCACTACTCCAACTTATGAAAGTTTAGCGAAAAAATATGGACAGACTATAGAACAAGCGAAAGAAATGACTGAAGGCGTGGCGCAGCATGCCCGCTCTGTTGGTTTGGAATACAATTTTGATAATATGGTAGAAGCGAACACGTTAGCTGCTCATCGTTTAGTGAAATGGGCTGAAACACAAGGGAAAGATGCAGAGCTGACTGAACAGCTAATGCATCATTATTTTGTGGAAGCAAAAAATGTCAGCAATTATGAGGTTTTATTGACACTCGCAGAAACGATTGATTTGCCGCGTGAAGAAGCAGAAAAAGTGTTGGAATCGGACCAGTTTATGGGACAGGTCCAGTTGGACATTGCAGAAGCTGGTCAAATCGGCGTGCAAGGCGTACCATTTTTTGTGGTCAATCGTAAGTATGCCATTTCCGGAGCCCAGCCAGTAGAAGCTTTTGTGGAAGCGTTAGAGCAAATTGCTGAAGAAGAAGGAATTCGTCCTAAATTAAAACCGCTTGGTAAGAAAACCAGCTATTGCACAGGAGATTCGTGTGATGGCTTATAAAATACCTGAGCAGAGTAATTGACTTTTACTCTGTTTTTTTATTAAAATTAATGAGATTTTCAAATCGATAGTACTAGTTTTTATATGATGACAAGAGGAGTTTTAAACTAATGACAAACGTTTTAGTAGTAAAAGCAAATAATCGCCCATCATCTGAAGGGGTATCGAGCAAAATGTATGAAGTGTTTATGGATTCGATCGGCACAGATACAGAACTTGATATCAATACGTTCGACGTTTTCAAAGAAGATATGCCGTATTTCGGCCAGGACTTTTTTGATGCAATGCAAAAATCAGCAAAGGCCGAAGAAATGACTGAGCTAGAACAGCGCATTTTGACAGCGGCTAACAAAGCAATGGATGCATTTATGGAAGCTGATGTGGTTGTTTTTGCATTCCCATTATGGAATAAAACAATTCCTGCGCCATTGCAGACGTTCATCGACTACGTTTACCGTGCAGGTGTGACATTCAAATATACGGCTGAAGGCCCAGTCGGTCTTGTGCCTAATAAGAAAGTCATTATCTTGAACGCACGTGGAGGAGTTTATTCAACACCAGAAATGGCCCCAGCTGAAATGAGTGTCAACTACATTCGGTTGATTATGGACTTCTTCGGAATCACTGACATTGAAGAAGTGATCATTGAGGGACACAATATGTACCCTGATCGCGCGGAAGAAATCAAAGCTGAGGGAATGCAGCGTGTAGAACAAGTTGCCAATTCATTAGTTAAAGTAAATGCATAATATAAAGTGATAAAGACGACCTTAACGGGTCGTATTTTTTAATTTAGACAGTAAATCCAGCGAATTGGACAGTAAAGGAGATGAAATGGACAGTATTTCTGAAATCTGGACAGTATTCGAGCTCTTTCCGACAGTATATCCAAATAATTGGAGAATGATGCTTTTCGAATAGCTAAGCTGATTAAGAATTTGTAATAGGGGTAGACATCTATAAAAAGCTTTCTAAGGAGGAATGACGCAAGTGCAGAGTAATGGCGAGAGTCGAGTTCCGGAAGAGCAAAAGTCTTATTGGAGAGAATACAAAGATATTCCAAACTACCCCGCTTTGCAAGAAAATGAGTCTACAGATATAGCGGTTGTAGGGGGAGGAATGGTGGGGATCATTAGTGCTTATTTGCTGGCAAAAGCTGGTAGAAAAGTGACATTGATTGAAGCTGGGAAATTAGTCGATGGCGTAACAGGGCGTACGACGGCGAAAATAACAGCGCAGCATGGCCTGTATTATGATTCGTTGATTAACATAGTCGGACAAGAACAAGCAAAACTCTATTATCAGGCGAACATGGAAGGGTTGAAATTTATAGAAGGAACTGCCCATGAACTTGATATCGATTGTGATTTTTCTCATCACAATGCGTTTGTTTATGCGCATACAGCTACAGGTGCAAAACTGATTGAAAAAGAAGCGGAAGCCTATCGGCAACTAGGCATTGACGGCGAATTGGCAAAAGAAGAGGCGGAGTTGCCGTTTCCTATTACAGAAGCGGTAGTCATGCGCAATCAAGCACAGTTTCATCCAGTAAAATTTTTGGCAGGCCTGGTGAAAGAAATTGAGCGACTAGGCGGGAAAATTTACGAACAGACACGTGCAATAAAAATTTTGAGCAAAAACGATCCGGTCATTCAAACTGAAAATCTTTCACATTTATCATGCAATAAAGTGATTGTTGCTAGCCATTACCCATTCAATGATTTTGACGGTTTGTATTTTTCGCGTTTATCCGTCAATCGTTCGTATGCCATTGCAGCTAAAGTAAGCGGCAATGTTCCAAATGATATGTACATTAGCGGAGATTTGCCTTCGCGTTCTCTGCGTTATGCAATAGATGAAAATGGCGAAAAACTATTGCTAATTGGTGGCGATGGCCATACGACAGGTAAAAGCTCAAGTCAGACGATGGAGCATTATCATAATCTTGAGAAGTTTGGCGACGAGCATTTCGGAATTCAAGAGATTCCGTATCGCTGGTCGTCTCAAGATATGACGACGCTCGACAAAATCCCTTACATCGGAACAATTACTGCGGGCTATGACAATATTCTAGTAGCGACTGGTTTTCATAAGTGGGGCATGTCGAACGGCGCATTAGCAGGTATGATGCTGTCAGATCAAGTGCTCGGTATCGAAAATCGGTATGCTGCTTTGTTTAATCCAACCCGCACAAAAGTCAAAACAGAAGACGCCAAGAATTTTGCGAAAGATAACGCATCCGTTGCTAAGGCATTGGTTACAGGTAAGCTGAAAAGACCATCAAGAAAAGTTGAAGACTTAGGCAAAGACGAAGGGGCATTAGTGAAAGTCGGCAAGAAAAAAGCAGGCGGTTACCGGGACGAATTCGGTCAAGTCCATCTCGTCGATACCGCATGTACCCACATGGGATGTGATGTTGCTTGGAATGACGCCGAGCGTTCTTGGGACTGCCCATGTCACGGTTCGCGGTTCTCCTATACCGGAGACGTACTAAACGGACCCGCGGTTAAACCATTGAAAAAGATCGAAGAAGTATAGAAAAGCGCAAGCGCCCGTGTAGCACCGACAGGCATAAGACAGACTGGCAGAGCGGCGCATTTTGCCGCACAGCCGGGATGACTTATGACCCGAGGTGTTGGGCGCAGGAGTCTGGACAAAAAAAGCGCAAGCGCCCGTGTAGCACCAATACGTAAAAAGCAGTGAGAGGAAAAATCCTCTCACTGCTTTTTACTGGGCTTTTTAAGCGGGAGTGCCTTGTAATTCCAGTGTGATTTTGATGTCTTCACCGACCATCACGCCACCTGCTTCAAGCGCCTGGTTCCACGTTAGACCGAAGTCTTGACGATTTATTTTTCCGGCTACGGTAAATGCTACTATTTCGTTGCCCCATAAGTTGGTACCTTTGCCGCCGTACGCTACTTTGAAAGTAGTTGGTCGTGTGATGTTTTTCATGGTGAAGTCACCAGTTAATTCATAATTGTTGTCTTTTTTTACAATGTCATTAGCGGTAAATGTGATGTATGGAAATTGCTCAGCGTTGAAAAAGTCAGCGGAAAGAAGATGTTGGTCGCGGTCTGAGTTATTGGTGTTGATGCTGGTGACATCGATTTTAAAGTCGATTGATGCACCCTGCAAATTTTCTTCATTGGCTTCAACGTTTGCTTCATAAGAAGTGAAAGAACCTTTTATATTCGAGATCATCATATGTTTTACAGAAAAGCTAATTTCTGAATGTGTTGCGTCGATCGTCCACTTTTTCAAATCAACTACCTCCTGGTCCGACTTACAACCCTAAATATAGCCTCATCAAATTTCAAAGTCAATCGTTTTTGATGAACAAGTCTCAGATTCGAGAGAATGTTTAATTGGACTTTTGACCTGAACTTTGTTATATTGCTTGTCAAATCAGGCTGAAAATTAGATACTAGTAGAAGCTATAAGTTTAGAAGGGATTTGCTTTAGATGACGAAAGAACAATGGTTGGTAGATTTGCGTGTTTTTTTAGCAGATGATCACGTTAAAATGGATGAACCGCTACACCTTCATACATTAACTAAAATGGGTGGGCCAGCTGATATCTTTGTGGCACCAACGACTGAAGATGAAACTGCATTTACAGTGAAATACGCATATACAAACAATATCCCTTTATTACTTCTTGGAAATGGATCGAATATGGTCGTTCGAGATGGAGGGTTTCGTGGCATCGTTCTAACTTTAAAGAGTTTACAAACGATCCATATAGAAGGTACGAAAGTTTATGCTCAAGGTGGAGCAAATATTAAACAGGTATCAAAAACCGCTGCAGCAAAACAACTGACAGGATTTGAATTTGCTTGTGGAATCCCAGGTTCTATCGGTGGAGCCATGGCGATGAATGCCGGTGCTTATGGCGGAGAAATTAAAGATATTATCGTTCAAGCAACAGTTCTTTCGAAAGAAGGAGAAAAACGGGTGTTGTCTAAGGACGATTTAGGTCTTGGTTATCGAAAGAGCATTATTACAAAAGAAGGATTTTACGTGTTGTCTGCTGAGTTTGAATTAGAGGTGGGTAAACAAACGGTTATTGATGCCAAAATGAGTGAATTGACGTATCAGCGTGAAACGAAACAACCGTTGGAATTTCCTTCCGCAGGCAGTGTCTTTAAACGACCGCCTGGTAATTTTGCAGGAAAGTTAATTCAAGATAGCGGCTTGCAAGGACGAGGGTTTGGCGGTGCGGAAGTTTCTACTAAACATGCAGGGTTTATTGTTAATAAAGACAATGCCTCAGCCAACGATTATATCCAGACAATTGAGATGGTTAAAGCAACTGTTATGGAAAAATTCGGTATTGATTTAGAACTTGAAGTGAAGATTGTAGGAGAAGATCGAACTTGATTTGTCGGATGTCCCTTAAAAGGGGCATTTTTTTTAGGTGTAAAATACAAGAAAGACTTCGCAGCCTCTTTAGAGTGGGTAACTGAGCGCAGGATTTTTTAGAAAAAAGGTATTTTTCCTTCGCTAGTCGAATGAAGTACGATAAGAAAGAGGAGGAAAGTTAATGGAGAAAAAAGTGAAAAAAAAGACGTGGCTTAAATGGCTTTTAGGTGTTCTGGGTGTTCTTGTCACAGTGGCGGTAGCAGCACTCATATTTGTAAACGTTTACATAACCAAGTCTAAGCCTGTTATTGAAGGACAAGTGGCAGTAGCTATATTGGATACCGATGCAACAGTTACACGCGATGAAATTGGAGTTCCTCATATACAGGCAGACACAGACGCAGATCTTTACCGGGCGCAAGGGTATGTGCAGGCGCAGGACCGGATGTTCCAAATGGATTTATCGCGCAGACAAGCGAGTGGGCAATTGGCAGAAGTAATCGGAGCAGATGCAGTCGATACTGATAAGTTTTTCCGAACTTTTAGTTTGCGAGATGCTGCTGAAAAATCTTGGGAAGGCTACGATGCAGAAGCTAAGCAAGTACTAGAATGGTATACAGAAGGCGTCAATGCTTATATGGAAGAGGCAAAAGAAAATGGTGATTTGAGTTTTGAATTTGCGCTTCTCGGTTATGAACCTACCGAGTGGACAACAGTAGATTCGCTGACAATCGGCAAATTCATGGCTTATGATCTTGGAGGACATTGGAACACACTTGCTGTTCGCCACTGGGCATTGAACGAATTTCCAGAAGACAAAGCGCGCGAGTTATTTATCCAATACCCTGAAAACGCACCGGCAATTTTGGCGGCAAATAAACAACAGTCAGTCAAAGTAGCAGGTGAATTCGACACTTCTGTGATTCCACCTGAATTTAACGGCAGCAACAACTGGGTGGTGTCAGGTGACAAAACAGCGAGTGGTAAACCTTTGCTCGCAGATGATCCGCATCTTGGTCTTAGTACTCCGTCTATTTGGTACCAGATGCATTTAGAATCACCTAAACAAAATGTAAGTGGAGTTATTTTTGCTGGTATTCCTGGAATTATTCTTGGTCACAATGAAGAAATTGCTTGGGGTGTTACTAATGTTGGACCGGATGTTCAGGACCTTTATATCGAAACACCCAATCCTGAAGATCCGACACAGTTTCGTTATGAAGGAGCATGGGAACAAGCAGAAGTAAGGAAAGAGCCCATCAAGGTGAAAGACGGAGAAACGGAAGACTTTGAAGTGTTGGTGACAAGGCATGGTCCTGTTGTTTCGAATATACTGTACGACAAAGAACAGGCAGGAGCGGTCTTTTCCATGCAGTGGACAGCTCTTGAGCCGACACTTGAATTACAAGCAGTACTAAATTTCAATAAAGCATCCAATTGGGAAGAATTCGAACTGGCGCTAGAAGATTTTCAAGCACCTGCGCAAAACTTTGTCTTCGCTTCCACAGATGGAACAATCGCCTATAAAGCAAATGGTCGGATTCCTATCCGAAAATCAGGAGATGGACAATTACCAGTTCCGGGAGATTCAGCTGACTACGGCTGGGAAGGCTATATACCTTTTGATGAGCTGCCACGATCGGTCAATCCAGAAGAAGGGTTTATTGCGACAGCGAATAATGAAGTGATTGACAATGCTTATCCTTATCACATTACTGATTTCTGGGCGCAACCGTATCGTTATGAACGGATTGCGGAGGTGCTAGAAGCATCAGATGAATTGACAGCGCAGGATATGATGGATTTGCAGATGGATCAGAAGAATTTATACGCCGCTGAATTTTTAGTGGATATGATTGCTACGGTACGTAGTAAAACGGATGACTACGATGAAGTATTGACAATGCTCGAAGAGTGGGACCAAGTTGATAGTAAAGAACAGGCTGCGCCTTTAGTGTTCCATAAATGGATTAAGCAATTACCGGAGACTTTGCTTGCCGAAGAGTTTCCGAAAGACGTTTTTAAAATGTTGGATGGAAAAAATCACATCACGGATGAAATGATGCGCAATGCATTTGCTGGGAAAGAAGGCGTTTGGGTAACGGAATACGGTGGTGTGGAAAAATGGCTTGTGGATTCACTAGAGACAGCGGTTACTGAAATTGAAGGTGAACAAGGGACGGACTTGGCTGAGTGGAACTGGGGAGAGCAACATCAATTAACTTTCCCACATCCACTAGCAAGTGCATCTCCAATTTTCGCTGAATTTCTTAATCCAGATCCCGTGCCAATTGGAGGTTCTAACATTACCGTGCAAGCTGCGGCATCTACGCCAGAAGGTAATGTTGATCACGGAGCATCGTGGCGTTTTGTAGCAGATCTTGCGGATTTATCGAGCGCTTATCATATTGTGGGTCCTGGACTGAGTGGGCATTTGAAATCGGATTACTTCCATAACCAAGTGGACGATTGGGCTGAAGGGGATTTCCACGAAACCGAAATCATCGATGACGTGGAAGGATCGATATTAATATTAAAAGCTGAATAAGTTATACTGGAAGAAAACAGATGCGAGGCGGTTGAAATGAAAAGAATACTGGCGGTAGGGCTTGGCGGAATGATCGGATCGCTTTTGCGTGCAAGCATATACATGGCGGTCGCAGAAGGATTGGGTCTTTGGCTTGTCAATATAGCGGGTAGCTTTTTAATTGGACTAGCGGCTGTTCGATTAACTCGGAAATCGGCAGAGCTGAGGTTATTGATATCAACCGGGTTGTTAGGGTCGTTTACGACGTTTTCAGCATTTTCAGCTGACTGGTTCCACCAGCTAGAGTCGTCTATCTGGTGGGGCTTGGTTTTTGCTATGACGATGACAGTTGCGTGCATTGCAGCAGCAGGAGCAGGTCTGTGGACTGGTCGAAAAGGAGTACCGTCATGATCGGTATCGCAATTGGTGGATTTTTAGGAGCAATCACGCGTTACGTATTTTACTTATTGGTTGAAAGTCGATTATGGCAGCCAAAAGTTGCAACTTGGCTAGTTAACAGTATTGGTTCATTGGTACTTGGTCTATTTATAGGCAGCGGCAATTTGTCGGTTTTTTGGATTACTGGATTTCTTGGAGCTTTTACAACGTTTTCAACGATGGCTTTGGATGTTGTAAAAGATTTAGAGGACGGCAAATGGTTAACAGGCGGCGGCTACGTTTTACTCACTGTAGTCAGTGGAGTTGTGCTGTTTAGCTTAGGCTATGGTTACATGCTTTAAAAGATCCCTTTGCGAAAATCGCAAAGGGATCTTTTATTAAGTAGCTAAATTTATTTGACGATAATAACGGGTGCCTCAACGCGTTTAGCCACTTTATGGCTGACGCTGCCAAGTACCATTTCTTGCAATGTGTTTAATCCGCGGCTGCCGATCAAGACGACATCGTAACCAGTCTCATTAGCATGTTTGACGATGGTTGGTCCAGGAACACCGTGAAGCGTCTTCGTTTCAAAGTTAATACCAGCAGACCGGAAGATTTCTTCGAGTGGTACTAGATGCTTACGACGTTCCAAATGAACTTCGTCGCTACTTTGGCCATGAAGAATTTCTGTCCGTGCTTTTTCGTAATCGATGACATAAAGCAAAGTGACAAAAGCCTGTGGATTAGTTTTGGCCATTCTGACGGCTTCATGAGCAGCTCGTTTTGAATGATCCGAGCCATCTGCTGCCACTAAAATTTTCTCATACATAAAGCATCCTCCTTATGATGTGCCTTTACTTGCAGTACTGAAGGTTGCTAGTTTGTCTACAAGCTTTTGACTTGAAGCATTTAACCCGACAATCTCAACAGACTGTCCTTGTGCTTGCAGTTTGTTCATGACCCGGTCGATTGCTCCAACGCCTGAGTCGTCCCATACCGTTGCATCTGAAAAGTCCAATACAACTTGTTCAGAAGCTTCAACTTTGTCGAATGCAGAAACAAAATCTTGTGAAGAAGCGAAAAATAATTGTCCATGTATGGTATATCTATTCGACACATTGGATTCTAATCCTTCTTTACGCACTTCGACCTTAGAAATTTTAGCGGCAAACAACATAGCGCTTAAAATAACACCGGCAAATACACCTTTTGATAAATCATGTGTATAAACAACAACTACAACTGTTAACAACATAACGATGGCATCAGCTTTTGGAGCTGTCGCTAAATACTTGAACGAACTCCAGTCAAAAGTACCGATGCAAACCATTACCATAATGCCAGCTAGAACAGGCATTGGAATTTGGACAACCCAATTGCCCAAAACGATAATGAGGAACATTAGGAAGGCCCCAGCAACAAAGCTTGACAATCGTCCACGTCCTCCAGACTGAACGTTAATGCCTGATTGTCCGATCATCGCACAACCTGCCATTCCACCGAAAAAGCCAGTAATAATGTTTGCAATGCCTTGTCCCCGCGCTTCTTGGTTTTTATCGGATCCAGTTTCTGTTGCATCATCAATAATCGACGCAGTTAATAAAGACTCGAGCAAACCGATAACGGAAAGTGCCAAGGCAGTTGGGAAAATAATTTGTAAAGTTTCGAAATTAAATGGTACGCTCGGGATAAAGAAGCTTGGCAATGTTTGTGAAATGGTACCAAGACTACCGACATTTTGCATATCGATTCCACTGTATATAACAACACCTGTCAAGACAAGAATTGCAATCAAAGGTGCTGGAATAGCTGTGAAAAAACGAGGCAAAATATAAACAATCGCCAACGTAACGCCAACAAAAACGTAAGTCAACGCATTAATGCCGAAAATAAACGGTACTTGTGCCATGAAAATCAAAATCGCTAACGAGTTGACAAAACCAATCATGACAGCCCGTGGGATAAATTTCATAAAACGGGCAACTTTTAAAAGACCAAAAATTAACTGCAACACACCCGTTAGCACGGTGGCGGCTAGTAAATAGTCCAGACCATGATCACGAACTAGCAAGACCATAGCGAGTGCCATAGCTCCCGTTGCTGCCGAAATCATACCTGGCCGTCCACCGACAAAAGCGATGATGACGGAAATTGAAAACGAAGCGTATAAACCAACCATCGGATCGACACCCGCGATGATTGAGAAAGCAATCGCTTCCGGAATAAGTGCAAGTGCGACAACAATTCCGGCCAAAACGTCTCCGCGGATATTGCCGAACCATTGTTCTTTATAAGATAGTGTATTCAAAAATGTTCACTTCCTTCTATTATAATTTTCCTTGATCCAGGCTGTTGAAAATCAACTGTTTCTATTAAAAGTCTTAGTGGGTTGACTCCATACCTCATCTTTTTTATGAAAACTAATGAGAAATCACTCATTGTCTAACAGCTTTAGAACGGGTAGCAACGTATTAGTTAGTGAATTTGTTCACTAACAGGCTATAAAACTGTATCACCTTTTTTTTAGTATGTAAATACAATTCATTCAAATGGACGTTTGACTGTCGCTGCTAGAGCGAATATACTGAAAGAAACAATCAAACATTTATTTGAATGAAAGAGGTGCCGTATGAAAGAATTGTGTGAAGTGACGAAGGTCCATCCAGAAGTTGTTGATCGTGTACAAGAAAGTATGACCGACCTGAGCGATGTAGCGAACTTATTTAAAGCGCTGGCGGATGAAACAAGACTGAGTATCGCATACGCCTTAACAATAGAAGAGGAAATGTGCGTCTGTGATATTGCAGCGGTCATTGGGTCCTCTACAGCAACAGCTTCCCATCATTTGCGTTACTTAAGAGAAAGAGCATTGGCGAAATCTGAGCGCAAAGGAAAACAAATTTACTATTCCTTGTCTGATGATCATGTTCGTCAATTGGTGACAATTGCTCACGAACACACGAAAGAAGGTGTGGAGATTGGTTAAAACCTATCGTTTGGAAAATTTATCGTGTACTAGCTGTGCAGCTAAATTTGAAAAAAACGTCTTGAATTTGCCTGAAATCAAAAATGTTAATTTGAATTTTGGTGCGTCTAAACTAACGATTGATGGGAATGTAACGATCGAAGCGCTTGAAAAAGCAGGTGCTTTCGATCATATCCGTGTCTATCCTGAAAAACAAAAGATCAAGCATGTTCCTTTCTACCAACGACGCCAGACGATAGAGACCGTTCTATCACTACTGCTATTGATCGCTGGAATTATCGTATCGTTTCAACTAGACGAAACGCATCCTTGGTCGATTGCGTTATTTGCGGGTTCTATGGCAATAGGTGGTTATCATATGTTTTGGACTGGGCTGAAAAATCTCAGTGGCTTCCAGTTCGATATGAAAACCTTAATGACGATTGCAATCATTGGTGCCGTCATTATTGGCGAATGGCGTGAAGGTGCTGTAGTGGTCTTTTTGTTCGCTGTCAGTGAAGCGTTAGAATCGTTCTCTATGAACAAAGCCCGTCAGTCGATTCGCAGCTTAATGGATTTAGCGCCAGCGCGTGCATTCATTCAACGCGGCGGCGAACTGATGGAGTTGGATACAGAAGATATTCGCATAGGAGACGTGCTAATTGTTAAACCGGGACAAAAGATCGCCATGGATGGAACTGTTCTACGCGGACAATCCGCCGTTAATCAGGCAGCGATTACAGGAGAGTCAATTCCTGCAGTCAAAACAGTCGGAGATGAAGTTTTTGCAGGCACGATGAATGAAGAAGGAGCACTTGAAGTCACGGTTACAAAACGTGTCGAAGATACTACCATCGCCAAAATCATTCATCTTGTCGAAGAAGCACAAGCTGAAAAAGCACCGACTCAGAAATTTATCGATCAGTTTGCAAAGTACTACACACCAGCAGTCATTGTCATCGCTTTTTTAGTCGCATTAGTTCCAGGATTTCTAACGGGTAACTGGGAAATTTGGGTGTATCAAGGATTAGCCGTACTTGTAGTAGGATGTCCGTGCGCATTGGTTGTCTCTACGCCCGTTGCGATAGTGACAGCTATCGGCAATGCTGCACGCCAAGGAGTACTCATTAAAGGCGGTATTCATTTAGAGGAAACCGGACGGATTAATGCCGTTGCTTTTGACAAAACGGGAACGTTAACGAAAGGATATCCTGAAGTGACGGATGTTTTAGTGCAAGACGCAATTGAACGACAAGAGTTGTTGAATCTTGCAGCATCCGTAGAAGCAATGTCGCAGCATCCCTTAGCTAGAGCTATCACAAAACAAGCAGCAAGCACATATCCTTCTGAAAACTTCAATTCCGTTACAGGTAAAGGTGCATATGCCACTGTTAATGAAACAGTTCTTTACGTCGGTAGTTTAAATTGGGCTGAAGAAAAAGGCTTACGTATTCCTGAAAAAGCGCGTAAACTGCAAGAGAGTGGAAAATCTGTGACAGCTGTATTTTCAGAAACGGTATTGCTCGGCATTATCGCGGTAGCCGACGCTATTCGTACAGAAAGCCCTTCGATTATCGAAAAACTAAAAGGAATGGGCATCAACCAAATTATCATGTTGACTGGAGATCATCCAGCAACAGCAACAGCCATTGCAGCAGAAATCGGCGTCACAGATGTCCGAGCAGGATTAATGCCAGAAGATAAATTATCAGCAATTAAAGAACTGCAAAAACAGTATAGGCGAGTAGCAATGGTCGGAGATGGCATTAACGATGCACCGGCTTTAGCGGCTTCAAGTATTGGTATTGCAATGGGCGGAGCAGGAACAGATGCCGCACTTGAAACAGCGGACATCGCATTGATGGCGGACGATTTGGAAAAACTTCCTTACACGATTCGACTCAGCCGAAAGACATTGCGTATAATAAAAGAAAACATCGTCTTTGCGTTAGGACTCAAGATTATTGCATTGCTGTTAATTATTCCAGGCTGGTTAACTTTATGGATTGCTATTTTTGCAGACATGGGTGCCACGCTATTGGTTATTTTGAATGCGTTACGTCTTGTGAAAGTTCAGAAGTGAGGTACGTTTGGAGGTTTTGTATTGAAGTTAACTGAGTGGACAATGGAAGAGCAGGAACAGCTAATTCATTTTATGACAACAAATTCGTGGCCTTTTCATGGTCATGAACATCCAGTCCGAGCTTTGATTGAGAAAACAATTGAAGAAGGCGGTTATAAGTCAGATCAAGTAACGACGTTTTGGATTGAAGACGAAGAAAACCAACAAGTCGGCTTAGTGAAAATATTTGATTTGCAAGACGACATTCCTCTTTTTGATTTGCGAATTGCGGATCCTTATCGTAACAAGGGCTATGGTCCAAAAGCATTAAAAATGATTGCAGATTTTGTTTTTTCATTATCAGAAAAGAAAATTCGTCTAGAAGGTAATACGCGCCACGATAATTTTGCGATGCGTAAAGCTTTTGAACGAACAGGCTTTGTCAAAGAAGCTCATTTGCGGCAAGCGTGGTTTTCTCCACGGGAAAACCGCTATTACGATGCAGTGACTTATGGCATGACCCGTGAAGACTGGCAGGCAGGAATTACCACGCCGGTCTTGTGGGACGATACCGTAATCGAGACGCAAGAATCACCTTTCAATCCGGTTCTACTCGCTTTTCCCGACGAGTTTGAGTCGGAGCGATTGCTCATACGGGCACCTAGAAGAGAAGATGCACAAGCTAGTTACGAAGCTGTTATGCATTCTCTAGAAGCATTCCGACCTTGGCTGCCATTTGCGCAACAAAAGCCCGACCTGGCACAAACCGAAGCGACGTTAATTGAAGCTGCCGCAGATTTTAAATTGCGTAAAGATTTGCGATTGCATTTTTTCTTGAAGGAAACTGGGCAATTTATTGGCTCTACGGGACTTCACCGGATTGACTGGGAAGTGCGGAAATTTGAAATTGGCTATTGGGTCGATAGCCGTTTTGAGGGGAAAGGGTTTGTTACAGAGGCAGTAGAGCGCATTACGCGATTTGCTTTTGAGGAACTGGGCGCTAATCGTGTCGAAATTCGCTGTGATCCTGACAATGTTCGCAGCCGTGCAGTAGCACACCGGTTAAATTTCGAGTTAGAAGGCATTTTGCGCAACGATACGATTTCCCGTGTAGGAAACAAACTTCGCGATACGTGTGTTTATGCTAAAATCCACCAATAAGCTTTAAAAAAGCAGGTAAGGAGAATGTTCTCTCCTCCTGCTTTTGCTATTAGACGAATAAACAAAAAAGAGTTGCCACCAAAAGTCAGGTAAGATGACTTTTGAGACAACTCTTTTGTTTGTGATAAATAAGGCAGTTATAAGCCCTTACGTCCGGTAATTAAGTTGATAACTAGAATAATTGCAGCAATAACTAAAAGAATGTGTATGAGTCCGCCACCAACTTGCATTAAGAATCCGATAAGCCATACTACAATAATAACTGCAAGAATAATCCAAAGAATACGTGCCATTTTTTTCACCTAACCTTTCTACTTAAATATTTATTATACTAAGTACTTACCCCTAAGATAATTGCCTTAAACCTTTCTGAAAAATGAATTGTTTTACGGTGAACTCAGTCCAGTTGTTTCAATGATGGCGGTATAGTAAACTGAACATAGCTACGTGAGGGAGGAAAGAATTTTGCCTACTCCAAGTATGGAAGACCACATTGAAATCATTTATTCTTTAATTGAGCAAAAAGGCTATGCGCGTGTATCGGATATCGCGGAGGCCTTATCCGTGTTACCTTCATCTGTAACTAAGATGGTACAGAAGCTGGATAAAGATGGCTACTTGATATACGAACGCTATAGAGGCCTTGTGTTAACGCCTAGAGGCCAGAAACTTGGCAAACGGTTATTGGAACGACATGGCTTGCTCGAGCAATTTCTCCAATTGATCGGTGTAGATGAAGAACGAATCTATGAAGATGTTGAAGGTATTGAACACCACTTGAGCTGGAATTCAATCGATCGGATTACCGATTTGGTCCAACTACTTGAAGAAAGCCCGGATTTTAGGGACAAACTGGAACAGTTAAAAAAAGAAGGAAAAGATAGTGAACAGAAATAGGAGGAGCTAATTATGGCGTTACACCCAGGATTAAAAGCATTACTACAAGTGAAAGATCGTTCGACATCGCAATGGATTTTATCAGATGGCTCAGGCGATGAAGTAATGATGAACGAATCAGAAATAGAAGAAGGCCAGGAAATTGGAGAAGAAATTGAAGTTTTTCTTTACCGCAATCGACAAGGTGGCGTTTCAGCAACTCCGATGATTCCGCATATTCTGCCAAGTGAGTATGGCTGGGCTAAAGTATTAAAAGTATCTCAGCGTGAAGGTGCAGTAGTGGATATTGGCACGACACGTGAAGTGTATTTGTTGCCTGCGGACCTTCCACAAATTTTGGAGTTGTGGCCAAAACAAGGTGATCATATTTTTATGACACTTCGAACAGATCGTCACGGTGATTTGTACGGACGTCTAGCAACCGAAGAAAAAGTACTAGAATTGATGCAACCAGCTCCGGAAACAGTTTTCAACCAAAACTTACAGGCACGTGCTTATCGATTATTGCCAGTCGGTACGTTTATGCTATCTGTACCTGATATGCACCGAATTTTCATCCATGAAACTGAACGTCAAGAAGAGCCGCGTTTAGGAGAAGAAAAAACAGTTCGTATTATTGGCGTAAAAGATGATGGAACATTGAATGGTTCTTTATTGCCGCGCAAACAAGAACGCTTACTGGACGATTCTGAACAAATTATGCGTTATCTAGAAGAGTCAGGCGGACAAATGCCATTTACCGACAAGTCTTCTCCAGACGAAATTCAAGAAATTTTCGGCATGAGCAAAGCTGCTTTTAAGCGTGCTATTGGTAAATTGTATAAAAATCGGCAGATCATCCAAGAAGAAGGATGGACTAAGTCAACTAAGTAAAGGAACCTTTTCAAGTTAATTTCGTATTAATTTGAAGAAAGGGGCAAGTTAACATGAAAAAAATAATGACTGTCATAGCATTACTGTTTACACTGTCTGTCGTATTGCCGTCATACAGTTCGGCAAATGTCGGCATTAACGAGAAATTCGGTCTGCCAATCGTCGTCTATGGAGGGAATTTATCAGCTGATGAAAAAGCATCTGTAGCTGACAGCCTAGATGTCGCAGAAGAAGTAGATGTAGAAGAAATTGAAGTGACCGGTGAAGATTTGATCAAGTACATTAAAGACGGAGATTCCCGTGCCAATATGTATTCATCTGCTAAAATTACTCGTAAAGATGAAGGCGCAGGATTAGTCATTAACATCGTGACACCAGAAAACATCACACAAGTGACTTCTGAAATGTATGGAAATGCTATGCTGACAGCGGGTATCGAAAACGCTACAGTAGAAGTTGCGGCACCAAAAGCGGTAACTGGCCATTCGGCACTTGTCGGAATCTACAAAGCCTATGAAGTAAATGGTGAAAAGTTGGATCCAGAACGGACAGACGTCGCCAATGATGAGTTAACTGTGGCAACTGAACTTGCAGATGGCGGGATAGAAGATGCTAAAGTCAGTGAGTTATTAACTGAAATCAAAAAACAAATTGCTGAAAAAAATCCTGCATCTCGCGAAGAAGTAGAACAAATTGTTGAAGAACAATTGAGCAAACTTCAAATTGAGTTGAGTCCGGAAGACCGTCAATTATTAGTAGATTTGATGGACCGCATTCGTCAATTGGATATTGACTTTTCAAAGTGGTCAACGCAATTGGAAGACTTGAGTAAGACGATTGAGGATAAGCTTACGACAATCGTTAATGACGAAGGCTTCTGGGAAAGTGTGAAATCTTTCTTTAAAAAAATAGCCGATACAGTTAGCGGTTGGATAAACTAATTTGAAGCAGGCATACTCTCCTTTCGAGAATGTGTCTGTTTTTTTGTTGAATCAAATGGTTTGCAGGAAATAAAAGTGAATGATAGGATAAGTTTGTTATCTTGAATTCGAGATAAGAACAATTTCATAAATCGGGGTATATGCCGTTAATTTGGGTTTCTAACGCAAGTGAAAAAAATCAAAGAATAGCTACTCTGTAAAGAAGAGCAAGCTATTTAGGTGTTTTTAACAGGAGATAAAGGTGTGCTTGGCGAAATACATATAAACAAACGTTCGTAACTTTCGATATTTTAGTAACAGAACATATTGAAATTGACGTGTTTTTATCTGTTGAAGAGGAATTAGTGAATAGGAGGAGACTGAAAAATGGATTTTAAATTGGTTGAATTAGGCAGTGATGAATTTGCTTACCGTCTGGAAGTAGAAGGCGTTATGAAAGCAGAAATTGCGTGGACGAAGTTAGCTGACGTGATGGTGATTGAACATACTTTTGTCGATGAATCAATGCGCAACAAAGGTCTGGCTAAAAAATTATTAGACCAGGCGGTGAACTTTGCTCGCGAAAATAATTTTAAAGTAGAGCCCGTTTGTTCTTATGCAGTAACTGCTTTTGATCGTTACAAAGAATACGACGATGTGAAAATATAAAAAATTATACCCTGTTCTATTAGCTATACCAACAAAAAAGGCATACAAAAAGCAATCCTCTTTCAAATGAGTGGATTGCTTTTTGTTAATAGTCTGCTATGTAGTTTTCCATTCATTACCTCCATTTAAATGCTGGTTATAAAAAGAACAATGGCTGTCAAAATTGATGCTCCACCAACTCCGTACATAAAATCTGCTTGACTAAAAATTAGATTTTTTTCCATTTTTTAGAACCCCTTTCAAATCTTTGTTATTAATAAAATACCCAGAAGAGAGCTGTTTAAACAGGTTTTATTAATTTAATTAAGGGAAAAGCATAAAGTAAGCAACTAAACTCTGCAATTATTACGTATACTAGCTTAAGAACTCAAAAGAAAGAGGTGAATCGCATGATTCAGAACACCGTGAATCGAGCGGGTGAAAAAGTATTGGGTATTATTGGAATTGTTTTTAACATTTTAGCAATGGCTTTAATCGGTTTTGCGATGGTCAGTTATTCGACTATGCCAGAGATGCGACAATTCATGGAAGAGGAAATGTTAGCAGATCCGACAATAACAAATCCAGAGGATGTACAGTTAATGCTAGATATGATGTCTTCAGGTTTTAATGTTGTGGGATGGGTAACGATTGCATTATTGGCGCTAAGTACAATTTTGGCGATTGTGGCGCTAATCAATCTTCGTAAAAAAGGGAAAGCATCGATTGCTGGCGTATTCTTTATTATTGCAGGATTGTTTGCAGGATTGTTGTCATTAACGTCTATTCTGTTTTACATCGCTGCCATTATGTGTTTTGTCCGAAAACCTCGGATAGAGTCAAATCAGAATTTACGTGGTGATGATTTTAAATACCAAGAAGATCAGTTGCACCGCAAAGAAGATTCATTACGTAACGACGATACAAAAATACGTAATGATGATGACACCCCTTACCGTCCGCTATAGGAGTGTTCCACAAATAAAAAAGACGTTCAGGCTGAAATCGCCTGAACGTCTTTTTTATTGAATTTATAAAAACAGCCACCTCTACAAGGCGGCTGTTTTTAAGTAGTAAACGTATTTGGCAGTTTGCAAAGGATGTCCTTCGAATAATTCTTCGAATTCCTCCAAAAACTTAAAGCCGTTCGTTTCATAGAAGTTGCGACCCTTTGTATTTTCACTTTCAACGTAGACAAATAACTGATGGCCATTGGCAAGATGACTTAAGCCACTGTCAAATAATTGCTTACCGTAACCGGAACGTTGAAATTCTGGTTTCATGTAAATAGCGATTAGCTCAGCATCGCCATCCTCATCGACTTTCGTGAAGTTGGCAAAACCGACAGGCTGCCCTTCGTGTTCTGCCAGTAATAAAATGGTTCTTTTTAAACGCATCTCCATCATCGGAGTAGAATAGGATTTATCGAGAAAACTTTCTTGAACAGTAGAGGGAATGATTCCTGCATACGTATCATTCCAACTCACTTTGGCGATCTCTTGAACAGATGAGATATCTGCAGATGTACCGGTACGAATCATGTAATCACCTCTGAAATTCTTTCTGCAATCATATCAAAAATAAAGGTGAATAGCCACTAATGTGGAATAATAGAAGTAAAGGGGTGACTATTAAGATATGGATTTTAAAATCTATCAGTTTGATGATTTATCAGCACGCACATTATATGATGTGCTAAAGTTGCGAGTTGATGTATTTGTAGTTGAACAAAACTGTCCTTATCCAGAAATAGATGGTTTGGACCAGCAAGCTATTCATTTACTTTACAGTGAAAATGACGCGATATTGGCCTATGCGCGATTAGTTCCGGCTGGTCTCAAGTATGAGTTTCCGTCAATTGGTCGAGTTATCGTTCACAAAGAGGCAAGAGGACGCGGGTTAGCCAAACAATTGATCGAGAAGAGCATCGACTATATTTCGGAACAATGGCAGGCGCAGGCAATTCAATTGCAAGGACAAGTATACTTGCAAGAGTTTTATCAATCTTTTGGATTCCAGCCTACTTCAGAAAGCTATGATGAAGATGGAATTCCGCACGTTGACATGAAGTGGACGCGTAATTAACTGTAATACTTTTGACATCTAATTTAGGATTAGCTTTGTGAAAAGCGGGGTAAATAGTAAGTAATGAAAAAAACGGATAAAGGAGTGCTGTAAATGGCAAGAGGAAGAGGTCTCTTATTAGCAGGTTTAGCTGCTGGAGCATATGCATATTTTAAAAATCCTGAAAATCGTGAAAAAGCCACTAAGGCTTTTAATGATACGAAAGTGAAGGTGAATTCTTACATGGAATCACAAAATTTGAACAAAAACGATCATTCAACTGCAAATGATGATAATGTCTCAGACACTACAGAAGATCGAGAAGAAAAAATGGTTGCAGAAGGTGGAGCAGCCGCAAGCATCCAGTACTACAACGAACAACAACAAAAAAAGAAAGACAACGAAACTAGTGATGTGAAGTTGTCATCAAACGACGCTGGTAGCGAAAAGGCTGAAAACACGAAGTCAGCTACTCCAGAAACCAAAATTAATACAGATAATTTATAAAGATAAGAGGCTTTCACGTACGTTTCTGAAACCAAAATTAGTGGAGAAAACATACCTAATCTTCTCCAGCTGTTCTTGCAACAAAAAGACAAAAGGGCTGTCGTCAAAAGTCATGTTTCATGACTTTTTGGGACAGCCCCTTTTACTACCGATTATTTCTTTAAAGTCAGCACATTAAGTAAAGCAGAAGCAACTAATAAAGAGCCACTGACAATAAATCCTTGATTGGGATTGAGGGCTAAAGCCCCTGTAATACCAGAACCGACAACGACACCAGCGGAGAAAAAGGCGTAAAAGTAACCATAGGATCTTCCACGAGACGAAGTGCTGGTCGAATCGATTAAAATGGAATTGATGGACGGAAACAGCAAAGCAAATCCAAGTCCATAAAAACACATACCCACATAAAGCAACAGTTCGGTTGACACCAAACTTACAAAGAATAATGAAACTCCCATGATGGTAAATCCAGCGATTAACGTATAAATGGGTTTAACGATGTCAAAAATTCGGTTGGTTGGGAGCAGAAATACTAAGATTGCAGAAATTCCGAAGGTGCTCAACAACAAGCCGCTAAGTTGAGAATCGAATCCAAGGCTATCAACTTTAAGTGGCAACATATAAGCCAGCACACCTTGTGAGAACATCAGGAAAAAGGCACCTGAAAAAGAACGAATCAATCCGATATTTTTTAGAATATCTATCAAAGACGCAGAGTTTTTGATAGTTTTGTGTTTTGTTACGGCGGTTCGACGCAAGGCTAAAAAGGCCGCTACGCCAACAAGGAAAATCATCGTTCCGGTTAGAAGCATCGTTTCAGGAACATTGTTTCGACTTGTATAGACAGCGCCGTAAGCTGGCCCGACAATCGCAGCTAAACCGATAAAGGCGCCTGATATGGCTGCTCCTTTTCCACGCTTAGCTGTTTCTGTTCGATTGGCTAAGTACGTGAAGGCCGCGGGAACTACAAGTCCAGCTGCTAAGCCGTGCAGAAATCGCACGGCGAGTAAACTATAGGGCCCGCCAATTAAGGAGTAGGTGAATAATGTGGTACTTGTCGACAAGAGTCCAACGACTAAAATTGCAAATGGGCCTTTTCGATCGGAAAAAATGCCCGAAATAATATTTCCGAACGTATTCGATAACGAATACATACCAACTGCTAATCCGGCGATAAAAGGACTAGCGCCTAGAGATACCGCATACGTACTCATGATAGGTAGCTGGGCGAACAAGTCGAAGAAAGAAAAAAAGATAATCACATAAATGAAAATACGCAAGACGGTTCCTACTTTCCTTAACAATTACAGTTTTCAGAATTTGTCTGCCCAGACATAAGGCACATGACAACTATAAGTGTATTATACCATTGGAGGTCTGATGATGAAAAAAGCAATGTTTATATTAAATCCATCTTCCGGAAAAGAACAAGCTTCTGAATACCGCGACCAAGTTGAAAAGACACTCGTCTCAATGGGATACGAAGTAGATACAAGAGAAACTAAAAAAGCAAAAGATGCTACCCATTTTGCAGCAGAAGCCTGTGAGAAAGAATACGATTTCATCGTGGCGATGGGCGGAGATGGTACGATTAACGAGGCGGTATCAGGAATAGCTGAACAGTCTCATGAGCCACTTTTTTCGCTGATTCCACTTGGTACGGTCAACGATTTTGCGCGAGCTTTGGGAATTTCCTTGGACCCACCGTCCGCTATTGAAGCGCTTAAAACGGGTTACGAAAAGCGTGTAGATATTGCTAAAGTCGGAGAACAGTTCTTTATGAATATACTGGCAATTGGTGCCATTGCCGAGTCCACTTATGATATCGATCCAGCAAAAAAAACCAAATTGGGGGCGTTGGCCTATTTTATTGAAGGGGTAAAGGCCATTGCGGCTGACTCAGAAACCTATTTCGAAGTTGAACATGATAATGGGCTATGGTCTGGAGAAGCGAAATTAGTGCTCGTCGCTTTAACGAATTCAGTAGGTGGATTTGAAAAACTAGCGCCTGACGCCTTAACAGATGATGGTCTACTGCATCTATATATTGTGAAAAATGCTGCTTTGCCAGCTTTTGTCCGCATTGCAACTTCAGTACTTAGAGGAAAGTTAGAAGAAGATCCAGCAGTAGAAGTCATTCATACAACAAAAGTATCGATTAAAACAAATGAACCGTTATCTAGTAATATTGATGGAGATGAAGGCTGCGCAACTCCATTTATCATTGAAGTATTACCGCGCCATATCCGTGCGTTAATTCCACCAAACGAGGATGAATAACAGCGGAATTTGTATTCTGCTAGTTAAAATGTAATGGCACAACAGATATGACGACCACACAGGAATTTACAGTAAGTCTGATTTCTATAGATTACTCTGGATTCCTGTTAAAATTAAGTTTTGTGAGTAAAAATGAAACTTATTAAGAGTAAAATCGTCTTATATAGTATAAAAATTGTATTAAAGCATTACTGAAGGCATAAGAGAAAGAATTCACATATAGAGCAAATTACATAAAAAAAATACAAAAATAGCAGCTTCACTCTATTATTTTAGTTTATTTCAGTATATAGTTGAGATAATGCCGCAAAAACTTGTACAAAGAAAGACGGGGAAACGATGAATATTATCACAGCACCATCCATTCAAGAAACTATTTCAAAGATCTTTATGAATGAAACAGAAAGTTTAAACCAAATTGATGGATTGGATAAATTTTTTGAGATTGAAACACAGCTAATGTATGAAATTCACCACCTTGAAAAAGAGCGTGCTAAAGAAACATTAAGAGAATTAATTGACATGCTTTCACTTCGTTCCGAAAAAGATATTATCCGATCGATCCGTAATTATTACATTATCCTGTCTTCTGTTATGGCACGAAAACTGTATGAAATGCGTGTGCCGCCTAAAAAAGCATTTGCATTTAACTCTGCTTGTGTGGAATTGGTCGACAAACATATGAATGATTCAGAGTTCATGTTCGTAGCTGATGAGTTAATTGAGTTTTTTGTATCCATTATCTCTGAGCGCAAACAGCCTTCTTTTGGCCATCAAACAGTCAACAAAGTTGTTATTTACATTAATGATGAAGTAGAACGCGATTTATCGGTTGAAGACATTGCCAAACACTTTAGTATTTCAACAAGCCATTTGTCACGTATATTTAGAGAACATGCGGGTATTACATTAGTTGAATATTTGAACGTTCGTCGTGTAGAAGAGTCTCAATACTATCTTCGTCACTCCGATAAAGGCATTTCAGAAATTTCTAAGCAGTTTCATTTTTGCAATCAAAGTTACTTCACGCGAATTTTTAAGAAGTACACGGAAGTTACACCAAAGCAATTTCGTGATAGCCAGCACATTCCATATTTCCGCTATACATTGCCAAATGCCAAGTAAGGAGAAGAAATTCTCCTTTTTTTCTTGCCATTAAAATGAATTTAGCAAATAGAATGCCGTAATTTTGTCACAAAAATTAAAAATTACACGCGTGTTCTGTTCATGGATTGAATTTTGTTGTGCTTATCGTTATACTTCAAGGTAGTTAAAAAAGGTGAAGGTGACTAATTTGAAAAAGAAAATTACATTATTAATGATGATGGCGTTCGCTGTTGTTTTATTGAGTGGATGTTCGGCGGTAGAAAACAAAGAAGGTATGTTTTATACGGTTTTTGTTAAACCGTTTGACGTGTCGTTGAATTATTTGGGTGACTTGTTTGGTGGAAGTTACGGGTTGGCAATTGTTGTGATTACGGTTATCATTCGTTTAGTATTAATGCCGTTTATGCTGCGGACATACAAACGCCAGCAGGGAATGAAAGTGAAAATGGATGCTATGCGTCCTGAAATGGAAGACATTCAAAAGCGCTTGAAAGAAACGAAAGACAAGGAAGAACAGATGAAATTGCAACAGGAAATGATGGGGCTTTACAAAAAACACGAAGTAAACCCGTTAAACATGGGATGCTTGCCTGTCGTTATCCAAATGCCAATCATCATGGGTCTGTACTTTGCTATTCTGCATTCGCCGGATGTTCAAGCCCACGAATTCTTATGGTTTAGTCTAGGTTCGCCGGACGTTATTATGACTTTGATTGCCGGAGCGGTCTATTTCTTCCAGGCAAAAGTATCTTTATGGACTATGCCTGAACAACAACAAAAACAAATGAAATTGTTCGTCTACATTTCTCCAATTATGATTATGTTCATTTCATTCACATCGATGGCAGCTTTACCGGTATACTGGACAGTCGGCGGGATTCTCCTGATTATCCAAACCTTTATTGGTCGTAAGTTCTACTCGAATCATCCAGAAAAAGCACTGGAAGCAGTAGAAGAGAAAAAATAATAATAAAGAGAGCCGGCAACTATTGTCGGCTTTCTTTTTTGGGAGATACTTATATGAATATGAAACTTGTACAAGGAATAGCAATTGGACTTTTGAGTGTCACGGCATTGACTTTTCTCCTGTTCGGCTATTTAGAAGTAGCTGTGCTGTTCATGACTTTGCTCTTCGTTCTAACAAACAGCTTTCGCTATCGTCATATGAAAGCGCAAGGAATGCACCGGGAAGCTAAATGGATGCTTGGCATGTCCGTCGTGTTCGGCCTATTGTTCTTTGTCGTTCTAGGGACGATCTTATTATAAAAAAAGCACAATCTCACTAACGAGATTGTGCTTTTTTTGTATAATCATATTTTTCTTTCATGCGTTCTTCAAGTAGTGTATCTAATTGATTCATCAATGCCTGGATATCATGTTCTGATAGTTGATCCAATGCTTCCAGCTCCTTAAGTGTTTATAAATAGTTATTCGAAAAGAGATAAAAACTTAAGGGGGTCTTTTTGTTGATATTAATGAGGTCTTTTTTTGTCTAATAAATCCATTTGAAACTCAAGTAAAGTAAAGTTTTCAGAAGACATTGTCACATCTTCTGGAAGTAAATCGTTATTTTTAAAAAACAAAGAGAAAAAGCGACTTGTTAACGAAGAATTTCGTCAGTAAGAATGATAGAATAAAATAGAAATCGACAGAAGGAAGGCTTAGTATGAAATTTATCAATCGCGTAAATCAAAAAAATAAAAAGTTCTCTATCAAATGGGTGGTGATTGGTGTGTCAGCAATTATGGCTGCATTAGCGGCAGTATGGTTATATATGCACGACTTAGATGTCGAGCAAAGCATGAAAGCATTGACAGACGCTGTGTCGACGGAAGAGTCTGCTGTAGAAACACCGAAAGATGAAGTTGCAAAACCAACTGAACCTGAAAAACCTGAAGAAGCGCCAGATGCTACGGTTTATCCAGAAGACATTGAATTACCGAAAGCGCCAACCATTATTAACGGTGTGCTATTGGCAAACAAGCAGCATCCGTTACCCGAAACTTATGCACCTGGAGAAGTACCAGAAGCACGATCGGCTTTTGAGACAATGAAAGCAGCAGCGGCTGAAGCGGGTCTCAATCTGCACGGATTTAGTACATATCGTGATTTTGCGCGACAAAAGCAATTGTACGATAGCTATGTAGCGAAGGATGGTCAACAAGCAGCAGATCGATACAGTGCACGTCCCGGCTATTCGGAGCATCAAACAGGTCTGACGTTTGATATTGGAGAAGCTGGAAAAGAACAGCACTGGGCTTCGGCATCGTTTGGTGATACGGAAGGCGGCAAGTGGCTAGCGAGTAACGCACATCAGTATGGATTTATTCTGCGCTATCCAGAAGGCAGCGAACACATCACGGGCTATATGCATGAATCTTGGCATTTCCGATATGTGGGTAAAGACATTGCGACTGAAATCTATCAACAAGACATTACATTAGAAGAATATTTAGGAATTTAAGAAAGTAAAAAACGTCTCCTTTTTTCGGAGACGTTTTTTTATGAGCCAATTTAGATTCGTAAAAGTTATAAAAAGAATCACTTTTATCACAAAATAGGTGCTAACAGGCGGGCAATCGATTCTTTGGTTTTAATCATTCGTGTACGATCCAAATACATTTCATAAGTCAATTCAGTCGAGAGCTTCATATCACGATGGAAGAGTTCCGCAAGGTCAGTCGATATCTTTTCGTCGTAAATAAAAGCATTTACTTCAAAATTCAATTTAAAGCTTCGGACATCAATATTGGCGGTGCCAACAGTAGACGCCTTATTGTCTGTGACAATCATTTTTGTATGCAAAAAGCCATTATCGTAAGTGAAAACACGTGCGCCAGCTCTTAGCATTTGTCCAACATAAGAGTAAGTTGCCCAGTAAACAAATGGATGATCTGGTTTATTTGGAATCATAATGCGGACATCGATACCTGATAAAGCTGCGATGCGAATCGCATCGTAGAAAGTAGCATCGGGTATAAAATAAGGTGTTTGTACGTAAACATAATCTTTAGCCAAGTTGATTAACTTTACGTACCCGTCTTTTATCTGTTCCCAATCTTCGTCAGGACCACTAGAAACGATTTGCATAGACGTATTTCCTTGCGCTGGTTTAACAGGAAAGAAAAATTCATCGTATGCAATGTCATGATGTACAGATGCCTGATTCCAATCACGGATAAAGCGTGTTTGCAAAGGGTGCAGGGCACTGCCTTCAATACGCAAATGAGTGTCACGCCAGTACCCAAATTTTCGGCTTAATCCAATGTACTCATCGCCCACGTTAAAGCCACCGAGATATCCAACTTGGCCATCGATTACGACAATTTTTCGGTGATTGCGATAATTTAACCGCGGATTGATGATAGGTAAAATTGAAGGGAAGAAAGTTTCGACTTCTCCTCCAGCTGCTAATAATTCTTTGAAATGCCGTTTTCTTAAACTACGTGAACCCATATCGTCATAAAGTAAACGCACTTTCACGCCTTCTTTTGCTTTAGCAGTTAAAGCATCGACAATCCGAGTGCCTAGTTCATCTAATCTGAAAATGTAGTATTGGATATGAATATGATTTTTGGCAGTTGCGATGTCCTTGAGTAGTGAATCAAATTTTTCACGACCATCATTAAAAATTTGAACACTGTTGTCTTGAGTCAGCAAAGCACCATTATTTCTTAAATGTAAGTAAATTAAATCGGAATACTTTTTTGTGTTGGGATCTTTAAATTCAAACTCGTGATCGTGCAATTCGTTCATTTGATGAGCAATTAGGCTTTCGATACCGATTCGTTTGTTGCCTTCCCACTTGAAAAGTGTCTTTTTTCTCAAGCGTCTGCCCAAAAACAAATAAATGAAGAAACCAAAAATCGGAATAAAAAATAAGACCAGTAGCCAAGCCCATGTAGAAGAGGCATCTCGTCGTTCAAGAAATACGAGCGCTGCTGCAAGCATAATGTTTAATACAAAAATGGCTGCCGTGAGAACACTAATAATGGTTACTGTCATTGGAATTCTCCTAACTTTAAAAACTTGCACAAGTAAATGCAACAATTTTTTAATCCCTGTGTCTAAAAATACGCAATTAAAAGAAAAACAGGCTTTTCCATAGCCGCGGATTCAAAAAATCCAGCCTCTTTAGGAACAGCAGGCTGGAGCAGGCTAGCTTAAATGTTCTTCTTGTTTTAACTGTTCTACAATGCCTTCGACTTCCATCCGGCTCATCTTTTCTTTTCCGGACTTCAACGCTTTTAGCGTACTATGTGCTAAAGCTAACGGAACTTTGCAGAACATGAGAATTCGCTTGTTTTTTATGGGTTTGACATACTGGTCAGCTTTAGCCAAGTTATTTTTGGCGTAATTGAACATGTCTTCACGTGTCCAACCTTCCGGCACAAACGTCACACCTCGTTCGAAATCTTCATCGTAATTTCGCAACATGTTGACGGCCTGTAATCCTCGGCCAAAAGCGATAGCGTGATCTGGGTCTGTTATTGTTCCATCATGCCAGTACCAGATGTCTGAAAGCATTGTGCCAACGAGTCCAGCCACATAGTACGTATACTCATCTAAATCTTCTTTTGTTTTAATGACCCAATCTTTTTCTACCCATTTGGACATGCCACCAGCCATAATGGCTGTAGATTCCATTACTTTCCCTCGTATCTCCTCAGGACAAACACTAATCCAGTCAGCTAAACGCATAGTAACGGGAGGAAGAAAATTTTCATAGGGAGCAACAAGCTCCAAGTATTGGGACTCATTAAAATCTGTTTCCAGCATTTGTTGAATGGTGCTCAGTAACTGAATTTTAATCTGATCTTCTAGTTCGGGATGATCCTCAATTTCATCAATCGCGCGCATACAAAGGTAGGCTGAGCCAACAGTTTTCTTCAACGTAGGTTCTAAAAAGCTGATTGGGATGAAAAAGGTCCGGCTTGTTTCTTTTAGCATAGCCAAGGACTCTTTTTGTAAATTCGAAACTTTGCTCATCTCAATTTCCTCCTGTTGTGTGGTTTGACATTCACAGACTTTAAATATGGCAAACCTTCTGATTACAAAATGATCTCCTACTAAATATAAACCATATAGATAAAAAAACAAACCTTTACCCTAGAACCTTAAATTTCGAAGAAAAAACCCCTTCAAACAAATTTCTGCTCAAAGGGAAAAGGTCAATCTGTATAAAAATAGCGCCAAGCTTCATGAATGCCGCCTGCAAATTCTTGTTTGGCCCGGTAAATAGACGGGTGCTCAGTTTGTTTGAGTAGTTCAGGCTGTGCATTGCCAACAATGACTGAAGGAAAACCCAGCGTCAGCATCTCCACATCATTTCCAGAATCGCCGGCAACCAACACTTTAGCTGTATTTAGCTTGTACTTATCCAAAATGTATTGAAGAGCCTGTCCTTTGCCGCTACCAGCTGGAAGTATATCGACATCACGACCGCCACTGTAAATGAGCTTGTGAGGAATGCCGGCTTTATTTAGTTGTGAACGAAAAGCTTCTACAATGGCTAAATCTGAAGCGAAGTAAGAACAGCGTGTAGTAATTGGCAAATTTTGCGAAACCAAACCTGGAATCACTCTTGCAATCGCATCTATTTGTTGGGGCATCCAAGACTTTTCCAAGAATGCAGACCATTCAAGGTCTGGCTTTAATGAATCGCCTATGTAAATGCCGGTTCCCACGTCTGTAATAAGCACGTGGGGAACCGGTAAATTTTGTTCTGACATGAGAGATAGGGCAGATTGGTAATGACGCCCGGTAATATAGATTAACGAAACTGTATAAGTTTGGGCATTATAAAAATCCAACAATTTTTTTAAACTATTGCGATCACCGACGAGCGTTCCGTCTAAATCTGTTGCCAACAAATGCGTTGCTCTGTTCATCGATAATCACCTCGTACAATGTATTTATGCGTTTGGAAATAGAGTCCCAGTCAAAATCTTTGCGCGCAATTTGCACGGCTTGACGACTTAATCGTTCAGTTAATAATGCGTTTGCTGACAAGACCTCCATCGCAATCGCCAAGTCAATTTCATTTTTTGTTTCGACTAACAGACCGGTAATACCGTCTTGAACAACGTTTTTCAATCCGCCAATATCTGAAGCAATAACGGGACTGCCACAGGCCTGGGCTTCTGCGGCGACCATTCCGAATGATTCATAAAAGCTTGGTACAATTGTAGCTGTAGCTGAGTTAAATAATAATGCCAGCTCTTCTTGAGACTGCGAACCTAAGAACTCGATGCGATGTTCAATCCCGCGAACGGCTTCACGCAGTTTTTTGTCTTTAGGTAAATTTGTTTCCAAATCGATAGATTCAGCATCTCCACCAGCAATAATCAAATAAGGTGTATCGGTAGGACCCGTTTTTTCTACTAGTAATTGAAAAGCTTTTAGCAGCGTAAAAATTCCTTTAGTTACTTCCAGTCTTCCGGCAAAAACAAAGAGAGGGTTGTGGTAACCGAATTTTTTACGTAAATGTGATCGGTTTCCACGTACTTTAAATGCTTGGTCTACACCGATGGGGATAACTTTGATGGGAGAAGGAGAGTTGACAAAAGTTTGGATCAATTGTTTTTCGTTATTAGTAGTAGCAAGTACATAGTCTGCATTTTTTAAAATAGCTCCTTCTGCATTTATCCGGCGCTGATCATGAACTCCTGTTGCTTTTTCTTTTGCCCATGCGAGTGAGTGAGCGGTGTGTACATAAGGCAATCCAAAGTCTTTCTTCAATTTTTTACCGATTAAACCAGATAACCAATAATGAGTATGGACAATATCATAGGATTCCAGATTTACTGTGCTTTTTAGCTCTTCATAAAAGGCAGGAAGCATTGTGTACATCTCATCTTTTGACACGAATCCTTTATGTCCAGATTCCAGTCTGATTACTCGACATGCTGCCCCAAACGTTTCTATTTGAGGTGCTGAAGAATCGCACCAATGAGTTGCGACGTCTACTTGCCATCCTTTGTTTTCTAATGCGAGTGCTAATTGCTTTACGTAATTATTTTGGCCACCCGCTTGTTTGCCACCGAGTTCAGCTAATGGATCGCCATGATCCGAAATAAATAATGCTTTCTTACTCATAAAAACTCAACTCCTTTTCGTGTTATTGGTCGTTTAGTAAAATAGGTTATCATAGTTATTTACCCACACTACAAAATTCTAAACATTGTATTTTGAATTGTCATTCTTTTTGGGAATCAGCAGGAACGAGAAAGCTGTTTCTGCTGATAAATGGTAGTTATTTTGTGTGGACGTATTTACCGTGAGCAGGCACCGCGGTTTTTTGAAAATTCTCTGCCAAATCAACCAATCCTTTAGCGAGAGCTGCACCAGTCATTGGTTTGCCGTGACCTGTTGCAGCGATTGAAGGCTTAAGGTCAGCCAGTTTACAGACAGACTCCCAAGCGGCACGCCAATCTGTTGTGAAATAAACAGGTGGACCATGTATTTCTTTTTTCTGTCGCAGAACTTTATACAATGAATCTTGTTTCACCGTAACAAAAGCATCGCCCGCAATGAGAAGACGATCTTGTTCGCGGAACAGTGAGACATGACCCGCTGAATGTCCTGGTGTATGAATCGATTGCCACCCCGGCATTGTTGGGACGCTGCCATCTGACGGTAGTTCATGAAGATGCGCAGAAATGTCAATTGCTTTGACTGGGAAAATGCCTGACATTTTTGCCAACAGTCCGCCTTCGACTGTCGTATCAGGCTTTGGATAATCAGTGATGCCTTTTAAGTAAGAGAATTCAAGGGGGTGCGCATAAACCGGCACTTTGTATTGTTCTAAAATATCAATGAGACTACCCACATGATCAAAATGACCATGTGTTAGAATGATGGCTTTGAGCTGATGCTCAGGTCCAAAGCGTTTTTCTGCGGCCTCGAGGATTTTATTCGCAGCATGTGGCATGCCTGCATCAATTAATACCCACTCGTTACTAGTAGTGGGATTGCCGATAAAGAAGACATTCGCTACTTGAACCGTATAGCAGTATACATCGGGAGCTATCTCGACTCCAGACCCGCTCTGAATAGAAGTTATGGGCAATAGATTTTCAGTTGATCGACTTCTTTCCATAAGAATAGTTCCTCCTCTGGTAAACTTCTGCTGACATTACTACTAATAGCTTTACCCGAAATTCTAAATTTGAATCCGTATCAGGCTAAATCTATGAGATGGATTTGAGTCTCTTGGCTGACTGGATTAGAATGAAGACACAAGACTTTTGGAAACTGGGTGTTTATATGAAATCATTACTTATTATTGGTTCAGGAATTTTAGGAGCCTCTACGGCCTACCATGCAGCCAAAGCTGGAGCGTCAGTCACTTTAATAGATAGAGGCGATAAAGGACAAGCAACGGGAGCGGCAGCGGGTATCGTTTGTCCATGGATTTCGCAGCGGAGAAACAAAGCATGGTACGGACTAGCGAAAAGCGGTGCCAAGTATTATCCTGAATTGATTCGTGAGCTTGAAGCTTTAGGTGAAACCGATACGGGTTACAAACAAGTCGGCATCGTTAGCATCCATGAAGAGAGCAAACTAGATAAGATGGAGCAAAAAGCATATGAACGAAGAGTGGATGCACCTGAAATGGGAGACATCAAGAGACTGTCATCAAAAGAAACAATAGCCCTTTTTCCGTATGCGACAGAGGAATATGGAGCGCTTTGGGTCAGCGGAGCGGCTCGAGTGGATGGAAAAGCCATTCGAGACGCTTTGATTTCTTCGGCTGTAAAACTTGGAGCAGAGCGTTTAACCGGCGATGCTGAATTGTTTGTAGAAAACTCACAAGTGGTTGGCGTTCTAGTAGAAGGACAAAAAATCTATGCAGACCGAGTCATCTCGACAGGAGGCGCATGGGCTGCAGATTTGTTCAAACCCTTGGAATTAGATTTAGATATTGTGCCACAAAAAGCGCAAATTCTTCAGTTGCAAGCAGATGAACAGAGTACAGGCGATTGGCCAGTTGCTATGGTTCCTTATGGTCAATACATTGTGCCTTTTGCGAACGGTAGAATTGTCGCTGGAGCTACCCATGAAAACGGAGTGGGCTTTGATGACAAATTAACGGCGGGCGGTATTCATCACATTCTAGATAAAACATTAGAAGCAGCACCTGGGCTTGGGCAAACGGAAATGGCGGGTGCTGCTACCGGATTTCGTCCAGCTACCACAAGTGCATTGCCGTTTATTGGTCAAGTTCCGGGCTACGAAAACTTCTATGTGGCAAACGGACTTGGCGCTTCAGGTCTGACTGCAGGTCCTTATTTGGGAGGGCAACTAGCAAAACTCGCACTTGGGGAACTTGTTGATATCGATTTAAGTCTTTACCAAGTAGAAGATGCATTTAGAAGCTGAAGGGAGGCGGAAGATCATGTATTGGTGCAAAGTTGCTCGAACCGAGGCGGAATTTAAGGACATTGCGCGTTTAAACTACGAAACCTTTGTGGAAGAAATTCCTCAACACCAAGCAAATGACAGTGGGACGCGCACGGATCTATTTCATAAACAGAATACCTACTTGATTGTGTTGTCAGGAGTGGAGGTAGTTGGAATGATTGCGCTACGTTCTGAACGTCCTTTTTCGTTGGATCTCAAAATTGGATCTATTGAAGAGTTCCTACCAGATGCCGGTAAGGTTTGTGAAATCCGTTTGCTGGCCGTTCGAAAAGAACATCGTAATGGGCGTGTTTTTTTCCTTTTAGCACGCGCCCTGTCCGATTATTGTCTCGAGCAAGGGTTTGACTCGGCAGTGATTTCCGGAACAGTCCGTCAGATGAAACTGTATGGACAGCTGGGCTTTCGAGCATTTGCGGAACCAATGGGGACAGGCGCAGCTGTCTTTGTTCCAATGGTCACGACACGTCATCAGTACAATGATTCTGTCGCAGCGAGGTTACAAGCAAAGCGCCGCTTATTTTTACCTGGTCCTGTGGCGTTAACTGCGGAACTCGCTACTCCTTTTCAAGAACCACCTATTTCTCACAGGTCCGCGGCTTTCCGTGAAGTTCGACAAGAAGTAGACCGCATGCTCGAAGAAATGACGGAAATGACTCCACATCTGCTTTCAGGGAGTGGTACTTTAGCAAACGAAGCAATGCTTGGGCAAATCAAGCGGCTAAACTCCAAAGGGCTGATTTTAGTAAATGGTGAATTTGGCAAACGGTTAGTTCAACAAGCACAGCGATTAAGCATGGAATTTGAAGTAATTGAAGAAGCGTGGGGTCAAGCTTTTCAAATGGAAAAAATAGCGCGTCAGCTGGAGCAAGAGAATGTCAGTTGGGTTTTGATGGCTCATGGCGAAACGTCTACCGGTCAATTAAATGATTTTCGTATACTCGCTGATACATGTAAACAGCGAAATGTGAAATTGTGTTTAGATTGCATTAGCAGTTTTGGTGCCGTACCGTTGTCATTGGAAAATGTGTGGCTTGCGACAGCAACGAGTGGCAAAGCACTTGGAACATTAAGTGGAGTCGCTATCGTTTTTAGTAGCCACAAAATTGATCCAGACGACAACTTGCCAAGTTATTTGGATTTGGGGCTTTATGCAACAGATGTACCGTTTACGTTTTCTGCAAGTTTATTAGAAAGCATGCATCGCGCATTAAAAGCGTATCCTGCGCGTTATGAACGCTTAAAACAACGGTTTATACAAATGAAAGAAGATACGAAAGACTGGCCAAACTTGGCTACTGGCTACCCGACGTCTCGCACATTTAAAATAATAGAAGAGACTCGATTTTTAGTCGAAGATGCTCATCTTTCAGGATTTGAGTTACATTGTGCCAGCAATTATTTGAAAGTGCGTCAGTTGTTCCAAGTTTCTTGCATCCAACCCGAGTTCGAAAAGGATTGGCAGCATTTTCTCGAGTTTCACGACGTCTATCAGCGCTATCATACAAAAGAAAAAGCCTATCATGAAGAGTGATGGGCTTTTTTTGCGAGTTTGTTGTCGCCAAGTTCTTGGTAAATCAATGACATGGGGCATGCATAGTAACTTTCTTGGTTTTAATAGAATCGACCGGTTATTCCTAAGTGTATAAAAAATATATGAACAAATACCTGTTTTTATTGTCTGAAAATTAAAAAATAAGGGTAACCCATTACTAAGGTCATGTATTTCTAGTAAATGGGGTGTAAAGCATGAGCTCTGATCAGCAAAGTAACCCGTTAAAAAAATATGTCTGGTGCTTAGTCATTTTGAATTTTTTTGATGGGATGTTGACCTATATAGGTCTCTCATTTGGTGTTATAAACGAAGCCAATCCATTGTTAGTGTCATTATCTCCCTTAGCTCTCCTCGGCATCAAAATCTTATTGTCTTGTTGTCTCTTCAGCTTTCTCTTTACACCATTCATCGAGATTCAATCCCGCACATGGCGTTATACACTTTTTTTCGCAAACTTGCTTTATTCAGGCGTTCTCCTACTTCATTTAATGTGGCTAATCATTTTGTTTGTGTAGCTAGAAGAAATTCGACTACGAAAAAAGCACCGCTAGCAGCGATGCTTATGCTAAGTAGAAACGCCAATTACGCAGAAGCATTGGCTTTGTTTGTTGTGGCTAAAGATTTAGTAGAAGCTTTAAACAGTAGGATGAGCAAGATGCTAGCTAGTGCCAACGCTGCAGATAAATAATAAATTCCCCCTGCTTGCATGGTGAGCAGCCACGTAAATGCCAAAGGACCAATAATGCGACCTAGGTTGTCCATTGAATAAGTCAATCCAGCAGCTGTACCGTACTTACCCCCTGATTCTTTTGATGTCAGTGATACCAATGCAGTACGAGAAAGGGCATTCCCAGCAGTAAAGATACTTAGTGCAACACCTGCGAAAATCAAATTGTTGGTAAAGGGGAGAAGAACCAAGCCGAGAGCTGTAACGACTTGTGCACCAATGATCCATTTTGTTTCAGCACCATCTTTTATGCGGCGGACGACGCCACCTTGAATCGCGGCATCAACCAGTCCGCTAGCGATGAACAAATAACCAAGCTGAAGTGGAGTAATGCTAATTTGGTCAATTTGAAACAATTGAAAAGTTGATTCTAACCCCGCTAGTAAAATGGTAACCATAAAGGACATTAAAAATAAATAGCGGATACGGAATTGCCAGAGTGTGCTAGAGCCTTTTGGCAAAAGTGCGCGTTTTGTTGCTTCACCTTTACGAACAGGCTCTTTTAAGACGAGGCTTGCATAGCCCATCAATAGCAGAACCAGTACTGCAGAAACCGTGAACGGTAACGAAAGAGACACAGAACCGAGCAAGCCTCCGATTGCAGGTCCAAAAATAAACCCAAGACCGATCGACATGCCAAGAAAGCCCATGTATTTATTGCGATCTTCATTTGTGGTGATATCTGCTACATAGCCTGTGACAGCCGTATAAAGTGCACCAGAGAATAGACCACCGACAATACGTGAAAAGTACAATAACATTAAATGATCTAGAAATAGTGAAAATAAGAAAAAACTCAAGCTAAAGCCGGCTAAACCGACAAGGATCAGTTTCTTGCGCCCGGTTCGATCAGAAAGTCTTCCCCATAGTGGTGCAGTGAAAAAAGAAGATAGGGCATAGATTGTGATGAGTCCACCGACATGGATTTCTGAATAACCTTGTTGAACGATTACTTCGGGTAAAATTGGGATAATAATGCCGAAACCTAAGTAAACAAAAAACTGAACGGACATCAATAGTAAGATGGTTTTTTTCATAATAAGAAATTCCCGCTTTCTGAAAAGAATGTGTCCTTATTTTACCCTGGTTTCTTCTATAGAACAATGATCGAAAAAAAGAGAGCCAGAAATGACTCTCTCAAAAATGAATAATTATTTATTTAGTTTTACACGTTGAAGTCGCAACGCATTCATCACAACTGATACGGAACTGAAAGCCATCGCTGCACCAGCAAGCCAAGGAGCTAAGAAGCCAGCTGCTGCAATTGGAATGCCGATTGTGTTATAAGCGAGTGCCCAAAACAGATTCTGTTTAATATTGCGGACAGTTAAGCGACTCATTCGAATCGCGTCGACCACTCTCAGCAAATCACCTTGCATTAATGTGATGTCGGCAGCTTCCATCGCAATCGCTGTTCCAGTGCCCATTGCCATACCAACATCAGCAGTAGCTAAAGCAGGTGCATCGTTCAATCCATCTCCAGCCATCGCAACGCGTCGGCCTTGTTCTTGAAGTTTTAAAATAACATCTGCTTTTTCGGCAGGTAAAACGCCTGCAAATACTTCATCAATGCCGACTTGTTTAGCAATCGCCATTGCTGTTTGTTCTTGATCTCCGGTTAGCATGACGACATGTAGACCCATACCGCGCATTTCCTGAATTGCCTGTTTGGCATTTTCTTTAACCGTGTCAGCTACTGCAACAAGTCCAACATACTGGCCATCGACTGCGATGAACATAACGGTTTTGCCGTCTCGTTCAAAGATTTCTGCTTGAGATTCGTCAATTGCGATTCCTTCCATCAAGCGTCGATTGCCCATTACGACTTGGCGATTTGCTACTATTGCGCGGATGCCGTGTCCTGGTATCGCTTTAAACGAACTAACGTTTAGGTTAGCGTCACCAAAATCAGAGATGGCTTGCGCCACAGGGTGTTCAGATTGACTTTCTGCGCTAGCCGCCAAATTTTTCAAATCCGTTAAGTCAAAATTAGCTACTGGAATAAAGTCTGTTACAACAGGACGCCCATTGGTGATCGTTCCTGTTTTATCCAAGACAATCGTATCGATATGTTTGGTGTTTTCTAGCGACTCAGCTGTTTTAAAAAGAACACCTTGTTCAGCAGCACGTCCAGACCCTGCCATAATGGAAGTCGGTGTAGCCAGACCAAGTGCGCAAGGGCAGGCAATAACGAGTACTGCAATGGTACTTTCGAGAGCAGCTGGAAAATTTCCTGGTGACACTAGGAAATACCAGATGATAAACGTAATGACTGCGATTCCTACGACAACAGGAACAAAAATACTGGAAATTTGGTCAGCGAGTCGCTGAATCGGCGCCTTAGATCCTTGTGCTTGTTCGACGACACGAATAATATTCGATAAGACGGTATCTTTACCAATCTTGTCAGCCTGCACGCGAAGTGAGCCGTTAGAATTGACGGTCGCCGCAAACACAGCGTCGCCTGTTTCTTTATCAACCGGCAAACTTTCACCCGTTAGCATGGATTCATCAACGGCCGAATTGCCCGAAAGAACAGCAGCATCGACAGGAATCGATGCTCCTGGTTTAATCAATAGAATATCGCCTGTTTTAACTTCTAAGATGGGCAAGCTGACGAATTTGTCTCCGCGCTCGACCAATGCATGTTGAGGCTGAAGCTTCATCAGTTTTTTTATTGCATCTGAAGAACGACCCTTGGCTCTTGCTTCAAATACTTTTCCTAAAATAATCAGCGTGATTAAGACCGCACTCGTTTCGAAGTATAACCCCATATTATGGCTCATATTCCAATTGGCAAGAACTAAATAGACACTGTAAAAGTAAGCGGCCGATGTGCCGAGTGCGACCAAAACGTCCATATTAGCTGATTTGTTTTTCAAAGAAAAATAGGCACCTTTATAGAAAGAAGCGCCAATCCAAAATTGAACAGGCGTTGCGAGTCCCCACTGGACGAGTGGATTCATCAAAATATCAGGTACATACATCCAGGACGTGAAAGAGAAGTGGCTAAACATAGTCCACAGCAAAGGGAAGGAAAATGCGGCTGATATCCAGAACAAACGAGTTTTCTTTTTGATCTCCTGTTGTTTGTAGTCGGTGGCTTCATCGCTTTCCTGATTAAGAATCGCATCATAACCGAGTGATTGAATCCGTTTGACAAAATCCTCAGGCTTGACAGCGTTGGGATTATACGAAATGTGTCCCGTTTCCATGGCTAGATTGACATTGGCTAATTGAACACCTTCCATTTTACCCAATACTTTTTCAATACGCGCCGAACAATTGGCACACGTCATCCCTTGGATAGAAAAGTCGATTTCTTCTTGTCGCACTCCGTATCCTAATTGTTCTATCTTATGTTGCATTGCCGATGCAGAGGCTTGCTCATCGTCATAGACGACCGAAGCTTTTTCGGTGGCAAAGTTGACTGTAGCTTGTGAAACGCCGGGCAATTTTTGAAGACCTTTTTCGACGCGATTTGCACACGCTGCACAGGTCATTCCAGTAATCGCCACTTCAGTTTTTTTTGTACTCATGATTCTCCCACCTTTCCTGAAATTATATACCTATTGGGGGTATAATGTTTTGAAAAAAATAACTGCGTTTCCGCAGTTACTCACTTAAAGCTGCAACATCGTATCCTTGATCTTCAATGGCTTCCGCAATTTGAGCCACATCAATAGCTGAGGCGTCATAAGCTACATCAACCGTAGCGTTTTCTAAAGAGACCTTTACTTTGTCAACTCCTGGTAAAGCCATAACACTTTCTGTTACAGATTTCACACAATGTTGGCACGACATGCCGCCTACTTGTAAATTAATTTGTTCTTTCATCGTAATTTCCTCCTTATTATTTCCGCATCATTTTTTGGATGGTTATAAGTAGTTCATCTAATACTTCTTCTTCACCATTTTCGAGACGATCTTTAACGCACCCTTTTAAATGGCCTTCTAACAAAACTTTAGTAACGCTGTTTAGTGCAGACTGAGTAGCCGCAAGTTGTGTGATGATGTCATCGCAATAAACATCTTTCTCCACCATACCTTTTATACCCCGGACTTGTCCTTCCACGCGGTTCAGTCGGTTGGTCAAATCCCTTTTAACAGAGAGGGGATGGTGGCTTTTTCGACAAGAGTTATCCAGTGCAAAGGGTTTTTCAATTAATTCGCTCATCTGAAGATTCTCCTCTCCTGAATCTGCTTATATTATACCTCTATGGGGTATGTAAATCAAAGGATTTACATTTTCTTCGCAATTGTCATCAAAATGATAAGTTTAAAATTCTGAAATGATGGTATTATATACATAGACACAGAAAAGTCAACGATTTGCATCTTGCTTATGAAACGTAGCAAGTTTACATACGTCCTTATAGGTAACGAAAAATACAAAGAGGTGATCTGGATGGCGAAAAACGTAGACGTTCGCAACATTGTTTCAAATTTATCGAAACTAGGAATCCAAGCAAAAATCACAAAATCCCGAGTCGAGTTAATAAAAGCAATTGCCTTGCCGCAACCAATCCAAGCGCAATCTCAACAATAAAAACTCCGGCGCACTGCGCCGGAGTTTTTATTTTTTGTTTTTATCGAACATATAGTTCTTGTGATGAAATTTCATACTAAAGACAATTCCGAGTGCTAGCATATTCCCGATCAACGAACTACCTCCGTAACTAATGAAGGGAAGCGGAATCCCCGTAATTGGCAAAAGTTGAATCGTCATGCCGATGTTCTGGAATACGTGAAATGTAATCATCGCAATAATTCCTGCACACACATAAGTGCTGAACATATCTTTGAATTGCAGTGTTATCTTGGTCAAATGATAGATAAGCATGAAAAACAAGATGATAACAGTACTCGCTCCGACAAATCCGAAATCTTCTGAGATCACAGTAAAGATAAAATCTGTATGATTTTCTGGCACGTAAACCTGTCGTCCTTGATAACCTTTGCCGAATACTTCTCCTGATCCGATAGCATTCAATGCAGCAATTAAATTATATCCGCCAGATTCTGCGTAGGAATACGGGTCAAGCCACGTATAAATACGTTCGAACATATATGGTTTTAATCCAAAAGCGCTAGACAGAAAATCTTGGGCATTAATAGTCATCCATAGTAAAATGCTGCCAACAACAGCGACACCACCAAAACTCGGCGCAATAATCTTCCAAGAAATTCCTGACACAACCACAACGGCTAAAGTGATAGCAATAAAAACAAGAGCAGTTCCTAAATCAGGTTGAAGCAGGATAAAGCCAAGAGGGATAGCCAGACAAAGACCAATTTTTCCGAGAAGAAAAAAATCGGATTTGATGGATTTTATCAAATTTTGTTCGTGGTGAGTAGAAATCATTTTTGCCAGCGCTAATATATAGAAAGTTTTCATAAACTCAGCGGGCTGAATGTTGACAAATGGTGTGTGAAACCAAGCTTTGGCACCGTTGACTGGCTCAGCTATCTGACCAACACCATCAGGCGAAATCATAAGTAGAATCAGCAAGAAAATACCGAAACCATATAAGTAATAAGCCATCTTCTTGTATTGTTCAGGATCAAAATACATCAAAACCCCAATCATTACGACAGAAACAACATAAAATAAAGCTTGTCTTGGAACAAAGTTCGTTAAATACTGACCAGAAGTCTGAGCAGAAGAAATGGCCACTAGACTGATGATGAAGAATAGAAATAAGATGAAAGCTAGCGACCAGTCGATTCGATCGGTAAAGCTTTTGTTAGTTTGCATGGTATTTTCACCTGTACTTTTTATTATTGTGAGTCGAAAACTATTATAACGTATATAACTGCAATATGCGCATGATAAAAGTAATGACGCTTTCGAAGCAGGTATGTTTCATATTTCTTCTTTTTGAACGTATAATAAGAAACGGAATGGAGTGGAGGAAATGGAGAGAAAACCGTTGAACGCGGACGTCTACATACAGCATTTATATATATACTTGAACGAATCTGATCAATTTGCCTTATTCAGCGGACTGACTTTTGCCCATTTTTTGGATGCTATGAAATTGCCTAAAAATCTTCTATTATTAAAGCATCCCTATGAAGATGCATCTTTTAATATGCATACCCATATGGAGTTTGCTACACAAGAAGAGTTTGGTCAGTTGAGAAGAGCGCGTGCAAATAAGAAAAGTGAATTTTGTTGGATTGATTTTAGGAGTGAAAAGCAATTAAATTCTTTGACGCCTCAAGAACAAGCCGAATTGCTGTATATTGGCCACAAAAAAGAGCCGCTCAAGACACCGTTTTATTCAACTCTTCAAAATGAATTTGTCTATTTATCGAGTGAAGAAGAAGAAACCACAAAAATTTACTTCCGCAAATTAGAGCGCCTGAATGAGCTGGTCGGAAATTACTTTACGTATTTAATTCGGCGAGAAGAGAACGGACAGAACTTTTGGCGACGTAAAGCAAAAGACTTAATCCCAGAGTTGCCTGCTGAAATTCTTCAATCCTTGAAAAAGAATTATCGTGAAGGCGTACTCATTTCATTGGCAGACCCCGAAAAAACGAAAAACACGATTGAATTGCACATTCGTCCAGTAGAAGAGATTTCATTTTTGGATGAATTTTGGTCCGACATTGAAGAATATACAAAACAAGGGGTTTCACGTAAGATTATCTACGATAGAAAACAAAAAACGTGGAAATGATACCTGTCAGCAGGTATCATTTTTTTGAATCGATGCTCTACTCCAACTGAGCAAGTGTAAAAAGAAAGAAGGGAATTACATGGCCTGGATTTATCTCATGATTGCGGGAATTACAGAAATTTTATGGGCAATCGGCTTGAAGTTTGCTGAAGGCTTTACGAACTTAGTTCCTTCACTTATAACATTTGTTTTTATCGTCATCAGCTTTATGTTGTTTGCGATTGCGATGAAAACAATTCCAATCGGTACGGCTTATGCAGTATTTACTGGTATTGGTGCTGCAGGTACAGCCATTTTAGGTATCGTTTTATTTAATGAAAACGCTAGTTTAGAAAAGCTGTTCTTTTTAAGTTTATTGCTAGTTGGGATAATTGGGTTAAAAGTTTTAGACGGGAAAGAAACTTCGAGTAAGGGCGTGCAGTCATGATGGATTGGCTGATATTAATAATTGCGGGATTGTTTGAAGTGGCGTTTGTCACTACTATGAAACTATCCAACGGCTTTAAGATAAAACGGTACACAGCGCTAACGATTTTGTGCGGCGCGCTTAGCTTTTATTTGCTGTCACTGGCGTTAACAACAATTGCGCTTGGAACAGGCTATGCTGTATGGACAGGCATCGGTGCTGCAGGAAGCGTTCTAGTCGGTATGCTATTTTTCAAAGAAAGCAAGCAACTAGCAAAAATATTTTTTCTATCCTGTATTTTAGCAGGAGTCATTGGCCTGAAAATTTTCGGTGGCTGACATGAAAAAAATATTAGTCACTGCAGGTTCGTGATAAACTAAGAAATATGGATAACGAAATGAGGTCTCTTGGATGAAAAAACGAGTCGGTTTATTATATGGAGGCAAATCGGCAGAGCATGAAGTTTCTCTGTCTACAGCCTTAGCAGTTACAAATGCAATAGATTTTGAAGCATATGAAATTTACCCAATTTATATCACGCAAGACGGCGAGTGGAGAAAAGGGGATCGTCTTGAAGGCGCAGTAAAAACAATTGAACAGCTTCAATTGCCTGGAGAATCTTCGAAACCCAATGATATTTCTGGATTTCTTCCATCACAAAGTAGTGACGTGCTGGACGTTATTATTCCCTTGTTGCATGGACCAAATGGCGAAGATGGAACGGTTCAAGGTCTTCTTGAAGTGATGAATATCCCATATGTTGGGAATGGTGTACTGGCATCTTCTGCAGGTATGGACAAAGTCGTAATGAAGCAATTATTTGAGCAGGCAGGTTTAAAACAAACGCCTTATGTGTATTTTATAAGAAGAGACTGGGATCAGAACCAAGGTTTTTGGTTGGATAAAATAGAATCAGAACTTGTATGGCCGCTTTTTGTGAAACCTGCTAATTTAGGATCAAGTGTAGGAATCAGCAAGGCTGACAATCGCGAAGAACTAATTTTAGCCGTAAAAGAAGCATTGAAATTTGATCGCAAAATCGTCATTGAACAAGGAGTGGAAGCTCGTGAAATCGAAGTTGGCGTTCTCGGAAATGACGAACCAGCTTGTTCAGTAGCAGGTGAAATTAAGCCATTAAAAGCTTTTTATGATTACCAGGCGAAGTACAAAGACGGCAATACAGCCATGATTATTCCGGCTGAATTAGACGAATCGGTTTATGCAAGACTAGAAACAGATGCTAAGAAAGCCTTTAAAATACTGGACTGTTCTGGGCTTGTCCGAGCAGATTTTTTTGTCACAGTGGATAGTGAAATTCTAATTAACGAAGTGAATACATTACCAGGCTTTACACCTTACAGTATGTTCCCGTTACTGTGGGAACATACTGGTTTGCCTTATCCGAAGTTAATTGAACGCCTTATCGCTTTAGCAATCGAACGGCACGAAGAAAAACAATTACTGCAAGTTAAAATAGACTGAGTGGAGAAACCAAATGAAAAAAAAGATTGAACAAGTAGCCAAATGGCTAGACATCAAAACTAATTTAAAGGGCTTCGACGTTACAGGGGTCTCAATTAACACGAGAACGCTCGAGCCGGGTGATTTGTTCATCCCTTTTCGTGGAGAAAAAGTAAATGGACATAAGTACGTCCGTTCAGCTATCGAATTAGGTGCGGTAGCTTCTTTATGGCAGCGCGATGAGCCAGGAGCACCAGAAGATTTACCGTTGCTATTTGTGGAGGATTGCGAAGTAGCTTTGCAAGAGATGGCTCGTACGTACCGCGATGAATTGTCAGCGATTGTGATTGGAATCACCGGTTCAAATGGTAAAACTTCGACAAAGGATCTGGTAGCAAGTGTCTTAAAGCCTTATTTTAAAGTGCAGAAAACGCCAGGTAACTTTAATAATCAGCTAGGTTTGCCTCTAACCATTTTGTCTCTAGAAGAAGATACGAAAGTTGCTGTCCTCGAAATGGGAATGAGCGGCAAAGGACAAATTGAGTTTTTGTCAGAATTAGCGCGTCCCGATTATGCCATTATCACCAATATAGGCGAAGCACATTTGCAAGACCTTGGATCTCGTGAAGCTATCGCCGAAGCGAAATTCGAAATTACTGCAGGTTTACAACAGCATGGCAAGCTTTTCTATGATGGCGATGAGCCTCTATTGCAACCCTTTATGGAAACTTTTCCACAAGGTGTTTCTTTTGGATTCGACGACAACAATGAGTTGACAGTGACAGATATTAAAGCTACTGAAGATGGCAGCAGCTTTATGGTTAGTGGGATTATAGACGCTGCATTCACTATTCCAGTTTTAGGGGAGCATCAAGTGAAAAATACGCTTGCCGCTATTTTGGTTGCACTCGAAGCAGGCTTATCGGAAGAGCAAATCCGTAAATCTTTAAAAGATGCAGCACTGACCGATATGCGGATGCAGATGATTCAAGCAGATAACGGTGCGATGTTTATTAACGACGCTTACAATGCAGCTCCGTCATCAATGACTGCAGCGCTAAATTTTATTCGTGAAACGACAATGAAAGACAAAAAGTGGGTAGTGCTAGGGGATATGCTTGAACTTGGAGACAATGAGCAAAACTATCACGAAGCACTTAGTAAGTACATTTCGGATAATTTAGCAGGCGTTTGTCTATATGGTCCTCGTATGAAGTGGCTTTACGATAAGTTGCAGCCGAGTTATGCAGGCAAGCTATTATGGAGCGAAACGGAATATGAACCGATTATCAAGCTGTTGCAAACTTATACAAATAAAGACTCCGTTATCTTGGTAAAAGGTTCTCGGGGGATGGCTTTAGAAAACATTATCGAACCTTTCGTCACAGCGTAGTTGTGGAAAAGTGCAATTGACGGTGATGTTTGAAATACCACGTTGTTAAGTGGTGAGAAGAGGCGAGTGGATTGAAAACTGGTGTTCTTTGTATACACGGCTTTACAGGAGGACCGTTTGAAGTTGAGCCTTTTGTTGATTTTTTAAACGAACAAACCGACTGGATTGTAGAAATACCGACACTGCCAGGGCACGGTGAAAAACTAGCGCTAAAGAGAATGTCGGCAGAAAGTTGGATGATGGAAGCGGAATTAGCCTTAAAAAGGCTAAAAAAATCAGCGGATCACATCATTGTTGTCGGATTTTCGATGGGTGGTTTGATTGCTATGTATTTGGCCATGCGCTATAAGATCGACCGGCTTGTACTATTAAGTGCTGCTGCTAAATACATTAGCCCAGTACAGATTCTTAAAGAAGTGCAAGAGGTATTAAAAGATATAGTATCTGGAAAAATAGCAGAAAATGCACCTTTGCATCTTTACCAATACAAACTGACGAATACACCTGTCAGCTCGGCTATTGAATTTTTGCGAGTAGTCAAAATGGTAGAACCTTATTATTCTAAGATTACTGTGCCTGTTTGTATTGTCCAAGGTAACAGGGATAGCATCGTGCCTGCTTCGGCCGCGGACTTTATCTATAACCATATTGGGGCAGTTGAAAAACAGATGATTCGTTCGGAGCTTGGCAAACATTTAATCTGCTATAGCGAAGATCGAGAAGAGTGGTTCGAGGACGTTTTTGAATTTATGAACAGAGGATTAGAGTAAACTGATTATTGGAACCTTTGCGTATTGATTGCAAATAAAAAAAATACATGTTATTCTTTTGAAAGCAATGGATACATTTTTGAGAAACTCTTCCCCGTGAAGAGTATTTTTTTGAGCAAAACGGTTTGTTCTATAGATAGGGCATCAAACGCCCGCCGATCAGACCGCTCGGCAAAGCCCGAGCTTTTCCTGTTCACACATCCCCTCTGACTTAAAACTACAGAGTATGATTTTCGACGTGAAACTTCCTCATAAAGGCTCGCCCTTGTCACGAATTCATCTAAAATGTACACCATTTGTAAATCAGATGAAGACAAAAGGAGATTGAAAAATTTGGTAAAATTTTCAGAGTTAAATATTAGCGAAACAACTTTAAAGTCCGTAAAACGTATGGGGTTTGAAGAAGCAACACCAATTCAAGAGGGAACAATCCGTCTTGGAATGGAAGGTAAAGACATTATTGGACAAGCGCAAACTGGTACTGGTAAAACTACAGCTTTCGGTATTCCTTTGATTGAAAAAATCGACACTAAAGACGGTAACGTTCAAGGATTAATCATCGCACCAACACGCGAATTGGCAATCCAGGTTTCTGAAGAACTTTACAGATTGGGACAAGATAAAAACGTACGTATTCTTTCAGTATACGGCGGCCAAGAAATTAGCCGACAAATCCGTGCACTTAAAAACCGTCCGCAAATTATCGTTGGTACTCCAGGACGTCTATTAGACCATATCAACCGTCGTACGCTTAAATTGGACAATGTAAACACATTAATCCTTGATGAAGCAGACGAAATGTTGAACATGGGCTTTATCGAAGACATTCAAACAATTATGGCAAGTGTTCCTGATACTCGTCAGACATTGTTGTTCTCAGCAACTATGCCGGATGCAATCCGTCGCATTGCAGAGAAGTTCATGAAAACTCCAGAAATCGTTAAAATCAAATCAAAAGAAATGACTGTTGAAAACATTGAGCAGTTCTACGTGAAGTCTGTAGAGCGCGAGAAATTTGATTTCCTTTCACGTCTTTTGAATGTTCAACAACCGGAACTTGCGATCGTTTTCGGACGCACAAAACGCCGTGTTGATGAATTAGCTAAAGCTTTGAATATCCGCGGCTACCTTGCTGAAGGAATTCATGGTGACTTGAGCCAAGCAAAACGTATGTCTGTTTTAAAACAGTTTAAAGCCGGCAAAATCGATATCTTGGTAGCAACAGATGTAGCAGCTCGCGGACTTGATATCTCAGGCGTGTCACACGTATACAACTTTGATATTCCACAAGATCCTGAAAGCTATGTTCACCGTATCGGCCGTACGGGTCGTGCAGGTAAAAAAGGAGTCGCAGTAACGTTTGTAACACCACGTGAAATGGGCTACTTGGGCATTGTTGAACGCACTACGAAGAAAAAAATGGAAGCTTTAATTCCTCCAACTGCGAACGAGGCTGTACTTGGTCAAAAACGCGTTGCGATGGAACAATTGTTTGAAATGACAGAGAAAAACAATCTTGGCGATTACCGTGAATTCGCGGCGCAAATGCTTGAAAAGCATGATGCGGTTGACTTGATTGCAGCAGCTCTTAAAACAATGACTAAAGAACCGGAAGATGTTCCAGTATCAATTTCCGAAGAACGTCCTTTGCCATCACGTGGAGGCGGCGGATATAAAGGTAAAGGCGGCGGCGGACGCAGTTCTGGAGGCGGCGGTTACAAAGGTAATCGTTCATCAGGTTCAGCTCGTCCATCATCAAGCCGTGGAGCAAGCTCAGGCGCAAGCCGTCGTCGTGAAGGCGGAAGTGCAACTGGCGGCGGACGTCCAGGACGTACGACTCGTCGTAGCGAATCTTAATACCGATTAATTCAAAGGACGTATGCCGAACAGGAAACTGTTTGGCGTACGTTCTTTTTTGCTGTCTACATATCATGTACAATGGAATGAAACGTCTGAATAAGTAACTCGTATACTGATAAAGAAGCGATTGGAGAGAAATAAATGGAAAATCAGCCCAAAAATCAAATTTCAAGAAAAGGCTTAACGGTTTGGCGTGTTTACGGCAGTATGGAAACTACGGTTATTGCGCTGGTTGCTATTGGGGCAGGTGTGTTAACGTATTTCTTTGATTGGCCACAATGGTTATATGCTGTTTACGGTGCGGTTATTTTGCTGTTTGGCTTTTTGCTCATTTACTTATTTCCGAAGATTCGTTGGCAGCGCTGGCGTTATGAAGTGCGAGAACAGGAAATTGAATTACAGCATGGCTTGTTCATTGTGACCCGTACATTAGTACCCATGGTTCGTGTCCAGCACGTAGATACTGAGCAAGGACCAATTTTACGGAAATATGATTTGGCACAAATTTCGATTTCGACAGCGGCAACCACTCATACAATTCCGGCATTGATAACGGCGGAGGCTGATGAACTAAGAGCTAGAATTTCTAGTTTAGCAAGGGTGGCGGAAGATGATGTCTAAAGAACGCTATAAACTGCATCCCATTTCTGCTTTTTTAAATTTCATTAAAGGATTAAAGGAATTAATCCTACCGTTTATTATTATTTTTGGAGTCAATCTATTCAGAGACGGTGGAATTAGCTCGATGTTCAATCAAGGATGGCAGGGGTTAATTCCGGTATTAATAGGAAGCGTTGTGTTAATTTTTCTGTTAGTTGGTGGAATTATTAAGTGGAAGCGTTTTGTGTATTGGTTCGAGGATGGAGAATTAAGGATTGAGTATGGCCTATTTGTAAAGAAAAAGAGGTATATTCCGTTCGAACGGATTCAAAGTCTAAATTATACAGAAGGAATTTTTCATCGGCCATTTGGGTTAGTAAAAGTGAAAGTAGAAACAGCAGGCTCAGGAAAAGTGGGGCAGGCCGAAGCTGAACTAACAGCAATTTCGCGAGAAGATGCAGATCGTATCGAAAATGAAATAGAAAAAGCTAAGCAACATCCTACAGAAGAAGTTTTTTCAGAAATGGGACCGATAGAATATGTGGAAGTCCCTGCTAAAAAAGTGACTACAGAACTTTATCGCATGTCTATGAAAGAATTAATGATTCTTGCAACGACTTCCGGCGGAATTGGCGTAGTCATTTCAGCAGTCGCAATTTTTCTTTCCCAATTTTCTGAGTTTATACCGTATGATGCCATTTATGAAGAAGTCATGCTATTTTTGCGTTTTGGTGTATTGATTGTTGCGTTAACACTCTTTTTTATCTTATTGATTGCATGGATTATTTCCGTAATTATGACAATTGTCGCAAATTACCAATTTAGCCTTCAACGCGATGAAGACCATATTTATATTACTAGAGGATTATTAGAGAAAAAGAAAATTTCAGTTCCGTTAAAGAGAGTTCAAGGAATTAAAGTGAGTCAGAATCCTTTGCGTGAGCTTTTTGGATATGCGACGGTCGTAGTTGAAAGTGCAGGTGGCTCAGTTGGCGATAAGGATGAAAAAATTCGTCTGTTTCCGTTAGTGAAAGTGAGTCGGATGCGACCTATACTAACAGAGCTGTTTCCGGAACTGCAATGGACACCGGAATTGGTTAAGGCGCCGAAACGCAGCATTCACTTTTTCTATCGCCTGAATTTAGTTTGGCTGTTTCCTGGGATTGTCGCTTTAGGTTATTTTTTCTATCCATATGGATTGCTAACGTTGTTTGTTGTGCCGATTATTGTGATCTCTGGAGTTTGGCAGCACAGGACGGTCGGCTATTCGTTAGCTGAAAAGCAACTAACGATGCAATTTAGAGGGCTTAGTAAAAATCGCTATTATATTTTGAAAAAAAGGATTCAAGTTATTCAAGTGACGCAAAGCTATTTCCAGCGTCGTAAAGGAATTGCATCGATTCATGCAACGATTAAAGCGGGTATGGCAGGAGCTACTGCAACGATTGCCCATATGGAAAAAGAAGACGCAAGTCGGATTTTGTCTTGGTATGAACCATCTGGAACAAAAGAGGTTGAAGAGTAAAAAAGTCCAAAAAAACAGCCGGAATGTAATATTCCGGCTGTTTTTATTTTTTAGCTCGCCAGCTAACAATTCGTTTAGGGTGGAAGTAGCTGAGTCCAATAAGGAACCCGGTAATCATTCCGGCGATGTGGGCTGTTACGTTAACGTTTGGCGTCAGGAAAGTCATGACTATACTAATGACGATAATAGGGAGTATAATTTGTTTGAGTTGCGGTAAAGCACGTCCTCCGTAATACACCAACGCGCCAAATGCACCAAAGACTCCAAAAATCGCACCACTCGCTCCGACATGTGCGTAATCGAGCGGCTGTAAAAAGTAAGTAGCCGCAGAAGCGAAAAATCCTGCCAACAGGTAGATTGTAATGAAACGAACTTTTCCAGTCAAACGTTCTAATTCAGGCCCGAACAAGAACAAGGAGAACATGTTAAACAGGAGATGCATCAATCCTCCATGTAAAAACATGGGTGTAATGAATCGCCACCACTGACCTTCAGCAATGTAAAAGTTGGATCCAACGCCATAAAAGTAAAGCCAATCACCGAGTAAAGGCAATAAACCCAGTACATAGACCAATAAATTAAGCGCGATCAAAGTAGAAACGACCGGATATAGCCGCAAGTATTGCTTAAAGCTTTCTGTTCGAATAAACATTTTGTCACCTCTATTTCATACATTTAATTATACCTGTTACTGGTTTGTGATTGAAAGGAGAAACATTTATGATTACAGGAATTGGGATAGATATCGTTGAATTGTCGCGAATTCGACGAATAGATGCCAAGTCACCAAAATTTCGCGAACGTGTATTAACTGAATTTGAACAGGCTGAATACAGTCGATTAACAGAAACGAGAAAAGCAGAGTTTTTAGCAGGGCGCTTTGCGGCTAAAGAAGCATTTTCTAAAGCTAAAGGCACTGGAATTGGTGGTGCCTGTTCTTTTCAAGATATTGAAATTAGAAAAGACGCTAAAGGCAAGCCGTCTATTTATTTCAAGCATATGGAAACGGGTCTAGTATCGATTACTCATTCCAAAGAATTTGCAGCGGCACAAGTTCTTCTACAAACAATTTAACTGGGTGGTGTCAATATGACAGAACAGTATCGACCGACAAAAGCGGTCATTAGTCTAGAAGCAATCAAAAAAAATTTAACCGTGTTTCAAGAAAAAAGTGGAGATGCGAAAGTGATTGCAGTGGTAAAAGCAGATGCTTACGGACATGGGGTTTTAGCGGTGGCAAAGGCAGTTATCGAAACGGGTGTCGATATGCTAGCAGTTGCAACACCAGACGAAGCTCTTTTCCTGCGCGACCAAGGCATTGAAACGGAGTTACTGGTACTAGGTGCGACACCTGCCAAATTTATTCGGGTTGCGCAACAGCGCAATATTATTGTGACAGCTATTTCTCTTGATTGGTTATCGATGGCTGCCAGTCATTTGGAAGAGAAGTTAGAGATGCTAAAAATTCACTTGAAAGTCGATACCGGGATGAGACGCATTGGTATTCAACTGGATGAAGTAGATCAGGCGCTAGGCATTATTGCGGATCACGACTTTAGTTTTAACGGGATCTTTACGCATTTCGCAACTGCAGACGAAGAGGATTCTTCTCTATTTAACCAACAGGTTCACGCCATGAACAGTGTCATTAAACAATTGGAAGACCCGTCTGTCATGGTCCATGTATCCAATAGTGCAGCCGCCATCATGCATCCAGAGTTGACGAGTGACGCGGTGCGCGTAGGAATTTCGTTGTACGGCATTGCGCCTTCTCCGTACGTCGGTCAGGAAATGGAATTTCATTTGTATCCTGCACTGAGCCTAGAAACAGAAATTGTTCATGTGAAAAAAGTAAAAGCTGGAGAAGCGTTAAGTTACGGAGCGACTTACCGTGCGGCACGAGACGAGTGGGTTGGAACGATTCCAATTGGTTATGCAGATGGCATGTTGCGAGGACTACAAGGGCAGGATGTGTTAGTAAACGGACAACGTACTCCGATTATTGGGCGAATTTGTATGGATCAATGTATGATTCGACTTTCTAAAAAGGTGCCTGTGGGTGAAAAAGTCCAGTTGATTGGACGTCAAGGAGAGCAGCAAATTTTTATTGATGAGTGGGCTGATAGACTGGAGACAATTCCATATGAAATTCCTTGTATCTTAACAAAACGAGTACCGCGTGTTTACTCCGAAAGCGCGGAGGTTTCCGATTTGTCTTTTCACAAGCTTGATAAAATGGTAAGATGAAGCAGACGAAGACAGAAGAACGGGATTTTCGGAGGTGTCGGCTGTGTACGAGAAGTCAAAGACAAAAGAAGTGGTTGTGAAAATGCCAAAGCAATTTATTTCAGAGTTGACAACTCATTCAAATGAGCATGTCCAAGAAAGTGGAGATTATATTTATGTTTCCACAAGCCGGGTGACAAAAAATCTGTATGACTCATATCATATTCGAGAAGCGATGATCAAAGGCTACGTGGAGATGTCTCAAATCAATCTATCGATTGCTTGTGAATGTTCTCACGCTGAGTATGAAGCGGAGCATATGACTGTCCGACTCGTAAGCGGAGGGTGACAACTTGATTGTAAAACGCGGAGATGTTTTTTTTGCGGAATTATCGCCAGTCGTCGGGTCTGAGCAGGGTGGGACCCGACCTGTACTGGTGATTCAAAACGATATAGGGAATCGTTTTAGTCCAACTGTTATTATTGCAGCAATCACGGCGCAAATTCAAAAAGCCAAATTACCGACTCATGTAGAAATCAACGCCAAGAAATACGGCTTTGAGCGCGATTCCGTTATTTTGCTAGAACAATTGCGAACCATTGACAAGTCGCGACTGACCGACAAAATTACGCAGCTTGACGACACTTTGATGGAAAAAGTAGACGAAGCATTAGAAATCAGCGTAGGTCTTGTTAAATTTTAAGCATACATATTCTTTTAAAGGCACCTCGAGAATCTTTCTCGAGGTGTTTTTTTAAACAAGTAACCTTACTGACAAAAAAGATGTGAAAAAAACGAATTTCCGATACAATAAAGAGTAGCAGATAAAATTAGCGATACATAGTGTCACAGGGAGGGTTTTCAATCTATATGAATAAACAAATGGCTCAATATATACAGGGCAACTTAACCGAAATCGTTTCAAAATGGCAAGAAAAAATGAAAGATGAAAAAAACGAACGTTCTTTTCAGTTGATGCCTGAAGAACTAATGAATCAAACGAGCCAAGAATTCGCAGAACTAATGATTTCTAATTTACTGGAAAGCCATCAAGCTTATGAAAGTCGTGTAAACGATTTTGCTGAGAAAGTTGTGCGTCTTGGTTGGTCTATCACATTTGTTACGAAGGCAATCAATCATTTTGCTGAAATTGTTTACGAAGACTTAACAAAAGAAGAAATCATCCATGAAGGTAATCTGGCTGCTTATATAGAAGAATTCTCTAAGTGGATATCACCAATTCGTGAAAGTACTATTCAAGCCTACTCAAAAACATGGGAACGTACGGTAAGCTTGCAAAAAATTGCGTTGCAAGAATTGTCGGCATCATTAATTCCTGTGTTCGATAAAGTGTCAGTCATGCCGCTAGTAGGCACAATAGATACAGAGCGAGCAAAGTTGATTATGGAGAACTTATTGGAAGGTGTCGTGAAGCATCGTGCAGAAGTTGTATTGCTCGATATTACTGGCGTTCCAGTAGTAGACACCATGGTCGCACATCATATTATTCAAGCAGCAGATGCTGTACGTTTAGTAGGCGCGAAATGTATGCTCGTCGGAATTCGTCCTGAAATTGCCCAGACAATTGTTACGCTCGGCATTAATTTGAACGACTTTACGACAACGAGTACTTTACAGCGAGGCGTAGAACAGGCGTTAGCTTGGACGAATCGAAAAATTGTGGAGGTTGAAGACTGATGAATTTTAGAATTCCAATTTTAAAGTTAAGAGATACATTAATCGTCTCGATTCAATGGGAACTTGATGACCAAACGGCTCTTCAATTTCAAGAAGACTTATTGGCGAAATTACATGAAACAAGTGCACGTGGTGTCGTCATCGATTTGACGTCGATTGATTTTATCGATTCATTTATTGCGAAAGTTCTGGGGGATGTCATCAGTATGTCGAGTTTGATGGGGGCCAGAGTAGTTATTACCGGTATCCAACCAGCAGTTGCTATCACTTTAATCGAGTTGGGAATTCGACTTGAAGATGTTATGACAGCGCTAGATTTAGAAAATGGTTTGGATAAACTTCAATTGGAATTGGAGGCTTAACAATGAACGGTGAGTCCTCAGTTGAAATTTTAACAGAATGGGATATTGTTGCTGCACGACAACTCGGACGCAATGTAGCGAAAGAGCTTGGCTTTGGCACGGTTGACCAGGCCCGTATTACAACGGCTATCAGCGAGCTTGCGCGCAATATTTATTTATATGCTGGAAAAGGCAGGATCGAAATTCAACAATTAACCCAAAATGGCCTTAAAGGCATTTTGATTATTGCTGCAGACAATGGTCCAGGGATTCCGGATATCCGTCAAGTGATGGAAGATGGTTTTACAACTTCTGGCGGATTGGGAGCAGGACTTCCAGGCGTTAAGCGGTTAATGGATGATTTTAAAATTGAAACTAGTATAGGTGAAGGCACAGATATACGAGCTACTAAGTGGCTTCGTTAGGGGGAACACCCAATGGTTCAGGAAATCGAGAATCAATATAAAGAGATTTTAAATGAATACATGAAAAAACAAACAGAACAAAATTTGTATGTCGGCCAAAATTTTAGCCGACAGCTCATCTTGGAGAATATCGCTCCTGAAGAAGTGATCAGTATGCATAAAGTAGCAATTCAAGAACTTTATGGTGAATTGCCAGATATAGTCTGGCATTCATTTGATTTTTTGATTGAAATGATGATCAATTACGGATTGGCACTTCAAGAACGACAGAGTCTTATCAAACAACAGGAAGAGCTAAAAGTAGAAATGGATTTGGCAGCAAATGTCCAAGAAACCTTGCTGAAAACTAAATTACCTTTATTAGAAGGTTTGGATATCGGCCTTCTTTCGATCCCTGCGCGAAAAATGAACGGGGATTATATTTATTTTGTTAGTGACCAAGAAGGCTATGCTGGGGTGGCAGTTGCGGATGTAATCGGCAAAGGCCTTCCGGCTGCTCTTTGCATGTCTATGATTAAATTTGGTATGGATAGTTTGAACAGTGCACATGCGCTACCCAAAGACGTATTAAGTGTCATTAATCGAATTGTTGAAAAAAGTATTGATGACTCGATGTTCGTTTCTATGTTTTATGGGAACTACGATGCTAAACGAGCACGTTTAACTTATGGCTCAGCAGGACATGAACCCGCTATTTTATATCGTGCAAAAGACAATGAATTTACGGAGTTATATGCAAAAGGTCTACTGTTAGGGGTATCCCCCGCCGCGGTCTACGAAGAACATACAGTCGATTTAGAAAATGGTGACTTGGTCATCATGATGACAGACGGAGTAACTGAAGGCCGAAATGAAGAAGGCTTTATCGAACGCGAAGTTATTTATGAGTTAATTGAGCATAAAAAAACAGAATCGGCACAAGCCATTGTGCAATATGTTTACGACGAGCTTGAAAAGATGCAAAATGCGCAATTCCAAGACGATTTCACGTTAGTAATTTATAAAAAAGTTTAACGACAGGTTTAACTGCCAACTAATTGTGGTATTAATGCTTAGAATAGACTTTTTTTAGTGAAATTGAATTTTAAAAAAACGGGGTGTCAAATCACAATGAATATTCAAGTAGATTTAACTGAATCGAATAATGTTCTTGAAGGATTTATCGGCGGAGAAATTGATGCGCACACTGCACCAGTTTTACGTGGAAAATTAGAAACTTACCAGAATCACCAAGGATTAAAAGCAGAGTTGGATCTTTCCGACGTTAATTATATGGACAGTACAGGACTTGGAGTTTTTGTCGCTTTTTATAAATCAATTAATTCAAATGGCGGACATGTAAAGTTAAAAGGACTTTCAGCACGACTAAAACGACTGTTTGACATTACAGGTCTCGGTGACATTATGGATATCGAATCTGCAGAGAAGGGTGGGAACTAGCATGCGTCCTTTTGATTACGTAGAAATGCGCGTTCCTGCCAAATCACAATATGTTGGAGTTGCACGACTTACCATTTCAGGTTTAGCTAGCCGTGTTGGTTTTTCTTTTGACGATATTGAAGATTTAAAAATCGCTGCAAGTGAAGCCGTAACAAATGCAGTTCAGCATGCTTATGCAGAAGATGAGCAAGGTGAAGTGGTTATCGGATGTGCATTGTATGAAGATAAAATTGAGATTATGGTAGCAGACCACGGCAAAAGCTTTAATTTTGAAGAAACAAAAGCAAAAGTTGGTCCATATCACGACCAAGAAGAAGGTGCTTTTCTCCGTGAAGGAGGCCTCGGCTTGTATTTAATCGAAACATTAATGGATGAAGTTAAAGTTCATCATCAAGAAGGAGTAACAATCTTTATGACAAAGCATGTTGAAGGAGAGCAGGTGGAAAAGGATGTCGAAACAGTCTCATCCTAATCAACCTACTAAAGAGCAGGTGCTTGATTGGATTGAAGCTTACCAAAAGACGGAAGATGAAGAAGCCCAAACAAATTTGGTGCTAAATTATAAGCGCCTTGTTGAATCCATTGCGCGAAAGTACTCAAATGGGAAATCGTATCACGAAGATATTGCGCAAGTAGGCATGCTTGGACTTTTAGGGGCTATCAGACGGTACGATCCATCATTTGGTCGTAGCTTTGAGGCTTTTGCTGTGCCTACAATTATCGGAGAAATTAAACGATTTTTGCGTGATAAGACTTGGGCAATCCATGTTCCACGACGGATAAAAGAATTAGGGCCCCGTATTAAAGCGACGGTTGAGGTGTTAACAAGAGAGCTTCAACGTTCGCCGCAAGTGTGGGAAATTGCCGAATACCTGGATGTTGAAGAAGATGACATTTTAGAAGCAATGGAAATGGGTAAAAGCTATCAAGCACTTTCGATGGACCACTCTTTAGAGGCGGATTCAGACGGTAGTACCGTCACATTATTTGATGTAGTAGGCCAGGAAGACGATGGTTACGAGAAAGTGGATCAGCGGATGCTTGTAGCTGAAGCGATGAACGTGCTTTCTGAGCGAGAAAAGCAAATCATCCAATTCACTTACATAGAGCAGCTGAGCCAAAAACAAGCCGGAGACAAGCTTGGTATTTCTCAAATGCACGTTTCCCGGTTACAGAGAAAAGCTATTAAAAAACTCCAAGAAGCTATCTTAGCAGCGGGCGGAGTTTTGTAGTGGAGAGCATTCAGCATAATCTTGTGAATGCTTTTATTTTCAACGAAGCAAAAAAAGGGAATTATGAATCTGGTGACAGCTACCATACGGTCTTAACAGATGATTATTTTATTTGCTCCGTAGCTGATGGATTAGGGAGTGGGCCAATTGCGCGTGAATCGTCTCAGGTCATCCCTCAGATTTTAAGAGAGTTTCATCATGAAACGATCGATCAATTGATGTATCGTTTTAATGGATTAATGCTTCAAAAGCGTGGTGCTGCTGTTGCTATTTTTAAAGTTGATTTCAAGAAAAAAACGCTTGAATATAGCTGCGTCGGCAATATTCGGTTTTATGTATATCGCAAAGCAACAGATGAAATTATCTATCCATTGCCAGTGATGGGTTATCTGTCAGGACGTCCGCAAAAATTACGTACTCAACTGTATACGTATGTAGAGAACGATCTGTTCTTGATTCACTCTGATGGGGTGGATTTAAGAAACCCAAAAGCTATGATGCGAAAAGCTTCAGTTCCAGAGCAATTGTATCGTGATATTCTAGAATCCATCCAAACGGGTGATGATGCTACATTCATAACAGGAAGCCTACTCAAATGAGTTGGCTTCTTTTTTATATGGACGATCTTGAACAAGGAATAGGGACGTCGTAGGCTGCTCTTTTCTGAATGTGTTAAAATAAGAAAGAATTGAAGGGGAGTGTCCAGATGGAAGCGCAACAAATTCATGCATTAATTGCAAAAGAAACGGGCGTGCGAAAAGATCAAGTCGCACAAGTTATCGCATTAATCGAAGATGGCAACACCGTACCTTTTATTGCACGTTACCGAAAAGAAGCAACCGGATCTTTGGATGAAGTCCAGATTAAAGCGATTGATGACCGGTATACATACATTCAGAATTTAGAGCAACGGAAAATAGAAGTAATTCGTTCGATATCAGAACAGGAAAAACTAACAGAAGAACTGGAAAAAGCGATTCACAATGCCACTGTGTTGCAGCGGCTAGAAGATTTATATCGTCCATACAAACAAAAACGCCGGACAAAAGCGACTATTGCAAAAGAAAAAGGGTTGCAGCCGTTAGCGGATTGGTTACTAGAGCCTGGCGATGAAACAGTGACTGAAAAGGCTAAGGAATTTGTCGATGTACAGGCAGATGTCGCTTCGACTGAAGAGGCAATTCAAGGAGCACAGGATATTCTAGCGGAATTATTTGCTGACGATCCTGATATCCGAGAAAAAATTCGTTATATGACACGAAAAGATGGAACCATCGCCACCGTAGCCAAAAAAAATCACGAAGACGACAAGCAAGTCTTCCAAATGTATTACGAATACGAAGAAGCTATCCAAAAAATTGTGCCGCATCGAATTTTAGCGATTAATCGAGGAGAAAAAGAAGACGTTCTAAAAGTTTCCATTAATCCGCCTGTGGATCGCATCGTGACTTTGATGAAAAATAATTGGATAAAGCAAACGCGTTCAACAACAGATGTGATAGCCGGAGCGATTGAAGACAGCTACAAACGATTGATCCAACCCTCTGTTGAGCGGGAAATTCGAACTGAACTAAGTGAAAAAGGAGAAGCACAAGCCATTCATATTTTTTCGGAAAATCTGCGGAATCTTTTACTGCAGCCACCGATGAAAAACAAAATGGTTTTAGGAGTGGACCCAGCTTATCGGACAGGCTGCAAGCTTGCAGTCATTGATGAAACAGGCAAGCTGTTAGAAGTGGCAGTGATTTATCCGCATCCACCCAAATCAGATCTAGCTGGCTCGAAGAAAATGATGGAACGCTTAACAGCTAAATACCCAATTGAAATTATGGCAATTGGTAACGGTACTGCATCACGAGAAACAGAACAATTTGTTGCGGACTTTTTGTCGGAAACTTCGGCAGATATCTCTTACGTGATTGTAAATGAAGCAGGAGCTAGTGTTTATTCGGCATCTGACATTGCACGAGCAGAGTTTCCAGACTTAAAAGTGGAAGAGCGGAGTGCGGCTTCGATTGCACGCCGTCTACAAGATCCACTCTCGGAGTTGGTAAAGATTGATCCAAAAGCGGTGGGGGTTGGACAATACCAGCACGATGTTTCTCAAAAGAAATTAGCGGACCAGTTAACTTTTGTTGTTGAGACGGCGGTTAACCAAGTTGGGGTCAATGTCAACTCGGCTTCTTCTTCTTTGTTGCACTATGTAGCAGGCCTAAGTAAAACCGTTGCGGAAAATGTCATCAAGGTGCGAGATGAGAACGGGCGCTTTACTTCGCGAGCACAATTGAAAAAAATTCCGCGTCTAGGTGCGAAAACGTATGAACAGGCAATTGGATTTTTGCGGATTCCGGAAGGAAAGAAT
>NZ_CP019401.1:537500-3495892 GCF_002009235.1 Planococcus faecalis
CACTGTTTGGACTAGGGGCCCATCCCGGGTTACCGAATTCAGACAAACTCCGAATGCCAGTGATTTATGCTTGGGAGTCAGACTGCGAGTGATAAGATCCGTAGTCAAGAGGGAAACAGCCCAGACCACCAGCTAAGGTCCCCAAATATCCGTTAAGTGGAAAAGGATGTGGCGTTGCTTAGACAACCAGGATGTTGGCTTAGAAGCAGCCATCATTTAAAGAGTGCGTAATAGCTCACTGGTCGAGTGACACTGCGCCGAAAATGTACCGGGGCTAAACGGATTACCGAAGCTGTGGATGGATCTCGTTAGAGATCCGTGGTAGGAGAGCGTTCTAAGGGCGTTGAAGTCAGACCGGAAGGACTGGTGGAGCGCTTAGAAGTGAGAATGCCGGTATGAGTAACGAAAGACGGGTGAGAATCCCGTCCACCGAATGCCTAAGGTTTCCTGAGGAAGGCTCGTCCGCTCAGGGTTAGTCGGGACCTAAGTCGAGGCCGATAGGCGTAGACGATGGACAACAGGTTGATATTCCTGTACCACCTCCCCGCCGTTTGAGCAATGGGGGGACGCAGAAGGATAAGGAGAGCGTGCCGTTGGTTGTGCACGTCCAAGCAGTGAGGCGTGAAATGAGGCAAATCCCATTTCTGATACGTTGAGCTGTGACGGCAAGAGGGTTTACCCTTGAGTCCCTGATTTCACACTGCCAAGAAAAGCCTCTAGCGAGGCGGGAGGTGCCCGTACCGCAAACCGACACAGGTAGGCGAGAAGAGAATTCTAAGGTGAGCGAGTGAACTCTCGTTAAGGAACTCGGCAAAATGACCCCGTAACTTCGGGAGAAGGGGTGCTCTGGTAGGGTGAATAGCCCGAGAGAGCCGCAGTGAATAGGCCCAGGCGACTGTTTAGCAAAAACACAGGTCTCTGCAAAACCGTAAGGTGACGTATAGGGGCTGACGCCTGCCCGGTGCTGGAAGGTTAAGAGGAGTGCTTAGCGCAAGCGAAGGTGCGAATTGAAGCCCCAGTAAACGGCGGCCGTAACTATAACGGTCCTAAGGTAGCGAAATTCCTTGTCGGGTAAGTTCCGACCCGCACGAAAGGCGTAACGATCTGGGCACTGTCTCAACGAGAGACTCGGTGAAATTATAGTACCTGTGAAGATGCAGGTTACCCGCGACAGGACGGAAAGACCCCGTGGAGCTTTACTGTAGCCTGATATTGAATTTTGGTGCAACTTGTACAGGATAGGTAGGAGCCTGAGATTCCGGAGCGCTAGCTTCGGAGGAGGCGTCAGTGGGATACTACCCTGGTTGTATTGAAATTCTAACCCACAAGCCTGATCGGCTTGGGAGACAGTGTCAGGCGGGCAGTTTGACTGGGGCGGTCGCCTCCTAAAGAGTAACGGAGGCGCCCAAAGGTTCCCTCAGAATGGTTGGAAATCATTCGTAGAGTGTAAAGGCAGAAGGGAGCTTGACTGCGAGACGTACAGGTCGAGCAGGGTCGAAAGACGGGCTTAGTGATCCGGTGGTTCCGCATGGAAGGGCCATCGCTCAACGGATAAAAGCTACCCCGGGGATAACAGGCTTATCTCCCCCAAGAGTCCACATCGACGGGGAGGTTTGGCACCTCGATGTCGGCTCATCGCATCCTGGGGCTGTAGTCGGTCCCAAGGGTTGGGCTGTTCGCCCATTAAAGCGGTACGCGAGCTGGGTTCAGAACGTCGTGAGACAGTTCGGTCCCTATCCGTCGCGGGCGCAGGAAATTTGAGAGGAGCTGTCCTTAGTACGAGAGGACCGGGATGGACACACCGCTGGTGTACCAGTTGTTCTGCCAAGGGCATCGCTGGGTAGCTATGTGTGGCCGGGATAAGTGCTGAAAGCATCTAAGCACGAAGCCCCCCTCAAGATGAGATTTCCCATTGCGCAAGCAAGTAAGATCCCTCAAAGACGATGAGGTAGATAGGTTCGAGGTGGAAGCGTAGCGATACGTGCAGCTGACGAATACTAATCGATCGAGGACTTAACCAACACACTGTATGCGAAAAACTTGCTTGTTTCACCTGTCGTTTATCCAGTTTTGAGTGAACAAACACTCAACCAAATAGTCCAGTGATGATGGCAAAGAGGCCACACCCGTTCCCATCCCGAACACGGCAGTTAAGCTCTTTTGCGCTGATGGTAGTTGGGGGTTTCCCCCTGTGAGAGTAAGACGTCGCTGGTCTATTTTTTTTGGTCCCGTGGTGTAGCGGTTAACATGCCTGCCTGTCACGCAGGAGATCGCCGGTTCGATCCCGGTCGGGACCGTAATTTAAAAGATGAACGCAGCGATCCCGCTGTGTTCATCTTTTTTTTTTGAAACGCCGATTGTAAAATTAAGCTAGACAATTGAAAAAGCCATTCGTGGTACACGCTACATGTATTTTCCGACCAAAGAAAACAGCAGAGTGATCACCGATGAATGGGTGATGATAGAATCCTACCATCGTCAACATATACCTATGACGATCATTGCAGAATGCCTGAACCGTTCCAGGCAGCCAACCTACAATGTCATCAGCTTTCTGAAATTGGGGCATACAGCCCTCGATTTTTACACACAATACATGAAAAGCAAGAAACATTGCGGCCGACGAAAACGGGTCTTACCGGAGAAACAAGTTATCTATATTCAAGACAAGATGGTGCAATGATGGACTCCCGTCGTCATTAAGGGTCACGTAGAAACGGCAATCGATTGTTCTGTGCGGATGCTCTATTGCATGTTCAAAAATCGAGTCTTTGATGTTGCCACATTGCCGATGAAAGGGAAACCTAGTGGTCACCAGGAACAACGCGGGAAGCAGGCGTTCAAACGGCTTATTTCCGAACGGGAAACTGATTATCCTGCATTCCCAAAAGAGTTCGGGCACATCGAGGGCGACACCATTGTGGGCGCCCGCCACAAAAGTGCAGTAATCACGCGGGTCGAAAGGTATCATCGCCTTGAAGTCTATAGGACGCAAGGCATGCGATAGTGGAACCGCGTTAAACCAGTGGTTTCAAGGGGTTCCCAAAAACCTGTTCAAATTCATCACGTTTAACTGTAGGAAAGAATTCTCCAACTGGAAAACGCTGCTGGTCCGACGTCTCAATTTACTTTGTGGATCCTAGCACCTTGAATGAACACTCCAACTGCCTTCTTCGAAAAGACCGTTTGGCAAAAGAAATGAACTTCAACGAGGTCGATTCGTTCATTTCCACAGTCGTTGACAAGCGGAATAACATCCGACGGAAGTCGCTGGATTACCGTACACCTCTGGAGGCATTTTTGAGTCACCTGAATAGAGTCGATCTGTCTAGCTTAAATTGACAAACGGAAAAGAAAAACAATATATTTTGATTTACAACGATTATTTCGCTAAACTATGTAAAGACTCAATAGAGGTGACATGATAATGACTAATACAATAATGCTGAATTCGCCCGAGGAAACTGAGGTTTTTGCGGCCACTCTAGCAAGCAAATTGGAACCTGGAGACCTTCTAACATTAGCGGGGGGCTTAGGGGCAGGTAAAACAACTTTCACCAAAGGCTTAGCCAAAGGACTTGGTATTCAACGGATGGTAAACAGTCCGACCTTTACGATTTTGAAACAGTACTCAGGTCGACTGGATTTGAATCATTTCGATGTCTATCGTCTTGAGAATAGCGAGGAAGACATTGGATTCGATGAATTTTTTAGTAGCGAAGCAGTATCTGTAATAGAATGGGCAATCTTTATAGAAGACTACTTGCCAAAAGAACGTCTGGAAATTACGATTAATCGGCAGTCTGAACAAGGACGCGAGATAATCCTCAAGCCGATTGGGAAGCGCTATGAAAATCTGTGCAAGGAGCTAAACCTATGATCTATCTTGGAATTGATACTTCGAACTCTCCATTAGCCATTGCGCTAATTGAAGATAACACAGTCTTAATAGAAGAAACAGCAAACTTAAAAATCAATCACTCGTTGACGGCTATGCCGGCGATAGAAGAAATGATGAAAAAAGCAAAAGTATTGCCTACTGACCTGACGCATATTGCTGTAGCAGAAGGTCCTGGGTCTTATACAGGCGTGCGCATCGGTCTGACCATTGCGAAAACCTTGGCATGGTCACTGAAAATTCCGCTCCATCTAGTTTCTAGCTTACAAGTGCTTGCGGCGAATGAACAAGGGTTTGACGGACTTGTTTGTCCGATTATGGATGCCCGCCGTGGCACAGCTTTTATTGGTTTGTATGAAGGTAGTGGTTTAGAGTCAGTGCTTGCTGATCAACATAATGATGTGAAAGAGTTTCTACTGAAAACAAAGGAACTCAATCGTCCGGTACTGTTTACTGGAATTGATGCAGCGTTGCACGAAGCGCTAATCATGGAGATATTTGGCGAGGGGGCACACTTTAGCAGAATTCAGAATAGGTTGCCGCGTGCAACGAATCTGATTATGCTGGCCCGGAAATCAACGCAAAGTGATGTTCATCATGCTGTTCCTGAATACCGCCGAATTACGGAAGCCGAAGCAACTTACAATAAAGCGCAAGAAGGTAAAGTGTTATGAACGAAACAGTCAGTTTTCGAAAAATGACACTTGAAGATCTTGATGCGGTTTATGAGATAGAAGTTTTATCTTTTACATTGCCTTGGACGAAAGATGCTTTTTATCATGAAATGGTGACGAATGAACATGCCTATTACGTGATTGCTGAAACACAAGTAGGCATCGTTGGATATTGTGGAATGTGGTTAGTGATGGATGAGGCACACGTCACAAACATTGCGATTCATCCCGATCAGCGCGGTAAAAAATTGGGTGGGGGATTGATGCAAGCTGCCATTGATACAGCAAAAGAGCAGGGGGCTGTTCTTATGACACTTGAAGCTCGTGTCAGCAATACGGTTGCTCAAAATCTTTACCGAAAACTAGGGTTTAAAAATGGTGGCATTCGTAAACGCTATTATACGGACAATTACGAAGATGCTATAGTCATGTGGGTGAACTTTAATGAATAAAGATATTTATATATTGGGAATTGAAACAAGTTGTGATGAAACCGCAGCGTCCATTGTCAAAAATGGCACTGAAATCATCTCCAATGTGGTGGCTTCACAAATCGAGAGCCATAAACGTTTTGGCGGGGTGGTGCCGGAAATCGCTTCAAGGCATCATGTGGAACAAATCACCTTGGTGATTGAAGAGGCGTTGCAACTAGCAGGCATGGAGCCGAATGAGTTGGATGCAGTAGCTGTAACAGAAGGACCTGGACTCGTCGGTGCCTTATTAATTGGTGTGAATGCAGCAAAAGCTTTTGCCTTTGCGCATCAACTGCCTTTAATCGGAGTTCATCATATTGCGGGTCACATTTATGCGAATCGTTTGGAGCAAGAAATGGAGTTTCCTCTTTTAGCACTCGTTATTTCAGGGGGACACACAGAACTGATCTACATGAAGGAGCACGGAGACTTCACGGTTATTGGAGAAACGCGCGATGATGCAGCAGGAGAAGCTTATGATAAAGTAGCGCGGACATTGGATCTACCTTATCCAGGAGGTCCACATATTGACCGATTGGCGCATGCTAGTGACGAAGCTATTACGTTTCCTCGAATTTGGCTAGAAGAAGGCTCTTATGATTTTAGCTTTAGTGGATTGAAATCGTCGGTGCTAAACTATATGCACAATGCCGCGCAGCGTGGAGAAAAAGTAGCTCCTGAGCATGTAGCCGCTGGTTTCCAAAACAGTGTAGTGGAAGTGGTGACCGGGAAAACAGTCCGTGCAGCTAAAGAGTACAAAGTTCGCCAAGTAATTGCTGCAGGTGGAGTTGCTGCGAATAAAGGATTGCGGCATTCGTTGGAAACAACATTTAAGGAAAAAGGTATTCCGTTCTATATTCCTTCATTGCCTTTATGTACCGATAATGCAGCGATGATTGCAGCAGCAGGAACTATTATGTACGAAAAAGGATTGTTTGGCACAATGGCCATGAACGGTCGACCGGGTATGTCTTTAACCTCATGGATTTAATAAAAGCAAGTAATTTCATCATTTCAGGTACACTGAAATATGTGAAATTACTTGCTTTTTTTTACGAAAATTCTGACGATCATACAAAAGGCCTCTATTGTTCTGTCAATAGAGAACATTTGTACTTATGCACAATTTGTGAATAAACTGTTTATAACTAGAGGATAAAAGGAGGTTATTCTATATATTGTGTGGTTTGAAGTGGAAAACTATGTGTACAATATTTATTTTACCTGTGGATAATGTGCATAAGTCTGTTGACAGTTGGTAAGACAAGCTGGAGAATGTGGAAAAATCTGTGGAAACAAATATTTGATGAAACCCTATTGACCTATATCTAGTAATATAAAAACCGGCTAATAGATAGCCGGTCAAAATCAAATATTTTCAATTTTTTCCTGAAGTTCGAGCCATTGGGTCATCGTTTCTTCATGGTTTGCTTTTAGTTCTTCTAATTGATTTTGAAGCGGCAATACTCGCTCGTGATCTTGGAAAATTTCAGGCTGGCAAAGTTGCTCTTCAATTTCAGTGATTTGCAAATCTAGTTGTTCCATCGATTTTTCAACTTCATCGGATTGCCGAACAAGCTGACGTTCCAGTTTTTTAGCTTCTTTATCGATTTGCGAAGTAGAGGCTGTAGTGATCGTTTTTGCTTCGGTAACTGAACCGGCTTCATCGAGTGCTTTTAGTTCAGCAATTTCTAATTTTTTCTCTACGTAATAATCATAGTCGCCCAAGTATTCAGACGTGCCATCTTGCGTAAGTTCAATCACTTTCGACGCGATGCGATTCATGAAATAGCGGTCATGCGATACAAAAAGCAAGGTGCCCGGATAATCCAATAAAGCATTCTCCAGCACTTCTTTACTGTCCAGGTCCAAGTGGTTAGTTGGTTCATCGAGAAGTAACACGTTGGCTTTTTGCATCATCAACTTGGCGAGTGCAACGCGGGCTTTTTCGCCACCCGACAATGTTGAAACGGGCTTTAGCACATCGTCACCGGTAAACAGGAAACGTCCAAGGATGCCGCGTATGTCCTTTTCGTTAATAAGCGGATAATCATCCCATAATTCGTTTAGTACGAGCTTGTTGCCTTTTAAATTGGCTTGCTCTTGGTCGTAATAACCAAACTGAATGCCGGCGCCATAATGGATATTACCATCGAGTTGGTTTAGTTCTTTCATAATGGTTTTCAACAAAGTCGATTTGCCAACACCGTTTGGCCCAACGAGAGCTAGACTTTCTTGTCGGTATAACTTTAATGAAATATCACGAGAAACGGGTTTGTCGCCATAGCCAATTTCTAGCGATTGAACGTTTAAAACGTCGTTGCCGCTTTGTTTACTAATGGTAAAGCCGAAACTAGCTGATTTTTCATTGCCGTTAGGAGCTTCCATCCAGTCGGTTTTTTGCAAAGTTTTTCTACGGCTTTGCGCCATTTTGGTTGTAGAAGCGCGTGCCAAATTGCGCTGGACGTAATCTTCTAGCTTAGCTTTTTCGCCTTGTTGTTTTTCAAATTGCTTTTGGTCCAGTTCGTATTGCTTTGCTTTTTCGTCTAAGTAACGGCTGTAGTTGCCGGTATACTTTTTAACACGGTGGCGGGAAACTTCGTAAACGAGCGTCACGACTTGGTCAAGGAAATAACGATCATGAGAAACAATTAATAACGCACCCGGATAGTTTTTCAAGTAATTTTCCAACCAGCTCAAGGTTTCGATATCCAAGTGGTTGGTCGGCTCATCGAGAATGAGCAGTTGTGGCTTACTGAGTAAATGCTTGGCTAACATCAATCGGGTTTTTTGGCCACCGGATAAAGAGGTTATTTTCTTGTCAAAGTCATCTTGATAAAATTTCATGCCGTGGAGAATCGCTCGTGTATCGGACTCGTATTGATAGCCACCCGCATCCTTGAAGTCATGTTGCAACAGGTCGTATTCTTTCATGACTTTATCGTTTTCTGTTGCGTTGTTGTAGACATCAGGATTGGCCATTTGTCCTTCAAGACGGCGAAGTGTGGCTTCTTGTTCACGGAAATGATGAAAAATCGTCATCATTTCATCCCAAACAGTGGCGTCGGATTCTAAATTGGTCTGTTGCTCTAAATAGCCAATCGTTAAATCCTTCGGCATGCTAATGTCGCCACTATCGTACGATATTTCACCCGCTATTATTTTCAATAAAGTCGATTTTCCTGCACCGTTGCGGCCTACTAATGCCACGCGGTCACGGTGTTGTACTTCTAATTTAACGCCTGAGAGAATCTCTTCTGCGCCAAATGATTTATGGACTTGGTTTACTTGTAAAACAATCATGTAGGTCACCTCTATTCTCTTTAAGTGTAGCTGATAGGGCAGTTGTTCGCAATTGCACAAGCCTTTACATATCAAGGCTCCTACTGTAAGATGAAAACGATTTGACAACACCTCAGGAGGATGCGAAAGGTATGTTACACGAGACATCTAAAATTCCGCAAGCCACAACCAAAAGGCTGCCGCTGTATTACCGTTTCCTTCAAAATTTTGCGAATGCCGGTCAAAAACGGATTTCCTCGCAAGAATTAAGCGAAGCGATGAAAATCGATTCTGCTACCATTCGACGCGATTTTTCCCATTTGGGTGCGCTTGGCAAAAAAGGCTATGGCTATGACGTTCAAGAGCTGTTGCTGTTTTTCCGTAAGACACTAGATCAAGACGAAGCTACTAATGTAGCCTTAATCGGTGTTGGAGGACTAGGCGGTGCATTTCTAAAATATAATTTCCATCGCAACCACAATACGAAAATCATTGTGGCGTTCGATTCGAACAGCCCGTTAGAAGGCGAAAAAATTAACGATATTGATACGTATCACCCGGACAAGATTGAAGAGAAAATCAAAGAGTACGGCGTGGAGCTAGTCATCTTGACGGTACCGTCAAGGTCGGCACAAGAAGTAACAGATCGCTTGGCAAAGACTGATATTAAAGGGATTTTGAACTTTACACCGGTACGAATTTCAGTGCCTGATCATATCCGTGTCCAAACCATCGATTTGTCAGTGGAATTGCAGACATTGATTTACCAAATCAAGCAACAATGACTTAAAAACTTCACATTTCTAGGCTCTTTCGAAATAGCCAAACCGGTTCGAATGATGTAAAATAGAGCCATAATACAGGAGGTGCAACGTATGCCAGGTCCAATGAGTATCATCATTATCGGTGTTGTTGCTTTACTTGTTTTCGGTCCGAAAAAGTTACCGGAACTTGGAAAAGCGTTTGGTTCGTCTTTGCGTGAGTTTAAAAATGCTACAAAAGGACTTGTAGACGATGACGACGATAAAGTAGAGTTGAAGAAGAAAGACGAGCAAAAGGAAATACGATAGGATGTTTGTCCGATGATTGAAAAAGACATGACGTTAATTGAACATATAGGAGAACTCAGAAAACGACTGACCATTCTAGTCGTTTTCTTTGTATTAGCGCTTATTATCAGTTTTTTTCTTGCCCAGCCGCTAATCCAGTATTTGCAGTATACAGAGGAAGCTAAAAATCTTACCTTGAATGCTTTCAAAATTACAGATCCATTGAAGATTTTTATGCAAGTGACGATGATCTTAGCCTTGATTATCACTTCGCCACTGATTATGTACCAGTTTTGGGCGTTTATCAGTCCTGGACTTCTCGATAAAGAGCGGAGAGCGACGTTAAGTTATATTCCATTTTCCGTGCTGCTGTTTCTAGGGGGAATCGCTTTTGCGTATCTCATCCTATTCCCTTATGTCATTGGATTTATGCTGAGTATTTCTGATAACATGGATATTCAAGAAACGATCGGTATCAATGAATATTTTCAATTCTTGTTTCAAATTACGTTGCCGTTTGGCTTAATATTCCAGTTGCCGGTAGTGATGTTGTTTTTAACAAGGCTCGGGATTATTACGCCGATGCTCATGACAAAATACCGAAAGTATTCTTATCTTGGGTTAGTCATTATTGCCGCGTTTATTACGCCACCAGACATCGTCTCGCATATGATTGTGACATTGCCGCTAATCATACTGTATGAATTTAGTGTGCTCATTGCCAAAGTGGGTTATCGTAAATTCTTAAAAGCTGAGCAGCAGCAAGCGATTAAAGAACAACAAGAAAGCCTTCCACCGAAGTAAATCGGGGAAGGCTTTTTTTACTGCAGATTTTCCATTTGTTTTTGGAATTCTAAAATTTTATCCATATTGAGCTGAATAAGCATTACATAGCCGTTTAGACAAATGTGAGCAATGATCGGTGTGATGATGCTTTTCGTTTTTTGGTATAGAAATGCCAAAATCAAGCCGGTCGTGAAATACAGCAACAGGTGCGTAAAGTCAAAATGGATCAACGCAAATACTAGTGCACTGACAGCCGTTGCGAAAAAGAAATTGGTAGTCTGATTGAGAGAACCAAATAACACGCGGCGGAAAACCAGTTCTTCCAGAACCGGGCCGAAAAGCACAATAGAGACGATGGCGAGCGGTACGGCATCGGCAATGTTCACTAAGGACGCCGTATTTTCAGAACCGGGATCAATGCCGAGAAGCTCCATTTCAATCAAAGCAGCAACGGATTGACCGATTAGTAACAACAAGAAGCCAAGAAAGCCCCAGACAATGGACAGTAAGACAGAAGACTTTTTGCCTTTCCATATATCAAAAAAGCGTTTGTCTCGGAAAACAAAGATAAGTGTGAGGATAAACCCGATACCCATCGTCAGGAAGATGAGCCAGCCCGACGTTGCAGCACTGGCAGCTTCACGGTCTAAGCCTTGGCCTTCAAAATAATTAAAGGTTGGCGCGATAAACAAGATTGGTGACAGCTGAGCCGCGATGAAAATTAGCAATACGTAAAGAGGTGTTTTTTTGCCTTTGTACGTAGGTCGCTTATTGCTGCTTTTTTGAATTCTGGGTTTAGTGGTAGCATCTTTTTCAAAAAACGTGTCTATAAATTTCTTGCGTTTAGTGGGCATAATATAATTCCTTTCACTTTTAAACTCCTTCTATTGTAGAGCTTTCAGCAGACAACCGCAAAGAAATCAAAATCATAGTAGTTCTTACTTGCAAAAGACTGAAGATTTTATTAAACTTGGTTATGGGTTAGCACTCAAAGGTTGAGAGTGCTAATCGAGAACATTTAGATAATTTGAGGAGGGTGTTTCATTTGTTAAGACCACTAGGAGATCGAGTAATTATTGAGCTCATCGAAGCGGAAGAAAAAACGTCAAGCGGTATTGTTTTACCAGGATCGGCACAAGAAAAACCGCAGGAGGGCCATGTGATCGCTGTAGGAAATGGACTTATCCGTGAAAACGGACAGCGCACAGAACTAGACGTGCAAGCTGGCGACCGCGTCATCTTCTCGAAATACGCAGGCTCTGAATTGAAATATGAAGGCAAAGAATATTTGATTTTACGTGAAAACGATATATTAGCAGTTTTAGGCTAAAATAACCCAACGACACAGGAGGAAGCTAAACATGGCAAAAGAGATTAAGTTCAGCGAAGACGCACGCAGTTTAATGCTGAGAGGCGTAGACAAATTAGCAGATACAGTAAAAGTAACGCTTGGACCAAAAGGACGTAACGTCGTTCTTGAGAAAAAATTCGGTTCGCCGTTAATCACCAATGACGGTGTGACAATCGCAAAAGAAATCGAACTTGAAAATGCTTTTGAAAACATGGGCGCGAAACTTGTTGCGGAAGTGGCTTCTAAAACAAACGACATCGCGGGTGACGGAACAACAACAGCAACGGTTCTTGCACAAGCGATGATTCGTGAAGGCTTGAAGAACGTAACAGCTGGTGCGAACCCAGTCGGCATTCGTCGCGGAATCGAGCTCGCTGTTGAAAGTGCAATTGGCGAATTGAAAGTGATTTCAAAACCAATCGAAGGCAAAGAATCGATCGCACAAGTGGCAGCGATTTCGTCTGGTGACGAAGAAGTTGGGAAACTGATTGCTGAAGCAATGGAACGCGTAGGTAACGACGGCGTTATTACGCTAGAAGAGTCACGCGGCTTTACAACGGAACTTGATGTGGTTGAAGGTATGCAATTTGACCGTGGCTACCAGTCGCCATACATGGTAACCGATTCAGATAAAATGGAAGCGGTATTAGACAATCCATTTATTTTAGTAACCGACAAGAAAATTGGCAACATCCAAGAAATCTTGCCAATCCTTGAGCAAGTCGTTCAGCAAAGCAAACCGTTACTGATCGTTGCTGAAGATGTTGAAGGCGAAGCACTAGCAACATTAGTTGTTAACAAATTACGCGGCACGTTTAACGCAGTAGCTGTTAAGGCTCCAGGCTTCGGTGACCGCCGTAAAGCAATGCTAGAAGACATTGCCGCATTAACGGGCGCAGAAGTGATTACAGAGGATCTAGGGCTGGAATTGAAAACAGCGAATATCGCACAGCTTGGGCGTGCATCAAAAGTGGTTGTGACAAAAGAAAACACAACGATCGTAGAAGGCGCGGGCAACCAAGAAAACATCGTTGCGCGTGTTAGTCAAATCCGCAGCCAATTAGAAGAGTCAACTTCTGAATTCGACAAAGAGAAACTACAAGAACGCCTAGCGAAATTAGCTGGCGGCGTGGCAGTCATCAAAGTCGGAGCGGCTACAGAAACCGAATTGAAAGAGCGTAAACTTCGCATTGAAGATGCCTTGAACTCAACTCGTGCAGCTGTAGAAGAAGGAATTGTTGCCGGCGGTGGTACAGCATTAGTCAACGTCTACAACAAAGTAGCTGAACTTCTTGAATCACAAGAAGGCGACGTAGCAACTGGGATCAACATCGTACTTCGTGCGCTAGAAGAGCCGGTTCGTCAAATCGCAACAAACGCAGGACTTGAAGGCTCAATCATCGTTCACCGTCTAAAAACAGAAGAAGTCGGCATCGGCTTTAACGCAGCAAACGGCGAATGGGTGAACATGGTAGACGCAGGTATCGTCGATCCAACAAAAGTGACGCGTTCAGCACTTCAAAACGCAGCATCTGTTGCGGCAATGTTCTTGACGACTGAGGCAGTTGTTGCAGACTTGCCAGAACCAGCAGGACAAGGCGGCGGCATGCCTGATATGGGTGGCATGGGCGGCATGATGTAATAAAAACCCCGTAACCTTGATTTAATAAGGTTTACGGGGTCTTTTTTTATTTTTAGGCAACAATTAGGCAACAATGAAATTATTTTTAGTGTTTTATTGCAGTTTTGCAGTCAATTCTGAAAGGTGGCTGCTGAACAATTGAGAAGCTTGTTCTTTGGTGTTTTTAGTCATATGAGTATAAATGTTCATCGTGGTATTAATATCTGTATGGCCTGCTCTTCTTTGAATTTCTCCAATTGGTACATTAGCTTCTATCAATAATGAAATATTGGTATGTCTGAAGCTATGGGGCGTGATGTGCTTGTCTATGTCCATCTTTTTCATAAGACGTTGCAAACGGATAGCAACTTTCTTTACAGTAGGCGGGTAGCCTTGACCATCCGCAAAAATAAACCCTTGATCATGGTACACTCTTCTATTTTTCATCTTAATTTCTTTTTGTTGCTTCAAATGATTCTTGATTAATTGGACAACAAAATTGTCTATTTCAAATTTGCGGATAGAACCTTTTGTTTTTGGCGTTAGTAATGTAAATTCTTTGATGCTATTGGATGGATTGTAGTAAGTTTTAGTGACACTTATTTCATTAGTAGAGAAGTTTATGTCTGATTCTTTTAATGAAATCAACTCTCCAATACGAAGCCCCGAATATGCCAGTGTAGCGAATACCACTAAATCATCTTTTAATCCCTCATTTTTAGCTAATAATAAGAACTTGGTCAATTCTTCACGATCAAGAAAGTTTTCCATTACTTCAGTTTCTTCTTCTACAACATCTTTTTTCATGCGTGGCTTTTCAAAGTGTTCAGTAGGATTAAATCTTATTAACTTCAACTTAAGCGCATGGGTGAAAACCATCCGGCCTGTAGTGTGTATGCTATCAAGATAGTTTGCGCTTATGGTTGAACTTAAGTTGTCCAAGTGTTCTTGATACATGGCCATTGTAATGCTGCTAATCGGATAATCTTGCCATACATCAAGTAAACGCTTGCCAGCTATGGAACGTGCCCGCACACTGGAAACCTTAGCCCGCTTTTCATAATGTGCCAACCATTGATTGAAGAAATCACCAAAAGTCATTTTAGACTCTTTTAAATAAGTACCTTGTTTCAATTCTTCTTCTATCCGTCTAGCTTCATTCTTTGCTGCTGTTTTTGTGCGAAAGCCGGACTTTCTAATCTTAGTATACTTGCCAGTTACGGGGTCTTTGCCCGCACTAATTACATATTCCCATGATCCGCTCTTTTCTCGAAAGTGTGCCATTGGTTATCCGCTCCTTCTATAATAGGATGGCCTATTAACTTAAATATGTTTTAATCATTTCAAGTATTTTTTCTTTTTCTTTTGCGGTAATAGGTTTGCCATTCGATATAAGTAAGTTGCCATCTATAGCTAGCATAGTTTTATCACTAAAAACTTCAGTTAATTCGATGTAGTTATTATTTTTCTTCCACTCAACTTCTAAGTTTTCTCTTGCTTCAATATGTTCAGAGGTATTAAGCGACTTGTTTGCTTCTTTCATTAAATCTAATCGCTTTTGAAAAGTTCCCTCTTCTAAATGTCCGGCTTTTTCTAGTAAAAGAAGATAAGGAACGCCTAAACCTTCAGCTAGTTTTTTAATCATAGTAGATTTTGGCGCACCTCTTTTACCTGTTTCAATCTGTGATAGGTAGGAATGAGAAAAACCGCCTTTTTCAGCTACCTCCTTTAAAGAAAGGTCTTTTCGTGTTCTAGTTTCCCTAATATATTCACTGAAATTTGTCATGATACCCACTCGCTTTCAAATCATTTTCTTAAGTATATATAAAAAAGTTTGCAAATGCAACATTATTTGTTGCAAAAGATAACCCTTTGTTATATACTGAAAACAAGTTGAAGGAAAGAGGTGGAAAAAATGATTAAAATTGAGCTAAAAAACCCTCTCGATGTCAAAATAGCAATTGCTGAAAGAGGAAAAAATGTAAGAGAATTTGCTAAAGAGATCGGAATTTCTCACTCTTATATGTCACAAATTTTAAGTGAGAAAAGACAGCCTTCTCCTAAAGTCGCTAACAAAATAGCGGTTGGATTAGGAGTAAATTTTGATGGGATTTTTTTTGTAACCAATGTTGCAAAAGATAACCCTGCGAGAATAAAGGAGGAATAGAAATGGTGAGAAGGTTTTTCATGGAATCAAAAATACAAAAAGTAACAAGAAGAGAACTTCACATTTTAGTTAATGAAAGAACATGGCAAGAAAAAGGCGCACTCATAAAAGAAATGCGCGAGAGTTACGGAATCACTATAAAAGATATGGCCAATCATATCGGTATTAGTCCGGCAAGGGTTAAACGCTTTGAAACAGGCCAACCAGTTAATGACGCTAAGTTAATAGAAGCAGCTTACCGCAATTACTTTAAATATTTGAATCTAAATAGAATCATCCGAGAAGCGTTGAAATTCTGAAGGGGGCGAGGTTGTGATACAAGTCAATATCAACGAAGAAGAGTTGAAGGAAATTTATATAAAGATGGTTGAAGAACGTTTAACCGAATTAGAAGCGGAAACCTTCTTTCTTAACAGTAAACAATTACAAAAGTTTATTGGTATGTCCTGGAACTCAATTACAACTCACTTAATGAGTGATCCAACATTTCCAGCGATCAGATTAGGACATAAGCATTTATTCCCTCGCTATGAAGTTGAACAGTATATGAAGAAATACTACCAAGAAGTCCGGGACAGTGGCGGGGACATCATCAAATATAAGAGGAAGTGAACCAATGGCCAATAAGAATCTACAAATAGCTTCAGCTTATGCCAGTATGTTGAGTTTTGCAGTATTTCCAATTGTTCCGGCCAGTAAAGCCCCATTAACTAAGAATGGGTTTAAAGATGCTTCAAAAGACGCTGCTCAAATATCAAGATGGTGGGCTTCAAATTCTGCTGCTGGAATTGGTATACCTACAGGTGAAGTTAGCGGAATCATTGTAATAGACGTAGACCCGAGAAATGGCGGGGACGTTTCACTAGAACGCTTAACCGCAGAATATGGAGAGTTACCCGATACTGTCCATTGTTTAACGGGTGGGGGTGGCGATCATTTCTATTTTAAATATGATGGGCGAGTCACAAAAAGCAGTTTAGTTGATTATCCAGGGCTAGACTTTCAAGGAAATGGAAAGTACGTGGTAGCACCGCCAAGCGTTCACCCAAGTGGTAACAGTTACGAATGGGAGGAATCAAGTAAGCCAGTTATTACAAAGCTTGCCCCGCTCCCTGAATGGCTTATAAAGCTGTTAAAAGGAACACCTAAGCAAAGACAAGCAACGCCAGTTAAACAGTCAGCAAGCCATTGGGAGAGGGTTATGAACGGGTTATCCGAAGGTGAAGGGCGTAATCCAGCAGCCGCTTCATTAGCTGGGCATTTACTTAGAAGATATGTTGACCCGGATATAGTAATAGCGGTATTAAACATGGTCAATGAAAGAAATGATCCACCACTTGACCCGGACGAATTAAGCACAATTATTAACTCAATCGCTGGAAAAGAAATAGAACGCAGGAAAGGGGCACAACATGGACAATATCAACGCACTTAGAGAATTAGAACAAAAAAAAGAAGCTGCTCCACAATGGGAACAGCCAATCAAATTTGATAGTAAAACGCTACCAACGTTTAATACAAATGTGTTTGCTACATGGTTAAGAAAATATATAGAAGCAGTAGCGAATACGACACAAACACCAGTGGACGCTTCAGCAATTGCAACCATATCTGTACTTTCTACAATACTATCAAAAAAGGCTTATGTCAAAGTTTCATCCGAGTGGAAAGAGCCATTAAACACCTATTCTATTATGGCTTTACCGCCCGGAAACAGAAAGTCAGGCGTATTTAAATTATTAGCAAGTCCAATAACATTACACGAAAAAGACGAGCGAGAAAGACTCATGCCAATGGTTAAGAAACAACAGGCAACCATGAAGGCAAAGCGATCAAGATTAGACGGATTGAATAACCAGTATGCTAAAAAAGGTGACGAAAGCATATTGAAAGATATTCAATTACTATCACACGAAATTGAGTCAGAGGAACTTATTGTTATTCCTCGATTTATTACAAATGATGTAACAGTAGAAAAGTTAGGGCTGCTAATGGCTGAACATAATGAAAAGATGTCTGTCCTATCAGCAGAGGGCGCAGGGGCTTTAAATAGCATGGCTGGACGCTACGATAAAGGGTCAGTGGATGCAAGTATGAATCTTTACTTAGAAGCCCACCCAGGCGATACAGTAACCATTGACCGCATGGGGCGAGAGTCCATTCATTTAGATGAACCATCATTAACCATTGGCCTATTTATCCAGCCGGAAACGGTACGGAACTTGCCGCCATCCTTTAATGAACGTGGGCTTATGCAACGTTTCCTGTATGCTTTTCCTGAATCAATGGTAGGTTTCCGTAACTCAACCCCTTCACCAATTAATGAAGCAGTGAGAGCCGCTTATTTAAACAATATGAAGCAACTAATGGAACATGACCCGGAAAAACCAATTATGCTAACTTTCTCAAATGAAGCAGCAATATCTGAAATACAGAACCGTGAAGAAATTGAAATCATGCTTCAGGATGATGGAGAGCTAGGGGGTATCAGAGAGTGGGGGTCAAAGCTAGCCGGGCAAATTGTACGCATAACCGGGTTGCTCCACTTTGCTGATAATATGGATCAATTCCCAAATATACCAACCGATATAAGCCGCTCAACCTTTGAAACTGCTAAGTCGCTTAGAAGTTATTTTATAGCCCATGCTAAGGAAGCTTATGGGGTGATGGATTCTACAGACGATGAAAAGGACGCTAAATATATTTTAAAGCGTATCAATGAAAAATTTGAAGGTGAACCAAGTGTAGGGCATCGTGATTTATTTCAATTAGTACGAAAGCGATTCAAGAAAGTTGAGAATATGGACATGGTACTCACTCAATTGGAAAACATGAATTATATAGCAATTGGCTTTGAAGGTAGAAAGAGAGTTATCTATTTGAACCCTCTTTTTACAGATACAGCAAATAAGGGACTCAAGGGACTCAATAGCCCACAAACTCAAATGGGACAAGGCGTTAAAGAGAGTACCCCCAAAAACACAACCGGACACAGTGGACTCAATGGGGACGCAGTTAAAACAAGTGAGTCCCTAGTGAAGGAAGTGAGTCCTAGTGTGTTTTCAAAAGGACACACCACAAACACTACGGAGAGTAAGGGTGAGGGTAAAGTGAGGGAAGTGAGTCCCCAAAACGCAGTAAATGAAATTACAATTCAAGATGATGGGTCAGGGCTACTATGATTGACCTTATATCTAAATGCGAGAGCATGGGAAACACATTATCAAGAGTGGGCAGCAATATCCATATAGAAAACGCTGCTCACCTTCCTGGTGATGTAAAAGCTACATTGATTGAACAAAAAGAAGAGACCCTAAACGCATTGGAACATGATGAACAAGCAAGGGCAGCGGGGTTATTAATTGGTATACCTGGAACTCTCTACTTATGGTCTGTCAGCTATTCCAGCACCGCTTATATGGAAAAGGTAGGGGGTGTATGGACTGCTTACCGTGAAAGTTATATACCAAACAAGAGCACCGCCAACAGCTTCAAAGTTATAAGTGAAGGAAACACGTTTGAATATGTATTTAGCCAGTACAAAAAATATATCGACTATGTAAACGAAAAGAGAGGAGAAAAGTAAATGATAACTACAGCAGTTAGACCAATAACCATTGATCAGTCTACAGAATATGAAAAGCTTTCACCTAAACAAAAAGCAGTTATTCAAGACTGGATTATTCGAGAAGTTACACCGCATAAAATCAAAACCTTTAGAGGTGTAACATCCTACACGATTAAACACATCTTTGAAGATAGCAAGAATGGTTTTTATCTAACCAATGGTCAAATGAAAGGCGCACTGGATGCAGCAGACTTTGAACCAAAAGACAGGAACGTAAAAAACTGGGAATATGCTTTGTCTTGGAAAGTATCAAACTACTAAAAACATGGAGGAATGGAAAATGACATACACAACTATTTTTAAAGAAGATGCAGAGTATCAGAGTTTCACTAATGAGTATTTACGCAAAAAGGCGCGTTTTGAAGAAATGGCACAACAAGGACTGTACAACAAAGAACACCTAAAAGAAGTTGCTAACAAGCTTCATAAGGACTTAGAAACTAATGTTAAAACACATCATCAAACACGAATTGAAACGATAGAAAAGCGCATGGACGAGTTACAAAAAGTGACTCAAAAAACAAGATATGCAGAACGCCCAGGAGATGCAAAAGAGTTTGAAATGCGCTTTAAACTAGCAAATGATTATGAGTTACAAAACATGGTACAGGACTTAGATACGACTGATCTACTTGAAATAACATTGCTACGAATGGAACTAAAAAACCGCAACTTGGAACAACAAAGCGAACGAGTTAAGCGTTATGCTATTTTGAATAAATTGGACGGAATGACCGAACAACAACAACAAGAACAAGAAGAACTTCAATATCAATTAGGCGTATTTTCTACACTAGGGACAAGAAACATTATTTTAAATGATGCGCCTGTACCACTGGATAACATTGGACGCGAGTTAAGCAAAACAGCTAATCAAGTTGTAAATGACAAAGTTATTCGTGACGTAGATTTAAACCAATTTTAGCAATAAAAAGCAGGGTTTCAGCATACTTTTTGTATAGCTATTATCCTGCAACCCTTAGGGGCGTAAGCGATTTAAGAAGGGAGGGGCATAGATGATAAAAGAAAGGCGAATTAATCACCCCAGCCATGTTAAAGCGATCATGCAGGAACAAATAAACATCTTGCGTTTGAATCAAGATTTAGAACCAATGGCAAAAGCGAGAACGATTGCTTATCTGTCCAATACAGCATTAAGCGCATACAAAGACGGGGAAATGTCCGAGAAGATTGAACAGATTATGAAACAATTAGACATTAAGTAGAAAGGGGCGATCCAATGGACTATAGCGCACGTATTCGCAGAATTGAAAGAACCATACATGAAACACCAAAAGACGAAAACATCATTATTCTTTATGACGAGCAGAGCGCAATTGAATATAAACAGCAGCCGAACGATTTTATTATTATGTATGATTATGGGGAGTTGGTTGAATGACTACATTCAGACAGATAAAAGCCATACAGGAGCGCGTGAGAGGTTTAGCCCTGAATAGTAAAGTGTATTTCTTTGATAGTTCCGAAGAATATGAAGAAGCAGTTGAAGCTGGGAGAATCGGAGATAGTGATGTTTGTATAATTGATGACATATTGAATGATGAAATCAGTATTTTACAATAAAGAACAAAAAACTGAATAATTGATTGGAGGCGACTTGTAACTGGGTCGCCTTTTCTTATTGCCATTTTATTTAATGGAAGTGGAATCAAGGTGCACTTACAATAAATTTTGTATTATCTAAATAGTTTTCTTTGTTTTGAATCATGTATGATATTCTTTTCTTTATATATTTAAGTTCAGTCTTATCGAAAAAAAATATTTTTCTTGATGAGTTAATTATATGATATCTAGTATAGCGAATGTGTAAGTGATCAGTTAAAAGGAAATCGGACTTCGGTATTAATGATTCAAAACCCTCGTCATTCTTATGTGACAAAATTAATAAAATATTTGGTGTAAGTGCTATCGAATATTCTTCGAAGTAAGGAGGTTCAGGCCAGTCTTTTCCATTATACTGAGATCGATTTTTTAAATGAAAAATTTGAGCTAAAGGGTTATCTGAAGTTATAAGAGGCTTTTCAGAGAAGGCACAAACCCAATTGAAATTATCTAAGAAATTTTCAGACAATCTATCCAAAACACCTGAAAGAATGTGAATGTAGAAATGAGCATCGTCGTACTGTCTATCTTTAAAAAGTGCAGCAAGTTCATTATCTAAATTTTTCTCTAAAAATCCTGATAATAAGTTTGCCCGATCTCGAAAAGCAGGAGTTCGAATTGCTTGAAGAGCTATAAAACTGCTTAAAGATTTTTTTTCTGAGGAAGAAATAAAAGGGAATTGGAATTTATTTGATATTTTTTCTTTTTCATATCTTTCCGATATTTCTCTAAATACAGTAGCCCATTGCCCTTCATAAACTGAAAAGGTATCCTCCAACTCTTGTTCATTATAATCACTTGGAGGTTCGAAACCGAATGTTTCTTTAAAATTTTGAGCTGTTACATTATAGAACTTGTTTTCCTGTGCTACATCTCTTACATTAACAGGAACATCACTCTTCGAGACTTTATCATAAAAAGTTATTTTAAAGTTCTTTTTTCTTTTAGAAGCAAAACTATTCAAATAAAACTGTGGTACATAATGTTGCCTCTTTTTTGCTTGCTGAGTCATTTTATGCCTCCAATATATTAGTTAGTCGATTTTAGAAATTTAAGACTTAATTAAATTATACAATATTTAGGGTGTTTAATATAGAATTACGAATGCAGATTTTAGAAATTTCAATTAAACAAAGATTGGGCAACAATCGGGCACAAATAAAATGATTCAGTAGAATAGGCTATGAAAAGGAACATCGATTCTATGCGGAAATTGAGTGTATTTAATAGAAGGAAAAACACCAAAATAAGGGCAAGTCAATGGGCGGCATGATGTAATTTAGCAACACCAAAACTATTTTTTTAAACGTTCATATTTCATTAAAGAAGATTACCTCAAAGGCCTTTCACTAAGTTAGTAAACTTACTGAAAGGCCTTTTTTTGTTTCCTAAAACCACTCTATAATGACCAAACTTTATAGATAGATTAGTAGTTATGGGTATAGGGTATTGGAATACTGACCTACTAACGGTATTGGAGGGTGAAAAATGAATGAGTTTATTGAATTGAGAAATCATGTTTATGCGAATGAGAGTAATTATATGTATCCTCACCGGTTTTTAGATGATTATATAACTAAGAGCAAGAAAATAGATTTCGAAGAACGACTAGTGGTAAATCAAATTCAAAAGATCAAGCAATTAGGGCGAAAAAACAAGCTGGATGAAAAAGAACTAGGTGAATTGTTCTCGTTTTTGGGAGTACATTCCTATACAGATCGATTTGTCGTAGATACGGTTTTAAAGCTATTCACTGATGAGCTCAAGCCAATCATAGAGAAAATAACAACAGACTTCCTATCACAGCGACAATATAGCAGCCAACAGCTCTATCATGTTTTGGATGTTTGCATGGAATGCGATGTCGATCTATTAAGTGATGAGGACATCGTATTTATGCTGCAGAAGTACAAATGGGATGTAGAACTAATCTCCAACTTACTGGACTATATGGATAGTTTTAAAAGACAGGGATTTAAAGACACTATATACGAATTAGTGACCGTGGATTATCCAGATAATTTAAAGATTCAAATGATCAATCTATTAGGGAATTTAGATTCAATGGAAACTGTGGATCAATCTTTCGTCAGGGAAAATGTAATAAATGAGAAAAATAAAGTTTTTTACGATAGTTACATTCGCGCACTTGCTTCAGGTAGTGAGTTTGAAAAGCAAGGTATTTCGATTATGCAGTCCATGTTTTATGGAGATTTTGAAGATAGTGGAAAAGGAAACAACGGAGGATTAGCAGTATTATTAAAAAGCTTGGGTGAAGAGATATCAAAAGACAGTAGTGTGTCTCATGTATTTACGATTACCATCACTCAAGAATTAACGAAGCCCTTTATCAGCTCGTATGGAGACGACCATGTATTTATTCGGTTGCCAATTTATTTAGACCCATCTGTATCAGATCCGTTTATTAAAAGAGAGTTGTTTATTAAACGGTTTATAGGCAATTTTTTAAAGCAAGCAAAAATAAAGCCGGATGTTTTTCATATCCGATTTCTAGATAATGCTTCTAGAGCTGTTGCTCACCTGGCTAAAGAATTAACTAAAAAACTCGTATTCACACTAACGCCAGACCCACACCGAAACATGTTTGATGGATCTGGCCAATTAAAAGAACTGGGTTTTAATGAGCTTATTGAAAAGTTAAACAAGATAAAAATAGGTGATGAGTTAATAGATACAAGCGACGGAATAGTTGGGATAGGAAATGCAGCTGTCAAAAAAGAACTTGAGATGTATTTCCCTCAACTGACAGATGGAAAGATAAATAGAAGAATGAAAATGATAGGTGAAGGAATACAATTAGATCAATCAAGTGATATAGAGGGCGTGGAGAGCTATTCAGCTCGCTTTGCGGAGTTCAATAAAGCACATAAAGAATTTTTTGAAAGACCCGTGATCTTAAATGTAGGAAGACTATCTGTTTTAAAAGGACAAATCGAACTTTTAAAAGCGTGGTCAAAGTCTAAACTTTCGGAAACTCACAACCTCTTACTAATAGGAGGGGATCTAGAGAGACCAAACAAAGAAGAAAAAAGGGTGATTGATTTTTTTAAAGACTACGTAAAAAAGCATCCTCAATTCAAAGACAGGTTCATACACAAAGGTGCCATGTCGAATTTGGATATCCGGCTGCTTGAGGAGAATATCATGAAAAGAGATTTTGACTATCCTCATATTTATCTGTGCTCAAGTGTAAAAGAAGAATTTGGTATCGCTATTTTAGAGGCTATGTCCATGGAGTTTCTAACGCTAGGTCCTATAAAAGGGGGAGTTAAAAGTTATATGAGCAATGGGAAAAATGGGTTTTTAATCGATACGAGTAATTGGGAAACCATTGCCAAAGAAACAGAAAATCACCTTTACGATTCCAAAATGAATAAAGAAGAGTTTAAACGGATTCAAGCTGCAGGTCAAAAAACTGTAAGTGAAAACTTTTCCATCAACAAAATTTCAACTGAGTTTGTGTCGTTTTATTTAGCTGTAAAAGGAGAAGAAAACAATGAAGTATAAAAAAATCTGTTTTATAAGTCCACCTTTCTATTCACATTTTAACCCCTTGTTAGTGCTAGCAAAAAGTTTTCAAGAGCATGGTGCAGAAGTGACAGTTGGTTGCAGTATAGAGTTCAAGGAAAAAATCTTGGAAGAGCATTTGAATTTTTATGAAATCGATATAAGTTCAAATAAAAACATAGGCGAAGGTGAACACATCATACAACCAGATACGGAGAGAATAAGATTAGAAGAGTTTTTTGAGTCGACAAAAAAAGGTGCAATCGAAACACTCATCACGCAGTCTCGTCATAGAAGGGCTGACATGCTTTATAACCCACAAGAGCTGGTCGATAAGATAAAGGCAATAGATGATTCACTAGCTGCGGACCTTTATGTGGTCGACATCTTATCTTATTCGGTTACGCTTAGCTTGTATTCTTTAGGTCTGCCTTTTATCACATTTTGTCCTCCCCATCCGAACACGATTCCAAAAGAAGGAGATTATTTTAATGTGCCGAAAAGCTGGCCTACAGCTATAGCGATCGAGGAAAAAGAGTTGAGGGGACTCGAACAGGTTTCGACACAAACTCAAAAAGAGTTTACTGAAGTTTTTAATAATCTTATCACTGAAAATAAGTCTGTTAAAAAAATTAGTAATGCTTTTAGTTTGGTCTCTGATATCGCTGTTATCTACAACTATTTTGATTTTAACAACAGTGACAAACAGGAAGAACACCCAAAGAAACTATTTATAGGAAATTCATTCAAAGCAGCTACGTTAAATGGAGAATGGCTAGAAAAAATAGATACAAAAGAAAAAATCATCATGATAACTTTAGGAACTTTTTTATCGAATAGAAAAGATGTACTGGAAAAACTAATCCTGGGAGTCAGAGAAATTCATCCGAATGTTTTATTGATTGTTTCTGCAGGGAGTCATGCAGAAGAGTTAAAAAAATATCACTCACACAATACAATCATAGAAAGTTTTATCCCTCAAATTGCCCTTATGCCTTATGTCGACACAGTTGTCTTCCACGGGGGGTGCAACACCTTAACAGAAGCTATGTACTATGGAAAAGAAATGGTGATATTGCCATTTTCTAGTGATCAGTTTAACATAGCCTATGATGTTGAAAAGAACAAATTAGGAAGCGTCTTGGATCCAAACAACTTTAGCAAAGAAGAATTAGCGAATGCGTTTAATGATAGAGAAGAAATTTCTACAGAGAGTTTGCAGTATTGGAAAAGCATATCAAGAAAAAGAGGCGCGGACTATGCAGCAAAACAAATAATGAAGGTAGACTAGAATACAAATGGAATTGAAAAGAGGTGTTTTATGAAAACAACAGTTGGCCATAAAGTGACGAACACAAACAAATACGATGTAGACGGCAGGCCGCCATTAAAAGAAGCAATACCATTAGGGCTACAGCATATTTTTGCGATGTTTCTAGGGAACATTGCTGTTCCTATCATCATCGCAGGTGTGGTGGGTATTACAGGAGCTGATTTAACAATATTGGTTCAAAGTGCCATGATCATGGCAGGAGTGGCGACGATTATCCAGTGTTACCCCATCTGGAAGGTTGGTGCAGGACTCCCGGTCGTGATGGGGACGAGTTTTGGGTTTCTCCCTACAAATATAGCAATAGCGAGCTCATATGGCATATCCGGATTATTAGGTGCCAGTCTGATTGGCGGGTTATTCGGCGGAACTTTAGGGTTTTTTATCAAGAAATTAAAACGCTTTTTCCCAAAAATTGTAACAGGTACAGTCGTTCTTACGATCGGTTTGTCGCTTTTACCTACAGGTATTACATCTATGGCTGGAGGAAGTGGATCTGAGAATTTTGGGTCAGCTAAAAACTGGCTGGTGGCTTTACTGGTTTTGGTCATTGTGATCTTCCTAAATAGATATGCAAAAGGGATGGCTAAAACCTCTTCCATTTTAATCGGCATCGTTGTTGGGTATATCGTGGCTTTGCCACTAGGTATGGTTGAGTTTTCAGCTATAAGAGAAGCCTCATGGTTTTCAATCCCTACACCCTTTTATTTTCCAATGGAATTTTACTGGGGAGCGATTCTTCCTATGTTAATTATGTTTATCGTTACATCTGTTGAGACAGTTGGCGATGTGACAGCCATTACGAATGGAGGAGCAGACAGAGAACCCACGTCTGATGAACTTTCGGGTTCAGTAATAGCGAATGGACTTACCTCTTCTCTAGCAGCAGTTTTTAACTCGTTGCCAAACACGTCTTTCAGTCAAAATGTTGGAATGATCGCATTTACAAAAATAATGAGTAAATACGTCGTAGCCGTTGGCGCTGTGTTTTTAATATTGGCTGGTCTTATTCCTAAGATTGGAGCGCTTATCTCTACCATGCCACCAGCCGTTATTGGCGGTGCCACGGTCATTATTTTTTCTCAAATTACATTAACCGGTATAGACATTTTGACGTCAGAGCCTTTAAACGAGAGAGCAAAGATTATCATTGGATTATCTTTAGTATTTGGACTCGGATTAAGTCAAGTACCCGATGCCATGAATGCATTTCCAGACATTATTCAACTATTATTTGGACAATCCGGAATAACAATCGCTTGTTTTGTTGCGATTTTGTTAAACTTAGTCATTCCAGAGGATTCAATAGAAAAAGACGCAGAGCTAGAATAAAAGAAGCCTCTTAAAAATTCATTGAATTTTTGAGAGGCTTCTTTTTATACGTTTACGCGCATGCGGTCGTCTTTGGATTTTGCAGCAAGAATATTCTCCGTATAAGGCAACTCCAAATGATCCCGAAGTGTTGTCCCTTCGTATTCCGTTCGGAAAATCCCACGCTCTTGTAGAATCGGCACCACGTGATCGACAAACGCTTCGAGTTCGCTTGGCAAATTGGCAATGATCATAAAGCCGTCTGCTGCGTGTTGGTCGTACCACGATTCGATTAAATCAGCGATGTGTTCGGGTGTTCCCATAAAAGGAGTGCGCGGTGTAGCTTCTTTTAACGCTACTTGACGCAAGCTTAAGTTTTCCTCGCGTGCTTCAGCTTTAATGCGATCGGTATCGCTTTGGAAGCTGTTTTTGCCGATAGCGCCGAGTTCCGGAAACGGTTCGTCTAGAGGGTAGTGAGAAAAGTCATGGTGTTCAAACAGCCGTCCTAAAAAGGCGAGTGCTTGTTCAATTGTTACTAAGTTAGCCAGTTCTTGGTATTTTCGTTCGGCTGCTTCGTTTGTGTCGCCAATAATTGGACTGATGCCTTGTAAGACCAGCACGTCATCGGGATGACGACCATTCAAGCGGGTTTGTTCTTTGACGTCTTGATAATACTGCTTGGCTTGTTCGACTCTAGGCATAATCGCAAACACCGCGTCTGCTTGTTGTGCAGAAAAGGCAATGCCATCTTTAGAGGAACCGGCTTGGAAAATGACGGGCTGACCTTGTGGCGAACGGCCAATATTCAACGGGCCTTGTACAGAAAAGAACTCGCCTTGATGATTCAAGGCATGCAATTTGGTCGGGTCAAAAAATTGACCCGACGCTTTATTGCGAATAAACGCATCATCGTCCCACGAATTCCATAAGCCTTTCATGACTGTCATAAATTCAGCAGCCATCCGGTAACGCTCAGCGTGACTTGGATGATCGCTTACTTGTTTGCTGAAATTTAGCGCGGTCTTTTCCAGTCCAGACGTTACTGCATTCCACCCGGCTCGTCCTCCGCTTAACAGATCAAGTGAAGCAAATTGTCGTGCTGCTGAAAAAGGTTCACTATACGTAGTCGACAATGTACTAACGAGTCCGATGTTCGACGTGACCGCAGCAAGTGCAGAAAGAATCGTCAGTGGTTCAAAGCGATTCAAGTAATGAGGATTTGACTTTTCGTTAATGTACAAAGCATCTGCAATAAAAACAAAATCAAACTTTCCACGTTCTGAAGTTTGAGCTTGCTGTTTATAAAAGGCAAAACTGATACTGGCATCTGACGGCATACTCGGATGACGCCAATCGGAAATCTTCTCGCCGACACCGTGAATCATCGTTCCTATTTTTAACTGCTTTCTCATATGGATTATCCCCTCAGCGGTCATATTACTCACTATAACCATTCATTGTCTTTGATTATCGTATGTGTCGCGGTTTGTGTCAAGACAGGTGTCGTGTAAAGTTGCTTAGTATCTTGAATTTTTTCTTTAGGCGGAACTAGTCGAGGCTTTTTTAAAAAGAGTGGAAAAGATGTGTATACTTTTAATGAAACGCTGCGTCTTATGGGTAGTTAACTAGAAAAAGTAGGTGGCCACTTGCAAACGCAAACAATTGAGGATTTGTACCGGGAAAAATCGCGTCTTATATTTCGGTACCTACTCAAAATTGGGTGCTCGAAACAAGATGCAGAAGATATTGTGCAAAATTCTTTTTCAAAAGCAGTAGAGCATATGATTCATATGGAGATGGCTAATCCTTCAGCATGGTTGTTTAAGGTTTCTATAAACGATTATTATGATCTATGCCGGAAAAAGAAGCGGTATCCGAATGTGCAAATCGACGAAACCTTCTTTGAAAATATGCACAGTACCGAGGAAGCCGGTGAACAACGCCTAATAAGACATGAAAACAAACGGGAGATTGAAGCTGTATTGGAACAATTGCCTTCTGCACAATCCAATTTACTTCTTTTGAAATACGAGCTTACTTTATCATATGAGGAAATAAGTGATCTTTTAGATGTTAAAGTCGATACGATTCGAACGACGCTTTATCGCTCACGTAAAAATTTTAAACAGAAATGGAGTGAGTATATTGAAAAAAAAGGATGAATTGGACGAGTTATTTGCTTTTGAAAACAATAAGCAAGACCTTGTTGCAGAGGCGAAAAGAAAAAGTACTGTTCGTATGACATTCATTAGCGGACTCGTCTCGCTCTTCGTCCTGATCCTGATTGTATTGATCAAATTACAAGTGACGCCTTGGTTACTAGATAGAGAATTGGCCGCACAAGAAGTTTATTTTGACGTATACGGTGCGAATCTATTTATTGGACCGTGGGAAGAGTCGATTCGACTTCTAGACAGCGAGGCGACAGCACCGCAATATAAATTGGTAGACGGGCGGCCTGTATACCTAGGTGAAATCTCCAATTCTTCAAGGAATAGAGAAGTGTACCTGTCACCGAACGACTATGAAACCTATAATTACTCGGGTGAGAAGGTCATGAATTTTATCCACCCAGCAACGTCCATTACGCACGTGCCGATGGATGTTATGAAGTTGGATATGTTTAATGACCAACAAAAAATCGAAATGGGAATTTCATTTGATCAGCCCTATTCATTAAGTGAAGTCGAAGCGATGTTGCCTGAAGATAGTGTACTTCAATGGGCATGGGTTGATGTTTATACAGATGAAGAGGTCAAAGGAAACGAACCAGCGAGAGTGTTTACAGAAAATGAAGTAATCGGGTTTTCAATGGTGGACGAAGCAGGAACCGTATTGGAAAGTCCGGTTGAAAAATTTATGGAATCTGTTGTGTATGGGAAAAACCATAGAGGACCCTATAAACAAGGGATGGAAGAAATCTACGAACAACTTAAACAAAAAGATGAGGTAGAGGAAACAACAATCAAAATTGTTGGTGCAGTAGTCGTCGGAAAAAAAGAAGAGCTTCAGCAATTTCAAAACGAACCGCGTGTTCGAGCATCGAGCATCGGCGCAGTCATCGATCAATTCAATTAAAAGGAGAAGAAAACAATGAACAAAACAATACAATGGGTTATTTGGGCAATTGTCTTAGTTGCGATTAATATACCAACAATCTTATTCGCTTCATTTTCGCTTTTTGGAACAGCAGAAGGAACCCGTATTTTTTCGATGGATTACTTAATTGCTGGACTTGTGCTAATTTTAGGCAATATTATTGTCATTCACCTATTTTTAGCGATACGCAGAAATCATTTTTCAAGTTTTATTTATGGATTACTTGTTGCCGTTGCAGAAGCAGTAGGACTTTACGTATTTATTGGTACATTTAATGCAATTGTCTTAACTATAACGGGTATCAGCATTGTTGCAGCAATTATCTTATTAATTTATGAACTCAACTTACACAAATCTCGTCAATAGGATTTCTTGTTTTATCTTCTTAGAACCCACGCTCCTAGTTGAGGTATACTACTAGTACGAATTGACCGAGGAGCGTGAAACGATGCCGGATTTTCTAAAAGATTATTTTACTGATCTATCGGAAGGCTTATTCTCAACATTGAATACACCAGATGCTTATTTCAATAAAATTGCATTGACGGTTATTGTGGTTGTGCTGGCTGCACTTTTTTATTTTTTGGTAAAGAAACTGCTGACACGCAATGAAACGGATTTTAAAAAACGACTCAAGTCTCAGAAAGTCTTAAAAAGCGGCGTGATGGTACTCACCATTCTTTCTATCTTATTTATTTGGATTCAGGCAATCAATGCACTGATCTTAATTGCGCTGCTGATTGGTGTTTTTTTGGCCTTTATGGTGAGAGGACTTACGACAAATATTACGGCGTATTTTGTCATTAAGTATTGGAAGTATTTCGAGATTTCTAACCGAATAGAAATCAATGGCATCATTGGAGATGTCATTGATATCACCCCGATAAACCTTAAGTTGCTAGAAGTACGTGGCGGACTATCAGCTGATGCCAACACAGGAAGAGTGATCAAGTTGCCAAACAGCATTATTTTCAACGAATCTCTTGAAATCGTTGGAGGCAAAAATTCCTTCGTATGGCAAGAAATCAGCTACGTTCTTTCTTTTGATAGCGATTGGCAAGCCGCTGAGAAGATGATAACCGAAGCAGGCGAAACGTATTTCGAAGAACAAGTACAGCATCAATTGAAAAAAGATATTCTTCATTTGTCAGAACAACAAGCAGCCTTGCGTCCGGTGTTCTCAGTAGATACGAATGATGCAGGAATTGTATTAGTATTACGCTATCTCGTTGATTACCAACACGGCACGCAGGTGAAAACAGAATTACAACGCAAGATTTTGCCGCAATTAATAAGCTGTTCAGCTATCGAATTTGCGGTTTTGGAAGTGAAGGTGTTTCGTGGGTAAGTTGGCGTGAGCGCCATAAAAATAGGTACTAGACCAAATAAACTCAATGGAAGACTGATAGCCCATTCCGATAAAATATAAAAATTCTCCGACACATATGTGTGTCGGAGAATTTTTAAGTGGAGTAATTGATTCATCGATTATTCGCTTGATTTCTTGTCGCGAATAGCAAAAGACAATAGTAAACCGAATGCAGCGACACTCCCTGCTACGATGAAAGCAACGTTCACACCGTGAATCGCATCAGCTACAGAGCTACCGCTTGCCGCAGTAACGGTAATGGTCACGAGTACAGCTGTTCCAATCGCTCCTGAAATTTGGCGGAAGGTGTTATTCATTGCTGTACCATGAGAAATTAGGTGAAGGGGCAATTGGTTCAAGCCAAGTGTTGTAGATGGCATCATCACCATTGCGATACCAAGCATCCGAATGGCGTTTAACGTTGCTAAATACGCAAAGGTTGTTTCTTGTGAAAGATTGGCAAAGAAAAACGTTGTAACTGTCAAAATGGCAAAACCAATACGCAATAACCATTTTGCTCCGTACTTATCAAACAACGCACCGGTTACAGGGTTCATGACGCCCATAACAATTGCCCCTGGCAACAACATCAGCCCAGAATGCAAGGCGTTAAAACCAAGGAGATTTTGCATGAAAAGTGGCAAAATAACGGTTGTTGCAATCATTGAAGCAAATACGATCATACCAAGCGCTGTAGCCAGTGAGAAGATGCTGTACTTAAATACACGAAATTCAAGGATAGGTTCTTCCAGTTTTAACTGCCTCGTGATAAACAAGTACAGCGTAACCGCACCGACTAAGAGCGAAATGAGTACATTCGGGCTAAGCCAACCGACGTTCCCTGCCACACTAAAGCCGTAAAGAAGACCACCGAATCCAAATGTCGAAAGGACAATCGATAAATAATCCATTTTCGGATTGGTTTGTTCGGTTACGTTTTTTAGTAAAAAGTAAGCTGCGACAATAATAACAATCGCAATCGGTAACACGACATAAAATACACTGCGCCACGGATAATGGTCAACTAGGTAACCCGATAAACTCGGTCCGATCGCAGGTGCAAAGGCAATGATTAAACCAAACATACCCATCGCTTTGCCGCGTTGCGAAACAGGGAAGATTAAAAACAAAATGGTTTGCAAGAGTGGCATCATAATTCCGGCACCCGCACCTTGCAACATACGCCCTATTAACAAAAACGTGAAGTCAGGAGAAACGGCTGCGACGAGCGTACCTGTCGCAAATATGCCCATCGCGGTCAAAAACAAACTGCGCGTCGTAAACTTACCGATTAAGAACGCGGTGATGGGAATCATAATGCCGTTGACCAGCATGAAAATAGACTGCAACCATTGAACCGTACTTTCACTAATCTGAAGATCTTTCATAATCGGTGGTAATGCCGTAGCAAGAAGTGTTTGGTTTAGAATGGTGATAAAAGCACCTGATAGCAACACAGCTAACAGCGGAATGTATTTTTTTAAATCGAATGATTGAGACGTATCGACAGTTTGTGAATGAACCATTATTTTATGAACACCTCTCTAGTTGGGTTGTGAACCTTTGTATAAGGCTGTTGGAATCTAAAGTCGACTTGCTTTTAAAAACGAAGAACAGTTATCTATACCCTAATTTTCTCGTTTGATGCCACGAGGTGTGGATGTTTTCTACTACCGCTTTACCCACAGTTATATAGAAGAAAATAGAAGGAAAACGAATAATTATTCATTCAACTTGATTGTAGAATTTCAGAACAATGAACCTAACTTCATACCTATTACTTCGTATTAGTTGCCTATTGAATCGGAAGATTTTAAAGCAAAAGAAGGATAAAAATAAAGTATACAGAATTATTAGAATGTATGGATAAAAAAGGAGGAATTGGTTTGGGTACTCTAATGATGGATAAGGTAGGAATTATTACAGCAGCGGGGAGTGGACTTGGAAGAGCGAGTGCGCTTGCGTTTGCCGCAGAAGGTGCAAAAGTGGTCGTCTCTGATATTAATGAAGAAGGCGGTAAAGAAACAGTGCGACAAGTCGTAGAGGCAGGTGGCGATGCAATTTTCTTACGATGCAACGTTGCAGATGAGCAAGAAGTAATCGATCTTGTGAAGCAAACGGTCGAACATTATGGCCGCTTGGATTGGGCACATAATAACGCTGGAATTGGTGCGCCATCTTTGCCGATTGCAGAAACGAAAACAGCCGACTGGGACCGTTGTATACAAATTACGCAAACTAGTTTGTACTTTTCATTAAAACACCAAATTCCAGCAATGCTCGATTCTGGTGGAGGAAATATTGTGAATACCGCTTCTACATCAGGTCTGATTGGATCAGAAAACTTAGCAACTTATAGTGCTGCAAAGTGGGCGGTCAATGGACTGACGAAATCAGTCGCGCTAGAATATGCAAAAAAAGGAATTCGCGTCAATTCAATTTGTCCAGGGATGACGCTAACTCCTGCTGTAGAGGCGTGGGCAAAAGAAGTACCTGACCAAGCAAAATACGTAGAAAATGATATTCCGCTTGGTCGCATGGCCCTCCCGGATGAACAAGCACAAGCGGCGTTATGGCTTTGTTCAGATCGATCTTCATACATCACGGGTGTAAATTTAGCAGTAGACGGTGGTCAAACTGCGAAATAACCAACTAACGCAGCTCGGCTAGTGCAACTAATCTCAGTACAAAACCTAATCCTCCTATGGATTAGGTTTTTTGAATCCCTCGAATACGAGGAAATGGCTTGGAGGCTTTTTTATAGACACAAGTTACAGATTATACTATTGTTAAACCAGGAAAACTAAAAAAGTTTTTAAAGTTTTTTGAGGAGGAGAATATATTGAAAGCACGAATCATACAAGCATTTATTGAGGAAACACGTTACAACGGGATCAAATTCACGATGGATGAGCTGGCAAAGCGCCTGGGCATAAGTAAGCGCACATTATACGAAAATTTTCCATCGAAAGTGGATATTCTTGATGCCATTATTGACAGTACACTTAATGAATTTGACTATCAGACTCGGCAAATAATCGATAACACAGATTGGACGCTTGCTGAAAAGATTAAAAAAACCATTGCTGTTTTACCGAAATACAATGAATTTTACGATTTGCGCATTCTGGAGCAATTAAAACGCACCTATCCTGAACAGTGGGAGCGCGTAAATCGGGAGTTCAACCAGTGGGATGATATTAAGGGGCTTCTTGAAGAAGGTATTCGAACAGGGATTGTTAAGGATATAAACATCGACTTGTTGATCAGAGTGATTATAGAGGCTTCCAACATTACACTGGATAAACATTTCTTTTTAGTACATAGCATTACGGTAACAGAATCAGTTGAAACAATTGTGGACGTATTATTGACCGGAATTTTAACTGGAAAAAAGGATGAATGTCCTAATTCGTGATATACCAACCCCTTTTATGTTGGTAACGTAATTCTTAGATGAGGATTTGAATTGGTTATGGAAGAGAAACAAATAACAAATAGATTGGACATGGAATCAGTAGGAAAATCTTTCTTGAGGTACTTAATTCCGTCGATTGTTGGAATGTTGCTGATGGCTGTTAATATTGTTGCTGACGGGATTATGGTCGGTAACAAGTTAGGACCTATCGCTTTGGCTGGTGTCGGAATTGCGGGACCCGTATTCACTATTTTTGTAGCGATGTCCTTATGGATTGGTATTGGTGCTGCGACTCGATATTCGGCAATGATGGGTGCAAAACGTCCAGATCAAGCACGGATCATTTTTTCACATGCGATCACCTCTATCTTTGTCTTAACGATCATCATTGGACTGACTGCCTTTATCTTCAGAACAGAACTTGCTTATTTACTAGGTGCGAATGTGGATACGTTTGAATATACATCCGATTACTTGAACGTTATGTTGCTGTTTGGATTCGTCTTTACCGTAGAAAACACTTTTAGTATTTTAGTGCGAAATGATGGAGGTCCTAATACAGCAATGATTGCGCTGATTTCTACGTCAGTGGTCAATATCATATTGAACTATGTGTTTTTATTTATACTAGATTTTGGCGTAAAAGGTGCAGCTTTTGCAACGATACTTGGTGGACTTGTTGGTTTAGTGATTCTCAGTACGCATTTTTTTAGAAAAAAAAGCAACTTACGTTTGGTACGTTTCAAGTTTGATAAGAAGCTTACTCTTCTTATATTAGCGGTTGGGTTTCCAAGTTTTCTTGCAGAAGTCGGAATTTCAGTTTTTACGATTTCTCATAATCTTACCTTTAAATATCTTGCTGGAACTGTGGGTGTATCAGCTTTTACCATTTTGAACTATGTTCACAGTGTGATGTTGTTATTATTTCTCGGAATGGGTGCTGCTATCCAACCGTTGATCAGTTATTACAGCGGAGCCAAGGATGAAAAAAAGATAAAGCAAACGATACGTCTGGCAATAGCTACATCTCTAGCAGCGGGTATCTTCTTTATGCTCATTGGTCAATTTGCAGCAACTCAGATTGTCAGCTTGTTTGGTGACTTCCCAGAAGAAGTGCTGGCGTTAGCGGTATCGGGCATTAAACTATTTTTTATCGCCTATCTCTTTATGGGAACAAACTTTGTCATGATGACTTATTATCAATCTATTGGACATATTCGAATGGCGACCTGGATTACTGCAGCACGCGAAATGATTGTTTTGCTAATCTTACTGATGATTATGCCTCGACTATTTGGAATGACGGGTGTCTGGCTCGCGATTCCAACGTCCGAATTTATCGTTCTTGTGACAATTTACTTCTACCATAGAAAATGGCATAGCTAAGAGTTGATTTTGATGATATTCAGATCGTGTTCGACTTTACAGTTAGCTAAAATATATTAAAAGAGAGAAACCTTAGCGTATTTGGGTTCTCTCTTTTTTTGCATCGTGAAAATAGGAAGTGCAGAAATCAGATAAAATAGAACTGAATTACTAGTTTCTCAAATGAAGGAGCGGAAGCTTGGTATCACTCAAATAGGAGTGTAGAATATAAAAAAAATTGAACATTTCGTATCATTTTATACGAAATGATTGACAGAGTATTCAAACGGAATTATGATAAATGGAGTGATTCGGAAATTCATCCCGTTATTCGGAATTATATAAAAGTGCTGTAGGAGTAGAAAGATGGAGGATGGTTATTATGGTCAACCGAGCGATTGAAAATTGTGATGCACTTAGACCTGCATCTGAAGTAATGCAAATCCAAAGACTAGGAGTTATGCGCTCAACCAGTCTCAGTTTTTTACGAATTATGTTCCGCAAAATGATGCGCGAAGCTTGGGATATTAAACAAACATTATTCGATTTAGATAACGATGGCTACGGGGAAGCTTTATATAAAATTACAACTCCGCAAGGACATTATACGTTTGTTGCCTTGTCACGAGAAATTAGTGATGAAGTTCGAAGTGATCGTGTCATTTCAGAACGATGGGATATCACGTTCGCATTGTGTGAAGGCGAAGTTTCCGAAAAGAAATTAAAAAAAATGAAGCAAGAACTTCCAAAACAAGAAATGGGCAGAGGCGATGTAACGGATCTCGTTTGGTCAAGAGCTAATAAAAGTCAGCGTGTTTTCAAGCACGTTGTGGAAGCGCTATCAAAAGGAGAACAGCCAGACTTAAATATCCTATACGAAATTGGCTATTTGTTCAGAACGACAGCGGTTTATGGTAACGGCAAGTTTGGCATTGCGCCTTATGAAAAAGTGAAAGAACATCATACATTCAGCGGTGCATTTCAAGCGCAAATGTTCGCGGTGTATATGTTGCGTCATTTCAGCTTTGAAATGGTTGAACACATCGCGCGCAAACAGAATCCACAAGCGGCTCAACTGGGAGTAGAGGCAAAAAGATTAGTAGGCACAGGGAATGCAACGGGCCTTGGAATGGTTCCTTATGTGATTTCGCATCCAAAACTTCTTAACCAGTGGATGATGATTCGAGAAACGGCATTGGCGTGTGCAAAACAAAAAAACCCTTCACCTGAAGATTATAAGCGTTTCATTCGCAACTTAGATCGGGTTCATCACTTCTTTGAAAGTGCACCTATTCCGCACACATTGTTTTTTGAAAACCCGAGACACTTAGCTAATGAAGTCGAAGCCATTTTAACGTTAGTAAAAGATAGTAGTGAAACAGCAATTCGTTCAGGAGGCAATACTGAACAGACTTGGGTGCAACTGACGGACCGAGTAAAAGAGCAATTTACTGTCGAAGCACAAGAACTTATTAATTCTCAACTAATCGAATTATATCCAGAAATTATTGTAGACTTGGAGCAACAAACAAATGCAGATGATCGCATTCTCCTAGTACCTGAAATGACGATTGGAGCTCTGCGTTCAATTATCAAAAAGCAGTACGAGTGGGTATTCCAATATGATTTCAGTCAACCTGAGCAAAAACATTATTTCTGGTATCGATCAGTCGAAAAAGAAGAACCTCGTCTAGGTGAACACGGAGTCGATCCCGGCGCTGAACTCGCAATGCCAATGAATATCGCCGAGCAAGTTCAACAACTCACAGCAGAACTAGCAACATGTGAAGATGAGCAGTCAGTTGCGTTATTCTTATTTGAAAAGCCAGAATTAAGAGGAATTGTTAGAAGAATTCAATCCCTTGAAGGATTACCATATGGTGAAGTACAAGCGAATTTAACAGGGGCTGATTTACTGCCAGTGTACTTGTTGCGATGTAAGCTAGCGATTTTTGGAGCAGAACGATTTGATCCGAAGTCGAATCGGTGGGTTCGCATTACATTATTCCAAGGTGCTCCATTAGTTGAAGAAATCGGAACCTCTGCATTTAATGATGATTGGTTCTATCCATTATTACCAAATTCGGAGGAGATCAAATGACGATTGATATAAAAGACATGATGGTTATAGACGCACTAGAACTAAGTAAATGGGACCGAGATTTTGTAGTGATGCTGCAAAAGGGTGGCGTTACGTGTGTGCATGCTTGTGTTGGATTGTGGGAGAATGCTCGTGAAACTTTGACCAAAGTGGCGGAATGGCATCGATTCTTTGCGGATCACAACGACCTAGTAATGGCTGTAAAAACAGGAGAAGATATTGCTACAGCGAAGCGTATCGGAAAACTGGGCATCATTCTTGGTGCACAAAATACATCTGCTTTAGAAGATGAACTGGGATTAGTATCGGTATTCAATCAACTTGGTGTGAAAATTATGCAATTAACATACAATAATCAAAATCTTGTCGGTAGCAGCTGTTATGAAGAAACAGATCCTGGTCTTTCAAGATACGGCAAGAACGTCATTGCCGAGATGAACCGCGTTGGAATGGTCATTGATTTGTCCCACGTGGGCAACAAAACATCATTAGACACACTGGCACTATCAAGTCGTCCAGTTGCGATTACCCATGCTAATCCAGATTGGATTTACCCAACAAAGCGTAACAAGTCAGAAGAAATTTTAACGGCATTACGTGACAACAAAGGTGTGCTTGGTGTGTGTGCTTATCCTCACTTGATCAACGGAGCAGGTACAACTTTAGAAGAGTTTTGCGATATGATTGCACGCACTGCAGATTTCATGGGGATTGATCACATCGGAATTGGCACCGATTTGACGCATAACATGTCTGTTGATTTTCTGGCATGGATGAGAATGGGAAGGTGGACGCATGAAATCGAGTATGGTGCGGGTTCAAAAGAAAATCCAGGTTGGCCGGATTGGCCAGAATGGTTCCAAACGCCACTTGATTTCCCGAATATTGTTCAAGGGTTATCTGCTCGTGGCATGACGTTTGATGAAATTTCTAAAATTATGGGTGGTAATTGGTACCGTTTCTTCGACGAAGGGTTTAAGGCGCAGAAGGAGTTGGTGACATGCGTGTCTCTCACATAGAATTATATACGCATTGCAAAAAAATCTTTCAAGCGTGTGGAGTTCCTTACGGATACGCAGAAGAAGGGGCAGAAACCGTTGCAAATGCCGAGTTTCTTGGGTTATATGGATTGCAGCAATTATCAGATGAGTTGCCAAACTTACAAAGCCAACTAGAAGAATTGAAAATAGTAAGTGAAACAGCGCAACTGACAGTGATAAATGGGGGCAAACAAAGTGGAATGTTACTCGGAAAAGCGTGCGCGGATTACGTAATTGCACGTTTGCAAAATCAACAATCAACCGCTGTGTGCATTAAACAAACGACTCCGTCACGCGTACTGGCACAGCAAGCTATGTATATGTCAAAAAAAGGACTGGGAAGCATCATTTTGTATAAGTTAAGAGGTCACTCGTCGCTCATTATCGCGTCACCAAGTATGGAGTTTCCGGTGATGATTCATAAGCGAAACAATGCGGACATAGTGGAAATAATCAATAAACAATTGAGGCTTACTGGAGACAAAGCGCTCGTATTGCCGGAAACTTTTACAGACTTTTTCATGTTCGGAACAAAGTCTATAGAAGCCATAGATCAATTGATTGAGCAATTCGAACAAACAATCGACCCATCTTGCATTATCACAACAACTGAGGATTTTGAACAAAAATGGATTTCTTCATGGGAAAACGGCGCAGAAATCAACAAAGAATTATGGATGGATTTAAACGAAACGGGCAAGCGAATGTTAGTCGAATCAACAGACCAATCCCGATCGCATGGAGCGGGCTAAACCATATAACAGTTGGAGGAGATTGTAAATGATGACAGTAAAAAATGAAGTACGCGTGTTAAAGAACTTTATCAATGGTGAATGGGTAGAAACATCAGGAACAGATATGCTTGAAATTAGAAATCCTGCAAACAAAGATGAAGTTGTGGTAAACGTTCGTCAGTCTAACGAAAAAGATGCGCAAGCAGCTATTGAAGCGGCAGCAGCAGCATTTCCAGCATGGAGTAAAACACCCTCTCCTGCAAGAGGCGAATACTTATTCAAAATTGCAGCGATCATGGAAGCAGAAGCAGAAGAAATTGCTCGCATCATTGTTCAAGAAGAAGGTAAAACATACGCAGATGCATTTAAAGAAGTGAATTACGCAGCAGGCATCGTGAAGTTTTATGCAGGTGAAGGACGCCGCATGACAGGGCGTATCATTGAATCGGATATGGCGGGCGTTCAAATTGAATTACACAAAGAAGCACTAGGTGTTGTATTGGTCGTAACACCATGGAACTTCCCATTGTCGATTCCAGCTTGGAAAATTGCGCCTGCTATTTTGAGCGGCAATACGGTTGTGTTAAAAGCTTCTTCTGAAACGCCATTGACGGCACAGAAATTTATGGAAATTGTTGAAAGAGCGGGTGTACCTTCAGGTGTCGTAAACCAATTAGTTGGACCGGGTCGCCTTGTAACGGAGATGATCAATCATCCTGCAGTTAAAGCCATTACATTTACAGGATCAAATCGTGTAGGAAACTTAATTTACGCAGAAGCCGCAAAAGAAATGAAACGTGTCTTGCTTGAAATGGGTGGCAAAAATCCATTGATCGTGATGGAAGATGCCGACGTGGATGCAGCAGTCGCACTTGCCGTAGCTGGTGGATACGGTCAAACGGGGCAAGCCTGTACAGCAACGAGTCGTGTAGTTATTCACAAAGACATTCGTCAAGAGTTTACGGATAAATTAGTGGCGAAGTCAAAAGAAATCAAAATAGGTAATGGCATGGATGAAGGCGTTACAATGGGTCCTCAAGTAAGTGAAGGAGAGCGTCAATCTACGTTAGATCTCATACAGAAAGCAATCGATGAAGGCGGCGAAGTATTAACGGGTGGCGGAATTCCAGAATTTGCAGGATCAGACAAAGGATTTTTTGTTGAACCAACTGTTATCGGTAGCGTAAAATCAGCGATGACCATTGCACAAGAAGAAGTATTTGGTCCTGTTATTAGCATTATAGAAATTGACTCAATTGATGAAGCAATTGAAGTAGCAAATGATGTGGCATTTGGTTTGTCAGCTGCTATTTGCACGAAAAACTTAACATACATGAACCGCGCACTTAGCGAAATTCAAGCTGGAATTGTCAAAGTGAATATGACGACAACAGGCACATTCTTCCAAGCACCTTTTGGCGGCTACAAGCAGTCAAGCACAGGCACATATAAAGAGCTAGGCAGCGAAGCCGTTGAGTTTTATTGCCAAAACAAAACACGTTACATTAACAGTAACTAAGTAAAGAGTAGCAGCAGGGAAGGACGCAGCCTTCCCTTTCTATTTTACTAATTTGCATGTAACATAATGAGTCATAATAGAGTGCAAAGGAGTATATGAATGTGAAAAAAACACCGGAAGTATCAGCAACAGTAGTACGTGCCATATCAATTATTAATTATTTGAATGAAGGATCAGGTTCAAAAGGTGTCGGGGAAATTAGTAAAGACTTAGGGCTATCAACGACAATTGTTCATCGCTTGTTAACAACATTAAAAATTGAGGGCATGGTTTTTCAAGATCCTCGCTCTAAATTATATTCTTTAGGAACTGTATTTTTAGATTATGCCAATAAAATCTTAACGGAAGTGCCTATTGCCCCTGTGGTTGAACCGTGGCTGTTGTCGCTACGCAACGAAACAGAAGAAACAGTTGGATTTTATATGCCAACAGGCCAAATGCGCATATGTGTATTAGAGTATGAAAGTCAGCAAGAAATCAGACGTTCAGTTGGAATGGGCAAACGGTTACCGATTCATGTCGGTGCAAGCGGACGAGCGATTCTTGCATTTCAGTCAACTGAATTACAAGAGCGTGTGCTGTCAACACGCCCACTAGAAGAAAGAAGTCGAATCGAGCAATTGCTAGAAGAAACAAGAAATCAAGGATATGCAACAAATGAAGAAGAAATTACGACCAATGTAGCAGCGATATCGGCACCGGTATTTGATCCGCAGCACCGCGTTATTGGTGCAATCTCCATATCCGGCCCACTTTTTAGATGGAACCGTAAAACGATGGAGCCGCATATCTCGAATTTATTGGCTGCAACAAAAGAAATTGCATACTCACTCTAAAAAGGACAAGGTGATCCAGATGAAACCAGAAGATAAATTAAAAGAACTAGGATTAGCGTTACCTGAAAAACGTGCAAAAGGGGGAAATTACATTTCTTGTGTTCGAACAGGAAATTTACTGTTTTTATCCGGTTCACTTTCTTATGATGTAATTGGAAAAGTAGGCGACACCTTAACGATTGAAGAAGGCTATGAAGCTTCAAGACAAGCGATTTTATTTGCGTTAACGACGATTAAAGAAGAAGTTGGAGAATTATCAAAAGTAAAGAAATTCGTCAAATTACTCGGCATGATCAACACGGCTTTTGATTTTACGGGTCAGGCAAAAGTTATGAACGGCGCATCAGACTTATTGGTTGAAGTGTTTGGTGAAGAAGTTGGCACGCATGCGCGAACTGCAGTTGGCATGATGTTGCCGCGCGGAGCAGCTGTTGAAATTGATATTATCGTTGAAGTGGAGTAAAATCTCTCCACTTTTAGAAAGTAAGCGGTTACAGACTGTGCGGATTGAGGGGGTTTTATTTTGAACAAATACAGATCGAGAACAGACTGGCCTGTACTGCTGATTAGTGGGGGATTACTCGTTGCTTTTGTACTTGCGGCATTTATCAACGTAGATTTTGTATCAAATATGGTCAATCAATCTTTTGCATTTGCTGTTAAATACTTCGGATCATTTTGGCAAATATTGCTGTTAGGCACGTTTTTTATTGCACTTTTTCTCGGGTTCTCAAAGTACGGCAACATTCGTTTAGGGGGTCTTGAAAAGCCGGAAGTTGCTTATTTTAAATGGATTGCCATGATCATGACGACGTTACTAGCAGGTGGTGGGGTATTTTGGGCTGCTGCTGAACCGATGTATCACTTTCTTGATCCTTCCCCTAATTTTGCTGGGGCAAGTGTAGTGGGCGGTACAGAGAGTGCTGTTATTCCTGCATTTGCACAATCTTACTTGCACTGGGGCTTTCTGGCATGGTCGATTCTCGGAACACTTGGAACGATTGTGTTGATGTATGCACATTACCAAAAAGGCATGCCGTTAAAGCCGCGTACTTTGCTGTACCCTTTGCTTGGTAAAAAAATCATGAAAAACAATGCACTTGGGACGATTATTGATGCGTCTGCAGTCATTGCTGTAGCAGCAGGAACGATTGGACCGATTGGGTTTCTCGGCTTGCAAGCGGCTTACGGAATGGAAGCGTTGTTCGGGGTACCTAACACTTTGTTGACACAAGTAATCATTATCATCGCTGTAGTTGTCATCGCTACGATATCAGCTGTTACAGGTTTGCGTAAAGGAATCCAATTTCTTAGTAATTTAAATGTCATCATTACGCTAATCCTAATGGTTGCGATTTTACTACTGGGTCCAGGTGGATTTATTTTCGATACATTTCTCGCGGCATCAGGCGTTCACTTGCAAGAATTCCTTGCCATGAGTACGTTCCGCGGAGATTCGGTGTGGTTAGGATCTTGGACCATTTTTTTCTGGGGCTGGTTCCTTGGCTATGGTCCCATGATGGCGATCTTTATTTCAACGATTACGCGCGGACGTACGATTCGTGAATTGATTTTGGCGGTGTCCATTATCGCACCAGTCGTTACGGCATTTTGGTTTACGGTTGTCGGAGGTACGGGGATGTTTTATGAACTAGCTCAGCCAGGCGTTATTTCGGAGGCATTGAATGCATCAGGTACACCAGCTGCCATGGTAGCGATTACGCAACAATTGCCACTGAGTTCATTCATAGCACCGCTATTCCTGCTAGTTACCATTTTGTTCGTTGTCACGACTGCGGACTCGATGGCTTATACCATTTCAGTTGCGATAACAGGAGACGGTCATCCGCCAAAATCGATGCGTGTGTTCTGGGCAATTATTATGGGGGCAGTAGCGGTTGTGCTGTTAATGATTAGTGAAGGGGGAATTGAAGCGATTCAATCGTTTATTGTTGTTACAGCAATTCCGGTTTCCTTGTTGTTACTACCGACTTTTTGGGCTGCTCCAAAAGCAGCGAAAATCATGTATGAAGATCAGTTTGGAAAAGAAGTTAAAGAGAAGAAACCAGTGACAATAGCTGATGAACTGACTGCAAGTTCATTAGAAGACTAAGAAAGCTAGAAATTTCAATGGATTCGCATATGTTAGTTAGCAATATGCATTGCATCAAAAGGCCGCTAATCCAGTAATGGATTGACGGCCTTTTGAATGTTGTATTCACTACTGCTTATGTTGAAGTTCGGCTACTCGTTATTGAGGTATAGTAAGAGTGTTGATTTAAAAGCGAGTGTAACACGAGAATCTTTTTTGGAAGGTTGGTGAAACGTTTGCCAACCTTTGCAATCACCATCTTTGATAGAGCAGTTAACGAATAGAAAGAAGGAAGTTATAGTGACCTATGCCATACGGAGTGCACAGCCAGAAGACGGTACGAAAATTATTGAGTTTTATAATAGAGTTGGTGGAGAGACAGACTATTTGTCATTTGGTCATGATGAATATTCCCTGTCTGCGGAGAGCCTGACACAAGTCATTGTACAAATGAAAAAATTCAAAGGTACTTGTATGTTTCTTGTAATAGAAGGAGAAGAGATTTTGGGAATCGGCACAATTGATTCTAGTTCTAAGCCTAGGTATCGCCATGTGGGAACACTGGGCATTGTGATTAGTCAGTCACATACAGGAAATGGACTAGGCCGCGTATTGATGAATACTTTAATCGATTGGGCTAAGACAAATGGACAAACCGAAAAAATTTCACTCGTCACGCGTGCAGATAATGAGCGTGCCATCGCACTTTATAAGAAAGTAGGGTTTGAGCAAGAAGGTACTTTTTATCGAGACGTCTATGACGGCGAACGTTATTACGATAACTTGTCCATGGCACTTTATTTATGAGGATAAAAATCCCTAGCATAAAAGCGTGTTAAAGACTTTTTGAATGTATTTACTAATAAAAGGAGCGGAAATGGTTTTAAGTAGAATTTAAAGGATAAACAAAAGAGAAACAAGCTAATGTTCAGAGATAACTACTTGGTTTTGGGCGTTTGTATGATAGAACTTCCGTAAAAAGGATGTTAACTGAATCTATCTCTTCAATTCATATTGTAAGTGATGAAAGAGTTGGTAAATTGTGTGTATATCATATACAATTGTATACTTATTGCAAAAAACCTTTCAAGTGAAAAGTTCTTTCTTTCTATGCAAAGTAAGAGTGAAAACAATTGAAACGATTACTGTTTATGGAGGTACAGCTTATCATATTTGCCAGGTCAATTGTCTAGTACACAGGATCGACAAAAGTAGATGGAAACAAAAATGGATGGTTGCTTAGACAATTGTGGATAGCGGATGCTGTCGCTTGCGGCAACTATTAAAATGGATATCATAACCAAACAACAGCTAGAAATATGTATGTAGATTTTATGCGGATAAAGGAGGTTTTATTTTGAATAAATATAGATCGAGAACAGACTGGCCTGTACTGCTAATTAGTGGGGGATTACTCGTTGCTTTTGTACTTGCGTCATTTATCAATGTAGATTTTGTATCAAATATGGTCAATCAATCTTTTGCATTTGCTGTTAAATATTTCGGAGGATTTTGGCAAGTGCTGTTTTTAGGAACGTTTTTTATTGCACTTTTCCTTGGGTTCTCAAAATACGGCAACATTCGTTTAGGGGGTCTTGAAAAGCCGGAAGTTGCTTATTTTAAATGGATTGCCATGATTATGACGACGTTACTAGCAGGTGGTGGGGTGTTTTGGGCCGCTGCTGAACCGATGTATCACTTTCTTGATCCTTCCCCTAATTTTGCTGGGGCAAGTGTAGTAGCTGCTACAGAGAGTGCTGTTATTCCTGCATTTGCACAATCTTACTTGCACTGGGGTTTTCTGGCATGGTCGATTCTCGGAACGCTTGGAACGATTGTGTTGATGTATGCACATTACCAAAAAGGCATGCCGTTAAAGCCGCGTACTTTGTTGTATCCTTTACTCGGTGAAAAAATCATGAAAAATAGTGCACTTGGGACGATTATTGATGCGTCTGCAGTCATTGCTGTAGCAGCAGGAACGATTGGACCGATTGGGTTTCTCGGCTTGCAAGCGGCTTACGGAATGGAAGTATTGTTTGGAATTCCGAATAACTTGTTAACGCAGGTAATTATTATTATTGGTGTAGTGATAATCGCTACAATTTCGGCTATTTCAGGTTTACGTAAAGGGATCCAATTTCTTAGTAATTTAAATATTATTATTACACTGATCTTAATGGCTGCGATTTTGATACTAGGACCAGGTGGTTTTATCCTCAATACATTCCTGGCGGCGACGGGCGTTCATCTTCAAGAATTTCTTGCCATGAGTACGTTCCGTGGAGACTCAGTGTGGTTAGGATCTTGGACCATTTTTTTCTGGGGCTGGTTCCTTGGTTATGGTCCCATGATGGCGATCTTTATTTCAACGATTACGCGCGGACGTACGATTCGTGAATTAATTTTAGCAGTGTCTATCACAGCACCAATCGTCACGGCATTTTGGTTTACGGTTGTTGGAGGTACGGGGATGTTTTATGAGCTAGCCGAACCAGGCATTATTTCGGATGCTTTGAACACTTCGGGTATGCCAGCTGCGATGATGGCCATTACACAACAATTGCCACTCGATTTATTCATTGCACCGTTGTTCTTGTTGGTTACCATTTTGTTCGTTGTCACGACTGCGGACTCGATGGCTTATACCATTTCAGTTGCGATAACAGGAGACGGTCATCCGCCAAAATCGATGCGTATTTTCTGGGCTGTTATTATGGGGGCAGTAGCAATTGTGCTGTTAATGATTAGTGAAGGGGGAATTGAAGCGATTCAATCGTTTATTGTCGTTACGGCGATTCCAGTTTCCCTGCTTTTAGTGACAACTTTTTGGTCCGCTCCAAAAGCAGCAAAAGTTATGTATGAAGATCAATTTGGCAGAACTGCTAAATTGAAAAATAGAGCCGTAGTCAGTAAGAAAACAAAAGATAATTCACTAAAAGAATAAGTTCATGCTCATCTTGTTAACGGATATATGTTGAAAAACACACTAGAAATAACTACTCAAACAGCCAGCAACGGATCATCCGTTGCTGGCTGTTTTTTTGTCAAGAAAAAGCAAAAAGATAGATATGTTCAAAATATGACAGCGCTTTTAAAACTTCTCCTATATATGACAACTGTCACTAGTGCGCTCGTTGTCAGTCAGGTAAGTTATCGTTAGTAGGTAGCTAGTTCCAATATGAAACTTGTATGTAGAGGGGAAGTTTTTAATGAAAAAAATAGCTTGGATTACGGATACAGCTGCACAATTAGACGACGCTTTTATCCAAAAACATGATGTATACGTACTGCCTTTAAGTGTTGTTTTTTCTGATGGGTCATTTAGAGAATCCATCGATCTCACACAAGAGGAGTTTTACGATAGATTACGCTTATCAAAATTTTCACCTAAAACTTCACAACCAGCAATTGGAGAAATGCTTGCTTTGTACGAAAAACTAGAATTAGAAGGCTATGATTTTGCAGTTGCTGTACATCTATCAAGTGGACTTTCGGGGACATTTGACTGCGCACAGGCCGCTTCAAAAATGACCGACTTTAAAGTATATCCGATTGACTCGAAAATCGGTTCTTTTCCAATGATTAAAATGATTGAAATGGGTAGTAAACTGTTCGCAGAAGGCAAAGACGTAGAAGAAGTAGTGGCAACTATTACGAGAATGACAGATAAATCGAAGCTGTCTTTTATTCCTTCGAGCTTAAACCAATTACATAAAAGTGGGCGAGTTTCTGGAACACAAACCTTTATTAGTAATTTGCTGAACATTAAAGTTGTTATCAGTTTTATAGATGGCAAACCCGTTATGACCGAAAAAGTGCGGTCAAATAAGCGGGCGAAAGATCATGTCCTGTCTTTATTGCGTGCAGATATGGCCATAGCCACGGTGCCAGAAATTGCTGTGATTCACTGTAATAACGAGGAAGACGCAACAACCTGGAAAGACGAGCTCGTGCAAGAGTTTCCTGATCTGAACGTACACGTGATGGCACTCAGTGTTTGTGTAGGTGTTCATGCGGGCGAAGGGACGACCGGGTTGAGTTGGGTTACTTGTTAAGTTTAAAAGACAAAAAGACCGCTGATTCCTACTAGGAGCAACGGTCTTTTCTATTTTGTTGAAAGTAGCTTATTTATTCATATGAGCTTTGATTTCTGCTTCGTCCATAGATGAATCACATTTAACGTTTGTCGTGTCACCTTTTGTATAGATGAAACCAGGAACTGTTGGAATGTTGTATTGGCTACGGAATGCTGAAATGCCATCCATATCAGCTGCTTCTACGCTGTTCACGTAGTAGATATGCGTATTCGTTTGCTCCGAAACATCTTTTAGTTTTTTAACGAAAGTTTGGCAGAAAGGACATACGGCCTTGCCAATGTAGATGACGGCTTCGGTTTCCCCTTTTACCAATTCTTGTGCTTTCGCGGAATCAATTTTTTCAAAACCTGCTATGTTTTCTTCGTAAGTTGTCATTACCAAATCAATCTCCTCTCTCTATTATCTTCATTGTACAGGAGTACCTGTGCAGACGAAAAAAATATGCTTGAGCGGATGTAAGGGAATGGGAAATTCGAAATGGTCAGTCTGTTTTGAGACTCAACCACTCGGATGCGACTGCAAGATATAAATCCAGTTTTTAAGATCGCTGACCCGTTTGGACATATTGCAAAAATTCTTCGGCGGTCATGTCGTCAATACCAAGATTTTCAAGCGTTCTTGCATGAGTCATTAAATCACGGTCAAGGACAAGTTGTGCCATCTCGATAATTACTTCCATTCGTGCTGTCGGTAATTGAAGCAACTTGCCAAGAGCGACGAAAGGCACAAGTCCCATAGGAATATCTTCTGATAAGTAACGCGTATCAAGCGTTTTTTGTCCTTTAATATCCTGATATACGCTATTATTCCGTACCGATTCTGCGAGACTATTTTCATAAACATCATACTCAACTTCAAGCTGCTGACGACACGATAATAACTCAAGACCTAAAGCACGTCCGATTGCAAGCCGTTCCTCATCCATGCTTTCAACAAATCGTCCAATGGATGGAGTAAAGCCATCAATATAAAAATGCCATTCGCGATCAGATTCGATTGTGCCCGCATTCAGCAATGTTGTCGCTGGGTGCAAAATCGGATTGGTGTTATCAAAGCTTGTTACCAAAATGCTATCGGCGGCTTCAAACTGCGGAAATGCCGTTTGCAGAGCTGCCACAACTCTTGGCGTTTCAGTAGCGGGAAGTGCCGCAATCAAAATGCGGTTTTTCAGTCCAAACACTTGAGTTCTACCGGCTTCGATAATGCGGCAACCATACAATAACGTGTTTGTTTCTGCCAGTGTTACATTTGCTGTACAGCCTTCGTCATGGAGAGTTTTTTCAAATGCTAATGATCCGAATGTGGCTGCTGGATTTAAGACAATAATTTGCCCATCTTTCAAATGCTTTGCACATGCCTTGGCAATTAAAGTATGTGCAGTAGCAGGTACTGTGATCAGTACGATATCAGCATCTTGCAATGCTTCTTCGATATTCGTTGTGGCACAGTTAACTTTGCCGAATCCAGTTAATGCATCTTCAAGAAAGACGCCACCTTGTTTTTTAATTGCTTGAATCGTATCTTCAAAAATATCATACAGTGTCACGTCGAATCCCATTATTCCTAAATGCCCAGCTGTTGTTTGCCCGCCGTTGCCGCCACCTAAGATCGTCCATTTTGTGCTTTTTTTCATCTTTATCTACTCCCAGTTCGCGATTTTTCTTTTACTAGTTGGAATCAAAATGGACCCCAGTCGATCCATACACCAATTGCTAAAATAATCATTGTCCAAATCGTCCATTTTAATACGAGTGGTCCTGCAAAACGAATCCATTTACCAAATGGAACAGCTGCAATGCCAAGTGCCGCCATCAGAACTGGATGTGTTGGAGTAATCATATTCCAATAGCCATCTCCAGATTGAAATGCCTGAACGGCAATTTGACGGTTAATGCCAATCACATCACTAATAGAAGACATAATCGGCATCACAACAGCAGCTTGTCCTGTAGATGACGGAATAACAAAGTTAATAAGTCCTTGTGAAAAGTACATGCCCCAAGCGGCAAAGACACTATGTAAGCCTGCTAGCGGCGTAGACACAGCATAAACGAAAGTATCAATAATCTGTCCTTCTTCCATGACGACAAGAATCGCACGAGAGAGGCCGATGATAAGAGCGGCAGCTGTTAATTCAGCAGCACCTTTCATAAATTCATCGGTAAATTGATTAAAGCTACCATTGAATGCAATAAGACCAACGATAATGCCCATCAGTAACATCAATGCAGAAATTTCTCCGAGATACCAGCCGTATTTCAATACACCGAACACGAGTGAAACAAGTGACAAGCCCAAAATAATCATAATGGCTTTGTGTTGCTTGGTCATGGTGAGATTATCCAGCAATGTAACGTTAGTTTCGACTTCGACTGTTTCTCCTGATAAGAGACTTGTTTTGGGATTCAGTTTTACTTTCTTGGCATATCTCAATGTGTGATGAATGGCGATGATCAATCCGCCAATCATTAGGATAGTACGCAAGCCGATACCTGAAAAAAGAGGCAATCCAGCGATAGCTTGTGCAATTCCAACGTTAAAAGGATTGAGAGGACCAGCAGAATATCCTGCATACACGCCGACGACCACAATCGATACTGCGACAATTCGGTCATAGCCCATCGCAATTGTTGCAGCGAGTACAATCGCAACAAAGGGCAAAGTCTCTTCGGCCATTCCGAACGTCGCACCGCCAATCGCAAATGCAGTCATGGCAATGACGATAAAAAGAGATTCTCTTCCTTTCAGGCGATGGATCAATCGAGCTAACGCCGCATTAATGGCGCCACTTTTAACGATGACCCCAAAGACGCCACCGACGATCAAGACAAATGCGATAATCTCAGCAGCGCCAACGATGCCGTTAAACACGGATGACAATACGCCACCAGGCCCAACAGGTGAAGATTCTGTATAAGAGAAGCTATCCGCAACGATTAATTCTCTACCGGTTTCATCATCCATTGCTCGCTCGTACTGACCTGCAGGTACGATATAAGTTAATAATGCGACAAGAACGATGATGAACATCAGTAATGCAGTTGTTGTAGGCGCTTTCAATTTCAACTTTCGTTTTTCTTTTTTCCCCTTGCTGTGCTTTTCCATGTAACCCACCATCCTTCTAAATGTATAAAAAACAGGTAACGCGGCTTTAAAATCATATTAACTTAATTAAGTATAATATTATAACTTTATATAATAATAGAAACTAAAATGATACTAGTTTCTATATAAAACGATGTAGGCAACATTAGAGATCACTTTTTCTATCGATCAAGTCAGTTCTAACTCTACATAGTACTTGTCTTTGTCTTGTTTCATAACGAATTTAGAATACTCAACAGGCTCTCCGGACGTGGAGTACGTAATGCGCTCCCAAACAAAGAGCGGCGTGTTCGAACGAACTCCAAGCAACTTCATTTCTTTTTCATTGGCGACTGCTGCAGAAAAGTAATTTTTCGAACGTGCTAGAGAAATTCCACATGTTTTTTTCAGAACGTCATAAACAAATGTATCCTTGTCGGGTGGCTGTTCGATAGCGGGCCAGATATTCTGAGGAATATAAGTGTACTCTAATGAAACCAGTTCTCCTTCTTCATAGCCAAGTCGCTCTAAATAGACGAATTCAGTGTCTGCAGGCAAACCTAACTGCTTAGCTACCCCAGGATAGGCTTGATGAAAACCACTTGCAAGTAAATTATGAGAACTGCTAATCTCTTCATTCATCTTGATAAACTCTGATTTGTGGATATTTTTCTCTGTTGGCAGTTTGGTTACAAAAGTTCCGCGTCCGCGTTGTCGCATGAGCATTCCTTTGTCCACTAAATTCATAATGGCTCGTTTGATGGTAATGTTGCTAACATCATGCGTTTCTGCCAATTCATTTTCTGTTGGAATCTGAAAACCTTCGTCCCAAACTCCTGTCAGAATCTTATCCTCTAAAATAACCTCTACTTGCGAATAAAGAGGAGTTGTTGCTGCTTTATCAATTTTCATGCATCCCACCCTCTATCTGGTGATTATAATATTATAACTATTCAGTTACTATATAAGAGAAATTCTCGATTGTAAAGCTTTTTTTATTGAGTCTTTAGGCAAAATTTATCTTTTATCAATAAAAAGCAAGCACAGATTCTCCGTCAATTGAACGATAAATGAGCTTTTTTTGGGTATTGCTATTTATTTCACTAGGCGTCTGACAAGAAACAAAGCTCTTAGATGTCTTCAATAATCACTTAGTGGGGCATTCAAGAGGCGGGCAAGTTGTTTAACAACCATTCGCTGTCTATGTTAAACTTTAGTGAGACTTATACGATTAAATGGATAGTTGGTTAACTTAAAAATACGGACATGACGACAATCGAGGTGCCTAACGATGACGATATTTCAAGAATTAGAAATGTACAAGAATTTTGATGAACTAGCTACTGACTTACTCGATCTCGCCAAAGAAATCTTGCCGGAGCAATTTATTTTTTTAAGTTCTATTAATGACACGCAGCAAGTGATTCTCAAGTTTTCAAATGATAATACAAGCATTGATGTCACTGAAGGTACGATTGTAAATCTTAATGATACCCTTTGTCAGCACATTGATTTTGGAACAAAACAACCGTTGATTTATGAAGACGTCAGTAAAGAAAGTAGTTTAGGTGATTTTAAGAATATACTAGAAAAAGCCAATATTAAATCTTATTTGGGGATCCCTATTTCTTTTGTTAATGGAGAGAAATTCGGAACATTGTGTGCAGTGAATGATCAAGTAAGCCGTTTTGATGAGAAAAGTATTCACTTGCTTCAACGAATTGTTCGGATGTTTTCTTATTACTTGGATTTAGAGCGTTTTGCTTATAGAGATGCGTTAACCAACCTATACAATAGACGTTATCTTGCTAAATTTTTCGAAGACCATCACGATTCTGGAGGAACAGTGTTCTTTCTAGATTTGGATGGCTTTAAAGGAGTCAACGATTTGTACGGTCATGACGCCGGAGACATGGTGTTAGAAGAAGTTGCATCCAGACTTCTGAAATTTATCGATGGGTATGAGGATGTTTTTGCTGTTAGATTAGGAGGAGATGAATTCGTTATCCATTTCTCTCAACCAACTAGCGCAGAACGACTGAGTGAAATGGCGACACGTTTACTGGATAGTTTGATGACTTGGGATGATGATTTTCAACTTTCTGCAAGTCTTGGAATTGCTACGTACTCAATTAACAGCGAAATTGACTTGAAAACACTCCTTAAAAATGCGGATTTCGCTTTATTTCAAGCGAAGAAATCAGGGAAAAACGCGTATCAGTTTTTTGAAACAGAAAAGATCGTGTGATCGTTGATTTCCAAGCTAAAAGCGTCAACTCTATAATCGAGTTGACGCTTTTATGATGAAAAGTAGTACGATGACTAGCCAATCTAAAGTCAGCAAGCGATTAAACAACGTAGCATTGTCAATACAACCCCCGCCACTTTCCACAAACGGACGATTCGTGTAAACTGTATAAGGTTAAGAAAAAATGAGATGACGATACAATAAGGATTGCTAGTATAAATCGAATAATAATGTTTGGATGAAGAATCGATCTTGCATCCTTTAATGAAAGGATTGGAACTTGAATATGAAAGAGAATTTTTGGCGTGATTTACCACGACCTTTTTTTGTATTGGCGCCGATGGAAGATGTTACGAATGTAGTGTTTCGCCATGTAATAGCAAAAGCGGCAAAACCGGATGTGTTTTTTACTGAGTTTACAAATACGGAAAGTTACTGTCACCCCGAAGGAATCTTTAGTGTGCGAGGGCGTTTGACCTTTACTGAAGACGAACAACCAATGGTGGCTCATATATGGGGCAATAAGCCTGAGCACTTCCGAGAGATGAGCATCGGAATGGCGAAACAAGGCTTTAAAGGAGTCGACATCAACATGGGTTGCCCTGTGCCAAATGTTGCGGCCAAAGGAAAAGGCAGTGGTTTGATCCGTTATCCGGACAACGCAGCTGATATTATCCAGGCAGCAAAAGCAGGCGGCTTGCCTGTCAGCGTCAAAACAAGAATTGGGTATACGGACGTGGACGAGTGGAAAGGCTGGCTGACTCATCTATTTGAGCAGGATATTGCCAATTTATCGATTCATTTGCGGACCAAAAAAGAAATGAGTGCAGTGCCTGCACATTGGGAATTGATTCCAGAAATCAAGAAACTTCGTGATGAAATCGCGCCAGATACTCTTTTGACGATCAACGGAGATATTCCGGATCGTCAAACGGGTCAGGAACTTGCCGATAAATATGGGGTTGACGGCGTTATGATCGGGCGAGGTGTTTTTCACAATCCCTTTGCTTTTGAACAAGAACCGACAGAACATAGCCCGAAAGAATTGTTTGACTTGCTGAGGCTACACCTAGACCTTCACGACCACTACTCAACAGAAAGTCAGCCCATCGCATTCAAACCGTTGCGCCGCTTCTTTAAAATTTATGTTCGTGGAGTACGGGGCGTTGGTGAATTGAGAAATCAGTTGATGTATACTGAAACGACAGATGAAGTACGTGCATTGCTGAACGACTTTGAGCAGCAGGAGCAAGAGCTGACATCTGTCTAATAGAACGCAATAGAGTTCTTTTGTGCAAGTGTTTTTGAAATGAAATAATGGTATCTTCATCATAAGAAACCGCCTGAGTATTCCAAAAAAGTGGAATGTCTAGGCGGTTTTTTAGGACGATATGACGAAGAGAAAGTTATGGAATCGTTAGTATTTTCACAAATTGACTTCATCTGATAGAATCGGTATATTAAATGGCGAAGCAAATGATTGGAGTGAACCGTTTGACCCCGTACGTGGAATTGCAGAATTTAGAGTTGATTGATTTATTGAGCGAACGCCATATTTCAACACAGAGAATTTCAGAGCGTGCATGGAACGACACGAGTGACATCCACATTTCAAACTCTGAATGGCAGATTATGGCACGCATTTATAAAAAGCAGCCCACTATTTCGTATGTTACCAAAAATGTAGACATCTCTCGCCAGGCCATCCATAAATTTATTAAAAACTTGGTGACTAAAGAATTGGTAGAAGTACAAAATGTTGAGAACAATAAAAAAGAAAAATGCATTCGACTCACGACGTTAGGGAAAGAATACTACGAAAAAAACGAAGCATTGAAAATTCAGTTGGAACATAAAATTGCAGAAAAAATTGGTGCTGATCAAATGAAAATGCTCAAAGATCTTTTAAAGACCGATTGGGGAATATAGTTTGGATGTTAAAAAAGATCTTGTTTCATCAATTTATTGATGAAACAAGATCTTTTTTTAGTCTAGTTAACAGTCGACGACGGTTGATCTTCTGTGATCAGGTCGTTAATCATTTGATTGATTTCTTCAAAGCTCGTGTCCATTGCATGAGCAAGTTCTTTAAAGAGCATGATCTGTGTGTTGTTAATCAGTTTATAGTCATGCGCGTAGAAAGTTTCTTTCTGAAGCTGCGTATCAAACTTCTTGCGCATTAGCGTATTAACAATTTCCGCAATTTGCATACGGTCTCCTGTATTAATGAGCTTAGGCTGTAACGCTTTAGCAGTTGACTGATCGGGCTCTACTCCAGGCTTTTTAAAAATTTCAATGATTTCGAGTGCTTGTTCTTTTTGGAGAAGCTTCAACATCACGACTTTATCGTTATCGACAGGCGTAGTGATGGTCACTAACGTATTCGCTAAAGGATGCAATTTATAATATTTCTTTGTGACACCTGAAACTGTTTCATCACGGATATCGTTAATTCTACATAGGCCATGTGTGGAATAAATGATGTGATCTCCAATGGTAAACATTTTTTTCCTCCTAAAATGTATCTCAACTAATTCTAGTATAGCACACATGCTCTAAATTGTAAACTTAGTTGACAATTCAAGAAAGGGGGCTGGGGTACAAGAGATGGATTCGTTACTTTTCCTTCTTTATTGAAGCTCGTGCAGACATAATACTGTCACAAAAAAAGGATTAAAGCATGAAGAAGTAGGGAATAAAGGGGAAAGCCTGTTCGTAGATTGTCGAAGTGGAGGTAACAAGAGATGAAGAGTATAGAAGAAGCAAAGCGTTTAATTGTCGCCGAAAAACTGAAACACTATAATGAACGTCTGGCAGATATGGAGCGAGATTTGCAGTTTTTCTATGAAGAGTCGACGAACGATAAAGAATCTTTGGACATTATTCAAGATATGAAAGAGAAAGTCGAACAATTAAAAGAAGTAAAAAATAAAGAAAACCGCGAGACAGTGTTCTAATCCTGTCTTTTTTGCTGTCTTCGCGTAAGCGCGATGACCCGGAGATTATGTGCTATCATTAGAATTGAATCGACTTCGGATCACGACGATAATGAGCAAGCTACAGGAGGAAGAAAAGATGGATAATAACGATTTATTGATCAGACTGCGTTATGCACTAGATATAAAAAATAGGGATATGGTCGAAATTTTCAAATTGGGTGGTATAGAACTTAGCAAAGATGAAGTATTAAAAGTGCTGACAAAAACCCCAGATAGCGAAGAGGAAGAGGAAGATCGTATTTGGATTGACCGGGAAGAAGAAGACTATATTAAAGCAGAAGACGCTCTATTTGAATCTTTTTTAAATGGATTTATCGTTTTCAAAAGAGGACGTCAAGAGCCCAAACCCGGGCAAACTGAAGTTTCTGCAGTGACCAATGAACGTTCTAACAACTTACTGCTGAAAAAAGTGAAAATTGCTTTACAGCTAACGAGTGAAGACATGTTGGAGATTTGGGATTTAGCTGGAGTTACGGTAACAAAAGGTGAACTTGGAGCGTTACTCCGAAAGGTTGGCCATAAAAATTACAAAGAATGCGGCGATCGCTATGCACGCAACTTCTTAAAAGGATTAGCAATCAGATTCAGAAAATAAAAAAAGCGTGTCTACGAGTCAGCGTTACTGATTTGTGGATAGGTTTTTTTTATTGTCTTAGACTGGATAGCTCAGAAGTAGACTTTCTTCATGGATAAAAAGAACTATCCCTTTCGTGTAAAAATGATATGATAGAAAGAAGAAATCACAGATGGGTGCAAAGGGGATAGCAGGATGAATTGGTTGCCGAAGAGAAAAAATAAAGTGGCGGCTTTTTGGGAATGGTTTGCAGACAATAAAGAGGCCTATAGTCGCTTGGATGAGTCGAGTAGAAGCAAACTATTAAATCAATTGGAAAAGAAATTGCACAAGGTTAACAAACATTTGGCGTTTGAACTTAGTGAACTTTTAATTAACGACAAACGACAATTCATCATCAGTGCGGACGGCATGGTTGAGGCATTTGATGACGTCATTGATCTAGTTGGTCAGGCTCCAGAACTTGAATCGTTTACGATTATCGCCTTTCGCCAGCGACAAGAAGAAGAAGTATCGATCGAGTATGGCGATATTAAATTAGCATGGAAAGACATCTTTTGTACTTTTGAAAAAGATAACGCCAACGACGAAGTGAATTTAATTCTTTACATCAAAGGCTTTACTGAAGAAAATGAAGATGAATTTATCTCGGCTTCTTTTATTCTATTGGATACAGTTATCGGGGAATACAATGCAGGCATGCGCATTGGGGAAATTGAATTTATTAGTTACGAAGGACAAGCAGACGCTCGGCCGGTAAAGGATTTGCAAAGTCTTTTTTAAAGCAGAAGAAGACAGTATACTTATAGAAAAACCTATCGGAAGTTTTTAATCCAGATAGGTTTTTTGAGTCGCAAGCGAGCTGATGAAGTGGCAGCGGTGTTAGGCTTTTGCCTAAGTGTCTTGGCGAAACCAAGTGCATACATAACTGGATTCTGATCGGCCAGGGAAGCCTAGAACATTTTCATAATATACATAAAGGTGCTATTGTTTTTGATCGAACATTTTCCAAGTGACTGTATGTTACTGTCCTTATGAATAAACATGTAACTCTTCTTTTGATTTGATTATTGGTCCAGTATTTCCTGAAATGGTGTGTACAATAAATAAACAGATGTAGAGAGGAGAAAGAATAGGGAGGGCGGCGAAAAAACGTTAACAGCTTCTAAAGAATAAAAGGATTCTATTTTTAAAGAAACTCACAGAAAGTTCATTTTTTTCTAACAAAACATATTGACCTGACCAATAGATACCTGTACTATACTAAGAATACTAAAACTGAATAGTGAATCTTTATCGAGAGAAGTTGAGGGACTGGCCCTGTGACGCTTCAGCAACCAGCCGAAAGGTCAGGTGCTAAATCCAGCAGGCAAGCGATTGCCTGACAGATGAAAAGGAACGAGTTTGATATCGTAAAGCCTTCTTTTTCATGGAGGCTTTTTTTGTATATATGGGGGGTTGAGTGGATGGGTTTATTAGACGAACTGAAGACGAAAATTTTGACGGCGGACGGTGGCATGGGAACCTTGCTGTATTCGTATGGCATTGAGTATTGCAACGAGGAATTGAATTTACAGCGGCCAGAAGTAATCGAAAAGATTCATCAAGACTATATCAAAGCTGGAGCAGATATCATTCAAACCAATACGTACGGGGCTAATGCACTCAAACTTGCTCGTTACGGATTAGAAGAACAAGTTGCAGACATCAACAAAGCTGCTATTGAAATTGCGAAACGTGCAGCAGCACCGGGGGGGCAATTTGTCTTTGGAACGATTGGCGGCATTCGTGGAATTCGTAAAAGTGACGCCACCTTGCAGGAAATCATTGCGATGGTCGACCAGCAAGCGAGTCAGTTGCTTGCGGGCGACCCCGATGGCCTACTACTTGAAACTTATTACGATTTTGAAGAATTAGTAGCAACTGTTAAACATTTGAAAGGCATCACAGATACCCCATTGATTGCACAAGTATCGATGCATGATCCGGGTATTTTGCAAAACGGCATGTCATTGAATGACGCTTTGCACCAATTAGAATCACTTGGAGCAGACATTGTTGGTGTCAATTGTCGTCTAGGACCGCATCATACAATTCAAGCTTTTGAAGAAGTAACCTTACCCGAAAAAGCTTTTCTTTCTGCATACCCAAATGCTAGCCTACTTGACGTAGAAGATGGGCGGATTGTTTACGAATCAGAAGCAGATTATTTCGGACGTGCTGCTTTATTGTTAAGACAAGAAGGCGTTCGCTTGATTGGCGGTTGCTGTGGTACAACACCAAAGCATATTGAAGCGGTGAAAAAACACCTCGGTAAGTTACCGCCGATTTTTTATAAAGAAGTAACCAAAAGAAAGCCGATTGTCATCCGAGAGGCCGAAGCGCTAGAAGTAAAGCCGCTTCACGAAAAAGCGAAAACACAACGAACGATTATTGTGGAACTCGATACGCCACGTCATTTGGACGTCACAAAATTTCTTGAAGGCTCTGTCGCTTTGCATGAAGAAGGTGTGGATGCTGTCACCATGGCCGATAATTCATTAGCGTCACCGCGTATTAGTAATATGGCGATGGGCTCGATTCTCAAGCACACAGAAAAAATTCGGCCGCTCGCTCATATTACGTGTCGCGACCGCAACTTAATTGGTTTGCAGTCACATTTGATGGGACTCGATGCACTCGGTATGCACGACATTCTCGCTGTCACAGGCGATCCGACCAAAGTTGGAGATTTCCCAGGAGCGACAAGCGTTTATGACGTGTCCAGTATGGAATTGATTCAATTGATCAAAAAACTAAATGAAGGCATTTCGTTTTCTGGTAAACCGCTACGGAAAAAAGCTAATTTTTCTGTCGCTGCGGCGTTCAATCCGAATGTTCGTGTGCTTGACCGAGCCGTAGCAAGACTTGAGAAGAAAATTGAAAGCGGAGCGGATTATTTTATTTCGCAGCCCGTATACACAAAAGAAAAAATCGTTGAAATGTACGAAGCGACAAAGCATTTAAATACGCCCATTTTTATTGGGGTAATGCCGTTGACCAGTATTCGCAGTGCCGAATTTTTGCATCATGAAGTGCCGGGTATCAAGTTATCAGAAGACGCACTTGAACGCATGCGTGCATGTGGAGATGACAAGGACCGAGCCACAGCGGAAGGCATTCAAATCGCTAAAGAATTGATTGACACAGCAGCAGAGCTATTCAACGGTATTTACTTGATCACACCGTTTGTCCGTTACGACATGACCGTGGAATTGATTCGGTATATTCGACAACTAGATCAACAGAAAGAGAGCGATCGCAGCCATGTCCAAACATCTTATTGAACAACAGCTTAAAAAAAGAATCTTAATTATCGACGGAGCGATGGGGACGATGATTCAAAATGCCGATCTGTCACCTGAAGAATTTGGCGGAGAAGAATTTGACGGCTGCAATGAATACTTGAACATTGTCCGACCGGATGTTATTCAAAATATCCATACGGCTTATCTTGAAGCTGGAGCCGATATTCTTTGCACCAATACATTTGGAGGTACACCGATTGTTTTGGACGAATACGGAATCGGTGACCAAGCGGCGGATATTAATAGACGCGCAGTCGAAATTGCGAAACGAGCGGCTGCTGAATTTTCCACCCCGGAATGGCCTCGTTTTGTGGCAGGTGCGATTGGACCGACAACGAAAACTTTGTCTGTAACGGGTGGCGTCACATTTGATGTCATGCTGGAAAATTTTCACGTGCAAGCCAAGGCACTTGTTGAAGGCGGAGCAGATCTCATCTTGCTCGAGACCAGTCAAGACATGTTGAATGTGAAAGCGGCGACAATTGGCATTAAACAAGCTTTTGAAGAAACGGGAATCGAATTGCCGATTATGGTGTCCGGAACGATTGAACCGATGGGGACGACACTTGCCGGTCAAAGCATTGAAGCGTTTTACATTTCCATTGAACATGTCAAGCCGCTATCCGTCGGGTTAAACTGTGCAACAGGTCCAGAATTTATGACAGACCATATTCGTTCGCTGTCAGAGCTGTCGGACGGCTATGTTAGTTGTTACCCAAATGCAGGCTTGCCAGATGAAGACGGTCATTATCACGAAACACCCGAATCACTTGCGAAAAAATTAAAAGGTTTTGCAGATAAAGGGTGGCTGAACGTCGTCGGTGGTTGTTGCGGAACCACACCGGAACATATTAAAGCAGTGCGTTTGGCTATGGACGGATTGCCGCCGAGAAAACCAGACCCTGTTGAGCGCGGTCATGTCGTGTCTGGAATTGAGCCTTTGCAATACGACGAAACGATGCGTCCTTTGTTTATTGGAGAGCGGACGAATGTTATTGGTTCTCGTAAATTTAAACGATTAATAGTCGATGGCCAATTTGAAGAAGCATCTGAAATTGCTCGCGCACAGGTGAAAAACGGAGCGCACGTTATTGATATTTGTTTAGCAAATCCGGATCGTGACGAAGTTGAAGACATGACGAAATTCATGAAAGAAGTCGTCAAAAAAGTAAAAGTACCACTCGTTATCGATTCTACAGACGAAGAAGTGATTGAAGTTGCATTGAAATTTTCACAAGGAAAAGCGATTATCAACTCGATTAATCTAGAAGACGGAGAAGAACGTTTTGATGCGGTAATGCCGCTCGTGAAAAAGTACGGTGCGGCAGTCGTTGTGGGTACAATCGACGAAGTTGGGATGGCGGTCACGCGTGAGCGTAAGTTGGAAATAGCCGAACGGTCATATGACTTGCTGGTCCATAAATGGGGGCTTGCACCGGAAGACATCATTTTTGATCCACTGGTATTCCCAGTCGGTACGGGCGATCAGCAATACATTGGTTCTGCAGTAGAAACGATTGAAGGCATTCGGTTAATTAAAGAAAAACTGCCACGCGCATTGACGATTTTAGGTGTTAGTAACGTTTCATTCGGCTTACCACCGGTTGGTCGTGAAGTGTTAAATGCCGTGTATTTATATCATTGCACGCAGGCAGGTTTGGACTATGCCATCGTCAATACGGAAAAATTAGAGCGTTATGCATCCATTCCAAAACAGGAAATCGATATGGCTAATGAATTACTGTTTACGACAACAGATGAAACTTTAGCTGACTTTACGGCTTTTTACCGCGATAAGAAAAAAGAAAAAACAGAAGATGATATTCCGAAAACAGTACCAGATCGACTCGCTTACTATATTATAGAAGGAACAAAAGAAGGCTTGATACCTGATTTGGAAAAAGCGCTAGAGATGTATGATGAACCGCTTGATGTCATTAATGGACCGTTGATGAAAGGGATGGCCGAAGTAGGCCGTTTGTTTAATGACAACCAATTAATTGTTGCGGAAGTGTTGCAAAGTGCAGGCGTCATGAAAGCAGCCGTATCATTTCTTGAGCAGTTTATGGAGAAAAAAGAAGACGATTCTGGAAAAGGGAAAATCGTTTTGGCGACTGTTAAAGGCGATGTTCATGACATCGGCAAAAACTTAGTGGAGATTATCTTAAGCAATAACGGCTTTAAAGTGATTGATGTTGGAATTAAGGTGACACCGGCTACCTTGATCGAAGTGATTCGAAAAGAAAAACCAGACATGATTGGCTTGTCGGGGTTACTCGTTAAGTCGGCGAAGCAAATGGTCATCACCGCGCAAGACTTTAAAGAAGCGGGCATTGATGTACCCATTTTAGTGGGCGGGGCGGCATTGTCGAGACGCTTTACCGAAACCAAAATTTCAGCGGAATACGACGGGCCGGTCATTTACGCGAAAGATGCGATGCAAGGATTAGATCTAGCGAATCGGCTGCAAAGCGGTGCCGGAAAAGCAGAGTTGCTGCTAGAGTTGGATGCACAACAAGAAAAACGCCAAGCCTCTGAAGCCGTGCGAGCAGCAAAGCCCGCTGTAGCCGTTGCTGAAAAACCAGTAAAAACGGTACGCGAAGACGTCACGGTTCACGTGCCGAACGATTTGCGTCGTCACGTATTGAAAGAGTATTCTGTGGCTCATTTGTATCCATACGTCAACATGCGCACATTGATTGGTCATCACCTCGGATTAAAAGGCTATAACGATAATTCGTTAGCTAAAGGCGATCCGCGTGCTGTTCAGCTTCATGAACTGACGACCGAGTTTTTAGGGTCAGGACTGTTAAAACCATCAGGGCTGTATCAATTTTTCCCAGCTCAAAGTGACGGAGACGATGTCATCGTTTATGACCCTGCTGATGGCAAAACAGAAATCGAACGATTTACATTTCCACGCCAATCTGCGTTACCATTCTTATGCTTGTCCGATTACTTAAAATCAGTCGACAGTGGCGAAATGGATTACGTGGCCTTTATGCAAGTAACTGCAGGCTTTGGCGTACGCGAACAAGCAACACGCCTGAAAGAACAAGGCAAATTTTTAGAAAGCCATGCACTGCAAGCAACAGCACTTGAACTCGCAGAAGGTTTTGCTGAACGCATCCACCAAGAAATACGCGATCAATGGGGCTTCCCAGATACAACCGATTTCTCCATGCGCGACCGTTTTGCCGCCAAATACCAAGGCCAGCGCTTCTCATTCGGTTACCCCGCGTGCCCGAACTTAGAAGACCAAGCCAAATTATTTAACTTGATCAAACCCGAAGACATCGGCGTGCATTTAACCGAAGAATATATGATGGACCCCGAAGCATCCGTGTCCGCAATCGTATTTGCGCATCCAGATGCCAGGTATTTTATTGTGGATTGAGGATAGAAAAGCGGAAGCGCCCGTGTAGCTCTGCCGGGCATAAGACAGACCAGCGAAGTGGCGCACTTTGCCACATAGCTGGGTTGGCTTATGACCCAAAGAGCTGGGCGCTGGAGTCTGGACAAAGAAAAGCGGAAGCGCCCGTGTAGCTCTGCCGGGCATAAGACAGACCAGCGAAGTAGCGCACTTTGCCACAGAGCTGGGTTGGCTTATGACCCAAAGAGCTGGGCGCTGGAGTCTGGACAAAGAAAAGCGGAAGCAGCCGTGTAGATTCGACGGGCATAAGACGCGCTGGCGAAGTGGCGTACTTTGCCGCACAGCCAGAGTGGCTTATGACCCTAGAATCTGGCTGCTGGAGTCTAGACAAAGAAGAAAAGCGCAAGCGCCCGTGTAGCTCTGCCGGGCATAAGACAGACCAGCGAAGTGGCGCACTTTGCCACAGAGCTGGGTTGGCTTATGACCCAAAGAGCTGGGCGCTGGAGCCTGGACAAAGAAAAGCGGAAGCAGCCGTGTAGCCACTGGCGATTCTATCTAAAGTGAGTATTTCTGAGACTCATAATTCACCAGCTATAAATAGAAAAAGGGCAGTCAGCTAAATGCTGACTGCCCTTAGACTGTAGACAAAGTCTATAAAAAATGAATAGTCGTGTATAATCCAACAGGTCCGGTCACTTTGCTTTCCGCGGTCTCAAATCAGCGAGAGTAACTAACGAATCTACTTTTCATAAGCACTCTCTCAAGGATTCGGAGCTCAATGCGGCGACTCCTGCGGAAGAACGAAGTGATGAGACCCCGCAGAAGCTTGCGACGAGAAGGCTCAGCGCTCTTCGTCCGCGGAAAGCGTCCGCATGGAGCACAGAATCCAGTATATACAAGATGCAATGACTATTTATTCTTTAACTAACGTAAATATTCTTTTGTCTACGACCTGAGGGCAGTCAGCTAAATGCTAACTGCCCTTTTGGCATTGTAAATCAATTTACTTTATCTAACAAAAAGCCGTAGCCTTCTGCTTCCATATCTGCTTCAGGTACAAACAATAGCGCTGCACCGTTCATGCAATAGCGTAAGCCACCTTTGTCTTCCGGACCGTCAGTAAAAACGTGGCCTAAATGATTATCGCCAGTGCGGCTTCTGATTTCGGTTTGTTGCAGGAAGAGAAAACCGTCATCATGCTCGGTGACAACTGCCGGATCGATTGGCTTCGTGAAACTCGGCCATCCTGTTGTGGAATCGTATTTATCTGCAGAAGAGAAAAGCGGTTCTCCAGTGGTGATATCTACATAAATACCGGGCTCATAAAAGCCGTCGTATTCGCTAGAAAAAGCGCGCTCCGTATCGTCTTTTTGTGTTACATCGTATTGAATATCAGTCAATGTTGCTTTTAGTTCTTCGTCACTCGGTTTCGGGTAAAGTGCCGGGTCGATTACCGACTGTGCGTCGCCTTCTACCTCTTGACCTTCTAACGTATCAAACTCAACATGACAGTAGCCATCTGGATTTTTTTCAAGGTAATCTTGATGGTATTCTTCAGCTAAATAATAATTATCCAGCAGTTCAACTTCTGTAACAATCGGCTCATCGTAGCGCTCTTTTTGGGCTGCGAAAACCTTATCGATAACAGCTCGATCATCTTCATTTTCATAATAAATTCCTGTGCGGTATTGTTCGCCGCGATCATTGCCTTGCTGATTCAAGAGTGTTGGATCGATAATCATGAAGTAATGGCCGAGTAGCTTCTCCAAATCGACACGCTCTGGGTCGTAACGAACATGAACGGTTTCAGCATGTCCAGTGTTTTCACGGATAACTTCTTCGTAAGTCGGATTTTCGGTATTGCCATTGGCATAACCTGACGTTACATCATAAACGCCGTAAACGCGTGCCATATAAGCTTCGACTCCCCAGAAGCAGCCGCCGGCCAAATAGATATCCTGCAATTTATCGGTATCGAACTCGAGGTCCACATTCGGATTATCCGGAAATTTAGAAGTGCTTGTATTGGTTGCTTGCCCAGAAGCTGAACTGCTAGACTCGGAAGCATTCGAAGTAGAACAGCCTGAAAGTACCAATAATACTAAAACAATAAAACCTGCAAATGAGAGTTTTTTCATAGTGAAGCTCCTGCCTTTCTTGGTGGAGGGACGTGTAAGCGCTTTTCCATTTTTATTATCTTTAGTGTAATAGAATGTCAGAAAAAGGGGAACTGAAGCGATTCGGAAATAACTGTTAAATTGCGGCAGCTGTCACAGAATAGATATATTAAGTTAGAAGTGTATCTGTAAGATTTGCGGGACAGCAAAGTAGAAAGGACATCGATTTGCATGCTAGGCTTTAAGTATAATGAAAAGGAGTGCAGGCAAATGGTTCTACTGAACGTCTTGGATTATTCACCTATTGATGAAGGACAGACAGCGTCAGTTGCGCTCAAACAAACGACTCAACTTGCACAGCTAGCAGAAAAGCTTGGATTCAAGCGTTTTTGGGTAGCTGAGCACCATAAAGTCGACTCAGTTGCTGGCAGCTCGCCCGAACTGTTGATGATGCATTTGGCGACTTCTACAAAAACCATTCGCATCGGTTCAGGTGGTGTCATGCTACCTCATTATAGTGCTTATAAAGTTGCAGAAAACTTTCGTCTACTTGAAGCCTTGCACCCGGAGCGCATCGATCTCGGCATCGGGCGTTCGCGCAGCTACCGAATCGTCAACGAAGCATTGAATGAAAGCAAAACAAAACGGTTGCCCTATGAACAACAGTTGACGGACCTTCAAAAGTATTTTTCAGATGATATAACGAGCGAACATCGTTTTCAAGCCTTACAAGTAATGCCGACGATTGAAACAGCACCTGAATTGTGGCTTCTTGGTACAGGATTTGGAAGTGCCCGGCTTGCTGCTGAAAAAGGGATGAGTTATGCCTATGCGCATTTCGCAAAACCGTCTGAACAAGCAGTGGATGTCATAAAAACTTATCGTTCAAACTTTCAGCCTTCGGTATTTTTACAGCAACCGCAAGTCATCATTGCTGTTTTTGCAGTAGTTGCCGAAACGATGGAACAAGCGGAGGCGTTGGCGACCGCGTTTGATTTGTGGTTATTGTTTATTGAGTCGGATTCACCACCGCCCTATTATCCATCGATTGAAACGGCTCGAAAACGTGGCTTTAGCGCAAGTGAGCAAGAAAAAATCGAACGCAATCGTAAGCGCATGTTGATTGGTACCGCTGAACAGGTGAAAGAGCAAATTGAAGAGATTGCTGAACGCTTTGAGCCAGATGAAATCACCATCATTCCAAACATTTCAGGTATAACGAATCGCATGAACGTATTGCGTTTATTGGCATCGGCATTCGATTTATCTGAAAAATGAAACCAATCCTTGCTTGCTACGTATAAAGTAAAAAAGTAGAAAGGGCGGCGTGGTAGATGGAAATCAAAACGAAGGAGAAAGAAAAGAAGAATCGCTGGTGGATTTTTGATGTGATTCTTGAAGGTCTGGAGATTTTATTTTATATCCCGCGTTTAGTTTTGCGAATCGTTTTGGAAGTGTACCGATAAGAGGGGATTTGACGATTCGGACAGTATTTCTTGAAATTGGACAGTATGTGGCTCAAAACGGACAGTATTCAAGACAAATCGGACAGTATTCCACGCATTCTCGACAGTATCGCCAATAAATGGAAAAAGCCGCCTAAACTAGGCGGCTTTTTCATCGTTTTATAGCTTAGCAAACTCAGGATCAGCGACTTTGACCAATTGTTTGCCGAGATTGGTGCCTTTAAATAGGCCGAGAAACGCATCCGGTGTATTTTCAAAGCCTTCGACAATCGTTTCATCGTATTTCAATTTACCTTCTTGTAGCCATTGCGTCAGTGCCACAACGCCTGTTGGTAAATCTTTGGCGTAATCGCCGAGTGTGAAGCCTTTCATCATTGCGCTTGTTTTGATGAATTGACCTTGAATGCGGGGGCCAACATCCCCATCTACAGAATTGTAAGAAGAAATTGCGCCGCACACGGTAACACGCGCATGCTTGTTTAACTCATTCATGACTGCATCGGAAATGTCACCACCGACATTATCAAAGTAAACATCAACACCATCTGGAAGAGCGGCTATCAAGTCTTCTTTAAAGCTGTCTTTTTTGTAATTAACAGCTGCGTCAAAACCGAGTTCGTTGATCAAGTAATCAATTTTGTCATCAGAGCCTGCGATGCCGATAGCACGTGCACCTTTGATTTTCGCCAATTGGCCAACGATAGAACCGACTGCACCTGCTGCGCCAGAAACAACAACCGTTTCACCAGCTTGAGGTTTAGCAATGTCGAGCAATCCGAAATAAGCAGTCAGTCCAGTCAATCCAAGAACACTCAAATGTGCTGTGATAGATGCTGCAGTTGGATCAACTTTTTGAAGTTTGGCGGCATTCGCCACGTTGTACTCCGACCAGCTAAGGTTGTTGCTGACAATGTCCCCTTTTTCAAATAAATCCGAATGTGATTCAACAACTTCAGCTAACACGCCACCGACTAAAGCTTCGTTTAGCTGGAATGGTGGAATGTATGATTTTATGTCTCTCATTCGACCGCGCATATACGGATCAACTGATAGGTAAAGAGTCTTCAATAGGACTTCGTTTTCGCCTGGTGTCGGAATTTCTTTCTCAACAAATTTGAAATCGTCGTTTGTCGGCATGCCCTCAGGACGATTCACTAAATGAATTTCTTTATATTTTTGAACGGTCATGGAAAATTCCTCCTTATGTATGTAGATTCGATGAAAAGCGTACCACTGGGAGTAGAGGTGGTCAAAAATAATGTACCGAAAAAAGAAGCGAGCGCGTATTCTTGATTCCTTAAAATTCATATGCTATTTTGAAATACCGATAGCTTTCGGAGAAGATGAGCACGAAGAAAAGAGGAACTTCCATGAAACCATTATATAAAGAGTTATTCCATGAAATTACTTTGCCAAACGGCGTAGTATTAAACGATCGTTTGGGTGTAGCCCCGATGACAACTTATTCGGGAAATAGAGACGGGACTGTTTCAGACGAAGAATTAACGTATTACAATCGTCGTGCAGGTTTAGGTAGTTTATACATTACAGCGTGCATCGCCGTTTCAGAAAATGGCATTGCGTTTCCAAACCAATTTATCGGGTTTGACGACAGCGCACTTCCACGCCTAAAACAATTGGCAAAAGAAATGAAATCAAAAGGCAGCAAAGCGATTTTGCAAATGCAGCATGGCGGACGTCAAGGACAGCCTGAATTGATAAAAGCCAATGAAACCGTAGCGCCAAGTGCTGTAGGAGAAGCGGGCAAGCCAACACCGCGCGAATTGACGGAAGAAGAAATCTACGCAATTATCGAAGATTTTGGGGCAACGACTAAAAGAGCAATCGAAGCGGGCTTTGATGGTGTGGAAATTCACGGCGCCAATACGTACTTGCTCCAGCAATTTGTATCGAAGGTTACCAATCAGCGTGAAGATCAATGGGGCGGCAGTCTAGTAAATCGCATGAGATTCCCACTTGCTGTCATGAAGAAAGTTCAAGACACGGTCGCAAAATATGCGGATGAGCAATTTATTGTCGGCTACCGTCTATCACCAGAAGAAAACAATGAAAAATCGACGGGCTATACAATAGAAGAAACGAAGATACTCGTCGAAGAATTGGTTCAACGTGGTATCCATTATATTCATGTATCGCTGTTCGAATTCAAGAAAACACCAAAAGGCGCTGAACAAGGCGATAGCATCGTTCGCATCTTAGCGGATCAAATCAATGGCCGTGCCGCTTTTGTAGCAGTCGGCAGCATTAAAACACCAGAAGATGCGTTAACGGCTTTGGCAGAAGGCGCAGATATTGTCGTCTTCGGACGTCAAGCGCTAATTGATCCTGAGTGGACGGATAAAGTAAGACAAGGAAAAGAACAAGAAATCCATCCGGCGATTACCCAACAAATGGTCGGTAAATTGGATATTCCGCAAAATATGTGGAACTTGATTACTTCCTACGGAATGATTAAAGTCGCAGATAATTGATCTGACAAGGTTTAAGCGCTCAACTGTAATTGAACATTGCTCGTTAGTTAGCAGGAAATAGAGTAAATACAAAAACGCAGCTCCAGAAATACAGGGAGCTGCGTTTTTATATCATCCAGTAAATACAGGATCGTATGGATACCGATAATTTTCTTTGCGAGGTTTCATTAAAATAAAGAAAAGCGTCAATGGTCCAATGCGACCCGTAAACATCACGAGGCTCAAAAGCACTTCGCCGATACTACTCAAGTCTCCTGTGATGCCCATAGATAAGCCGACCGTACCAAAGGCGGATACCACTTCAAAGGCGAGCGGCAAGAACGGAATTTTTTCTGACACAGTCAACAAAAATAGGAAGAGAACGACGAGCAAGACGCTGATGGTAGTAATGGCAAGTGAACGAATGACCGTTTCAAGTCGAATTGAGCGACCGAAAAGCTCAGGTTCGCGGCGTGACTTCAAGAATGAAACAGTCGCTAAAATGACGACAATAAACGTAGTGAGTTTAATGCCCGAAGCTGTCGAAGCGCTACCACCACCAATAAACATTAACAACATCGTGAACAATAAAGTCGGGTCTTCAAGTTCGCCGTAGTTCAACATATTAAATCCGGCAGTTCGCGGGGTTACCGCACTAAAATAAGAAGTCGATAATTTTTCGTATAAGGACATGTTACCAAGTGTCCCAGGATTATTATACTCCAAAATGAAAATGACAATTGTCGCGACAGCATTCAAAATCAGAGTGCCCCCAATCATCAGTTTCGTGTGCAAAGACCAACGATGAAATGATTTTTTTTGTGCGATATCCATAACGACTGTAAATCCAATGCCCCCGATAATAAACAATGAGGATAGTAAGATAGTGACTAGTGGATCTCCAGCAAAGCTGATCATATTATCAGGAAACAATGAAAATCCTGCGTTGTTGAAAGCGGAAATGACGTGAAAGACACTGTAGTTGAGTGCATCTTTAAAGCCGAATTCAGGGGTCCAGTAAATAGTCAGTAAGACAGTCGCGACAGCTTCCACGGTTAAAGCAAATGTCAAAATCGATTTGACGAGCTTAACAACGCCGCCGATTGAACTTTGAGTTAACGATTCCTGCAGGTAAATTCGGTTTTGAAGGCCAACCTTTTTACGGAACAAGATGAGAATCGCAACCGCGAAAGTCATCAAGCCGATGCCGCCGCATTGAATCAATACCAATAGAACCAATTCGCCAAATCCGGTAAGAACCGTGGCGGGGTCAAAAACGCTAAGACCTGTCACGGTCGTAGCGGATGTAGCGGTAAATAAGGCATCAGTCCAAGAAATTGGCTGTGTTGTTGCGAAAGGGAGTTTCAGCAACAATGTGCCTGTCATAATCAAAAACAGAAAACTTCCGGAAATGACTAAAGGAGGAGAAATCGACATCCGCTTTTTTTTCCAGGACTGCATACCAGACACTTCCTCATCCTATAGAAATAAAATATGAGCCTACTCTATGCTTGTTTCAAGAAACTGTCAACAAAAAAATAGCTGACTACTAAAAAAATCGTGTATGCTATATAAGATGAGCAAAAGAGTTTAAGATAGTAGATTCAGCATATACAAACAGAATTACAGGAGGTTCAAAATGACTTCTTTAAGACAGAAAATCGAACAAGCGCTTTTGGAATTATCGGAAGCAGAGCGTCGCATTGGAGAGTATGTTCTTGGGAATTCTGAAGCGGTTCCTCATATGACGACAAAAGAACTTTCAAAAAAAGCAGCTGTGAGTGAAGCGACCATTATTCGTTTTTGTAAGTCTATCGGTATTGGAAGTTATAAATCTTTTAAGCTTGCTTTGATGAAAGACTTAACTTTAACAGATACAAGTTTAACGGATTTTTCAGTATTAAATAAAAAAGACTCGCCCTATGATCTTTTTCATAAAGTAATTCATGTCAACAAGTCAGCAATTGAATCTTGTGCCGATTCACTCGATCGCAAAGAGTTAACCAAAGCGGTAGATGCAATTCGCGATGCACGAAAAATCGTATTTTTTGGCGTTGGCGGTTCTTCAACAGCTGCAGTCGATGCGCAATATAAATTCACGAAACTTGGGTATCACTCGATTACTTCATTGGATTTCCATCATATGCTTTCTGTGATTCCGCATTTGACTGAAAAGGATGTTTTTGTTGCGATTAGTACATCCGGTAAAACAAAAGATGTGCTAGAGCTTACTCGATTCGCTCAAAGAAAAGGCGCGACTGTTATTGCTATCACCACACTTAGCAAATCTCCTTTATACAAAGAAGCGGATGTTCACTTATGTACACCAAACGTCGAACAAGATTTTCGCATTGGCAGTCTTGCTTCTCGTATGACGCAATTGACTGTGATCGATACCTTGTATTTGAGTATTTTCCATCATGTTGGAGAAAAAGTATTGCAGCAATATTATGATGCACGCGGTGAAATGGAACGCTTGAGAAGATAAGAGTCGATGATTCGGCTCTTTTTTTATAGAGTTTTATGAAATTAAAATTCATTATTTATTTAAAATATATTGACATTAAATTTCTTGAGGATAGAATGAAGACAACAAATAAATGCAAAGAAGGGGTGAGCTGATGCTGGAAAACTTGTCCACAGAAAAGCGTAACAACAACACCATGAAAATGGATGAAATGTCAGTGCTAGAAATATTGAAAACGATGAACCAGGAAGACAAAAGTGTTCCAGGAATCATTGAAAAAGAATTGGCGAGCATTGAAGAAGCGGTTGAAAAAGTAATCCATTCCTTTAAGGCGAAGGGCAGATTGATCTATATTGGCGCTGGAACGAGTGGGCGTTTAGGAATTTTGGATGCAGTTGAATGTGTGCCGACTTTTGGTGTCTCACCAAATCAAGTCGTTGGAATTATTGCAGGTGGTGCAGAAGCGATAAAGACAGCGATTGAAGGTGTGGAAGATAGTCGTCAATTCGGAATGGATGATTTGAAAGCGGTTTCTTTAACGAAAAATGATACAGTTGTCGGTATTGCAGCAAGTGGTCGTACACCCTATGTTATTGGCGCACTTCAATATGCTAAACAAATGGGTGCGGGGACAGTCGCCGTTTCCTGCAATACACAATCGGAAATCAGTGAATTTGCCGATACCGCAATCGAGATCGAAACAGGTGCAGAAGTATTAACGGGTTCTACACGTCTAAAAGCCGGAACTGCTCAAAAGCTCGTACTCAATATGATTTCAACAGCTGCGATGATTGGCGTAGGGAAAGTTTATGGGAATTTGATGGTTGATGTCCAAGCGACGAACGCAAAACTGATTGAGCGGTCCAAACGGATTATTATGGATGCAACGCAAGTCGATTACGATGCTGCAGAGCATTTTTATGAAAAAGCGGATGGTCACGTGAAGACAGCAATTGTGATGAGTTTACTAGATTGTACAAAAGAACAAGCAATTGAAAAACTGGAAATAGCAGGTGGATTTGTTCGCAAAGCTTTATAACAGTTAGGGGAGCGGAGGGGTTGTATGAAAAAAGAACAACAAATGGCGAAGGATATTCTCGAGAAAATTGGTGGGAAAGAGAATGTTCAGCAAGTCGCGCATTGTATGACACGATTGAGATTATCACTTAAAGATGACAGCAAAGTAAATCTTAATGAACTCAAGCGTGTAGACGGGGTAATGGGTGTTGTCGAAGACGATACGCTTCAAATTGTTATAGGCCCGGGTACGGTTAATAAAGTAGCGGCTGAAATGAGCAACGAAACGGGACTGGCCATTGGGGAAATGGCCGATGCTAATGAAGATAACATGAGTTTCGAAGAAAAAGCCGTGATGAAAAAAGCGAAATTAAAAGAAAAAAACAAAACACCTTTCAAATTGTTTTTGCGTAGTGTAGGAAATATCTTTATTCCATTGATTCCTGGATTAGTCGCTTCGGGACTGATTAACGGAGCAGCTAACTTTGCAATAAATGGTGGTGCTGATCGAACGGAAACATGGATGCAGATTTTATTATTGCTCGGCAGCACGGTATTTGCCTACTTAGCGATTTTAGTTGGGTGGAACACAGCAAAAGAATTTGGAGGAACACCGGTACTAGGCGCGATTGCCGGCGGAATTTTGTTTAATCCAATGCTTGCGGATATTGTGATTTACGGAGAACCATTAATTGTGGGCAGAGGCGGATTGTTTGGTGTCATCTTTGCTGCTTGGTTGATGACGTTTGTTGAGAAGAATGTTCGTAAAGTGATGCACAGTTCGGTCGATATTTTATTTACACCACTCTTTACGCTATTAATCGTCGGATTCTTCGCTCTTTATGCGATTGTACCAGTTGCAGGTGTTTTATCAGATGGCATCATGACCGTATTAACTTCTGTACTTGATGTTGGTGGCGCTCTAGCGGGTGCGGTTCTGGCAGGATTCTTCTTGCCGCTAGTTATGCTTGGTTTGCACCATGGACTGACACCGATTCACTTAGAGTTGATGAACACTGTAGGTGCGACAGCGTTACTGCCGATCTTAGCAATGGCTGGAGCAGGTCAAGTTGGTGCAACGATTGCGGTATTTGTGAAAACAAAAAATCAACGTTTAAAGAATATTATTAAAGGCGCATTGCCTGTAGGTTTTCTCGGTATCGGCGAACCGCTGCTTTACGGGGTGACATTACCACTGGGTCGACCGTTTATTACAGCTTGTATGGGAGCTGCATTTGGAGGCGCGTTCCAAGCAGTTATGCAGACCGCCGCTCTTGGAATCGGAGTATCTGGTATTTCATTGATTCCTTTAATTGCTGAAAATAAATATGTTTGGTACTTTGTTGGATTGGTTGTTTCGTATGTTTTTGGATTCATCTTTACATATCTGTTTGGATTCAAAGAAGAGATGGCAGAAGGTATTTAAAAAAGGGAGAGAAATCTCTCTTTTTTCTATTCAGAGGAGCTGACAAAATGCTTGGTATTTCGGTGTATTTGGGGGATAAGTCTTTCACACACTTAAAACCTTATATTGAACGGTTGAGCAAAAACGGATTTACCGCTATTTTTACTTCACTCCATATACCAGAGGACAATCCGCGCCTCTACAAAGAACGATTGCAGCAACTAGGAAACTGGGCGCAGCAATTTGATATGGAGTTAGTAGCAGACATTGCACCACAATCTTTGATATACCTTGGCTTTGATTGGGACAATGCAGAAGGTTTGTTGGACTGGGGCGTCACTGGTTTACGAATTGATTATGGAGTCGATGACCAAATAATTGCTGCTTTGTCGCACAAGATGAAAATTGCATTAAACGCCAGCACATTGACTAAAGAGGGACTTGCTGCACTAGTGGAATCAGGGATGCAGAAAGAAACTGTAGAAATGTGGCATAATTTTTATCCGCGACCAGAAACTGGGTTAGATGCTATGGAGTTTGTGAAAACAAATCTATGGTTAAAAAGCGAAGGCTTGACGGTAATGGCGTTTATCCCGGGAGACGAAACTCTTCGAGGCCCTTTGTACAAAGGGTTACCAACTTTAGAAGAACATCGGGGAATGGCTCCTTTTGAAGCGTATCTACATTTAAAAGAAAATGGGGCAGTGGATAAAGTACTGATTGGTGATATCACGCTCAGCGAGAAAAGCTTGCAGCAATTTGAGGTGTTTGGGCAAGGTGTAATTTTTCTAAGAGCAAAGAATTTTGTGCAACTAGATGAGATGCCGGCTCAAACCAATCGGTGGGATGCTGCTCGTGATTGCATTCGGTCAATGGAATCTCGTCAATATGGCTTGGTCGGCACTCATTTACTAAAGCCCGAAAACACTATTTTTCGAAGTAAAGGAAGCATCACCGTGGATAATGAACAGTACGGACGCTATAGAGGTGAGCTGCAAATTACAAAAAGGGATTTGCCAGCTGATGATAAAGTGAATGTGATTGGCAAAGTGATAGAAGAAGATCTTGCTTTACTAGCATTCATAAAAGGCGGAGTTAAATTTCAAATAAAGTGGATTTGAAGAGAAATTAGCTTTTCAAACTGCAGCTAACTCGATTAGTTCGAGTTAGCTGCAGTTTTTTGCGGAGAAAATCTCGTTCGGTGTTGAGTGGGAGAGGGATATGCACGCTCCTGGAAAAATACGCACGTTCGGAAGAGGGATATGCACGCTCCTGGAAAAATACGCACGTTCGGAAGAGGGATATGCACGCTCCTGGAAAAATACGCACGTTCGGAAGAGGGATATGCACGCTCCTGGAAAAATACGCACGTTCGGAAGAGGGATATGCACGCTCCTGGAAAAATACGCACGTTCGGAAGAGGGATATGCACGCTCCTGGAAAAATACGCACGTTCGGAAGAGGGATATGCACGCTCCTGGAAAAATACGCACGCTCGGAAGAGGGATATGCACGCTCCTGGAAAAATACGCACGTTCGGAAGAGGGATATGCACGCTCCTGGAAAAATACGCACGCTCGGAAGAGGGATATGCACGTTCCCCGTAATCCCCCAATTACACAAAAAAGCACGGCAGAAAAACATGCCGTGCGCTAAGAGCCAATCTCAAGACGCCCTAATTTCCTCGCTACCCGTGCCATCCAAGTTCCGCTATATAAAAAACGCCAAAGTTTTTCTGCATTCATAAGAAAACGCTTACTTTATTTTCATTAATTCTCAAATTGGTATAGACAACTATACCGATTGTGGCTATAGTGAAAATTAAGAATACATTAAAGGGGTGGAAATTTATGTTCAGCTTTCTACAGAAAATAGGGAAATCGTTGATGTTCCCGATTGCTACATTGCCTGCAGCTGCATTACTGTTGCGCTTCGGACAAGATGATTTGCTTGGTATTCCGTTTATGTCGGCTGCCGGTGCTGGTATTATCGATAACTTGGCCATCATTTTTGCGATTGGTATCGCTATGGGCCTTGCTCATGATGGTAACGGCGGAGCGGCTTTAGCCGGTGCGGTTGCTTATCTTGTACTGACTTCGTCGATCGTAACGATTAACGAAACAATCAACATGGGTGTTTTTGCTGGTATTTTATCCGGTATCGTCGGAGGTCTTTTATACAACAAATTCTACAATGTGAAATTCCCGCAATGGCTTGCGTTTTTTGGGGGACGGCGATTTGTGCCAATAATCACCGCTGCGACCATGACCATTTTAGCTGGGTTACTGGGTTACGCTTGGCCTCCGATTCAAGAAGGAATCGACAGTGCAGGGGAGTGGATTTTAAATGCAGGCATGTTCGGTGTAGGTGCTTATGGTTTCTTGAACCGTTTATTGCTACCGACTGGTTTGCATCACGTCATCAACACGGTTGTCTGGTTTGATTTCGGAACATTTACCGATGCTTCTGGAGAAGTTGTGCGCGGAGAAATTAACCGTTTCCTAAAAGGTGACCCAACAGCGGGTCCATTCCTATCTGGTTTCTTCCCGATTATGATGTTTGGTCTACCTGCAGCGTGTCTCGCTATGTATGCAACTGCTAAAAAAGAACGCAAAGCGATCGTTGGGGGTATGTTGTTCAGTATCGCTTTTACATCGTTTTTAACAGGAATTACAGAACCAATTGAGTTCTCGTTCATGTTCTTATCTCCAATTTTATATGTTGTCCATGCATTGTTAACCGGTGGTTCGATGATGGTTGCTTATGCATTGGATATCCATCACGGTTTCGGTTTCTCTGCCGGAGCGATTGACTTTGTCTTGAACTATGGCTTAGCCAAAAATCCATTGCTGCTACTGGTCATGGGGTTAGTGGTCGGCGTTATTTACTTCTTTATCTTCTACTTCTTGATTCTTAAATTGGATTTGAAAACGCCTGGTCGTGAAGATGAGGACGAAGAGGGTGCAGAAAATGCAAGCTCAAGCAATACAGCAGTTGATGTAAGAGCCTACCACACAATTGAAGGACTTGGCGGTGTCGATAATATTACTGCAGTCGGTTATTGTACGACACGCCTACGCATGACTGTTAAAGATTCTGATTTGGTCAATGAAAAAGAATTGAAACGTCATGGTGCTATGGGCGTTATGAAAATCAATAAAACAAACGTACAAGTCGTAATCGGCACAGCTGTTGAATTTCTAGGAGATGCCATGAAGCCGCGCTTAGCAAATGGCAATCCAGCTCCAGCTGCTAGTTCTGAAGCTGCTGGTACGAAAAACGAAACAACAGAAGAACCTGCAATGAAACAAATTATTGCTAAAGATTTTGAAATGCCGATTCAAGGAGAAATTATTCCACTATCAGAAGTGCCAGATGATGTATTTGCACAAGGCATGATGGGGCAAGGCTTTGCGATTATGCCAACAGGCAACGTTCTCCATTCGCCAGTTGATGGTCGTATTGTTAGCGTATTCCCAACAAAACATGCCATTGGTATCGAAACAGATACCGGAATTGAATTATTGATTCATGTTGGTTTGGATACTGTAAAACTTAAAGGTGAAGGTTTTGAGACTTTGGTAGAACAAGGTCAACTTGTTCAACGCGGAGATGCCTTGCTGAAACTAGATTTAACATTCTTAAAAGCCAATGCGCCATCTGTTGCGACGCCTGTGATTTTCACAAACTTAACAGAACAAAAAGTAACGATGTTAAAAAATGGTTTCCAAGAACAAGGAACAGCTTCGATTTTGAAAGTCGAATAATACGAGCCGGAAAACCAGGGACATCCACCGCGATTTTCCTGGTTTTTCGCAAGGAGTGGTCTACATGAAGAACCGTATATTAATTTCAGGCATTACCATTGCAGATGCTATTAACCAAAGCTTCGTTGGGGATATCCTCATTGAAGACGGAAAAATAAGTCGAGTTGCTGAAAAAATCGATGCTCAAGCAGATAGCTATGTAGACGCAATCGGCAAAAATTGGACAGCGTTTCCTGGATTTATTGACATTCATATTCACGGAGCTGCAGGGCACGATACGATGGATGCGACACCGGAAGCGTTAGCAGGACTAGCCGGGGCATTGCCAAAAGAAGGCACAACGAGTTTTCTGGCAACGACGATGACTCAAACAGACAGCGCAATTTCAGCGGCTTTGCAAAACATCGAGAAGTTTCAAGCACAGGATGGACAAGCCGAAATGCTGGGTGTCCATTTAGAAGGACCGTTCATTTCCGATAAACGAGCCGGAGCACAGCCAATTGAACATATTATCGAGCCGTCTTTAACACAATTCCAAAACTGGCAAAAACTTAGCGGCAACCAAATTCGTTTGCTGACAATTGCTCCAGAAACAACAAATGGATTGGCGGTGATTAAAAGTTTGACGGATGAGGGCATCATTGCATCGATTGGCCATTCAGATGCTACATTTGAGGAAGTGCAAGCAGCGGTTCGTTCAGGTGCCAGTCACGTGACGCATCTGTACAACCAAATGAGTCCATTTCATCACCGCAATCCAGGGGTAGTCGGTGCGGCGTTAGTAGAAGAAAGCTTAACCGTAGAAGTAATTGCTGATTTCATTCACAGTCATGCCTCTTCTGTTGAACTAGCTTTCCGCCAAAAAGGAGCAGAACGACTGATCCTTATCACCGATGCCATGCGCGCCAAAGGTCTACCACCGGGTGTTTATGACTTGGGTGGACAAGATGTACAAGTTACTAACAAAGATGCACGGCTTGCCGATGGGACGTTGGCCGGCAGCATTCTGACGATGGAAAAAGCTGTTCAAAATGTCCAGTCACTCACAGGCTGTAGCTTAAACGAGCTGGTGGCAATGACTTCAGCCAACGCAGCAAAAGATCTCAAGCTTTCGAATAAAGGCAAAATACAAGTTGATCTGGACGCCGATATAGCGATACTAGACAACAGCTTCACAGTCCAAATGACCATTTGCAAAGGAACTATCGCTTACCAGAAGGAGTGTCAAAAATGAAACTGATCTGCGTCGAAAACTACGAAGAGATGAGCAGCAAGGCGGCACAATTAGTCGAACAACAAATCCAAAGAAATGACCATTCGGTGCTGGGGCTTGCAACAGGCTCGACTCCACTTGGTCTTTATGAAAAATTGATTCAAGGGGTCAACGAACGGAACATTTCTTACAAGCATATCCGGACCGTCAATTTGGACGAGTACCGTGGATTGTCAGGAGATCACCCGAATAGTTACCGCTATTTTATGAATGAAAAATTATTTCAACATATCGATATTATGTTTGAAAATACCTATGTTCCAAATGGCAAAGCGGTTCCAGTAGAAGCGGAATGCCAACGTTATGAGGAGTTAATCGACAAAATCGGACCACCCGATTTACAAATTCTCGGCATGGGAATGAATGGTCATATCGGCTTTAACGAACCCGGTACACCTGAAACGAGTGTGACTCATTGTGTTCAACTTGAGGCATCAACACGCAATAGCAATGCACGATTTTTCAGTGATCGTGACGAAGTACCAACTCATGCCATTACGATGGGCATCCAATCTATTTTAAAAAGTGAACAAATTGTCGTTCTGGCTTCTGGCAAAAACAAAGCACAGGCAGTAAAACGATTTTTAGAAGGCCGCATTAGCACCGATTTTCCGGCTTCATTTTTATGGGAACACAATCACGTCACACTGATTGTAGACAAAGATGCTTATAGCTTAGTGACGGCAAAAGAGGAGTGATCGCTGTGCTGGACAAACAATCGCCGATTCCGATTTACAGTCAGATAGAAGAACAGTTGAAGCAACAAATTCAGCAAGGCGACTTTCCTATCGGCACAGCAATTCCCTCTGAACGAGAACTGACCGAGCGTTTCGGCGTCAGCCGGATGACGGTACGTCAATCTATCACAAATTTAGTCAATGACGGTTTGTTGTACCGAGAAAAAGGACGTGGCACATTTGTGGCTTCTCCGAAAGTGGAGCAGCCATTAAATGGTTTGACGAGCTTTACGGAAGATATGAAGGCGCGTGGCATGGTACCGAGCAATAAAATAATTAGGTTTGAAATATTGGTCCCGGATATTGATATAGCGGCTGACTTGCGATTGGCTGCTGCCGATCAAGTATATTTTATTGAACGTATTCGCTTTGCCGATGACAAAACGATGGCAATCGAACGAACGTATTTGCCAGTCGACCGATTTCCTGGACTGCAGCCAGATTTGCTGCAAGGGTCACTGTATGCGATGATTGAAAATAACCAGCACCTGAAAATTAGTCATGCTACCCAACGAATGGAAGCGGGACTGGTGAAAAAAGAAGATGCTGAGCTGTTGCAAATCAAATCACCTGCAGCTATTTTAATGATTGAACGCATCAGTTATTTAGCTGGTGATGTTCCATTTGAAGTGGTTCGTAGTACATATCGTGCAGATCGTTATAAATTTACAACAGACATTCAAAGATAATCAAAAGGAGAAATGAACATGATTGAAAAAACGTACACCATTACTAGCGACGAGGGACTTCACGCTCGTCCAGCATCCAAATTAGTCGGCGCAGTATCGCCATTTTCTGCAGACGTAAAAATGCTTTATAAAGAAAGAGAAGTCAATTTGAAATCAATTATGGGTGTGATGTCACTAGGTGTTTCAAAAGGCAACACGGTCAAAATTACAGCTGACGGCAGCGATGAAGAATCACTAATGGCTAAAGTTGACGAATTGATTGTGGCTGAAGGACTAGGAGAAGCATAAGTAAGTGTGCTGGAGGTAAATTACTATGTTGACTCGTTATTTCAAGCAAGTACAAGAACGTCTCGAGACTGTGGAAAAAAATGAAAAACCAACAATGCTAGCGGCTGCCAAAAAAGTAGCGACCGCGATTCAAGCTGGGGGCATCATTCATTTGTTCGGTTGCGGTCATTCGCATGTTTTAACGGAAGAAGTGTTCTATCGTGCAGGAGGACTCGTGCCAATCAAACCGATTTTCATCGAGCCGCTCATGCTTCACGAAGGGGCGGTTCAATCTTCCCTACTGGAACGTCAACATGATTACGCAGCAAGCTTCTTGCAAGATCAGGACTTTCGTCCAGGTGACATCGTCTTTGTTATTTCGACTTCAGGGCGTAACCCTGTGCCAATAGACGTAGCATTAGCTGCTCGAGAAAAAGGCGCGTTTGTTGTCGGCCTCACTTCACTCGAATATTCCAGAAGCCAGTCTTCACGGCACGAAACAGGCAAACACCTGTTTAATACGGTGGATCTGGTGATTGATAATCATTCGGTTTTGGGTGATGCGGTCTTAGCGTACGAAGGCGTTGAAATTCCATTTGGCCCTACGTCCACTGTCGTCGGAGCAACTATCCTGAATGCCATTTTCGCCGAAGCTATTAAAGAAATGGCGGACGCAGGCTTTGCCCCACCAATCTTCTTAAGTGGCAATATCGACGGAGCAGACGAGCATAATAGCAAATTGATCGAGACGTATAGTGAGCGTATTTCGCTGCTGTCCTGACGGTCTGAGCGCACGGCAGGATTTTCCTGCCGTGCTTTTTTGTGTAATGGTGCTTTTTTTGAACGAGCGTAAGTATTGTGGAACGTGCATATTTCGCGCTGAGCGAGCGTAAGTATTGTGGAACGTGCATATTTCGCGCTGAGCGAGCATAAGTGTTGTGGAACGTGCATATTTCGCACTGAGCGTGCATAAGTGTTGTGGAACGTGCATATTTCGCGCTAAGCGTGCGTAAGCGGTGTGGAACCGTGCATATTTCGCGTTGAGCGTGCGTAAGCGGTGTGGAACCGTGCATATTTCGCGTTGAGCGAGCGTAAGTGTTGTGGAACCGTGCATATTTCGCGCTGAGCGAGCGTAAGTTATGTGGAACGTGCATATTTCGCACTGAGCGAGCGTAAACGGTGTGGAACGTACATATTTCGCGTTGAGCGTGCATAAGCGGTGTGGAACCGTGCATATTTTGCGTTGAGCGAGCGTAACCAAACGTCAGCGCACAACCAAGCACATTAAAAAATCCCCTATGCAAAAAGCAGGGGATTTTTGATTTATTTAGCGGATAATTCGCTTTGGGTTACCCATTTATGATTGGTCACTTTCTCGCCACTGTCGGTAGTCGTAAAGTCGACCATGTAAACGGTGGTTTCTTCGGCAGAGTCGATTGTCGCTTCGGCACCATCCATGCCTGCCATGTGATCCGCGGCAATAACAGCTTTGTCACCCGCTGCTAGTGGCGTGTCGCCCACATCTTTTAACTCTTCGTGAATGACCCATTTGTGATTTTCAATAGGCTCACCACCAGTAGTAGGTGTAAAACTCAACGCATAAACCGTCGTGTCGTAAGCGCCGACGATGGTCGCCTCAGCACCATCCATGCCCGCCATGTGGTCAGCACTTATGCTAGCTTGGCTGCCAACTTCGAATGTGGGATTGGCAGATTCCATCAGTCCTTCGGGCACTTCGCCAGAACTCGAATGACTCATGTCTCCATGACCCATATCTTCTTCTGTATCTTTATCCATTTCTTCATTCATCTCGTTTTGATTATCAGGGTCGGCTGGATTCATTTCAGTTTCTTCTGTATCACCACAAGCTGCTAACGTAATGGCCGTTAAAGTTGACATGGTTACTAACAAAAACTTGTTTTTCATCATCTAAATCCCTCTTTCATTATATGAATTATTTTACTTTACCCAGAAATTATGCAAATACTGTGCAGAATCTGCACCGAAACTCAAAACTTTTCCTCTATAATAAAAAAAATCAAGCGATGAAAGGTTGAGTGTAATGAATAAGAATGGGGTATGGCTTTTTTTACTGACAAGTTTGTTGCTTGCGGGTTGTGGAGAAACGGAGACGTCTACTGCCAAAGTCGACAAAAATACAGAGGAATTTGAAGTAGCATTCAACGGCCAGATGGATCATGTTCATGGGATGAATTATATTGAAAATGAAGACGGCTTGTATTTTGCATCACACGAAGGCTTGAAAATTTACCGTGATGGGGAGTGGTTTGAGACGAGTGATAATACGCATGATTACATGGGATTTAATGCGGTGGATGATGGCTTTTATACATCAGGACACCCAGGATCCGGTTCAATGATGCAAAATCCGATGGGCATCCAGCGCAGCGATGACGGCGGTCGCTCGTTAAATCATATGGGTTTTGAAGGTGAAACCGATTTTCATGGCATGGCAGTTGGTTACCAAAGTCATCACATGTTTGTGATGAATCCACAGCAAAATTCAATGATGGGACCTGGGTATTTCCGCAGCGAAGATAAAGGGAAAGATTGGAGCCAAGTCGATGGATCTGGGTTACAAGGGGACATTTCTTCTTTTGCCATGCACCCAAGCGATTCTCAATTGATTGCTGCAGCGACGACGGCAGGAATTTTCTTATCGGAAGATGGCGGGGACACCTTCACATTGTTGACAGAAGAGGGCCTCACCGGAACTGCTGTGTTTTTCAGTGAAGACACTTTGTATTTTGCAACTTTCAGTACACAAGCAGAGCTCATCCAGTATACTTGGGGAAATGGTGAGCAGCAGATGCTCGAGTTGCCTGACCTGCCAGAAGACGGAGTTTTGTACATCGCGCAAAATCCGTCTGACGCAACAGAACGGGTCATTTATACAGCAGCTGGCCACGCCTTTGTTTTTGAAAATGATAAGTGGCAGCAAATTCTGAAAGCTGGACAAGTGGAGTAATGAAGAGAGATGCTTCATAACGATGGAGGTTGCTATGTTCAATAAATTATCGTTGAAAATTGGGTTATTGTTTTTTGTTTTTATTTTAATTATTGAAGCATTTTTGTTTTCAACGCTGTATTTTACGTTAGTTGATGAACGCGTTGAAGAAGTGATGGAAAATCTATTAGCGCGTGGTGACACACATAGTGAAGTATTAGAAGACAGTTTTGAAGAAATGACGCTAGAACACGTAGGCATGATGGAAGCAGCAACTGACTTTATTGCGGTCATTACCGACGGAGAGGGCGAGATTTTAATCAATTCGGATGCCTTAGAACCAGAGATGTTGACAGTATTAAAACATACTGATTTTGCGGAAATGCCAATTTACGGTAAAATAGTTGAAAAAAATTGGCAAAAAAAGCGCTATATCGCAACAGACAGTCCAATTACGATTCACGACGAGCATGTGGGCCATGTCTTTATGTTCGCACCTACTAAAGATATCAAGCGCATTGTCGATCATTTGAAAAACCAATTTTTATTAGTCGGGATTATTACAGTTTTCTTAACGATCGTTACAATTTTGCTGTTGTCGCGGATCATTACACTGCCGCTAATCCGCATGAAAGAAGCGACTGAGCAATTGAGTCAAGGAGACAATCAAGTGGATTTGACGAGTGATCGAAACGATGAGCTTGGCGAATTAGCAAATGCCATCACCAAATTATCGACCGATCTTGATCGATTGAAAAATGCCCGCAATGAATTCCTATCGAGTATTTCACATGAACTGCGAACGCCACTGACTTATATTAAAGGGTATGCTGATATTCTGGACCGGTCAGACACGACAGAACGTGAACGTGAGGAATACATGGGCATCATCCGTGAAGAAGCGGCTCATTTGACCGTGTTGGTCGGAAATTTGTTTGAACTGGCGAAGCTCGACCGCAATCAATTCACGATTCAAAAACAAGACGTTTCCATTGTGGAATTATTGACCTCGATCGCAGTGTTGGTCAAGCCTGCATTTGATGACCAAGAAATCGAACTGTCAGTCAACTGCGAGGAAGATGTTCCGGCATCAATTGACCCGGAACGCATTCAACAAGTACTGTTGAACATTTTAGACAATGCTCGCAAACATTCTTTCGCCGGAGGACGCGTAACAATAGAATGCAGGCAAGAAGCAGGGGATATCACCATTTGCATTACCGATGAAGGTCAGGGAATACCTGAAGAAGAATTACCGTTTGTTTTTGATCGGTTATACCGTGTGGAAAAATCGAGATCGCGTGAACGTGGCGGATCGGGACTTGGACTAGCAATTGCCAAAGAAATTGTGGAATCGCACGGTGGACAAATTTGGATGGACAGTCAATTTGGAGAAGGTACAGCTGTCACTGTCCAATTGAAAAGGGGTGTGGACCATTCATAAAGTATTGTTAATAGACGATGAAAAACGGATGCTTGATTTAGTGGCGCTTTACTTGAAGCCACATGATTATATTTGCTCAAAAGCGGATAGCGGCAAGCAGGCGCTGGATTTACTGGAAAGCGAGGTGTTCGATTTGGTACTGTTAGACATCATGATGCCTGATATGGATGGCTTTGAAGTCTGTCGAAATATTCGTGAATTTTCTAATGTACCAATCATTATGCTGACAGCGCGCGAACAACAAGAAGATATTGTGAAAGGACTGCGCCTTGGTGCGGACGATTACATGACCAAACCTTTCGGTGAAGAAGAATTGCTAGCACGTATGGAAGCTTTACTACGCCGAACGATTCCTGCAAAACGAATCGAGTTAAAAGGATTGGTATGGGAAGAAGATCGTTTCGAGTTGAGCTATAATCACCAACTGATCCGTCTGACGCCGAAAGAGTTTTCAATGCTGGGACTGTTAATGAAAAATCCAAACAAAGTATTCGAACGTGACCGTCTTTTGGAATTGGTTTGGGGCTTCGACTCAGAAACAGAAGGACGGACGGTCGATTCACATGTTCGCAATGTCCGTGAAAAAGTGCGCCAAGCTGGCTTTCCTGTGGACGAACACTTCCAGACGGTGTGGGGAATCGGTTATAAATGGATCAATTAGAAAATGCCTGCAGAGTTTTCTGCAGGCATTTTTTTTATAGCAAGCGTTTGCCAGAAACCGAGCGTGCAGCGTGAATGCCGCTAGCTGCTGCGCCGATTGTTCCGCCACCTGGAAAAATGTGATCGCCGCAGACATACAGGTTCGGCAATCCAGAACGATGCGAAATCGAATGAAACAAAGCTGCATCCAAAGTTTGAGGAAATCCCCCGACTAACCCATTGGTCCGACCTGCAAACCGTTCCCAGGCTTTTGGTGCGCCACTTTCCATATGAACAATAGAAGCACGAAATTCTGGAATAAGCTTCTCAATGGCTTGGAGCATACGCTCTGTCAAAACCGTTCGACTCGACTCGTATTTTTCTTGTGTGTTCCAGTCCTCAATGCGCGAATGTGTAGAAATCGTCACGGTCTGAAAGCCTTCGGGCGCACGTAATTCGTCACCGGGAACAGAAGAAGACATGAAAAAATGACCACCTGCGTCAAGCCCATCCCCCGTAGAAATTTGACGGAACGGTGGTAAGGCCTCTTGAAGTTTTGTCGAATCGATTGCTAAATACAGCGTCATCGTCGTCCACGTTTCACCCGCAATGCCATCGCGTAGCGGAAATTTCAATTTGGCTACCAACTCGGGTGCCAAAATTTGGGGCAATTGCTGAATCGGCACATTGAGGATAACGTCGGTTGCTTCGTAGACATTGCCACGATGATCAGTCGCAATCCATTGTTCGCCTTGTTGTTCCAACTTTTCAAGGGTACGGCGTTTTTTGAGTACACCGCCGTTGTCTTTCAGGCTGTCGCCCATTATTTCAGCAAAACGATACAAGCCACCAGGAACGTAGTATGCACCTTCGTGATAAATATCGAGTGCCACCGCAGCCAATAAATACGCCACATTTTCACTACCGGTTTGCATGCTATCAATCAACAACCCATCAAGCATTTGGCGAAATTCTTTTAAGTCAGCAAGTCCATGTTTTTTTAGCCGCTGATCCAAGGTTTGATTGAAAAAAGGCAATAGCTTCAGGTGTTTTGGACGCATAGATGTTGTCAAAAACGCCCATTCTTTAACTGTTGTGGGAGGCAATACTGGGAGCGGGTCCATCAAGGTACGAACGATGGTCGCAGTATGAAAAATTTCTTTGTAGAATGCGTGGATTTGGTCGTTATGTTGAGGAAAGTGTGCTGTGACTTCATCGACGTGGCGCACGCGATCTTTATGAAAAACAAAAGTCGCTTCGGGATGGACCATTTCCATCACGCGTTCCAGCGGCTCAATCGTCAGCGGTTTGCCGAGGTAGCGAAAAACACGGTCGTGGATACCACCGGATTCAAGCCCCATGCCGAGCGTTGCACCGACAGGGAATAAATAGTGATTGCGTTTGAATTTGCTAGCGCAGCCGCCAAGTTCAGAAGAAGCTTCCAACAGCGTTACCGGCCAACCTGCTTTTGCGAGTAACGAACCAGCCGTTAATCCGCCAATACCAGCTCCTACTACTAATACCGTTCGTGCCATTCAGATCCACTCCTTTTTCTTCATTATGGCGAAAGATAATCATTCCTGCCAACACAAAAGCCCGGTGGCTAGAAATCATACTAGCCACCGGGCTTTAAATGAAGAAATTAGGCTACATTTTTACAGGCTTCTGCGCATTTTGCACAGACTTCTGCACATTTCTGGCAGTGATCATGTTCGTGTTTTGAACATTCTGCTGCGCATGCTTCACAAATTACTGCGCATGCTTGTGCAAGTTCTGCCACAAATGGCGAATTGCGGGTAATCGCATGCTCTAGATATGCACACATATCCGCACATTCTCGGTCTAGACGAATACATCCCGCCATCATTTTCACGTCATCTTCTTGTAAGCACGCATCAAAACAATGGTTGCACGCCGCTGCGCAATCGTGCAAGGTCTGGATCAGTTCTGCATGTTGTTCATGTGCCATCAATAAAACCTCCAGTTTCAGTTTGTTGTTTCTCTTACTCACTTTCCCTTTTAATTGTCAATTAAACAGAAAGAGAGAAACTCCACAAAAACTGCACATTCAGTTCTTGGTTGGATTTTGCAAGTTCCGCAATTGCTCATCGTATTGCTCTTTCGTTATGTCACCGTTAACATAGCTCTGTCGCAACAAGTCAGTTGCTTTAGTTGTTTCATTTGGTTCGGTACTAGCTGCTTTTGTGCGTGCTTTGATTAGCGCAAACCAAAGCGCTGTTCCAATTGCAGTTAACAAAACCACAAATCCAACAGCAATGCTAATACCAAGTACTGGATTACCAGCTGTAAAAAATTCTCCCATTGTCTTCAACATCCCTTCCATAGTGAACTTTCTAGCGTCCAGTCGAGCGGTTTTTCAACTGCTTGATGCGGTGCTGAAATTCTTCTTCATTCATGTCTCCATTTTCATACTGTTGTTCCAAAAGTTTTACTTGTTTACTGTGCAGAGGCAGAATTTTACGGCTCGTGTAAACAATTAGCCCAATAAACGCCATCACCAAAAACACTAAGAATAGCAGCATCCACAGGTATAGCGGAATTACGAGATTTACGGAATTCACATCAGCTTCCATGCTTTTCACGCTCCTCCTCGAAATCAATCTACGCATTTAGTATAATGTTCATTTTACACGTTTCGGCCAACAAGTATTAGCGCATTTGAAAAATCATTAAAGTAAAATATTTTGGATGGAAAATTCTGATAATTATGTTACGATATGACGATAGAGAAAAAGGAGGGATGTCCATGTTTGTCCACAAAATCGATGAAGAACTATCACTGAAGCTTCAAGAACTACGGGATGCAGAACGGATTTTTGCATTGACTGATGCATCAAGAGATTATTTAAGAGAATGGCTACCTTGGCTCGATTTTACAACCGAGTTGCAAGACACGAAAGACTTCATTAAATCCGGCAGCCGTAATTTTGTTGAAGGAAAAAGTCTGGGGGCCGTCATTATTTACAAAGGGGAAATCGTCGGCATTGGCGGCTTCAACAACATCAATCATGTCAATAAAACCGCTTATATTGGCTACTGGCTCGGACAAGAATATCAAGGCAACGGCATCATGACGCGTGTCGCTAAAGCATTAACTGACTATGCACTGACCGAACTCAAGCTCAACAAAGTCGAAATTCGCGTAGCTGCTGAAAACCATAAGAGCCGCAGCATTCCGGAACGACTGGGTTATACACAAGAAGGTACCATTCGCCAAGCCGAATGGTTATACGATCATTATGTCGACCACGTCGTATATGGCATGCTTTCAGACGCGCATAACGGAACTTCAACAAAGTAGCAGAAATGCTACTTTGTTCAGATTGTTGAGAAACTAAGGTTTTATCGATTATCTTCTCAGTGGATTGGTCAAGAAACAAAAGAACGTGAAGTTTTTAGACCCTTCTGCTTAGCAGAAGGGTCATTTTTTTGATGTTTTGCACTGCGGCTGTCAGATAAGCCTGTTCTTGGACAGACTTGCGCCCTCGTCGCCTTGCGTAACGGAAACTATGGAGTTCTTTCGCATCGGCGAAACTCCGTTCGATGGTCTGGCTTCGTAACTTGTATAGCTTTTTTCCGCTGGGGGTGCGCTTGTTGGCGCGCACCTTTTCTTTTTCGTCTTCCCAGATGTGCCGGAAAATCGAGCGCTGCTTGCTTTTCGCGGAAAAACAATCCGAGCGCAGTGGACAATGTTCACAATCCTCCGGCCGGCTTTTGTACTGCCGATATCCCTCTCGATCTGTGGTGGCGTAGGACAACTTACAGCCCATGGGGCAAGCATACGCATCCAGTGAAGGGACATACGTAAATAACCGTTTCGGCACTTTCGGGTTACCGCCTTTGAAACGGCGGTAGCCCATGACCACAAACGTTCCGGCTTCGTTTAACGTTTTACAGATGTGGCCGGTAAAATAGCCGGCATCCAAGGCGACGGCTTCCACCGGAAAAGCAAACTTCTTCTTTTGTACAGCGAGCCGGTCCAAATAAGGAACGGCGTCGTGCATATTGCCGGCCGTGATATAGGTATCCGTGATGAAATTGTATTTGGCATCCACCGTTCGGTGGTCGAGATAGAAAAAACCTTGAGGTTTCTGGTTTCGCATGAGGAACCCACTATCTGGATCGGTCACGCTTTCGCGGGTCATCGCCGGTTTGGTTTTGGCAACGGGCCGAATCACCTTCGGCTTCAGCGCTTTTTTCCATGGGCCTCCCGGTCAGCTACGACCGCTTCTTCCAATTCCCCCAGGTAGCTCACCACTTTTTCGGCCTTTGCTTTTCGGATAAACTTGTTCTTATTGGCATTGGCTTTGATATGCGTGGAATCGGACAGAAGCACGCGGCCACTCACCATGCCGTGGGCTTTTGCCTGACGAACCGTTTCGTCGAAGATTTCTTCAAAGACCGAGGTGTCTTCAAATCGGCCCTTCCGATTGAAACTGATGGTGGAGTGATCTGGAATCCGGTCGACGAGAGAATAGCCCAAAAACCATCGGTAAGCAATGTTATCCCGAATCTCTTTTTCCAGTTGGCGTTCTGAACGAACGCCATAAAAATAGCCGATGAAAATCATTTTGAATAAGGTAATGGGCGGAATGGCGGGACGGCCGTTATCCGGACAATAATAAGGGGAAGCAATCCGTTCAATAAAAGAAAAATCAATGAGGGCATCAACGGTACGAAGAAAATGGTCGTGTGGCACGAGTTCATCAATTGAGACGGTGACCTGTTCATGACGGTGATTTTTGACGGGACCAATCATGGGACTTCGCTCCTTCTTTTTTCTTTCAGTTTACATCAAAAAAGTATCGAAATAAACAAAAAAAGACTGTCGAGAGGGTTTCTCGACAGCCTGAACAAAGTAGCAGAAATGCTACTTTGTTTTTTATGAAATGAGCGTACAATACAAAGTAACATGAAGCTTTTAATCGATTGGAGGAAATGTCCATGGACACGAGTATCTCCATCAGCAAGCTCAGCAAAATGTACAAAAAGACGACGGTATTAAAAAACGTAGATTTAACAGTTGCACGTGGTGAAATTTTTGGTTTGATTGGACCATCCGGGTCAGGTAAAACGACTTTGGTCAAGCTGATTGTTGGGATCGAATCGGCTAGCAGTGGAACAGTAGAAGTACTCGGAAAACAGATACCCAATTTGACCTTGCTCGAGAACATTGGATATATGGCACAATCGGATGCCTTATATCCAGAGTTGACAGGCAAAGAAAATTTGGTTTTTTTCGCTTCGATGTACGCCATGAAAAAAGCAGTATTGAAAGAACGAATTGCTTATGCAGCAGATTTAGTTCAACTGACTGACGAATTGAGTAAGAAGGTGTCGGCTTATTCAGGTGGCATGAAGCGGCGATTGTCTTTGGCAATTGCCTTGGTTCACGATCCGCAAATTTTGATTTTAGATGAGCCAACCGTCGGCATCGATCCGGAACTTCGCTTATCGATTTGGCGCGAATTGATGTTATTGAAAAGCGAGCAAGGCAAGACCATCATCGTGACGACGCATGTCATGGACGAAGCAGAAAAATGCGACCGTATTGCGATGGTTCGTGAAGGCGGAATTCTGGTCAGTGGAACACCGGGCGAATTGAAAGAGGCTTATGGTGCGGCAAATTTAGAAGAGGTCTTTTTGCGAGCAGGGAGGGCTGCACGATGAGAACTTTGGCATTGATCAAACGGATTATGTTGCAGCTGCTACGTGATAAAAGAACAATGGCGTTGTTATTTTTTGCGCCTCTACTTGTTCTGACCTTGATGTATTTTTTCTTTAACGGAGACTCTCAAAATCCGAAACTTGCTGTTGTCGGAGGAAATGAATCTTTGATTGCAGCAATGGAAGAGGTGTCGATTGAGGCGATTTCTTACGACACTGCTGACAATCAAACCATTATTACCGATGAATTAGCTGGACTGCTAAAAATAACAGAAGGCCATTTTCAGGTAGTTCTAGAAAATAATGATCCAACTACGTCTCGGACACTGCTAATGCGGATTACGCAAGTGGCATCGATGCAAGCTGGAAACAGTGCTCCTACTCGTATTGCCACAGAATATATTTATGGAAACGCGGAAACGGCGTTTTTTGATGTACTGGGTCCAATACTTGTTGGCTTTTTCGTTTTCTTTTTCGTCTTTTTGATTTCTGGGATCGGTTTGTTGAAAGAACGAGTATCGGGAACTTTGGAACGGTTACTGGCGACACCGATTCGCCGCTGGGAAATTGTTCTGGCGTACTTAACAGGCTTTGGTGTTTTTGCTGTAATCCAGACGATCATTGTGGTGTTTTACTCTATACAAGTATTGGATATGGTCATGGTCGGTCAGGTGTGGCACGTGATTGTTGTTAACTTGCTACTCGCTTTAGTGGCACTGACGCTCGGCATTTTGCTGTCGACTTTCGCGTCGTCGGAATTTCAAATGGTTCAGTTTATTCCGATTGTCGTCATTCCACAAATCTTCTTTGCGGGTATTATTCCACTGGAAGGAATGGCTGATTGGCTGCAAAATCTCAGTCACATCATGCCTTTGTATTACGCGGCTGATGCGTTAAAAGCCATTATGTACAGAGGTGAAGGATTGGCTGATGTGTCTAGTACCCTGCTAGCGCTCGCTGTCTTTGCGGTAGTTTTCATCTTCCTGAACATTTTTGCTTTAAAGCGTTACCGAAAATTATAAAATCAACAAGAGCTGTCTGTTTTCGTGGACAGAACTTTTGTGTAGAAACAGCTGGCTCATGTAACAAGCACAAAAGTTCATGTAGAAATCGTGATGCGTGTAGAAAGTAGAAAAATACGTCTAGCAGGTTCAAAAGTACGTGTAAAGAATCAGAACGCGCATGTCGCAACTCATGCGCCAGCAAACTCACAGACTGAAAACAAATTTTCCGCGCTCCGACTACCTCTATCGTGTGACATTTGATAAAATCAATGTGTAGGTGAGTGTAAGTCAAACACAGCATCTGAAGGAGAGAACATAATGAAATACTTTTTAATTGGAACAGTCATTGCCTTGGTTGGCGTGCTGGTTGCTTATGCAACGATGGATTGGTCACTAGTTTCGATTATTAGCGGCATCGCTGCCGGCATTGCGTTGATTTGGGGCGTCTTGGCGCTAGGAGCTGGCAAAAATAAATCAACAAGAACAACAAGTTCTGAAAAACGTCGAGAAAAACAACAGCGCGTAACGAAAATGAAAAATGCAGTTATGATTGCTGTGCCGAATATGGTTGCAGTTATCGTGAACTTAATCATGATTTCATAATGCAGATGGGGTGAAGCGGTGTTAGGGTATTACAGCAGTTTGTCAGCGGAAGTTTACGATCTCGATAAGCCAATCGGCAGTTCGTTTGGAGACATTGAGTATTACTTAGAGCGGCTCGCTTCATGTAAAGGCCGCATACTAGAACCGGCAGTTGGTACAGGCCGCATGCTTGTGCCGTTATTGGAAAATGGATTTCAGGTTGATGGTTTTGACGTGTCTGAAGAAATGCTGCAAGTGTGTCGTGCCAATTGCAAAGAACGTGGATTATCGCCGGAGTTGTTCAATGCAAAAATGGAGTCGTTTTCAATTGATGCAAAATATGCGGCAATTGTTATACCGACAGGGACGTTCTTATTGCTCTATGAACGTGAAAAATCGCTGCAAGCTTTGCAGAATTTTTACAGCCATTTAGAAACAGGGGGCAGGTTGATTGTCGATCTACATGTGCCATCGGGCATTGAACTCGAGAAAACTTCCACACGTAAGTGGCAAGCTACTAATGGCGACACGTTGACAGTAGAAAGTAAGAAGGTCGAAGTAGACTGGATTCAACAACATTTCGTCTCGCAAGGACGCTATGAACGCTGGCATGAGGGACGGTTGGTTGAAACGGAGCTCGAACGCTATCCTATGCGTTGGTACGGGGTTGAAGAATTCACAGCGATTCTCGAAGCGATTGGTTTTACTGACGTTACAATTACAACAGACTATCAGTTTGGCAACTACCCAAAAAATGCAGACGCTATCATCACTTTTGAAGCGACGAAATAAGAAAACCGAGGCAGAAGTTCTGTCTCGGTTTTTTAATGGATAAGCCCAATGATTTTTGCGCTTTTGTCATCTCCTATTTAACTCTACTGCATCCCAAATCAGCAGCTTCAACTCATCAGCTCGAATGTCATCGGTTCGGTTTAGTCGTACATGGCGCATTTTATTGCCGTCACCTTGCAATAAATTGGATTCGTCACGAAGCTCGGCACCGCGGTAAAATCCGAAATTAACATGGCCTTTGGCAGTTTGCATATAGCAGACGAGGCCTTCTTTCGCGTAACTGGGATTAGACCATTTAAAGCCTTCGTCCATTTCTGGGTAGGCTTCGAACACCAATGTGCGAAGCTCTGAGACGATTTTTTGTTCTGGATTTTCCAGTCTGTCGATAAATTCATCTACTTGCGGATCTTTGATTGGATGCATAGACGGATTCTCCTTAATTCGTTTTGGATGATACTAGTAAAAATCGCACATCTCGATCTGTTAAGTTGAACCAGTAATGCTTTTTACGCGCATCAAACAAGATCGATTGATGCTCAGTTAACTCGGTGCGTGCGTCGTCCACTTCGACGGTCAGCACGCCTTCCACGACAAACAAAAACTCATAGCCGCTATGGGCAAATGGATTGCCTTCTGATTCAGCTGGCTTCATCGTCACGAGCATCGGTACTAAATTCGTTGCTTGAACACCGTGTGACAAATCTTGGTAATGAAATCCTTCAAGACGCGTCGCCCAACCAGTTTTTTCGGTTTCATTTGCGAAAAAAAGACTGGGATCGACATTTAAAGCGTCTGCTATTTTCCGCAAAGATTCCAGTGTCACACTCGATTTTCCACGCTCGACTTGCGACAAGAAACTAATGGAGACATCGGTTTGCTCCGCTAGCTCTTTCAACGTCATGTTTCGCTCTTTGCGAAGATTTTTTAAGGTAACCCCAATTGTTCCATGTGACATGTAGAAACCTCACTTTACTAAATGTTCTGTTCTCATCATAACGTACATCGAATGAAAATAAAATTTATATAGGGCATTGACAGAATATTGCTAACTGACTAAACTGTTGGAAAGGGTAGTTAAAGTGTCACTTCAATTTATTTCGAGGGGGAAATAAGATGGATAAAAAGCAAACACGCAAAGTATTAACCGCAAGTCTTGTCGGCAGTTCGATTGAATGGTTTGATTATTTTTTATACGGCACGATGGCAGCATTGGTTTTCAATCAAATCTTTTTCGTCAATGAAGACCCAACTGTTGGACTTATGCTCGCATATGCATCGTTCGCATTATCATTTTTTATTCGTCCATTTGGCGGCATCATCTTTAGTCATATTGGTGACCGCATTGGCCGCAAAAAAACATTGGTCATCACATTAAGTATGATGGGCTTTGCGACATTCGCCATGGGCTTATTGCCAACCTATCAAGCAATTGGCGTGGCAGCACCGATTTTGTTAATCACATTACGATTGATTCAAGGACTTGGCATCGGCGGCGAATGGGGCGGAGCATTATTACTGGCAACCGAATATGCACCACCTGAAAAGCGCGGATTTTTTGGCAGTATCCCGCAAATGGGCGTAACCATCGGAATGATGATGGGAACGTTGGCTTTGTATATTATGACGTTATTGCCAGAAGCGGCGTTTATGAGTTGGGGCTGGCGCGTACCGTTCATTTTAAGTGCATTTCTTGTAGTGTTTGGCTTGTGGATTCGTAAAGGAATCGACGAAACGCCAGAATTTAAAGCAGTTCAAGCATCGGGAGAAATTCCGAAATTGCCGATTGTTGAGACGTTGAAATACCACTGGCGCGAAGTATTGATCGCCATTGGAGCAAAAGTTGTGGAAACAGCACCCTTTTACATTTTCGGAACGTTCGTCGTATCTTACGCAACCACAAATCTTGAGTTTTCAAGAACTGCTACACTCGCAGCAGTTATGATTGCAACGGTTATCACAACGATTTTAATCCCGATTATGGGAGCGTTATCTGACCGTGTTGGACGTAAGAAAATGTATGTGACGGGGGCAGTAGCGATGGGCTTGTTCGCTTTTCCCTACTTCTGGATGTTGCAGCAAGGCTCTGTTATTTTATTGATTATCGCAACAATCATCGGGCTCGGTGTTATTTGGGCGCCAATCACAGCGGTTCTTGGCACTATGTTCTCTGAGATTTTCGATGCGAAAGTACGTTATACAGGCGTTACATTAGGTTACCAAATTGGTGCAGCATTAGCAGGAGGAACAGCGCCTTTAGTCGCAACTTTCTTGCTCGCAACATTTGATAACTCATACGTACCGGTTGCACTTTACATCATGTTAACAGCAGTCATTTCATTGTTGTCCATTTGGGCAGTAAAAGATTTAAGCGGTACACAAAATCAAGCAAAAGCAGCAGCGTTAGTAGCAAAGGAAAGTCGCGCTTAGGCGCATATTTTTAGGAGGGACTTCATGCTTATCATCAACGAACAGCAGATTCAGCAACAATACGGAATGTGTGAGGCGATCCGTGACGTAACGGCCATGCTTCAAGCAAAAGAACGAGGCCAGATCAATAACCCACATCGCACCGTTCTTGGATTTCCAGAACGACAAGCGTCCGCGTTGTATATGCCAAGTGCGGACATGGTCAATAAAGTTTCAAGTGTGAAAGTGGTGACGATATTCCCGGAAAACCCAGCGCAAGGAAAGCCGACGACACAAGGTGTTATTTTGTTGTCAGACGGCGATAATGGCGAGCATGTGGCGATGATGACGGCTTCGTATTTAACGCGGTTGCGCACAGGTGCACTCAGTGGCATTGCGACGGATCTGCTGGCGCGACAAGAAAGCCACGTACTGACCGTAATCGGTACAGGCGGCATGGCGTTCGAGCAAGTACTTGGCGTAGTAGCAGTGAGACCCATTGAAAAAATTATTTTAGTAAACCGCACACCAGAAAAAGCACAGCGTTTTGGTGAACGGCTTGCGGCATTCGGTATTGATATTCCGTATACGGTCGAAACGAATGTGTCATCAGCAGTTCAGCAAGCTGATATCATTTGCTGCGCAACGCGTTCAACCGATCCGGTGTTTGACGGCGCTGATTTAAAACCAGGTACGCACATTAACGGCGTCGGTTCGTATTTGCCAAGCATGCGCGAAGTCGATGAAACGACGATTTTGCGCGCTGATAAAATTGTCGCTGACGACTTGCCAGGCGTTAAAGACGAAGCTGGCGAACTAATTCACACCGTTGAAACAGGCGCGTGGTCATTCGACCAACTTCATGCGGAACTAGGGCAAGTGGTTGTCGGAGAAGCGGCAGGACGGGAAGCAGAATCAGAAATCACGTTCTTCAAGTGTGTCGGTGCCGCGTATTTTGATCTAGCTGTTGCCAAAGGTGTTTACAGCAAAATCAAAGAAAACGGAACAGGTATGGAAGTCGAATTGTAAATAAAAAGAGTCCCACAAGTGGCAAGTTGTCGCTTGTGGGGTTTTTTATTGGGTGTGAAGCAATGTGTCGCGTTACCTAAAGTTTTGGAGTTTTGTCAGAGACTATCGAGGTTTATACAAGGACTAGTAGAGTCTATATCGGGAGATTCAAGATAGCCAGCTTCACATGAACTCCCAGCGTCTTGAGAAAATCCTAGAAAAGAATTCTCTCTTCTTAATGTTAATTGTCTAGTGATCGAAAGTGAAAAAGCAACACGCTGAAGCGCATTGCTCTTTATTCCTCAATCTGCTTGATGACTCTAGCAGGGTTACCACCAACGACTGAATTGGCAGGCACATCATGAGTGACGACGGCGCCGGACGCGATGATGGCATTGTCGCCGATTGTGATGCCCGGATTGATGATGGCGCGACCACCGATCCAGACATTATGGCCAATGGTAACCGGTTTGCCGAATTCTTCACCAGAAGTTCGAGAAGCTGCTTCAAGTGGGTGAGTCGCTGTGTAAATATGAACACCCGGTGCAATCATACAGTTATTGCCAATCCGAATTTCGCAAACATCCAGAAACACACAGTCGAAATTAGCATAGAAATTAGTACCAACGTGCATATTGAATCCATAATCACAGCGAATGTTCGGTTCAATATGGATGTTGTCACCCGTTGAACCAAATAGCTTTTTCAATAAGGCGGTCCGGTCTTGACCGTCCATTTCTGTCGTTTCGTTAAACAATCGACTAAGTCTACGAGCATTCATGCGGTTCTGGCGCAGTTCAGCATCTTGCGGATCGTACATTTCGCCAGCTAACATTTTGTCTTTTTCGCTCTTCATTTGTTAACCTCCTCTAAAGAATCTTGGTAAATCGATTGTATCATAGCTAATTTGGAAAATATTTAGTAAACTTATAGAATATTCTTTATAATAGAGAGAGACAGGAGTGGAATTTATGAAAGCAATCAACAACAAAGTCATAGGCTACAAAGGAATCGAGGTTCCTTACACGGTCATGCTAACGGAGGATTACACAAAAAAATTAGCTATTTTTTTACCAGGTGCGGGATATACGACAAAAAGTCCGCTTTTCCATTTCGCAGAAGAAATTTTCTTGAATGAAAACTATGATGTGCTGCGTATCAATTATCAATACACAGACAAAGCATACGATGAATTCACGATGAAAGAATTGAGCGAAGCGATCGTTCATGACGTTCGTTTAGTGATTAGTCAAGTGCTCAAAGGCAGAAACTATCAGGACTTTTACTTGGTCGGAAAATCACTTGGTACGATTGCGATGGCAACTGAAATGCTGCGTCCTGAATTCAGTGAAGCCAAAGCTGTATGGGTTACGCCGTTACTAAACCAAGAACAAGTTTTGAACACGATGGTCAACAGCAAAAATGCTGCGCTATGCTATATCGGCGACAAAGACCGTTATTACTCACCGGGTGCATTTGAGTTGCTAAAAGCAAACGCGAATTTAGAGTCGACGCTCTTACCAGACATCAATCACCGGTTGGATTGTGAAACCGACCCACTTAAATCCATTGATGCCTTAAAACAAATCATCGCTGGAATCAAAAACTTTTAATGTAGAGCTGCCGTTTATGTAGGCAGCTTTTTTTGATGGGGTTTTGGTAGGGGTGCAGCGTGCTCTTTATCACTTATTCAGTAAAAAGAAAAAGCTGCTGAGGATTTCTCAGCAGCTTTTATTAACGTATACGTAATTCTGATTCGCTATCGAAAAAGTGCGCTTTATTCATATCGAAGGCCATGTCGATCGTCGATTCTGCTTCAACATTAAAACGTGAATCGACACGTGCAACAAAATCTTGGTTATCGACTTTCGAGTAAAGGATAATTTCTGCGCCCATCAATTCTGCAACGTCAATGTACGCTGTCAGTTTGGTATGAGGGGAGTGCTCTAAAAAGAGCGGCTCGTCGTGAATATCTTCAGGACGTATGCCAAGAACGAGGTCTTTGTTGTCATAGCCACCGTCTTTCAAGGCAGCCAGTTTGCCGTCAGGGATGAGAATGTGAATGTCTCCCATGACGAAATGGCTGCCCACTAATTTGCCGCGCAAGAAGTTCATAGACGGCGAGCCGATAAATCCACCGACGAACATATTGTCCGGCAAATCATAAACTTCTTTTGGCGTACCCACTTGCTGAATAAAGCCGTCTTTCATAACGACTAAACGTGTCGCCATCGTCATCGCTTCTGTTTGGTCGTGCGTTACATAAACAGTCGTCGTCTGCAAGCGACGGTGCAATTTTTGGATTTCTGCGCGCATTTGCACACGTAATTTCGCATCCAAATTTGATAAAGGCTCATCCATCAAGAAAACTTTCGCGTCACGAACGATGGCACGTCCTAGAGCGACACGCTGACGTTGTCCACCCGATAGCGCTTTTGGTTTACGGTTTAAGTAATCATCCAGCCCCAAGATTTTGGAAGCATTGGCAACGCGTGCTTTGATTTCGTCTTTTTTCATTTTGCGCAGTTTCAAACTAAACGCCATGTTTTCATAGACGGTCATATGCGGGTACAATGCGTAGTTTTGGAAAACCATCGCGATGTCACGATCTTTTGGTGACACGTCGTTTACGCGTTTGTCACCGATAAACAAATCGCCATCTGTAATATCCTCAAGCCCTGCGATCATACGAAGTGTTGTGGATTTCCCGCAACCGGAAGGTCCAACTAGTACTAAAAACTCTTTATCGCGAATTTCTAAGTTAAAGTCTTGTACCGAAACTACACCTTTTTCGTATTCTTTTTTGATATTAACTAATGTTAAGCCCGTCATTTGGTTTCCCCCAATAATCTCTTTGTCATTGGTAACAGCTTAACCGAAAGACGATTTTGAATAAATATCAAAATTGCCTAAAAAATCAAATCATTTTTTGTGCACATTTACTTTTGGATCAAAATCGCTAGATATACTGCCATGGCCTCACGGAATTTTCGCACGTCAATGCCGGTATTTTCATAAAAACGATCGAAACGATATTGCAAACTGTTGCGATGCATATGTAAGGCTTTAGCCGTTTCTGAAATATTTAAGTTATTTCGCACAAATACTTCAATCATTTTCATCGTTTCTTCATCACCTTGATAAACTTGCAAAACGGATTGTTTTATTTCATTTCGGAGTGGTTCTGGTGTTTGATCGAGCAATAAATACGGAATCGCATCGGTATAACTGATAACGGTTTTTTTCGAATACAGGCTAACGATTTTAGCACCATCCACCATTGCGCGGTAATGAGTGACAGCTCCGTGCAAACTTGCACGAAGTGGCCCAACAAAAAAATGGATGTTGATATACAAATCACTCATCAACACATCGATAATTTCATCGTAAGAAATCGGTCCGTCTTCTTTTGTTACGTATTCGACTAAAACACCTTGATGGTCGTTTTGCCACAAAATCGGCACGTGCTGCGCATAAAAATCTTGAACCGCTTGTTTAAACGCTGCAGGACTAATTTGTTTTTCTTGAATAGAAAAATGAACAAAGCGATAGGAAGAATTTAATGGAAACATCTTACTGTCATCGGAAAGCGCAGGATCAACCACAGCCGCCCACTTTTTTTCTTCGTCGGTCAGCATCGGAAATTTTGGATTATAAGGCGTCAAAAATGTCGCGAGTAAAGACAAATCTCTTGGAGCAAGTTCCCTTTCGTGAATGCCGATAGTCACGCCATCAGGACATGAAAACCATGTATAGGCTGAATCTGAAGCGAGCGTGTTTTGGTCGAGTAGTTGAAGCGAAGGGTAGAGTTTTTTTAATTGATTGATCATTGAATACCTCTTTTCGCAATTTTAACATTTTGAAGAGTTAGATAACTTATTCATTATACAATAAAATCATAGGTTAAATTAAGTAGTTGGCAAAACAGCGGATTCATGTATGATGGTTGAATAGTATTCACTTTATCAAGAAAGAGGGGATTTTATGGCCGACTGGTGGAAAAAATCGACTGTGTATCAAATTTATCCGCGAAGTTTTATGGATTCAAACGGCGATGGCATCGGGGATATTCGGGGCATTATCCAAAAACTCGATTACTTGCATGAACTCGGTGTAGATATTCTTTGGCTATCGCCTGTGTATGATTCACCGAACGACGATAACGGCTATGACATTCGTGATTATTATAAAATCATGAACGAGTTCGGCACGATGGCAGATTTTGATGAGCTACTTGAAAAAGTACACGCACGTGACATGAAATTGGTTATGGATCTCGTTGTCAATCATACGTCTGATGAGCATGCGTGGTTTAAAGACCATCCCAATTTTTACATATGGCGCGATCAGCCAACCAATTGGCGCTCGTTTTTTGGTGGATCGACGTGGCAGTATCAAAAAGAACGCAATCAGTACTACTTGCACTTGTTTTCCAAAAAGCAGCCAGACCTGAACTGGGAAAATCCAGAACTGCGAAACGCTGTTTACGAAATGATGCGTTGGTGGTTAGATAAAGGTGTAGATGGTTTCCGAATGGACGTTATTAACATGATTTCAAAAAATCCGGATATGAAAGACGCACCAAATGGCGATGGCAGTAGTCAATTTATGAACGGACCAAACGTCCATACTTACCTAAAAGAAATGAACAAGCACGTGCTGTCTCAATACAATATTGTTACAGTCGGAGAATCGCCAGGCACAACGCCAAAAGAGGCGCGTGACTATACCGCCGCACAAAATCAAGAACTCAATATGATTTTCACATTCGAGCATATGGACCTCGACCAAGCATCGGGGGAGAAATGGGATTTAAAGCCGCTCGATTTGATCGATTTAAAAGAGAATCTGGAAAAATGGCAACACGGTTTACACAACGAAGGTTGGAATAGCCTATACTGGAACAACCACGATCAGCCACGTATTGTATCGCGGTTTGGAGATGATCAGGATTGGCGCGTCGAGTCCGCGAAAATGCTCGCTACGTGTCTGCATTTTATGCAAGGCACGCCTTATATTTACCAAGGCGAGGAACTCGGCATGACCAATGTACGTTTTGATTTGATTGAGGATTATCAAGACATTGAGACGGTGAACATGTATCAAGAAAAACGAGAAGCGGGCGTTTCGCACGACGACATCATGACGAAAATTTATGCGAAAGGTCGTGACAACGCGCGTACGCCGATGCAATGGTCCGCCGAACCGAACGGTGGCTTTACAACGGGCACGCCGTGGTTAAAAGTCAATCCGAACTACAAGGACATCAATGCCTTGCAGCATAAAGATTCAGATTCGATTTACCAATACTATAAAAAACTAATTGGTTTGCGTAAGAACATGGACATCATTACGCATGGCGATTTTGAATTACTCCACCGGGAGGATCCAGATGTATTCGCCTATACACGCACATGGAACGATGAAAAACTAACGGTGTACTGCAATTTTTCCAGCCAACCGAAATCTGTGACACTGCCAGAAGGAAAAATACTGATTGGCAATTACGCACCGAATAACAGTAAAGGATTGCTTCAACCTTACGAAGCAATCGTTTATTATAAACAATAAAACGAACACTACGAGGAGGCACTATGGAAAACGTATTAGGAGTCGACATTGGCGGCACAAAAATCCACCTAGGTATCATTAATGCTAGCGGTCAGATTTTATACGAAGAGAAAATTCCGACACAGATTCCACTTTATCCATATCTTGAGGAGAATATTTTGCGTATTTTAGCTGATCAACCTGATGTCAGCGCAATTGGAGTCGGCACGCACGGTTTTGTCGATCCGAAGCAAGGAAAAGTCATCTATTCTGCAGAAACTTTGCCAGGCTGGTCGAACACGCCCGTTAAAGAATGGCTGGAAAAAGCGACGGGCAAACGTGTTGAAGTAGAAAATGATGCCAATGTGGTCGCACTTGCGGAAGCAAAGTTTGGTGCGGCGCAAGGACTTAGTCGTGTGGTCGTTTTAACACTTGGTACCGGTCTTGGTGGCGGTGTTTTATGGGACGGCAAGTTGTTGAGCGGTGGTCCTTATGGCGGTGCGGCAGAATTTGGTCATATGATTCTTTATCCAAATGGCATAAAATGTGCTTGCGGTCGGTTAGGCTGTAGCGAAATGTACGTGTCCGGAACAGCGCTGCGCAATCGAATCGAAACGGCAGGCCTCACATTCACGCCCCCTGAGCTTTTTGAACATGCACAGAGCGATCCAAAAGCTAAGAAAGTCGTGGAAGAATTCACCGGCGATTTAGCACTTGTTATTAGCAGTTTGCAGGCAGCGTTCGATATGGAAATGGTCATTATTGGCGGGGGTGTTTCAGAAGCAGCAGATCTTTGGATGGAGTCGCTGCAACAGCAACTCCAACCGATGCTACTAAATCCGCTGGACATTGAAGTAGCACGTTTCGAAAACGACGCGGGTATTTTAGGAGCTGCATTATTGGTATTGGAAACTGAATAAATGAGTTTGAATAGGAGTGGCTAAGCGAGCTGCTCTTATTTTTTTATTTACTCCCAATTTGAAACTATATAAGTGGAATGAAGAAACCGACTTTTTTAAACCACTTTAGTTGCCCAGACCGTGGACGTGCCGGCGCTAAATAGCTGGTTGCGTAAGAAGAGAGTGTCTAGTTTGCTGTTATTACCTAGAAAATATGGGGAAAAGGAGACTCCGAGGGGGAAGTGCAGAACGAACTTGTGCGTCTATCTCAAGTTCATTCTGCGCAAGCCCTTGGCAACTGGCGCTGAGAATTTCTTACGCGTCAGTTGCATGACCACACCCTGTGGACCCGAAAGCACAGCTGTTTTGCCGAAGATCAACAAATAGAATCATTCGTTCGAGTTACCATTAGTTAAAAAAAGAATTTTTTAAAAATTCCATCTTGTGCAAACGTTTTCATGGTGTTATGATACAGATAATTAATTTTCGGGAACACTCTCCAGTCCGTTTCCGCTTTTTATTTGCTCGTTTGTGCAAACGATTTCACAACAACTCAAAGGGGGATTTACTGATGAAGGAAGTAAGGTTTAGCAAAGGACTTGTAGCATCATTGATGTTGTCAGCTGCAGTGTTGGCAGGATGTAGTAGCGACGGGGAAAAGGACGGATCGAGCGCAGAAGGTGAAGAAGTAACGGTAGACATTTTCCAATTCAAAGTGGAATTCAAAGACCAGTTTGAAGACGTAGTGGCACTTTACGAAAAAGAAAACCCGAACGTGAATATTGAAATTACAACGGTTGGTGGCGGAGAAGATTACGGCGCAGCACTTCGTTCACGCTTTGCATCTGGTAACGAACCGGCAATCTTTAACATCGGTGGACCTCAAGATGTAGCGGACTGGAAAGACAATCTATCAGACTTAACGGACACAGCAGCTGCAGGAGCGGCACTTGACGGCACGCTTGACGGTGTAACCGTAGAATCTGAAGTGCTTGGACTTCCTTATAACCAAGAAGGTTACGGCTTTATCTACAATACGCGTCTATTTGAAGAAGCAGGAATCGATCCGGCATCCATCACGGATTTTGCATCACTCGAAGAAGCTGTGAAAACATTGGATTCGAAAAAAGACGAGCTTGGTCTTGAATCAGTCTTCGCTTTCCCAGGAAAAGAAACGTGGGTAACAGGACTTCACTTGTCAAACACCTTTCTTGCTCCAGAGTTCGACAACAACGTATTAACAGCATTTGATGCGAAAACAGTCGATTTTAAATACGCTGACGGTTTTAAGAAAATCGTTGATTTGCAAAATGAATACTCGAAACAACCAACTGTTAGTCTTGATTACTCTCAGCAAGTCGAAGAATTATTTTCACTTGAACGTGTAGCAATTATTCAACAAGGAAACTGGGCGTACGGTTCAATCGCGGGTATCGATCCAGAACTTGCAGACAACGGCATCGGTCTTATGCCAATTCCTGTTGAAGGCGTAGAAAACACAGGCTTACCCGTGGGCGTACCGATGTATTGGGGCGTAAACAAAAAAGCGGACGAAGCAGTTGTTAAAGAATCAAAAGAATTTTTGGATTGGTTGTACACATCTGATGTAGGTAAAACAGCTGTGGTAGAAGACTTCAAATTCATCCCGGCTTACGAAGGTTACGACACATCGAAAATCTCTGATCCCATGTCGAAAGCCATTTACGATGCATCTGAGTCAGGCAATACAATCGGCTGGGTTTTCATGGGCTATCCAACTGGATGGGGTGAAGATGTACTTGGTTCGAACATCCAGAAATACCTAAGCGATGAAGCAAGCTGGGACGAAGTGATCGATTCAGCAAAAGAAGCTTGGGAAGCAGATAGAGCTAAGTAATACAATTTCAAGTAAATTTTCACGATGAGCGTGTTAAACAAAGTAGCCTCTGTGCTACTTTGTTTTGTTGCTGGAGTAAATGACAAGGCTTCACTCGTGTAAACCGCACCGGTCGCTTTGGGCATGGCTCACACAATAAGCCGAGAAGAACACTCGTCTTATTGCTCCGCCTAGCCCGTGGACGCGCCGGCACTAAGAGACTTGCTAGCTACAACGTGAGAGCAGCTGTTTTGTTGCTGGGGTAAATGACAAGGCTTCACTCTTGTAAGCCGCACCGGTCGCTTTGGGCATGGCTCACACAATAAGCCGAGAAGAACACTCGTCTTATTGCTCCGCCTAGCCCGTGGACGCGCCGGCACTAAGAGACTTGCTAGCTACAACGTGAGAGCAGCTGTTTTGTTGCTGGGGTAAATGACAAGGGCTTCACTCGTGTAAGCCGCACCGGTCGCTTTGGGCATGGCTCACACAATAAGCCGAGAAGAACACTCGTCTTATTGCTCCGCCTAGCCCGTGGACGCGCCGGCACTAAGAGACTTGCTAGCTACAACGTGAGAGCAGCTGTTTTGTTGCTGAGGTAAATGACAAGGCTTCACTCGTGTAAGCCGCACCGTTCGCTTTGGGCATGGCTCACACAATAAGCCGAGAAGAGCATTCGTCTTATTGCTCCGCCTAGCCCGTGGACGCGCTGGTGCTAAGAGATTTGCTAGATACAAAGTGAGAGTTGTTGGTATTGCTAGTCGAAAAATAAAAGATAGGCAGCAAAATAGCGGAGACGCCCGCGGCAAGCGTAGCTGTTTTGCGGACTATCGCTAACCCAATCTAAACTTAACCGACCAAATCAAGAAAGGAATGATGCCTGTATGCGTACAAAAGATTTATCTTATTGGTTGTTTCTAGCCCCTGTCTTATTGGCACTTACGCTAGTTGTCATTGTTCCAATGCTACTCGGCGTCTATTACTCCTTCACCACCTGGAACGGCATCGACACAGGAGAATTCGTCGGATTCCAAAACTACATCGATTTGTTCAAAGACCAGCGTTTCCTTGATTCGTTATGGTTTACAACAAAATTCTCAATTGTTTCGGTTATCTTAATTAACGTCATTGGCTTATCACTAGCACTGCTCGTTACGGGACGTGTTCGCTCAAGCAAATTACTGCGTACGACGTTCTTCATGCCAAATTTAATAGGTGGATTGATCTTAGGATTTATCTGGCAGTTTATTTTCATCAAAGTGTTTGCAAGTGTTGGTGAGATTATTGGGATGGAAAGCTTACAAGGCTGGTTGTCTACAACGGATACGGGATTCTGGGGCTTGGTTATTTTGATGAGCTGGCAGATGGCTGGATACATTATGGTTATCTATATCGCTTATTTAGAAGGCATGCCAAAAGAGCTGCTAGAAGCCTCTGAAATTGACGGAGCTTCTTCGTTTCAACGTTTCCGTTATGTGGTTTTTCCACTTGTGGCACCGGCGTTTACTGTTAGTATGTTCCTGACACTTTCAAATACGTTCAAGCTGTATGACCAAAACTTGTCACTAACCGCTGGTGGGCCTTATAACTCTACTGAAATGGTCGCAATGGAAATTTTCAAAACAGCGTTTACGCAAAATGCTTTTGCGTATGCGCAGGCAAAAGCTGTTATTTTCTTCGTTATCGTCGCAATCATTGCCCTTGTCCAAGTGTATTTGAACAAACGCAAGGAGGTTGAAATGTAATGAAGAAAAAATGGAATTTGAAATTAGAAATTCTTGGCTTGGTGTTAGCACTTTTGTGGTTGGCTCCGTTTTACTTAATGTTCGTCAACTCGTTCAAATCAAAAAAAGAAATTTTCATGGACACTATCAGTCCTCCCGAAAATTGGAGCTTTGATAATTACATTACGGCTTTTGAAGAACTGGATTTTTTGCAGACATTATTTAATTCGCTATTAATTACAGTTGTCAGCGTTGTGTTGATCATTGTTTTCTCCGCGATGGCGGCATATGCCTTATCGCGCGCGAAAAGTAAGCTCAGCACGGTATTGTTTTTCACTTTCGTTGCAGCCATGCTCATCCCGTTTCAGTCGGTGATGATTCCGCTCGTTACGGTATTCGGTAAGTTTGAACTGTTAAACCGGGGTGGCTTAATTTTTATGTATATTGGCTTTGGTGCGAGTCTTTCTATTTTCTTGTATCACGGTGCGCTAAACAATATCCCACGTTCACTGGATGAAGCGGCGACAATTGATGGAGCCAACCGCTGGCAAGTGTTTTGGCATATTATTTTCCCAATCTTAAAACCAATTACAGTAACGGTAGCCATTTTAAACATCATTTGGATTTGGAACGATTATTTATTGCCATCCCTGGTGATCAATACACCAGGAAGTGAAACGATTCCGTTGAAGATGTTCTTCTTCTTTGGTGAATACACGAAGCAGTGGCATTTGGCACTTGCGGGGTTAACACTCGCGATCGTTCCAGTCATCATCTTTTATTTCTTCGCACAACGCGAAATTATTAAAGGGGTATCGGATGGGGCAGTAAAATAGGAGGACGGTAAAATGGCAGTCACAATCAAAGACGTTGCGAAACAGGCAAATGTGTCGCCGGCCACTGTATCACGAGTGATCGCCGACAATCCACGAATCAGCGTCAAGACAAAAGTGAAAGTGCGGGAAGTCATGAAAGAACTGGGGTACTACCCAAATTTTCAAGCACGTAATTTAGTAGCGAAAAACAGTCGGACACTCGGTGTCATCATGGAAAATTCAGCCGCATTGGCCTTTCAAAATCCCTTTTTCCCTGAAGTGCTACGTGGCATTTCAACTAGGGCACATGAAAGCCAATACGGACTGTATTTGTCGACCGGTGCCACGCAAGAAGAAATTTACGAAGAAGTTATTGAAATGGTGCAAGGTCGACGAGTTGATGGGATTGTTCTTCTTTACTCAAAAATTGGAGATCCTGTTATGGAATACTTGTGCCAAAGCGGTTTGCCGTTTGCTGTAGTCGGCCGGCCGTACAAAAATCCGTGTTCGGTAACCTATGTCGATAACGACAATATCAATACCGCCAAGGAAACGGTTGAATACTTGATTGGACTGGGTCACAGGCAGATTGCATTTGTCGGGGGTGCGACAGATTTTGTCGTATCGCTCGACCGGTTAGAAGGATATAAGCAAGCGTTGAATAAACATGGCATTCTGTTTGATGTGGCTTATACAGTCAATCAAGAGTTTATGCAAGGCGATAAAAGTGAGGCAATTCGCCGATTAATGGCACTCGAATTACCGCCAACGGCCATTGTTACGCATGATGACATGGTCGCTTACGAAGTCATCGGCTACCTGGAAGACTTAAAAATCCAAGTACCAGAAGACGTTTCCATTATCGGTTTTAACAATCATATGATTTCGAAACATTTAAAACCGCCACTCAGCACAGTCGACATTTCAATTTATGACCTTGGTTTGCATGCAGCAGAGTTGGTAGTAGAGAAAATAACGGACGCGTCAGTGCCTCCCAAACAAGTCGTAGTGCCTTCTCGACTAATAGAAAGAGGTTCTTGCCGACGTCTTTGAGAGGGATCGGATATGAATAGAAAATGGTGGAAAGAAGCAGTCGTCTACCAAGTTTATCCGCGCAGTTTCATGGATTCTGACGGAAATGGTCTTGGTGATATTAATGGCATTACGAGCAAATTGGATTATTTAAAAGGCCTCGGCATTGACGTAATCTGGGTATGTCCGATGTACAAGTCACCCAATGATGATAACGGCTACGATATTAGCGATTACCAGGAAATTTTAGAGGATTTCGGCACGATGGAAGATTTCGATTTGCTAATGGAACAAGTCCATGCGCGCGACATGAAGTTGATCATTGATTTAGTCATTAACCATACGAGCGACGAGCATCCTTGGTTTTTGGAATCCAGCTCATCACGCGATCATCCGAAACGAGATTGGTATGTCTGGCGCGACGAACCGCTAAATTGGGAAAGTATATTTGGAGGACCAGCCTGGGAATACGATGAAAAGACCAAGCAATATTTTTTACATATCTTTTCAAAAAAGCAGCCCGATCTAAATTGGGAAAATCCCGAAGTCCGTAAAGAACTTTATAAAATGATCAATTGGTGGATTGCGAGAGGAATCGATGGGTTTCGCGTCGATGCCATCAGCCACATTAAAAAAGATTACACGAACACGGCCGATGCGGAAGGGCATGTATTCGTCCCTTCGTGGGAAAAAATAATGAACGTCGATGGTATTCAGCCGATGTTGCAAGAATTATACGATGAGACGTTTGGCAAACACGACATTATGACTGTTGGTGAAGCGAACGGCGTTTCCGCAGATGAAATTGACGAATGGGTAAGTGAAAAGACCGGGAAATTCAATATGATTTTCCAATTCGAAGACATCGATTTGTGGAATATTGAAGTGCGCAATGGCGTAAACGTACCAGAACTAAAACACGTACTTAGCAAATGGCAAAACAAAGTAAACGGTGTCGGCTGGAATGCGCTATTTATTGAAAATCACGACAGACCACGCGTCGTTTCCACTTGGGGAAATGATCAACAGTACTGGCGTGAAAGCGCAACGGCATTAGCGTGCATGTATTTCTTTATGCAAGGAACACCGTTCATTTACCAAGGCCAAGAAATCGGTATGACCAATGCGCCGTTTGAAGAGTTGGATCATTTCGATGATGTCCATACGCATAACTTATATTTTCATAAAAAAGAAACCGGCATGCAACACGAGGCCATTATGACTTTGCTGCGGGCGACGAGTCGTGATCATTCACGAACGCCGATGCAATGGGACAATACGTTACATGCTGGATTTTCAGATGCATCCCCGTGGATGGGCATTAACCCCAATTACCAGTGGCTGAACGTCAAAGCGCAAGAAAACGATCCGCATTCGGTACTAGCCTTTTACAAACAGATGATCTGGCTCCGGAAGAATATGGACGTATTTGTATACGGAGAGTATAAGTTAATCGAAATGGGTCACGAAGCCGTATTCGCGTACACGCGAGAATACGGCGATGACAAAGTATTTATCGTCACAAACCTTGCGCAGCACGCATGTATGTGTGGCGTCAATCCTGAAAATTCAACGCTGTTGTTGGGAAATTACAGCAACAACGATTCAGCACAATTGCTTCCATATGAAGCACGTGTGTACAAAGTTCCAAAAGACGCAAATTTTGAATAAGCGACCGATATCGAAAACCCCGGAGAAAGCATGTGCTTTCTCTGGGGGTTTTTAGGGGTACAAACGTTCTGTTTCGTGTATAATGAGGACAGCAAGTAGTGCAAGGAGTGAGCCCTAATGACAGAGCATAAAATCTACAAAATGACCGCCGCCAAAATTTACGATTGCTACGTCGCCAAAGCTGAGCGAAAAAATCGAACTAAAGCAGAAGTTGACGAAATCATTCGGTGGTTTACCGGATACAGCCAAGAACAACTAGAAGCCCAACTCGCACAACAAACCGCATTTGCTCCTTTCCTGCTAGAAGCACCGATGTTAAACCCTTCGCGCGAGTTAATTAAAGGGGTGGTTTGTGGCGTCCGCGTTGAAAACGTGGAAGAACCTACAATGCGAGAAATTCGCTATTTGGACAAGTTGATCGACGAGCTAGCCAAGGGCAAGTCTATGGACAAAATTTTACGGCAGTAAACAAGCTGAGCTGATTCCACGGAATCAGCTTTTTCTTATACTGTGCGAAATGGGTTTTTTTCTTAACCCGGGTGTTCGCAGTGTATATCCACCCCCTCTAATTTTGCTCTCAAAAAGATTATACAGCCTAATCTGGGGTATATTCTTAACAAAGTAGATGCGCAAAGGAGCGGATAACGATGGCGTTTGATTATGAGTTGGATTATGAAAATTTGGATTTACGCAAACATCCCGAGCTATACCGTGTTGGCAGAGGTGAGCAGGGCGTATTGATGGTGGAGCCGTATAAAGGAGAGATTTTGCCACATTGGCGATTTAAGACGCCAGACATTGCACAAGAGTCGTGCGATAAAATTTCGGAGATGTTCGAGGAGTATCGCAAACAAGATGATTTTGTCGGGATGGACATGGCACGTAAATTTATTCAAATGGGCTATACGCGCGCACGCCGTTATACCAATTACAAAGGCGGCCGCAAATACAATGAAGACGGCAGCATCAAAGAACGTGACATTGATCCGGTAAAAGCCGAGTCGGCGGCCATTTTCAAAAAGCGCTGGGACGAAATTAGAGAAGACGAAGATTACTTGAAACGCAAAAAAAAGCACCAAAAAGAATTCGGTTAATCCGTATCTTTTACGCGCTTAGGACGTCAAGTAGGATAAGAATATACAGAAAATAGGTGGCGAAATGAAAAAGATTGTATTGGCTGGAGGTACTGGATTTGTTGGGCAGTATTTAGAAAAGAAGTTTACAGAGCAAGGTTACCAAGTCATCATTATTTCACGGCAACCCAGTCATTTGAATTGGACCAATCATACAGGGATCGTTAGCGCACTAGAAGGCGCGGAGATGGTCGTCAACTTGGCTGGGAAATCGGTGAATTGCCGGTATACCGAAGCCAATAAACGAGAAATTTTTGATTCGCGGATGGAAACGACAGAAGCGCTAGGCACAGCCATTTTAAGCTGTGATAACCCACCACCGCTATGGGTCAATTCCAGCACGTCGACGATTTACCGCCATGCGGAAGATCGACCCATGACAGAAGCGAACGGAGAATTCGGCAAAGGCTTTTCAGTGGAAGTGGGCAAGGCGTGGGAACAAGCACTATTTAGCTTTAACTTACCGAATACGCGACAAGTGGCGCTGCGCCTATCCATTGTCCTTGGCAAAGATGGCGGTGTCATGATTCCTTATGAAAACATGGTTCGCTTTGGACTTGGCGGCAAACAAGGCAATGGCAAACAAATGTTTAGCTGGATTCATATAGAAGACGTTTACCGCATTATTCTTTTCGTGCGTGACCACGATCACCTAAGCGGCGTTATCAACACCACATCCGCAGAACCTGTAACAAATCGTGAACTGATGAAGCAGTTGCGCATAGCAATGGACAAAAGGCTGGGTCTGCCGGCTACCAAGTGGATGTTGAATATCGGAGCAGTTGCGATTGGAACAGAACCTGAACTAATTTTAAAAAGTCGCTGGATTTTACCTGAGCGTTTGCAACAGGAAGGATTTCACTTTACTTATCCAACACTGGATAAAGCATTGAAAAATATCCTTCATAAGACATTGTAATAGTTCTATAGCATCAGAAAACTCTTCAAAAGGAAGTTTTTTCTGATGTTTTTTTATTTTTTGAATTAATTGTCTTTATTTCGAGATATTTTGGTTTGAGATAATCACATAAAGGAAATGCCTAAAGAGAGGGGGTGACAAATTGACCATAGACGAAAAATTGATGATTGGTATCCGCAATCGGGAAGAACAGGCATTAGTTGATTTGTACGACCGTTATCACCGAATCATATGGAATATTGCCCAGCAGGCCAATCCTGATCAATCTGTTTGTGAGCAATTTGTTACCCATGTATTCCGCACTGTCTGGACCAAGCCACAAGATTTTACGAAAAACCGGAAATTGCTTATGTTGTTAATAGACTGCTGTCGAGCTTACAGCGTTACAATGACCCAAAAAACTAAATCATAAACGACTTCCGTCAGAACACCGACAGAAGTCGTTTTTTAATGCCGCCAAAAATCCAATCTTTGAAAGTTGACGAATAGTCATAATCGGAGTAGCTTGAGAGCCATAGATTCAATAGTTCCGTTTGGAACGGTTCATAAAGGAAGGATGGTGTGGAAATGAACAATAAAATAGAAATAGACACGTATAGGCAATTGCTGCTGTCATTTGCGGATGTGCAAAAAAACATGGCGTGCTTTATTCAAAAGTCAGCAATGGAAAACGGCTTATCAGTGCCACAGTATTCCATTTTGATGACCATTATTTGTTGCCATGAGATGACGCAGAAGAATATCGGTGAGAAAACCTTTTTACCCAAAAGTACGTTGAGTCAGGCAGTAGATGGGTTAGTTAAAGAAGGGTATCTCGATCGTCGACAAGTAGAATGCAACCGGCGTGAAATCTTGCTGTCGCTCAGTGAAAAAGGGCAAGCATTAGTGAACCGTCTCTATTTCCAAGAAGATGGATTGCATCAAGTGTTCAAGGCGGCTAGTGAACAACTTACGGAGCAACAAATAGAAGAATTGATCGACTCACATCAAAAAATTTCAACGTATTTAACCGAAACTAAACGAGAGGTGACGACAAAATGATTAAGATTTTAAAAAATCTCAGTCCTTACAAATGGATTGTGCTAGGCGTAGTCGCTTTAGTTTTTGGTCAATCGATGGCAGAGCTGTTTTTGCCGACATTAATGGCTGACATCATCGATAATGGTGTTGTCAAAGGGAATATTCCATACATCTGGCAAATCGGTGGCTGGATGTTACTCGTATCCGCAGTCGGGGCAGTGGCCGCTGTTTTTGCCAGCTTTTACTCTTCTAAAGCAGCGATGGGAATGGGGCGCGACTTGCGGCAAAAAGTATTCAAGCATGTCGGCCAATTTTCGCTTCAAGAATTTGATGAAGTTGGCACCGCATCGTTAATTACGCGTACGACAAACGACATTACACAAGTGCAACAAGTCGTCATTATGATGCTGCGCATGGTAATTAGTGCACCGATTATGCTAGTTGGTGGGATTATTTTGGCGGTGTCAAAAGATGCAAAATTGTCGCTCGTTATTATTGGCGCGATGCCTGTACTGGTCGTTGCAATCTTACTAATATTGAAATACGGTATGCCTCTTTTCCAACAAGTTCAAAAGCGGATAGATAACCTGAATTTGGTCGTGCGCGAAAACCTGACGGGCATCCGCGTGATCCGTGCTTTTAATAGAGAAACAGAAGAAAAAGCACGTCTTCAAAAAGCCAATCGTGACTTGACCGACGTGTCGATTCAAGTCAACAAAGTCATGGCTTTCTTAATGCCAGTGATGATGCTCGTGATGAACCTGACTGTCGTGGCTGTTATTTGGTTTGGTGGCATTCGCATTAGTAACGGCGCTATGCAAATCGGTGACTTGATGGCATTTATTCAATACGTCATGATGATCATGTTTGCACTGGTTATGGCATCTTTTATGTTCGTCATGATTCCGCGTGCTGCAGTATCTGCTAAACGAATCAACGAAGTATTGGAAATGAAACGGGCCTTCGCAGACGACGGTACTGCTAAAGCTGACCGCGTACGCGGAACGCTAGCGTTTGAAAATGTTTCTTTCTACTATCCAGGAGCGGAAGAACCGGCGTTGTCGAACATTAGCTTTAGCGCAAAGTCCGGTGAAATCACAGCATTGATCGGCGGGACGGGTTCTGGTAAGTCGACGCTGGTTAACTTAATACCACGTTTTTACGATGTGACAAGTGGGACGATTCGTGTTAACGGCGTCGATATTCGTGAGGCCTCTCAACAAGAAGTTCGTTCAAAAATTGGGTTTGTGCCACAAAAAACGATGCTGTTCACCGGTACCATTGCGGACAATATTCGCTTTGGTAAACAAGATGCGAGTTATCAAGAAATGAAACAAGCGGCGAGTACGGCACAAGCAACAGAGTTTATCGATCAAATCGAAGGTGGCTTTGCGGCTGAAATTGAGCAAGGCGGCTCTAATTTATCAGGCGGTCAAAAACAGCGCTTGTCCATTGCACGTGCTTTGATTCGTAAGCCGGATTTGTATATCTTTGATGATAGCTTCTCAGCACTGGATTTTAAAACCGATGCAAAGTTGCGCAAAGCACTAAAAGATGAAACGAAACATGCTACGGTGCTGCTAGTTGCACAACGCGTGAGTACAGTTGTTGACGCTGACCGCATCATCGTTCTAGAAAAAGGCAAAATAGTGGGCATGGGAACACATAAAGAACTGTTAGAAACCAACGAAGTTTACCATGAAATTGCCTTATCCCAGTTGTCAGAGGAGGAAATTGCATGAGCCAGATGGGACCTCCTCGTGGCGGTGGGAATATGCCGCCAGAAAAAGCCAAAGATTTCAAAGGCACATTTAGACGTCTAGTGGCGTATTTAAAACCACGCCGAAAAAAACTAGCGGCGGTCTTTTTCGTCGCGATTCTCAGTACGGTGTTTTCCATCGTCGGACCAAAAATCATGGGGATGGCGATCACGGAATTGTTCGAAGGCGCGTATGGTCAGTTAAAAGGTGCGCCAGGTGGGGGGATTGACTTTGGCGTTATTGGTCAGATTCTCGCTATTCTTGCCGGCTTGTATTTGTTTAGTAGTGCGTTTAGTTACATCCAGCAATACATGATGTCAACCGTGGCACAAGACACGGTTTATGATTTGCGCCAAGACGTCAATAAAAAACTAGAAAAATTGCCGCTCAAATATTTTGATGGACGGGCAAATGGCGAAACCTTAAGCCGTATGACCAATGACATCGACACGATCGGCAGCACCTTACAGCAAAGCTTGACGCAGTTTATTACGTCAATTGTTACGCTCGTCGGGATTATGATTATGATGCTGACCATCAGTCCGTTGCTGACGCTAATCGCGGTTGTTTCTTTGCCGCTATCGTTGTTCGTTATCGGACCCATTTTGAAAAAATCGCAGAAGTATTTTAAGAGCCAGCAAAAAAATCTGGGGCGTTTGAATGGTCACGTAGAAGAAATGTACACCGGCCATCAAGTCGTCAAAGCGTTTGGGCACGAAGCGAAATCCAATGAACAATTCGATGCCGTCAATGAAGAGCTATATGATGCAGGACGCAAAGCGCAGTTTATTTCCGGGATTATCATGCCGATGATGACTTTGATCGGCAACTTGAGTTATGTGTTGATTAGTGTTGTTGGGGGTATTTTGGTCACGCAGCGTGCAATTTCGATTGGGGACATTCAAGCGTTTATTACGTATTCCAAACAGTTTACGCAACCAATTACGCAGACGGCGAACATCGCCAACATTGTTCAGTCGACAATTGCTGCGGCTGAACGAGTTTTCGAATTGCTGGATGAAGAAGAAGAAGTGAAAGAAGTAACGACTGCTGTTCTTGAACGTGCAAAAGGCGCAGTTGCTTTTGAAGACGTCGATTTTGGTTACGGTGAAAAACGATTAATCGACAAGATGAACATTGATGTTTTACCAGGTCAAACGGTCGCGATTGTCGGACCAACGGGTGCTGGTAAAACGACTTTGATCAATTTATTGATGCGTTTTTACGAACTGGATGGCGGCCGGATTACCATTGATGGCCTGGATTCACGAGAGATGTCAAGACACGAATTGCGTCAGAACTTTGGAATGGTGTTGCAAGATACCTGGCTCTTTAACGGCACCATTCGTGACAATATTGGCTATGGCAAAACCGGAGCTACGGAAGAAGAAATTCGTGCGGCTGCAGAAGCGGCACACGCCGACCACTTTATCCGCACGCTGCCGGACGGTTATGACACCATTTTGAACCAAGAAGTATCAAATATTTCACAAGGACAAAAGCAATTATTGACCATTGCACGTGCCATTCTTGCCGATCCGCCAATGATGATCTTAGACGAAGCGACGTCGAGCGTTGATACACGGACGGAAATTTTTATCCAAAAAGCGATGAGTCAATTGATGGCCGGACGTACAAGTTTTGTGATAGCGCACCGGTTATCTACGATTAAAGACGCTAGCTTGATCTTAGTTATGGACCAAGGAAAAGTTATCGAACAAGGCACACATCAGCAATTGCTCGATAGAGACGGCTTTTATGCCGAACTATACCGCAGCCAATTTACCGCGAAAGTGGCTGTGTGAAACACAAAAGGTCTACCGCACAAGCGTTGTGCAGTGGACCTTTTGTGATTCTACGATACAAGTAAAAATCACTAGTTCAACCGGTATAGCTTACACGCGTGCGGGCGCAGGAAGTTTCAGTAACGGTTATTTTTCGACAGTGAGATGGAAACACGTTATGCTTACATTAGTTTACTTGACCGTCTTGGCGGCAGGACAAACGGGAGGATGATTCAAATGGCATTTCTAGACAAACTCAACCAATTCAAAGACAAGTCGATTGAAAAAGGCAAAACCCATTGGGAAGAAAACAAAGACGATTACAAAGAAAAAGCTGCTACCTATAAAGACAAAGCAATGGTCATGAAAGACGACGTGGCGAACAAAATCAAAGAAAAGACGAAAAAATAAGTGTTGGTGGAGTCAAGCGGATTGCGCTTGGCTCTTTTTTTATGAAATTTTAGCGTTTTGCACTAGTGAACGAGTGTGAAATAGCGGCAGAGTGAATTTGTTTGCAGGAATGAGTAGTTTGTTTGCGCAACTCGCTATGTTGTTTGCAGGAGCGAGCGTGTTGTTTGCGCTATTTATTGTGTTGTTTGCGGGATAGCCTGATTTGTTTGCAAATCGCCCAAAAAACGAGACTGTTCCAAGTGAATCAAGTGAATCAAATGGAACAAACGTATGCAGCCCGTCACACAAAGCGATAGCCAGTCAGTCACTAGTCATAGCCACTGTTCCAAATCATGTCGATATCATGTCGCTTACTCAAAAACATGTCTATTTCTGTCCGAAACCAGAACGTTAGACTGTATGCTTTTTATCGAAATGTGCTATTATTTTTTATTACTAAGAGAAATTGCTTTCGTGCAATGGATCAGACCGGAAGTTAACCACGTTAGGTTAATGTGAGTCAAATAAGGGGGTGTCTGCATTGGGAAGGACTTAATGAAAATCGGAGAGATTGCAAAATTGAGCGGGGTATCAACGAGAACCATCGATTATTATACGGTATCGGGATTGCTACAAAGTCAGCGAACTAAAACCAATTACCGGCTTTATCCAGCGTCTAGCCTGCAGACGCTCAAACGTATACAAGTTTTGAAAAAACAGCGCCTGTCGATTTCGGAAATTAAAGACGTGCTTGCTACACAAGAGACTTCAGAAACAACACTTCTTGTCGATGAAGTATATGAAGAATTCGAATGCCTGCAACGAAAAATTACGCGCTTGGAGGAGCAATTAAAAGATGCCCCAAGCCCCGTGAAGCTACACATCAGCAAAGCGCTTGAGCACCAGTTAGCAGCTATAACTGCTTTGATCGCGTTGCTGTAATTTACTTGGAGGTGAATCCCTTTTACAGGGAAGACACGTGGACATAGTAACCTTATTGAATTTAGTTTTATTAGTACTATTAATTGCCTTGACGGCATTTTTCGTTGGCTCGGAATTTGCGATTGTCAAAATTCGCATGTCGCGGCTCGATCAACTGATTGCAGAAGGCAATAAAAAAGCGGTAACTGCGAAAAAAGTAGCGAGCGACTTGGATTATTATTTATCTGCCTGTCAGCTCGGAATTACCGTCACAGCACTTGGACTGGGAGCGCTCGGGAAACCGACCATTGAACGATTAATGTACCCAATCTTTGAATTTTTTGCTGTGTCAGACGCAGTGGCCTCAACGGCTTCCTACGCCATCGCGTTTTTACTCGTGACTTATTTGCACGTCGTTGTCGGTGAAATGGCGCCAAAAACTTTGGCTATTCAATTTGCGGAAAAGATGTCGTTATTATTGGCACCCCCGCTTTATTGGTTCGGAAAGGTTATGAAACCTTTTATCTGGGCATTGAACGGGGCGGCTCGCGTGTTGCTGAGAATCTTCGGCGTTAAACCCGCAGGTCACGATCAAGCGTATTCAGAAGAAGAGTTGAAAATTGTTATGGTTCAGAGCTTTGAAGGCGGAGCGATCAATGAAACCGAACTTTCGTATATGGAAAATGTGTTTTCGTTTGATGAACGTGTGGCTAAAGACATTATGGTGCCGCGTACCGAACTCGTCACGCTAGATAAAGACATGCCGCTCGCTGAAATTATCGAGATTTTAGATGAAAACAATTACACACGTTACCCTGTAACCGAAGATGGCGACAAAGACAAAATTCTTGGATTTGTTAGTGCCAAGAAAATGCTGCCGCATATTGTCGCAGGACGTGAATGGCAGCTCGAGGATTTTGTCTTGGAACTGCCGACTGTGTTTGAAGCGACAGGCTTGCAAAACGCGTTATTGATTATGCAAAATGCGCGCGTTCATATTGCCCTCGTTGCGGACGAATACGGAGGTACGGCCGGTATGATTACTATGGAAGATATTTTAGAAGAAATCGTCGGTGAAATTCGAGATGAATTTGATGCGGACGAAGTGGCCGATATTAACAAAGTCAGTGACAATCAATACGTGATCAATGGTCGCGTGTTATTGAAAGACCTGGAAGAGCGTTTTGGCATAACCTTTGATGAAAGCGACGACATCGATACGATTGGTGGCTGGATTCATTTCAAGAGCCCGGGAGAAGTCAAAACCGGTGCTACTTTTACAGAGTCAACAAATTCGTGGACCATCGTAGAAATGGATCACCAGCAAATCAAGCAAGTGATGTTCCACAGTCATTCGAAAAAGTTGAATACGTAAGTTCCACTTAACAATTAATGGAGGTGAATCCCTCATTTGAGGGATACCAATTGGACGGACAAATAGGCATTAGCTTACTACTCATCGCGTTGCTAATTATCGCAACTGCATTTTTCGTCGGTGCCGAATTCGCTATTTTAAAAGTGCGAATGTCGAGAATCGACCAATTAATCGCTGAAGGCAATAAAAAAGCCGTACTGGCAAAAAAAGTAGCCAATAACTTGGATTATTATTTATCAGCCTGTCAGCTAGGAATTACCGTTACCGCTTTAGCCCTTGGTGCACTTGGAGAGCCTACCGTCGAACGGATGCTTCATCCGCTATTCGTTGCGTTTGATGTGCCATCCGCGTTATCGACCGTGTTGTCCTACGCTATTGCTCTTAGCATCGTGACATTTTTACACGTAGTTATCGGCGAACTAGCGCCAAAAACCTTAGCCATTCAATACGCTGAAAAAGTAACTTTGTTACTAGCGCCCCCGCTATACTGGTTTGGTAAAGTGATGAACCCATTCATCTGGATGATGAATGGGTCGGCGCGTTTGCTCCTGCGTTTATTCAACGTAAAACCAGCCGGTCACGAAGAAGCTCACTCGGAAGAAGAGTTAAAGCTGATCATGGCGGAAAGTTTCCAAAGCGGCGAAATCAACCAAACCGAGTTAACGTACTTAAAGAATATTTTCGCGTTTGATGACCGCATTGTTCGGAACATTATGATTCCAAAAGCAGAAATCGTGTCAGTCGATAGCCGTTTTACACAGGCAGAACTTTTTGCCGTGTTGGATAACCACCAATACACGCGTTACCCAGTTGCCGATCACAGCAAAGATGGCAAGTTGATTGGGTTTATCAACACGAAAGAGCTGTTGACCAGTATGGCAGCAGGAAGAAAGCAACATCCGGAGTCGTTTATCCACGAGATGTCGCGTTTTCCAGAAACGACACCAATTCAAAAAGTGTTGACTAAAATGCAACAAAATCGCACGCATATGGCCATCATCACCACAGCAGCTGGTGACATGTCCGGACTCGTAACAATGGAAGACATTTTAGAAGAAATCGTCGGTGAAATTAGCGACGATTCGTTCGAAACACAACCCATTTAATGTGCATGAAAGAAGAGAAGCCTCCAGGTTTCTCTTCTTTTTTTGGTAAATTATTGGTAAGGTGAAAAAACAGTTACAAGGAGGAGAGAGGTTTATGCAAGAGAGCCTAGTAAAAAATACGAAAGAATTCATTTTGTTTTTTGGTGCACTCATCTTTTTCGTCGTCGCGACATTTTTTAGTTTGTACGAAGGCAGTCGGTTAGACAACATCCCTTGGGAATGGCCATACTCTGCTATCTTTACTAATTGGCTAAGCGGCGGTGCTGAAACAGCAACTGATATTTTGACAATCGACTACTTAGTTTATGCCGCAAAATTCGCGCCGTTGTTTCCAATCATCATGTTTGTTGCTGCTTTCGTTTTGTTGTTGCAACTGGCTGCGTGGATTTTTAAGAGGAGTAAAATTGCGTTGAGTCTGTTTCACATAGCGTGTGCCGCCGGACTTTTCGTCATGAGTACGCTACTCATGTCATCGCCAACACGAGGACTCGAACTTTTTTCGCGGCTTTTCTTCATTATGGGCTTTGTTTTGGTGATTTCAGGTGTGACTTCTTTGATTAAAGCAAAGAAACGGTAGCGATGAAGGCGTTGTTTGCAGAAACGCGTAGTTTGTTTGCGGGACACCACCCGTTGTTTGCGTTATCGACAAGTTTGTTTGCAGATTGGCCAAAACCAAGACCGATTTACCCAAAACCAGAAATCCCCGCTCAAAGCGCGTACGCTTTGAGCGGGGATTTCGATGAAAAGAGGAGAAGGCTAGGTATTTGGAAAGTTGGTTGTGTGATCGACAAGTTTGTTCGCAAAAGCTTAATTTCTCTTATTAAGACGAAGCTAATTTGCTAGCACGGGTGTGAATTCACTAGTTAAAGCTTGTTGTTTGCAGAAACGCGTAGTTTATTTGCGGGATCCGCCGCTTTGTTTGCAGGACACCACCTGTTGTTTGCGTGATCGACAAGTTTGTTTGCAGATCGCCCAAAACCACCCCCAAGCCCAAATTACTCAAAACAAGAAAAATGCGGATCAAGCGCTACTCGCTTGGTCCGCATTTTTCGATTTAATCAGTCGTCAGCTTTTCTCGTTGTGTATGCTCTAAAGAAACTTTGTCTCGCTGTAATTGAATGTCCGCTAGCTTGATCGCGGATTTTCGGTAAATATCGAAAGCAGCGAGAAGGATCAATCCGACAAAAACAATCGCAATCATTAAGTTGAAACCTATTTCCAAAATTATCACTCCTTTTATCCGTTCAAAATTTGTTCTGCAAAGTGTTTGTCTTTGATTTCTACATATAAATCATATTGTGCAGTATTCGTCATGGCGTCGCGCATATGCGAAGAACCCAAATGACCTTCAGTGCCGTGAACATTGGCATTTACTCGTAACACAGTGTCATAGTCGATACCTTGTACGCGAAGTTTATCCACCGCTTGATAATACATAGCATCACCAAAAGCAGTGTAAGCCAAATGCTTCTTCTTAAAAAACATCCACCGAATCAGTCTCATATCGCAACACCTTCCATGTATTATACGCATAACCAGTCGAAATGTTTCATTCTAGAAAAAATGGAACCTAATTTCCAAAAGAGCGTATACTTAAGAAACACTTGGAACGAAGAGAGGAGCATTGCCATGCAAAGCTACACTTTGTTATTTTTCGTGGTCGGATTGATTGTCTTGGTTGCGATGATTGCCCCTTACTTTAAGTGGTGGATGAAAAGCATCATTGTCATTTATTACGGCAGCTTGTCTTTTGTGTTTATCTACAAGCACACTTCTATCAATAGAACATACAAAGGCATCACACCGGTCCCTGCTCCATACTGGGAAGAAAATTCGCAATGGGTGTGGACCATATCGAATCTGATTTTTTGGCCGTTTGGCATCATGCTGTTGTATCTTTTCTTTCGGCTGTTTCAACGCGCTACATTGTTGTCGGCTAAAATTTTCATCGCTATTAGTTTGGTGCTAGCTATTATGCTCCTACTTTTCTTGAATTTCGTTTTTAATTTTGAGTATGGTTATCTTCCTTGAAAAAACATTTACTTTTTTTGAAACATTTAGTTAATTTATTCGTAATACTATTATAGGCGCTATTCCATCGTTCATTCAATAGGATGCGCCAATCAGCAAAAGGGAGTGGAGAAAACATGCAATCATTAGGAATTATTACAGTTATTATTGCGTTAGTCATCATCGCGGCAATTGCCGGCATCGGGTATTTCTTCTGGATGAAGGTCCGTTACCGCACCGCGAAATCCAATGAGGCGCTAATTATTACGGGACCCAAAATTGGAGATCCAGCAAAAGATACGAATATTTTTACAGATGACGAAGGTCGCTCGATGAAAATCATTCGGGACGGCGGCTATCTGTTAAGACGTTTCCAAACGTCAACGCCGGTTAGCTTGACGTCATTTCAACTGAAACTTGCCACACCGCGTGTTTATACAAACGCTGGGGTGCCGATTGTTGCCGACGCTGTGGCCATGGTCAAAGTCGCCGACACGTTGAATGGCATTGCTAATTACGCCGAGCAGTTTCTTGGCAAAAAACAAGAAGAAATTGAGACGGAAATTATCGAAGTGCTTGGTAGTAATTTGCGTGCGATTCTTTCAAAAATGACAGTAGAAGACATCAATAGCGACCGCGAGAAATTCAATACGGATGTTCAAGATGTCGCTCAAAAACAGCTAGACTTGATGGGCTTTAAAATCACATCACTCGGCTTGACCGATTTGCGTGATGCTGATGAGAATAATGGCTATTTGGAAAACTTGGGTCGACCGCGTATCGCAGAAGTGCGCAAGCTTGCTGAAATTGCAGAAGCCAATACCGAGCGCGAAACACGCATTCACCGCGCGCAAACCGACCAAGAAGCAAAAGAAGAAGAATACAAACGCCAAATTTCTACCGCCGAATCGAAAAAAGAAAAAGACATAAAAGACGCAGCATTCAAAGAAGAAACTGAACGTGCGCGTGCCAAATCCGAGCAGTCTTATGAGCTGGAAAAAGCGAAGCTTGCGATGGAAATCCAGGACGAAGAACTCAATATGCAATTCGCAGCACGTGAACGCGCAGTTAAGCTCGAAGAAGAAGAAAGCAAAGTGCGTAAAACAAAAGCCGATGCGACGTATTACGAAACAACACGTTCTGCAGAGGCCGATGCGCGCCGTGCGGTAATTGATGGGGAAGCAAAAGCCAAGATCAAACGTGATGAAGGTGCTGCAGAAGCAGAAGTTATTCGCGAGCGCGGTAAAGCAGAAGCCGAGTCTCGTAAACTACTCGCTGAAGCCATGGAAGAACACGGCGACGTAATCATCACCGAAAAACTGATCGACATGCTGCCCGTATTTGCAGAGAAAGTGGCCTTGCCACTGAGCAATATCGAATCGGTGAAAATCATTGATTCCGGCAACGGCCAAGGCATCCCGTCTTTCGGCAGAAGCGTGACGAAAACCATGGTCGACATGCAAGAGCCACTGAAAGAAATGACAGGCATCGATATCGGAGAGTTGTTGAAGTCTTACGTCAACCGCAATAACCAACCGGCAGCACAAGCACCGGTTGCGACGATGCCGGTTATGCAAAAAGAAGAAATTGAAGATACAAATAAAATCGATGAAGAATTGTAAGAGAATCATGTAAAGAATAAACTCAAGAACTTTTGCCAAAGAGGCAAACGGTTCTTGGGTTTTTATAATGTCTGAGAACATTCTGTTTTTTTATGAGCAGTATTTTTATTCTAATGAAAAATATTCATTTCATATGTTAAGTTATTTGATAAATAATCATGAATTAGTAAGAGGTGGTAGGATGTGTTTAGAACAGCAGAGAGTGAGAAATTGCCAAGCTCCATGAATTTAACGTATGATTTTACCTAATAGAAAGCAACAGCATCGGAAGTTTTGTATGAAGCAAGTAGCAAAGGGGAGATATTGTGAGAGAGAGATGCAAAGTTCTTATAGTAGATGACGAGATGTTAATCCGACAAGGAATTCTGAATTACATTGACTGGAAACAGGCGGGATTTGAAATTGTGGGAGAAGCTTCAAATGGAAAAGAAGCGATGGAGATGATTAACGTATTTTCTCCAGATATCGTTATTACCGATATTGTCATGCCCATTATGGATGGAATCGATTTGGTAAGAGAAGCCAAAAAAGCATTTCCAAACATTGAAATTATTATTTTAAGCAGCTTTGAAAACTTTGATTACGTGCGATCAACCTTTCAAAATGGTGTGGCTGATTATATTTTAAAGCCCAAGTTAAATGGAGAAGAATTATTAAACGTTTTAAACCGGATTGCGGATCGTATTCCGCATATACAAAATGCTTCTTCTCCGATAAAGCCAGTTCGCACTCCCGAAGAAATACTTGAAAGTATGATTCTTGGATATGATATTTCTACAAATTTTGTGGATGCGTCATCTGTCTTCATCAATAATAAGTTTGGGTTGATTGGAATTCATGGGGAAAATCTTAATGCAGTAGCGGCAGCAACAATAGTTAAGCAAGCTGTTCTCAAAGAGTTGCCCGTATTTCTATTAAACGCCAGCAAAACAGAAGCGACTCTTTTATTCAATTTTAATTCTCACCAATTACGGTACATTAAAGAGGCGATATACCAAGAAAAAAACGAAGTATCGGATGAAACGTGGGTAATTTACGAACCATTCGATGCGATTGAAGATATTAAAAGAGTGCACGATGAAGGCTATTCGCAGATGAAAAAGTACTTGTTTTACTTGCCGGACATACATGTGTTTAGTTACGATGAATTGCCAAAAGAGAACGAAAAACAGGCACATTTTGACTTGAATCATTTTATTGAAATGTTTAAAGATCGTTTGTTTAACGTAGCATTTACCTATCTAGAAAATCACGTTGATTATTTGAAAGGGCGATACCACAACGACAGCTTTGAGTTCAAAACCTTTTTAGGGAATATCGTTTTCAATATAATTGTGCTACTAGAAACGATGAAATACGACGTCCAAGCTATTGAACAAAAAAAGTACACTTACTTTTCGGTTATTAACGAAGCCGATCATGTTCATGAGGCATTAGACAAATTCAATGAATTTTTAGATGAAGTACGTGGCATTATTCTTTTAGATGACAAAGCCAATGATCAATCCAGAAACCTCAATAAAATCTTATCTTATATTGAGCAGCATTATACCGAACCACTTCGCTTGTCTGAAATAGCTGCTCACTTTCACTTTAATGCTTCTTATTTGTCTTCTTATTTCAGTACACACCACAAGGAGGGCTTTAGTGAATATTTAAATCGGGTGCGCATTAAAAAATCGATGGAACTATTGGAAAACAGCCAAGTCTCCATTTCGAACATTAGTGGGATGGTTGGCTACTCTGAGCATAGCTATTTTTGCAAAGTCTTCAAGCGGATAACGGGTATGTCTCCAGGAAAATACCGAAAGGAGTTTCATGCTAATCATGACAATGAAAAAAAGGGCCTTTCGAATCTTAAGAAATAACAGCCTGTTTGTAAAAATGTTTTTGATTATGGTCATTAGTATCGTAGCGGTTTCTTTACTCATTACAGTTAGTTCAATTCGAATGTCTTCTAATTTATTCATGGAAACCTTTAGTATTTCAAATACAAAATCATTAGAACAAATTGAAAAACAATTCGAAGCGTATAGTTTCGCTGTCGTCAGCGCGATGAATGATGTGCAAAATAATGGAACGATCAAAAAAGTACTGACACAAAAAAATCAGAATACGATTGAAACGTCAAAATCCTATTTTGATATTGGTAAGCAAATGGAACGCATTTATCCAACTATAGAATCGTATGAAGCCAATATGATTGTTCTTGGAAATAACGAGCGGCTATACAATATGAATTATTCAAATTGGCCAGTTTCATGGCAAGGACTGCGCAATCATCAAATTACGCAAAACTCATTTAATCGACCAAGTACTTTGCTTTATCAATTTATCCCTTCCACTCTTTTTACTGATGAACCGATGATCGTAGCCACAAAAGCACTCGTTGAGAGATCGACTGGTGAAATTTACGGCGTTTTGTATTTTCCAATTCGAGAATCTCAATTGAAAGATTTTTATGAAGGATATACAAGCACGGAAAACCAAGTTTTACTGATCAATGATAAAGGAAAAGTGGTTTCTAGTAACAATGAAGAACTGATTGGTGATGAGTCAATTGACGTCCTAACATTGGCTAAAGAAGTAGAGTCAGAAGAAATCGAATTCAAAAATGTTCATGTCTTTGATAAGGACTATATGTTCATGTCGCAATACTTGCCAACTTACAATATGTATTTAGTGAATCTAGTAGACAAAAATGCAGTTCTCAATAACTTGGTCAACACAAAAGAAATCCTTTTGATCAGTTTGGGCATCGTCTTACTTGCTGTAATTGTGGTATTTATCATTTCCCGTCGAATGACCAATTCAATTAGTAAGCTGGTGAAAGAAATTTCAACAATGGCCAAACATGAGTTCACAAAGCCAGTTCCTGAAACGGGTGGCTACGAGACAAAGAAAATTGCCCATGCTTTTAATTTTATGCTCAATGAATTGCAAGAATATGTGGAACTTGTCGTACAAGCTCAACAAAAGCAACGGGGAGCAGAATTGTCAGCATTGCAGCATCAAATCAATCCACATTTTCTTTACAATACGCTCGCCTCAGTGAAGTTCATGATCCAACAAGGCAACAAAGAAAAAGCAACCGACATGATACATGCGTTAATTTCATTACTGCAAAATGCATTGAGCAACGTCGACCAGACCATTACCGTTGAGCAGGAAGTAATAGATTTGAAAAATTATGTTTTAATCAATCAAGCGCGTTATGGAGACGGGATTAAAGTGAACTTTTTCATCTCTCCAGATTGTTTGGATTGCCAGTTGCCCAAGTTGATTCTTCAGCCATTTATCGAAAATGCTTTTTTTCATGCATTTAATGAAAAAAAAGAAGGATTTGTTCAAATTTTAGTATCTCAAAAAGGATCAAACCTCTTATGTGAGATTGTTGATAATGGAGATGGCATGGAAATAAAAGGCGATTACACGAAAGAAGATTTTAAAGAAAAGCGTCATTTGTTTAGTGGCATTGGTATTCGGAATGTTCATGAACGTATTCAGTTACTCTACGGAGAAGAATATGGTGTCGAAATTACAAGTGAAAAAACGCTGGGCACAAAAGTGAAAGTGGAACTGCCGCTTCAAAAAAACAAAAAAGATCTAAAACCAAATGAAATTACAAGTTTCTACTAATAATACAAATTTATTTGACAGAAAATTAGAACATCTAAAAATTTTCAAACTAACACCTAAAGATTGTCCTAACAATCTTTTTTTTTGTGTCGTTATACTGTATGTAAGGCGAAAGGTTAAGCGCTTACAAAAAGGGGGATTTTTGATGAAGAAATTTTATCTTATGTTATTGCTGGTAGTCGGCATGGTAGTATTGGCAGCTTGTTCTTCAGGGGATGAAGAAGCAAACGGGGGAAGTGATTCAAAAGGATCATCAGACGTAGATACGATTACGGCTTGGGCTTGGGATCCGGCATTCAACATTGCAGCTCTTGAAAATGCCAAAGAAGCTTACGACGGTGATGGCGACTTTGAAGTAGACATCATTGAAAATGCACAAGACGATATTATTCAAAAATTAAACACCGGACTCAGCTCGGGTACAACGAACGGAATGCCAAACATTGTTTTGATTGAAGATTACCGTGCGCAAAGCTTCCTGCAAGCTTATCCGGATGCATTCCATCCATTAACGGACGTTATCAATTCAGACGATTTTGCAGAATATAAAATTGCGACAACAAGTTTTGAAGATGAGCAATACGGATTGCCATTCGATTCTGGCGTAGCGGCATTGTACGTACGCACAGATTATCTTGAAGAAGCAGGATACACAGTAGAAGATGTAACAAATATTACATGGGATGAATACATTGAAATTGGGAAAGATGTGAAAAAAGCAACTGGCAAAAACATGTTGACCTTGGATCCGAACGATTTGGCTCAGGTTCGTATGATGATTCAGACAAACGGTTCATGGTATGTGGATGAAGATGGTTCAACACCAAATCTTGCGGGGAACGAAACACTTGAAAAAGCTTTTGAAACATATAAAGAAATGATGGATGCGGACATCGCAAAAATCGTTTCTGACTGGAGTCAGTTTGTTGGTGCCTTCAACAGCGGCGACGTTGCCAGTGTTCCAACAGGAAACTGGATTACACCAAGCGTTAAGCAAGCCGCAGATCAATCAGGTAATTGGGCAGTCGTGCCAATGCCGCGTTTGGATATGGAAGGCGCAGTAAACGCTTCTAACTTGGGCGGCAGTTCATGGTACGTCTTAAACGTAGATGGCAAAGAACAAGCAGCGGAATTCATGTTGAACACATTTGGTTCAAACGCTGATTTGTACCAAACACTTGTAGAAGAGATTGGTGCTCTTGGAACGTACTCACCAGCAGCTGAAGGAGATGCGTATGCAGTTGAAGATGAATTCTTCGGTGGACAGCAACTTCTGACAGACCTTTCTACATGGACTGATGAAATTCCAGCCATCAACTATGGCTTACACACGTATGCAATTGAAGATATTTTAGTAACAGGGATGCAAGACTATTTGGGTGGAGCAGAGCTCACGACCGTACTTGAAAATGTTCAAGGACAAGCTGAAGCACAACTCAAATAATAGATTGTAAATAAATGAAGCCTTGAGTTGCCGTCCGATAACTGGTAGAAGTGCTTTATCACTTACCATTTGGACACAGCTCAAGTTTTTTTTATAGGAGGAATGAGAAATATGGGGCAGCAATCAACAAAAAAAGGCGAAATAGATCTTCCCGTGCGCTTGGGCTATAAAGAAACCAAACGTGACAAAACCGGTGTGTACTTTAAGAAAAAAGTTGGTTGGCTGTTTATCATTATCTCAGTCATCGCAATTACCATCTTTAACTTTTATCCAATGATCCAAGCTTTTCTGTTGTCGTTCCAATCTGGAATGGGCGGGAATTTGGAGTTTACAGGCTTATCCAATTGGCAGCGTTTGTTCGGTGATCCGACATTTATCGCAGCACTAACCAATACATCGATTTACTTACTGATTCAAGTACCATTAATGATCATATTGGCATTATTCTTTTCCGTCTTGTTAAATGACCCTAACTTGAAATTTAGAAGTTTTTTTAGAATCGCAATTTTCTTACCGTGTGTAACGTCATTAGTTGCTTACTCGGTCATTTTTAAATACTTATTTGGAATTGATGGCATCATCAACCAGTTTTTGCTTAACTTTGGTTTTATTTCTGAAACCATCAATTTTTTAGCAGATCCCGTATGGGCGAAAGTGGTCATCATTCTTGCAATTACTTGGAGATGGACTGGCTACAATATGATTTTCTATCTAGCAGCTTTGCAAAATGTCGACAAGTCGATTTACGAAGCAGCACGAATTGATGGAGCGAACTCGATCCAGCAGTTTTTCCAAATTACCGTGCCCATGCTCAAGCCCATTATTTTGTTCACATCCATTACGTCAACGATCGGTACATTACAAATCTTTGATGAAATCGTTAACATTACTAATGGAGGACCGGGAAACGCAACAATCTCAATTTCACAATATATTTATAATCTTTCCTTTGAATACACGCCTGACTTTGGTTACGCATCAACCGTGTCTTACGTCATCGTAATTTTAGTAGTCGTTCTTTCAATTATTCAATTCAGAGTGGCAGGTGAGAAAAAATGAAAAACGTAAAAAAAATCTTCATTTATACATTTCTAAGTCTCGCTGCCATCGTTTCCATTTTTCCTTTCTTATGGATGCTTGTCAGCATCACCAACAAATCGGTGGATGTTACGCAAGGGCGCTTGCTGCCAGGAACTCACTTGATTGAAAACATGAAAACCTTGTTTACCACGATAGACATCGTCCCAGCTCTAATCAACTCGACTATTATTGCCGTTATCACAACCGTTTTGACACTGCTATTAGCATCACTCGCCGGTTACGGCTTTGAAATCCATCGTAGCAAAGGAAAAGACATTGTCTTTAACATCTTACTGCTGTCGATGATGATACCATTTGCAGCGATTATGATTCCCTTGTACCGCATGTTCGGCAGTATCAGCGAAACGGCACCGTTAATTGGTATTGATTCGCTAGGCGCTGTCATTTTGCCGACAGCGACGACTGCGTTCTTCATCTTTTTCTTCCGACAAAATACGAAGATGTTCCCAAGAGATTTGGTGGAAGCAGGAAGAATTGACGGCTTGAGTGAACTTGGCGTATTTTTCCGTATTTATATGCCAACAATGAAAACCACATATGCTGCAGCTGCGATTATTTCGTTTATGAATAGCTGGAATAACTATTTGTGGCCATTGGTCATTTTGCAATCACCTGAAAAAAGAACGATTCCTTTGTTGATTTCCAATTTAGGATCAAGTTATTCACCAGACTATGGCGTCATCATGTCGGCTATCGTCATTGCCACATTGCCAACAGCACTTGTCTTCTTTCTGATGCAAAAACACTTTGTTGCTGGCATGATGGGATCGGTTAAAGGATAAGATTTGTTTGGATTTATATGAATATTATTATGGGAAACTGTGATGTGTTCTAATACCGCTTCGGCCGCTCCGGGCATGGCTCCCGCAAGAAGCCAGAAAAATCGTCTGTCTTCTTGCTTCGCCTAGCCCCTGGACGCGCCTAAGCTAAATGAATTGGTAAATAGTTTTAGAGACAAATGCTAGATATGAAGTAAAAAAGCGGAGATTCCCGCGGGATAGCGAAGTGCCGAAATCCACTCGGGCAAAAAGTCCGAGTTAGTTCGGCGCAAGCCCGCAGGAAAGCGTAGCTGTTTTACGGAATATCGATACAAGCAACACAACTTCTGTATTTTAAGATAGGAGGTAAATTGTGCCGATTTTATATAACGACTCTACACGGGAGTTTCACCTGCAAACAGAAAAGACCAGTTACATAATAAAAATTTTAGAAAACAATCAGCTGGGGCAGCTGTATTATGGTAAAAAACTGCGACATCGGGAGTCTTTTCAACGCTTGTTTCATGTAGAAGCGACACCAAACACAGCTTGTGTCAACGAAGGCGATCTTGTTTTTTCACTGGATTTGGTTAAACAAGAATATCCCGCATATGGCACAACAGATTTCCGATCACCTGCTTATCAGTTGCTGCAAGAAGATGGGAGCCGGATTACTAATTTTGTGTATCAAGACCATCAAATTTTTTCAGGCAAAAAGAAATTAATGGGATTGCCGGCAACTTATGCTGAGTCTGAAGACGAAGCCACGACATTGGAAGTTTCGCTTTACGATGAGGTGATTGATGTTGAAATTCGACTTTCTTATACCGTATTTGAAAAGCTAAACGCCATTACGCGGTCTGCTCAGTTTATTAATCAAGGACAAGCAGCAGTCAATTTGACGATGGCGTTGAGTGCCAGTATCGATTTGCCGGATGCTGATTTTGAAATGGTGCAATTGTCAGGTTCGTGGGCAAGAGAGCGGCATATTAAATCGCGTAAATTGGTACCAGGGATTCAAAGCATCGCCAGTACAAGAGGGACCAGTAGCGCTCAACAAAATCCATTTCTTGCGCTGAAACGTCCATCAACAACTGAGCACCAAGGTGAAGTGTATGGTGTGAGTTTGGTTTATAGCGGCAATTTCTTAGCGCAGGTTGAAGTGGATCATTACAATGTGACGCGCTTGATGACTGGCATCAATCCGTTTGATTTTAATTGGCTATTGGAAAATGGAGACAGTTTCCAGACACCAGAAGTGGTGATGGTGTATTCGGCTGAAGGCTTGAATGATATGAGCCAAACCTTTCACAGACTGTACCGCACGCGATTGGCACGCGGACACTGGCGCGACCGAGAACGTCCGGTGTTGATCAATAATTGGGAAGCGACCTATTTCGATTTTGATGAACAGAAAATTTTTGAACTTGCCCAGTCGTCTAAGGCATTGGGTGTTGAATTGTTTGTGTTGGACGATGGCTGGTTCGGCAAACGTGATGATGACACAACTTCCTTAGGTGATTGGTTCGAGGATAAGCGTAAATTGCCAAGTGGCATTACGCAACTGGCCAAAGATATTACAGACTTAGGGATGGAATTTGGGTTATGGTTTGAACCGGAAATGGTCTCGAAAGTGAGTGAGTTGTATAAAACGCATCCCGATTGGGTAATTCATGTTTCCAATCGTCAAATGTCACATGGTAGAAACCAATTGGTACTTGATTTTTCGAGACAAGACGTAGTGGATTACATTTATAACTTAATGGCGGAGGTTTTGCGGGATGCACCGATTTCTTATGTGAAATGGGACATGAATCGGTATATGACGGAAGTGGGATCTTTAGAGTTACCGGCTAACCGGCAACGTGAAGTGGCGCACCGCTATATTTTGGGTGTCTATTCTTTGTATGAACGATTGACGACTAAATTTCCACATGTATTGTTTGAGTCTTGTGCAGGCGGCGGCAGTCGATTTGATCCCGGTTTGTTGCACTATGCGCCACAAGGTTGGACCAGTGACGATACGGATGCTGTAGAGCGCTTGAAGATTCAATACGGCACTTCACTAGTTTATCCACTTAGCTCAATGGGTGCTCACGTATCGGCTGTGCCCAATCATCAAGTAGGCCGGAAAACAAGTTTAGAAACACGGGCAAACGTCGCTTATTTTGGAGCATTTGGTTATGAGCTAGATGTCACGATGATGACAGATGCAGAAAAAGAAGAAGTGAAAACGCAAATTGCTTTTTATAAAGAAAACCGGTCGTTGATTCAGCAAGGGCAGTTTTACCGAATCACCAGCCCGTTTGCAGAAGATGGCAATATCACCAGTTGGATGGTTGTATCAGACGACCAGGCAGAAGCGATAATCGGTTATTATCAAGTGTTGTCGCAACCAAATCCAGGACTTATGCGTATATTCTTTAAAGGACTTAATCCCGAATTCGAATATGCAATTGATGGAATCGATGAGACGTTTTACGGTGATGAGTTGATGAGTGCTGGACTGCAAGTCAACCGTTACCGTATCAATGAGCACCCAGCGGACTTTTCTTCTGCTGTTTATAAAGTAACGCGTGTGTAAGTGAATGGTTGACCAAAGTTGAAATTGAAGGGATGGAATAAAATGATTAACGATAAATTACCGAAGATTTGGCACGGAGGGGACTATAACCCAGAACAATGGGAGTCAAACGAAATTTGGGATGAAGACGTTCGCATGTTCAAACTTGCAGGAATCGACGTGGCTACATTAAACGTCTTTTCTTGGGCTTTAAATCAACCGGACGAAGACACATATAACTTTGATTGGTTGGACGACAAAATTAACCGTCTTTACGAAAATGGTATTTATACATGCCTGGCGACAAGCACAGCAGCGCACCCAGCATGGATGGCGAAAAAGTATCCGGATGTGTTACGCGTCGACTTTTACGGCAGAAAACGTAAGTTCGGTAGCCGTCACAATTCATGTCCAAATAGTCCAACTTACCGCAAATACTCAGAGAAAATTGCTGAAACACTAGCCGAGCGATACAAAGATCATCCAGCTGTTTTGATTTGGCATGTGGCCAATGAATACGGCGGCTACTGCTATTGCGACAATTGCCAAGATGCTTTCCGCAATTGGTTGAGCGATAAATACGGAACGATAGAAAAGTTGAACAAAGCATGGAACACCGGATTTTGGGGCCATACGTTTTACGAGTGGGACGAAATCGTTGCACCGAATATGCTGAGTGAAGAACGTGAAGACAATGTCTCGGATTTCCAAGGCATTTCACTCGATTATCGCCGTTTCCAATCCGATAGTTTACTGGACTGCTACAAGCTAGAGTATCAAGCAATTAAGAAGCACACACCTCATCTACCGGTTACTACAAATTTAATGGGGACATATCCAATGTTGGATTATTTCAAATGGGCAAAAGAACTGGACGTGGTGTCGTGGGACAACTACCCAGCAATCGATACGCCGTTTAGCTATACGGCCATGACGCATGACTTGATGCGTGGATTGAAAAACGGTCAACCATTTATGCTAATGGAACAAACGCCGAGTCAGCAAAACTGGCAGCCGTATAATTCATTGAAACGTCCAGGCGTGATGCGGTTATGGAGCTATCAGGCAATTGGCCGAGGTGCGGATACCATTTTGTACTTCCAGCTGAGACGTTCAGTTGGCGCTTGTGAGAAATACCACGGAGCAGTCATTGAACATGTAGGACACGAAAATACGCGGGTATTTAATGAAGTGGCGCAGTTAGGAAAAGAACTGAACCACTTATCGGATACTTTACTGGATGCGCGCGTAAACGCGAAAGTAGCGATCGTCTTTGACTGGGAAAATCGCTGGGCGACAGAATTATCAAGCGGACCTTCTGTGTCGCTCGACTATGTCAACGAAGTGCATAAGTATTACGACGCGTTGTACAAGCTGAATATTCAAGTGGACATGATCGGTGTCGAAGAAGACTTGAGCCAATACGATGTGGTCATTGCGCCAGTTCTGTATATGGTGAAAGAAGGCTACGCCGCGAAAGTAGAGCAATTTGTTCAAGACGGCGGAACATTCTTGACGACGTTCTTTAGCGGCATCGTCAACGAAACCGATATTGTGACACTCGGTGGCTACCCAGGTGAAATACGCAATGTTCTTGGCATTTGGGCTGAAGAAATCGATGCGCTTCATCCAGACGAAACCAACCAAATCGTCATGAAAGATTCTCGTGGCAGTATGAGCGGCAGTTATTCATGTAATTTGCTGTTTGACTTGATCCACACAGAAGGAGCACAAGCTGTCGCAGAATACGGTTCTGATTTTTATAAAGGCATGCCCGTGTTGACAGTTAACCAGTTCGGAAAAGGAAAAGCGTGGTACGTAGCTTCGAGTCCTGATGAAGCGTTCCTCGTCGACTTTATGAAAACCGTTTGCGAAGAAGCAGGCGTTGAACCGTTGCTTGCTGTTCCACAAGGTGTGGAAACAACAGAGCGCGTAAAAGAAGGACAAACGTACTTGTTCGTGTTGAATCATAACGATGAAGAAGTAACGATCGAGTTACAAGACATTCAGTACCAAGAAGTGCTTACTGACGCACAAATTAGTGGCACGATCGTCTTGAAAGAAAAAGGCGTGCTGATCTTAGCGAAGCTATAAATTGATGAAAATAGAATAGACGAAACGAGCCCATGTTCTGTTGAGAACTGGGCTCGTTTCGTGCTTATAATCCCTATGCAACCATAAAAACGCGCTGGTCGCTTTGGGGATGACTCCCGCAAGAAGCAAGGAAAACCACCTGTCTTCTTGCTTCGTCTACCCCGAAGGCGCGTCACCGCTAGTGTCCTTGTTAAATGTGTAGAGTAAAGGATATCAAGATTACTTTTCGCAAGGAAAAAGACAAAAGAGACATGGGGAACGAACTTGTTCCCATGTCTCTTTTGTCGAACGCTTCCCCAAATACGTAGATGACTTCGTATGAATAACAGCAATTGGTCCTTGTCAGCTGCTTTCTCAATATAGCTCTATTGGTTATTCAAAGCATCGATAAATCGCTCAAATGCTGCACGGTCTTTTAACACGCCGGCGTCTTCTAACACGCGTACGAATTTTTTTCCGAGTTCTTCTTGCAATACGTTTTCGGCCTCTTCCGGTGTAGCGAAAATGCCGTATTGCGCTTTTAGCTGCTTAGCCCATTCAAGATGGGAAGGTGCCACTTGGTGTGGGTTGCCGAGTAAAAATGCCTCGATTTCAGCGAGTTCTTCTTTTAGACGCGGTGGTAAAACAGCAAGGCCCATCACTTCGATCAAGCCGATGTTTTCTTTTTTAATATGGTGGACATCTTCGTGCGGGTGGAAAATACCTGAAGGAAACTCTTCTGTTGTGCGGTTGTTGCGTAACACCAGATCGATTTCAAACAAGTCGTCGCGCTTTCGGGCAATTGGCGTAAGGGTGTTATGCGGTGTGTCACCAGTAAAAGCGACAACATTTACTGACTTGTCAGCGTAAGTTCTCCACGTCTGCAAAATGTCGTCCGCTGCAGTTACCAAGCTACTGATTGCGGTGCCTTTTAACCGAATGACCGACATCGGCCAATGAATGACAGAAGCCGTGATTTCAGGGTAGGCAGTTAAAGCAAATCCCAAAGCATCTTCTGCTCGCGTCATAGCAAACTCATAGCGTCCGGCTTGGTAATGGTCGTGGCTTAAAATAGAACCGCCGACAATCGGCAAGTCGGCGTTGGAACCGATAAAGTAATGCGGAAAGCGTTCGGTAAATGTAAGTAGGCGTTCAAAACTGCTTCGATCAATTTTCATATCGCGATGTTCTTCAGAAAGTAAAATGCTGTGCTCGTCGTAGTAAACATACGGAGAATACTGCAAATACCAGTTTTCTCCTGTGAGCGGTACGTTAACGACACGGTGATTGGCCCGCGCTGGGTAGCCAGTGCGCCCTGCGTAGCCTTCGTTTTCTTTGCACAACAAACATTTCGGGTAACGGAGCGTTTGTTTGTTTTCGCGCTCTCTTCTAATTTGCTCAGGATCTTTTTCAGGTTTTGATAAGTTAATGGTAATATCCATTTTTCCGTATGGCGTGTCTGTTTGATAGGAAATGTTTTTGCGGATCCGGTTCATTTGGATGTAGTTGCTGTTTTTACTTAACTCGTAAAAGTAGTCGGTTGCAACAATGGGGGATTCCGCGTATTTTTCGTTAAACAAAGCATTAATAGCAGAAGGTCGTGCGACAAAGCAATTCATCATGTTAGCCGACAGCATTTCCTTATCGTCAAAAACATCTGCAATCACGCCTTGTTCGACAGCGTACGAAACAAGCTGCTCCAATAAGTTTGGAATGGTATCTTCAAAAGGGTTTTCAATGCTTTCTGGAAAAGACTTGAGTCCGAGTAAGTCCATTGCTTGGTTGCGTGAATAGTCGATATCTTCTTGTTCGATTAGCTTTACTTGAAGCGCTTGTTGAATAAGCCCTGCGAGTTGTTGATAGACCATAAATACACTTCCTTTTTTAGATGCGTGGTAGTTTCTAGTGTTTCCAAGGGGTCACTGGTCAAAAATCTTCTGTTAATTCTTTAGCACCATCCGAGATCTTTGCTTCGTAAAAAGAAGGGGAGAACCCGAATTTTGCGGTATAACTCTCTGTCAGTCGATTTTTAAACGGCTCGATTTGTGCACGCTCAACAAGGGCAATGGCACAGCCGCCAAATCCAGCTCCCGTCATTCGTGCCCCAATGACACCGGGTAAACTCCAAGCTGTTTCAGCAATGTGATCCAACTCAGCACCCGTCACTTCATAATCATCGCGAAGTGAACTGTGAGAGGCGTTCATCAATTGACCAAAAGCCCGAATATTCCCCCGTTTAAGTTCCTCAAGTGCCAGCAAAGTTCGTTCGTTTTCATAAACAGCATGCTTGGCTCGTTTGCGGTTAATGTCGTCTTTGATCAACTGTTTGTGTTGTTCAAAGGTCTCGGAAGAAAGTTCGCCTAAGCTATCGATATCCAGTTTGGTGCGCAAATCAGCTAATGCCTTTTCACATTGCGCCCGGCGCTCATTGTATTTAGAACCAGCCAACGTCCGTTGTTTGTTGGAGTTGATAATGACAATGTCGTGATCTTCCAAATCGACCGGTGCGTAAGTAAACTGCAAAGTTTGGCAATCCAGTAACAGGGCAAAATTCTTTTTTCCTTTGCCAATCGCAAACTGATCCATAATGCCACTATTGACGCCAATATACTGGTTTTCAACTTTTTGACCAAGTTGAATCATCAGCAATCGATCGATGTCCAAATCGAATAACCCTTCCAGCACAACCCCTGTCGCCATCTCAATAGAAGCCGAAGAAGACAAGCCTGCGCCATTTGGAATATCGCCGTAAAAAAGAATGTCCATGCCTGTAGGAATCGAAAAACCGCTGCGAATAAAAAACTCGATCATGCCTTTTGGAAAGTTCGCCCAGTCATGATTTGCGTGATAAGACAAGTCGGCAAGGTCACATTCAATAATTCCTTGCTCTGGAAAATTGATCGAATAAAACCGCAGTTGTTGATCGGTACGCGGCCGAGCAACGGCGTAAGTGCCAAAGGAAATAGCGGCCGGAAACACATGACCACCGTTGTAATCCGTATGTTCACCAATCAAATTGATGCGCCCAGGCGCAAAAAAGAAACGGGGAAGTTCTTCGGTTTTAAAAATTTCATTGAATGTTTGGGACAACTCTCTGCGGTTCATCTAATTCCTCCAATACTTTGTAAATTAATTTAATTAACATAAGTATAGAGGATTTTGGTAAACTATACAATAACGAAACTGCACATAAAAAAAGTGGTTAACAATACGAAAAAACGGAGGAGAAACAGATGCGTCAAGGCACCTTTAAATGGATGAAATCAATGAACAAATCGATCATCCTCAACAAAATCAGAAAAGATGGACCGATATCGAGAGCACAAATTGCACGCGACACCAATTTAACGCCGCCGACAGTTAGCAGCAATGTAAAAGAATTGCTCGAACAAAGTATCGTTGAAGAACAGGAGTTGGGCGAGTCACTCGGTGGACGAAAACCAACGATGTTGGTGATCAATAACGAGGCATTTACCATTATTGGTGTGGATGCCGGACCGGAAAGCATTGAATGCATCAGAGCAAATCTTGCCGGTAAAGTATTGAAAAGATCTAAAACGAAATTGCAGCTGCCGATGGACAACGACCAATTTATCGCGGCCTTGAAAAGCTGTATTGCAAGCTGTCTGGATTCCACAGATCAAGTGATTGGCATTGGCGTAGCTATGCACGGCGTGGTGGACAGAGCGACGGGAACGTCTTTGTATGCACCCAACTTAGGGTTAGCTAATATCCCGATTAAAGAACAGCTGGAAAAAGAATTCGGCTTAGAAGTCAAAGTGGAAAACGATGCGCGAGCGATGGCATTGGGTGAATATTGGTTTGGCAATCACGGCGAACTAGCGAGCATGCTAGCGGTGAACATCGGAAGTGGTGTTGGTGCCGGGGTCATTATTGACGGCAAACTGTACCACGGAGCCACCGACATTGCCGGAGAAGTTGGCCACATGACCATTGATTTACACGGCGAGATTTGTGAATGCGGCAACCAAGGCTGCTTGCAAACATTTGTCAGCGGACCAGCGATTGCTAGAAAAGCAACAGGACAGAATCTTACAGCTGAACAAGTATTTGAACAAGCTGTCGCGGGCGACGAGTCGTCTATTGCCAACTTCAAGGCAGCAGGAAAAGCGCTCGGCGTGGGATTAACAAACCTCATCCATATCGTCAATCCGGAGAAAATTGTCTTAGGTGGCGGCGTGTCCAAAGCACAGCAATTTATCTTGCCGGAAGTTCGTCAAACCATCCAAGCATCAGCCTTGACGCCTGCAGCGAGTGCGACGCTAGTAGAAATCTCCAAACTAGGAGACGATGCGACAGTAATCGGCGCCGTCACTTTACTGTTAGTGGACGTTTTTGAACTAACATAAAAGAGAGGATGAACAGAACGTGGAGATTAATCAAAAGCTGTTTGGTCATAAAAACAATCAACCGGTCACGTTGTATACCTTAAAAAACGATAGAGGTTTTCAAGTGTCTTGTATCGATTATGGTTGTGTCATTACGGAAATCATCACACCAGACCGCAACGGCAAATTTGAAAATGTCGTACTAGGCTTTGATACGTTTGAAGAGTATGACAGCAATCCTCATTTTTTCGGTGCATTGGTGGGTCGCTTTGCTGGTCGGATAAAAGACGGCGAGTTTACACTGGATGGAACGTCTTACCAAGTCGCCCAAAATGCCAATGGTCATCATTTGCACGGAGGTTCGGAAGGCTTACATGCAGTACTGTGGGAGTCTAGTGTCATCACAACTGACCAAGAAGCTATTGTTGAATTTACCTATGTCAGCCCAGACGGTGAAGAAGGTTTTCCAGGAAACGTGTCCATGACGGTTCGCTATTGCATCAATAATGACCGTAACCAGTTGGTTATTTCCTACCGAGCAACTTCCGATAAAACGACATTGTTGAACGTGACCAATCATTCGTATTTTAATCTGAGCGGCAATCTCAAAAAGACCGTGTTGGACCATGAACTGACAATGGCCAGTGACTATTATTTAGACGTTGACGAAGAATTACTACCGACTGGCAATTTGGTTTCGGTAACAGAAGATCCGTTATTCGATTTTCGTCACGGCAAAACCATCAGACAAGCGACAACCGCTGAACACCCACAAACCAAACTAGCAGGAAACGGATACGATCATCCGTTTTTATTGAATCGCGCAAAACAACCCGCCGTCCAACTAACAGATCCAGAAAGTGGTCGTACATTAATGATCGAAACAACTGAACCGGCAGTGGTGTTTTATACCGGCAATCATATCGGAGGCCCTTACACAATCAGGGGGACAGCAGCACAAAACCAGCTCGGTATGTGCTTTGAAACACAAGGTCCACCAGATTCGGCGCGTCACGCGCATTTTCCTTCTTCCATATTACGCGCAGACGAGGAGTTCAAATCTGAAACAACGTATACATTTTCTCAAATAAAACGGTAAGTAAAAAACCCCATGAATCTGAAGCGGATTACGCAACAGACTCGTGGGGTTTTTACACAAGCAATCGTACAGGGTATTTGTATCAACCTAACTAAACATATTAATCGTCGTCAAAATAATCGGCATCGCAAACACGTCAATCAAGAACGCACCGACAATCGGAACAACCAAGTACGCTTTTTGTGAATGTCCGTATCTTGAAGTGATGGCGTCCATATTGGCCATGGCGTTTGGTGTAGCACCGAGACCGTGACCCGTGAAACCACCGACCATCACGGCAGCGTCGTAGTTTTTGCCGAGTAGACGGAACAAGACAAACGTACCAAACAAAGCGATAAATGCGACTTGAACGAAGATGATCAAGAACAACGGAAGCGCAAGATCAGCGATTTCCCATAGCTTGATGCTCATCAACGCCATCGACAAGAAAATACTCAACGTAATGTCCCCGATAATGCCGATGGTTTTCATTTCAATGATTGAGTCGTTGAATTTGTCTAAGACGTTTCGGACGATCACAGCAACAAACATCGCGCTGACGTAGTTCGGTAAAGCAAAGTCTGTCACACCGGTAAACCATTCACCGAGGTACGAGCCGACTGCCATACAGAAACCAAGGACGAACAATTGCATCATAAAGACGCGAGACGTAATCGGTGCGGCAACGTGTGAGAAAGAACTTGTCGATTTGGAATCTGCCAACTCCAGCTCTTCATCGGATTTGAGGTTGTTTTTATTGATCAAGTATTTAACGATCGGCCCACCAATCAACCCACCCGCGACGAGTCCTGCAGTTGCTGCAGCTAAACCGATAGATAAGGCACCTTCAACACCCATTGCTTCAATCGTGGTTCCGAATGCCGTAGCGGCTCCGTGGCCACCTTCCATGGACACAGCACCCATCATGACACCGATTAATGGATCCAAGTTTAACAAAGAAGCGAGCGAAATACCGATCGCACTTTGAACAAGTGCAAGAAATCCACAAGCTAGCCAATAAATTACGAGCAACCGGCCACCAATTTTGATAAGACCAAAGCTCGCGCCGAGTCCCACTGTTGTGAAGAACACCAACATGAACAAACTTTGAAGAGAGGTGTCGAGTGTGACATTGACAACGTCAAAGCCTCTCAAAGTGGTTAAGATAAACGCCAGCAACAATCCACCGACGACTGGCGCAGGAATGCAGTATTTATCCAAAATTTTAATTTTTGAATTCAAATAAGAGCCGATTACAAATACCGCGATTGCTAGAAAAATTGTCGTTACTTGGTTGAGTTCTAAAGTCATCGTCTCACTCCTCTTCTCTATGCTTCATCGTAAAGCCGTCCATCACTTCAGCTACTAAGTAAGCGGCAAGTTTCACCGTTCGTTGTTGTTCATCTAATGACGGATTAACTTCCGAAATATCAAAGCTTTTCACGTTTTTCTTCGACATGATGTACCGAAGCAGTTTGCAAACCATTAACGGATCTAAACCGAGTGGGGAAGGAGCACTGACACCAGGTGCAGCAGCTGCATTGATCGAGTCTGTACAAAGCGTTGCCAGCACGACATCGTATTGCGCACAAAATTCATCAATTGCCTTAGCCGCATTCGGCATATCAGACAAGGTCAGTTCGTCCGCCATCATGTATTTGCAACCTAGTAGCTCAGCCGTTTTAAACAAAGCAGGGGTATTGCCAAAAGTTTGCACGCCGAGACATAAGTAACCGGCATTGGTATCGCTTTCAAGAATTTGCCGAAACATCGTGCCAGACGAGGGGTGTTCCGCTTGGCGAAGATCAAAATGCGCATCAATATTAATCAATCCAATTTTAGCATCTTTTCCCGCAAATTCTCGAACTCCTAAATAATGGCCATACAAGGTTTCGTGTCCACCACCGAGAATAATTGGCGTAGCTGCTTGTTCGAGAAGCTTACAAATGGCAGTTCCTAATTCTTGTTGGGCGTGTTCTAACGCTTGGCCTTCACAAACAACATTGCCGACGTCAAAGGTTTTTTGGCAACTATCAAAATTATACGGAAGACTCGCAAGCTTGCTGCGAATTTGATCGGGTGCTGCGGCAGCGCCGAGACGTCCTTTATTGCGTCGAACCCCTTCTTCGCATTCAAAACCAACAATCGCAAAAGCCTCTGGTTCAGCCGACAAGCTAGTTAATGCTTGTGTTTGAACAGCTTGGTGAAAACGAAAGCTGTCTGGGTCCGTGTTGCTATCAATCCGTCCTTGCCAGTGTTCGCTAGTAGGTAATTTATACATATGGGCACTCCTTTATGAAAAAGATTATTATTTCAGAAATAACGGTATTCATATTGTAAGGACATTACTCTATAATTACTAATATCAATAATCTATATTTTCATAGTTTTTAACTATAGAAAGGGGGAGGCACAATGGACATACGCTTGCTTCGGTATTTTATCGCCATTGCAGAAAGCTCAACATTTACGAAAGCTGCAGCAAATCTACACATCGCACAGCCATCACTCAGTATTGCCATTAAAAAATTGGAAACGGACATGGGGCTGATCTTACTAGACCGCAGCATGCGGGAAATTGCCTTGACGAAAGAAGGGCAAATTTTATACGAAGAAGCTAAAAAACTGGTGACGCATTTTGAATACGTCGAAAAAGAGTTGAAGCGGCTAAAAGCACAAGGACCGATGGAGCTGTCAATCGGCATGATCGAGTCCGCCAAGTTCTGGATTCCGAAAGTATTAAAAAGCATCAAACAAGAGTTTCCAGAAGTTCACATCGAAATTATTGAAGTACTAGGGCTAGAAGACATCAACCGCGCATTAAACAAATTCGATATCCATTTTGCCATCACCAATCAGCTGATTTCAAAAAGGGAAGTAAAAACCTTGCCGATCTACCGGGAGAAATTTGTCGTGCTGTTGCCATCGGGACATCCGCTAGAAGCACAGCCACAGATTAGCATCACCGATTTAAACGGCGAAGCCTTTATCATCTTCAAAGAAGGCTTCCAAACACGCGTGGATATTCTGAATGCGTTCCGGCAAGCGGGTACAAAACCCAACATCCAATTCGAAGTCGAGCGCTTTGAAACCGCCTGCAGTTTTGTCGAAGAAGGGCTAGGCGTTACGTTCGTTCCGGAAAATTATTTAAAAGTTTCTGCCACTTCCCGCTATGCGATCAAGCCGTTAAAAGACCCCATCGCACCACGCACCGTTTACTTGGCTTTTGACACAAGTCGGTATTTGCCGCCGCTCGTGATGCGGTCAATGGAGTTGATTCAGGAGTTTTTTGAGCGTGTGGAGGGTCTGGGGGAGTGAGCGAGAAAAGCGGTGTAAGTAGAGTCCTATTATATATATCCGTCTAGCCCATGGGTATTGAATATAAATTAACTAAGCATCATCTAAAATCTCTTACGGATTCTTGATGATGCTTAGTTTGTCTGCTTTCATAGCCGACTGAAAGAATATCCACTGTGCCAATTGAATTTGTGTGGAGTTGCTCGACAAGTGCTGCAGCTTCATTTTCTGTAATAGTAGGATTGGTAGGAGAACACCCACTAAATAGTAAAAGACATGTCAGTAAGATGCTGAGACTACTTGTTTTCATCGTATTCACCTCTCGTTAGGTAGACGGACACAGGAGAAGTAAGGTTACATAGAAATTTGATTGTTCCACTATCTGAGAGAACAATTCAGAGGATGTTGTAAAGAACAAAACCAAGAGGTAGTTCACCGAGTAGGTAAACCGTCTCTTGGTTTTTGTGAAATACTAAAAATTTCTAAGATTAATGGGACACTTGAACTTTCTCGATAGGTGAAAAACCTTGTGTCTTCTTAAACTTCATGTTGTGCTGAAAGTTAACCATAGAATCTGAGCAATCAATGGCTTCGAAATTAAGATTATTCAATGTAGCTTTATCAAAGCGAACCGAGAGAATAGGGAGAGTTTCGTTCCTACCGGTTGAAGTGTCTAGAATATCATCCATCGCATGAATAATAACAGTATCAAAGGGTAAAATTGCGAACATATCGCGAGCAATACGAATTGAACAACTGCAAACGTAGTCTTGAGTAATATCGTAATAGCGAGACTTAGGCATTTCTTTTACCGATAGCTTGCCAGTTTTCGTTAGAGATTTTTGTTCACTAGGAACAATATCTTTGGAATGTACATTAAATTCAACTTCAAGTGTTTTAGGGTCTTCAATAATAAATTCAAAACCGCTGCCAAATTCCAATAAATCATCTAAAGGTGAAAGCTCTTCAATAACTTGCAAGTAAGCATCTGTATCTTGTTGTAAAATTCTATTTGCTAAACGAGTAGTACGAATAAGCTCTTTAAATTCTTCACTATCTTGTTCTCTTGCTAAAACAACTTCATTACGTAGCTTTAATTCTTCCTTCTCAACAGTTTTTAGCATTTTTTGCATCAAAGTAGGTTTGAATGAATTTAACTTTTCTTGTGCTTCCATCTCGTGCAACCCAATTTCTTTCGTATGGTGCGGATGCTTTGAACGACTGATCTCAAACCAATCGAAATGATCATCGCATTCTTTATGAATCGAATGAATTAAATCAATCTTATTTTCAAAAACTTGTACTTCGTATCGAGCTCTCTCCAATTCTTCTTGCTTAGCAATTTCTTTTTGTTGTCTTGCAAGAGCCTGTTTATTTTGTTGAGCAGCACTTTTGTAAGATCTACTTGAGTTGTAGCTAGTCGAAGAAAGTCCTGTACCGGGAATGCTCATAGTAGTTCTGCGTTGCCCGCGCGAATTTACAGAATAGCGAAGTCCTTTACCACCTACACTTGCACCAACTCCCCTGCTGGATACATTAACACGCATTCCAGGTGCCACTTTAAAACTCTTTCTAAATCTAATAGCCATTCCATTCACTCCTTTACTTAAAGTGTAAATGGAATGAGGTAATAAAAGAAGAGTGAATTAAAATTTATCCATTTTTAACAAAAAACTTCCAAGCAGTATATTAAATCTATACGCAAAATGCATATCTATGTGTTTCAACATCAACCTTGGTTTTCTGCACTTTGATGAGTGAACTCCTCTAAATAAGAGTTACACAATTTTACTTAATTTTCCACGTGCGCTATGATGTATATTAAGGAGATGATAAACATGTCACCAATTACTGCAATAACTCCAACTAATCTTAGAAAAAATCTTTTTAGTGTTTTAGAAGATGTTACAGAAGCTAACACAGAAGTTATCATTACGCTAAAGTCAGGTAAAAATGCTGTATTAATCTCTGAAGGTGAATTGAATTCCTATTGTGAAATAGCTCATTTGATGTCTACTAAAGAGAATAGGGATAGACTTAACAAAGCGATTATACAGCTTGAGAATAACGAGGGAACGATGCGATAAATCGCGTCTCTCAGAAAAAACGAATGATTTCTATTATAATTATTGATTAATAAGGGGGAAGCGTAGTGAAAAACGAAGAATTTACCAACGATGAATTTCAAGAAGCAATTAAAGGAAAAAGTAAGTATTATTCGGACAGGAAATTTTTAGAGAAAGCAAAGAAATTCGGTACTAGTATTGGCTTTAAAGCACTTCACGCTGCTGTCGTATTGTTCTATACATTGAAAGATCCAACTCTCCCTAACAAAGACCGAATGATTATTTTGGGCGCATTAGGATATCTGATCTTACCGGTTGACTTAATACCTGATTTTATACCGGTAGTCGGCTTTGTAGATGATATTGCTATTATCATAGCTGCGGTAGGAAAAGTCATAAATTCCGTGAGCGAAGAAAGTAAAGTGAAAGCGCATCAACAATTGAAAGCTTGGTTTAAAGATGCCTATCCATATAATGAAAATGATGGTTTCGTAGTAGATATTGACTGATTCTGCTTAAAAATATGAAGTCCTGTGGATGTCCAATCAGTATCTATTTTAAATGCTTAGCGACCAACAAGCTCTACACTTTAATATCCTAAACCTAATTAGAAATATGATTTTAGTAGCAGGTCCAGTTGTAATCATATGAAACAGCAAAATCTTTAAAAGCATTGACAGAAAAGGCGAATCCACCAGGGTCCGCCTTTTTTTATATTCCGTTTGTCAATTTAAGCTAGACAGACCCATTCCATTCAGGTGACTCAAAAATGCCTCCAAGGGTGTGCGATAATCCAGCGACTTCCGTGGGATGTTATTCCGTTTGTCAGCCACTGAGGAAATGAACGTTTGGTCTACCTGGTTGAAGTCCATTTCCTTTGGCAGGCCGTCTTTTCGCAAGAGGCCGTTGGAGTTTTCATTCAAGGCGCGCTGGGATGGCGTGCCGGGATCCGCAAAGTAAATCGAGACGTCGTGCTGGTTGCACAGCGATTTCCAATTGGAGAATTCCTTCCCACAATCAAACGTGATGGATTTGAACAGATTTTTTGGGATTCCTTGAAACCACTGGTTCAAAGCGGTTTCGATATCGCACGCCTTGCGTCCTGCAGGCTTGATGGCGATGATGACTTTCGTCAGCCGTTCTACCAGTGTGATCACTGCACTTTTGTGGCGGACGCCCACAATGGTGTCGCCCTCGATGTGCCCGAACTCTTCTTTGAACGAAGGATAATCGTTTTCCCGGTCGGAAATATGCCGTTTGAACGCCTGTTTTCCGCGGCGTTCCTCGTGACCATTGGGTTTCCGTTTGCCTTTCATCGGCAGTGTGGCAACATCAAAGACCCGATTTTTGAACATGCGGTAGATGGTGCGCACGGAACAGTCGATCGCTGTCTCGGCGCGTCCCACAATGACATCAGGCGTCCAGCCCTGCGCCACCTTGTCTTGAATATAGGTCATTTGTTTCTTCGGCAAAACGATTTTTTGGCGTCCGCAGCGTTTCTTGTTTTTCTTGTATTGTGTGTAAAAGTCGAGGGCTGTATGTCCCAATTTCAGGAAATTGATGACCTTGTAAATTGGCTGCCTGGAACGTTTCATTTGATTTGCGATAATCGCCACGGGTATGTTTTGGCGGTGATAGGATTCTATCATCACCAGTTCATCCGTGGTAAGATGGGTGTAGGTCATTCGTGGTCACTCCTCTGTTTTTCTTTGGTCGGAAAATACATGTAGAGTGTACCATGAATGACTTTTTTAGTTGTCTAGCTTAATTTTACAATCGGCGATACAAAAAAACAATAACGTAACATCTACTAGCTTAATTCGCTCACATTTGTGGTAAAATTATCTAAATAGAATGACTACCATAAGAGGGGGATATCATATGGTACATCAAGCAAGAACACAGTCGGAAGCGCAGCTGGAAAACGAGATGATCGAGCAACTCGTGAGACAAGGATTTGAACGAGTTTCCATTCCTTCTGTCCAAGCATTGCAAGACAACTTCCGCACACAAATCAATAAGCTGAATGAAGAAAACCTAGATGGACAAGTTTTGTCTGATAAAGAGTTTGAGCGATTGCTGTTGAAAATTGAAGGCAAGAGCGTGTTTGAGTCGGCTAAAATTTTGCGCGATAAGGAAATCATTTCGCGCGATGACGACAGCATCCTTTACTTGAAATTATTCGATACGCAAAACTATCAAAACAACTTTCTCCAAGTGACGCATCAAACCACTGTGGTGGGACGTTACACCAATCGCTATGATGTGACCTTACTGATCAACGGCTTGCCACTTGTTCAAATTGAATTAAAACGGAGAGGTCTTCATTTTGCTGAAGGCTTTAACCAAATTATGCGCTACCGTAAAGATTCTTACGGTGGTTTGTTTAACTTTCTGCAAGTTTTTGTGGTGTCAAACGGCGTCGACACGAAGTATTTTGCCAACTCAGACCGGGAGCCGATGAAGAGTTTGATGTTTTTCTGGTCGGACGATGCCAATAAACGCATCACAAAACTAGATGCATTTACTGCTTCTTTCTTAAACCCCGTTATGTTGCAAAATGTTTTGTCCAAATACATGATCATTAACGAAACCGACAAACACTTGATGGTCATGCGCCCGTATCAAATTTATGCGGTTGAACGCATTCTGCATCAAACCATCGAAAAAGAAGAAAACGGTTATGTGTGGCACACGACCGGCAGCGGGAAAACTTTAACTTCCTTTAAAGCTAGTGAGCTTTTAGCGCAGCAAGAAGACATCAAGAAAGTCATTTTTCTCGTTGACCGAAAAGACTTGGATTCACAAACGATGGAAGAGTTTAATAAATTCGAAAAAGACTCTGTCGACCGAACAACCAAAACCGGAGTGTTGGTCAAGCAGTTAAAAGATCCGAACCGGAAACGAATCATCACAACGATTCAAAAAATGGCACACGCCGTTAAAACGGAACGGTACCGCGAAGTCATGAAACTATACGAAAATGAAAAAGTCGTTTTTGTTATTGATGAATGCCATCGTTCGCAATTCGGTGAGATGAACTTACTGATCAAACGCCATTTCAAACGTGCACAATACATCGGGTTTACCGGCACCCCACGTTTTGTCGACAACAAATCACAAGACGGCCGCACCACGTCGGATTTATTTCAAGACTGTTTGCATACGTACTTGATTAAAGATGCCATTCATGATGGCAACGTGCTCGGCTTTTCAGTCGAATACATTAGCACTATGAAAGGCAAAGACGGCATCGATGACGTCACCAAAGTGCCCGGCATTGACCAACAAGAATTGTGGCTAGCAGATACACGCATTGACATGATCACGCGTCACATTACAAGCATTCATTCCAATAAAACACATAATAAGAAATACACCGGCTTACTGACAGCTGAAAGCATTCCAGCTGCGATCAAGTATTACGATGCGTTTAAGAAAATCGATTCCAGCATGAAAATTACGTCGATTTTTAGTTTCGGGACAAACGAAGAAAGTGTGGAAGGCGAAGAACATTCGCGTCATTCGCTCGAACGCATTATGGAAGATTTCAATCAAGAATTTGGCAGCAATCACACGACGGAAAACTTCTCTTCTTATTTTGCGGATGTTTCGAAAAAAGTGAAATCTGCACAAATCGATTTGCTGATTGTCGTTGATATGTTTTTAACAGGCTTTGACGCCAAAACCTTGAGTACCTTATACGTGGACCGGCCGTTAAAGCACCACGGCTTAATCCAAGCGTATTCACGGACGAATCGTGTCGAAGGACCGAAAAAACAATACGGCAATATTGTGTGCTACCGCAATTTAAAAGAAGAAACAGATACGGCTGTTCGATTGTTTTCTCAAACCGGAGATACAGAAACGGTTCTCATGAAGCCTTACGATCAATACTTGGCAGACTTTAAAGACCAATTGGATGTACTTCTCGACATTGCGGTTTCACCAGAAGCGGTCGACGACTTAGAAGGCGAAACTAAGCAAAAAGAGTTTGTTATCTCATTTCGTGACTTAACGCGCATCCTCACAAAGTTAAAAACATTTGTGGAATATGACTTTAACCAACCGGACATGGGCATTAGTGAACAAACCTATAAAGACTTTAGAAGCAAATACTTACTTCTTTATGAAAACGATAAAAACGCCAAAGATAAAGTGTCCGTCATCAACGACATCGATTTTGAAATCGAATTGATGCAGACGGATAAAATCAATGTCGATTACATTCTTGAGCTACTTCGTAATACGAATTTTGAAAATAAAAACGAGCGTGACGCAGCGGTGCGTCGTGCGATTAAAGAAGTGAACGAAGCTTCAAGCGATGAAATGCGCTTGAAACGAGATCTATTGTTGGAATTTCTGCAAGGCGTCGCGCCAACGCTTACGAATAAAGACTCGATTGATCAGAAATACCACGACTTTGAAAACGAGCGTCGCAAACGTGAAATCCAAGCGATGTCTGAGAAGGTGCAAGTGGCAGAAGACCGGCTCGAGTATTTTATGAAAGAGTATGAGTATACGGGCGTATCCCCTGACCAAGAAATCAATGACGCGATCAAAGCGCCATTTAAAGAAAAGCGGAAACGTGTTCAGGCGTTAAAGGATTTTATCTATGATAATGTGAGGAAGTATTCGTAGCTTGGAAGAAATCGCTGCAGGCGGACGCTTTCCGGGGGCACGGCTTCAGCCGCTTCCCTCGCTCTGCTCAGTCCAGGGTCTTCAGCGCGTGCTGTCCCCCCTGGAGTCGCCGCCTTTCGCTCTTTCTTCTAAGTGTGATTCGCTCGAGTTAGCGCAAATCGTAAATAGGCTCGAGTATAATAGTAGAAGATGATAAAACGCTTCGGACGCTTTGGGGATGCCTCCCACAATAAGCCAGGCGAAAAAAACCGCCAGTCTTATTGCTCTGGCCACTCCGTGGACGCGCCGGTGCTTAGTGCGTAAAATCTAACAAAGCAACTGATGAGAGAATATAATAGTAGAAGACCTGCAAAGAGCGGGCACAACAAACCTCGCGCCACGGTGACAGACACAATTGTTCCTCAAATTGTGTCTGTCGCGGGGGCACAATTGTAAAAGGTTAGAACGTATAGACCACACCAAAGGAGAATCACAATGACAACTTCAGAAAAACAACGTCAGCAGCAAGCTGAATTGCATAAGAAACTATGGACAATGGCCAATGACCTGCGCGGCCAAATGGAAGCGTATGATTTTAAAAACTATATACTTGGTCTTATTTTTTATCGGTATTTGTCAGAAAAGACAGAGGCGCGGATTGCGAAGTTATTAGAAGAAGACAATATTTCGTATGAAGTTGCTTGGAAAGACGAAGAGTATCGCGAAGGGTTGATCGAAACTTTGCTCGAGGAAATTGGCTTTGTCATCGAACCAGAATTCTTGTTTTCATCGATGGTAACGGAAATTCCAAAAGGCGATCAAGGCAAGTTTGATGTAGAACTGTTGCATAAAGCGATTAAGGCCATTGAAGAGTCGACTTTAGGAACGGATAGCCAACAAGACTTTGAACATCTTTTTGATGACATGGATTTAACGTCGACAAAATTAGGGCGTGACGTAAAATCTCGTTCAAAACTAATCGCGAAAATCATCTTAAGCATTAACGATATTCCATTCTTACACGACGATGTAGACATTGATGTATTGGGCGATGCTTATGAGTATTTGATTTCACAATTTGCGGCAAACGCTGGAAAAAAAGCGGGTGAGTTTTATACGCCGCAACAAGTGTCAAAAATACTAGCAAAAATCGTAACACATGAAAAGCCAGACTTAAAGAACGTTTACGATCCGACGTGTGGATCTGGTTCATTAATGCTGCGTGTAGCTAAAGAATCGAATGTTCGCTTGTTTTACGGTCAAGAATTAACGACGACAACGTTTAACTTGGCGCGCATGAACATGTTGCTGCATGATTTGCGGTATACCGATTTTGATATTCAAAATGAAGACACCTTAGAAAACCCGAAACATGTCGATATGCGTTTTGAAGCCGTTGTGGCAAACCCGCCATACTCGGCCAATTGGAGTGCAGACGCGAAATATTTAGACGATGAACGTTTTAGTGATTACGGCCGTCTGGCGCCAAAATCAAAAGCAGATTTCGCATTTGTTCAGCATATGATTCATCAATTGGACGATAACGGAACGATGGCTGTTGTGTTACCACACGGTGTGTTATTCCGTAGTGGAGCAGAAGGTGTCATTCGTCAATTTCTGATTGAAGAAAAGAACTATTTAGATGCAGTGATTGGCTTGCCAGCTAACGTGTTTTTCGGCACCTCTATTCCAACATGTGTCTTAGTTTTCAAAAAGACGCGCAAAGAAGAAGCCGATGTTATTTTTATCGATGCTTCTAATGAATTTGAAAAAGGCAAAAACCAAAACAATTTAACAGACGAAAACGTCGACAAGATTGTCGATACGTTTAAATCCCGTGAAACGATTGAGCGTTACTCATACGCTGCGAACTTAGAAGAAATTAAAGAAAACGACTACAACTTAAATATCCCACGCTACGTGGATACGTTTGTCGAGGAAGAACCGGTGGATCTAGAAGTGGTACAAGTAAGGTTGAAAGAAATCGATAAAGAAATCGAAGAGATTGACCGGGAACTTGAAGAGTATTTTAAGGAATTGGGGGTTGGTTTAGGTGAACGTACCTCAGTTGAGATTTAGTGGGTTTGATGGGGAGTGGAACAAATTCATATTAGAAGATATTGCGATAGTTAAGGATGGAACTCATGATTCACCTAAATACTATTCTACTGGATACCCTTTGGTGACTTCGAAAAATCTTATGAAAAATGGAGATTTAGATTTAGAAAACGTTTCACTTATTAGTGAAAAAGATTTTATGGAAATCAATAAAAGATCTAAAGTAGATGTTGGTGATATTCTATTTGGAATGATAGGAACCTTAGGTAATCCTGTTAGAGTACAAAGTTCTGATTTTGCTATAAAAAATGTTGCTTTAATCAAAGAAAGTAAAGTATCTAATGAATATATCTTACATTACTTAGGTTCTAAATCTATAGAAAAACAATTTCATTTAAATCAAGCTGGAGGAACTCAAAAGTTCATTGGACTAGGGCTTATTAGAGACTTAAAAATATACCTTCCTTCAGAAAAGGAATTACAGAAAGTAGCTTCATTTCTAACATTGTTAGATAGAAAAATAAATAAGCAACAAGAAAAAATTGAGAAGCTGGAGCAGTTTAAAAAAGGCATGATGCAGAAGATTTTTTCTCAGGAGTTGCGGTTTAGGGATGAAGGTGGCGGGAAGTTTGGGGAGTGGTATATTAAAACTTTAGGGGAACTTGGTGAATTTAAAAGAAGTTACTCTTTTTCTAGAAATAATGAAGGAGAAGGAGAATACTGTCACATCCATTACGGGGATATTCATACTAAACTTAATTCAATAGTAGATCAGAAAACTGAACTACCAAATATTAGTGTTAAAGGAGTTTTAGAAGAAATAGAAACCGGAGATGTTTTATTTGCTGACGCTTCTGAGGATTACAAAGATTTAGGGAAATCTATAGTTATTACAGACAATCAAAATAGAAAGATAGTAGCCGGGTTACATACCCATAGGTTTAAACCGTCCGCCCTTATAAATTCAGTATTCTTAATGTATTTCACAAAAACAGAAAGCTACACAACCTTCATTAGAAAATATGGCACAGGAGTATCAGTGCTCGGAATCTCAAAAACTAATCTAAGAATAATAGATGTGCCTGTTCCTTCAGTAAAAGAACAAGAAAAAATAGCAGACTATCTTTTGAGTATGGAGAAAAAGATTAAAAAGGAAAAAGAGAAGTTGTTGGCTTTGGAAGAACAGAAAAAAGGGTTTATGCAGGGGATGTTCATTTGAAAATTTTGTTATCTTTATTTCTTGAAAGGGTGAATTTAGTGTGCGCATAGAATTAATTAATAAAGCTATTGATTATGTGTCTAAGCATGAAAGGGAATTTATAGAAGGTCAAGAAGAATCGATAAAAGAACTGATTTCAAATATAGAAAATATACATGATATTATTTCGATTACTGATCAGGAAATTAAGAATGAGGTATTGAAACTAAATTTAGAAGAAGAGAGATTTGAAAGGTTTTTTAAAATTTTAACTGAAGTTAAAAACATTCTATCTGTAGAAAAAAGAGACGAAGAAAATACATCGAAATTAGTTGGAGATGAGTTAAACAAGTATAAGACCTTTTTGGTACAACTTGGACTTCCAGAAGAATTTTCAATTGATTTAAGTGATGAAAAAATGTCCTTAGAGTTTAAAGTAGGAGCGGATAGTGAAATAACCAAGTTGGTCGAAGAAGCAACAGCATGGGATGATGTTAACGTAGAAGATACATGGGCTACAAAATTCGGTGTACCTATCGAGAACGTTAAATTAATTGGAAATGTAAGTGACTATATTGATTATGTTTCTGCTTTTGATAACTCAACTAATTACGTATCGAGAGGCCAAAAAGATTGTTCCTTCGAGTTGAAGCCTTCTTTGCATCGAATACATAGTTCCACATTTAAAGTACATTCACATTCATATGAATCTCAGTTCAAGCAAAAAGTAGCTTTCTATGATTCTACAATTAAAGATAAAGTTCCAGAAGAAATAAGGGCTTATGGACAGCATTATGGGTTGCCAACGAATTACTTAGATTTTACAGAAGCACATTTAACCTCTTTATTATTTGCAGTAGAAGAATATTCATACGAAAAAAATCATTCAATTGTTTATTTTGTTGACGCAGTTTCTTATCATCAGAATGTGATAAAAGAGGAAATTAAATTAGTTGATTTTTCTGACTCTAACTTTAAGCATACAAAAGAAGCTTCCTATGCCGATCAATCGTATTTTGTGAAAGTTGGAAATTCACATGATAGAATCCACTTTCAAAAAGGATGCTTTTTGAAAGTGGAGCCAAATAATGACTTACAAAACATGCTTACAAATCATTCTAGAATAGCAATTATAAAAAAAGATGCAAAAAAATTAATTTTAACTGAGCTATTCAATTTAGGAATTACTTTTGAAAACATTTATCCTGATATTGATAACTTAGTAAAGACTATAAAGTTTTCACATGAAGAAAAGTGAATGGAGGTCTACTAAAATGAATCAATCTATCAAAATAAAATCCCAGCGTCCTTTAATTTCGGTGCAGGATGTGATTAGTTTTATTGAAAAAGGTGAAAAGTATATTAAAATTGGTCCAGGAAATATTACCGATGATGATTTACTAGATGTACTTCAAGGTATAGTGCTAAGTCCAGATTATCAGAGACAATATAGATCAACCCCTCAAGAGGAAAGTTCAATTATTGAATCATTATTATTAGAAATACCAATTCCAGAGATATTTCTAGTAAGAGCAAGTAAAGAGGGAGTTCAAGTAAGACACGTTATGGATGGACAACATCGACTAACCGCAATCTATAGATACGTCAAAGATGAGTTTGCATTAAAAGGCTTAACACTTTTAAACTTTGATGAAAGATATGTAAATAGAAAGTTTTCGGAACTAGACAAAAAGGATAAGATAAAGATATTAGGAAGTCATTTATCAATATTAGAATTTGATCCTTTTGAGGATGATGAAATAGAAATTGAACTTTTTAAAAGATATAATCGCAATACTAAGCCTTTAGAAGCACAAGAAATAGCTATGGCTACTTATTTTTCTAATACTAGTCAATTTATTAGTAATTATATAAATGTTATTTCAGCTAATAAAGAGAAAAGTAAGTGTTACTATGAATTATCAAATGTTTACAATATAACAAAACATAGAAAAGAAAAGCAAAAAAACCATCAAGAAATTTGTATAATATTAAGTATTCTAGAATATGGACCAGATTTGACTGCAAAAGATGGAGTTAAAATCTCTACAAATTTCTTAAGAGAAAAATCCCAGCTTTTTAAAGTGAATCAAGATGAAAATTTGATTGAAACTAAGGAAAACCTCAATAGTTTCAATCAAATGATTTTAAAATTAGCTAATGAAATTGAGTACCCATTTTCCACTAGTGTTTTTAAAGATTCGGACAAAAGAATGGTTAAATTCCATGTAGGTGTCTCAATTGTTCTATCCTTAATCAAGTACTTTTACGAAGTTAATGTGGAGCATTCAAACTTTATTATCGAAGTAAAAGAATTTCTCAATTTAAGTCCTTTAGGTGATGCTGAATATAATGCTTCTAGTACAAATATGAAAAGTATATTGAATTACTTATTCATAAAGAACAGAGTAGATAGAAAGGAATTTGACTCTTTAATTTTTAAATCTAATAAGGGACAAGAAATCCAAGAATTACTTAAGCGAATTGGAAACTAAGTACTAACGTAAAAAATCTAACTAAATCGCGTCCCTGGGAAAGAAACGATTCTAAACGATTTTTGACAATGCATTAAAATCTATAATCTATACGTGGACATGCCCTATTGAATATTGTACTGTGAATGAGCCAGCTATGCGTAAAATCAATCCACCCATTGCGGAAGAAAGAGCCACCGTTTGCGCATTGAACTGACCCAGTGATTTGAGACACTAGAAAAAGCACCTAGGCTGCCATTGTCCGATACTCAATCGGGGAATGGCAGTTTAGTTTTTGGAACGGTCGGATGTAGTTGTAATAATACATGTAATCTTCTGTTTTTTGTTGTACAATGGCATTGGTTAGGCGTACCCTTTCCAGGGTATAGAATTCTTCCGACTTTAGCGAGGAGTGGAAGGATTCAATGACGGCGTTATCAAAGCAGTTTCCTTTGCGGGACATGCTGGTGATAATGCCGTTTTCTTTTGTCGTCAGTTGAAATGCGCGCGATGTGTACTGGGCGCCTTGATCACTGTGCAGGATGGTTCCGGCCGTATGCCGTTTCTGGCAAGCCATTTCCAGCGTATCCAGCACAAGCTGGGCATTTTGTGTATCACTGACTTTGTAGGCAATTATCTCGTTATTATACAAATCTAGAATCGTCGATAAGTAAAGCATGCTCTCCCCGAAAGGGAGATACGTAATATCCGTCACCCATTTTTGATTGGGGGCGTCTGATTTGAAATTCTGTTCCAATAAATTAGGGACGATCAGGTTGCTTTCTCCCGCCATTTTCTTCGCTCTCTTTGGTTTGACTCGGCACTGGAGATTATATTTCTGCATAATCCGCTGCACCGTCTTCCGATTCAACTTGGTGCCGTTATTTTTCAACAGGCCTCTCACCGTTCGGTGACCGATACGGAATTTCAGTTGTTCACAGATGGCGAGAATTTCTTTTTCTAACTCGGTCATCCCAATCTCTTTATGGCACCAACGATAATAAGTAGAGCGAGGGACGCCCATGCATTCACAGATCATCGTGATGGAATATTTCGCTTTAAACAAGTCCACCAACTCTAGGAAGAGGGCCGGTTCCACCTCCTTTCCAGTTCGCGATACTTTCCCATCAGTTCCTCTTTCATTTCGTAATACAGTACTTTTTTCCGCAATTCATCGATTTCACTCAACTCCGCATTGAAGCTGTATTGTTTTCCGATAGACTGAGCGAGCCGATGTACTTCGCCTTCTCGGTACCACTGCATCCACCTCTTAATCTGCGTCACACTTTTAATTTGGTGGACCTCCATGATTTCGGCATTGGTATAGTCCCCGCTCAATTTCATCTGAATGACCTCTAGTTTTATTTCCTCCGGATAGAATCGCTTTTTTGAACCCATACAGAAAAACACCTCCAGTTTGTCGTTTATACTACATACGACGTTGGGGGTGCTTTTTCCTTGTCTCATTTTACTGGGTCACTCTAATTTTTTCCGGTGGCTCTCTTCTATGCATTCACTGGTCTGATACTCCGCACAAGTGGCTTTTTTAATCCGCAATACTCACCCTGTCACATCAACATACGTATAGGGTTTTTCATAGTATTTATCTGTGTAAATTATTTATGAAATATATTGAAAATAGGGAAGTGTTGATATGTAGTTGAGTTTATTCCTTTCAGTAAAATTTCAGTTTATAAATAAAATTTAGAATAATTAATTAAATTAGTGTGTTTATGAAAGAGTTCCTATATAATAGTGAATAGGATCATGGTGTAATGGAAACACGCCCGTAAGGGAGTCTAGCTGGGTTCGATTCCCAGTGGTCAAAGGATATAGTCATAGTATGTACCTTATATCTTTTGACGACTGGGAATTATAAGAGGTGATTTGATTGTATAAAATGCATTGTGAGAATTTGAAACAAATTGAAGAAGGAATTAAGATTATTCAAGTCGATCTCAGAAGATATATTTCTACAGAGAATAAAAAAAATGAAGAAATATATACTAGGCTATTTTCTTATTTAACGACTTGCTGGACAGAGGTGAGAATATCGAAGCTAGCTCATGAGCCGAGTGTATTTTCTACAGAAGAAATTGAGGATGTTTTATCTGCTTCTACCCTAAAAGATAAATGGATAACAGCGTTAAATTATTCTGTTTGCAAAGCAAATAATATCAATTTAACAAATAATAAGTTAGAAATTCAAAAAAAGCTTTCTTTTACCCCAAAAATAAGGTATTTAGAACTGATTAATCTGATAGAAGATGATTTATTAAATTCGATAGAAATTCGCAATAAAATTGCTCATGGACAATGGACATATGCTTTTACTAGCGATTTAAAATCATTTTCCAAGAAATCTACAGGAATGATTAGAAAAGAGAATATAGTTACATTACAATTGAAAGTAAAATTATTTAAGAGCTTAGCTCAGGTAATTCATGATTTAGCCGTCTCACCTTCAACTTTTGAGAGAAACTTTGATATTCATTATAAAGTTATTGAACAACAAAGGAATAATTTGCATAAAAGATCGTATAAATCTTATAGAAGTAAAATGATTAATAAATATCGACGTGGAATAGTGAAAAGAAGGTCAATGAAAACCACGTCTCTATAATGAAAAACCGTGCCCTTGTGTAAAAAAACGCGTCCCTGGGAAAGAAACGATTCTAAACGATTTTGACAATACACTGCAACTTATAATCTATGCATTGCTGCACCCGTTGTTTCTATGTTGAAGGTGCAGCTTTTTCATATTATTCATCTGTATAAATTGTTTGCAAATTGTTCCGCTCCCTGGGACGAAATATTAAGAGTTTTGCGGTACAGGAGCCTGGAGTTTTACGCAGGAAATAGAAGTATCATGAATTGTGTCATTTCTGGTGAATCAAAGTCTTATTTTATGATAAATCTTAAACGTTTCTAGGAGGAAATATGAAACTTACAAAAAATGAACAGAATACTCTTGAAAAGTATGCCGATACTGCATTAACATATGCGTGTAAAAAAGTTCATAGATTGGGAAAACGCAATGAGGTGAGTGTTACTGCTAGTATTGCAACATTTGGAGCATATAAAATTATGAAACTCTGGGGAGCGTTTTTAATCAATAAGGGTTATAAAGTTAGTGTGCAAACCTCATTCTGTCATCAGACACCTTATTTAAGAATTCAAAATCTACCAAAAGTAAAGAAAGGAAGTGAAATTGGGGATCTGCTATTTGTAGTTCAAGAAAAAGACTCTTCTAAGCTTAAGGGAGAAATATTTCAGCAAGCCCTCTTGCTGCAAGCAAAAAAACAATCAAATTCTAGTAGTGATATTATTATTCAAAAAAGTGATTCTCAATACAGGTTGTACAATGATTGGGAGCATTACAAATATACTGGAGGTCATTTAAAAGACGTAGAAAGAAAACTAAGCTTCATAGATACTGGCGTTCCTGCAAGAGGACATCATCAAGGAGCAAAGTATTTATTGATCAAAGAAGCGAAAAGAACGTCAAAACCGTTAAAAACAGACCTGCTGCTAGGAGATGCTGTAGCAATTAGAAAGCAATCTGGCGCAAAAAATGTAGATGTGATACAGTGCACAGATCGACTTAGTGGAGAATTAGTTCAAATGCTTTTGCAAAAAAGAGGACTTCCGCTTTACGGATTTACAGCTCAAAATAGAACTCCTTATTTAAAGAAAGGACACGTCTATAATTGCTCTTGGTCAATGATCATCCATGATATATTGGATAATAGTAGACAAAAATTAATGGGGAAATCTTTAACTTATCCTTCTAAAAAAAGAATAGATAGAAATAATCTATACACTTTTATTAATGATGGGATTATATTGAAAAAAACAATTATATTAACAATGATGAAGTAGCAGATGTTGATGATAATGGGATTTTTATTGTGGAGATAACATTGACAAAAATTGATGCAGATTAAGTATAGAGATTAAATAAATAAAAATGTGCCCCTGTGTAAAAAAATCTAAAAGATTCTGACAATACACGACAATTTATATGCTATACATTTCCACACCTGCTGCTTAAACATTGCAGGTGTGGTTTTTTGATTTTATTCATCTCTATGAATTGTGTAGAAATTGTGCGGTACACAGGGAAGGTCCGGGGACAATTCATCTGTATAAATTGTTTGCAAATTGTTCCGCTCCCTGAGATGAAATTTTAACGAGCGCTTAATAAACTTCTCCTATATAATGGTGAAAAGTCTTTGGATAGGAGTGGACCTTCTTATGGAGATGATTCTTGCAATATGCATCGGGCTTGCTTTAAGCGCAACAGTTGGATTCCGGATTTTTACGCCTTTATTTATAACCGGTGTTTTTGAACGGGCAGACTGGATTACCGTGTCAGAAGGATTTAGCTGGCTCGGCAGCACCCCTGCATTGATTGCTTTCGGAGCGGCAATCGTATTTGAAATAGCGGTCAATTATATTCCGGCTGTCGGGTCGATGATGAAACTTATTGCCACACCGATCGCGGCACTTGCAGGTATCCTGCTGACAGCGTCATTCATCGGAGATATGAATCCGCTGCTTGAATGGAGCATCGCCATTATTGGCGGCGGGGGAGTTGCCACGGCATCACATACTGTGGTGACTGCTGTTAAAGGGGTAAGCGAAACCGCGCTGCTCAGTCCTGCTGTCGCCGTTGCGGAAGATGTAACTGCAACGACAGTACCGATTGCCATTTTCCTGATTCCGGTGCTGGCCATTGTTTTTGTTGTGCTGATTCCACTGCTGATTTTCATTTATTACCCTAAGCGAAAACGGCAGAAGAATGATCATAATACTGTTTAAGCCTATATGAGGAACTAAATTTCATGGCAAAAACGCGTCCCTGGGAAAGAAAAAACTCTAAAATATTCCGACAATACACAACAATTTATACTCTATAAAATGCCACACCCGCTGCTTCAACATTGCGAGTGTGGTTTTTTTGATTTTATTCCTCTCTATAAGTTGTGTAGGAATTGTACGGTGCGATCCGACAATCAGATAATGCAAATGCTTCATTTATGCTAAATAAATCGGTTTGTTGGAGTGGTTTTAAGGGAAAGTTGGTATATAAGGGAGTTTTTAGCCATAATATGCAGCTCTTAATCAAATTCTGGTAATTAAAAATCACGACCCTGTGTTAAAAAGTATTCTAAAAGATTCTGACGATATACAACAATTTATAATCCATACATTGCCACACTCGATGCACTAACATTTCAGATGTGGTTTTTCGATTCTATTCATTCGTATAAATTGTGTTTGAATTGTTTGTAACATAGGGACTATTTGGTAATCCCTCTCTTTTTTCTTTAAGATTGTTTATATAAAACAGCTTTACATTAATTACCTCTGTCGGAGAAATGTTACAATGAGTTAAGATGGTAAGCGGGAACAAGTAAAACTAAAGGAGAGAGGCATATGCTCGATACTTCTGCACAAAAATCAATTGATAATTTAAAGAAGATTCTCACCAATGAAGACATGACCTTTAATGAACAGACAACGAAGCACTTTCTTATTCTTCCCTTCCTCACTTCACTCGGATACGACATAACAGATCCGAATGTCTTGAAGCATGAGTTCAAGCCGGCTAATCTACGGGGGAACAACGACAAAGTGGATTATGCATTGGATTTGGGTGACTTCAAAATCATCATTGAGGCCAAGCCTTTAAATACTAATATTAAAAGGCATTACCATCAACTGCAGAAATACTATAATTCCACACCGGAAGTACAACTGGGAATCATTACAGACGGACGAAATTATCACTTTTTTACGGACTTCTACTATGAAAATCTAATGGATATCGAACCCTTTTACTCCTTAGATGTTTTAAATCTCACGGATTATGATTTTTACTTCTTGAATTTACTCAGTTACACGAAGATATCAGCAAACAGCATTCGAGAAGCCACTGAGGAAATTATCTTCCGGGATAAACTGCTCACCTCATTTAAGAAGACACTTGAAGAACTTCCGCCTGAATTCATCAAATTGGTTGTCAAAGACTTTTACCCACATGCTGTTACAAAGAAAGTGATTGAAAAAGCGACGGCAATTGCCAAGCAGGTAGGAGCGAACAGATTGGATTTGAGCATTATCGACGAGTCCATCATTATGTCTAATGAGCGAGTAGAACAATTGGATAGCCCAACTACTGTGCCGGCTGGAGAAGTAGCACCGGAAACACCAGCCGATTCGAAAGTGAAAGAAGATAAGCCTACTGAGAAAGAACCGGAAGTGTCAGCCCCTCAATCAGCAGAACCAGGGACCAAATTGGTGGAAATTGAAACGACACCTCCTCCGACTAAGAGGCCATCATTACGAAAAGGTGAGCGTGTCTCCTTAACTATGGATGACCCTCCGCTAACGAAGCTCAAAGTCGGACTGGGCTGGGATGTCAGCGGCCAGCAAGGAACAGAGTTCGATCTTGACGTTCATGTATTCCTTTTGAATGAAAATCAAAAAGTGCCGAAGGAAGAATTTTTTATATTCTACAACAACCCTCAATCGCCAGATGGCAGCACGAATTTATTGAAGGATAGTCGTACTGCAGGAAACAATACTGAAACGGTCTTCGTGGAACTGGATAAAGTATCAAGCGAAGTAGAAAAAATTGTGTTTATTGTAACGATCTACGATGCTTTAACTCGAGAGCAGAATTTCAGCATGGTGAACAATGTCTTTATCCGGATGACGAATGCAGAAACCGGGGAGGAAATGTTCCAGTTTGATTTGGCCAATGGTGGTGGTCCGGAGACTTGTCTGATAGTTGGGGAAATCTATCGTTACAACGAAGATTGGAAGTTCACGGCAGTCGGAAACGGTTATCAGTCTGATATTCAGCAATTGTGCACCAACTTTGGAGTTCAGTTAGCATGAAAATCAGTCAGGGTTTTTTAACGGAAGCAGACAAAAGAACAGAGGAAGTTCTGAAGTCGTTCTTAAGCGGTGATGAAGTGAATGAGGTTATTGTTGAGTTTTATTAAAAATTTAAATCGCGCCCATGGGAAAGAATTCTAAACGATTTTTACAATACACGACAATTTATATCCTATACATTCTCACACCCACTGCATCAACACTACGGGTGTGTTTTTTTGATCCTTTTAGCTTTTATAAATTTATGAGAACTGTACCGAATCCAGCGAACACTCACTAGAAATGGCGTGCTAAAAAAATCAGTATTCTTAGCGAGGTGAAATCAATATAAGTGAAAAGTATTGCGTTACGACAACCAGATAATGCAAATACTTCATTTGTGCTAAATAAATCTGTTTGTTGGAGTGGTTTTAAGGGAAAGTTGATATATAAGGGAGTTTTTAACCATAATATGCAGCTCTTAATCAATTTCTGGTAATTGGTTTTTATGAACTGAATTTAATAGTGATTCAGTTTAAAAATATAAAAAAGGGAGGAAAAACGATGGCGAAAATTTCATGTTCGAAATTAATGTTCTTTACGATGCTGATGTTCGTATTGACTTTGGCAGCATGCGGAAATGATGATACTTCAAACGAAGAATCCCCTGATGATTCGGATGCTCCAACAGAAGAAGGTGTTGACGAGGGCACTGAAGAAAGTGCTAATGAAAGTGCGGAATCTCAACCAAAAGTTACGGAGTTTGAACCGGCATTTCCAGAACAAACACGAGCACCTGCAGTAAAGACTGAAACAGAAATTGAGACAGAAGTGGTTGTTGAGGGGCTTGGCGTATCTTGGGGGATGGTAGAGTTTGAACCCAATCGCTTACTTGTGACGCAACGAGATGCAGCAGAACTTTTGATTGTAAACCTTGAAGATGGCACTGTTTCAGATCCAATCGAAGGGACACCCGAAGTAAATAACGAAGATCAAGGTGGTTTACTTGATGTAGCGGTTGCACCTGATTTTGACGAAACAAGGTTAGTCTTTATGACGTTTGCTCAAGATGTTGAAGGGGGTACGGTAACTGCTGTCGGTAAAGGTGTATTATCAGAAGATGAAGCTTCACTAGAAGATTTTGAAGTGATCTTCCAAGCGACACCAGCATATGAAGGTACCTTACACTATGGCGGACGTATTATCTTTGACGAGGATGGCAACCTATTCTTAACAACGGGTGAGCGTTCAGATGATCCAATTCGCGAACGTGCACAAGACTTAGATGCTTATCTAGGTAAAGTCATTCACCTTACACAAGACGGAGAACCCGTAGAGTCGAATCCATTTATCGAAGATGAAGACGCATTGGATGGTATTTACAGCTACGGTCACCGTAATATTCAAGGGATAGACTTCCACCCTGAAACAGGAGACTTATGGATTGTTGAATTCGGTCCACAAGCTGGGGATGAACTGAATATTGTTGAACCGGGGAATAACTACGGATGGCCAATTGTTTCTTATGGTATCGAGTACACGGGTGAATTGATCAATGGGGGTGTTTCAGAACACGAGGCGCAAGGCTTTGTGGAACCACGCTATTATTGGGATCCAACAAGTGCGCCAAGTGGTAGTTCATTCTATGATAACGACGCAATTCCTGAATGGGAGAACAACTTGTTTATCGGTGGGTTGGTGTCGAGCTATATTGCACGTGTCGTTATTGAAGGAGACACCATCGTGGGAGAAGAACGTCTATTAACTGATGAAGGCGAACGTTTCCGTGATATTCTTGTAACGGAAGATGGCGCGCTTATTGCCATCACGGATGGTGGTAAGGTTTATAAAATGTCTGCAGCAGGAGAATAAGTTATGATTCTCTAAAAGCACTTAAGCTTATATCAAGATCTTAAGACGCTTGAAAATATTAAAGAAGCAGGCAATCGTGGAAATTCATGATTGCCTGCTTCTTTTTTGTTGCCTATGCAGGTAATAACATTATTGAAGTTTGCCTCTGTGGAAAAACAACTTTAACAATGCATGATACTGGATAATTTAAATAAGGAAATAGCTGTATATATTTTGTTGATGGTGGTGTTTCTGAGAAACTGCTTTTTAAAATTCTGTAAACAAAATTCAACATGTATTATAGTAAAATTAGGGAATAGATTTAAGTAACTAAAAGGAGGAATCTTAATGGTAGTTTTAGTAAAAGGACAAAAGGTGGATTTAACAAAAGCGAATCCTGCACTGACAAAAATCAAGGTGGGACTCGGCTGGGATACTGGTAGCCATGGTCGCCACTTTGATTTAGATGTTTCTGCATTGTTGGTCAATGAAGCAGGGGAGCTTGCAGGGAAAGAAGGCCTTGTTTTTTACAACAACTTGAAAAGTGTGGATGGTGCAGTTCAATTAACTAAGGATAATCGTACAGGTGAAGGTGCCGGGGATGACGAGGAGATCATTATTGATTTAAAGAAGATTTCTTCTGGTATTAAAAAAGTTGTCTTAGCCATCCATTTGTATGATGGAGAATCCAAAAAACAGGACTTCGGCCAAGTGGCAAACGCTTACGTTCAAATCGATAATGCGGAAAATGGACAACAATTACATAGGTACGAATTAGGAAAAGATTCTTTAACAGGAACGGGCGTCATTGCGGGTGAAATCTATGTGCATAACGGGGAATGGAAGTTTGCTGCTATTGGACAAAGTTCTAGTGACGGACTAGCTGAGCTATGCAAAAGCTATCACTTTCAGGCGGGTCTCGATTTCTTTCAAAAAGCACCAACGCAAGCAGAGCCGGTAAAACAGCCAGCAACCGCTTCGATTAATCTTACGAAAGTAGAGCTGAAAAAGACCGGAGATAAAATCAATTTAAACAAAACGAATGCCCCACTTGGAGAAATCCTTGTCAATTTAAATTGGAATCAGAAAACAGCCAAAGGATTTTTGTCTTCAGTCCTAGGCGCAGGCTCTTCTGTCGATTTGGATCTAGGCTGCCTCTTTGAACTGGAAGATGGCTATAAAGGAACTGTTCAGGCTCTCGGAAATGGTTTTGGGAACTTAAGTAGCGAACCATATATTGCACTGGACCAGGATGATCGGACAGGGGCCATAAAAGGCGGCGAAAATCTACGAATCAATGGCAATAAAATCACTAAATTCAAAAGACTTCTTGTCTATGCGTTCATCTACGAAGGCGCAGCGAATTGGTCAGAAGTGGATGGCGTTGTGACGATGAAACAGCAAAGCGGACCGGACATTGAGGTTCGTCTCGATGAACACCGAAAAGGCAAGAGAATGTGTGCGATCGCGCTTCTCGAAAATGTGAACAATGAAACGATGAGCGTAAAAAAAGTAGTCGAATACTTTAATGGCCATAAAGAAATGGATAGAGCGTTTAAGTGGGGGATGAACTGGAGTGCCGGGTCGAAGTAATGGAACTGATTCTTGAATGGAGATGAGGGAACTGGTGACAGAAACAGTTTTTTATTTACACGCCTACTCATTTTGTCGACTATTAAGCATGCGAAAAAGTATGGGAGTTAGTTTAAATTAACTCTTTGATCTTTAAAATACGAAATATTCACACTTTTTTCACCTTCTGACTGGTAACCGAACATAAGTTCTGTTGTATTAAATGCATACCACTATAGAATGAGGTGTATTTCGATGGTGCTTGCGATCAAAGAAGTGAACGGATTTGAAAAAGGGAAGAAATATACGAGGGATCTTAAGCTTTTGTCGTGCTTTAAAAATGACGAACACCGCGTAGTCGCTTTGGTGGATACAGATGGCAATGTCCTTTATTGGATGACCACAGAAAATTCACCTGAATATCAAAACTTCCGTATAAAAGCTACCTATACTTTTACAGTTAGCTATATTTCTACAGTATTTGACCCTTCCACCCCTAAGGTTGTTATTGCCGAATTGAATGAACTAACAACTGAGAACAGCATGTATGACAGAGCAATATAAATTAAATGCTTAATATATATAATTGCAAAAAGAACCTTGACAACCTCAAGGTTCTTTTTGTTTGGCTATCTGGTCAGTTAATGTCCTGTCCTAAAGAGAGAAACCATTCTAAACGGTTCCTACACTACAATGAATTGTACGGGACACATGGAATGTGTGGAGACTGCTGGGAACAGCACAAACAATACTGCATATCTTCGAAAAGATTTCGTCATATAAAGCGACAGCCGCCTCACCACTCAAAGTCTTCCGGATACTCTTCGTTAAATCGGATTTCCGATTCAGGCACATTCAAGTCGCGGGCGGCATCCATAATCCCTACTCTTGCATTTATATAGAGATGGTCCAGTTCACCGAGACGCTTTGCCATAATGCTGATGTTGGCCAGGCGTCTTTCTGGCTTCATTTTCAAAAACTTGATATTCAAGTGATCGACGTATTGAGTCGCGTAGTTGTGGTAAAGGCCGTACGTATAGTTCATATAAGGGCGGATATACTTTTTGAGGTGGCCATATTTTGATTCGGATAAGGTTTCTTGCAAGCAACGCGCAACGGCCCCTTGAAATTTACGGACGGCAATGATGGTCGGGTCCCAGGGGTGAGTGTTGCTACGCTTTTCATAGAGTTCAATAAAATCATTGAGTGAAAAGGAAACGAACAGTAATTCCGGCCACATGACTTCAAAGGTTAGGTAGATATTGGTGTCAGGGCCGATAATTGGCATGTAGCGAGCCCGTTCTTTATCGAAGCCATTGGGCACAGCAGTTGCACCGCGGCCGCCCATCATCGCGTGACGGATATCGTAACAGACACCAAGCACCCGAATCCGGACAGAGTCGTATGCAGGCAGTTCACCTTCTTCACCAACGATTAGGTGCAGCGCTTCGTATAATTCGTCAAGATCCTGGTAGTCGCCAGCAACGGTAACGCCAGCGTAATGTGGGGTATTGTTGATTTGCAGCATGTGAAGTCTCCTTTGAGGTTTTTCTCCATTGTAGCAAAAATCAGTCTTTTGCATACGAGTAACAAGAAAAAATGACAAAAAGCACAGTATCCATGAAATAAAACTGCCCACCTTTCTATAAGAGGAAAGGTGGGCAGTTCGCATTAAAATTATTTCTCCGAGTTATCTCTATCAGAATCCGTAGTAAAAGGTTTTTCTTCATAGAGTGATACGTCATACTCTCGAATTGATGGATATGTTTCAGAAGTTGAGTTATCAAGAACTGTGTCGTTCCCTGGGAAGAAAAATGATGTTATTCAGCTGTATAAATTGTTTAGAAAATTTATTCCTCCTAATTTGTCGACTGGATGTAGAGCATATTTTGCAGTTGAGAAGTCGAATAATTTAAAATTAGTTTGACAATTTTGAGTATTTTCATTATGGTTTCTTTAATCTGGGAATTTAAGGAGGAATTTTATTAGCATAAAATTTAGTATGTAAATTGCTATTCTTGCCACGGAGAACAAAATGTTTAGTGATAGTCGATCTAATGTGCAATTGGTCAAAAAAAAGATAGGGAGATGAAGTCTTTGAAAAAGGTTTCGTATAGCTTATTGATTTTATTATTGCTCAGTACCGTGTTTACGTTTAGTTCAACGCCAAGTTTTGCAAAATTACAAGCGCCTTTGTTGAATCCGAATAAGATTTTAAATGTGGCTCATCGAGGAGCTTCCGGATATGCACCTGAGCATACACTGGTCTCTTATGAATTGGGAGAAGATCTGCACGGCGATTATATTGAAATCGATTTACAAATGACAAAAGATGGTGTATTGATTGCTATGCATGATGAAAAAGTAGATCGGACGACGAACGGAACAGGCTACGTAAAAGATATGACACTTGCAGAGATTAAGCAATTAGATGCTGGCTCTTGGTTTAACGAAGCTTATCCTGAGCAAGCAAAAGCAGAATATGTTGGTCTAAAAGTGCCAACTCTTGAAGAAGTCTTTCAAGAATTCGGTCGCGGTGCAAGATATTATATCGAAACAAAAGCGCCAGAAGTTTACCCAGGTATGGAAGAAGAATTGCTGCGCGTTCTTACTAAATATAAAATGATTGGACAGAATGCGCCATCTAGTAAATTTTTGGTTCAATCGTTTAGCCAAGAAAGCTTATTGAAAATGCATGCATTAAACCCGAAAGTTCCATTGGTTCAATTACTTTCATACTCGGGTCCTGCAACCATTACAGACGAACAAATTGCTGAGATTAAAGAATATGCCATTGGTGTTGGTCCAAGTTTCAAGCGCATCGATAGAGCGTATGTAGAAAAAGTTCGCGAAAATGATTTGTTGATTCATCCGTATACAGTGAATACAAAGGAGGACATGGAACGACTATTAGACTGGGGAGTAACCGGAATGTTTACGAATTATCCTGATCTTTTAAACGAAGTATTGAAAGGGAAAAAATAAAACGCAGTTGCAACCAAATGGCTACATGTGGAAAAGATGAATAAGTATCAACAATCTGTAATAATAAAACAAGTAAGCGCTTGCAATATTCTGAATATAATGTATACTTTAGCTAGTTGCATAACGAGGCAGAGACGATGAGATGAACGCCTGAATGCAAGTTCCTAAGTATAGGGGCTTGGTTCAGCGTTCATCTTTTTTTCTGCAAAACAACTAAACCATAAGGGGGAATTGGGATGAAGAAGGTTTCAGGATTAATGGTCGGATTAATGTTATCAGCAAGTGTGTTAGCAGGATGTGCTGGTGGAGGCGGCGATAGTGGAGAAGGCGGGGGAGAACGAATTACCTTGTATTCACCTGAAACACCAGAGTTTACAAAAGAATTGGCTACTAAATACGAAGAGCTTAACGGCAGTCCAGTTGATGTACAATACGCTGGAACAAACGTACTTGTCAACCAAATGCTAGCAGAAAAAGATAATCCAAAAGCTGATGTTTGGTACGGCGGTGGAGGAATTCTTCCTTTTGAAGCGGCTGTAGATCGTGGGATTTTGGCTTCTTATATTCCAGATGTTGCGGCTGACTGGAGCGAAGTAGAAGATGGTATTAAGATGAAGCACGGTGATGGGAAATACGTTGGCGTTGAAGTTTTCGTATTAGGATTCTCTTATAATACAGAACTTGTAACAGAAGAAGAAGCACCAAAAACGTGGGATGAGTTACTTGATCCAAAATGGAAAGGCAAAATTCAATTTCCAAACCCAGCAGCTTCAGGGACAGCTACTTTAATGGTAATGGATCAGTTAATGCAACGTGGTGAAGAAGAAGGATGGGCATATTTCGAGAAACTAGCTGAACAAGCAAACTCTATGCCTGACTCAGGTTCTGCTCCAACAAAAGGCGTTGCTATGGGTGAAGCTCATATTGGAATTGGTTTTGACTTTATGGCATATGAGCAAAAGAATGCAGGCGAAAGCGTTGATTTTATTCTTCCAGATAAAACGCCAGTCCTCGTTAACCCAGCTTCGTTAATCGAAGGCGGACCAAATCCAGAAGGCGGAAAAGCATTTATCGACTACTTACTAAGTGAAGAAGCTCAACAAATCATGGCGGATGCTTATCATATTCCGATCAATTCAGAAGTAGAATCTAAGACAGATTTAACGCTAGAAGAAGTTAAAAAGAATGCGGTGGACCTTGATATTGATTGGGTCAACGAAAACTACGACCGTGTAAGAAACGAATGGAAAGATAGATTTCAATAATTAAAAAGAGGGTGAATGGATATGGGTTCTGTCAAAGTAAATAACTTGATAAAAAGTTTTGGAAGTTTTACAGCTTTACAAAATATTGATTTGGATATCAAGGAGGGGGAGTTTTTCGCCCTTCTTGGCCCTTCGGGGTGTGGAAAAACGACGATGATGCGCTGTATTGCGGGATTTGAACAACCAACTTCGGGCACAATTCGTATTGGCGACCGAGAAGTAGAAAAAATTCCTGCAAACAAACGAAATTGCGGTATGGTCTTTCAAAGTTATGCACTTTTTCCACATATGAATGTGTTTGAGAATGTGGCATACAGCTTGAATATTAAGCAACTAAATAGCAGCAATATCTTCAAACAAGTTGGGATTTATGCGCGTTTATTGAATAAAAAACTAGGTAAAACACCTAAACATATTGAAGCGAAAGTAATGGAGATACTAAAGTATGTAGAATTAGATCAACATGCGCACCGTTTAACAAGTGAGTTATCTGGTGGACAACAACAACGTGTCGCACTGGCAAGAGCTTTAGTAATGGAACCGGCTGTTTTATTGATGGATGAACCTTTATCGAATTTAGATCAAAAACTTCGTCATTCGATGCGCAATACGATTCGTCGAATCCAACAAGAATTGGGGATTACGACAATATTCGTTACACATGATCAAGAAGAAGCAATGAGTATGGCTGACAGAGTAGCTGTAATGGATGCAGGAAATATTATTCAAATTGGAACTCCTACAGATCTTTATAGTAATCCTGCAACTCCTTTTATTGCTAATTTTGTTGGAACTTCAAACATCCTTAAAGGAACGGTAATTGGAGAAGAAAATGGCTTGTACAGAGTCCAAGGAGAAGGCTTCGATTTACAATCGACTAAAAAACCGAATAAACCAGAAGTAGATGTTATTATTCGTCCCGAACACATCAAAGTAGAAGCAGCAGAAAGTATTATCGAGTTATCAGAAACAAATGTTATTCAAGGAATTGTACTAATGTCTACATATTTAGGGTCGATTGTTCGCTATGACGTTCAAGTGGGCTCGTACCAATTAGTCATCGATACTACCTATTCTACGGGTGGGAGTATTTACGAAAAAGGCAAAGAAGTAAAACTGACAGTTGCTCACGAAAGGGTGCTGTTAATATGAAAAAGATAAAAAATACTTTTAGTGGATTAACAGTTATTAAGTGGTTGATCTATCTATTCTTCGGTCTTTTTATGATTTTGCCGTTAATCTCTGTATTCGTAGTCAGTTTTACAGGAGAGCCCATTAATATTTTAGGTTCGATAACGGATCCAGCTATTATGAGTTCCACAATTGAAAAACTTGGAAACAGCTCACTTGATAATTACAAACAAATTTTTAGTAATTCAGGATATGCAGATGCATTGAAAAACAGTTTGTTTTTGGCTTTTGGCGTAACGATTATTGTTATTATTCTTTGTATTCCTCTAGCATACGGAATTGCCCGTACTAAAATGCCTTTTAAAAAGACGATTTCTGCGCTATGTACTGTGCCGCTAATCGTACCGACATTCATTTCTGCTTACGCATTTATCATCATGTTTGGTAGAGCTGGATGGGTCACCGAGATTTACAATAAATTAGGTGGAGAAGGCATGTTAATTGATCCGTATTCCATGACTGGAATCGCAATGGTGCAGGTGTTCTTTTTCTTTCCATACGCACTTTGGCCACTAGTAGCAGCATTTAAAATTAGTGATGTTAGTTTAGAAGAAGCTTCCCAAAATTTGGGGGCGAAAAGTTGGTTTACATTTGTTTTTGTCACATTCCCACTAGCAATTCCAGGAGTAATTTCAAGTGCATTATTGATTTTTACAGTCAGTTTCTCGGATTTTGGAACGCCTATTATTCTCGCACCTGCTAATTTAAACTTATTGGTCGTTGAAGCATACCGTGAAATTGCTGGTTTCTTTAACTGGGGTGGTGCTGCCATCTTAACTGTTGTGATGGTAATTGTAGCTGGATTTTTCTTCTGGCTTCAGTATTTATTCACAAAAGGCAAAAATTATGGTTCTGTTTCAGGTAAACCGAAGCAACAAAAATTAGTAGAGCATAAAGGATTGAGCCGAGTGCTTGCTATATACTCATTTTTAATCGTATTAATTCCACTTTTTGCGATATTGTCCGTTGCATTGCAATCAATCGCAACAACGTGGGGAAGAGGAATGTTACCAAATGGATATACATTGGATCATTACCGAACCATTTTTAGTGGATCAATGGGCAATATTACAAATAGTATTGTCTTGGCAACAGGAGCGCTAATTTTAAGCGTAATTATTGCTACATTTGTTTCCTACTTTGTAGTCCGTCAAAATTCTTCGAAACTAGATTTCATGGCATCTATTCCATTAGTAGTACCAGGTATTGCATTTGGTATCGCTTTGATTCAGACCTTTAATACCGCTCCATTACAACTGACGGGAACCGCTTTCTTGTTAATCGTGGCCTATACAATTAGAAGGCTGCCGTATATGGTTCGTTCAACGATGGGATCAATGAGAGCGATCAAGCAAGATATTGAGGAAGCTGCAGTAAACCTGGGAGCTACTCCATTAACTGCGGCCATTACGATTATTGGGCCACTGTTACTGCCCGGTATTGCAGCTGGATCGGTTCTTGTATTTATCACGGTTATTAAAGAAGCGAGTGTGTCTATCCTGCTAGCTCCACCTGAATGGGCGCCAATGAGTTTAGCGATTTTCCAAAATATTTTGCGCGGTGAATTCTATACGGCTGCGGCAATGTCGATTGTGATGATTGTGATTGTGTTGATTTTACAGTATGTAGCAAGTCTGTTAACGCGTAAAGAGCAATTATAAAGTAGCCGAGGTGGATAGCATGAGGGGTTTCATATTTGATTTGGATGGAACAATTTACGTTGAAGATATCGTCATCAAAGGTGTTGTTGAAGCGATAAAAAGCTTAAAAGCGCGCGGAGATAAAGTTGTGTTTTTGACTAACAAATCGATAGCTAAAAGAGAAGATTACGTCACTAAACTAAACAGTCTGGGTATTCAAGTGAAATTAGATGAAGTCATAAATTCAAATTACATTACTGCTCATTATCTAAAATCACAGATGAAGGAAGACGATACCGCCTATGTAATTGGAGAGAAACCATTGTTTTTGGAACTGGAAGAGGAACAAATAAAGCTGGCAGATATTCCTGCCAGCGCTTCTTATGTCGTTTTAGGTTGGGATCGTCAGTTTACTTACAATAAATTAAATGATGCATTTCAGGCATGGCGTAATGGAGCAGTGATCATTGCAACAAATCCAGATAGAACTTGTCCTATGATTGAAGGAGAAGTTCCAGATTGTGGTGCAATGATTGGGGCAATGGAAGGTGCAACAGGAGAACCTGTCACTTTGATAACAGGGAAACCATCTTCATTAATGGCCGACTATATTTTAAACCGTGTATTGAAAATGAAAGCTTCAGATTGTTTTATGGTGGGGGATCGTCTAGAAACAGATATTCGAATGGCAAATGAAGCGGGTATCCAATCTGTTCTTGTCCTGACGGGAATTACGAAACCAGAGATGTTGAAACAAGCGACTTTTAAACCTGATTATGTATTAGAAAGTGTGAAAGACATTTGCACCTTATAAATCAAAATTCCACATCTCAGAATTTCCAGAAGAAACAGCAAGTGCACCAGCTTTTAAAGCTTCGTGAACTTCAGAGATGTTATCGATTAGGCCACCAGCTATGATAGGGAAGTCAATCTCATGTGATAATTGATCAATGATTTTTGGCATAATGCCAGGCATAATTTCAACAGCGTCGGGTTTACAGGATTTGACCATTTCAATCCCTTTTGCAATTGCAGTATGATCTAAAAGAAAAATTCGTTGAATGGTTTTTAAACCAAGTTCATTAGCCATTTTAACCATATGACTTTTAGTCGTAATAATTCCTGTGGGTTTCCATTGACTAGAAACGTATTCAATGGCATTACGAGAATTAGAGAGGCCGTCGATAAAGTCCAAATGAATAAATACGTGTTTACCAGCATCGCGCAGTTGATCAACGTAACTTGAAATCGTCATTAAATTTCCAGTTAATAAGAAGACAATATTTGCCTTGCTGTTCAGTGCATGATCTAAATCCATTTCGTTTGTTACAGATGCGATCATTTGAGATTCAACCATATCCACTAAACTCATACTTATCATCCTTTCGCCTTAGTATGTATTATAGGGATAGTGTACCATATGCACAAATTTCTGAATAAAAAATTTTAAAAGGAATCATCTAAAAATGGCTTGTGGGAAGTACTTCCATGAGCTTTTTTTAACTTCTGCGTGCCATCTGTTGGTGAGTGGGCCATACAAGCACCGATTATATTAAAAGTTGAATAAAATCACATAAAATTTCTAAACGACTCCAACAGTACACGACAATTTATATCCTTACATTGCCACACCCGCTATACCTGCATTGCGGGTATGGCTTTTTTATTTTACTCATCTCTAATACGCCTGGTTACACAACGTCAACTATCCCGCTCTTTATAAAAGAACTACCTGCAACCTTAGTTCCACAAAGGTTATAATCAACTCAGGGGGGATTCTCATGAACTTACGTAATTTGAAGACCTATGTGCCGGCAGTGATTTACAAGCGCGGCTTGGATTATTTTGAGCGAGATTTTGTTGAAGAACTGATGGAAAACGCGCCGAATCGTTGGCATGCGGTTGTGGAGGGCACTTGGGATTATGATATAACCGTCAAGTTGACGGGAGAGGAAACGATCGTGTCGACTTCTTGTAACTGTCCGTTTGAATCGGATTCGCTTTGCAAGCATGAAGTGGCCGTGTGTCTCGCAATCTGTGAAGCTAAAAAAGAAAAGAGTTCGGCAAGCGTGGATGTGCGGGCGCAACTAAAGGCGTTGAAAAAAGCAGAGCTACTTGAAATTTTTGAAGAGTTGTTAAAAAAGCAGCCAGCAGTAGATCTTTACTTAACAGAGAAATTTTCGAATGCGAGCGGGTTGGACGAACAAACGGCACGTCGTATTATCCAGAATTCAGCTAACCGCGCGAGTCGTAGAGGATTTATCGAATGGGACCGGGCAAATCAGGCAATTGAAGGGGCAGAAGAAGTTCAAGAATATGTAGATAGCTTGCAGATAGAGCAAGATGCTGAGAAAATGATCTGCCTCAGTTTGATCGTCATCGAGGAATGCAGTGAAATGATGCAAATGGCGGATGATTCAGGAGCAGATATCAGTTCGACAATTAATGAGAGTCTAGCTAAAATTGATAAGACACTGGCAGAGTGGCCAGAACAACTGGATGAGTCGACTGTTGATCACATGCTCGAACTACTATATCCACACATCTTATTCCATTTGAAACAAGACATTATAGACGTTGCGGGTGATTTACTACAATCAGTCCTGCTATGGAATGAAAAGGGCGATTTCGCGGACAAGTTCTATAATTTTATTGAAAAAGTGATTGGCAGTAGGGAAATGCAAAATCAGTCGTATTCGTATACTGAAGAGCAGTTTCGCATGTGCCAGCTCGTGATTCTGCAGCAGGCTGGCGATCAGCAAGCGATCGAATCTTTCTGTATGAAGCATCATCGCTATTCGGGAATTCGTAAAGCACAGATTCTACAGGCGCTGGATGCGGGTGAATTCGAAAAAGTCATCCGGTTGTGTGCCGAGTCGGAACAATTGGATGTGAAGTCTGCAGGGTTGATACAGGACTGGAAAAAATTGCGCTTTCGAGCTTATGAAGGCATGGGTAACAAAGCGGGGATGATAGACCTCAGCTACCAATTCGCATTGGATGGAGAGCAAGAATATTATGACAAGTTGAGAAGTTTAGTAGCTGTGGAAGACTGGCCGAAAAAGATGGAAGCGATGCTTGCGGAGATGAAAATGCGTCCGCGGTGCCGTCCGCTTTATCTTGGTATTTTGATTGATGAAAAAAGATTCGCTGAACTGCTGGACTATTGCGAGAAAGATGTCGCTGCGATCGAACACTTGCATCCGCATTTAGTAGCTGATTACCCATATGAAGTGAACGAAATCTATACAAGCTACATCTACCGCTTAGTTGAACCTGCTTCTAATCGCAAGGCATACTGGAGTGCGTGTCAAAAAATCAACGGTTTCCAACAAGCGTTGGGTGCTGATGCAGCGAAGAGGTTGATCGAAGAGCTGAAGTTTATGTATCCGAAACGAAAAGCGTTTTTGGATGAGTTGGGGAAGGTTGAGGGGAAGTAAGTATTCAACGCTAATGAGCAGAAAATCTTGAATTGGAGTTTACGGCAATAGAGAAACCAAAATTTCAAATAAAAAAGCCGGAATTAAAAACTCGGCTTTTTTATTTGTACTTTGGATTTTTTAAATATTGTTAGGCGATTTTTCAATCAGAACATTACAATTCACGATTTCTTTGGTCAATAGTCTTTATAAGTTAAAGATAACTTAGTTTGCTATTTCAAATTCAATATTCTGCGCATCTGAAAGTATTTCGTAAGTCTCAGTTGACATTGATTCGCTGACTACAACTCTAACTTTCTCTACCTTTGTTGGATCAGTTTTAATTACGACTCCAACCTCGCCAGCTTTACTTACAGCACCATAGTAATCTGAGTCCTGCGCTTCGTCATAGTCAATAAAGTCTTTCCAGTCATATGCAACTTCAATTTTTTCTTGTTTACCTTCTGAAAACAATACAATTTCATTGATTCCGCTAAATGTAACATCCTGATCAGAAGTGTTTTCTGCAGTATATTTAATGTAAAAATAATTAAACTCTGCTCCTATTGGTTCATCCGTATACATATTATTTATCACGCGTGTTGATTAGCCAGAATCATCCAAATGAATACAAAAAGAGACACCTTTCTTGTAGACTGTAAGTGCGAACCAACAACTACAGGAAGAGGTGTCCCTTATGAAACAGAATACCATGTTCCCGAATTTGATTCAAAAGTTTATTACGGATAAAGATGTGGCCTTACTCACGAAACTGATCGGCTATGAAGATACTGCCCGCAAGCTCACCGTCGGCAAGCTGATCGAATACCTCGTCACCGCAGCGGCGTCCGAATGGAAGGGCTATCGCCATTGCGGAGATGTTGGAACTTCCGCGGGGTTGGTGGATGTCGACCACTCGACACTTTCCAAAAAGATGAAGGAACTGGACTACCACCTGATGAAGGAAGCGTTCGCTTTAATCGTCCGTAAATGCAACCGTGTCACCCGGCGTGCCCTCAAGATTCCCAACCGGCTGCTGCTGGTTGATTCCACCACCATTACCGTCGGGAGGAATCGTCTCCCTTGGGCGCTTTACCACGGCGAGCGTTCGGGCATTAAGCTTCATGTCAGCTACACACCGGAAACCAGTATGCCACTTGACGTGATAGAAACTACCGGTCTGGTGCACGATGGACCGGTCGACGAAGGGTTGAGCGACCGGCGGTTTATCCTGGTGCAGGACCGGGCGTATTTCAACATCAAACGCATCGATCAGTTTGTTTCAGATAAACAGGACTTCGTCATTCGAATGAAAGAAAATGTGGAACTATCGACGATCCGGTCGCTTCAGCGCCTGCCGGAAGAAGGTTCCAATGTCACGCGCGACTTCACCTGCTGGCTGGGAACGCCTCAATCACGTTCGAAGAAACGGCACCGCGTGGTCTTTTTCACTGATCATGAAGGGCATGAGATCCGTGTCGTCACCAGCCTGCTCCATGTATCAGCCGAGGCTATCGCCGGCATGTACAAAGCACGATGGGGCATCGAATCCTTTTTCCGCTGGATCAAACAAAACCTGAATGTGCCGAAGGTATTCGGCCAGACGCCCAATGCCGTCTATAACCAATTATTTGCGGCTTTAATCGCATATGTCCTCATCCAGTGGCTGTATCAAAAAACAAAATCGGGCATCCGGACCCCCGCCTTATCGCTTCTGGCCTTTCAGCGAACGCTATTGACCGGCACCTTACCGCTGATTTGGCTGGATGCACTGACGACGTTTCTCTACGAGTACTTTACGCTCAGCAGGAGCAGTCTGTCATTTATTGGTTAATCAACACGCGTGATTATTTATATCAAACTGCTGATCTTCTGAGACATTGCTCGCTTTTTTAAATGATACTTCTTCCAATGTAATGTTTATAGGTTTTGCATCATACGATTTATTATCGGCTACAACAGACAGTACTTCAGAAGTTTGCTCAGGTTGTTCTTCCTCTTCTGTTTCTTCCGATTCTGTCCAAGACTCACTGTCTTCTTCGCCGAACATATCCTCTAGCTGAGAGATATTAGCGAATATAGCTTCTTCTAAATTTTCATCATCAACAATTTTGAAGTTTCCTTCACTATCTTTTTCTAGGTTTAATTCCACCGAACGAGTAACAAGAGGAGCATCCTCTGCAGTCATATATTTAATCATGGTCTTTTCAGTCATTTCTTCAAATGCTTTTTCTGATTCTGGAGTTTCTTCATCAAAGGCACTAGCAAAAGCTAAGGGCATAATTTCAGCCATTGTACTGGTCATAACGCTCCCCATATCGAGAGAAGTAATTTCAGTTTTTATTACTGCTTTATCGCCATCAGCTGATACTTCTTCGACCTTTTTAAAGCCATAGTTTTTAGAAATGTTTTCAAATAATGTCTTCGCTAATTCTTCATCTACTTCATCGGTCGCCTCTTGTTCAGTGGTGAGGCTATCAATACCTCCCTGAACATAGGAACCTGCTTTTTCAAAATCATTCTTTTGGACAGCAGTTAAAAAGTCCTCTGCAGTAGCGCTAGGGTTTTCTGATCCACATCCTACTAACATACCTGTGATCAAACCTATAAACATCAACACTACTAATTTTCTTTTTTTCATTTTTACTCTCCATCCTTCTTTTATACTATAGTTATTATAAAACAATATCATTAATTGGATTATTATGGAATGGTATTTATGGTATTTTAATAAATATATCTTTATATTTAGGAGGGAATCACCCAATAGTACTAGAATGAATGTATTCGAATATATAAAATTTTGAATAATAAACTGCAGATGAAATTTCACGTGTGTCGTAAGAAGAGTGAAAAAATAAAACGTAGTATTCAAAAGAGAGTGCTATAAATATTATTTTAGAGAAAGGAACAATTCTAAAGTATCGCTTCAACTACGACTGACAAAAAGAAGGTGCCTAATGATCAGAATTCGTCTACTAACTATTATTGATTGTCTATCTACATACTCCAGTAAAGAACTTCCATTAACATTGCAAGAAATTAAGACACTAATATCGCAAGAATACGACTTAGATTTGACGGATAAGATGATACGGAATGAATTAGAATTTCTTCAGAGTACTACTTCCACCTATAAAGTCGAATCAAGAAATAGTGCAGCTAACTATAGGGAGAAAGCTTATTTTCTGGAGAACACGAGTTTTCAAATTCATGAATTGCGTTACTTAATGGATGCTGTCTCATCTGCTCGTTTTATCTCGCAGCTGGAAACCAAACAATTAATCTATAAACTTCGGGGATTGACTGATGAAATCACATCTAAACGTCTAGCAAATGAATTGATACATAGTGAAGGGAAAATCGTTATAAAGCATTTTGCTGATAACGTTCAATCACTTCATGAGGCTATCAAAGCTAATAAATGTATAAAGTTTCAATACGGCAGGTATAACGTGAAGAAAGAATTTATTTTAAGTAGAGAAGGTAGTTTTTACGAAGTTATTCCTTTAGGAGTAGTTTGGTATCAGGAATATTATTACTTAGTAGCCAAGGAATGGGGCAAGGAGAAAATCATTCAATATCGAATAGATCGAATGAGCTCTGTTATAAATACTGAGGGCATTTGGGCACCGGATCCAGGTTTCGATTTAGAAAGATACGTTTCTCAATTATTCAATATGTATTCAGGCGAAAGAAGAAATATTGCAATTGAGTTTGACAATCACTTGATCAATGTCATCATCGATCGTTTTGGGATTAACGCTAAGATTGACCCGATTAGTGATAACCGCTTTTTGTTGCAAACAGAAGGCATTGTAAGTGATGGGCTTGTTAGATGGTTGCTCACATGGGGTGCAGATGCAAAAGCGGTGGGTCCCGCGGATTTAGTAGAGCGAATGAAGAAAGAAATAACTCGGTATTCGGGATTGTATACATAAAAAGACCTCGTTTCCTCTCAGAGGGAAACGAGGTCTTTTAAAGCCTGATATGATTAAAGTAATTAGTAGAGAAGGAGTGGTTCATGTGGTTTATATTCCTGTTAAAGATTTAAATGAAAGTTTTAAAGTTAGCGCAATGTTTTATCATGCTGAGGTAAATAACGAGAGATTTTTAATGCGCCGTGAAGCGAGAATTTCAAGAAAAGGCAGCATTCAAAGCAAAGTTGATGCGGTTGTTGTGATGGTTAATCCAGGGAGTTGCCAACCAGAAACAGAAATGGGACATACACAGCTTGAAAAAATAGAAATGCTGCCAGCAAAATCTGATCCAACTCAGCATCAATTGATGAGATTAATGGAACGTATGGATTGGAATGAACTGATAATCGTCAATTTGTCCGATATTTGTGAAGGCAATTTAAAGAAATTTAAAGAGATTGAGCAAAAATTTAAATCTGCAGGAATTCCACATTCAATCTTTCAAAACGATAACTCAGTTGAAAGAGATGAACTATTAGCTAATGCTGACTATTTAATCTTTGCTTGGGGTGGTTCCAATAATGCTAAAAGGATGGCGAAGGAATACGGATTATACGATAAAGGTCGCCAGTTAGCTCCATATCAGCATGCGATTAGCCTTAATCATATAGAGAAACAATATCCGCGCCATCCAAAGCCTGCTTTAATATCTAATCAGATTGAATGGTTAGAAAATTTGATACCATTACTGTAAATTATTATGAAACGTCGCGAATACACTTGTGTTGTTACATATTGAGATCAAACGTAACTAGAGTAGAAGAAAGGGGTAGTATGATGCTAATTAATGCTCTTCTATACTCTTTAAATACGTGGATGAAAAAAGCGGTGAAACCATCATCCACAACTATTGGTGACACAAGAATTATCAATGGCACTGAGTACTGGAACGTCGGAAATCTGGACAATCAGGATAATTGGTGTGCTGTAGGTCCGGCTGAGCCGCGATATTTTATCAATGTGATGCTTGAAAATAATCAGGTTTCTTATACTCTTGCACAGGAAGAAAATCCTTATGCAATTTATATTGAAGGATTCTATGAAAAGGAATTTGCGTTAAAGAAATTGAGAATGTATGGATACTATTTTAAGGAAGAGGAAATATAATGCTTACAAACGAAATGATGCTACATCGAATGTTTGTAAGATATTGCAATACTCATGTTGTTACAAGAGTTTCTTACCTCTCAAAATCTTCGAAAATTACACTGGAGTCAACTTTTGAAAATTATCTTTCAGTTAAAGTTGGAAAATTGAAAAGTATTGAAAACTTTATCATGGTGGTAGAACAAAGAGGTATTATGAAAATGGCATACAAAATTACGGCACCTGTAAAAATTAATATTAAAAATCAGGATACTCACTTTTTATTAGAGTCGATTGATGGTCAGTTGAAGATTGTTTTTAGTAACTCTTAAGTCGTGCGGGAAGTCTTATTGAGATTTGATGATATTTAATGGTACATAAAAGCGTTTTAAATCGTAGAATTGGCAGGATTTTTTTGAGTTTCAATCCGATTTGTTCGACGATGATTATTGACGATTAACAACAAATTAATTGCTAAATTATACTGCAATTTAATGTGCTATGCTGAAAATATTATATAAAGAGATGAGGCGATTGGTGTGAGTACGGTTGATAGGGCGTTAAGGTCTATAGGGAAAGCTAACTTTGTAGAGTATTTCGAGGACTACAAAGAATTGGCATTCAGTAAAGATAAGGTAAGTGGTAAAGATAAAATGCCTTTGGCAAAAAAGCTTCTTGAAAATAATCCGAATGCATCAAAATTGTCCGGCCAACTAATCAGAATTTCATCTGCAATTAACATTTTTAAAAAGGGCTGGGAAGTAGAAGCTTTAAGAGAAGTCATTGGGTCAAAGCATCCTTCAATTACTAAAGAGATCAAAGTACGGGCTGCTGCATTGATTGGCAATAACTAAATTGTCTAACAGAATGTTAGGGTAGTTAAACAAGTATGATTCTTTGATGAAAAAGACATCACGTCAAAATCTAATTTATCCAATGAAACGAGGAGACGATAATCGTGAAAGCATCGCAGGAATTTATTCAACAATTGGAGGATTTATATCAGGCTTATGAGCAAGAGGTTCAAGGAAAATCAAAGTCTGGGTTATTAGCTAAAAATACTTAGAAAACGTATCTTCTTCACTCGGGAAATTTTGTTAAATGGTGTCGAGGTAATTTAAAACCAGGAGCTAGAAATCAAAAGTAAATTTGAAATGTTAGTATAGTAGGGTGTCAGATAAATAATTCTACAAAATTCTAATAATCAAATTGACAGAAAAATTTTGTTAGAATCAGCAAGTAATTCAAAGGAGTGACAAAATGGACGGAATAGTAAAACAAAAATTGAAAGAAATACGCGAAGTGTTTGAGGAACTTCCTCATTGTAAAGTTGAAACGAGCGTAGATGAGCAGCTTGTAATCACAGGTGACAAACCGGTCTCTTGGAGTGACTCTCTTGAAAACCAAAATGCGGAATCTACGCATAAAATGGGAACGATTAAACCGCATAAAGCTTCCCTTGGTCTTTATATTGATTTTCCGCACGGGTATTTGGATGTGGATAAGTTGGAAGCCATTATTAACCCAGAAGGAACGTTAATGTATTATCCACCGGGTACAAAGGCGCCTACTATAAAAAGCTGGTGGCGGTTCCGATCTGATGAACAATTTGATAGTCTTCACCTCGTTCTCAGAAAAATTGAGTTAGCTTATTATAATTTTAAACGGGAAGATTGGGTGGAGTTAATGCGAGAGATTACGGATGCTCATGAATAGACTATGATGTTAGAAATTACTTCTCTAACAAGCAGTAATTCTAATTGCATGTTACCGTTTATACTTTATACATCGCTACACCTGCCAATCAACAGAGCAGGTGTAGCATTTTTTATTTAGTCATTTGAGACTACCTTTATATTAGTTGCTGCAACCTATTAGCTGAGAATTCTTCTATCTTATATTTTATTGTTTTATTTTGCTGGTTAACAATGGAGTAAGTGTTTCCTTGTTCAATGATATTGAACTTCCAATGGTTGCCCATGGTCTTCGTAAATACGAATCGTTCTTCAGGCATCATTTGCTTCTTAAATTGAGCCAGGTCTGTTAACAAGAACTTATCGAAAAAGCGAATAAGCAAAAATCCCTTTGTAGATCTTTCATTGAAACGATCAATGTTAATTTTTCTCAAGTCAAACCAGTTGTGAGCGTTCTGCATTGAAGGCGATAAGACAAAAACCTGACTTTTCGTAAAGACTGTCGTATTTGATAATTGCATCAATCCTAAATTTTGTTTCAAAACAGATTTATTTACTTCGCTTGATCTTGAACGGATAGACATATAATCTCCTCATTTCTAGAATTTGGTATTATTCTAATTACACTTAATTGTAAGGAAATGTCTATAAGGTAAACAAAAAAACTCAATCTCTTTTGTGGTTTTTAAAAACTATTATTATGGAAATATGAATAGAACTAAAATCTACTTATAGAAAAAGGAGGTCTAGCCACCAATCCCGCAAAATTATTAGAAACTGTAATGAAAAACACCCTTACTGAGCGACGGGCATCTCGATGCCGACGATCCAATAAAGGGTGTTTTAAATGTCTCAATTAAACTCTGTAAGATTCCAAATCCGGTGCTTGTCGTTTCAAGCTTGCCTGTTCATAAGAATAAGCAAGTTCAATCAACCGCGCTTCGCTAAACGCTTGTGCGCTGAACGTAACACCAACGGGATGTCCACTGCTTGTATAGCCGGACGGAACGGTGATAGACGGGTAGCCTGCTTTTGCGGGCATATCGGCACCGCGGTTATTTTGGAATAATAACGCGTCAAGTTGGTGTTCTTGCATGACGAGATCCAATCCTTCTGAAGTAGAAGTTCGTAAATCAGTTTTGCGGTGTTCCAGGTATGTCGGGTTGTTTGGATCATCGCTCAAAGCCTGTGATTTTTCGAGTTCGGCTTGGCCGAATTTCATGCGATGTTCGGGTTCTTGTTTGTTGAATTCGATCACGTCCGCAAGTGATTTGACTGGCACTTCAGTAGGTGTGGTGCGCAAGTAATCGTTAACGTTACGCTTGAATTCATACCACAAGACGTCTGACTCAAATGTTGACTTTGGAATTGTCACTTCGACTACCGTGGCGCCGAGTGTTTTGAATTGCTCGATGGCCTCATCCATAATGGCACGTTCTTCTGGTGCTTTGTCGTTCAAAAAGCTCAGGTCGACGCCAATACGGGCACCGTTCAAACCGTCTTTTTTCAAGTGCGGCGTGTAATCAGTGAGTACATGTTCCGCGCTTTTTAGTGTTGCCGCATCTTGTTCGTCGACGCCAGTCATCGCGCCAAGCAAAATCGCAGCATCTGTCACAGTACGCGCCATTGGTCCAGCTGTATCCTGACTTTCAGCGATTGGAATGATGCGCGAGCGACTAATGAGGCCTAGGGTTGGCTTAATGCCAACAATCGAATTGGCACTTGCTGGACTCAAAATTGAGCCGGACGTTTCTGTACCAACTCCGACAACAGCGAAATTCGATGCGATAGCGGCACCTGTTCCTGAACTCGAACCGCCAACGTCTTCTGCTTTAAAAACACCGACGCCATATGGGTTTAGCACTTGTCCGCCAAGTGAACTATAGCCACTCGGCCCTTCTTGCGACATAAAATACGCCCATTCGCTCAAGTTTACTTTGCCAAGAATAATCGCGCCTGCGTTTCGCAATTGCTTAGCAACAAAAGCATCGTCTTTCGCAAAATTGTGTTCGAGTGCAATCGCGCCGGCTGTTGTCGGCATTGGATCTTTTGTTTCGATATTGTCTTTTACTAACACAGGGATACCGTAAAGGGGACCTTGGTTATCTTGTCCGCGATTCTCATCTAGTTGTGCTGCGATTTTCAGTGCGTCTGGATTGATCGTCAAGACGGAATTGATTTTTGGGCCATTCTGGTCGAAAGCTTTGATCTGGTCAAGATAAGCTTGGACCAATTCCACGGAGGTGAGTTTATTGTCACGGAAAGCTTGTTGAATGTCTTGGATTGTCGTTTCGTTTAACTGGAATGTATTTGTTTTCATAAGTAGGCTCCTCGCTAAAATGATGTGCTGTTGTTAATTGTACATTAATTCTTAATTTTACATAAAGTATAATGTGCTGCTTGGTGTAAACAACAAATCCGAAACCAAAGTGTTTGAGTTTAGAGAGAAGTAAGAGTAATCTGAAAATAGAATTGAGAGGAGTGGGAGTAGATGGAAAAATCAATTCCAGAAGTGACATTAAACGACGGAACAACTTTACCTGTTATGGGACTCGGTACATACGGGCTGTGGGGCAACGCCGGAGCGAACGCAGTCAGCAGTGGGATCAATGCCGGTTACCGGTTGATCGATACGGCGTATAATTACGAAAACGAAGGAGCGGTCGGCGAAGGCATACGACGCAGCGGCATTGCGCGTGAAGAGCTATGGGTAACGTCCAAATTGCCGGGACGTTATCACACATATGAAAAAGCTTTAGTAGCCATTCAAGAATCGTTGTATCGTTTACAGCTAGATTATTTCGATCTGTATTTGATCCACTGGCCAATGCCCAATCAAGATACTTACGTAGAAGCGTGGCAGGCATTGATTGATGCGCAAAAATGGGGACTCGTCCGGTCGATTGGTGTCAGTAATTTCTTGCCAGATCATTTAGAGCGCATTATTCAAGAAACGGGAGTGACGCCGAGCTTGAACCAAGTGGAATTGCATCCGTTCTTTAACCAAGCACATCAGCGAAACGTGCACGCGGATCATGGAATCCAAACACAGTCGTGGAGTCCAATTGCTAAAGCGAAAGATATTTTGACGAATGACGCCATCGGAAAAATTGCGGAAGCCCACAACAAGACCATTGCTCAAATTGTATTGCGCTGGCAATACCAAATCGGCTCTGTCTCAATTCCGCGTTCTACTTCGCCCGAGCGGCAGCGTGAAAACTTGGCTATTTTCGATTTTGAGTTAAGCGAAGCCGAAATGACGTCAATCTCAGAACTGTCCCACCCAGACGGCAGATTGTTTGATATGGACCCGGCTACGCATGAAGAATTTTAAGAGAAGGTGCTAATCTACATGCTAAAAAACGGACGTGCCAGAAACCACTCAGTTTCCAGCACGGCCGTTTTTATTTTTTATTTCTCCACATTCTTCTCTATTTTCACACTCTCTGGATCAAAAAACTTATCCACTAAATCGTAAATCGTGATGAGCTCGTAAAGAATGGTGAATTCGGGTGGGAATTCCGTTGGGCGCAGGGCGTCGCTTGCGGTGATGTTTTTACTATTGTCCCAAAACAAATCGGTCATGTTTTTTAATTGGCATTGGTGCTTTTCGTGATCGTAGTCAACCGAGTGTTTCAAGTCGTTTGCGAGTTCTGTGACGGCGTTCATAATAATCTCTCGCTCATCGGTTGTCCACGTCAACTTATGTAGCGGGATATAAAGTAGGGCATCTAAATGGAATTCTAAGTTATGTAAGAAGAGCAATTGCTTTTCTGCCATTTGAAGTTCGGCTTCTCGCTCGCGCACCCACGGGTACAAACTGGATTCGTCGCGCTGGAAATGGATGAGCTTCTCGGTTTTTCGAACTTCTGTAACTAGTTTTTTTACAATCAATTTTTCTTCTTGGCGATTTGCATCGCTGTCAAAAAGGATGGTTTGAAATGTCTGTTCCAACACACTGCCTGCACGTTCACTGATCGATTGAATGCTTTTTAGAATGTCTTTTCGGTAGTTGGGTGGGAACACCAGCATGTTGACAGCCGTAGACACTAGCAATCCAATCGTTGTTGTTCCTAGTCGAATGAAGAACGACACTAAGACATCGTCATGGATCACTTCAACCATCGCAACAGAGGTCAATGTGGCAACGAGTAATCCAGCGTGCAGATTGAGCCGGTAACAAACTAAAATCGTGGCAACTGCAGCGAGTGTATACGTAATCGGTGAATTCCCGAAGAGTGAGATAAAGAGGACAGCGAAGGCCGAACCAATGGCAGAAGCCGGAAACCGGACCAGTCCTTTTTTAATCGAATCGCTAACGGTTGGCTCGATGGTCACAATGGCCGTGATGACGGCGAAGACAGGCGGCCAGCCAAACCATAAACAAATCGTTGCGGTCAAAAAGATCGCAATGCCGGTTTTCACAATTCGCCCGCCACTGAAATGAAAGGATCGCATCATCGTTTGACCCCCCTTCCTTTTGTGTAGTATTTTTTCCTGTAGTCCAGTATATCATTCATGTCTATAGAGACTCTAACTCAATTAGCAACATGTCCTTGGGGAGATTTCGTATCTATTCCGGAAATCACGCAATATTTAAAGCATATTGACTATTGACAACGTTTACATTAGCCTAAAGAAAAGGAAATAAAAACGTTTTCTTAAAAGAAAATAGTAAGAAAGTTGGTTGTATTCGCCTTATGAGATCTTGTGTTTGAGACTGTTGTTCAACTACTACTAGTTGCCCTGTACTAAATAATAAAAAAAGAAGGAATGCCGAGAAAATGAAAGTAAATAATCATCAAAGCGAGACAAAAAGCGACGCACCTTACAAAAGGAGGAAATGAAAATGAAGAGAAACTATAAAAAAGATTTTACTTTACTAGCACTTTTACTTATTCCAATCGGGGTAGCCATTAACTTTGTTGGGTTTCAAGTAGCCCAAGTTTTAAGGTTACCCATTTTTTTGGACACAATCGGCACGATCTTAGTCGGTGTGATTGCAGGTCCGTTAGTTGCGATTGTAGCAGCTTTTATAACAAACTCAATTACTGCGATTTTTAATCCAATCTACTTCCCGTATGTTATTACGTCCATGGCAATCGGTTTAGGTGCAGGTTTGCTTTCAAAATACGGCATGTTCCGCACGATTTATAAAGCCATAATTTCAGGTCTTATAATTACAGCAATCGCGGTAATAGCTTCTGCACCTATTACGGTTTTGTTTTTTGGAGGAGCGACAGGCAATACGTCGTCTGCCATTACGGCGACATTTTTAGCGATGGGTCAGAATATTTGGAGTGCAGTTTTCACTTCAACTATTATTACGGAAATTGCGGACAAAGTAATCTCGGTCTTATTTGTTTACTTTATCGTGAAAAGTATTTCGGATCGCTATTTATCCAAAATGAAGTACGGCCATTTGTATATGAAAAAGAGCAATCGCAATAAATAAGTATTTCGCTGCTTTTGACTAAGCAAAAAGTACGTTAAGGGAGATAATATAGGATGAAAAACTCACTAGTGAATTTGTATCCGTTAACCAAATTTTATTTTGCTTTATTTATTGCTGCTACTGTCATCATTGTTCCTAATTATGTGTTTGCCTTTGCCTGGTTTCCGGTGTTGGTACTGATTGCAGTTGCTGCTGGTGTAGCCAAGTCATTTTTATCTTTTATCTCAAAAACGTTAGTTATCTTGTTAGTCATTGTATTTTTGATGCAGTTATTCTTTTATCCCGGAGAAGAAGTTCTTGCGTCCTGGTGGATTTTTGAGGTTTCCAGAGAAGGTTTGAATTATGGATTGACGTTAACATCACGAATTTTAGCAATTGGTTCTGCTTTTATTTTGTTTTTCCGCATTGTGGAAGTAAAAGATTTTGTGAAATCACTGGAAGATGCCGGCATGCCATCTGCAGGAGCGTATGTTGTGTTGTCAACATTACAAATCATTCCAGAGATGCGACGTCAGTCAAACACCATAATGGAGGCTCAAAAAACACGAGGAGTCGAAACAGAAGGTTCGATTATAACTAGAGCAAAAGCTTTCTTTCCGACATTAACACCGCTCATTCTTTCTTCGATAGCAAGTACAGAAGAGAGAGCCATAACTTTAGAGGCACGGGCTTTTTCTGCACCTGGGAAAAAGACCAGTCTTCACAAGTTGACTAAACGGCCAATCGATCGTGTCCTGCCGTGGATTTATATCATCATTGTGATAGGACTTATTATTTGGAGGGTTTTCTGATGACATCAATCATCCAACTGAAAGACGTTTCTTACAGGTATCCCGTTGGTGATGAATGGGTACTGAAACATATAACAGTAGATATAGAAAAAGGAAGCTTTGTATCCATAGTCGGAAATAATGGATCAGGTAAAACGACACTTTGCAACATCATCAGAGGCTTTATTCCACATTTTCATAAAGGAGAATTGGACGGTACCGTTATACTGGATGGCAAAGATATGAATGACTATGAACTTGGCCAACTAAGTGAAAAAATTGGGTATGTTTTTCAAAATCCATTTACGCAAATATCGGGTGTAAAAGAGACGGTTTTTGAAGAAGTGGCATATGGTCTAGAAAACTTAGGAGTTCCTGTAGAAGAAATCTATCCGAGAGTAGAAGAAGTTTTAACACTCGTTAATATTCAGGACTTACGTGAAAAAAATCCATTTGAACTTTCAGGAGGCCAGCGACAGCGTGTAGCACTAGCTTCTATTATTGTAATGGATCCAGAAATTTTAGTAATAGATGAGCCTTCTTCCCAGTTAGATCCTATCGGGACGGATCAAGTATTTGACATCATTCGATTAATGAAGGAAAAAGGAAAAACAATTATCCTTGTAGAACATAAAATGGATTTGGTAGCTGAGCATTCGGATACATTAATTCTTTTAGACGAAGGCGTTATTTTAGTGCAAGGTGAGACGAGGAAAGTATTGAGCGATCCTCTTTATGCAAGCGCAAATGTCCAGTATCCTCATGTAACCGAAGTGGCTCTTGAACTTCAAAAAGCCGGAGTTCCGCTAGAATTTTTACCTATAAAATATGCTGAAATAATGACTTGTTTTAAAACTAGCGTAGGGGGATTAACTGATGACTAATCTCGTTTTGAACAATATTAGTTTCAAATACCCTGATGGAACACTGGCATTGGAAAATTTATCACTGGAAATTCCGCAAGGGCAGAGAGTGGCAATAGTGGGACAAAATGGTGCAGGAAAAACAACGGCAGTAAAACTGATGAACGGCTTATTAAAACCAACCACCGGCGAAGTTGTTGTAGGAGAGTGGAATACAACTTCCAAGACCACCGCACAACTGTCGCGAAAAGTAGGTTACGTTTTTCAAAATCCAGACGATCAAATCTTTCATAACGAAGTGATAAAAGAAGTGCGATTTGGACCGAAAAATATGGGATTTGATCTGGAGCGTATTGAAGAGATGACTCAATGGGCATTAGAGCTTTGTGGCATTTCACAGTATGCAGAAGAAAATCCGTACAATTTGCCGTATTCCATGAGAAAATTTGTGACGATAGCATCTGTTATCGCAATGGATTCTGACGTGATTATTCTGGATGAACCAACAGCGGGACAAGATAAAATTGGTTTGGAAATACTGGGGAATCTGTTGAAAACACTAGAGTCCATGGGGAAGACTGTAATAACCATCACCCATGATATGGAATTTGTAACCGATCATTTCAAGCGAATCATCGTGATGGCGAATCGTCGAATTGTAGCAGATGATCAAGCAATCGCCATTTTTTATCAAGAAGAAATTTTAAAAGAAAGTAAGCTGAAGCCTCCGGCAGTTGCTCAAATGGCTGCTTTACTGAATATTCCTCATGCGGTTCTATCTAAAAAAGAGTTGATTGAGTATATAAAAAGTCACCATCAGTCTATAGAAAAAGTATAATGCGTACGAAGACAATGGATAGTCCGTCACTCATCTACATTGATGAACGTTACAAAGAGAAGACTGTGAATGTTTTACTGGAGAGCGGAGAGACCATTTCTATAGATTCGACCGTGCGTAAAGGAACGCTATTTATAGCGGAATAAAATAGCTACAATTCAATGGAACCAAAAGCTTAAGAGGATGCGCGTCACAGGCATTCTCTTTTTTCATGGTCTCTTTTGAACTTTACTATACAAAATCTTTTAATAAAAATCGGATTTTTCAGATTAATAATTATATTTTAGTAAAATAAACGATAAAAGGGTTTACTTTTAGTAAAACTATTGATTATAATACATTTATAAATAGCTAGGAGGGATAGGATGAAATTTTCAAAGGGGTATGTATTTCTCGTCTTTACTTTAGTGCTTGTCATGTTGTTATCGGCATGCAGTTCGTCAGAATCAAGCGATGGAAAAAACGAGGATGGCAAAGTCACACTTCGTTTTGCGACATGGGATGTAGGGGAAGATGTTGAACTTCAAGAGAAACTAATCGATCAATTTAACGCAGAAAACACAGATATTAATGTGGTTTTGGAGGCCTATGGTGGGGATTATGATACCAAAATCACCGCAGGCATCGGGGCTAAAGATGCGCCTGACGTCATGTATATGTGGAATTACCCGCAATACAAAGATGCGCTCGAGCCATTAGATCCTTATATTGAAGGACGCGACAAAGAGTATAAAGAAAATTTCTATGAGGCATTATGGAACTACAACTCAATCAACGAGGATGTCTATGGACTTCCAGTAGGATACACAACTCATGTTGTTTACTACAACAAAGACTTGTTTGACAAAGCAGGCCTAGCGTATCCGAAAGCTGGATGGACATGGGACGAGTTCCAGGAAGCTTCTAAGAAGTTAACAAATAAAGGGGACAAGACAACAGGTTTCGCTTTTCCAGGAAAACCAGATCCATATGATTTTGAAATGTATTTATGGGGTAACGGTGCGTCTTACGTCGACGACAAAGGAAACCTAGATGGCAGCTTGAATTCACCTGAGTCAATCGAGACGTTTGATCTGTTTTATAACATGCTTGAAGAAAAAGTGGCTATCACTTCTGAGAGCTGGGGCGATACAGAAATGAAATCAGGCAAAGTCGGTATGATCATCAATGGCGCTTGGTACCTGTCTGCGTTTGAAGAAGCTGGCATAAACTTCGGCGTTGTTGAAATTCCATCGTTTGGAGACAAGCCAAGTGCAAGTATTGTAAGTTCTTCTGGAGTTGCGATGTCTAAAGACTCGGAGCACAAAGAAGAAGCATTTCGATTCATGGAATTCTGGACTGGGGAGCAAGCAAACAAAGAAAGACTTTCGTTTGAATTGCCAGTTCTTAAAAGCGTCGTAGAATCAGAAAAATTACAAGAAGATCCAGCTAAAAAAGTATTTTATAGTATGTTAGAACAAAGTGAAGAATATACACCAACCTCCTTTATAACAGAGGATTGGAGTCAGTTATCGGAAAATTTAGAACTTACTTTCGAACAAATGTTCAACCCGAGTACACGAGTCGAACCGAAAAAAGCCATTAAGACTGTAGTGGAATAATTATGGACAGTTAGAAATATGAAGAAAAATGAGAACGCATTCAAGTTTATTCTCATTTTTCTTTATAAAGTGATTTATTGTTTTTAGGTCAAACCAATAAGAGGGAAAAACATGCCCATTAAAAAGAAAAAAGAAAAAAAGTTCACATTAATCCGTAAACGTGTTCCTTATCTATTCATCTTGCCATGGATTATTGGTTACCTTGCATTCACGCTGGGACCACTCGCTTTTTCGCTAGTCATGAGTTTATTTGATTGGCCGATTGCCGGTGAAGCGAAATTTATCGGTATAGCCAATTTTACTAAAATGTTCACAGCTGATCCTCAGTTCTATAATTCGCTTTTTATTACGTTCAAGTTTGCCCTTATTTTTGTTCCGCTCAACTTGGGAGTGGCATTGATTCTCGCACTTCTTATTACGCAGCCAATAAAAGGGATGAAATTTTTCAGGACCATCTTTTATCTGCCAGCTGTCGTATCGGGTGTAGCGGTATCCATTATTTGGGGATGGATGTTTAACACAGAATATGGGGTTTTCAATTACTTACTGTCTTTTCTTGGACTTGAAGAACCCAGCTGGCTTATCGATCCGAAATGGGCGATTGTAGCCATCGTCATTGCCAGCGCATGGGGCGTCGGCACCATGATGCTGATTTTTTACACGGATATTAAAAGCATTCCGCACGATATGTACGAAGCGGCTGCAATTGACGGCGCCGGTGTGATTCGCCAATTTATTAGTATCACGATTCCGTCTATTACACCGACCATTCTCTTTAACGTGATTACTTCTGTCATTGCCGCATTGCAGCAATTAACGCTGGTGCTACTCTTGACGGGTGGCGGTCCGTTAAAATCAACGTACTTTTACGGATTGTTTGTCTACAACAATGCATTCAAGCATCACGAACTGGGCTATGCCAGTGCCAATGCGTGGTTCATGTTTATCATCATCATGCTATTTACATTAATGATCTTTAAATCTTCCTCAGCTTGGGTCTTTTATGAAGCCGAAGTAAAAAAGGAGAAAAAAGAAAAAAGGGAAAAAAAGAAAAAAAGTGAGGTGAAAAATAATGAAGATTTCCAAAAGGCATAAAATTATTGTTTACTCTGTCCTTGTTATTTTTTCCCTTTACTTTGTCTTTCCTTTTCTATGGGCATTGATTACTGCGATTAAAACAGAACCTGAAGTATTTTCGTACCCGCCAAAATTTATACCGGAAGAACTATTGTTCGGCAACTTTGTGGATGCCTGGAACAGCCAAAATTTCGGGGTTTATTTTAAAAACTCGGTGATTGTGACCGTCCTAACAACAATTGGCCAGCTAATTTCCTGTTCTCTCGTAGCTTATGGATTTGCGAGATACGATTTTAAATACAAAAACTTTCTGTTTGTTCTTTTGTTGTCCACAATGATGATTCCGTGGGACGTCACAATGATTCCACTTTATATGCAATTCAATATGCTTGGTTGGATCAATACGTTAAAACCTTTAATCGTTCCGGCGTTCTTTGGTTCTGCGTATTATATCTTTTTACTTCGCCAGTTCTTGATGAATATACCGAAAGATTTGGAGAACGCTGCCCGTATTGACGGAGCGAACGAGTTCCAAATATTTTATAAGATTTTCTTGCCTATTATGAAGGCGCCTCTCGTACTGGTAGCTGTTTTGAATGTTATTTTGGTGTGGAACGACTACCTTGGTCCTTTAATTTATTTGCAAGACAAAGCAAAATACACGATGACCCTTGGACTGGCATCGTTTCAAGGAGTCCATGAACTGCAAATTATTCCGATTATGGCTATTACACTGGTCATGGTTATTCCGCCAGTACTGGTCTTTATATTTGCCCAGAAATACATCGTTGAAGGAATCAGCGGTTCAATAAAGTAACGCTAATACGGAGGGAAATACATGCAACGAAAAATGAAACGATGGGAGGACGTCAGCCTGCTCGCTATGAACAGGTTGCCTGCCCATTCAGACTTTTATAGATACAAACAAATCAAAGAAGCTTTAGAAGTAACGAAAGAAAAAAGTGATGGATACCAAAGCCTTGATGGAGATTGGAAATTTCTTTACCTTCAGGCTCCGGAATATTCACCTCAGCATTTTGAGCAAGCTGAATTCGACATTGCGAGCTTAGACACGATTGCAGTGCCCTCTTGCTGGCAGTTACAAGGATATGGAAATATGCACTATACGGATGTTTTATACCTCATTCCGCTTAACCCTCCATATGTGCCGCATGAAAATCCAACCGGCATTTATTTCAAAGATTTAGTAGTCGAAAACATCGCCCAAGACGAAAACATTGTCTTAAAATTCAATGGCGTTGATTCTGCTTTTGACTTATTCGTCAATGGACAACATGCGGGCTACAGCAAAGTCTCAAGACTGCCGTCTGAATTCGACATTACGGATCTTATTCACGAAGGAACCAATCGATTGACGGTCAGAGTGTACCAATTTTCTGATGGAACTTACTTGGAAGACCAAGACATGTGGTGGTTTTCGGGAATTTACAGAAGTGTTGAACTTTTTAGACACCACAAAGATACGCTGCAGGATGTATGGATTGAGACGATTCCTGATGAATCTTATGAATCGTTTATGTTCCGTATCAACGGTTCTTTTTGGACGGACAGCATTAAAAAAGTAGACATACAGATTTACTTGAATGGCAAAGAGCAGAATTCCTTAGCAGTCGGTGTTGAGGGCGGCAGTTTCCAAGCGACCAAAGAAATCAGTAAGCCTTTACTATGGAGTGCTGAAACTCCTCATCTCTATACAGCCGTCTTGCAATATGACTTGCCGTCAGGAATCTCTGAGTCTGTACCGGTTCGATTTGGGTTCCGGTCTATTGAAATCAAAGACAATGAAATGAGAGTGAACGGCAAACGCATTTTCTTTAACGGAGTAAATCGTCACGATTTCAATCCAGATCAGGGAAGAACGGTTACTTATGAAGATATGTTGCAAGACGTTTTATTGATGAAGCAACACAACATCAACGCAGTCCGAACAGCTCACTACCCGAATCAGGACGTTTTTTATGACCTATGCGACGAATACGGACTTTATGTGATAGATGAGACAGACCTGGAATGTCATGGATTTGAAAACACCGGAAATTACAACTGGATCAGCGACAACGAACAGTGGGAAAAGCAATACGTCGATCGTGCGATTCGGATGGTAAAGAGAGACCGGAACCATCCGAGTGTCATCATTTGGTCTTTAGGAAATGAATCGGGTGTGGGCCGAAACTTTACAGCGATGTACGATGCCATCAAGAAAACGGATGCGACTAGGCTTGTTCACTACGAAGGAGACCGAGTGGCGGCTTACAGTGACATGTACACAACGATGTATACTCGGTTAAATGCACTCGAAGAAATCGGACAAGATGCGGAAGGCAAAAAACCACATTTGCTTTGCGAATATGGTCACGCTATGGGAAATGGACCTGGCGGCTTAACGGAATACCAAGAAGTCATGAGAAAATACCCGAGACTACAAGGTGGATTTATTTGGGAATGGTACGATCATGGCATCCGGAAGACTGATGACGAGGGAAACACTTATTTTCTTTATGGTGGGGATTACGGAGACTTCCCTACTAACGGAAACTTCTGTATCGATGGACTGGTCTTTCCGGACCGCACACCCTCTCCTGCATTAATTGAATACAAAAAAGTAATTGAACCCATTGTGACAGAAGCAACAGCGGGCAATCCGTTTCGTGTGAAACTAAAAAACCGCTACGACTTCCGAAATTTGAAAGGCATCCATCTTCGCATTCGAGTGGAATCATTTTCAGAATTAATCGAAGAAGTGGAAGTCGAACTGCCCAATCTTTCAGCAGGTGAAGAACTCGAATATACGTTGCCAATCGATCAAGCGAAAGCATTGGCACATGAAGAGGTTTGGCTGCGGTTCATCTACAGTGAACCAGAAGCTACAAATTACGCAGAAAAAGGACACTCAATCACGCGTGAGAGTTTCTTGGTTGAGGTGACAAAGCGAAATAAGACCGTTAAAGATTTGGCTCTCACTTCAAAAAAAAACATTTCAGTCGAGGAGACGCCTGTAAGGTTACATCTGACTAGTCCACATTTTCAAGCGGAATTTTCAAAAGTGGAAGGGACCTTAATTTCTTTTGCTCTCGACGGAGAAAAAATTGTTGAGGATGGTCCGGAACTAACTTTATGGCGAGCATCAATCGACAATGATATGTACAAACGGGATGCTTGGCTCAACAAATACTTCATAAAAAATGCCAAGGAACAAATGGTATCACTGGAATATCATGTTGGCGATGGATTTGTCGATGTAGAAATTCAAAAGTATATGTCTAGCCTCAACCAAGCATGGGGTTTTAACGTTCGCTATCATTATCGAATTACATCACACGGCGTATTAAATCTTCAATTGGTTGGTGAAAAAGTAAGTAGAGGAAACGAAATACCGGACATGCTTCCGAGAATTGGCATCAATATGAAGCTTAACCAGGCTTATAACGAAGTGACGTGGTACGGTCGTGGCGACTCTGAAAATTATCAGGACTCCAAGCGCAGTCAGCCAATTGGTCTTTACACGAAATCGGTTGAAGAGTTGCACACGGACTATGTCTATCCTCAAGAAAATGGATCGAGATGTGATGTCTCCTTCCTGGCATTGTCAAAAGGACAGCAGTCAATCCTAATTAACTTCAAGGAGATTCGCGACTTCACCATCCATGATTACGAAGTAGCAGCGCTTGAAGCGGCACAGCATCGTGGGGAAATTGAGAAATCCCCCTATAATGTGTTGACTGTCGACTACAGACAAAGCGGCCTGGGCAGCAATAGCTGTGGTGAAGAACAGTTACCACCCTATAGAGTAGGGGTAGAAGACTTTGAAATGACGCTTGAAATCAGAGCGATTCCTAAGTCCAACCTTATTGAAGAAAGTCGATTTTTTGTGGCAAGATAAAAAAGGGCTAGGAGAGATCGGATGAAACTAGATATTAAAGAAATCCCGTTTTCCAGATATGGCTCGTATTTTTGCATTTCGGAAGAGAAGGATTCGAATGATGTTTATATAAGAGATATTCACGGAGGGGATGATGCCCCTTCTCGGTTGTTCAAAATTGCTTTGGTAGAGAATGGAATTGAGCAGGATTTTGAAGTCCATGCTTCGGAAGTTTCTGTTCAATTCCACATTAAAGGACGTTCCGAAGCCGCTGTAGAAATGATAATTCCAAAAGAAAATGAACTTCATATAGAAGTGAAAAATATTGAACTTAAGCTGACTGCAGATAAAGGTAAGTATGATTCCATTATGGAATTAGCGAGAGGCATGTTTGAATATCATATTTATCCTAAAGAATTAAAACTGATGCTCCTTAACCTTAGCGGGACTCTAAACGTTCAAGCGCCTTGGAACATTATTGGAAATGATTATATCGATATTTGTTTGAGTAAAGGACATTTTGTCTTTGAAAGTTACCAAACCGTTTACAAGGAGAAGAAATACTCGTCGTTTCACGAAGGCAAGGACCAAGTCACTAGACAATACAAGGCATGGTTTCAATCGATGAAACCTCTTCAGGTAGACGATCAGTATCTTTCTTCTATTGAAAGAGCGGCTTACATCACCTGGTCGAGCGTCGTTCACCCCCACGGACTATTACGGGAGCCTGCCATGTATATGTCCAAGTTATGGATGTACAATATTTGGTCATGGGATAATTGTTTTAATGCTTTAAATTTAGGAAAAGAACACCCGGAACTGGCTTATAAGCAATTGAAAATCTTTATGGATACACAGGACGAATCAGGAGCTTATCCAGATTTTGTGAACGATAAATTTATTTCTTATAACTGCACGAAGCCGCCAATATTTGCGTTAGTGTATGATCAGCTGATGCAAAAAAATGACTATTTTAAAGAAACATCGCGAATAAGGGAAGTCTTTGAATCTACTAAAAAAGTAATGTCTTATTACGACAACTACCGGACATTCAAAGAGCGTCTTCCGCATTATAAACATGGCAATGATTCAGGTTGGGATAATGCTTCACTATTTCATGAAGGCATGCCAGTAGAAGCGCCGGACCTTGCCAGTTTTCTCATCCGTTCATACGATATTTTAGCTTCTTTTGCGGAAATTCTGGGTGAAAAAGAAGAAGCCGTATCCTTTAAAGAAAGAGCCGATTCCATGTTTAAGTTATTGATGGAGCGGCTGTATGACGCAGATGGTTTTTATGGTAGAGTCGGAAAGGACGGCAAAATCATAACGAATCGTTCCAGCTTGATTCTTAGGCTGCCGTTGCTGATTGCCTACCGGTTGGATAAAACCATTGCAGAAGAACTTGTTAACGACCTTGAGCAAAACTTTGAAACTCGCTTTGGACTTGCAACCGAAAATCCTTCAAGTCCTTATTACAAAGAAAATGGCTACTGGCTTGGTCCAATTTGGGCACCAGTCACTTATTTGTTCATTCACGCATTGAAGGCGAATGGCTACACGGAAGCAGCAGACAGGTTGCGGAAAAAGTTCCTTGACCTGACTTTGGAAGGCGGCATGGCGGAAAACTTTGACCCATTTACTGGGGAAGGGTTGGTCGATACATCGTTCACTTGGACATCAAGTGTGTTTTTACAACTTTTACATGAACACTATGGGGATGATTAAATGCGCAAGTACCTGGGAGAAACGCTTCTTATCATTACAGCGATTATATGGGGTAGCGGTTTTGTAGCAAATGCCATTGCGTTGGATCATTGGACACCTTACCAAATTTTGGCGGGTAGATTTCTGATCGGGGCAGTTATGCTAATCGCTATTTTTTATCGCAGTATTCGCAATCTCAACAAAAAAATAATTATCCAAGGCGTCATATTGGGAATCTTCCTTTATGCAGCTTTTGCGCTCCAGACAGTAGGACTACAATATACAACACCATCAAAAAATGCATTTTTGACGGCTGTTAATGTGGTGATTGTTCCTTTTTTAGCGCTCGTTATCTATAGAAGAAGAATAGACTTTTTCGAATTAGGCGGTGCCTTTTTGGCGATGCTCGGCGTCGGCGTACTTTCGTTGAAAATAAATTCGTCTATCAATATCGGGGATTTGTTGACCCTTGGTTGTGCCGTGTTTTTTGCACTTCAAATTTTTTATACGGCCAAGTACGTAAAAGACTCAGATCCGATACTCCTGACGCTTGTACAGATTACTGTGGCTGCAGTGATTGGTGTACTGGTTGTCGTTTTCAAGGGAGATCCGCTTGTTGTAGCTGAAAAAGAAGGGATTCTATCTCTCGTCTACTTAGGTGTTTTTTCAACTACGATTGCCTATCTTCTTCAGACGGTCGCTCAGAAGTGGTTATCTGAAACGACCGCGGCGATTATTCTTTCAACTGAATCTTTTTGGGGGATGGTCTTTTCCGTAGCGCTTCTCGCAGAAGTGATGACGTTCAAAATGATCGTGGGTGCTGCATTGATTTTATGTGCCATTGTCGTTTCAGAAACGAAATTTTCGTTTCTCAAAAAGAATAAATTAGAAAGAATCAGCTGAACATGTATATAATGGAAGAAAGAGAAAAGTTAGTAGGAGATTAATGATGGCCACAATCAAAGATATAGCCAATCTGGCTAATGTTTCAATTACAACCGTGTCGAGAGTTCTGAATTACGATGAGACACTCAACGTCTCGCCAGAAACTAGAAGAAGAGTATTTGAGTCAGCGGAGGATTTGTCCTATGTAGTGGCGCCGAAAAAAAAGAAAAAAAGTAAATGGCGAGTCGGCATCTATGACTCTTTCTCAATGGAAGAAGAACTGGTCGACACCTATTACCTATCGATTCGCGTAGCTCTTGAAAAAAAGCTGATCGACAAACAGATTGAATTCTACCGGATCGACGAAGAACAAAATGGCAATAAGCCAAAAAATCTCGATGGCATATTAGCATTGGGTACTTTCAAGAAAAAAGACATTGAAAAAATTCTCGATTTTGGAAAGCCGTGTATTTTCGTGGATTCAAATCCGGATCCTCAGTATTATGATTCAGTCATTATTGATTTTAATTCGGCGACGAGAAAAGCGCTTGATCACTTGATTGAATTGGGTCATGAATTTATTGGATTTATTGGCGGGGTAGAAACCGACATGTACGGCAACCGATTTAAAGATTTGAGACAAGATGTATTTGAAAAATACTTAAAAGAAAAAAATATTTTCAATGAAGAGCTAGTGAAAATTGGTGGCTACGATCCAAAGGATGGGTACACAAACTTAAGAGAAATGCTGGCAGGCAAGGTTAAACCAACGGCTGTATTTGTTGCTAATGATACGATTGCTGTTGGATGCTACAAAGCTGCTTTTGAACTGGGAGTAAAGATACCTGAGGACTTAAGTATTGTGGGATTCAACGATGTAGCTACAGCTAAATATATGATGCCTCCTTTAACTACTGTTAAGCTCTATACAGAAGTAATGGGAGAAACGGCGGTTGATTTGTTAATTGATAGATTGACGACTAAACGGGAAGTCAGTAAGAAAATAATTATCGATACCAAATTAGTCATTCGAGAAAGTTCCGCTAAGCCACAAAAGTGACCGGGTACCGTTCACACATAGACACTTACCACTTCAACAGTTGAAAAAGACGATGGTGAATGTTCTAGTGGAGAGCGGCGAAACGGATGTGGCAGAGCATAACGAAAAAGTTTGATGGACTAGAAGATAGGTAAATATAGAATATCTGCAATTCAATTGAACCGAGAAAGCACAAGAGGATGCGCGTAACATGCATCCTCTTTTTTGACATGCCCCCTTTTTTCATACCTTGTACTAAAATGTAAGTAGATTAACTAGGTGCTAGAAATTGTCTGTTTTGTTTGCTTGTTTAGACGTGAAAAATTCGGGGATATACTAGTATTAGGATTTTTTATAACCTAGAGGAGGAAATTTAACATGGCAAAAGTATTAGCAGTCTTATCAAGTGGACATAAGGATACAGAAAATAATTACGAAACTGGCTGGTGGGCAGAAGAATTATTCGCACCGAAAGAAATCTTAGAAAAAGCAGGACACCAAGTAGACTTGGCTTCACCACTCGGTGGCAAACCGACATTAGACATGGTCAGCATTAGTGAAGATTATGATCCTGAAGGCAAATACAAGAAAATGTATGAATCGGGAATCGCGGACAATACTGCTGCTCTTTCAGACGTCAATGCTAAAGACTACGATGTCGTATTTATCGTGGGTGGTCACGGAGCGATGTATGACTTGACTGAAAGTGAAGAGCTTCGTAACATCATCAATACCGTGTACGACAATGGCAACATCGTTTCGGCTGTCTGCCACGGACCGGCTCCATTAGTTTGGACAATGCGTCCAAATGGCAAAAGCATCATCGATGGGTTAGACGTAACCGGCTACCCAGAAGCGGTTGAACCTGAAGGCCTTCCAGAAATTCTGCCATTTAGCTTGGAAGCAAAAATGAGCGAAGTTGCTAATTATAGTGCTGACAACAAAGTGGTATGGGGCAATGACCAATTGGTAACTGGCCGCGATCCATTTTCTGCTGAAGAATTGGCAGAGGAATTGGTGAAGGCTTTGGAAAAACGAAACAACAAAGGAAACTAAATGATGGAACCTATCGTCATTACCGCGATTCTAAAGCCAAAAGAAAACATGGCAGATCAATTATTGACGGAACTGAACACAGTTCTAATTGCGTCACGCGCAGAAGCGGGGTGCGTAAGTTATGTTCTCCATCAATCGATTGAAGACGACACGTTTGTTCTTCACGAGACCTGGCAAGACAAAAACACGCTCGAGAATCATGTCGCTACTCGTCATTATCAAGAATACCGGACGCATACGGCGGACTTGGTTGAGAAGCGAGAAGTCTTTACGTTGAAAGCTCTTTGATTTAGTGGAAATTTTAAAAGTAGAACTTTGCGGTGATTCACTGCAAAGCTCTACTTTTTTTTGTGCTGAATTGTCTGTTGGCAGGATGGAGAACGTCGTAAAGTGTGATAGGGTTAAATGAATCGTTGATATTCCTGTTAATTCCTAATGGGCTGCTCGTTTTGCTGTGGACAAGAATATAAAATAATCTCGAAAGAAAGCCAGGTGGTCAAAGATGAAATCGTATAGTATCCGAATTGAATTGGAACACTCAAATCCACTTATTTGGCGCAAAGTAATCATGCCAGCAGGTGCCACATTTAATATGCTGCACGATATTGTGCAACAGACTAGCAATTTTCAGAGTGGCTATCCGTCGGAAGGCTATCATCTATTCGAATTTGAGTTAGCGGAAGACGGCATTCGAGTGACAAATGACGAAGAAGCTTACGAAGAACACCAAGGGTTTAAAAAGAACAAAAAGATGTTTGCAGAGCGATTAAAGAATGTGGAACCGCAGTATAGAAAGTTTGAAGAGGCTTATCAAAAGCGGTTATCGGCAGTTGTTCGGAAACCTTCGGGCATTAAAATTGATGAATTTTTGGAGAAGCACAAAGAGTTAGTATACAGCTATGATTTTGGTGATGGCTGGCAGTTCCGTATCAAGCTTGAAACTATCGTCGACGATTATTATTTCGGTTTCCCAACGCTACTAGACGGGGCAGAGACAGCACCACCGGAAGATGTAGGAGGCATTCCAGGATTTTATGACTTCTTACAAATTTACCGAGATCAAAAGCATACGGAGCATAAAGAGATGAAAGACTGGGCAGATAGCCAGTCTTTTAGAGAGTATGATCCTGAATGGATTAATCAGCGATTGAAAAGCCGGATGTACAAAAAGACGGAATGGGATAAAATCCACCATGACAATTACCGGATCATTGAGGATAAGTACCGGAAAGCTTAGCGTTTAGTGGTTTCATTAGAAGAAGAGAAAGACTTGTGAGGAGAGGTAAATTGATAAAGATACACACAGGATCAGAAAAACTGGTCATTGTACTCCATGAAATTTATGGAGTCAATGTGCATGTGAAAGAGGTATGCAGGTCGTTATCAAAAGAAGGTTTTGATGTTAGTTGTCCTAATCTACTGCAACAGCAAACATCATTTGAGTATACACAAGAAGCAGCAGCTTACCGCAATTTTATGGAGAACATAGGCTTTGCAGATGCTGCGACTAAAGTACAGAAAATCGTGATGGATGCCCAGGACAAATATAAAGAAATTTATCTTGTTGGGTTTAGCATAGGCGCGACGATTGCTTGGCTATGCAGTGAGACAGACTGTATTAAAGGTGTGGTTGGCTACTACGGATCGCGAATTAGAGACTATTTGGAAACGAATCCGCGATGTTCAACTCTCTTGTTTCTTTCAGAACAAGAACAATCTTCCGGTGTGGCTGAATCACTATTCAATAAGAAAAATGTTGAACTACATCAATTTAGCGCAGAACATGGTTTTAGTGATCCTTATTCGTCAAAACATCATGCACCGTCTCGGGACGAAGCATACAGCAAGATGCTCAATTTTCTTCTGCAACCTTGATGGAAAAGCACTGTCATAGATGAGTTCTGAATCAACGTTGCTTTGCGATAATGTATACAGGTGAATACTTAGTATTGTGAGATAGTGGAAGGCATCCATCCATGTATTTCACAGCGTACTGATTTACAAAATCCAATCCTATTGGTACATTTTGCAGTAATCCCATTGTCTACAAATCACACGAGGAAAAGAGGTTGAGAAAATGGACGTAAAATATCCAATTGGAGAATTACAAGTTCCTGATTACGTAACAGCTAAACATGTCGAAGAATGGCTTGGAAAAATCGAGACGTTCACCACACGACTGAGAAAAATTGTTGATTTATTAGATAACGAGCAATTAGGTAAGCAATACAGAGAAGGCAGCTGGACAGTCCGCGAACTGGTGCATCATATTGCAGATTCGCAATTGATTATGTATCAGCGCTTGAAATTGGCTTTGACGGATGACAATCCGACGGTTCCTGCTTTTGATCAAGAGAAATGGATCGCGCTTCCTGACAACGAGTTGCCGGTAGAAAGTTCGATTCACCTACTAGTAGGACTGAACGAACGAATTGTAGCACTTGGCAAGCATTTGTCGGATGAACAACGGGCGCGTATCTTTACACACGAAACAAATGGCGAAATCAGCGTCGCAACAAAACTAGCAAAACTGTCTTGGCACGAAGAACATCATTTGGCGCATATCAAAATTGCCTTGGAAAACTGAATTCCAATAAAAAATGGGGAAAAGCAAGTAAAAGCTTATAAACACAAAGCCGCTAATGGAAGTTATTCCATCAGCGGCTTTGTGTTTTGGGAATAAATAAAAAAATATTAAAAATTTTAGGACTACCATCAAACGATTGTTAGTAAAGAGTAATCGGCACATTTTAGTATACGGCAACAAACTCAGTGAATGTCACGTTTTTTGAAATTACCGCCTCGAACTTCGGCGACGTCGTAAACCGCAACAAAGGCGTTGTTATCAATTTCAAAAATGATTTCTTTCATTTTACTGTCTTCGAGTCGGTTGATGATACACGTGATTTCTTTGTAGTCCTCATTTGTGTAAGCCCCTTTGACAATATTGTAGGTAGCATTACGTCCGAGACGGTCGTAGATGGTTTGGACGAGCAGTTCGGGGTCACGCGAAATAATTTTATACGTTTTAGAACCACTAAATCCTTCTTCGACCAAGTGGATTACTTTGGCTGCAATGTAATAAGCGATTCCCGACAGAAAAGCGCCTTGCAGACCAAAGACGAATGAGACGATGATAAAGACGAACATGTTGAGAAATAAGATCAGGTCACTCGTCCCAAATGGCAATTTGCGCGACAAGAGTACCGCCAGCATATCGATTCCATCAAGCGCACCCCCGTTTCGCAAAGCAACCCCCATTCCAAAACCAATGATGATTCCGCCAATGACTGTAATCAGTAAGGTATCTCCTACGATGATGGGCGGGAGATGGTGCATGAGGGTCGTTGCATAGGCAAGGGAAGCGATGCCGATGGTGGAATAGATGGCAAAGCTTTTCCCGATTTGTTTATAGCCTAAATAGACAAATGGAATATTCAAGACAGCAATCAGCAAACCTAAAGGCATTCCGGTCAATTGGGAGCCGACGATGCTGATGCCAGTGACTCCGCCGTCCGATACATTGTTTGGAATCAGCACGGTTTCAAGACCATAGGCAGTGATAAAAGCGCCGATGATAATGGGCAGTGCTCGTAAAATTAACTTCGCTTTATGGAATTTTCGTTTTTTATTTGTTGCAATCATGCGATTCCTCTTTTCTGTCGTTTCATGATGTTTTTTATCCTCAACTATTAACTATAATGCTTTTACTCCTCGTTTAGTAGGATCAAGTTCAATGGAATCGAGTAAATTTCTAAAGTAGTATATACAATCAATTACTCTTGTGATGAAGAGAAATCTTCTTCAGTAGAGGGAAGACTGATTTACATGATCGCAGTCTGCGCGTGTGGTGCAGGAAGATAATTTTATGAAATGACGCTATCCAAAAAATTCCTTTCACATGATATGATAGAAGCTTATCAAAGTGTTGAAATGCTATAAAGACGGATAAGAATAGGAGCTAACTAAGCAATGGAGATTACCTACGATGTAACCGAAGAGGCGTATATTGATTTTAATTTATACCACGCAAAAAATTCTAAAACCGTAAGAAAAACAATGACTATGCAGCGCGTGTGGGTGCCTATTATTTATTTGGTGATGGCCGTCGTTCTTTCGTTTGTATTAGATATCCCCATCTTGTTTATGGTAATTCCATTTCTCATCATCGGAATTTTATGGACTATTTTTTATCCGAAATATTTTTATCATCATATCCAGAAATCATCCAAAAAACTGCTTCGAGAAGGAAAAAACGAAGGCGTACTTGGAACACATACGATGATATTCACAGAAGCGGGTCTTCGGGAAGTCAGTGCGACAGGTGAAAAACTCGTATCATGGGCCGGTATTGAACATATCGGCGAAGATGCATCCAATTTGTACTTATACAATAGCGGATTGTCTGCTTTTATTGTGCCAAAAGGCAAGTTAGCTGATGTTTCGGAAGTGCGACAGTTTTTGTTAGCCAAGGTCAAAGGACGAATCTAAAAGTCCACTGTTTTTAGAAAGCGTTACCTACACTAGACGATATCTGACTACACGTGGGAACACAGCGAAAACCCTCGAATCTTTGGTCAAAGATTCGAGGGTTTTCGCTGTCAAATCAGTTTTTCGTTTTTCTTCATTTGCTGCGTAAGTTTGATGAACAAGTAAACATAAAGTAAGAGTACGGCAGTAACCAGCGCTAAAACGAATTTTGAGAACAGGTTGCCATCCCACGTCAGCAATAAACCGATTTGAGTAACGAGCATACAAGCAAAGATGACAAGATAGAAGGAAAACATTCTTTTATACATGCCTTTAATAGAAGCGGGATCTGAATAAATCCGTTTGTTGCCAATGATGGTAGTGTCGGCACGGAAATAATGAAATTGCATCACTTCTGTATGCATATGTTCCCAGCCGACTTGTTTATACAAGTCAAAATACTCATCGGTCGCCTCTTGGAAATCGACTTGGTAAATATACGAAATTTCAAGATTTTCTTCGAAATAATAAAATCCCCATTTGTATTTAACGAAATGCCATCCTTTGGCTGACATTTCCGTTAGCCAGTTGGCTTCTTTTTCGATATCATTCGCGAGCGACAGTTTAAACTTCTTCATTGTTGTCATCAGTTTCCGCTCCTTTTAAAATGTCATCACTAATCGTCAGCATCTTTTTAAAGCGTTGATATTCTAATTTGAAAACTACATGACCTTCATCTGTCAGTTGATACGTTTTCTTTTGTCTACTTTCTTTTTCAGCAGTGACAAGTTCAATAAGTTGTTGTTTTTGCAAGTTGGTCAACACGCCATACAAGGTGCCAGGTGCTATAACAATAGCGCCATCGCTGTATTGTTCGATTTTTTTTATAATTCCATAACCATGCAAAGGTTTTTTCGTTAAGGCTAATAACACTAAATATGTGGACTCGGATAGAGATTGCATTAAATCACCTCTTTTTATATATCGTCACTCGATATATCGTCACTCATAGTATAAGGGAGAATATATCGAGTGTCAAGGTGGTAGAAAGCGACGTTTGGTTCTACTGGCTAGTTTTAAAAAGGTGTTTAACCTTACTAACTGACAGGAATAGTAAAAGTAAATCGCTTGACAAGGATGGAGAGTCAGATGGATATTTACACAATTGGTCACTCGAGTCACTCAAAGGAATTTTTTAGAAAGATGCTGAAAGACAATTCGATTGAGGTACTGGCAGATGTGCGAGCGTTTCCTGGCAGTCGCAAATGGCCACAGTTTTCGAAAGACATTTTTCCAGAATGGCTGGAAGCGGACAATATCCACTATCAGCATTTTCCAAAGCTCGGCGGTCGGCGCCGCAAATCGAAAGAAATTGATGGAGATGTAAACGCAGGATGGAACAATCAGTCGTTTCACAATTACGCCGATTACACATTGACTGATGAGTTTAAAGAAGGCATAGATGCGTTAGTGACAATCGCAAGCGAAAAGCGTGTAGCTTACTGTTGCTCGGAGCGGCACCCTTCTCGCTGCCATCGTTTTCTGATCAGTAATTGGCTTGTTGCGAATGGCCATCAGGTTTTTCACATTATTGATGGGAAAGACGAAACGGTAGAGCTAGTCAAACACGAAATCGCCATGTGGGGAGCTCCAGCTAAAGTGAAAAAAGAAGATGGCGTAGAGGTTGTTTATCCGGATGGTACAGAAGAGCGTTGAAGTGAGGCAATCACGTAAAAAGCAGGAGGCTGAACCAATGGGTTTGTCCTTCTGCTTTTTCAATGTGAATTATCTTTTAGCTGGTAAATCTTCTGTCCTTTATTTTTTTCAAATTTTTAACTAGTTTGTTTAAATCAGTCGTATTTTTTTCTGTTATATATGGTAAAATAGTCTTAGTTAAAATTTGTAAAATTAAGTCATCTTGTCGGAGGTAAATAAGATTCACACTAGTAAAAGAGAGGGGGATGTATGTATGTTAGAGGATAAAGACGAAGACGTGTTCACGAAAAAAACAGTGGAGAAACGTAGGCTTGGAGAACCGACTGGCGCGTTTAAAGGTGCAGCATGGGGAGCATTGCTCATAGGGGTATCAACTTATTTGATTGGATTATACAATGCAACGATGGAGTTAAACGAGAAAGGGTATTACATCGCAGTCATGATCCTTGGCCTATATTCCGCTGTGTCACTTCAAAAAGCAGTTCGAGACCGCGATGAAGGAATACGTGTTACAAATCTGTATTATGGCATCAGCTGGTTTGCGCTCATTTCAGCAATCGCACTTATGGCGATTGGCTTGTTTAATGCAGGCAGTATCATCTTGAGCGAAAAAGGATTCTACGGCATTTCGTTTATCTTGAGTTTGTTTGCAGTAGTGACGGTACAAAAGAACGTCCGCGATACAGAAGAAGCGAACAATATGGATAAATCGTGAAAGTGGTAAAACAGTTTTGTCAGATCCAGTAAGAAATCAGAGGAATAACAACGATAAAAGTTTACTAAACAGAAAGAGGAAACCAATTGAAAATCCAATTTAAGAAACTGATGGTCTCTGTTTTATTAATCAGCATGTTGTTTACAGGAGGAGTTGGCAACGTTTTTGCACAGGAAACGTCGACCACTGTTCAACAAAGCCAGCACCATAAAGAAGATACCAAGTATTCCAAAAAAGTTATGGAAGCCGTACGTGTTGGTTTAGGAGAAGATGCTAAATCTACACAGCTGGATAGTGTCATCAACAAAATGCCGAAAGTGAAAGTTATGGATTATTACTTAGCTTCCTTTGGTAAAAAGCTGAAAGGCAATGAAGTTCGTCGTGCAGTAGACGAAGTTTTTTCAGTTGATTTAAATCTAGTTTCCAAAAAAGATTATGGCAGTAAGCTGAGCATTTATTCAGATGGAATTATGAAAAGTTTGCGAGTATCTCTGAAAGAAGGAGCAGAATCTACAGCTAAAGACGCGAAGATTATGAAGATGAAGAAAAATGAAGTGATGGACCGCTATATAAAAGAACATGACTATGCGCTTACAGGAGCAACGAATCGAACGCTAATTAACGAGATTTATGGCGTTAACTTAGAGGGGATTTCTGGATTGGAATACTTACAAATAGCCATCTACTCTAAAGGACAGTGGATTATAAAAAGCGATCAGGATTTATTCATGCTAACATCTAGTTTAGACGATGTGGATGTGTCGATTTCGACAACTCCGTACTTTAAAAAAGTGACAGGCAGCGACCAACTGCCACCGTCTTTAAAGAGCCAATTTCTAGCAATGGGTTTTACTTATGTGGAAAAAACAAACCTTCTGTATTATAAAGATCCGGCCGGTCATTCTGTTCCAGATCAATTTAAAGGCCAAGTAATCGGTCTTCTAGCTAAAACAGTCGTGACACAATATCAAAAGTAATCAATAGCAGTTTGAATAGCATTACTAACTATATAGACCGCAAGAGAAAAGTTCACCATTTTCTCTTGCGGTTTTTGATTTGACTTAAAAATAAAACGTTAGTAGTAAAACGTAAAAATAAGTAGAAGTTTAGAAGGAGTGAGTAAAATTGAATCGACTGAGTAAGTTCTTTGCTTTCACTGTACAGAAAGAAGTCGCCAATAGGATGCTGAGAGTAGATTTTTTAAAATTTATCGCTAACAGATAAATTATCTGAATATCAATTAAATTATTATTAACTTTTAACGAGTCTTTGTCGATATTAATGATAGAATGATTGTACAAAAAATACATGAATAACCTATTGTCTAAATAGAATAGGTAAAAAAGAAGTTCTAAGTGTTAAAAAAAGGTAATTTTTATTTTAGATGTTTCGATGGCAGTTTGTCACCTTTTATAACATAGATAACGAAGTCAGTGAATGGAGGTTGTGCTAATGAAAATTGAACAAACTCGTTATTCCCGGTTGGCCGATATTACGAAACTAATCAACACGAATTTTGAACTCCGTCCACTTCTTGAACATGTGATTACGGCTATATCCGAAGAAGTTGTGCAATGTGACTCGGTTGGAATTTACTTGCCGCAAGAAGATGGGAGTTTCCGTGGATACGTGGGGAAACCGGAAGTTATTAATGGTATGACACTCGATATGCATGTAGTAGATACAGAATATGATTTATTAGCAAAAGAAGTAATTGAAACGCAACAAACCATTTATATCGCAGATACGTCTAAAGACAACCGTCCAGATCCAAGAGCAGTTGCAGGATTTGGCATCAAATCACTATTAGCACTTCCTATTTCATATGAAGGTGAATTGTTCGGACTGGTTTTTCTGTTTGACTACGGCATCCCGATGAATTTGACCGCAGATGAAATACAAACGGTAGAAGCCTATGTCAATATGGCAGGTGTAGCAATTCGCAACGTCAACAATTTACAACGTAAGGAAAGTATCCTTGCTGAAAAGCAATTGCTGCTAGATTTGACGCGTGACTTATCTATGACTTCCTCAATGACAGATGTAATGGAAAAATGTTTTCATTATGTCGGTAAGGTTTTGAAAAATGATAATATAGGTGTTCATTTATTAGATCCAATAGTAGGTGCGAAGATGAAACCGACTAATTTAAGTACGAAAAGTGAATGGGCTGAAGAAGACTGGCTGGACAAGCACGAGGAGTTGCAGTTTGATCCGTCAAATGATCGTGTGTTCGATGCCGTAGTCGTTTCTAAAAAGCCGCTGTATATTCGAGACGTGACAAAAGACGAGCGAGTTAACCAAGAGGTTTCTAAAACATTTGGGTTTGAAGCGATGTTGATGCTTCCTTTTGTATCGATGGGGGAAGTTTTAGGAGCGCTTGTCCTCGTCAGTTTTAATAAAACGGAGCAAGTCTTCAGTGAATCCGATATCGAACTAGCTCAATCGATTGCAGAAGCTACTGCCTCCACACTATCAAATTTGCTCTATATGGAAAAACAAGAAATGCTAATTGAAAAAAGAACTTCAGAGGTTGTTTTGAAAAATAATGAACTTAAAACAGTGGTTACAGAATTAGAAAACTTGAGTCGTGAAAAAGAGCTGATTTTAAATTCGGTAGATGAAGGTATTTTCGGTTTTGATTTAGAAAACAAGATCACGTTCTGCAACCGAGCAGCTGAGTCTATATTAGGTTATAACACGGGTGAACTGATCGGACAGTCCTATAAAATCTTATTACACGACAATCAAAACCTGAGGATCACCTCCGTGTCTTTAGAAGAAGATTTGAAGTTTCTCAAAAAAGATGGTTATGGTTTTTCTGTTGAGTACGTCGTTTCTGCTATAAAAGAAAACAACCAGGTAATTGGTGAAGTTGTTACGTTCAGAGACATTACCAAGAGAAAGCAGTTGGAAAAGGAAATTAGTCACTTGGCTTATTACGATCATTTGACCGATTTGCCGAATCGAATTTTGCTTGAAAATTATTTGGAAAAAGAAACAGGAAAAGCCGGACTTTCAGGACAGAAAGTCGCAGTGTTGTTCTTGGATTTGGATCGCTTTAAAATGATAAACGATAGTTTCGGACATAGTTATGGAGATATGTTACTTAAGAATGTTGCCAATCGTTTGAGACGGTGTGTACCGGAAGGCGCGTTCGTATCGCGTCAAGGAGGCGATGAATTTACGATCGTCTTACCGAACTACAACAAAAATCAAGATGTATTAAAAGTTGTGGATAAGTTAGTAGAATCCTTTGAAGATCCGTTTTCGTTAAAAGGAAATGAAGTATACATTAAAGCGAGTATTGGCATTAGCTTATTCCCTGAACACGGCGATACAGCCGAAATTTTGATCAAAAATGCTGATGCTGCTATGTATAAATCGAAAGAAAAATCCGGTACCTATCATCATTTCTTTAAGAGTGAAATGAGTGACTGGAGCATGGAGAGCATTTACTTAGAAAATGCACTGTATAAAGCATTAAAAAATGATGAACTCAGTCTCCATTATCAACCACAAGTAAATTGCAAAACCAATCGCATCGTCGGAGTAGAAGCGTTGCTAAGGTGGAATCATCCAACTCGAGGCATGATTTCTCCAAATGAATTTATTCCGGTTGCAGAAGAAACCGGATTGATCGTCCCAATAGGCAAGTGGGTGCTATTGAACGCTTGTAAGCAATTGGAAATATGGCACAGTCAAGGGCATTCACAATTATCGGTTTCCGTAAATTTATCAGGTAGACAATTTGAAGAAGACGATTTGATCCCTATGATTGAAAGCATCTTAGTAGATACAAAGATAACACCAGAATTTTTGCATATCGAATTAACTGAAAATCAGATTTTCAAAAACACCTATGTGACATTGGAAAAAATGGGAGAAATCAGATCATTGGGCATAAAAATAGCGCTAGATGACTTTGGAACGGGCTATTCGTCATTAGGCTATTTGAAAGATTTTCCGATCGATACGTTAAAAATAGACAGATCGTTTATGCTTGATATCTTAACGGATAAAGACAATGCGGCGATTACGAGTACGATCATTACCTTGGCTCAAAATCTTAACTTAAATGTTATTGCTGAAGGTGTAGAAACAAAAGAGCAGTTAGACTTTTTAATCGCTAGAGATTGCCTTAATATCCAAGGGTATTATTATAGTAAACCTTTACCAGTCGAAGAATTGGAATTCTTCATGGATCGATTTGCACCAAAAATATAAAATTTGTAAGCAAAAACCACGATTTGGATACATCCAAATCGTGGTTTTTCTTGATTTTCCAATCTCCACTACTGGCAAAGCCACCACGAAATAGTTTATGATTCCAAAACGCCAATGACATTAATGAACAAACTAATGTACGTTAAAAACAGCCGGTCAAATTATTATAGAAAATAGAAAAACTCGCCATTTAAGAAGAAATGGCGAGTTTTTATTGTTACCCCAGGTGTTTTTTTTATGTGATATTAGTGCTTTTCCAGTTCTTGTTTCTTCAAATGGATTTTTGAAATCTTTCCTGCTGCTGTCATCGGGAACTGCTCAAGGAATTCGAGTTCTCGTACTTTTGAATAGTGGACGACGCGCTCATTTGTATAGGTCATGAGTTCTTTCTCAGACAAGCCACTGCCAGGTTTGAGGATGACGAATGCCTTTGGAATTTCACCGATGCCTTCTACAGGTTTTCCGATGACAATCGCGTTTTGGACGTCGGGATGAGAGACGAGAACTTCTTCAATCCGACTCGGATAGACGTTGTAGCCGTTGTAGATGAGCATCTCTTTTTTTCGATCGACAATCGCGAGATAGCCGTCTTCATCAATGATGCCGATATCTCCAGTATGCAGCCAGCCGCTTCGAAGTGTCGCAGCCGTTTCTTCCGGCTTATTGAAATAGCCTTTCATGACTTGTGGACCGTAAATACAAATTTCTCCAGCCTGTCCAGTCGGAAGAGGGTCTTCGCTCATGCCGTCGAGCGATACGACTTTGATTTTTGTGTTGTAGGTTGGCAAACCAACTGTTCCGACTTTATGAACGCCGCCTGTGACCATGACACTGCCGGCTACAGATGCCGTCGCTTCCGTCAGTCCATAGCCTTCGCCAACACGTGCATTCGGGAACATTTCTTTTAGCAGTCCTAACTCTTTTTGTGACAGAGGAGCTGCACCAGAACTGATGTTACGGATTGTCGAGAAATCGTATGAGTCGACTCCAGGCAAGTTTAATAAGATATTCCACATTGCAGGTGCTCCGTTAATAGAAGACACACTGTATTTTTCGATTAAATCTAGAAATTGTGTAGGAACGAACCGGTCCGGTAACAAAGTCGTGACTCCTTGTGCCATCGGAGAGACAATCATTCCAATACCACCCGTAATATGAAATAGCGGAGAAGGACTTAACCGCACTTCTTCACCGAGAGGAATTAAGTATTTTTTCTTGTAGATTTCACGGTCTTGTTCGACCGCTACGAAACGCAGTGCACCGTCACTATCTAAAATAGGGAACGCCCCAGCCGTCCATGCGGCAATTTGTGTGATGTTACTGACTAAATTCGCATGAGTAATCATCACGCCTTTCGGACTGCCTGTTGTGCCTCCTGTATAGGCGATATGAGCAAGATCATTTTCCGGAACAATACCCGCATCGAAGTCGTCTTCTGATGCCGCTGCTTTTAATGCTGCAAAACTATACCAGCCATCGCAGTCATCCATCGGTACAGGCGTTTCATTGGAATAGATTTCGGACTCTCCAGTGAGAATCACATGTTTGACTTGCGTATTGGTAAGCACTTCTCGAATGGAATGTGCAACCGATTCATGTGTCACGACAACTTGAGTTTCGGAATCATTCAATTGGTGCGTTAAATCTCCTGCAGGTAAATACGGATTGAGTGGGGAATAGGCTGCACCTGATAAAATGATTCCGTAATACGCTGCGACGTATTGCGGGCAGGTTGGCAAATGAGTTGATACGACCATGCCACGACCAATACCGAGTGTTCGCAGTGCATTTGCAAAACGCTTTGCCTCTTGATAAATCGCGTTATATGAAATCGGAGTATCTCGGTAAATGTAGGCATTTTTTTCACCGTATTGTTTAACGCTACCTTTTAAAATCGCACCCGCCGATACGTTGGGAATGTCGAGAATTTCAGGGAAATCCAGGTCATAGTTATCTTTTTTTGGGAGTTGGACATTCATCTGATCACCGCCTATTTAAGAGTTTGAATGCAATCTATTTATAATTCAATAACACAAGATTTTTCGCGACAGTAATCTTCAATCGAATCTGTGCCAAAGCCACTGCTTTTTACACCACTAAAGGGCATTTCAGGTCCGACGCGCGCATACGTATTAACCCATACGTTTCCAGCCTCGATTGCAGAAACCATGCGATGCGCAAGGCTCAAGTCTTTTGTCCAGACACCTGCAGCCAGACCGAATTCCGTGCCATTTGCGAGTGATAGAGCTTGTTCTTCCGTGTCAAATGGAATCATAACTGCAACAGGTCCAAAAATTTCTTCCTGGCAAATACGCAAAGTATTGGACTCAGCTTTTAATAAGGTGGGCTCAATCCAATAGCCCTCTGCTAAATCACTGTGACCGGGTGCAACTTCTGCTCCTCCAGAACGACCGCCAAAGAGCAGTTCCGCGCCTTCGTCTAATCCGACTTGGATATAATTACGAACGATATCGTATTGTGATTTGTTTGCGATGGGGCCAGTTGTAGTTGTAGGATCCAGTGTCGGCCCGTATGTTTTATAGGCAGGATTTTTTAGGCGTAACACGACGGCTTCAGCCACTTTGTCAAAGATTGATCGATGGACAAGTAAGCGTGAACTTCCGACACAAATTTGTCCTGAGTTTCCAGAGAAGATGCTGTATGTACTAATCGCATCTGCTACGACATCGATGTCCGCATCTTGAAAGATTATATTGGCAGATTTTCCGCCAAGTTCTAGAATGAGTGGCTTTGGTTTATCAGCTGTCGCTCGTGCAATAGTAGCAGCTGTACGACTAGATCCAGTCAAACTAATTTTGTTGACGTCGGGATGACTCGTTAAGGCGTCTCCAATATCTGCGCCGTATCCAGAAATTACGTTGAAAACTCCTGGCGGAAAGATGTCTTTTACCAACTCAGCGAAATACAGAGAAGCTGAGGATGCATGCTCAGAAGGCTTGATAATGACCGTATTTCCTGCTGCCATGGCATTTGCTGCTTTGATGGAAAGTGTAAATAATGGAGCATTCCACGGTGTGATTCCGACAACAACGCCATAAGGCTCACGAAGTGTGTAACCGAGACTTGTCGCTGTCACGGGAACGGTTTGACCGCGGTTCGCACCCAATGCTCCAGCGGCAGCGTTAAACCAAATTTGTTGCAATACGGGGATTAAGCCATATGTCGTTTCGCGAATAACCCAACCCGTGTCTTGCGTTTCAAGAGCTGCAAGCGCGTCTCCGTGTTCACCGATGAGTTCAGCCACTTTTCGTAAAGCGGCTGCTCGATCTTCAGCTTTCGCTTTTTTCCAAGCTGGGAATGCACTCTTCGCAGCGTTAACTGCCAACACCGCGTCTTCTTCAGTGCTTTGAGGAATGTATGCCCATACTCGACCAGTTGAAGGATCGATGCTGCCAATTTTTTCGTCACCTATTGCCCCGCGTAATTCACCATTAATTAAATTCTGATAGACTTTCAAATCCGTTGATACGGTCATTTGCCATTCTCCTTCTTAACTAATCTGTAGTTCGTTACTTACGAAACAGGTACGGGATGTTGTTTAGTGGATTTTGTATGCCAGCCGAGTGCGCGCGCTGCTTTTTTACGAGAGTCGCGAACCGAACCGAAATAGTTCTCGTAATAGCGTGCACGTTTCAAATAAAGTTGAACATCCAGTTCTTCTGTGAATCCAATTCCGCCATGAAGTTGAATCGAGTCGGCAGCTGCTTTTATATAGGCTTTCGAAACGAAAGAACGAGCGCTATGAACAGCTGTTTCTTTATCTTCTGTATTATTTTCTACAGCCCAAGCTGCGTAATAAGACAAAGAACGTGCTGTTTCTAAATCGAGTTTCATGTTCACAATGCCGTGTTTGACTGCTTGAAATCGACCAATGGGTTGATTAAACTGAACACGGATTTTTGCGTATTCGGTCGTTGTATGAACCAGTTCATCCATGCCACCGACCATGCTAGAGCAGAGCGCCGCATTGAAATGGAGCAGTGCATTGTCCAACATTTGTGCCGCCTCGCCGGGTTCACCGAGCAATTCAGCAGGTGCTTGATCAAAGGTCAATTGTGCAATTTGCTGCGTCTCGTCAATGCCTGGAAGAATTTTTTGTGACGCAACATCACTTGCTTTAATAAGAAATAAAGATTTTCCTTCTGCTGTTTGTGCAGCTGTGACAAAGATGTCTGGATTTCCTAATACGGAAACAAGCGTTTTCGTACCTGTTACGGCGTATCCGCTAGTTGTTTTTGCTGCAATGGCGCTAAATGATTTTGGTGTCAGTCCTCTGTTTTGTTCATACCACGCAACAGAGATTGTGCTTTCGCCTGTGGCGACTTTTGTTAACCAATTGGATTTTTGGACTTGTGTTCCGTAAGCGTTAAGTAACGGTACGGCTAAGGCGAGTGTTTCAAGTTGGATGCCCGGTAATAGCACGCGTCCAGTTTCTTCAAAAACTGGAACGAGATCAAGTGCACCAAGTCCAAGTCCATCTTGCTCTTCTGGAATTGGAATCGCAGAGATACCCATTTCAGCAAGACCGGAAGTTACACGTGTAATCGATTCTAGTTTGCCATCAATTATGGAGCGTGCAATACTGGTTTTGCCTAAATCAGTCATGTATTTACGAATGGCTGTACGAAACAACTCTTGTTCTTCACTTAATGCGAAATCCATGTTCTTCACCTCTCCTAACAGTTATCGTCCTAAGTCTTTTGGAAGTCCGAGAATTCGTTCGCCAATCGTGTTACGTTGTACTTCGCTTGTGCCGCCACCAATCGTTGCACCGAATGAAGCGAGGTATTGCCCTTGCATATCCGCATCGAACAAGGCATCTTCTGCCATAAGTATGCCTGCATGACCTTGAATCGTCATCGCAAAGTCGAAAAGTTCTTTCGTCAATTCACTGACCAGTAATTTATCAAGCGAACTTTCTGGTCCCGGTTTCCCGTTTTTTAACGTATGTGTGATGTTGCGATAGTAGTTTAGTTTGGCTCCATTGATGCGTGTATATAAATCAGCAAGTCCGTCTTCAACGAACGGATCTTCCATTAGCGAGACACCGCATATTTGCACGGATTTTGCCATATCAACGACGCGATCAAATTGCTGTTCGAGTGTAAACACTTGAGCTGCAATACCAGATCGTTCATGCAACATAAGTGCAATCAGCACTTTCCATCCTTTACCGACTTCGCCAACGACATCTGCGTCCGTTGCAAGGGCATCTGTTAAATAGACTTCATTGAATTCTTGGTGACCGTCCATTTGGACAATCGGCACTGTTTCAACACCCGGTTGGTGCATATCAAGCAGAAATACGGTAATTCCGTCATGTTTGCCTTCGCTTTTTTCTGTTTTTGTTAACAAGAAACAGCGATCTGCAAGGTGAGCAAAACTGGTCCATACTTTTTGCCCATTGATGACCCACTTGCCGTCTTTCTTCACAGCCGTCGTTTGGATTGCAGAAAGGTCAGAGCCTGCACTCGGTTCTGAATAGCCTTGGCTCCATACTTGCTCGCCAGTTAAAATTTTCTCGATAAATTCATCTTTTTGACTGTCGGTTCCCATTTGCATCAAGGTTGGAGCAACCATATGAATTCCGATGTAGTTAATAAGGGGAGGGGATTGGACACGAACCATCTCCTGATGATAAATAATTTCTTCCATTAACGTTGCGTCGCGTCCGCCGTATTGCTTTGGCCAAGCGATGGCAGCCCAACCACCCTCATAGAGTGCGCGTTGCCAGTCGCGTAAAAATTGAGAGTAGTGTTGTGGGTCTTTAGGAAGTTGACGATCCCCTTCTAACCAACCTGTCGGGAGACTCGTTTCTAGCCAAGCGCGTAGTTCATCGCGAAACTTTTCTTCTTTTTTCGTAAATGTAAAGTTCATCAAGACACATCCTTTCGTTCTATTTCGTCGTTAGTTGCAAAGTTGAACTGCACTATTGAAAAGAGCGGGACTCTAGCTGTTGTTACTTTTCAGCAGGTATCCATTGAGGTAATGCTCGGTCTTCCGTGATATCTACCCACGTCATTTGGAGTGGCATGCCGATTTCTACATCTTCTGCGTCACAATTAATAATGTTCGCCATCAGTTTTACTTCAGGAGCGGCATCAAGTGACGCTACAGTAATAATCGTCGGTAAGTCATGCTGGAAACCGGGGAGGAATGGACGGTACGACACAACGTATGAATACACGGTTGCTGAAATATTTGACCCAAGCAATTCCCATTCAGTTTCTGGACTGCCACAACTAGGACACGCTGGACCTGGTGGATGAATAAATGAACGACAAGCTGTACATTTTTGCAACTTCAACTCATGTTGATCTGCAGCATCCCAATACGGGTGATTGTCTTGGTTTTTTAATGGAATCGGTTTTTCGTAATCAGTTTTTATCGTCATAAAAACGCCTCCTTAGTTTCGTAGAATCATAGCACCGGCCATATCAGGACCCGCCCAGCCAGTTGCAATCCCGAGCTCACAATTTTTTACTTGTCGATCGGTTCCTTTGTAGTCATGTCGCAATTGGCGAACGAGTTCGAGTACATTATTCATGCCATGGGTATAGCCTTCGGACAACATGCCACCTGCAGTGTTAGAAGGAAGTAAGCCGCCCATTTTCAAATTGCCGTCAGCCACGAAATCGCCAACTTCGCCGCGTTTGGCGAATCCATAGGATTCTAGTTGGCGAAGAACGACCCAGCTAAAGCAGTCGTAAATCGCTGCGACTTGAATGTCTTCAGCTTTTACACCAGCAGAACGATACAATTCTGTCGCCGCATAGTCGGCCGCAACTTCATCCACCTGAGTCCAATAGTGAGTGTTGGAATGAGTCGTACGAGGAGCCATTCCCGCAATAAATACAGGTTTCGATTTGCGATTTTTCGCATTTGCTGCAGACGTTACAATAATCGCATTTGCTTCATCTAGTTCTACGCAGCAGTCATGAATATTAAATGGTGAACTGATGTCAGGTGTCGCTAAATACGTTTCCATATCAAGTGGCTTGCCATGTAAAAATGCATCGGGGTTTCGCTGTGCATGTTCATAAAAACTAATACATACATGACCTAAATGTTCTTTCGTGATTCCAGTTTGCTGCATATGTCGCGTTGCGAACATGCCAAACCACTGTGTAGGACTGGCAGTTCCATAAGGCATCAAGAAGCTGCCACCTGACAGCATTTCTTGTAGCATGTTTGGGTCATAGCCACGTCCGACTTGATGGCCTGAACTGCCATTCATTGAACGATAGATTAGCACCGTATTCAGCATGCCCGCTTCGATTAGCGCAACGGCGTCAGCGATAAGCAATTCTGTGCTACTGCCACCACCACTTACGTCTTTAACGTATTTAGGGTGACATCCAAGAAACGTTGCGAGTTCATGCGAAGGACATGAGTCAGCGCCGGTAGAGTAGTTCATGATGCCATCAAGGTCGTTTGCTTCAAGTCCGGCATCTGCTAATGCATTACGTGCTGCAGTGAGTGCCATATGAAGTGGAGTGGTTCCTGATTTACGTGAGCGCTTATTTTCGCCGACTCCGACGATTGCGCATTGATTTGAATAAGTTGCCATGTGTAGAGCCTCCTTCTTTAGTTAAGTGGGTTCGAACATACTAGAACAGCAGAACCGGTCCCGACTCGCTCACCCGGTGCTTTTTCTGCAAATAACTCAAGTACCACTGCCGGTTGTCCATCGATTTCCATCAATTGCTTTACAAAACCACCACATGTGATCACGTCACCAGGTTTTGTCATGGCACCGAATCGCATATTGAATTGGTGAACAACCGATTCGGTTCCAGCAATTTCTTGAACGTATTGACCAAGAAAGCCCATAATGAGCATGCCGTGGGCAATAACGCCATCTAGTCCAATGCTTTTTGCAAAGTTATCATCTGTGTGAAGCGGATTCAAGTCGCCAGAAGCTTGTGCATACTGAACGAGTTGCTCTTTACTGACAGCAGGTTTTGTAAAAGAAGGAAGAGAGGTATTGGACTGAAGTTCCGAAAAAGAAATAGTTGTAATCGCTTTCATTTATTTCGCCTCCTTCGGAACAGGTCGATAAATAATTGTGTTGCGAGAAACTGCTACGAGTGTGTCATCTTCAGTTGTCATATTCGTGTCGAGAACAAGAAATTGCATCGTTCCACTTTTCCCAACCCGGTCGTAGACATCCGTGACGGTCATTATGCAGTCTAATTTATCGCCAATTCGTACAGGTTGATGGTAGATAAACTCTTGCTCCCCGTGCAACATGCGTTTGAAATCGAGTTTAAGTGGGAACTCAGCGTTGCTACCCAGCGCCACTAAAAAAGTAGGTGGGACAGTCATTCCTTCGTAAGCGGTTGTTTTTGCATAAGCTTCATTTTCATACAACAAGTTGTTGTCGCCGATTGCTTGTGCAAATCGCGTAACATGTTCTCGTTCGATGACGACACTATAGGGGTTACTCGCAATCCCTATCATGCTTTTATTTAAATTCATGAGGCACCTCCGAATTTTTTGTTTGAATATTCTATCTAAAATGAATATTAAATGAATTTTATTGACAGAACAATGTATGAATCTCTATATTTATAGTATATAAAGTAGATTTTTCTCTACTGAAGGAGCGTGAGGCTGTGAATAATTCGATTGCAACACTCTATAACCGAATGGGGTTCAAATTGCCTTATTCCGTATGGAAGAAAACCGGAGAGTCTAGCACGTTGGAGGCAATCGTTAATAAATCAGAAATGAAACCTCCTGCTATGGAAAATATGCGAGGAACGCCTATTCACACCTTTCAAGAGAACGATGAACAAAAAGTCCAATTTACATATGCAGATGATTACCATGTCTTTCTCGTTTTTACAGAAAATCGTGTAGTTGGTGAAGACGAGTTGGCTGTGCTTTTTGACTTTTTCTATAAAGGCTATGCACAGTTTATCGATGTTACGGGACGTGTCAAATTAGCAAAGATTGTTGATAGTATTCGTTATACAACCGCATCACTCAATTTAGAAGACGTTTTTTGCAATATTTTGACGCATACGCTTGAAGTTATTACAAATGCAGATTATGGAACACTTTGGTTGTATGATGAAACGAAAAAGAAAATTGTTTGCAAAGCATCACAAGGATATCGGTACGAAGAAATCCGTCACATGGAGTTCGAACTAGGAGAAGGTCCTGTTGGTCATGCCTTTGAAGTTGGGACGCCCGTGTTAATAACAAACCCTAGCGATCTGAAATTTGGTGAAGTAAAACATATTTCGAAAGAAAACAAACAGCGTTGGGGAAGGCGAGTTGAAGATATCACGAATATTCGATCTGTGATTGCCTATCCCATCGTCGTAGAAGACCGTATTGAATGCGTCATGTACCTGGGACAGATGCATTCAGAACATGTCTTAACCGATCGAGATTTATGGCTGCTGCAAATTTTTACGACTCAAGTGGGTATCGCAATTCGCAACGCCAAGCAGTTTGCGAATATCAGGGAATTGAATGATGCTTTGGTGCAGCGAGATGTTATTCATGCAAGGTTGACGGATTTATCCGTTCGAAATATGGGGACAGAGAAGATGGTTGAGGAACTAAGTCAGATGGCGGGACAGTCGCTAGTGTTTATTGATTTGTTGATGAATGAAATGATTCCAGCTATGGCCATACTTCCCACTGGATTATCATTCAGTCATTTACTGCAGATTATTCAAAAAGAGTCTCAAGCAAAAAGTATCGAACTTAATACAAAAGAAGGCGATGTCGTATACCCAATTCGTTCAGGATCTGTCGTGCTGGGTTGTTTGATTGCAAAGTCACCACAAACCTTGACGCGTCTTGGTGAAGTAGCACTCGAACAAGGCAGTGCAGTACTTGCCTTAGAACGTGTTCAAAAGCAAAATGTGTTAGCATTTTATTATAAAAATCAGCAACAATTGTTTGATGAACTTCTCTATACGAACGATCCCGAGCTACTGAATGAAAAAGCAGAGGCTCTCGGAATTCGGAATTCTGAAGGGTTTGTCGTGGCGATGCTGCAAGTGACGGGTTGCTCCGATCCGCAGGAACTAGAAGCGCATATTTTTCGCCTTATAGCGGAGTTACGTTCCGCAGCAGGTGCACTTGTTCAGACCGTATTTGGTTGGCAAAACAAAGTCATTTTGCTGGCTGGCGTAACCGGAACTGTTGAACTTGGTTTTTTCGAAAGGCAATTGGATGAAATGTTAGTGTATCGAGCAGATGGCCGAAACGATTACGTGTTGCATGGGGGAATTGGGTCGTTGATCTCTTCATACAGCGACATTGAGCGCTCGTATCGTGAAGCCGAAATTGCGCTGACCAATCCACTTGCAGGAAAGGTGAATCACAAACTTGTACGTTATACAGATATCGGGATTAGTCGGTTATTCACGAGTCGGAATACCGAAGAAGTCAGTAAGTTTTTATCAGATGTCTTTCAACCATTACGCGAAATCGACCGTTCAGGTGGCATGTTGGAACAGACACTTCTTGTCTATTTCGAAAAAAATCGATCAGCAGGCGAAGCGGCAGAAACCTTGCATATCCATATTAATACGCTTTATCAGCGGTTAAAAAAGATAGAAGAGGTACTTGGCTTGTCGTTAAAAAATGCAGATGATGTCTTACAATTGCAGCTGGCTTGTTATTTGTGCCAGCGTGCATAGAAAAATTATCACCTAACAAAGAGGGGATGTCTCAAAAAAATTAGGAACAATGACTTTCGAGATAGCTCCTTTTGCATGCTAAAGAACAAGTTGCTGTTTATTATGATGAGGATAGCGAACATATCTTTGCTCTTCGCCATGTCCATGCCTATCAGCCGTTTTGAATCTTAAAAAAGAGACAAATAAACATCCATTTCTGTAAGGAAATGAAACGATTACGCAAAAATAATGTGGAAAATGCGTTCGGTCTTATCAAGAGAAATCAGTCGTTCTGAAATTTCACCTCCAGGGTCTTGAAAAAGTGCACACCGAGTTCTGGATTATAGGTACGAGTCAATAAAACAGACGAAGAAAAAAGAACTCTTTTTTCTTCGTCTGTTTTATGTTAAAGGCTATAGGGCGACGCTCTTTGTATAAAACTATTTTTTTTGTAACTCGATTTTAACATCTCCATTAATATAATTTGGATAGGAGAACAAGTCGATTTTTATCGGATTGACATACCCGTTATCTACGATGCCAATTGCAAAGTTTTGTCCGTTTTTATAAGTAGTAGACATGCTAGAAGATGACAAGTCTAGTAGTTCATCATTTGCATCCTTTACTTGATAATCAATTCCGTAAGCATGTTCTTTATCTGCATCGACTTTCAAAGTCATTTCAACTTCAGTTCGACTAGATTTAGTTAAGGTCAACCTACCATCTTTTGGACTGTGCAATAAAACGTTCTTCTCCGTATCTACTATCAAATAAGCGTCTTCTTGGTCGACCGCTTGCATAGTATTGATTCGTAAATACAGTTGCTTCGGCTTTTCAAAATAATTGCTTTGAAGATAGTAAAGCATTTCGCCATCTTCCATATTACCAGTAGTCGAAATTCCATTGGATATTGAACTCCAAATTTCACCGGTGTCATCTTCTAAGCGCATATCTTCAAATTGAAGTATTTTTTTAGTGTTAGTTGGATCAAACGAAATCTTAATACCTACGCGAAGTGGATGAACAGTGATATCTTCGATTGTGAATTTTTGTCCTTCTACTTCCACTTCTTTATTGATGCCATAAATGATACTTGGTTTTACATTTTCAGGAACAACAAACGGTATGGAAAAATCAAACGAATTGCCGTTCAAAATAGTTTCTAGTTCAAGTGTAAAAGATAGGTCTTCAAAATTTATCGGGTTTTCAAATGTATATTTCAGGATATCTGTATAGATTTTTGGAGACAGATCTTCAGACACTGGAGAACTGTAGGAAATGCTTGCAGAACCAAGTTCTTGTTGCTGATTTTTTAAAACAGGCGTTTCTATGACGACATCTTCTATTTCTACAGGAGATTCAATGGTATAAAAGAGATTCATGCCCGATTCGTCTAAAACGACACCGTCAATTGTCATCGTCGTATGTCCAATTGTTTGAGACTCACCGATCGGTTGGTAGTAGTCATTTTCAAATATAGCAGTAAGTCCTTTGTCATCTTGTATCATTTCAACAAATTTTTCCATTCCAGGAATTGATGCCACCGCATTTGCGAAAGTGGGAGATACCCGGATTGTCGTGAGGACTGTGAGAATTACCAGCGCAGCTGCGGCTAGGCTCCAAAAAGTTCGCTGCCGTTTAGCGTGGAGTTGTTTTTTTTCTCGTTTGGCTTGTTCAAGACCTTGTCTAATTGCGCCGTCTGCTTGATCAATGGGAAGAGGGATCTGTGCTAAGTGGTTTTTGAAATCATTTAATTTCTGTTCCTCTTTTTCATACATGATCGATCTCTCCTTTGTCTTCAAGATATCTACGGAGCGTTCGTAGTGTTTTATGCAAGCGTGATTTTACAGTACCTTCAGGGATTTTTTCGATGGCTGCGATGTCTTTGATTTTAACGTCCTGAAAATATTTCATGTAAATCAATTGTTGTTCAGTGGGAGAAAGTGTACTTAAAGCTTCCTGTAATTCAATTTGGGCTAAATTATCTAAAACTGGAAGGTCAAGATTTTTCTCGCTCAGGACGAACCGTTTGCCTCTTTTTAGTTGATCCTGGCAATAATTAATCATAATACGAATTAGCCAGGTTTTGGCATAGGCAGGCTCCTTTAAGGTGTGAATTTTCTTGAATGCTCGGTAAGTCGTTTCTTGTAAAGCTTCAAGTGCTGCGTGTTCGTTTTTAAGAAAAGCTAAAGCAGTCCGTAATAAGGCTTCTTTATGCATATGCATTAAATCGATAAAAGCTTCTTCTTCGCCTTGTATCGCTTTTCGGGCGACGTTAATTTCATCCATAGCCAACACCTCACTCTCTACTTACATATTAGACATCTCAGCCTCGAAAAAGTTCATAAAAAATATTTTTTTGTTAAAATAATTTTTTTCCATATTTATATGATTCTAGCTCAATACAAATTACGGTTTTTATGTACTTGATCGATTAACCAACAAAACACTCTTTCGACGCTTACTCCACACAAATTGATGCTGCCATTATCAGCGCGCTTTAATGCGTCCGTTACCCGCTTCAAAATCAATAGGAAAATCGAGCGCGTCGGTAGCTAGTTGGATACGCTCATTCTCCGCCTTCGCCTGCAATATTGGGCTGGACGCATAAGTTAGTTCAGCACTTTACTTACCCGCGGAAGTCCCCACTATTTTGCTCCATCTCTTCTTGTTACCAACGAAAAAATAGATCCTACCTTCCTGCTCGACAAGTTACTTAGCACCGGTGTGTCGATGGGCTTGGCGAAGTAAGAAGACCGGCGAACTTTACCTGGCTTCTCGAGGAAGCCATTCCCAAAGCGTTGTAGAAAAATTGGCTACTTTCATTCAATTTATATAAAAAAAATGGTGCAAAATAGTCATCCTATTGACTAAACCGTAAACTTTATCATAAATGTATTTATTTATCAGAAAAATCAGTTCATTAATGGTTTACATGTTATATTATGGAGTAACAAAGTGAATATGATGCTGAATTTATTTTTTCGCAATTGCTTGAAAGAATGCATTGTCTCTATTGTAGAAGGGGGATGCTGAAATGTGGCATGTAGAGAAAACGATTTTCATCGACCGCAGTGTGGAGGAAGTCCATCGATTCGCAACGAATCCGAAATTCTGGTACCAGTGGTATGCCAATTTATCCGAAGCTGAAAATCAAATAGGAACAGGTAAAAAAGGAACAAGCATGGATTTAAAGTATTTTTTTTTAGGAAGAGAACGATCGGTGCATGTACTTGTGGAAGAAAACGCGCCCGTTGGTAATGGGTATGTTTGGCGATGCCTCGTCACGGGTTCTTTTGACGCGACTCAAACATGGAGTTACGTACCGAAAGAGGAAGGCACTGAACTTCATTTTGAGATGAATTATGAACTTTCAGGAAACATCGTCGGGAAAGTGGCCAATACGTTTTATGTAAAAAAGCTGATGTCCAATTCAGTAAATCAGACATTGCAAAATCTTAAAGATATTAGTGAAAGCGAATAACATGTCTCATATGGCGGATTGTGTGAATCGAAATGGACTAATTGCAAAAAACAGTTTACTTAAAGAACAAGTCAACGGGGCCTCTTATGAAAATGCCAGGGGCAAATGGAGAACCCGAAACGTTGTCACCTGAGATTCACTTTTTTTACTCTTTTGTCTATGTATAGCGCTCAACAGCATTTAATCCTTGGACTCCACATGCGATAAGTCCGACTTCCGCTTGTTTTGCGTAGTCGCGCGAAATGACCTTATCAGGTGAACTTGAGATGACAAATACGTTCACTTCAGATATGTCACCTGCTAAGGCTTTTTAAATCATCAAAACGCTTCTTGCCACGATCAAAGATTCGATTAACATACAAATTCCTCCGAAGCTTTTTTGTTCATAGGCTTGGTATAATTTTTCAACCATGATAAAAACCTTTAGAAATCTTTTTACTAGCTGGCTAAAATGATATGAAGCTTTGTTTATAAAGGTTCATATCATTTTGATGAATTGAACTGACTCCACGCTTTCTGCATGTATAGCGCGTACATTTAAATTGTAGACAGATACAAGGATTTTAAAAAGGAGGCAGAAAGAAATGATGGGACCAGGATGGGGAATGGGTTGGGGAATGGGAGGTGGAATTTGGATGATACTCGCATTATTGGTTATCATCGGCGTTGCTGTTTATTACTTTACGAAAAATAAAAACAACAATGGTTTTACTAACTCGCAGCAAGGTACTAAGACAGACGCACTGGAAATAGCTAGAACTAGACTGGCTAAAGGTGAAATAACGACCGAAGAATTTGAAGAAATTAAAAAGACGCTGTTATAAAAAAGACTAATGAGATGCTGAAAAAGCGCGCATGTAAAATACATCCGTGCAAGACGCAATTTCAAGCTGTACAGTTTTGTAACATAGAGAAGATAAAGCAAAAAACCGCGATTTGGGTCTGGCCCAATCACGGTTTTTCTATAGGCATAACTTTATGTTTTCATACGACCAAATATGTTTTAAGCGCTTGCTGCAACGTACCCAGTGTTTTCGTTTTTGGGTCAAAAGACAAGTCTAAGTGAATCATTTTGCGGACAACTTCTGCACGTAAACCGGTAATTATTGTGTTGCAGCCCATTAACGCTGTACCATCGATAATTTTCATAATGTGATAAATGACTTCGGTTTCCATATCGGCTATTCCAGACAAATCTAAAATCAATGTATCGATACGAGAGATACCGACTTCGTTTAATACTTTTTCTTCAAGAATCGATGTACGGAACAAATCAACCGAACCGATTAACGGAAGAATGGAGACATATGAATTGATGGGAATGATTGGCACAGACAAGTTTTCAACCAACTGTCGGTGTGCTTTAATCAACGAATCTTTATAAGTTGAATAACTGATAAAGAACGTATTTAAGAACACATCAACGCGTGAGTTAATATCTTTTTCCATAGCAAAAAAATCAAATGTACTTCCATTGTCAGTAGCCTCGTTGTATTGTTGAAGGAAGATCCACAAGGTACGACGAATGGCTTGAATCCATTCCAATTTGAAGGAAAGTTCAATAGAGTGTGTAGCCCATGCAATGCCTTCTTGTTTAGCAAATAACCGGAGGTCTTCTTCTTGTCCATCAATGATGTAGCCAACAACTGCATGCGCGTTTGTAACAAGATCAATATTGCCAACCGTTAAGATTTCATCCATTTTGTTTTTTACGTTAACGGCTTCCTCTGACAATTTTTCTTCAAACGCTTCTTGATGCTTCAAGAAAAAAGCTTTGATTTCTTCTGATTTTTGTAACGGCTTGACCATTCCTTTTTCTCCTTTAGAGTGAATTTTAATGAGTAAATCGAGTGTCTCTTTAAAGTATATCATTAACGATTTTTTTTTGTGAAGTGGTGTTAGGAGAACGGGGATTTCTGATTTCGTCTGTAATTCTGAGTAAAAACTGCGTATTTAGAAAAGGGGAAGAGCATTGTAGTAGATAAATTGACGCAACAAACCATCCGAAGAATTTGACAATCCTAGGAACGCAGCGTCAATATGCATATTACGTTTATTTGTATAAACTAATAATGTTTTTTAATGTGTCATTGCCAACGGCTCCTAGATTTAACACATTCGCATCTGTCCAATAAAGGATTCGCACAGAAGAGCCATCTTTAAGGTGAATATCGAGAAACGTTCCTTCTTCATCTTCGATTTTCTTGTATACATTATCAAACCCTACGAAATCTAGCGTCAAAAATTCATTAATAAATTTTGTCCAATGCTCCTCCTTCAAATCCATGACATGACTGCCATCGTAAGAACTTCTAACACTCATTCCTTCTACCTTTCCTTCTATATCATAAAGTTCACCGATTGTTTTGGCTTTATCATTTTCTTGAACTTCGTAAACGATTCCATCGGCAATTATTCGGAAATCACTTTTGTATCCATTAAATTCATATAATGTAGTGCCAACAGATAAAAAAGCAGCATCTCCATTTTTTATTTGATGATTTAAGCATGCTTGATCGGCCATCTCGTATTTAACTTCACCAATAATTTCCCCTAAATCTTTCTCTTCAACCGTATAATTGGTGGCATCTAATGCATGATATTGAATATCGTTGATTTTAACCAAGTCGACCCATTCAACGATTGTGTTAGGAGGACACCCACGAGGGATCGAGCAGCCGGACAACATAACGATGCTCATAAAGAATAGAAATGTTCTTTTCAAATGATTTCATCTCCTTTAGCTTGTTAGGCGCTTTAGTAGAAGAAAAGTTACACTGAAAAAAGCCGGTTTCTTTGAAAATTCATAATTCAGTGGGAGTCATTTGGTGTTTGGAGATACAGGTGTCCTAGGCAGTGGTTTAGGATAGACATTCTGATAATTCTGCTTCTATAATAAAGTGTGTATAAAAATTATACAAAAATTATATAATGAAAGTTTTTAAAATCAACAGGTAGGGAATTGTAAGGACGATAACAATATTTTTACAAGTTAACAGATTCTCCAAAAGTATAGATGAGACAAGAAGGGCGGTACCTGTATGAATCATTCACAAAAATCGGTAATCGTAATTGGGGGAGGCCTTGGCGGCTTGTCTGCTGCTATTTCACTTGCACAAAAAGGTTACGCGGTTTCTTTATATGAAAAAAACGATCACATCGGCGGGAAAGTAAATCGTCTCGAGCAAGACGGATTTGGTTTTGACCTCGGCCCGTCTATTTTAACGATGCCGCATATTTTTGATAAACTGTTCCAAGGGAGCGGCAAGCGGATGGAGGATTATGTGCCCATTGAACGCCTTGAGCGGGAATGGCGTTCGTTCTTTCCAGATGGTACCGTACTGGATTTGTACCATGATCTTGATTTAATGGAACGAACAAATCCTGCACTTTCTCACAAAGACATGAAAGAGTATTACGCATTGTTGAAATACGCACAAAAGATTTATAAAACGACAGAGCGTAGTTATTTAAAAGAAGGCTTTGAGTCACCCCAAGAAGCGGTGGCGCAAAATGGCATCATTGCGACGTTGACTGGATTCGATTTAACGTCAACCATGTATAGTGCGATTTCGAAACGCATTAGTAACCCACATCTACGCGACATGCTGTCGTATTACGTTAAATACGTGGGTTCTTCTCCTTACAGTGCACCTGCCGTTCTCAACATGATGATTTACATGCAACACGCGCAAGGGTGCTGGTATGTGAAAGGCGGTACGCATAAATTGGCGGAAGGCTTAACAAAACTTGCAGAAGAAGCAGGCGTCCGACTCCATACAGGCATGGGTGTGATTCGTGCATTGACTAGAGAAGATGACAAAATTGTCGGTGTTGAACTGGAAGATGGCTCATTCGAAACTGCAGATTATTACGTATCTAATATGGAAGTTATTCCGTTTTATAAAAAAATGGTCGCCGCAGACGAAGCGTTTGTTGCGGATTTGAAGAAAAAGTACGAACCTGCAAGTTCTGGTCTTGTGCTGCATCTGGGGGTCAAGAAAACGTATCCCTTGCTAAATCATCATAATTTCTTCTTTTCTGAGAACCTGCATGAACAAATGGAGAAAGTGTTTGAGAAACACGAGTTGCCAGATGATCCAACCATCTATTTAGTGAATGTGAATAAAACCGATCCATCTCAAGCACCAGAAGGACATGAGAACATTAAGATTTTGCCACACATTCCGTATATCCAAGACAATCCATTTACACCTGAGCAATACGCGGATTTTGAAGAACTTGTGCTTGATAAATTAGAACGCATGGGCTTAGACGGGCTGCGGGAAAATATTGTGACACGCGACGTCTGGACACCACACGATATCGAACGCGTGTATGGTTCAGACCGAGGTGCCATTTACGGAACGGTTTCTGATAAAAAGAAAAATGGTGGCTTTAAGCACAAGAAACAAAGCGAACTGTACGACAATCTTTACTTTGTCGGGGGCACAGTAAATCCAGGTGGCGGAATGCCCATGGTAACGCTCAGTGGTCAACAAGTGAGTGATAAGATTGTTAGACGTGATCAAGCAGAGAAGAAATAGAAACGCTATATTTATAGGCATAATCCGAAAAGAGGTGACTCGGTGAAGATGATGAGTTTTATGGATGATTTGAGCGGTGCAATTTTCGATTCGGACCACAGGATATGGGTCGTGCAACTGGCGCATCAGGACGTAGCGGTACCCGTTGCTAATGGAAAAACAGACACTCTCTTCTTACTTAACCAGTTATTTAGCGCCGGCGCGTCAACAGCCTGGGCGAAGTAAGGAGACAGGTGAACTTTGCCTGACTTCTTGCGGGAGTCATGCCCAAGGTGGTGCAGAAAAGTCGCTTTCTTTTATTCAACTTATATAGTTTTTTATTAAAATATGAATAGCAAAAAAGCCATCTTTGAAAAAATCAAAGATGGCTTTTTCGTCGGTAAAGAGCTTCAAAATTTAAGAAGAGCTGTGCAATTCAGAGCGAATACGTGAGATGTGTTGGCTCATGAGGTGTTTGGCCAAGTCACTATTTTTGTCTGCGATAGCATCGTATATTTCCTGGTGTTCATTAAGTGTCTCTTGTTGGCGATTGGAATCGGTAAAGCGGTGTTTGCGTGTTTCTCGGATGTTTTCTTCTATTCGCAAGGCTAACGTCGCCATTAAATCAATCAATAATTGGTTTTTCGTGGCATAGGCAACTTGTAAGTGAAAGTCTAAATCTGCTTGTACTCCTTTTTCGGGGTCACTTTTTGCATTAGCCATTTGGATAAGGACGTTTTGGATCGCTTCTAGGTTTTTAGGACTGGCTCGTTGGGCTGCTAAAAAAGCGGCTTCGACTTCAAATGCACGTCGCAGCTCAAGCATTTCATCAATCAAAATCGCTTTTGCTTTGTCAATATGCGTTCGAAGTTCATTGCCAAGGAGGTCGCGTTTGGTCGTTGACAGAAAACTCCCACCACCTTGCCGTATTTCGATGAATTCTTTCCTTTCCAAATCTTTCAAAGCTTCCCTAATGGAATTTCTACTGACGCCAAACAAACTCGCAAGGTCCCGTTCGGAAGGCAGACGATCGCCTGGCTGCAGATTTTGTTCTAAGCAGAGAAGATTGATTTGTTCCACGATTAGTTCATAAGTTTTTTTCTTTGGATTCAAAATAAGCGCTCTCCTTGCATATTTTTAAAGGTTAACTTTAGTATACAGAATAAAATCTGCAATAGCTTAAAGAAAACGTTGTACTTTTCAGATTATTATGTATAATTGGGTTAATTGGTTGGACCAATTTTAAACGCAAGGGAGCGAACAGCTATGACAATTGCAAATCAAGAAGCCATCCTCGATCACTTAAAAGAACATTTAACAGCTGAGCAAATCAGCATGAACGAAACCATTAAAGAACTTCATGGGCAAGATGAGTCTTATCATCAAATGAAATTACCCGATCTGGTGGTTTTTCCAGAAACAACAGAACAAGTTTCTGAAATCATGAAAATATCTGCACAATACCAAATTCCAGTAGTGCCATTTGGTCTCGGTTCCAGTTTAGAAGGACATGTAATTCCAGAGAACGGCGGAATCACCATTGATTTCTCATTGATGAATCGCGTGTTAGCAGTGTCTGAAGAGGACTTTCTGGTGACTGTACAACCAGGAGTGACACGGTCGCAGCTCAATAAGGAATTAAAGAAGCATGGTTTGTTTTTTACCGTAGATCCTGGAGCAGATGCAACACTTGGAGGCATGGCTGCGACAAATGCCAGTGGCACAACTTCTGTGAAATACGGCGTGATGCGCGACCAAGTACGTGATTTGGAAGTGGTGTTAGCAGACGGAACTGTTATACATACAGGCAATAAAGCCGCCAAATCTTCATCGGGCTTGCACTTAAACGGTTTGTTTGTCGGTTCTGAAGGAACGCTCGGTTGCTTTACTGAAATGACGCTGCGCGTTTACGGCATTCCTGAATTTATCACAGCGGCTCGTGCATCGTTCCCAACTGTAAAAGACGCTGTTGAAGCGGTCGTATCGATTTTACAGGCGGGCATTCCAATTGCGCGCGTTGAACTAGTCGACGAGCAATCAATGCAGCAAGTCAACAAATACAATGATACCGCTTACGCGGAAAAACCTACACTGTTTTTAGAGTTTCACGGCAATGAAGCAGGGTTAAAACAAGATGTAGAATTTATGCAAGAAATTGTTCAAGGGCATGCCTGCGAAGAAGTCGCATTTGAAACGGATACGGCCGCACGAAATCTTCTGTGGGAAGCACGACATACATTGGCGTATGCCTACATTCACGGTTATCCTGGCAAAAAGATGATGGTCACAGATGTTTGTCTGCCCATTTCTGAACTAGCAGGAGCTGTGGGACATGCCCGTGAAAATTTGATGGAACTGGGATTGCCTGGTGGCATCGTCGGACATGTCGGTGACGGCAACTTCCACGCACTTATCATGATGGATATGAATAATCCAGAAGAAATAGCAAAAGCACAGGAATTCAATGAACGCATTGTGTTGTACGCACTAGCAAGAGGTGGTACATCAACCGGTGAACATGGGGTTGGTATTGGGAAGCAGAAATACCAGCAACAAGAACACGGACATGCGCTAGATGTGATGGAGAAAATAAAAGCAGTACTGGATCCAAGCAATTTATTAAATCCTGGCAAGAATATTAAATCAGTAAAAAAGGGAGTTGAGTAAATGAAAGTTCTCAATGGATTGAGTAACATTGCGGGAAAATACTTTGCGGTTTGGGTCATTTTGATTGCACTCGTTGCCTTTTTGTTTCCGTCTGTGTTTGTGGGCTTAGGCAGTTACATTACGATTCTTCTAGGTGTCGTGATGTTTGGTATGGGATTAACGTTAAAGCCTGTAGACTTTAAAATTATTGCGAAAAGTCCGCGTCCAGTTTTCGTTGGGGTGGCTGCACAATTTTTGGTTATGCCGTTCGCTGCATTTGGTATCGCGTATCTACTAAATTTGCCTGCTGAATTAGCAGCTGGACTTGTTTTGTTAGGTTGCGTACCAGGAGGAACCGCGTCGAACGTTATGGTGTATTTGGCAAAAGGAAATTTGGCATTGTCTGTTGCTATGACCTCGTTATCGACCTTAATGGCACCGATTATGACACCCTTATTGTTACTCCTGTTAGCGGGACAATGGCTTCCTGTAAATCCAGTATCTATGTTTGTGTCCATCATTCAAGTGATCATCGTGCCGATTGTACTTGGTCTATTGGTTCAAAAGCTAATGCCAAAAGTGGTCAAACAAACAATTTCAGTGATTCCCCTTATTTCAGTTGCCGCGATCTTGATTATTGTGTCGGCTGTTACAGCAGCTAATGCAGAAAATGTCGTCAGTTCAGGATTTGTTGTTTTCTTAGCAGTCTTTTTACACAATAGCTTTGGCTTAATGCTTGGTTATGTAACGGCAATGGCGATGGGGCTCGACGAAGTGGATCGTCGTGCTATTTCACTGGAAGTCGGTATGCAAAACTCTGGTTTAGGAGTCGCGTTAGCCACGGCTCACTTTGGGCCGCTTGCTGCGTTACCAAGTGTTTGGGGCGCAATTTGGCATAATATCTCTGGTCCGATTTTGGCCACAATTTGGTCGAAGAATCCTTCGCAAAAGGAAAAGCTAGTCAACGTAAAACGAGTACCTGAAGTTAAAGCAGATAGTGTGTAACTTTAACGACCAACACAAAACCCGTAGTCGAAAAGCTGACTACGGGTTTTGTTTCGTTTATTTTGTATTCGTGAATCCACCATCAATACGGATGGTGTCACCGTTAATGTAATCGGCTTTTGTTAATAAGAAGGTCACCAGTTCTGCAACATCTTCTGGTTTACCAAGACGTTTTTGCGGAATTCCAGACTCGGCACTTTCTTTCATGTCTGGATTGTCTTCAAAGAACTTTTTAACCATTGGTGTTTGAATAGGTCCAGGTGCAATGGCATTTACGCGAAGACCGTCTTTAGCGTACTCGGCAACAAGGCTTTTGGTCATACCCACAATGCCATGCTTAGTTGCACCGTAAGTCACGACAGAAGCTTGGCCAATGACGCCAGCACTTGAAGCGGTATTGACAATTGAGCCGCCACCGTTTTTCACCATAACTTCAGCGACATAACGTAAGCCGTACAAAGCGCCAAGCATATTGATGCCTACAATTTGTTCAATTTCTTTGATGTCGGTTTCAAGGAATTTCTTACCACTACCAGAAATCCCAGCGTTATTGAAAAAATAGTCAATCGAGCCGAAATGCTCGAGTGTTTTGTCTACGTAGTTTTTGACTTCTTCCGCTTTAGAGACGTCCGCTTTAATGAAAATCGCATCAACGCCTATTTCTTTAAGTTTGGCGACTGTTTCGTTGCCACTTTCTTCGCTAATATCGACAACTGAAATATTGACGCCTTCTTCGGCTAAATAAAAAGCTGCAGATTGTCCTAATCCACTACCGCCACCTGTAATAATTGCTGTTTTACTCATTAAATTTCCTCCTATGCTGTAAATACCTGTTATAAGTATTCTTTTCCCTATCGTGATTGATCTTAATCAAGAAATAGTGGAATAGATTTTTTCTGAAATTTGTAAAATAGACTGATAATAGCTTACACTTTATGCAATACCATAAAATGTGAGTTTAAAGTGAGGAGGACAATTATGAAAATCGGAATTATTGGAACAGGTAACATTGCGGCATTTCTACTAGAACAGGTAAACAGTAATCAGATGATCGAAGGGAAAATCATAGCCATTTTTGGCCGCAATCAAGAAGTAGGTTCACACTTGAGCGAGCAATTTGGTGTGGACTTTCATACAGACATTCACGAATTTTTAGAAACACCACTCGATATCGTAGTAGAGGCAGCGACGATAGAAGTGGCGGGTCTATATGCAAAAGAAGTAGTGACTTATAAGAAAGACCTTGTTGTTAGTAGTATGGGTGTGTTCAAAGACAGCGATTTTTTAGAGGAAGTGGATCGATTAGCTGAGTCTGTAGGCACGCAAGTTTTCTTGCCATCTGGCGCAATTGGCGGATTAGACGTATTGCAATCGGCTAAAGCAACTGGAGGCTTAAACCAAGTTCGAATCACGACACGAAAATCACCAGCATCTCTTGGTATCAAAGCCAGTGAAGAGAAAGTGATATTCGAAGGCTCTGCTTATCAAGCTGTCGAGAAATTCCCGAAAAATGTTAATGTCGCAATGACGCTGGCACTTGCTGGAATTGGCGTTGAGAAAACCATCGTACGGGTTATCGTCGATCCGAACGTTGTACGAAATACCCACACCATTGAAGCGTTAGGGGATTTTGGACGCATGGAACTAAAAGTAGAAAATAATCCGATGCCAAACAATCCGAAGACCAGTCTTCTTGCAGCATTGAGTATTGTGGCAGTATTGCAGAACAAAGACAAGGCGTTACGGATTGGGAATTGATTTCGACAAAACGATCGATGTTCTAATTTGCTCTTTTTGTAATCAACAAATGTGTTGCGAATAAAACATAATTGGAGATAGTGACTCAAGAATACAAAAGTTAAGGGGGATTACTTTGGAGTCTTTTGCAATTTTGGGATTTACTTTTGGAATGATAGGATTCTCTTTTGGTCTGATTGGATTTATTTTAAGTACTACAGCAACGAGTAAACTAACCAAACTGGAAAAGAGAATGGATGATTTGGAGAAAAAATCTTGAATCGTTTTGTTGAGCAAATGAAACTGTCTATGCAGTTGGCGTATAGAAGACTCCAGAAACCTTGTTCAAGCAGGTGGCTGGAGTTTTTTTATATGAAAGAAAGTCGCAAAGTATTTTAAGACAACTCAATCCCGCAACGTCAGTGCCAAATGTAGTACAACTGCGTCTTGAAAATTAGTCGGATCTAATCCGGTTGCATCATAGATTTTTTTTAGCCGGTAACTCAAAGTATGACGATGAACTTTTAAGCAGTCAGCGGTTTCTGCGCTGTTTTTGTTGCACATAAAGTACATAACCAGTGTTTGGCATAAGGAATCGTTCAAATCTGCTAGTATTCTATTGGTAAAATTTTCGAGCTCGACATGTGGATTATGCTTTAATAACGCTATCAATTCCACGTCTTCAAAATAAACGAGCGACTGATCAGGCTTTCCGAAATCCAATGCGTTTTTTGCCGCGAGATAAGAAGTTCGGGTATCCAGAATGCTACTGACTGTTACGCCGACACCCATTCTAACGAGTGCCGTTTTTTGCAGTATTTGGAGCAGGGTAGTTAATTTTTGTTGAAGTTTTGCCGGTTCATCGTTCTTCATCAATAGGAAGATTTCGTTTAGTTGCGAGTGACCCGTAACAATCGTTTGACCATCGAAATGGCTTTCGAGCTGTTCGATAATTCTACGAGAAAGTGAAGGAGATTTTTTTATTTCAATTAATAGCGTGATAAATGACGTGTTTTGGTCGAGTCTCATTTGCGAAATCCGTTCATGGACAGCGGCAGACAAAGGATTGCCACTTGTCAGTTCATCAAAAATCAATTCATTGCGCTTACGATTCCATTCAATATGAGAGGTAATCAGTGATTGATGGACCATCATTTCTGTCGTCAATTGAACGAGTGTCGAGATTTCTTTGAGCTCTTCTGGGTTACCTGTAATCCCGATGACCCCAACAAGTTTTTCTTGAAAATAAATCGGTAAGTTGACGCCGGGTTTGACGCCATGCCAAGCTGCTAAATCCGTTTCTTTAATCCACAAGGTCTCACCGCTTTTAGCGACTTGAGCTGCGGCCTCATGAATTTTTTCAATCCGCTCGGTTTCTCCTGAAGCCAAAATCATGCCGTTGGTATCCATAACGTTTAAGTTGCGGTTTAATCGGATCATGGTTTGTTCTACAATTTCCTCCGCCAGCTGTTTTGTAATCATAAATACTCCTCTGTGTATATATATTCTAAATATTTCGTCAAAAATCCATACCGTCAGTATAATGTATATTGGCTTCTTTTTCATTATAATTTTATGTAAGCGCTTTACTAATAGGGTAAGGAGGTTTTAGGGATTGAAAATTATAGTAGCACCCGATTCATTTAAAGGCAGTTTGTCTGCTACAACAGCCGCACAAGCAATGGCAGAAGCCATACAGGAACTGGGTCGTGAGATAGAAGTCGTCTTGCTACCGGCAGCAGACGGCGGGGAAGGAACGATGACGGCCATGGTTGAAGCGACAGGTGGCAAGTTGATCACGCACGACGTCGAGGATCCGCTTGGCCGTAGAATTACCGCTCGTTACGGAATTCTTGGTGACGATCAAACATGCGTTATCGAAATTGCAGAAGCTTCTGGACTGACCTTGTTGAAAATAGAGCAACGAAATCCGTTCAAGACTTCGTCATTCGGGACAGGAGAATTGATCTGTCACGCTTTAGATGCTGGTTTCCGAAGCTTTATCATCGGACTTGGCGGTAGTGCTACCAATGACGGAGGAGCAGGAATGCTAGAAGCTCTTGGTATGACTTTTCTAGACCACAGTGGGCAACGTTTAAAAAGGGGCGGGAGCGCACTCGGTGAACTTGCTGAAATTGATCGTAGTCATTTTGATCCGCGCATTGCGGAAAGTACGTTTCTAATTGCCTGCGACGTAGAGAATGTCTTAATCGGTGAACAAGGAGCTTCTGCAGTATTCGGTCCACAAAAAGGAGCGTCTCCAGAAGCAGTCGAGCAACTCGATAGCAATCTACAAAATTTTGGAGATGTTGTCGAGCGACTTACTGGAACGGCACTTCATCATAAAAAAGGTGCCGGTGCAGCAGGTGGTGCTGGTGGCGCGATGCAAGCGTTTTTTGCAGGTAATATGCAGCGTGGTGTTGACGTAGTACTAGAAGCGATTGCATTTCAAAATCATGTGGAAACGGTCGATTTGATTGTGACCGGAGAAGGGAAAAGTGATAGTCAAACTTTATCGGGAAAAACTCCTTTAGGGATTGCTGAAGCTGCAAAAAGAACGGGGACTCCAGTGATTTTAATTTCGGGGATGGTTGAACCGGAAAGTACAGAGTTACTAGAGCCTTATTTCACCGAAATTCATTCGATTGTCAGTGACACCGTATCGGCAGAACGAGCGGTAGCCGATGCCTATAACCAATTAAAAATAAAAACCAAAACAGTCGTTAAAAACTATATAGAAAACGAAAAGGGGTGTTAACATGTTGTTTTTCATTATTGCGTTAAGTGTCATCTTGGTTGTGTTGTTAACTGCTGTATTCAAAGTTCATCCGTTCTTATCGTTATTAATCGGCGCATTTTTTATGGGCATCGCGTCCGGTATGCCGCTAGCTGACGTTGTACTGAACGTTAACGAAGGCTTTGGCGGGTTGATGACCAATATTGGGATTGTCATTGTTGCCGGAACAATTATCGGTGTTATTTTAGAGAAATCCGGTGCAGCTTACCGGATGGCAGAAGTGGTATTGCGTTTGATTGGTGAAAAGCGACCGCAACTAGCGATGTCGATTATTGGCTTTATCGTATCAATTCCTGTGTTTTGTGATTCTGGATTTATTATTTTATCGAGTTTACGAAAAGCCTTAGCAAGACGTGCGAAAGTATCCATGGCTTCGATGTCAGTGGCGCTCGCAACTGGTTTATACGCAACCCATACTTTGGTACCGCCAACACCAGGACCAATTGCTGCAGCTGGTAACTTAGGCGCTGAAAATTACTTAGGGACAATTATCTTAATCGGTTTAGTCGTCGCAATTCCAGCAGCAGTTGTCGGGTATCTTTGGGCTATTAAAGTCGCTGCAAAAATCGAAGTGCCTGATGATACTTTAGAAGACGGCGAATTGAGCTACGAAGAAGTCATTAAATCATTTGGGAAAATGCCTTCTACATTTAAAGCCTTCTTGCCGATTGTTCTACCATTGGTATTGATCGGAGCAGGGTCTGTTGCCGGTATTCTTGGTGGTGATGGTGGGCTGACAAGCTTATTGAAATTTTTAGGATCACCAACAGTGGCGCTATTATTTGGTGTCTTAGCGGCGTTCTTATTACTGCCAAAATGGAACGAAGAAACCTTATCTGGTTGGATTGGCGAAGGAATCGTCGGTGCAGCACCTATTCTATTAATTACTGGAGCAGGTGGCGCATTCGGACGAGTTATTAGCAATTCAGGTGTGGCAGATTTGATAGCGGGAATGGACATGACAGCACTTGCTGGTGGCTCGTTGTTCTTACTCATTCCATTCATTATTGCAGCGGCATTAAAAACCGCTCAAGGTTCGTCAACAGCAGCACTGGTTATCACGTCAACATTGATGGCACCGCTCTTGCCAACGCTCGGCATCGAAGGCGCAGTACCACTAGCGCTTGTCGTAATGGCGATTGGGGCAGGCGCAATGACAGTGAGTCATGTTAACGATAGCTTTTTCTGGGTTATCACACAGTTTACAGGCATGAAAGTAACAGAAGCCTACAAAGCGCAAACAATGGCAACTTTGTTGCAAGGTGTAACAACGATTGTCTTCACGATGATCTTGTGGACAATTTTAGTTTGATGGGGTAGTACAAATAACTGTATAAATGAAAAATGCCTCACCCTGGAATGCATATCCAGGGTGAGGCATTTTTAAAGAGAATAATATTTACAAAATCAGTAAAAATTTAGTTAGTAATAGATGCTTGATGTGATACTATTGAATCATTAGTTAGGTCTTATTAATTAGAAAGGCGATTTTTAACTACATCACAAAAAAATTCAAGGAGCAAACCGATGACAAAACTAACTGAGAACCTAAAATCACTTCGCTTACAGAACAAATTGTCACATCAAATCGTTGCAGAGCATTTAAAGATTACTAAAGCAGTTTATGGGAAATTTGAGATGGGTACTATAGAACCACCTCTGAGATTAATGATCAAACTAGCTGATTTATATAGTATTTCTTTAGACGATTTAGTTGGTAGAGAGTTTGCAGCTAATGGTCAAATAATTAACCAATTGTTAATGAAGAAAGAAATGACCAAAGAGATTAATGTCCTAGTGAAACAATTAGGTAACCAATTTATTCAAAGCAAAGAAGCAGACATTGTGAAAAGGTTGAAGCAGAAGTTTGATTTGAATTGAATGATTGAAGTAATAAGAAAACGTTCAAATTATAATGAAACTCATTGCATAGTTGATAGAGAGTAATTTAATGTCGTTAAAGAGAAGAGACATATAGGAAATGTTATGTCGCAGTCACTACACATTGGAGTGATTTCTTCACTGTCCTAGTTTATTGAGTTGAACTACTCTTTTTTAAACAAACTTATGAATAGAAACTAGAAATAAAATTTTATTTTTAAAAAAGGAAGTTTCCCATGGCCAGAAAGAAAAAGAAAGATAATCTATCAGAACTGCTAATGGCAGTTTTAATGCTTAGTAGCGCAATCACATTTGTTTACACACAGTCACTCACAGCAACGGTCGCTGTATTGGCTGTCGGCTTTGTTGGCATGCTAGCAATCGTAAAGACCCTCCAAAACAATAAGCAGAAGAAATTAAATGAATCAGGTATTTTGCAAGTGGATGCAATGTCGGGGGCAGAATTCGAAGAGTTTCTGCGTCTCCGTTACAAGGCTGAAGGATATGCAGTTCGTAAAACGCCTTATACGGGCGATTACGGGGCAGACCTTATTTTGGAAAAAGGACCGCAAAAAATTGCTGTGCAGGCAAAGCGATATAAAAGTAATGTTGGCATCAAAGCCGTGCAAGAAATTTCTGCAGCAAAACTGCATTACGGAGCAAATGAAGCATGGGTGGTTACCAATAGTTTTTTCACAAAAGCGGCAGCGGAACTAGCGCGAAGCAATAAAGTGAAATTAGTAAATCGCGATGAATTGGTAGAGATTCTATTGGCAAAGAAGGTAGGATAGACAAGAGATTTCCTTTATAGCGCGATTCGTAAAACCAGATACAGCAAAATTCAAAGTATCTGTTGGCATTTTCGGCGTTGCAGCATTTGCCTCGAGTTTTGTTGGCTTCGTCACTTTGGTCAGCACAGTTTATCCGGTTATGGGTTATTTAGGATTTGTCTTGATCGCTGCGCTTGTTGTAGCTTGGTTCCGTTCGAAAAAAGTAGCAGCTGAACGCAAAGTGCTGAGTTATTAAGAACATTTACGATAGATTTAAGGTTTACTAGTCTGTAAAATTTGTGCAATGTAAATAGCTACTCCGAAGGGATTTATCTCCTAAGGGGTAGTTTTTTATTAAATAATGATGATGTGAATATCAAATGTAGGTTTCATTCTGAATCGAGTAAAAGTAGTGATTCCCAACTATTTTAATCGAGCGCTAGTGATATAATACATACATTTCAGCATTGGAAAATTCTTTTTCTAAAAAATCGAATACATGATTGTTAAAATAAATGACAAGGATATATGTCTTTACCATTTTATAAAATAGTTGCTCCTAAAGAAAGGAGGATGTTTAATGATCCGGATTGCAGTCGTAAGTTCAAAAAAATTTGCTGAAGAGATTAAGAAATTTGAGAATGAAGTTCCGACTAGTCGAGTTACTTATTATACATACGACAATCCTTTGGAAAGTCTAGCAATTGTTAAGAAAATTCGTGAATGTGACGTCATTATGTTCGCTGGTCCGCTTCCTTACTTTCTGTCAAAAGCATGTACTAAAGCTCGAAATTTACCCTCGGTATTTATTCCATCAGATGAATATACATTAACGCACACTTTACTGTACTTGTTGCTCAATCGAAAAGAAGGACTAAAAGGATTATCAATAGATATCCATAATGAGCATCATTTACATCAAGTAGCAGAGGAAATGAATATGGATGTGTCGGATTGGCATGTCTTAGATTCAAAAGAAACAATAACTGAAAACCAAGTAACTATCGATCCCAATGCAGTTCTCGAATTTCATCAAAATTTATGGGAGAGTGGAAAAACAACTTATGCGGTAACAAACATCGATTACGTGAGAGACAGGCTCCAGAAAATGGGTATTTCGTCCACAGCAATCATCGTACCAGGGAAAGCCATTATTGATACCTTTCAGCAAGCAATCATGTGTGGGAAATTATCCATTAGTAAAAACATGGAATTCTCAGTAGGTATTATTTCTGTTACCTTATCTGGTGCAGAACTCACGACTGAAGGAGAACAAGCAGCCTTGGCAGAGCAAATGTTAACGTATTTGGCACGAAATTTGGAGTCTCCTATTCAAAAAAAATCACCGGGACAATTTATAGTTTATGGGACTATCGGAAGCATGGAACTTTTCTTGTATAGTGAAAGATTACAGAAATTGTTGAACCATTTTAGCGAGGTTCAACAGTTGGTTATTCATATCGGTTGTGGCGCAGGTATGACCGCGAAAGAAGCTGAAGAAAATGCGCAGACTGCATTGTTTTATGCTCGTCAAAAAAAATTGGAACACAGTGTTTTCTTTATGACTGCTGAAAAGAAAATTATTGGGCCACTTAATGAATTAGTAAAAACGTTTCAAGTCAAAACTGAAGATACGGAGACGTTGAAGGTGGCAGGTAAAACGCATTTAAGTGTGGCTACAGTGACAAAGCTCCAAGAGTTTGCAAAATTGCGTCATGACGAAGGATTTACGACAGTCCAACTTTCAGAATATCTTGAAATTGGTCGACGCAGTGCGGAGCGACTAATGAAAAAAATAATTGAAGAAGGCTATGCTCTGCAAATTGGAGAAGAACAGCCTTATAGCAAAGGACGTCCACGTTCGGTGTATCGAATGAATCTAAACTAACTTATTTGTTTTTCATTTAGATATGCAATATATCTGAATTCTATTGACTGACTTTTCTTTCTATAGTAATCTAGTAAAAGCATTTAACGACTATATAACGACAGAGAGGGAAGTGTAGTGATTGATGAAGTGTAGTGATCTGTAATCCCTAAAAAAGGAGCTAATAAAATGACGATCGTTACTGACGCAACAACGAAAGAGAAAAAGAAAAAAGAGGCAATTCACCCGTTTAATATTTTATTCATTGTTATTTTGTTTATGGCTATTTTGACTTATTTTGTTCCAGCAGGTGAATATGAACGATTAACAAACGATGCTGGGCAAACGATCGTTGTTGACGGATCGTATGCACAAATCGATTCAAACCCGGCAGGATTTTTAACTGTGTTCCAAGCCATTCATAAAGGAATGGTGCAAAGTGCACCGATTATTTTCTTTATCTTTATTGTAGGTGGTGCATTCCATGTGTTCCGTGACACAAAAGCAATCGAAGGTGCGTTTGCCAGCTTGTCTGCGAAGACAAAAGGAAAAGAAATGATCATGATTCCAATTGTAATGATTTTCTTCGGCATAGGTGGTGCAACAATTGGAATGTTCGAAGAAGCATTTCCATTTGTCATGATTATGGTGCCACTTGCTATGATTTTAGGCTATGACTCAATGGTCGGACTTGCTATGGTGTTGATTGGTGTATCGGCTGGATTTACCGCTGCATTTATGAACCCCTTCACTGTTGGAGTTGCTCAAGGATTAGCTGAACTACCACTATTTTCTGGCATGTTGCCACGTGTCGGTTTTTGGCTCGTCTATATGGCTGCAGCGATCATTTTTGTCATGTTGTATGCAAATAAAGTGAAAAAAGATCCAACCAAAAGTATTGTTTACGACGTAGACCAAGCGCGTGAAATTGACCGGAACATGATGGGGATGGAGAAAATCACTAAAAGACAAGTTGCAGTTCTTAGCGTACTGGGTCTGACACTTGTGGTTTTAGCCTATTCCGTTATTCAATTTGGCTGGTATATTGGTGAAATTTCCGCGCTCTTTATTATTATGGCGTTAGTGATGGGTCTTGTTTATGGAATGGGCTTCAACAAAATCACCAAGTCATTTGTCAAAGGCTGCGAAGAAATGGCAACTGGGGCCTTAATTGTGGGTCTCGCTTATGCTGCCGTTGTCATTCTTCAAGAAAGTTTCATCATTGATACAATTCTCTATAGTATTTCAAGCTTGATCTCTACTATTCCAGCGAGTTTGAGTGCTGGGGCAATGTTTATTACACAAGCGCTGTTGAATATTGCAGTAGCTTCAGGCAGTGGCCAAGCGGCGCTTAGTATGCCGATTATGGTACCTCTCTCAGATTTGATTGGCGTTAGTCGTCAAACTGCGGTCTTAGCTTTCCAAATGGGGGATGGCATTACGAATATGTTTTCTCCAACGAACGGTTTGTTGTTTGCAGCGCTTGCTATGGCCGGAATACCAATTCTTAAATGGTTTAAATGGGTATGGCCTTTAATCTTAGTACAAGCAGTATTGAGCCTGATTTTCGTAACTGTAGCTCATTTCTTTATCTGGCCGGTGTAATAGAAGAGTTGAAATTAGAAGGAGGACAATCTGTTGCTTGATAAATTGTTTACGCGTTACGAAGAGCTTTATCCAGAGTTAGTTGAAATTCGACGAGAACTGCATAGGAATCCTGAAATATCAAACGAAGAAGTAGAGACTCCGAAAAAAATAGCGGCATATTTAACGGAACTTGGGCTTGATGTACGAACAGGCGTAGGTGGACGGGGTGTTGTCGGGTATCTTAAAGGTGGGAAACCGGGAAAAACAATTGCTCTTCGTGCAGACTTTGATGCACTGCCAATTCAAGACGAAAAACAAGTCGAATACAAATCACAAGTAGCTGGAGCTATGCACGCGTGTGGACATGATCTACACACGGCGACGCTGCTTGGAGTAGCGAAAGTGTTAAGTGAAATCAAAGAAGAGATACCAGGGACTATTGTGTTCTTGCATCAATTTGCTGAAGAAATAACTCCTGGTGGTGCACAATTTATGATAGAAGACGGCTGTCTTGACGGAGTAGATGTGGTTTATGGCGCTCATGTTATGTCACACGAACCAGTGGGTACCGCGCAAGTGATTGAAGGCTATGCGTCTTCAGCACAAGATGATTTTTACGTGGAAGTCCAAGGTGTTGGCGGACATGGTGCATCACCACATATGACGGTTGATGCGCTTGTTACAGCTTGTCAATTAGTCGTGAACTACCAGCAAATCATTAGCCGCCGTGTGAGCCCAATGCGTCAAGCTGCATTAACAGTAGGAGCTATTCATAGTGGGAGTGTAACGAATATCATTCCGGATACAGCTTCGTTAAAAGGAACAGTTCGAACATTTGACGAAGAGACGCGTGACGTGATTGAAAAAGCTATGCAACAAGTAACAACATCTACTTGTGAAGCAGCGGGGGCAACTGTGAAGTTCAACTACATTCGAGACTGTCCATCGATATTCAATGATGCGACCGAAACAGATCGCATTCGCGAAGTTGCAAAATGGGTATTAGGCACTGAGAATGTTAGTGATGCAGAAAAAATGACAGGCAGTGAAGATTTCGCTTTCTATCAACAAGTAGTGCCTGGCACCTACTTTATGGTTGGTGGAGGAAATCCTCAACTAAATGCCGTTTATCCTCACCATCATCCTAAGTTTGATGTGGACGAAATGTCCATTCAACATATCGGTAAAATTTTTATTGGTGGGGCATTGAATTATTTGTCAGATGGAGAAATAAAGAAGGAATTGAAAAAAAATTCGGTACTTTTATAATGAGAAATCCTTACGCTAGCATATTTGGCGTAAGGGTTTTTATTGTGAAAAGATTAGTGGAACTTAATAAATACTTTATGTAAACATATAGATAGTTCTCATCAAATTTTAATGTTCTTCTCATTCTCAGCTCATTTTCAAAGATTATGCTTAATGTGTAAAACAAGTAGAGGAGGAATAATTTTGAAAAACAAAGTTATGATTGGAACAGTAGTAGGTACGGTTGTTGTAGGGAGTCTTGGTGGAGTAGCAGCTTTTGCAGCGTCCAATGACAGTAATTCGGTAGGTCAACCTGGAATTACTGCAGAAAGAGCACTTGAAATTGCATTTGATCATACAGAAGGAACTGTTCAAGAAGTCGAACTTTCTTTTGAAGAAGATGGCAATTATTATGAAATTGAAATCGCAAGCAATACGAGTGAGTATGAATTTAACGTTGATGCAGTAAAAGGTGAAATCTTAGATCAACATGCAGGTAATGTGGAGCAAGAAGAAGAGGAAGACAATCCTTCAGATAATGGTCATTATCCAAATGAGCCAGCTGATGTAGCTTCTTTTGAGGAGTACGGCATGATTGTTGATCAAGTGAACACAGATGGACTAACTTTCCACTTATCTACTGACAATCAAGGAAATCGCATTATGTTCTTAGTGAGCGAAGATGGAAAAAAACAATACAAAACCATTTTTGTGAAATACGATCAGCACCTTAAAATTATTGATGTGAACAATGGTGGATTGGTGTATAACGGTACGATTTAATTGATCCGTCCATGTGAGTAAGAAAATAAATAAAACGATTAAATGCCCCCTTCATTTTTGAAGGGGCATTTGTGTTTGAAAGAGTGTACGTAAGTATTAAAATTTACACGGAAGAGTATCTGTTTCTTCTTGATTGCTGGATCTTCAAATATGCTATTTCTTCTACTAAACATAACCGGATGTCATTTAAAGCTAAGCTGAGAGTAATTAAAAATTCTCCGTTTGTTCGTTAATAAATCTCAGGCGTCTAGTAAAATTCACAACTAAAAAAACGCATAAGCTCAAATAGATGATATGATTAGATGAAAACAGATCAGGCGAAATACGTCGATTTGAAATTTCTTCAGCTCCAAAGAACAGGTGATTACATGACGAATGCACAGACAGCAACATATAAAACTTCGGTACGACTAACTAAGACGGCAGCGGAAAAAATGGGCGTGTTCGGTATCAGCGAACGCTCATTTTTTGTTGCGGACAAAGCCTTTAAGGTGTTTATCGAGCGTTATCCTTCCAATGCGGATGGCGAGCTTTCGGTTGCGTTGATTTTGGACAGGTCGGAGAACGCACGATTGACTGGCAAAAAAGCAGAAGCCTCGATTGTTTTGCACGGGGTCTTTACCAATCATCATTTGCTCATCACTAACTTGACGCAACGGAAATCCTACCAGGCGCTCGGAACTAATTGGCAACGAGAGGCAAACTTGACGTTTGAAAAAACGCGTGAACCGGCGTCAGTGCCTTTGATCAATATGATCAAACGGTTGACGCCAGCCAAAGAAAGTTCAGATTATGTTAAAAAACGGATTGGTAGTTGGGAAGGCTATTTGAAAATTCAAGAGCGTGGCATGGACATACCAGACGTGAAGACTTCTTTTTCTAACTTGTCATTTAGCCATGATTTTAGCCGTATTACGTTAAAAGGCTGTCAGTTAAAAGAGACGCAATGGAAACAGGTGAAAAACCTGACAGTGCGCCTCACTGGAATTACAGGGGATGTTGGAACGGTTATTAAAGCGGCAAATCGAACAGTGGAAGTAGAATTGCAAAGCTATATCGTCAAGCAACTACGGGAAAAAGGGTTAACACTCGATAAGAAAGAAGTGGTTTTCAGCAATTTCGCAGCCTTGAGCCAAATCAGAAGGTTGCGGCAAGGATTTGCGAATCTTGAAAAAGGTCTCGCGGTAAATCCAAATCTAGACCGAATCTTGTTTGAAGAAAAGCCTCCAGTCCAACCACTTCAACCTTTAGAGCGTTTAACTTTCCATAACCGACTCAATGAGTTCCAACAACGAGCGGTGTCGGGAGCAATGGCGGCGAAAGACTTATACGTTATTCAAGGTCCGCCGGGTACCGGGAAAACTACAGTTATTTCGGAAATTTGCTTGCAAAATGCTAAAAAGGGACTGCGAACACTTGTCGCTTCGCAGTCGAATTTAGCTGTTGATAACGCACTTGGAAGGCTACTGGCCAACAAAGATATTCGGATTTTGCGTGTCGGACGAACGGAAAGCATCGAAGAAGAAGGCAAGAAATTTATTGAGGAAAATGTCGGTCAGTATTGGAAAGACCATACCTTAAAAGAAATTACGGCTCAATACGAAATGCGTGAAAAACGTAAACCACAGCTTGAAAGTGAACTAACGAGTAACCAACAAGCTACTGAGAAGTTGCAGCCGCTATATGAAAGTTTGGCAACAGCCGTCGAAGAGAAAAAGGCAGCGCAAGTTAAACAACAAAAAATTCAGCAACTGCTTGATAGTGAACAAAAAAAGGTAGACGCTCTCGAACTTCAAAAAGACAAGACGACCTCTGAAAGCCAGGAGATAACGCAAGTTGTCGAGAAAATTAATGCATCTATTCACCGAGACACAGCATTTACTGATCATCATGACAGCGACAAAAGACTTCAGCAAGAACAGCATATTCAACAAACTATACAGTTGCTTGAACGTGCACTCGGTTTGAAAAGACTGGAACAAGACTTAGTCGTAAAAAGACAAGAAATTGCAGTGATTACCGAAAAGCGTGATCAAATGGCAGAGATTATTGAACAAAAGGCAATAGCTGTTGAGAATATGGATAGCATTAAAAAAATGGATGACTTGCTTCAGGTAATGAAAGTTCAACGAATTGAAGAAACATCTGCTATTACTTATTTAGTGAATCGGCTAGAAGCCAACCGTGAAAATATGGCAGATTGGACTAAGCTTAACGAATACAACGTGCTGGTATCTAACGCCATTACGTATATTGAAAACCTACTGACTTCTGTTGATATTTCTGTAGATAAGTTAAAAAAGCAAGCATTGTTGAAAACAGAAACGTATAGTTCAGCTGAAATTGATGAGTATTTAGAGAAGCTGAGAGCGGTTTTGAAAAGTACACAACGCAACGATCCGACCATTTTACAAAAAGCGTTAATTGGGTTGTACAGACGGCAACATAATTTGTGGAGAAGAGGCGCAAAATTTAAACCGGTCGACGTCTATGCAGCTGAATCTAAGCGAGCTTTCGATGACTTGAAAAAGGCATTATGCGAAGAACTAAAAAAACAGCAAGAACAATATCGTGTGTGGGACGAAAAATGGTTAGAAAAACAAGAAAAGCTAGAAGAAGATCTAGCGCCGCTTGAACAACGTTACCGCCAAATGCCCAACTCAGCGGACTTGCCAGCTGATGTAGAAGCCGCGATTCGTCAACACAAAACAGAACTTGTGGAGTTGCAAAAAGAACAAGCTTTAGTGGAACAAGCGCAACAAAGAATTGAGAACGATAAAGCTAAGCGCACGCAACAGCTAACTTTACTAGCAGAAAAAGAAGCCCAGATTGGCAAAGTAGATGTCGAAATCCAACAACTAAAAACAGTTGCAACCAGCTACGAACAAGAGTTGCATTCTTTGAGTGAAGTCCTAGCTTTAAATCCAGAACAGGATTATGAAAGAACGGCAAAAGAACTAGCTAGTTTGTCCTTTACAAAAGAATCGCTCAAGCAAGAAATGAAAAATTTACCGCTGCTTCAATCGGTACAGAAAAAATGGCTGGATTTACTAGTAGGAGCGAGCGAGCACGATTTGGACGAAATCCGAAAAATGTATATTAAGCATGCCAACGTTATTGGTACGACTTGTGTTGCTTCGGCACGCAAAGATTTTATCGACAACTATCCCGAGTTTGATGTCGTTATCATTGATGAAGTATCCAAAGCCACGCCGCCCGAATTATTACTGCCCATGCTCAAAGGCCAAAAGATTATTTTAGTCGGTGACCATCATCAATTGCCACCACTTCTTGGCAATGACACATTAGAGGAAACGCTTCAAGAAATGATTGATGAAGACAACGGTTTTGAAGAAAAGAAAGAGCTTGAGAAGTTACTTGAGGAATCGTTGTTTGAACGATTGTATAAAAATCTACCAGCAGCCAATAAAACGATGTTGGCCATTCAGTACCGAATGCACGAAGACATTATGGAAACCATTTCGCCATTTTACCAGTTAGAAAACGACCAGCTGCAATGTGGCATTGAGGATTCTGACAAAGAGCGTGACCATTTACTCGAATCAACCACCGTGAAGCGTAGCAATCATCTGATGTGGCTTGATTTGCCAAACGAATCGGCATATTTTGAAGAACGCATGAACGGAGGCAAGAGCTTGTACAACGCAGCGGAAATTCAGGAAATCCGTTCGTTATTGGTAGAATTGAATAAAGCAGCTGGTGAAGCGAAACAAGCTGGACGAATCGCTCTAGACCAACAAAAAAGTATTGGCGTCATTAGTTTTTACGGGGAACAAGTAAAACGACTTCAGCGAATGATTGACCAAGAGCTACAGTTGCCACATTTAACGGTTCGAACAGGCACAGTCGACCGTTTCCAAGGAAGTGAAAGAGACATCATCGTACTAAGTATGGTGCGCAACAACCAAAACAAGCATGGCGATATTGGCTTTGCGAAAGACTATCGGCGATTGAACGTCGCATTGTCACGTGCCAAAGAATTACTGGTACTTGTCGGTAGTTCTCAGATGTTTACAGAACGGGCCAAGCAAACAGAAACCAAAAAAATGTACAAGCATGTATTAGCAGTCGTGAAAAAGACAGATGGCTTAAAGACCTTAGAAAGCAGCAAGGGGTGACGATGTGGACGAATTGATAAAAGAGCTACGATCAACTGTAGCAGAAAATCCAGAGGTCACCGTCGTCAACGAACAGCTATGGAAGTTGCCAAGTGTATTATACGAAGTCAGCTTTAGCCAAGTTAAGCGATTAAAGATGGACATTTTAATGAAAATGCTGCTGTTATCGTTTCAAGAAGCGGATATTCGCCGAGCTGCGACTTTGGCTGAAATGCTGTTTGTAGAAGAATTGTTTATTCGTGACTTGATTGATAAAATGCAACGGACCGGATTGATCCAACTAGAAAAGCCGGGTTATAAGTTAACGACCAAAGGCTATGATTATCTTAGTCAAGGTATTTTTGATGAAGAAAATGCAGGTGACGAAACCGTAATTGCCTATAGTGCTAGTCACGACAACTACAAGTTAGCAGAAGAAAATAGACATCCCGAAGCCGAAGAATCATTACCGTTGTATCGCTATCCGGGAAAAGGCAGTTTGAATAAAGAACGCATGCAACAACTTCTTTTCGAGAAAAAATCAGCTTTAAAAGAAGCAGGTTTCCAAACAATCGTTACAGGCATTACAGCATGTATCGAACAAATTACAGATTATCTCCCGTGCATTGAATTTCAATTATACGACGAAAAGCAGGACATTTTTTATGCTCGTGTCTGGAATACAGCAACTGGCGGTTGGGATGAAATGTTGGAGCAGCAGATTGAAGCACGTGAGCTTGTGAAATGGCGCAAAGTGATGGAGGAACAGAAAGTAGCTTTAAGTTGAGGAACTAATTCTACTGCAGTGACGTCTACTAACTTAATAGGTTGAAGAAAGCAGACATGGTTTCGAAACTGAAACTATGTCTTTTTCTATTGGTTTAAATGAATATTCTGAAAGAACGACAAGCTGTCATTTTCTAGTATATTAGAGTAAAATAGAGTTTGTCATAATTTTTACATGAAATTTACTTAAGCTATTGGGTTCAAATTTTTAACCAAACGTCCCCAAGTCCCTGTGAATACTAATAATGAGAAGGTGCAATATGGAAAAGAGTAAATCATTAAATAAAAAAATAGTTAACAAGTATGTGCCTCTGTTCGTTTTGGCAGTCGCTATGCTCTGGATAAAAACCTATGTATCTCAGAAAATGCAATTTAAACTAGATGTTGACGGAGTGCTCCAAGAGTTTCTGCTGTTTATCAATCCACTTGGGTCCGCGTTACTCCTATTAAGTTTGTCGTTCTTCTTTAAAGGGGCGCGAAAATACTGGTCGCTGCTACTCATTTACACATTAATGTCGGTGTTATTATATGCCAACGTCGTGTATTTCCGTTTCTTTAGTGATTTTATAACCTTGCCAACTTTGTTTCAAACGCAAAATTTCGGTGATTTAGGCGGCAGTATTATTACATTAATCCAGCCAACCGATGTGCTATTCTTTGTTGATGTAATAGTACTCGCGATTCTTATAGGATCAAATCGAGTTAAAAAAGAGTCCGGAAATTTTAAGACGAAAGTTATTCTTCCGGTTATTACGATTGCGTTAGCCATTTCGTTCTTTAACTTGGCTCTAGCGGAAAAAGATCGCCCACAGTTGTTGACGCGTGGATTTGATCGAAGCTATATCGTAAAATATTTAGGTATGTACAATTACGCGCTTTATGACACGGTCGAAACCTTGAAATCCTCTTCACAACGGGTTCTTGCTGATAGCGATGATAAAACTGAAGTATTAAATTATACAAAATCGAATTACGCAAAGCCCAACGAAGACTATTTTGGTGCTGCTGAAGACATGAACGTTGTTTACCTACATCTTGAATCGTTCCAAACCTTCTTGCTGGACTATGAACTGGACGGGGAAGAAGTGACGCCGTTCTTGAATTCACTGATCGGTGATCAAAACACATTGTATTTCGATAATTTCTTCCATCAAACAGCTCAAGGTAAAACATCAGATGCAGAATTCATGCTTGAAAACTCTTTGTATGGGTTACCAAAAGGCTCGGCATTTATAACAAAAGGCCAGAATACGTACCAAGCAGCTCCGGCAATATTGAAGGATAAAGGTTATACATCAGCTGTGTTCCATGGCAATAACGGAACGTTTTGGAATCGTTCGGAAATTTATAAATCCTTTGGTTATGATCATTTCTTCGACATCGAATCGTATACCAATTTGACTGAAGAAGACATGGCAGAATACGGCGTTATGGATAAGCCATTTTTTGAGCAATCAGGTGAACTATTAGAAACCTTGCCAGAACCTTTTTACACGAAATTAATGACAGTGTCGCATCATTTCCCTTATCACATCAATCAGGATTTGACGACAATTGGAAAAGCTACAACGGGCGATCCAAGTGTTGATAATTATTTCCAAACGGCTCGTTATGCAGATGAAGCAATCGAGCAGTTTTTCACGCAACTAGAAGAGTCTGGTTTGGATGATAACACGATGGTTGTCTTGTACGGTGACCATTACGGGATTTCCGATAATCACAATCAAGCAATGGAACAAATTCTATCAAAAGAAATTACACCAGTTGAAAATGCTAATCTTCAGCGCGTGCCACTATTCATTCATGTACCAGGTATGAAAGGCGGCGTTGACCATACTTATGGTGGACAAATCGATCTTCTGCCGACTGTTATGCACATGCTTGGCGTTGAAACAGAAAATTACATTCACTTTGGTGCAGATTTACTATCTGAAGACCACGAGGAACTGGTGACATTTAGAAATGGCGATTACGTCAGTCCTGAAATCTATTCAATCGGCGAAAAATATTACAACCCTAAAACGGGATTGCCGTTAGAAGATACACAACTCGAGCAAGCAGAGAAATTCCAACAACAATCTAATTACGAACTGGAATTATCTGATCAATTAGTTACTAGTGACTTGCTGAGGTTCTACACACCTGACGGATTTACACCAATTGATCCGGCTGACTATAACTATCAAAATGATAAAGTAGAAGAAGCTGAGTAACGATAACAAAAAAGCATCCTAAAGACGGATTACACCGTCTTTAGGATGCTTTTTGCATTTAGTTAAACTCTCAAAAACCCTCTAAATCCTCTTGCTCCGTAATACGAGTCCGCACCGTTATGGTACAAAAAGACTTGTCCATAGCGGAAATCACAGAACAGAGCGCCGCCGAGATCGCGGATTTCTTTAGGTGTCAGAACCCAGCTTGATGTTTTCAAATCAAAGCTACCGTGTTTTTGCAATACCCGGTATTGATCTTCAGACAGCAGTTCAATACCCATAGCAGTAGCCATGGACAGAGCATTGTTGTCAGGTTTGTTTTTCTTTCTAGCGTCCAATGCCTTTTGATCATAGCAAATACTTCGGCGACCACTCGGGCTTTCTGGTGAACAGTCGTAAAAGACATAATTGCTTGTTGTCTCATCAAACTCTAGGACGTCTGGTTCTCCGCCAGTTCGCTCCATTTCGTGCAGTGACCAAAGCTTGTCAGGCTGGGTCTCCAACTTTTTCTGGATTTCGTCCCACTGCATCCAGTCGTGACGCTGGATATTTTCTTCGAAACGGATTTTCAGCGTACCGAGTAGTTCTTCTCGCTGTTCAGCTGTTAATGCGTTTTTCTTAGCCATGCGCTTTCCTCCTGTCGTTCTCGACGTTCTACAAACTGACTTTTATTAAATTATGCACGGTTTTGAATAGCTAAGCAACTGGCACTCTTATGTAAGGAGAGAAAAGAGGGGTTATAATATTTTTTTGTAAGAGTTGTTGCTCTGTCACTAATATCCATTCAAATCCCATTGACTTTTCATTGATAACGATTATCATTATTAATTAGAAACAAAAGATGAAAGAGGGATATACATGAAAAAAGCTCCATTTTTACTATCTTCCATATTAATAAGTGCTGCATTAGCAGGATGTGCAGAAAAAGAAGCGAGTTCACAGCCTGAAGTAGCTGCAGAAACGATCGATTTACAAAATGAAGTAGATGCCTATAAACAATTTGCGATTGAGCAAATGAACCAATTTGTAGTAGAAACAGAAAAATTTACAGAAGCTGTGAAAAGCGGGGATATTGAAACTGCGAAAGCGATTTATCCACAAGCACGTATGTATTTCGAGCGATCGGAACCAATTGCAGAAAGCTTTGGCGATTTAGATCCCCGTATTGATGCTCGACTTGCAGATATCGAAGAGGCCGGTCAAGGTGAAGAAGACTGGTCAGGTTACCACAAAATTGAGTACGGCCTATGGGTAGAAAATACAACAGAAGGTTATGAAGAAGTAGCGGATCAATTATTGGTCGATACGAAAGAACTTCGTGCTCGAGTCGAAACGGTAGAAGTGACGCCAGACTTAATGATGACAGGCGCAGTCGATTTGTTGAATGAAGTATCTACTTCGAAAATTACTGGCGAAGAAGAAATATTCTCTCATACCGACTTATATGACTTTCAAGCAAATGTCGAAGGTGCAGAAAAGATCTTCCACATTTTAGAACCTGAAATCGAAAAGAAAGATGCGGCACTTACGGAAGACTTGCAAGCAAAATTCGATGCTTTATATGGGCTATTAGACAAACACGCAACGGGTGAAGATGGTTTTGTTTCTTACGAGGAATTGACTTCTGAAGACACGAAACAATTAGCAGAAGCAGTAAACCAGTTAGGTGAACCACTTAGTCGGATGGGTATCATAATGGAGTGAATGTAATGACTGAAAAAGACGAAAAATGGTTGGAAAAGAAAATTTCAAGACGCCATATGCTGAAAATCACAGGAGCAAGTGCAGCAGGAGCTGCTGTGCTTGCTTCTGGAATGGGTGGCATGGCAAAAGCTTTTGGCTTTGACATTCTTGATGACGATCAAACGGCTGAAAACAAAGTTTTGTTTTACGGAAAACATCAGTCAGGCATAACAACTGATACCACCACGCACATTTACTTTGCTTCGTTGAATGTATTGGTGGAGTCACAAAGTGAGTTACAGGACTTGTTTAAGATGTGGACTCCTCTGGCCGTACGTTTAATGAACGGAGAACGATTGGAAGAAAGTTCTCAAGGGGTATTTACGCCACCGAAAGACACCGGTGAATCAGCGGAGTTAGATGCTGCTAACTTAACCGTTACGTTTGGCGTTGGCCCATCGTTATTCGACAACAACAAGCTTGGTCTTGGATCTAAGAGACCAACTGAATTGACTGAGCTGCCTCATTTTCCTAAAGACCAAATTGACGATAAATTTGCAGGCGGGGATATTTGTATACAAGCATGCGCTGATGATCCACAAGTCGCGTTTCATGCCGTCCGTAATTTAGTGCGTGCTGCTACAGGAAAAGTGACATTAAAATGGACACAGACAGGATTTACATCGACACCTAAAGTAAAAGATAAAAAAGAAACGCCCCGAAATTTATTTGCCTTTAAAGATGGAACCGTCAACCCAAGTCCGAAAAGCGCTGTTGATATGAAGGAAGTTGTATGGGTTCAACCTAATGAATCAACAGGCTGGATGACTAACGGAACTTATTTAGTCGTCCGCAAAATTCAGATGCATTTAGAGACATGGGATCGAACTTCATTGCAAGGACAAGAAGCAACTTTTGGAAGACATCGTGACAGCGGCGCTCCAATTGGTAAAAAGAAAGAATTTGACGAAGTCGATTTAAATGCGAAAGATGCTAGTGGCAATCCGCATATTCCAGCCGACTCACATATGGCACTTGCGCGGAAAGTGAAAGATCGGATTTTGAGAAGAGGCTTTTCTTATTCCAGTGGATTGATCGATGAAACAGGCGCATATGATGCAGGCTTATTATTCATTTCGTTTCAGAAAAATCCAAAGCAGTTTATCAATATTCAAAATGCATTAGGACGTGCGGATAAACTGAATGAATATATTACCCATCGAGGTAGCGGTATTTTCGCTTGCTTCCCTGGTATACAAAAAGGGAGCTATATTGGTGAGAAACTTTTTAACGTACTTTAAAATTCTTCTACTAGCGATTGTATTACTATTGGTTCCGGCTCATAATCATGCTTCTGCCGAACAATCTTTTGGTCTTTTCTATGTTTCGATTACCGACGCGATTATGAGCACTCAAAATGATGATGATGTAAAAGCTGTTGAGGCCATTGAAGATTTTCAAAAAGAATGGCAACAGCTAAGCGTTACGGAAGGGGAGGAATCCCAAGCAGTAACGAACTCGCTTGAAAAAGCTTTGGTTGCAACAACCAGTGAAGAGCGATTAACTGCATTAACCGGACTATCAAAAGCACTGACCGCCTACGAAAAAGCTGAAAACCCCGTTGACGAAAAAGCGGGACGAGAGGATTTTTTGCAAGCAACAGAGCCATTTGTCGTTGACTTAAAAACAGCAGTCGATTCTGGAAACACACAAGAAATTCAAGATGCGTATTCAGTTTTTCTGGGGGTTTGGTCGAAAAATGAGCGAGTTGTTCAAGAGCAGAGCATTGCAGCCTATGGGCAAGTAGAAACACAAATGTCCTTTATGCGGATTTCTTTAGCTGAAGATAGTCTTGATGTTGCGGCATTTAGTGAGCAGGTTGAAGCACTTGATCAAACGATTCAAAATTTTGCTGCTGGAAAAATAAAAGAATCAACTGCAACGACTACTTATTCTTTAGCAACTTTGATTGGCTTGTTAGAAAAAAGTGAAGCTTCAATTGAAGAAAAAGAGTTTGACCAAGCTGCAGAGGCGTTGAAGAAATTCATCACAATTTGGCCAAGTGTCGAAGGCGAAATTCGCACAAAAAACGCCGGCTTGTACAGCGAAATTGAAGCGGAACTCCCTCTTCTTGTGAGTGATTTGACTCGTGACGAAGTACAAGTTTCTGCAGTTGTTGAGAAGATTGCTTCTTTAAAACAACAAATCAATTTTATCCAACAAGATACGGAATACAGTTTTTGGGACTCTGCCTTGATCTTGTTACGTGAAGGATTAGAAGCGTTGCTCATTATTTCTGCGTTGATTGCGTTCTTGAAAAAAGCGGGTCAGCAACATATGCAGCATTATGTCTATATCGGAGCGGCAGCGGGTATTGCGGTGAGTATCCTTGCTGCAGTATTGATGTCTACGCTGCTTCAGTCCGGAACCATTGATGCCAGTCGCGAAGTAATGGAAGGCTATATTGGCCTACTTGCGGCAGCGATGATGCTAGGTGTTGGTGTATGGCTTCACAGCAAATCAACTGTCACTGCATGGAATCAATACATTGCAAAACAAATGAACCAAGCGTTATCCACACAAAGCGTTTTGGCCATGACGGTCTTGAGTTTTTTGACGGTATTTAGAGAAGGGGCAGAAACGGTCGTGTTTTATATGGGCATTGCACCGAAAATGTCGACCTTCGATTTTAGTTTGGGAATCGTCCTTGCGCTACTGATACTAGTAGCAGCAGCTTTCTTTTTTGCAAAAGCCAGTAAAAAGATACCGATGCACTTATTTTTTGGTGTAGCAACTGTCTTCATTTACCTGTTAGCATTTAAAATTATTGGCGCGAGTATTCATACCTTGCAATTAACCAATGTGTTGCCAACTCATATTCTTGCTGATTTGCCTGTCATTAATGTCATCGGATTTTATCCATCTGTAGAAACGCTGAGCGGTCAGTTGATATTGGTCATACTGATTGTAGCGACCATACTTTATAAAAAGAACGCAGCTAAAACTAGCAATGTAGCAGTAGAAGGGTGATTACACCCACGAAATTCCTCTAAGGAAGTTCGTGGGTTTTTTGTGTTTGAAAAGATGATTTTACGCAAAGTAAACTGATCCATGCAGGACATCTTACTGAATTTAGCGAAAGATACTAACTAGAAAACGAATAGAAAACGAACTAGAGGAGGAGCTTTATGTTCACTGATGTTCAAGATGTACTTCAAAACTACCGGGATGCTGTTTACGAGCAAGATGTGGAGAAATTCCTTTTAAGCTATGCACCAAATGTTCATGTTTTTGATTGCTGGGAAGAGTGGGAATACCATGGAATAGAGCAGTGGAGTACGATGGTGATAGAATGGTTTCGTAGATTGGCTGAAGAAGAGATGAAGCTTGGGGTAGAAATTCACAAAGAAGCAGGAAAAGAAAATGCAGAAATGGCTTATGTTCATGGCTCTGTTAGCTTTGCAGCTTTAGACCAGACAGGTAAGGAATTGAGAAAGATGAGCAATCGGTTTACTTTTGTTATGGAAAAAATAGACGATTCTTGGCGTATTGTTCATGAACATTCGTCGCTGCCGATTGACATGGAAAGTGGGAAAGCGATTTTTGGATAATCTAAAAATAAAACCCCTGGCAGAAAAACGTGCTTTTCTGCCAGGGGTTTTTGCTTTCTATTCTTTTTCTGTTAAAAAGGTAATGATTAAGAACAGCAAAAATGCGAGCAACAACAAACTGCCACCTACGATGAATAAAATCATGACCAAGGTTTCATTCCAATTAAATGGGTTGATAGTGTATAGCCACATACCCCCAGTAAGCGTGAAAGCTCCAACCATCGCGAGTACACTGTGAATCGCAACTAACTTTTTGAAACGGATGGTATAGACGCGGTAAAAGATCCCCCAAGCAAAGACTGAAAGCCAGCCAACGAGCAGGATGTGTGCGTGAATTGGACGTAGGGCATAATCCATTTCACCTGCCATTTGCGAACCAAGAAACGTACCAAACAATCCAAAAACTGCTGAAAAGCGTATTAAACGAAGACTCCATGTTTTTTCCAAGATATGACCTCCATAAGGTAGTTGAGTAAATCGAGATGCAGAAAAGCAAAACGTTTTTTTCACATTTTTATCGGAATGCGTTTTGTCAGCAATCTGATAGCTACTAGCAGTAGTGTGATTAGCATCAATGATCCCACTGTTGCTAGTGTAATGCTAACTTCTATAGAAATAAAGGGAATCCATGGAATCATCGAACTGCCGGTCCAAAAAAAACTATTTAGACTGAGAGCTCCCATCGCAATTGCAATAAAGCCAAAACCAATAAGCCATCCGAAACGGTAATAACCAATGCCGATCAGCCAGCCAATCAGGTAAAACGTAAAGATATCTAAGAAGAACATACCTGATGCTGAAAACCAACCTGTCGCTAGATCGAATATCATATAAGTGTTTGCATCAATAGGCAGTGTCACAAAAGTGGAAATTAAATGCTCAATGCCGTTAAGCGCAAGTGGAATAAGAGTAACAGCCAGCGCCAAGAAAAATGTGGAAATAACCGTTCCGGCATACAAGTCCTTACGAGTAATGCCTTGTTGAACATAATAGCCTAAAAAACTATATGCTGCGATAATTCCGCACACCAACATAAAAATAGCAACAGAATAGGTTGAAAAGGCGAAAAACCCTTGAATACTGGCATTATTTTTTGATGCAATAACCAATCCAATAACATGAGCAGCCGTAACAAAGAAGAAAAACCAAATACTCCATTTAACCTGTTCGTAAAAAAGGTCGACTGCGACTTTTGAGTAGAGTTTGACTTGCGTCACGTCAACGCACCTCCTCTGTTAGATGAATAAATAGATCTTGCAATGACAAAGGACCAACTTCAAGGCCTTGTTTTTGAGCAGTAAGTCGTTCTTGTTCTGAAATTGTTCCGTAGAACATGACAGATTTCGTAGTGCCTAGTTTTTGCTCGTTTAGTATTTTTCTGTCTGAGACAAAGGCATCGACTTGATCGGTTGCTCCTGTAATAGAAACGCCTTGAGCAGAAATGCTTTCATAATCATCATTCAGTATTAGACGACCTTGATCGAGAATGACAATTTGATCAAAAAGATACTCCATTTCTGAAATCAAGTGAGTAGAAAGAATAAAGGTTCGAGGATGCGTCTCTTGGTCTGCTAAGATTTCCTGATAAAAAATTTCACGAGTAGGGGCGTCCATTCCGAGATATACTTCATCGAAAATGGTTAATGGCGAACGACTAGCCAAGCCGATGACCACAGTGAGAGCCGACTGCATTCCTTTTGATAATTTACTAATCGGTTTGTCTAGTGGTAGATGGAAGCGTTGCAATAAATAATTAGCATACTTTTCATCGTAATTCGGGCGATACCGTTTAGAAAACTCTAGTATAACCGGAATCTTATCATCTTCTTCGCTGTAATTTTTTTCGTAAAGAAAAGCAATTTGCTGCATCTTGTTAGGATTTTCAAAGACAGGTTCGCCATCAATTTCTACTTGACCTTGTGTTGGCTCACGGAAAGCCGCAACCAAAGAAAGAAGAGTGGTCTTTCCAGCACCATTGCGACCGATCAGTCCGTGGATTTTCCCGGGCTCAAGTGTCAATGAAATATTCTTTAACGCTTCAAACTTTCCGAATGTTACTGTGACATTACTTAGATTCACCTCAGCGGCCATCAGATTTCACTTCCTTTCGTGTTTTTGATCAATTCAATGACTTCTGTTTCTGTAATTCCTAGTTTTTGCGCTTCTTGAACAAGGCTTTTGACGTAATTATCAACAAATGCTTTTTTACGTTGTCTTATTAATGTTTGTTTTGCCCCTTCTGCTACAAACATGCCAATCCCTCTTTTCTTAAACAAGATTTTTTCATCTACTAACTGGTTAATCCCTTTCGAAATGGTCGCATGATTAATTTTGTAAAAATTAACAAGTTGATTGGTCGATGGTGCTTGATCACCTTCTTGAAGCTGATCATTGACAATCTGATCTTCAATTAATGTACGAATTTGCAAAAAAATCGGCTTGCTCGAATCAAACGCATTGTTCATTAAAAACACCTCCTATGATCGTGTTAGGATATATGGTTGTATACTTATGTATATAACCATATATCGTAATGAGTTAGTTGTCAATTAACAATGAAAGTTTTTTCAATAAAAAACGTTTTAAGCAGCGCGTAAAGACTACTTAAAACGGGATATGATACGCATGATGGGTGTGGAATAGTTATTCGATTTTATCTCCAAGTTTTTCTTTACTCATCAGAAAGGCAGTTAATAGCGCTAAGAAAGCGGGAACAATCGCCCAGAAGAATGTGCTCGAAATTGAAGAAGATAATGCACTTATCAATTGATCTGTTATGTCAGTAGGGATATTTGCACGCGCTTCGGGAGATAGTAGAGCACGAGAATCTCCTGAAAAACGAGCAGCTTCAGTTCCAAACTGCTTTGTTAAGTTCCGACTGAATAAGTGGCTTTGAATAATTCCAAAAACAGTGATCCCGATGGTCATTCCGAATGTACGCAAAAAGCTCACTGTAGATGTTGCAGCTCCTCGTTTACGAATAGAAAATGGATGAATCGCAGCTGAAGGGATGACGGAAAACGAAGCCCCAATGCCAAGTCCTACCAAAATCATAAACACGACAACCATAAATCGTGGTGTATCAACAGACAGTGTCGCTAACAAAATCATTCCAATTGTCAACAAAGCAAGAGTGGGAACTAAGAAAGAACGATATGTGAATCTCGTCATTAATGCACCGCCAATAGAGGCACTGACAACCGATCCAACCATCATCGGCAAGAGCACGAATCCGGCATTCGTCGCATCGCCACCTTGCACACCTTGAATATAAAAAGGAATATAAACAGAAGCTGTGATAAAAGCAGCACCACTAAAAATGGAAATTAGCCCACTCGTCGCAAACAATCGCTCTTTAAACATGCTAAAGTCGATAACGGGTTCTACAGCACGACGCTCAGCGATAACAAAAACAATCGTGAGTATGACAAAACTTGCAAACAAGGCAAAGCTTTGAAGGGACATCCAAGCGAATTCTTTACCACCTAGTTCAACTGCGAACATTAAAGAAACGACCGCGCCAACTAATGTAGCAGCACCTAGCCAGTCAATTTTCCCTTTAGAGCGCTCGAGTGACTCTTTATAGAAAAAGGCGACCATGATAAAGGCAATCAAGCCAAGTGGGATGTTAATATAAAATACCCACGTCCAGTTAATGTATTCTGTAATGTAAGCACCAAGAAGAGGACCAAATACACTGGAGATGCCGAAAACTGCACCGAACATGCCGCTCATTTTCCCGCGATCTTTTAACGGTACGATATCAAACATAATCGTAAACGCAATTGGCATTAACGCTCCGCCACCGATTCCTTGAATCGCACGGAAAATAATCAATTCGTTAATGGTATCGGCGGTGCCACATAACATTGAACCAATCATAAAAACAAGTAGCCCGAACATAAAAAATCGTTTGCGACCATACATATCGGATAATTTACCGAAAATAGGCATACCTGCCATTTGTGCAACTAGATATGCAGAAGTTACCCAGACAAATTTATCGACACCGCCAAGCTCCCCGACAATAGAAGGAAGGGCAGTGGTGACAATCGTATTGTCCATGGCTGCGACTAAAATCGCTAGCAATAATCCACCGATGACCACTTTAATATTACTCTGACCTGTATTGTTCATGATTTCCACCCGCCATTCTTTTAGAGTATGTAAAAGATATTCATATCATAGTCCTCTGTACAAAAAAAACCAAATTCGAATGCACGATTTTAACAATAAAGAAAGTTTTTTTGAGTTATTGCTCTTTTTCAATATCATAGAGACAGTATGGTAAAGTTAAACTAAAAGGAGAAGATATCGAATGAATACTCTTTTTATCGCGGGTCATGCTAGACTTCCAGCGGGGATGGCCGCTCAAAATATATATGAAACGTTGACCATTACTGCAGAAATTGATAAGAATTACAGTGTGATTGTATCGGCAAGCTGCACATTGGCAACAGCTCACGGCCAAGAGTTTGTCCAACAGTTACTGAGAGGCTATAGTTTGCAAGACGGTATTGAAAAACCATTAGCAGATATAAAGGCTCATTATCTTGGAAAAGCAGGAAATGCTTTGGCTTCTGCATTGAAAGACCTTTTTAAGCATTATGAAAGCTATAAAGGAAGCTCCCGGTCATCTTAAAAATAACAGTAAACTATCAAAAACTGAATCTTAGCAGAAGCAGCAATAAAGAGGTTAGCTTCAGTTTTGTTGGGTATACAACAAGTAAATCTTTGGAATCGGAGTGATTAGAATGGCGAGAAAAGGCACAGCAGGAAAAACTCCTGAACAACAATCGGCTCCTTCACAATCGGTAATTGATAAAGCCGTCAAGAAAACAAAAGAAGCTTTCGACAGCGACAGTGAGGCGACTAATTACGAAGACGCTACAGATGAAATGGAGAAAGCGAAAGATTATTCTAAAGAGGCGCCCCATAAACGAAATGGAGAAAACCGGACTATTTAGTTAGTCTGGAGAAAGTGATGAATAGTCAGATTAAACACTCTTTTCGATTTACAAACCCTGTGTTCTGTATTACAGTGATACTAAGAGTCGTGTTAAAACGTTACAGCGTTTATCTCGCACGATCTGTACGATACGAAAAAAATTATGCTGCCTAGTCTGCTGAAATTTCTTTTCAGGAGTTTCATACGTAGATAAAAGCCAGTCCATTCAGACAAGCAGTTTTGCTGTTGTCTTTTTTGGCTGGCTTTTTTGCATGGCAGTTGCAGGGAAAGGAGAGGTGAACGTGGCAGGAGCATTGGCAGGCATGAAGATACTCGATTTATCACGCGTTCTGGCTGGTCCTTATTGCACGATGATTTTAGGAGATCTCGGGGCAGAAGTAATCAAAGTGGAAGCGCCCGGTGGCAGCGATGAAACCCGTAAATGGGGTCCTCCTTTTCAAAAAGGGGTCAGTGCTTATTACCTGAGCGTCAATCGCAACAAAAAAGCCATTACTGTTGATTTGAAAACAGCAGAAGGTGTCGCTACTATTAAAAATCTTGTAGCAGAAAGTGACGTGGTCGTTAGTAATTTCAAGACCGGTACGATGGAACGCTTGGGACTGGGTTATGAGACATTATCGCTTATTAATCCAGCTATCGTATTCTGTTCGATCACGGGTTTTGGCGAAACAGGACCTAACCGACATTTACCAGGTTATGATTTCATTATCCAAGCGATGAGCGGACTTATGAGCATAACGGGTACGAATGAGTCAGGGCCTCAAAAATCAGGCGTTGCGATTGTCGACATACTGACTGGATTGTATGCCTGTATTGGCATACAGGCGGCAGTGCTCGAGCGCGTTCACTCAGGAAAAGGACAAAAGCTAGATATCTCTTTGTATGATACAGCGGTTAGTGCGTTAGTGAACATCGGTAGCAATTATTTAATGGACGAACACATACCAACAGCTCTAGGCAATGCGCATGCCAACATCGTTCCTTATCAGACATTCCGAACAGCTGATGGAGAAATGGTTATTGCTGTTGGCACAGATCAGCAATTTCAGGCACTGTGTACGGTTTTAGGGAAACCCCAGTACGCAGTGGACGAACGTTACGACAGCAACCCGAAACGAGTAAAGAACCGTGACAGCCTTGTGCCATTATTGCAGGAAGCTTTGTTGACACAAAAAACAGTGTATTGGCAGGCTATATGCATAAAAAATAACATCCCAGCCGGACCCATTCAGACGATAGCGGAAATGATCCATGATCCACAGCTTCAAGCACGTGATATGTTCATTGAACAAAATCATCCGACAGCTGGAAAAATTAAATTGATAGGCAGTCCGCTAAAGTTGTCGCGGACACCGGTCAAAATGGAACGTCATCCGCCAAATGTGGGAGAACATAATGAAGAGATTTTAGGGCAATATTCTATTACGTAATTCACTTTATTAGTAAGGGGAGATTGACGATGAATTTTTCATTCACAGAAGAACAAGACATGTTGCGCAGCACGACACGAAACTTTGTCGACAAAGAAATCATGCCATTTATTGAAGACTGGGACCGAGCAGGTAAATCAGATCCAGCGATTTATGAAAAATTGGCAAAGCTTGGATTGATGGGTGTCTGTATTCCCGAAGCATACGGAGGCAGTGGCATGGATTACAATTCGCTAGCAATCGTTTGCGAAGAACTTGAACGTGGAGACACGGCTTTCCGTACTGCCGTTTCTGTCCATACGGGATTAAATAGCTTAACCATTCTTCAATGGGGAACAGAACAACAAAAGCAGCAGTACTTAATCCCACAAGCAAAAGGGGAAAAGATGGGTGCTTTTGGATTGACGGAACCAGAAGCCGGATCGGATGTTGCAGCTATGAAATCGACTGCTGTGAAACAAGGCGATCATTACGTGTTAAACGGCCAGAAAACGTGGATTTCTTTATGTGATGTGGCAGATTATTTTCTCGTCTTTGCTTACACGGGCGACCAATCACAAAAGCATGGAGCGATTTCTGCCTTTATTGTCGAACGTACGTGGCCAGGATTTTCCTCGAAGGCAATTAAAGGAAAACATGGCATACGAGCAGGAAATACAGGAGAACTGTTTTTTGAGGATGTTAAAGTACCGAAAGAAAATTTGTTAGGGCAAGAAGGCGAAGGATTTAAAATTGCGATGTCGGCACTAGATAACGGTCGATTTACGGTTGCCGCTGGAGCAGTTGGGCAAATTATGGCATGTCTTGAGGCAAGTGTGAGTTATTGTCACGAGCGTCAGACATTCGGTAAAGAAATCGGTAGACATCAGTTGGTTCAACAAATGATTGCAAAAATGGAAGCAGGATTCCAGATGAGCCGTTTGCTCGTTTACCGTGCAGGTGAATTAAAAAATACAGGAAAACGCAATACACGTGAAACGTCTTTAGCAAAATGGCAGGCTTGTGATTTTGCCAATCAAGCAGCGGACGATGCTTTCCAAATACATGGAGCTTATGGTTATTCCGATGAATATCCAGTCAGCCGTTATTTGCGCAATTCCAAAGCACCTGTTATTTACGAAGGAACACGAGAAATTCATACAATCATGCAAGCAGAATATGCTTTAGGTTATAAAGAAGATAAGGCGTTGTCGAAAACTTTACCTGCTTGGGAGCATCAAGCCGATCCGACAACTAGCCGCTAAGGATTTGTTTTAAAGTTGGAAGCCCCTGAGCGAATGGCAGTCAAGTTTTGCAAAGGGGTTACCAGCTTTTTTTCTTTTCATCAGGTTGGTTTAGTTTTGAAAAATAGAAAAGACTGAATTCTCTTTCGTTACAGATTAAATGAGTCGATTAATGCGTTATACTAGAATGGAGAAGTTTTTTCATCGCTATAGCTACAGTGAATATTGGAAGTAAAGAAAAACTATACAAAGAGGAGAATGATGATGGAAATTTTAAAACGTTTTAAAGATATTATGACGAGTAATATTAACGCTTTACTAGACAAAGCAGAAGATCCTGAGAAAATGATTGATCAGTATTTACGTGATTTGAACAGTGATTTAGGAAAAGTGAAATCGGAAACAGCCGCAATTATGGCAGCTGAAAAACGCGAACGCCGCGAACTGTCAGAGGTTGAACAAGAGATTGACGACATGCAGCGCTATGCCGTAAAAGCTTTAGAAGCAGGCAATGAAGACGATGCGCGGAAGTTTTTGCAACGAAAAGCAGAGCTTTCTGAAAGAGTAACAGACAAAGGAACAGCCGTTGAACTCGCAGCGGCCAATACACAACAAATGCGCCAAATGCATGACAAGTTAGAGTCGGACATTGGAGAACTTGAATCTCGCCGTTCAGAGCTAAAAGGCAAAGCTGCAGTTGCAAAGACACAAAAACGCATGAATGATTTTGCTTCTTCAGTAGACGGTGCAGGCGAGCGGATTTCTGCTTTTGATAAAATGGAGCAGAAGATCAACCAAGAACTTGACGAAGCCATTGCTATGACCGAACTCAACAAAGGATCGGAAACAGATATTAAAGATTTGGCTTCGAAATACGATAGCGACACATCTGTCGACGATGAATTGGAATCGCTAAAAGCAGGCATTAATGTAGACGATGAACTAGAAGCATTGAAAAGTCAGTTGGGCAAAAATGAATGATATGTGCAGTGTAAGAAGTTCCTTTAAGTTGAAAGGGGCGTAAAAGATGGTCATTCAGTATAAATGTCCGAACTGTGGTTCAGACATGGCGTTTGATAGTGAGTCAGGGCACCTGTCTTGTTCGAACTGTGGCAGGCAGGACAACATTGAGACGTTTCCTGAAACCAATATCTTACGAAAATTTGATCCACAAGAAGCGAAAGAATATCACTGTGAAAACTGCGGCGCCGTTATTTTGACCGAAGCACAAACTACTGCGACACATTGCAGTTTTTGTGGAGCACCCGTGTTACTTGCAGACAGATTAACAGGTGACCTGGCTCCGGCCAAAGTAATTCCTTTTACGATTAGCAAAGATGAAGCTGTCGCTGCATTTCGAAAATGGACGAATAATGGGCGATTGACACCAAGAGGTTTTACCAGTGGTGACCGCATTAAAAAAATGACCGGTATGTATGTGCCGTTCTGGCTGTACGACATTGATGGCACAGCGGATGTGGCAGCGCTTGCGACTAGAGTGCATAGCTATACGTCGGGCGATACGATCTACACAGAGACTGATTTTTATGATATTCGTAGAGAAATAGACCTTAGCTATTTAAAAGTTCCAGCAGATGCCTCGGAAAAAATGGACGACGAATTGATGGACAAGCTGGAACCTTATAATTACGAAGAATTGAAAGATTTCAAGATGCCTTATTTGGCAGGCTTTCTTGCCGAAAAATACGATTATGACGAAGAAGCGCTGTACTCACGGATCGAGTCGAAGATCGTCCCTTATATCGATTCGTACATAGGCAGCACCATTTCAGGCTATTCGACTGTCAGCTATACCCATAAGCAAATTCTGACGAATAAGAAAAACGTCTACTATACGTTGTTTCCTGTGTGGATGGTTTATTATGATTTCGACAATAAGGAACATACTTTTGCGATGAACGGTCAAACCGGTAAGGTAGTCGGTAAACCGCCAATTAGTGGATTTAAAGTTGCAGCTTGGTTTACCGGTATTGCGGCTTCCGTTTTTGCAGTCATGAAAGTGGTTGCGTTCGCTGTAGGAGGTGTTCTATGGTGAAGGCTTTTCAAGGTACATGGCTTAAAACTCTTTACTTATTGCTAATACTGGTGACTATAACTGGAGTCACTGCATTTGCTGCAGTGGATCAACATGTTTACGATAACGCTAATTTGCTTAGTGAATCAGAAATCGCAGAATTAGAAGCTGTGGCAACAAAATACAGTGATGAGCAAGATACGGACTTCCTGTTCTTAACTTTGGTAGATGAAAAATCGTTGTCGATTATGGAGGACATGGGTGATTTTTATGATGCATGGTCTGTAGAAAACAATCAAAAAAATGCGGTGCTGCTGACGATGAACATTGCCACACGCGATGTTTACTTAGCGGGCTTTGGTACGGCAGAAACATCACTAGATAATAAGCGGGTCGATTTGGTACTAGATCGAATTGTTCCCGAAATGCAAAACGGCGACTATGCAGATGCTTTTCAGGAGACCGTCACTACATCAAGCCGCTATATGGAATATCGACCAGGTGTCAATCCGGAAAACATTCTTCTTAAAAGCTGGTTTCAGCTGCTAATTGCGTTGTTACTGGCGACAGGTGTTGTCGGATTCATGTTATACAATTCTGGTGGACGTGTAACAACGACTGCTAGTACTTATTTTGATGGGGATCATACAAAAGTGACCGGTACGCGTGACCAATTTCGCAATAAAACCGTTTCCCGTCGTAAAGTTCCGAAGGCTAACAGTGGAAGCGGCGGAGGCTTTGGTGGGGGCGGAAGTACGGGAGGCGGCGCTTCTTTCAGTGGAGGCGGTCGTAAATTTTAAAAACAGATGATAGAAAAGGAGGAGAAACGAAGAATGGGTTTTTTTGGCAATCAATTTTCAGATGTAGTGGAATGGGAAGAATTTAGGGAAGATCAGATTTTCTGGAAGTGGACGAATAATGAAGTGAAAAAAGGGAGTAAGTTAATTATTCGTCCAGGTCAGGATGCCGTCTTTATGAATAATGGCAAAATCGAAGGGATTTTTGAAGAGGAAGGCGAGTACGATATCGAATCACAAATCGTGCCATTTTTGTCGACCTTAAAAGGCTTTCGTTTTGGCTTTAATAGCGGTATGCGTGTAGAGGTATTGTTCGTCAATACAAAAGAATTTACGGTTCGATGGGGGACGCAAAATCCAATTAATATCCCATCCCCACAGTTGCCAGGCGGTATGCCAATTCGTGCAAATGGAACGTTCCAGTTTACAGTAAGCGATTATATCGGCTTGATCGATAAAATTGCAGGCGTTCGAGATAGCTACATCGTTGACGATGTGAAAATCCGGATTACGGCGATTTTGGATCAACTCTTGATGAGATGGATTAGTAAAGAAGGCAAGGACATGTTCAATTTGCAAGCCAATGCGCATGAAATTGGACAAGGCATTCAAGACGATTTGAATATGCAATTGATGGAAGATGGCTTAAAAGTGACAGGCTTCCAAGTGATGAGCTTTAATTATCCGAAGGAAATTCAGGATATGATTAACAAAAGCGCATCACACGGAATGGTCGGGGACGTCGCCAAATACCAACAGATTTCAGTGGCCGATGCCATGGGCAAGTCATCTGGGTCCAATGCAGCCTCTGACATGGCAGGTATGATGATGGGAATGAACATTGCCAAAGAAATGATGGACGGTCAGAAAGAACAAGAGTCCAGAAAGCAGCAAAATACAGCGGGTACAGGTTCTATGGATTCAGCAACACAATCAGGTGCTAACGATAAGCCAGCACCAAAATTCTGTCCGAACTGCGGCCAGAAAAACGAAGGGGCCAAGTTCTGTCCGAATTGCGGGCAAAAGCTAGTTTCATAAACAAAAAACCCACTGCTAGGATATCAGAAATCCTAGCAGTGGGTTTTTCTGTTGGTGTAAAAGCGGTAAAAAAGCTGAACTGCTATTCTACTTATATAGTAAAATAGCAAAAGAGTAAGTCGAGACTGTTACGAATATTTCTGGGATCTTGAAATCATAGAAATATGGAATGTACAACTGCCAAGTCAGTTTTAATTGTTTTTTAAGAAAGTCAAAAAACTGGACCTCTCCAAATCACGCTTGGCTTAAAGCGCGAAAAACAGTCTATAAAAGAAAAATATGGAACTTACATAGTCAATAAAACTAGAACGGAGCGGTAACTAATGACTTTACCACGCTTTAAACTGAGTTCCATCATCATCTTCTTTATCTGTCTAGTGGTACTGATTTCGTTGATGATTACTATTCTCCTTATTACCGAGACAACAAGCGAAAGTATAGAAAATCAATTAGAAGAAAAAGCTGTCAACATTTCGCGTATAGTTGCGGAATCTCAAGTTATACGCAACGGCTTATTGTCTACTGAAATGGAAACAGAGATTCAAGATTATGCAACGACCATTCAAAAAGCCACAGATGTACTGTTTATTGTCGTTATGGATATGGAAGGAATACGAAAATCACACCCTGATTCACAACAGATTGGAAAGTTTTTTATGGGTGGAGATGAGAAACAGGTGCTTGTAGGTGAGGATTATACGTCGCGCTCAGAAGGTACACTTGGCAAATCTCTACGTTCATTCACACCTATCATGGATACAAAAGGAAAACAAATCGGCGCTGTAGCAGTTGGAATTTCACTAGAAGAAGTCCAATCGGCTATTTGGCAAAATCAAATCAAGATTTTGATGGGCTCGGCTGTCGGCTTGCTGATTGGAATTATTGGTGCTTTCTGGCTTGCTTGGTATATCAAGAAAAGTTTGTTTGGATTGGAACCATATGCAATTGCACGCATTCACGAAGAGCGAAATCAGATGCTGGAATCAGTTTACGAAGGGATTATAGCGATTGATGCAGATTCGAAAATCGTCTTAGTCAATAAGTCGGCAAGACGGCTTTTTTATGAGGCGGGATTAATGGACGAGGAACCGATTGGTATGGATAGTAACGAATTTTTACCGGGTGCTATGTTAGAACAAATACTAAATCAAAAACAGCCAGATTTGGATCAAGAGCAAAAGTTTAATGGTATCTCTGTAATTTCAAACCGCATACCGTTAGTAGTGAATGACCAAGTGATAGGAGCAATTGCCACATTTCGAGACAAAACAGAAGTAAATTTATTGGCGGAACAGCTGACAGGTGTCCGACTATATGCAGATACTTTAAGGGCACAATCACATGAATTTATGAATCAGTTGCATGTGTTACTGGGTATGATAAAACTTGAAGAATATGAACAAGTAAAGCAATTTATTTCCAAACTAACTGATCATCAGGCTCATGAAGTCGCTGCTGTCACACACTATATTAAAGATCCTGTTCTTTCAGGATTTATCATTGGGAAGATCAGTTATGCAAGAGAAGCGCATGTCGAACTTACCATTCAATGTGAAACGGAAATTCCATGCCCAGAAGATCCAGCTGTTACACATGAAATCATTACTATTCTTGGAAATATCGTCGACAATGCAATTGACAGTGTGATGGAAAGTGAACGAAAGCTCATCACCATGGAGCTTTCTTATATTGATAATTTGCTAGAGATGACCGTAGCGGATTCAGGTCCTGGGATTCCACGAAACAGGGAAGAGACTATTTTTTCGAAAGGTGTCTCTTCTAAAAAAGGAGAAAATCGGGGATTCGGTCTTTATCTTACGAAAAATAGTGTTGAAAAACTGGAAGGTTCAATCGATATTATGTCAGAACGAGACGGAGCTGTATTTTCAATTATCGTTCCATATGAAGCAGGAGGTGAGTGTAATGATTAACGTCATGATCATAGAAGATGACCCCATGGTGGCAGAACTAAACCGCCAATACGTTGCAAAAGTAGAAGGCTTTACGGTGATTGGCCATGCAGCAGATACGAAGGAGGCGATTGAAATGTTAGCAGCAGTAGAAGTGGACTTGCTGCTGCTCGATATTCATATGCCAGGAATGAACGGATTAGATTTTTTAAGACAGCTTCGCGAAGGAAAAAAGGATTTAGATGTTGTGTTCATCACCGCAGCTTCTAACATCAGTCAAGTTCAACAAGCACTCAGACTTGGTGCTATCGATTACTTAATAAAGCCTTTTGAATTTAGTCGCTTTCAAGAAGCGCTTTTGCAATACAAAAGTCATTATTTTGGACTGGATAACAGAGATAAAGTAAGTCAGCAGGAACTTGATCAAATGCTACAGAAAAACAACGATACTCAAAAATCGGGGAAATTCGCAACAATACCAAAAGGAATGACAAGAACGACGTTAAAAAAAGTTGTTGAAGTAATACTTCAAGTAGAGTCAGAAACGTTTTCTACAGAAGATGTCGCAGAAATTAGCCATATCTCAAGAGTATCGGTAAGAAAATATTTAAAATTCTTGACCCAAATTGATTTTCTTGAAGAAAATCTTGTTTATGGAATCGGCCGACCAATTTACCGATACGTAGTAAAAAAATCAAATCGAAATAGTGTAACACCTTATTTGTAAAAGTAGCCAATTTGGCTACTTTTTTTAATTACAATAACTTCAATAGTTTTATAAGGTATTTGTTTTCTGACTATTTAATTAAGATAAGAATTAACAGTTGAAAGCGCTTACCCTTATGCGTTTATCAGTTATTAAGAAAAACAATGAAAAGCTAAAAAGTTGGGTGAATAACAAAAGAACATAGAATGGAGCTGATAGAAATGGAAGAAAGTAAACGAACAGTTCCAGCCGATTTGCCGATGAAAAAAAGCTTAGGAACGCTATCAATTTTTAATATCCCAATTTTGTGGTTTGGAGTTTTTGCGGCAATTGCTCTTTACGCTATGTATACAGATAACTTGCCAGCAGGTATGATTGGAGCGCTATTGATCATCATGGTCCTAGGGGAACTACTTGGCTGGATTGGAGACCATACGCCAATTGTTCGAACGTTCTTAGGTGGCGGTGCAATTGTAGCCATATTTGGTTCAGCTTATATGGTCTATAGCGGGTTAATGCCGGAAACCACTACTACGCTCATTACGGAATTTATGAAAGACGGAGACTTCCTGAACTTTTATATAGCGGCTTTGATTACTGGAAGTATTCTGGGGATGGAGTCGAAAGTACTGGTGAAAGCGGGTGTTCGTTACGCTTTGCCGCTACTCGCAGCAGTTGCAGGTGCAGTCTTACTCGCAGCGCTTGTCGGCATGTTACTCGGATTTAGTATACAAGATGCTGTACTGGTCATAGCCATGCCAATTATGGGAGGAGGCATGGGTGCAGGTGCCGTGCCGATGTCACAGGTTTACTCCGAGATGCTTGGAAACGAGCCTGGTTATTACTTATCAATTCTGGTGCCGGCATTGGCACTTGGTAACGTTTTTGCGATCATTCTTGCGAGTGTATTGAACATTGTTGGTAAGAAATACCCGAGTTTGACAGGTAATGGACAATTAATCAGAGGATTTCATTATGAGAAAAAAGAAGTACCACAATATAACCTGTCCAAAATGGGTATCGGTGTCTTGGCTGCAGTCTCCTTTTACATGTTAGGAAATCTTTTAGGCGACTTTATCCCTTTGCATCCATACGCAATTATGATTATTTTGGTGGCAGGTCTAAAAGTGGCGAATGTTATGCCGGAAATTATCGTTGAAGGAGCAAGTCAGTGGTACGAATTTGTCGCTAGAAACTGGACCAATGCTCTGTTGATTGGTATTGGTGTCGCTTATACAGATTTAGCGGCTGTTTTAAATGCATTAAGTGTAGAATATGTTCTGATCGTTCTGGCAGTAGTTATAGGAGCGGTTATCGGTTCAGGCATTATCGGGAAATTTATGGGCTTCTATCCAATTGAAGCGGCCATTACAGCTGGTCTTTGCATGGCGAACATGGGCGGTACGGGTGACGTCGCTGTACTATCTGCGGCAAGAAGAATGGAATTAATGCCATTTGCACAGATTTCCTCTCGTCTTGGGGGTGCGCTGATTTTACTATTAGCTAGCGTATTTATTCCGTTTTTCCTATAGAAGAAAATCCACTCACAGCTAATAGTGTGAGTGGATTTTTGATTCTCTTGTAGTATTTCCTTGAATGTTGCGCTATTGATTAGAGAATAAACATGTTCCCAATTCAACTGTTTCAAGTAGTAGCTTGCTTTTTCAATCGGATGTAATACGTCCATAGTTTGACTAACAAGGATCCGTAAATAGTGATGCATAGCATAAATACGAAAGTTCCCCATGATAACCATTGAGATAGCTCCGTTTGTCTATTCAAGTTGTTAACTAGGAAGTAAAGATACAAAAGTGTAAAAGGTAAAAAGAAGGCTGTATAAGTAAAAACTATTTTTTTAGCTTGTTTGATCCGAGTGAAATAATCGCTATATAGCTGTGGTCGCTGTTGATTTTCTTTGTACTCCTGGCTCCAAATAGTCCAGTTTTCTAAATTAGAATAGGAGACAAAACAATCACGCCAGCCGGCTTCTCTATGAATCGAAAAATAGCCTGCAGGCGGTTGTCTTTGATAGTCGACTCGGTAAGCGATATAGCGAGGCTGGCCTTTCGTAAAATGAAAAACAGTTCCAATTTTACTGACGCGATATAAATTAAGTCCCTGCTGTTCCATCGACTCTAGCCATTTTTCGAGTTTATCAGGAGAATACATCCAGCCTAATCGAATTTTTGTCACCCAGCGTCCTGAGCGTTTCAAATGCTTTTCTGCTTGCGTATCAATGCCATTATTTAGTTGAGTAGTAGCTCTAATAACTTGTGAATTTTTAAGGATATTATTCGTTTTCGTAATTTTAATAATTGAATAAATGCCTAGCAAAACTAAACCAATAGCTAATGCAAAGAACAAATACGTCACAATCCAATAAGGGCTTTCTTCTACAACAATCGATTCATCCGTGAACAAGTAGGAAAAAGCTAAAGAAATGGGTGCAATTAGTACACTTATTAAATAAAACAAAAGTCCATAAAAAAGATACGTAATCGTTTGGTTGTGTTTAATAACACCATCTCGAGTTGGAAAGTTTCTAATCGTTTGTTCAGGTCGATTATTTGTTGTGACTTGCCATTTCCCTTTAGTGGCAATAGCTTTCCAACCCTCAACTTGCAGCGTTTTTGGAAGGATAGGCGATTTTAATTTGTCATAAGCAATTCGATAAATTCGTGAATTTGTGGGGGTCTCAGTAAAGTAGAAGCAGCGCGTCCAGCGATTCAATTCTGCAAAGGTTAGTCCGCTATGTGCCATTTTTGATAGCCATTGCTCTGTTTTAATAACATCGTAGCTCCAGAAAGGATTGTACATTTTCTTCATTGGAAATCCTCCTCAAAAGTCAGTGCATTTTGATGTAACTCTTTCAGTCTTCTTATTTCTTCGTGTATGAGTTGTTTTCCAGTATCAGTGATTTCGTAAACAATTTTTCGCTGTTCATCCGCAAAAACGACGATCACTCCATCTTTTTGCATCTTTGTCAAGGTTCCATATACAGTACCTGATCCAAGACGCAGTCGACTTGTTGTAATTTCTTCTACGTGTTTAACAATGCCGTAGCCATGTCGAGGTTCAGTTAAAGACAATAGAATATAAAAAGCGGTCTCAGTCATAGGTACATATTTTTTTAACATTTTTTGAATATCCATAAGAAACCCTCTTTCTCATATGTCACATTTCGACTATATCACGTCGTGACATATAAGGCTATTATTTTATGTATAAAGTACTCCTCAGAAACTGAGAAAAGAATAGTAAAAATACAGAATAAAAATTATGGTTTATACTTTTTAATTAAACTGAAAAATCAGTCTTATTTTGTATCATTCTCAAATAAAAGAGAGTATGCTAAAGGGAAAAGGAGGAGGAGTTCTAATGGAAGCTACCTTTGGTTTTGTGCCCATGCTCATCCTTTCCATCATTGTCATTGTGCTCATCTTGTCTTATTTCTTCTTTCATCATTGGGCAAAGTGAGTAAAAAAGCGCTACTCCTAGGAATGTACATTCCTAGGAGTAGCGCTTTTTTATTAAACAAACAAATGACCGAACAACACAAGAATTGGTAAAGTGATGATGGTACGTAATACGAAAATTACAGCCAGTTCCCAGAATTTTACTGGGATGTTCGAACGTAAAATCAAAATGCCGATTTCAGACATATAGATGATTTGCGTTAACGAAACACCAGCTAGCACAAAGCGAGTCAATTCACTCTCGATACCTGCACCTAGTACAGCAGGCAAGAACATATCTGCGAATCCAACTAAGAACGTAGGAGCGGCTTCGGCGGCTTCGGGTAAGCCGAATAAGGTCAGTACGGGAATCAGTGGATAAGAAATGATTTTGAATAATGGTGTGTATTCTGCGACGATCAATGCCACAGTACCAAGAGCAATAACGAGTGGGATTAGCGCTAGCCATATATCCAGTACCGTCTCAATGCCGATTTGTGCAAGTTTTTTCGGGCTTGCCGCGCTGCTTGCTTTACGACGAGCTTCGTCAAAACCCCATTGTAAAAGCGGTGCACCTTCAGGAATGGTATCGTCAATTTGTTTGCCAACTGGCGCATAATAGTCGTCTTTTTTACGAGATAAAGGTGGGATGCGCGGCATAATGATGGCAGCTACTAAACAAGCAACCGATACAGCTAGGTAAAAAGGAAAGAACAAATGTCCGATGCCGACGACATTGGCAACTACTAAACTAAACGCCACAGAAGCGATTGAAAACGTAGTGGCAATGACCGAAGCTTCACGTCCGGTATAATTGCCTTCATCGTATTGCTTCATTGTTACCAAAACTCCAACAGGTGCAGCGCCCATCCATGATGCCATCGCATCGATTGAGGAACGGCCAGGCAAGGTGAAGACAGGTCTCATGAATTTGTTGAGCAAGGTACCGACAAATTCCATTAAGCCAAATTCAACTAGTAACGGCAATAAAATTCCAGCAAACAAAAACCAGGTGAGTAGGACAGGGGCTAAGTCATAAAGCACAACGCCTCCCGTAGCTCTTGAAGAAATGATTTCAGGGCCAATTTCATAAAAAGTCATAAAGCCAAATGCAAAAGCAAGAACACGAACGATTAAACCAAATGGTCCATTAATAAACGTAGTGCGTAAAAAAGGTGAATTTTGAACGAAAGCAGGTTTTGTAATCGTTGCAAGTACGCTAGCAAGTGCGGAAAAACCAAGTAAAAAAACAATAAATGCAGGAATTATATCACCGAATGTTGTTAAGAGGAAAGATGCCAAAATACCGACACCAATCGTGATTTCATCATTGTAAGAGATAGGGCATAAGAATAATAGCGCACCTATAATAGAAGGAATTAAGAATTTCCATGTGTCGACAGATTCAATTTTCTTTTTTTCGCTTTGAAGCAATGTCATATAAGTTCCTCCTTAAGTGATGTTTGTGTATTTTTTTAGTTTACGAACAACCGAAGGCTGGCTAATGCCGAGAATATGAGCCATTTCAGTCGTTGTTCTGTAGCGTTTTTGTGCATTTAGTAACACTTTCTTTTCGACAGATTCTAAAATATGTGGAAGCGTCTGGCCATCAAGTTCAAAGCCGATACGTTCACTGGAATCTGGCTGATAAGTAATCGGGAGGTCATCGAGCGTAATCAGTGCAGATTCACTTTCGATAAAGCTACGTTCTAGTACATTGCGCAACTCTCGGAAATTGCCTTTCCAAGAAAGTTGTAGCGCATGAAAGTAGAAGTCATCAGAAATCGTTTTTCGATTTTTGTAGTTGATATTGAGTTCTTCAAGAACGCGATGGATAAACTGATCTAAATCATCTGGACGTTCTCTTAGCGCTTTTAATTCAATCGAAGCTAAATGCAAAAAGTAAAACAAGTCTTCACGGAAGTTCCCAGCAATGACGGCCTCTTCAATTGAAACCGTGCTGATGGCAATTATGCGTGCCTCGTGTGGCTGCTGCAAAACGTTAAACAGGGTGGCCTGAGAAGCAGCTGAGAGCTGTTCCACTTCATTGAGCACAAGCGTGCCTCGAGCAGCTAAGTTTATGTAGCCTTCTCCGTCAAGTCCGGTAAAACTGATTTCAAACACCGATTCGGGGATAGCGCTGCAATGGACTTCGATAAATGCTTCTTCACGTCGATCGCTTTGTGCATGGATAAACTTAGCTAATGATGTTTTACCGGTGCCAGGTTCACCGTAAATAACAACCGGAACTTCAAGTTGCGCCATTTTGATGGCTGTTTGGAGTGCACGTTTAGAAGAAGGACTTTCCATGACATAGCCTTCAACATGAAGCTGTTGGTTTCGTAGATGAGCCAGTTCCCCTTTTACCTTGGACATTTCCGATTCCAGATTCTCTAAATATTCCTTCATAACCATCAACTGTGACATATCGTAAGAATAACTGACGACAAACTCTACATCGCCATTATCATTAAAAAGTGGAATGCCAGTGATCAAGACCTTTTTCCCAGAAGGTGTATTTTGGAGCAAAACAACTTTTTTCTTTTGCTTTAAAACGAGTGGCGTAATGGCAGGAGAGAAGATTCCAGCTGCTTCTAAATCATAGACCGATTTTCCAAGTAGTTCTTCAGCAGGTACTCCATATTGCTCACCACTGCAAGTAGAAGCTTTGATAATACGACCTTCTCGTGTAGTAACAATAATGTCTTCATCATAAGTGTTGATAATTTCTTCGTTCGTATTGGGAAGCAGAAATAAAGTATTCATGACTGTCCTCCTTTATTCATTCCTGTATAGACTATACATTATTGAATAATCAAATTACAAGAGAAAAATAAAATACTTTTAAATAGTTTTAGTTAGTTGTTGATTTTATAAGAGATAACCATATTGGTATTGATAGTTTGACGAAACAAGTGAGAGGAATTCTTATAAGTGAATGGGTATTTTTATAAATTTATTTTTAGTTTTTCTACATACTAGAATACTTACGGAAAAGGCAATGACGTTTAGAGAACCGAATACAGGGAAATCTAGAAGTATAACCATCTAACTTTAATTCAACTTAATGTAGGAGGAATAAATAATATGGTGAACGAGACAACAAACGATCTACAGGCCATTAAAACAGTTAATGACTTGATTAAGGATATTAAGGTAGCGATGTTCACAACCATTTCTACTGATAACAAAATTATTTCGCGTCCTATGCAAACACAGGAAGTAGAATTTGATGGTAATTTGTGGTTCCTCACAATGAAAGATACGGAAAAATACGATGAAATCATTAGCAATCCAACCATCAATTTAGCCTATGCAGGGAAATCTTATGTATCTATTAGCGGAACTGCTGAGTTTATTGAAGATGCAGCGAAGAAAAAGGAATACTGGAATCCGATTTTTGATAAGATGCTGGATACTACTTATGACGATCCGAATGTCGTGTTGATTCGCGTTGATGCTGATTCGGCTGAGTATTGGGACTCTGGCAATACGGTAAAGTCCGTTAAAACGTTTGTGAAGAAATTGACCAATAAGGACATAGAAAAAGACCGTAAAGAAATAAATGATACAGTGGATTTTAAATAAGAAAACATACAGCTATAAAAAAGCTCGCAGACAACTAGTTGTCTGCGAGCTTCAGGCTGTCGAGAAACCCTCTCGACAGTCTTTTTTTGTTTATTTCGATACTTTTTTGATGTAAACTGAAAGAAAAAGAAGGAGCGAAGTCCCATGATTGGTCCCGTCAAAAATCACCGTCATGAACAGGTCACCGTCTCAATTGATGAACTCGTGCCATACGACCATTTTCTTCGTACCGTTGATGCCCTCATTGATTTTTCTTTTATTGAACGGATTGCTTCCCCTTATTATTGTCCGGATAACGGCCGTCCCGCCATTCCGCCCATTACCTTATTCAAAATGATTTTCATCGGCTATTTTTATGGCGTTCGTTCAGAACGCCAACTGGAAAAAGAGATTCGGGATAACATTGCTTACCGATGGTTTTTGGGCTATTCTCTCGTCGACCGGATTCCAGATCACTCCACCATCAGTTTCAATCGGAAGGGCCGATTTGAAGACACCTCGGTCTTTGAAGAAATCTTCGACGAAACGGTTCGTCAGGCAAAAGCCCACGGCATGGTGAGTGGCCGCGTGCTTCTGTCCGATTCCACGCATATCAAAGCCAATGCCAATAAGAACAAGTTTATCCGAAAAGCAAAGGCCGAAAAAGTGGTGAGCTACCTGGGGGAATTGGAAGAAGCGGTCGTAGCTGACCGGGAGGCCCATGGAAAAAAGCGCTGAAGCCGAAGGTGATTCGGCCCGTTGCCAAAACCAAACCGGCGATGACCCGCGAAAGCGTGACCGATCCAGATAGTGGGTTCCTCATGCGAAACCAGAAACCTCAAGGTTTTTTCTATCTCGACCACCGAACGGTGGATGCCAAATACAATTTCATCACGGATACCTATATCACGGCCGGCAATATGCACGACGCCGTTCCTTATTTGGACCGGCTCGCTGTACAAAAGAAGAAGTTTGCTTTTCCGGTGGAAGCCGTCGCCTTGGATGCCGGCTATTTTACCGGCCACATCTGTAAAACGTTAAACGAAGCCGGAACGTTTGTGGTCATGGGCTACCGCCGTTTCAAAGGCGGTAACCCGAAAGTGCCGAAACGGTTATTTACGTATGTCCCTTCACTGGATGCGTATGCTTGCCCCATGGGCTGTAAGTTGTCCTACGCCACCACAGATCGAGAGGGATATCGGCAGTACAAAAGCCGGCCGGAGGATTGTGAACATTGTCCACTGCGCTCGGATTGTTTTTCCGCGAAAAGCAAGCAGCGCTCGATTTTCCGACACATCTGGGAAGACGAAAAAGAAAAGGTGCGCGCCAACAAGCGCACCCCCAGCGGAAAAAAGCTATACAAGTTACGAAGCCAGACCATCGAACGGAGTTTCGCCGATGCGAAAGAACTCCATAGTTTCCGTTACGCAAGGCGACGAGGGCGCAAGTCTGTCCAAGAACAGGCTTATCTGACAGCCGCAGTGCAAAACATCAAAAAAATGACCCTTCTGCTAAGCAGAAGGGTCTAAAAACTTCACGTTCTTTTGTTTCTTGACCAATCCACTGAGAAGATAATCGATAAAACCTTAGTTTCTCAACAAGCTGAAGCTCGCAGACAACTAGTTGTCTGCGAGCTTTTATGACTTTAAAGAACTTCTGTTTTTAGCGTGGGCTCTTCTTTAGAGAGATTGTCGTTTTTCCGTCCTGAGCTCCGTGCAATTAATCAACGCAAAGCGAGCAGTTGGCGTTTTGAATGTCCGATTTTCATTCAATCGCAATCAATTCTTTTGTTATGGTGCCGTCCAAGTCCACCGATTTTACTTCTCCAAAACCTTCCACCATATAGTAGATATGACCTTTTTCCAAAAGCTCAGAATTAGCCGCAACCGTTACTTCCACTGCGTTTGTGAACGTTCGATAAGGTGTTTTGACTGTAACCCCGATGTTGGTGACTTCGCGTGGAGCCGCGTACATCGTGTTCATATACCAATTTTGTCCGATTTTAACAGGGTACTCAAGCTCGGTATAGGACTCCGAATAAGGCATGCCAAATGTATAGTGAGTAGAGGTCTCGAATTCCACTGAATCTGTTATGAGAATGTCATCTTTCGTGTTAATGCTCCAAATATAACCCATCGCTAACCCATTTCGGGAAGGCACATAATTATAAACGTGACGTTCGACACCAAATTCTGTATCGTACACATAGGTTTTTGTTTTGTCTCTTAAATAAGACTGTTTGATCGTTGCGTCATTTTTAAACTTCGGTTCGAGTCCCCGCGCCAAAAATGCAGCAAATTGGCCACGCGTGACTGTATCGTTTGGACGGAAGGTATTATCTGGGTAACCGATGGTAATGTTAGCTGCTAATATTTTCTGTATAGGTTCGTATACCTTCATATTACGTGAAACGTCGGTAAAGCTAATATCTGCGCGGAACGGAACAATATACAATCGAGACAAAATAAACGCCATTTCGGCACGTGTGATGGTGTTGTTCGGACGGTAGCTGCCGTCTGGATAACCTTTGATCAACTTCGCTTCTGCAGCTGCTGCAATGTAACCACTGGCTTTGTGAGAAGAAGGGACGTCTGAAAATCCTGTATTCCGTTGTGTACGATCAAATCCTTTCAAGCGGCCCATCATAATAACAGCTTCTGCACGTGTTACCCCTGTATCGGGACGCATCGTACCATCAGGATAACCGCTTAAGACATCGCGATCTACTAAGTAACTGATTTCTTCATAAAACAAATGAGACGTCGCTAAATCGGAAGCAGCTTGAACAGGAATTGCCAAGGACAGCATTAAGACTAAACAAGCACTTATTGATAATTTCTTCAACACGCTCACTCCTTTTGTACGTATTCACCGACTCATGCATCGAAAGTGGTCATCATCCGGAGCAACACAGCTTTGTTTAAGGTATACCCGTTTTGCTGAATAATACTAAAACACAGTTAAAAAACAGAAATTTTAAAGAGAACAATTTTTATTTTCAAAAATATTTTTGTGCGATATAAAAAAAAAACGTGGAATTAATGCGAATGATAGCGCTCTCTTTTTTGACTTGACCGATGAGGCACCAATTAATTAGCTACTATAGTAAAATATTGATTTGCGCTAGCTTAAAACTGTTTGTATAATGAAAGGAAAATATTAAAAATAGCGAATAATTATACAGTTAGTTGCTGTTTTTAAAAAGGAGATTGAATGCAATTGACATTTATACGGCAGGAAAATCCAATTAAGCAGCAATCATCTTATGAATATATACAAGGTATACATAAAAAAGTTCGAGATCGAAATCCAGGAGAATCTGAATTTTTACAAGCAACTTGGGAAGTGTTCGATACGTTGCAGCCGGTCTTCGAACAACATCCTGAATATGTTGAACAAGGAATTCTTGAACGCATTTCAGAGCCAGAACGATTTATCGCATTTCGTGTGACATGGGAAGATGATGCTGGAAATGTCCATGTTAATCGGGGATACCGTGTCCAGTTCAATAGTACTCTCGGACCTTTCAAAGGCGGTTTGCGTTTTCATCCTTCTTTAACCGCAAGCGTTGTGAAGTTTCTTGGGTTTGAACAAATTTTCAAAAATGCATTGACTGGGTTACCAATCGGCGGCGGTAAAGGGGGCTCTGACTTTGATCCAAAAGGAAAAACAGATCGTGAAATTATGCGTTTTTGTCAAAGCTTTATGACAGAACTTACGCGCCACATCGGACCTGATATTGATGTTCCAGCTGGAGATATTGGCGTCGGAAAAAGAGAAATCGGGTATATGTTTGGACAATACAAGCGCCTTCGGAATGCCTCAGAAGCGGGTGTCTTTACTGGAAAAAATCCAGGAAATGGCGGTAGCTTAATCCGCAAAGAAGCAACGGGTTATGGAACGGTGTATTTTGTTGAAGAAATGTTAAAAGATCAGGGACATTCATTTAAGGGCAGTAAAGTCGTCGTCTCCGGTTCTGGAAATGTTTCAATTTACGCGATGGAAAAAGCAATCGAATTTGGTGCGACCGTTATTGCCTGCAGTGACTCAGAAGGTTATATTTACGATCCTGAGGGCATTAATGTTGAAACGGTTAAGCAGTTAAAAGAAGTGGAGAGAAAAAGAATTTACCATTACTTGGAGCATCATTCAAATGCTCAATATGGCAAAGACAAGTCAGAAATTTGGAAAATCCCATGTGATATTGCTTTACCATGTGCCACGCAAAATGAAATTGATAGAGAAAGTGCCCAGGCGATGGTCGAAAACTCAGTAAAGGCAGTGGGAGAAGGTGCTAACATGCCGTGTACAGAAGAAGCAGTTCGTGTGCTGACGCATAACAAAGTGTTATTTGCACCGGCTAAGGCCGCTAATGCAGGTGGAGTTGCGGTGTCTGCTATGGAAATGTCTCAAAACAGCATGCGTTATTCCTGGTCGGCTGAAGAAGTTGATGAAAAACTGTTACAGGTAATGAAAAGTATTTATCAAACGTGCACAGAGACAGCAGCGCAATACGGTTCGCCAGGCAACTTGATTGTCGGAGCTAACATCGCGGGCTTTAAAAAAGTAGCAGATGCTATGGTTAGCCACGGATTAAATTAAACATGAGTAAGCAGAACGAACAACAAACGGCTATTCCTAACGTAGAAAATTGGGGAATAGCTGTTTTTTTATTTGGAAGGTATTTATAGATTTGGCCGCGTCACTTATAGTTAGGCATAAGAACAATACGCAAAGGATGAGACATGTGAAAGATTTTGCTACACACGGCGAGCAGTTGAAAATTCTTGAGGAACGAGGCTTGGACGTATCTGATCAAGCAGCTGCGAAACGAATTTTGTCTCGTGAAAATTATTACGCATTGGTTGATGGCTATAAAGAACCGTTTTTGGAGCATGATGAGCGACTCAATCCACACGGTCTTGAACGTTACAAAGAAGGTACAAAATTTAGTCATCTTCAAGCACTGCACAGTTTTGACCGGAATTTACGATTGCTATTGCTAAACGAACTGTTGAAGTTTGAAAAAAATATAAAATCAAAAGTGGCATATCGTTTTTCAGAGAAGTTTAGAGAGAAAGAAAGTTTTCTTAACCCTGTCAATTATAGTCACGACAGCCAGCATCATCATGAGCGTGACCGCATTATTTCAACACTTGCCAATCTAATCAAAAGTCATAAAAAGCGAGACAAAGTAAGGTATCCAGCCATCCGTGAATTTTATGACAAGCACAAAAATGTACCGCTATGGGTGCTCGTCAATTTCTTGTCACTTGGACAAACCACACATTTTTACACAGTAATTGATGAAAAACTACGTGACCAAATTGCAGCTGATTTTGCCAATGAATACAGTGAAGAATACCGAGCAATCCATTTAGAGGCAAACGAATTAGATGCTATTTTGCGTATTGTTTTTCCGTATCGCAATAAATCTGCACATGAAGAAGTACTCTACCGCTTCCGCCTTCCGCATCCTGTAGAACTAGGTGCTCTCGAAGAAAGACTGGCAATGTCAAAAGGCAGTTTGAGTGGAGCGACTGTTTTTTCTGTGAGTCGTCTATTAAAACTAGTACTCTCACAAGCTGATTACGGCCAGTTTTCTACAGAATTAAATCGATTGATTGAGACGCTTGAAAAATCGATTCAAGAGCACGCATTTACAAAAATTATGAAAGATACCGGTTTTCATGAGTAGCATGTGAGGAGAGGAATGCGGTGTTATATGTGGCATTACTACGAGGAATCAATGTGGGTGGCAAGAACAAAATAGATATGAAGCTGTTAAAGCAAGCCTTTGAAGAACTAGGCATGTCATCGGTTATGACCTATATCAATTCAGGCAATATCATTTTTGCCAATCCTAATCATTCTGAAGAACAACTGGCAGAACGATTAGAGGAAACAATCTATAGCCATTTCAATTTGCGAATCCATCTATTGATTTACAGTGCAGAAGCGTTCCGGAAAATTGCGCAAGCCATTCCGGAACAGTGGACAAACGATTCACAGATGAAAAGTGATGTCTTGTTTCTATGGCAGGATGTTGATCATGAAGCAGTGCTAGACAGACTGACCATCCACAAGGAAGTTGACCGCGTCTTTTACGTTCCGGGGGCCATTCTTTGGTCGGTTAATAAAGACAAAGTTTCAACTAGTGGAATGGTCAAGGTTGCAGGAACTACCCTTTATCGCCATGTCACTGTTCGCAACGTCAACACGGTCCGAAAAATTTTAATGCTGTTATAGAAAATGGAGCACGAATAAAACGACCCTCCTCTTGTCATAAGAGAAAGGTCGTTTTTATTTGTAGGTATTCAAGCCACTGTATATTTCGACAATGTCTTTCATCTTTAAACGGACGAGTCCGCTCGAAGATGGTGCTACATATTCGACAATGCCCGGAATGACCGGTTCTTTTTGAGCACCCCACGAAACGGCTTTTCTTTGGCTAAACTGCTGATAGACACCTTTGCCGACAAAGCAGACAGCTTTTGGTTGCAGCTGTTTAATTTTTGCTGCTAGTAAGCTAGCCCCTTGTGCATATTCTTCTTTTGAAATCTCTGCCGCTTCTTTGGTCGGTCGTGCCACAATATTTGTTAAACCATAGCCGAGAGCCAGCAGCTTACTGTTTTCTTCAGGTAGGTATTTCCGAGGTGTCAAGCCAGCTTCGAAAAGAATCTTCCAAAATCGGTTATTCGGACTAGCGTAGTGAAAGCCGGTTTCAGAAGATCGAATGCTCGGATTAAACCCGACGAACAAAATCTTCAACTCTTTTTTTATATGGTCAGGAATCGGTTCTAAGTGCAAACGAGATATCCTCCTTTAAGATCTACCATGTTTCTCTTGAAAGTTTTCTTCAGATTGCAGAAGATATAGAATGCCTTCAATAATCCCGATTACTGCAGGAATACCTGTCCAAAAGAATAACAGATAAAGGATTCCCATGCCCGGCTTCCCAAGATAAAATTTATGTGCCCCAAAGTCGCCAAGGAAAATAGCGAGTAATGCGGCCGCTAATTTGTTTTTCATTCGTAATCATCCTTTCCAGATACTTTACTATTCCCGAATTATGAGAAGTTAAAAGCGATGTCAGTAATAATGTCCTTATTTTAGCTAAAGGAATTTTTGTTCTAATCAAATACAGTGAGAAAGAAATAACATTCAACTATGGATTCTGATCAACCATTAACTTAAAAGAGCGAAAGTCTGGTCACAAATCAGCTATATCGTTAAATGATAACGGGTTCATCCAATTAATAGAGAAAAAATAGCAAGATCTAAGTTTTGATATGATCACAGCGGTTATATTGAGAAGATATTTAAAGGAAAGAAGGTGAGCGCACAAGACAATATCTATGAAATGTTCGGTTTACTGCCTTGGTAATTTTTTGCGAATTCTGCTACACTATCAACTTATAATTAATTTTTCTAGAAAAATGTTGCTGGACGATGGAATAGAAAAAAGTTGAGATAGGCGTTTGGACATCTTCAGATTAGGTCAAGGCCGATTGATGGGGAGAATGACCAAGGTCTTTGTGAGGGATCAGTTATGAACAGAAAATGGTGGAAAGAAGCAGTTGCGTATCAAGTGTATCCGAGAAGTTTTCAGGATTCAACTGGAGACGGCGTAGGTGATATCAACGGCGTAACCAGCAAGCTAGATTATTTGAAAGACCTTGGGATTGATGTGATTTGGATTTGTCCGATGTATAAATCACCCAACGATGACAATGGCTATGACATAAGCGACTATCAGGAAATTATGGATGAGTTTGGAACGATGGCGGATTTTGATCGCTTGCTTGAAGAAGTACACGCACGAGGCATGAAACTTATTATTGATTTGGTGATCAATCATACAAGCGATGAGCATCCGTGGTTTATGGAATCACGTACATCAACAGATAATGACAAACGTGATTGGTATATTTGGAGCGATGAGCCAACCAACTGGGAAAGTATTTTCGGTGGTAGTGCTTGGGAATACGATCAAGCAACTAAGCAGTATTATTTGCATTTGTTCTCTAAAAAACAGCCAGACTTGAACTGGGAAAACCCAGAAGTGCGGCAAGCTTTGTACGATATGGTCAATTGGTGGTTAGACAAAGGCATTGATGGTTTCCGTGTAGATGCAATTAGCCACATCAAAAAAGACATGAGCGACGTTGAAGACCCCCAACAAAATTTGTATGTACCGGCTTGGGAGAAAATGATGAATGTCAAAGGCATTCAACCGCTGCTTGCGGAACTGCGTGATGAGACGTTTGCGAAACGTGACATTATGACAGTTGGCGAAGCGAACGGGGTCCAGGCAAGCGATATTAACGAGTGGATTTCAGAGGACGATGGGAAATTCAATATGGTATTTCAATTTGAAAGCATGGGGCTATGGGATACGGATTCAACAACCGGTATCGACGTGCCTAAGTTAAAAGAAGTATTGACCAAATGGCAAAAAGCGGTGGAAGGCCAAGGTTGGAATGCACTTTTCGTTGAAAATCACGACAAGCCGCGAATTGTCTCTTCTTGGGGCAATGACCAACAGTACTGGCGGGAAAGTGCCACGGCTATTGCCTGCATGTATTTTTTCATGCAAGGCACTCCGTTTATCTATCAAGGTCAGGAAATTGGCATGACCAACGCGCCCTTTGAAGAACTTGCACATTACAACGATATACAAACACATAATTTGTATCATAATAATCGTTCGGAAGGCATGGAGCACGACGCGGTGATGACCATCATCAAAGCACAAAGTCGTGATCATTCACGAACGCCGATGCAATGGGATGCCAGTCCGAACGCGGGGTTCTCAAGCGGAGAACCCTGGCTGCGTGTCAATCCGAATTATGAGAAAATTAATGTAGCAGCACAGCTTCGCGATCCACATTCGGTTCTGTGGTTTTACCGGAAGATGATTTGGTTACGTAAGCAGCAAGATGTGCTCGTTTACGGAAATTACGAGTTGCAGGACGTCGGTCATGAATCAATTTACGCTTATACACGTACAAATGAAAACAAGACAATATTGGTTATCACTAATTTGACCGAGTATTCTTGTTACTGGGACGAACCGCAAACAGCACATTGCTTGTTGCATAATTATCAGCAATGCGACCCAAAACAATTATTACCTTTTGAAGCACGCGTTTACGAATTGTGAAGCTAAAGCCATGCCCTCAAGTGATTTACTTGAGGGCATGGCTTTTTTATTTGATCCAATCGGTCATTTTGCAAACAACCAGTTGGATTACGCAAACAACGAGCCTATTTACGCAAACAAGCTTCACAAAAAACCATATCCTCAAGTAATCAAGGTTTATTCAAATAAATCCCTTTAAAGTCAAGGAGACTTATACAAATCCTCCACTTAAACAGAAAAAAACCACCTTGCCCGAGGGCAAGATGGTTTTGATAGTTTGCGGCGTTTCAAGCCACGTTCCACAACGTGTTCCTAAAAGGAATGCTTGTCCGTCTTATGCAAACGAGCTCATCGCGTAGTTAATACTAGTCGATAATCTACAAACTGTCAATATTTTAGCGGGAAATAGTACTTGTTTTCTTCGTGTTTATGCATATTTACAAAACAAGACCTTGGCATTTGAATCATGTGTCAAGTCCGGATTATTATTATAGTAAGAATATTTTTATATGAAGGAGAGTTGACATGAAGCAATCTTGGCAAGAGTTAGCAGAATTACTGACTGCAGTTAAAGTCGTAGCCCATCCGAATAACGAACCCGTCAGTATTGACGGAAATGTGGATGGATTTCGCTGCATCGGAGTAGGAACGGATGCGGCAGTGTTTCAATTTTTAGAGGCACCAGAATATGCCTTCAAAATATACGCAAAAGACAAAAAGGATAAACTTGAAGCTGAAGCAAAGGTTTATGCACAAATCGGTTTGTCTCCTTATTTCTCCAGTTGCTACGGGGTGACCAATCGATTGTTAGTGATTAAATATGAAGAAGGAGTAACTTTATTTGATTGTCTTTTGCAAGGAATTCATGTCCCAGATCAAGTTATACAAGATGTTGAAGCGGCAAGGGAATACATCCGTCAAATCGGGTTAAATCCACGAGATATTCACTTGAAAAATATTTTATTACAAAACGGTCGAGCGAAGCTGCTTGACGTTTCTGAGTATATAAAGCCGGGCAATGATTTCAGATGGGAGCACTTGAAAAAAGCATATGAAGAGTATTACGCGATTATTGACGGCAGACCAATGCCGTTCTGGCTGTTGGATACGATTAGGAAATGGTATCATCACTGGAATCGCTACGCCTCTTCTTTTGATGAATTTATGCAAACGGTATTAAAGCAAATGAATTATTGGAAATAAGTGTGTTTCTAACGAGCGGAATTTGTGTAAAGAATGAAAACGATGAAAATGTGCTTTCTTACACAATATTTGGCTATCGCTCTCCGGATGTGTGGCGTAAAATATTTTTGATTCCGAAGAACCTAAGTGACTTTTTGTGGAAAAGCTATCATTGAATCAATGTATTTGCGACAAATTCTGGTGTATTGTCCTATATTACTTGATGAGTTTTTAAAGAGAGTCTATTTAGATAAAAGCTAATCCGCTTTAAAAAAATGAAATTCATAAAAAAACATTGCTAATTCCTTATTTATACGAACATTAAACAGTTACTTAATGTTTAATGTTCGTATTTTTATTGACCCATCGCGTTGTGTTTGCTATAGTTGCCAAGTGAAAAATATTATATCACTCGTATATACTCGGTAATACGGTCCGAGTGTTTCTACCAGGTTCCCCGTAAAGAACTGGACTACGAGCTGGAGTATTTGGTTATTCGGTTTTCAACCGGAAACTTGGTTATTGCTTGGTGTGTGCATCCGCTCTCTTCATTCAATTTATACTTCGGCTCCAAAGGTTCAAATGGTAGAAATTCCATGACATTCTGGAGACTTTAACTTTGGTCAAATTACCGAGTGGAGCATACACCAAGGAGGAAATTCAGATGAAAAAAATGAAAATAGCTATCAGCAAGCAAATGGTAATTGCTATAATGGCAATAATATTATTAGCAATACTCACAGGATGTAGTTCAGCAGCTCAGTCTAGTGAAGCTGAAAAAGAAAGAACAAAACGTCCAATCCTGATCCAAGGACCAATGCCGATCGAAGCTGAAAACTTCGCTGAGCGTTTAGAGAATGTTGAAATAGAGCAATCAGGTTCGACCTTTGAATTTCATATCGGTACTGTAGATGGCTATCCAGTCATTGTTTCAAAAACCGGTAAAGGCATGGAAAACACGGCGGCTGCAACCGCAATTGCGATTGAAAAATACAATCCAGTAGCTATCATTAACCAAGGAACATCAGGGGGACATGATCCTGCACTTAATGTTTTCGACATTGTTTTGGGCGAGCGAACAGTGAATATCGGTTCTATGAAAACTGGAGACCGTGCTGAAGGTGAAGGCATCGAGGCAACTGAATGGAAACCGATGGACGTTATGGCTTCTGAAGGAAGTGCTGGGGAAGATCCAAATGCTGAAAAAGCACGTTATTACGAAGGGGACACAGAACTATTGGCCGCAGCTAACCGAGTGAAAGATAGCTACACACAAGGCAAAGTGGTTGAAGGAACAATTGGTTCAGCTGACGTATGGAATAACGAAGTTGATCGCATTCACTGGTTTCATGAAAACTATGGCACGTCAGTCGAAGAAATGGAATCCGCATCGTCCGCTATGATTTCAAAGGCGTACGATGTACCGTTTTTGGCAATCCGTATTTTGTCGAATAACAAAACAAATGAGGGTGCATACAACCCGGAAACAGCTGCAGCGAACCAAGAATATGTTTACAAAGTTGTGCAAGAGTATATTGCTGCGTTAGAAAAATAGCATAAAATAGAAAAAGCATTCCCACCAACTCAATACGGTGTGAATGCTTTTTCTATAACCGATTCTTATTTTACAACGTAGTCCATGGTCACTTCATACATTTTTCCTTGTTTCGGGGTTAACCAAGCAGCCAGTTTATATGTTCCGGGTTCAAGCTCAAGTGCGGGAATTTCAAAATCATAACTTAGCTCATCACCTTGATTTATCGTTTCTTCGCCTAAAGCTTGTAGGTACAAACTGACTGATGAAAAGAGGAAAGCTACTTCTCCACTGTCAGTTGTTAACGAAAAATCAAAGCGCTGGCTACTGGTGAATTCAAAAAGCTGTGCTTTTTCTGTTTGATTGATCAAAGTGTAACGATAGGTATTGTCGTTAACTTGCTCGATAGTAAGTTCTAACTTTTCTGCTGCTTCACCGTTAGTATCGATTTCTTCAGTTGCCGGATCTTTTTCTGTATCGTCACTCTCTCTCGTTCCGCAAGCTGTTAACACGAAAACAGCAAACAGAATCAGAAAGGCGCCCAACCAAATCATTTTTTTCATGGTGGATTCCTCCTAATGGGTTTAAAGACAAGTAAATCGCTTTAGCATAAGAACGTTAAAGTGCTGGAAAAGTTACAACTTTCCGGTAGAAATGCATCGAATACAAAGAGGATTTCCACGACGTTCTACACATTAGGTGTTGCACACTGTAGAATAAGCATTAAGAGATTTTATATTATGCCATTAGCTACACGAAAGGAGAAAAATCTACGTGAAAACAGCTTTCCATTTTTCAAAAGATATTGAAATGGCTTTTAAAAATGATCCGCCTGGCCAGTGGCTTTCTACTTTACCTCCAGGCTGCTTGCGTCTGAGTTCGGGTTATCCGGACCCTGCATTGGTTCCATCAAAAGAAATAAAATTAGCGGTAACGCGCTTGTTAGAAGAGGAAGGGGATTTGCCACTCCATTATATGGGCAGTCCACGAATACCGCAGTTAAAGAAATTTCTTCAAAAACGAATGGCACAGCGCGGAGTTGAATTAGCATTAGATGAGCTGCTCATCACTTCGGGTGCTTGTCAGGCCATTGATTTGATTGCTCGCGTGCTACTAGATAATGAAGCTGTCGTGGCTATTGAATCACCAAGTTATATGGAAGCTTTGGAAATATTCCAGAATTATACACCGCATTATATGACCATTCCAATTGATGAGAACGGATTGCAGACAGAGCTGTTTGCGGACATGTTGAAAGACCGAAAAGAAAAAGGACAACCGTTGCCGCGCTTGCTGTATACCATCCCGACTTATCAAAATCCGACCGGTACGACTTTGTCGCTTGAGCGTCGTCAACACTTGCTCGAACTTGCGGAACAATACGATTTTGTCATTTTAGAAGATGATGCTTATGGGGAGCTTGGCTTTCAAGACGTGCCGCATTTACTAAAAGCGATGGATCCCACTAACCGTGTACTTTACGTAGGTTCATTATCGAAAGTGGTAGCACCGGGTATGCGAATTGGTTGGGTAGTTGCCGATAAGCTACTAATCGAACCATTAAGCTGGTTTAAGAAAGATCTTGATCATCCATTCGATCAAGCAACAATGGCTTCTTTCTTAGAAGTTACTGATTTTGATCAGCACCTCCACGCTTTAACAAACGTCTATGCATCTAAATGTCAGACCATGTTGTTAGCGCTAGAAAAGTTTTTGCCACCTGAAGTCTCGTGGTTCGTGCCGAAAGGCGGCTATTTCGTTTGGGTTAAAGTTCCAGGTGTTGATACGTCAAAAATTTTGTCGGAAGCATTTGACGCGGGAGTTTCTTTTGTGCCGGGTAAATACTTTTTCTTAGAGCAGCAAGAAGGTCTTCAGTATATGCGCTTATCATTTAGCTATGCTACTGAAGAAGAAATTGGCAAAGGCGTGGAATTACTAGGACAAGTAATTGGCAAAAATATAGCCGTAGCTGAAAACGACTAGTACCTCTCAACAGCGTAATATTCCACAATAAATTAAGTATATTCATCTATTAACTCGATTAATTACGCCATATATCGTGTGAAAATACGCCAAACCGTGCACATCTATACAAAGATGGAGCACGGTTTTATTGGTTGTTGTCTTTTGAGACTAAGCTCTATATAAAACGAATTGACTATGTTTTCAGAATACGGTAAAGTTGAATATACTATTTAAGGCAGTGTGGAAAGTTCTAACGAGCATGAAGATGCTGGGGAACTTCAGTATAGGAGGAACAACTATAAGAGCAATAAGTTGATTACACGAGGAGGAATTCAAATGAATATTACAACATCACTCAGACAAAATGCGAAACGCTTTTCAGATAAGATGGCCATTACGTGCGAAGGAAGATCCTATACGTACCAAGAGCTTAATGAAGAAGTAAATAGATTAGCCAATGGACTGTTGGAAACCGGTTTGCAAAAAGGCGATAAAGTATCGTTGTTTATGAAAAACTCCGATTATTACGTCCTGGCTTTTTTTGCTGTGCTAAAAGCCGGCGGTGTTGCTGTACCTGTGAACTACCAGCTAAGTTCAGATGAAAGTGGCTATATTTTCGGTCAGTCTGATAGTAGATTTATCTTTTGTGATGCGGAATTTGAACTTGTTGTAGCTGAAGAAAAAGCACAAGCAAGCTCACTTCAGCAAATTATCGTTCATCCTGCACCTGACAATAACGATTATCTTAGCTGGGAAAGCGTGGTAAGCGAAAATGCATTAGAACCTTCCGTTGAAGTATTCAGTACCGATGACGCCGAAATTTTGTACACGTCTGGTACTACCGGAAAACCAAAAGGCGCGTTGTTTGATCATCAGCGTCTCGCTAACGTCAGTGCTTCTTTTGTTTTTGGAGTGGAGTTAAAAGCTGAAGATCGGATTCTTCATGCTGTGCCGCTTTTCCATTCGGTTCAATTAAATCTATATTTAGTGACCGGCATTTTACTAGGGACCTCTAATGTTATTGTTCGCGACTTCGAGCCAGTCAAAGCCATTCAAGCAATCAATGAATTCCAAGTTTCTGTTTTCTTTGGTTTACCGGATATGTACAGTGCATTGCTGCAAATGCCAGATGCAGATACAGTTGATGTATCTTCTGTCACCAAATGCATGTATGGTGCAGATCCAATCGAAGCGGATCTAGTCAAGCAAGCAATGACCTTTTTTGGACACCAACAATTTTACAATCTATGCCTATTAACGGAAGGTGGTCCTGGAGGCGTCTTTTTATTGCCAGCTCAGCATGAATATAAAGTAGGCTCTGGTGGAAAGCCGATGTACTTCACAGAAGTACGAGTAGTTGACGAGGAGTTTCGGGATGTTCAGCCTGGAACTATTGGAGAGTTTGTCATAAAAGGTGCGACGGTCATGAAAGAATATTTCAAAAAACCGCAGGAAACAGAAGAAGCTTTTCAAAATGGTTGGTTATTAACAGGAGATTTAGCAACAATTGATGAAGACGGATTTATCTCACTTGTCGATCGTAAAGCAGATCGAATCATTTCAGCCGGAGAAAATATCTATTCGATTGAAGTAGAGCAGGTTATTAACAGCCATCCGCAAGTGGCTGAAGCTGCAACGGTTGGTTTGCCGGAAGAAGAGTGGGGCGAGATCGTAGGCGTGGTTATCGTACCTAAACAAGGAGAAACTATTGATGAAGAGCAATTAATGGATTATTTTTTAGAGCATCTTCCGGGATACAAAATTCCACGCAAATACAGAATCGCGGATTCACTGCCACGCAGTGGAGCTGGGAAAATTGTGAAGTATAAATTGCGTGAATTGCATATTAGCGAATTTGAATGGTTCCGTAAAATTCCAGAGAGTCGTTATTAGGTTTTGGCAACACAAAGATGCCTCGCAGCAAGTTAAGCTGCGAGGCACCTTTGTGTTGTTTGTTTAAGTAATAGAAGCTTCGTAAATGCTCTTAATGGAGTTTTCCAACAGGGTGTTAAATTCCTCATCTGACTGACTGGCGCTGACACCTTCAGATAAAGCACGCGAGAAGCTAGCAATCAGTCCTTCGTTCGCAGCTAATTTCTTATTAGCATCGTCTCGCTTATAGCCGCCTGACAATGCGACCACTCGAAGTACACGTGGGTGATCAATCATTTCCTTAAAGAAATTATCTACGTTAGGAATAGTGATTTTGATCATGACATTTTGGTCTTCCTTTAACTGGTCTAACTGCTTTAACATTTCTTCTTTAAGTATTGTTTCGGATTGTTCTTTGTCTTTGCTATTGATATCTACTTCAGGTTCAAGAATGGGCACTAAACCAGCTGCAAGAATTTGTTTGCCAACGTCAAACTGCTGTTCGACTACTTTTTTGATGCCTTCAGAATTGGCTTCTTTAATAACGGAACGCATTTTCGTACCAAAAACATTTCGTTCGTTGGCACGTTTTAAGACATCTTCTAAGTCTGAAATAAGCTTCATGACCTGAACGCCGTTTTCTTCATCGGCTAATCCTTTGTCGACTTTTAGGAAAGGCACGACGCCTTTTTTCTGCCATAAATAATCAGGGGTATAATGACCTTCCACTTTGCGGTCCATCGTTTGTTCAAAAAGGATTGCCCCGATAATCGAATCAGAACTGAAAGAAGGTGCTGTCATGACGCGTGTCCGCATTTTATGGATCAAGTCATACATTTCTTCTTCTGTCGAGTATTGGTCTTCCGAAACGCCGTACAGCGCTAAAGCTTTCGGTGTGCTGCCGCCACTTTGATCAAGTGCTGCAATAAAGCCTTTGCCGTTTTTCACGAATTCCATTTGTTCCTGATTCATCATCCCAGCTCCTTAGATAAGTTTTTAGAAAGTCGATCAGTGTGCGTAAAAAATTTACTATAAAGAAACTCTTTCACTGAATATTGTAACAATATATACAAGAAACTACAAAAAGAAATTTTTTACTAATCGATCTATACATAAGGGTTTCCCTGTATAAATGGTTGCAAACTTCCCTTAGCTATCAAGTTCCACAAAAAGTCTGGTAAAGTCCACTCGTAGGACCCGGCGGCTGCGCATAGATTTCTTGTTCGGGTGAGTGAGCATACGGATTAGCCAGTACTGCCAGAAGTTGGTGGAGAACACGGTAATCTCCTCGTTCTTCAGCTGCTTCCAAAGCTTCCTCCACTCGGTGATTGCGCGCGATGACAGCCGGATTACTGTCGCGCATCAATTGCTGAATGGCTTCTATGGATTCCTCTTGCCGGTGGAGACGTGTCTGCCATGAGCGATGCCATTCCGAGAATTCGGGTGTTGTGAAAAAATTGTTGCCTTGCAGTTTATCGAAAGTTAATGCGCGAAAGGTATTGGTATAATCTGCAACGTTGGCATGCATTAGATTGAGCAATTCTTCGACTAAGATCTTATCAGTTGCTTCTTCATTGAAGAGCCCCAGTTTTCGGCGCATGCCGTTAAGCCAGTGACTTTCGAACAGTTCGATGTAGTTAGAGAGTTGTCTCTGTGCCATTTCGACGGCCTCTCCCGGTATGTCGTGCAACAAAGGCAGTAAACTTTCACCAAAGCGAGCCAAATTCCAGCCAGCAATCATCGGTTGGTTGCCGTAAGCATAGCGACCTTGAGCGTCAATCGAACTGAAAACAGTTTTCGGATCATAGCTATTCATAAATGCACAAGGACCGTAGTCGATTGTTTCACCACTAATTGCCATGTTGTCGGTGTTCATTACGCCGTGAATAAAACCGGCTACTTGCCATTTGGCAAGTAACGCGGCCTGGCGTTTGATCACTTCTTGAAACAATGCCAAATACCGATTTGGAACATCTTGTATATGAGGGAAATGGCGTTCTAATGCATAGTCAGCTAACGCCTTCACATCTTCTGTCGTTCCGAACCTGGCTGCGTATTGAAACGTGCCAACGCGCAGATGGCTATCGGCGATGCGCGTCATAATTGCACCGGGAAGTATAGTTTCACGACGAACGGTTTCGCCAGTTTCGACGACAGCTAGGCTACGTGTTGTTGGAATGCCGAGCCCGTGCATCGCTTCACTGATGAGGTATTCGCGTAGCATAGGTTTAAGTGCAGCACGACCATCTCCACCTCTTGAATAAGGCGTTCTACCAGAACCTTTTAACTGAATGTCTAAGCGTTTGCCAGTAGGCGTTAGTTGTTCGCCAATTAATAAAGCACGGCCATCGCCAAGCATCGTAAAATGACCAAATTGATGTCCAGCATAAGCTTGAGCAAGGGGGATCGTGCCTTTTGGAACGGCATTTCCTGCAAGAATGGCAATGCCGTCTTCACTTGTTAATTCCTCAGAATCTAATCCCAGTGTTGCCGCTAATTGTTCATTGAACATCACGAGTTTAGGTGTCGGCACTGGATTAACAGAAAACCTGCTAAAAAAAATTTCAGGCAAACGTGAATAGCTATTATCCAGTTGCCATCCGGTATGTGTAAGTTCTTTTTTATTCATTATCGATTCTCCTTCTTTAAGTAGGATTTACTTTCATTATACCCTCTCGAACAGAGGAACATGTCTCCGCTGTTCGAGTGATTTACGTATGCTATAATTCGGTAAATGAGAAAGTGAATATTCGAACGAAAGGGAGAAGATTATATGAGCAATAACACCGTTTTATTTGTGTTGTTAGATGACTATGCGGATTGGGAAGCGGGTTCATTAGCAGCTGCGCTGAATGAAGAGCCAGAAGGTAAAGGACAACGGTTTAATGTCAAGACGGTGTCGTTGACGACAGATCCGATTCAATCAATTGGGGGCTTTACGGTGTTGCCGGATTACGGATTGACTGATGCACCAAAGGATTTTGTGGGACTGATGTTAATCGGTGGAAACTCTTGGAGAAAGAAAGACAGCAAACAGGTCATGAAGTTAGTCGATAAAGCTCTCGAAAAACGAGTCGTTCTTGGTGCGATTTGTGACGCAACTGTATTTTTGGGGAACAATGGAATCCTGAACAACATTCGACATACTAGCAATCACCTAGAAGATCTGAAGGAGACAGCTGGAGAGAACTACAGCAATGAGGCAGGCTATCTCCATCAGCAGGCCGTTCGGAGTGGACAAATCATAACTGCCAACGGTTCGGCATTTCTGGAGTTTGGAAAACAAGTGCTTGAGGCGCTGAATGCGGCACCGCAAGCTGAAATTGACGAATGGTATCGTTTTTTCAAACAAGGTTATTACGAAAACATGAACACGAACCAATAGATCGAGTTGAATAAACCAGCTGTCATGTACGGGCTTAATTATCTACTTCAAGTAAGTGTCTGAAAAACTCTAATTGTTATTGCCACAATCCATGTTAGTTTTGCCTATCCAATTGTCCGAAAGCTTTTACTAATTTTCGGTGTGACAAACGAGATTACATGGCTGCTCTCATTTATTGGAGTAGTGTTTGCTTTTGCAGCTAGCTACTGGATTATTTATCGCTTAACTTCTCAAGTTTATTACAGCATTGTTAAATAGAGTGAGAACGCAATCAACCGGCTAGTAGACTTGCAGTCTACTAGCCGGTTTTAGCATTTCAATAAAAAGATAAATTTATACAGGTGTGAAGCAAATCACCGCTTCTTTATTTAGTAGATGGAGTAAGAGAAACTAGGCTTGCAAGCGTCTTCAGATGGGTAAAGAACTAGATAAGGAGGGATTTAGATGACGATAACAACTCAATATCTATTCGAACCATTTACTTTTACATCTGGACTAACCGTTAAGAATCGAATCTTGATGGCACCGATGACTACCTCATCTTCGGATCCCAGTGGTGACGTTACAGAAGAAGAACTGACTTATTATAAACGCCGTGCTGAAAGTGGACTAGGTGCAGTTATTACTGCCTGCGCACATGTCGAACCACTCGGTGTAGGCTTTCCAGGTCCATTCGGGGCAGACAGCGATGACCGTATCGAGAGCCTCAGACGACTGGCTACAGCTATTCGAGAAGGCGGAGCCAAAGCCATTTTACAGATTTATCACGCAGGACGTATGTCAAATGAAGACTTATTAAAAGGCAATCAGCCAGTTTCAGCAAGTGCCGTAGCAGCACTACGTTCAAATGCCGTTATACCGCGAGAAATGAGTTCTGAAGAAATTGAGAAAACAATCGAGGCATTCGGCGAAGCGACAAGACGTGCAATTGAAGCAGGATTTGATGGTGTGGAGATTCACGGGGCTAATACGTATTTGATTCAGCAATTTTTCTCGCCGCATTCTAATAGACGTACGGATAAATGGGGAGGCGACGTCGATTCACGTATGAACTTTCCGCTGGCAGTAATCAAATCGATCCAGCAAGCAGTTAACAAGCATGCCAGTCAACCATTTGTGGTCGGTTATCGTGTTAGCCCAGAAGAAAAAGAGGAGCCTGGTATTACAATGGACGATACATTGACTTTCTTAACCGCTATTGCTGATCAGGGCATCGACTATATTCATGTATCAGTCGGACGATTTTTTGGTGGTTCGATTCGCGAAGAGGATAGCCGCTCGCGTGTGGAACTCATTCAACAGCATATTGGGAGTCGTGTACCGGTTATTGGAGTAGGTGGCTTGCAGACCTTAGATCATGTAAAAGAGGCATTACAAGTTACTCCGCTCGTGTCTCTCGGTCATGCATTAATTATGGATCCGGACTGGCTCGCGAAAGTTCAAGAAAGTAGAGATGAGGAAATTTATCAAGCAATCCATTTGACTAGAAAACAGCAGCTAGATATTCCTGAAAATCTGTGGAATATGGTAACGAATGCACCTGGCTGGTTCCGAGTCGAGGAGTAACCCAAATGTAAGCGGGAAATTTGGTGTGCGCTTCGCAAAAAAACAGCACGCCCTGGAATTTATCCGGGTCGCGCTGTTTTTTTTGTAACTAAACATGTCAAACGATTTTTCGACCGCTGCGGCCTAACGCATAATAAATGCCGTGCTGAAGGCTTTGTAGGGATTCGAAGGTTTTCAAGCTATTTTGTGACTGAGCAATAATGATTGCCAGTTCAGGTGAAATGCCGACTAAAATGACTTCCGTTCCTAAAAGTCTTGCAGAAGCCCCAAGTTTATCGATTAAGGAAGCTGTATGTTCTGTAATATGTTGATTTAAACCAGTCAAATCAACTAATAGGTATTGGGCTTTGTGTTTTGGAAGTTCACTTAAAGTTTTAACGATTAAATCTTCTGTCCGTTGTTCATCGTAACTGCCAATCATCGGTACGACAATAATGCCTTCAAGTACAGGAATAATCGGAGAAGAAAGCTCTCGGACTAAATTTTGCAGCGATTTTGTATGCTCATCTACGAGTGCTTCAAGTTTTTGAATTTGATCGGCTTCTTGTTTCCGAGACAGCTCACGAATATTTTGCTGAACGGTTACTTCAGAAGGGAAATATTCGACGATGCTATAAGGGGTGCTATCGTTTTGATACTGAATGGTTTTATACCAGAAGTTAATACCAAACAGACCTGTCAATACACCTGCATAATGAGAAGGGACAAATATACCTTCTGTGCCTTTGTTTTTTAGTAAGTTCATTTTATATTCCCAATCATTTTGGATATGTAATGTAAAGGTATTGTGTTCAGTGTCCATTTTGACGATTTCCACTCTTCCCCAACCAGCAGGGGCATAAGTATTGGAAATCCACTCGACAATGTTGGACGTATCGATTTGCTTTAAGTTTTTAAATCCTTCACCGACAATAACGCCTTGACGAAATCCAGTCGTTTCTAATACGAGTTGTGTTGCTTCAATACCTGAAATGTCTTTGATCGTGTCAAAAAAAGTTTCCATGGCAGAAATCCAAAAGAAAACAACATCTCCACCTTCAAAAAATGTTTCTCCTGTTTCCAAATCCCATTGCAATTCAATACCGCCGACAACTATATTTTTTTTGCTCATGCTATAAATTCCTCCATTATGATAAAAGTGGGGATAGAGAATAAAAATCACAAACTCTCTTTAAGTATTCCTTGGATAACAAACAATATGTCTCACCAAAAAAAATACAAAAAATCGGCCATACATACTGTCAGCTTTTAATCTAGTCATTTAAAGGGATACACAACAGTCGTCAGTTTTTCCGACACGTCCCAAAGCTTGCAAGAAATTTCAGGATCAGTTGCATTGGTGTGAGGGGTTCCTAGCGCAGGATAGCCTCTTCGTTGAAACTGGGCAACTGGACCAATGTATTCCCCACCCATAAGACTGGGTTCGGTCGCAGCATAAATTGCCGACAATGCTCCCATACTAGGTGGTTGAAGAAAAAGGTTAGCAACACGTTTAACAGCAGTTGGAATTTCTTGACTGCCAAGCTTTAAAATGTTGGTGGCAGAAACACCTGGATGACAAGCTACGCTAATTGTCTGACAGCCATGTTCTTTAAAGCGCTTATCTAACTCTAACGCAAAATATAAATTAGCTAACTTGCTTTGGTTATAGAATTTTTTTGCCTGATAACCCTTGGTTCCTTCGAGATTATCAAAGTCGATTGTGCCACGGCTATGTGCTCGGCTGCTAACAGTCACGACACGTGAACCAGAAGTGTTTGTTAGTAAAGGCAAAAGCAGACCCGTTAAAGCAAAGTGGCCAAGATGATTGCTGCCAAACTGCAGTTCAAAGCCGTCTGTTGTTTTTGAAAGAGGGGGTGTCATAATACCCGCATTGTTAATTAACAGATCAAGTTTATCGAAGGCTTTGCTGAATTGTTCAGCAAACTTCCGAATCGTTTCAAGGTTAGCCAAATCCAACTTCATGACATCGATTTGAGCAGAAGGATAAAGCGCCAATAAAGTAGCGCGCGCTTGAGCTCCTTTTTTCGTATTGCGGACAGCCAGAATAACCTGTGCCTCTAGTGCTAGCAGAGCTTTTGCCGTTTCAAAGCCGATACCGCTATTGCCACCTGTGATGATAGCTGTTTTCCCTGTGAGCAAAGTAACACTTCCTTTGTTTCTAAGACTGGAGTTGCTGTTTATTATTTTAGCCGTTTTATGAACGATTTGGAATCTTTGCTAATAAAAAAGTATGTGGTTTTTGTTATTTATTCCTTGAGCTGAGCGGTAGAATAGAGAGAGATCTATGGAAGTTTCGATTCGTATACTGAAGAAATGAGGTTAGGTAGATGGGGTATGTAGAAGAATTGCGAGCGGTTGTGGGGCATAGACCGTTAATTCTTGTTGGTTCGGTCGTCGTAATTGTTGATGAAGAAGGGCGTTTGCTGCTAGAAGAAAGGAAATTCCCAGAAGGTTTGTGGGGTCTTCCGGGTGGACTGATGGAACTCGGCGAATCCACAGAAGATACAGCAAAACGAGAAGTTATGGAGGAGACTGGTTTGACGATTGCCGAGTTGAAATTGATCAATGTCTACTCCGGACCGAAACATTTTGTAGTGGCCAAAAATGGCGATGAATTTTATGTGGTCACGACGGGTTATTATTCAAATAAATTTCACGGCGAATTGATTGTTGATCAAAAAGAATCACTAAGCTTTAAGTTTTTTGCTCCAGCCGATTTGCCGGACAGGATGGTCGGTAGTCACCGCGTAGTAATCGAGGACTATCTTAACCACCTAACCAACCAGCCGGGATAACAGCCGGGAAGTAATGAATAAAGCCACTTTCATTTTAATAATGAAAGTGGCTTCTAGTGTCATCAGACTTTGCTGAAATCAAATTGGACGCCGGTCAGCTTTTCTGATACGTCCCAGAGTTTTTGAGCAACTGCCTGGTCACCAGCTGACGCGTGAGGCGTGTCTAGCGTTGGGTAGCCTTTACGTTGACCTTTGCCATCTGGACCAATATATTCGCCGCCTGTCAGTCGTGAATCGGTAGCTGCATAAATGGTCGGTAAAGCACCCATAGCAGGTGGCTGCAAGAAGTTATGCATGAGCGACTTCATCAGTTTCGGTGCATCCCGCTTGCCAAATTTAAAAAGATTGGTGGCGGAAATTCCTGGATGACAAGCAATACTGACGGTTTGCAAATCGTACGCTTTAAAGCGCTTGTCTAATTCTTGAGCAAACAGCAAATTCGCTAGTTTGCTTTGGCCATAAAATTTCATCGCTTTATAACCTTTGGCACCATCAAGGTTATCAAAATCGATTTTCGCCCCTTTATGAGCCAAACTGCTGAGAGACACGACACGTGAATCCGGCGTATTTTTCAGTAACGGCATCAAAAGGCCGGTTAATGCAAAATGTCCGAGATGATTGCTGCCGAACTGCAATTCAAAACCGTCTTTGGTTTTTGAATAGGGGGGTGTCATAACGCCAGCGTTGTTGATTAACAAATCAAGTGAATCGTGCTTGTTTTTGAAGCTTTCTACGAATGCATGAACGCTTGCAAGATCTGCTAGATCAAGTTTCATGACGGTAACGAGCGCGTCTTTATCTACATCAAGAATCAATTCACGAGCCGCCTTGCCTTTTTCAAGGTCCCGCACGGCCATAATAATTTGTGCGCCAAGACCGGAAAAGACTTTTGAAGCTTCTAATCCGATACCGCTGTTGGCTCCTGTAACAATGGCTGTCTTTCCGGTTAACTGTTTCAAACAATCAGCTCCTGAGTCATGTTATTTGTCGTACGATAAAAATACCACGCCATAGCTCACGGAACAAATGATAGGATTAAAGAACTTTTTGCTGTTACATATATTCTACTCAAAAAGGGTAGAAGTACACTATTAGCGATAGGCGGGAGCGATAAGATGGAGAAAAATGAAAAACTAGCAGGCTTGGCTTTTTTGCTGTTAATCGGTGGACTGGGTCTAGCTGTGCTGTTTATTGTATTATTTGCAGAATTAGCTGAAGAAGTCGTGGAAAAAGAAGTTGCCCAATTTGATAACTTTATTATTAATGGAATGGAAGCAGGAGCAAGCAAAACGTGGGATCAGGTAATGTTCATCTTTACCGAAATGGGTTCAGTATGGTTTTTAACGGTGTTGTCACTCGTCGTACTGGTCGTACTTGGAGTTAAAATGAAAGACAAGTGGGGCATGTTGTTTTTTGTTATTGCAGTGGGGGGAGGCTCACTATTAACGACCGTATTAAAAAATCTATATGTCCGGGAACGTCCGAGTATTAATCCGGGTATTGATGCGATCGGCTATAGTTTTCCAAGTGGTCATTCGATGGGGTCGCTGATTTTTTACGGCTTTGTCATATATTTGGTCATCCGAACACGACAACGGTCTTGGATTCGGTGGTTGTTTGTCGCCATTTTGGGTATGCTCATTATTATGATTGGCAGCAGTCGAATCTATCTCGGTGCACATTTCCCAAGTGATGTTCTGGGTGGCTACATTGCTGGATTGATTTGGTTGATATTGAGTTTGGTTGCACTTGAATGGATTCAATGGCATAGCAGAAGTCCGGTACCGCCAGTTTATGCACTTCGCAAACTATTAGGGCCGCTATATAGAACCGTGCGAACAAAATTGCCTTTCTTTAATAAATAAAGTAGAAAAAGTAATCAGAAACGACCTCCTATTTATAACAGAAGGATGTCGTTTTTGTGTTAGGAAATTTAGGAGAATGGGTATCCAATATTATTAAAAAGGAGAGAAGGGACGTTATGAATCGGATATTCGGAGTTTTGGTGGCGGTAGGAGTACCCTTAACGGTACTTGGATCTTTCCAGAACTGGCCAAGCATCGCCATGTTTTTTATCTGCTCAATAAGTGTTGTGGCATTATCAAGTTTTATGGGAAGAGCAACAGAAAGTCTAGCAATCGTCAGCGGTCCACGCATCGGTGGTTTGCTGAATGCAACATTTGGAAACGCCGTAGAATTGATCATTTCTATTTTCGCCTTGCAGGCAGGTTTGATCGGCGTCGTATTAGCTTCCTTAACCGGCTCGGTGCTCGGAAATTTACTGTTAGTCGGCGGATTGTCCTTTTTCCTAGGAGGCATCAAATTTAAGCGACAAATGTTCAACGTTCATGACGCTACACACAACTCAGGTTTACTAATTTTTGCAGTTGTTGTAGCGTTTGTCATTCCAGAAATTTTTTCGATGACAATGAACGAAACCGAGACCATTCAATTGAGTGTCGGTATTTCCGTTATCATGATTGTTTTGTACTTGGCAGGATTATTCTTCAAGCTCGTTACACATCGTGGTGTTTATAACCATGCAGACGCAGCACAAGATTCCGAACACGAAGAACCAGAGTGGTCGAAAAAGAAGGCACTGATTATTCTGCTCGTTGCCACGTTAATCGTTGCTTACGTTTCAGAAAACTTGGTTCATACATTTGAAGAAGTAGGAGAGCAGTTTGGCTGGTCTGAATTGTTTATTGGTGTGATCATCGTCGCAATTGTTGGGAATGCGGCTGAGCACGCTTCTGCGCTCATCATGGCCATGAAGAACAAAATGGACGTGGCGGTAGAAATTGCCATCGGCTCCACGCTCCAGATTGCCATGTTTGTGGCACCTGTTTTAGTGCTTATTTCTCTTTTCATGCCGCAACAAATGCCATTGGTTTTTACCGTTTCAGAACTAGTCGCAATGATTACTGCAGTCTTTCTGGCAATCAACGTTATGAATGATGGAGAATCGAACTGGTTTGAAGGCTTAACGCTACTCGCGGCTTATCTCATCATGGGAATCGGGTTTTATTTGTTGTAAAAACAAGCTGCCAACGAAAAAATCGTTGGCAGCTTGTTTCATTTTTTGATTGCAGTACCTACTGCTTATTGGATTGATTCAAAGCTTGCTTTAATTTCTTCATTGCTGAAATGACCAGTCTGACTTTTAACGAGTGTGCCATCTGATCCGATATAAACAGAAGTTGGATAACCAATGACGCCATATTCGTCAAAGAAAGTACCACCTTCATCTAATAGCACAGTAATATTCTTGGCATCAGGAAATCCTTTAAACCATTTAGCAAATGAGTCGCTGCTTTTCTCAGCATTAGAGTCTGGCGATACGATTGTTAGCACTTTAAAATCGGTGTCTTCACCCGCTAATGTATTCAATTCCTCCATACCAGAAAGACAAATAGAACACCAAGATGCCCAAAATTTTACGTATACCTTTTGACCGGCGTAATCGGCAAGGTTTTGCTGATTTCCTTCCAAATCCACTAAGTTAAAACTAGGCGCTGGATTGCCATCGTTCAGTTGTTCAGCATTTGCTCCATCTTGTTGTGAAGTACCTGTGCATCCACTTAGTGCCACTAAAAGAACAAACAGTAATAGGGTGTTTCGTAATATTCTCATAGCCATCATCCTTTTCTGTAAACGAGCAGTTCGAGTTTATCTAATTCCATCATATAGTGAAAATTCAATAAAAGAAATTTTGGTCTCTTCGTTTTCTATGAGAAATCACCGTTAGTTGATACGCAGTCTATTTTTTGTCACTTTTGCTCTCTTCTATTTTTTGTAACGCATTTTTTTGGATAATCAAATCAGATAACCGTAGCTTTTCAGTGACAGAGTCAATCTGCTCGCTACACTGCTTAACTTCAACTTTTTCGCCCGAATCTGTTTCATAACAAGTGCCGCTTCCAGCAGCTACAGTCAAATCAGGCTCAAAATAAAATTTTTCATAACGAAAAGCACCGTCACGGAACAGCGTCAAATTGCTAGTATCGCTTAATAGCGACTGTCCCAGCATATAAGACGACTCAATTCCGACTAAGTCAAGGATAGTCGGAGCAATATCAATTTGACCACCGTTATTAGTAAACGTTTCTCCACGGGTCATGTTTGGTGCTTTAATAAACAGTGGAACTTGTCGATCAAGTTCAAATAATTCCACCTTCGTTTTGGCATCGAGTTTTTGTGCCATTTCACTAGTGGCCTGAGTCAATCCACTATCATGATCACCATAGAACACGATGAGTGAATCATCCCACATGTCCCTTTTCTTTAGTTCTTCGATCATCACGCCTACAGCGCCATCAACATAATGAATTGTTTCGTAATAGCCTTTTAACAGGGGATCTTCGTAACCGGATAACTCTAATTGCTCTAGTTCTTCGGGTATTTCATAGGGTGTATGACTCGATAATGCGACTAAAAAAGCAAAATAAGGCTCTTTTAACTGTTCAGCGAAATCGATAGAAGAAGTGAAAAAGTCTTCATCATTCAAAGCCATGCCGATATCCTGATTGTCGGGGAAATCTGTTTGGCTGAAGAAATGGTTAAAACCGATATTCTTGTAAAAATCATCACGATTCCAGAAATCTTTTTCAAACGCATGCATAGCTGCTGTGTCATATCCTGCATTTCTAAGCAGTTCGGGTAAGCCATCAAATTCGTGGTCGGCGTATTGCGTATAAACTGAACCGGATTTTAACGGGTATAGAGACGTTAATGTAATAAATTCAGCATCCGATGTCCGACCTTCATGCGTTTGATGATAAAACGATGAGAAAAAGTATGCTTCTTCTTTTAACGCATTTAAGTGAGGGGTTAGTTCTTGGCCATTCACTTGCTGTTCAATGACGGATGTTTGAAAAGACTCTAATTGAACAACGATCACATTTGGTTTTTCAAAATCGGGATTAGTTGAAGAGTGGTTGGGATGCAATTGGCGAATCTGTGACTCTTCTTCAGCAGTTACATTCGTGTCTTTAAAAAAAGAGCCAATACCTTGGGCAAAATCTAACCCGTGATAGCCCCAAAATCCAAGCTGGTAATATTCACGCATATTCGAAATCGGTTCATCTACAAGCCATTGTTCTTCGTTAGAGTAGCTAATCACGATAGGAATCACAAACAACGCAAGTCCAAGCGCAAAGCCACCACCTGCTACTATCCTTTTTCTCTCCAGTGTTACTTTTTCTTGTGTGTTGCGAGTAGCAAAGAGAACAATAGAAAAAATTAGCAAGTCAGCAAAAAAGAGGAAATCTTTCATTTCGATTAAAGTCAGAAATCCACCGCCAACATCACTCATCTGTGTAAGGTCTGCGATTAGCACGACAGATAGCAAATCATCAAAATAACGATAGTACCAAAGATCTGAAATGAGAAGAGTGCTATGTAAAAACAGCAATAGCAATAAAATCCATCGTCTTTTTTTGCTACTTAGTAACAAAGTCCAACTAGACAACACCACTATCGAAGCAAGATTAAGAACAAAGAAACTGAAAGAGAAATTAGTCCCTGCATACACGCTAAACAAAAACAGCTTCGAAATAGACAGTAACAGGTAAATCCAATACTCGGGAAATTTCATGACAGACCTCCAAATAAATTAGTCTATTTTGCAAATCAAAATTTTTTTTTGCAAAATGATACAGTTCTTTATAAATACCACTTTAAAGTCCTGCGAAAACATGGCAAAAGTTTGAGTAAATAAGCTGTGGGTATCTAGGAAATAAAGGAACAAGAAGTTAGTTCGTATAAAGGAGCGATGACTGTGGATAAATTTAATGGAAATACATCAGCTAAAGCAGAATGTAAGTATCCTGTGTTGCCTAACGGACAAAAATTTTTCGTGGATTTTGGCAGTCAGCAGGCTCTCCATGGCACATGGCAGATTATAGACAATGAGGAAGCTCCATTTTATTTCTGTGGTCGTGTTTTTGATAACGGTACATTGTCTAAACGAAAATCAGCTGATCACCGTCGCAAATTTTTTGAAGCGGAAATTTACTTGGCTTTAAAAAAAGAGATGTAAATACAACAGTAGAATCGATTGAGCGGTGGGGGGACCCACTCAATTAGTAGATATAAATAAATCACCAACGCGATTTTCTACTATGTTTTCTATAAGCAAACAGTTATTTTTCAAAAAAATAACTGTTTTTGTGCTGTCTATATAGGATTACCGAAATCTTTTGTTAAAATAAATGATTTTATAGACCAATTACGCAAAAAAAAATATAGATTATTTGAAATTTTGCTGTAATATGAAGTCATACTTTAAATGTAAGGGGATACATACAATGAAAACACAGCAACAAGAGATTAAAATACCATTTGCATTAGCACTTATTCCATTGATTGTCATGATTTCGGTAATGGCAATTACTATTATTGTTTTTGAAGGAAGTCCACATGTACCTCTAGCTATAGGCGCTATTGTGGCGGCATTGATTGCTTGGCGTCTCGGTTACAAATGGGAAACAATCGAAGAAGGAGCGTACAAAGGAATTCGTTTAGCGCTTCCAGCTATTTTGATTATTATTGTTGTTGGGATGATAATCGCTTCGTGGATTGGTGGCGGTATTATTGCAACGATGATTTATTACGGCTTACAAATTATTACGCCTTCATTGTTTTTGATGACCATTTGTATGATCTGTGGAATTGTTGCACTCGCTATTGGTAGTTCGTGGTCGACAATGGGAACAATTGGTGTAGCCGGTATGGGAATTGGTCTTAGCATGGGAATTCCAGCGGCAATGGTAGCCGGAGCTGTTATTTCAGGTTCTTATTTTGGTGACAAGATGTCGCCACTGTCAGACACTACGAATCTTGCAGCTGGTATTACGAATACAAATTTATTTGAACATATCAAGCATATGCTGTATACGACAGTTCCTGGACTAGTCATTGCTTTAATCGTTTACTTTTTCCTCGGTCGCCAATTTGCTGGATCGGCGATTGACCAAGAAAATATTCAAGGAATTTTAACCGCGCTAGACAGTAACTTTTTGATTTCACCTTGGTTGTTATTAGTACCTGCAACGATTATCGGATTAGTCGCACTAAAAGTACCAGCATTGCCAGCTTTAGTCGTGGGTGTATTCCTTGGTTTTATGTGCCAGATTTTTGTACAAGGAGGCAATGTTGGGGATGCAGTTAACACGCTGCATGACGGCTTTGCCATTGCTTCTGGTAACGAAATGGTTGATGAATTGTTTAACCGCGGTGGGATCGCTTCAATGATGTTCACTGTCTCCTTAACCATTTTCGCGATGGTTCTTGGCGGGATACTTGAACAAACAGGTATGCTAAAAGCAATCGTTACACAAATTTTGAAGGTCGCAAAATCAGCTGGTAGTTTAATCGCAGCGACAATCGTTTCTGCTTTTTTCACGAACGCAACGGCATCAGAGCAGTATATTTCGATTCTAATTCCTGGAAGAATGTATGCGACAGCTTATCAAGATAAAGGATTGCATTCAAAGAACCTTTCACGTGCGCTCGAAGATGGAGGAACTTTAACGTCCCCTTTTGTTCCATGGAATACATGTGGGGTATTTATTCTAGCAACTTTGGCCGTTCATCCATTTGCCTATGCTCCTTATGCGGTGCTCAATTATACAGTTCCAGTTATCGGCATTATTATGGGTCTAGTTGGGTATAAAGTTCAATTTTTGACAAAAGAAGAAGTGAAAAATTTAAAGTTAAGACAGCAGCGAATGGATAATGAAAACGAATTGACAGAAAATGTTTAAGATCTCGTGTTTGATAACTAAAAAAGTAAGCTCTCTTTTGAACATTCAAAAGAGAGCTTACTTTTTTAGGTAAATTACGAATTAGCGATTAACACCATACAATAGCCATGGAGAAGGCAAGTTAAACATGTGATGGGTTGGTAATGCACTGACTTGAGAAGGCGACAAGTCGATCCACAGCAAAGCTTTTGCTTTTACTGTTTCACTTAACTCGCGCTGAGCCAGTGAAACAGTTTCCCATAATCCGGCTTGTTCCATTAAATCATCCCATGGGTAGACGATGTGAAGATAATAATCTCGTTTGTAATCCTTTTTCGCTATGAGCACACGGTCTTTCTGAGGGTTTTCAAAAAAAGACCATTGTGCTAATTTAGCATCGGCAAACAACTCTTCAGAAGCTGGAAACGTATAGTAGCATTCATAAGGAAAAACAGCACCTGTCTGAATATACAATTGATCGACCCACGCCTGTTTTTGGGAAAGCGTTGTTAGGCTTTTCCAAATAGCACCACCAGTCTCAAGTGAAGATGCGTCAATGGAAATAGCGCTGTAAAGTGTGGATACTTCGGCAAGACCGAGCTTATCCATAACACGTCTGGCGGATGTGTTTTCTTGCTGCGTATTTGCACCGATCCATTGGATAGCAGGAAGCGAGAAGGCTTGCTCCATAATATAAGACATTAATTGTGTGGACAAATTTTTTCCGCGGAAGCGTAAATCACTGCGCATTCTGCCAAGCATAATGTATTGCTTGGCAAAAATCGTATAGCCACCGATACTTGCAAGACGGTCGTCTACAAACAAACCATACAAACGACTAGAACCGCTAGAAATTCTGCTGTAGACACGAAGAATATAATCATCTTCTATACCGGTCTCCATTTCTTTTAAATAATGCAAATCGTCCAATCCTAATTGCCGAATGATCTTTTTCACATACTTGACCTCCCTGCTCTAGTTGAGAACACCTAGCTTTATTATATCCAATACTAACGCTAACTTGGCTAGTGCTAAGCTCTTATCGCCCATCTATCCCTACGAAAGACTTAGAATGGAAAGGCTGTGCAGTATCTTTTACTCCTATTTTTATATATACTAGATATAGTGAAAAAGACGGTTTGAATATTCATTAACTTGCTCGTTAAAGGGGAAAAAACATTTGGGAAAAGAAATCGTAAGTGTTCAGGACAAATTTCAATTATCTAAAGGCGATCACGTTTTTTATTATGTGGAAGAACTGGAGCGTTACATTGATAATGCTGTTTCCTTTGTTATGGACGGTATTGAGCAAGGAGACCAAATTCTACTTGTTGAAAATGAACGTCTTTACCCAAAGATATTGACACATCTAGAGAAACTTCTATCTAAAGAACAATTAGAAAATGTACATTATATTAATAGCTTTACGTTTTATTGGAAGAATGGAAATTTTCATCCGCCAACGATTTTAGATTATTTTTCTCGAATCATCAATCCTTTTCTCGAAAAAGATTTGAGCTTTCGTACTTGGGGACATATCGAGTGGCGTGATGAAACAGAAATCATTAGCGATATTAAAGAATATGAACAAGCAATTGAGCAACTTGTACCACAGCTTAAAGCCATTTCTGTTTGTGCTTACGATGCTCCTCGACTCTCAGATTCGCTTAAAGACGTTCTAATGAATTGCCATGACTATTTGATGACCGACAACAACGTTTCGCCAATCTCAAGGCAGTCTAATTAAGTTATACCCACTCAAAAGGATTTTTTCACGGATATTTCGTGAAGAAATTCTTTTTTTGACTAACTAAAGAAAAAAAGAGTAAGTGTGTTATTACTTCAATCTTTATTGACGGAATATTGACAATAATAGAAAAGAGAATACTATATTAAGTAACAACATGTAAACAAACAGTTGCATTTACAGTAAAAGAGGATTGTCCAATTGAAAGGAGGAGAATCCAACATGCTTGAAATTGGGACGTGCCGTTTCGGTTCGATTATTGAAGGGAACAAAGTCATTAAAGCAGGTCTTAGAGAAATTAGCGTGAACGATCCTTATACTCATAAAGTAATCGGAAATTTTTCATGTGCGACAACAGAAGATGCAACTCAGGCAGTTATTTGTTCGCATCGTGTATACACAAAAATCATGAAGAAAATGCCGGCTCAGAAACGATCAGAAATACTAAGGAAAACAGCTAATCGAATAGAAAGCGAAATCGATCAACTTGCGTATTTCTTGTCTTTAGAAACAGTCAAGCCGTTAAAGACCACCCGTTTAGAAGTGGCACACGCTATAGCTGTGTTACGTTACGCTTCAGAAGGTGCAAAAACAATCTACGAGGAAAGAATGCCACTAACTCGTACAAGTGAAAAATTGACTCAGATGGGTATGACAAAGCGTATTTCTCTTGGGGTAGTAGGCGTCTTTACGTCGATTAACTTGCCATTTAATTTATTGATCGAACAACTTGCTTCAGCGATTGCAGCGGGCAATACAGTCATCTTGCAACCATCAGAAAAAGCCGTACTTTCTTTTTCTTTGCTCTACCGTCTATTTGAAAAATCCGGATTGCCCAAAGGGGTAATGAATATTGTTATGGGGACTGACGAGAACCTAGCGAGAATAATAACAACCCACCCTAAAACTAAATATGCGATCTTTACTGACAATTACAACTTGAAAACAGACGGAACGACCATACGGAAAAAAGTCATTCTCTCACATGATTACAAGACACTGCATATTGTTTTTAGAGATGCTAATTTGGACACAGCAGTTTACGCTGCAGTAATTGGGGGCATTACACACGCAGACGCAAGCTATACATCAGTTCAGCAAATTTATGTAGAAAGAGAAATTTATTTAGTTTTTCTTGAAAAGCTTACTCAAAAAGTAAAATCACTTAAAATAGTAAATCCTCTAGACGAGACAATTGATGTCGGACCGATGATTACTGAACAAGCAGCTGAAAGAGTAGCAACATGGGTAAGAGAAATGCTTGAACAAGGCGCAACTTTATCAGCAGGTGGATACCGTAAAGAGGCTTTCATGGAACCTACTATTATTAGTGATGTATCGATTAATATAAAGCAACGTAGTACCGATCGATTTGCTCCAGTCATTACGATTATTCCGTTTAGTGCTGAAAAAGAAATAATTAATCCTATTAATGAATCCAACTGCTGCTCACGAGCAGTCGTATTCACAAGCGATATGAAACGAGTTATACACCTAGGTAATGTCTTGACATCAAAAAAGGTCTATATCAACGAAGGTGCAGGCGATCATCCTATCAATGGTTCGGACAAGAGCGTTGATGCTAAGGCTGTGCTTAAAGATGAAGTTATCTTGGCAATTAAAGAAATGACCGAAGTGAAATTAATTCGTACTGAATTGTGAGTGTTGAAAATACAAGAGAAACGGGTGAGTATATGAAAATAAAGTCAGCAGTATTAAGAGAAATTGGAGCTGAAACCCCTTACGAAAAAAGCCAACCGATTAAAATTGAAACCTTAGAATTAGATCCGCCGCAAAAGGGAGAAGTACTGATTCAAATAAAGGCAGCCAGTTTATGTCATTCTGATTTGTCAGTAATGAACGGCAGTCGGCCACGTCCTGTGCCAATGGCTCTTGGTCACGAAGCAGCGGGTGTCGTTGTAGAAATAGGCGAAGATGTAATCGACTTAGAGCTTGGCGATCACGTTGCTTGTGTGTTTGTACCAAGCTGTGGACATTGTGGTCCATGCCGAGAAGGACGTCCTGCCTTGTGTGAACCAGGTGCTGCAGCAAATAAGGCAGGAACCTTATTAGGTGGCGGAAATCGACTTCACACAGAAACGGAAATCATCAATCATCACTTAGGAGTATCCGCTTTTTCGGAATATGCCGTAGTATCTAGGAACTCAGTCGTCAAAGTAAATAAAGAAATTCCGTTTGAAAAAGCAGCCTTGTTTGGCTGTGCGGTCATTACCGGTGTTGGAGCCGTCGTTAATACGGCAAGTATCAAACTGGGCAGTACCGTTGCCGTAGTTGGACTTGGGGGTGTTGGACTCAGTGCATTACTCGGAGCAATAGCTGCAGGAGCGAGTCGCATAGTAGCAGTGGACATCAATGAAACCAAACTAAAGCAAGCAAAAGAGTTGGGCGCAACAGATGTCTTCAATTCAAAGGATGCGGACGTTGTTGAACAAATTCGTAAAGTGACAGGTGGCGGTTTGGACTATGCTTTTGAAACTGCGGGAGTGGTACCTGCTATGGATGTCGCTTATGGCATCACGAAGCGTGGGGGAACTACGGTCACGACCGGGTTACCTCATCCGGAAAATCAATTTTCTTTTCCGTACGTCTCGTTAACTGCGGAAGAACGAACACTCAAAGGGTCCTATGTGGGCAGCTGTGTACCGAGCCGCGATATTCCACGTTACATGGATTTGTTTCAGAAAGACCGGTTACCTGTCGATAAACTGATTACCGATTTTATTACACTAGATGACATCAATAAAGGTTTTGATCTGTTAGCAAAAGGCGACTCTTCACGAATTATTATCAAGTTTTAGAGCAAAAGAATTAAATTCAATCGATATGTAAGTACATCTTTTAGAAGTAGAATCAGTGTGATTACCAAACTATTTCCCTATTTATATTTTGAAGGTAAAGGTCAGGAAGCGACACATTTTTACACAGATGCATTGGGCGGGAAAATAGCAGGAATCCTGACATACGGTGAGGCAAATGAAGGAGACATGGAAGGTGTGCCCGAAGCGGCAAGAGATATGATAATGAACGCACAAGTCGATTTGGAAAATGGAGATCTATTAATGATCTCAGATGTGGTGCCGGAGATGGGGACAGCATTTCGACATGGCACAAATATGGCACTTACGTTATTTTTTAATGACATGGAAGAAGCACGAACCGTTTTCCATAAACTAGCTGAAGAAGGTACCATTTCTATGGAGTTACACAAAACATTCTGGAGTCCCCTGTTTGGAACTTTAACGGATAAATTTGGAATCGATTGGCAAATTTCGGTTGAAGGTGAAACAAGTTAACTAAGTTTAAAAATCGTAATCCCTATAAAGGATTGCGATTTTTTTTTGCTGTTAGATTTATTCAGATGAAGGGTATAGAAACAGAGATCAGTAGATTTACTACAGTACTGAACAAGCATGTGGGAGGATGACTATGAATACCGATAAATACACAGTTAAAAAAGATGAGAAAATAAAGCTTTCCGATTACCCAACGACTGATGAAAACAAATTCAGTGAAACACAGCTGAAAGACGAGTTGATTCCTAAAAGTATCAAAAAGCTTAAAGAGCTGCATATGAAACTCCATGCTCAGGAAGAGAAAGGGATTGTTGTTGTCCTTCAAGCGATGGATGCCGCGGGAAAAGATGAAGCGATCACCTATATTTTTTCGAATTTAACAGCTCAAGGGCTAAAGACAACTTCGTTTAAAAAGCCAACTGAAACAGAGCTTGCTCATGATTATTTGTGGCGTTTTCGTGAAGGAATGCCAGCAAGAGGACAGATTGGCATTTTAAATCGTTCTTATTATGAAGAAGTGATTGCCCCAAGAGTTCATAACTTGCTTGAAGAGACACCACTTCCAGACGAATTGATTGACGAAAATATTTGGAATGCCCGCTATCGTCAAATCAATGACTTTGAGCGCTATATGGTGGAAAACGGCTTTCCAGTAGTAAAATTCTTTTTTAATATGTCTTATGATGAACAGCGTCGTCGATTGCTTGAACGTATGAAAAATCCAGAAAAAAACTGGGAGTTTTCATTTAATGACGTAAAAGAACGTGAGCATTGGGATGGCTATCAAGGAATTTTTGAAAATTTACTAACTAATACATCAACAGAATATGCGCCTTGGTATGCTCTTCCTGCTGATGATGAGTGGTATTCGCGTTACATCGTTTCGGAAGTGATGGTCGAAGCATTGCAGCGGATAGACCCGCAGTACCCGAAAATTACGGGAGAAGAAAAAGAAAAACTGAAAAAAGCAATTCGACAATTGGAAAAAGAGGAATAGCCATATAAGGAGTCAGGATGAATTTATTCTGGCTCTTTTTTTCTATTTGCGGACAGTCCGTGAACAAAAGAACAAAGGCTTGCATTCTTGTACCGAAAGCTACTATAATATGAAACATTGGTTCACTATAAAAAAGAACAATTTATTCGCATTGTCGTAGTTTTTATTGAAAAGTAAAAAAATACATTCCGATAAATAGTCTTAAGGTGACGTGCAGATGCACGCCCTTTTTTTGTGGAGTGAACAAAATAGAATGACTAAGGGTCACCTTAGGATTGGAGTTTAGTTATGAATAAATGGACGAGATTATTACTGATTTTTGTTTCTTCGATTGTTCTTGGATTTGCGTTTAATATGTTCTTACTGCCGCATGAAGTATTAGCAGGCGGAGTAACGGGTATTGCGATGATGCTAGGATTGGTAACCCCTTTGAACGCGGGGCTTTGGATGATCATTTTGAACATCCCGATTCTTGTTATGGGCTGGATGAAGCTCGGCAAGACGTTTATCGCAAACAGTCTGTTTTCTGTTGTCGTGACTTCGGTTTCGATGTTGTATATTCCTGTTGTTAAATTGACAGAGGATGCACTACTTTCTACTGTTTTCGGGGGGGTAATTGCAGGAGCAGCCATTGGAATCATTATTCGCTTTTATAGTTCGACTGGCGGATTTGACGTGATTGGCTTGTTGTTGTCGAGAAAACGCGATATTCCATTAGGTGCACTCGTTTTTGGACTTAATAGTGTCGTCGTTTTTGTATCGGGCTTTATTTTTTCATGGGAATTGGCGATGTACACAATGGCTTCTATCTATATCTCGGGTCTAGTACTTGATCGTGTTCACACGCGTCATATTAAACTGAGCTTAATGGTCGTGACCAATCAAGGAGATGCAGTAAAAAAAGAGCTGCTCGATAATTTATATCGAGGGATTACGGTAGTGGACGGTGAAGGTGCATATTCAGCAACTAAAGTAAAAGTTCTTTATAGTGTGATTAGCCGTCACGAATTAGCATTTGTTAGACCATTGATAAAGAAAATTGATCCACAGGCATTCGTGAGCATTAGCGAAACGATGGAAGTCATGGGGAATTTCAGAAAAGACGATAACTTCATGAAAAACCCAATTTAAAAAAGACTCTCCGGTCACTGGAGAGTCTTTTTTGCGTCTCTAAGCTAATTTAAAAGCTAATTCGTTTTTGTTAACAGGAATTATCGAAACAAGAGATAATCAATTTCGGAGATAAAGTCGTTGCTAATGTCGATAAACAAATAGCATTCGTGCGATAAAGGAAAACTAAATGTACGAATCATTTTACCAGTTTCAATATCCGAATAAACGTCCGACAAAATTCCTTTATGCCAACTTTTCATTTGCATCGTATTTTCAAGGAAATAAGGACGAAAAGCCCAATGTGAACCAAGTTGATCTTTTTCTAGCACCCATTCGTCACCATATTTTCTGAAGTTGGAAGATACTTGTCGGCCATCGCTATTGCAAATGTACAAGCGAAAGCTTTCTTCTTTAAAGGCTTCAGCAACAGCTTTGATAAAAAGATCTGCTGTTGCTGGACCATGCCATTTGGATAGCGATTTTTTCACCTTCTCTTCAAAACCTAGCGTAAAGGTATAGCGTTTTTCTATTAGCGATTTTTCTCGTTGAACAAACTCAGTAATTTTTTCTCCTACGTTCATCTGAATGCTATTGTTCATCGGAAGTTCAACTTCAGGATTGGCCAAATAAAATCCTTGGTAATAATGACCACCATGTTTCCAGGCGAAATACAATTGGTAATTGTCTTCAATGTTTTCATAAGAAAGCTTGGCACCAATTCGACGTGCAAGTACAGAGAGGGTTTGGATAACATCTTGGAATACTTCTGGATTGGCATTTCGAACAAAGCCGGTATCGATTTTTAAAATATGAGGACGCAATTGACGAATTCGATCAATATTAGAGCTTTTTGCTCCCACATGGTCAACCGCTATCTGAATGCCATAGGTTTTGTAGTAAAACAATAAATGCTGGAGCGTATCAAAATCTTCTTCAAAATCATATTCCGTAATTTCCAGGACAATTCGCTCCATGGAAAATCCTTTTTCCGCAAAGTTTTGAAGAGTTTCTAGAAAATCTTCCCCGCTATTAATCAGCAGTTGTCTGGCATTACGGTTTATAAATAACAGGCCATCATTTCTAGCTTCAAGCATTTGAGTGATTGCTAATGCCAATAGGTGCTGATCGACTTCTACTTTGTACTCGTCAGGTACATCATCGTCGTGAAAGAAACTGCCTAAACTCATCCAAGTATCTTCAACTTGGAAGCGACCCAAAACTTCATAGCCGATGACAGTATGTTTAACGGCGCTAATGATAGGCTGGAAAGCAGGTTTTACCTTATGTAAATTTTCAAGAATGTCAAATGGATCCATCGGGTGTGCTCCTTTGCTGCAAGTATTTCGGGAAGCAGAATGTTACATGATCATAAAAAAGTAAACAATGACCATGATGATCATGATCGCTAGCATAGAAGAAATTAAAGTGATGTGCATGTTTGAGGGAGTAAAGGTTTCATCAATGAGTTGTTGGCGTTTTTTCTTATAATTTTGTGTTGCTGAAAAAATAACGATGAGGCCAAAAATACAGGCGAAAATACCGAGTGCAATAGTAAACGTATCAACAAATGTATTACGTATGACACCCATAGTAAAATGCAAACTCGTCGCCAGAAAACCAACGCCGACAATTGAAATAACCGTACGAATCCAGGCTAGGTAGGTACGTTCATTAGCTAGGTGTTGTTGTGTATAAACCAATTGATTTTTGTCCTTTCGGTAGGACTGACGGGACATACGGTACGCTCCTCCAAGTAATAATCAGTTCAAAATTTTAAAAATCTGAAATTGAAAAAAACGAATGTCTTTCCAGTATAAATGAATCGCGATTAAAAAGGAATTTCAAAAAATTAAACAAGTTGAATAAATTATACAAAGAGAAGCAAGTAATGTTCTGTTGCTATGAAGGTACGAAAGCTGAACAAATCAATCGAGGAAGAATTCGACCACTGTAAACTAGTTGTGAAAATTCTATTAAGTTAATGTGATTGTGCCCAATTCGGAAGCTTTTTAAGTATAGTTAAGGGAGAATGGTATTTAAGAAGCGTCAGAAAAAATATGTCAGTGTCTTACTGCCAAACCAAATAAAAAGTAGGAGATGAAGCAATTGAAGAAAATTTCGTTTAGCTTATTGGTCTTATTACTAATGAGTACAGTGGTGTCAGTCAACTCAATAGGAGCAAAGGGAAAGTCGAAAGAAGCTGAATTTAATTCCAATCGATTTTTGTCTATTGCACACCGCGGAGCCTCTGGACATGCACCTGAACATACGTTGGCTGCCTATAAATTAGGTGAAGGGATGCAGGCTGATTACATAGAAGTGGATTTACAGATGACAAAAGATGGCGTTCTGATTGCGATGCATGACGAAAAAGTAAATCGGACAACGGATGGTTCTGGTTATGTTAAAGACATGACGCTTGCAGAAATCAAAAAATTAGATGCAGGTTCCTGGTTTAACAGAGCTTACCCTGAAAAAGCTCAACCTGAGTTTGAAGGATTGCAAGTATCGACTCTTGAAGAAGTGATAGAAACGTTCGGCAAAGGCTCCCGGTATTATATCGAAACGAAGGCACCCAGCGTTTATCCAGGAATGGAGCAGGAACTTGTGCGGATATTAGAAAAGCATAAGTTGACTGGACAAAATGCACAGTCAAGTAAAGTTCTGGTGCAATCCTTTAGTCAGGAAAGCTTGTTAACTATGCATGACTTGAAGCCAGAAATTCCACTAGTTCAATTGATTTCTTATTCAAAACCTGCAGTTATTTCGGATCTTGAGCTTGAACATATTAAAGAATATGCGATTGGAGTAGGCATGAGCCATACGAAAATTGACCGCTCTTATGTAGAGCAAGTACGACATCACGGGCTACTGATTCATCCTTATACAGTCAATGAACGTGCCGACATGGAACGCTTGATTGACTGGGGGGTAACAGGGATATTCACCAATTATCCAGAGGTTTTAGAAGCCGTATTGAAAAAAAAGGGCTAGCAGAAATTTAAAAACCGTCTATGAAATCAATTGTGATTTCATAGACGGTTTTTTACGTTATAATTTTTCTGTAGTACAGCACAGTGCTGTGCAACGGTAAGAACAATAATGGGACTGAGAAAAGATGTTTTTTAGTGAATACATAGACTATTGTTAAAGTAAGGGAGGATTAAAGGATGTTTTTAGATGAAAGAAGTGCAACTTTACTAAAGCTCCTACAACATTCATCAATTCCTTCGATGAGTGCGATTGAAGACCAAACGGGACTGACACGCAGACAAATTCAGTATAGTTTAAACAAGGTCAACGATTGGCTTCAATCTAATCATTATAAACCCGTTCAGTATAAGCGAGATACCGGCTATTTTTTACCAGATGCAATTAAAGAAGAAATCAATATCCAACTGACAAAACGAAGTTATGTATTTTCAGAGAAAGATCGCCAACAAATTTTTTACTTGTTAATTTTGCTCAGTTTAGAGCCTTTATCTCTTTATCATTTTCAATCGGTCGCCGGCGTTTCACGAAATACGGTTTTGACAGATCTTCAACGTCTTAAAAAGATGGCTAAGCAAATGGATTTGACAATTCAGTATTCTAAACAAGCGGGGTACATCATTACTGGCAATAGTCGAATCAAGCGCTTTGTCATTGAACAATTGATTCATGAAGTATTAAGTGGTTCAAATAGTCAGCTGATTATCGAATGCATTTGGACAGGATTTGAAGAGCACATCGATGCCATTCATTCAGAATTGGAAAGAATAGAACAACAACTGGGCACTACTTTTACAGATAATCGCCTAAACGAACTGGCTTATCTATTCTTTTCCACAAATCAATTGATTGGAAAAGGTGAAGAGCTAGAAGAAGATTCCAGTTGGTTGCCATTTATTGATACACAGGAATACGCATTAATCGAACAGATGGTTGGAGCGGCTGCATTTTATTCGGAATGGAGCCACACGGAAAAATTATATGCAACTTTGCATGTCATCAGCATGAACCGTATAAAAGACGGCTCTCCTTTAGAAGAAGATCAAGTTTTTTACGAGATCTTGCAGCAAGTCATTGAAGAATTCGAACGACTAACGTTTGTTCACCTTCACGAAAAAGATCAGCTATGTGAACAATTGTATGTGCATTTTAAACCAGCTTTTTACCGAATCAAGTATGGGATTCCTCATGTCAATCCGATGAGCGAACGGATACGCAAAATCTATCCGGAACTTCATCATTTGACAATCAAATCCTTGAAAGTACTCGAGGAAAAATTAGGTCTTTGCATTCCAGAAGCTGAAGTAGCCTATTTTACAATTTATTTTGGGGGCTGGCTTCAAAGACAAGGCACGCGTTTAGATGATCGAAAAAAAGCAATTGTCGTTTGTCCACACGGTACAGGTGTCAGCAACATCCTTAACTACACGTTGCGAGAATTGTTTCCAACTATCTTATTCTTGGATGTATTATCTGTTCGAGATACAGCTGACTATCCGCTCCCTTACGATTTGGTTTTTTCATCGGTCTATATGAGGACGAATGAGACATTGTTTATAGTGCCGCCTATTTTAGAAGATCGCGACAAACAAAGGTTGAGTAAGCAAGTCATGCAAGAACTTTACGGCTATGCGGTTCCAGAAGCCGATGTTGCAGGTATGATGAAAATCATTTCTAAATACGCCACGATTCATGATGCAAAACAACTAGAGAAAGAACTCCAAGTATCGCTACAGACACAAAAAAGTGCAACTCACACATATACAGTAAAGGAGGCGGAAAAGCCTGTGTTAGCCGAACTATTAAATGAGCAAACGCTTCAATTAGAACCAGTGATTGCCACGTGGCAAGAGGCAATCGAAGTGGCTGCTAGGCCACTTGTAGAATTAGGGACAATCGAAGATCGCTATGTAACAGCCATGATAGAGTCTATCGAGGAAAATGGACCTTATGTCGTTATTACGCCGTTAGTTGCAATCCCACATGCTCGACCGGAAGAGGGGGTTCGTTCTTTATCAATGAGCCTATTAAAACTTGACCAAGCGGTGGATTTTTCACCGGACAAACCTGTTCGATTAATTATCATTTTAGCAGCAGCTGACAGCGATTCGCATCTTCGGGCATTAATTCAGTTGACAAATTTATTGAATGAACCTGAAAATATCCAACAAATGTTGGGAGCAACAAATAAAAATCAACTTTTGGAGATCATCCATAACTATTCCAAGGAGGAAACAGAATGAAAATCATGGTAGTGTGCGGAAACGGATTAGGAAGCAGTTTTATTATGGAATTGAATGTTAAGAAGGCATTAAAAGAATTAGGCAAAACAGCAGAAGTAGGTCACACAGATCTAACTTCTGCTAAATCAGAACAAGCGGACATCTTTATTGGGGCAGCAGATATTATGAGTCAGTTAGATAATGGCAGTCGAACTATCGTCAATTTGGAAAACATGATGAGCATTCCAGAAATTAAATCGAAACTAGAGCCGCATTTAGGATAAAACTGACGCCAAAGGAGGAAATGCTGTGTTACAAATAATTATGAACGATATACTGGGAACGCCAGCTATTTTGATTGGGTTATTTGCACTTATCGGGTTATTACTTCAGAAGAAAAATAGCGCCGATGTAGTTTCTGGAACGTTAAAAACAGTAATGGGCTTTGTAATTATTGGTGCTGGAGCTGCAGTGCTGATTGGCTCTCTGGATATATTCGGGAAAATGTTTGATTATGCGTTTAATGTCCAGGGCGTCATTCCAAATAATGAAGCGATTGTTGCTGCTGCACAAAGTGAGTATGGAACTTCAACAGCATTGATCATGGTTTTCGGAATGCTTTTCAATATTCTCTTGGCACGTATCACACCGTTTAAATATATATTCCTTACGGGTCATCATACCTTGTTCATGGCATGTCTACTAGCAGTGACTTTATCAGTCGGCGGACTTGCAGGAGCTCCATTAATTTTGGTTGGTTCAATTATTCTTGGTCTATGTATGGTGCTTTTCCCAGCACTTTTGCAACCATATGTGCGTCAAATTACAGGAAGTGACGATTTTGCTGTAGGTCATTTTGGATCAATTGGTTATTTCGTTTCTGCCAATGTTGGGAAATGGTTTGGTAATAAAGAAAAAACCACTGAGGACATTAAAGTTCCTCAATCGTTAGGGTTTCTAAGAGATACTTCTGTAGCAGTTTCTTTGACAATGACATTGTTCTTTATTGTGGTTGCTTTATTTGCAGGTCAAGAGTTTATTGAAACAACACTCTCGAACGGTTCAAATTTCTTAGTATTTTCATTCATTCAAGCAATTACCTTTGCAGCGGGTGTTTACATTATCCTTGCAGGAGTAAGAATGCTAATTGCTGAAATCGTTCCTGCTTTCCAAGGAATTGCCGACAAGCTAGTACCGAACACAAAGCCAGCACTTGATGTGCCAATTATTTTTCCGTTTGCTCCAAATGCTGTAATTATTGGGTTTTTATTCAGCTTTTTTGCAGGATTATTAGCGATGTTCGTTCTTCCGGTTCTTGGGTTGAGTGTCATTGTTCCAGGACTAGTTCCTCACTTCTTCACTGGAGCAGCAGCTGGTGTCTTCGGAAATATTACAGGTGGTAGACGCGGTGCGATGCTCGGTGCATTTGCTAACGGCTTAATCATCAGTTTCATTCCCGCTATCCTACTAGTATTACTGGGAGATATCGGATTTTCTGGAACGACATTTGGTGACTCTGACTTTGGAGTAGTAGGTATCTTGATTTTAAGTATTATGAAACTTTTAGGGTTTGCATAACAATGATTTTAAACTAAAAAAGCCAGTCAGAATCTATGAATTCTGACTGGCTTTTTTTGCATGGCATGGCTTTTTAGGTTTGAAGACTAAACAGGTTCAGCAAAGGCTCTTTAGGTGATAGTAGTTGAATAGCAACTTATATAGACTGAAGATGAGCTAAAAAAACAGTAAATTCACCAAAATAGTCAAGATAATCGAAAGAATGAGTGAAGTAAGCAGGCTATCCATACAGGAAATCCGCACATTGACACCACCTTACTCAAAGAATGATTTGGAGCAGCACAGTGATAAAGATAAGCCCTGCGATAAAAGAAGGATAGCTACTATTTTTCTCTGCCGGCAATTCGTCATCTAAAATATTTAAGATGATTCCCCCTGTCAGAAACGCTGAAAAGAAGGCAATAGTCAATTCGTTAGTTTCTGTAACATGATAAAGCAACCAACCAAGTAATACGGAAATGGCCAATACCCAACGACCAATATTCGTATACAAGTCTTCGTGTGTTAAATGGAGTACACGATTGTTGGCGATAAAATGAAAAGAAAAGACGACAAAGTAAATAAGATAATCCGAAATTCGTTCGCCACTTAAATCAGTAAGCAAATAGCCAATTAGCACGTTATATAATGCAAATCCGAAAATTTCAAGAGCGAAGACGAACCTGCTTGGTTGAGAGAGGTTTTCTTCTCTTTCATTTTTTGCTTTGGATTTCTCATTGAGTTGATTGATGCCGTAGAAAAACGCAATACCCAGGAGCGTTAACAAATAAGTGGAGTAGTCAAGTGACTCAAGCCACAGCGGTAATTGAGCATCTTCAGCGACTTCTTGGTAATGGGTCAATTCAGGAACGAGGTGGAGAAAGACATAAGCAATTGAACCACCGGATACAAACGACATAAGTCTGTCTTTTGGCTTTCGATCAAGAAATTTAATGTAATTTGTAGAGATATGAACAATCATAAATGCGATGGTGATGGCTAAGCTCAAGTAAAACATCGCAGTACCTCCTAATCTGGGTTAAAAGCAGTATACCCGAATCTTTACAAAAAACTCGCGTTAAATAATAGTAGAATTCAAAAAGACATCTTAAATAAAAAGCGTAGAGTGTAGACTGTTTTGGGTATACATAGATGACTCATACCCGGAATAGAATGGAGAAAAGCTATGGACTTGTTGCTTACTATTTTTCTTTTGTTGATTTGTCTATTGATTTCGAATGTAGTGAGCCATTACATTCCGTTTATCCCGACCGCGCTAATCCAAGTGGCTCTAGGAATTATTTTGGTGCTTGTTTACCAAGATATCTCTTTCGATATTGAAACAGAATGGTTTTTACTGTTATTTATCGCTCCCTTATTGTTTAATGACGGCAGCCACTTTCCACGTGAAGAATTATGGCGAATGAAAGGACCCATTCTAGGAAATGCAATCATTCTCGTACTATTAACAACGGTGTTAGGTGGCTATTTTATCCACTGGCTAATAGATGAGATTCCGCTGGCTGCTGCATTCGCATTAGCTGCAATCCTATCTCCGACAGATCCAGTCGCAGTTAATGGCATCGCGCAGCGTATTCGGATTCCACAAAAAGTATTGAGTCTGGTGAGAGGCGAATCATTGATAAATGACGCATCGGGTTTAGTCGCATTTAATTATGCCGTAGCGGCTGTGGTTACCGGCTATTTTTCACTATCAGAAGCAGTTTTGGATTTTTCGTATAAATTTCTGGCAGGTGGATTGTTGGGTTTGCTATTAGGGTTATCAGTTATCGGAATCCGATTAATATTGCGAAAGCAAGGCATTAACGACGTCACATTCCACACCTTATTACAAATTATGACACCGTTTTTAATATTCATCGTTACAGAAGATATTCTCCACGCATCGGGAGTTATAGCGGTTGTGGTCGCAGGAATCGTACATTCTCTCGTTAGAGAACAGACCGAAACGTTTATTGCAGAAGAACAAGTATCAACAGAAAACATTTGGAAAATCATTCTTTTTATATTAAATGGCATAGTTTTTTTACTGCTTGGGTTGAATATCCCGATTTCGATGCGCGGTGTTTTGGAAAATCCTAACGCCAGTTTGTTGCTCATATTTTCCTATGTGTTCGCAATTGGTACGATGATTCTCGGCATTCGTTTTGTCTGGGCATACCTGTTTTCCATTTATGAATATCATTTTGGCAAAATGAAAGAAGCGGCCAAGCCCAGCTTGAAGTTAACTTTGTATGTTAGTTTAACAGGAGTTCGTGGAACCGTAACTATGGTCGGAGTTCTGTCACTGCCTTTTCTGATGGAGAATGGAGAGGCTTTTCCAAACCGGTCGCTTATTCTTTTCTTAGCAGCAGGAACCATTCTTTTTACGTTGATTGTTGCAACGATTGTTTTACCGATGCTCAGTAAAGGACAATTGGCAGATGGTGAGCAATCCTTAAAGATAGATTTAGAAGAAGCACAGAGACGAATTTTACTAACTTCGATTAAAAAAATAAAATCTGAAATTACGGAAGAAAACGAAGCAGGTGCTTATGAATTGATGGAAGAATATAAATTACGTTTCCGTCAGATTCAAACGGAAGAAGATGCTGCAACGCAAGCCAATAAAAAGTACCAGCGAAAAATGCGAGAACTCCGATTAAAGGCGCTGCGACTTGAACGTAAATACATCCAATCACTTTATCGTAAAAAGGAGTTGGATTCAGAATTACATGATGCTTTTGAAAAGTCACTAGATCGTCGCGAAGAAGTCATTGCCAACAATACGCGTTCGACGATGCTCTATTTACAGGGGAAGCTGATTCGGGCATGGAGGCGTTTCAGGGGGCAAAATGCGAGAGAAGAGGAAATACGGCTGGTCGAATTTCAGGAAGGACGAGAAGTTCAACTGCAGGCTTTGCAAGCGGCTCTCTCTGGGATTGAAGCATATGCAAAAAAATACGAACCGAAAGAAATTATGGAAGCGGTCGTTTCAGATTATAGACAAATGGTCAGTAGATTAAAAAAACCTGAAGCGTTGTACGATGAAAAATATGAATTGCAAAAAGAAGAACTGCGCGTCATTGTCATGGATATGGGACGAGCGGAAATTTATAAAATGTATGCATCTGGAGATATTACAAGAGAGCAGGCAAAAGAACTAAGACGCTATATTCATTTTATCGAAAGCGTTACCTTGCACGAAACTACTGACTAAAAAAGCAGCACCGATTTTTCGGTGCTGCTTTTTAGTCGTTAGTATCTACCAAAGAAAAGCTATATCCTTGCTGTTTAATCGCATGAATTAACTGAGGTAAAATAGTGATAGTTTGCTCTAATTCATGTAACAGGATGATAGCACCATCTTCAAGATTTTCAGTGATATATCGAATAATTTGTTGGGGATCTTCTTTTAATTCCCAGTCCATCGAAGCGATTCGCCACATGACCGTCGTTAAGCCCAGTGCTTTTGCTGCTCGTAACGTATCGGCATTGTAGTTACCGTATGGAGGCCGGAAAAAAACAACGGGTGTTCCAGTTGTTTTTTCGATATGCAATATACTATTGTGGATATCTTGATACTGTTTTTCATAAGACAGTTGTATCAAGTTCCGGTGTTTCATTGAATGCGTACCAAGAACATGCCCATCGTCCAACAAGCGTTGCCATGGTCTTGCAGGATAAAGCAGATGCGATTGCCAGAAGAACATCGCTTGCACATCGTGCTGTTTTAAAATATCTAGTAGTTGTGGCAGTCGTTTGCTTGGACCGTCATCAAATGTTAAGATCACAGATTTTTTGCTTTGCAAACGAGTGCTCGTAACAATTTCGGGGTGAGTAGAGTCGTACACGACCCTGGATTGATCGACTGCTCAAGGGCTCTTAATCATCCGAATCATCTCCTTGAATTTAAATTCCTGCATCGAAAAATGCGGTTTGTGGATTAGACGTATAGGTTTCATGATATTGGGAATCCGTGAAGTCTGCCGGCAGCCCATCAAAAATAAGCTTACCATCTTTTAAAGCAAGAATGCGACTAGCGTAGCGCTTTGCCAATTCGATGTCATGAACATTGATAATCGTCAGTAAGTCTAAACGTTCATGCATTTCTGTCAGTAACGTGAAGATGTGATTAGAGGTGCCAGGATCTAGACTAGCAACAGGTTCGTCTCCAAGCAAAACTTTTGGCTGTTGGGCGAGGGCACGCGCGATACCTACCCGTTGTTTTTGACCACCGCTCAGTTGTTCAACTTTTCGATAAGTCATATCGGACAAGCCAACATCTGCAATAACTTGTTTGGCGAAAGCTAACTCATCAGCAGAAAACCAGCCAATCAGATTTTTGAAAGAAGAACGATAACCAAACATGCCGGTCAATACATTTTGAATGACACTCAGACGAGGAACGAGGCTGAAATGCTGGAAAATCATCCCCGTTTCTCGTCGTACTTTGCGCAATTTTTCTTCACTATGGATAGAGATATCTTGATCATCAAAGTAAATTTCTCCACTAGTTGGTTTTTGTAATCCATTCAGACAACGAATAAAAGTCGATTTTCCAGCACCACTTTTCCCTAGTACACAGACGAAATCGCCTTTTTTAAGAGACAAGCTGATATCAGTCAATGCTTTTGCTTTCATATCTGGATACTGTACAGATAGATTTTTCACTTGAATCATATCGCCACTCCTTTAAATTACACGATTTCGAACCGTACTGGCCAAAAAATCGATAGCGATGACCATAATCATGATAATCAATACGTCTAGTGAAACAGAAGCGTATTGAAAGGTTTTAAAATCATTGAATAACCGTTGTCCGATTCCACCACCACCGATAAAGCCCAAGATAAGCGATGTCCGTATAGCTACTTCAAAACGATAAAAAAACTGCGACAATACGTTTGGCCAAATTTGTGGCAGAATGCTGAACAGATTCGCCAGCCATCTTTTTGCACCAACCGCTCGCATGGCTTCTTGGGGACCAGGATCTGCTGCTTCAATTAATTCAGAAACCAGTTTCCCGAAAACCCCCACGTTATGGAACATGATGGCAATAACGGCTGGAAAAGGTCCGAGGCCAAGTGTTGTTAATAAGATAAGACCGAAAACAATTTCCGGAATCGATCGCACAAAACTAAGTGCCACACGTGTGATATGGAAGAGCGACTTAGAAGGCGCTGTATTGCGTGCCGCCATAAAGCTGATTGGCAAAGCAATCAATAAACCAAAAACACTGCCAAGAAAGGCCATTGCCAATGTTTCAAACGTATCTTCTACCATACCTGGAAGCTTAGAAAAGTCCATTGGCCACCATTGAGACAGAAAATCGATCATATTGCGAAAATCTTTAAACTTGGACAGATCGAATTCTGTAATGCGCATGCTGAAATAAACGAGTACGAGAACAATTATGAGTGTAATGAAATTTCTTTTTTTAAACCACAAGCTAATCAACTCTATTCTTCAATGATTCCTTGCTTTATAGCGGCTTGTTTAATGCTTTCATAATCGGCATTCGTAGCTTCTGTAAAACCGGTTGCGCCAAACGCGTCCAGGATCTCAGGATCTTCAATCGCCAAAAATGCTTTCCGTAATTTTGCGATCGTTCCATCATCTGTACTTTCAAGAACAGCCCATGGGTATTGGAACAACGGCTCAGATTCCCAAACGATTTTTAATTGGTCCGCATCGATTTTGCCCGATTCTATTAATTGATTGTAAATAGCGCTATCAATAGCACCTGCATCAACTTGTTTGTTTTGAACGGCTAAGGCAGTAGCGTCGTGTGATCCAGTAAAACGAACATTTTTAAATTGGTTTTCTTGTTCGGACTCATAGACGCCTCGATCTTGTAATTCAATAGAAGGAATTAATGACCCGGAAGTAGAATTGGGATCACCAAAAGCAAATTGAACTTCACCAGGAGTTTTTAATAGTTCATCTAGAGACGTTGCTGGATTGTCTTTATGAGTGATGACATAGGAATGATAGAAAGGTTCGCCTTCGACCAGTTGGGTAATGATGGCTTCTGCATTGCTGTTCGCTTCAGCGATTACATAAGTCAATGGTCCAAGATAAGCCATATCAATCTGGTCGTAGTTCATCGATTCTACTACGCCGTTATAATCGGGATAAACTTCAATCTCAACTTTGCGATCCAGTTCTTTACTTAGAAGGGCTTGTAATTTTTCCATCGCGACTTCCATTTCACCTTCTGTTTGAGCAGGAATGACGCCTATTGTAAAGGGTTCTTGTTCATCTGAGGAGCTGTCATTTTCAGCTGACTCATTGCTACAGGCAGACAGGAATAACACAAGAAAAAGTGCAGAAATCGTACCAATCCATTTTTTCAATAAAATCACCTCTTTTTGAATTTGGGCATTGAGTTAACAGTAAAACAAGGACTCAAGCAGAGTCCTTGTAAAAAGCTTAAATAAGTTGTGCCTGACCTTTAAATAACACGAATACGTCCAGCATGTTCACTTGTTACATGACCAATGATAGCGGATTGAACTTTATTTTTTACTAACTCATTTTGTAATGCATCCGCATCTGCTTCAGGAACTGAAATCAGCAAGCCTCCTGAAGTGACCGCGTCGCACAGAATCAATTGATCGATTTCACTAATGTTTTCAGCATAATCGATGTCATCAGCAAGCCATTTACGATTTTTACGAGTTCCGCCTGGAATGACGTCTTGTTCGGCAAGTTCTCTAGCGCGAGCCAGAACAGGAACATCTCGGTTAGTTACGGTCACGCCAACATTGCCGCCTTTAGCGATTTCCATTGTGTGACCAAGCAGGCCAAATCCAGTGACATCGGTGCAGGCATTAACGGTGAAATTTTCCATCACTTCTGCTGCAGTTTTGTTTAACGTAGCCATTACATTCATAACTTCATCCAAAGATTTTTGATCCAAAGTTCCTTGCTTGATGGCAGTAGTCAAAATACCGACGCCAATAGGTTTGGTCAAAATTAGACGATCACCCGGTTTCGCACCAGCGTTAGAGCGGATCCGATCGGGGTGGATTGTTCCTGTAACGGAAAGTCCAAATTTAGGTTCTTGATCATCAATTGAATGACCACCAACTAAAACAGCGCCAGATTCCTTCACTTTGTCAGAAGCACCAGCCAAAATATCAGCTAAAATACTTTTGTCTAAAGTATTGATTGGGAAAGCTACAATATTCATAACTGTTAAGGGTTTGCCACCCATAGCGTAAACGTCGCTTAAGGCATTAGCTGCACCAATCTGACCAAACATATAAGCGTCATCGACAATCGGAGTAAAGAAATCTAAAGTTTGAACCAATGCAGTTTCGTCATTAATTTTATAAACTCCCGCATCATCAGCTGTTTCCAAGCCGACCAGCAAGTTTGGATCGTCTACATTTTTCGGTAAGTGGCGCAGAACCTGCGCCAGGTCCTCAGGACCAATTTTGCAGCCTCAACCGCCTTTTGTAGATAAAGAAGTTAAGCGTACGTTTTCTTTTTCAACCATATTAATCTCTCCTTTTTCTCATCAGATTTATAAGTTAAATGAATCATTTTAGCCTGTGGATATTCCGCTGGGTTACTCCAACTCTCAATGACCATTGCTTCAATTCAACTTACTATTGTTTAATACTGACCAAAACCAAAATTACTTTAAGATGTTTTGATAAACTTTCAAGAACGTTTCAGCTTCGCGTTCACTTGAGTGATGTTGTTTCACATAAGCTTTAGCGGCATGGCCAATAGTTTCTCTTATTTTGTTATTATTCATGAGCTTTTCAGCATAATCAAGAAATTCGATCCGAGTTTTATATAAAAACCCTGTTTCCCCATCGGAAATGATGCTGCTGTTGCCTGGAATGTCTGAAGCGAGGACAGGTAAGGCATATCCCATGGCTTCTAAAATCGTAGCAGGCTGTCCTTCTGATAAAGAAGTATTTAAGACAACATCGGCCTGTTGGTAAATAGAACCCATGTCTTCGTGTGGTACTTGCCCGAGATAGCGAATCCAGTCTTCGTGCTGCTTGACGAGAGCCATCACGCGTTCGCTTTCCATTTCTTCAAGAACGGGGCCAATGAGCCACAATCGAAGTTGCGGGTTTCGCAGATATAAATCATGGAGCATCAGAATTGCTTCAGGAATATTTTTGACTTTCCGAATACCGGCAGGCAAAAAAAACAAAAAGCTACCTGGCTCTTTTGTAAAAGAAGATGTACCTGCAAAAGAAGGCTGATTGCCTTGTGGCATAATAAAAATTTTATCAGTCAACCAAGGAACTTCCTTTATGAGCAAGTCCTCTGCTTTTTTATCGAACACATGAATTGCGTCTGATTCATGCAAACAGGTTAAGACGTCCGTTCGTCTATCTGGATTAAACAAATCTTGATTCAAATCAGTACCAGTCATGGTCACAATGTAATGCGCAGGTTTTGTGTCTAGTTGTTGCAAGAACTGATAAAAATTATAAGCATGGAAACCGTGAACGATATCGGCAGGTGGAAAACAGCGAATGACGTCTTCGTCTGTCGTTGAAATGATTTCTGTGTCGATTCCTAATTTTGTTAGATTGTCTGAGATGCGTTGGACCGTTATGGTATTTCCGCGAAGTTGCGGATAGTTTGGTGAAGCTAAAACAATTTTCATTTTTATCCTCCTTTACTCCACAAATTGAAGGTTTGTTCACTTCTATTAAATTGAATTATCCTAAAGCCTAGTAAGTTTGTCACCTAACTTACCTTTCTGTTTGTAAAAAAAAGATTGCCTATAAGGCAATCTTTTTGGTGAATAGCAGTAGATACTAGGTCTAGGGCGCTGTCGCTTTTCTATGTCTAGCTCAAGCGCCTAGCTCCTCGGGTCTTAAGCCAACCCGACTGTGTGGCAAAGAGCGCCACTTCGTCGGTCTGTCTTAAGCCTGTCGGAGCTACATAGGCGCTGTCGCTTTTCTATGTCTAGCTCAAGCGCCTAGATTCTAGGGTCGTAAGTCACCCCAGCTGCGTGGCAAAGAGCGCCACACTGCTGTGCTGCCTTACGCCCGTCGAATCTACATAGGCGCTGTCGCTTTTCTATGTATTTGGCGGGATTGTATGGGAATCGAACCCACCGAGCCTGACACGCAGGCCCCTCAGGGTTTTGAAGACCCAGGAGGACACCAGTCACCCATCCAACCCCAAAGTTCGTAATGGTGAACCTGTACAAGTTTATACCGAAAAAAAGATCTTCGCAAGAAAGGCGCTTAGTGAGAATCGGTGAAAGCGGTGCTCAGGCTTGAAACAGCCCTTCTTGAAGACTAAAGTAAAGAGAACAGCGATAAGAGAAGGCGTGTGAAAAAAATGGAAGAACGTTATTATACAATCGGCATGGCAGGACATATTGATCACGGCAAAACCACTTTGACAAAAGCATTGACTAACGTAGAAACAGATCGATTAAAAGAAGAAAAAGAACGTGGGATCTCTATCGAACTGGGCTACGCACCTTTAAATTTAGAAATGGGTGTTGCTATTTCGATTGTCGATGTACCAGGACATGAACGGTTTGTTCGGCAGATGATTGCCGGGGTTGCGGGAATTGATTTAGTTGTTTTGGTTGTAGCGGCAGATGAGGGCATCATGCCGCAAACCGAAGAGCATTTGGAAATTCTGCAGTTTTTAGGCGTGGAACATTGCATCGTGGCGATTTCGAAAATCGATCGTGTCGATGAAATTATGCTCGAATTGGTCATGGATGATGTTAAAGAACGGCTGTCAGAAACCATTTTTCGTGACGCACCGTATGTTGCGCTCGATAGTTTATCGGGAACCGGAATAGACGAATTAAAGCAAACGATTTTAACGAAACTAAAAGCAATCGATTTTCGTGACGCTTATGGTTCATTCCGTTTACCAATTGATCAAGTGTTTTCAGTCCAAGGTCAAGGCACTGTTGTTAGAGGAACCGTATACGAGGGGGTTGTCCAGAAATCCTCGCAGCTTCGTCTTTTACCAGAAGGGATTTCTGTGAAAGCGAGACAAATTCAAGTGCATCACGAAGAACGTCAGCAGGCGCGTGCAGGGCAGCGAACGGCTATTAATTTAGGCGGCATGGATCAGACAGCTGTAAAACGTGGAGATGTACTTGTCGATTCAGAACATTTTCTTGTAACAGATACGATCGATATTGCATTGCAAGTGATTGGTCGAAAGTTCGCACCACTTAAACAGCGGACGGCTGTCAGGCTTCACGTCGGAACCTCTGAAGTGATGGGCAAAATCGTCTTTTTTGACCGTAACGAACTGACGCAAACACCAAACGAAGTATTATGCCAAATTCGGTTAGAAGAAAAAATAGTCGTGCGTCGAGGAGATCGTTTTGTATTGCGGCGCCCGAGTCCCGTTGAGACCATTGGTGGCGGCTGGGTCATACAACCAAATGGTGGGAAATACCGCTTTGGTGAGGAGACAATCGAGATGCTTCGTCACCACCAGCAAGGAACACCGAAAGATTTAGTCGTAGATGCCTTAAGTAAATACTTATTGCTCGACGAGAAAAGCCTCATGCAACACACTTCATTAAACGAAAACACATTGGCGGAAATCTTAGAACAAGGAGTAGAATCTGATAGTTGGTTAGAAATTCCTCGCCAAGGCTATAGTTTGACCAAAACGTTTATCAAGATAAAAGATGAATTGTTCGACAGGTTGCAGCAGTATCACGAAGATTTTTCAATGCGTATGGGTATGAGCAAGGCCGAACTACTTCAGTCAGTGAGCATAAGCTATCCTAAACCATTACTGGAATTTAGTTTAAATTTATTGGTTGAACAAAATGAACTAAAGCGATTCGAACAGTTTGTAGCTCTACCTCTTTTTAACCCACATCTGCCACAAAAATGGCGCGTCCGAATGGAGCAGGTTATTAGTTCGCTAGAGCAAGACGCTTTTCAAGCGAAGAAATGGCAAGACTATTTTTTAGGTACACCCTTACCGAAGATGGAAATTGCTGAACTCACTGCCCATTTGATTGGAAGTAATCAAGTTTATCGTTTGAGAGAAGATACGTTGATTCACCATACTGCTTTCGATGACGCATTAAATCAACTGCGGCATCAAACAGATACTTGTTTTGATTTAAAGCAGGCCAAAGAAGTGCTAGATTTATCGAGAAAGTACATGATCCCGTTTCTCGAATTACTTGATGAACTTCATTATACGAAACGATCAGAAGATCAGCGTTATTGGACGGAGGATAAACGATGAAACAGTATTTGCGACTACTTCCAGCGGTTCATGAATTACAGAAAGATCCACGATTTGAAACGCTAAAAAAGAAATTTGATCTCCACGAAACGCAGTTGACTGAATTTCTACAACAAGAAGTGGGCAGTTTGCGAAAAAGCTTATTAGCAGAAGAGACTCTAATCGAAAAAGCAACTCCAGATTTCACTGGACAGATTTTCAAGTCTGCGGAACTTCACATACAAATATGGCAAGAAGACCGATTAGAAAGAGTAATTAACGGAACCGGGACCGTGCTGCATACGAATTTAGGACGGTCACGACTGAGCGATGCGGCCATTGCTCACGTAGTAAGAACAGCAGAGAATTACTCGAATTTGGAATATCAATTAGTAGCAGGAAAGCGAGGATCGCGCCATCAGATTATCGAAGATTTGGTAGTCCAAGCTACAGGCGCGGAAGCTGCGATGGTGGTGAACAATAATGCTGCAGCGGTATTTCTCATTTTAAGTGCGCTAGCAAAAAAACAGGAAGTGATTGTTTCCCGGGGACAATTGGTCGAGATCGGAGGTTCGTTCCGTGTGTCTTCCATTATGGAAGAAAGCGGGGCTCGACTAGTTGAAGTGGGAACTACCAATAAAACCCATTTAGTTGATTATGAACAGGCCATAACAGAAGAAACCGCTATGATGATGAAAGTCCACACGAGTAATTTCAAAATGATTGGATTTACAGAAACAGTAGAGACTGCTAAGCTCGTTGAACTTACTGGCAAACATCAACATGTTATCTTTTATGAAGATTTGGGGAGCGGTGCGCTTTATGATTTTAAACAACATGGTATTGGAGATGAACCGCTTGTTCGGGAAGTAATTGAAAGTGGCGTAGATCTTGTGTCTTTTAGTGGCGATAAATTATTAGGTGGACCACAAGCAGGATTGATTGCCGGTAAAAAAGAGTTGGTCGAGCGATTGAAAAAGCACCAATTGGCGCGTGTCTTAAGAGTCGATAAAATGACTCTTGCCGCAATGGAAGAAACCTTAAAAAGCTATTTAGCGAGGTCAGAGAAAATTGCTGAACTTCCCACCATCCGTGATATCATTCGCCCAGCAGAAGACATTAAAGTTCAAGCGCAATTATTTATCCGTAATTTACAGTCAAAGTCTAGTAACTATCACAGTGAACTTCAAGAAAGTACATCTCAAATAGGCGGAGGCACTATGCCAGGAGTAGAAATTCCGACGTATATTGCGGCTATAACACATAAACGGTTAAGTGCAGCGCAATTGTCGCTTTGTCTGAGAAAAGTAAAACCAGCCATCGTGTCGCGAATTCAAGAAGACCGGGTATGTATTGATTTCCGGACTATCAACTTTTCTGAGCTAGACGATTTATTGGCAGGATTTATCGCTTGCCAATAAATACAGTGAACAGACTCGTGACACTAGAAATCGTTGCTAAGCTTAGCGTACATCAATCGAAAAAGCACCTTTACTAATGTAAAGATGAACAAAAGGAGTCGGCGACTAGCTGACTCCTTTCATCTATCGGCAATCATCTATTCAAGTAGGAGTCGTTCCTCATAATCGATAACAAGATCAGGAAGAATAGAAGGTGTGACGTTGTCCCAAATCAGTTGTTCACGTGTTTTTTTATCTAGTCGGAAAGACAAGACACTTTGATAATCTACCTCGTTTTGTTCGTTTACAATAGGATACAACCATGAAAAGGACATATCTTCGAGTTGGTCGATTTCGGGTAGAGAGTCAAGTATCGCGATGGTTTGTGTTAACATTTTCTGTTTGGTTGAAATGACGGTAAGTTCTTTATCAGCATTTATGGAAATCTCGACATTCCAGCCTGTTGAACTGTGGGAAACTGATAGATTAGAAATGCGTTTCTTATTCATATTACTAGTTGCTCCCGTTTGGTCAATACTGATTTCCTGCAATGCGTTTTTTACGTTTGTTGCGTCTTGAGAGTCCGCTTTTAGTAGCCATCCACCGGTAGCGAGGAGAGCAGCTATTGTTAATAACAGCCAAGGTAAAGCAGCAAATCGCCAAAACTTTTGTTTATGTATTTTAGTCATTGTCTTGGCCCCCTTAGGTCAGTCATGCTTTTAGTATAAAGGAAAACTAGTTTTTTTAGAAAAAACTACGTGTAGATTTATAGCCAAAAGTCCCCTAATTTAAAGGACTTTGAAAATAACAGGAACATTAAATTGCGGAAAAGCTCTTTATTTCAAAAGACCATGGCTGGTAGATAAAAAAGCGTTATACTGAAAAAAGATTCGAATTATTTCTTGCGTGCAGTTCTATCATTCTTTAAAAAGTCAAAAGAATATACTTGTTTTGAAACGAGGGAATAGTATGAAGCAATACGAAAATCACCAGGCAATGCTTCAAGACTATATCAATTCACCAGAAAAGGTTAGAGGGTTGTATCGACGAACACTGTGGGTTGTTGTAATGGCGCAGGTTTTTGGAGGAGCTGGACTAGCGGCTGGTGTGACAGTTGGTGCGCTTCTAGCACAGGACATGCTCGGTACAGACCGATTTGCAGGTCTTCCAGTAGCCCTGTTTACACTGGGGTCAGCGGCAGCAGCTCTTATTATTGGAAGGCTTTCGCAGCGTTTTAGTCGACGGACCGGTTTGGCAACAGGCTTCCTTGCGGGTGCAATCGGTGCAATTGGTGTTGTTATGGCTGCTTTATCGGATAATGTCTTTCTGCTGTTTGCGTCGTTGTTAATTTATGGAGCAGGAACGGCTACAAATTTGCAATCACGTTATGCAGGCACAGATTTGGCAACTGTGAAGCAACGAGGAACTGCAATTAGTATTGCTTTGGTTTCAACGACTTTCGGTGCATTTGCCGGGCCCAATCTAATTGGTGTAATGGGCAGATTTGCTGAATCCATTAACGTTCCAGCTTTAGCAGGTCCTTTTATTTTAGCTGCTGTGGCATTTAGTTTAGCTGGTATCGTATTAGTCATTTTCTTAAGACCGGATCCTTTGCTAGTATCAAAAGCGATAACGGAGCACCAGCTAAATTTTAAAGCGAGTATAGTAGACACGGAGTCGGTAGGTTCTGCCATTAATAAAAAAGGAGTCGTACTAGGAGCGACTGTCATGGTGCTGACACAGTTGATTATGTTTGCAATCATGACAATGACGCCCATTCATATGGGTCATTATGGACATAATCTTGGAGACATCGGGTTAGTCATTAGCATTCATATAGCTGCCATGTATTTGCCATCGCTTGTCACCGGTGTCCTTGTCGATAAATTGGGTCGAATTATCATGACAGTAGCTTCAGGAGTGACGTTCATGGCTGCGGGAATCGTTGCGGCCTTAGCGCCAAGTGATTCTTTATGGGTGCTGATTGTCGCACTGGCTTTGCTGGGTCTCGGCTGGAACTTTGGGTTGATCAGTGGCACTACACTCATTGTTGACTCAACCCATCCATCGACACGCGCAAAAACACAAGGTACTGTAGATGTATTAGTTGCGCTAGCAGGAGCAACAGGCGGCGGGCTTTCGGGACTGGTCATGGCGCAGTCAAGTTATGCCGTCATGTCTTTAGGAGGAGGATTTCTTGCACTGGCAATGATTCCAGTTGTTTTTTGGTCGATGAAGACAGTAAAAGTGGATAATTGAACAGCTCTGAGAAAGGTTGTTTTTCAGTGCTCATGTAAAATAGCAGGAGGTTATTTTCTTTTTGGCTTCGCTAAGTTACGTAGTCAAAAGGCTCTGTTGATCAATCCGCATGAACGGTATACTATTTTCACACTTAACGTTAGTAAAGGGATAATTTTAGCTGTCATTTAAAAGAGCTCCGTTCACAATTTTGTGAACGGAGCTCTTTATACTAGGTTGAGTTTAAGGATTAGTCGACCAAAGTCCAGCCGATTTTAATAATACGCGTGGGTGTAGTTTTAACTGAGCAACCATCATTTCAGCCAAATCTTCTGGCTGCATCACTTTATCAGGATTGCCATCGGTTAAGTTTTCACCAATCGCTAGGTCAGTTGCAACTGTACTCGGTGTTAGTGCACTGACACGGATATTGTGTTTTCTTACTTCGAGCATTAACGATTCTGTTAATCCCATGACACCAAACTTCGACGCGCTGTAAGCACTTGTTACCGGAGCACCTTTTTGTCCAGCTGTTGATGAAATATTAATAATGTCACCTGATTGACGCTCGATCATTTGCGGCAAGACAGCACGTGTTACATAATACACACCCATCAAGTTGGTGTCGATAATGGCTTTAAATTCTTCAGGTGATAGATCAAGGAAGTTACCGAATTTCCCAATACCTGCATTATTGATCAAAATATCAATCGAGCCAAGTTCAGCCAAAACGTGTTCAACTGCTGCATTGACCGAATCTTGATCGGCAACATCAGCTACTGCAAAAACAGTTTTCACACCGTATTGCTCGAGTTCCGCAACAACTTTCTCCAAGTTTTCAGCAGTGCGACCTACAAGTCCAACGTTTATACCTTCTGCTGCAAAAGCAATAGCTGTAGAACGGCCGATCCCTCGTCCTGCTCCTGTAATTAACGCATTTTTTCCTGTTAAGTTTTGCATATGGATAGCTCCTCTTTATATAAAATTAATTTCCTATACTAGTGTAGCAAAGTCTAGTTGGAAATCCTAAATAGAGAACTCAGGAATAAAATAGAAACAAAAAACCAGCAGGCGACAAGCCTGCTGGTAGTGATTATCTTTTATTCATCAAATAAATTCATACTTAAGTAACGTTCACCGGTATCGGGTGCGATGCATAATACTTTGTTGCCGCTACCGAGGCGCTTCGCAAGTTCAATCGCTGCATAAATTGTCGCGCCTGCAGAGGGTCCGACAAAAATACCTTCTTCACGAGCAACTCGTTTAAAGATATCAATCGCATCCTCATCTTGGATTGCCATGATTTCATCGTAGATTTTAGTATTTAAGATGCTCGGAATAAATCCAGGGCTCGTGCCTACTAATTTATGCTTGCCAGGTTTTCCACCAGACAAAACTGGAGATCCTTTCGGTTCCACGACTGCGATGTACAGCTCTGGCAGATGCTCTTTTAATGTTTCACCAGTCCCTGTAATAGTACCGCCAGTGCCAGCAGATGCTACAAAGGCATCCAGTTTCCCGTCCATTTGTTCCAAGATTTCTAGCGCTGTCGTTGTCCGGTGGATATCGGGATTTGCTTTGTTTTCGAATTGTTGCGGGATAAAACTATTTGGAATCTCCTTTTGCAGCTCAAGTGCTTTGCCAATAGCGCCAGGCATCTTTTCGTCACTTGGTGTGAGGACAACTTCAGAGCCGTATGCTTTCAATAAATTGATTCGCTCTTTTGTTGCGTTGTCCGGCAGTACCAAGATAGAGCGATAGCCTCGTGCAGCAGCAACCATGGCTAAGCCAATACCGGTATTGCCACTTGTTGGTTCGATAATGGTTGCGCCTTCTGTTAATAACCCATCTTCCTCGGCCATTTTGATCATATTATAGGCAGCACGGTCTTTGACACTTTTCGATGGATTAAACATTTCCAATTTAACGTAGACGTCCGCTGCACCTTCTGGCACTATACGATTTAGTTTTACGACAGGCGTATCGCCAATCAATTCGGTAATATTATTATAGGGTTTCACGTAGATAACAACCTTTCTTAGTTTAAAAAATCAACACGCGAATTTTGTAGAAATAAACGGCGTCTTTCAATTGACGGCGTGCAACCTAGCTATTATTGTACTAGTATAACGCACATTTGTTAATCATATTGGATTTGTCGGCTTAAGAAAGGGATGTTAAAGAAATGGAAAAAATACCTTTAGTAGTTAGTACAGAATGGCTAGAACAGCGATTAGATGATCCGAAGTTACGAATTATAGATGCGACGGCCTTTATGGATATTCCAAGAGATGGAGGCCCACCTTCGATTTTGTCAGGCAAACCTTCCTATGAACAAGGGCATATTAGTGGAGCAGTTCATATTGATTTATTAAACGAATTGTCAGATCCTGAATCGTCGTTACCGTTTACAGTGCCTCCGCGCGATTATTTTTGCAGAAAGATGACTGAACTGGGCATAGGTGACGGCACTTATACCGTTATCTACGATCAAGGGGCATTGGTGGAAAATCCAGTTATCGCTGCTTATTGGGCTTCACGGCTAGCGTGGCAAATGCACTATGAAGGCTACGAAAATATCGCGATTTTAGATGGAGGACTGCCTAAATGGAAACAAGAAGGGCGTCCATTAACGACAGTTCCCGGGAATTACCCATCGACAGTTTGTACTGGACAGCGTCGTACCGAGCTGCTTGCGAGCAAAGAAGATGTTAAACGTGCGATGAACGATGACAATGTCATTCTCATCAACAGCTTGTCACCTGAAGATTTTAAAGGAACAACAGATGCCTATCCCAGAAAAGGGCATATTCCGAGCAGCGTCAATGTTTTTTTTGGTGATCATGCCGATCAACAGACACAAAAAATGCATGCCGATGCCGCACTGCGTCAACCATTTGAAAAAATAGGAGCGTTAGATCTAGATAAAAAAGTCATCACCTACTGCGGTGGTGGACTTGCGTCAACGTGGACCGCTTTGATACTTAATACACTCGGTCAAACAAACGTCGCTGTTTACGACGGGTCGTTAAATGAATGGATAAGTGATCCAACGTGTCCTTTAGTGATGGGAAATTGAAAGACCGAGCTGATGTCCATTGCGACAGCCGCTTTCCGCGAGTAGAGCCTCAGCCGGTTGCACTACTGTAATCTCGAAAAACACACATCGAGTTCGAGATTGTGGGCCGAGATTCAGAAAAACAGACGGAGAAAAAGAGCTCTTTTTCTCCGTCTGTTTTATTTTAGAGGGTTATGGGACAGCCTCATCTATTCGACTTTCAAGGACGTTTAAGGTTTTATGTAGCGTAACGACAAAGTAAATCACTCAGTAATGCTATCTAACAGATATGTGATGATTTTATATTAAGACCTGAAAAGCTATAATGAATACATCAGCTGTGAATGTTAAGAAAGAAGATGATCAAATGGTGATTTATCCAATGATGAAAACATTTCTAATTGGCTTAGCCGGTGCTGGGATTTTTATAATGGTTGGAGCACCCATGCCTTGGTTGCTAGGTCCGTTGTTCGCTGTCTTATTCATGCAATTGTTTACACCACTGCAGCTGAAATGGCATCCTCGCTTTCGCAATAGTGGATTGGTAATTGCAGGATACGTCATCGGCTTTGCTTTTACTGTGGAAGCATTGCAAGGAATGAAAGAATATTTTCTAGCGATGGTCGTAATCAATTTAGCGTTTTTTGTTCTTTTTTTATTTATCAGTTCATTAATGGCTTCTCAGACGAAAGTTGATCGGGCAACGGCGATGACGTGTTGTGTGCCGGGTGGATTGTCACAAATTGTCACTTTTACAGAAGAACAGAAAACAATTGATTTGACAGCCGTAACGTTTTATCATGTCCTACGCGTGTTGCTCATTGTCGCCATTGTGCCATTTATTGTTGCTGACGGTGGATCTTCACATGTTGAAAAATTAGGGCAGGGAAACTATTCGCTGTCATTGCTGATGTTACTAGCGCTTTGTTATGGCGCTGGAATGATCGCACAAAAAATAAACGTACCGACAGCTTTTTTGTTGGGACCTGTTTTTTTTATTATGTTGCTTAACTTGACTGGTGTGGTAGTTCCGGTCATGCCAAGTTCTTTTTTGCATATCGCGCAATTGTTTATTGGCATCTATATCGGCTTATTATTGCAAAAGAAAGATTTGAAATTAACTAAGCGCATGGTCTTCTACTCTTTTTTTTCAAGCAGTGTACTGATTGCTTTTGCTTTTATCGTGAGCCTAGTGTTGCAGAAGTTATACGGGTTAAGCTTTTCGACTAGTTTTTTAAGTGTAGTGCCGGGTGGCCTTGACCAGATGGGGATTATTGCCGCATCCGTGGATGCAGACGTCACAGTAGTGACAGCTTTTCAGCTATTCCGGATTTTGGTTGTCTCAACATTGATTGTGCCGTTTGTAAAAATTATTGCTAAACGCGGTGAACAACAGGAAAACTTGTATGCAAAAAATACAAAATAAACAACAACTATAAGTTAAAGCTAGTTGTTGTTTATTTCGCAGCTAGATTCTCTTTCATGATTCAGAAGTCGACAGCTCTTTTTGAAAATTAGGGAATGTAAAGTTCACCTCGTCCGACGACGACAGCAGTACCACCAATTTTAACTTCCTGATATGTTTCGCTGTTCTTAGTGATAGTGATATCGATAAAACTAGGTCTTCCCATTTCTATTCCTTGTTCACTGCGTATAAAAAAATGGCCTTCATCACCATTGTCAATAACACCGTGTTCAACTAAAAATGCACCCAGTGGACCACAAGCAGCACCAGTTGCTGGATCTTCTGAAATGCCCATAGCAGGGGCGAACATTCGACAGTGGACTGTTGAGTCATCGTGTTCGGTTTCTGTTGTGAAGGTGAAGATGTGTTGGCGATTGGAATCCCCACTAAAGTGGCGTTCCCAAACATCGGTTCGGAAATTTATTTCTCTCATGGCGGCGAGGGAACGAAGGGGTACGAACAGGAAGGGAATACCGGACGAAACGGTCTGGATAGGAAAGCGTGTATCTAATTCTCCTTTTGGCAATGACAGCAAGTCTGCAACCAAAGCTTGTCTTTCAAATACTTCTCCGAAAACTGGGAGAGGTTGAATCATTTCTACTGTTGTTATTTTCTCTCCTTCTTTGCGGACGGTCACCGCGATGTCGGTAAGTTCTTCTTCGATAATCCATTCATTCATTCCGTCGTATAAAGGTAACATGTTTAGGTAGGCCATAACAAAAGCTGTTCCAATCGTAGGATGACCCGCTATCGGTAATTCTACTTGGGGCGTGAAAATCCGTAAACTTAGCTGGTGTTGTGGTTTGCGGGGAGGACAGATAAAAGCAGTTTCCGATAAATTCAGTTCGTTAGCAATCCGCTGCATGATTTTCGTGTCTAAGCCGGAACCATCATGAAAAACGGCTAATTGATTGCCACCAAAAAATTGTGCAGTAAACACGTCGACTAATGTATAGGTTAACGTTTGCATAGTAATCCTCCTTTTCTGAATAATTCTACTTATTAGTTTATTTTTATCAGTTATCCATCAAAAAGTCCAATGTCTTCGATTGCAAACAATTCGTTTTGGGAATAAAGTAGCTATATGAGAGAAAAGAGGGAAGCCTGTGAAAAAACAGATTGTGGTCGTCGGATTAGGTCGCTTTGGAAGCAGTGTCTGTAAAGAGCTACATAGCATGGGACATGAAATCATGGCGATAGATACAGACCCAGAAAAAGTGAATGCCTTAAGAGAGTATGCAGCTTTTACCGTGATTGCAGATGCTACTGATGAAAATCAACTGAAATCATTAGGCGTACGGAATTTTGAACATGCCATCGTAGCTATCGGAGATAATCTTCAAGCAAGTGTGCTATGCACTTTGATGTTAAAAGAACTTGGCTTGCCGAAAGTGTGGGTAAAAGCACGTGACCTCCAGCATGAGAAAATTCTTCACAAAGTCGGAGCAGATCGTGTCATTCAGCCGGAAAAAGAAATGGGAATCCGGGTGGCGCATCACGTCGATTCGGATAAAATTATCGACTACATCGATTTGTCCCACGATTACAGCATCATCGAGCTAGTAGCTTCTGGTAAGATGGCCAATAAAACATTGATTGACTTAAACATTCGCAAAGAATTCAATTGTATTGTATTGGCGATAAAAAAAGAGGAAGATGTTAATATCGCACCAGCAATTGACGATATGGTGGAACAAGACGATGTATTAATTGTTATGGGACATAAAAATGATTTAAAGCGTTTAGAAGAGAAAGCATTATAAAGACAGCCGGCTCCGCAATGGAGGCGGCTTTTTTGCTGCTTAAGTAGTCGTTTAGTGAGCTTACTGAATGGGAATCGTGCGTACAAGAGAAGTTGAGCAAGTAGACTAGTTTACAGAGAATGGAGGACGACGGATGGAGCTGCGGATAGAGTGGACGCATAAAACGCCTAAAGGCCCAGAAGTGAATTTCTTTTCAGAAGAACTACCAGCAGCTGCCGCGATTTTAGTAGCCAAAGATCTGGAGCAAACAGGTCGAGCTAAAAATCTTCGTTTTGTAGATCGTTTTGATAGTAGCTGGACGTTAAAAGAAGTGAACGCATACTTAAAAGAAATAGAAATAGAAATAGAAATAGAAACAGAACCGCATCATGTCATTGTTTATTTTGATGGAGGTTATGAACGTATTTCAAGAAGTGCCGGTCTTGGTTGTGTGATTTACTATGAGCAACATGGCAAATCGTATCGCCTTCGGACAAATACCAAATTGGATCAGCTGACTTCGAATAACGAAGCGGAATATGCAGCGTTGTATTTTTGTCTGCAGCAACTGGAACAGCTAGAAGTCCACCATCAACTCGTTCGCTTTGTCGGCGATTCTCGCATTGTCATAAACGGCATGACCAATGAATGGCTCGTAACAGAAAAACAATTAAAGCTTTGGATAGAACGAAATAGAATAAAAATAAACGAGCTGGGCATTCAAACTGATTACCAATTAATACCGCGCAAAGAGAATTCAGAAGCAGATAAACTAGCTACGCAAGCGTTGAACGGTATAGCTATTGCAGCTTTAATTGAAATTACAAGTTAAGTTCGCTATGTGTAAGCGAAAAGAAATGGACAGGGTCATGCAACTCTGTCCATTTTTTTATAGGGAAAATGTTATTGTGTGTAAGCTAGTCATGCAGGAAGGTTGTACAGAGAGGAAATGCGAAAATATGGAATATTTTTAGGGTAAGCTACTAGTTATGTAGATGATGGATAGTACTATTAGTTTAAAAAACAGAATAGTCTGATTTTAGTGTTGTAAAAACAACGGAAATAGGTTATAAATAAGTTGTACAATAATTGTGCAAAAACTACACACGTGAAGGAGGGGAAAAAATGAAGAAAATTTTAGTTTCATTCTCAGTTGCTATGGCACTTGTATTCTCACTGCTCGCTGCTGGTGTGTTAGCAGATAGTCATACTGCTAAAGTCAGAGTGGTTCACGCTTCACCAGATGCACCTGCTGTCGATGTGTATGTTAATGGTGATTTAACGCTCGAAAATGTACCATTTAAGGCAGATTCAGGCTACCTAGAAGTGCCAGCCGGAACACATGATGTAGAAGTTTTTGCAAACGGAACGGAATATGCAGCGGGTGAAGGCGTATTGCAGGCAGACCTTACTGTTGAAGCAGGCAAAGCTTATACGGTTGCTGCAGCAAACTTGCTGGAATCTATTGAATTTGTAGTTGCTGAAGATTCAATGGAAGTAACAGAAGGGAAAACAAAAGTACGCGTTGGACACTTGTCTCCAGACGCTCCAGCAGTTGATGTTGGTGTAATTGGTGGAGATGCTTTGTTCAGTGGAGCAGAATTCCCTGGAATTACAGATTATGCAGAATTAGATGCCGGTACTTATGACTTGGAAATCCGTTTACCAGATGGCACACAAGTGTTGCCACTCGAAGGCACGGAGTTAGCTGCAAACACTGTTTATAGCGTCTTTGCAGTAAACACGGTTGATTCATTGGAAGTAATTGCGCTTGTTGATTATGAAGCAGCTGGATCACCGGACGGCATGCCAACTACAGGTCTTGGTACGCCTGATCAATCTCAGGCTACTTGGTTGTTGTTAGGTGGAGCGCTTGTTCTTATCGGAGCTAGTACGCTTATATGGAAAAAACGGTTTCAATAAAGAGCTCCTGGTAGTTCCAACTCTTTTGTTGTTAGCGGGTTGTCAGCAACCTGTGGATGAAGTAAGTGTCCGTTCAGAAAGCGTAGGGTTTACGCTCGATGAACCGGCTACAGTCGATGTCCAGCAGGCGGCTCCAGCCCAAAACCCGATTAATGGGTTAAAGCGAACAGGTATTGAGCCCAGTTCATTAAAAATTCCTTCTATTAATGTGCAAGCGGAAGTCCAACATCTGGGGGTAACAGAGAATGGTGATATGGCAGTGCCGGATAATATCGAAGACGTTAGTTGGTTTTCTCCAGGATACCAACCTGGTCAAAATGGTCGCGCTGTAATTGCCGGTCATGTCGATGGTATTGACGGTCCTGCAATTTTCTGGGATCTTTCTAAACTCCAGTTAGGGGACAAAGTGGTAGTTGAAGGGAAAGACAGAACGTTGATATTCAAAATTCATACGATGGAGTCTGTCGCGCTTGATTTGGCGGATGTCTCGAATGTTTTTGGCTATACTTCTTCTCCTGAATTGGTACTGATTACTTGTTCAGGAACTTACGATTTTGATCGAGGAACACGAGAAGAACGTTTGATTGTCTACGCAAGTCTTGTAGAAGAATAACTGGAAAGACGTTGTAATGTGCTAATAAGAGCATATCGCAACGTCTTTTTAGTTTGAACTACGTGTGCATCTCGTTTTTTATTGGGATAGATGCAACCTTTTTCTGAATACAGCGTTCTATAGTAATTGAACAAAAGTCTATACGTTCTTTCTTAATCGTTGCAGTACAAATGCTTTAAAAAGAAAATCAAAATGACAAAAATTCAGCAACTCATACGCCTTTATTGACCGTATAATAGATACAGCATTTATTTTATTACAGAAAGCAGGATTCGTTTACATGGAATGGTTTGACTTGTTAAAAGCATTAATATTAGGGTTTGTTGAAGGGATGACAGAATTTGCTCCTGTTTCTTCTACAGGTCATTTAATCATCGTTGATGACATGTGGTTAAAATCACAGGAGTTTTTAGGGAAATACCCAGCGAATACATTTAAAATTGTTATTCAGCTAGGATCAATACTGGCAGTTGTTGTGGTCTTTTGGAAACGTCTATTCAGTTTAGTAGGCCTTTATAAAATAGAGGGTCAACAAGCAAGCTCGAGCTTCAATTTACTACACGTTATTATTGGCATGCTGCCAGCAGTGATTTTCGGATTTGCTTTTAAGGATTTAATCGATGATCACTTGTTTGGTGTTGAGACCGTCATCTATGCACTAGTTGCCGGAGCCATCTTGATGATTGTTGCAGACAAGTTCGGACCTAAAAAGCCAACAGTCAATTCTTTAGATGAAATTACCTATTTTCAAGCATTGAAAATAGGCCTCGTGCAATGCTTATCGCTGTGGCCGGGATTCTCTCGCTCTGGTGCCACAATTTCAGGTGGTGTGTTGTTTGGGTTAAATCACCGAGTTGCGGCGGACTTCACGTTCATCATGGCTGTTCCGATTATGTTTGGGGCGAGCCTTGTATCGGTAATGAAAAACTGGGATACGTTATCGATGGATTATTTATCCTTTTACGTCGTCGGCTTCGTATCTGCTTTCGTCTTTGCGTTAATTTCCATTCGTTTCTTCTTAAAACTGATTTCTCGCATAAAGCTTATGCCGTTTGCTATTTACCGATTGGTCTTGGCTGCAGTGTTGGCGATTATTGTTTTCTTATAATAAGCAAAAAAGGAGCTTCCAAGTGGAGGCTCCTTTTTTGTATCAAACAATCGGTAACTTTTCTACTAAAGAAATAAACTCTCGCGATACATAAGGGACATAGCGATTTTTCGCTAAAATAATGCCCAGTCTCCAAGGAAAAGTATGAGTCAGTGAAATCATTTTAAATGGACCATCTTTAACGCGGTCGCAAATCAATTTGGGCATTAACGTAACACCTAAGTTTTTTTCTACCATTCCGACAATAAAATCCCATTGCGAACTTTCATAGGCAATTTTGGGCGTAAATCCTTCACTTATACAAAATTCAATCGTTCGGCTGTTCAAAGTAAATTCTTTGCTAAGGAGCAAAAATGGATCATCTTTAAAATGAATTAAATCAATAACATCGTGACAGGCAAGAGGATGTGATTCGTGAACGAGCAATTTAATTTCTTGGTCAACAAAGGGGACGACATCGAATTTTTCTTGATCAACTGGCAGCATAACAAATCCCAAATCAACTTCGCCTTCGTATACTTTTCTCTCTACTGTTTTGGCACCATCTTCTGCAAGAATGACGGTAACGTCGGGATAAGCGTATTGAAATTCGGCGATGATGGTCGGAAAGAATAACGTACTGATAACTGGTGGAAGACCAATTTTTATTTTGCCTTTTTTCAAATTCATGACATCGTACAGAGAAGCCGATAAATCATCAATACTGTGAATGATTTTCTGAGCTTGTTCATAAACAACAACGCCTGCGTCAGTTAAATTGATTTGACGGGCTGACCGATCGAACAACATAACTTCCATTTCGTCCTCTAGGTTTTTTACCATTTTACTCAAAGTTGGCTGTGTCACGTGAAGAGTAAGTGCAGCTTTTGTAAAACTTCGATGTTTGGCAACTTCAACGAAATACGTTAATTGACGAATATCCATACTATTCTCCTCTACTTATAACTAATTATTATAGAACTTATAGTAATTATTCATTTTACCTATCTTTAAGAGAGTTGTACACTAATAAAAGCAAACAGCTCTAAATTTTCAGAAATTTAAATCACTTTATGAAATTAAGTAAGTAAGCGTTTTCATTTGGTAAGTAAAAGAAAAGGGGGATTTTAAATGTTGAGTATGATTGGAATGGTTGGTGGACTGGTACTTCTTATTGTTTTAACGATGAGAGGTATGAACTTATTGATTGCGGGTCCATTGTCCGCATTATTTGTAGCACTTTTCAGCGGACTACCATTATTTCCGCAATTGGTAGGAGAAGGAGAAGCAAACCTATTAACAAATTATATGACTAGTTTTTCTGGATTTATCACTGCTTGGTTCCCGATGTTCCTACTCGGTGCAATTTTTGGTAAAGTAATGGAAGATAGTGGAGCTGCTGATAGCGTCTCAAGATGGTTAGTTGGGAAATTTGGTTTATCGAAAGCTGTACTTGCGATTGTTATCGCCTGTGCTGTCTTGACCTATGGTGGAGTGAGTTTGTTCGTTGTCGCGTTCTCGGTTTTTCCAATGGCGCTTAGCTTGTTCAAACAAGCCGATCTTCCACGTCGCTTTATTCCTGCAGCTTTAGCTTTGGGCTCAGTAACATTCACAATGACGTCCGCGGGTTCACCTGAAATTCAAAACTGGATTCCGATTGACTACTTAAAGACGAGCCCGTATGCAGGGTGGGAAGTTAGTATTTTAGTCGCTGTCTTTATGGCCGTGTTTGGTTACTGGTGGTTAAAACGCATGATTAGTAAAGCTGTTAAGAAAGGCGAGCGTTTTGAAGCCCGTTCAACAGATCCAGTTGTTAAGAATCGAGAATTGCCGAACCCGATTATGGGCTTAATCCCACTAGTTGTCGTTCTTGGAATCTCCTTTATTTTCCATGATTCATTAAAAACATCTGCGTTGATTATTGCTTTACTAGGCGGCGTTTTGACAACGTATTTATTGAACCGTACGTATTTTTCTAATCTAGGCAAAGCTTTATCAGATGGAACAATCGGTGCATTAATTGCAATCGGTAATACGGCGGCTGTCGTTGGTTTTGGTGGTGTTGCCAAATCTGTCCCAGCGTTCCAAGTAGCAGTAGATGCGATGACAAGTATTCCCGGAAGCCCATTAATCGGTGGGGCGATTGCTGTCAGCGTCATTGCTGGACTAACTGGATCCGCTTCAGGTGGGCAAGTTATCGCCTTGCCACTTCTTGCACCACATTATATCGATATGGGTGTTAATACAGAAGCGCTTCACCGAACAATTGCTATTTCATCAGGAGCACTTGATTCATTACCTCACAACGGGTACGTCGTTACAACGATTCGAGGGATTTGTGGCGAAACACATCAAGCCGCTTATGGACCTGTTGGTGCTGTGACAGTCATTGTTCCGTTACTGGGACTTGCAATTGCCATCATTTTATTTTCACTAGGACTTGGAATTTAACAACAGCTACGGAGGGAACAAATGATGATAGACAACAAAGTAGTATTGATAACAGGCGCCGCTAGTGGAATAGGTTATGAAATCAGCTCAGACTTTGCACAAGCTGGAGCAAAAATTGTGTTATCGGATATTGATGAGCATGCAGTACAAAAAGCAGCAGAAACTTTGAGAGCCAAAGGGATGGATTGCCTCGGCATCAAATGCGATGTAACAAATGAAGAAGATATTAAAAATGTTATTGAACAAACAGTTGCTCATTATGGCTCACTGGATGTTCTTATCAATAATGCCGGAATGCAATATATCTCACCGATTGAAGAATTTCCAACAGAGAAGTATGAATTATTGATTCGGATTATGTTAATTGCACCGTTTATCGCGACAAAGCACGCTTTCCCAATTATGAAAAAACAAGGTTCTGGACGCATCATTAACATGGCATCCATCAATGGACTTGTTGGTTTTGCAGGAAAAGCTGCATACAATAGTGCCAAGCACGGCGTCATTGGCTTGACGAAAGTTGCAGCACTCGAAGGCGCTGAGCATGGCATTACCGTAAATGCCATGTGTCCAGGCTACGTCGACACGCCACTTGTCCGAAATCAGATGAACGATTTAGCAAAAACGCGTCAAGTGCCAGTTGAAAAAGTATTTGAAGAAGTGCTATATCCTTTAATTCCTCAAAAGCGTCTACTGGCGGTAAAAGAAGTATCAGATTATACGATGTTCTTAGCTAGTGACAAAGCGTCAGGTATTACGGGACAAGCTGTTGTGCTAGATGGTGGCTATACCGCTCAATAAACTAAACCCGTTCAGCATAATAGGTGCCGAACGGGTTTTTCTTGTCGTTTTATAGACGTAGCTAGGGCAGATTAGTCAAGGAAATTTTCAATAATTCCAAGGAAAAGTTTGGGTTGCTCCACATTTGGTGCATGTCCAGAACGTTTAAATTCCATAAAAGTAGCATCGGGAATGGCAATTGCTGTTTCGCGTCCTTTATCAGGCGGGTTTAATCCGTCGAATTTGCCGCTAATGATCAATGTCTCGGCAGAAATTTGGGGAAGTTGTTGACGAAAGTCGAATTTCTTTAAAGCATCCGCTGCAATAGCTTGCTCTTTCATAGTCAATTGACGGCTTTTTTGAGCCGTTTTTTTGAGCCATTCATCAATCCGATTTTGGTTGTGATAGATATAGCTAGAGGAAGTCTTGAATTTTTCAAGAATGCTCAAACCGTCAAACTCCTCAGGATAACGATCAAAAAGCTCAGCCATAGAGGATTGTTCGCCGTAAGATTTAGTCGCAACTAGTACAAGCTTTGCAACTTTTTCCGGTTGTTGAGCTGCAATTCCCTGTGCAATATAACTGCCCATCGATACACCAATCACATGAACCGCATCAAGTGTGAGATGAGCAAGAAGAGCAAGGGCATCGTCTATATGATCTTGCAAAGTGTATTGTTCAAGACGGCTGGAATTGCCGTGTCCGCGTGAATCCAATGCAATAATGCGGTGTTCACTTTTGAAAAAGTCCATTTCGCGATAAAACATCGCTGAATTGCTTGTCAGTCCATGAAGCAAGAGAAGCGGTTGTCCTTCTCCGATATCTTCGTAAAATAATTCGATTCCGTTGTGGGTGAAAACGGGCATAATCATTCTCCTTTATCAATCATCTATGACATGTAATACCCTGTAATTAAGAAAATTAAAAGCACAACTTTAAGTTGTACTCGTTAACTATCGTAGATATCAGTGCCATAGTTCTACTACGGACTGCCTCTATTTAATCAGACTGCGGACGAGAATTCTGCCATTTTTCAATAAAGCTGAATATCGCTGCAAGCAATATGAACATACTTGCGGTGACATACCAAGGAAACTCTGAAATAGACTGCCCAAATGCGGTATACAGAATGGCAGGTGCAATTAATCCAAGAGCAGAAATAGCCATGTATTCCTTAAGTGACTTAGTCATTTCCATCAAGTACCAAGATAATAAATGAAAATGAACAAAAGGCATAATCCGAAGAATCATCACTTGAGCAACAGACAAAGTGCGATTGGGGAATATTTTATCTTTCAATTTCCCCATTTTTTCTTGGAATTTCGGAAATTTATTGATTAATACGTAAGATACCCAACTCATTAACGTTAAGCCGATAAACGACAAAAGAGCTCCTTCAAAAAATCCGAAAAGGTAGCCTCCAGCAATACAAACAGCGATAACCGGTATGAATAACAGTGGCCGTAATAAATGCAAAAGTATAAAAAGAAGCGGTGCCAACCAACCGACGTTATCCATGAATGTTTCGAGGGATTGATCGAATTGCTCCATACGATCCCAACCTCTCTAATTATGTTTACTAATAAGGTAGGATAATCTAAAAAGACTGTAAAAGCAAGGAGTTTTTTTATGTGGTATATTCATGCTAGATATATCGACTGAATAATTTTGCTTGTCGATCTTCCAAAATTAACTATACTATTTTTCATATAAAGTCGCTAAAGTTAGATAGAAAAGAGGGATTGCATGAATGTATTAATTATCGGAGCGGGAGCAATGGGGAGTTTGTTCGCGGGACGTTTAAAAGAACAAGGAGCTAATGTCTTTCTATATAATAGGAGAAATTCTCATGTTGATAAAATCAATCAAAGTGGATTAACGATTGTTGAACGAGATAACCAGGAGACAATGGTTCCTTTGACAGTCGTACACGAAGTTTCAGGTGCTTCGTATGATCTTGTATTAGTGATGTTGAAAACGCATGCTACGAAAAATGTGTTAACCCAATTAAAGGATTCATTTTCTGTGAATACCTTATTTGTGACCATGCAAAATGGTCTTGGAAACTTAGAAACTATTTCAGCCATTTTCCCGAACAATCCTGTGGTTGCCGGTACGATGGGCTGTGGTGCTAGTGTAGAAAGTGCTGGACGGATTCTTCACCGGGGCTGGGGGAAAAATTGGATTGGTCATTCTAAAGATGTTGCTGCTCAAAAGAAAATAGGAGGATTCATCGAAGCGTTGAATTGCTCCGGTCTGGAAACGGAGTTAGCAGAAGATGTTCAAACCGTTATTTGGAATAAACTGTTTGTTAACGTTGCTTTTAATTCATTGACGGCAGTAACGCGCTTGAGAAATGGTGATATTCTCCATACAAATGAAGGACAACAGTTGCTCGAACGTATCATAACAGAAGCACTGCAGGTAGCTAAAGCGGAAGGTGTTTCTGTAGACGCACAACAGACAATCGCCAAGTGCATAAAAATGGGCAACGAAGAAATTGCCACCAATAAATCTTCTATGTTAATGGATATTCTACATAAGCGAAAAACAGAAATTGACGCGATCAATGGCGCTGTATCCAAACTTGGCAAATACCACGGCATACCAACTCCATATAATGAAATGATCACGGGAATCATTCGAGTCATTGAAGCAAATTATGACCTGCAAGTCGACTAACTTCTGAAGAATTCTGCTATACTTAGGAGATGTTGTCCTGAACAAAAGGGCAGATAAGGACGGGATGAATTGAAACAATTAACTGCAACAGGCGATTACATCTACACGTATGCTTATACAAATGATGAAAAAAATTTATGTCAATTAGAAATGCGATCTTTTTTCGAAAAAGACACCAGTAGCAAAATTATCAAAAGCGGAGTCGCAATCGATCCGAGTCGGAGCCCGTTTATTAAAGAACGAGTTGAAGTATTGCTTGAAGGTGATAGCTTGCAAGAAATTTTGAGACAATCAGCAGAAGTAGATATGGACCAGTTAACATTCAAGGTCATTTTTTTGAAAATCAATGGCTTGACTGAGCAGGACCAAGTTGATTATTCAGGTAAACGAAACATTGAGCGAGAAATTGGTTCCGCTATTACCGGTGAAGCAGACGTCCATCATCCAGATGTAACATTTGGGTTGATTCCTTTTGAAGGTCGCTGGTATCTCGGGCGCTATCTTCAAAGCGAGCCTGTTTGGTTTAAGCATATGAAAAAACCGCGCGAATATTCAACGGCATTAAGTACGCGCGTTGCTCGCGCAGTTGCTAATATTGCCGTACCACAACCAGAAGGTATCAAAGCCATTGATCCGTGTTGTGGTATTGGTACAGTTTTAGTGGAAGCACTATCAATGGGAATCGACATTGTTGGGCGTGATATGAATCCGCTAGTTGTCGATGGATCTAGAGAAAATATCGCTCATTTTGGATTGACTGGTGAAGTAGCACTAGGCCCGATTGCGGAAGTCGAAGCTATTTATGACGTGGCCATCATTGATATGCCGTATAACCTATACACACACGCAACGCCCGCAGACCAATTAGGGATTTTAAAAGCTGCATATCCGATTACTGAAAAGTTAGTGGTCGTCACGATCGAGACAATGGATCATATGATCAAAGAAGCGGGATTTGCCATCACTGACCGCTGTATTGCTAAAAAAGGGTTGTTCTTGCGGGAAATCGTCGTCTGTCAAAAAGCTGTTTAAACGTCGCGATAAGCGGCGTTTTTTGGTTGAAATCGGGTTTGGCAAGTATTTAGCGTGAACTGGACAGTATTTGCTCCCAATCGGACAGTATTTTCAAAAACATTAAAAAATAAAGGGAATTGCGTTCGAAAATTGAATACGGTAACAGTACCTTACTCGAAAAGGAGCTGCAAGCCATGAAAATAGCCACAACAACGAATTATCCAATTGCTAAAGTACGTGAACAATTTCCGGCTTTAACGAGAACTTATAACGGGAGAGCGGTTGCTTATTTTGATGGTCCAGGCGGATCGCAAGTTGTCAGTTCAGCGATTCAAGCAATCGCTCGTTATATGGAAAGAGGCGGAGGTAATCTCCACGGTGCTTTTCCATCTAGTTGGGAAACAGAAGAAGTGATTTCAGAAGCAAGACTTGCGGTCGCAGACTTTCTAAATGTCCAAGCCAAGGAAATAGCGTTTGGAGCGAACATGACAACATTAACGATTGCCATCGCCAACGCACTCGGTAAAAAATTCAAAGCAGGTGACGAAATTGTGGTCACTGAAATGGATCATCGTGCCAATGTCGATCCGTGGATCATGATGGCAGAAGATCGAGGATTAACGGTTCGCTGGGTCAAAGTTGATACTGAAACAAAAACACTCGATTTGACAGAATTAAACGAACTCATCAATGAAAAGACAAAAATTGTCGCTATTGGGATGGCATCTAACGCGATTGGCACAATCGTCGATCTTAAACCGTTTGCGGAACGAGCAAAAAAGGTTGGAGCCCTATTAATAGCTGATGCTGTTCATGCTGCACCACATGTACCGATGGACAGAGACGACATGGAAATTGATATTTTATTATGCTCAGCTTACAAGTTCTTTGGACCGCATATCGGCATCGCTGCAATCAAAGAGGAAATTTTCAAAGATTTGGAGCCGTACAAATTGACCACTTCTCCAAGTTATTACCCAGATAAGCTAGAAACCGGTACGCAAAATCATGAAGGCATTGCCGGAATTCGCCCAGCTATTGAGTTTTTTGCAGGTTTTGGAGAAGGCGAAACGCGAAGAGCGCGTATTTTGAGTGGTGTGGCGCATATTGAAAGTTACGAAAACAGTTTGGCAAATCGATTGCGGGAAGGCTTATCAGCTATTGAAGGTGTGATAGTTACACAAGCTGCAGCAAATGTACCCAAAACGCCGACAGTCGCTTTCCAAGTTGCTGGTGTTGAACCAGGAGAAATTTGCAAAAAGCTAGCTGAAGACCATAGTATTTTTGTTGCCGCAGGTCATTTCTACGCATCGACACTTGGTGAGGTTCTAGGCGTCAATGACAGTGGTGGCTGGGTGCGTGCAGGTCTTGCTCCATATAGTACAGAAGAAGAGGTAGATCGTTTAATTGGCGCTATTAAAGAGTTTACTTAAACTGTAGTATGAATAATCGACTTTTTTCCTTTTGCTCTAGATGATGGTATACTGGTAGGAACTTGTTCCGCCAACGGAGAGCATTACGTTATTTCCCGCAAAGGGACATAAACAAAGGAGAATGAAATTTTGACACAAACGAACAGCAACTCTGATAACAAACCGACGAATTTACCACCGAATTACGACGAATTGAAAAAAGCGGCGAACCGGCAGGCTAACTGGAAAGAGCGTTTGGCTGCGGTTGAAGAGCTTGGTAACTGGAAGAGCGAGCCAACAATCGACCTTTTGACACATCGCATGAATCACGATTCTGTTTATCAAGTACAAGAAGCTGCTTATGAACAACTTAAAAACTTTGGTGAAAACGTTCATATGCCAGAGCGTAAGAAATTTGATTTGATCAAAGACACTTCTAAAGTACTTGTGCGAATCAAAAAAAGTTTGCCAGTAGGGCATAGCTATGAAGAATTTAAAGAAAAGTTGCAAAAAATGCGTAGCGATATTTACGATACGTATAAAGGCGACAAAGGCGAAGATTTCGAAAAATGGTTAGAAGAGCAATGGAAAGCAGCTCCATTCAAACAACCACGCCGCAGATAATAAAACCAAAACCCGAATGCCACCGAGGCATTCGGGTTTTTTTAAAGGTATTTTTGAATAATAGGTTTTAAACGATAACCGAACAAACCGGCAAGTACAGCGAGGATTAAATCTTTTGGAAGCGGTACAGCCATCCAAGCCCAAGCCATTTTATACGTAAAGCCTTCAGGCGCTGCAAACCATAATTTGTAGGCTGCATACATCCAGTTGGTACCAAACAAATAATTGACCGTCATGCCGACGAGTGCCGCAATAACAAATCCTTTTTTAGTAGACCATTTTTCAGCAATGAGTCCAGCTAAATAAGCGGTAAAAACATAAGACACAATAAATCCAAAAGTTGGACTAATCAACGTGTCCATGCCACCAGAAAATTTTGCGAAAACAGGGACGCCTGCAAGACCGATAAATGCATAAACAATCATAGAAACGGCACCCATGCGACTACCAAGAAGAATGCCTGCTAAAATTGCAAAGAAAGTTTGAAGCGTAATTGGTACGCCACCGATAATCAGAAACGAAGCAATATTTGCGCCAATGGCCATTAAGGCAGAAAATAACGCGATATGTACCAATTGCAGAGTGCGGGAGTGATTAGCCGATCTAGTCGTCGTTGTGGTCATTATATTTCCTCCTACTTTTTTCATATAAATTGAGTATAAAGAGATGATTTATTTAAGTCAACTTATTTATTTTTATGGTTAACTCATTTAAAAGGAGAAAAATACAATCAAAAAAAGCTGACTCGTTACAAGTCAGCTTTTTGCTATAATTTTAAAATCCTGGTTTATTTAATAACTTAAAGATATTATTCTTGTAGTCTTCTACGCCCGGCTGGTCAAATGGGTTAATATCGAGCATATATGCACTGTAGGCACATGAAAGCATATAGAAATACAATAAATGACCTAGATGGTATTCATCGATTTTAGAAATCGTTAAACTAAGCTGCGGTACACCACCGTCTAAGTGAGCACTTGATGTTCCTTTGTACGCGACGTGATTAAACTCCTGTAAAGAAAGTCCCGCCATATAATTCAATTCATCGTCGTCATTTTCAGCTTCAACAATCGACAAGTCTTCGTTTGCTTCTTGAACGAGTAAGAAAGTTTCAAACAAATTGCGTTTGCCATCTTGGATATACTGTCCCATCGAATGCAAGTCGGTTGTAAAGGAAACAGATGCCGGGAAAATACCTTTGCCTTCTTTGCCTTCACTTTCGCCAAACAATTGCTTCCACCATTCCTGAACGAACGATAGTTTCGGTTCGAATGTTGCCATTACTTCTGTCGTATAGCCTTCTACATAAAGCTGGTGACGAACTGCTGCATATTGTGCTGCTGCATTGTCATCAAAGTTCGTATTGTTGTAAAGTTCTTCTGCATTTGCAGCTCCAGCCATCAACTCGCGTATGGAATAACCCGCAGCGGCAATCGGAACAAGTCCAACAGCAGTGAAAACAGAATAGCGTCCGCCTACGTCAGCAGGAACGACAAAACGTTTATAACCATTTTCTTCAGCAAGTGTTAATAAAGCACCTTTTTCAGCATCAGTCGTTACAATAATTCGCTCTGCTGCTTCTTGGCCGTAGCGCTTTTCCATATAGTCTTTTAGGAAGCGAAAAGCGATAGCAGGCTCTGTTGTTTTCCCTGATTTGGAGATCACATTGACCATTATGCGTTTGCCATCAAGATGAGCAAGCAATTGCTTTAAATACTCACCGCTAACTTGGTGACCTGCAAAAACCACTTCGAGTCCTGATTCTTTACTGAAATAAGGAGCGAGTGCGGACAACACAGCTTTAGCGCCTAAATAAGATCCGCCAATACCAATCACTACTAATACATCTGCCTTATTCTGAATTTCCACTGCTGTTTTTTCAACTTTCTTCAAAAACTCTTCATCGAGTTTGCTCGGCCAGTCTAGCCACCCAAGAAAGTCAGAGCCTTTCCCTTTTTTGTTGTAAAGGTTTTCGTGAATCTGTTTTAAATGCGCTCTTTTTTCAAGTGTTAAACCTGCTCCAATTGACTCTGAAAATGTAAGTTCAACCATATTCATCCTCCTATCATTTGTTTATCAGTTTACCATATTTAAAGCGGCAATTGCGCAGCCAGCTAATGCAATAAGCAAAAAAACAGAAATCCATTACGCTGATCACAAGATAAATTTAACGCTAAAAGTTAGCAAGAAAAAAGCGATTCTTCGAGTCATTTTTACTCTAGAGCTTTTATTCTTTTAACTTATTGTTTTTTTTTGGTAAAATGAAGAAAACAATTGGGGGTTATCATGTGACTAAGAAATTAGCAGTCATTCTAGCACTGGCTTTCTTGGTTTTTCTTGCAGGTTGTCAACCAAAAGCGTCACCTGAAGAAAGGCTGAAGGAATACATAGGGCATTGGAACAAGGAAGAGTTCTCAGAAATGTACAGTACGTATTTAAACCAAGGCACGAAAGAAGCTTATGCTTCAGAAGATTTTGTCGAACGACAGCAAAAACTGTATACAGACTTGGCAATTGAAAATATTGAAGTGACTTATACCAAGCCCTCGAAAGATGAAAACTGGGATACTGAAAAACCTGCAGATTTTCCGGTACAGGTGAAGATGGATACGATGGCTGGACCAATCGAGTTTGAAAAAAATATGACTTTGTTGTATGAAACAGCAGAAGACAAAGAAGATTGGTTTATTGAATGGGATCCTTCTTTTATCTTTGAGCAATTGGCAACAGGAGACGAAGTTCGTGTCTCGGCAACACGTGCAAAGCGCGGTGAAATTTTAGATCGCAATGAACAACCAATTGCCATTAATGGAACAGGCTATAACGTGGGTGTGGTTCCTGAAAACTTCAAAGATGCATCTGCTAAAAAAGAACTAGCCACAGTTTTGGGAGTGTCAGTAGCATCTATAGACGAAAAATTAAACCAAAGTTGGGTTCAAGAAAATCAGTTCGTGCCCATATCAAAAGTAGCTAAAGACAACACGCAATTACTGGAGAAAGTAAAAGCTGTTCCAGGAGCAACTTATCAAGAAACAACTATGCGCGAATATCCATATGGAGAAGCTCTTGGCCATTTAAGCGGTTATATCGGACCAATGACTGCCGAAAAATTAGAAGAACTTAAAGACCAAGGGTATACGTCTACGGACTTGATTGGTAGAAGAGGACTTGAGCAAACGCTTGAAGAACGTCTTCGTGGCGAAAATGGTCTAAAAATTCTGATTAAAAAACAAGGCGATACAGGAGAAGAGTTAACGATCGCTGAAACTCCCGCAAAAGATGGAGAAACCGTTGTGCTAACGATTGATGCCGAATTGCAAAAATCCACTTATGAAGCGATGGAAGGCGAAGCTGGCACAAGTGCTGCGGTCAATCCAAAAACAGGAGAAACTTTAGTATTGGTCAGTTCACCAGCGTACAATCCAAACGAATACATGCTAGGGATTAGCGAGGATCGCTTTAAAGAACTAAGTGAAGATCCGTTAAATCCGTTATTCAATCGTTTTGGTGCAGCCTATGCACCGGGGTCAACAATCAAGCCTATAACGGCAGCAATCGGAATGGAAGCAGGAACACTAGAACCATCAGTTGGGTTACAGATTGATGGAGCAACCTGGCAAAAAGACGGTTCCTGGGGAGATTACCGAGTTACTCGTCTTCATCCAGAAGCACCGAATCCAGTTGATTTGAATACAGCGTTAGTCTATTCCGACAATATTTACTTTGCACGACAAGCACTTGAAATGGGCAATCAAGCATTTGTTTCTGGTTTGCAGCGCTTTGGTTTCGGAGAAGAAATTCCCTTTGCTTTAGAATTGCAATCGTCTCAAATTTCAAATGAAGGTACACTCGGGTCACAAGGACAGTTGGCCGATACATCATTTGGTCAAGGTCAAATGCTGACGAATATCCTTCACCTGGCTTCTATGTATGAGCCCTTCTTAACGGACGGTACGATGTACAAACCGTTATTGTTTATGGATGAAGAAAAAAGCCAAGTTTGGAAAGAAGGATTGCTTAGCGCAGAAAATGCAAAAGTTCTCCGCACTGGGATGCGTAATGTCGTCGTAGATGGCTATGCACAATCGGCAAACAGTAAAACGGTCAAGATTGCTGGCAAAACCGGTACAGCTGAGTTGAAAGGTGCGATTGGAGAAGAAGGACAAGAAAATGGCTTTTTTGTTGCTTATGATTCCGAAAGCCCGGATTTTATTTTAGCGATGATGATTGAATCAATTGAAGAAAACGGTGGCAGTGATTATGTTGCTGGATTTGCAACCAAGGTATTTGAAAACTATAAAGCTGAGTAAAAGAAAAAAGCCACCGACATCTATTGTTGGTGGCTTTTTGTATATAAGAAGGCTACGAGCCAAAACCAAATTTTAATTGCAGGGATTTTCATCAGAATATTGAATATAAACCAATAATAAATCATTCCATAATTTCAATGGCAGCCTGTAAGTATGCTCAACTAGATTTAGAAAGTCGGTTTAACAACAGCACATTCTAGTATCGGGAAGAGGGAGATGACGTTGAAGGAAGTATGGTGGAAAGAAGCAGTCGTCTATCAAATTTATCCAAGGAGCTTCAACGATTCGAATGGCGATGGCATGGGCGATTTAAATGGCATAACAGCAAAACTAGATTATTTGGATGAACTGGGCATTACCATCATCTGGATCTGCCCGATTTACCAATCTCCAAATATTGATAACGGGTATGACGTTAGTGATTACCAAGCGATTATGGAAGAGATGGGGACGATGGCAGATTTTGATCGCTTGCTAGAGGAAGTGCATAAAAGAGGAATGAGACTTATTCTTGATTTAGTAGTGAACCACACGAGTGATCAGCACCCGTGGTTTATAGAATCCCGTTCCTCTAAAGATAATCCAAAGCGTGATTGGTACGTATGGCGTGATCAGCAAACTAATTGGGAAAGTATTTTCGGAGGGCCGGCCTGGACATTTGATCCCAAGACAGCGCAATACTATTTGCATATTTACACTAAAAACCAAGTAGATTTAAACTGGGAAAATAAAGCTATGCGTAATGCCATATACGAGATGAGCCATTGGTGGCTAGCTAAAGGAGTGGATGGCTTCCGCGTAGATGCCAGTAATCATCTGAAAAAAGATTATCGGGACATGCCTCCTTCTCAATCTTCTCCTTATGTTCCTGCTTGGGAAAGATTTACTGACGTAGAAGGGTTACAGGACATATTGGCAGAGCTGCGAGATCGCGTTTTTTCGAATAATGATATTGTCACGATAGGCGAAGCGAATAGCGTCACATCACAAAATATGGGGCTATGGATCGGTGAGCAAGAAGGGAAGTTCAATATGATTTTCCAACTAGAAGCGATAAAAGCGGCCAGTGGTGGTTTGAATAGCGGATTAAACGTAGAGGGATTACGAGAGGTTTTAGACCGTTGGCAAAAAGCAACATATGGCATTGCGTGGAATTCTCTTTATGTGGAAAATCATGATCGCCCAAGAACAGTTTCTATTTGGGGAAATGACCAAGATTATTGGTTCGAAAGCGCTACAGCACTAGCTTGTATGTACTTTTTCATGCAGGGCACGCCTTTTATCTACCAAGGTCAAGAAATTGGGATGACCAACGCACCCTTTGATGATATTGACATGTACGAAGACATCGAAACAAAAAACATCTATCGGTATAAGCGACAAGAAGGACTGTCTCACGAAGCAGTAATGGAAATTATTAAGAAAATTAGCCGAGATCATGCTCGGACACCGATGCAATGGAGCAATCAGAAGTTTGCTGGATTTTCTACAGTTACGCCGTGGCTTTCAGTAAACCCAAATTACAAATGGTTGAATGTAGAGGCTCAAAAAGATGACCCGAAATCTATTTGGGCCTACTATAAAAAAATGATTCATTTACGCCAAAACTGGAAGGTTCTGATTTATGGGACGACCGATTTAGCGGATTCTGGATGTCCAGATGTATACGCCTACATCCGTGAAGATCAATACACAAAAATGCTCATTGCTTCAAATCTAAGTGAACATGTCTGTACGTGGAATACCCCTTACGATGCGGAACTTCTTCTAAGTAACTATGACAAGCGTGAAAAAGGCGTATTACAGCCATACGAAGCCTGTGTTTACTTTTTGAAAAAAGAAATTTACTGAAGTTACTAAGCCACAAAGCCATCGTTTCAAGATAGCTTTGTGGCTTGTTTTGTTGGTTTATAAATAAAAACGGAAAGCTTTAACGAAAATTCCGTCATCTAAAGGTGAAAAATCAAGTGAAGAAATTCGCTCAAATCCCATTTTTTCATAAAGTGCAATGGCGTGCTTCATGAAACAGCCAGTATATAGACCAATGAATTTTTGTTTGCGAATTTTAGAAATATCAATGCAATGTTCGACCAACAACTTGCCGATTCCATGGGAACGGAAATCGGGATTGACAGCCAACATTCTAATCTCAGGACATTCAACTGCTTGGGAAGTTCCTGCGTAGGATTTGGAGTCAGCAGGAAATAAGGCTACACTCCCAACAATTTGCCCATCCATTTCTGCAACAAACACTTCAACGCCTGGCTGGTGGTTAATGTCAGAAGATAAATGAGTTTCTAGCATAGCCCATTGTTTTGATGATAGTTTTTCTTTGTGAATTTTATAGGAAGCAAGTCGTTGTTTTTTTAGTAAAAAAAACTCATTTTTTTTGGCTTCGCGAATCAACAAAAGACCATCTCCTGTTACTCAGAATTCCGACCGGTGTTCAAGGTCTTAGAAAAGGTAAAATGACAAGTGCGTGAAGAGGCATGTAAAAAAATCTGCAGTTCAATGTCTAAAAAGTTATTGTAGACATGGTAATTATAAAGCTATATATTGCATACATCAAGAGTGAGTACGTTATAATAACATGAAAACGGATACATTTGTGACTTGTTAGACAAATAAAAAAATATCTAACTATTATTTTTTTATTCATTGAATTCTGATAAATGTGTTCTATAATAAATAGAAAAGAAAGGATTGGATAATTATGAAAAAGGATTTGCGCATCAACAGTAAGGTTTTTGATGGAGCCATGAAAGCACCTAACCGAGCGATGCTTCGTTCAGTAGGTGTAACAGACGAAGATTTTAAAAAGCCGATGATTGGCGTCGCTAGTACGTGGAGTGAAGTGACACCGTGTAACATACATATTGACGACTTAGCGATTAGCGCGAAAAAAGGTGCTAGAGATGCTGGAGGCGTCCCGTTTATTTTTAATACAATTACTGTTTCTGATGGAATTTCAATGGGAACAGAAGGCATGAAGTATTCTCTTTCCAGCCGAGATGTGATTGCCGATTCAATTGAAACAGTCGTAGGAGCAGAAAGCTTGGATGGGTTAGTCGCAATTGGGGGCTGTGATAAAAATATTCCCGGCTGTTTGATTGCGATTGCGAACTCTGAAGTTCCAGCTGTTTTTGTTTACGGAGGAACCATTGCTCCAGGACGCCATAACGGACAAGATATTGATATTGTTTCAGTGTTTGAAGGTGTAGGTCAGCATAATAACGGCGACATCAACGACAATACACTTCGCAGTATTGAATGTGGGGCTTGCCCAGGAGCTGGATCGTGTGGCGGCATGTATACAGCGAACACGATGGCATCTGCTGCTGAAGCAATGGGAATGAGTTTACCAGGAAGTTCTTCTAATCCGGCAGTATCAGCAGCGAAATTAGCTGATTGCGAAAAGGCTGGAGCAGCAGTACATAATCTTTTAGAACTGGATATATATCCGAAAGATATTATGACAAAAAAAGCCTTTGAAAATGCGATTACCGTTGTCATGGCACTTGGCGGATCGACAAATGCGGTTCTTCATTTATTGGCGATTGCTCATGCAGCCGAAGTAGACTTAACAATTGACGACTTTAATCGCCTACAACAAAGGGTACCCCATTTGGCTGATTTGAAGCCGAGCGGCAAATACGTCATGCAGGATTTGCACGAGGTCGGTGGCGTTCAAGCTGTGATGAAAATGTTGCTTGAGGGAGGTTATATTCACGGAGATTGCATGACGGTTACGGGTAAAACGGTAGCAGAAAATCTGCAGGAAGCACCAGCTCTTAAGGAAGGTCAAAAAGTCATCATGCCTTTTGAACAGCCAAAACGTAAAGATGGGCCTTTAATCGTCTTGAAAGGAAACCTTTCTCCAAGTGGGGCCGTAGCAAAAGTTTCGGGCGTGAAAGTAAAACGTCATACGGGCCCAGCTCGCGTTTACAATACAGAAAAAGAAGCAACAGAAGCTGTAATGGCAAATGAAATAAACGAAGGCGATGTGCTAGTTATTCGTTACGTGGGACCAAAAGGTGGACCAGGCATGCCAGAAATGTTGTCAATTTCGGCAATTCTTGTTGGGAAAGGTATGGATGCATCTGTAGCGTTATTAACTGATGGACGTTTCTCAGGCGGAACCCACGGCCTCGTAGTTGGACATATTGCACCAGAAGCACAAGTTGGCGGACCAATCGCCTTGCTAGAAGAAGGAGACATTGTTACGATCGATTCTGACTTGCAGGAAATTTCGATGGAAGTATCCGAAACAGAACTAGAAGAACGTCGCAAACACTGGGTAGCACCGCCACTTCATAAAAAAGGCGTACTTGGCAAATATGCGCATAATGTATCTTGCTCTTCTCAAGGAGCAGTAACCGATTATTTGAATCGATAAGTAAGGTAGGTCACTGCATTAGTACGTTCTGCATCCACTGCGCATTTTCGCTTGCTTGAACAAGTATAAACAGAATTCAGCGGGATACTGCATCCCGCTAAATTTTTATAAAATATAAAAAACGGAATATTTTGTCTTTTTATAGACAATTTCTTTTATTGTAAAAGTAGAATCTATTAAAGCGCTAGAGCAAGATGAAAAAAGGGGGAAACAAAGATGGCAAAGAAGAAATTTGGATTTGTTTCAATAATGTTGGCAAGTACATTGGCTTTAACGGCATGCGGTGATTCTGATAGTGATTCTTCATCAGGAGGAAAAGACTCAGAAGAAAAATTTGTTTTGCAGGCAGGGCATTCGTTGCCGGATGATCATCCGTACCATCTGGGACTTTTGGAAATGGCTGATGCTGTTGAAGAACGGACAGACGGTCAAGTAACGATTGAAGTTTTCGCAAACAGTGAAATTGGAGCTGAGCGAGAATTGACAGAAGGTATGGGTCTTGGAACTGTCGATTTGGTGGTATCTTCAACTGCTCCTGTTACGAACTTTGTGCCGGAGTTAGGTGTTTTAGATGTACCATTCTTATTTAAAGACCGGGAATCGGCAGTAGAAATTCTAGAAGGTGATATAGGAGATGAATTATTCGCTAAAATGGAAGAAAATGGTATAATAGGTTTGTCTTGGGGAGAAAATGGTTACCGTCACATTACCAATGCAAAACGTCCAATCGAAACACCGGAAGACTTGAAAGGGTTGAAAATCAGAACGCAGGAAAATGAAATTCATTTAGCTGCTTTTGAAGCACTTGGTGCACAACCGACTCCAATGGCTTGGACAGAAGCAATTACAGCATTGCAACAAGGTGTAGTAGATGCTCAGGAAAACCCAGCAATTGTTGCTGACCAGTTTAGTTTGTATGATGCGAACCAGAAATACATGAGTTTAACAGGTCACGTTTATTCTGTAGCCATCTATATGATGAGTCAGCAAACATACGATGAATTGCCAGAAGATTTGCGTGACATTGTTGTGGAAGAAGGACAAAAAGCAGGCGCAAGAGAGCGTGAATTAATCGTAGAAATGGAAAAAGAATCGATTCAAACATTGAAAGACAATGGCATGGAAATAATAGAAGATATTGATACAGCGCCATTCCAGGAAGCTGTAAAGCCAGTTTACGAAACAATTGAGTATCAAGATCTATTAAATGAAATTCTGGATGCTCAGTAAAAAAATAATTAACTCAAAAAAGAGAGAATCCTTTCTCTCTTTTTTATATCGGAGGCATGACGATGAATAAATGGATCGGTTATATGAACGTTGGCATTAAGCATGTATTGAATCTAATTATGGCATTATTGGTCACCGTCGTTTTTCTTCAAGTAATTTTCCGTTTTATCCTCAACTCGCCTCTTGCTTGGACTGAGGAGTTAGCGCGCTATAGTTTGATTTGGCTAACGTTTTTAGGGGCATCGTATGCTATGTCATCAAAGGCGCATATCGGAATGGAGTTTTTTGTGAAATTATTTGCAGTTCCTGTACGCAAGGTATTCTACACTATCGCCACGTTTGCAAGTTTGCTATTTTTCTTGTTAATGGTAGTTGAAGGCTATGATTTAGCGATGCAAGGCATGTCTCAAACCTCGCCAGTTTTACGGATTCCGATGGGGATGATCTACATGATCATTCCAGTAAGTGGTGTAATTTTGATTATTAACATGACCTCGCAGTTTTCAAAAGACTTTAAAAGCGGGGGTGTCTAAAGATGGCGTTGGTGTTATTTGGTTTATTAATCGTTTTATTTTTAATAAATGTTCCAATTGCTGTGGGACTTGGACTGGCTTCAACACTCGTTTTCTTTATTGATGGAAACGTTTCATTGATCGTGATTATCCAACGAATGTTCAATTCGGTGGACTCCTTCCCACTTATGGCAATTCCCTTTTTTATTCTTGCCGGTAAATTAATGGAAAGTGGCGGGATTTCTCGCAGGCTGATTCACCTAGCCAATGTTATTTTTGGTCGTGTTCGAGGAGGACTCGGAATCGTTTCGATTGTTGCCTGTGCGTTTTTTGCAGCTATTTCAGGTTCAGCAGCTGCAACAACAGCGGCAGTAGGAGCGTTGATGATTCCTGCGATGGTCAATAAAGGCTATGACAAAAGCTTTGCGACTGCTATTCAAGCGGCTGGAGGGACAATTGGAATTATGATTCCGCCGAGTGTGCCACTCGTTCTGTACGGAGTAGCGGCAGGTGTTTCCGTTAGTGAATTATTCATCGCAGGAATTGTGCCGGGCTTGTTTGTAATGGTGTCATTGATTTTACTGGTGTATTTGATTTCTTTAAAGGAAGGATACGGGGGCGGCGAAAAGTTCGGTTTTAAAGACTTTTTCAAAGCATTTTTAGATGCATTTCTCGCATTGATGATGCCTGTTATTATATTGGGCGGAATTTATGGAGGAATTTTTACGCCAACAGAAGCTGCTGTTGTGGCAGTTGTTTACGGCTTGTTTGTAGGGATTTTTGTGTATAGAGAAATTAAGCTGCCAGACTTGGCAAGTATTTTTTCTTCTTCTGTTGTAGTAACAGCAGTGATTATGTTCATCATTGCGGGTGCTTCAGTATTTGGCTATTACTTAACGCGACAGCGGATTCCGGCTGAGTTGACTGAGTTAATGCTTAGCGTGACGGATAATTGGATTATCGCATTATTGATCATCAATCTTTTACTATTGATTTGCGGAGTTTTCTTGGAAACTTCTGCGGCAATCATTATTTTGACGCCAATTCTCGTACCCATTGCTAGTGCACTTGGAATCGATTTGGTGCATTTCGGAATTATTATGATTGTTAACTTAGGAATCGGATTTATTACACCGCCAGTTGGACTCAATTTATTTGTAGCTGCAAATATCGCTGGAACAAAGTTTGAAAGTTTGTTGAAAGCGATTATTCCATTCATCCTGGTGATGATTGTCGATGTACTTATTATTTCATTTATTCCAGGAATTAGTTTATTCCTTCTTGGAGAGTAAGCAATTGGAGGAGAATATATGACAACTTATAAGATAGCGGTCCTTCCTGGAGACGGAATTGGACCAGATGTTACAAAAGAAGCTATCAAAGTATTAGAATCTCTTAAGCGACAAGACCCTACTTTTAACATTGATTTTCAGCAATTCGAGTGGGGCAGTGAATATTACTTGGAACATGGGCACATGATGCCTGCGGATGGACTAGATCAGTTAAAGAACTTTGATGCTATTTTGTTCGGTGCTGTTGGAGACAAACGGGTGCCAGATGAAATTACTATATGGGAACTAATCATGCCGATTCGCAAAAAATTTCAACAGTACGTCAACATGCGACCAATTAAACGATTGGCCGGTATTGAATCTCCTTTGAAAAATGATTTACCAATTGATTTCATGGTATTCCGTGAAAATGCAGAAGGTGAATACTCGAATATCGGCGGTCGCTTATACCAGCAACAGTCGCAAGAGATGGCCATTCAAAACACCGTGATCACCAAACAAGGCGTCGAGCGAATTGCAAAATACGCATTTGAATATGCTCGAAAAAACAACAAATCGAAAGTGACGAGTGCGACAAAATCCAACGCTATCATCCATTCAATGAAGCTATGGGACGAAGTCGTGGAAGTGGTCGCGAAAGATTACGAGGATATTGAACTTGAAAGCAATTTTATTGATGCCTTGGCTGCGTATTTCGTCATGCGACCAGAATCGTTTGAAGTGGTTGTTGCATCCAATTTATTTGGGGATATTTTGACAGACCTCGGAGCCGCCTTAGTCGGAGGGCTAGGTGTATCCCCGTCAGGCAATATCAATCCAGAACGTAATTTCCCTTCTATGTTCGAAGCAATACATGGTTCGGCACCAGATATTGCGGGCAAAAGAATTGCCAATCCGATTGCGCAAATTTGGTCAGCTGCATTAATGTTGGATCATTTAGGACGTGCAGATTTATCGACTGCAATTGTAAGCGCCATCGAACAAGTAATTCAAGAAGGCAAAGTGCTGACACCGGATTTAGGTGGTATTGCCACAACGCAACAAGTCGGATCAGCAATTGCAGAAAAAGTCTATCATTTGCTGACCAAAGAGGGAGAAAGATAGATGAATCTAGAAAATAAAGTAGCAATCATTACGGGTGCCGGCGGTGGAATGGGTAAAGTAGTTGTCGAACAATTTTTAACACATGGCACAAAAGTAGCGGCAATCGATCTCGACTTAGACGGTCTTAATGAATTAAAGACTCAATATCCGCAGCAGTTACTAGTTATTCAAGGAGACTTAACAGACGAACAAAGTGTGGAAGATGCGGTGAAAAAAACGGCTGAAACATTTGGGCAGATTGATGTCTTGGCAAACGTTGCCGGAATTGCACAGGCAGCGACAGATATTGAAAAAGTGTCTTTAAAAGATTGGGAACGCATTATGGCAATTAATTCAACGGCGGTTTTTTTAACTTCACGCGCGACCGTTCCATATATGAAACAGCAAAAAAGTGGATCGATTATTAACATTGCTTCTGTTTCCGTAGACCGGCCGCGTCCGGGTTTGAATGCTTATGTAGCTTCCAAAGGTGCAACGATTTCTTTGACAAAAGCGTTGGCCATTGAACTAGCTCCTTACAACATAAGAGTAAATGCCATCAATCCAGGTCCAGCCGATACGAAGATGCTTGGTGAATTTACAGCATCCGGCAGTGATGAAGGAGATACAAAAGAGCGTGTATTCCGCAAAAGTGTACCATTAGGTGAATTGATTACACCTGAAGCAATTGCGAACTGTGTGCTATACCTCAGTTCTGATTTAGCAAAAATGATGACGGGCAGCGTAGTAAACGTTGACGGAGGACGTGGAATCTAACAGAGAAGGGGAACAGGAAAGTGAAAAAACAGCAAATGTATGTAAATGGGAAATGGCTAGATAGTCTAACCGAAGAGCGATTTGAAACAAAAAATCCGGCAACTGGCGAAATACTAGCAGAAGTACCAAGAGGCAAAAAAGAAGATGTGGATGCCGCGGTTCAAGCGGCTCGCACAAGGTTCGAGTCCGAAGAATGGCAGTTGTTTCCACCAATTGAAAGAGGACGAATTTTACATAAAGTAGCCTGTGCTTTACGCGCAGACATAGAAGAAATCGCCTTGTTAGAAACACTTGATACGGGAAAACCACTGACACAGGCACGTAAAGATGTGGAGGCTTCTGCTCTCTATTTTGAGTATTACGCTGGAATGGCGGATAAAATTTTCGGCGAAACCATACCCGTTCAACCTGGGATTTTAGATTACACACTGCGCGAGCCGATTGGCGTAACGGCACATATCATTCCATGGAATTATCCATTACAAATCATTTCTCGTTCAACAGCCGCAGCGATTGCAACAGGCAACACGGTCGTTGCAAAACCAGCAGAAGACACACCGTTAACTGCGATCAAATTAGCTGAAATTTTTGATCAAACGGACCTGCCCAAAGGTGTGTTTAATCTGGTGACAGGCTATGGCTTTGAAGCGGGGTCCGCAATTTCTGAACATCCAGATGTGGATCATATTACTTTTACCGGCTCTGTTCAAACAGGTTCTGCTGTCATGACGGGAGCAGCGAAAAATGTTAAGCCAGTTACGCTAGAACTTGGCGGAAAATCGCCGAATATTGTTTTTGATGATTGCGATCAAGAAGAAGCGGTGGATTGGGTTGTTCGGTCGATTATTCAAAATGCCGGGCAAACCTGCTCAGCGGGATCTCGTCTTTTGGTTCAACAAACCATCAAGCAAGAGTTTTTAGCAAAGGTAGTAGAAAAAATGAAAACAATTCAAATTGGCAAAGGATTAGATGATTTGGATCTTGGCCCAATTTTAAATGAAAAACAATTTACGCGTATCCTTGAATTTATGGATATAGCTAAAAAAGAAGGTGCCACATTTTTAATAGGAGGTGAACGACAGAAGACGGTTGGACTCGAAGATGGTTACTTTTTTCAACCCACTGTGATTGATGGACTGTCACCAGACAGCTACGTTGCTCAAGAAGAAATTTTTGGACCCGTGGTTACGGCTTTTTCATTTGAAACGGAACAACAAGCAATTGACTTAGCCAATGGCACAGATTACGGACTTGTGACAGGAGTTTGGACAAAAGATGGGGCTAGAGCACATCGAGTAGCCAGTAAAATTCGTGCGGGACAAGTATTCATTAATAATTATGGAGCGGGTGGTGGAGTACAGATGCCGTTTGGAGGATATAAAAAAAGTGGATTTGGACGTGAAAAAGGACTTGAAGCTTTGCGCAATTACACCATTTTAAAAAATGTAGCGCTCAAATATTAACAGCTAAAGAATTGGAAAAGGGATGCCCTCAAGTAGAGGACATCCCTTTGTTTGTTTAAGGTAACCATAATTTGTTTTGACTCAATTTTTCAACCCATGTTACTGGGGAATCATTTCCATTGAAAGTATTACTTTCAGTACCGCGGTCATTGTTCCACTGGGTGCTTTCTAACCTAAGCAACGTAAACCCTACCTTCTTTTACGTCCTTGCGATCCTTAAATCGCTCCAGTGTGAATAAGTATTCTCAAAAACATTATCGTAGAATGCCAGATTATCAAAATTTACCAGTTACCTTTTTGTTAACCAAATAAGTATCTCATGTTTGGTGAAAAGTGTCAAGGCATATGATTAATTGTGGGTAGTCATATACTTTTTGTCAATTGTGTAGAAAAAGCATATACATTTGTAGTCGATAGATTAACTAGAAGATTGAAATGTGAGATTACAGATTTTTGCAAAAAAAGTGTTGATTTGAAGGGGTTAGAAAAAAAGTAGCATTAGTTCTCTACATATGAATGACTTTTATTTTTGTCTGTGGATTATTGGTGTATAATTGGAAGCATTACTGATGGTGGAAGAAGGAGAATCTTATGGATAAGCATTATGCGGATGACAGTTTGGCGCTACATACAGATTTATATCAAATCAATATGTCGGAGACTTATTGGGCAGATGGGATGCATGAACGAAAAGCGGTATTTGAATTATTTTTCCGCAAACTGCCTTTCGGCAACGGTTATGCACTGTTCGCTGGATTGGAACGTGTTTTGGATTACTTGAAAAACTTTAAATTTACAGAAAGTGATTTGAATTATCTTCAAGAAGAACTCGGCTACAAGGAAGATTTTATCGAATATTTACGTACCGTCCGATTTACCGGAGATGTTTACTCGGTAGTAGAAGGCGAACTAGTCTTTCAAAATGAAGCGTTGATCCGTGTCGAGGCTCCTCTCGTAGAAGCGCAATTAATTGAAACTGCACTATTGAATATCGTTAATTACCAAACCTTAATTGCCACGAAAGCCAGTCGCATTAAACAAATCGTAAAAAAAGAACGGGTCATGGAATTTGGAACAAGACGTGCCCAAGAAATGGACGCTGCAATTTGGGGTTCTCGAGCTGCGTATATCGGTGGACTTGAAGCGACTAGCAACGCACGAGCTGGAAAAAAATTCGGTATTCCAGTAGCAGGTACGCACGCTCATTCAATGGTGCAAGCATACAAGGATGAATATGCTGCATTTCATGCATATGCTAAACGTCACAAAAACTGTGTGTTTTTAGTTGATACATACGATACCTTGAAATCTGGACTGCCTATTGCCATAAAGGTAGCGCAAGAATTAGGCGATAAAATCAACTTCCAAGGAATACGCTTAGATAGTGGAGATATCGCTTTCTTATCGAAAGAAGCGCGGAAAATGCTAGATGCTGCAGGCTTCACGGATACAGAAGTTGTAGTTTCAAATGATCTCGATGAATACACGATATTGAATTTAAAGGCACAGGGTGCTCGAGTAGATACATGGGGTATTGGGACAAAGCTAATCACGGCATACGATCAGCCAGCATTAGGAGCTGTTTATAAATTAGTAGCTATTGAAAACGACAGTGGTGAAATGGAAGATACCATTAAAATTTCCGGAAACGCTGAGAAAGTTACGACGCCGGGCCTGAAAAAAGTTTACCGAATTATTGATAGAGAAAATGGTAAATCTGAAGGCGATTATATTGCTATGCACGACGAAGATCCGGCTTCTCAAGAACGTTTAAAAATGTTCCATCCGGTTCATACCTTCGTATCAAAGTTTGTGACGAATTTCGATGCAATCAATATCCATCAAAAAGTTGTTGAAAATGGTGAAATCATTTATGACAATCCAAGTGTGCAGGAAATGCAAAGCTATGGACTTAAAAATATGGATTTATTGTGGGATGAATACAAACGGTCATTAAATCCTGAAGAGTACCCAGTCGACTTAAGTCAGAAATGCTGGAACAATAAAATGAAAAATATTCAAGAAGTACGGGAAGCAGTTCATGACTTTATTGAAGAGGAAGGAGGAGTTTAATGTCTACTTTGCAACAGCGAATTATTGATGAGTTAAAAGTAGAGCCTCTGATTCAACCGCAACAAAAGATTGAACAGATTGTAGTATTTTTAAAAGAGTATTTAAAGCATCATCCATTCTTGAAAGGATATATCTTAGGTATTTCTGGCGGACAGGATTCTACCCTGCTCGGTAAGCTAGCACAACTAGCAGTCAATCAGTTAAATGAAGAATCAACTGACGTTAAATACGGTTTTTATGCCATGCGCTTGCCATATGGTGTGCAGGTAGACGAACACGAAGCACAAGACGCTTTGGAGTTTATTCAACCGACTAAACTGTATACCATCAATATAAAAGAAGCAGTTGATGCCAGTGAACGTGCTTTAGAAAACGCCGGCATTATGTTGACTGACTTTGCCAAAGGCAACGAAAAAGCCCGTGAACGAATGAAAGCCCAATACTCAGCGGCAGCGATGCACAGTGCAGCCGTGCTCGGAACAGATCATGCAGCAGAAGCAATAACTGGGTTTTACACAAAATTTGGCGACGGTGCTGCTGATTTAACGCCATTATTTGGCTTAAACAAACGACAAGGACGAGCAATGTTGCAAGAACTTGGTTGTCCTGAACACCTGTACATGAAAATTCCGACCGCAGATTTAGAAGACGATAAACCAGCGCTCCCTGACGAAGTGGCTTTGGGAGTGACTTATGAATTGATCGATGATTATTTGGAAGGTAAGAAAATTCCGCTAGATGCGCAGGAAAAGTTAGAAGGCCATTACTTGAGAACGCAGCATAAACGTCATTTGCCGATTACTATTTTCGATGATTTCTGGAAATAAATAATAAAAAGCAGGAAACCTTAAGGGATTCCTGCTTTTTATTTTAGGGAAATCGTGGGAAAAGATCTTATGCAGTTGAGTTATCACTTGTTTTTCGTTATGATTACGATAAGATTGCGATAATTCAAACATTTTTGATTTATATTGGAGGAACCTATAGATGGATGCCAAACAACTATTGGAAAGAGTAATAGACAATATCGAAAAAGTTATTATCGGCAAACGCGATATTGCTGAATTGAGTATCGTGGCCATGCTGTCTCATGGTCATGTTTTACTAGAAGACGTACCGGGTGTCGGTAAAACGATGCTTGTCCGAGCATTAGCAAAATCAGTAGGCGCCGATTTTAAACGAATCCAATTTACGCCTGACTTATTGCCATCGGACGTGATTGGTGTGTCGATTTATAATCCGAAAGACATGGAATTTCATTTTCGAGCAGGGCCAATTATGGGCAATATTATATTGGCTGATGAAATAAACCGAACTTCTCCGAAAACACAGTCCTCTCTTCTTGAAGCGATGGAAGAAGCTTCCGTCACAATTGATGGAGTAACAATGCAAATTCCTAAACCATTCTTTGTGATGGCTACGCAAAATCCCATCGAATATGAAGGCACCTATCCGTTACCTGAAGCACAGCTTGATCGGTTTTTATTGAAAATTAAAATGGGCTATCCTACACCGAAAGAAGAAATGGAAGTATTAAATCGAGCACGCGCTGCGGCGCCAATCGAAGAGTTAACTTCGGTCATTTCATTGAGCGAACTTTTGGAGCTTCAAGAGCAAGCGAAATTGATCAAAGTGGATGAAACAATACGCAGCTATATTGTCGATTTGTCTAGACAAACTCGTCAAGACGCTTATGTCTATTTAGGCGTGAGTCCGCGAGGGTCGATTGCATTGATGAAAGCCTCACAGGCTTACGCATTATTGAAAGGACGAGATTATGTAACGCCAGACGACGTCCAGTATTTGGCGAAATTCGTTTTCGGTCACCGAATTATGTTGCGTTCGGAGGCTCGTTATGATGGTATTACTGCAGAAGAGATCACAGAACGAATATTGGCAAAAACCCATGTACCTGTTCAAAGGCTTGTCGGTCAATGAGCCGAATGAAAAAAAATATTGGTTTATGGGGACGTTTGACTTCAGTAGTGCTGATTCTTTTTTTAACTTTCGCCTTTGCTATGTTTCAAGGAGGCTTTGTCAGCTGGTTTATTTTTTATATGTCTCTGCCGTTTACTATTTATTCGGTGTTACTGGCATTATATCCCATACAACACATTGTCGCTTCGAGAGAAATTCACACGACTCAGGTCAGAAAAGGCGGAAGTTTTTCTGCTACCGCCACTATTTACCGGAAAATTCCTTTTCCGCTACTTTATACTGTTGCCAGTGAACAAACCCACTCTCCTTCTCTCAACAAGCAAATGGCAGGGCAACATCAAAAGATGGTAGTTCCAGGATTTCGAAAAGTCTCTTCTTGGACATATGTTATTGATCAAATGCCAAGAGGGGAACATGTGCTAGAAGGTATTCACCTAGAAGTTGCTGATTTTTTTGGGTGGGTAAAAAAGACTGTATTATTGCCAGTTCAGCAAACAATTTTAGTATATCCGAATACAGTGGATATCGTTTATCGGCCGATGGAGTCACGTTACGATCAGGGAACGATGGCTGCCCCTTTCACATTAGTAAAAGACACGACCATGACTAGTGGACTTCGTGATTATCAACCCGGAGACCGTGTATCATGGATTCATTGGAAATCCTATGCGCGAACGCAAACATTGCGGACGAAAGAATTTGAGGATCGCCAGTCGCAAGAACTTTTTTTGCTAGACGATCGAAGAAATTCCGAGAAATTTGAACTTCAAGTAGAATTAGTTGCTTCTATTTTGCAATCGATCGTACGCGCAAATTCGAGCGTAGCTTATCTATCAGTGGGTCGAAACCGTAATCATTTCCCTTTAGTTCAAACCGAAGAGCACTTGCAGCGAGTTATGTATCATTTGGCGAAAGTGCAAGATGATTTGGATAAACCAGTTGACCAAGCGATCGGTCGTGAGTTGCAGCAGATGAATACATCGAGTTTACTATATGTCACGAGTCAACTCTCGATGGATATGGTTCAGTCTATTCGGAAGAACGCTAAAAATTTGAGCAATTGCATGTGTTTAGTTGTCGCAACTAAAGGCGAGAATTTGCTGGCAGAGGAAGAAAAGGTACATCAATATGCTCGCTCAAAAGGATTTGTTGTTAAACGTGTAAGTCCTGAAAACTTTGCAACAGTATTTACGGAGGTGAGCCGCCAATGACTTCCATAAGAAAGAATAAAGTCTTTATGGCTATTTTATATGTACTGGTTTTTTTCATGCTAGCCGAATGGCTGACGCCAGTTATTGTATTAACCGAAACAGGACATAAAGCGCTGTTTTTGATTTTTATTGCTGTTGGGTTGTTGATGGCTTTTCTGCGGGTTCCATGGTGGTTTTCCGGACCGATAAAAATTCTTTATATTTTATGGTTCGTTGTCTATGTCTATACCGGTCACGTGTTTTTTACAGCTGATGCCATTGCGTTTCTTCAAACTGATGTCGGTTTGAATTTCTCAGCTTTAACGAGTCAGAACTGGGAGCAAACGACAGATGTTTTCCGAACGGTCTTGTTTTTTGTTTTGTTGTGGATGGCTATTTACTTAATCCATTACTGGGTTAGTGTTAGGTTAAGTATTTTCTTGTTCTATCTATTAACAGTTATTTTTATCGCTGTGCTGGATACCTTTAGTCCGTATTCAGGAGAAACGGCGATTGTTCGAATTATGGTCATTGGACTTCTTCTTGCGGGTCTATTGTATTTGGTACGCTGGATGGAAGGGCATCGTATTTTAGAACGTACGGATAAAATGGCTTTGTTTGCTGTACCCCTCGTGTTGCTGGTAGCGGCTTCGACAGCACTGGCGTTATATTTGCCCAAAGCAGATCCAGTTTGGCCGGATCCTGTGCCATTTCTCACCACCTTTTCTGGCCAAGGTGGGGCTGGTAGTGGAGGAACCATTGGTAGAATTGGCTACGGAGTAGATGATTCACGACTAGGCGGATCTTTTGTCGGAGACGATACCGCTGTTTTTCGTGCCGAAGTATCAGAAGGTCAATATTGGAAAGTCGAATCGAAAGACATATATACAACAAAGGGATGGGAATTGACAGGAAATATAGGGGAATCTGTTGTTTATGGAAACAGCGATACGGTTGATACTGATTTTGTTCCCGCAGAAGAGCTCGAATCAGCTCAATTGGCGATGGAGCAAGAGTTCCCGTTTGTGCTATATCCCTATGGAACAAAATCTTTTTCAATGGAAGAGTCACCGAACTATCAATACAGTACAGCAGATCAACGTTTTGAGACTTACCGAAACGGTGAAAAATTCGAACCTAAGGCATACGAAGTATCCTTTAACGAACCGAATTTTAGTTTGACGGCATTGAGGGAGACAAGCCAAGTCGACTTAGCTGAATTGCCTATCGAGTTCGACCGGTTTTTACAATTGCCGGACGAGTTGCCGGAACGTGTCCGAGATTTAGCTGTTGAAATTACAGACGGTACTGAATCAGTTTATGATCAAGCACGTGCCATAGAACGATATTTCAGTACTGCTGGATTTGAATACAGTCAAACAGACATTCCGGTTCCTGAAGCGGACCAAGACTATGTAGATCAATTTTTATTTGAAACAAAAAGAGGGTATTGCGATAATTTTTCAACCTCGATGGTGGTAATGCTCCGTTCTCTTGATATTCCAGCTCGTTGGGTCAAAGGATTTAACGAAGGAGAACTCATCAACTCGGGAGGAGACACCAACGTTTACCAAGTAACAAACAATAATGCACATTCATGGGTTGAAGCTTATATGCCAGGAGTTGGTTGGATGTTGTTCGAACCAACAATTGGGTTTACAGGATCTTCATCTATCGACTTCGACTTGGAGCTAGATGCAACAGACCCCGAACAGCCTGATCAGCAAGAACAACCGTTAGCTGAAAAACCCGATACCGCAGAAGCCGAAGAGACCACTGTAGTTTCTGGGCCGTCTTTTTGGGATCGATTGACTGATTTTATTTCTATGAATCGGTGGAAACTTGTCTGGACGATTGTGGGGACGGTTCTACTTGCAGCGATTCTTTTCAAAATCCGTCATAAATGGATGCCAAAGTTATTAGTTGCTTATTACCGAATGAGCGGAGATAGACCCGAACGTTTTGAAAAGGCTTATCTGCGGTTATTAAAGCAATTGGAATTGTATGGCATTAATAAGAGACCTGGACAAACATTAAAATCTTATGCAGCATATATCGATGCGTTTTTCGGCACGAAAGAAATGACGGAATTAACCGAGGCCTATGAGCGGATGATTTACGGCAATGATAGTGAATCCATTGACTGGCATGAGTTGAGGGAAAGTTGGGAAAACTTAATCAATCGGACAAGCGGTTGATTTTACAAGCTTTAACTTGTACAATTGATTAAATTATAAATTACAGGTGCCCTCATATATGTCCGGTAATATGGATCGGATGTCTCTACCAAGTCCCCGGAAATGACTTGACTATGAAGGTGGATGACGCATGCTTTTTGACATGTGCATTCGCCTTTTTGATGTAGAGCAGAAGAACGCGAGGTCCAATTTTCGCGTTCTTTTGTTATTTTGAAACCTAAATTAAATAGAAGAGGTGAAGGTTTTGCCAGTTAGTCCAATGTTGAAAGAACAGAAAAAAATCGTCGTTTTGGATTTTGGAAGTCAATACAATCAGTTGATTACTCGTCGCATCCGCGAAATCGGTGTATACAGCGAGCTTCATCCACATACAGTTACTGCTGAAGAAATCAAAGACATGAATGCTACAGGGATTATTTTCTCAGGTGGACCAAACTCCGTTTATGACGACAATGCATTTTCAATCGATGATGCTATTTTTGAAATGGGCTTGCCGATTTTAGGGATTTGCTACGGTATGCAATTAATGGCGTTGCACCTTAAAGGCAATGTAGAAAAAGCGCAAAACCGAGAGTACGGCAAAGCAGAATTAAAGCTGACTAAGGAAAGTAAAATTTTCAATGGTCTTCCTGAAGAGCAAATTGTTTGGATGAGCCATGGTGACTTAGTTACGGCTGCACCTCCAGGTTTTGATGTTATTGGAACAAGTGCTAGTTGCCCAATTGCTTCGATGGCTGACGAAAGTCGCGGATTCTACGGTGTTCAATTCCACCCAGAAGTCCGCCATACAATGCATGGCAACGATTTGCTTCGCAAATTCGTCTATGATGTTTGTGGCATGAAGGATGACTGGTCGATGGAAAACTACATTGAGTTGGAAATCGAAAAAATTCGTGAAGAAGTTGGCGACAAAAAAGTACTTTGTGCACTTAGCGGTGGAGTAGATTCATCGGTAGTCGCTGTACTGATTCATAGAGCAATTGGCGACCAATTGACTTGTATGTTCGTCGACCATGGCCTTCTTCGTAAAGGAGAAGCGGAAAGTGTCATGAAGACTTTTGCTGATGGTTTCAATATGAACGTGATCAAAATCGATGCGCGCGATCGTTTCATGAGCAAACTTGAAGGTGTTACAGATCCAGAGAAGAAACGTAAAATTATCGGCAACGAATTTATCTATGTATTCGATGACGAAGCTTCAAAATTAGAAGGTATGGATTTCCTTGCACAAGGAACGCTTTACACGGACATTATTGAAAGTGGCACAACAACGGCACAAACTATTAAATCTCACCACAATGTTGGTGGATTGCCAGATGACATGCAGTTTAAATTGATTGAGCCATTGAACACATTGTTCAAAGACGAAGTGCGCGTACTTGGAGCTGAACTTGGTATGCCAGACGAAATCGTTTGGCGCCAGCCATTCCCAGGCCCAGGATTAGGAATACGTATTATGGGAGCAGTTACAGAAGAAAAGTTGGAGATCGTTCGCGAGTCTGACTGGATCTTGCGTGATGAAATCAAAAAAGCGGGTCTTGATCGTGATATTTGGCAATACTTCACTGTTCTGCCGGACCTTCGCAGTGTAGGTGTAATGGGCGATGCCCGCACATATGATTACGCAATCGGTATCCGTGCAGTAACGTCAATTGACGGCATGACATCTGACTGGGCTCGCATTCCATGGGATGTTTTAGAGAAAATCAGTGTCCGTTTAGTCAATGAAGTCGATCACATTAACCGTGTATTGTATGACATTACGAGTAAGCCACCTGCAACAATTGAGTGGGAATAATTTTTTTGAGGTGTCAGCTAAACTAGCTGACACCTTTTTTACGAACTTTTTTCATTTATTCTTTATAAATGTTCGTGTTTGGTATTGTTTAATGATTTTATACATGATATATTACGATAGAAATCAAATAAGCTTGTCGTATAATGTCGGGAATATGGCCCGAAAGTTTCTACCGAGTCACCGTAAATGACTCGACTACGATTTTAATCCGCTCCTAGTTGAGTAGGATGCCCTTCACTTCTGTTGAAGGGGTAAATCGAACGCATACGGCAAACTGCTGTATGCGTTTTTCTTTTGTAGAAATTATGCACAGGCATTCGGAGGAATCAATATGAAAAAATATTTTCAGTTTGAAGAACTGGGAACAAATTACCGTCGGGAAATTATCGGCGGCTTAACAACATTTTTAGCGATGGCTTATATCTTAGTCGTCAATCCGTTAACTTTAACGCTGGAATCGGTTCCGGATTTTGATGATGCACTACGCATGGATTACGGAGCTGTATTTATGGCAACCGCTCTGGCTGCAGCTGTCGGATGTTTAATGATGGGAATACTGGCGAGATATCCAATCGCACTTGCTCCAGGAATGGGGTTAAATGCATTTTTTGCTTACACAGTTATCCTGACTTACGGAATTCCATGGCAAACGGCCTTAACAGGAGTTTTGTTTTCAGGTCTTATTTTTATTCTTCTTACGTTAACAGGTCTTCGTGAACTCATCATCAACTCGATACCTGCTGAATTAAAATATGCGGTTGGAGCAGGAATCGGACTTTATATAACTTTTATCGGATTGCAAAACGCTAATATTATTGTCGATAATCCGGCTACTTTAGTCGGATTAGGTGATCTATCAGATAGCTCAGCACTACTGGCTATTTTTGGTTTAATTATTACTGTCATCTTCATGGTCCGTGGTGTTCAAGGCGGAATCTTTTTTGGGATTTTAATTGCAGCAGTTGTCGGTATGATTTTTGGTGTAGTTAATTTGCCAAGCGCGATTATTGATCTTAATGTTCCGAGCATGGCACCGACTTTCGGTGTTGCGATTGATCCAATCATTAACGATTTTGGTTCATTGTTGAATATTCAATTCCTTGTTATCGTATTAACATTTTTATTCGTCGACTTTTTTGATACAGCCGGAACACTAGTAGCTGTTGCCAATCAGGCAGGTTTGATGAAAGACAACAAACTCCCGAGAGCAAGCAAAGCATTATTGGCAGATTCAATTGCGACGGTCAGTGGAGCAATCTTCGGAACGTCAACAACGACTTCCTATATCGAGTCGACTGCAGGAGTTGCAGCTGGAGCACGCTCTGGATTTTCAGCCGTAGTCACGGGACTGCTGTTCCTCATTTCGATTCTCTTCTATCCGGTACTCGAAGTCATCACTAGTGCTGTGACAGCTCCAGCTTTGATTATTGTTGGGGTGTTAATGGTTTCAGCTTTAGGAAAAATAGATTGGACGAAATTTGAAATCGCTGTTCCGGCATTCTTAACGATGATAGCTATGCCACTTGGTTATAGTATTGCAACAGGCATCGCGATTGGATTTATCTTCTATCCAATTACAATGGTCGTAGCAGGAAAAGGCAAGCAGGTTCATCCAATCATGTATGGCTTGTTTGTGATTTTCGTTCTTTACTTCATTTTCTTGGTGTAATTATAAAGGGGCTATCTCATAAGTCTCAAACATAAAACAGACGGAGAAAAAGCAACTCTTTTTCTCCGTCTGTTTTTTGAATCGTCGCCGAGAATGCAGCAAGTAGCTAAGGGATGCCAGCTGCTTATAGAAGAGTGTGGACCAATCCCACAATCTCAAACTCGATATGTACTTTTTGAAGGTTCTAGAGGTGAATTCTATGGAATGATCGCTTGCCCTTGATAGGCACGAACACACTTTATCGGTTAATTTTGCGTACTCGTGTCATTTTTAAGAGCGGCTTTGTCCTTTACAGAAGTGGACTTTTTTAGATTCCCAGGGGGATGATGACAATAAAGACGGTGACTCCTGCAAGAACAGTGTATCGTGAAGGCGGTGCAATCGGCTTAGGCAGGGCTAACAAAAAATGTCCATCGCAATAGACATCAACTTACTCTGTTACAGTTAAAAAGGTTGCACTCAAAAGTCATTGTTCAAGACCTCTTGAGTGCAATGCTTTTTGTATTAGCGAAATTAAAAGTTGTATTCAATATACTATTATAGAAGAAACTCGAAAACCTTCTCTTGTTTTAGGTTGTGCTAGAAAGAATTAGAACTTATGAAACGGGAATGGAGCAGTCTTGTCAGGACTTATTTACAGAAAAATTTCAATTGACGACCAACAGTGGGAATACCTTAAATATAAGGAGTAGTCTTCAATGTAAAGAGAGGATCTCCTTTCAAATTTGTAACAATTTCGTAATCTAATTATTAAGAGTTTTCTGTTATAATAAAGTTGTGAAAAAAACTTCATGAAAGTGTTGACTCTATATATGGAACCGTGTTATATTAATTGAGTCGCCAATGAGCGCGGCAAACTGAACCTTGAAAACTGAACAGCAAAACGTCAACGAAAGACGTCACGAGCACTTCGGTGCGAGAACGGCTTTTGCGAAGGTTGCCTTATGGCAATCAGAGTAAAGTTGTTTTCCTTCTCGGTGTTCGTGACGATAACTTACTGATCAGCATTGCGCAGATCAAAGCGAATCGTGCGTCTTCGGACGGCGATACGCCAGCAGTATTGAGCAATCAACACTACTCTATAATGGAGAGTTTGATCCTGGCTCAGGACGAACGCTGGCGGCGTGCCTAATACATGCAAGTCGAGCGGAACTTTGGGAGCTTGCTCCCATTGTTTAGCGGCGGACGGGTGAGTAACACGTGGGCAACCTGCCCTGCAGATCGGGATAACTCCGGGAAACCGGTGCTAATACCGAATAGTTTGCGGCCTCTCCTGAGGCTGCACGGAAAGACGGTTTCGGCTGTCACTGCAGGATGGGCCCGCGGCGCATTAGCTAGTTGGTGGGGTAATGGCCTGCCAAGGCGACGATGCGTAGCCGACCTGAGAGGGTGATCGGCCACACTGGGACTGAGACACGGCCCAGACTCCTACGGGAGGCAGCAGTAGGGAATCTTCCGCAATGGACGAAAGTCTGACGGAGCAACGCCGCGTGAGTGACGAAGGTTTTCGGATCGTAAAACTCTGTTGTGAGGGAAGAACAAGTACCAAGTAACTACTGGTACCTTGACGGTACCTCACCAGAAAGCCACGGCTAACTACGTGCCAGCAGCCGCGGTAATACGTAGGTGGCAAGCGTTGTCCGGAATTATTGGGCGTAAAGCGCGCGCAGGCGGTTCTTTAAGTCCGATGTGAAAGCCCACGGCTCAACCGTGGAGGGTCATTGGAAACTGGGGAACTTGAGTGCAGAAGAGGAAAGTGGAATTCCATGTGTAGCGGTGAAATGCGTAGAGATGTGGAGGAACACCAGTGGCGAAGGCGACTTTCTGGTCTGTAACTGACGCTGAGGCGCGAAAGCGTGGGGAGCAAACAGGATTAGATACCCTGGTAGTCCACGCCGTAAACGATGAGTGCTAAGTGTTAGGGGGTTTCCGCCCCTTAGTGCTGCAGCTAACGCATTAAGCACTCCGCCTGGGGAGTACGGCCGCAAGGCTGAAACTCAAAGGAATTGACGGGGGCCCGCACAAGCGGTGGAGCATGTGGTTTAATTCGAAGCAACGCGAAGAACCTTACCAGGTCTTGACATCCCACTGACCGGTGTAGAGATACACTTTTCCCTTCGGGGACAGTGGTGACAGGTGGTGCATGGTTGTCGTCAGCTCGTGTCGTGAGATGTTGGGTTAAGTCCCGCAACGAGCGCAACCCTTGATCTTAGTTGCCAGCATTCAGTTGGGCACTCTAAGGTGACTGCCGGTGACAAACCGGAGGAAGGTGGGGATGACGTCAAATCATCATGCCCCTTATGACCTGGGCTACACACGTGCTACAATGGACGGTACAAAGGGCTGCAACCCCGCGAGGGCAAGCCAATCCCAGAAAACCGTTCTCAGTTCGGATTGCAGGCTGCAACTCGCCTGCATGAAGCCGGAATCGCTAGTAATCGTGGATCAGCATGCCACGGTGAATACGTTCCCGGGCCTTGTACACACCGCCCGTCACACCACGAGAGTTTGTAACACCCGAAGTCGGTGAGGTAACCCTTGTGGAGCCAGCCGCCGAAGGTGGGACAGATGATTGGGGTGAAGTCGTAACAAGGTAGCCGTATCGGAAGGTGCGGCTGGATCACCTCCTTTCTAAGGATAAATTCGGAACCGAGCTTGGCTCGGGGTTGACGTTTTGCGTTCAGTTTTGAAGGTTCACCTTCAGGCGGCAACGCCTTTTTTTGTGACTTTCAACCTTGTTCTTTGAAAACTGGATAAAACGACATTGAAACAAATGCAAGTAATTCAAGTACGCGTGACGATTTCGTCACAACTTTTTAATTAACCAGTGGTTAAGTTAGAAAGGGCGCACGGTGGATGCCTTGGCACTAGGAGCCGAAGAAGGACGGCACTAACACCGATATGCTTCGGGGAGCTGTAAGTGAGCTGTGATCCGGAGATTTCCGAATGGGGGAACCCACTGCCTTTAATCGGGTAGTATCCATGTGTGAATCTATAGCACATGAGAAGGCAGACCCAGGGAACTGAAACATCTAAGTACCTGGAGGAAGAGAAAGCAAATGCGATTCCCTGAGTAGCGGCGAGCGAAACGGGATCAGCCCAAACCAAGAGGCTTGCCTCTTGGGGTTGTAGGACACTCTATACGGAGTTACAAAAGATAGGATTAGGCGAAGCGACCTGGAACGGTCCGCCGCAGCGGGTAACAGCCCCGTAGCCGAAAACCCTATCCCTCCAGAGTGGATCCTGAGTACGGCGGAACACGTGAAATTCCGTCGGAATCTGGGAGGACCATCTCCCAAGGCTAAATACTTCCTAGTGACCGATAGTGAACCAGTACCGTGAGGGAAAGGTGAAAAGCACCCCGGAAGGGGAGTGAAATAGATCCTGAAACCGTGTGCCTACAAGTAGTCAAAGCCCGTTAATGGGTGATGGCGTGCCTTTTGTAGAATGAACCGGCGAGTTACGATTGCATGCAAGGTTAAGCTGAGAAGGCGGAGCCGCAGCGAAAGCGAGTCTGAATAGGGCGACAGAGTATGCAGTTGTAGACCCGAAACCAGGTGATCTACCCATGTCCAGGGTGAAGGTAAGGTAACACTTACTGGAGGCCCGAACCCACGCACGTTGAAAAGTGCGGGGATGAGGTGTGGGTAGCGGAGAAATTCCAATCGAACCTGGAGATAGCTGGTTCTCTCCGAAATAGCTTTAGGGCTAGCCTCAAGATTGAGAATCCTGGAGGTAGAGCACTGTTTGGACTAGGGGCCCATCCCGGGTTACCGAATTCAGACAAACTCCGAATGCCAGTGATTTATGCTTGGGAGTCAGACTGCGAGTGATAAGATCCGTAGTCAAGAGGGAAACAGCCCAGACCACCAGCTAAGGTCCCCAAATATCCGTTAAGTGGAAAAGGATGTGGCGTTGCTTAGACAACCAGGATGTTGGCTTAGAAGCAGCCATCATTTAAAGAGTGCGTAATAGCTCACTGGTCGAGTGACACTGCGCCGAAAATGTACCGGGGCTAAACGGATTACCGAAGCTGTGGATGGATCTCGTTAGAGATCCGTGGTAGGAGAGCGTTCTAAGGGCGTTGAAGTCAGACCGGAAGGACTGGTGGAGCGCTTAGAAGTGAGAATGCCGGTATGAGTAACGAAAGACGGGTGAGAATCCCGTCCACCGAATGCCTAAGGTTTCCTGAGGAAGGCTCGTCCGCTCAGGGTTAGTCGGGACCTAAGTCGAGGCCGATAGGCGTAGACGATGGACAACAGGTTGATATTCCTGTACCACCTCCCCGCCGTTTGAGCAATGGGGGACGCAGAAGGATAAGGAGAGCGTGCCGTTGGTTGTGCACGTCCAAGCAGTGAGGCGTGAAATGAGGCAAATCCCATTTCTAATACGTTGAGCTGTGACGGCAAGAGGGTTTACCCTTGAGTCCCTGATTTCACACTGCCAAGAAAAGCCTCTAGCGAGGCGGGAGGTGCCCGTACCGCAAACCGACACAGGTAGGCGAGAAGAGAATTCTAAGGTGAGCGAGTGAACTCTCGTTAAGGAACTCGGCAAAATGACCCCGTAACTTCGGGAGAAGGGGTGCTCTGGTAGGGTGAATAGCCCGAGAGAGCCGCAGTGAATAGGCCCAGGCGACTGTTTAGCAAAAACACAGGTCTCTGCAAAACCGTAAGGTGACGTATAGGGGCTGACGCCTGCCCGGTGCTGGAAGGTTAAGAGGAGTGCTTAGCGCAAGCGAAGGTGCGAATTGAAGCCCCAGTAAACGGCGGCCGTAACTATAACGGTCCTAAGGTAGCGAAATTCCTTGTCGGGTAAGTTCCGACCCGCACGAAAGGCGTAACGATCTGGGCACTGTCTCAACGAGAGACTCGGTGAAATTATAGTACCTGTGAAGATGCAGGTTACCCGCGACAGGACGGAAAGACCCCGTGGAGCTTTACTGTAGCCTGATATTGAATTTTGGTGCAACTTGTACAGGATAGGTAGGAGCCTGAGATTCCGGAGCGCTAGCTTCGGAGGAGGCGTCAGTGGGATACTACCCTGGTTGTATTGAAATTCTAACCCACAAGCCTGATCGGCTTGGGAGACAGTGTCAGGCGGGCAGTTTGACTGGGGCGGTCGCCTCCTAAAGAGTAACGGAGGCGCCCAAAGGTTCCCTCAGAATGGTTGGAAATCATTCGTAGAGTGTAAAGGCAGAAGGGAGCTTGACTGCGAGACGTACAGGTCGAGCAGGGTCGAAAGACGGGCTTAGTGATCCGGTGGTTCCGCATGGAAGGGCCATCGCTCAACGGATAAAAGCTACCCCGGGGATAACAGGCTTATCTCCCCCAAGAGTCCACATCGACGGGGAGGTTTGGCACCTCGATGTCGGCTCATCGCATCCTGGGGCTGTAGTCGGTCCCAAGGGTTGGGCTGTTCGCCCATTAAAGCGGTACGCGAGCTGGGTTCAGAACGTCGTGAGACAGTTCGGTCCCTATCCGTCGCGGGCGCAGGAAATTTGAGAGGAGCTGTCCTTAGTACGAGAGGACCGGGATGGACACACCGCTGGTGTACCAGTTGTTCTGCCAAGGGCATCGCTGGGTAGCTATGTGTGGCCGGGATAAGTGCTGAAAGCATCTAAGCACGAAGCCCCCCTCAAGATGAGATTTCCCATTGCGCAAGCAAGTAAGATCCCTCAAAGACGATGAGGTAGATAGGTTCGAGGTGGAAGCGTAGCGATACGTGCAGCTGACGAATACTAATCGATCGAGGACTTAACCAACATACTGTATGCGAAAAACTTGCCTGTTTCACCTGTCGTTTATCCAGTTTTGAAAGAATAAGAAAGTTTTTGTAAAAAAAGCTTGAAAAAACCGGTACTAATGGTATAATAAAACTTGTCTTTCAAAATAAATTCAGTCTGGTAATGATGGCAAAGAGGCCACACCCGTTCCCATCCCGAACACGGTAGTTAAGCTCTTTTGCGCTGATGGTAGTTGGGGGTTTCCCCCTGTGAGAGTAAGACGTCGCTGGGCACATGAAAAAAAGTCGTTACCGATTCCGGTAACGGCTTTTTTTGTGTGAAGAAAATAATGAAGTAAATCTTCATGCACTTTGATTAAGTAATACATGAGGGTTGTGCTATTGAATACAAACTGCTCGTGCAAAAATGCCATAAGGATTTACAGTCAAATCACATATAAAGTTGTCGGTCAACAGCATGCGTCGGAAGCTGATAAGCGACAAAACTGGTGTTTGGACAGTTTCTTAAAAGAAAATTGTAGATTATCGTAGCCAGTCAAACACTTAGAAAATAAAAATAGCTCAAGTGGATACACCGTAGTTAACGCGAATCAACTAAAGGAGTGTTCCCAAATGAGCGATGCCCCTGTGATATTACGGGAAGGTGTGCGAATCGAGTGTTATTGCCTGAAAGAAAAACTACTGTCCTATATAGCGAAACAGCTAGAACGAAGCAAAAGCACTCTCCACTATGAAGTGAAACGCTGTAAGCTTTGCCACGCTCTGTTGGTATAGGCTGATCACAAGGCCAGACGTGATAGACGATCGGTCAATCAAGAAGATGTCGATTATAATCTGTCAAACTAAAGCTCGACTGGTCACCAGAATGCCTCGTCGGACGGTACTGGAAAATGCATCAAAAATCTTTTCCCATCCGTGTTTCGAGCATTACCGGTACGGGACTCTCGGCTTGTTCAACCTGTCCCAAAAGATACTAATCCGCAAAGAAAGTTAAAGAGTAACGAGGTGAACCGCGAGGCAAGCTGCCTTGTCTGAAAAAGATCCATGTACGTTTGGCGCCTCGAAGCCAAGTGGGACATTGGGAAATCGATAGCGTTATCGGCAAATCGCACAAGAGCCAGATTCTCACATTGACGGAACGTACCACCCGTTTTGAGAAGAACTATAAGTTAGCTGCGAAAACGGCAAGTGAAACCACACAGGCCATCATCCATGTGTTGAAAAACCTGCCAAAAAAAGTGGTGAAACCCATTACCGTCGACCGGGGCATGGAATTTCACGGCTAGATCGATGTGGAGAAAGCGTAGAGATCCCGTTTTACTTCTCGGATTCGAGTGTTCCTGGTCGGCGTGGCACGAATGAGAAGAGTAACGGTGGTATTCGGCGCACGTATCCAAAAGGCATCGACTTTAGCCGCATGACCTAAAAAGAGATCTCAAACTTTCTACTGGTATTCCACCAGGTTCCCCGGAAAATATTGAATTACAATACGCCCTTTGAAGTGTTCATGAATTTCTTGCCATGTTCGACTTGAATTGACAATTTACGAATACAACTTCACAAAGACACATAATCGGTATCTCAAACAGCTAGATGCTTGTGTCTTATACGTTTGACTGAGAAGCTTTAGTACATAGAAGTGTTGTTTGATTTAGGAGAAAAGGATTAGATGGCCCCAGCGCGTTTTACACATGGTAGCGATTGCTTTGACCGAAACGTTACAGACTGGTGAAACCCGGATTTCATGTTCTTCAAGGCCAGGTGAAAAGAAGAGACGATGCCGATTCAGTGAGCGCGATTGTGACGTGCTTAGCGGGTAAGTAAAGTCGCGTGTGACAATACATTTTTTCCAGCAGGCGGTCGATAAGACGACATTCTCTTTCGTCTGGATAACGAAATTTTATTTGCTGTTGAAATAGATAGGGTTTTGAAACGGGATGAGCCGAGAGTCGACAAATTTTCGCTAATCGGTCCATCGTGTATCAGACCGGTGTTTCTACCACGTGATACGGCACGTAGCTTACATGGAGCTTAATGCCGAGCCTTTCGCTGTGATAAAGCACCTATGAAAGACGATTTTTCCCTGCGATAAGGGGAGTGGAATGCACTAAAAAGAGCGAGTTAAGAATTTTGAGCACACGTTATGCTGGCCGATTGTATTTGTTTATAATCATATTTTCTTTTTGGAAAGCGTTGAGTACTACTCCTGCGGAAGTTCCACCATTTCCGAAACTGCTGGCAGTAGGAGAAGCTGCGTCACCAAGTACTTCATCTTATTTGTCCTTAGGAAGTTTTTGTGCAGTATCTTAGTACCTGATAAGTTCGGGAATCTGTTCTTCTATAAGAAACTTTTGGAGTGAATTTGAAAACAATACACGCTATTGTATCTATCTATAGTAACTTGCCATAGTTCTATGCATTGTTATTTTGTGTTGTACAGGTAGTAAAGCTTACCGAAGAATTGGTGTTTGGGTATCGCATATAAAGAGTTAGGTCTAACGTCGGTAAATCGAAATCAAAGTGATTGTTTACCTGTTAGTTTATTTAAAAGACTTCGAGCAACTAAATCAGGAAATCAAACTCTTTAGAGTTTCAGCCTGTTGAGAAACTAAGGTTTTATCGATTATCTTCTCAGTGGATTGGTCAAGAAACAAAAGAACGTGAAGTTTTTAGACCCTTCTGCTAAGCAGAAGGGTCATTTTTTTGATGTTTTGCACTGCGGCTGTCAGATAAGCCTGTTCTTGGACAGACTTGCGCCCTCGTCGCCTTGCGTAACGGAAACTATGGAGTTCTTTCGCATCGGCGAAACTCCGTTCGATGGTCTGGCTTCGTAACTTGTATAGCTTTTTTCCGCTGGGGGTGCGCTTGTTGGCGCGCACCTTTTCTTTTTCGTCTTCCCAGATGTGCCGGAAAATCGAGCGCTGCTTGCTTTTCGCGGAAAAACAATCCGAGCGCAGTGGACAATGTTCACAATCCTCCGGCCGGCTTTTGTACTGCCGATATCCCTCTCGATCTGTGGTGGCGTAGGACAACTTGCAGCCCATGGGGCAAGCATACGCATCCAGTGAAGGGACATACGTAAATAACCGTTTCGGCACTTTCGGGTTACCGCCTTTGAAACGGCGGTAGCCCATGACCACAAATGTTCCGGCTTCGTTTAACGTTTTACAGATGTGGCCGGTAAAATAGCCGGCATCCAAGGCGACGGCTTCCACCGGAAAAGCAAACTTCTTCTTTTGTACAGCGAGCCGGTCCAAATAAGGAACGGCGTCGTGCATATTGCCGGCCGTGATGTACGTATCCGTGATGAAATTGTATTTGGCATCCACCGTTCGGTGGTCGAGATAGAAAAAACCTTGAGGTTTCTGGTTTCGCATGAGGAACCCACTATCTGGATCGGTCACGCTTTCGCGGGTCATCGCCGGTTTGGTTTTGGCAACGGGCCGAATCACCTTCGGCTTCAGCGCTTTTTTCCATGGGCCTCCCGGTCAGCTACGACCGCTTCTTCCAATTCCCCCAGGTAGCTCACCACTTTTTCCGCCTTTGCTTTTCGGATAAACTTGTTCTTATTCGCATTCGCTTTGATATGCGTGGAATCGGATAGAAGCACGCGGCCACTCACCATGCCGTGGGCTTTTGCCTGACGAACCGTTTCGTCGAAAATTTCTTCAAAGACCGACGTGTCTTCAAATCGGCCCTTCCGATTGAAACTGATGGTGGAGTGATCTGGAATCCGGTCGACGAGGGAATAGCCCAAAAACCATCGGTAAGCGATGTTATCCCGAATCTCTTTTTCCAGTTGGCGTTCTGAACGAACGCCATAAAAATAGCCGATGAAAATCATTTTGAATAAGGTAATGGGCGGAATGGCGGGACGGCCGTTATCCGGACAATAATAAGGCGAAGCAATCCGTTCAATAAAAGAAAAATCAATGAGGGCATCAACGGTACGAAGAAAATGGTCGTGTGGCACGAGTTCATCAATTGAGACGGTGACCTGTTCATGACGGTGATTTTTGACGGGACCAATCATGGGACTTCGCTCCTTCTTTTTTCTTTCAGTTTACATCAAAAAAGTATCGAAATAAACAAAAAAAGACTGTCGAGAGGGTTTCTCGACAGCCTGAAACTCTTTAGAGTTTCTTTAGAAATTGACTTTCAAGGATTTTTTAGAATAAAGTAAGTAGTTAGTCGAAGACACACTATTAGTACCGACTACCGCCACGTTACCTAACTAATTTTATAAAAATTCTATTATCTCTACAAAGAGCCAATTGATAGTTACTCGCTATAGCCAATTTGATGTGCTAACGTTTGGAGTAGAAAAATATGAAGCATTAGACAAACACTTAATACACAAGGCTTTTCTCTCTTGCATTCTTAAGATTTTTAACATAGTATGAAAATTAATTGTTAATGAAAATCAGAGGGGTGTAGAGATTGGATATAAACCCATGGATTATGGTGCTAATAATTTTTTCGATCAATATTGTGTATGTAACTTTTTTCACATTGCGAATGATTATGACGTTAAAAGGCTATCGCTATTTAGCAGCAGCCGTTAGTATGGTAGAGGTTGTTATATACATAGTAGGACTTGGATTGGTTCTTGATAATCTTGATCAAATTCAAAACTTGGTTGCTTATGCATTAGGTTATGGATCAGGGGTTGTTATCGGTTCTAAAATCGAGGAAAAAATGGCTCTTGGTTATATTACGGTAAACGTTATTACGAGTGAAGCCGGAGAGTATTTGCCTAAGCAACTTCGCGAAAAAGGCTACGGTGTCACGGATTGGAATACCAATGGGCGTGACGGGGATCGGCAATCGATGCAAATTTTAACTCCGCGAAAAATGGAACTAAAGCTATACAAAGCGATTCAAGAACTCGATCCAAAAGCTTTTATTATTGCGTATGAACCTAAAACAATTCATGGCGGATTTTGGGTAAAGTCAGTGAAAAGGGGTAACTTATTTAAATGAGTAAGAATACAGTGTGGTTTGAAGTTGAAGAACATGAATCTATTTCGGAATGTCTGGATCGGATGAAAGCGGAAGGCTACGCAGCAGTTGGACGAAAAGAGGAGCCTCTGTTTCAGGAAGTAAATGGCCAACCAGTACCTATTAGGCAAATCGTCAAGTTTAAAGGAGATAAACTAGAATAAAGATAAGTCAGACCTTATAAAGACGAACGATTAAATAATTGTATAACTTATTGTTCGACTTTATCATTGACGTAGTTTCGTCGTCTTGTTATGATAAGTGAGGATACCCCATATATGCAGAAGAATTGGCTTCTGCGTCTCTACCAGGACACCGTAAATGTCCGGACTATGCGGGAAAGCAACTTATTGGTCGTAAAGCGAAGGATGTGCTTCTTTATGCCATCATTTAAAATTCGTATCATTTACAGTCCTTAAGTAAACTGCTTTTCACGTAATGTGAGCAGTTTACTTAAGGACTTTTTATTTTTTAAAAGGAGAGTGCAATCGATGAATCCGCGAATTGGCGTCATTATGGGAAGTACGAGTGATTGGGAAACAATGAAGCATGCGTGTGATGTATTAGATGAACTGGGGTTAAGCTACGAGAAGAAAGTGGTTTCAGCACACCGGACACCGGATTTAATGTTTAGCTATGCAGAACAAGCACGTGAACGTGGATTGCACGTGATTATTGCAGGGGCAGGCGGTGCTGCTCATTTGCCAGGTATGGTAGCAGCCAAAACAACTTTACCAGTTATCGGTGTACCTGTTCAATCAAAAGCGTTAAACGGCTTAGATTCCTTATTATCAATCGTTCAGATGCCTGGCGGAGTTCCAGTGGCGACTGTCGCTATCGGCAAAGCTGGAGCTGTAAATGCGGGGTTACTAGCAGCGCAAATACTGGGGACGGTAGATGAGCAGGCAGCACAAGCATTGCAGGAAAGAAGAGATCGCATCACAGCAGCAGTTCTAGAAAGTTCGGGGGATTTGGTATGACAAAAACCATATTACCTGGACAAACGATTGGCATTATCGGCGGCGGTCAATTAGGACGCATGATGGCGCTTGCTGCAAAAGAAGCAGGATTTAAAATTGCTGTTCTCGATCCAGCTATGGATTCACCAACAGGTCAAGTTGCGGATATCCAAATTGTTGCACCGTTTAATGATCAGCATGCGTTAGAAGAGTTAGCTGAAGTGAGTGACGTCATTACTTATGAGTTTGAAAATATAGATGTAGAAGGGCTATCAAAATTAGCAGAAATCGCTTATGTGCCGCAAGGTTCTGAATTGATTCGTGTGACACAAAATCGAATTGTTGAAAAACAAGCGATTTCTGAAGCTGGTGCTGTCGTGGCAGATTATGTTACAGCTTCTACGTTTGAAGAGTTAAAAGAAAAAAGTAGTCAATTGTCATTTCCATTCGTTGTGAAAACAGCACGAGGTGGGTATGACGGCAAGGGGCAACAAACTGTTTCTTCTATAGAAGAACTTTCTTTAGCCAAAAGATTATTCACAAATGGCGAATGTGTTGCTGAAGCTTTTGTAGAATTTACAAAAGAAATTTCCGTTATTATTCAACGCAACGTACACGGTGAAACAGCTATTTTGCCGATTGGTGAAAATATTCATAAAGACCATATTTTGCATGAGACGATTGTTCCAGCAAGAATCGATAAAAAGACAATAGATGAGGCGAAAAAAGCAGCTGAGAAAATTGCGACTCATCTCAATATGGTAGGCACATTAGCCGTTGAAATGTTCGTGTTAGAAGACGGTGGCATTATCGTCAATGAATTGGCGCCACGTCCTCATAATTCAGGTCATTATTCAATCGAAGCGACAAACATATCGCAGTTCCATCAACATATCCGTGCCATTTGTGGCTGGCCACTAAGACAGCCAATCCTTTGGTCTCAAGCAGTAATGGTCAACGTGTTAGGTGAGCATGTCGCGCCACTTGCTTCAAAAATAGCACAATTTCCAAATTGGTCGATTCATTTGTATGGAAAAGACGAAGCAAAGCAGAAACGGAAGATGGGACATGTTACGATATTAACGGAAGACTTAGAGGCAACTTTAGGTGAAATAGATAGATCTGGCATTTGGCCAGAATAATTGGAGGAACTAATTTATGATCGCACGTTACACAAGACCCGAAATGGGCGCAATTTGGACAGAAGAAAACAAGTACAATGCATGGCTAGAAGTAGAAATCCTAGCATGTGAGGCTTGGGCTGAAATTGGAGATATTCCAAAAGAAGACGTAGCCAAAATTCGTAAAGACGCTTCTTTTTCAGTAGATCGCATTTTGGAAATTGAAGAAGAAACACGTCATGATGTAGTTGCTTTCACAAGAGCAGTATCCGAAACGCTTGGCGAAGAACGCAAATGGGTTCATTACGGCTTAACTTCAACAGACGTTGTTGATACCGCATTGTCTTACTTGTTAAAACAAGCAAACGTCATTATCCGTAAAGACTTAACAAACTTTATCGGAATTCTTGCGAATAAAGCAAAAGAACATAAAATGACGGTCATGATGGGCCGTACACATGGTGTGCATGCAGAACCAACAACTTTCGGTTTGAAACTTGCATTATGGCACGAAGAAATGAAACGTAACTTAGAACGTTTCGAAGCGGCAGCAGCTTCAATTGAAACAGGCAAAATGTCTGGTGCAGTTGGAACGTACGCTAATATTGATCCATTTGTTGAAGCATATGTTTGCAAAGAGTTAGGTCTTGCAGCATCACCTATTTCCACACAAACATTGCAACGCGATCGTCACGCACAGTATTTAAGTGTACTCGCATTGATTGGTTCATCTGTTGAGAAATTTGCGACAGAAATTCGCGGATTGCAAAAATCGGAAACACGCGAAGTAGAAGAGTTTTTCGCAAAAGGTCAAAAAGGTTCTTCTGCAATGCCGCATAAACGCAACCCAATTGGTTCTGAAAACATGACGGGTCTTGCACGTTTAATCCGTGGATACATGCTAACAGCTTACGAAAACGTATCTTTATGGCACGAACGCGACATTTCGCATTCATCAGCAGAGCGTGTGATTTTACCAGATGCAACGATTGCGCTTAACTACATGTTAAATCGTTTCGGTAATATCGTGAAAAACTTAACGGTGTTCCCTGAAAACATGAAACGCAATATGGATTCAACACTCGGATTGATTTATTCACAGCGTGTGTTGTTGGCATTGATCGATAAAGGGATGGCTCGCGAGGCAGCTTACGATACCGTTCAGCCATGTGCGATGGAAGCTTGGGAAAACCAAACGCATTTCCGCAAAATTGTGGAAGCAAATGACACGATTACAGCTAAACTATCTAAAGAAGAGTTGGATGATTGCTTTGATTACAATCACCACTTGCAACAAGTAGACATGATTTTCAACCGACTTGGATTAAACTAAACGGGGGCTTCTGAAAATGGAAAAAGGTCAGCTATTGTACGAAGGAAAAGCAAAACGTCTGTATGCAACGGATGAACAGGGAATTTTGTGGGTGGAATATAAAGATTCAGCAACGGCTTTCAACGGTGAGAAAAAAGAAGAAATTACCGGGAAAGGCATTTTGAACAATAAAATCACGTCACTGATTTTCACAAAATTGCAGGAAGCAGGCATTGCGTCTCATTTCGTTAAGCAATTGTCTGATCACGAACAATTGGTGCAAAGTGTAAGCATCATTCCATTGGAAGTAGTGGTCCGGAACATCACAGCGGGCAGCATGGCCAAACGTCTTGGCATTGAAGAAGGCGTGGCCATTAGCCGTCCGGTTGTGGAGTTCTATTTGAAAGATGATGAATTGGGCGATCCACTAATTACAGATGATCATGTTGATATGCTAAAGCTGGCAACTGCAGAGGAAGTGGCAGTGCTCAAGCAAAAGGCACGCGAAATTAATGGAGTGTTAATCGGCTTTTTTAAAGAAATTGGCGTAGATCTTGTTGATTTTAAAATTGAATTTGGCCGAGATGAAAATGGTCAAATCTTATTGGCAGATGAAATTTCGCCGGACACTTGCCGGCTTTGGGATATGAAAACAAAACAAAAGCTTGATAAAGACGTATTCCGCCGCAATCTCGGGAATTTGACAGAAGCGTACGAACTCATTTTAACTCGTCTAGGAGGACAACACTCATGAAAAAAGTAAAAGTATACGTAACATTACGTGAAAGTGTATTGGACCCACAAGGTTCTGCAGTTATGGGCTCTCTTCATAAAATGGGCTATGATGAAGTGGCAGATGTACGAATTGGCAAATACCTAGAATTGGTTATTGAAGACAGCGAACGCAATGTAGATTCTTTAGTAAATGAATTATGTCATCGACTTTTAGCAAACACTGTAATTGAAGATTACCGTTATGAAATTGAGGAGGTTGTCTCGCAATGAAATTCGCAGTAATTGTTTTCCCAGGCTCGAATTGTGATTTGGATATGTACCATGCGGTCAAAGATGAATTAGGTGAAGAAGCAGAATACGTATGGCATGACTCAAAAGATTTGAGCAGCTATGACGGGATTTTACTACCAGGCGGATTTTCATACGGCGATTACTTGCGCTGCGGCGCGATCGCTCAATTCTCTGGAGTCATGGATGAAGTAAGAAAAGCAGCTGAAGCAGGCAAGCCGGTTCTTGGAATCTGTAATGGTTTCCAAATCTTAACGGAAGCGGGCCTTTTGCCAGGCGTTCTTTTACGAAATAAAAACTTGAAGTTCATGTGCCGTACTGTTGGATTGAAAGTAGAAAACAACAATACCTTGTTCACAAATGAATACGAACAAGGTGAAGAAATCCAAATTCCAATCGCTCACGGAGAAGGCAATTATTATTGCGATGATGCGACATACAATCACCTTAAAGAAAACAATCAGATCGTCTTTACGTATGCAGATGATTTTAACGGCAGTCGAAACAACATTGCAGGAATCATCAACGAACGCGGAAACGTGCTAGGCATGATGCCGCATCCTGAACGTGCAGTATCAGAGTTAATCGGCGGCAAAGATGGCTTGGCTTTATTTAGATCAATCGTTAAACAGTGGAGGGAATCACATGTCAGTCATGCTTGAACCAAATGCTGCTCAAATAAAAGAACAAAAAGTATATCAACAAATGGGCTTATCGGACGCGGAATTTGAAATGGTTGAAACGATTTTAGGAAGATTGCCAAACTACACGGAAACAGGTTTGTTTTCAGTTATGTGGTCTGAGCATTGTTCGTATAAAAACTCGAAACCCGTTCTTGCGAAATTCCCGACTAAAGGTGAACGTGTTCTTCAAGGACCTGGTGAAGGTGCTGGGATTGTCGACATCGGTGACGGACAAGCGGTCGTTTTCAAAATGGAATCGCATAACCACCCATCGGCTATTGAACCTTATCAAGGAGCGGCTACTGGAGTTGGCGGCATTATTCGTGACGTTTTTTCAATGGGCGCACGTCCAATTGCCTTACTTAACTCATTACGCTTTGGTGAATTAACAACGCCGCGAGTAAAATACTTGTTTGAAGAAGTTGTTGCGGGAATTGCGGGATACGGAAACTGTATCGGAATCCCAACAGTGGGCGGAGAAATTCAATTTGATGAATGTTACGATGGCAATCCATTAGTGAACGCGATGTGTGTCGGATTGATTAATCATGAAGACATTCAAAAAGGAATTGCAAAAGGTACAGGTAACCCGGTCATGTACGTTGGCGCTAAAACAGGACGCGACGGCATTCACGGAGCCACTTTTGCTTCTGAAGAACTAACAGACGGCTCAGATAAAAACCGTCCTGCAGTACAAGTGGGTGACCCGTTTATGGAGAAACTGTTACTTGAAGCTTGTTTAGAACTAATCAAGTCAGATGCATTAATCGGGATTCAAGATATGGGTGCTGCTGGACTGACTTCTTCTTCGGCCGAAATGGCTTCTAAAGCCGGATCTGGTATTGAAATGGATTTGGATCACATTCCACAGCGTGAAACAGGGATGACAGCATACGAAATGATGCTTTCTGAATCTCAAGAACGGATGTTAATCGTGGTTAAAGCAGGTCGTGAGCCTGAAATCGTTGAGTTGTTCGAGAAATACGGGTTAGATGCCGTGACAGTTGGTACGGTAACAGATGATTCGACATTGCGTTTAAAACATAAAGGTGAAATTGTTGCAGAAGTTCCTGTTGACGCACTTGCAGAAGATGCGCCGGTTTACCATAAGCCTTCAGCTGTACCTGCGTACTTTACAGAGTTCCAACAAATGGACAACGTAGAGCCAAAAGTAACGGATTTCAATGAAACCTTAACAGCTTTATTAAAACAACCGACGATTGCTTCTAAAGAGTGGGTTTATGATCAATACGACCACCAAGTGCGTACAAGCACTGTGGTAAGCCCAGGGTCGGATGCGGCAGTTGTACGCGTTCGCGGAACAAACAAAGGTTTAGCCATGACGACGGATTGTAACTCGCGCTATATTTATCTAGATCCAGAAGTGGGCGGTAAAATTGCGGTAGCAGAAGCAGCACGTAATGTTGTCGTATCAGGTGCGAAACCACTTGCCATCACGGATTGCTTAAACTTTGGGAATCCAGAAAAACCAGAAATCTTCTGGCAGTTAGAAAAAGCAGCAGACGGTATGTCTGAAGCATGTACCATCTTAGATTCTCCAGTTATCGGCGGAAACGTCTCGTTATACAATGAAACAAACGGAACGGCTATTTATCCAACACCAACAATCGGTATGGTCGGACTTGTTGAAGACCTTGCACATGTAACAACGCAAGACGTTAAAACACAAGGCGACTTTGTTTACTTGATTGGTGAAAGCTTTACAGAATTTGGCGGAAGTGAATTACAGAAGATGGTCGAGGGACGTATTTTCGGTAAAGCACCAGCGATCGATTTAACAGTCGAAGCAAAACGCCAACAAGAAATTTTATCGGCGATTCAACAAGGACTCGTTGCATCTGCACATGACGTTGCTGAAGGTGGCGTGGCTGTCGCATTGGCTGAAAAAACCTTTGGTAACGGATTAGGCATGGAAGTCACGTTGTCTGGATCCCCAACAACTGCTTTGTTCAGCGAATCGCAATCACGCTTTGTGGTAACAGTTAGCCCAGAAAACGCAGAGCAATTCGAGAAAGTCGTAACAGATGCTAAGAAAGTCGGCCAAGTCACGGGAGACAAATTTGTAATTAACGGTGAAGACGGTACGACTTGGATCGACGAATCCGTCGCAACGCTTCGCTCAGCTTGGAAAGGAGCTATCCCATGCTTGCTGAAATCAGAAGCTTAAATGAAGAATGTGGTGTCTTTGGAATATGGGGACATCCGAATGCGACGCAATTGACGTATTACGGATTGCACGCTTTACAACACCGCGGTCAAGAAGGCGCTGGAATTGTTTCAACTGATGGAGAAGGCCTACGTCCGTTAAAAGGTGAAGGTATGGTCAGTGAAGTGTTCACGCCTGAAAAAATAGAGAAAATAGCAGGACATGCCGCAATAGGGCATGTTCGCTATGCAACAGCAGGGGGCAGCGGCATTGAAAATGTTCAGCCTCTCCTCTTTAATTCAACTACCGGTAGCTTGGCAATTTCACATAACGGAAATTTAGTTAATGCCACACAATTAAAAGGGCATTTAGAGCGTCAAGGAAGTATCTTCCAAACAACTTCAGATACAGAAGTATTGGCTCACCTGATTAAACGAAGTGGCTATGCGACGTTTGAAGAAAAAGCAAAAAATGCATTATCGTTATTAAAAGGTGCTTTTGCATGTGTGATTTTGACGGAAGAAGCGATGTATATTGCGCTAGACCCGAATGGTTTGCGTCCATTATCACTTGGTAAATTGGGCGATGCGTGGGTGACGGCTTCTGAAACGTGTGCGTTTGATATTGTGGGAGCAGAATTTGTTCGATCAGTTGAGCCGGGCGAATTTTTAATCATTACGAAAGACGGCATGCGTGCAGAACGCTTTGCTTATCCAGAAGAGCGTTCAATATGTACGATGGAATATGTATACTTTTCTCGTCCAGACTCGGATATCGATGGTATCAACGTTCACGCTGCGAGAAAACGTCTAGGCGTGCAATTAGCAAAAGAAGTACAAATTGAAGCGGACGTTGTCACAGGTGTTCCGGATTCGAGTATTTCAGCTGCAATTGGCTACTCGGAACAAAGCGGCATACCATATGAGCTCGGCATGATTAAAAACCGTTATGTCGGACGTACGTTTATCCAACCTTCACAAGATTTGCGCGAACAAGGGGTCAAGATGAAACTTTCGCCAGTGCGTCAAGTTGTGAAAGGCAAACGTGTGATTATGGTGGACGATTCAATTGTTCGTGGTACAACGTCACGACGCATTGTCAACTTACTAAAAGAAGCAGGTGCGACAGAAGTACATGTGGTCATTAGTTCACCTCCAATCAAAAATCCATGTTTTTATGGTATTGATATTAGTACAGCAGGTGAGCTCATCGCTGCTAACAATACAATAGAAGAAATGCGTGAAATTATTGGTGCAGATTCGTTAACATTCTTATCAGTTGACGGTATGGTTCAAAATATTGGACGTACAGATCCCGGATCAAAATGTGGACATTGCTTAGCTTGTTTTACAGGAGAATACCCGACCAATATTTATCCCGATACAGTATTACCGCACGAAAAAGAAAAAGTGAAATAAGGGGGAACCGGTGTGTCAAAAGCATATGAAAAAGCAGGCGTTAATATCGAAGCTGGCTATGAAGCAGTAAATCGCATGAAATCGCATGTAGAACGTACAGCGCGTAAAGGAATGCTCGGTGCGTTTGGTGGATTTGGTGGCATGTTCGATTTGTCTGAGTTGAATTTGAAAGAACCGGTTCTTGTGTCTGGAACAGATGGCGTTGGTACAAAATTAAAGCTTGCGTTCATGGCAGATCGTCACGATACAATCGGCATCGATTGCGTAGCAATGTGTGTCAATGACATCGTTGCACAAGGTGCAGAGCCTTTGTTTTTCTTAGATTATATTGCAGTAGGTAAAGCAATTCCTGAGAAAATCGAACAAATCGTTAAAGGTGTAGCAGATGGCTGTGTGCAATCAGGTGCGGCACTTATTGGCGGAGAAACGGCAGAAATGCCAGGACTTTATGAAGAAGATGAATACGATATTGCTGGATTTGCGGTTGGAGCTGCGGAGAAATCCAAAATCGTAACTGGCGAAAAAATCGCAGCAGGAGATGTGTTAATCGGACTTGCATCTAGCGGCATTCATTCAAACGGTTATTCACTTGTGCGTCAAATCGTCTTTGAACAAAATCAATTTACACTAGATCAACAAGTTGAAGGTTATGAAGCGCTTGGACCAATTGGTGAAGCGTTGTTAACTCCTACAAAAATTTACGCAAAAGCAGTAGCTGCGATTGGCAAGGAGATTGAAATTCACGGTATGGCACATGTGACAGGTGGCGGATTTATCGAGAACATTCCACGGATGATGCCAGAAGGCTTAGGCGCGGAAATTTCTCTTGGCAGCTGGCCAGTACTTGATATTTTCAAGTTGCTGAAAGAAAAAGGCGAGTTGGCAGACCGCGACTTGTACTCAGTTTTCAACATGGGAATTGGTTTTGTTCTAGCTGTAGCACCTGAAGATGCAGAAAAAGTGTTGGAAATCGCTAAAGCGAATGGTGAACAAGCTTTTCAAATTGGCCGTGTTTCAAGCTCGCAGGGTGTTCAATTCCAAGGTCAACAGGATGGCACATTAGATGAAAACTAAAACAAAGATTGCTGTTTTTGCATCTGGCAATGGCTCTAATTTTCAAGCCATTGCAGACGCAATTGCGGCTGGTAATTTAGAGGCTGAACTCATGCTTGTTGTAACCGATAAGCCAAAAGCATTTGTATTAGAACGTGCGAAAAAAGCAGGCGTAGCCTCTTTTTCCTTTATTCCTTCTGAATACGATTCAAAACAATCTTACGAAGAGATGTTGAAGGGAAAATTGCAAGCACTTGGAGTGGAATGGGTGGTCCTTGCAGGCTATATGCGTTTGATAGGTCCGGTTTTACTTGAAGCATATGAAAATCGCATTGTGAATATTCATCCTTCTGTTTTGCCAGCGTTTCCAGGTAAAGACGCGATTGGTCAAACACTCGCCGCAGAAGCAATAAATGCAGGTGTCACTGTACATTATGTAGACGCTGGAATGGATACAGGTCACATTATTGCACAACAATCATTCCCGGTATTAGGTCGTGGACGTGAAAAAGTCGAGCAACAGATCCATCAGATTGAACATGAATTATATCCTGCAACATTGCAGCAATTATTCGACCGGTAAACTGTCGGTCTTAATCTATAGGAGGACTATTTGTGAAAAAAAGAGCATTACTCAGCGTATCGGATAAATCAGGGATTTTGGAATTTGCACAGGAATTGGAAAAAATGGGCTATGAACTGTTATCGACAGGCGGCACTAAAAAATTTCTTGAAGAAAACGGCGTTGCGATTACAGCCGTAGACGAAGTTACGAAATTTCCAGAAATTTTAGGTGGACGTGTAAAAACCTTGCATCCGCTTGTACACGGTGGACTATTAGCCAAACATGATGATGCAGAACATCAAAGTCAAATGGCTGAAAACGGCATTTCGCCGATTGATATTGTCTGCGTTAATTTATACCCGTTCCGTGAAACCATCGTAAAACCAGACGTGACAGTTGATGATGCGATTGAAAACATCGATATTGGCGGTCCAACCATGTTGCGTTCTGCTGCAAAAAATCACGCATACGTTACAGTCATTGTCGATGCGGCTGATTACGCTGAAGTATTGACGGAATTACAAAACAAACAATCTACAACTCCTGAAACGAGACGACGTTTAGCAGCAAAAGTCTTCCGCCATACAGCGGCTTACGATTCATACATCTCTAATTATTTGACTGACTTGACAGGTGAAGAATATCCGGATCAATTGACGCTTACGTACGAATTGTCTCAAACGCTTCGTTACGGTGAAAATCCTCATCAAAAAGCTGCTTTTTACCGTAGTCCGCTTGGCTCAAGTTTCTCAATTGCCAACGCACATCAAGTACATGGCAAGGAATTATCGTACAACAATATTCAAGATGCCAATGCTGCTCTTCAAATGATTAAAGAATTCAAAATGCCAGCAGCAGTTGCTGTCAAACACATGAATCCATGTGGTGTTGGTACAGGTAAAACAATCGCGGATGCCTTTGGTAAAGCTTATGAAGCAGATTCAACGTCAATTTTTGGTGGAATTGTTGCTTTAAATCGTGAAGTAGATGCGGATACAGCCAAACAATTAGCGACGATTTTCTTAGAGATTATTATTGCACCATCATTTTCTGATGAAGCAATTGAATTGCTGACCCAAAAGAAAAATATCCGTCTATTAACGATTCCATTCGATAGTAAAATTAGCGACAAATGGAACACGGTAACAGTAGAAGGTGGATTATTAATTCAACAACCAGATGTTTTTGGCTATGACGATGCGGCTATTCAAGTTGCTACAGATCGTCAACCGACAGCAGCAGAGCTTGAAGCGTTGAAACTGGGCTGGAATGTTGTAAAACACGTAAAATCCAATGCCATTGTTGTATGTAATTCGGAAATGACTTTAGGAATTGGTGCAGGTCAAATGAACCGTGTTGGTTCTGCTAAAATTGCGTTAGACCAAGCAGGCAGTGCTGCAGAAGGTGCAGTTATGGCATCAGATGCGTTCTTCCCGATGAATGATACAGTAGAAGCAGCTGCAAAAGCAGGCATAAAAGCGATTATTCAACCAGGTGGTTCGAAAAAAGATCAAGAGTCGATCGATAAAGCGAACGAATACGGAATTGCTATGGTCTTTACGGGCGTCCGTCATTTCAAACATTAATCGGGGTGAAACAAGTATGAAGGTATTGGTCATTGGAAGAGGTGGGCGAGAACACGCCATCGTCCGTCAGTTCTCGAAATCTGCTTCGGTCACTAAAGTTTATGCAGCTCCAGGCAATGATGGAATGCGGGAAGATGCTGAAGTCCTTGCTATTGATGAAATGGATTTTGCAGGTCTTGCAGAATTTGCAAAAGAGCAGCAAGTCGATTTTAGTTTTGTCGGGCCTGAACAGCCTTTATCAGAAGGAATCGTCGACTTTTTTGAAGCCAAAGGATTGCGCATTTTTGGTCCGTCTAAAGTGGCTGCGCAAATTGAAGGCAGCAAAGCTTTTGCAAAAGAATTGATGAAAAAATACGGAATTCCAACTGCTGGCTATGAGACTTTTACAGAAACTGCATCAGCTATTGAATTTGTTCGTCACCACGGTGCTCCGATTGTCATTAAAGCGGATGGACTTGCGGCTGGGAAAGGTGTCGTTGTGGCAATGACGGAAGAGGAAGCTGTTTTTGCCATTAATGACATGTTAGAAGGGCAAAAGTTCGGAGACTCTGGCTCAAAAGTGGTTATTGAAGAGTTTTTAGACGGTGAAGAATTTTCGTTTATGTCTTTCGTTCATAGCGGTCAAATTTATCCAATGGTCATTTCGCAAGATCATAAACGAGCTTACGATGGAGATCGTGGACCAAACACAGGGGGAATGGGCGCCTATTCACCTGTTCCACAAATTTCACAAGCAATTGTGGATCAAACCTATACTGAAATTGTAGAACCTGCAGTTAAAGCGATGGCGTCTGAAGAAACACCGTTTAATGGCATCCTTTATACAGGTGTTATTTTAACGAAAAAAGGTCCAAAAGTGATTGAATTTAATGCGCGTTTTGGCGATCCGGAAACGCAAGTTGTCTTACCACGCATGAAGTCAGATTTCGGGCTATTCATGGATGCCATTTTAAAAGGTCAACCGGCTGAACTAGAGTGGGACGAACAAGCCGTACTTGGTGTTGTTGTTGCAGCTGATAATTATCCAGAGACTGTTAAAAAAGGTGCATGCTTACCAGACTTGACGAAACTCACTGGAGTGGAAGTAACTCACGCGGGAACTAAGCTGTCATCTGGCAAGTACGTTGGAAACGGAGGACGTGTGCTGCTCGTTTCAGCAAATGGTTCTTCTATTCAAGACGCTCAGAGAAAAGTTTATGAACAGTTGAACAGTGTAGAGTGGAACGGCTTTTTCTACCGGACAGACATTGGATGGCGTGCAAAATAATTTTATCTCACATTAATGGCCAGTAGTAATTTTACTGGCTATTAATGTCTAATTGGATCATCTAATATTCAAGAGAAAAAGCTGCTAAATTGAAGTTTATATACATATATGCTATACTGGTTGATGACACAAATTCGACAAGAAGATGTGTCATTTTTGTTTTATTGTCTGCCCAATAGGCAATGATTCTAAAGTTGAGGATTTTCAACAGCCCACTTTTACCTCTATATAAACTCCAGAATGACAAACCTATGAAGACCCCAGAAACAAAATTAGCAGGGCATTTAAAAATTGAAGGGAGACAAACTATGAATTGGTATGAAAAATTAAATCAGTATTTTCCAGTTGAAGAAATGAAGTCGAAAGAGCATATGGATGCATTATTAAAAGAAAAAGGGAGCGTCTACTACAAAGATGAGGGTCCTTATCATGTCTTAATGTATGCAGAGTTCCCGCATTTCACATTTGTAGACTACTTGTTTGTGTCAAAAGAATCCCGTGGAATGGGTCTTGGCAGAAAGACTTTGCAGATGTTGAAAGACAAGAAAAAACCCATCATTCTTGAAGTTGAGCCAGTCAATTACGAAGATACTGACACGGAGAAACGTCTGCGATTTTATGCGCGCGAAGGATTTGAACATGCGTCATCTATTGGCTATTGCCGTCGTTCATTAGCAACAGGTGAAGAAAATTCCATGGAAATTTTGTACTGGACGCCAAGCGGTGAAACAGAAGAACAGATTTTCGAAGGCATGCAAAAAATGTACGAAGACATCCATACGTATAAAGATGAACAATTTTACGGAGAATCATATGATTCTGTTACGGATGTTTTGACTTTCCAAGAAGAAGAGAAAAAAGACGTTTTAAAACCTTTTAGCGATCCAATCAATAATCAGTAGCTGATAAAAAATCCACGCGCTATGCGTGGATTTTTTGTGTCCTGAGTAACTTAAAACATGCTTGTTTTTACAGGGAATAACTGTATTTCATTGTATAATTATGCTACGATATTAAGTATTGAACTATTAGAAAGTAGGTGCCGGCAAATGGTAAATCCGTTATGGAAGAACACAGAGATTCGAAATCAGTTGAAGATTGTTACAAAAGAAATCGCGCCGGATCTCGTTTTGATAAATGCAACGTACCTTCACGGGATTTTTAAGAAATGGGTAACAGGTACTATATGGATTTCTGGAGATCGTATTGTTTATGCTGGGAAAGAAATGCCGAAAATTGACGATGCTACTGAAGTGGTTGATATGACGGATAAACTTATCGTTCCAGGATACATAGAACCTCACGTTCATCCTTCACAATTGTATAATCCACAAAGCTTTGCAGATTATGCGGCTCAAGGAGGAACGACAATGTTCCTTTCGGACAACTTAACCTTCTTTTTAGCGCTAGAAAACAAGAAAGCGTTTTCATTGCTAGATCAATTAGCGAAATTGCCATTTAGCTTTTATTGGTGGACACGTTTTGATTCGCAGACAGAATTGAATAATGAAGATCAGTTATTTACTTCCACATCAGTGGGCGAATGGTTAGATCGCCAAGATGTATTACTTGGTGGGGAACTGACGGGTTGGCCAAAACTAATGGCAGGCGATGATCAGATGTTGTATTGGATTCAAAAAGCCAAAATGGGCTTGAAAAAAATCGAAGGTCATTTCCCAGGTGCTTCGGAAAAGACTCTGGCGCGGATGAGGCTGCTTGGAGCTGATGGAGATCATGAGGCGATGACGGTAGATGAAGTCGAGATGCGTTTGCTTCATGGCTATGGCGTTACACTTCGGCATTCTTCGATTCGACCTGATCTGCCAAATCTTTTAAAAGGAATTGTCGAGCGAGAGTTAAACGTTTTTGACAAGTTAATGATGACGACTGATGGCTCAACTCCAGCCTTTCATGTAGACGGGGTTATGGATTTGTGCATTAAAATTGCACTTGAGGCCGGTGTGCCACCGATTGATGCGTATATGATGGCGTCTTATAACGTGGCACGCTACTACAATGTAACAAGCTTGCATGGTTTAATCGCAACAGGGCGTTACGCCAATTTGAATATTCTCGATAGCATGGATAATCCGGTGCCATCTGGGGTTATCTCAAAAGGCGTATGGCTGAAAAAAGATGGAAAAAAAGTTCAATCTTTGTCGAATATCGATTGGTCGATTTTGCCTGACCTTGATCTTGACTATGAACTAACTGAAGGTGATTTCCAATTTTCGATGCCTTTTGGAATTGAAATGATTAATGATGTCATTACGAAACCTTATACGGTCAGTGTTGATACACATGACGCCAACTTATCAAAATCGCATGATGAAAGCTTTTTGATGCTTATCGATAAAAAAGGACAATGGCGTGTGAATACGTTGATTAAAGGTTTTGCACCGGGCTTGGACGGCTTCGCTTCTTCGTATACCAGTACAGGTGATATTATTCTGATCGGAAAAAATCGCGAAGATATGTGGCTTGCGTTTAACGAATTAAAGCGCATTAAAGGTGGTATTATTCTGACCGAAAACGGCGAAATTATCGAATCTCTGCCGCTGCCTTATGGCGGTGTGATGTCAAATCTGCCAATGGAAGAGTTGATTGATCAAGAGAAAGCATTAAAAAAGTCATTAAACGAACGTGGTTATAAGCATGGTGATGCGGTTTATACGTTATTGTTTTTGCAGGCAACTCATTTACCATATGTACGGATTACGCAAAAGGGCATTTACGATGTCATGAATAAAAAAATCTTGTTTCCATCATTTATGAGGTAAGCGATATGAAAAATTGGGTTTTTACGTTGCTAGTCCTCGGAGTACTAGTAGCATTTACTACAGGCTTTTGGCTGATTATGAAAAAGGATCCCACTGAAGAGCCAGTGGGGGACCAGGTTTTAACGACTGCTCCGTTCACGGGAGAACGGGCAGTGCCACCAACAAATCGCCGAACTGTCATGGCGGTCATTAATAATCATCCAGATGCCCGCCCGCAGACGGGGCTGACAAATGCAGACATGGTCTTTGAAATGATTGCCGAATATGATATCACGCGGTTTGTTGCGCTTTATCAAAGTGATTTTCCAGAAACACTGGGGCCAATTCGTAGTGCACGGGAATATTTTGTCCAACTGGCCGCGGCATACGATGGCTTTTTTGTAGCTCACGGCTATAGTCCAGATGCCAAAGTACTGCTAGAATCTGGAGTGGTTGATCATGTCAATGGTATCCAACATGACGGAACTTTATTTCAGCGATCATCTGACCGAGTGGCGCCTCACAACTCCTATATCTCAATGGAAAATGTTTCAAGAGCCATGAAGATTACGCAAGCTTCTACGGAATACAGTGGGAAATCGCTTTATTATTTCTATGACTCGTTCGAAAATGCTAAACTAGAGGAACAGGCTCTTTCGGTAAGTGTGGAGTATGGAACAAATGAGCTGTTTTTTAGTGACTATGCCTATGATAGAGAAACGCATTTGTATAGCCGGTCTTCCGGTGGCAAACTAACGACCGATAAAGAAACATCAGAAATTGTCGAAGTTTCAAATATTTTAGTGTTTGAAGCGCCTCACCAAACGATCGATTCGAAAGGGCGCCAATCCATTGATTTGACGAATGGTGGAGCGGCTTTACTTTTCCAAGCAGGAGGCGTTCGTGAAATAGAGTGGAGTTCACTTGATGGAATGCTCGTGCCAACTGCAAATGGAGAGCCGGTAAAACTAGTGCCAGGAAAAACGTGGATTCATATCGTTCCGACTGCCCCAGGAATAGAGCAAACTGTCAGCTATACGCATTGATGATCAGAGCAAGGAAAGGATGTTGAAGCTGCATGCAAGTCGACAAAATAAGAGGCCATCAGACAGATCAGTTGATTGAAGCTGTTTTGGCTTTAAAAGATAAAGAAGAGGCTTATCGCTTTTTTGATGATTTATGCACAATTAGTGAAATCCAATCGATGTCCCAGCGTTTGGAAGTAGCACATATGCTGCGCATGAAAAAAACATATGAAAAAATAAAGAACGAAACAGGCGCGAGTACTGCAACAATTTCTCGTGTGCGCCGTTGCTTGAACTACGGCAATGACGCTTATGATGGAATGTTGGAACGTCTGTATCCAGATGAAAAACCATTTGAACTTCCAAAAGACTGAACAGAGAGCCGACTCTGTTCGGTTTTTTTGTTATACTAAATAGATGATAACTGAGATAAAGTTAGGTGATAAATGGTGGATTTCAAAACATGGCAACATGTCTTTAAATTAGATCCGGCAAAAGAGATCACAGATGAACATTTGGAACGAATTTGCAGATCCGGGACTGATGCCATCTTGATTGGTGGCAGTGATCATGTCACACTCGACAATGTCCTTTGCTTAACAGAACGTGTACAGCGCTACGATGTGCCACTCGTGCTCGAAGTTTCAGCAATTGCCGCTGTGGCGCCTGGCTTTGATTATTATTTTATCCCAACGGTTTTAAACAGCGACAATCCACTGTGGATTAAAGGCCTTCATCATAGCGCAATTCGTGAATATGGCGAAATTTTAGATTGGGATGAACTGATTCCAGAAGGCTACTGTATTCTAAACGCTGACTGTAAAGCAGCAAAACTAACCGGAGCAAAAACAGATTTAACGACAGAAGATGTTTTGGCATATGCGCGCATGGCTGAACATTTTTTCCGTTTGCCTATTTTTTACTTGGAATACAGCGGTATGTTTGGTGACATGGAGTTAACAGAAAAAGTGAAAAGTGTTCTATGTGAAACCCGCTTGTTTTATGGCGGGGGCATTGATTCAGCAAATATGGCAAAAAAAGCATCTGCAATTGCGGATACCATTGTTGTCGGCAACATCATATATGAAAGTATCGAAAAAGCGATGGAAACCGTCGAGGCAGTTGCGGAAACGGCTGATGAATCGTTATACTAGTAAGAACAAATGTTCGAGGTGGTGCGAAATGGAATTGATAACAAAAAGTTTACTAAACGGAATGAATCCGGAACAAGCAGAAGCAGTCAAAACGACAGAAGGTCCTCTACTAATCATGGCAGGTGCGGGATCAGGTAAAACACGTGTATTGACGCACCGTATTGCTTATTTGGTGCTAGAAAAGCAAGTGTATCCATCTAATATTTTAGCCATTACGTTTACCAATAAAGCAGCGCGTGAAATGCGTAACCGGATTGATGGCTTATTAGGGCATGGAACCGGACAACGCATGTGGGCTTCTACGTTCCACTCAATGTGTGTACGTATATTGAGACGCGATATCGATAAGTTAGGAATGTCGAAAAGTTTTTCGATTTTAGATACGACAGACCAATTGACTGTTATTAAAAATGTCTTAAAACAACAAAATTTAGATCCGAAAAAATACGAACCGCGAACAATGTTAAATGCGATTTCATCTTCAAAAAACGAATGCATTGATGCATCGCAGTTTGCAGCGGACATGAATCAATTTAATCCGTACGAAAAAACAGTATCGGATGTTTATACAGCATATGAAAAACGCTTGAAGAAAAATCAGTCACTGGATTTTGATGATTTGATTATGACGACGTTGAATTTGTTTAATACCGTTCCTGAAGTATTGGAATACTATCAAAATAAATTCCATTATATCCATGTAGATGAATACCAAGACACGAACAACGCCCAGTATCAGCTGGTTCAAAAATTAGCGAGCAAATTCAAAAATATTTGTGTGGTTGGCGATTCAGATCAGTCGATTTATCGCTGGCGTGGAGCGGATATCACGAACATTTTGTCGTTTGAGAAAGATTATCCAAATGCGAAAGTCATTATGCTTGAGCAAAATTATCGCTCGACAAAGCGTATTTTGCAGGCAGCTAATGACGTGATTCAAAAAAACACCAGCCGCTATCCGAAAGAATTGCGGACTGATAACGACGAAGGTCCAGCAATCACTTTGCATAAAGCAGGAGATGAGCGACAGGAAGCACAATTTGTTGTTCAAACGATCCAGCGGTTAATGGAGGAAGAACAATACAAAACTTCTGATTTTGCGATTTTGTATCGTACGAATGCGCAGTCACGAATTATGGAGGAGATGTTCGTTAAATCGAATATGTCTTATACCATCGTTGGCGGAACAAAGTTCTACGACCGTAAAGAAATTAAAGATTTACTGGCGTATCTGCGCTTGATCGCCAACAACGACGATGATTTGTCTTTAGCTCGTGTCATCAACGAGCCAAAGCGTGGAATTGGGGCAACTTCATTCGAGAAAATGGCACGTTTTGCGATTGAACAAGATCGTACGATTATGGATGCATTGCAAGAAGCTGACTTTATGGGGTTAACACCGAAGACGGCACAGACAGCTTTGGAATTCCGCGCGATGATCGATAGTTTTACGCAAATGCAAGAGTATTTATCCGTAACGGAATTGGTAGAAGAAATACTGAAGAAATCGGGCTACCGCCAAATGTTGCAAAACGATAAAACCATAGAAGGCGAAAGCCGTTTAGAAAACTTGGAAGAGTTTTTATCCGTCACGAAAGCTTTTGAAAAGCAAAGTGACGACAAATCATTAGTCGCTTTCTTAACCGATTTAGCATTGATTTCGGATATCGATTCATTAGATGACGAAGAAGATGCAGACGGCCCGATTATTTTAATGACGATGCACGCAGCAAAAGGATTGGAGTTTCCTGTCGTATTCATCATTGGACTGGAAGAAAACGTCTTTCCGCATTCGCGATCAAATAACGATGACGAAGAATTAGAAGAAGAACGTCGTCTTGCTTACGTAGGCATTACGCGTGCGGAACAGCGATTGTATTTGACGCATGCTTCTTCACGCACATTGTTTGGGAAAAGTAATTTCAATATGCCTTCACGGTTTATTTCGGAGATTTCAGAAGAGCTGATTGAACAAACACGAGCGCACCATCGTGCTGGTGCTGCAACCAGTTATCGACAAGTACCGAAACGACCCGCTGTAACGCGTCCTAGCTATAATCAGTCAGGCAGTGAAAAGTTGGGTTGGAAAACGGGCGATAAAGCAACGCATAAAAAATGGGGTACCGGAACGGTCGTTAGCGTTAAAGGCGAAGGCGAACAAACCGAACTTGATATTGCCTTTCCAAGTCCTGTCGGCATTAAACGTTTATTGGCGAAATTTGCGCCGATTGAAAAAGTATAATCGGGAGGAAACTAGATGGATCGCTTAAAAGCAGAACAACGTGTAAATGAATTAAACGAAATGCTTCGGAACTATGGTCATGCTTATTATGTACTCGATAAACCGGCCGTTCCGGATGCAATATATGATCAATTACTGAATGAATTAATCGACTTAGAAACGCTTTATCCTGATCTGGTTTTCCCAGATTCACCAACTCAACGTGTTGGCGGAGCACCACTTTCAACTGTCGATAAAGTCACGCATGAACGTCCAATGCTCAGTTTATCTAATGTTTTTGACGAAAAGGATTTACATGAATTTGATAAACGAGTACGCAGTGGTGCAGGTGATAAGATTGAGTATGTTTGCGAGCTGAAAATTGATGGTCTTGCGGTATCACTGTTGTATGAAAACGGTAAATTCGTCAAAGGAGCAACACGCGGAGACGGTCGCATTGGTGAAGATATCACAGTTAATCTGCGAACCATCCGTACTATCCCACTCAAATTAAAAGAAGCCGTCTCGCTTGAAGTGCGCGGCGAAGTCTTCATGCCCAAAAAATCCTTCCATGCCTTGAACGAAGAGCGTGGTGAACGAGGCGAAGAGCTATTCGCCAATCCACGAAACGCTGCGGCAGGATCGCTACGTCAATTGGATCCTAAAATTGCAGCGAGCCGAAATTTGGATGTTTTTATTTATGGAATTGGTGGCGACGGGGAAACATATAATTTATCAAACCACGATGAATCCCTTGATTATCTTGCAGGTCTCGGCTTTAAAACAAATAAAGAACGCCGAGTGTGTACGACTGTTGAAGAAGTATTGGCGTATATTGAAAAGTGGACTGACAAACGAAATGACTTGCCCTATGAAATTGACGGCATCGTCATTAAAGTCAATCAATTTTTATACCAGCAAGAACTTGGCTTTACAGCGAAAAGTCCAAAATGGGCAACAGCTTATAAATTTCCGGCAGAAGAAGTAATGACGACTGTACGCGATATTGAATTGAGTGTTGGGCGAACGGGAGTTGTGACACCAACGGCGATATTAGATCCAGTATCGGTTGCAGGAACGACTGTGCAACGTGCTTCTTTGCACAACGAAGATTTGATCAAAGAAAAAGATATTCGAATTGGCGATAAAGTGATCATTCGAAAAGCGGGAGACATTATTCCAGAAGTCGTAGCTGTCATTCTTGATCAACGAACTGAAGAAGAACTGCCTTTTGAAATGCCGACTCATTGTCCGGCATGTGATAGCGAGTTAGTTCGCATCGAAGGAGAAGTTGCGCTTCGCTGCGTCAATCCGCAATGTCCGGCACAAATCACAGAAGGACTCATTCACTTTGTGTCACGTAACGCGATGAATATTGACGGGCTTGGTGAAAAAGTGATTGAGCAATTGTACCGGGAAGGCTTGGTTCACGACATTTCTGATATTTACAAGCTAACAAAAGAACAATTGCTAGAACTGGATCGCATGGGTGACAAGTCTGCATCCAACTTAGTAGCAGCGATTGAGGCTTCTAGAAGCAATTCGATGGAGAAATTGTTGTTTGGTCTGGGTATCCGCCATGTTGGCGAAAGAGGAGCGCGTATTTTATCCGAACATTTTGGAACGTTAGCACAATTAATCGCAGCAACAAAAGAAGAACTAGTCGAAATACATGAAATTGGCGAAAAAATGGCGGATTCTATCGTGATGTATTTTGATAGTGAAGAAGTTCGTGCATTGGTGGAACGTTTGCACGAAGCGAACGTCAATCTAACTTATACGGGTACACGAGTACGTATCGAAGAAGGTGCAAATGCATTTGCAGGAAAGAAAATTGTTTTGACAGGTAAGCTGGAACAAATGACTCGTCAAGAGGCTAGCGCTCAAATTGAGGCGCTTGGAGGCAAGCTGTCAGGCAGCGTGAGCAAGAAAACAGATTTGCTTATTGCAGGTGAAGAAGCAGGTTCAAAGCTCGATAAAGCGCGCGAGCTTAAAGTAGAGATTTGGGACGAAGCACGTCTCGTTGAGGAATTGAACAAATAAGGAGATTTTAACATGAAGCGTATGTGGTGGATTCCAATCAGCTTGCTGCTGCTAACGGGATGTGTTCCTTCCGAGACCGATGAGGAAGCAGAAGTAGTAAATGAAAAAGAAGAAGTAGAGACGGCGATTATTCCAAGCATGCAGCTGGATGATCAATATTATCGTACGCTTCTGCCATATAAAGAAAGTGCCACAAGAGGGAAAATCGTTAATCGCCTAAATTCTCGTTACGATATTGTGGAGACAGAAAATGGGTTGTTGCGCTTGTCGCAAAAACAATTTTCGCCTGACGATTATTATTTCCAGGAAGGGCAGAAAATCACGGATGAAGATGCCACTTCCTGGCTACAACGCACCAGTACAGACAATCCAGCAGGTTTAAATGCTGCGGACAAACGAACTGAAGAGCAGAAAAAAGCAGGTGAACGTGCGCCTGCAGAAATACTGGCACACATTACCGAACAGAACTATTTAGTGAAGACGGATGAGGGGAAAATTCGGCTTGGTGGTATCTCAATAGGTCTGGCCTTGAATACGATGTATTATAGCTCTGAAGGCGGAATGTCCTACGAACAGGAAATTCCTCAAGCACAAATCGGAAAAGAAGGCAAGCGCATGGCCGACGAAATTGTTAAACGCCTACGCGAAAAAGAAGGACTAGCGGATGTACCAATCGTAGTAGGACTTTTTAAACAAAACGCAGGAAATGCAATGGTACCAGGTACGTATTTTGCTTCTGGTGCTGCACCGGGTGGCAAACAAACTGTTGCCAACTGGAATGCAGTAAACGAAGCGTATGTGCTGTTTCCAACTTCAGGTTCAGATGAACGTTACCGAGACATCGATACGGCTTTTCGCAATTTCAAACAAGACGTGGAAATCTACTTTTCTAATTTTACAAGTGTAATCGGGACAGGTTTTTATCAGAACAATGAACTAAAAGAATTGAAAATTGAAATCCCTATCCAATTTTTTGGAGCAGCTGAAGTGATTGGTTTTACACAATACGTGACTGGTTTAGTGGCAGAACATTTTCCTGAAAATGTATTAGTTGAAGTTAGTGTTACTTCGACTAACGGTCCAGAAGCATTGGTTTTGAAAAAAGCGGGAGAAACTAAACCGTTTGTTCACATTTACGAATAATTTATGTTAAAACAGGGATAGCCATGCGGCTGTCCCTATTTATTTTTTTAGAAAAATGGTATAATATAGCGTATGTTTACTGAATCCGGAGGTGTAGAAAAATGGCGAAAATGACTAAAGAAGAAGTAATTGAAGTCGCTCATTTGGCGAGACTTGCAATTACTGATGAAGAAGCGGAACATTTTGCAGATCAATTAGAAGCAATTACCAACGCAATGGAATTGTTAAGTGAATTGGATACGGAAAATGTTGAACCAACGACGCATGTATTGCAAATGGTCAACGTTTTACGAGAAGATAAATCAATCCCAGGATTAGATCGTGATTTGGTTATGAAAAACGTGAAAGAACATGAAGGCGGACAAGTTAAAGTCCCAACAATTTTAGAGTAGTCGGAAGGAGGCACTAAAGATGTCATTGGTAGAAAAAACAGCTGCACAATTGCAAGAAATGATACATACAAAAGAAATAACGATTGCTGAAATGACTGAAAAAGCATTTGAACGCATCGAAGCTCTTGAACCCAAAGTAGATGCATTTCTTGCGTTAAACAAAGAACGCGCAACACAACTTGCAAAAGAAATGGATAGTGTGCCTTTTGCTGAACGTGGACCTTTATTTGGTTTGCCTATCGGAGTAAAAGACAATATTGTCACAGAAGGTCTTGAAACAACGGCTTCTAGCCGTATTTTAGAAGGGTTTAATCCAATCTACGATGCAACAGTCGTAGACAAATTAAAAGCTGCTGGAATGGTGACCGTCGGAAAATTAAATATGGATGAATTTGCAATGGGTTCGTCTAACGAAAACTCGTATTACAAAAAAACAAAAAACCCATGGAATCTTGAAACTGTTCCGGGTGGTTCTTCAGGCGGGTCTGCTGCTGCAGTTGCGTCAGGACAAGTTCCGTTTTCGCTAGGATCAGATACGGGTGGCTCAATTCGTCAACCTGCTGCTTTTTGTGGCGTAGTTGGCATGAAGCCTACTTACGGACGAATTTCGCGTTTTGGGTTGATTGCTTATGCTTCATCGTTAGATCAAATCGGTCCAATTACACGAACTGTAAAAGACAACGCACTCCTGTTAAATGCGATTTCGGGATATGACGACAAAGATTCAACTTCTGCTAATGTTGAAGTTCCAGATTTCACTGCGGCATTGACGGGTGACATTACAGGTCTTCGCATCGGTGTTCCAAAAGAATATTTTGCTGAAGGTGTTGGCGAAGCAGCAAAACAAGCTGTTCTTGATGCTTTGAAAGTGCTTGAAGAACGAGGCGCAATTTGTGAAGAAATTTCACTGCCTCATTCAAAATACGCATTAGCAACTTATTACATTCTTGCTTCTTCTGAAGCATCATCAAATTTGTCACGCTTTGACGGTATTCGCTATGGCTACCGCACAGAAAAAGCAGGAAGTCTTCTTGAGTTTTACATGAACACGCGCTCTGAAGGATTTGGCGATGAAGTCAAACGCCGCATCATGCTTGGAACGTATGCACTAAGCTCAGGTTACTACGATGCTTACTACAAAAAAGCACAAAAAGTTCGGACCTTGATCAAAAAAGACTTTGATGATGCATTTGAAAAATACGATGTCATCGTTGGTCCAACAACGCCAACACCAGCATTTAAAATTGGTGAAATCATTGACGATCCATTAACAATGTATGCAAACGATATTTTAACAATTCCAGTTAACTTAGCAGGTGTACCAGCCATTTCAATACCTTGTGGATTTGAAAATGGTCTACCACTAGGCTTGCAAATTATCGGGAAGCACTTCGACGAAGAAACCGTTTATCGCGTTGCAGATGTATATGAACAAGCAACGGATTTCCATAAAAAAACTCCTCAGACATGGGAGGGAGCAGCACAATGAATTTTGAAACAATTATCGGACTTGAAGTCCACGTTGAACTAAAAACAGAATCTAAAATGTTTTCTCCAGCACCGGCTCATTTTGGTGCGGAACCAAATACCAATACGAACGTCATTGACCTTGGCTATCCAGGTGTTTTACCAGTAGTGAATAAAACAGCAGTGGACTGGGCAATGAGAGCGGCACTTGCATTAAACTGCGAAATTACGCGCCACACGAAATTTGATCGCAAAAACTATTTTTATCCAGATAACCCGAAAGCTTATCAAATTTCACAATTTGATCAGCCAATCGGTGAGCATGGCTGGATTGAAATTGAAGTAAAAGGCGAGAAAAAACGGATTGGCATTACCCGTCTTCATATGGAAGAAGATGCAGGGAAACTAACGCACACGGGCAAAGGCCATTCATTGGTTGACTTTAACCGTCAAGGCACACCATTAATCGAAATTGTTTCTGAGCCAGATATTCGTACAGCTGATGAAGCGTATGCGTATCTTGAAAAAATCAAAGCCATTATTCAGTACACAGGCGTTTCTGATGTACGCATGGAAGAAGGATCATTGCGTTGCGACGCGAACATTTCGCTTCGTCCGTTTGGTCAAGAACAATTTGGCACAAAAACCGAATTGAAAAACTTAAACTCGTTCAACTTTGTTCGTAAAGGGATTGAGCATGAGCAAGTTCGTCAAGAGCAAGTGTTATTGTCCGGTGGGATTATCGAGCAAGAAACACGTCGTTACGACGAATCCACAGGAAAAACCTTGTTGATGCGCATTAAAGAAGGATCTGACGATTATCGCTACTTCCCTGAACCTGATCTTGTCGATATCGTTATTGATGATGCTTGGCTAGAACGCGTTCGTTCAGAAATTCCAGAATTGCCAGATGCACGAAAAGCTCGTTATGTTTCAGAGCTAGGCATGTCTTCTTATGACGCTATGGTTCTGACACTAGCAAAACCAATTTCGGATTTCTTTGAAGCGACAGTAACTGCTGGTGCCGATGCGAAACTGTCATCTAACTGGTTGATGGGCGAAGTATCTGCTTACTTGAACGCTGAGCAAAAAGAACTTGAAGATACGGAATTAACACCAGAAGGTTTGGCTGGTATGATCAAATTGATTTCAGATGGCACCATTTCATCTAAAATTGCGAAGAAAGTCTTTAAGGAATTGATTGAAAAAGGCGGCGACGCGAACGATATCGTTAAAGCGAAAGGACTTGTTCAGATCTCTGATGAGAACACATTGCGTGAATTCGTTACAGCAGCTCTTGACAATAATCCACAATCGATTGAAGACTTTAAAAACGGTAAAGATCGAGCAATTGGTTTCCTTGTCGGGCAAATCATGAAACAAACTAAAGGGCAAGCAAATCCGCCATTGCTTAATAAAATTCTTCTTGAAGAAATTGCTAAAAGATAAGCTTTACCCATAAAAAAGGATGGTCCATTATGGATCATCCTTTTTTATGGGTTGGGTAAAGTTAAAGCAATACCGGCCACTTTGAGCATTGCTCTCGCTAAAGCTAAGAAAAAGCCGTTTGTCTTTAGCTTCGTTTAGCCGATGGACGCGCTTCGTGCTGGAACCGGTTGCTTTTAGTTAGGAGAATTGCAGGTAAAAGTTAATTTTATGCTTAGTGAAACTAAGTTAAACTTTAGACGTCTTTAAGTTGACCGTTAATTAGTGGTGACTTACACCGCTGTAAATCAGCATTTCTTCACCTAAGCCTTGAAGACTTTGCTACATAACAGTAAACTGGTAGTAAAGATAAGTTTGGATCAATAGCATGTGCTTGATGTATTTTGTAATTTCAACTGAATTCATGTGAATGAACCTTCTAATTCGAGAGGAACCGGCTGTTTAGTAGAAAGTAGGAAGAGGGAGACGTGATTGTATGATGACGGAGCAGCAGTATTTTGAAGCTGGCATTACTTTGGAAAGTTATATGGCTCAAATGGAGTCGAATCAGCAAAAGTCCTATAGCATCTATGAGAAGTTTAACCTTCCAGAAGACACGGAATTTATGGCGTTGCTAAAAGAAAAGCAACCTCATATTTTGGTTATTACTGAAGATTGGTGTGGCGATGCGATGATGAATAATGCCATCCTGCGAAAAATCACAGATGCGGTTCATTTAGAGGTTCATTGCGTATACCGTGATGAACATCTCGAATTGATGGATCGTTATTTAACCAATGGTGGACGTTCAATTCCCAAATACATTATTCTCTCAGAAGACGGCAAGGTTCTGGGTACTTGGGGTCCACGAGCTCCTAAAGTTCAAAACTTTGTCGATGAAAAGAAATCGGTACTTCCGGATAAAGATGATCCCCAATACGAGCATCACTTGAAGACCGTTATTGGTGAGATTTCAGATGGATTTGTATATAACAATGGTTTTTGGCAAATCGTTTATGAAGACTTACGTCAAGCATTTCAAAAAGCACTAACATAAATGAATGATCTATTTTTAGAAAACCTATAACTGCTTACCTAGAAAATGTTTTGTCGATCTTTACAGAAAGTCCAGAAAGGCTGAATCTCATGAAACGTGCACGCATTATATACAATCCAACTTCCGGCCGTGAGTTATTCCGAAAACACTTGCCTGAAGTGCTAGAAAAAATGGAAAAAGCGGGCTACGAAACATCTTGTCACGCGACAACTTGTGAAGGCGATGCCATTCAAGCTGCAGCTTTTGCTGTAGAGCGGAAGTTTGATTTAGTAATCGCTGTGGGTGGAGACGGTACGTTAAACGAAGTTGTTTCAGGAATCGCTCCTTTTGAAAATCGTCCCAAAGTGGGTCTTATTCCAATGGGAACGACCAATGACTTTGCTCGCGCTGTTCATATTCCACGCGATATAACAAAAGCTGTTGATATTATTCTTAAAGGTGATTCAATTCCTGTGGATATAGGGTTAATGAATGGTGATCGGTATTTTATTAACATTGCAGGGGGCGGCAGGCTGACGGAGCTAACGTATGAAGTTCCAAGCAAGTTAAAAACAGTTCTCGGTCAAATGGCTTATTATTTAAAAGGCATCGAGATGCTGCCTTCGATTCGATCTTCACGTGTTCGGATTGAATACGATGGTCAAGTTTTTGATGACAGTGCCATGATGTTTTTGATCGGATTGACTAATTCGGTTGGAGGATTTGAAAAATTAGCGCCTGATGCTAGTATTAACGACGGGAAGTTTACGTTATTAATTTTAAAAGAGCTCAATATGGCTGAGTTTATCCGTGTTGCCTCTTTAGCTCTTCGGGGTGAACATTTATCGGACTCTCATGTAATTTATGCTAAAGCCAGCAAAATTACAGTAACGACAGAAGAACGAGTATTACTCAATTTAGATGGAGAGTATGGTGGGTTACTGCCAGCTGTATTCGAAAACTTAGCTAGTCATATTGAGATGTATGTGCCGATTGATTCATTGAACGAAAAAGACCGTAAATAAAAATAAGTCGTCCGGTAAGTCTCTAAAATAAAACAGACGGTGGAAAAAGAGTTCTTTTTCCACCGTCTGTTTTTTGGATTGCTGTCAAGAATATAGAACTCGGTGTACATTTTCAGAAACAAAAGAAGCCGTACTCAAAAAGTCATTGTTCATGACTTTTTGGGACAGCCCCGTTTGCTAGTTACTATCTTGTGACATTCTAAAGTAGTTCGATTGCTTTGTCTTGTTCTGCTGCAAGCTGCGGCAGATTTTTAATCGATTCCCAGCGGAATAACAACGTCATGCCGTTATCACGGCCCTGGCTTTTAATCATGTGTTCAAAAAATTCAATAGGTTCTCCGGTATATTCAAATTGAAAAATATTCCGTTCGTATGCCTTATCCTGATGTTCAGGATAATACGTATACTTGTGGATTTTCCCTACAAAGTCAAGAACTTCACGTGGCAAGCCTGTTTCCTCTTTTACTTCTCGGTATAATGCATCGATCAATAGTTCGCCGTCTTCGATTGTGCCACCTGGAACTTGCAGGCCAACTTCTGGTTCTCCTTTGTATTCGAATACAAGCAATTCACGATTTTCATCATCGCCTCTTGTGATATAAGCAAATACTTTCCGTTTTGTTCTCATGATGAATCACCCTTTTTCTTTGTTCTTTATAGAATACTAAAAATTGAGAAAAATTTCAATTCTTTTTACTTCGTTTTTGTCACAGCTTATTCAAAGTTGGCTGTGATACCAAGGCTTAGGAAGAGTTTTGGCAAGTGCGTTTGATGTACAATAGGAACTAAGGAAACAGTAAATTACATGTTTGAAAAAAGGAGACGAGTAGATTGGAATTCCAAGATCCAGCTTTTCTGAGTCGTATTCTAACGCTTTTGACTTTATCATTCCATATTCTCTACGCAACAATCGGCGTAGGGGTACCACTCATGATTATGATCGCCCAGTGGGTGGGGATTAAGAAAAAAGATGAACATTATATTTTGATGGCTCGCCGTTGGGCAAGAGGCTTTGTTATAACCGTAGCTGTAGGAGTTGTAACCGGTACAGCGATCGGCTTGCAGTTATCGCTGCTGTGGCCGAATTTTATGCAATTAGCAGGGAACGTCATTGCGTTGCCATTGTTTATGGAAGTTTTTGCGTTTTTCTTCGAGGCAATTTTCCTCGGGATTTACCTTTATACATGGGATCGCTTTGAAGATCAGCGGAAGCATTTTCTGCTACTGATTCCGGTTGCACTCGGTGCAGCCGCATCGTCCGTTTTTATCACCATTGTCAACGCCTTTATGAACCAACCACAGGGCTTTGAGATACTAAATGGTGAAATGGTTAACGTCAGCCCGCTGCTGGCGATGTTTAGTCCTGCAGTACCGACAAAAGTAGCGCACGTTATGGCGACAGCTTTCATGACCAGCGCATTTTTACTGGCTTCTATTGCGGCTTTCCGAATGTTACGTGGCTCTACGCATATTTATCACAAAAAAGCTTTGTTCTTGACGATGAAATTAGCATTGGTATTTTCTGTCGCTACGGCTTTAATTGGTGATTTTTCTGGTAAGTATTTGGCAGAGTATCAGCCGGAAAAATTGGCAGCTGCTGAGTGGCATTTTGAAACCGAAGAAGATGCTGGTTTGGTCATGTTTGGAGTTCTAGATGGTGAAGAAGTGAAGTACGCCATTAAGATTCCGTATGCTTTAAGCATACTGGCGCACAGTAATCCATTTGCTGAAGTAACAGGTCTTAATGAGTTCCCAGAGGACGAAATTCCACCATTATGGATTCACTATCTTTTTGATACGATGGTCACTATTGGGATGTGGCTAGCCTTCTTCTCCTTTGTCTATGTTGTGGCGGCTTGGCGTAACTGGTCGTTTATACGGACAAAATGGTTCCGTTGGCTAACAGTAGCAGGAGGTCCTTTGGCACTCGTGGCTATTGAAGCAGGATGGTGGTTTACAGAAGTAGGACGCCAGCCTTGGATTCTTCGAGGTCATATGAAGATTGATGAAGCTGCAACTACTAGTGGTCATGTGGACTTGATGATTGTTTTGTTTGCTGGCTTGTATTTGATTCTAGGAATCGGGACGGTTGTTGTTCTTTCAAGAATGTATAGACGCAACCCCGTTGAAAAAGAATTAGCAGCACGTGAAAATGGCAAAGGCGGTGAAGAAGAATGACTCTAGAAATTATTGGGATTTCTGTTTTATGGTTGTTTCTGTTTCTATACGTCATTGTGGCGTCGATTGACTTCGGCGCCGGCTTCTTTAATGCCTATAGCTCGTTTGTTGGCAAGCAACATATTTTGACAGGGGTTATTCAGCGCTACTTGTCACCAGTTTGGGAAGTTACCAACGTATTCTTTGTTTTCTTCTTTGTTGGGATTATCGGATTTTTCCCGCAAACCGCTTTTTACTACGGTACAACCTTATTAGTTCCAGCTAGTCTAGCATTGATACTGCTGGCGATTCGAGGTTCCTATTACGCTTTTGCGACTTACGGAGCAAAAATCAATCATAGAGGTTATATCTATATGTATGGGTTGTCTGGGCTGTTGTTACCAGCGGCATTATCACCAGTTCTTGCCATGTCTGAAGGTGGCTTTATCCAACTTGATAATGGCCAGCCTTACTTGGATTACTGGGCATTGTTCACCAGTCCGTTAATGTGGAGTATTGTCGTTTTGAGTTTAACAGCAGTTCTTTATATTTCGTCGGTATTTTTAACTTGGTACTCATCGAAAGCTGGTGATGCGAAAGCGACTGATTTGATGCGTAAATATGCGCTCGTTTGGGCAGCTCCCGCAATCGTTACTGCAACCGGGATTATTTACGAACTGCGTGGCCACAATCCAGAGCATTACGCTCGCATTCTTGATTTATGGTGGGCATTCGCATTGTCGTTCTTATTGTTTGCTGGAACGGTTTACCTAATTTGGAAAAAGCGTCATTATGGTTGGGCTTTTATTTTATTAATGGGGCAGTTCTTTACAGCATTCTTCGCGTATGGTGCATCCCATTACCCGTACTTGCTGTATCCGTATTTGACGATATATGACAGCTTTACTAATGAAGCCATGGCGATTGCTTTGATCATTGCATTTATCGCAGGGCTGTTCTTGTTGTTGCCATCGCTTTACTTGTTGTTCCGTCTGTTCTTGTTCGATAAGGATTACGTTGAAGGCAAATCAGATTACCACGCATAAGAGGAGGCATTATTCATGCAGGATTTCATGATATTTTATGCACCATTTCTAGTGTTGTTCGGAGCCATTATTTTTGGTTTCTGGTTCTCTCTGAAAGATGGTCCCGCTAGAAAAGAAAAAAATTAGGAACGCGTACAGGCTTTTGCCTGACGCGTTTTTTTGTTGTATGATAAGTAGATGTGAAATGGAGTGAATTTTTTTGAAACCAGTAAACAAAAACGATCGACTAACGGTCCATGTAGAAGATTTGACACATGACGGTGCAGGCGTAGCAAAAGTTGATGGCTATCCGCTGTTTATCCCAGGCGCTTTGCCAGGAGAAGATGTCTCGGTCCATGTGTTAAAAACCTTGAAATCTTATGGCTTTGCAAAGCTAATCGAAATACAGCAAGCTTCACCTTTTCGTGTTACAGCTCCGTGTCCAGTGTTTGATACATGTGGAGGCTGTCAAATTCAGCACTTGTCCTACGAAGGACAGATGACTTTTAAACGAAAATTAGTGCGGGACGCGATTACGCGTATCGGTAAATTACCAGATGTGCCGGTACATCCAGTTAAAGGTATGGAAGATCCGTGGCGCTACCGCAATAAATCTCAAATTCCTTTTGGTACACAAGACGGCAAAGTGGTCGCTGGATTTTATCAGCCGCGTTCTCATGACATTGCAGATACGGATACATGTTTGATTCAAACACCTGAAGCAGATGCGATTATGGTCGCTTTGAAAAACAACTTAGTGGAAATAGGCATTGAACCTTACGAAGAAGCCACACACCGCGGTATGCTTCGCCACGTAGTAGTTCGGAAAGCTCGAGCGACTGGAGAAATTATGGTCGTTTTAGTCACTAAGAAAAAGAAATTTGCTCATTCAGCACGAGCAATTGAATTGATTCAAGCAACTGTTCCAGAAGTGACATCGATTGTCCAAAACATCAACCATGAAAAAACCAATGTTATTTTTGGTGACGAAACCGTAACGCTTTGGGGCAAAGATGTGATTGAAGATCGGATCGGTAACGTTCGTTTTGAAATTTCAGCACGCTCTTTTTATCAAATCAACCCGATACAAACAGAAATTCTTTACGGTCAAGCGCTTGAATACGCTCAATTAACGGGACAGGAGACCGTCATTGATGCGTATTGTGGCATTGGGACGATTTCTCTGTTCCTTGCAAAGCAAGCTAAATTTGTTATGGGTGTAGAAATTGTTCCTCAAGCGATTGAAGATGCTAAACGCAACGCTGAACTAAATGGTTTAACGAATACTTTATTTGAAGCAGGACCTGCGGAACAAGTGATTCCGCGCTGGTACAAAGAAGGCAAGCAGGCGGATGTTTTAGTGGTCGATCCACCACGTAAAGGCTGTGATGAGCAGTTGCTACGGACTATTCTCAAGCAGCGTCCATCGCGTGTTGTTTATGTATCGTGTAACCCGGCTACACTTGCGCGTGACTTGCGCATATTAGAAGATGGTGGCTACCGCACAAAAGAAGTACAGCCTGTTGATATGTTCCCACAGACAACGCATTGTGAAGCAGTGGCTTGGCTAGAGCTAGAAAAATAAAAAAAGAGTTTAATTGGCGAAACGCGCTGATTAAACTCTTTTTTTATTTTTGACACAACTTTACTGAGTTACAGGTTTTAAAGAGATAAATCATAGGGTAAAGATAAAAGAATACTTCCAGAAGGAGATAACGATGAAAATGAAACAAGTGCCCGAGTCAAAATTCACAGATAAACGTGAAACCATCATTCAAGGGTTAGTCGAACAAAATGTATTTAAGATCAATGGCAGACAATTATATGAAACTTCACTTTATGAATTAATGAAAACTTATACAGACAATGAAAAAGCCGGTTGATTCTGGCTTTTTTCAATGGTTGATACAAAGTAGGAGCCATGTTCATGTGTGATGAAAAATCAGCAACCTATCGCAAGAGTCGATTTGTTGAACTGACGATTGCCGAAATATAGCAAGAACTGACAGCTGGTAACTTAACTTCAGAAAAAATCAGTTTTAATGTACAAAGAAACGATTTCACATTTGCATGGGCTCCCCATTTTGCTGGCAGACAATATAGCTACTAGTAATGAAATGCACACAAAAGCAAATGTCGAAAAAAAGCGAAGCCAGTTGTGGCTTCGCTTTTTTTATGCCAACTCGTCTAAATGCTTCCATACTTGTTCTATGAGTATCGACAGTTCAGCTTCGATCCGTTTGTCATTAGCTAAAGTCGTTAGGACACTTTCAATTAACGCTTTTCTCGGCGCTTCTGTGGCGAGTTCTGTTGCTAGAAACTGCACTAATTGCTGTGTGTTGGCATGATCTTTTAAGTTTCGAGCATAAGCTTCTAATAGCATAGCAAGTTCTTCAATGCTAACGTGATCTGCTAAAGTGGCGATTGGTAATTTGAGCTTGCCAATAAAATGGTCTTTCGCTGCTATTTGAAGAGTTATCGTTGCTTGTAAGCGGCGGACGACAAAAGAAGAGAGTTTTTCTGCCGGTAATTCCTCCACAGAAACGAGACGCCATAAATGAATCAGTTGCTGTACATAGCCGTGGACAAAAGCCGCATTTTCTAATGCGTAAGGAGCTGCTTCTTTGCCAAAAACATCTACGATTCGTGAAGAAATCCATTCCATTTCTAACGTATATTGTTTAATGGAAAATGCTTTTAGTTCCGGATCTTGTGAATAAAAGATGCTTTCGTAGAGAGAAAATAGATTTTTTTCAAGGTTCAGCTTGATGCGAATAGACAGTTGTTCTGCCAGAACCTCTGGATCGTTGGTTAGCATTCCAAGTGCTGCGGCTAATCGTTGCTGGCGAATTTCACTGCCAATAGATTCCATGATTGCCATAAGACACTCAGATTTGGAACCGAAATAGTTGTAGAAAGTTCCTTTAGACACGCCAGCATCATCGAGTATGTCTTGGATAGAAGAGGGGTTATAGCCTTTATTGATGAACAGCTTGTAGGCTGCGCTTAAAATTTGCTGTTTTTTCGGGTTCATATACCTCACCTTTATACCGTTAGTCTATCTTTATAATAAGTTAAAAATGCTTTCAAATCAATGATTTAAGATGAATAAAACATTTGACTTGAAAAAAATATACAACCGGTATAGAATAATTAAATGAAGAAATAGAAAAAGCGTAAGATGTATGGAGGAAATGAAAATATGACAGAACAGAAAAAACCACCTTATGGCATTATTGCCATTCTCTTTACCGGCGCGTTCGTAGCGATTTTTAATCAGACTTTGTTGAACATTGCATTGCCTGAAATTATGATCGATTTAAATATAGCCGCTTCTACAGCACAATGGTTAGTTACAGGCTATATGCTAGTTAACGGGATTTTGATTCCTGCTAGTGCTTTTTTCATTCAGCGCTATTCCAATCGTTCGATTTTCATTGTGGCGATGTCATTATTTGCACTCGGCACGTTATTGGCGGCAATATCGCCAACATTTAGCATTCTGCTAATCGGCAGAATGGTCCAAGCTTCTGGGGCAGCATTGATGATGCCCTTATTAATGAACGTTATGCTTGCTGCTTTTCCTGTTGAAAAACGAGGATCTGCGATGGGGATATTCGGACTGGTTATGGTCGTTGCACCTGCAATTGGCCCAACTCTTTCTGGATTTATCGTCGAGCATTACTCATGGCGTGTTCTCTTTTGGATTGTCTTACCGATCGCACTAGTTCCTCTTACTTTAGGGATATTCAAATTAAAGAACCTAACATTCCAAAATAGAGATATATCACTTGATAAAGCTTCGTTGGCTCTTTCAAGTTTAGGATTCGGCGGTGTTTTATACGGGTTCAGTTCAGCCGGAACGCTCGGCTGGACCAATGCCACTGTCATAGTGACAATCGCAATAGGTGTGATATCTTTAATTGTTTTCGGGTTCCGCCAATTAAAATTAGATGAGCCTTTACTGGAAATTCGAATTTATAAATATCCGATGTTTGCTTTATCATCTGCTATTTCAATTTCTCTTTCCATGTCTATGTTCTCAGCAATGATTTTAATGCCGATTTATATCCAAACCATCAAAGGAATTTCACCGATTAACTCGGGGTTGTTAATGTTGCCGGGCGCTTTAATTATGGGCTTTATGTCGCCGATTACTGGCCGACTTTTCGACCGTTTTGGCGCTAAAGTGTTGGCCATTCCTGGGTTGTCATTAGTTGTTTTAACGACGTATATGTTTAGCCAATTGAGCTTAGACTCTAGTTACGTCAGTATTATGGTAATTTACACATTGCGGATGTTTGGTATTTCAATGGTTATGATGCCGGTTATGACCAACGGTTTGAATACCTTGCCGATAAAATCTTATCCTCACGGAACAGCAATCAATAATACGTTGCAGCAAGTGGCAGGGGCTGTTGGATCAGCTTTCTTAATTACCATCATGAACACACGCACCGAATCGTCAGCGAAAGAATTGGCGGCAAGTGGAACTTCTCCGGAGAGTATTTTGAACTTAGCCATGCTTGACGGCATTAACTTCGCGTTTTTCGTTTCTACTTTTATCGCGCTCGTATCATTGATACTGGCTTTCTTTATTAAAAAGCCTGTTCGACCAGTCACTGAAGCCGAAAAAGAAATTGTTTACAGACGAAAAGAAGCAACTGAATAATCGACTGAGCCAGTCCGGTATCCGGGCTGGCTTTTTGAATTTAAGAAAATAGAAATGACTGCACTTTGATCGTGATTGGATGCTACGGAGGCTTACACTTTTCCAGTTTCAAAAAGGCGATAAAACAGCAAATATGGTACACTAAAAGCATTGAAAAAAAGGTGGAATCGCAAATGACTTTTATAAAAGAACTAAGTCCAATATGGCAAGAGAAATGGGAGAAGGCTGGATTTGAAGCGGCAATGCCGATTCAAGACCAGATGATTCCAGAAATGTTAGCAGGCAATGATATCGTAGCAGAATCTCCAACAGGTTCTGGTAAAACTTTGGCATATGTCTTGCCGATATTAGAACGAGTAAATCCAGAAAAACCAGCGATACAAGCAATGATCGTTGCGCCATCGCAGGAATTGTCTATGCAAATCGTTAATGTCTTACGTGAGTGGACAGAAGGAACAGACGTAACCGTTACGCAGTTGATTGGTGGTGCAAATATGCAGCGTCAATTAGAAAAGCTAAAGAAAAAGCCAACGATTGTAGTTGGAACTCCGGGACGTCTAAATGAATTAGTGAAAACGAAAAAATTGAAAATGCATGAAATCCGTATGTTGGTATTGGATGAAGGCGATCAGTTAATGGCGCGTGAGCACCGTGGGATTATGAAAGACTTGATTGAAAAAACGCAACATGACCGCCAATTGGTTCTTGTGTCTGCGACCATTACAGAAGAAATAGAAGTAGTTGCCGAACGGTTAATGCAACATCCAACGCGTCTGCAAGTAACAGCTGCAGATTTACCAATGTTTGGCAAAGTGACGCATTCATTCATCAAAGTGGATGAACGTGATAAAACGGAATTGCTGCGCAGCATTTCGCATATTCCAGACATGAAAGCATTAGCGTTTGTGAATAACTTAGATCAGTTGCTAATGAAGGAAAATAAATTGAAATTCCGTGACGCGAAAATCGTCACATTGCATTCTGAAATGAAAAAAGATGAACGCAAAAAAGCATTAGATGCTTTTCGTAAAGGGGAAGTCGCCGTTTTGATTGCAACAGAAGTAGCGGCACGTGGATTGGATATCGATTTGGTGACGCATGTGGTTCACGTCGATGTTCCACAAACCGTTGAGCAATACTTACATCGTTCAGGGAGAACCGGAAGAGCTGGGGCTGATGGTGAAGTATTGACTTTGTTGGCGTATGCTGATGAACGTCATTATAAAAAATTTACGAAAGAATTGCCTTCTAAGCCTGTTCAAAAAATTGTTCATGGTGGTAAGTTAATCGAAGGATCTAGCAAAACCATTGCCGCGAAGGGGAATAAGCGATGAATTTTCATGAAAAGCTTGAACAATACGCTGAATTAACGGTTTATGTCGGATTAAATGTTCAAAAAGGACAATTGGTCGTCATTAATACAACAATTGACACGCTTGAATTTACGCGGATTGTCGTTAGAAAAGCTTATGAAGCAGGTGCTAAACGTGTACAGGTTAACTACGAAGATCCGGTATTGACACGAACGCATTTTGAATTAGCTCCTGATGACACATTTAAAGAATATCCAGAATGGTCTGTCTTACAGCGAGATGAAGTTGTTAATACGGGTGGGGCTTTCCTGTGGATTGATGCGGAAGATCCGGACTTGCTAACTGGAATTCCAGCAAAACGTTTGGCCGATTGGCAAAAAGCTTCAGGAACAGCGTTAGAGCGCTATCGTCAAGCAGTTGGAACGGATAAAGTAGCATGGTCGATTGTTGCAATTCCGTCCTCAAAATGGGCACAAAAAGTGTTTCCCAACTTGCCGGCTGAACAACAAATGGAGTCTTTATGGCAAGCTATTTTCAAAACTGTACGAATCGGTGAAGGCAATGCAGTGGAAGCTTGGAAAAACCACATCGCCTTGTTAGAGAAACGAGCTACGCAATTAAACGATAAACGTTACGTGAAATTGCAGTATAGTGCACCTGGAACGGATTTAACTATTGAACTTCCAGACAAGCACATTTGGATGTCTGGTGCGTCAAAAACGCCTCAAGGAAATCCATTTATTGCGAATATGCCGACCGAAGAAGTTTACACCGTTCCGTTGAAGCATGGAGTAGATGGCATCGTTCAGAACACAAAGCCACTGGTCTACCAGGGAAATGTGATTGATGGATTTACACTGACTTTTGAAAAAGGGAAAATTGTTCAGGCCAAAGCAGCAACAGGACAAGAACTTCTAGACGAAATGATTAGCGCCGACGAAGGGGCAGCTTATTTGGGAGAAGTGGCATTAGTGCCATTTCATTCTCCAATTTCCGATTCGAATATTCTGTTTTACAATACCTTATTCGATGAAAATGCTTCAAATCATTTAGCGATTGGTGATTCTTATCCTACTTGCTACGAAGGTGCACGCGATTTAGAGCGCAATCAACTAGCAGCTATCGGCCTTAACACGTCAATTGTCCATGAAGATTTCATGATAGGCAGTGAGCACATGAATATTGATGGCATCACGATTGATGGTTCAAAAGAGCCTATCTTCCGAAACGGAAACTGGGCATTCTAAGAGGTGATGGAGATGAAGAAGTATTGGATGGCAGCAATGGCTGGATTTCTATTGTTTAGTGGAACGGCCTCTGCGCAAGCAGCGATACAAATCCCTGCCGCGTATGTGGCAATCGGGGATTCACTAGCAGCAGGACAAACACCCAATCAACAAATAGATACGGGTTATACCGATTTGATCCATCAAGAACTAACACGCAATCAACCCGTGGCCTTTTACTCGAAAGATCTGGCATTTCCTGGATTTACAACGGCTGATGTGTTAGACAGTATACAAACAGATGAGGCGGAAAAAGTGCTTGGGTCAGCTAATCTGATAACGATATCAGCTGGAGCAAATGATCTGTTGCGTTTAGTACAAAACGACTCGAAACAAGGTTCTTTGACTTTTCAACAACGTCAAGTAGATTTTGCGCTCAATGGAGCAAGAAAAAATATGGACTTAATCTTATCTGAGCTTACCGAAAAATCTCCAGATGCCACTGTTTATGTGATGGGCTATTATTTTGCATACCCTCACGTCCGTGAAAGTCAAAAAAATGGCACGTCCAAACAACTGGATCGACTTAATGAAATTCTTCGATTGTCAGCTGAAAAAGCGGGTGCTATTTTTGTGTCAGTAGACCAACCATTTGGTGCAAACGGCGTGGATAAAATTCCAAATCCAGCCGATGTTCATCCGAACGTAATTGGTTACCAGGCGATGGCAAACGCATTTTTCGAAAACTATCAAGAAGCGTGGACCATAGAAAATTCTGAACTGCCACCAGCAAACCCACTGTCTTTTGAGGAAATTATAGAAGCACAAGAACAGCAAGAACAGAAGACACCAAAAGATAGCGAAGCTGAAGAAACGGCGAAGCGACCTTCTGATCAAAACAAAACAGGGTACTTGGCTTTACAGCAAGAAATTCCTTACGTTTAAAATGTGCGAAAATGCATATTCACTTTTCTCTAAATACTGAGAGGTTCACTTTTTTATGTAAGAAGAGTAGCTGTTTCATGCTAATAAAAAACGTTCTGGCATATATGCCGGAACGTTTTTTATTAGCGTTTTTTAGTAGGCTGTTTAGTAGGAGATTGACCTGCTTTGCCTTGTTTTCTTTTGTTTAATACTTTGCGAATAATAGGATATGCTATAGGGCCATATTTGATTGCAGATTTCAGTAGTCTTCCAATTGCCATTTAAATCTCTCCATTCATAATCGTAGTGATTGTTGTTTTCCCGAGTTCTCTATGATGCAAACCTCTTACGTCAGTTGCGCATGTGCCAGCAAGATGTTTTTGTATGCGTGAACACTTGAAATCGTTACATATTCCGCATTGCCATGCCAGTCGTCACCACTTGGTCCAAATTCAATGGCACCTTCACCGCCGTTTACGGCTGCATAATAACGTGTGTCGGCTGCGCCGTGCTGACCAAACAAAACAGCTTGTTGTTGTGTAGTAGCTGTAATTGCTTTTTGCAAGCTTTGAATAAATGGATTGTCTTTTGTAGTTGTTAGAGGAGGTGTAGATCCCGAAGCTTTATAATCCATAGTAACGTTCAAAGTCTCAGCCAAGTCCACCAATTGTCGAACGATTTCTTCTTTTTGCTGTCCTGGCATAAAACGGATATCGTAAGACATTTCACAAACCTCAGGAACGACATTATAGCGTTCTCCTGCTTTGATGATGGGCAGATTGACAGAAGGTTGCTCGTAATATTCGGTGGATTCTTTTCGGAACGGTAAATCGGCGACGGCCAGATGGAATTTCATCGCAGATTCAATGGCGTTAATTCCTTCCCATGGACGACTACCATGAGCAGGTTTGCCTTTAAAAACCATATCCATTCTCAAAATCCCTTTAGATTGAAGTCCGACTTTTAATCCGGTAGGTTCTCCGCAAATGACAAAATCACCGTGGAATCCTTGTTCGACGAGCCACTTGGATGTATGGCGTCCGCCAATTTCTTCATCAGTGACAATATGTAACTGCACTTCGCGAGTTACGAGGGAACTGTCGAGTTCGACAAACGCCTGCATCATGGCTGCAACTCCGGCTTTCATGTCAGCAGCGCCTCGCCCATAAAGTCGATCTCCTTCTTCAACAGGTACAAATTGCTCTTTATGACCCGGAACTACATCAACGTGACCATTCCAGACAATCGTCTCTTCTCCTTGCCCTTTAACAGCTGTCAACATCAAGTAGCCTTTATTGTCATGAACCTTCACGGATTCTCCTTTGGTTTTTAGCCAATCGGCACAGAAAAGAAGAGCTTTGTTGGCACCCTCTTTGGTATCACTTTGAATCTTTATCAATTCTTTTAACAATTCAATCATCCTTTTGGCAAGCCTAATATCCCGGCTGCCTCCACCACCTTTCAAGTATCGTAACTATTCTCATCTTTACCCTATCACATCATCTTAAAACGATGTTGCATAAAAGAACAGCGTTGTGTACAATACAGGTGACTGTTAATATAGTTGTATACACCACAAGGGGAGCTTTTGCTGAGAGTGAACATTTGTTCTTACCCTTTGAACCTGTAAGTTAACACTTGCGCAGGGATGTGGATGGAAACCGGCTCTTACAACGACGCCAGGCTCTGTCCTGACGTCGTTTTTAATATGGTTTTATTCACGACCCTTCTGGTGATGTACACAACACCTAAGGAGGAAGTCATGAGAAATAAAAAAGTATTGTTGATGACAGAAATTGCAATTTTCGCGGCTCTTGGATTTGTGTTGGATTTCATTTCTTTCCGGATGCCACAAGGCGGCTCGGTCAGCTTGGTAATGATTCCAATTGTTTTAATTGCTTTTAGAAGAGGTGCAGGTGCCGGAATTCTAACTGGGATTTTAGTCGGGCTCCTGCAAATCGTTTCTGGATTTATCTCTGTCACCCCATTATCGTTTGGGTTTGTTGTCATGCAGGTCTTGCTGGATTATATTTTAGCGTATGGAGTTGTTGGGGTAGCAGGCATTATGCGTGCAAAGTATATGCAACATGCGCAAGCTAAGCAAACGGGTAAAATGATAACGGCTATAGTAGTGGGAGTGCTAATCGCTTCTGTGTTGCGCTACTTGGTCCATGTTATTACAGGTATTTTGTTCTTCGGCATGTTTGCTGAAGGCAATGTGATCATCTATTCGGTCATTTATAATGCAACTTACATGATACCGGTATTCTTGCTTGCTGCTTTTGTCTGTGCTGCACTTTTTGCGGCTGCACCGAAATTGGTAGATGCAGAAGCTTGAAATGGTAGAAGGCTGTCTTTTGACAGCCTTCTTTTCAATCTTTGGATTCAGGACTAGTTAGACCTGTAGAAGAGAATCCCTTTTAATTTTGTGGTATAATTCTTGAATAGAAAAGCTTGAAAGAAGGGTCATTGATGATAGCAACTAATGAAAAAGAGATTGAAATGTTAAAAAAAGCTGGCCAAATGGTGGCTGAAATTCGGGAAGCGATGAAAGCTGCCACAAAAGCTGGAGTCACGACAAAAGAAATCGACGAACTGGGCGGTCAATTATTTGAGGAGCTGGGTGGCGTTTCCGGTCCAAAATCAGAATATGATTTTCCTGGATATACATGTATCAGCGTCAACGAAGAAGTGGCTCATGGTATTCCAGGTAGCCGTGTCATCCAAGATGGAGATATTGTGAATATCGATGTTTCGGGGTCATATGAAGGATTCTTCTCTGATACAGGAATTTCATTTGTCGTAGGCGAAGGACATGCTGAAAAAGAAAAAATCTGTGAAGCAGCCGCTTCGGCATTTGACCGCGCGATGACGAAAGTCAAAGCCGGTGCAAAACTCAACCAAATTGGTAAGGCTGTTGAACGTGAAGCGAAAGAGCAAGGATTGTTCGTCATCAAAAACTTGACTGGACATGGCATTGGTAAATCACTTCACGAAGCGCCCCAACATATTTTAAATTATTACGATGCTTGGGAGACGACGATTTTAAAAGAAGGCATGGTACTTGCAGTAGAGCCCTTTATCTCTCAAAAAGCCGAGCACATTATCGAGTCAGGTGATGGCTGGACATTTATAACACCGGATCAATCATTGGTCGCGCAAATCGAACATACTGTATTGGTAACAAAAGGTGAACCGATTTTATTGACTAAACTAAACAGCTAACATAAAAAAGAGATTCGGTGGAATAGCCGAATCTCTTTTTTATGTTAGTTGAATGTGAATGCAAAAAATCTGCAGACAAGCTCGCTCTAATCGAGTCTCTCGCAGATTTATTGAGTAGGTGCCGTTCTTTTTTTTATGAGCAAAATACCGGTTAAGATAACGCCGCTCAAGAAAAGAGATGCGGTTGTTACTAACATTTCGTCTGTGCCGTGTTTAACAGCAATTCCAATGAACGCCCATATAAAGACCAAAGCGAAAGGAATATCCATATGATGAAACCGAATATGCAAAGCGATTGCAGTCGCGACTGTCAACATAATAACTGTCCACAGCTGATCGCTCAATCCCCAACCGCTCCAATTGTAAAAAGTTAAGACGAAACTGATGTTGGCAATAGTGGCTACACTAATCCATCCCATATTGATTGAAATAGGCAGCCGTTCAGTAAACGATCTTTCCGAATTTCCATATTGCAGGTAAAGAGCAATCAATGCTATCAAGTAGCCAAGCATGGCAACAATGGACCAGGCAAAAAATTCATAATGCCATAACAAGAGCCAACTTATATTGAACAGGCAGCTTAAGACAAAAAACAAAGTGATCTTGTGTGAAGGGGTCTGTCCTTTTCTTAAACGTATCCAGAAAGCAACAATCCAAACAGCCAGCAAAAGATAGATGATGGACCAAATTGAAAATACGTAACCGGCTGGTGTAAACAACACTAACAGTCGGTTAGACACGTCACCTGTAGTTTGATCGTTTAACGGCAAGGTATTTGCCAAAGTATTCATGACAACGACAGCAATAAAAGAAATTGTCATAAGTAAAATACGAATCATGCAGAATCCCTCCTTCATTTTAGTATACCTGTCGTCGTTTCAATCAACAATTAACCTTTTCCAAAAAAATCCCTAAACATGTCGATAAGGTGAAGTATTAGCTTGAAGAGTGGAATATTGTTCCGGTTTCGGAAAGAAAAATGATATACTAAAGAAGTGTTTTTAGAAAATTTAGTTTATCAGGAGGAGAAATTATGACAGTTACCTATCCAGAACAATGGGATTTGGACACGCTATTTCCAGGAGGAAGTGAATCGCGGGAATTGCGGTTACATATGGACGAAGCAGTAAACAAACTCTCTGAATTTGAAGCGCACGTCCAAAAGTTTGAAGTACTAACGACGAAAGAAGATGCACCAAAAGTTGCTGACTTGCTTGAACAAATGAGCCATGTAATGCGCCATCTCAGTCAAGCAGGTTCATTTATTGGCTGTTTGATGGCACAAAATACACAAGATAAAAAAGCAGGTATTTTAGAAAGTGAAGCTTCGACCTTATCTGCGCGCTTCCAAAACTCTTTTCAGAAAATCCAACAAGATTTAGTAAAGACCGAGGATGGCATATGGAATGAACTATTAAACGAAGAGTCTTTACGTAAATTTACATTTGTCTTAAACGAGTGGCGTGACGAGGCAAAAATGTTACTTTCTGAAAAAGAGGAAGGCTTGATTACCGCGTTAAGTATTGACGGGTATCACAGCTGGGGCCAATTATACGATATGCTAGTTGGCGAAATTAACGTTACAGTCACAGTGGACGGCGAAGAGAAGTCATTATCGGTAGGACAAGCGAATAATCTGAGTTCTCATAAAGATGCAGCAGTTCGAAAAGAGTCCTACCAAAAATTAGAGGAAGCATGGACAGAGAAAGAAGAATTCTTTGCCAAAACCTTGAATTCCATTGGTGGCTTTCGTTTGGAAACGTATAAAAAACGTGGATGGGACAATCCCCTTCAAGAACCCTTACACATTAATCGCATGAAGCAAGAAACCTTAGATGCGATGTGGGGAGCTATTAGTAAAAACAAACAGCCTTTTGTTGATTATTTAAACCAAAAAGGAAAACTACTTGGAAAAGACGGACTGGATTGGTATGACGTGGATGCACCAGTAACGGAAAGTACGCAACAGTTTTCTTATCAAGAAGGAGCAGAATTTATCCTTAAGCAATTTGGAAAATTTGGTCCGGAACTAGAGCAATTCGCACAGCAAGCATTTGAAAATGGCTGGATCGAAGCAGAAGATCGTCCGAACAAACGACCTGGCGGATTTTGTACAAGCTTGCCATTAGGTGAAGAATCGCGTATTTTCATGACTTATAGTGGCTCGATGTCTAATGTGGCAACTTTGGCTCATGAACTTGGGCATGCATTTCATTCTTTCGCTCTTCGTCCAGTTCACGCGTTAAACCGTTCGTATGCTATGAATGTCGCAGAAACAGCGTCTACATTTGCGGAAATGATTGTGGCAGATGCAGCTGTGAAAAATGCCAAGTCCAATGAAGAGAAAATTGCGTTGCTAGAAGATAAAGTTCAGCGTAGTGTTGCTTTCTTCATGAACATTCATTCGCGCTTCCTTTTTGAAACTCGTTTTTATGAAGAACGTAAAAATGGTGTTGTTCCTGCAGCTAGATTAAATGAATTAATGGAGCAGGCTCAAACAGAAGGATTTGCGGGCGGATTGGCGTCAACGCATCCACATTTCTGGGCATCCAAATTGCATTTTTATATTACCCAAGTACCTTTTTACAATTTCCCTTACACCTTTGGTTATTTATTCTCTTTGAGCGTATACGCAAAAGCTTTAGAAGAAGGGGATAGTTTTGAAGGAAAGTACATGGCTTTACTTCGTGATACAGCGGTAATGTCAGCAGAAGACTTAGCGATGAAGCATTTAGGCGAAGATATTACACAACAGGCGTTTTGGGAAAAAGGAATTGCCTTATGTGTTCAAGATGCCAAGGAATTCATTTCACTAACATCTACTGAGGCCTAGTGTGAACTTGCTTTTTGAAGGGCAGACATGCTATCTGCGCAGTTTAGCGGTTGAAGATGCAGAGGAAATGGTGCAATTGCTGCTTCGTAACCGGGAATACTGGTCTGTCTACGAACCACGTCATCGAGACAGCTATTTCTCAGCGAGCGTTCAGCGAGAAAAAATTCGGGAATCGATTTATCAAGCGAGAGAAAATCGAGAATATAGCGTTGGGATCTTTGAACACAATACCAATAAGTTGATTGGACACATCTCCGTGTACAGCGTGAAACGGATGCCTTTTTTAAGTGCTTTGATCGGGTATTCGATTGATAAGGTGTATGTCGGTAAAGGGATTGCTACAGAAGCAGTCAACTTAATGACGGTCTTTGGTTTTGAACAGCTTCGTCTTCACCGAGTCGAAGCTTATGTTTCTCCGGATAATGTGGGCTCTATTCGCGTGTTGGAGAAAACGGGTTTTCGACAAGAAGGCTTGTTGAAGAGTTTTCTCTATATAAATGGTGAGTGGAAAGACCATTTTTATTATTCAGTAATCGAGGAAGAATTTTGAAAGGGCAAGGCCACCTATAAAAAATGGTGGAAAGATACGCGACGTTGGTTTGAATCGTGAGTAGCGGTAGAGAGAGGTGTGCAAATTGAACAAAGACAAAATGTTCTCTTATCACAAATGGGCCACATTAGCCTGCCTGCAACACGTTAGAGATTTAGGCGAAGAACTTTATAAAAAAGAAGGAATCAATTCTTTTGCTTCGATTCAAGAAACAACAGAGCATGTTTTAGGCGTGGAAAAACTGTGGTTGCTTCGAATGTCAGGTGTAGCGAATCCGACATTTGAACATTTCGATGTAGAAACAACGGAACAAGCAGCAGAAAGTTTTATGTTGCTTCATGCTGAAATGGAATTATTTTTCGCCTCTTTACCTGAAGCGAAGTGGCAAGAAACGCTCCATTATCGAAATATGCGCGGAGATGATTTTTCCACAACTAGAGAAGAAATGTTATTCACTTTTGTTAATCATGCTAGCTATCACAGGGGGCAGGTAACGTCTTTGCTACGGCAATTCGGGAAAGAAGGCATAGCGCTTGATTACATCTATTACCAAAAACAAAACCGCTGAGAAACTCTCAGCGGTTTTCGTTTCCATTAACAACAACATCTAATTTTCCAGTAGTTGGATCAATAACCAGGCCATGAACTGGGACTGTATTGACTAGTAAGGGGTGATGACGTACCATGTCGACACTATGAGCGACACTTTCTGCTACGTCGTCAAATCCACCAAGCCAACCTTCTAAATTGACTCCTGAATACTTCATCATCTCAATGGTCTTTTCATCTATTCCTCGTTTTTTCATTTTATCAAGGATTACATCAGGATCTATAGCAGACATGCCGCAGTCATGATGGCCAACAATATAAATTTCATCTGCATTCAGTTCGTATACAGCTACAAGTAGGCTGCGCATAATACCACCAAATGGGTGGTTGATGACAGCTCCGGCACTTTTAACAATTTTCGCATCCCCATTTTTGAAATTCATCGCTTTCGGTAGCATTTCTAAAAGTCGTGTATCCATACATGTTAGAATGACGAATTTTTTATCCGGAAATTTAGTCGTTATAAATTCCTCGTAACGCTTTTCCTTTACGAACGCTTCGTTGTACTCTAAGATTTGGTCTAATAAAGCCATTATAGTTCCCCCTTATCGACTGATACTTATTAAGTTTAATCTTAATGTCTGAAAAATACGAATTGAAACTGACATAATGCAAAAAATCAGGAAAAAAGTCATCTATTAACTTTCTTTTTTTGTTAACGGCTTGTCTTTTATAAAAATTTAGAAAACAGGTTCTCGAACCGAAGAAAACCAGGGGGCTGTCTCATAAGTCCCTTGAAAGCAGTTGTCGAATGCCCGCTACTTTCTAGGAGATTGTAGGTCCATGCCACAATCCCGAACGTCGCATGCACTTTATCGAGGCCCAGGAAGAGGAATCGCCTGAACGACCGATTGCTCTTGGATAGGACTGAACACACTTTCTCCGTACTATCGGGAAAGTCATCTCCAGATTTCACATAAAAATCGTCTTTTCTCACAAATAAAAAAAGGGGCTGTCCCCAAAAGTCTTTTTTATGACTTTTGGGACAGCCTCCTGGTTTTTACTGATCAACGTGACATTTTTTCGAGTTGTTTAATCATACCAAGTGATAGGCCTGTGCCAATAGCGACAGACTCAAGAGGGTGTGGCGCGATATGAACAGGTACCGAAATTTCTTTTGATAACCATTCTTGCATGCCTTTTAGCAATGCACCACCTCCAGAAATAACGACACCTTGGTCAACCATATCGCCTGATAATTCAGCAGGACAATTTTCCAAGGTCGCACGGATACACTCTAAAATGGCAGATAGCGATTCTTTCAGCGCTTCTTGTGTTTCGTGAGAACTTAAGTTGATGTTTTTCGGCAATCCGGTTAAGATATCGCGGCCCCTTATATCCATGTATTCAGCTTCATGTGGAACAGGTGCATAGCCAATTTCTTTTTTGATATTTTCAGCAGTCTGTTCGCCAATTAAGACATTGTACTTTTTGCGGACATAATGAATGATATCTTCATCCATGCGATCGCCTGCCACTTTGACTGTATTTGAAGAAACCACACCACCAAAAGAAATGATGCCAACCTCTGTTGTGCCGCCGCCAATGTCTACAATAACGCTTGCAACCGGCTCACTAATTGGTAAATCCGCACCAATAGCTGCTGCGACAGTTTCTTCGATTAAGTGAACGGTCTTAGCACCGCCTTGTTTCACTGCATCGTGAATAGCGCGGCGTTCGACCGTGGTAGCTCCAGAAGGTGTACAGACCATAACGTTAGGCTTACGAAAAGCGCTGCCTAATTGCTTAGCAGCTCTTTGCATAATAATTGTTAAAAGTTCTTTTGTTACATCAAAATCTGCGATAACGCCGTCTTTTAAAGGGCGGATCACATCAATAGAGTCAGGAGCTTTGCCAAGCATGGCTTTCGCCTCATTACCAACCGCTAAGACGTTCCGAGTTTTCGCATCCAATGCGACTACAGAAGGTTCATTTATGATGATGCCTTTTTCTTTTGTATACACTAATATATTTGCAGTTCCTAAATCAATCCCAATAGCTGTTGCAGAAAACATACGTGAATTCCTCCTATAAATAAAGACGCTAACTAGTACGGATTTTACCATTATAGAAGACTAAGTGAAAGTGTCGAAGGAACCTAAAACATAGCGGAAGGGAAAATTACAGTTGTTTTCATACAGAGTAGACTGAGTGGCTAGACCACTTAATGATCTGGTAACAGGTATTTTATTAAAACCTTCTGCTCGTATAGAACAAGAGATATAGTAACAAACATAAAAACCGGCTTCAATGAAGAAACCGGCTTTTATCGCTTAGTATTTTTTTTCAGGAATAGGATCTACATGTTCTGCGTCGTGCGTGTGGAGCTCTTTCCCAAGAAAGTGAAGAAGCGTAAAGAAAAACATGAAGATTACGGCCATAAAGCCAAGTACTACGGTAAGATCGTAAAACATAATGATAACTCCTCTCTAAACTGTAATTATCAATATTAAGTATACCCGATATCGAAGCAAAAAATAAGTGTCGAATTATCGATACTTAAAATGCCCAATTGCCGTTGCGGAAAATCGGCTCATGGGAACCATCTTCCAAGATCCCATCAATATTCATTTCAGAAGACCCAACCATAAAATCAACATGTGTGATGCTTTGATTCAAGCCGTTTTTCAACAAATCTTCTTGTGACATGGTTTTCCCACCTTCAAGGCAGAATGCATAAGCACTTCCGATAGCGAAATGGTTTGAAGCATTTTCATCAAACAATGTGTTATAGAAAAGAATATTCGAATCAGAAATCGGTGACTGATGAGGAACCAGCGCCACTTCACCAAGGAAGTGTGAACCTTCATCAGTAGCAACTAATTGTTTCAAGACTTCTTCTCCTTGTGCTGCAGTCACGTCGATGATTTTCCCATCTTTAAACGTTACTTTAAAGTCATCAATAATATTGCCGCCATAGCTCAGTGGTTTTGTGCTCGAAACATAGCCGTTTACACCCGTTTTATGAGGAACGGTGAATACTTCTTCAGTTGGCATATTTGCCATGAATGTATCGCCTTTTTCGTTAACTGAACCTGCACCACACCAAAGATGTCCTGCTGGAAGAGCAACTTCCAAATCTGTTTTCGGTGATGTGTAATGAAGTTTCGCATATTTTTTGTCGTTCAAATAATCGACTTTGGTATGCAATAAGCGATCATGCTCAGCCCATGCTTCAATTGGTTGATCTAAGTCTACACGTACAGCTTTGAAAATGGCATCCCATAGCATGTCAACTTGCTGATTTGCTGGTGCGTCTGGAAATACTTTAGCTGCCCATTTTTGGGAAGGTGCTGCAAGAACTGTCCAACTAATTTTGTCTGATTGGACATACTGCCGATATTTACTCAATGCTTGACCTGTAGCTTTTTGTGAAGCTGCAATACGTGTCGCATCAATTCCCGTCAATAGATCCGGGCTCTGTGACACGATGCTAATAAATGCAGCACCTTGCTCTGCTAATTGTTCACGCTCTTGTACTTTCCAGGCAGGAAATTCAGTAAACGACTCTTCTGGCGCTAATTCAAAGCGCAGCCGTGTAACGGTATCGTCAGCCCAATCAATATAGACTTGTTTAGCCCCTGTTTGATATGCTTTTTCTGTAAGTAAACGAACGAATGGTGCCGAATCAATGGTTGCAGCAATATAAAGTTGTTGACCAGGTTGGATATTTACTCCCACTTTTATAGCCAGTTCAGCATAGCGAGATAACTTTTCATTAAATGATGTCAAATAAATCTCTCCTCTCATCCTGTCTATAGTAGCAATTTTCAGTTACTACCTGCAACAATTTATCACGATATTCGAATTAATATTTTTACTTGCTATTTTATTTATAAAAGTTTATAGTTTAAACAAATGTTTAATTTGGAGGTGTTACGATGAATCAAAAAGAAGTAGAAGTGTTGGAATTGATCCGGCGAAACCCTTATTTGTCACAGCAGGAGATGGCAGAACACTTGAATATGTCTAGACCGTCGCTTGCCAACTTTATTTCGAACTTAATGAAACAAGGAAAGATTTTAGGACGTGCTTATGTGTTGCCAGAAGAAAAAACGGTGATCTGCATCGGTGGTGCCAATGTCGACAGAAAATTTCTGATTCAACATCGAGCGCAGATGGGAACGTCAAATCCTGCATCAGTATCCGGTAGCGTTGGTGGAGTGGCAAGAAATGTAGCCGAGAATCTAGGAAGACTCGGTCATTCTGTTAAACTCTTGTCCATTGTAGGCAATGATTCAGAATGGAAGTTAATCGAGTCAGCGTCAAACTCATTTATGTCGACTGAACTAACCAAAGCTGTCGAAGGATTTTCGACGGGAACATACACAGCCATTTTAGAACCCGATGGTGAAATGCTGTTGGCGATGGCTGATATGAAAATTTACGATTTTCTGACACCGGAGTATATTTCTAAAAATGACAGTACGCTATTATCAGCTGCTTTTCTCGTCATCGATTTAAATTGTCCTCTGGAAACTGTTGAATATGTAAGACAGTTAGCTTCTGCCAATAAAATCCCGCTGGCGGTCATTCCCGTATCTGCTCCAAAAATGGATCGGTTAAGTGAAGATTTGACTGGAATCAGCTGGCTAATCTTAAACCGTGACGAAGCAAGTAAATATTTGCAAGTGTCCATCGATTCACTAGATGACTGGCAACAAGCAGTTCAACAATTAGTAAATCGAGGAGCGGAAGCTGTAGTTATTACAGCTGGAAAAGAAGGAGCAATGGCTGGGAATTCTACCGGCATTCGTTATTATCCTTCTATGCAAGTCAATCAAGTCACCGATGTAACAGGGGCTGGCGATGCATTTTCAAGTGCCATTGTCCACAGTGTCATGGAGGATCAAGAATTCGAAACAATTATTCGTACAGGTATGATGAATGCAGCAAAAACGCTAGCAAGTAACGACACAGTACGGCACGAATTGACGGCAGTACAACTACAAAAAGAACTGGAGGAATTACAATGACAAACATGATATCTTATTCAACTGAAGTACAGCAGGCACTAGAGGGCAAAAAACCGATCGTAGCACTCGAATCGACGATTATCTCACACGGTATGCCTTATCCACAGAATGTCGAAACGGCTCGTATGGTCGAGCAAATTATCCGTGACAATGGAGCAGTTCCAGCAACCATTGCCATTATGGATGGCAAGATTAAAATTGGTTTGTCTGAAGAAGAGCTTGAATTGCTCGGCAATACACCTGGTGTTGCTAAAGTTTCAAGAAGGGATATCGGCCAATTAATCGCTACAAAAAAAATCGGTGCTACAACGGTGGCTGCGACGATGATATGTGCAGAACTTGCAGGCATTCGTGTTTTCGCAACAGGCGGCATAGGCGGGGTGCATAGAGGCGCTGAGACGACGATGGATGTTTCAGCTGATCTTGAAGAGTTATCCAATACGGGAGTAGCTGTTGTGTGTGCAGGTGCAAAATCGATTTTGGATATCGGCTTAACAATGGAGTACCTTGAAACAAAAGGCGTTCCAGTTATCGGCTATCAGACAAATGTAATGCCGGCATTTTACACGCGTACAAGCGGATTTGACTTAACGTTCCGCAGTGACGATGCAGCAGAACTTGCACAAGTCTTAAAAGCGAAATGGGATTTAGGAATCAAAGGCGGAGCAGTTATTGCCAATCCAATTCCAGCAGAACATGCTCTAGAAGAGTCATTCATTAACGGCATCATTGCACAGGCAATGGCTGAAGCAAATGACAACGGCATTTCTGGTAAAGAAGTAACTCCTTTCCTTCTAGGTAAAGTGAAAGAATTGACTGAAGGAAAAAGCTTGGTCGCTAATATCGAATTAGTGAAGCATAATGCAAAAGTTGGAGCAGAACTTGCTGTAGCTTACAATAAACTTTAAAAATAGCTTGTGTAGAGAAGTCCATTCGTGGGCTTCTTTTTTTAGTTGAAGCATTTAATGGGTTTTCATTCCATTGAATTTAGGGTAAAGAGCCACAAGGGGATGATGCGGATGAAGGCAGATGTATTCATTGGCGGTGGGGGCATTGGAGGGCTGACGCTTGCTTTGAAATTGGTGCAACGTGGTGTCAATGTAGTTCTCGCTGAACGAATGGTTGTTAAGGCACCTACTTATAAGGGAGAACTGCTACAGCCAAAAAGTATGCAGATATTCGATAGTCTTGGACTGTACGAACAAATATGCAATCGCTCAAATGAAATAAAAGTTTTAGATATGCTGGAACTTTCAAGTTCCTTGCAAGTAAAAGATCAATCGTTCATGGATTATAGTGTGCTGCCGGGTAAGTACAATGCAGCTTATATGATGCATCATGAAGAATTAAAGACCGTCATTTTAAAAGCCGCTTGTGCGTTTGATAATTTCCACTATTTAAAGGGTGTGGCTTGTAAAGGGTATGGAGACGGTACAGCTTTGCTTCAAAAAGGGACAGAAAAATTTGAAGTAGAAGCACAGTTCTTCTTCGGAGCAGAAGGGCGTTCATCGGTTACGCGTAAAGCGATGGAAGTTGAGGTCAAACAAACTACTTACAACCACCACTTTCTAACAGTGACGTTTCCACGTGCAGAAGATTTTACAGATGGTAAAATTATTTCTACATACAATCGCTTTTTGGGCCTTTTTCCACTGCCGGACGATCAGGTTCGCAGTGTTTATTTAATACCCCCTGGAGATTACAAAGCATTAAAAGAAAAACCAATTAGTCATTTTCATAAACTCTATACAGACTTAGCACCTGTAGTAGACGGCTATGTACAGCAATTGCTTGATTGGAAAAAAATACAATTAATGATTCCTGTAATGTATCATGCTGATTCATATGTAAAAGACAATAAGGCTATTATTGGAGATGCCAGTCATGCGGTTCATCCAATGGCCGGAGAAGGCATGAACATGGCAATTCAAGATGCCGATGTTCTCGGCGAACTAACGGCAGATATGTTTGAACGGCAACAAACCGATCTTACTAATTTGAAATGGTACGAAAAGGTTCGCTATAAACGGGCGGACCATGTTATCCAGCTAAGTCATTTAGCCGCACTGGCTTATTCGTTTCCATTTAAACCGGTGAGTTACTTACGTCAGCGAACATTTGAACGAATGGAAGAAGATCCAATTCTTCATTTTAAACAAATGCTGAATGTTTCAGGACTAGGCATGTGGAAAGAAAACGTTCGAGACCGATTTATTCAAGGAGGCATTATGCCAGTCCGTATAAAAGACTTAGCTAAAGATACGAAAGAATTAAGGTATTATACACCGGAAGAAGATTATCCATGGAAAACGGAGGGACTCATATGATTGATGTAATGAAGATGTTTAAGGCAAGGATGTATATGAAACGGAACGAACCTTTTTTGTATAGCTGGCACGCATATGTCGGCTATGAGCTAGATTTGTTTAAAGCGTTTGATCGACCCATGACAAAATTTGACGTGTCAGATGCGTTGCAACTTGATGAAGATCTTTTAACGCAGTGGGTGAGTATTGGGGTTTCTATCGGTCATTTAAAAGAGGTGGAAAGAAATCGCTACAAAACGTGGAATGCCTGGAAATTGCCAAAACCAAAGGGCAATAATTCTTCAGGTGTGCTACTGAAAGAAATGATGGAATTGCACATTCCGACACTTTTAAGTTATCCAGACATGATGCGTAACCAAGAGCGTCTTCATTACGATGAAGAAAAACATGCGTCGACAGTAGCTGAAACAAGTCGTTTGTTAGAAGTATTGGCCTTACCTAAAATAGCTAGACGCTTAAAAGAAACACATGCGGATTCAGTATTAGATATTGGCTGCGGTGAAGGTGGCTACATTAAAAAGTTAGCTGAACGCTTCCCAAATACACATTTCACAGGCATTGAAATCAGCCCTTCAGTAATAGAAGTTGCGAAGAAACTAACGGAAAAAAACAAAAATATTACAATCGAACAAGCAGATCTTTGGAAATACAAACCTGACAACCCACAAGATATGGTCATGATGAACAACGTCATTCACTATATCGACCTTGAAAAACGTCAAGAACTTTTCAACGAATTGGCTAGCTGGGTTAGAGAAGAAGGCATGTTATCCATCATTACACCTATTGCCGGAGGTAGTGACAGCCCACCTTTTGCCAATGTCTTTAATAGCTTTTTCTCATCATTCGACAACCTATACCGGTTGCCTGAACGCGAAGAACTAGCTGAATGGGGAGAACAAGCAGGACTCGAACTACTCAGCATCCAAACTGTCATAAAAGAAGGCGGCTGGTATGTCGTACATTATGAAAAGAAAAGCTGAAACGACCGTTTTGCTCCGACAGGCATAAGCCAGACCGGCGAAGCGACATGTTTACAGGCGCATAGTCGGGATGGGTTATGACCCGAGGAGCAGGTCGTTGAAGCTAGCCAAAAAGAAAAGCTGAAACGACCGTTTTGCTCCGACAGGCATAAACCAGACCGGCGAAGCGACATGTTTACAGGCGCATAGTCGGGATGGGTTATGACCCGAGGAGCAGGTCGTTGAAGCTAGCCAAAAAGAAAAGCTGAAACGACCGTTTTGCTCCGACAGGCATATTAACAGCATCAAATCAAAAATCCCCTAAAGGAGACTCCTTCAGGGGATTTTAATTATCCTATTTACGTAAAGAACCAAGCTCAGTAGCAATGGCCTGCATTTCGCTCGTACTAAATTTATCGCGATTTGCGACAACTTCGTAAAGCTCATGCAAGTCTTCATATTGAGATGCATTAAAATGCTCAGCTTTCATTGCATCTACATTGACCATGCGTAATTTTGCTTTTATTTCTTCAATCATAAAGCTAACATTCTCTGGAGAAGGTGTTGATAAGTCCATGATAAGTTCCTGCCTTTCGGATGGGTATACTTTATCATTTCATTATTCAAATGCAATGTCAATTGCCAGAGCGTTCTGCTTCTTTTTCTTCTTTGATTTTAGCAACGATGCGTTTTGTCTCGAAGACAATAACGCCAGACAAACCAAGAAGACCAATTAAGTTCGGGAACGCCATCAAACCATTCATCACGTCAGAGAACGTCCAAACAACATCAAGTGAAACGGTTGCACCGACGAAAACCATAGCTACGAAAGCAATGCGATAAACGACTAACAATGCTGGATTTTTGAATAAATACTGGAAACATTTCTCTCCGTAATAAGACCATCCAATAATCGTAGAGGATGCAAAGAAAATTAAGCCAATCGCCACTACAAGTGGACCGGCACTTCCTAAAAATTGTTCAAAAGCAGCAGTTGTTAAAGCAGCGCCTTCCAGTGACTCGTCTTTATAAAGACCCGACATGACAATGGTGACACCTGTAATCGAACAAATGATGATTGTATCGAAAAGCACTTGTGTCATAGACACCAATGCCTGACGTCCCGGAAGATCTGTTATGGCAGCAGCTGCTGCAATCGGAGCGGAACCAAGTCCTGCTTCGTTGGAGAAGACGCCGCGTGCCACACCGTAGCGGATAGCGGCACCAATAGCACCACCAACTGCTGCTTCACCTGTAAAGGCAGCACTGAAAATTGTAGCAAAAGCTCCTGGAATCAATTCCATGTTCAAAATCATAATAATAATTCCTGCGATTATGTAAAACAATGCCATGAAAGGAACAAAGAATGAAGTAACGCGTCCAATGCTCTTAATTCCACCGAGCAGAACCAACGCCGTAAAAATGGTTAAAATAATGCCTGTAATCCATGTGGGCACGCTGAACGTATCACGAACAACCGAAGCAACTGAGTTTGACTGTGTGCCATTACCAATACCAAACGCAGCAAGGGCACCGAAGATAGCAAATAAAACAGCTAGCCATTTCTGTTTTAATCCATGCTCCAAGTAATACATAGGTCCGCCAGCCATTTGACCTTTAGCATCCACTACACGGTATTTGACTGCGAGAACCGCTTCACCGTATTTCGTGGCCATCCCGAAGAATGCTGAGAACCACATCCAGAAAATAGCACCTGGTCCGCCGAGAATAACCGCTGTTGCGACACCAACAATATTACCGGTACCGACTGTAGCAGCCATGGCAGTGGAGAGTGCCTGAAAGTGACTGATATCTCCTTCAGAGCTTTTATCCGTATTTTTAGTGAAAACTAGTTTCAAGGCATAGGGCAATAGACGAAGCTGTAGAACACCGAGACGGACAGTTAAGAAAATTCCAGTACCTACTAATAAAATCAATAAAGGCGGTCCCCAGATGTAACCGCTAATTGTGCCCAATAACTCTTCAACTTGTGACATAATCTCTCCCCCTTCTATCTCTCCTTTTTATCTGTAAAACCTCCTGTAAACATAATATTCCGAAATTTTCTAAAGATAGTCAAGCTATTTTTTAAAAATAACTTTTAGATTAGCGTTTAAAATTTTTAAGATTAGGGAAAATTCTAAACAGATGTGAAAAATTATTTTTATCTTAGGAGGAATTTAGGATGAGTCAAAACAAATTAATGACAGGTTTATTAGTAGGGGCAGCAGTAGGAATTATTGTTTCATTACTCGACAGTAATACTAGAAACGATGTTGTTCAAAAATCAAAAAAAGCAAGCAATAGCGCAAAATACTATGCATCAAATAGAGATGAATTGGTACAGGCTTTCCAGCATCAAGCTGAAAGAGCACAAAACCTATATTCTCGTATTTCTGAAGATGCTTCTTACGTTGGCAGTAAAGTAAATGAATTGAAAGAAATGACGCCACAAGTAAAAGAAATGGCACTCGAAACAAAAGAGGTATTTATGGATACAAAAGCTGCTGTTGTTGAAACAAAAGATGATGTAATATCAGCCGTCAAAGAAGACAATCCATCACCAAGCACTTCTTTAGGAGACAACGATAGCACTTCTGGATCATCATCAAACGATGCCGGTCACACAAAAAATCAAGCTAATGGGAGTTCAAATTCCCAAAATCGATTATAGGTTGTTTGTCCCGATGAAACCTGTAGGGCAACAACCAACTAATAGTAAAGAACGCGCCCGTTTAAATAGGTTTGATGTAACAACGACTAGCGGGTTTTTAAAAGAATTGTTGCAACGGATTAAAGACGTCGACGTGCCAGGACTAGGAGCACAGTTGGCGTTTTTTTTCCTATTGTCCATTTTCCCTCTACTGATTTTCTTAGTAACCCTTTTACCGTATTTATCTTTGTCAGAAGAGCAAATTTTTAGTTATATGCAAGAAGTGGTACCTGGAGAGGTTTATGTGCTGATTGAAAGCACATTACAAGAGATTTTGACAAGTCAAAACACTGGATTGTTGTCCTTTGGGATTTTAGCGACGATTTGGTCAGCAAGTTTAGGGATGGATTCGTTAATCAAGTCGTTGAATACGTCTTATAAAGTAACAGAAAATCGTCCGCTTCTCATCGCGCGTGGTATGTCTATTTTGATGACTATTTTGCTAATTTTGATTTTGATTATTGCTTTAGCATTGCCCGTTTTCGGTGAACAGCTTGGCTTGTTGATTTTTTCGTTTCTAGGATTGGAAGAAGGGTTTCTTGCACTTTGGAGCTCAATCCGTTTTACCATCCCAACGATTATTACATTTGTTGCTTGTGCCATCATTTACTGGCTAGCTCCAAACGTAAAAATGAATATTTTAAGCGTCTTAGGAGGCGCTGCATTCGCCGCAATCGGTTGGTTGGTGATTTCCTATCTATTTTCAATTTATATTAGCAATTTTGGTAATTTTTCAGCAACTTACGGTAGCATCGGAGGCGTGATTATCTTAATGCTTTGGCTTTATATTTCGGCTATGGTATTAATAATTGGTGGGCAGATTAACGCTGTCATGAAAGAACGGCGACATTTCAAAAAGAAGGCATCCTGAATTGTCACTCATTCAGAATGCCTTCTTTTTATATGCTGCGATTCAACATACGCAACCCATTTAAAATAACTAAAATGGTACTGCCTTCATGTCCGATGACGCCAATGGGCAAAGTAATCGTCTGAAAAAAATTTGAGATGATCAATAAAATAATGACTGAAACAGAAAAGAAAATATTTTGTTTGACGATCCGCTGCATTTTGCGTGAAAGCTTGATTGCGTAGACTATGCGTGATAAATCGTTTTTCATCAAAATAACATCAGCGGTTTCCAGTGCAATATCGGTTCCAGCACCCATCGCAATGCCAGTTGTTGCCGTTGCTAAAGCAGGTGCGTCATTTATGCCATCACCTGTCATCGCAACGTATTTATACTTTTTTAACAATTTTTTTATTTCTTCTACTTTATCAGCAGGCATGCATTCTGCGACATAGTCAGTGACTCCAGTTTCTTTGGCAATCACCGCTGCTGTTTTGTGGTTATCACCTGTTAGCATAATGCAGTAAACCCCTAGTTGTTCCAACTCATTAATCGTTGTCTTGGTAATAGTACGAACTGTATCTTTTAACGCCATAGCGGCAAGAATTCCTTCGCGGTCTCGAACGAAGGTCACCGTTTTTCCTTGATTGGCTAGTTTCGCCAATAGCCCATTTTCAAAAACTTCTGCTAGCTGTTCGCCAACAAATTTCGGCTTACCGACGAGAAATTCTTCTTGTTCAATCAGTGCTTTTAAGCCGTTACCTGGAATATCTTCAATTAATAAGTTAGGCAATGGAACAATTCCTTTAGAAACAACAAAATCACTAATAGCTTTTGCTAAAGGATGATTCGATTGTGTCTCAATTCCTGCAATTCTTGCCATTGTCAGTTGAGGATCTGCGCCTTTGCGAATAACAAAGTCTGTAACTTCAGGTTGACCGCGTGTTAATGTGCCCGTTTTATCAAAAGCGATAGCACGAACCAAGCTCAGATTTTCTAAATGCATACCACCTTTGAAGATAATTCCTGTTTTTGCGCCGTTAGAAATGGCCGCAAGCGTGGCAGGCATAATAGAAGCGACAAGTGCACAAGGAGAAGCTACTACAAGTAAGACCATAGCGCGATAAAGTGTTGTGTTCCAATCCCAACCGAAAACGTAATGTGGCGCAAATAGCATGATGACAAAACCTGCAAGAACGACTTTCACATAACGACCTTCAAAGCGTTCGATAAATTGCTGAGAAGGGGACTTTTCACTTTGTGCGGACTGAACCAAATCAATTATTTTTTGAAACAAAGTTTCAGAACTGGGCTTCGTCATTTCTATCGTGATGGCACCTGACAAATTGACTGTCCCTGCAAATAGTTCATCTTCTTCATACTTCGAGACAGGAAGAGCTTCACCGCTGATGGCTGATTCGTCTACAGCACTTTGGCCAGTATGTAAAACCCCATCAACTGGTATTCGCTCACCAGGTTTTACGACGATATAATCACCAATGTCCAAGTCACCTAAAGGGACGCGCAGTGTTTGTCCATTTTGAACGCGCCAGGCTGATTCGGGCTGTATTTCCATTAACGAGGTAATTTCTTTCCGACTTTTGTTCATTGTGTACGTTTCTAGCGCGCCACTTAAAGAAAAGATAAAAATTAGGATGGCGCCTTCTGCCCAATAGCCAATAATAGAAGAGCCAACTGCTGCTAAAATCATTAAGATTTCAACATTTAATTGTCTATCTTCTAAAGTTTTCAATATGCCATATTTGGCTTTGGCATAACCACCAATTACAAAAGCTAGTAAAAAGGTAGTGACTGAATAAGTGGAATACTGTTGTAGATCTAGTATAAACGCGATGACAATTAAAAATCCTGAAAACAACGAGGCATTCAATTCGATATGGGTTTTTAAAAATAGCATGAGCGATACCTGCCTTTCTAAATCGATTTGTCGAATTAAAAATTCTGAAGGACGGAGGTGCAGAAAAGAAAAACTAAAACTCTATTACTGTGTAGTCTATCACATTACTTCTAAGCAATAGAGCAGCTATCACTACAGTAAAAGATAAAAAAATCCGCTGCCAAAAGGCAACGGATTTACTGCTTATCGATCTTCAGAAGGACGTGACTGGAATTGTTTCATTTTATCATCCAAATCATCAACCATCGCGATTAACCGATCAATGTCTTCGAGTTCTGTGTTTTCAGGTTCGATAGCATCTAATACTTCTAAAAACATGCTTAAGCGCTGTTTCATATAAGAAACTTGTTGCTCTTTATTCGTAATGGATTTTCCCATTTGATACACCTCATTTCGCCTATTAATCGTAACGGATAATGGAGACGAATTCAATAACTATAGGTAGAACTAATTATTTTACTAGTTTTACTATTTTGAATATTTACTTAATATAAATTTTGTGTTAAGTTAAGGTTAATCAAAAGAGAGGGGAGGCCGAAGGGAATCAGCGAAACCACATCACAGCATCAGAAAATTCGAAGGAGGCGGTTCGCACATTTCACCGGCGTCTTAGCCGAAAATGGCATTTATGAAAGATAACTTAACTGTATATAAACTGTAAAAGGCTCATCCTTAATCTGACATCAGATATAGAATGAGCCTTTTATCATGTTTGACGAACTTCAAAGCTTTCAATGATTTCGATAGAATCCTTTACCGACTGAACCATTGAGCAGTTTTTTCGAGTTAATTCCATAACACGCGCCATTTTCTTTTCGTCAATGTCACCAGTAATCGTAAAGTGTAAATGAACTTTTTCCACACGACCAGCTTCTTCATCATTGCGAACAACTTCTGTTACTTCGATTTGAATATCTTTAGCAGGCATCCTCATTTTATCGAGGACTTTTCTCATAACCCCACCACTACATACAGCCAACGAAGAGATCAATAATTGATAAGGTCTAAAACCATATTCCTCGTCGCCTGAAATTTGGATGTCACCAAAAGGCAAATGCCCTGTAAAGCCGTTTTCGTTCATTGAATAGTTCATCTTGTAACGCCTCCCTATGTTAGAATTGTATCTGAAATCTTATTAAATACAAAAGAACATGCTTGTTCGAGGAGGCATTATGAAGAAATTTTCAAAAAGTGAGCGTGGCCGATTTTGGATTCTTGTTGCCATTGTCTCGATTTCAGGCTTTTCACAAGGCATGCTGCTGCCATTAATCGCAGTTATTTTTGAACAGGATGGTGTATCTTCCGCATTAAATGGCTTGAGTGCCACAGGTTTGTATATTGGAACATTAGTAATCGCGCCTTTTATGGAACCGCAATTGCGAAAATTTGGTTACAAACCATTGATTTTAGTAGGCGGAGGATTAGTTGTCGTATCGCTTTTTCTTTTTCCGTTATGGAAATCAGTGTTGTTTTGGTTTGTGTTGCGTATTTTAATTGGTATTGGTGATCAAGCCTTACATTTTTCAACGCAAACTTGGATTACGAGTACGTCGCCACACCACCGGTTAGGACGTAATATCGCGATTTATGGGATGTCTTTCAGTATCGGTTTTGGAGCGGGTCCACTATTTGTTCCGATGGTAGAAGTGTTTGAAGCTCTGCCATTCATCATTTCAGGTTTATTGTGTTTGCTAGCTTGGTCATTGGTTTTTTTGCTTAGAAATGATTTTCCTGAAGTTACGGGAAGTGCTATGACAGCAAAAGGTACGGTAGGACGATTTAAAGCAGCCATCCTCATTGCTTGGGTTGCCTTTCTTCCACCGCTGGGCTATGGATTTTTAGAAGCTTCACTCAATGCCATTTATCCAGTTTATGCGCTTCGTCAGTCTATTGAAGTTGGAATGGTTTCGATTATGCTAGCCGCTTTTTCAGCAGGAGCGATTGTTACGCAATTGCCACTTGGGAATTTGAGTGATCGCATCGGTCGAAAAAAAGTACTGTTAGTAGCATTGGCCGGTGGAGCGCTAGTTTTTGCTACTGCTAGCTTTTATGAATCGAATGCTTGGGTAACTGTTGGATTTTTTGCAGTAGCGGGTATGTTTGTTGGTTCAACATTTTCACTGGGTATATCTTATATGGCAGATGTGATGCCAAAAGAGTTATTGCCAACAGGGAACTTGTTATGTGGAATCGGATTTAGTATTGGCAGCTTAGCAGGACCTACAATGGGTGGATTATTTGTTCAATTCTCAGGAGGGGTAAGTTTTCTGCTGCTCATCGCTGGTATTTTACTAATAATTACAGTACCGATTGCCCTGAAAAATCCAATGAAAACGAGTAATGCTTAACAAAAAAGCTGATGCCTAGAGGTATGCCTCTAGCATCAGCTTTTTTTATTTCAGTACTAATTTTGTAACAGATTCTACTTGCGCTGTTTGTGGGAACATATCGACCGGTTGAATGTATTCAATGCGGTAGATTTTAGTTAATTGCTGTAAATCCTTAGCTAAAGTGGAAGGATTGCAAGACGTATAAACAAAACGCTTCGGTTTTACTTTTAAAATAGTTTGCAAAAGTGAATCGGCAAGTCCAGTACGTGGTGGATCTACGGTTAACACATCCGGAACAAATCCTTCGTTGCTCCAAAGCTCCAACCATTTCTCGGCTGTACCTGTAACATATTTTGCTGTATAGCCTTGTGCTTTGGCATTGGCTTTAGCGTCAACCACACTTTCGTGTAAAACGTCCATGCCCCGAACTTCTTTAGCACGGTCTGCTAGCCAAAGTCCAATCGTTCCGACGCCACAATAAGCATCGACGACCGTTTCTTGTCCAGTTAATTCAGCAGCGCGTTTGATTTCATCGTATAGTTTGACGGTTTGCGTCGGATTTAGTTGGAAAAAGGCACGTGCTGATAAATCAAATGCCAATTCGCCTAACTCTTCGTGGATCGTATCTTTGCCGAACAATGTAATCGTTTCGTCTCCAAAAATCAAAGAAGTTTTTTCTTTATTGATGTTTTGAACGATTGATACTAAGTTTGTATCGATTTTTTGCAGACGTTCCATTAATAATTCTTTTTGTGGAATCTTCGAACGTGTCGTCACTAAGACCAGTTGAATTTCACCCGTTCTAACACCAGTGCGGACAACGATGGTACGGATAATGCCTTTCATCGTCTTGCCATCGTATATTGGCATTTTCAATTCTTCCAAAATTCGCTTGACTGCGTTCGTAATGACCGTTGTATCGGGGTGCTGAACGATACATTCATCAATATCCAAAAGTTGATGAGAGCCTTCTGCAAACAATCCTGCGATAACTTTTGTGCCTTTTAAGCGTGTCTGGAACTGGCTCTTGTTGCGGTAACGCCACGGTTCTTCCATGCCGATGGTTTTCTCAACATGCACGGTCGTCCCTTTTAGGTAGCGCTCCAATGCCTGTACGACAAGATCCCGCTTTTCAACTAATTGCTGATCATACGTCATGTGTTGCAATTGACAGCCGCCGCATGCTTCATAAATTGGACAAGGTGGTGTCTGACGATGGGGAGAAGCGCTTAAGATTTTAATAATGCGTGCTTGTGCAAAGTTGCGCTTGACTACAGTTACTTGCGCCACGATTTCTTCACCTGGAAGAGCTCCTGGAACAAATACAACATTACGTTTAAAATAGCCAATGCCTTCGCCGTTAATGCCGAGTCGTTTAATGGTCATCGGAATTTTCTGGCCTTCTTCAATACTAGGTTTATCGTTCATGGATCTCACATCCTTCAGTTAATCATCTCCCCATTATAGTCTTATTTATAGATATCAGCCAGTGCTGATCGTAAATTAGAAAACTTGAATTGGAAACCATGTTGCTGAAGAACCGTAGGCAGGACTCGTTGGCCTTCAAGAACTAGCTGACTCTTCTCCCCTAGGATAGCTTTCATAGCAAATGATGGGACAGGAATCCAATGCGGCCGTCCAAGTGTATGGGCAATTTCCTTGCCAAAATCCTTCATTTGTTTGGGACTTGGAGCGGTGACATTAAAGGCGCCGCTTAATTGATCAGTATCGAGTGCAAAAGCTAATGCCCGAGCGACGTCTTTAATATGAACCCATGACAGCCATTGTTTACCAGACCCAACAGTGCCGCCAGCGAACATTTTATAAGGCAAAGCCATTAAAGGTAAAGCCCCTCCATTTTTCCCAAGAACAATGCCGAAACGCCCACACGATACACGTAATCCATCTTCTTCAGCGCGATGAGCTAAAATTTCCCAATCACGAACCGTTTGTGCCAAGAAGTCTGAACCAAGTTCGGCAGAAGCCTCAGTATAAGTAACCGTTTGAGAAGGTGGGTAAATACCGACAGCACTGGCGTTTACTAAAACTTTCGGCTTTTTCTCTAGCTTGTGAATAATGCGCAATAATTCATTCGTGGCATCCATCCGACTTGAGTAAATCATTTTTTTCTGTTCTTCACTCCATCGACCATCGTTAATAGAAGTACCAGCCAAATTAACAAAAGCATCAACGCCTTCTAATTGTTTTTCTGGAACAGCATCTTTCTCCAGCCATTTGACGTATGTAATTTTATTGGCTGTCGTTTTTGGATTTCTCGTCAAAATAACTACTTCATCGCCTCGATCAAGTAGTAAGCGAGTCAATTCTTTGCCAACGAATCCTGTGCCACCTGTAATTGCTACTTTCATTTCCATCTCCTCCTGTTTCTTGTTAGCATACCCTTAATGGCTCTAAGCTATGCCATTTTTTGTCCTGAAGGTGTATAATATAAGGAGAAGAGAGGTGCCAGTAAATGCCGATTATTTCAAAAATCACACAGGGAAAGAAAAACCCTGAAAGGTATAATATCTTTTTCGAAGATAAATATGCTTTTAGCGTGGATGAGGCGGTGCTTATTAGGTATCAGCTGACAAAAGGCAAAGAGCTGGACCAATGGACCATCGAAGAAGTTAACTTCGAAGACGAAGTCCGAAAAGCCTATAATAAAGCTCTTTATTACCTTGGCTTTCGTATGCGAAGCGAAGGAGAAGTACGCCAAAAGTTAAAAGAAAAAGAATACGGAGATGCCGTAATAGATGAAGCGATTAAGAAACTATATGTCCATAGTTTTTTAGATGATCAACAATTTTCAGAAGCGCTGATGAGAACCCAAATCAAATCAGGGAAAAAAGGTCCGCGCGCAATCCAGCAAGATATGCAAAAGAGAGGAATTGATAAACAGATGCAAAAAGACGTCTTAGATTCCTATTCCGAAGAAGAGCAATTGGAAATTGCCAAAGGCCTTGCAGAGAAAATTGCACTTAAAGAAAAGATGAAAACACCAAGCCAAATCCATCAAAAAATTAATGACACCCTGATGAGAAAAGGCTATAACTATTCGTTGATTAAACTAGCAATTGAAGAACTTGACCTTGAGAAAAATGATGATCAGTGGTTGGAAATTGTCGCAGAACAAGGCGATAAGTTATGGCGCAAGCACAGTTCAAAACTGTCCGGCTATGATTTAAAATCGAAAGTTAAACAAGGACTCTACCAAAAGGGGTTTCCGAGTGAAGTAATCAACGACTATCTAGATAAGAAGGAGCTTGAAGATGACTGAGAAAAAACCATACAGTGATATGACAGAGCATGAACTTCGCGGAGAAATTGCTAACTTAAAAGAAAAAGCTAGAAAAGCTGAGCAACTAGGCATCATCAATGAATTCGCAGTGCTCGAGCGAAAAGCCATGATGGCAGCAGCTTATATGCTGGATCCCGCTGATTTTAAACAAGGCGAGATATACCGCATTGAAGGAGACCCAAATGTCTATTTTCAAATCGATTATTTAAAAGGTCGTTTTGCTTGGGGTTACCGAATGGGTGGAGAAAAATTTACAGAGGCGCTGCCTATTTCGATGCTGCGCCCATTGAAAGAAGGGAAATAAAAGATGAAAGAAATTATCGATCAACTAACAATTGAGTTACAGGAAAAAAATCCGAATCTTACAGAAGAGAAAGCACGGACATGGGTTGAACTACTAGCATCTGACTTTGAATCGTCTTACGCCAAAGCAGGATACGATTACCAAGGGACCGCAGTAGTTGAAAAAGTCATGCGACAGTGGATCGACAGCTATGGCGACAAAATTCATGAATTTGCCGGAACGAATCCGAAATATGCACATCTTTTAAACGACTAAAAGAAAAGCGCAAGCGCTCGTGTAGATTCGACGGGCATAAGACGCGCTGGCGGAGCGGCGTTCTTTGCCACACAGCCGGAGTGACTTATGACCCGAGGATCTGGGCGCTGGAGTCTGGACAAAGAAAAGCGCAAGCCCCCGTGTAGCACCGACAGGCATAAGACAGACTGGCAGAGCGGCGCATTTGGCCGCACAGCCGGGATGACTTATGACCCGAGGTGCTGGGCGCTGGAGTCTGGACAAAGAAAAGCGCAAATCGGTACATTTCTGAAAGTTTTTTGTTATAAGCATAAAAAAGAAAACGCGCACCCTGGGGTGTGCGTTTTCTAGTTATGGCTAAAATCTAGTTTTTTTCTTAACTTGTCTTCGCTAAAAATCCAGCCCGTATACGAATTGATAATTTTACATTCTTTGTCCAAATGAGCTACAGCAACAAATGGATAATAATCATTGCTGCGATAGCGCAGGTCAATCAACCGCACTTCGAAAATGTCGCCGTACTCGTTGATTTCCCAACGGTATAATGGAGAAAACGAAATGAATGCAGCTATGTTTTTGTCTTTCATTGCTGCTTGAATCAAGTTATTTTCAGGCATTTCTTTTTTCATAAATTTATCGTAGATGTTGATTGTTCGCCCATATGCACGGCCGACATAATGGTGACGTTCAGTGTCGGCAGCAATACGCCAGTGAAAAAAACGCATCGTCGGTGCCACAAAAACGGCAGAAGCACCTGGGATGGTGTTGAGAACGGCTTTTTTAATTGCGGCTTGTAGCGCAAAACGTGCAAGGTAGTAGAAGAATAAGGTAATATACAGGATGCTAATGGTCCAAACAGGATCAGCGCCAAATGCCCATATCGTTAAAGCCAATACGTGTGCACCAAAAATAATCGGATCAAAGGTGTTAATGACACCAAGCGCAATCCAGCGGTTAGAGATTGGCCTTAAGGCTTGTGTACCATACGAGTTGAAAATATCGACGAACACATGGATAAAGACAGCCAAGAAAGACCAAAGCCATAAATGCAGTAGATTAGCTTCTGGAAAAATCAGAGAAATCGCACCTGCTATAAGCAACGGCCATAACAATACTGCCGGAATCGAATGAGTTGCACCTCTATGGTGGCGAATATAAACAGCGTTATCTCGCAGTTTTAAAACAGTATCAACATCTGGCGCTAACGAGCCAATAATAACACCAGAAATAACAGCGGTCATGGTAATGGGGTGACTGGCGACGACGGGATCGGCCATTGCGAGACCACCAAGGGCGATACCCATGACAATATGAGTACCTGTATCCATTGTCTCATCTCCTCTCTAGAGAAGTTATGTTTATGAAAAACTAAAGTTTTTTGTTAAAATAAACAGATTCCTCATTGTCATATATACCCGGAAAAGGATTCGGATAATCAAGCTGAACGGAGGAAATAACTATTAAAATAGAAAAAAAGCAATTTCAAAATGACTTGATTAGTTGGTTTGCAGCGGAAAAGAGAGATTTGCCTTGGAGACGTACAGCAGATCCTTATCAAATCTGGATTTCAGAAATTATGTTACAGCAAACCCGTGTAGATACGGTTATTCCTTATTATAAACGCTTTATCGAAAAATTTCCCACTTTGAATGACTTGGCACAAGCAGATGAACAAATTTTACTGAAACAATGGGAAGGGCTAGGCTACTACTCGCGTGCACGCAATTTACAAGCTGGAGTCAAAGAAGTAGCTGAAAACTATGGTGGTATCGTTCCAAATAGTCGAAAAGAAATTTCTTCTTTAAAAGGTGTGGGTCCGTATACAGCAGGAGCGGTATTAAGCATTGCTTATGGTATTCCAGAGCATGCAGTAGATGGCAACGTTATGCGTGTGTTGTCGCGAATTTTACTGATTGAAGAAGATATCGCGAAGCCAAAGACGCGCAAAATTTTTGAAGAAGCCGTCACAGAAATTATCAGCCATGAAGATCCTTCTTCATTTAATCAGGGATTAATGGAGTTGGGTGCTTTGATCTGTACGCCCACTTCGCCGAAATGTTTGTTATGTCCTGTGCGAGAGCATTGTGCTGCTTTCCACGAAGGAAAGCAAAATGAATTGCCGATTAAGACGAAAGCTAAGAAAACCAAATCATTGCAATACGCAATGGTAGCCATACGCAATGAAGATAAATTCCTTATGGAACAGCGACCAGAAAGTGGATTATTAGCGAATATGTGGCAGTTCCCGCTGTTAGAAACAGCCATAGATGCGCTACCGCTAGAAATCGAAGAGCAATTGTCCGAAAGGTTAAAAGGCGTCGTGGACAAAGCTGAAAAAATTACTTCTTTCAAACATGTCTTTTCTCATTTAACATGGAACGTGGACGGTTTTATTGCCGATAGTAAAAACATAGTCGCACTAGATCGCATGAGATGGGTGACAGCAGAAGAGTTAGAGTTATTGCCGGTTGCAGGACCGGTTCAAAAAATGAAAACAGCTTTACAGCAAAGAGGAGAGGTATAGTCATGACAGAACAAAAAGTAGCATTAGTAACAGGTAGCAGTAAAGGGCTAGGCAAAGCACTGGCAATCGCACTGGCTGAACAAGGATACGATATCGTCGTCAACTATGCGCGTAGCAAAACTGCTGCGCTTGAAACTGTAAAAGAAATTGAAGCACGAGGACAAAAAGCTTTGCTGGTTCGCGCGAATGTAGGAGATGTTGAGAAACTGCGTGGCATGTTCCAGACCATTAAAGAAGAATTTGGGAGACTGGATGTTTTCGTATCCAATGCGGCTTCTGGTGTTTTACGACCGATTATGGAACTAGAAGAATCTCATTGGGACTGGACGATGAACATTAATGCAAGAGCCATGTTATTTGGTGCTCAAGAAGCTGCAAAGTTAATGGACAAAGGCGGTAAAATTGTTGGTATTAGTTCATTAGGTTCAATTCGCTATTTGGAAAATTATACGACGATAGGTGTTTCAAAAGCAGCTGTAGAATCACTGACACGTTATTTAGCTGTAGAAATGGCGCCCCTTGGAATTGCAGTCAATACAGTATCCGGTGGAGCACTCGATACAGACGCGTTAAAACATTTTCCAAATCGTGATGATTTATTGAATGATGCACGGATTAATACACCAGCAGGCCGTATGGTTGAGGTTGATGATATGGTCAAAGCTGCTTTGTTCTTGATTTCTCCCGACTCGGATATGATCCGTGGTCAAACGATTATTGTCGATGGAGGTCGCTCAGTCGTTATGTAATCCTTTGGTCCTTATGCCTTATTGCTGTATGTTTTCAGAATTGGTTGATATAATACTGAAATAGCAGATAAATAATGGCTTAGACAAGAAGGTGGGATAGTACATGGCGATTCCTGCGGAGGGTGAAACAATCCAAATCCACAGTTACAAGCACAACGGCCGAATCCACCGTGTCTGGCAGGAAACAACTGTACTGAAAGGTACGAATAATATTGTAATTGGTGCAAATGAACGGACGTTAGTGACAGAATCTGATGGCCGAACTTGGTTGACGCGCGAACCATCAATCTGCTATTTTCATGCAGAACATTGGTTTAACATCATCTGTATGCTCCGAGACGACGGTGTTTATTATTATTGCAATGTCAGTTCTCCATTCGTTTATAATAATGGCTCGTTGAAATACATCGATTATGACTTAGACGTCAAAGTGTTTCCAGACATGTCTTACACGCTGTTGGATGAAGACGAATATGAAGACCATAAGCGACAAATGGGTTATCCTGATGTGATCGATCAAATTCTACATCGAAATGTTGAGAAACTGATCGGCTGGATCAAACAACGCAGAGGGCCATTTGCCCAAGACTTTATCGAAGTATGGACGAACCGCTATGAATTTCATAGACAAAACCGGATTCGTGATTAAAATGAAAACCTGTTGCTTGCCAACAGGTTTTTCGTTTTGAACAGAATGGAGTGGAAAATTTGAGTAGTATGAAACGCTATATGCAGTTTGTTAAACCGTATTATTGGCAGATTGCGTTAACCATTGTCATTGGAATATTCAAATTTGCCATCCCGCTTTTTATTCCACTGCTAATCAAAATCGTCATTGACGACATTATTGGAGCGGATGCATTATCTAATGCCGAAAAGTTGAACCAGCTATATTTATGGCTTGGGGGAACCGCGATTGTCTTTTTCTTATTGCGTCCACCGATTGAATATTACCGTCAATATTACGCGCAGTATGTCAGCAATAAGATTCTTTATGATATCCGTGGCTATTTATATGGCCATTTGCAACGGCTAAGCCTGCGCTATTACGCGAACACACGAGCGGGTGAAATTATCTCACGTATCATTAACGACGTTGAGCAAACCAAAAACTTTGTCATGATTGGCTTAATGAACGTGTGGCTGGATCTGGCAACGATTCTCATCGCCATTGTGATCATGCTTTCTATGGACGTTTCGTTAACTATTGTGGCATTGCTGGCATTTCCATTCTATGCATTTAGCGTCAAATATTTCTTTGGTCGTTTGCGCGACTTGACGCGTGCACGTTCTCAGGCTTTAGCAAATGTTCAAAGCTATTTACATGAACGTGTTCAAGGAATGAGTATCATTAAAAGTTTTGCACTCGAAAAGCACGAGCAGAAAATTTTCAACGATACCAATAATCAATTTCTAGAAAAAGCTATTGATCATACGAAATGGAATGCTAAAGCATTCGCTGTAGTCAATACGATTACGGATGTTGCTCCGCTATTGGTTATCGGCTACGCCGGTTATCAAGTAATTGAAGGCAATTTAACACTCGGGACAATGGTAGCGTTTATAGCTTATATTGAACGACTTTATAGTCCACTTCGCCGCTTAGTCAATTCTTCAACGACTTTGGTGCAGTCACTAGCTTCTATGGATCGTGTTTTCGAATTGATCGATGAGGACTACGACGTGACTGATAAAGAACAAGCACATAATTTAACAGTGGTTGACGGCAAATTGGAATTCCGAGACGTTTCTTTCCATTACAACGATGGTGGAAATAACGTATTATCTAATTTGAACTTTACAGTGAAACCTGGAGAGACTGTCGCATTTGTTGGAATGAGCGGTGGTGGAAAATCTACGATTGTCTCCTTGATTCCGAGATTCTACGATGTTACGAGTGGTGGGATCTTCATGGATGGTCACGATTTGCGCGACGTCACGACTCATACGTTACGTGATCAGATTGGATTAGTGCTACAGGATTCTATTCTCTTTAGCGATTCGGTAAAAGCAAATATCCTGATGGGCAAACCAGAGGCAACAGACGAAGAAGTAATTGCAGCAGCCAAAGCTGCCAATGCAGATGAATTTATTTCGCAGCTGCCTGAAGGCTACGACACTAAAGTTGGAGAACGCGGAGTGAAATTATCGGGTGGACAAAAACAACGTGTCGCGATTGCACGTGTCTTCTTGAAAAATCCACCGATTCTTATTTTAGATGAAGCCACTTCAGCACTAGACCTTGAAAGTGAAGCATTGATTCAAGATTCACTAGAACGTTTGGCACATGACCGCACAACCTTAATTGTTGCACATCGCCTTTCAACAATTACTCATGCAGACCAAATTTTGGTCATCGATCATGGTAAACTTGCTGAAAATGGTACGCATGCAGAACTGATGAAACAGCAAGGAGTATATTACAACTTATTCCAAGTTCAACATTTTAATTGATTGACACGAAGAGCCTCCATTATTTTGGAGGCTCTTTTGTGATGTCTTCGACTTCCAGCAAATACAAATAAGATATTGCATTAATAATAATATTACGTATAATTAAAAGAAGGAGAATGTTCTGAATCATTTTTGTGTAAAAGGGGGAGCATCATGAATGAACGCAAAACCATCTTAGACGTTAAAGGATTACAAACAACCTTTTTCACAGACGATGGAGAGATACCAGCAGTAGATAATGTAGATTTTCATATACGAGAAGGGGAAGTGCTTGGAATTGTTGGGGAATCCGGATGTGGTAAAAGTGTGACGTCACTTTCCATAATGGGATTAGTTCCAAGTCCTCCTGGGAAAATTACGAACGGCGAAATTTTATTTCAGGATAAAGATTTAACGAAATTATCCGAGAAAGAAATGCGAGGAATCCGAGGAAATGATATCGCAATGATTTTTCAGGAACCGATGACGTCGTTAAACCCGTTGTTTACAATTGGCAATCAGCTTCGTGAAGCGATTAAAATTCATAAAAAAGATTGGTCAAAAAAACAGGTGCAAGAAAGAGCAATTGAAATGATGAATTTGGTAGGCTTGCCTCGACCTGAAGGGTTGATGAAAGAATATCCACATCAATTATCAGGCGGAATGCGCCAACGAGTCATGATTGCAATGGCTTTGTTATGTGATCCGAAAGTATTGATTGCAGACGAACCGACAACAGCGCTTGACGTAACGATTCAGTCTCAAATTCTGAAATTGATCAAAAATCTTAACGAACGGTTAAATACAGCAGTGCTATTAATTACTCATGATTTAGGTGTAGTAGCTGAAACTTGTGAGCGTGTAGTCGTTATGTATGCCGGAAAAGTAGTCGAAGAAGGTCCGGTCCACACGATTTTTAACGACCCACAACATCCCTACACGAAAGGCTTACTTGAATCAGTTCCAGATATGCGTTTTAAAAAAGAGCGATTGTATTCGATTCCTGGGAACGTTCCCAAACCGGGAGCGATAAAAACAGGCTGCAAATTCGCAGCACGTTGTGAATTTGCTTTTGATCGCTGCACCGTAGAAAATCCAGAGCTGTACCAAACAGCGGAAGATCATCAAACACGCTGTTTCCTATTCGATCCGAAGGAGGTACAGTCTCATGACAGAACCGTTGTTAAAAGTTGAAGGATTAAAAAAGTATTTCCCGATTAAATCGGGAATTTTAGGGAAAGTTAGCAATCATGTAAAAGCTGTAGATGATGTGTCGTTTACAGTTCAAGAAGGGGAGACACTGGGAATTGTTGGTGAATCAGGTTGCGGAAAGTCCACAACAGGTCGCATGTTAATGCGTCTTTTGGAACCAACAGAAGGCACTGTGACATTTGATGGACAGGAATTGACCAGTTTATCAAATCACGACATGCGCAAAGCTCGTCGCGATATTCAAATGGTCTTTCAAGATCCCTACGCTTCATTAAACCCACGTCATACCATTGAGAAGATTTTAATGGAACCGCTTAATGTTCATAATATAGGCGATCCAAAAGAACGGAAAAGAAAAGTGCACGAATTTTTGGAAATTGTCGGATTGAGTAGTTACCACGCTAAACGTTATCCGCATCAATTTAGTGGTGGTCAAAGGCAACGCATCGGGATTGCACGCGCCTTAATGACAAATCCAAAACTGATTATTGCAGATGAACCCGTTTCGGCACTTGACGTATCAATTCAAGCGCAAGTATTAAACTTGATGCAAGATCTACAAAAAGAGCTGAAGCTGACTTATATTTTTATTGCTCATGATTTAGGAGTAGTTCGCCATATTAGTGACCGCGTAGGTGTTATGTATCTCGGGCAAATGGCGGAACTTGCCAATACTGAAGATTTATACGAAAAACCATTGCATCCGTATACGCAAGCTCTATTGGCTGCAGTTCCGGTACCAGATCCCGCATTTGTCCGGGAAGAAGTCGTTATTACTGGAGATGTTCCAAGTCCAGCAAATCCACCAAGTGGCTGTAGATTCCATACGCGCTGTCCGTTCAAAATGGACATTTGCTCACAAGTCGTACCGATTTTTGCGGAAGTTGAAAAAGGTCATTCTGTTGCCTGTCATCTTTACGAAGAATCCAGGCCGCAATGATAATAAATAGAAAAAATGGAGGGGTTAATTTGGGGAAGAAAAAGTTCTTATCGTGGACATTTTTATTGCTTTTGTTAGTTTCAACAGCTCTTTATGGCTGTAGTTCTGATGAAGGTTCAAAAGAAGACGGGGGCGAAGGTGGCTCTGCTGAAGAGAAGCAATTGATCTTTGGACGCGGAGGCGACTCGGTGTCACTTGATCCAATTACTGTAACAGATGGAGAATCTTTTAAAGTTACAAAAAACATTTTTGATACATTAGTGAATTTTGGTGAACAGGACACAGAAATCGAAGGAGCGTTAGCATCTAAATGGGAACCTTCTGAAGATGGATTGTCATATACGTTCACATTAGAAGAAGGCGTTAAATTCCATGATGGCACTGATTTTAATGCAGAAGCTGTTGTGAAAAACTTTGAACGTTGGGCAGCTGGTGACGGCGAGAAATTCCCATACTACGGTTCTATGTTCGGTGGTTATGGTGATGAGGAAGGACATGTTATCAAATCTGTTGAAGCAACTGGCGATTATGAAGTTGTTTTCACATTAAATCGTCCACAAGCACCATTCCTTAAAAACCTAGCAATGAGCCCGTTCGCGATTGCGTCGCCAACTGCATTTGAAGAAGCAGGGGATTCTTTCGGTGACAATCCGGTCGGAACTGGTCCATTCAAATTTGTTGAATGGAAACGCAATGATACAATTACAATCGAAAAATTTGATGATTATTGGGTAGATGGCGAGCCGAAACTAGATCAAGTGGTATTCCGCGCGATTCCAGATAACTCAGCTCGTTTAAACGCTTTACTGTCAGGTGAAATTGATTTGGCAGACGGCATTACACCATCTGATGGTAAAACAATTGAAGGAAATGCAGATCTTCAATTGTATGAACGCCCATCTATGAACGTTGGTTACCTTGGAATGACTGTAACACGTGAACCATTTGATGATCCAAAAGTACGCCAAGCGGTAAATCATGCCATTGACAAGCAAGCAATTGTAGACGCATTTTTCGAAGGGCGCGCAGAAGTTGCGAAAAACCCGATTCCACCAGTTATTAGTGGATATAACGACAGTATTGAAGATTACGAATACAGCCCTGAAAAAGCAAAAGAATTATTAGCCGAAGCGGGTCTTCCAGATGGTTTTGAAATGGAACTTTATGCAATGCCAGTTCCACGTCCATATATGCCGGATGGTCAAAAAGTAGCTGAGGCGATTCAAAAGAACTTGGCTGACGTTGGCGTAACTGCTAAAATCGTGTCATTTGAATGGGCTACTTATCTAGAGAAAGCTGCAAACGGAGAAGCTGATGCATTCTTACTTGGCTGGACTGGCGATAACGGCGATGCAGATAACTTCTTGTATACATTACTTGATCAAGACAATGTTGGTACTAACAATTACACGTACTATGAAAATCAGGAATTGCACGATATCTTAATTCAAGCACAATCAGAAGTTGAGGAAGATAAGAGAAATGAATTATACATGCAAGCTCAAGAAATCATCCATGATGATGCTCCTTGGGTTCCACTTGCACACTCCACACCGCTATTAGCTGGTGGGAAAAACGTAATTGATTTTAAAGCGCATCCAACAGGTTCTGACAAGTTGGCTGGAGTAGATTTAGAGTAGGCAATTCAAGGGAGGAAGTCGGAATGATTTCCTCTCGTTTTTTTTACTGCTATACATATTGCATATTGTTAGAGATGGAGAGGTGAAGAAGATGCTTCACTATATCGGAAGACGGCTTCTACAGTTGATCCCAGTGTTACTCGGTATGACATTTATCGTTTTTATGATCATCCGTGCCATTCCTGGTGACCCTGCACAAGTTATTCTTGGTCAGCAAGCATCCGAAGAAGCAATAAAGGCATTACGAACAAATTTGGGGTTGGATAATCCTTGGTATATTCAGTACTTTGATTATTTAAAAGGATTAGTTACTGGTGATTTGGGAGAATCGCTTCGTACACGAACGCCTGTTGTAGATGAAGTATGGCCATATTTGGCTGCAACAATCGAACTTTCTTTATTTGCTATTATCATTGCCGTTATTATCGGAATCAATGCCGGCATTATTTCAGCCTGGTTCCAAAATTCATGGTTCGATTATTTAGCAATGATTATTGCGTTAATCGGAGTATCGATGCCAATCTTCTGGTTGGGTTTAATGAACCAATGGATCTTCTCAATTGAACTTGGAATTCTTCCAACAACAGGGCGTGAAAATGTTCGAGATCCTGTGGATGTTATGACTGGTTTTTACGTCATTGACACATTGCTTGCGGGAGATTTTAATCAATTATCGACTGTGTTAAAACATCTTGTATTGCCGGGGACCGCATTAGCGACGATACCAATGGCAATTATTGCTAGAATGACTCGGTCGAGCATGCTAGAAGTAATGCGTTCGGATTACGTCAGAACAGCTCGGTCGAAAGGTTTGTCGATGTTTTGGGTAGTTTACAAACACGCGCTTAAAAATGCGATTATTCCTGTATTGACAATTATTGGACTTCAAATGGGATTGCTACTTGGTGGTGCTATTTTGACAGAAACCATTTTCGGCTGGCCTGGAATCGGACGTTATATTTACGAAGCGATTGGCTTCCGTGATTATCCGGTTATCCAGTCAGGTATATTAATCGTTGCATTTATTTTCGTTATGATTAATCTGTTTGTCGATCTGCTTTACGGTTTGGTTGATCCACGCATTAAATATGACTAGGAAGGGGGAGACGTATTATGGCTGAAACAGTAGACAAACAAGATCAAGTAAAAATGCAAAAAGTTGCTGGCCCTTGGAAAGAGGCTTGGCGCGGTTTCCGTAAAAGTAAAGTTGCGGTTATTGGAATGGGAATTGTTATCTTCTTTATCCTGCTAGCAATTTTTGGTCCGCTTCTAACATCGCAAGGCATCAATGAGCAAAATCTGTCTCAACGGCTTCTGCCCCCTTCTTCCGCGCATTGGATGGGGACGGACGATTTTGGAAGAGATATTTTATCGCGAGTTGTCTATGGTGCCCGAATTTCGTTATGGGTTGGCTTTTTAGCAGTTATTGGCTCCGTCATTGTAGGCAGTATTTTAGGGATTTTAGCAGGATATTACGGACGTTGGGTAGATACAATTATTTCACGTATCTTTGATATTATGTTAGCGTTTCCGAGTATTTTATTGGCCATTGCAGTTGTTTTGGTTCTTGGACCGTCTTTACGTAATGCACTTATAGCCATCGCTATTATTAACGTGCCAAACTTTGGTCGTTTGATTCGCTCGAAAGTATTAAGTATTAAAGAAGATGAATACATTATGTCTGCGAAAGCGATTGGTATGAAAGATAACCGTATTCTTATTTCGCATATTTTACCGAATTCCATGGCACCTGTTATTGTTCAAGGAACATTAGCAATTGCAACTGCGATTATTGAAGCAGCAGCACTAGGTTTCTTAGGATTAGGTGCACAAGCTCCTTCTCCAGAATGGGGCAAAATGCTGGCAGACTCACGTTCGTATTTAACGAATGCCCCTTGGACAATGATTTTCCCGGGTGTTGCGATTATGCTAACTGTACTTGGCTTTAACTTGATGGGTGACGGTTTGCGTGATGCGCTAGATCCACGAATGAAATCATAAAAAAAGTGTGAGGCAAATTTGCCTCACACTTTTTTTATATGGCATTTTCAAGATTGCTGTCTACTTCTTCGGAATGGTAATTTAAATACGCAATAATGAGCAAATCCAAATGCTCTAATTGTTCTTCGTAATCCAAAATAGCTGATAACACATGCATTAAATGATAAACCGAAAATTCATCATCCTGTTCTTCGTGTGCTAAGTTTATTTCTTTTATAAAAATTGTCATCACTTCAGTCCGTTTTATAATGGCATCTTTGCCTGAACCTTCGCTATGCTCAGGGCGTAGTTTGCCAACATACTTCATGTAAAGTTGTTCATGGTAACTGGCTAAACTTTCTAAACGTTCTTGTATCATCATATGAAAATGTCGAGGAAGCTCCATCAATTCGTTTTCAAAGCGATTGAGTCGCTTTAATACTTCGAGGCTTTTTTTCGATGTAGCAATCATTTGACGGTAAAGCACCAGTTTTCGTGCTTTCGCATACTGTTGCTTTTTGGTATAGCTTCGTTCTTCTTTGTAAAACGAATACCATTGATCAACTTGTACTAGGTTCTCTGTCAGTTTCTCAATATCTTCTTTAACAGATACGTGGTCCGATGCATGACGAATGGAAACGCGAATCCATCGAATCACTTCTTCACTAACCGAATGGATAGACGTAAACAAACGGGTTTCGTATTTAGGTGGCAGAAATATCATGTTCACGATAAAGGCAGATATAATTCCAAGAAGCACAGTACCAAATCGTAAAGAAGCAAAAGTTAAAAAGTCGGTGGAGTGAGAAGAATCCATGATAATAATGATTGTCACTAAAGTTAACGGAACAGGTTTGTCCAACTTTAATTTCAACATAACAATAATTGCTAAAATCGCTGCCGCACCAATAGTGAAGTAATTACTGCCAATTGTTAATACAAAAACAATGGCTATTGCTGCACCGATCAAATTACCGTAAATTTGATCGAGTAGCGTTAGGTAAGATCGATAGATAGATGGCTGGATAGCGAAAATCGCTGCCACTCCTGCGAAAACAGGGGAAGGCAATCCAAGTAAATTGGCCAGATACAGGGCCATAGAAATGGCCACGCCAGTTTTAAAAATACGTGCGCCTAATTTCATGTACTTAAGGACTCCTTCCTTAAAAAATGATTTTCATTAATTATAACTGTTTAAACGCCTCACGTACTGCTTGGATAGAAAATTCTACATCTTCTTCTGTATGTTCAGTAGTTAAAAACCAAGCTTCATATTTTGATGGAGCTAGATTAATACCTTGAGCGAGCATCAATTTAAAAAAGCGACCAAAAATTTCACCATCCGATTTTTCAGCTTGTTCGTAGTTTTCCACTGTTACATCCGTAAAGTAAATAGTTAATGCACCTTTCAAGCGATTAACGGTAATGGTTACACCAAATTCTTCAGCAGCTGACAAAATACCTTGTTCAAGCTGTGCACCCAGTTGATCCATTTTTTCATACACTCCGTCTTCGCCAAGTACCTCTAAACAAGCAATCCCAGCTTGAATCGAAGCAGGATTTCCAGCCATTGTTCCAGCTTGATAGGCGGGACCTAAAGGAGCGACCGTTTCCATAATTTCTTTTTTTCCACCATAAGCACCAATTGGCAGTCCGCCACCAATGATTTTACCGAGTGCTGTCAGGTCTGGGACTAAGCCGAGCATGTCTTGTGCACCGCCGTAGTGGAAGCGGAAAGCTGTAATGACTTCGTCATAGACAATTAACGCACCTTTTTCGTGAGCGATGCGATGAACTTCTTTCAGGTAGCCTTCTTTTGGTTCGACGATTCCGAAATTACCGACAATCGGTTCGACTAAAAGACAAGCTATTTCTTCGCCCCAGCGGTCCATGGCTTCTGAAAATGCTTCAATATCATTGAAAGGAATTGTGATAACTTCTTCTGCGATGGATTTTGGAACACCTGCTGAATCAGGAGTGCCTAGTGTTGCCGGACCAGATCCTGCAGCAACTAAGACTAAGTCGGAGTGGCCATGATAGCACCCAGCAAATTTCATGATCTTTGTTCGTCCGGTGTATGCGCGTGAAACGCGAATTGTTGTCATGACAGCTTCAGTTCCGCTATTAACGAAACGTACTCTGTCCATGTTCGGCATCGCTTCTTTTAACATTTTAGCAAATGTAATTTCGTGGCGCGTTGGAGTCCCGTAAAGCAGTCCGGATTCCGCTGCACGCGTAATTGCTTGCGTAATGTGCGGATGTGCATGTCCTGTGATGATAGGACCATATGCCGCTAAATAATCTATGTACTTATTGCCATCGACGTCCCAAAAATAAGCGCCTTTACCACGTTCCATCGCGATGGGAGATCCGCCACCTACTGCTTTAAAAGATCTTGATGGGCTGTTGACGCCACCCACAATGTGCTGTAATGCCTCTGCGTGAAGCTTTTCTGAAGTTGAATGATTCATTGGGTGAATTGCCTCCTATTGGTTAGTCTATTCTTTATTGTAGACAATCTTGTGCATAAACGCCAAAGAAATTGAAACTAGCGCTTGGGTTCGGTACGATAAGGAAAAGAAAAGGAGTGATGAAGATGTCAGCAGTAACCGGTGTGCAAGCACCAGACTTTTCGTTAAAAAACGAAGCGGGAGAGACTGTTTCTCTAAAGGATTTTTCTGGTAGTAAATATGTGGTTCTTTATTTTTATCCGAAAGATATGACGCCCGGTTGTACAACGCAAGCTTGTGACTTCCGCGATTCGCAAGCTGATTTTTCAGCACTCAACGCTGTGATTCTCGGGGTCAGTGCAGATTCAGAAGATCTCCACAATAAATTCATCGAAAAACATGGTTTGCCATTTTCATTGTTGGTCGACGAAGATCATCAAGTTTCAGAAAAGTATGGGGTTTGGGTAGAAAAAAATATGTACGGGAAAAAGTTTATGGGCATTGAACGCGCGACTTATTTAATCGATCCGACAGGAACAATCGTTAACGTGTGGCGCAAAGTTAAAGTACCCAATCATATCCAAGACGTTTTAGAAACCTTGAAAACAATTAGCGATCAATAAGGAGAGAGAGTTATGGAGATTCTGTTTACATTCGTTCCAAAAGAAGATCAACAACAGAGGTTGAAAACTGAATTCCCCAAAATTGAGTTCTATTTTCTCTATAAAGATAAAACGCGTTTAGCGTCTGCAGACGTTATCGTCACTTATGGAGAAGATTTAACGGCAGAAGATATTGCCGCTGCTAAAAACGTGCAGTGGATTATGGTAGCTAGTGCCGGTATCGAAAAACTGCCTCATCAAGCCATTAAGAATCGTGACATTACGGTGTCTAACGTTAAAGGCATTCACAAAATCCCTATGGCTGAATCTGTTCTGGCTCATCTTTTATCTCTCGAGCGCTCGTTGCCGTCAATTTATCAAAATCAGCGCAACCAAGATTGGAATAGAAGAGTAGGTTCTGTTGAATTGAAAGATTCGACAGCGTTGATCCTTGGACCGGGCGCGATTGGTTCAGAAATCGGTCGATTGCTACAGGCGTTTGGTGTCAAAACGATTGGTTGCAACCGTTCAGGAACGCAGGCACCTCATATGGATGAAATGATCTCATTCGAAGCAATTCTTGAAAAACTATCGCAGGCAGATTATGTGATATCAATTTTGCCGAGTACAACTGAAACAAAATATCTATTAAAGGAAGAGCATTTCAAAGCAATGAAAAAAACAGCCATCTTTATGAATTTCGGAAGAGGCGATTTAGTCGCTGATGCAGTTCTTTTGAATGCACTGCAAAAAGAAGAGATTGCTTCTGCGGTTTTAGATGTCTTTGAGCAGGAACCGCTTCCGGAGGATCATCTTTACTGGACAATGGATAATGTCGTCGTGTCACCTCACATCTCAAGTAAATCTAGCAAGTATGTAGAGCGTACCTTAGATATATTTATACCGAATCTCAAAAAATGGCTCGTCAATAGAACCGTTCCAACTAATCTGGTTGACATGGAAAAGGGGTATTGAGCATGAAAATTTATACGAAGACGGGGGATAACGGGACTACTTCGTTAGTTTATGGAGTGCGAGTGGCGAAAAATGATGCGATAGTTGAAGCATATGGAACTTGTGATGAAGCAAACTCCTTGATCGGTTTATCGGTAGGGCATATGACTATGGAGTTTTTTGAAGAAAAAGAAGCATTATGTGAAGTTTTCCATGAAATCCAAACGACCTTATTCCATGTAGGGGCTGAACTCGCTACGCCAAAAGGCAAACAAGTAAAATGGAAGCTAACAGAACAAGATATTTCAAAGCTAGAACAATGGGTGGATCACTACGACGCAAAAGTTTCTTCACTTACTAACTTTATTTTGCCAGGAGGACATCCGTCCGGTGCGACACTTCATGTGGCTAGGACTGTCGTCAGAAGAGCGGAACGGACGGTTTTATCCACCGGAACGGACGTTTCTCCACTAGTTTTGGCGTATTTAAATCGCTTATCCGACTTTTTGTTTGTTGCAGCACGCCTAGTTAACCAGCGCCTTGGTCGTAAAGAAAAAGGACTACATGAAAAATAAAGTAAGAGATGCGGAGCGACCGGTGGGCATATAGTGATTTCTTGACATCTAGCACTTTCATTAGGTACACTGTTTATAACGATTATAATGTAAGAATATCTATGAAGTGAGGTGCACGGCGATGTCTGAAGTACAATTAAAAGACGCGCTTGATGCTTTGAAGTCAACAGGTGTAAGAATCACGCCCCAACGCCATGCGATTTTGGAGTACATGATTCACTCGACAACACACCCAACAGCGGATGACATTTATCGCGCGCTTGAAAAAACGTTTCCTAATATGAGTGTTGCAACTGTTTATAATAATTTACGGGTGTTCAGAAAAGCGGGATTGGTAAAAGAGCTGACTTATGGAGATTCTTCAAGCCGTTTCGACTTTGTGACACATGATCATTATCATATTATCTGCAATGATTGCGGAAAGATTGTTGATTTCCATTATCCCGGACTTGATGAGGTTGAACATCTAGCTTCTCACGTGACTGGATTCCAAGTGGATTATCACCGTCTCGAAATTTATGGAACATGCCAGAATTGCTTAAGCGAAACGGCAAAAGCCCAATAAATTTCTAAAAGTAAAAAGAGCTTATTGCAATTAGCGGTAAGCTCTTTTGTATGCAGTGAAAAACAACCAGCGAAATGTTCATTCGCTGGTTGTTTTTAATGTTGTGAACTTTTTTTATTGTAGTCTTGATCAAACTCTTTTCCTTCAAGTGAGCGATCCATTGTCAATGGCTCGTTACAATGCATGCAAATATCTACGCGACCCAGCATTTTTGTATGTTTTCCACAATTAGGACATTCCACGGGTACGGTTTTCATAGACAGCAACCCAATCCAAGCATAGACACCTGTACTGCCAATAATCGCTACAACACCAAGCAACATGAAAATCACCATGACAATAGGGTGATTTCTAAAATAGATGCCGACATACATAATGACAATACCAATGAAGATTAGCGCTAACGCAAACGTCCGAATGCGATTGATTTTATTTTTATAAGGTTTCATGATTTATTTCCTCCTTGCATCCATCATACTATATCATAAATGTTCTTAAAAAGTGATATCGGTTTTCAAATGAAGGAATCCGTAATAAATATGTCGAAATAAAGAAGGGTAGGAATCAACGAAAGTGACAGTAAGGTTTGAGAAAAAGAGAATGGCAAAGTCTAGCAGACGATGGGGAAATGAAAACAAGCTGTAGTTTATAACTAACGACTCTGTTCAGCTTTATAGCAGAATGCGATAGAGACAGCAAGGAGTGAAAACAAATGGAACAAATACTACGACCTATTTATCAAGAACGTGCCAGCCAAGAAAGTACACTTGGCGTGATCTTAGTTGAAAAAAGAGAAAAGCTAAGTCAGATTACAGATACGTTCGATTCGATCTTGTTAATTATCACCAAGGAAAACGAGACACCCGTATTTACAAAACATTATACGTATCTAGCTAAAAAAGCAGCAATGCACATCGTTACCGAAAAGCAATTACATAAATGGCTGCTGCTAGGGACAAATCGAAAAATTGTTGACTGGTTGTTTTATGGTCGCGTAATCTACGACCGGAACGAATTCATGGAAAAGTTAAAGATCGAGCTAAAAGACTATCCTTTCTACGGACGGAAAATCAAGATGGGTATGGAATTTGCAAAACTAATTCGTCGTTATATGGAAGGAAAAGTGTTTTTTGAAGAAAAGAACTACATGGATGCCTATAATCATATGGTCGAATCGCTACATCATTTAGCGCGATTGGCAGTGCTAGAAAATGGTTTGCCTCCAGAAGTGACTGTTTGGTCGCAAGTTAAACAAATGGAACCCGCCATCTACAAGCTCTACGAAGAATTGATTTCGAGTGATGAGCCTATTGATAAACGGCTAGAATTGTTATTTTTAGCGAGTGAATTTTATATTCATTCGCGGACACAAGACGGAGCTCTTCATATAAGAGAAGTTATGGAGAAACAAAGTAGCTGGACGATACAGGAGTTACACGAGCAAGAAGAATTGAAAAACTATTCTTCTGATCTTGAAGTGTTCATCGAATATTTAGTAGATAAAGAATTGATTTTTATTAACGGGGTAACGACTAAGAGCGAAGGGATTTTCCACAGGTATTATTACGTAAAAAAATAAAGGGTGCTTTAGAGAAGTGAATGCTCTTTCGAATGAGCGAAAAATGAAATGCGCGTTGTTGTGCTTTTCCCTTAGCGATTAAGTTAGGAAGACTGGAGCAGTTAAGGGGATTACAAGGATTATGTAGAGACAAAAATAAGTGCCAAGAACTGAATTGAATTGGTAGCTGTTACTGAAAGTCGGATATTTGGACTTTGGTAACAGCTTTTCTTTTGCCAGAATTCACTAAAGAATAATGATTTAACAGCCTAATTATTAAGACGAGCAATATTTTTGAAAATATTTTGCTTTAACCGTTGACATATTAAGTGGATCTGTATTATGATAATACACGTCGCTAAGAGAAATTAAGTTTTTTACAATAATAAAAAAGCTTGACTCTCTCGGAAGACAATGTTAAATTAGAGAAGTTGCTTTTACAGAACGAACACATTGAACCTTGAAAACTGAACAGCAAAACGTCAACGAAAGACGTCACGAGCACCTTGGTGCGAGAACGGCTTTTGCGAAGGTTGCCTTTGGCAACCAGAGCGAAGTTGTTTTCCTTCTCGGTGTTCGTGACGACAACTTACTGATCAGCATCACGCAGATCAAAGCGAATCGTGCGTCTTCGGACGGCGATACGCCAGCAGTATTGAGCAATCAACACTACTCTATAATGGAGAGTTTGATCCTGGCTCAGGACGAACGCTGGCGGCGTGCCTAATACATGCAAGTCGAGCGGAACAATGGGAGCTTGCTCCCATTGTTTAGCGGCGGACGGGTGAGTAACACGTGGGCAACCTGCCCTGCAGATCGGGATAACTCCGGGAAACCGGTGCTAATACCGAATAGTTTGCGGCCTCTCCTGAGGCTGCACGGAAAGACGGCATCTCGCTGTCACTGCAGGATGGGCCCGCGGCGCATTAGCTAGTTGGTGGGGTAATGGCCCACCAAGGCGACGATGCGTAGCCGACCTGAGAGGGTGATCGGCCACACTGGGACTGAGACACGGCCCAGACTCCTACGGGAGGCAGCAGTAGGGAATCTTCCGCAATGGACGAAAGTCTGACGGAGCAACGCCGCGTGAGTGACGAAGGTTTTCGGATCGTAAAACTCTGTTGTGAGGGAAGAACAAGTACCAAGTAACTACTGGTACCTTGACGGTACCTCACCAGAAAGCCACGGCTAACTACGTGCCAGCAGCCGCGGTAATACGTAGGTGGCAAGCGTTGTCCGGAATTATTGGGCGTAAAGCGCGCGCAGGCGGTTCCTTAAGTCCGATGTGAAAGCCCACGGCTCAACCGTGGAGGGTCATTGGAAACTGGGGAACTTGAGTGCAGAAGAGGAAAGTGGAATTCCATGTGTAGCGGTGAAATGCGTAGAGATGTGGAGGAACACCAGTGGCGAAGGCGACTTTCTGGTCTGTAACTGACGCTGAGGCGCGAAAGCGTGGGGAGCAAACAGGATTAGATACCCTGGTAGTCCACGCCGTAAACGATGAGTGCTAAGTGTTAGGGGGTTTCCGCCCCTTAGTGCTGCAGCTAACGCATTAAGCACTCCGCCTGGGGAGTACGGCCGCAAGGCTGAAACTCAAAGGAATTGACGGGGGCCCGCACAAGCGGTGGAGCATGTGGTTTAATTCGAAGCAACGCGAAGAACCTTACCAGGTCTTGACATCCCACTGACCGGTGTAGAGATACACTTTTCCCTTCGGGGACAGTGGTGACAGGTGGTGCATGGTTGTCGTCAGCTCGTGTCGTGAGATGTTGGGTTAAGTCCCGCAACGAGCGCAACCCTTGATCTTAGTTGCCAGCATTCAGTTGGGCACTCTAAGGTGACTGCCGGTGACAAACCGGAGGAAGGTGGGGATGACGTCAAATCATCATGCCCCTTATGACCTGGGCTACACACGTGCTACAATGGACGGTACAAAGGGCTGCAACCCCGCGAGGGCAAGCCAATCCCAGAAAACCGTTCTCAGTTCGGATTGCAGGCTGCAACTCGCCTGCATGAAGCCGGAATCGCTAGTAATCGTGGATCAGCATGCCACGGTGAATACGTTCCCGGGCCTTGTACACACCGCCCGTCACACCACGAGAGTTTGTAACACCCGAAGTCGGTGAGGTAACCCTTGTGGAGCCAGCCGCCGAAGGTGGGACAGATGATTGGGGTGAAGTCGTAACAAGGTAGCCGTATCGGAAGGTGCGGCTGGATCACCTCCTTTCTAAGGATAAATTCGGAACCGAGCTTGGCTCGGGGTTGACGTTTTGCGTTCAGTTTTGAAGGTTCATTTTCAATGGTGACATTGAATTGATCTTTTATCAGTATTACAATTATACTCAAGAGGGCCTATAGCTCAGCTGGTTAGAGCGCACGCCTGATAAGCGTGAGGTCGATGGTTCGAGTCCATTTAGGCCCACCATTCTTCTTGGGGCCTTAGCTCAGCTGGGAGAGCGCCTGCCTTGCACGCAGGAGGTCAGCGGTTCGATCCCGCTAGGCTCCACCAATCATTTTGCAAGTAGAAATGATGACTTTGTTCTTTGAAAACTGGATAAAACGACATTGAAACAAATGCAAGTAATTCAAGTACGCGTGACGATTTCGTCACAACTTTTTAATTAACCAGTGGTTAAGTTAGAAAGGGCGCACGGTGGATGCCTTGGCACTAGGAGCCGAAGAAGGACGGCACTAACACCGATATGCTTCGGGGAGCTGTAAGTGAGCTGTGATCCGGAGATTTCCGAATGGGGGAACCCACTGCCTTTAATCGGGTAGTATCCATGTGTGAATCTATAGCACATGAGAAGGCAGACCCAGGGAACTGAAACATCTAAGTACCTGGAGGAAGAGAAAGCAAATGCGATTCCCTGAGTAGCGGCGAGCGAAACGGGATCAGCCCAAACCAAGAGGCTTGCCTCTTGGGGTTGTAGGACACTCTATACGGAGTTACAAAAGATAGGATTAGGCGAAGCGACCTGGAACGGTCCGCCGCAGCGGGTAACAGCCCCGTAGCCGAAAACCCTATCCCTCCAGAGTGGATCCTGAGTACGGCGGAACACGTGAAATTCCGTCGGAATCTGGGAGGACCATCTCCCAAGGCTAAATACTTCCTAGTGACCGATAGTGAACCAGTACCGTGAGGGAAAGGTGAAAAGCACCCCGGAAGGGGAGTGAAATAGATCCTGAAACCGTGTGCCTACAAGTAGTCAAAGCCCGTTAATGGGTGATGGCGTGCCTTTTGTAGAATGAACCGGCGAGTTACGATTGCATGCAAGGTTAAGCTGAGAAGGCGGAGCCGCAGCGAAAGCGAGTCTGAATAGGGCGACAGAGTATGCAGTTGTAGACCCGAAACCAGGTGATCTACCCATGTCCAGGGTGAAGGTAAGGTAACACTTACTGGAGGCCCGAACCCACGCACGTTGAAAAGTGCGGGGATGAGGTGTGGGTAGCGGAGAAATTCCAATCGAACCTGGAGATAGCTGGTTCTCTCCGAAATAGCTTTAGGGCTAGCCTCAAGATTGAGAATCCTGGAGGTAGAGCACTGTTTGGACTAGGGGCCCATCCCGGGTTACCGAATTCAGACAAACTCCGAATGCCAGTGATTTATGCTTGGGAGTCAGACTGCGAGTGATAAGATCCGTAGTCAAGAGGGAAACAGCCCAGACCACCAGCTAAGGTCCCCAAATATCCGTTAAGTGGAAAAGGATGTGGCGTTGCTTAGACAACCAGGATGTTGGCTTAGAAGCAGCCATCATTTAAAGAGTGCGTAATAGCTCACTGGTCGAGTGACACTGCGCCGAAAATGTACCGGGGCTAAACGGATTACCGAAGCTGTGGATGGATCTCGTTAGAGATCCGTGGTAGGAGAGCGTTCTAAGGGCGTTGAAGTCAGACCGGAAGGACTGGTGGAGCGCTTAGAAGTGAGAATGCCGGTATGAGTAACGAAAGACGGGTGAGAATCCCGTCCACCGAATGCCTAAGGTTTCCTGAGGAAGGCTCGTCCGCTCAGGGTTAGTCGGGACCTAAGTCGAGGCCGATAGGCGTAGACGATGGACAACAGGTTGATATTCCTGTACCACCTCCCCGCCGTTTGAGCAATGGGGGACGCAGAAGGATAAGGAGAGCGTGCCGTTGGTTGTGCACGTCCAAGCAGTGAGGCGTGAAATGAGGCAAATCCCATTTCTAATACGTTGAGCTGTGACGGCAAGAGGGTTTACCCTTGAGTCCCTGATTTCACACTGCCAAGAAAAGCCTCTAGCGAGGCGGGAGGTGCCCGTACCGCAAACCGACACAGGTAGGCGAGAAGAGAATTCTAAGGTGAGCGAGTGAACTCTCGTTAAGGAACTCGGCAAAATGACCCCGTAACTTCGGGAGAAGGGGTGCTCTGGTAGGGTGAATAGCCCGAGAGAGCCGCAGTGAATAGGCCCAGGCGACTGTTTAGCAAAAACACAGGTCTCTGCAAAACCGTAAGGTGACGTATAGGGGCTGACGCCTGCCCGGTGCTGGAAGGTTAAGAGGAGTGCTTAGCGCAAGCGAAGGTGCGAATTGAAGCCCCAGTAAACGGCGGCCGTAACTATAACGGTCCTAAGGTAGCGAAATTCCTTGTCGGGTAAGTTCCGACCCGCACGAAAGGCGTAACGATCTGGGCACTGTCTCAACGAGAGACTCGGTGAAATTATAGTACCTGTGAAGATGCAGGTTACCCGCGACAGGACGGAAAGACCCCGTGGAGCTTTACTGTAGCCTGATATTGAATTTTGGTGCAACTTGTACAGGATAGGTAGGAGCCTGAGATTCCGGAGCGCTAGCTTCGGAGGAGGCGTCAGTGGGATACTACCCTGGTTGTATTGAAATTCTAACCCACAAGCCTGATCGGCTTGGGAGACAGTGTCAGGCGGGCAGTTTGACTGGGGCGGTCGCCTCCTAAAGAGTAACGGAGGCGCCCAAAGGTTCCCTCAGAATGGTTGGAAATCATTCGTAGAGTGTAAAGGCAGAAGGGAGCTTGACTGCGAGACGTACAGGTCGAGCAGGGTCGAAAGACGGGCTTAGTGATCCGGTGGTTCCGCATGGAAGGGCCATCGCTCAACGGATAAAAGCTACCCCGGGGATAACAGGCTTATCTCCCCCAAGAGTCCACATCGACGGGGAGGTTTGGCACCTCGATGTCGGCTCATCGCATCCTGGGGCTGTAGTCGGTCCCAAGGGTTGGGCTGTTCGCCCATTAAAGCGGTACGCGAGCTGGGTTCAGAACGTCGTGAGACAGTTCGGTCCCTATCCGTCGCGGGCGCAGGAAATTTGAGAGGAGCTGTCCTTAGTACGAGAGGACCGGGATGGACACACCGCTGGTGTACCAGTTGTTCTGCCAAGGGCATCGCTGGGTAGCTATGTGTGGCCGGGATAAGTGCTGAAAGCATCTAAGCACGAAGCCCCCCTCAAGATGAGATTTCCCATTGCGCAAGCAAGTAAGATCCCTCAAAGACGATGAGGTAGATAGGTTCGAGGTGGAAGCGTAGCGATACGTGCAGCTGACGAATACTAATCGATCGAGGACTTAACCAACATACTGTATGCGAAAAACTTGCCTGTTTCACCTGTCGTTTATCCAGTTTTGAAAGAATAAGAAAGTTTTTGTAAAAAAAGCTTGAAAAAACCGGTACTAATGGTATAATAAAACTTGTCTTTCAAAATAAATTCAGTCTGGTAATGATGGCAAAGAGGCCACACCCGTTCCCATCCCGAACACGGTAGTTAAGCTCTTTTGCGCCGATGGTAGTTGGGGGTTTCCCCCTGTGAGAGTAGGACGTTGCCAGTCTGAATAATTATTCCGAAGTAGCTCAGTGGTAGAGCACCGCACTGTTAATGCGATGGTCGTAGGTTCGAGTCCTACCTTCGGAGCCAAATATGGAGAGCTGTCCGAGTGGCCGAAGGAGCATGATTGGAAATCATGTAGGCGGGCAACCGTCTCAAGGGTTCGAATCCCTTGCTCTCCGCCAGAAGTTCTTTTTAAAAGCACGGCCCCTTGGTCAAGCGGTTAAGACACCGCCCTTTCACGGCGGTAACACGGGTTCGAATCCCGTAGGGGTCACCAATTTCATGGAGGATTAGCTCAGCTGGGAGAGCATCTGCCTTACAAGCAGAGGGTCGGCGGTTCGATCCCGTCATCCTCCACCATTTACAGTTACATAGTGAACGCGTTGTTTTTAAATTTCACAATGTTAATCGTAAGAAAATAGTATTGTCGCGGGGTGGAGCAGTTCGGTAGCTCGTTGGGCTCATAACCCAAAGGTCGCAGGTTCAAATCCTGCCCCCGCAACCAAATGGTCCCGTGGTGTAGCGGTTAACATGCCTGCCTGTCACGCAGGAGATCGCCGGTTCGATCCCGGTCGGGACCGCCATTTTCAATAAATAAAGTGGGTCAGTAGCTCAGTCGGTAGAGCATTAGATTGAAGCTCTAAGTGTCGGCGGTTCGATTCCGTCCTGACCCACCATTTTTTATTAATACTTGTGCCGGAGTAGCTCAGTTGGTAGAGCAACTGACTTGTAATCAGTAGGTCGAGGGTTCGACTCCTTTCTCCGGCACCACTAGGTGGGGTAGCGAAGTGGCTAAACGCGGCGGACTGTAAATCCGCTCCTTCGGGTTCGGCAGTTCGAATCTGCCCCCCACCACCAGTTTTTAGGGGCATAGTTTAACGGTAGAACAGAGGTCTCCAACACCTCCGATGTGGGTTCGATTCCTACTGCCCCTGCCAATTTTAAATTTTATGATGGCGGTCGTGGCGAAGTGGTTAACGCACCGGATTGTGATTCCGGCACTCGGGGGTTCAATTCCCCTCGTCCGCCCCATGTTTTCATTTCATTAAGTGAACTTATAAATAATAAAGTGGCGGTCGTGGCGAAGTGGTTAACGCACCGGATTGTGATTCCGGCACTCGGGGGTTCAATTCCCCTCGTCCGCCCCATCTTTTACTAGTGGGGTATAGCCAAGCGGTAAGGCAACGGGTTTTGATCCCGTCATGCCCTGGTTCGAATCCAGGTACCCCAGCTTTAAGCGGAAGTAGTTCAGTGGTAGAACGCCACCTTGCCAAGGTGGAGGTCGCGAGTTCGAACCTCGTCTTCCGCTCCAATATTTGGCGGCATAGCCAAGTGGTAAGGCATGGGTCTGCAACACCCTTATCACCGGTTCGAGTCCGGTTGCCGCCTCCATAATATTTTGCCGGCGTGGCGGAATTGGCAGACGCGCGGGACTCAAAATCCCGTTCCTTCACGGGAGTGTCGGTTCGACCCCGACCGCCGGTATCACGAAAGAGCCTGCCTGCTCTTTCAAAAACCTCTTAACTGTGAGAAATCATAGTTAAGAGGTTTTTTTATTGAGTTTAGATTAAACTGGAAATTCGGTTTCAACAAAAATTTGTAAATTGATTATATAGATAGTGTTAATATCTCGAGAAATAAGCTATTATAATTTAGCTGAGAAATTATGTTGCGAAAATAGTGGAGGTAGAGAAAATGGCTTTCAAAAAGAAAGATAAGTTTGCATTGCAGTTGAGTGACATTGCGTTGAATTTAAAAGAAAGTGCAGCTTATTTTGCTGAGTATAAATTAAAAGCTAGTAATGACTTGATCATTTTTTCGAACACTATGAAGGATTATGAAACAAAAGGAGATTCTTTTATACATTCCATAATCCAAGATCTTAACAACGCATTTATTACGCCAATTGAACGAGAAGATATATTGGCTTTAGCAATGAGTATGGATGATGTATTAGACGGTTTAGAACACACAGCTGCACGATTTGATATGTATTCAATAGTAGAAGCAGATGAATACATGCTTGAATTTGTTGAAGCAATTCGATTGAGCACGATTGAGATAGAAATGGCAGTCGAACTAATGGTTTCTAAGAAGTTGCCTCAGATGAGATCTCATGCGATTAAAATTAAAGATTACGAATCTAAATGTGATGCCGTCCTGCGTCGATCCATAAAAAATCTGTTTCAAACTGAAAAAGATCCGATTCGAATTATTCAATACAAGGACATATACGAAGAGTTAGAAGAAATTGCTGATCATTGTCAGCAAGTCGCGAATACATTCGAATCAATTATTATGAAAAACGCCTAAGGAGCAAAATGACTAATGGATATGGTATTGCTGTTAACAGTTTTGATTGTCATTTTTGCTATAATATTTGACTTTATCAATGGGTTTCATGATACGGCAAATTCGATAGCTACTGCGGTTTCTACAAAAGCACTAACACCGAGACGTGCAATTATGCTTGCGGCCATTATGAATTTTGTCGGTGCTATGGCTTTTACGGGTGTTGCTAAAACAATAACCAAGGATATCGTCGATCCTTTTGCGCTCGATAATGGCTCTGTCGTTATTCTAGCAGCTTTATTAGCGGCTATTACATGGAATTTGTTGACTTGGTACTATGGAATTCCAAGTAGCTCCTCACACGCGTTAATTGGTTCAATAGCTGGAGCAGCTATTGCAGGGGCTGGCTTTGCAGCTCTTAATTACAGTGGCTTTCTAGCAATTTTGCAAGCTTTAATCTTTTCGCCAATTCTTGCTTTGGTCGTGGGCTATCTCATGTATAGTGTTTTTAAAATAGTATTCAAAGATCATAATTTAACAAAAACAAATAAGAATTTTAGATTAATTCAAATTGCCACTGCTGCATTGCAGTCATTTTCCCATGGTACGAATGATGCGCAAAAAGCGATGGGGATTATTACGTTGGCATTGATTGTGAATAATTATCAAAGCTCTGATGATATCCAATTGTGGGTACAAGCTACATGTGCCCTAGCGATGGCGTTAGGGACTTCGGTTGGCGGTTGGCGAATTATTAAAACGGTGGGCGGGAAAATCATGAAAATTCGTCCAGTTAATGGTGTAGCAGCTGATTTGACAGGTGCAGCAGTAATTTTTGGTGCTACTCTGATTCACTTGCCAGTTAGTACAACTCACGTTATTTCGTCTTCTATAATGGGAGTTGGGGCAGCGCATCGTGTTAAAGGCGTTCAGTGGGGGACAGCCAAGACTATGTTAATCACTTGGGTGATTACAATGCCAATATCGGCGATGTTAGCCGCTGTCTTCTACTTTCTTCTTAATTTGGTTTTGTAAAAAAGATAAACACCTGTTTTTGCAAAATTATTTGTTATACGAATAAAGTATTGGCGAGCGAAATGAGATGTGCTATAATAATTCTTGTCCGCTAAAGAAATACTTGCCGGCGTGGCGGAATTGGCAGACGCGCGGGACTCAAAATCCCGTTCCTTCACCGGAGTGTCGGTTCGACCCCGACCGCCGGTATCCTGCAAGATTAGATGAGAGGCCCTGACATTATTGTTGGGCTTTTCTTTTTGGAATTTTTAAGATGGATTGCTGAGGGTAAGTAGCAGTAAATAGATTTTTAAAGAACTAGTAAAAAGACCACCGCAAAAGCTAAAGCTTTTGCGGTGGTCTTTTGGTTAACGTTAAATAATTCCTTGAAATCGAAGGATAATTTCCGCAATGACTGCTGAGCCAAGAAATGTTCCGAGCAGAACCACCATGCCAATTACGATAGTTTTCCAACCTAATTGCACAAAGTCGAACCATGAACGGCCAATGGATACGCCGGCATAAGCTAAGATAGGCGTAGCAATTGCTAATAAAGTAACTTCTGTTGTGTAAGTGACAATTTGTGCTGCTCCCGGCATACCCGGAATTGTCAATATTAGACCGATAATGCCGATGTAAGCGATGCTAGGCAACTTGAATGGTAGTAAGCGGTGAATAACCAATCCGGCCAGGCTAATGCCTATTAGGATGGCTATTCCGGGAAGCGCATCCCAAGGAAGTATATCGTAGCCAATCCAATTACCAATCAGCATGATCACACCAATAATCATAAAGACCAGTATCCATTCTTTAAGACTTTTTATCATAATCTACGCTTCCTTTCGCTGCTTTTTTCTCTTTGTTTTTAGAGAGAATCTCATACAGTTTAACCGTTAAGGGCAAACCAATAAAAATACTCATGTATAGACCTGTTACTGAAGAAATTAAGTTGCTGACTCCTGAAAAGGCAGTCAAGGTTTCACTCATCTCAGGAAATGCGGCAATTAAAGGACCTAGAGAAGCCGCTGCCATACTACCGCTGCCCACACCTGTCGCCATGGCGAAAGAAATCGGATGCAGGGGCGTCACAGTAGCTAAAAAGCCTGATATCAACCCAATAAAAATCGATCCGAAGACGGTACCAAAAATATACATAGCCATAACGCCGCGTCCTTCGGGAGAGGATAAACCATATTTATCGGTAATCAGAGCAAGGTTGGCTTCTCGTCCGATAGAATGCGTCATACCGATGCTTTCTCTCTTGAGTCCTAGAAATACAGCTAAAGGAAGAGCTAATAAGATCGTGCCAAGGTTACCAAATTCCTGTAACAATAGAGCAGGACCGGCTTCGATGATTTGAGGCAGAGCGGGTCCTGCTTGGACTCCGAATTTAGCTATCAGTACAGAAACTGAGAGAAATACTAAAGGTTCTGCGTTAATCGATTGTTTATCGGTTACCAGTGGAGTGAAATACAATCCGAGACCAATCACAACTGCATAAAGCATCGGCAACAATAGAATGGTCCCAGGTCCAACTGGAATAGCGAATGTACCAATCGACTCAGTCACGGCTACAATCGCTAAAACGATGACATGTAGCCGCCAATCTTTCCACAATTTAAAAGCTTGTTCGCCCATGTAACATCTACTCCTTTTATGTGGGAGAACTGGCTCTCCGTTAGTGATTAGCTTGCGTTGGTAGCAGACTGGTATTTTTTCGCATAGTTAAGTGCCGCTGTGCCTAATGCTTTTGCGGCTATCAGCAAAGAACGTTCATCAATATCAAATTTTGGATGGTGATGTGGGTAAGCCTCTGTGTTGTCTGGGCTCTGTGCACCTGTAAAAAAGAACGTTCCTTTTATATGTTGAAGGTAATACGAGAAATCTTCGCCACCCATGACAGGTGGTGTTTCTCTAACTTCTTCTACTCCAGGGACAGAGGATGCGAGAGCTGCTAGAAAATTTGTTTCTTCTTCGTGATTGACTGTTGTTGGATAACCGCGTGTATAGGTATATTCATAATCTGCTCCTGAAACGAGACAAGTTCCTGCAATGACGCGTTCAATTTCTTCTTCGATAAAACTACGAATGTCTTCTTTGAATGTCCGTACAGTTCCAGTCATTTCAGCCGTGTCCGCGATAACATTATAGGGATTTTTAGCTTCGAAATTACAAATCGAGACAACAGCAGATTCCAATGGATTGATTCGGCGGCTGACGATTTGTTGCAAGTTATTAATCAGTTGTCCCCCAATGACAATGCTGTCTTTTGTATCGTGAGGGCTTGCAGCATGCCCACCTCTTCCAAGGATTTTAATGTCAAAGCGATCTGGAGCGGCTTGAAGAGGACCTGAACGATAACCAATTTCTCCAAGAGGCATTTGGGCTTGTAAATGCGTACCAAAAATAACATCGACGCCATCGAGACAGCCGTCTTCAATCATGGCGATGGCTCCGCCGGGTGGTAGTTCTTCTGCGTGCTGGTGCAAAAAGACAATGGTACCTTCAATTTCTGATTGCATACTATTTAATGCTTTCGCTAGACCGAGTAGACTCGCCGTATGGCCATCATGGCCACAAGCATGCATGACACCGTCATTTTTAGATTTAAAAGGCACGTCTGTTTGTTCTTGAATCGGTAGGGCGTCAAAGTCCGCGCGCAAAGCAACAGTTGGACCAGGTTTGTCACCTTTTAAGTAGGCCAGCACACCGTTACCACCAACATTTCTACGGACTTCGTGACCTAATTTTTCGTGGAAAAGAGCAATATATTCGGCTGTTTCCACCTCCTCAAAAGATAGTTCTGGGTATTCATGAAGATGGCGCCGAATATCGACAATCTCGTCGTACAGTTTATCGAGCTTAGTGAATAGTTGATCCAAAAAAAACCCTCCTTTAGAATAATAGTCTTATCCTATCATAATTTTCAGTGAATTTTAAGGTGCTTTTGCGGAAAATAAAAAGTATTCAGTTATATTAAATTCCATTTCTGGTGTAAAAAGTATATTTAGGATTAATAAGGACTATCTATGAGAACGACTGTGGAATATGTTAGTAGTATAACTATAAAGAATACTTGGATTGATGTGTTTATGCAGTTGAAATAGCAAAATCAACTGGATAAACAAAATGAAGAGTAGAAAGAGTAAGTTGCTTTACTTAATAATAAGGATCGAATTTAATAAGGAATTATTTCTTTAATTTAAGAACAACTTTTCAAACGCTGCTTTTGAGTTTTTTATCGTAAATGTGTATGCTAAAACCTAATCAGTGATTCTGCACTATAAAGGAGAATTTGATGAAATCTATACATAGTAACATCTTAGAGTTTAGAGGAAGTCATTACGATTTTGGATTCAAGCAAGGAGAGCTGTTAAAGAATAGTATAATATTGGAGAATCGACAAAAGCAGTGGAAAGCAAAAAGGCCACGATTTAAAATAGATGTGGCAAAAACGGCAGAAGCTTATTCCAAATTTGCTCCTCGGATCTGGCATGAGTTAATGGGTCTGCAGGAGAGTCTCGGCTTGCCGATGGAGGAAGTGCTGCGCGATTTTGGTGGATACCGAATCGATGCCATGCCATCTGGCTGTTCGATCGTGACAGGCACAGATTTTATGGTTCGAAATTATGATTTTCACCCGCAGACCTATGAAGGACGTTTTAGTTTGTTTCAACCAGACGACGGGGGCTATGCGACGATTGGTCCAACATCACGAATTATCGGACGGATGGATGGCATGAATGAAAAAGGACTTGCCATGGGCTATAATTTTACACACCGAAAAAAGCCAGGAGACGGCTTTGTGTGTTATTTAATCGGGCGGATTATTCTAGAAACTTGTGCAACAATTGAAGAAGCGGTGGAACTGTTAAAACAGCTTCCTCACCGTGGGTCGTTCAGCTATATTGTCACAGATACAAGCGGAAGAACACGCATCATCGAAGCAAGCCCTCGCTCGGTTGATGTCCGCATCAGTAACGCATGCACCAATCATTTTGAAATTCAGCAGCACGAAAACCGCAATTATTTAAAGGATTCGTTTGACCGTTTAGAAGTTATTCAAAGTCAGCAAAGCCAAACGGCAGACGCATTGAAAGCATTTCGTTTATTTAACGACACAGGCAAAGGTGTATTTTCGAAGCTTTACAAGAGCTGGGCGGGGACGATTCACACATCTCTTTATTTGCCAAAAGACAAAGAAGTTTGGTTTGCACTCGGTGGAAATCAACAGCCAACCGTTTTTGATTTCGCAGGCTGGCTACGCGGAGGAAATTTGAACATTCAGCAAATCCATGGAGTAGTAGATACGGATATTGGCTTTGCACATGTCGACAAACAATTCAGCTAAACAAAACAGGCGCCAGCAATTTAGTTGCTGGCGCCTGTTTTTTATAGTTCTGCCATATGAGCAAATGGAAAATGTGTGTCAATGTTCCCGTTGATCCGTTTGGCGTATAGTCGCTCACCTTGTAACCATTTATCGAAATCGAGCATCAGTGGCAAACGGTCAGGACCAATAGCAAATCCAATTTCGAGACTACGCGGAAAGTAAGAAGCGGTATGCAAGGTTCCTGAAGCGGTGCTGTACTTTGTTGAAAAGACACCTTGATTCGAGTCGTTTAATAGACGAAATGCACTATAGGCATCGATTTTATTTTGTTGTTGCTTTAACATAGCGTCTTCTCTTCTGCGGGAATCATCAAGTTGGTACCGATTTTCTTCTACGAGCAATTCAAAATGATTGGTCGACACAGCGGATTCACGAACGGCGACAAAACGAGGCGATGCTTCAACGACCACTGATTTTCCTGTACGATCAAGTAAGACATAACTAAACGAACGACGATGAGGCAGTTCTTCTAATAACTCGACTGCATCATCAATGGTAGCGCAATTTTCCAAAATCAACCGACCAATCATATTGCAAATAAAACCATCTTCAGAGTTGCGTCGATTGATAAAATTATACCCCATAACAAGTCCTTTTTCATTCATACCATCCGTGCGACCGGTTATTTGCATCGTCGGGCCAATCGTGGCAAATCCACCATCAGTTGGTTGATACAAAGCAAGTCGACCTTCATAGCCTTGTGGGGAACTATCGTAATTGCGAACCATAAAGTCGGATTCGGTATAAATCGAACAGCCACTTCGTGTGTATTCTAAATAATAGCCGCCGAATTCTCGAATGGCATCATGCAACGACCAATTTAACGCATCAGCAAGGCCGTTAATTTCTTCCCACACACGTGGTGCTAACGTTTGCAATATGTTTTTAGCGCGTTGTTCATCTATAATCAAATGGCGACTGGAAGCTGTTCGTTGTTTTTGGCGGTTGGCAAGAATTACGGACTTTTTCAATAATTCTCCTTGCATTTGACCAAAATCGTAATGGCTTCCACGAAACTGGACGATGTCACTGTGTACTCGTTTCACGTATTGACCCCTCTTTTACTAATTAATGTAAGAAGAGTTTACTGCATTTATAGGCAAATAGAAAAGAATATGCCTATGGACTACTAGTTGTGTTGTACTAGTTGTTAATGAGTGATCTCGTCGTGCATTTAACTTATCTGTAGGGAAGACTTTTTTACAATAAAAAATAACTAGGCTTGGTTTGTTATATATTGTATGATATTCCAGTAGGTAAAAGTAATCATTAAAAAGGGGATTAATATGAGTAAAAAAACAGGGGTTCTATTATTTTTATCAGGTCTTTTAGCTTTGACGGTATCAACGGAAACAACATTTGCAAATACACAATATTCACAGGCAGTTAAACAATTATCAACCTTTCAAAAGAAATTGCCTGTTGAACAAAAACTACTGAAATCTTCGACTATTCAGCAACTAGAATCACAGCTACAAAAAGAGTTGTTGATTCAGAAACACTCGGTTACACAAGCTAATACATCTACAGTTAACCGCGCAGCTTCAGATTACCTGATAGAGCAAGAACCAAATGATGACTTTGATTTCGCTAATCAATTATCTTATTCAAAACCCACGGTAGGACAATTACTACCTTATTATGATTTGGATTTTTACAAAGTGATCGTTCCAAGCGACGGTATGTTGGCTGTTGGTGGGGGAACAACGTCTTATGAAATCGACCTTTTGTTCATGGCAACTGAAAAAGATTTTAAAGACACGGGAAAGCTTAGCTATTTAGCTAGTGATTATGACGGTAAAGTAGAAATTCAAGTTTATCAAGCTAAGGCAGGCACTTATTATATTCCAGTAATTGATGCAGATGATTACAGCAATGGCTCATCAGATCTATACATTATGGCTACATCCTTTATAGATAACGTTGCCCCATCTAAACCGACTGTTAACGCAATTGACAATAACGATTTAGTTATTACTGGGAAAGCTGAAGCAAATTCCACAGTTACAATAAAAAATGGCAGTAAGGTTATAGCCACAACAAAAGCTACAACAAAAGGCGTGTTTTCCACTAAAATAGCTGCTCAAAAAGCTGGTGTGAAATTGAATATTACAGCGGAAGACAGTGCAAAAAACAAAAGTTCAAATGCGACAGTAACGGTAGCAGATAAGACAGCCCCAGCAAAACCAACAATCAATAAAATTACTAGTAAGGACTTAAAAATAACCGGTAAAGTAGAAGCAAATGCTACAGTTACAGCAAAAGTAGGGAAAACAGTGTTAGGTTCAGTGAAAGCTGATGCAAAGGGTAATTATTCTGTGAAGATAAAAGCGCAGAAAACAGGTACAACAATTGAAGTAACGGCAAAAGATAAAGCCGGGAACATTAGCAATAAGACTACAAAAGTAGTTGTTAAAAAATAAGTAAAAATACAAAAGACCAACAACTTTCAAAATTGAAAGTGTCGGTCTTTTGTATTTTTACTAGATAACATAAAACTCGGCATTTCCGCCGTTAATACCGGTAAACATATTCGAAGCGGCGGTAAGCAGCTGCAAAGCCGTATCTTTTTGCATAGAAGGACGCAGATAAAAAATATGTACTGCATTTTTTGTCTGTTCTGTAACAGCCGTCCGTTTAGAATCGACATAAGGGCTACCGAAAGCGCCTTCGTCGTCTTTGGATACGAGAATACCAGTCAATGTATTGGTGCGGTTATTTAAGCCTTCATAGCGGTCTGTGCTGGTTCCAACCGTAATTTCAATATCGCCTGAAATTTTATCAGCATCGTAAAGACCTAGTGGAATTTCGTATTGGAGCGACAAAAAGCTATTCATGTCGACAGCAGAATCGACGACGGATAAATAATTTTGCTTTTTAATACGACGGTATAATGCTTCAGCAGACGGTCGGTAACGACTTGGATCGGCTCCTAATGCTTTCCATATTAGTTGCCATTCGAGCAAACCAGGAAAATCGGTAAAGTCTTTATCTTCTAACTCGAAATACAATTGCTCTTGAAAAAGTTGCAAACGGCCTTTTAACATTTGAGGTGAATCGGAAACGGTGATATTGTTATAAAGAATGATGCCAATTTTAAAATCGCCTAGAATCTCGTTTATTTGAGGATCGATTGTCAGCTTCATTGCAATCTTCCTTTCGCGTATGGGTTTTTATTATCGTATCATAGAATTGAGTGAGGGGTTACGACATGAATCTTGATCAATTTCAAAAAGAGCTTGTTGCGTATGCCTCGGACATCGGAATTGATAAAATCGGCTTTGCATCGGCAGAACCTTTTTATAGCTTAAAGCATCAATTGATTCGTCAGCAGCAGTTAAATTACCAGTCAGGCTTTGAAGAATCAGATGTGGAAAAACGTACGAGGCCGGAGCTGTTGCTAAATGAAGCCGTTAGTATTGTTGCGATTGCCATTGCTTATCCATCAAAGATGGAAGATGCACCGCAAGGAGTAAAAGGCGCAAGGCGAGGCATGTTTTCTCGTTCCTCTTGGGGCAAGGATTACCATGCCGCTCTCAGAGAGCGGCTGACGCTGTTAGAAGCGTTCATTGCGTCGCGTTACCCAGAAGCACGAATGCGATCGATGGTGGACACAGGAGAACTATCTGACCGGGCAGTAGCAGAACGAGCTGGCATTGGCTGGAGTGCTAAAAACACGAACATTATCACGCCAGAATTTGGTTCGTACGTGTATCTGGGTGAGATGATTACCAATATCCCGTTTCGTTTTGATGAGCCAATGGAAGATCAATGCGGGGACTGTCGGTTGTGTATCGACACGTGCCCAACAGGAGCGATTGTCGAAGGCGGCCAATTAAACGCTCAGCGTTGCATTTCGTTTTTGACGCAAACAAAAGGATTTTTACCGGATGAGTTTCGTAGCAAAATTGGCAATCGGCTATATGGCTGTGACACGTGTCAGACGGTATGTCCGAAAAACAAGCGAAAAGCCAATCAAATTCATGCAGAGTTTGAGCCAGATCCAGAAATTGCGAAACCCTTATTGCTGCCATTATTAACAATTTCTAATCGTGAGTTTAAAGATAAGTTTGGTTATGTGTCCGGATCGTGGCGAGGCAAAAAACCGATTCAGCGAAATGCTATTTTGGCGTTAGCACATTTTAAAGAAACAGCTGCTATACCTGTTTTGATTCAATTGCTCGACAGTGATGAGCGACCGGTCATTCGAGGAACTGCGGCTTGGGCAATTGGTAAAATTGGCACTGATGAAGGATTAGAAGCATTAAAGCGCGTGCAACAGCTAGAAAAAGATGGTGAAGTGCAAGAAGAAATTCAAAAAGGATTGGCATTTTTTGCTGAAAGATTGAAAGGATAAGTGACAGATTTGGCTATTCATATTGTGTTGTACCAACCGCTGATTCCAGCAAATACAGGGAATATCGCGCGTTCATGCGCCGGGACAGGAGTTAAGTTGCATTTAATCCGGCCGCTCGGTTTCTCGACAGACGATAAAATGCTTAAACGCGCCGGGCTGGACTACTGGGAACATGTCGATATTTATTATTATGACGGGTTGCAGGAGTTGTTTGACAGTTACCAAGACGGGGTGTTCTACTATATTACGAAGTTCGGCGCAAAGCCGCATACTTCATACGATTTTTCCGATAGAGGAAAAGATCATTTCTTCGTTTTTGGACAAGAAACTAAAGGATTGCCGAAAGAACTGATCGAGCAAAACCCAGATCATTGCTTGCGAATTCCAATGAACGATCATATTCGTTCACTTAATTTGTCGAATACGGCAGCGATACTCATGTACGAAGCGTTGCGTCAACAAGATTATCCAGGCTTAGAATAAAAAAAGGACAGCGAATTTCGCTGTCCTTTTACACTATTCTCTTTCGTTTGTTCCAGGTTTGTCATCGTATCCAGCAGTAAAAATAGCTACTAAGAACGAAACACAAACACCTAAAATAAGGATTAAGTTCATAAGAATGACCTCCTTGAAATGTGCATCTTTGTTTAGTATAGCTTACAAGTGGGAAAAATGAAATATACAACATCGCTCGAAATGTGGATAATTTCTGACGGTCTCGTAAATAATGAAACCTTAGCTGTTATCGTTCGTATAAAGAAGATAGCAACTTTTATAGAAGGGATGAAGATATATGAAAATGAAGATTTCTGTTGCGTTACTTTGGATTACAGGCTTAGCTGAAGCCTTTCTAGCAATCCCGTTAATTGGCGGAGGCTTTGTCATCAGCACAGGTTACTCAGCGTTAGGTGTTATGTTCGTGCTTCACGCGATTACTTTATTCTTCAGCTTCCGTGAATATTCACCAAAAGCAGGTTCGATTCTCGGAATCATTACAAGCATAATCGCATGGATTCCAGGTGTCGGTTGGGTATTCCACTTGATTACTGCAGCTGTGTTATTATTGTCAGCAACATTCACCAGAAATAGAATCTAAAAAAACCGCCAATTTGGCGGTTTTTTTACATCTATCATCAATGAGGTGCGATTAATAGTTGAATCGTGAACAAAATCGCAAAGACGTAAAGAATTGGATGAACCGACTTGCCTTTGCCTTTGAAGATTTTCATTAACGGATAAGAAATAAAACCGAAAGCAATCCCCGTTGCAATACTCGATGTTAACGGCATAGCGAGTACAATCAAAAAGGCGGGGAAAGCTTCATCGAATTTTTCCCACTCAATTTGTTTGACTGCACCAATCATTAAACTGCCAACGATAATTAATGCAGGAGCTGTAATGGCGGCAACACTTGATAAAGAGCCGACTAACGGTCCGAAAAACGCTGCGAGTATGAAAAGAACGGCAACTGTTAAACTTGTAAGACCGGTGCGACCACCTGCTGCAACACCTGCCGTAGATTCAACATACGCGGTAGTTGGACTGGTTCCAACCATAGCACCGGCAGTAGCTGCGAACGAATCTGCTAGCAACGCTTGACGCATTCTAGGCATTTTATTGTCTTTTAGTAAGCCAGCTTGTTTGGCGACACCAATCATTGTGCCAGTCGTATCAAACAACGTCACGAGTAAGAAAGAAAAGACAACGCCATAAAGACCATATTCAATGACCAATTGAAGAGCTTCTAACGGATTCCAAATCAGAATCCCTTCGGGCAATGACGGTAATTTTATAAATCCTGTTTCAAATTTTAATTGACCAGTGAAAAAGGCAACGATTCCTGTGACAATCATACCGTAAAAAATACCACCACTAATATTTAATGACATAAAGATGACAGTAATTAGTAAGCCGAGCAACGTTAAGGCGACAGGAAGAGAAGTTAAATCACCTAAGCCGACCAAATTCGCCTCGTTTGCAACAATCAAGCCGCTCAGTCTCATACCGATAAACGCGATAAACAAACCAATTCCAGCAGTAATAGCATGCTTTAAGTTTTCAGGAATGGCTTGAATCAGCACTTTTCTCAAAGAAGTCAATGACAACAAAATAAAAATAAGACCCGCCACAAATACAGCTGCAAAGGCAGTTACGTAATCGATGGCCCCATTTGATCCGAGTACCATAGAAGTGAAATAAGCATTCAATCCCATGCCGGGTGCAATGGCAATGGGGTAATTAGCGGCTAAGGCCATCCATAAAGTTCCGATGGCGGCGGCGATAATCGTCGCTAAAAATACTTGATCAAACGGCACACCTGCAGCACCTAAGATGACTGGATTGACAATGACGATATAGGCCATAGTTAGGAAAGTCGTCATTCCAGCAGTCACTTCAGTCTTTATCGTCGTATTGTTTTCTTTTAAATGAAACATAAAAAACTCCTCCTAAAACACGAACAATTTTACACAACATGATATATATTATTCGTTTTAATCGGAGAGTGCAAGAGCTTGCACCGAAATCCTAAAAGTCGAATTAATCTAATATTATTTGTACAATAGAAAGATGAAAGGATGATGATAGATGGGGTTAACAATCAACTCAACAAAACAATTACATAATGGTGTAGAAATGCCCCGCTTCGGCCTCGGTGTCTACAAAATGACCGACAAAGAAGCCGCAGTAGAAGCGATGATTACGGCAATTGGAGCAGGCTATACAGCAATCGATACAGCGACCATTTACGACAACGAAGCAGAAGTAGGCGAAGCGGTACGGAATTCGGGTGTTAAACGCGAGAACTTGTTTATCACTTCGAAAGTTTGGAACACGGACCAAGGCTATGATGAAACTTTGCGTGCATTTGAAGCATCGCTAAAACGTCTGGATTTTGATTATTTGGATCTGTATTTGACACATTGGGCGATTGAAGGGAAATACGTAGACACGTATCGTGCCATCCAACGTCTTTACGACGAAAAGCTCGTTCGTTCCATTGGTGTTTCAAATCACCAAGAGCATCATTTGGAGAAAATTATGGCTACGGCCAATACAAAACCAATGGTCAATCAAATTGAATTGCATCCACAACTGACACAAGTGCCATTACGAAACTATTGCGACGCAAATGACATTGTAGTAACATCGTGGTCGCCACTTGCAAGAGGTCGTTTGCTAGAGGATCCTGTGTTAGTGGAAATCGCAAAACAGCATAATAAATCAATTGCACAGGTCATTATCCGTTGGCATTTGCAGAATGATTTAGTCGTTATTCCAAAGTCAGTAACACCCTCACGCATTCAAGAAAACGCGCAAGTATTTGATTTCGCGTTGACTCCAGAAGAAATGGGTATAATCGATGGGTTAAACCAAGATTGGCGTAGCGGAACACATCCAGATGACATTAAGGTTTAAAAGATCCTCTACTTAAGTAGAGGAAATCAAAAAGAACGAAGAAAAGGACATCCTCTTCTCCGTTCTTTTTATTGTTTTTAAAATCGCTGATTGAAATGGAAGCGTCAACGTAAGCCCACGAGAAAGCGTCCGCTGCAATGGACATCAGTCACTACTTTTTTATTATCTCGCAGTATCTTCAACCACTACTTTTTCATTTGTAAACGGGTGGATGAATGACATGCGGAAAGCATGAAGGTGATAAGCGCCGTCTTGTGTTGGCGGTCCGTCGTATAATGTATCTCCAACAATCGGATGACCGATATGAGAAAGGTGTGTACGGATTTGGTGCGTGCGTCCTGTTTCAAGTGTTAAATGAAGCAAAGATTTGCCTTCCATTAGTTTCAGTACACGGTAATGAGTAACAGCGCTTTGACCTGTTTGAGAAACCATGCGACGCGTTGGGTGATGGCGATCGCGACCAATTGCGAAATCAATTGTGCCAGATTTATTGTGAACTTTGCCTTTCACAACAGCTTCGTAGTCACGAACCAATTGTTTTTGTTCTAACATACGGTCCAGCACGTTTTTTGCAACAGGGTGTTTTGCAACCATCAACAAACCGGAAGTTCCTTGATCCAAGCGGTGAACATGCTCCCCATATGATCCGCCGTTACGAATAATGTGACCAAGAATGGCGTTAATGAACGTATCTGTTTGGCCAACTTCGTTCGGGTGTGTCGCCATACCTTTTGGTTTACGAGCCACGATAAAGTGATCGTCTTCAAAAAGTACCGGTAACTCAACATCGTGTTTTGGTTCGTAAGGTGAGTCTGCGGGAGGCAAGTCAAATTGCAAGACAGTTCCTTTTGGTAAAGGTTCTTTCCAAACTACTTCTTGGAATTTATCGTTTTTAACGCTTTTGGCCATGCGCATTTGGTGAACGACTTTTTTTCCAAGGCCCCATTCGGTTCTTAGTAATTCTTCAACGGTCATACCGTCATCTTTGATTTCATAACTCCAAGTCATGTGGTTTCCTCCATTAAAAAAGGACCATGCGCCAGGCACATGATCCTTTTGTCAGTTATTTTTTAACTACATCAGTGAAAAATTGTTCAATATTCTCTTTTGGCTGTGCACCGACCCAACGCGAAACTTCTTTACCCTCTTCGAAATGGATCAATGTTGGTGTAGCTTCGATCAAGTATTGTTGCCAACCTTGATCATATTCTAACAGATTGTACTGCAAAACGTCTATACTCATATCTTCAGCAACCGGCATCAAAACAGGTGTAGTCTGCTGACAGTAGCTACAAGTTGGGCTGTAAAAATAAACCGTAGTTGGCTCTCCGCTAGCAATTTCCTTTTCTAAATCAGCCGGTAAGACAATGTTCTGATAATTTTCATCGTCTAATTGATCAATAGTTGCCTGCTCTAGATCCTCTGTATCGTATGGGTTATCCGCCAATTTCTCATCATTTGCCTGATTCGTTAAAAAGATGATTCCGGCAAAAATAATAACAACAATTCCTGCGATGATTAATAACTTTTTCATGTTACTTTTCCTCCTTAAGGGACTTTAATAAATAGATACTCATTCCAGCAATTAGAATAAATGCAGTAAGCGCTAAAAAGGGAATGGTGATAAATCCGAGGAGATTGATATACTCACCGTTACATGGAACAAGTCCACAAGATGGTGCAGAATCTGCCAGGAAATCGAGCTTCTGTAAACCGTAATGATAAAGAGAAATTCCTCCTCCTATAATGGAGAACACAAGCGCAGTAGCTGCAATTCGAACATTTTTCTGTACGTAAGCAACTCCGATGACAATAACAAGCGGATACATAAAGATACGTTGAATCCAGCATAGTTCACACGGAGCAAAGTCACGAATTTCAGAAAAATAAAGCGAACCGGCCGTGGCGATAAGGGCTACAACCCACATGGAAAGCAAAACATTCTCCTGGCGTTTCGTCATTTGAGATTCCCTCTTTTCAAAAAATGATTCCATAGAATTATAATTGTTATCGGGAGACAAGTAAAATAATATCAACCTGAGCGACTATCCGATATAATAAAGTATGAAACTTTTGTGAAGGAGAGCTGTGCTGTGTCAGAACAATTTGATTTATCCCATTTTGAAAAAAGCATGATCATTCGCGAGATGACTTATGCAGATATAGATGCCATCCTGGCAATGCAGCGTCTATGCTTCCCGGGAATGGATCCTTGGAAAGAAGAACAGTTAAGAAGTCATTTGGGTGTTTTCCCACAAGGTCAGCTTATAGCTGAGTTAGATGGAACAGTCATTGGCTCCTGTTCAAGTTTATTAATCAACTTTGATGAATATGACGACCGTCATACGTGGGACGATGTAACCGACGCGGGATATATTACCAACCATAATCCAGATGGTTACAATATGTACGGCATTGAAGTGATGGTACACCCAGAATACCGCCGGATGAAAGTAGGCCAGCGTTTATATGAAGCCCGCAAAGAATTAGCACGCGAATTAAATTTAAAATCGATTATCATCGGAGGACGTATTCCAAATTACCACAAACACGCGGATGAAATGTCACCACGTGAATATGTAGATTCGGTTTCACGTCATAAAATTTACGATCCGGTTTTGACGTTCCAATTGATGAACAACTTCCAATTAATGCGCATCAATCCGAACTACTTGCAAGACGACGTAGCTTCAGGTAAATACGCAACGTTGATGGAATGGAATAACGTCGATTACAAACCTGTTTCTAAACGTCATTTCAAAACAAGCTTGCCGGTCCGTATTTGTGTTGTCCAGTATTTGATGCGCGCCATCGAATCGTTTGATGATTTAGCGAACCAAGTAGAATATTTTGTAGATGTAGCGTCAGATGCCCATTCAGATTTTGTGGTATTCCCTGAAATCTTCACGACGCAGCTCATGTCGTTCTTAAATGAGCCATCGCCGAGCCAAGCAGTACGTAAGTTAACGGAATATACACCTCAATATATTGAATTGTTTACAGACCTTGCTGTTCGTTACAATGTCAACATTATCGGAGGATCGCATTTCGTTAAAGAAGAAGACGATGAAATTTACAATATTGCTTACTTGTTCCGCCGTGACGGATCGATCGACAAGCAATACAAAATCCATATCACACCAAACGAACGTAAATGGTGGGGCATTTCTGCAGGAGATTCGGTTCGTGTCTTCGATACGGATTGTGGGAAAATCGCTATTCAAATTTGCTACGATATTGAATTCCCAGAACTGGCGCGTATTGCGACAGATATGGGTGCCAATATTATTTTCACCCCGTTCTGTACAGAAGATCGCCAAGGCTACTTGCGCGTTCGTTATTGCGCACAAGCGCGTGCTGTGGAAAATCAAATCTACACGGTCATTTCCGGTACGGTCGGTAACTTGCCGCAAACCGAAAACATGGACATTCAATATGCACAATCGGGTATTTTTGCGCCATCCGATTTTGAGTTTGCACGTGACGGCATTGTCGGCGAAACCAATGCAAACCTTGAAATGGTGTTGATTGGAGATGTCGATTTGGAAATTTTACGTCGTCAACGTCAAAATGGAACAGTCAAGCAGTTAAAAGACCGTCGTCATGATGTCTACCGTGTAGAATACAAAAAAGACTGAACACCGCCGCTTCCGAAATGGAGCGGCTTTTTTTTGAGATGTTTGATAAACTGGAGATTCAGCGAAAAAATTTTTAACTGATGTGCTTACTTAGTGAGGAGCTCTCGCAGGAAAGCGCAACTGGTTTGTAGAATATCTACATATAAGACTGTTTAATTTAACTCAATTTCAATATGGATGGAGGAATTTCTATGTCATGGAAAGAACGCATGAAGCGTTGGTTAGACAATGAATCACTTGATGAAGAAACGCGCCAATCATTAACTGTCTTAAAAGACGATGAAAAATTAGCAGAAGATGCGTTTTATCAAGATCTGGTTTTTGGTACCGGAGGCATGCGCGGTGAAATTGGTCCAGGGACAAACCGCATGAACGTTTATACGGTCCGTAAAGCCTCTCAAGGAATCGCGGATTACATGAAGGAAAATGGGGAACTTGCTATGGCACGGGGGATGGTCATTGCATATGACAGCCGCCGCATGTCACCTGAATTTGCAGAAGAAGCAGCACGTACATTTGCAGCAAACGGTATTCATACGTATTTGTACAGTAGCCCTAGAACGACACCCCAGTTATCGTTTAGTGTTCGATATTTGAATGCATTTATGGGAATTGTTATTACGGCGAGTCACAATCCGCCGGAATACAATGGCTATAAAGTGTACGGAGAAGATGGCGCTCAATTAAATCTAGAAGATGCCGACCGTGTCATTGACTATGTTAGCCGTGTAGAAGATGAGCTATCTATCGTCAACGAAGGATTTGACGAGTCATTACTAATCCGAATTGACGAAAAATTGGATGAAGCGTATCTTACCAATGCGTTAACTGTTCAAGAGCATTCAGCGAGTCCGATCCAAGCCGTTTTTACGCCACTTCACGGAGCATCGGGTGCAACGGTTAAGCGGTTATTAGATCGAGCAGGCTATGATCAAATTACTTACGTAACCGAACAGATGCAACCAGACGGTGAATTTCCAACTGTTACTTCTCCGAATCCAGAAGAAGGATCTGCATTTGAATTGGCAAAAGAATACGGTAAGAAATCCGGAGCTGATTTACTGATTGCCGTCGATCCAGACGGAGACCGTGTTGGAATTGCCGTTTGGAGCGGTAGCCAGTATGAACTACTGAGCGGCAACCAAACCGGCGCTATTTTGATTGAGTATTTGCTGAGTCAAAAACAAGCAAAAGGCACGTTACCCAAAAACGGTCGTATTTTTAAAACCATTGTCACATCAGAATTTGGTCGCGTCGTAGCAGAATCATATGGTGTCAGTTCGGAAGATGTTTTAACTGGTTTTAAATTCATCGGTGAAAAATTAAAGCACAACGATGAGGATCCGAAATTCGAATTTTTATTCGGCTACGAAGAAAGTTATGGTTATTTAATTCGTGATTTTGCAAGAGACAAAGACGCTGTCCAGTCTGTTTTATTGCTCGTTGAAGCAGCTGCTTTTTATAAAAAACAAGGGAAGAATCTTCATGACGTGTTGATCGAATTGTATAATGAGTTTGGTTGGTACCGTGAATCACTCGTATCTGTTACGAAAAAAGGCATTGATGGGGCCCGTGAAATTACTGCATTGCTGGAAGGTTTGCGTAAACACCCAGTACAGGCGATTGCCGGCATTCCTGTTGTTTCGATTGAAGATTATGAAACGCAAAACCGCATTTCTGTCAATTTGGGCACCAATGAAAAAATTGAACTGCCTCAATCTAATGTCTTGAAGTACTTCTTAGAAGATGGTTCGTGGGTATGTGTGCGTCCAAGCGGCACAGAACCGAAAGTGAAATATTATTTCGGCATCACCGCAAAAACACAGCAAGAAAGCGATGAAAAAATGGAATTGCTAAAAGAATCATTCATAGAAGAAGTAAATAGCCGCTAACGACTAAGCCCCCCTAAAAAAGGGGGCTTTTATTGTCTAACTCTGTATACGTATGTGCCTTTCTAAGACAAAAGTACGAGTGAGTTGGATTGCGATCACGTATATGATAAAAGTGAGGTGATTAATGTTGGCAGAACCTTCAAATGTAACGCTGTTAAAAGAAATTGCTGAACTGTTAAATGAAGAAATGGATATGACGTGTATGTTAGATGGGGCTATTCGTAAATTGTTGAACGGCTCTGCTTTTGAAACGGCTTGGATATTTTTTATTAATGAAAAAGGCAAGCATCAATTAGTGGCTCAGGCTAATTTGCCGGCCGCTTTAGAAGAAAACAGTTGCCGTCATTTACAAAAAGGTGGCTGTTGGTGCGTTAAGCGCTATCACGATGGCGATCTTGAAAAAGCATCGAATATTATCGCTTGTCAACGTATCGAAAATGCCATGCCAGAAAATTCGCGGCTACAAGGCAGTATCACTCATCATGCGACGGTTCCTTTGCAGTCAGGAGAAGAGAAATTTGGCTTGCTGAACATTGCCGCACCCGACACTGTCGGGTTTTCAAAAGACGAATTGGCTCTGTTGGAATCAGTGGCTTTTCAAATTGGCTCTGCAATCAAACGAATTGGCTTAACAAAGCAAGAACAGGAATTGGCTCTTGTGAAAGAACGAAATCGCTTAGCGCGCGACCTCCATGATTCTGTTAACCAATTGCTGTTTTCAGTGACGTTAACTGCTCGCGGTGGTGTCGAGATGTCAGAGGATCCTGTTGTTCAAGAAACTTTTCGCGATATTCAACATTTGACGCAGGAAGCATTGAATGAAATGAGAGCGTTAATTTGGCAATTGCGGCCAAAAGGGTTAGAGAGTGGATTGCTTGATGCCATCAAAGGTTACGGAGAAATGCTCGGAATTGCAGTTGAAACAAAAGTAATGGGTGTTATTCAATTGCCATCGCGAATTGAAGAAACGCTATTCCGGATTGCGCAGGAATCGTTGAACAATGTCCGGAAACACGCGGAAGTTAATAAAGTCGAATTGTATTTATCGGTCACGGCAACGGATGTTTTGTTCGTGCTAAAAGATGAAGGGCGCGGATTCGCATTTGATCATAGAGTCCACTTGCCATCTATCGGCATTCAAAGCATACGTGAACGTGCCAAAGCAGAAGGTGGCACAGCTGATTGGTCAAGTGAGATTGGCAAGGGAACGGAAATCTTAGTGCGGATTCCGTATGGATAAGGAGTTGAAAACGTGATGAAAGTTTTAATAGCCGATGACCATCATGTGGTCCGACGAGGATTGTTATTCTTTTTGAAAACACAAAAGGATATTGAAGTGGTAGGAGAAGCGATAAATGGCAAAGAGGCTGTAGAAATGGCTGCAGCACTTCAGCCGGATATTGTGTTAATGGATTTGGTAATGCCCATTATGGACGGCATTCAAGCAACGCGAATGATCAAAGAACAATTCCCCACTATCATCGTTTTAATGCTAACTAGTTTTTCAGATCAAGATCACGTGGTGCCTGCGATTGAAGCGGGAGCAGCAGGCTATCAATTGAAAGATATTGAACCGGATGAACTGGTTGCTTCTTTGCGCAGTTTGATGCGTGGTGAAAACACACTGCATCCAAAAGCTTCTTCTGAACTGATGAAAGCGCCAGCGGAACCGGCACCTCATACCATCAACCAGCTGACACCAAGAGAACAGGAAGTGCTGGCTGAATTGACTAAAGGCAAAAGCAATCGCGAAATCGCTTCTGCGTTATTTGTTACCGAAAAAACAGTGAAAACGCATATTTCCAACATCTTTATCAAACTAATTGTTCAAGACCGGACGCAGGCGGCACTTTATGCCGTGAAGCATGGTCTGACTGAACCAGAGATAAGATAAAAGGAGAGGGCTGTACTCAAAAGGTCATGAAAAACGACTTTTTGAGTACAGCCCCGTTTTCAGGCGACAAAATAGGTGGATGCATTTGCACGTACGATCTGTAATCAATGACTTTTTATATTCTCAGAAGCAATTCAAAAAAACAGGTGGAGAAAAAGAGTTTCTTTTTCTCCACCTGTTTTATGTTAGAGACTTACGGGATAGCCTCCTCTATTTTAGCGTTTTTTAACGGGTCGTTTGCGATTGTCTTTGGTTAGTTGTTTCCATTTGTTACGCGCGGCTTTTTGAGCAGCGGCATCGCTTTTTCGCTCCATATGAGCAAGCTCACGCTTTAGCTTTAAATAACTCTGGTAACGTCCGGCATCCAACTTACCATTTCGAAGTGCCTCCTGAACGCAACAACCAGGCTCGTCATGATGAGCGCAATCACGGAATCGACAGTGGAGTGCCAAATCTTCGACATCGCTAAATCCTGCTGTTACGCCTTCTGAATAGTCGCCCAGCTGAAATTCACGCATGCCAGGTGTATCAATCATTAATCCGCCTGCAGGCAGTAAAATCATTTCTCTGTGTGTAGTCGTATGTCGCCCTTTGCTGTCATCTTCTCGGATATCTTGAACCAGCATTTGTTCATTGCCAGACAAGGCATTGATCAAAGAAGATTTCCCGACACCGGAAGAACCGAGTAAAGCTCCAGTTTTTGAACCCGTTAACTGCTTCTGTAATTCTTCGATTCCTTCACTAGTACGTGCGGATACGGCAAAAATCGGAACGCCGAACGCTACATTTTCTACTTCACGTAAATAAGGGGTAATGTCAGTGCATTGGTCTTTTTTTGTTAAGACGATAATGGGATTCGATCCAGAATCCCAAGCGGCTAACAAATAGCGTTCTAACCGCCGAATATTAAAATCATCGTTTAGTGACATCGTTAAAAACACGATATCCACATTGACCGCAATCAATTGGATATCAGATGTTTCGCCCGCCACTTTTCTAGAAAACTGAGACGTTCGTGGTAGCACATGGTGAATAATGCCTTTGTCTTCACCCGGCATTTGCTCGACCATGACCCAATCTCCGACGCACGGAAATTCTATGCCATGGTGCTGGTGTCTGTACTTTCCAGATAATGAGCAAAGCCATTCGCCATCATTTGTGACAACGCGGTATCCATTTTTATGCTCCAGTGTGACACGCCCTGGAGTGCCATTCGTCGTTGTTTTGTCTTGCCAGCCTGAATTCCAGCCGTATTGTTCAATTTTCATCAATGTTATTTCCTCCTAATTATGCAAAATAAAAAACCACGGATGCGCGCAATTCGCAGTCGTGGTCTCCGGACATAATGGAAGAAGCGTATCGTCAGCGATACACAGAGGGAGACACTATAGACTGGAATTGCGTATTCAACAATAAAATAGCCATAATGCTTCACCTCTTTCTTCAAGTTAGATTAACGATATAGGATATTCTGTTTTTGGTCAAGAACATTTTTTAGATTATTGGGAAATATTTTACTGTAACTTGCATAAACGAAATGACCACGCTACCATTAAGTGACTATTCCGAATTCTTGTGGTGATTAAATTTAGAAGAGGTGGAGAAATGAGAGAGCGACAAAATGTGATTATTCCAGTAAGAGTAGGCGAAGAACTTGATATAGAGACGCTTGAGCGATTTCTCCAAGAGAAAATTGAAAATCTACCAACAGGAAAACTTGAAGTTCAGCAGTTTGGTACGGGTCATTCCAATTTAACGTATGCCTTGCAAATCGGAAACTGGCAAGCTGTATTAAGAAGGCCACCGCTCGGACCTGTAGCACCTAAAGCGCATGATATGGAACGCGAATATAACATTCTATCTGCTTTACATCCAGTCTTTAAAACAGCACCAAAGCCTTTTGTTTTTTCAAATGATTTATCGATTGTTGGCAGTCCCTTTTTTGTGATGGAGAGGCGCCATGGTCATGTATTAGATAGTGATTTCCCAGAAAATAGTAGACCGACGAGAGAGTTGGGACAAAAAATTTCAGAGAAAATGGTCGATTTGCTGGTCGAGCTTCATTCGTTAGATTACAAGCAAACGGCTTTGGCTGGAATGGCAAAACCGGAAGGCTTTATGCAGCGTCAAGTTGACGGCTGGATTGGACGTTATGAGCGTGCACAAACAGACGATATTGAAGGTGTAGGAAGATTAACTGAATGGATGCTCACAAACATGCCAGTATCTCAAGAACCTACGATTATTCACTATGATTTTAAATTGAACAATGCTTTATTTTCGGAAGATTTCTCAGAAATAACGGGTCTGTTTGACTGGGAAATGACGACAGTCGGAGATCCATTAGCAGATCTTGGAGCGGCTATGAGTTATTGGATTCAAGAGGGAGATCCTGACTTATTAAAAAAAGGACTCGGTAGAGCACCCGTTACTGTGCTAGAAGGCTTTTACAGTCGGCAGGAGTTTATAAAAAGCTATGGTGAAAAAAGTGGAAGAGACGTATCCGATATGAATTTTTATTTAACATTTGCTTATTTCAAATTGGCTGTGATTATTCAACAAATTTATTATCGTTACAAAAAAGGACAGACACAAGATCCGAGATTCGCACATTTCGATCAATATGTAGCGAGTCTAATGAAGCATGCGCTGTCGACTGCTTTGGAAAAATAATTTTCTTTAGTTCTATGTTAGTTGTGCGCATGCCAACAGATGGATTTTCTTCGGCTGTGCTAGAAGAAGGGCTGATCAACAGGTAGAGCACCCAAAAGTTAAAGTCGAACTCTAACTTTTGGGTGCACTACCTCATCAAGCCTTTTTTGTTTGTCAAAAAGCCATCAAGGGAAAAGAAAGAGGATAGATACCCACAAGAAAGGAGCATGACGATGAAGGCATTGTCTTTTTGGCTAAAAGAAAAACTGTGGATTACTCCTGCATTTTACATTGTAATTTCAATTTTTCTATCCATCTTTTTTTACTATGTTGACTTATTGTATATCGACGAACTAAAGCCATATGTCCCAGCAATTCTTTTAACGAATGTTGACTTAGCTAAGACGATTATGGGAAGTTTATCAGGCGCTCTCCTAACGATGACGACTTTTACTTTTTCAACAATTCTCGTCGTACTAACGATGTACTCATCTCAATTTTCGCCAAGAACATTAAAGAACTTTGTTCACGATAAAATTGTTTGGCGAGTTTTAGGGATTTTTCTGAGCGGCTTTATTTACAATACTTTATCATTATTATTTATGAGAGAAGATCTCTACGAAACTGATGTCATTTCAACTTTTATCGGTATTATTATCGCTTTTTTCTGTCTTTCTACATTTGCCTATTTCATCCATTATATTGCAACAAATGTACAAGTAGGACAACTAATCAATCAATTAATTAAGGATACAGAAGATGCCATTTCCAAATTTGAAAAGTTACAAGAAAATGAAAAAGGTGAAGAAATAACGTGGAGCCCAATTGGTATCAAAGACACGTATCAAGCTGAAAAAGAAGGCTACATTCAGTATCTGTCTTTCGAAAAGCTGGGAAATTATGCACAAGAGCAAAAACTAAAAGTTGAAATTCTTGTGAATCCAGGCGATTACGTCTATGAGGGCAAGCCGATTTTTCATGTTTATGGAGTGAATCACGCTAAACAGTCTATTAATAACTTCTATTCACTCGGTACTTCTAGAACGACAGAACAGGACCTTGATTTTGCCATTCAAAAATTAGTGGAAGTGGCGCTTCGTGCCATATCGCCGGGCATCAATGATCCAAATACAGCGAACGATATTATTATTCGGCTCGGACGTTTACTTGGCCAATTAGGTCGATTAAAAACAGGACCTTTCTTACTAGCTGAAGAGCATGTTTTATACCGCTTTCCTGCATATAAAAAAGCGTTGTATAAAACTTTCTATCAATTATCGCATTACGGCAAGGAAGACATTTCAGTTTTAATTTCTATTCTTGAGTCTTTGAAAGTGGCTGCTGAAATGGGAGCTAAACGGCATTATGTGGAGTTGTGGGAAATTCATGCTTACGTTTTAGAAGATGTGGATATCGGGGCATTGAAAACCTTTGATCAAGAAGTTCTTCAAGAAAAAGTGGACGAGTTAGCCATAGCCACGGATCAGCATTCGTATCATCTGGTTTTGACGAAAAAAAACTGAGGACAGTGTTAGAAATCTATCAAGCAGTAAAGGAGAGGGGTTATGAAAAACAATGAGCTGTTCGAAGGCATTACTTTTTTAAAGGATTTGTCTTTAGTAGAGTTTTTCATGTTCTTCGTGTATGTGGCTTTAATCCTTATCGGGAAATTTTTGATATTATTCCTGCTGAGAAAGGTTATAGCTTCAACAGATTTCAAAAGACGGGTTTATCCGGTAATTGAAGATGTCTTAAATTGGTTGCTTCTTTACGGCGGCATCCTGTTCTTTCTTTTTTACTTCTCGAAAGAACAATGGCTGACTTCAGCTTTTTATGAAACTGAAGGCGTTGAGATCTCCGTATTACTAATCATTGTAGCTGTCCTCATTGTGACATTTGCCAGTCGCGTCACTAAAGCTTTAAATCGCTACGTCATGCCATTTGTCTACGAACAATTTAATATAGATATGGGAATGGGCTACACAATCAACCGACTGCTTTATTATGTCGTGATGTTTTTAGCATTGGCAATCAGTTTTACTACTGTCGGGCTTGACTTAACAGCGCTCGGATTTGTATTTAGTGTTCTTGGAATTGGTATAGGTTTTGGCGTTCGTAACATCGCCGCTAATTTTGTCTCAGGCATCATCATTTTGTTTGAGCGTCCGATGGAAGTTGGAGAAATGGTGGAAATCGACGGGAAAATCGGACGTATTACTAAAATTAAATTGAGGTCAACTGTTATAGAAACCTTGAAAGAAGGAACTCTCGTCGTTCCGAATCAATATTTTATCGAGCAAATTGTTAAAAATCGTTCGAGCGCACAATTGTATGCCAGGGTAGTAGTAAGTGTGGAGTATGGCAGTGATACGAAAAAAATCGAACAACTTCTCAAAGATGCAGCTCTAAAGACAATCAACTTGATGAAAGGAATACCAGAAAAAGAACCAGATGTCCGATTTATTAACTTTCGGAATTCCGCATTGGATTTTCAAGTAGAAGTACAAGTTGCCGATGTTGAAATGAAAGAAAGGCTTGAAAGTCGAATTCGTCATGCCATTGCAGAAGATTTTGTTCACAACAATGTAAAAATGGCGCAAGCACTAGACGAATAATCAAAAAAGTCCGCGGCTCTTTAAAGCCGTGGACTTTTTTGGTTACAGAAAGCATTATATAAGCCTATATGGTCTTGCCACTTGGAGTTCCTTTCATCGGTGTGGAATGCAGAATGCCGTACAAGCACAGTGAAATGAATATTCTTTTGTTCGTTTCAGTCGTCCTGACGACTAATAGGAGACGAAAAATCTGGTTCAATGTGAACAAGAATGACGCAATGAGGTTTTACTTTCTGAATTTTCCTTTCGATTTCTTCAGTGATCCAGTGACTTTCTATTACATTAAGTTTGGGTGCAACACTGACAGTCAAATCGATAAACATGACATTGCCATGATTGCGTCCTTTAAAATCACGCAATGAAATAACTCCGGGAACTCTTCTAACTAAAACAGATAAAGTTTCCACTTCATCTTCATCAAACCCATCGGTTAACGTCATGACAGATTCCTTGAAAATATCCAGAGCCGTTTTGATAATGATCAATCCGATAATAAATGCGGTAAGAACATCGAGAATTGGTGCGCCAAAAACAGCACCCATAATGCCGATACCTGCGCCAATACTGACGAGAGCATCTGACCGATTATCGTAAGCTGCAGCACGGACAGCTGAACTTTTGATTTCTTGACTAAGCTTTAAGTTATAGCGATACACAACGTACATAACAATTGCAGAAAACAAAGCAATCCAAGCCGTAAACAGAGAAGGGGTTTCGGCAACAGGTTCAAAAATAGAGCGAATAGCGTTAGCCAAAACTTGTAATCCTACAGCCGCCATAATGAAAGATGCCAAAAGAGAGGCAATGGTTTCAGCGCGCAGATGACCATAATGATGATTTTCATCGGGCGGTTTCTGAGAAATTCGTAGTCCCACCAAAACGGCAATAGATGCGAGAATGTCAGTTAAATTGTTAAGACCATCGGCTTTTAATGCTTCAGAAGAACCTGAAAAGCCGAAGAAAAGCTTGATAGCACTAAGAAATACATAAGCACCAATACTGATCCAAGCCCCTTTTTCCCCTTTGCGTAAGTTTGTATACATGTCCATAATGTTTCCCGCCTCCAAGTTGCTGAAACAAAGTGAAACGACCCTCAGAGGAGGGCCGTTTCATTATCTTTATTTATGAGTAGTAAAATAGATGTTTGAGTTATTGCTCGCAGTAACGTGCAAAGAATAGACAGTCCAAAATAGTGAATAGCGACTTTGATTCACAGATGACCTTTTAATAGTATCAAGGTCTTTTGAAGCGTTGTCAATACTAAGAATTTCTAGAAATGCTTGAGACAGTAAAGTTACATGAATTTAATATTAAGACATATAAGTAAACGGTTATCCTCAAAAGGACTAATTTATTTAAAGGAGAGGGCTATGATAAAGAAAAAAACAACTATGCAGAAATCTTAAAAACATTGACGAAGTTGGGACTGACGTCTTTTGGTGGAGCGGCAGCCCATATTGGTTATTTCAGAGATGAATACGTCAATAAAAGAAAATGGCTCGACGATAAAGCGTATGCAGGCTTAGTAGCACGTTGTCAATTTCTCCCGGGACCGGCTAGTTCGCAGGTGGGGATTTCCATTGGCATGTCGCGTGGAAGAATGTTTGGTGGATTTTTGTCGTGGTTTGGAAATTGATGAACGGTGTATCGGGAGTGATTATTGCTATCATTGCTATGTTTTTGCCATCTTTCCTATTGGTGATTGCAACATTGCTTTTTTGGCGCATCATTCGGACAAAGTCAGGAGTACAAGCAGTATCAAGAAGAATCAATGCAAGCGTGGTCGGAATTTTACTAGCCGCTTTATATGACCCTGTTTTCACTTCAGGGATTCGTGGTCCTGTTGATTTTGCAATTGCAGTAACTGCCTTTACAATGTTAGTCTATTTTAAACTGACTCCTTGGATTGTCGTACTAGTAACAACAATTCTAGGTGCAATTGCTTATGCAATATAAAGTTTAGAGGAGGACGAAATAATGACGAGCAAAGAGTTGGATCGCGAAGATTTGTTAGCGGATTTTAAACAGGAATTTTTTGTTGAAAAAGGGATGGTTTATATGGACGGCAATTCTCTTGGGTTGATGTCTAAACGGTCTGAAGCAAAATTACAGACGCTGATGGATAGCTGGAAAACATTTGGAATTGATGGGTGGACAGAAGGTAACCACCCGTGGTTTACCTTAGCTGAAGAAATGAGTAAACGCATTGCCCCATTAGTCGGCGCACAAGGCAATGAAGTGATGGTAACAGGATCGATTACGTCGAATATTCATCAAATGCTGTCAACGTTGTTTCAACCGACTGCTGAACGTTTTGCAATTGTTGTCGATGACTTGAACTTTCCTTCAGATATTTATGCTGTAGAAAGCCATCTTCGTTTGCGAGGATTGGATCCGGCAAAAGCTATGAGAAAAGTTGGAAGTAAAGATGGCTACACACTTGAGCTAACCGACATTATTGAACAATTAACTGACGATGTTGCTATTGTGCTGTTACCTTCTGTGCTTTACCGCAGTGGTCAGCTATTGCCAATGCGCGACATTGCAAAAGCGGCACATGAAAAAGGTATTTTGGTCGGCTTTGACTTAGCGCATTCGATCGGTGCCATGCCGCATCACTTGCATGACGATGGAGTGGATTTTGCTATTTGGTGTCATTACAAATACATGAATTCAGGACCAGGTGGAACAGGGGGGCTGTACATACACGAACGCCACCATCAATTGCTGCCTGGGAATGCTGGATGGTTTGGTTCTGATAAAGCTCGTCAATTCGATATGGACCATGAATTTACGAAAGCGCAAGGAGCGGGTGCTTACCAAATTGGGACACCGCATATTTTCAGTATGGCACCGTTGCTTGGCAGTCTCGAGTTATTTGAAGAAGCGGGAATTGGAGCGATTCGCCAAAAATCACTGCAGCTGACTCGTTTGTTGAGACAGCTTGTAGGCCAACAAGTTCCTGAACTGACTGACGTTACACCCGTACAAGACGAAGCTAGAGGCGGTCACATCGCTTTTGCTCATCCTGAGGCAGCGAGAATTTGCAAAGCACTGAAAAAAGCAAAAATCGTTCCTGATTTCCGTGCACCCAATATCATTCGATTAGCGCCTGTTGCTTTTTACACATCTTTTAGCGATGTAGAGCAAGTGGCCGATAAGCTTCAGCACATTATGGACAATGAAACATATAAAAAATTTAGCAATGAACGAAATGTGGTGGCTTGAATGGACCCACAAAAAATCATTGATATTTCAATGGAATTGAACGACACAACACCGGAGTGGCCTGGAGACGTACCGTTTAGTTATGAACTATCTGTCACGATAAAGCAAAGTGGTTCAGTTAATATCGGGAAGGTGCAAACGAGTACGCATATTGGCACTCATATTGATGCTCCTTTTCATTACAATAACGAGGGGCTCAAAACACATGAACTGCCCTTAGATGTCTACTTGTCACAAGCTCAAGTGATGGATGTTAGTGGCTTGGAAAAAATCAAGGTGTCAGATTTGAAACCACTTGAAGAACAGGTCACGGCGGTGTTGCTAAAAACCGCGTCTTGGAAAGACCGTAGTAAATTTCCAGTGGAATGGCCTATTTTTGATGAAGGAATCGCACGATGGATGGCTGATCATGGTGTAAGCTTACTTGGCGTTGACGTGCCGTCCGTGGATCCAGAAACTAGCAAAGAATTGCCAATGCACCAGGCTATGAATCGTCATCATCGTTTTATTTTGGAAGGCATCGTTTTGGATCATGTAGCAGAAGGGATTTACCGATTAGCAGCATTGCCACTGAAGATTAAAGGCGGAGAAGGCAGCCCAGTCCGAGCAATTCTCTATACGTAAAAAGCAGTGTAGGCAAGTATAAAAGAATGAAAGCAAATAAAACCTTCACCGGTTTACTGGTGAAGGTTTTATGCGTAATCTGCACGGAAATAAGGTTCCATGTTTTTTATATTCGTCGCAATTTCATCACAAATCTCTTGGTAAAGCACCCATTGTTCTGTAGTGTCGCTAGTTCTTAACTCAGGGTTACGTATGTCCCAGCGCAGCAGTTTCTGAGTCGGCAAATCTGTTGGAATGTCACCATGTTCAAATTCTCCATCGTGTAAAGCGATGATTAAATCTGCTTCTCTTATTTCTTCTGGATTATAAGCACGTGCTTCAACTGCTGGTAAATCCAATATAACTTCCTTCATTATTTCTAAAGGCATGTCATTAAAAGAAGGCTGAGCTTCTTTTGACCATGCAGCACTGCGAATTTCCCAATCAGGAAGCATCAGTCGATTTGCCCAAATTTCAGCCATCAAGCCACGATGCTGATGAGGAGATAAAAAATAAACTGTTTGTCTTGACATAGGTCTTCCCTTCTTCCTTTTGTAAAACGCGTTTTGCTATTAGTAATGTTTACCCGGTAGAGAAGAAATTAAACTGTTAAATTTGTGATGGTATTGTGACTTTTTGATAAGGTATTAAAAATCCGGTCTGGTGAACAAGCAATAACTTGTCCAACTAGACCGGATTTTTTGAGTGCTTTAGTAATCCATTCAGTAGTGCAAGAGGAAATGGTTATTTAACAACCAAGATAGAACAGGAAGAATCTTTGATTAACTTGTTGCTGACAGATCCAACGAAGAATTTTTGCAAACCTGCTTTCCCGCTGTTGCCAATAATGAGCAAATCAATGTTTTGCTCATCAACAAAAGCAGAAATCGTTTTGGCCGCATTTCCTTCAAGGGCCAGCACCGATGCTTTTGTGTTGTGTTCATCTAATTGACGTTGGATAGATTGTTGAAGGTGCTTGGAATATTCAACTACTGTCTCATCATAATCCTTTAGACTAGAGACGCGTTCATCGCCAATTCCAGGTGGCATGAATTGTGCATAATTGCTGTCGACGTTTGCCGAAATTACTGGAGCCGAGGCATTGCCGGCATCCATATAACCAATACTTTCCCGGTAGTCTTCGTTCACATAGATAACAGAAAGTTTAGCACCTTGCAATACGTTTACAAATTCCAATGCCTTTTCAAATGCAATTCGACTTCCATCAGAACCATCATAAGCCACAGCAATATTTTTATACATTATCATCACCTCATTCTAATTTCTCTTAGTGTTAAATTACCCTACGTTATCAGAATGAAACATCCGTTATATTTTGGAAAAAATAAATTTTCGAAAAATCTTGACAATTCAAAATAAACTTTGCTATTCTAGAATTAACAAATAAAAGGGAATGGAGGTCGTGATGATGAAAAAATTGGAAATTAACAAGCACATTAATTTAATAATGTTATCAGACCTTCCTTCAATTTTTCTCTGACTTTATTTCGGAAATAGAATGATTCAGGACATGTCTGACTAAATGTCCTGTTTTAATGAGCGTGTGCCCATGAACGAGGCGCGCGTTTTTTTGTGTGTTTTAATGCAAATGAAATGAAATCTAATGGGAGTTGTTGGATATGAAGTTGTTTCAAAAGGTAGAAATGATCAATAAAGAATGACTTGAAGCTGATTATTGGAGTGGAAAAGAAAAGAGGCGTAGCTAATGTTTGACGTATTATGGAAATTAAAATGGTTTTTTAAAGAAAATTGGCTGAGGTACACGACAGCTGTCGCTTTGTTATTCGTTGCCAATATTTTAGAAATTATTCCACCTTGGTTAATTGGGAAAGCGATTGATTCAATTGCTCAAGCGCAGCTGACTTCGATGCTGATGTGGCAGTACATGGCAGTATTAGCAGTAGCGATGGTATTAGCTTATTTGATCAATTTTGTTTGGCAATATCAATTATTTGGTGGGGCTTATGTTATTGAACGGCAGCTCCGTTCTAGCTTGATGGGGCATTTCTTGAAAATGACCCCCACTTTTTACGAGAAAAATCGGACAGGCGATTTAATGGCACGTGCGACAAATGATTTAAAGGCCATTTCCGAGACGGCAGGATTCGGCATTTTAACGTTGGTGGATTCAACTTTGTATATGGCAACTATTATTGTCGCGATGGGAATGTTGGTTTCTTGGGAATTGACTTTTCTAGCGATGATTCCCTTGCCGATTCTAGCGGTAGTAGTACAAATACTGGGGAAGAAAATTCATGTTCGTTATATGGAAGCGCAGGAAGCTTTTGGTGACATGAATGACCGCGTATTGGAATCGGTTGGAGGAGTTCGTGTCATCCGAGCTTATGTTCAAGAACGCGCTTCAGAACAACAATTCGCTGCTATGACCGAAGACGTGTACGAAAAGAATATGGCTGTAGAACGAATTGATGCTTTGTTTGCGCCAGTAACCAAAGTGCTGACTGCCATTAGCTATATGATTGGACTTGGCTATGGGGCATTTTTAGTTGCTGAAGGCACGATGACGCTAGGGGATTTAGTGGCTTTTAATGTTTACCTTGGCATGATTGTTTGGCCGATGTTTGCGATTGGAGAATTGATTAACATCTTGCAACGAGGCAATGCTTCATTGGACCGTGTCAACGGAACACTGGATTATCCGGAAGATGTTACCGATCCACAGGAGCCATTTACTACCGGTAAACCAAAGGAAATTGGTTTTAAAGACTTTAGTTTTACTTATCCGCAATCAAATTCAATCAATCTTCAAGGCATCAATCTTTCCATGAACAGTGGCCAGACGCTGGGCATTGTCGGCAAGACAGGTAGTGGGAAATCGACTTTCGTTAAGCAATTGCTGAGAGAATACCCCACTGGTCAAGGAGCCATCTTTATGAATGGAATTGAATTGAAGAAATTAACGAAAGATCAGCTGCGTAGCTGGATTGGCTACGTGCCACAAGATCATGTGTTGTTTTCGCGGACAATTCGAGAAAATATTCTTTTTGGAAAATCAAATGCTAGTGAAGAAGAGATGGTTGAAGCGCTTCGTTTAGCTTATTTTGAAAAAGATTTAGCGTTGTTGCCAAATGGGTTAAACACACTAGTTGGTGAAAAAGGAGTGGCGTTATCAGGTGGTCAAAAGCAGCGGATTTCTATTGCGCGCGCATTGATTAAAAATCCGGAGATTCTAATTTTGGATGATTCGTTGTCAGCGGTAGATGCGAAAACAGAAGCACGCATTATCGAAAACATCCAAGCCAATCGTACTGGCAAAACGACCATCATCACAACACACCGACTTTCTGCAGTAAAGCACGCTGATTGGATTGTCGTATTAGATGACGGGAAAATTATTGAAGAAGGAACTCATAAGGAATTGCTGGAAACAAACGGATGGTACAACGAACAATTCCTCCGTCAGCAAATTGAGGAGGTGTAAATATGGGGACAGGTAAACGATTAGTACAATATGCATTGCACTTTAAACGTGTTTTAGTTTGGGGATTAGGAATGCTTGCGATCGCGGTTGCTGCTGATTTGGCAGCACCGCTTATTGCCAAAGAAATTATCGATAAACACATCGCTACCTCTGGTGAAGTAATAAACTTTGAGCCGATTGCTTATTTACTGGCTTTGTTTTTTGGGCTTGCTATTATCAGCGCGATTTTTCGTTATTGGCAGTCTATACTTCTCCAAAAAGGAGCCAATCGGATTATCCGTAAAATGCGAAACGATGTCTACGGCCATACACAAACGCTACCAATTCGTTATTTTGACAATTTACCAGCTGGGAAAGTAGTATCGCGCATAACAAACGATACAGAAGCAATACGGGATTTGTTTGTGACTGTATTGTCTCAATTTGCAACGAGTTTTATGTATATGGCTGGTATCTTTATCGCGTTGTTTTATCTCGACTGGAAAATGGCTGCAATGACACTTGTTTTAATCCCGTTGTTGTATATATGGATGTTGGTATACCGTAAATATGCGGCCCGCTACAATCATGTCGTGCGAGAAAAGGTCAGTGAAATGAACGCTATGATCAACGAGTCAATTCAAGGAATGACCATTATTCAAGCATTTCGTCGAGAACACAAAATGAAAGACGAATTTGAAGAACTGAACGATGAACATTACAAGTATCAGAAGAAATTATTAGTACTCGAAGGAGCCGCTTCTTATAATTTGGTTGGGGTACTGAGATCCATGACCTTTATTTTATTTGTCTGGTATTTCGGCGGAGCTTCTATGTCGGGGAGTGAAGTAGTGACAGTTGGTATGCTGTATGCTTTTATCGACTACATTATCCGGCTATTCAATCCTATCAGTGGCATTGTCAATCAGTTTGGACGCCTAGAACAAGCGTTAGTCGCGGCTCAACGAGTATTCCGTTTACTAGATCAAAGTGGTGAAGCAGTTGTCGATAAAAAAATAACTCGATATCAGGGAAATGTCAGTTTCGAGAAAGTTTGGTTTGCTTATAATGAACAAGACTATGTGCTACAGGATATTTCTTTTAAAGCAAAACAAGGCGAAACCGTAGCGTTAGTCGGTCACACAGGTTCAGGTAAAAGCTCCATCATGAATTTATTGTTTCGCTTTTACGATACTTCTAAAGGTGCGATTACCATTGATGGCATGAATATCAATGATATGCCAAGACAATCGGTTAGAGAGCATATGGGAATCGTTCTACAAGACCCTTATCTGTTCAGTGGAACAATCGAGTCAAATGTGACTCTAGGAGATGAGCGGATTACTAGAGAAATGGTGACGGATGCGTTAGCAGCAGTCGGAGGAGAGCGCGTGTTGGCTCATTTGCCGAAAGGAATTGATGAGCCAGTTGTAGAAAAAGGCAGTACGCTTTCTTCTGGACAACGACAATTGGTTTCTTTTGCTAGAGCATTAGCATTTGATCCGGCAATCTTGATTTTGGATGAAGCAACGTCTAACATCGATACAGAGACAGAAGAAATTATCCAGCATGCTATGGATGTATTAAAAAAAGGCAGAACGACGTTCATTATCGCTCATCGCTTGTCGACAATTAAAAATGCAGATCGAATACTAGTACTGGAAAAAGGTCAAATTGCGGAAACGGGTAGTCATGAAGAATTGATGAAGCTCGGCGGCATCTATTTCCAAATGTATAAAATTCAATCAGGAATGTCCAAAACCCAGACCGTTGGGTAAGGGGACATTCCCTTTTTTATGCGTTCACAGAGCTATCGCTGTTAAAATAAGTCAAGCTTCCTTATACTTAAAAGAGCGAACGAAAAAAGCACTGGAACTTTCCAGCGCTTTAATCGTATACATGATAGAGCATGAGCTCGTGGATCATCGTTTTGATAGCTTCTTCATCTTGCGGTGGATTTGAACGCCAAACGATGCTGCCATCGGGATGATACTCCCCGTTTATGCGTTCGTTCTTATAAAAGAAGGAAATGTTCCAACCTGGTAATTGATGATTTTCGAACATTGGTTTAAATTTAAAATGCTGAAGCATATGGAACCTCCTTTGCTTTCTTCTCCCTATTATAGAGGATTGCGAAGAATACACAAAGAAGAAAAAGAAATGAGTGACAACAGTGAATATTATCGTAACATTAGTTTTTATGGCGATTGTGGGTGCGTTAATTGGTGGCGTCACCAACCATTTAGCAATTAAAATGCTTTTTTGGCCGTACGAGGCAAAGTATATTGGGAAATGGCGAGTTCCACTGACACCGGGACTCATTCCGAAACGACGCGATGAACTATCTCGTCAACTGGGTCGAACAGTTGTTGAGCATCTGTTAACTCCTGAGACATTCAAAAAGAGGTTTTTTAACGAGGAAATGCACATTAAAACAGAAAAATGGATCAATCGACAGCTGCAGAAGCACTTATTTAATTCTCCAAAATCCTTCAACGACTGGCTGCAAGAAGCTGGACAAACAGAAATGGATATAAAAATAGAAGCAAAATTAGATGAGTTGGTTGATCTGCAAAAAGAGTCCTTGCAACAGTATATTGCTGGGAAAACGATTCGTGAACTCATGCCTGAAAACTGGAAAGCAGAGACAGAAGCCAAGCTCTATGAAGGTGTCGAATATGCCATCAGTCAAGGAACAACTTATTTTGAATCGCCGCAAGGAAGACAAACGATCAAATCTTTGTTGGATGAATTTTTAGAATCGCGAGGTCGCTTTGGTCATATGCTGCATTCTTTGCTTGGTGAGTCAAAACCGTTAGTAGATCGGATTCAACCGGAAATCATCAAATTTCTCAACTCCCCAAGAACCTTCGAATTGGTAGGAACATTGGCATTTAGTGAATGGGAAAAAGTACAGGACCGGAGAGTCGATGAGTTACTTAAAGAATTTGATTTTGATACAGCATTAACCGCAGTGAAACAGTATGTGCGTGAAAAAGCCGCGATTTCAACGCGTTTAAACACAACACTTGCAGAGACTTGGCCTGGAGGGTTAAAATGGACGAGTGTCAATTTTACGCCACTTGTGACAGACTTTGTCTTCGAACAAGGAGAGCATAAACTGGAAGAAACCATATTGAAAATTGATATGGAAGGTATGGTGAAAGAGCAAGTCGATTCTCTGCCGCTCAGTCGCCTAGAAGAATTGGTGCTTGGAATATCCCGGAGAGAATTTAAAATGATTACCGTATTGGGCGCTTTTTTAGGAGGATTCATCGGAATCTTCCAAGGGATTTTCGTCATGATACTAAACTAACAAAGAGGAGATGGATGAACATGACAGTAAACATTTATGACGACATCAACAAATTAGAAAGCACGTTCCGTTCAACAGACGAGTTTAAGAAATTAGAAGAGGCAGTTGCACAAGTAACTTCTGATAAAGAAGCAAATGAGTTATTTAAGACGTTCCGTGATTTGCAGATTTCTCTTCAGCAAAAACAAACAGAAGGTGAAGAAATTACAGAAGAAGAAATGATGAACGCGCAAAGCACTGCACAAGCAGCTCAGCAAAACGAAAAAATTCTTGCAATGCTTGAAGCTGAAATGGGATTAAGCCAAATGATCGAAGAAGTAAACCGTGTCTTGATCAAACCGGTTCAGTCTTTATACGAAAGCATGTAATTTTCAAAAAAATAAAGGAATAATAGAAAGAGACACCGAATACATAGAAGTGAATGACAATTCATTTCTATGAAGGGGTGTCTCTTTTTATGTACGAAACGATTGAATTGACAAAACAAGGACGAATTGGCCAATTGGTTTTGAATCGTCCGAAATCAATGAATGCCATGAATGGAACGATGATGAAAGAACTAGCGGATTGCTTTGAATCTTTGTTGCAAGACAGCACAATACAGGTCCTAATTATCCGTGGCGAAGGTAGAGCATTTTCAGCGGGCGGCGATATCAAAGAAATGATGGACCCGGAACATCCAATGGATATCGATTTGGTTATGAAGGACGTCAGCCGCTTGGCAAAAGCACTTTACACGCTGCCACAAATTACAATTGCTGCTATACATGGAGCAGCAGCTGGTCTTGCTTTTAGTATGGCACTGGCCTGTGACTATGTGGTCGCAGAAGAAAATAGTAAATTGGCTATGAATTTTATCGGCATCGGGTTAGTACCAGATGGTGGCGGTCATTTCTTTATGAAAGAACGAGTAGGTGTACCAAAAGCCAAGCAGATTATTTGGTCAGGACAAGTGTTAAAAGCACACGATGCACTAGCAAAAGGATTAATCGAAGAAGTGACTGCCGAAGGAAGAGGTCTTGAAAAAGCAGAAGCCTATGCAACTGAAGCAATCTCATCACCAATCGGTGCTAAATTGGCATCTAAGCACATTCTTCATCAATGGAAAGTAAAAGAGTTAGTCAGTACGCTGGACATGGAAGCGGCAGCACAATCGGCAATGCGGAAATCAGCAGATCATTTAGAAGGCATCCAAGCATTTGTTGAAAAGCGAAAACCTGAGTTTAAAGGTCTATAAAAAGCATGGCGGAATCTCCGCCATGCTTTTTACGTTCTTATGAATGGAAAAGAATAAGTTTCCCAGCGGGTGACGCTAAGCGATGTGTTTGGTTAATCAATTCTTTTTCTTCTAACATAGCTTGACCTTTGCCACGTGCTTCTTCGTCCGTCTCAGCGGTAAATGTTTCGTCTAGTAGTTGTTTGCCAGTTTGTTCAAAAGCTGTCAGTTTGTAAGTTCTCAAGCAGAATCAATCCTTTCTGAATGGATGTTCATTTTAAGTATAAAGGCTTTCCATTAAAAAGTCCTGTCATTTTTAAAACATCTTATTAAGTGCTTTGAAACATTGATCGATTCGACTGTTTACAGAAACTTTTCTGCAAAGAGTTTTTTTAATGGTTTTGTCATGGTAAAATAAGAACAAATATTCGGTAATTAAAAGGGGTTTATTTATGGAGTCGATTCGCTTTATCCACACGGCAGATTTGCATTTAGGAAGCCCTTTTAGCGGCATGAGGGATTTGCAAAAAGAGCAATGGCAAAAATTAAAAGACAGTACGTTAGAAGCGTTCGATCGACTTATCAACTATGCACTAAAAACAAAACCAGATTTCGTGTTAATTGTGGGAGACATTTATGACGGGGAAGATCGCAACATTCGTGCGCAAGCGCGTTTTCAAAAAGGCATGCAACAACTTGCTAATCAAAAAATACCAGTTATTATGTGCTACGGCAATCATGATCATTTAAGTGGCAATTGGACGCGCTTTGAACTTCCGGAAAATGTTCATGCTTTTGATGAAACAGTTTCTCAATTCAAACTAGCCACCGCCTCAGGGCCTGTAACGTTTACTGGATTTAGCTATGGCAAACGTCACATTAGTGAGTCCATGGTCAAGCAATACCCGGTAGCACAAAACCAAGAGTATCATATTGGGCTACTACATGGCAGTCTCGAAGGAGATTCAACACATGCTGTTTATGCGCCTTTTAAAAAAGAGCAACTACTTAGTAAACAATACGATTATTGGGCATTAGGGCACATCCACAAGCGTCAAGAACTTGCTAACGAGCCCGCTATCGTGTATCCCGGTAATATTCAAGGACGTCACCGGAAGGAAACCGGTGTAAAAGGCTTTTATGAAGTGACTTTGTCAAAGACAACAACACAATTAGCATTTATTCCAACGTCAGTTGTTCAATTCGACAGAGTGGCTGTTTCAGCTAAAGGCATTATTCACATGAATGAATTGATCGAGGCTTGCCAAGACAAACTAAGTCTTTTTACTCAAGGAGCAGGAGCCGCCATTATTGAATTGGTCTTTACAGAATTGGATAAAGAAAGCTTTCAACTGCTGGCTGAAATTCCCGAAAGTGAATTATTAGAAATGCTTCGTGAGTCGATTGCTGAAATGGAATGGTTTGTTTGGATCCAATCGATTCAACTTCAGCAAGTGGAACAAGATAGTGAACTTTCTCCAATAGGAGCAACGTTGATTGAGACGATAGAGAGCTGGGAAATAGACAACTGGAAAGCTATTTTGAAGGATTTGTACAGACATCCAAAAAGCAGCCGGTTTTTAGAAGCTGTAGACGATCAAACCGTCGGAGAACTTCAATTAGCTACCGCCCAAAAAATTCGGCGTAGGATGCAGGCGGGAGAGTGATAACATGAGAATCGAAAAATTAACAATCTATGGTTTTGGCAAACATGAAAACCGAACCATCGAATTAGGAAATCAATTGGTTTTATTTTATGGTCCCAATGAAGCGGGGAAAACAACAATTCAGCAATTTATCATTCAACTTCTTTTTGGCTTTCCTACACGCAATCAAACGCAATTACGGTACGAGCCAAAAACTGGCGGAAAATATGGGGGCAAACTATATTTGACAGACCCGTATTATGGAAAGCTTGTAATCGAACGAATAAAAGGGAAATCCGCTGGAGACGTCATAGTAGAATTTGAAGACGGTCACAGAGGTGGTGATAACGAGTTGAAACAAATCTTACGAAACTACGATCGCGCTTCTTTTGAAGCAATTTTTTCATTTTCGATTCATGAATTGCAAGGCCTAGATCAACTCAGTGAATCAGAACTGAGCCGAACTTTACTAGCTTCAGGGACAACAGGTATTGATGCCTTGACAGATTTAGAAAATCAGCTTGAAAAACAAATGGCTGAGCTATTTAAAAAAAATGGTCGCAAACCACAAATAAATGCCTTGGTTGAAGAGCTTCGTGACATCGAAGAACAGCTAAAGGAACTTCGACATCGTGCAGAACTTTATAGTCCTGCTATTGAGCGATTACAAGCAATTGAACAGCGTTTAAAGGTCATTGGAGAAGTAGAAGCAGAAATGGATCAAGAGCTTAAAGAAATCCACAGATGGCAACAAGCCGCGCCATTAGTAGCAGACCAGCATCGGTTGACTAAGCAATTAGACAATCTTGCCATTACGCAATTCCCAGCAGAAGGCAGAAGGCAAATGGATCGGTTAGTGGATAAGCTAACTCAAACAAAAGCCGATATGGAGTATTTAACCAACCAACGTCACCTACTAACCACTGCAGATAAAGCCGATTCTTTAGACGCGATTGAGAATTTATTGAATCGTGAATCAGACTGGCACCAATTAAATCTACAACTAGTTCAAAAGCGTAATGAAACAATCGAGTTATCAGAAGAACGCGAAGAACTATTATCGTTACTTGGACTTACGGAACAACAAGCGATGGCGGTTGATGTTTCGTTAAATCACGAAGAGCAACTGCTTGAGCGGTTGAAGGAGTTGGATGTAGAAGAAGAAAACCAACGCTTTAACCAACGTAATTTGCAAGAAGAGAAAAACAAATTGGCACGGGCAGAACAAGATTTATCGGCGTTTTTAGTTCAAGAACCAACTGCAAAAGAACGACTCATTGCAGAAGAATGGCCAGAGACTTCAGCACAATTAGCAGAAGCTAAAGCTGCTTCGAAGTTTCAAAAAAGCGACACTGGACAAGACCAAATCGTTCGTTTTGTATTGTTTGGACTGGGATTACTCGTAGTAGCTTATGGATTTATCCAATCGACTGCTTTACTTATTGTGATTGGACTTGTCGCAATGGCTGCAGGTGTATGGCTTTTTGTGAAAATGCGAAAACCCAAAGAGCTGCCTGCAAATTACGCCGCTCTGATTAAAAAATACAGTGGAAAAGAATGGCAGTGCGAAACAATCATCACAAAAGTAGCCGAGTTTGATCGGCAGTTAGACAGCTTGATGAATCGTGTGGAGACAGTCAAAAAGAACATAACCAGTTATGTAGCTGTCGATTCAACCGCTGTAGCACAAGAGGCTTATCAGCAACTCTTGCTTGAAATTGGTTTGAAACCAGATGCTAGTCGAACGATGATACTGGAGCTTTTTAGTAAGTTGCGTAAAGTTCATGCAAATTATTCGCGTATATTACGAATTCAAGATGAAATAGACAAATTAGCAATGCAACAACAAGAGTGGATGGATAAAGCGCAGCAAGCATGTGGCAAAGAGCTCGCAATAGTAGGCTTGATTGCCACGCTGCGTTCTGAACAATCAGTGCGACAGCAAAAGAAAGATCAATGGAATAAGCAACAAAGGGAAACCCATGACTTGTTAGAAAAAATTGAGCGGTTGCAAGCATTCCAAGAGCAACTTGAAAAAGAACAGCAAGTGCTAATTGCCTATGCGTTAGCAGAAGATGTCTTTGATTTTTATCGGTTGGCCGATCAATGGGATCAGAAAAAACGAGTGGAAAAAGAACTTGAATTGGTCGAAGGGCAATTGCAAGCTATTGGAGAAATTGAATTGCCAGAAGACTGGGAGTCGGATCATACACAGCAAGCAATTGAGCAACGACAAGAAAAAATGACAGAGCTTAAAGCCCAGCGAAATAAATTATTAAACGAACAAGCAGACAAGCAACACTTGACTCAGATGTTAGTAACGGATACTTCTTACGAAGAAAAGTTACAGCATTTTGAAGAGAAAAAAGCCGAATTTATTGATTTGGCGAAGCAATGGTCCATCAACAAAGCAATTGTTGAAGCAATCAACCAAACGATGAGTGAACTAAAAGAAAAAAAACTACCTGCTGTACTAGCTAACGCTCAGCTTTATTTTAGTAAATTGACAAATGGTGCTTATACTGAATTAGCCATGAATCGAACCGGCTATTTTGAAGCTAAGCGTCAAGACGGGGCACGTTTTCCAATTTCCGAACTTAGTCAGGCAACAAAAGAACAAGCGTATTTAGCATTGAGGTTGTCGTTGGCCGTATCTATGAAAAAAAGCCATCCGTTTCCGATCATTATGGACGATGCTTTTGTTCATTTTGATCGCAGTCGACTGCAGCAAATGATAAACTTAGTGACAGAGTTGCAAAAAGAGCACCAGTTCATCTATTTTACTTGCCACGACAGCATGCAACAGGCTTGGCCTAATGCGCAAATTATTAACGTGGCCATTACCGAAAGGAGCGTTCATTCATGACTAAAGGAATTACACAGTATGCAGTCGGCGAGACAGTCGATGAATTCTTATTGATCAAACAGTCCGTCAAAGGAGTTACCACTACCGGAAATCCATTTATTTCGCTCGTGTTACAAGACAAAAGCGGAGACATTGAAGCAAAATTATGGGATACAAAAGATGAGCAGGAAAAAACATTCGCTGCTGAAACAATCGTCCGTGTCGGTGGTGAAATCCATAATTACAGAGGGAAAAACCAATTGCGGATTAAAAGCATTCGTCCAGCAAAACCAGATGAACATCAGTCAATATCAGACTTGATGCCATCTTCGGAAAAGTCGACAGATGAATTGTTAGAAGAAGTAACAAAGTATTTGTTCGAAATGGAGAATCCCCAAATCCAACGAATGACGCGTTACTTGCTGAAGAAATATCAGCAGCAATTCTTAACTTATCCTGCAGCAACACGTAATCATCATGACTATGTGTCTGGTCTGGCAGATCATGTGGTGTCCATGTTGAAGCTAGGTAAAGCACTGGTCGACATTTATCCAGGATTGAACAAAGATTTACTGTTTGCAGGAATTATTCTTCATGACATCGGCAAGGTGATCGAACTTTCTGGACCCATTGCAACTACATATACAGTAGAAGGCAATTTGATTGGACATATTTCCATTATGGTAACAGAAGTAGCAAAAGCTGCAGAAGAGTTGGAAATTGAAGGCGAAGAAGTTATGCTACTGCAACACATCATTCTTTCTCACCATGGCAAAGAGGAGTGGGGAAGCCCGAAAAAACCAATGCTGAAAGAAGCAGAAATTCTTCATTATATCGATAACATCGATGCGAAAATGATGATGTTGGACCGTGTTCTTGGGAAAACAAAAGAAGGAGAGTTTTCTGAACGCGTCTTTGCATTGGATAACCGCTCATTTTACAAACCGAAAATTTAATGAAGAACTGAGTCTCCAGCGAAAAATAGACACAGACAAGTTAGCTATCTTGTCTGTGTCTATTTGTATGCCAAAAAAGAACCGTTGCTAAAAGTCAGTTGCCAAACTTTTAGAACGGTTCTTTTAAAGTAACTTCTATTATTCAGTTGGAGCAGCAGGCGTTTGAGGATTTAAAATATCATCTAGTGCCCCTTTAAGATCTTCGTCCTGGATTTCTACATTTGCGTCTTTCATTAACTCAGCGACTTTTGGAAGCAAAGTGGATTGATCTGCTTTAGCTATAGCCAAATCAGAACGAATCTTATCTTTTTGGTCTTCTAGTGCCGGTTGATCTTCTACTTTACGTGTTTCAAGAACTTGAATGATATGGAAGCCGAATTCAGATGCGACAGGTTCACTAATTTCGTCAATTTCAAGCTCGTAAGCGACTTTTTCGAACTCAGGAACCATTGCCCCTGGACCGAACCAATCAACGTTACCGCCATTTTCAGCAGAACCGGTATCTGTCGAATTTTCTTTAGCTAATTTCGCGAAATCAGCGCCTTCATCCAATTGCTTTTTAAGAGAGTTAGCGGTTTCCTCATCAGCAACAAGAATGTGACGTGCATTTAATTCAGTGCCTTGGCGATCGTATTGTGTCTGTATTTCTTTATCCGTCACTTCGATGCCTTCAGTCAATGCTTTTTCTTGTAATAAATTCAAACGGATCACTTTTTTGTAGCTTTCTTCTGTTTGGTTGTTCTGGGTTAGAAATTGGTCAAAGCTTTCTCCAAGTTCTTCTTTGTTGCTGTCGTATTCTGCAGTTACTTCTTTGTCAGTCACTTCGAAGTTTTCAGCAAGTACTTTTTCAATTAGTAAAATTTGAACTGCTTGTTCACCAATCGATGTTTTCATTTCTTCATAAAGCTCGTCTTTTGTAATATCACCAGCATCAGAAGTTACAATTGTTTTGTCATCCCCGCTATCGCTACACGCAGATAAAGCCAGTACAGATGCTGCCAAAGTAAATGTTAAAAAAGATTTTTTCATTAGATTTCGCTCCCAACTTTCTATCTAGATGCAGTAGTTACTATACTATAAACGTATTACGGTTTGCAAAGTTTCAAAAAAAAGTCACTTGCCAAAGAGGCAAGTGAGTTAAGGTGTAAATTCTACGCCTACATACAACGATACCAATAGTATTGTAATTAATATATTTATCGTTCGGAATATCTTTTGATGATTTTCTTCTGGAATTTCTCGAGAAGTTACAAGTGCCAATGTCATCCGGTTGATCTGGAAAAGATAAAACACAGAGAACATAACAATAAATGCGATAATCATGGATTTCCTCCCCTCTGACTTTACTTCCTAGTATAACAAAGACCGGAAGAAAAAGCAGATATCAGCTAACTACTGGAGGGATAAGGATTTCAAAGCCGGTGTCTGTTTCTTCTATTAACGCATACTTTGGCGAACGGGCTAAGTTGCGAAGGTAAATAATGTCGGTCAAGCACAGCGCACAATGATACGCCAAAAGCATAGCGAAGTAATGGCTAAATTCAGGCATTGCAATACTTAAGCTAATAATAGCTGTATTTAGTACAAGAAAAGGTGTGCCCAATGAAAGCAAAAACCGTATTTTGGGAACCGGTTCATTGACATGGAGTGAAAAAGCGGGACACACTTTCATTTGTTTTCGAATTATGAATTTCAATGATTTATGGCAGCCGATCAAAGGCAAGAAATGCAAAATCTTGTGAAGCGGATAAATAGCGAGCAAAGACACTATAAAAAATAGAAAATATTGATCGGATAGAGGCGTGGCATAGACGATTGCAAGCCCAATGTAAGAAGCCATAAAAACAGCGACTCCAAAAAGCGCAGAGATCATGAAAAGCCGGTCAAATCCGTATTGTTTTTTTAAGTTAATTGTTTTCCAGCAGTGCATGTGTGCATCCCCTATTTACTAAATTCATTTTTGATTCGATACATACAATACAATGATTTATAAGGAAATGCAACCATAATTTTTTTTATGAAATGACTTGTTATTGCTGGCTTTCTTGATGCTTGATAACATGGTTTTCTTCGCTAAATCGATTCTCAATATTTTTGAAGGAAGCTTCGAAGATTTCCATGAAGTCTTCGCCATAAATATTGCGTATAACAGCCATGATGTCCATGAATTCAGGGAACTTTCCGTAGAGTTCGCGTAAAGGTAGAGAGCCTTCAATGACGGAGTGAGGAGTTTCATGATAGTTCTCAATCATCTCTTGCATTAATTTTTCGCCTTTCTCAGTTAGCTGGACATATGTATTGCGTTTATCCGTATCGCGTTTTGAAAAAGACAGCAGTTCACGTTCTTCTAATTTTTTGGAGAAGTTAAAAGCAGTGGAAACATGCATTACACCAAATTTTGCGACATCTGATATCGAAGCGCCTTTTAAATGATAGGAAATCCAAAGAATGTGATGTTCATTAATATTCAAATCATAAGGTTTTATCCACATTTGCCAATCTTTTTCTACCGCTTTCCATAGAGCTTTCGACAATTGACCAATGCGTTGACTAAACAGCATAGCTTCTTTCATGGTATATTCCTTCTCGTTCACACAGGCACCAACTTTCCTCCAAAATCTTTTCTTTATTATAGCAGTAAAGCAAACGTAATTAAAGTAAGAATAGTAAAATAATTTACAGTGGGGAGATATACGAGTTTGTTTAGTTTTTTGGAATAAAAAGACAACGTGGCAACAGAAATCAAACTGGCAAACGTAAAAGATAACTCAGTCTCCAAAAATCACTGCGATGGATTTTTGATAGATAGTAGATTTACAATGAACTTTCTAAGTTATAAACAGACCATCAAAAAAACAACCCCCGGAAGGCAGTTGTTTTAAGCGCTTTGAGTATCATCGTCAACTTTTTCTGATTTGGGTTGGTCATCATTTTTTATAACTTTTTTATCTTTGCTAATGGCTTTTTGCAATTCTTCGATTGAATTTTGGATGGCCATGATTTCAAGTTGAAGATGTTCTTTAGCAGGAGCGGTACTCTCTGTCCATGTTTCCAGTGAAGCTTTTAATCCATCGACTGCTTCAGGAAGCTGAGATTTAGCTTCTTCTGTTAAATGATTGATCGACTCTTTTAAGCTATTCACTTTATCTTTTAGTTCGGTCAAATATTCTTTCCATTCAGCTGACGTTGATTTCACTGTAGAGCGAAATTCCTGTCCTGATTGTGGAGTAGAGAATAAAGCTGTTGCAGCTCCAGCTGCTACCCCTGTAGCAAGTCCTAAGAAAAATCTTGATGCTTTCATATTTGAAACGCCCCTTTCTTCCTATAAACTTCTTTTCCTCTATTATACCTAATTAAAACATATAGATGAACGACTATTCAATAAAAAGAGCTTTTCACTGTTGTTACTAGTGAAAAGCTCTTTTGTTAGGCGGCTTGCGAAACCGCCGTTTCGAATTTTGAACGCTTGACCAATGTAATCACAATCGGGTAAATAAAAGCGAAAGCGATTCCGTTTAACAAAACTGCAGGCAGCACTACTGTGACAAACAACAAACTAAAAGGAATGTTGGCGCCAATAACGAAAATAGCAGCAGAAAGGAAAATCGTTCCCGATAATACAGTTCCCATTGCAACAAGGGCAATCGTAACAGGTAACTTTGCAACGAATTTTTTCAATAGCATGACCAAAGCAAGGAACACAAACGCTGTGATAAATTTATCGATAATATTCGGGAAAAAGCCACCTGGGAATGTCGAGAATAGACCTGATAAGACACCGGTCGTTACTGCTAATAAGAAGACATTTTTTACATTTGGGAACAACAGAATTCCGACAAACATCATTGTCAACATAAAGTCGGGCTTCATCCCGCCGTTGATGCCTGGAATCACTACATAAAGTGTGGCTCCGACACTGACCAACAGCGCCATTAAAACTAGATTTTTCGTATTCATTTCTCATCTCTCCTCAGCTATGTGCTAGTTTCTTTTTCCCGGACGTGCCCTCATGACCGCCGGCGAAAAACTTAACCTGATTTTATCCTGTTTACTTCAGAAAATCAAGCTTCAGCGTTTAACTTTTCTTTTACGCTTTCTGCCAGTTCTTGTATACGTTCAGAAGTGAATTCTTTTTCCTTGGTCATCCACTTGGCACCGAAACCATCACTTTGACCATAGCGTGGGATAAAGTGTAAGTGGAAGTGGAAAACACTTTGTCCGGCTTTTGCGCCATTATTGTTTAGCAGGTTCATGCCTTCAGGTTGAAAGGTTTCATTGATAGCTTTAGCAATTTTAGGAGCTACGGAAAACAAGTTGGCTGCTTCTTCTGGGGTCATGTCGTATACGAATTCACGATGTGTTTTCGGAATAAGTAAAGTATGGCCTTTTGACAAGGGCATAATATCCATAAAAGCGAAGACGTGCTCATCTTCATAAATTTTTACGCTAGGGATTTCGCCTGCAATAATTTTGCAGAAAATACAATTTGTCATTGGGGATCATCCTTTCTATTTTCACCATGTTACCATAATTGCCATATGACAAAAGAAATCGAGAGTCAGTTTTGATACAATAGTTTAATAGAAAGAAAGAGGTGTTTCGATGGCTATTTTGGAAGTTGATGCGTTAACAGGGGGGTATACACGTAAACCCGTTTTACAAGAAGTGACGTTTTCGATAGGAAAAGGAGAACTTGTGGGCTTGATTGGCTTGAACGGAGCAGGCAAGAGTACCACCATCAAACATATTATCGGTTTGATGCAACCAAAATCAGGGCAGATCCGCTTGAATGGCAAAACTTTTGAAGAAGATATGGACACGTATCGATCTGCTTTTTCCTATATTCCGGAGACTCCAGTGTTATATGAAGAATTAACATTGCGTGAACATCTTGAACTGACAGCGATGGCTTATAATATCGATGCTAAGCTGTTTGAAAAACGTTCTGCAGAATTGTTGAAGGAATTTCGAATGGAAAAGCGCCTAAAATGGTTCCCGTCACATTTTTCAAAAGGAATGCGTCAAAAAGTGATGATTATGAGTGCGTTTCTCGTGAATCCCGCACTGTATATCATCGACGAACCTTTTGTTGGACTCGATCCACTGGGTATTAAATCACTATTAGATCAAATGGAAAAACAAAAGAGAAAAGGCGCATCGGTGCTGATGTCGACACATATTTTGTCCACAGCTGAGCGTTATTGTGACCGGATTATCCTGCTTCATAATGGCCGTGTGCGAGCAAATGGGACAATGGAAGATTTGCGCAAAGCCTTTAATATGCCAGATGCGTCGCTAGACGATTTGTATATTGCGATGACTGAGGATGAGCTAAATGAAGAATTTGCATGATATTTGGTCAAGCCGACTTCATAAGCACACTGTTGAAGTTCAAAACTATTTAAAATATATTTTTACAGGTCATATTGCGGTCGTTTTACTTTTTGCACTTGGAGCTGCCGGTTTTGCTTATAGCGAATGGATACAGGATATTCCACCTGAATTCCCAGCCGCATGGCTATTAGCAGGAGTGTTTGGATTGTTGCTCGCCATCAGTCCACCGTCAACCTTGTTAAAAGAAGCGGATACGGTGTATTTTTTGCCATTGGAAAGCAAATTAGATGAGTTTTTGAAACCTGCTTTAAAATGGTCGTTCGTGTCTCAACTGTATTTGCCGGTAGTCGTTTTCATCGTTTCGCTGCCGATGGTCAACGCCCTATACGGTCTGCCGTCTTCTTTTTTGATTGGCTTTCCAATTCTCTTACTGCTAATCAAATGGTGGAATGTTCAAACTGAATTCGCCTTTCGACGCCAAGGAGCAGGAGAAGGCGTGTGGCTAGACCGATTGTTACGTTTTTTGCTAGTTGGTTTGTTCACCTACTTTTATATAGAAGAGCAGTTAATAGTTGCTGTATTTGTTCTGTTTGCTATCATTTTTTATGGCAAATGGATTACTCGTAAAGCCGTTGGCAAGCCTTTTGCTTATGAGCATTTTATTGCACTAGAAGAAAATCGCATGCTGCGTTTTTATCAGTTTGCTAATTACTTTACCGATGTCCCTCATCTAAAGGGAAAAATAAAAGTCAGGTCATGGCTCAATTGGATTTATCGCTTTATTAAGCCGGGAGCAAAAAATGCTCACTTGTATTTGGTTTGTAGAACGTTTATCCGATCAGATGAATTATTTTATTTATGGGTACGGCTAACTGTCATTGTTATGATAGGTGCTTGGTTCATTCCGTTTCAAGTGGGTGTGGCATTGTTTGCAGGCGCGTTGGCGTTCGCAACCACTATTCAAATTTGGCAGGGCTTGACACACACACAACATTTCCGAATGGACAATTTGTTTCCACTATCTCGCTTTAGTAGACAACAAGCTGTTTTTAAACTTATTCTTGCGTTGCAACTAGTGCAGAGCATCGCTACAGCCATCATGTTAGTAATCATGGGTCAGTTGATCACAGCTTTGATAACGCTTATGGTTATTTTGGTCGTGTCTTTCGTGACTGTTGCTGTATTAAAAAGTAAAAAAACTTAAAAACAAACCCGGCCTCTGAAAAAGAGGGCGGGTTTGTTTTTATTGATGAAAATGAATAGCTGCTGTGCCTAAAGTTTTAGCGGCGACAAGCATCGCTTCTTCTTTAAAATCGAATTTCGGATGGTGGTGGGGGAACACATCACCATCGGGCATAGCTCCTGTAAAGAAGAAGGCTCCAGGAATTTCCTCTAAGTAGTAGGCGAAATCTTCTCCACCCATTTGAGGTGGGCAGTCAAAGACTTCTGTAACGCCTGGAACGGTTTCCGCAATGCTTTTAATATAAAGCGTTTCTTTTTCATGATTAATGACAGCCGGATAGCCTCGTTTGAAATTAAATTCATAACGACTGTTGTTAGCCAAACTCGTTCCTTTAATGACGCGCTCCATTTCTGTTTCCATCAAGCTACGAACATCTTCCTTAAATGAACGGACAGTACCTGACAATACTGCTTGGTCTGCGATAATATTAAAAGGGTTTTGCGCAACAAATGAACCGATAGATAAGACAGCAGATTCTAAAGGATCTACACGTCTAGATACTAAAGACTGGAGAGTAGAGACAATTTGAGAGCCGACGACAACTGCGTCAATGGTTTCATGAGGACTTGCTCCGTGACCACCACGGCCTTGAATTTTCAATTGAAAGCTATCTGCTGCTGCCATAATTGGACCGACACGTGTGTCAATTCTTCCGAATGGTGTCGTTGACCAAAGGTGCGTACCAAAAATGGCATCAACGCCTTCCAAGACACCAGCTTCTATCATAGACTTTGCCCCTCCAGGAACGAGTTCTTCAGCGTGCTGATGAATTAATATGTAGGTTCCTGCTAATTCTTCACGCATGGTGTAGAGTATTTTCCCTAAAACTAAGAGAGTGGCTGTATGACCATCGTGTCCGCATGCATGCATGACACCATCAACAGTTGATCGGTAAGATACTCCTTCTTTCTGGTCCTGAATCGGCAAAGCATCAAAATCAGCGCGCAATGCAACGGTTTTTCCAGGTTTTGCGCCTTGAATGGTTGCGACGACACCATTTCCGCCAATATTGTGTTTAACGTCAACGCCTAATTTTTCGTAATAATCTCGAATAAACTGAGCAGTTTGGGTTTCTTGAAACGACGGTTCAGGATTCATGTGGAGATGACGACGAATCTCGACCATTTCTGGGTAAGCAGCATCTAATTTAGCGTAAAGCGTATCAATCATTTTTAAAACCCCTTTCTTTTTTAAAAGCATATCATAAATAACTAGCAGTATGAAAATGAACCTAAATGTAATATGCGATATATGGTATAGGAACTATTAATTTATTTAAGATTTAAAAGAAATAAAAAAAGCAAAGTCCAACTCCGCAGACGGGAATCGGACTTTGCTTTTAGTTTATCTTAGTAAGTGAAATTAAAGTAAGATGCTGCAAAATACACAACGACAATAATAATTGACGGTAGTGCATAGGATAATGTAGAACCACTCTTTTTTCTATAAAGCGAAAACAAAGCGAGCAATGACATGATCAATACACCGACAGCGATAATCATATTCGCACCAGATACCCCTGAAATAATTGTCCCAGCAGTATATACAGGGTCAGAAAGGGCAAGAATGATCATATTAAAGATGTTGCTTCCGAGAATTGCACCAACAGCCATGTTCACATTGTTCAATCGTAGCGCCACAAAAACAGAAATGGCTTCCGGAAGAGAAGTCGCTGCTGCAATTAAGAAACTACCGATAAAGCTAGAGCCGATTCCAGTAATGACCGCAATTTCGTCTCCTGTAATGGATAGCGCCGTCCCAGCAGCTAAAATGATTAGTGCCGCGATAACAAAACGAAAAATGGCTGCTTTTGACGATAAAGAAGCACTTGGGTTATCAGGTTCTTCTTCTGACTCGGCAATTGCTTCTGCTTGAGGATCAAGAGACGGCAATTTATTGATAGCAATCATACCAACTATATAAGTGATGGCAATGATTAATGCATCTAAACCAATACCTAAAATTTGGACATCAATGCGTAACCAAAGTGCCAAAATGACCAAAACGGTTAATAAGGTTCCAAGAAGTGCTGTATAAATATTATTGCGTGAAGCTCGATCTAAAATACGTCGACCACGCAAGAGAAAATCAAATCCAGCGAGGATAAACAAGTTAAACAAGTTCGATCCGATCATGTTTCCAACAGCGATATCAGCGTTGCCAATCGCTGCGGCAGAAAAACTAGTGGAAACTTCAGGCAGAGAAGTAGCACCTGCTAATAATAATGTACCGACCATCATGCCGCCCATTGCTGTTTTGGAACTGATGACATCTGCATATTGAGATAGCTTGATGGAGGCAAATACAGTAAGTGCCGCTGCTAATATAAAAATAACAAAAACCAATTGATTTCCTCCTTTTTAGTTATGGGCAAGAGTATGCCGTATTAGTCTTCTTCAGGTTTTGCTCTATAGGTACTAATATGAGAAACACCTGAGAAAATATTTGGACGCTGTGCACCACTATCCGGTTTCTCAGAATGAGCTTGTGCAAAAGCTTGAGACTCTTTCCATTTTTCATAAAAAACAGGAGATTCCCATTCAGTCAAAACGATATAAGTGTCTGAATCAAGCGGTCTTAAAACACGAAATGCAATGTATCCGGGCTCATTTTCAATAGCACTCGCACGATTTTTAAAACGGTGTTCAAAAATTGGACGACCTTCTTCAGTTACCGGTATATTGTTTAAAACGAAAAATCCTTTCTCAGTTAAGTCACCTGTCCCATCGACGACTTCATAACGCCGAGGTGTTTGGAAAATAGTTTTTCCCTTTGTTTCGTGCATCATCATTGTCGTATTTTCGCCCTGCATGACGACCATTGTCTGTTGTGGGTGTTTGTCACGCATTTTTTTCATGTAATCGTATGTTCCAGTTGTCATGTAAAAGTTCATTAATACCCCTCCTAATAAATATAAATACTACTATATCTACTTCCCTTTAGGAAACTTCCTGAAACAGGAATGGCAATCAAGTGAAAAGAGAAGCGTCGAATTTATGACAAATGCGTTTGGAATCTATACAATATAGTACGGAACGTCTATAGTATAGACGGATATAGGTAGACAAAAGTAGAGTAGCACATCGAAGGGATGAAACATTCATGACATTTAATGATACTTATCTTCGCGCAGCACGTGGAGAAAAAACAGATCACGTACCCGTTTGGTATATGAGACAAGCTGGACGTTCACAGCCAGAGTACCGCAAAATCAAAGAAAAATACTCATTAGAGGAAATTACGCATCAACCAGAATTGTGTGCATATGTTACCAAGCTTCCAGTGGATCAGTATAATAACGATGCGGCCATTCTGTATAAAGACATTGTGACCCCACTGCCGGCAATTGGAGTGGACGTAAAAATCAAGTCAGGAATCGGTCCGGTTATCGATAACCCAATCCGTACGATGGCAGATATCGAACGCTTAGGAGACATTAATCCTGAACAAGATGTCGATTATGTACTTGAAACAATTCGTATCCTAACACAAGAACAATTAAACGTGCCATTGATTGGGTTTTCAGGCGCACCTTTTACATTGGCGAGTTATATGATTGAAGGCGGTCCTTCGAAGAGCTACAACAAAACAAAAGCAATGATGGTTTCTGAGCCTGCTATGTGGTTTGCCTTGATGGACAAACTAGCCGACACAATCATTCCTTACGTAAAAGCACAAGTAAAAGCAGGAGCTAAAGCGATCCAAATTTTCGACTCGTGGGTTGGTGCCTTGAACGTTGAAGATTACCGTATTTTCATCAAACCGGTAATGGATCGTATTTTCGCAGAATTGCGTACAGAAAATGTACCATTAACCATCTTTGGAGTAGGCGCAAGTCATTTAGCTAAAGAATGGCACGAACTTCCTGTCGACGTCGTTGGACTGGATTGGCGTTTGCCGATTTCAGAAGCGCGTTCAATGGGCTTGACAAAAGCGTTGCAAGGCAACTTTGACCCAGCTTATTTATTGGCAGATTGGTCAGTAATCGAAGAGCGGGCGAAAAAGATTTTAGATATGGGTATGCAAAATGATGGGTATATCTTTAACTTAGGTCACGGAGTATTCCCAGAGGTGAATCCAGATACCTTGAAACGCTTAACATCATTTGTTCACGAATACAGTGCTGCACATAAAAATAACTGGAAGTAAAACAAAATTCATAATGAGGTGACTAGGTTGAAAAAGAAAATGGGATTATTAGTAATGGCATATGGAACACCTTACTCAGAAGATGATATTGAACGCTACTATACACATATCCGCCGTGGCCGTAAGCCGAGCGAAGAAAGTTTAGAAGACTTGAAGAGTCGTTACAAAGCAATTGGTGGTATTTCGCCACTTGCTAAAATTACACTAGAACAAGCGAATGGCCTATGCGATCGTTTAAATGACGTTCAAGATGACATTGAATTCAAAATGTATTTAGGTCTTAAGCACATTGAGCCATTTGTAGAAGATGGTGTTGAAGAAATGAAAAAAGACGGCATTACAGAAGCAATCTCAATCGTCTTGGCACCCCATTTTTCAACGTTCTCAGTAAAATCATATAATGGCCGTGCAGCAGAAGCAGCTGAAAAAGCAGGCATCTCGTTGACTTCTGTTGAAAGTTGGTACAAAGAACCAAAATTCATCCAATATTGGACGGAAAAAGTAAGTGAAACGTTTGATGGAATGTCAGAAGAAGAACGAGCAAATGCTTGTTTAATCGTATCTGCACACTCATTGCCAGAAAAAATTATTGCAAACGGCGATCCATACCCAGACCAATTAAAAGAAACAGCCCAAATGATTCAGCAAGCAACGGGCGTTAAAAATGTAGAAATTGGCTGGCAAAGTGCCGGACAAACAGGCGAACCTTGGATTGGACCAGATGTTCAAGACTTAACTCGTGATCTTTTCGAGGAAAAAGGGTATACATCATTTGTTTATACACCCGTTGGCTTTGTAACAGATCATTTAGAAGTTCTTTTCGATAACGATTATGAATGTAAAGTAGTATGCGATGACATTGGTGCAAATTATTATCGTCCAGAAATGCCGAACGTTCAGCCTTTATTTATTGATGGGTTAACAGATGTTGTATTGCGCAAACTAGCAGAAAAATAACTTAGATAAAAGTGAGGATTAAACGTGACTGTAGAAACGCATAAAGTAGTCGTTGTAGGCGGTGGCATAACTGGACTGTCAGCGGCATACTATTTACAAAAGCAAGCAATTGAGCAAGGTTTGGAAATCGAAATCACTTTGATTGAAGCGGCCCACCGTCTTGGCGGGAAAATCCAGACTTTGCAAAAGGATGGTTTTGTAATTGAGCGTGGTCCGGATTCTTTTGTCTCACGAAAAAATAGTATTCAACAGCTGGCTCGAGAATTAGGGATAGAAAATCAATTGGTCCAAAGTGCTCCTGGTAAAACCCATGTAGTGGTTGAGAATCGACTTTATCCGATTCCAACAGAATCGGTTATGGGCATACCTACCAATTTCGCTTCGTTTTTCACTTCAGGTACTAGCTCTTGGTTTGGCAAGATTCGTACTTTGGGAGATTTTGTCTTGCCTGCATCAACTATACTTGACGATCAGCCACTGGGGAGATTTTTAAGACGTAGATTTGGTAACGAATTGGTTGAAAATTTAATTGAGCCCTTATTTTCAGGTGTTTTTGCTGGGGACATTGACCGATTGAGTTTAAAAGCAACATTTCCTGAATTACTGGCAATTAAGCAACAACATCGTAGCTTGATTCATGGCTTAAAGAAAAAGAAAGTATCAGATTATCGTGCTTTTGATACCGAAAAAGAAGGTTTGTTCCAAACGTTCGAAGGTGGTCTTGAAACACTTGTGCAGGCGCTGGAAAAAGAGTTAGAGAAGTGCACGATTTTAAAAGGCATCAAAGTTGAAAAAATAGAGCAGCAACGGCGTGAAATAGAGCTTACGTTAAACAATGAGACATCGATAACCGTGGATGGCGTAATATTCGCGTTGCCACATGCGAAATTAATGCCAATCTTTGAGCCTTTAGGATTGTTACATGGATTAAAAGATATGCCTTCTTCGTCTATCGCGACAGTGTCTATTGTTTTACCAGAAAGTGTCCGAGCGAAAAAAAGTGATTGTACCGGTTTTGTTGTAGCGCGAAATAGTGATTTTACGATCACTGCTTGTTCAGCAGCCCATTTGAAATGGCCGAGCCTAACACCGTCTGGAAAAGCTGTTTATCGGTCATTTATTGGCCGTGTCGGGGATGAGGCTGTTGTAGAACTATCAGATGGTGAAATTGTTAAAGCTGTTTTAGAAGATCTGCAAAAATTGTTGGATATTCAACTAATCCCTGAATTCACAGTGGTTTCCCGTTGGAAAGAAGCGATGCCACAATATTTGGTTGGTCATGATGAACGCGTAGCTTTAGCAAAGAAAGAGTTGCAATATGCTTTTCCACAAGTGCAGGTTGCAGGGGGATCTTTTGAAGGGTTCGGCTTGCCAGCTTGCGTTGACCAAGGAAAAGCAGCTGCCACTCAACTACTAAAACTGTTTTCTGCTGAAACATCTACTACGGAGGGAAATACAAAATGAAAAAAATATTTTGGCTAGGTATCCCCTTTCTTTTACTTGCTGCCTGCGGAACAGAAGAAGCTGATTCTCCTGGTGCCGGACCTCAAATTGAAGAAGTGAAAGTTGCATTTAATACCGATACACAAGCTGACCCGGCTAAAGAAGTTCTTTTGTCTGTTACTGTGACACAGGGCGATAAAGCTGTGGAAGATGCTGATGAAGTTGTCTATGAAGTGTGGCAGTCTGGAGATCGCAGCAATAGCGAAATGATTCCAGCTGAACATACGGAAGAGGGCATTTACGAAGCACAAACAAGCTTTGAAGAAGAGGGACTGTATTTTATGCAGGCACATACGACTGCGCGTTCGCTGCATGTCATGCCAAAACAAGAAATTACGGTAGGTAATCCAGATCCAGCATCTATTGTTTCGGATGATAGTGATGATACACAAGGCATGGATAAGATGGAAGATCATTCAGGCCATTGATATAAAATGACAAAGATACTGCCCAGGCGGTGTCTTTTTTGTTGTGTATGGTCAATAAGAGAGAGTTAAAGAAATCGATTTTAACGTTTTGGAAATTGCTTCGGAGTAGGTTCTCGCGATAAGTTGAGAAAATGCCAGTCTTGTCACTCGATCGACTCCTTTAACGCGATTTCGCTGCATAGTGATAGATAAGGTAGCTTAGGTTTTAGAATTGCTCGGCAGCGATTACGCCCGTAAAACTACCACATGTTGTAGTACAGCATTGAATTATCGGATCCTTTATATCGATTAATACAAAAAACGAAGCAACGCTAAAGAGCGTTGCTTCGTTTCTTCTAAGTATGCTTGTTGATCTTATAAATCGTTGCACGAGTCACATTTAGTACCATAACATTCATGCTGCTCTTCCATTTTTTCTCCACAAGACGCGCACTGTTTCGGGGGCAAGTTCTTGAAAAATTCGACTACGTTTTCAATCATAACTTCCAGCTCCTTTTTGTTATAGTACTGTTGGTGTTTAAGTTAGTGTATTATAACAGTTTGGGTTCGTCAACCCAAAATAGTGAATTTATTTAAATAATCCGTTAAACTAGAAAGAGCAACGTAGCCAAAAGGAGAGAGAATATGTATTTTGTAGATAATAAAGGCATTACAGACCCGCGAATTAACTTGGCAATCGAAGAATATCTATTAAAAACAATGGATGTTGAGAAAGATCCATTTCTTCTATTTTATATTAATGAACCATCTATCATTATTGGCAAGAATCAAAACACAGCTGAAGAGATTAATACGGATTATGTAGATTCTAATGGCATTCATGTCGTTCGCCGCTTATCAGGTGGTGGCGCAGTTTATCACGACTTAGGAAATTTGAATTACAGCTTTATTACAGTTGATGACGGCAACAGCTTCCGTAATTTCCGTAAATTTACTGAACCTGTTGTAAAAGCATTGCAAAGTCTTGGCGTTAACGCAGAGCTTTCTGGACGCAATGATTTAATGGCAGAAGGTCGGAAAGTATCGGGTAATGCACAATTTTCAACTAGAGGACGTATGTTCAGCCACGGTACATTGATGTTTGATACACAGATTGATGAAGTCGTATCTGCGCTGAAAGTTAGTAAAGAAAAAATCGAATCAAAAGGCATCAAGTCGATTCGGAGTCGCGTCGCGAACATTTCTGAGTTTTTGAAAGAGCCGATGACTGTGACAGAATTCCGTCATGCGATTTTACATTCAATTTTTGAAGGTGAAGAAAATGTACGTTATTATGAATTAACGGACGAAGATTGGAAGAATATTCATGAATTGTCGAAAGAGCGCTACGGCAATTGGGATTGGAATTACGGCAAGTCACCTAAGTTCAACATTAAGCACTCTCATCGTTTTCCAGTTGGTGGTATTGATGTCCGATTGCAAGTAGACAAGGGCATAGTTCAAGATATCAATATTTACGGAGACTTTTTCGGTGTTGGTGATGTATCGGAAATCGAACAGGCGATTGCTGGATCTAAATACGAGCGTGCCTCATTAGATGAAGCGATTTCAGGGATCGACATCCCCAAACTTCTGGGCGGCATCACCACAGATGAATTTTTAAAATTAATTTATTAAGAATTGCTGAGAGCCTGCTTTTATGCAGGCTCTTTTGTTAAAATGGAAAGAAAAAGGAAAGGGGGAATCAATGTGGCTGTTCAACGGGTTTTCATAGTAGAAGATGATTTGAAAATTGCGGAGTTATTGGCAGAGACTTTAAGGAAGTACCATTACCAAGTAGAGACCGCAAAAGATTTTGATCAAATCATCGAAGAATTCGAAGCTTTTGATCCCCATTTGATTTTACTGGATATTAACCTGCCTTCTTACGATGGCTATTATTGGTGCCGTCAGCTCAGGCAGCAAAGCACGTGTCCAATCCTCTTCATCTCAGCTCGCTCAGGTGAAATGGATCAAGTTTTCGCTTTGGAAAATGGTGGGGATGATTTCATTACGAAACCTTTCCATTATGAAATCGTCCTTGCAAAAATAAGGAGCCATTTGCGTAGAGCTTATGGAGAATACGCACCAAAACAAGAAGAACGCTCTGTCAAAGTGGGGCGCATCATACTGTATATGGAACGAATGGAGCTGCATGTAAAGGCTGAAGTTATTCCGCTGCAAAAAAAAGAGTGCACAATTATGGAACTCTTGTTATCTAATTATCCGAAAGTAGTATCACGTGAGCAATTGCTTGAGGAATTATGGGACGATCAGGCATTTGTGGATGAGAACACGCTAAATGTGAACATGACGAGAGTTCGTAAAAAACTAGCTGATTACAATGTGAAGTCTACGATTGAAACGGTTAGAGGGGCGGGATACCGTCTATTGCTTCACGAGGAGGAAGCATGATGTGGCGATTATTTTTGAAAGAACACGCAGCATTCATCGTCTTTCAAATTGTGCTGGTAGCTTTTATTATGTTGCTGTACTGGCTAGATGGTTTTCGTAATGTGGATACAGCTATTTATTCATTCGTCATTAGCACAGTTTTGGTCATTTCGTTTCTTTTGACACGCTTTGTTAAACGTTACCAATATTATCAACGTATTTTGGCCACTCCACAGAATATGGAACATATGCTTCAGCGTGAAGGGAAGTCACCTGAGCAAGTACAAAATGAAATCTACCTGCAAAAATTATATCGACTGTACCAGCATGAAGTGCAATCTTTATATGCTTCTCAAAACCGCCATTTGCAGTTTATGAACCAGTGGGTACATCAAATGAAAACTCCTTTATCGGTTATGCACCTCTTACTTCAAGAAGAGCAGGAACTTGATAAGAAAAGTGTTCATGAAGAAATGGACCGTTTAAAAGCAGGGCTGGACACAGTTTTGATGAATGCACGTTTAGATACATTTGAGCAAGATATGCAAATTGAAAAAATTAATTTACGGTCTTTAGTCAGTGAAGTAGTTACAGAAAATAAACGATTATTTATTTCAAAACGTGTATACCCCGAAATATCAATAGCAGAAGAGCACGTTGTAGCAACGGATCAAAAATGGATGAAATTTATCATGGGTCAATTTTTAACAAATGCGGTTAAGTACACATTTGAACCGAATAAAAAAGTACTAATTGCTGCTGAATGTTCGAACGGCAATACGCTCTTGACAGTTCGCGACGAAGGAATCGGTATTTCTTCTTCTGATTTACCACGTATAACTAAAGCGTTCTTCACTGGAGAAAATGGACGGAAAACTGGAGAATCCACAGGAATGGGCTTGTACTTGGCAAAAGAAATTTGCGGGAAGCTGGGTCATGAATTGTCGATTTCTTCTGTTCAAGGAGAAGGGACAACTGTATCTGTACGATTCTTCAACCAAGATTTTGCAACACAGGAGGAAAATGATGACAGTAGTGAAAATCGACGAAGTGACCAAGGTCTACGAGGGGAAAGTGACGCACCGGGCAGTGAACCAGTTGAGCTTCACAGTGGAAAAAGGTGAATTTCTGGCAGTAATGGGACCTTCAGGGAGCGGTAAAACAACGCTGCTAAACTTGATTTCAACAATTGACTCGTTAACTTCTGGAGAGATTTTAATCGACGGAACCAATCCACATTTGTTGAATAAAAATGAATTGGCGTTATTTCGTAGAAGACAACTAGGTTTTGTTTTTCAAGACTTTAACCTACTGCAGATGCTGACGGTTGAAGAAAATTTAGTTTTGCCGTTAACGCTTGATTATGTTCCGATTGATGAAATGGCACGTCGCGTGTTGCGAATTGCGAAACGTCTCGGATTGACATCAATCCTTCATAAAAAACCAAACGAAATTTCAGGTGGAGAAGCGCAAAGAACAGCTATTGGACGTGCGCTTATCCATCAGCCAGCACTTATTTTGGCAGATGAACCGACGGGAAATTTAGATTCTAGATCTTCACGTGACGTACTTGAAATTTTATCGAATGTTGCTAAAGACAATAACACGACAATCATTATGGTAACGCATGATCCGATTGCAGCAAGTTATTGTGATCGTGTGCTGTTTATCAAAGATGGTGAGTTCTTCAATGAAATTTATGGAGATGAACGACGCCAGACATTTTACCAGCGAATTTTAAATGTTTTGTCGTTGTTGGGAGGATCCGTTAATGACCTTTCGGCAACTCGCTTACCATAACGTTGTCCGTAACCGAAGAAATTACGCAGCGTTCTTTTTAGCTAGCGTCTTTTCTGTCATGGTGTTTTTTGTCTGCTCGATGTTTATTTTTCATCCGATATTTGACAAGGATGGATTGCAACTGCTTGCTATACGAGGCATGATGATTGCAGAAATAGTGTTGTATATTTTTACGTTATTTTTCTTGTTTTATTCGATGAGCGCTTTTTTACAGGCACGTTCAAAGGAATTCGGCGTGTTGATGCATTTAGGAATGTCGAAAAAGCAACTGAATAAGTTAATTTTTTTTGAAATGCTCATTATTGGAACAATTTCAACTGTAACTGGAATCGTTTTCGGTTTTGCGTTTTCTAAATTCTTTTTTATGATCGGCCGAGAGATTATGGAATTAGATGCGTTGCCCCTCTATGTTTCATGGGAGCCCTTTTTGCTGACGATTGCGGCATTCGCTAGTCTGTTTGTCATTATATCCTTTGTCAGCGTCGGGTTTATTCGGACGAAGCGAATCGTCGATTTGTTGCAAGGCTTTTGGAAGGTCGAGGAAGAGTCGAAATCTTCTACTGTGCTAGCGATTATGGGTATTGTCTTTTTAGCTTCTGCCTATACATTTGCGGCAAATGTATCAGATCAAACAGTGTACCAAATGGTTTTTATCGTTCCGCCACTTGCGACTTTCGGTACGTATCTCTTTTTCACGCATACACTTCATTTTTCCCTGCAACTATACAAACGAAAAAAGATTGTATATTGGAAAAAAACGCGCTTAGTGTCGTTGGCCGAGGCTTCAGTTAAATTAAAAGACAGTGCTCAAATGTTTTTTATTGTCACTATCGTTTCGACGGTAGCTTTTTTGACAGTCGGAACTTTGGCGTCTTTTATGTCTTATACAGGAGATTTCCGTGAATCAAATCCATTAGGCCTTGTTTATATTTCATTTGACGACAATGAGTTGGAAGAAGAGCATATCGACAGACTAGCGAGCCAATTAAGAGATGAGCAATTATCCTACGATATGGTAGAATTGACGGTCAAACGTCAAACCTCAGCGGCTACTGGAAACGACGTCGATATTTTAGCGCTGTCCGAATTTAATCGCTTAGCAACAGCGCTTGATTTTGAACCAGCCCAATTGCAGCAAGGAGAAGGGCTATTTGTACCATTTTCATTAGATTCTTTAAAAGAGTTGCAAAGTGCTAGCGTCGATACCGTATTGCTCGAAAGTGATGTGCCTTTATCGCTTCGTTCAACGTATCCGCATGTTGTGTTTCCAATTCATACATTAAACATCAATACGATTGTTGTTAGTGACGCCGATTATCGAGCCATCGATCAACCGCTACTAGGCTACGAAGCTGGAAAATCAGATTTCTCTTACTATGCCTTTGATGTATTAAACTGGACAGAAACAATGAATATCGGCAATCGGTTAACGGCGACAGTTGATGAGGCAGTGGAAACTGCCAATTTTAGTGACGTTAATTTTTTCTTTGAAAATCCTGGCGCCGATTATCGGTGGTTTAAATCTTCTTTTGCCTTGTTGTTGTTTATCGGAGTTATGGTAGCAGCTGTCTTTTTGTTGGCAGCGGGGAGCTTTATCTACTTTAAATTGTATACAGGTCTTGAACGGGATCGTAAGCAATATAAATTGCTAACTCGTCTAGGAATGACTGACAAAGAGCTAGGGAAAATTGTGAACCGGCAACTTATTCCTCAATTCTTTTTGCCGTGGTTACTTGCTTTACTTCACAGTGCATTTGCGTTCATTTCGTTGCAAGTTGTATGGGATGAATTTGCTGAGTTGTCGATTCTTGGTGAAATGTCCATTGTGCTTGGCGGATTTACAGTGGCGCAAATTTTATACTTTTTCTTGATTCGTTGGCGCTATGTCGCTCACTTACAGGCACCGTAATTTTACGGTGCCTGTTGTATTGTCTGAAGATTTATTTTATAATAAAAATAGATTTAAATATGAATGAGTATTCATTCAACGCGAAAGAGGGATGAAGATGAATTTAATGACACGTGTTCATGAAATTTCACAACAGGATTCTGCAAAAGTCGCTTATAGCTTTATGGGGAAAGATACAAGCTATGGTGAATTTGATCAAACAGTTGCTGTTTTTGCTAATTCTTTACAAAGTTTAGGCGTAAAAAAAGGCGATCATGTTGCACTTCTTTTAAGCAATACGCCACATTTTTTAATTGCACTATACGCCACAATGCGCTTGGGAGCTACAAGTGTCCCCATCAATCCTATTTATAGCCCGGATGAAATCGCTTACATAGTCAATGATAGTGATGCAAAAGTAGTAGTAGCATTAGACGCCTTACTTCCGCTCATAGAAAAAGCACATCAAGCACTGCCTTTTGTAGAATCGTATATTATTTGTGAAACAGATCCATCGACACAAGAGAAAATAATGAAATTGCCTGAAGCTGTTCAAAAAAAGGTGTATTCATTTACAAATCTGTTGGCTCGTTCAACAGCAACTAATACTTTTGCAGAAGTTGCAGAAGATGATAATGCCGTCATTTTATACACATCGGGTACCACTGGAAAGCCAAAAGGCGCACTACTGACACATCAGAATTTATATTCAAACGCACGTGATGTTGGAGCATATTTGCAAATTGGTGGAAATGATCGGGTAGTAGCAACTTTGCCAGTTTTCCATGTATTTGCATTAACAGTAGTAGTTAACGCACCATTATTACAAGGTGCGACAATTGTTTTGATTCCACGCTTTCATCCAAAAGAAGTGTTTGATGCGATTAAAACACACAAAGCAAGCGTTTTTGCTGGCGTACCAACTATGTTTAACTTTATGAACCAATTGCCAGACATTGACCCAGCGGATTTTGCGTCTGTTCGTCTTGCGGTGTCAGGAGGTTCCGCAATGCCGGTTGCTTTGTTGCATAGTTTCGAAGACAAATTCAATGTGCGTATTTCAGAAGGCTATGGCTTATCTGAAGCATCACCAGTTACGTGCTTTAACCCGATTGATCGTGAGCGTAAAGCGGGCTCAATTGGTACTTCCATTATCAATGTAGAAAACAAAGTGGTTAACGAATTAGGTGAAGAAGTAGCAACAAACGAAGTGGGTGAATTGATTGTTCGTGGACCGAACGTCATGAAAGGTTATTACAAAATGCCTGAAGAAACAGCTTCAGCAATTCGTGATGGCTGGCTTTATACGGGTGATTTAGCACGTGTTGATGAAGAAGGGTACTTCTATATTGTAGACCGCAAAAAAGATATGATTATCGTCGGCGGTTACAACGTTTATCCACGAGAAGTGGAAGAAGTGCTTTTTGCTCATCCTGCAATCTTAGAAGCCGCAGTTGTCGGTTTGCCGGATCCAGACTTCGGTGAAGAAGTTAATGCTTATGTAGTATTAAAGGATCCAGCGGTTTCTATAGAAGATCTTAAAGCTTATTGCACAGAGCATTTAGCAAAATACAAAGTACCAAGACAGTTTGAAGTTCTTAAAGAGTTGCCGAAGAATACAACTGGGAAAATTTTACGGCGATCGCTAAAAGACCAAGCGATGCAGAAATAAGGCAGTGCCAGATTAAGTATAAGAAAGAGGTTCCGAGATTGAATCGGAGCCTTTTTTATATGGCTATCACATACCTTATATTCTTTCTGCATCGTCGTTTGTGGTAGACTTTGATTGGTAAAACTGGTAGTTTTCATTGGCAAGCAATAAACGCGTAAAGGAGTATAAAAAGTGGTGAAAAAAGTAGTAGAAAGTAGCGATTTAACGAAATTGATTTCAGTGACAGATCCTCAAATTTCACCGGATGGAAAAAGAGTAGTTTTCGTCCGTACGCAAATAGACGAAAAGGAAAATACGTACACAACGCATCTGTATCATATCGACTTAAAAACGGGGCAACAAAGTCAGTGGACAAATGGCGCAGGAAGAGTTCTTTCCCCGCGGTGGTCAACTGATGGAACAGCTGTCGCTTTTTTATTCGATCGAGGAAAAGAAAAGCAATTGTTTGTATTATCAATCGCTGATGGAAAAATGAACAGGTTGACCCGTTTTGAGAATGGGGTAGATCGATTCGAATGGGCACCTTGCGGAACAAAAATTTGGATTAATGCCGCAGTGAAAAAAGAAGATACGCAGTCACAAAGCTACAGTCAAATTGGCTTAGTAGATCATAAATCGAAAAGTGTGGAATTTGTGACACAAGGAAATTTCAATCATCATTTAAAAGCCGTTTCGCATGACGGTGAAAAAATAGTCTTTGGCTTGGCCGGCAATCTACAAAAAAATCCTCATCAGCCTCTCTATTTGTACGATACTAAAACAGCGCAACAAACCATGCTGACAGAAGAGCAAGGATATTTTAATGGTGCCGCTTTTTCACATGACGATTCAAAAATCGCTTATGCCGGTAGCATGCGTTATTACGGAGATGCAACCCATACTGAACTTTATATCGCAGACTTACTAACAAATACTCGCTTTTGTTTGACGGAAGGGATGGATGCACCTATTGGTGATTACGCAATTAGTGATTACAAGAAGGCAGTTGCACCTGCCGTTGTCTGGACAAAAGACGATCATTTGTATTTCCAAGTATCGACGATGGGGGATGTGCGCTTGTACTTTGCGTCGCTTGATGGAATGATTTTCCCAGCTTCACCTGACATGGAACATGTGTATGATTACAATGTTTCACGAGACGGCGTCTATGCAGTTTTAGCCAGTAGCAATCCGATTCAACCGGGAGAGCTTCATCGTTTGACGATTACGACCGGTGAATATCAGGCGTTGACCTCGTTTAACCAAAAGTTTATGGAAGATACGGAGTTGGTCCAAGCACAAACTACCTTTACAACAGGTTCAATTGATGGGGTTCATGGCTGGCTAATAAAACCTGCTAGTTTTGAGGAAGGTCAGAACTATCCCTTAATCATTAAAGTTCATGACACCCCTCTTGAGATGTTTGCCAATACCTTTTCTCTGGAGTTGCAACTTTATGCAGCGAGCGGTTTCGGCATTTTCTACGTCAATCCAAGCGGCAGTCAAGGATATAGCCAGGAATTTGCGACTGCAAGCCGGGACTTTACTTATAAAGACCTTCTGAGCGCGATCACGGATACTATGGAATCGGCTGACTGGATTGATGTTAGTCGCATAGCTGTGCTGGGTGAAGAAGTCGCAGAGCAAGTAACTCTGAAGTTGGAAAGCATGAATATCGCAACAACATTCGTTCATTTTCCAGATTTATCACGTACTGACACTCCAAACCGCCGGATTGCTCGTTTAGAACAAATTGTGAATTGGCTAGCAGATAACGTGTGAAAATTAAAAACGGAGCAGCTATTTTTAGCCGCTCCGTTTTTTTATCTACCTTTAAATATGGGTTTTCTTTTTTCGCCAAAAGCAGTTAGCGCTTCAACTCGATCTTCTGTGGGGATAGTGATTTCATAGGCTTTGCGTTCGATGTGCAGGCCTGTTTGTAAATCCGTATTCATGCCATTCTTGATGGCGAATTTTGCCTGTTGAAGAGCAATTGGACCATTGGCAAGAATCGCATCAGCAAAAGCCGCTGTCACGTCGGCAAGCTCATCACGTGCTGCTACACGTGTTACTAATCCATATGCCAGTGCTTCAGTTGATTTTAGACGACGAGCAGTCAAAATCAGTTCTAGTGCTTTGGCTTCTCCAATTAAGCGAGGTAAACGTTGCGTCCCCCCAGCTCCTGGAATAATGCCGAGACTGGTTTCAGTCAGACCAAGCAATGTATCGTCTGCAGCAATGCGGAAATCGCAGGCAAGTGCCAATTCCATTCCGCCTCCAAAGGCAAAACCATTCATCATCGCGATGGTAGGCTGCGGCAAATTCTCAATTGTTGAGAACACTTCACCAATTTTAAAGATATTGCGTTTAACATGCTGTTCCGTTAAGTTTTTACGTTCTTTCAAATCTGCTCCCACACTAAAAGCCTTTTCTCCAGCGCCGGTAAATACCACTACACGGATATCTGGGTTGATGCGGATTGCTTCTACGACCTGTCCAAGTTCAAGAAGCATGTCATAGTTAAAGGCATTCATTGAATCGGGCCGATTTAAGGTAATAAAAGCTAAATTGTTTTGCTGTTCATAATGAATTGTGTCCATTTCCATCCCCCTTGTATCATGCCATCCATTAAAAACATATCACTTTTTGGACTATTTCGCCATCAGACTCTATAATGAAAAATATGGGAGGGACTGCATTTATGAATAAAATTACGTTTATCCGTATCTTCCGGATTGTTTGGCTAGCAGTTAAAATCTTTTTGCAAGTGACGTTTTTCCAAAAGCGAAATCGTGGAAAATGGACTCCGCTAGTTGAAAAAAGATGGAATGAAATGATCACCAAACAAGCAAAAGAATACAAAAATCTCGCCTTAAAACTAGGTGGGCTAATGATTAAGTTAGGTCAGTTCCTGTCGACACGAGCAGATATTATGCCGCCCTCATTTCTTGCGGAACTAGAAGGATTAACAGATCGTGTGCCATCTGTTTCAAGAAATAGCATCGTTTCGGTGTTAGAGCAAGAGTGGAATACCGTTCACACCGATTATTTAGATAACTTATCTGATTCGGCTGTCGCTTCAGCTTCTATTGGTGAAGTGTATAAAGCGGTATTGAAAAATGGTGTAGAGGTTGCTGTGAAAGTTCAGCGGCCGGGAACAGATCGTATTTTACGCGCAGACTTTAAGGCCATTCGCATAGTCATTTGGTTGGCTGAAAAATTTACGCCGTTCACAAAACAAATTGATTTTAACTTATTGTATATAGAAATGACTGAAACCATTGGCGCAGAGTTGAACTTCTTGGGAGAGCTTCAAAATGGTCGCGCTTTTGCCGATCGCTTTGACGCAATGGAAGGCGTTCGCATTCCGTTGTATTTCGATGAATACACGACACGTCGTGTATTAGTTATGGAATGGATTGAAGGAGCACGTATTACAGATTTAGCATTTATTGAAAAGAATGAGTTAGATCGTCATGAAATTTCAGAGCGCTTGTTTATTTTGTTTTTAGAACAAGTTTTATACGGTGGACAATTTCACGCAGACCCTCATGGAGGAAACATCTTATTAGAACCGGATGGTGGCATTGTCTTAATTGATTTTGGGATGATTGGCAATATAACACCAAAAGATTCTCAAGCAGTGTTACGTGCAGCAGAAGGAATTATTTTTAAAAATTATGATCAAGTATTAGATGCACTAGAAGATTTGCGTTTCTTATTGCCGCAGGCGGATCGCGCCATTTTAGGAGATGCCATTTCACGGCTAGTCGCAGCTTATGAATCGAACGAACTGTCACAGATGGATAGTTTTGTTGTTGAGCGGATTCTTACTGACATGCAAGAAATCGTTCGAACCCAACCGGTTCAATTGCCGGCAGAATTTGCTTTTTTTGGTCGTGCTGTTTCTATTTTTGTTGGCGTCTTGCACGTATTAGATCCAAAAGTAGATTTATTAGCACTTGCCCGTCCTCGAATATTGGAGTGGGCAGCTTCGCAGAAGGAAGGCAAAGGAATCTTCGGAAAAGAAGATATTCTACGCTGGGTATTGAATGCAACGGGGCCACTGCGAATCTTTCCGCAAAAAGTCATTAATTACCTGGAAGAGCCTGAACGTCTCCGCCGTTACATTGAAAATCGAGATGGCCGAGAGCGTGAGTACCGTCGTGATCTACAATCAAGAATGTTTGCTGGAATTTTCACCATCATTTCTTTCGTTGGAATTTCAGTGTCAGTCTGGTTTTGGAACGAACCGTACATGTGGGTCTCATCCGTATTTTTCGTAGGATCGCTGTGGGCTTACCGATCGATTAAATAAGAAAAGAAAAAACGCGCTCCAAGCGGCGTTCTTTGCCGCACAACAAGGTGATTTACATTCCGAAGAGTTAAGCCAGAGTCTAGATTCCACAAAAAAAGAGTTGCCGACCCAAGTCAGACATTTTGACTTGGGTCGGCAACTTTTTTTTGTATAAATAAGGACTGGTGGTAACATGAGTATTTCTGGAGCTAGTGGGTGGAGCAATAAAGCTTGTGTAGTAAAAAGCGAGGGAAGCAGAGCTCCTTACGCAATCATACTCGATAAATCAAGAAAGTTGTACATCATTATTGAAGAGACTCTTTTCCAGTAGAATTTTTACAGCCTCAAAACTAATCGAGTGGCTGCTGTTTGCGGGACAGAAATGTTCGTTTTGTTACGTAAGCCATCGGTTGGTTATGGACACGCTGCGCCTTCTTAAAATAGCGGCGGAGAGAACCGGCAAACGAATGCTGATTTCGCAAAGCGATAGGCGATACATCCAAACAAACGGTTTCACTATTGCTTAAATAAACAATGCTGCCTTTTCCGCTGCTGTCACTTTCTATCAAATCGATTGCATCGTAATTAAACCACACACATTCTTTGTTTTTTGGAGAGTGAGTCGGAAAGAAAATGAGCGGATTGCCATAATACTCGCCAATAATAACCGGGGGCTTATGCTTTACGCCAACTGCTTTTTGAGCGTAGAGTGTAGCACTTTCTAAAGAAGCGCGATAAAACCGACAAGATGTTGTAACTGTTTTGTAAACAGCTTCTTCAACGACAAGCTCGCTGCGATTTTCAATGACACGCGTCCACGTTCGATGACCATCTGGATAAGGTAAAAGAGCATAGGTGTTCGTACAAATAGTATATGATGACGGCCGATGATTCTTTTTACTCATGAAGAAAAACCCCCTAAATTTACTTTACATACCTTATTATAATAAAAAATGGAAATTCTGCAATATGCATTAGATTGAAAATAAAATTTTTTCTATTTAATCATAATTTTCAAATAAATATTGATTTATTCTATTCGTGTCATGTATACTAATGAAAAGCATTCGGGGTGAAGTAGAATGGAAAACTATTATTCTTATGCTGATTTCATGAAGGCAATGGCTCAAACAAAAAAAATTACGGAAGCGGAAAAGCTGCTGAATGATATTTACTTGGATTTGTTCTTAAAGCATGTTCACCGCTCCCAGCAAGAAGAACAGCTGATGACACTCATCGATGAAGCCTTGGACAATCATGATCAAAAAGCGTTCACCAGATATACTGCACAATTGCAAACTTTAAATTACGAAGAAACTGAATAAATAGCTGCCTAAGAATGGCCGTAAAAAGGGGATTTAGAGCTAATCTAATTCCTCTTTTTTCTGTGTCTAATAAAAAGTAAATTCGGTTATTTTTTGAGTATCTTCACATAAAAAACATACGTTCGCTTTTTGTTAGGGGTTTTTTAGGGCATATGTTAAAGTAGAAGTATTGAAAGAATGGGAGGACGCCTTGCTATGAAACAGGAATTTAATCTTCAAGCCCCTTACGAACCCGCTGGCGATCAGCCTCAGGCTATTGCTGAACTGACACAAGGCATCATTAGTGGCAAACGCTGCCAGACCTTATTAGGTGCCACTGGTACAGGGAAAACCTACACGATGTCAAACGTCATCCAGCAAGTTAAAAAACCAACATTAGTTATGGCCCACAATAAAACATTGGCAGGCCAGCTTTATAGCGAATTCAAGGAATTTTTCCCCGATAATGCAGTTGAGTATTTTGTTAGTTATTATGACTATTATCAGCCAGAAGCTTATGTGCCTCAATCAGATACATTTATCGAAAAGGATGCAAGTATAAATGATGAAATTGATAAATTACGCCATTCTGCCACGAGTTCGTTATTTGAACGGGATGATGTTATCGTTATTGCGTCCGTTTCATGCATCTATGGTCTTGGTTCGCCAAAAGAGTACAGAGAACTCGTGGTTTCCCTTCGAAAAGGAATGGAAATTGAACGCAATCAGCTATTGAGAAAGTTAGTTGACGTTCAATATGAGCGCAATGATATTAATTTTATTCGTGGAACATTCCGTGTTCGTGGAGACGTAGTGGAGATTTTCCCAGCATCCCGCGACGAAAGATGTTTACGCGTTGAATTTTTTGGCGATGAAATTGATCGAATTCGCGAAGTCGATGCGTTAACAGGTGAAATTATCGGTGAACGTGACCATGTAGCAATTTTTCCAGCATCTCACTTTGTTACACGCGAAGATAAGATGGTTAAAGCAATTGAAAATATTGAAATAGAATTAGAGGAACGTTTAAAAGAAATGCGTGCAGAAGACAAATTACTAGAAGCGCAAAGACTTGAGCAACGAACGCGCTACGATTTGGAAATGATGCGAGAGATGGGTTTTTGTTCGGGTATTGAAAACTACTCCCGTCATTTAACTCTGCGTCCTGCGGGGGCTCAACCGTATACGTTAATTGATTATTTTCCAGAAGATTTTCTACTAGTAGTGGATGAAAGTCACGTAACCTTACCGCAAGTAAGAGGCATGTTCAATGGTGACCAAGCACGTAAAAAAGTACTAGTTGATCATGGTTTCCGCTTGCCTTCTGCTATGGATAATCGACCGTTAACTTTTGATGAATTTGAAAAGCATATTAGCCAAGCGGTCTTTGTATCCGCAACACCAGGTCCTTACGAATTGGAACATACCCCAGAAATGGTTGAACAAATCATTCGTCCGACAGGTCTATTAGATCCAACAATTGAGATTCGTCCAATTGAAGGCCAAATAGATGACTTGATGGATGAAATCCGCAAACGTGCGGAAGTCAATGAGCGTGTACTAGTAACGACGTTGACAAAGAAAATGTCGGAAGATTTAACAGCTTACCTAAAAGATGCCGGTATCAAAGTGAATTATTTGCACTCGGAGATTAAAACACTTGAACGTATTGAAATTATTCGAGAGTTGCGGATGGGCGTTTACGATGTATTGGTGGGCATTAACTTGCTACGTGAAGGATTGGATATTCCAGAAGTTTCACTAGTCACCATTTTAGATGCTGATAAAGAAGGGTTCTTGCGTTCTGAACGGGCATTGATTCAAACGATGGGCCGGGCAGCTAGAAATTCAAATGGTCGTGTCATTATGTATGCAGACAGAATAACAGATTCCATGCAAAGAGCGATGGATGAGACGACGCGACGTCGGACCATTCAAGCTGAATACAATGAAGAACATGGCGTAACGCCGATTACGATACAGAAGAAAATCCGTGACGTCATTCGTGCGACCAATGCAGCAGAAGAGTCAGAGGAATACATCTCTAAAGCAGTATCAGGCAAAAAACTCAAAAAAGAAGAGCGCGTAAAGCTGATCAGTTTGCTAGAGACAGAAATGAAAGAGGCGGCAAAAGCACTCGATTTCGAACGTGCCGCAGAACTGCGTGATACAGTTCTTGAATTGAAAGCGGAAGGATGATGCAAGTTGAGAAATCAGGAAATACGTATACAAGGCGCGCGTGCAAATAATCTAAAAAACATTGATGTGGTAATTCCACGTGACAAGCTTGTGGTTATGACTGGACTGTCAGGATCCGGTAAATCTTCGCTTGCATTTGATACGATTTATGCGGAAGGACAGCGGCGATATGTTGAATCGTTGTCTGCTTATGCACGCCAGTTTTTAGGACAAATGGATAAGCCTGACGTTGATTTAATTGAAGGATTGTCACCGGCTATTTCGATTGATCAAAAGACCACGAGTAAAAATCCGCGTTCTACAGTAGCGACAGTTACGGAAATCTATGATTACATGCGGCTCATGTATGCACGGATTGGTAAGCCGATTTGTCCAAATCATGGTATAGAAATTTCTTCTCAAACCATTGAACAAATGGTAGATCGCATCGTGGAATACCCGGAACGTACCAAAATGCAAATTTTAGCTCCAATTGTTTCTGGTCGAAAAGGAACTCACGTCAAGTTACTTGAGGACATTAAAAAGCAAGGGTATGTCCGGGTGCGCGTGGACGGGGAACTAATTGATCTCGATGACGACATTGCATTAGATAAAAATAAAAAGCATAACATTGAAGTTGTTATTGATCGCATCATCATTAAAGAGGGCATTGCGCCACGTCTAAGTGATTCTTTAGAATCAGCCCTTCGGCTAGCAGAAGGCCGTGTTTTAGTAGATGTGATGGAGCAAGAAGAATTGCTGTTTAGTGAGCATCATGCCTGCCCGATTTGTGGATTTTCTATTGGTGAGCTTGAACCGAGAATGTTTTCGTTTAACTCACCTTTTGGTGCATGTCCAGAATGCGACGGTTTAGGGATAAAGCTAGAAGTTGATCCTGAATTGGTCATTCCAGATTGGACTGCCACGTTGAACAAAGGAGCAATTGTTCCTTGGCAACCAACCAGTTCGCAATATTATCCGCAACTTCTAAAAGCGGTTTGTCAGCATTATAAAATTGATATGGACATTCCAGTAAGTGAATTGCCAGAAGAGCATATTAACATTATTTTACGCGGTTCTGGAAACGATAAAATTCGTTTCCGTTATGAAAATGACTATGGTCAAATTCGAGACAATCACATTAATTTTGAAGGTGTCCTTTCCAATGTGGACCGTCGTTATCGTGAGACATCTTCAGATTATATCCGTGACCAAATGGAAAAATACATGGGTCAGCAAAGTTGCACAGTTTGTGAAGGCTATCGTCTAAAGCCTGAATCGCTGTCAGTGAAAGTAAATGGTCTTCATATCGGAACCGTCGCTGAATTTTCGATTGTCGAAGCCAATCAGTTTTTCGATCAGCTCGTATTGTCAGAAAAAGATATGCAAATTGCCAAACTGATTTTACGGGAAATTCAAGAACGCATTGGTTTTTTGATCAATGTTGGACTGGATTACTTAACGTTAAGTCGTGCATCGGGAACTTTATCCGGAGGAGAGGCGCAGCGAATCCGCCTAGCAACTCAAATCGGATCAAGACTTACCGGTGTACTTTATATACTCGATGAACCGTCCATAGGTCTTCATCAACGAGATAATGATCGATTGATTGAGACTTTGAAAAGTATGCGAGATATTGGCAATACCTTAATTGTCGTAGAGCACGACGAAGATACGATGTTAGCTGCTGATTATTTGATTGATGTTGGACCGGGAGCAGGAGCGCATGGTGGAGAAATTATTGCTGCAGGAACACCTGAAAAAGTAATGAAAAATAAAAAATCATTAACGGGTCAATACTTAAGCGGCAAGAAATTTATTCCCGTGCCTGCTGAGCGAAGAGTACCAAGCGACCGGAAAATCTCAATCCGCGGTGCGAATCAAAACAACTTGAAAAAAGTAGATGTCGATATTCCACTCGGTTTATTTACAGCAGTGACCGGGGTTTCAGGATCAGGTAAAAGTACGCTCATTAACGAAATTCTGTACAAAACATTGGCTCATAGATTGAATCGTGCGAAAGCCAAACCAGGACATTTTGATCTAATTGAAGGAACTGAAGAATTGGAAAAAGTTATCGATATTGACCAGTCCCCAATTGGTCGGACGCCACGTTCAAACCCAGCAACCTACACAGGTGTTTTCGATGATATCCGTGATGTTTACGCCACAACGAACGAAGCAAAAGTTCGTGGCTACAAAAAAGGCCGGTTTAGTTTCAACGTCAAGGGCGGTCGCTGTGAAGCTTGCCGTGGAGATGGTATTATAAAAATAGAAATGCATTTCTTACCGGATGTCTATGTGCCGTGCGAAATTTGCCATGGTAAACGTTACAACCGGGAAACATTGGAAGTGAAGTATAAAAACAAAAGCATTGCGGATGTTCTTGCGATGACAGTGGAAGATGGCTACGCATTTTTTGAAAACATTCCAAAGATCAATCGCAAGCTAAAGACGATTGTCGATGTAGGGTTGGGATATATTAAGCTTGGCCAACCTGCGACTACCTTATCCGGCGGAGAAGCGCAGCGCGTTAAGTTAGCATCTGAGCTTCACAAACGTTCAAATGGTAAGTCCTTTTACATTCTGGACGAACCGACTACAGGTCTGCATGCAGATGATATTTCTCGGTTATTGGTCGTTCTGCAGCGGCTTGTAGAAAATGGCGATACAGTACTGACTATTGAACATAATTTAGATGTCATTAAGACGGCGGATTATATTATTGATTTAGGTCCCGAAGGTGGAGATAAAGGCGGCATGATCTTAGCTACAGGTACTCCCGAGGAAATCGCCGCTGTTGAAAATTCTTATACCGGAAAGTACTTGAAACCAGTACTGGAGCGCGACCGGGCACGTATGGATGCAGTCGTCAAAGGTGCAAGTCGCAAGAAAAAAACAGTTAAATGAAACTTTTTCTGCTAGTAAACGTATCAACATAGAAGAAGAAGAACCATCTGTTTGTAAGGGTAAGGATTTACTTATCGGCATTCAGACAAAGAGGAGGCCGCAATACATGCAAAGTGAAAAAGAACGCATTTTGGATATGGTTGAGAATGGTACGATTTCAGCACGTGAAGCAGTTGAGTTGCTGCGGGCAATTGATGGTAGTAGTTCATCGTCGAACGAGTCAAATTATGGCCGTAGCAACCAAAGAGACAAACCTAGCAAACGTGGATTTTTTAGACCAGAAGATATTGTTAAAAAAGTATCCAAAGATTTTTCAAAGAACGTTTCCAAAAACGTTTCCAAAAATGTGTCACGAGACTTTAATGATTTGGGTACACGAATGATGGACTTTATGCAGTCGTCTGTTGGCAAGTTAAAAACGATGGAATTTGACTCGCCATTCGGGGAAGCAGTTCAGTTTACTCATACATTTACAGAAAATATGACAGACTTGAACACCATCGTTGCGGATATCGCAAATGGTCAGCTGGAAATTTTCCCATCTCAAGACGGCTTGCTACGTGCAGAATGCAACGTTAAAGCATATCGTTCAGAGTCAGCAACACAAGCGAAAGAAGATTTTCTTGATAAGTTTGTTTTTATTGCCGACGATCAAAAGTTACGTGTCATCAGTGATTTGAAAACAACGCAAGTAAATGTGATCCTGTATGTTCCAGAAGCTTCCTATCAACATATTACAGCTCGCTTATTCAATGGTGGATTCACAATGAAACGCATGAATGCTGCATTGATAAAAGTGAAAACAGCAAATGGTAAAGTGGATTTGAAAAATGTAGAGTTTGATGATGCTGAACTAGAAACGGCTAATGGTGCTATTCATGTTCAGGAAGCAAAAGGGAAAGTAGTGGAAGCAGAGACGTTAAATGGCCGCATTTATATTGATGGCGATATTCAAACAATCGTTACTAAATCATTAAACGGCAATATTGTCGCTACAACAAGATGCAAAGAAGCTCGCAAACTTGAAACGAAAACGTTGGCAGGCAATGTAGAAATTTATATTCCAGCTCATTTGCCGTTAAAAGGTGAAGTTTCGTCAAACTTGGGCAAAATAGATGTCTTACTATCGGATATCGATTCTACGCACGAACAAGGACAATTCATGCAAAAATCGATACGTTTTTCAAAGCAAGGAACTGAACCAGCTGCAGCTCCGTTATTAGTCTATGGAGAAACCAAAACAGGTTCTGTCTTGCTACGCTATTTAACAATCGACTAAATAATAGATAAAACAAAAAGCCGACACAGATTTCCTGTGCCGGCTTTTTAACGATTTTAGGTGACGAAACTACATTATTATTTTAGAGGTGGATACAAACTTTGAAGAAAGCTGATGGATTGTTGGATCAATTGCTGAAGGACATCAAGGTCGATGTCTTCGGTTTTATTAATATAAATACAGGCTTTTCCACTTGTATGCTTGCCGAATTTCTCGAGTAGAGGACCGCGATTTTCATCACCAGTTGCAACATACAAACTAATCTTCGCTTTGCGTGGAGAAAAACCGACAAGTGGCGCATCGCCTTCGTGTCCGGTTTTATAAACATAATGGTAAGAGCCAAAGCCAATAATACTGGGTCCCCACATTTTTGCGGAGTGACCGCTCGCTTTTTCAAATAGTTCCAGTAACTTATAAGCATCTTGACGTTTTTTTGGGTGATCGACAGATTCGATAAATTCAATAACGTCGGCATCGGTTTCTTTTGTTTTTTGTTCGTACATAGCCCATTCCTCCTTCATGCAGATAGGTTTCACAAACAATGCATAGCTTTTTCTGCTTCGTCCCAAGAAACTTTATAACCTTTGCCTTTTGCGCAAAAAATAGAAGTGGATGTATAAAGAGGATCAGTGTTTTTATCATAGCCAATCCGGTTGATTACTTGTTCTTCATTATGGCAGAAGTCATAACCATCAAATAGTAAACTAAGTGCGCCTTTGCCGTGGGTAAGCGCAGCAAATTCTGTGCTGTATTTCATAAATGTCGCTACGGGTACACGACCTTCGATGATCGTTTTGCTACCAATGGTTTCAGGAGCATTAAAACTACCATGTGCTTGCTGAACATCCGATAATACTTTTCCCATTTGCTCTAAACTTACTTTGATTTTAAAACGGTACATGGGTTCAAGTAGACGGTTTTGTGCTTGTTCAAGTCCTTGCCGAAGCGCTCGAAAAGTTGCTTCCCGGAAATCACCCCCAGAGGTGTGCTCGTTGTGACCACGTCCAGTTACAAGCGTTGCTTTAACATCGGTCAAAGGAGAACCAGTTAGTAAGCCATGATGGTCGCGCTCGTTAAGGTGATGCAAGATGAGGTTCTGATTTCCGACAGATAAAGCGTGAGCATGGCAGACGTTGTCTACCTGTAAGCCGCTGCCACGCTCACCCGGCTCTAGCTTCAAATGAACTTCAGCATAATGGCGAAGAGGTTCGAAATGGCCATAGCCCATAACGGGTAAGTTAATCGTTTCTTTATAGAGAATTTCAGGTTCCCCAAACTGGACGTGGTGGCCAAACCGTTCTAGAACTACTTGTTCGAGAACTTCTAATTGAATAATACCCATTACTTGAATTTGGATATGCTGGAAATACTCGTTCCAAAAAACCGACAAAGAAGGGTCTTCAGCACCGAGAATTTGGAAACTTAATAGTACTTCTTTTGCAGGGAGAGACGCATCAAAAAGGACAATTGATTTTAATGTTGGCACTACTTCAGATTGGTTGTCAGTAGCATAATTCCCAATGACATCACCGACCAGAGCCTCTGTCAATCCCGCTATCGCAAAAAGTTCGCCTGCCCTTGCTTGTTCAACCAGTTTAAATTTGTTGCCATTATAATTGCGGATTTGCGTCACTTTTTCTTCAAGCTGATTAGGACCATAAACGAGTTTGTCACGAACCTGTAAAGTCCCGCTAAACGCTTTTAAAAAACAGATTCGATTGCCATTGTCATCGTGCCGAATTTTATAAATTCGTGCACCAAATGCATGATCTTCTGAATAAGCACTAGTCGTTAATTGATCAAGTTGGAGCAGGAAATCTAAGATGCCGATATCTTGTAAAGCAGAGCCACTAGCACAAGGGAAAATCTGGTTAGTTGCAATCAACCGCTGAAAAGCCTCTATCCAGGTTTTTTTATCAAAACCAGTCTCGACATACTGCATCAGCAATTCTTCGTCTCGTTCAGCAATAAATTCAATGAGACTTTCGCTCAACTCACCATTATGAAAGTTATTTGTTAGGTTACAGACATCTTCGGAAAAATTCAAGCGAATGTCTGCTAAAACTTGAACGGCATCTGCTCCTTCGCGATCTGTTTTATTAACGAAGAAAAAGACCGGAATCTTATGTTTTTGAAGAAGCTGCCAAACAGTTTCAGTATGCCCTTCAATGCCATCAACTGCACTAATGATAATAACGGCGTAATCCATTACTTGAATTGACCGCTCCATTTCTGGGGAAAAATCAACGTGACCCGGTGTGTCAATAAGAAAATAAGTAGAATCATTTAGTGTAAAGGTTGCCTGATCAGCAAAAATTGTTATGCCTCGGGTTTTTTCAATGGTGTGGCTATCGAGAAAAGCATTTTGGTGGTCGACTCGCCCGCGCTGCCGAATACTTTTCGTATGATATAACAGTTGTTCTGAAAAAGTAGTCTTACCGGCATCGACATGCGCAAGAATTCCAATCGTTTTGTTCATGTTGTCACCTCTTTATCTCTAGTTTAACAGAATTTATATGCAATTATAAAAAAGGGAGTGTCCCATAAGTCTTTAAAATAAAACAGACAGAGAAAAAGTATCTTTTTCTCTGTCTGTTTTTTTGAATCGCGCCTCACAATTCCGAACTCGGTTTACTTTTTCAAGGTTCCAGAGGTGAATTCTTGGGAATGATTAATTTTCCTTTATAGAAGAACACACTTTCTATTGTGATTTTGCGTTATCGATGCCACTTTAAGAGCTACTTTGGCCTGTACTTTCAGTTTACAGAAATGCACTTTTTAAAGTTTTAAAGGGGTTGATGGGAATGGAAACAATGTGTGGTTAAGATGGTTCAACCGGTTGAGACTGTGCCCGCGAAAAGCGGCCTGTTCTGTTGCAAGAAAAAGAGGCTGCACTCAAAAGTCTTAGTTCATGACCTTTTGAGACAGCCCCGTTTTCATATAAGTGTAAAGTTACCCCTTTACCGACTTGCTTCAAAACAAGCGATACCGAAACAGATTCCTTGTGCGCAGCGTTTTCGGTAAGCAGCTGACTTAAGTAATTCGACTTCTTCCTTGTGTGTCATAAAGCCGCATTCTACCAGAATAGCTGGCATATGGGTATCCCGAAGTACGGCGAAATCTGCTTGTTTAATCCCGCGATTTTTTCGTCCAGTTACTTGTATTAGTGACTGTTGGACTGCAGATGCTAGCATGTGTGTAGCAGGCTGAGGGTGGTTATAGGTAAACGTTTCTAGGCCATTTGTAGAGTTAAATGTATGCCCCACTGCGTTGGCGTGAATCGAGACGAATACATCTGCCTTCATACGATTTGCTAGATTCGTGCGTTCGTGTAATGGAACATCAAAGTCATGTTGATGGCTGAAAAAGACAATATGTCCATCCAGTACCAATCGCTTTTTAACTTCTTCTGCTACGGCCACGTTAAAATGGAATTCTCTCAATTTGCCATCGGGTGAGCGCTTTCCAGGTGTATCTGGGCCATGTCCGGCATCAATCATAATCTTCATTGGGATAGACCTCCTTTTGCAATCTATATAGGAAGGAAACATGACAAAGGGGACAAAAATCTTCAAATATATAGTTTCCATGTTAAAATAAAAGCAAACCGCATATAAAAATAATTGTTTTGATGAAAATTCAAAATAATGTGTGGATAGGAAGTGAGGAATACCAAATGGGACAAGTAACGACAAAACAAGTGATGAAGACGTTCGACTTGGAATTAATTAGTGGAGAAGAAGGCATTGGCCGTCATATCCCCATTAGCGATATTTCAAGACCAGGGTTGGAAATGGCCGGTTATTTCACCCATTATCCAGCAAATCGTGTGCAATTGCTCGGCAAAACCGAGCTTTCTTTTTTTTCTATGCTATCACCTAAAGAACGATTAGATCGTATGATGAAGCTATGCACAGACGACACGCCAGCAATTATTGTTTCGCATGGTGTACCAGTTCCAGAAGAATTGATCGCTGCTTCAAGCAATCGGCATGTGCCAGTCATGACGACTCCAATGTCAACGACTCGGTTTTCGAGTTTGCTGACGAACTTTTTAGAAAGTCAGTTAGCTCCTACGACGGCAATCCATGGCGTTCTTGTAGATATATACGGTGTTGGAGTGTTACTGACGGGAAAAAGTGGTGTTGGTAAAAGCGAGACAGCTTTAGAACTTGTCAAAAAAGGTCACCGCTTAGTTGCCGATGACTGTGTAGAAATTCATCAAGAAGGTGAAAATACATTAGTAGGATCTGCACCTAAACTAATTGAGCATTTGCTCGAAATTCGTGGAGTCGGTATTATCGATATCATGACCTTATTTGGTGCGAGCGCTGTTCGCACATTTAAACGGATTTCTTTGGTCATTGATTTAGAAATCTGGGATCAAGACAAAACCTACGATCGATTAGGACTAGAAGAAGAAAAAATGAAGATTATTGATACACAATTGACGAAACTAACAATTCCTGTTCGTCCAGGTCGTAACTTATCGGTTATTATCGAAGTTGCCGCGATGAACTATCGTTTGAAACGAATGGGCGTTAACGCCGCCGAAGAGTTTTCGAAGCGTCTGGATGACGTGATTGCACAAGATACAAACTAAGCGAATGGGAAGGTGCACGACATGTTTGCAATATTAGCTTCAATAGATCCGACCGCTTTTTCACTCGGTCCGATTTCGGTTCAATGGTACGGTGTTATTATCGCTGTTGGTATTATCATCGCCTTTTTGGTAGGCCAGCGTGAAATGGTTAAGCGAGGACTGCATACTGAATTTTTAACTGATTTACTAATTTGGGCGGTACCGCTGGCGATTGTTGGCGCACGTATTTATTACGTAGCGTTCGAGTGGGAACATTACAAAGACAATCCTAGTCAAATTATCGCTATTTGGAACGGTGGAATTGCGATACATGGTGCCTTGATTGCATCTGTTATTGTCGCTTATCTGTTTACCAAAAAGCGTAATACGTCATTTCTGAAAGTGGCGGATATATTAGCACCAAGTATCTTAATCGGACAAGCCATTGGTCGTTGGGGTAATTTTATCAACCAAGAAGCACATGGCGGAGAAGTGTCACGGACTTTCCTTGAAAATCTGTTTATCCCTGATTGGATCATCAATCACATGTACATAGACGGGGCTTATTACCATCCAACTTTCTTGTATGAATCTATGTGGAGTTTAGTGGGAATTATTCTTTTGTTGCTACTACGAAAAGTAAATCTAGTACGTGGTGAAATGTTTTTCTTCTATATGATTTGGTATTCTGTTGGCCGCTTCTATATCGAAGGAATGCGCACAGATAGCCTGTATGTAATCGGTGAACTTCGTGCTGCACAACTAGTGTCAGTATTGGCTATTGTCATCGCTGTTGTATTCATCGTATACCGTCGTGTCACAATTAAAAACCCACCTCATTATAAGGATAACTAATTAGGAAAAGAGCGATCAGATGTCGACACTGAAAAATGGTTTGAAGGCAGGGTTGAAAACGACTTGGTCATTAGGGAAAATCATTTTCCCTATCACTTTGCTCGTCACCATGCTTCAATACACACCGGTTTTGCCTTTTGTTATCGATTTAGTATCACCCGTTATGGGCTTGTTCGGATTAAGCGGCGATGCGGCAATTCCACTGGTTCTCGGTAATGCGCTTAATCTTTATGCTGGAATTGCCGGCATCCTATCATTAGATTTAACGGTTAAAGAAGTTTTTATCTTGGCCGTCATGCTATCCTTTTCACATAATATTTTTATTGAAACTGGCGTAGCGCTAAAAGTTGGTGTCAAGCTGTGGATCGTTTTAGTTGTCCGCTTTGGTCTAGCTGCGTTATCTGCTATTATCATTAATGTCTTTTGGAAAGGTGGCAGCGAGATGGCGCAATACGGTTTTGCGCCTGAAGCATCAGCTGTTCCTGAGAGTTGGATTGGGGTTATGCTAATCGGACTTGAAAAAGCTTCGTTTGGTGTTCTTCAGCTGGCGATGATTGTTATTCCATTAATGATTATGATTCAAATTTTAAAAGATAAACGATACCTTCAAAAAATATCCAATCTGCTCGGACCTTTAACTCGTTTATTGGGTGTTCAGAAAAACGCTTCGTTAACACTTGCTTCAGGACTGGTTTTCGGACTCGCTATGGGAGCGGGTGTGATGATTCAAGCTGTACGAGAAGATGGCGTTAGTAAAAAGGATGCGACACTGGTATTTATCTTTCTCGTTGCTTGTCATGCGGTAGTGGAAGACACATTAATTTTTATTCCATTAGGTATTCCAATCTGGCCGCTATTGTTAATCCGAATCGTTACGGCATTAGTACTAACGGTCTTTGTTTCTTATATGTGGCGTAGAGCGGAAGAAAAACAAAAGGAAGTGATTTCAACATGACTGCAAAAAAAATAAATACGCTATTATTCGATTTTGACGGAACTTTGCTCGATACCAATGAATTAATCATTCAAACTTTCTTAGCCGTCCTTGGTGAACATTATCCTGGTCGCTTTGATCGTCAAGATGCACTGGATTTTATCGGCCCATCGTTAACACAAACATTTGCAGCGATTGACCCGGACCGCGTGGAAGAGCTGACTGTTCAATACCGCGCGCTCAATCGTACGTTGCACGATGAACTAGTCGAAGAATATGATGGCGTCGCAGAAACCTTACGTTTACTGAAAGCGCAAGGAATGAAAATGGCAATTGTCTCGACAAAAAGAAGTGACACAATACGTCATGGCTTGAAGCTAATGGGTGTTAACGATGTTTTTGATGTGTTGGTTGGTCTGGATCATGTCACAAACCCAAAACCAAATCCAGAGCCCTTGCATTTGGCATTAGAGCAATTAGGTGCGTCTCACGATGAAGCCTTAATGATTGGTGACAATTCCCACGATATCGAAGGTGGTAAAAATGCGGGAGTTCGAACTGCGGGCGTGGCGTGGTCTGCAAAAGGAGAAGAATTCTTAGCCAGTTTTAATCCGGACTTTATGTTGCAGCATATTAGTGATTTACTGGAATTAACTAAAGAGGCTGTAAAATGAGAGACACACAACGGCATTTTGTGGAAGGGCCGAATTCACTTTGGCATATTTACAAAACAGTGCCATTCTGGAAAGTTGCCAAGAATTTTCTAGTGATTCAAACGGCTAGATATACGCCGTTTTTGCCTATGAAAAATTGGCTGTATAAAACGTTTCTCCATATGAAAATTGGAAAACACTCATCTTTTGCGTTGATGGTCATGCCGGATGTTATGTTTCCGGAGAAAATAACGGTTGGAGAAAACACCGTAATCGGTTACAATACAACGATTCTTGCACATGAATATTTAATAGATGAATATCGACTTGGCGACGTAGTTATCGGAAACCGCGTCATGATTGGAGCAAACACTACGATTTTGCCCGGCATCACGATTGGAAACGGCGCAATTGTTTCCGCTGCCACGCTCGTCCATAAAGATGTGCCAGCTGGAGCTTTTGTCGGCGGAAATCCGATGAATATTATTTATACAGCTGAACAAATGGCAGAGCGCCAAGCAAAATCCTGAAAGCAACGATTGCTTTCAGGATTTTTTTCGAGTATATCTCTTGACGGTAGATGGAACAATGCGCTAAAATAAATATTACTTCATCACATTAGCGAACTAAAGTGAAATAACCAATATTAGGGAGTTTTATAAATGACTATACAAATGTTCGAGAAACCACTAGGCATGAGAGATGATTTCCCATTTATCGCAAAAAAGAAAGCGGAACTCCGTACAAATGGAACGTCTATTATTCAACAGGCAGGCTATGATTTGCTGCAAACACCTACTTTAGAATATTACGAAACCATCGGTAAAATTTCAGCAATTGCTGATAATGCGTTGTTTAAATTACTAGACAGCCAAGGTGAAACCTTGGTATTACGTCCAGATATGACTTCACCCATTGCACGCGTCGCTGCATCTAAGCTACTAAAAGAAAAGATGCCGGTACGACTTGGCTATTATTCAAATGTTTTCCGCGCTCAAAAACGTGAAGGTGGACGTCCGGCTGAGTTTGAACAGATGGGTGTTGAGTTGATCGGCGATGACTCTTTATATGCAGATGCAGAAGTTATTATTTTGGCATGGACGATTTTAAAAAATCTAGATATTGAGTCTAGCCGCTTTGTTATTGGACATACCCAATTATTGCAGTTGATTTTAGAGGATTTCGGTTTGGATCAGCAGCAAATTGAACAAGTTCGCAGTGCTTTCGTTTCCAAAAACAGTGTAGGCTTTGAAAGCTTGGTTCACCAGTTACCTATAGAAGCTTCTAGTCGAGAATCATTTATTGGTTTGATGTCCACTTCTACTGTAGAAGAATGGCAGCAATGGATTGATCCTCATAACGCCAAACAAAGTTCTTTATTCGAAGGTATGAAAAAGCTGAAAACCATATTGGATCGCAGCGGCTTAGCAGACGCGGTAACGTATGATTTGTCGTTTAACAGCCATATGACCTATTACACTGGCTTAGTATTTGAAGTGTATGCAACGGGCAGTGGGTTTCCACTTGGCAACGGGGGACGTTATGACGGATTAATGAAGCAATTTGGATTAGAGGTTGGTGCAACCGGCTTTGGTTTACGTGTAGATCGTTTACTAGAACTGATTTCAGCTGTTTCCGAACAACAAGACCATACATTAATCTTATTTGATGAACAACACGAAGAGCGTGCCTATGATGAAGCACAAAATCTTCGTCAGCAAGGAACGCGAGTCACATTGCAATTTGCACCAGCGGTTATGGCTCTTGACGAATTTAGTAAACATTTCAGCAAGGTTCTAAGATTGGAAGGTGTGAAGTAATGGATGCATTAACGATTGCCATGCCCAAAGGAAGAATATTTGAAGAAGCTTATGAATTATTAGTAAAAGCAGGCTATGATTTGCCAAAAGAACTCGATGATTCACGAAAATTGATTGTCGAAGCACCCAATGAAAATATTCGTTTTATTCTTGCTAAACCAATGGATGTTCCAGCTTATGTCGAACATGGAGTTGTAGACATTGGCATTGCTGGAAAAGATGTGATGCTTGAGCATGACCGAGATGTTTATGAATTATTAGACCTTGGTATCAGCCGCTGTTATATCGCAACTGCAGGTATGCCGGACACGCCGATGAACAAAGTATCTCCGCGTGTTGCGACTAAGTACCCGAAAGTAGCGTCGCAATATTATCGTGGCAAAGGCGAGCAAGTCGAAATCATCGAATTAAACGGTTCGATTGAATTGGCGCCAATGATTGGTTTAGCGGATCGTATTGTGGATATTGTCTCTACTGGTAAAACATTAAAAGAAAATGGCTTAGTTGAATACGAAAAAATTGTCGACATCACGTCACGTTTGATTGCAAATCCTGTAAGTTATCGCTTAAAGCAAAAACGCATCACAGAGCTAGTAGAAAGACTGAGAAAGCAGGCCATTTTATGAAAGTGACTCGTTTGTCTTCAGGAATTTCCATCAGAAGAACGATTGCAGAAGGCACAGAACAGCAAGTTACAGCGGTAAAAGCGATTATTCAAGAAGTGAAAGATCACGGGGACAGAGCGATGTTTCGCTTTACAGAAAAATGGGATGGTGCTAAATTAACCTCTTTACGTGTGACAGAAGAAGAAATTTCGCAAGCAGTCGACCGTTTTGACCCGCAATTGTTAACGGACTTAACTGAAGCTGCGGCGAATATTCGGAAGTACCATGAAAGTCAGCAACAACAAGGCTACCGTTTAGATAACGAAGATGGTTCGTATGTTGCACAGCGTGTTACAGCTATCGAGTCAGCTGGACTTTACGTACCAGGTGGCACAGCTGCATATCCTTCATCTGTGTTGATGAACGTCATTCCGGCACAAGTAGCAGGCGTATCACGCATTGTCTTAATTTCACCACCGAGTAAAGATGGCACATTGTCTGACGGAGTACTCGCATCGGCTCATATCCTTGGCATTACAGAAGTTTATAAATCAGGTGGTGCACAAGCAATTGCAGCTTTAGCATACGGCACAGAATCTATCGCACCCGTTGATAAAATTACCGGTCCGGGCAATATTTTTGTTGCGCTTGCTAAACGAGAAGTGAATGGTGACGTGGCGATCGATATGATTGCTGGACCAAGTGAAATCGCGATAATTGCGGATGATTCCGCATATGCTGATGAAGTGGCAGCCGATTTATTGTCACAAGCAGAACATGATCCGATGGCGAGCGCTGTGTTATTAACGACTAGCGAACAATTGGCTGATGCGGTTTCTAAAGAAGTAAAGCGTCAATTAGCAAACTTGCCTCGTCAAGCCATTGCGAGTCCAGCGATGATAAATCACAGCATGATTTATCTAGGGCAAACGGTAGAAGAGCTGATTACAGCCGCCAATCAACTAGCGCCTGAACATTTGGAAATTATGACAGAAGATGCAGAAGCAGTCGCGGAGAAGATTCGCCACGCCGGTGCCATTTTTATCGGAAGGTTTTCGTCTGAACCAATTGGCGATTATTTTGCAGGAACGAATCACGTATTGCCAACAAACAGCACGGCACGTTTTTCGAGTGCTTTATCTGTTTATGATTTTATTAAAAGAACCAGCATTATCCATTATAGCGAACAGGCTTGGCAAAACAATAAAGAAAAAATTGCTCGTCTAGCACGTCTTGAAGGATTAGAAGGCCATGCGCGTGCAGTCGAATCGCGGTCGTGGGAAAAGGGGAACCGATTATGAGAAAAGCTGAAATCAAACGCAATACCAATGAAACCAAAGTAGCCATCAAATTTTCCTTAGATGGTGAAGGGAAATCGGTAATTGATACAGGTGTTCCATTTATGGATCATATGCTGGATTTGTTCATTAAACATGGCTTATTTGATGGTGATATTACGGCAGATGGCGATACGCACATTGATGACCACCACACTACTGAAGATATTGGCATTGTTTTAGGTCAAGCTGTTAAAGAAGCACTTGGCGATAAAAAAGGCATACGTCGTTACGGCAACGCATTTGTACCAATGGATGATGCGTTGGCTCAAGTAATTATTGATTGTTCAAATCGTCCACATCTGGAATTCCGTAGTCAGCCGCTGACTGAAAAAGTAGGAACGTTTGATACGGAACTGATCCAGGAATTCCTTTGGAAATTTGCGCTAGAATCAAGGATGAACGTCCACGTTATCGTTCATTACGGAAAAAATACGCACCATATTATCGAAGCAATTTTTAAAGCGCTAGCACGTGCGCTTGATGAAGCGACGATGATTGATCCACGAGTTAAAGGTGTACCATCAACAAAGGGGTTGCTCACATGATCATTGGCATTATTGATTACGGCATGGGCAATTTGTTTAGTGTCGAGCAGGCGTTAAAAAAGCTGGAATGTACAGTGATTGTATCCGATGACCCTGCGGTGCTGCTCGAAGCAGAAGGGATTTTGCTGCCAGGAGTCGGTGCTTTTCCAGATGCTATGGAGTTATTAAACGACAAAGGACTTTCAGGATTTATCCAATCATTGCCAGAAAAAAATATTCCGCTTCTTGGGATTTGTCTCGGTATGCAGTTGTTATATGAAGATAGTTCGGAAGTAAAACCGACAAAAGGTTTGGGGTTACTGACAGGACAAATTCGTCGTTTTGAAAAAGGCACATACCGAATTCCTCATATGGGCTGGAACCGTTTGGAATTTTCGCATATGCCGTATTGGTTAGAGGATGTATTAAGTGATACGCACGTGTACTTTGTACATTCTTTTTTAGCGATAAATACAAAGCAACAAGAAGTTTTAGCCACAGCAAGCTACGGAGGCCTCAACGTTCCGGGAGTAGTCGGGACAGGTTTGATAACGGGTATGCAATTCCATCCAGAAAAATCAGGTGATTTTGGCCATTATTTATTAGAACAATGGATTTCAAATGTTAGGAGGAACCTACATGTCTAAGTTTCAAATCTATCCTGCGATTGATTTAAGGGATGGCAAATGTGTACGCCTATTTCAAGGAGATTATACTCAGGAAACCATCTACGGAGATTCACCAGTCGAAATGGCTCGAAAATTCGTAGAAGCTGGTGCAGAGTGGATACATATGGTCGACTTAGACGGTGCCAAAGACGGCATCCGCATTAACGATCAAGTGGTCATTGAAGCCGCAAAGCTCGGTGCTAAAGTACAAGTCGGCGGAGGCATTCGAACTCGTGAAGATATCCAGCATTATTTATCAAATGGTGTAGCACGTGTCATTATCGGCAGCCTAGCAATCCGTAATCCGGAACTTGCTGTATCGTTTATTGAAGAATTTGGAGCCGACCAAATTGTGATCGGTATTGATGCGAAAAATGGCATGGCTGCAACAGAGGGCTGGATCGAGACATCTGGACAAGCAGCGACAGAAGTAGCGGATTATTTCGCGCAAAAAGGTGCAAAACATTTTATCTATACAGATATTGCAACAGACGGCACGCTCGCAGGACCAAATATTACCGCCAATAAATCGTTGGTGGGTGCTGAATCAGCACAAGTCATTGTTTCAGGTGGCATTGGTTCGCTAGAAGATGTACGAAATGTTAAAGAAGCATCTGCGCAAAGTAACATCGCAGGTGTTATTATAGGGAAAGCACTTTATGAAAAACGTTTTACACTGGAGGAGGTTTTGTCATGTTGACAAAACGCATTATTCCCTGTCTTGATGTAAAAGAAGGACGTGTCGTCAAAGGCGTTAGTTTCGTTTCGTTGCGTGATGCGGGAGATCCTGTTGAATTGGCTCGTTTTTATGATGAGCAAGGAGCAGATGAATTGGTGTTTTTGGACATTTCGGCTTCTCACGAAGGCAAGGAAACGATGGTCGAAGTCGTGAAAATTGTTGCAACAGAACTGTCGATTCCGTTTACAGTAGGTGGTGGTATTCGCAGTCTTGATGACATGAAACGTTTGTTGCGCGCCGGAGCTGATAAAGTCTCTTTAAACACAGCTGCCCTTGACCGTCCTGAGTTGATCAAAGAAGGCGCAGACTTTTTTGGTTCTCAATGTATTGTCGTAGCAATTGATGCTAAGAAAAATGGCGACAGCTGGGACGTTTACACACATGGTGGTCGCAACAAAACTGATTGGGACGCAGTTGAATGGGCAAAAAGAAGTGTTGAGCTTGGAGCTGGTGAACTGTTGTTGACGAGCATGGACAAAGACGGCTCGAAAGACGGTTTTGATTTGGAATTAACACAAGCTGTACGCGAAGCGGTAGAAGTACCGGTCATTGCCAGTGGTGGAGCAGGAAACAAAGAACATTTTAGCGAAGTCTTTAAAATGGTGGATGCTGATGCTGCTTTAGCGGCCTCTATTTTCCATTACAAAGAAACCAGTGTAGATGAGGTCAAGCAATATTTACGGAAAGAGGGAGTGAACGTCCGATGACAACCATACAATATGATCCAAGCGGGCTGATTCCCGTGATAATCCAGAATGCCGAAACAAAAGAAGTGTTAACTTTGGCTTATGCCAACGAAGAAGCCGTCCAAAAAACAATGGCTACAAATGAAACGTGGCTTTACTCAAGAAGCCGTAGTGAATTGTGGAACAAAGGTGCGACGAGTGGTAACACTCAAAAAGTGACGGCTGTGCGATTAGATTGCGACGGCGATTCGCTAATTTATGAAGTAATTCCAAATGGCCCCGCTTGTCATACGGGTAAAGATAGCTGCTTTTTTGAAACCATTCATGGTGAGCGCAATGAATCTCCAGGCGATATGTTCGCACAATTGACCGCGTTAATCGAAGCGCGTGAAAAAGAAATGCCTGAAGGGGCGTATACGACTTATCTGTTTGAAGAAGGCATAGATAAAATTTGTAAAAAAGTAGGCGAAGAAGCAGCTGAAGTGATTATCGCAGCCAAAAATCGTGACGCTGAAGAGCTATCAATGGAAACAGCCGATTTGTTGTATCATGTGTTGGTGCTTTTACAAGAACAAAAGGTAAACTTTAACAAAGTGACCAATGTATTAAAACAACGTCATGAAACAAAAGCGACAAGTAAATAATAGGGAAATATGCTATAATTACAGCATATTTGAGTATGGAGACGATGGAAATCGTCTCTTTTACTTTTTCGGAGGCATATTTTGGAGAATAAAAAAATAAATACTAAAAACGTATTGTCGTTTATTCCGACAGGAGAATTCTATTACAGAAAAGCGTTGAAAGAGCTTCAGCGTGAAAATTACTCAAAAGCACATAAGTATTTGCGTCGTGCTTCAGAGTTGAGTCCGAAAGATCCGCTCATTTTGACGCAATACGGAATTGTGCTAATGGAAATACAAGAGTTTGAGCAGGCAATGGATGTGCTGCATACAGCACATGAACTAGACTCAAAAGAACCCGACATTCTGTATTTTCTTGCTGAAGTCCATGCACATATGGGCTTGTTTTGGGATGCTCGAAAATTTGCTAAAAAGTACTTGGTTTATGAAACACAAGGGAAATATGCATCTGAAGCAATGGGAATTATTGATTTTGCCGAGCAAGAAGATTGGCAAAATTTTGATGAGGACGGGGACTTGCAGGACAGCGAACACCATTATCGACAGGAAAAAGCACGTCGAATGATGGAGCAAGGTGATTTTACTGGTGCTATTGAATTGCTTGAAAAGTTAATTGAAGAAAAGCCGGATTTTTGGGGAGCTTGCAATAACTTAGCTTTGGCTTACTTTTATATTGGAGAAGCAGAAATGGCGAAAGCGCTGCTTTACGATGTACTGCGAAGAAATACTGGCAATTTGCACGCTTTGTGTAATTTAGCAGTCTTTCATTACTATGAAAAAAACGCAGAATTGGATGATGTACTCGATTTGCTAAAAAAAATACAACCTTATGTATTTGAGCATCGCTATAAATTAGGTGCGACTTTTGCATTGGTTGGTAAATACAAAGAAGCTTATCGCTGGCTCAAAAGTTTGCACAAAAAAGGCTTTGAAGGGGATGCAGCGTTTTACTTTTGGTTATCGCATGCTGCTTATCATTCAGGCCATGAAGACGCGTCAAGGCAAGCCTGGGATCAATTGAAAAAAATGGACCCGGATAAAGACGGTTATGCGCCATGGAACGAGCATTCAGAAATGCCGCACGTCGATGCGCTTGAGCATGATCGAGATTATTTGGTTGGAAAACTGGATCACCAAAAGAAAAGTGAACGGTTATTCGGCTTGTTTTTGTTAAGCAAATCAGCACATAAGCAAGAAATTATTTCACACCCAAATTGGTTGGCATCTGATCAGCCTTCTGTTTTGGAAACTTTTGTTTTGGGTTATGCACTTGGTCATCCTTTCAAAGAAAGCGTTCCGGCTGAAAAGGCTTTTATGCGTGCGATGGAAGCAGCAGAACTTCTTTATGGCTCATATGGAATGGTGAAAAAACAGCAAGAAGAACTCTTTCAACTGTGGTTTTTACTGCTAGAAAAAGGCTTTAGCGGAAACTATGCATTTAAAAATCCCGCGGCTCTTGCTGCAGCTGCAGAATATATGATTCACTCTTCTAAAAATGAAAAAACCACAAAAAAAGAACTGGCGGATCAATTTGGTATATCGGTTGCTACGTTGACAAAATACAGTAAAGAACTAACTGTTTTCTTACCACACATCGAATCATAGGCATAAAAGTTGAAGCTTTCGCATGAATCTTATACGATTTAACTACTGAGAAATAGGAGGCCTATTAATATGACTGAAGCAACTACAATTTTTGATGTAATTATTATCGGAGCAGGACCAGCAGGCATGACAGCCGCTGTTTATACATCTCGCGCGAACTTAACAACATTGATGCTAGAACGCGGTATTCCAGGTGGTCAAATGGCCAATACGGAAGAAATTGAAAACTATCCAGGATTTTCACACATTTTAGGACCAGACATTTCAACAAAAATGTTTGAACACGCAAAAAAATTCGGTGCAGAATATGCATACGGTGACGTAACCGAAATTATTGATGGCGAAGAATACAAAACCATTAAAGCCGGATCTAAAGAGTACAAAGCACGTGCAATTATTGTGACGACCGGTGCTGAGTATAAGAAAATGGGGATTCCAGGTGAAAATGAACTAGGAGGCCGTGGTGTCAGTTATTGTGCAGTATGTGATGGAGCTTTCTTTAAACAAAAAGAACTTGTCGTAGTTGGCGGTGGTGATTCAGCGGTTGAAGAAGGTGTTTACTTGACTCGTTTCGCGAGTAAAGTAACAATCGTCCACAGACGTGACGAATTACGTGCACAAAAAATTCTTCAAGATCGTGCTTTTGCAAATGAAAAAATTGACTTTATCTGGAGCAATACAGTTAAAGAAATTCACGATGATGGCAATGGCAAAGTAGGTGCAGTTACGCTGGTGTCTACTGAAGATGGTTCTGAAAAAGAATTTAAAGCAGATGGTGTCTTTATCTATATCGGCATGCTTCCTTTAACAAAACCATTTGCTGAGTTGGGCATTTTGAATAAGGACGGATATATTGTAACGAACGACAAAATGGAAACGACTGTTCCAGGGATTTATGCAGCAGGCGATGTTCGTGAAAAAACATTACGTCAAGTAGTTACTGCGACAGGCGATGGCAGTATTGCCGCACAAGCCGCTCAACACTATATTGAAGAGTTAGTAGAGAAAATTAGCATGAAAGCACAAGCTTAATTAGTTTTTAACTGTTTTGTAACGTGGTTGTCATGAATAAGGTTTATAGTAAGAAGAGTAAATTGACCCCCTTTTTATAAAAGATTTTGTTGGGCTGTCTTTCGAGTAACTCGAAAGACAGCCTCTTTTTTTATTCTTTTGCATGACACGCCAGGATAGATGTATAATGGAGAGAGTTTACAATAGAGACGGAGTGTCGAATGTGCAGCGAATCGCGAATTTATTAGTCATTGAAAATGGACAAGTATTATTATTGAAAAAACCACGACGTGATTGGTATGTAGCGCCCGGTGGTAAAATGGAAGCCGGAGAATCGATTATCGAAGCTGCAGTCCGTGAGTTCAAAGAAGAAACGAATGCTACCCCAATAGGTACACATTTAAAAGGGGTCTATACCATGATGATTCAAGAACATGAAAAAACGGTGGATGAGTGGATGTTGTTTACGTTCGCTGCAAACCGCGTAATTGGAGAGTTATTTGAAGAAACGACCGAGGGGCTGTTAGAGTGGCATCCAGTAGAAGCGTTGGCATCTTTGCCAATGGCTGAAGGGGACCGGACCAATCTGCAATTTGCAGCTAACCAGCAAGGAGTTCAGTACGGAACATTCTACTATACGCCAGAATTTCAGCTGATCAAAGAAACCATCCAATCATCAATTGAAGAGGTGAATCATCCTAATGGAAAAGCATAAAGAAGAAACAGAGTTAATCATTATTACAGGCATGTCAGGTGCAGGTAAAACGGTCGCAATCCAAAGCTTTGAAGATTTAGGTTTTTTTACAATCGATAATTTGCCTCCTACGTTATTGCCAACGTTTATCAATTTGATGAGAGATTCGGGGAAATCGATGAAGCGCGTAGCTGCAGTTATGGATTTGCGCGGAGGCGATTTTTTTGATAGTTTAGTAGACGCAATTGACCACCTATCACAAGATCCGAACGTCTCCATCACGATTCTATTTTTGGATGCAGAAAACGAAACCTTAGTGAGCCGCTATAAGGAAACGAGAAGATCTCACCCACTGTCACCCGGTGGATTGGTTTTGGGTGGCATTAAAAAAGAGCGTGATATGCTAAGTGACCTTCAAGGGAGAGCACAGCATATATACAATACTTCTAACATGAAGCCTCGCCAACTAAAAGAACGAATCATTGCCGATTTTTCATCAAAGACCAGTAATGTCTTTACCGTAAACGTCTTGTCTTTCGGATTTAAACACGGCATGCCGATTGATGCTGATTTGGTGTTTGATGTACGCTTTTTACCAAACCCTTATTATATTGAAGAGTTGAACCCGCTAACAGGGCTTGATGAGCGAGTGTCGAGCTATGTACTAAAATGGCAAGAAACGCAAACGCTGCTAGAAAAATTAACTGATTTACTGCAGTTTATGATTCCACAGTACAAAAATGAAGGGAAGGCACAACTTGTTATCGCCTTCGGTTGTACAGGAGGCCAACACCGCTCGGTTACGTTAGCTGAGTACTATGGCAAGCTTCTGGCACAGAATAATAAAGTGATTATCACGCATAGAGACATTAAAATTAGAAAGGATTGAGTGCATGGAACATAATCAGCACCGGAAACGTATCGTTATTTTAGGCGGCGGCACGGGACTGTCTACATTGTTGCGTGGGTTAAAATTGTATCCACTGGATTTGACGGCTATTGTAACAGTGGCAGACGATGGTGGAAGTTCGGGACGCTTAAGAAATGACCTGGATATTCCACCCCCGGGAGATATTCGAAATGTTATGGCAGCTTTATCAGATACAGAACCTTTAGTTGCTGAAATGTTCCAATATCGATTTAAGCACTCCTTAGATCTTGACGGTCATTCTTTGGGTAATCTAATGCTTGCGGCACTGACGGATATTACAGGCGACTTTTCCCATGCAGTCCGCGAAATGAGTCGTGTATTAAGTGTCAATGGCACGGTTTTACCTGCCGCCAACCAAATTGTTACGCTTAGCGCAGAGCTAGAAGATGGGACGATTATAAAAGGGGAATCCAAAATTCCTGCCTATTTACAGCCAATTAAAAGTGTGTTTATTGAACCACATGATGTTAAAGCCTTGCCTGCAACAATTGCAGCAATTAAAAATGCAGACGTAATTGTTGTGGGTCCAGGTTCTTTATACACCAGTATTTTGCCGAACTTGTTAGTGAAAGATATTAAAAAAGCAGTCATAGCTGCTAAGGCAAAGAAAATATACATCTGTAATTTAATGACACAAGCAGGGGAGACTTATCAATATACAGCCTCTGACCATGTTCAAGCACTTTACAATCATGTCGGAGAAAAATTTCTAGATGCTATTCTAATTGATAAAGTCCAAATGCCGTCTAACATTGCAGAACGTTACGAAAAAGAGAAAGCATGGCCTGTTGAGTATGACGAAGAGCGCCTGAAAAAAATGGGTCTCGAAGTCTACAGAAAAGACATTGCTAATATCTCTGGAGAAACTGTACGTCACGAGCCGACGAAAGTTGCAGAATGGTTATTCGAATATGCTGATGGCCGTGCTAGTGAAGATTCGAAGCAGTTGTATTTTTGACGCTTTGAAAGGAGGAACGAATTTTGTCTTTTGCATCCGAAACAAAAAAAGAAATGACACAAATAGAGATAGATGATTGCTGCGGCAAAGCAGAGCTTTCCGCAATGATCCGGATGAATGGCACTCTATCGTTTTCCAATCGGCAATTGAGCCTGGATATTCAAACTGAGAATGCGGCGATCGCCCGCCGTATTTACACGTTATTAAAACGTTTTTACAAAACTTATCCCGTCGAATTGCTGGTTAGAAAAAAGATGCGCTTAAAAAAGAATAATATTTACATTTGTAGAATCCGAGAAGGCGCTAAGCATATTCTCGAAGATCTCGAAATTTTGACTGAAGGATTTCAATTCCAGCACCAGATTGTCAAGTCGCTGATTGAAAAGAACTGTTGCAAACGTTCGTATATCCGAGGTGCCTTTTTAGCTGGAGGATCTGTCAATAATCCTGAAACGTCATCTTACCATCTCGAAATTTACTCGCTCTACAAAGACCATGCAGACTCGTTAGTTGAATTAATGAACGAATTTCGTTTGAATAGCAAAACGATTGAACGTAAAAAAGGATTTGTGACTTACCTGAAAGAAGCAGAAAAAATTTCTGATTTTCTAAGCATTACAGGCGCACATTCTGCTTTATTGAAATTTGAGGATGTTCGAATTATTCGAGATATGCGTAATAGCGTTAATCGGTTAGTAAATTGTGAAACCGCTAACTTAAACAAAACCATCGATGCGGCATTGCGGCAAGTAGAAAATATTCGATTTATCGACCAAACAATTGGCATTGACCAATTGCCTGAAAGACTACGTGAAATCGCCAGACTCCGGGTAGAGTGTCAAGATGTGACGTTAAAAGAGCTAGGGGAAATGGTATCGGGCGGAACCGTCAGCAAGTCGGGGGTAAACCATCGTCTGCGAAAAATTGATGAGATTGCAGCATCCCTGAGAAATGGAGAAATGATCGGCCGCTAGCTAGGCTGTTCGTTTATATAGAAGAGAGTTGAGTTTTGGAGGAGGATCCGTATGGTTGAAAAACAAGTAAAAGTACGATTAAAATCAGGTCTTCAAGCAAGACAAGCAGCGTTATTTGTTCAAGAAGCAAATCGATACAGCGCAGATGTTTATTTGGAAAAAGACAATAAGAAAGTAAACGCCAAAAGTATTATGGGAATTATGAGCTTGGCAATTAGTAAAGGAACAGAAGTCACCATTTCTGCAGAAGGCTTGGATGAAGAAAAAGCGGTTCAGTCTTTATCGGAGATTATTGAAAAAGAAGCGTAAAAAAGCAGCAATCTATTATTTCAAGTAACTTCCACAAACGAAACGTATAAAAAAACTCACAGTCAAAGATGACTGTGAGTTTTCAGGCTGTCGAGAAACCCTCTCGACAGTCTTTTTTTGTTTATTTCGATACTTTTTTGATGTAAACTGAAAGAAAAAGAAGGAGCGAAGTCCCATGATTGGTCCCGTCAAAAATCACCGTCATGAACAGGTCACCGTCTCAATTGATGAACTCGTGCCATACGACCATTTTCTTCGTACCGTTGATGCCCTCATTGATTTTTCTTTTATTGAACGGATTGCTTCCCCTTATTATTGTCCGGATAACGGCCGTCCCGCCATTCCGCCCATTACCTTATTCAAAATGATTTTCATCGGCTATTTTTATAGCGTTCGTTCAGAACGCCAACTGGAAAAAGAGATTCGGGATAACATTGCTTACCGATGGTTTTTGGGCTATTCTCTCGTCGACCGGATTCCAGATCACTCCACCATCAGTTTCAATCGGAAGGGCCGATTTGAAGACACCTCGGTCTTTGAAGAAATCTTCGACGAAACGGTTCGTCAGGCAAAAGCCCACGGCATGGTGAGTGGCCGCGTGCTTCTGTCCGATTCCACGCATATCAAAGCCAATGCCAATAAGAACAAGTTTATCCGAAAAGCAAAGGCCGAAAAAGTGGTGAGCTACCTGGGGGAATTGGAAGAAGCGGTCGTAGCTGACCGGGAGGCCCATGGAAAAAAGCGCTGAAGCCGAAGGTGATTCGGCCCGTTGCCAAAACCAAACCGGCGATGACCCGCGAAAGCGTGACCGATCCAGATAGTGGGTTCCTCATGCGAAACCAGAAACCTCAAGGTTTTTTCTATCTCGACCACCGAACGGTGGATGCCAAATACAATTTCATCACGGATACCTATATCACGGCCGGCAATATGCACGACGCCGTTCCTTATTTGGACCGGCTCGCTGTACAAAAGAAGAAGTTTGCTTTTCCGGTGGAAGCCGTCGCCTTGGATGCCGGCTATTTTACCGGCCACATCTGTAAAACGTTAAACGAAGCCGGAACGTTTGTGGTCATGGGCTACCGCCGTTTCAAAGGCGGTAACCCGAAAGTGCCGAAACGGTTATTTACGTATGTCCCTTCACTGGATGCGTATGCTTGCCCCATGGGCTGTAAGTTGTCCTACGCCACCACAGATCGAGAGGGATATCGGCAGTACAAAAGCCGGCCGGAGGATTGTGAACATTGTCCACTGCGCTCGAATTGTTTTTCCGCGAAAAGCAAGCAGCGCTCGATTTTCCGACACATCTGGGAAGACGAAAAAGAAAAGGTGCGCGCCAACAAGCGCACCCCCAGCGGAAAAAAGCTATACAAGTTACGAAGCCAGACCATCGAACGGAGTTTCGCCGATGCGAAAGAACTCCATAGTTTCCGTTACGCAAGGCGACGAGGGCGCAAGTCTGTCCAAGAACAGGCTTATCTGACAGCCGCAGTGCAAAACATCAAAAAAATGACCCTTCTGCTAAGCAGAAGGGTCTAAAAACTTCACGTTCTTTTGTTTCTTGACCAATCCACTGAGAAGATAATCGATAAAACCTTAGTTTCTCAACAAGCTGAAAACTCACAGTCAAAGATGACTGTGAGTTTTTTGCTTGATTTAGTTTTCTTTTTTGTGGTTTTCAGGCAATTTGCTACGTGTAATCACTTGGTCGATTAAGCCGTATTCAAGTGCGCGTTCTGCTGTCATGAAGTTATCGCGATCTGTATCTTTAGCGATAACTTCGATTGGCTGACCTGTGCGCTCAGAAAGAATCTGGTTTAATTTTTCGCGAAGGTGAAGAATGCGTTTTGCTGCAATTTCGATTTCAGTCGCTTGTCCTTGGGCACCACCAAGCGGTTGGTGAATCATTACTTCAGCATTTGGAAGCGCAAGGCGTTTGCCTTTTGTTCCTGCTGCAAGTAGGAAAGCACCCATTGAAGCAGCCATACCGATACAGATTGTTTGAACGTCTGGACGGATAAACTGCATCGTATCATAAATCGCCATACCAGCTGTGATACTACCACCTGGGCTGTTAATGTAGATTGAAATATCCTTATCTGGATCTTCTGCTTCAAGGAATAGAAGTTGCGCCACAATAGAGTTTGCAACGTTATCGTCAATTGCACTACCTAGCATAATGACGCGGTCTTTTAACAAACGTGAGTAAATATCGTAAGCACGTTCGCCTCGGCTAGTTTGTTCGATTACTGTAGGAATTAAGTTCATAGAATAGTTCCTCCTCGATTAAGTGTTTTGCAAACAATGCTGAAAGTTCTCTCAGCTGTACTATTATCATACACATCATGGTCAATGAAGGTCAAATCTAACGAATCAAAAAAACGGACTTGATTATGTTGAAATATTTTTGTATAATAGAAAAGTCGCTAATAGCGAAAACGCCCTCGTAGTGTAATGGATCACACGTAAGATTCCGGTTCTTGAAATGGAGGTTCGATTCCTTCCGAGGGCATAAGAAAAGCGCAACAACTCCTTGAATCCGGAAAAAGCCTATTAAACTAAAATCTATTGTTCTAAAGTTGAGAAATGCCCCTTTGCCTTAGTTGGTAAAGGGGTGTTTTTTACTTTTGGCTGTATTTTTTGATTTCAAAAAACCAAAGAGAAAAGGGAAGTTTAAAAGAGCCGGTAGAAAGGGAAATGACTAGTAGCTTATACTAGTAAAGAAAGCAACAGGTGAGCAAATTATTGATTCTTATTGTCATCGTATCTATTGGTAGTGTAGCAGCGATTTTCATACCAATATAATGGCTTCGTGCACCTTAAAGAAGAGAGTAACCAGTGTTAAGCACAAATTGAAATTTAGTAACAGTGTACACTTGATTTACTACCTAACTTAGTAGAAACAATGGAAGGTTCTGTTGATCAATAGCAACATGTTATTGATTGTCTGACAGATATCGGTTTGGAGAAAGTTTCTCCAGTAACTTCATACTTTTATTTAGAAAGAAGGAGACAGATGTACACTTTATACACGCGTTCTAATTGCCCTCTTTGCGAGGAAGCCAAATTGATGATTGCACTAGTCAACGAGGAGGTACCATTGCCTTACACAGAAGTAGATATCGAAAGTGATGAAGCCTTACACGAAAAATACATGATGATGATCCCTGTATTAGAAAAAAACAATCGCGTATTGGTGTATGGCAATATTGGTTATGTTGAATTACTGGAAGCGTTAGAAACTTAACGCTTCTTTTTATTTGCAATTAAAAGAAAGATTAGGTAGAATGAATTTAGTGGGACGCATAATTAATTAGTGGGACAAAAAACGTCCAGATAGAATGGAGTGAACCTATGGATGCATTATCTGTCGCTCAGCAAAAGTTGATGCCGGAAATGTCCGAACTCCTGAAAAAACGTTATCAAATTTTACAGATTATCAACTTGGAACAGCCAATCGGTAGGCGAACTTTGAGTGAAGTTGCCGGGTTGACAGAGCGAGAAATTAGAAAAGACACGGATTTACTACGCAATCAGCAATTGATTGAAATGAAAGCAGCGGGCATGACAGTTACTTCGCAAGGATTGGAAGTGCTAGAGAAGCTAAAAGTTTTTGTGCGTGAAATGTCTGGACTGACAGATATGGAAATACAGCTACAAGAAATTCTAGGAATTACGAAAGTTGTGATTTTACCGCAAGATAGCGATGAAATTCCAGCAGTGAAGTCTCATATTGGTAAAGAGGCTGCTCGTTTTTTGGAAACGTTGTTTGCCCGCTATAAGAAAATCGCTGTTACTGGCGGTAGCACAATGGCGGCTATTTCGAAAGAACTAACGAACGGAAAGCCCGACAAAGCGCTGCAATTTATCGCTGCACGCGGTGGACTGGGAGAAGATGTTTTGCACCAAGCAAATACGATTGCAGCTGCATTTGCCGAAAAAACAGGTGGTTCATTTAAGACGCTATACTTGCCTGATCATTTGAGTGCAGAAGCATTTGCCATGATGATGAAAGAACCAGTGATCAAAGAAATGATGGATTTGTACGATCAAACAGATGTTGTCGTCCACGGGATTGGCAATGCAGGAGAGATGGCGGTTCGTCGGCACTCTTCTACTGAAGAAGTTGAAAAAATTCATTCAGGCGGAGCGATTAGTGAGGCTTTCGGCTATTATTTCGATAAAGACGGAAAAATTGTTTATCGCATTCGAACGGCGGGCATTCAATTAGAGCAGGTGCAAAAAGCGACAACTGTTTTGGCAGTTGCCGGTGGTGAATCTAAAGCAAGAGCGATTTTATCGTACGCTAAAAACGCAGCGAGTCCGACAGTGTTGATCACAGACGAAGGTGCTGCACGAAAAATTATGGAATTGACTAAAAAATTGGAGGAATACTAAATGACTTTAAAATTAGCAATTAACGGATTTGGACGTATAGGACGCATTGTATTTCGTGAAGCTTTAACAAATGACGAAGTAGAAGTGGTAGCAGTAAACGATTTGACAGACGCAAAAATGTTGGCACATCTTTTGAAATACGATTCTGTTCATGGTATTTTAGACGCTGAAGTTTCAGTTGATGGCGACAACATTGTTGTTAACGGCAAAACAATCCGCGTATTCTCTGAAAAAGATCCAGCTAACCTTCCTTGGGGCGAGCATGGCATAGACATCGTTGTTGAATCTACTGGATTCTTCACGGATGCTGCTTCTGCTTCTAAACACATCGAAGCCGGCGCTAAAAAAGTAATCGTTTCAGCACCAGGCAAAAACGGCATGAAGACACTTGTTATGGGTGTTAACCACGAAACATATGATCCGAAAGAGCATCATGTGATTTCAAATGCTTCATGTACAACAAACGGTCTTGCAGGAATGGCGAAAGTATTGAACGAGCGTTTCGGTATCAAACATGCAATGATGACAACGATCCACTCTTACACAAATGACCAAATTCTTTTAGATTCTCCGCACAGTGACTTCCGTCGTGCGCGTGCAGCTGCAGAATCAATGATTCCGACAACTACTGGTGCAGCTTTAGCAGTTGCAAAAGTATTGCCTGAATTAGAAGGCAAAATTGATGGAATGGCGATCCGCGTTCCAACACCAAACGTTTCACTTATCGATTTAGTTGCTCATCTTGAAAAAGACGTAACTGTCGAAGAAGTGAACAAAGCATTAAAAGATGCAGCAGAAAACGAATTAAAAGGATTCATGGACTACAGCGAATTGCCGCTAGTATCTAGAGACTATAACGGCAACACAGCATCAGCTACAATCGATGGTCTTTCAACGATGATGGTTGGCGATAACATGGTTAAAGTTCTTTCATGGTACGATAACGAATCTGGTTACTCAGGCCGTTGTATCGACCTTGCGCTTCACATGTACAAAACGGGCTTATAATCCCGAAATCATAGCTTAATTACCAATGAACCTCTATAATAAAAGAGGGTAAAAGGGGCGGGGAACTTACCCCGCTCCTTATTTTTTTGAATACAAATAGGAGGTATTTTCATGCAGCAGAAAATGACCATGAAAGATTTGGATTTGAAAGGAAAACGGGTATTTTGCCGTGTCGATTTTAACGTACCGATGTCAGATGGTAAAGTGACGGATGATACGAGAATCCGTGCAGCTGTACCGACGATCGAATACTTAGTCGATCAAGGCGCTAAAGTAATTTTGGCTAGCCATTTAGGTCGTCCGAAAGGTCAAGTCAATGAAGAAATGCGACTGGCTGCAACAGGCGTCCGTTTAGGCGAATTGTTACATAAAGAAGTGAAAAGCCTGGACGAATCAATCGGCAAAAAAGTAGAACAGGACATTTCAACGATGCAAGAAGGCGACATCATCTTACTTGAGAACGTCCGCTTCCATGAAGGTGAAGAAAAAAATGACGACAAACTTGCACAAGCATTTGCTTCGCTAGCAGACGTTTTCGTTAACGATGCATTTGGAGCAGCTCATCGTGCTCATGCTTCAACAGCAGGCATTGCGAGTCATTTACCGGCGGTATCAGGCTTACTGTTAGAAAAAGAGTTAGAGGTTTTAGGCAAAGCTTTGTCTGAGCCAGAACGTCCGTTCACGGCAATAATCGGCGGCGCGAAAGTAAAAGACAAAATCGGCGTCATTGATCATTTGTTAGATAAGGTAGATAATTTAATTATTGGCGGAGGGTTATCCTACACATTTATAAAAGCGCAAGGTTACGAGATCGGAAACTCTCTTGTTGAAGAAGATAAATTAGATTTGGCTAACTCATTTATTGAAAAAGCAAAACAAAAAGGCGTTAAATTTTATTTGCCGGTAGATGCAACTGTAGCTAACGAATTTTCAAAAGATGCCGAAACCAAAAGTGTGAAAATCACGGAAATCCCAGCTGACTGGATGGGCTTAGACATTGGTCCTGAAACGGTAGCGTTATATGCGGATGTTATTAAAAATTCGAAGTTGATTATTTGGAATGGACCGATGGGTGTTTTTGAAATGCCTGCATTTGAAAATGGCACGAAATCTGTCGCACAAGCAATGGCTGAAACTTCAGGTTACACCGTAATCGGTGGTGGAGATTCAGCAGCAGCTGTTGAAAAATTCCATGTGGCTGAACAAATGGATCATATCTCTACAGGCGGAGGCGCTTCACTAGAGTTTATGGAAGGTAAAGATTTACCAGGTGTCAGCGCGTTAACAAACAAATAAATAAGATAGCTAAACTGAAAGGGAGTGCTCTTGTGAGAAAACCAATTATTGCAGGAAACTGGAAAATGTACAAAACCGCTACAGAGGCAAAACAATTTGTTGAAAAAGTGAATGGCTTAGTGCCAGCATCTGATAAAGTAGACGCTGTTATTTGCGCACCAGCATTATTCTTGGCACAACTAGTTGTGTCTGCAGAAAATAGTCCGCTTCAAATCGGAGCACAAACAATGTCAGAGCAAGACGAAGGTGCCTATACAGGCGAAATTAGCCCTGTCCAACTAACGGATATTGGCGTTAAGTATGTCATTATTGGACATTCAGAACGTCGCCAGTATTTCAATGAAACAGACGAGTCAGCCAACCAAAAAGTAAAAGCTGCTTTTACTCATGGGTTAGTGCCGATTCTGTGTGTTGGCGAAACACTTGAACAACGTGAAAATGGAGAAACGGGATCTGTCGTTGAAGCACAAGTAGAAAAAGGAGTCGCTGGTTTGACTGAACAACAAATCACTCAATTGGTTATTGCTTATGAACCTATTTGGGCGATTGGCACAGGGAAAACAGCTACTGCTGAAGACGCCAACGAAGTTTGTGGAATCATTCGCAAAAAAGTAGCATCTTTGTATCAGAATGAAGCAGCTGAGCAACTGCGTATTCAATACGGCGGCAGCGTAAAGCCAGCAAACGTAGATGAGTTAATGACAATGGAACATATTGACGGAGCATTAGTTGGAGGCGCAAGCCTAGAAGCCGAGTCATTTGTTAAATTGTTGGAGGCTGGTTCGCATGCGTAAAACTGAACACCCAGCGGCTCTTATCATTTTAGATGGATTTGGCTGCCGTGAAGAAAGTTTTGGTAATGCAGTAGCACAGGCTAATAAGCCGAATTTTGATCGTTTATGGGAGACTTATCCACATGAATTACTGACCGCTTCAGGTGAAGCGGTTGGGTTGCCTGAAGGACAAATGGGTAATTCAGAAGTAGGTCACTTGAATATCGGTGCTGGCCGAGTGGTTTACCAAAATTTAACGCGTATCAATAAAGCAATTCGTGATGGCGATTTTTACGAAAATCCAGCATTTCTTGAAGCGATTGCGAACGCGAAAAGCCGCGGCAAAGCGCTTCATATATTGGGGTTATTATCTGATGGCGGCGTTCATAGCCATTATGAGCACCTTTTTGCTTTATTGCGACTTGCTAAACAGCAAGGATTAACAGAAGTTTATGTTCATGGCTTCTTAGATGGGCGCGATGTGGGACCAAGGACTGCGCTTAAATACGTAGAGCAAGCTGAACAGCAAATGACAGAAATTGGTATTGGGAAATTCGCGTCGATTAGCGGACGGTATTATGCAATGGACCGTGATCAGCGCTGGGAACGTGCCGATTTAGCATATCGCGTTTTAGTTGACGGCGTTGGAAAAATGGCGGAATCGGCAACTGCCGGTATTGCTACTTCTTATGAAGAAGGCGTTTCGGACGAATTTGTTCTACCATTCGTAATCGAAGAAGATGGCAAACCAGTAGCAACCGTCGACTCAGGCGATTCACTAATTTTCTTTAACTTCCGACCGGACCGTTCGATTCAGTTAACAAAAGCATTTATTCGTGAAGATTTTGTTGGATTCCCATTAAGTGCTAAGCATCCGAGAGCATTAAGCTATATCACCTTTACTTCTTATAGTGAAGATTTGCCGACGCGTGTAGCATTTGAAACATTGAACTTGGAAAATACCATTGGTGAAGTGTTATCCGCAAATGGACTAACGCAACTGCGCATTGCAGAAACCGAAAAATACCCACATGTTACGTTCTTTATGAGTGGTGGACGTGAAGACGTTTTTCCTGGAGAAGATCGTATTCTCGTTGCTTCGCCAAAAGTTGCAACTTACGATTTGCAACCTGAAATGAGTGCTTACGAAGTGACCGACCGTCTAGTTGAGCAAATTGAAGCGGGTGCGCACGACGCCATCATCTTGAACTTTGCGAACCCGGATATGGTTGGCCATAGTGGGATGCTGGAACCTACGATTCGTGCCATTGAAGTAGTGGACGAATGTCTAGGTCGTATAGTTGATGCGCTACATGCTCAGGGTGGCTCGGCGTTGATTACTGCCGATCACGGCAATGCTGACGAAGTCCGTACTCTTGAAGGACAGCCAATGACCGCACATACGACCAATCAAGTCCCAGTAATTTTAACGAAGTCAGGTCATGAACTTCGTAAAGGCGGCATTCTTGCTGACTTAGCACCAACCATTTTAAAAATGCTAAATGTAGAACAACCGGTTGAAATGACCGGAAAACCATTATATTAAAGGGAGCTGTTTTAATTGCCAATTATTACACATATTCAAGCACGCGAAATTTTAGATTCACGAGGAAACCCAACAATTGAAGTTGAAGTATTCACAGAAAGCGGCGCTTTTGGTCGCGCAATCGTACCATCAGGCGCATCTACTGGTGAACACGAAGCTGTAGAGCTACGTGATGGCGATAAGAGCCGTTATCTAGGTAAAGGTGTCTTAAAAGCAGTAGAAAACGTTGATGGTGAAATTGCTGAAGCATTAGAAGAAAAATATTCAGTGCTTGATCAAGTATCAATCGACAAAGCGATGATCGAATTAGACGGTACTGAAAACAAAGGGCGTTTAGGCGCTAACGCAATTCTTGGTGTTTCTCTAGCCGTTGCACATGCAGCAGCAAACTACTTGGATATGCCTCTTTACCAATACTTAGGCGGTTTTAACGCGAAGCAACTGCCAGTTCCAATGATGAACATTTTAAACGGCGGCGAACACGCTGACAACAACGTAGACATCCAAGAATTCATGGTAATGCCAGTTGGCGCAAAATCGTTCCGTGAAGCTGTTCAAATGGGAGCAGAAATTTTCCACAACTTAAAAGCTGTATTAAAAGAAAAAGGCTATAATACTTCTGTTGGAGATGAAGGCGGATTTGCTCCGAACCTTGGTTCAAATGAAGAGGCATTAACGACAATCATGGAAGCAATTGAAAAAGCTGGATACAAACCAGGTTCAGACATCTTGCTTGCAATGGACGTTGCATCTTCTGAAATCTACGACAAAGAAAAAGGTGTTTACAACCTGCCAGGCGATAATACAGTGAAAACATCTGCTGAAATGGTTGACTGGTACGAAGAGCTTTGCAATAAATACCCAATCATTTCAATCGAAGATGGCTTAGATGAAAACGACTGGGCTGGACATAAATTATTGACAGAACGAATCGGTGACCGCGTTCAATTAGTTGGAGACGATTTATTCGTAACGAACACGAAAAAATTGGCTCAAGGAATTGAAGAAGGCATCAGTAACTCAATCTTGATCAAAGTAAACCAAATCGGTACATTAACAGAAACATTTGATGCGATTGAAATGGCGAAACGTGCGGGCTACACAGCAGTTATCAGCCACCGTTCAGGCGAGTCTGAAGATGTAACAATCGCAGACATCGCAGTTGCGACAAACGCTGGACAAATCAAAACAGGTGCACCGTCACGTACGGACCGCGTTGCGAAGTACAACCAATTACTACGCATCGAAGATCAGTTGTTCGAAACGGGTCAATATCTAGGATTGAAAACTTTCTATAACTTGAAAAAATAAAGCGATAGAAAGTAGAATTTGATTGAAGTTAAATAATTGATAAATCAAATTTTCTGATTTGACTTTTAGAAAATAGAGGGCATTTGCCTTCTATTTTCTATTGCTATTGTCACCGGTCACAATTTTTGGTAAACTTAGTTTTGTTGTGAACGTTCGTTTCAGGAGGTGGAATTTATGCATACGTTGTTAATGACATTACTCGTCATCGTATCGCTCGCATTAATCGTAGTCGTTTTATTGCAATCCGGAAAAAGTGCAGGTCTTTCAGGAGCCATCTCCGGTGGAGCAGAGCAACTTTTCGGCAAGCAAAAAGCTCGTGGCTTGGACTTAGTCTTACACCGAGTAACGATTGTACTTGCTGCCTTATTCTTTATTCTGGCTATTGCCGTAACGAAAGTTTAATGTAGATGATTAAATCGCCTGACCATACATGGTTGGGCGTTTTCTTTTAGTATTGAAATGGAGGAATTGTTATGCGGATTTCGCAACCAAAACCATTTTTCTTCAAATCTGGACCTCGAGCAGTACTTCTTTTGCATGGATTTACTGGGAATTCGGCGGATGTAAGGATGTTAGGTCGTTTTCTAGAAACAAAAGGATATACGAGCATTGCACCGCATTACGCAGGTCATGGTGTGGCACCTGAGGAATTGGTAGTCACCGGTCCAGTAGATTGGTGGAAAGATGTAGAGCAAGCATATGATGCGCTGATAGAAGAAGGCTATACAGAAATTGCCGTGGCTGGACTGTCACTTGGTGGCGTATTTAGCCTGAAATTAGGGTATACAAAACCTATTAAAGGAATTGTCACGATGTGTGCACCTATGTACATGAAAACTACAGATCTCATGTATGAAGGTGTTTTAAAATATGCACGCGATTACAAGGGATTTGAAGGGAAAAGTGCTGAGCTTATCGAAAAAGAGATGCAGGCATTGAAAGAGCAGCCGATGGAATCGTTAGCCGATTTACGCGCCTTGGTTGAAGAAGTCAAAGAACATGTAGACCATATTTATGCGCCTTTGTTCGTTGCCCAAGGTAGACTGGATACGGTGATTAATACAGATTCGGCTAATGTCATTTACGATAATGCGGAATCAACCGATAAAAACATCAAATGGTACGAAAACTCAGGGCATGTCATTACGCTTGATAAAGAGAAAAAGCAATTGCACGAAGACATTTTCACATTTTTCGAATCACTTGATTGGAGTGTGTGAACGGTCATAAAGGAGGAGTTAGATTTGGGGAATCCCGAAAGTTCATTAGAACAGCGCTTATTGGTTTTCATGCGTGAAGAAGCATATAAGCCGCTGACTGTACAGGAAATAGAAGAGCAATTCGGTTTTGAAAATGCCGATGAATTCGAGAAATTGGTCAAAACTTTGGTTCGTTTGGAAGAATCTGGAACACTTATCCGTTCAAGATCAAACCGCTACGGTGTGCCAGAACGAATGAATTTGATGCGCGGAAAATTCATTGGGCATCCAAAAGGTTTTGGTTTTGTGGCACCTGAAGAAGCGGGCTTGGACGATGTGTTTATTCCACCGACGGAAGTAAATGGTGCGGTAAACGGCGATACAGTTATGATTCGCGTCTCAGAAGGGTCATCTGGTGATCGACGCGAAGGCGCGATTATTCGAATCCTTGAACGCGGAACGACAAAAGCTGTTGGTACATTCCAAGAAAACAAAGGATTTGGCTTTGTCGTAACAGATGATAAAAAAATGAATATGGATATCTTTATAGCTAAAGGTGATACGTTAGGTGCTGTTGATGGCCATAAAGTAGTAGTTGAAATCACGGGATGGCCTGAAGGCAGAATGTCTGCGACGGGTATGGTGACGCAAATTTTGGGTCATAAAAACGATCCAGGCGTTGACATTCTTTCGATTATTCATAAATATGGCATTGAAACGGAGTTTCCGCCTGATGTTTTAGAACAAGCGAACAACGTGCCAGACGAAATCGACCCGGCAGATCTTAAGGATCGCCGTGATTTACGTAACGAGCAAATTGTAACGATTGATGGAGCGGATGCTAAAGATTTGGATGATGCTGTTCAAGTTGTAAAATACGAAGACGGTACGTACAAATTGGGTGTGCATATCGCAGATGTTAGCCATTATATGACGGAAGGGTCTCCAATGGACCGTGAAGCTTATGACCGTGCAACGAGTATTTACTTGACTGACCGTGTGATTCCAATGATTCCGCATCGCTTGTCGAATGGTATTTGTTCATTAAATCCACAAGTTGACCGTTTGACTTTGTCTTGTGAAATGATTTTCAATGACCAAGGTGAAGTGCAGTCTCACGATATTTTCCAAAGTGTTATTAACACATCCGCACGTATGACCTATACGGACGTTTATGAAATTCTTGAGCAAGACAATCAAGAACTAAAAGAGCAGTACAGCGAATTGGTGCCCATGTTCGAATTGATGAAAGAACTAGCAGCAGTCTTGAGTAAGAAACGGATGCGTCGAGGTGCCATTGATTTTGATTTCAAAGAATCAAAAGTATTAGTAGATGAAAACGGCTACCCAGTAGACGTAGTTGTTCGCGAACGAACGATTGCTGAACGTCTAATTGAAGAGTTTATGCTAGCTGCTAACGAAACAGTAGCAGAACATTTTCATCATCTAGAAGTACCAGCAATTTACCGCATACATGAAGATCCAAAACCGGAAAAACTGCAACGCTTTTTCGAATTCGTTACAAATTTTGGTATTGTGGTCAAAGGTTCGGGTACACAAATCCACCCACGTGCATTGCAAGAAATCGTCGAATCGATTGCAGGAACTCCAGAAGAGCCAGTCATTTCTACGATGATGTTGCGTTCAATGCAACAGGCGAAATACTCGTCTGAAAGCTTAGGACATTTTGGCTTATCGACTGAATTTTATACGCATTTTACTTCACCGATTCGTCGTTATCCGGATTTGATCGTCCATCGCTTGATCCGCACGTATTTGATCGAAAAAGATTTGTCTCAGAAAACGATTGCACGTTGGGATGCGAACATGGATGACATTGCGACCCATACATCCGAGCGTGAACGCCGAGCAGTAGAAGCAGAACGCGATACCGATGCTTTGAAGAAATCACAGTTTATGGCTGATAAAATCGGGGAACAGTTTACCGGGATTATTTCTTCAGTAACGAACTTTGGCTTATTCATTGAATTACCGAATACCATTGAAGGGTTGGTTCACGTGTCTAACATGACCGATGATTATTACCGCTTTGATGATCGCAGCATGATGATGATTGGGGAACGTACCAATCGCCAATTCCGTATTGGTGACGAAATTGAAATCAAAGTAATTGGTGTTAAACCAGAAGAGTCATCCATTGATTTTGAAATTGTTGGCATGGTACAAACACCTCGTCGTACGAGAAAAGATCAGCCGAAAGTAATCCGTGCTGGTAAAAAAGACGGCGCTGGAAAACCAAGACGTGATGGCAAAAAGCCAGAAAGCGGCGGACCTACACGCAAGCCGAAAAATGCCAAGAAAAAGTTCTATGAAGGCGCAGCAAAGCAAGGGCGCAACAAGAAAAAATAAAATAGCGGCTCGAGGGCCGCTTTTTGAATCTAGCTGAGGTGAAACCACATGGCCAAAGGAGAAGGCAAAGTAATTGCCCAAAACAAGAAAGCCGGTTTTGATTTTTTCATTGAAGAAACAATCGAAGCAGGTATCGTCTTGCAGGGAACCGAAATTAAATCTGCACGAAATGGCAAAGTCCAATTAAAAGAATCGTTCGTCCGAATTCGTAACGGTGAAGCGTGGATTTCAAATATGCACATTAGCCCATATGATCAGGGAAATCAGTTTAACCACGATCCGACACGATCGCGTAAGCTATTGCTTCATAAAAAGCAAATTGCTAATTTGCTGGCGCACTCAAAAGTGCAAGGCTCCGCGATTATTCCGCTGAAAATGTATTTGAAAGACGGCTTTGCTAAAATTTTACTCGGTGTCGGTAAGGGTAAGAAAAACTACGACAAACGAGAAGATTTGAAGAAAAAAGATGCGAAACGCGACATTGCCCGAGCAATAAAAGAACACAACCGCTAGGGCTTGATGTCTGACCTTCGTTGCCTTATAATAAGGATATAGCACATGAAGCTGTTTATACATCTTCCGTGTCTCTTTTAATAAGGGGACGTTACGGATTCGACAGGGATGATCTGGGCTTGAGTTGCGCGTCGGAGGGTCGTCTCCGTCACAAACGTACTTATAACAACTGGCAAAACAAACCAAAACCTAGCATTCGCAGCGTAAGCTCGGATCTGCTTTATCTATCCGTCGCCCATGTGGCTAGGTAAAGCTCAACTTTAGTGGGATACACCGTTTGCTGCCATCTGAGGCAACCGGGAGAGATTCTCAGATTAGTGCCCAGGACGCCTGCTTATCGGCAGAATGGCGCATGAAACCTTAATAGATGAGCTACACGCGTAGATGCTTAAGTAGCGGAGTTTCTGGACGCGGGTTCGACTCCCGCCGTCTCCATAGTGAGATAAAAAACGTCAAAACCTTTACTGGTTTTGGCGTTTTTTGGTTCCTGCCCAACATTGACTTTCTGTTTATTTAAGATAGATCGAACCTCTACCAATCACGAACGTCCTATTACCATATGACGCTAAAAGAGGTGTCCGTATGGAGTTTAGGTATTTCTTGATGTTGCTTACAGGAAAAAGTTTACTCTTCTCCGGAGTCATCATGAAAAGCGGTTTCAGTTACCGATACGCATCGAATTTGGCGTTATAGGGATCGTTTTTATTGCATTTTCATTGTTCGTGTTTACACCAGGGAGTGCTGAAATAATGGCTGACTTTTTAAAATTAAGTAAGAGCTAGTTAAAATTAAAGTAGAAGTGATTCGAATCAAAAAATTACGAAGATCTATGACTTTCGTATTGCAACTGATTATTTTGAGGGAGTCTAATGATGGTAAGCGTGTTTATATAAGAAAAGCTTGCTGAATAATGTAGAATTTTTTTATTTCTAAATAATGTTAATAGACAAGGTGCAATGGTTATTGTTTTTACAGCTCTACAGAGTGTGCTACAATAATCCACATTATGTTTGAAGGGAGAATACCCATGATTAAAAAATGGTTTTTAACAATTGTACTTGGAGGATCCATGGTAGCGTTAGCTGCTTGTGGTGATGATACTGCTAAAGAAACAGAAGGTGAAGAAACACCGCAAGAAGAGGTAGCAACCGATCAAGAAAGCGCGGAGCAACCAGAAATGCCTGAACCTGATTTGAAAGACATTCCTGATGTCGTAGCAGAAGTAAATGGAGAAAAAATCGATAAAAAAGAATTTGAATCGACTTATACTGGACAATTCCAACAAATGGCGATGCAAGCACAAATGTCTGGTCAAGAAGTCGATCAGACTCAGTTAAAAGAGCAAGTTGCTGAAAGCCTAGTGGCACAAGAATTGCTTGTTCAAGAAACGAAAAACCAAAAGTTATCGGCAACGGAAGAACAGATCAATACAGCGTTAGAAGAATTGGCTCAGCAAAATGGCCTTAAGTCGTCAGATGAGTTATTGACAGCACTTGAAGAGCAAGGCGTTTCTAAAGAAGAAGTAATGACTCAAGTAGAATCGCAAGTAAAAATTGATCAGCTGGTTGCATCAGAAACTGGCGAAATCAAACTAACGGATAAAGAACTACAAACTTACTATGATGAAGCAAAAGCACAGCAAGAAGAGTCGGGTGGCGAAGAAATTCCAGCATTTGAAGAAGTCAAGCCACAGATTGAAGAGCAAATGAAGGCGCAAAAAGAAAGTGAAGCCACACAAGCGTTAATCGCAAAACTTCGCGAAAAAGCAGAAGTCACCATTAATTTATAAACCAACGAAAATCAGATTCCTTGTGAATCTGATTTTTTTTTTAATAAATAGATGGACAGGAGGCGCGTAGAAATGAATTTTATGCGGCAAAACCAGTTGTTTAGTTTTGAACAAGGATTCTGCTAGTAAAGGCGGCTGTATATGGATTCAAGCGATTCCTGCTATGGTAATTTAATGGGCTGTTTAATAATTTTTCGAATTTGTAGAAATCTTATTTTGATTTCTTTCAGGTTCTTTTTTTAGCCCGGCTAGTTTGACAGGAGCCGAAAATTTCCGTATCCTTTACACTTGTGATAAAGATAAACTTCAATCAGCGGGGGTCTTCATCCTCTGCTGTTTTTTAGTTCATCAATTCGGACTTTAGCGGTCAGCGGAATCTTGCACAGGCTGCAAGAATCTACTGACCGTTAAAGCGGCGATAAAAATGGAAGAGGAGAGGTACTATATGAAAAAAGTAACCAATGTATTTTGGATTGTACTTGCGCTCGTATTGTTAGCCATTGGCTTTGGCGCACTTGCACCTGATAGTTTTTCAGAAGTTACAGGGAATATAGAATCATTCCTAACAACTTCGTTCGGATGGTATTACTTATTAATTGTTTCCATCATCGTTTTGTTCTGTTTGTTTTTCCTCATCAGTCCGATGGGGCAAATCAAATTAGGGAAAGACTCAGACAAGCCTGAGTTTTCATTTGGAACATGGATTGCCATGCTGTTTTCAGCAGGAATGGGAATTGGTTTGGTATTTTGGGGAGCGGCAGAACCGCTGTCGCATTACGCGATTGATTCAGCAACCGCTGAACCTGGAACCGCTGAAGCGATGCGTGAGTCAATGCGATTCAGCTTTTTCCACTGGGGTATTCATGCATGGGCGATTTATGCCGTTGTGGCATTAGCACTTGCATATGCTCAGTTCCGAAAAGGAGAACCTGGCTTGATTTCGGCAACGTTAAAACCAATATTTGGAGACAAGATGAAAGGGCCTTGGGGAACGTTTGTTGACGTCATTGCGGTTTTCGCAACAGTTGTCGGTGTCGCAACGACTCTTGGCTTTGGCGCTATCCAAATAAACGGTGGTCTTGCGTATTTGTTCGATGGAATACCAGAAGATAGTTTTTCTGTTCAATTGGTCATCATTGCTATTGTGACGGTATTGTTTATGATTTCAGCGTGGTCTGGGCTAAGCAAAGGGATTAAATACTTGTCAAATACCAATATGGTGTTAGCTGTTGTACTATTGCTAGCCGTTATCATTCTTGGGCCAACCTTGTTGATTATGAATATGTTTACTGACACAATCGGTACGTATTTCCAAAACATCGTTGAAATGAGTTTCCGTGCAGCCCCAATCGATGGCGAAAATCGTGCGTGGATTGATGGCTGGACCATCTTTTACTGGGCTTGGTGGATTTCTTGGTCTCCATTTGTTGGTGTTTTCATCGCGCGTGTTTCCAAAGGTCGGACAATTCGTCAATTCTTACTAGGCGTATTGATGATTCCAACGTTTATCAGTTTCCTTTGGTTTGCGGCTTTTGGCACAACAGCAATCGATGTGCAACAAAGCGGAGTGGATTTGACTGGATTATTGACAGAGCAAACTTTGTTTGCTGTATTTAATGAATTGCCGTTTGGCGTGATTTTATCTGTTATTGCCGTATTCTTAATCACCACGTTTTTTGTTACTTCTGCCGATTCGGCAACATTTGTTCTCGGTATGCAAACAACAGGTGGATCGTTATATCCTCAAAACACAGTAAAATTAACTTGGGGGATTGCACAATCAGCTATCGCGGTCATTTTACTCTCGACAGGTGGACTGGATACATTGCAAACGGTGCTAATCATCGCGGCGTTCCCGTTCTCGATTATTATCCTACTCATGATGACATCCTTCTATAAAGCAGTAACAATTGAATACAAAGCAATTAAACGCAAACGTTAAAACCGCCGCTTTGGCGGTTTTTTCAATACATAGACGTTATAATAGAAGGGAAGCAATAAAAAGATGGAGGATTTTTATATGGAAAAACCACATGTGTTATTAATAGATGGAATGGCTCTTTTGTTCCGGTCGTTTTTTGCAACCTCAGCAGTCAACCAATATTTCCGCACAACAGAAGGATTAGCGACAAATGGCGTTCAAGGATTTACGCGACACGTGCTAGCGGCTAAAACGATGATGAAGCCGACACATATGGCCGTGTGCTGGGATATGGGATCTAAAACTTTCCGTACAGATCTTTTCGATGGCTATAAAGCCAATCGTCCGGCACCACCAGAAGACATGGTGCATCAGTTTGACTGGGCACAAGAAATTTCTGAGCAACTGGGTTGGAAAAATTATGGTGAAGCGGGGATTGAAGCAGATGACTTTATCGGGTCATTTACAAAGCAATGGCAGGGCCAAGTCGACTTTACCATCATCACCGGTGACAAAGATATGCTGCAACTATTATCGCCTTCTGTCAAAATTGCGTTTATGAAAAAAGGATTTCACGTTTACGATGTCTATACTGATGAGCGATTTATTGAAGAGTATGGCATTCAACCTTCGCAGTTTGCCGACGTTAAAGCGTTTATGGGTGACCCAAGCGATGGCTATCCTGGTGTTAAAGGGATTGGACCGAAGACGGCGCTTCAGCTGATTCAAACGTACGGCTCGACTGATGGTGTACTAAGAGCCATCGACGAATTAAAACCGGCACAGAAAAAGAAAATTGAAGAACACAAAGAAATGCTGCTGCTATCAAAAAAACTGGCTGTCATCAAATGTGACATCCAGTTGGATATGCCGCTAGATGAACTTGTTGTTCCTAGCTACACCAATGACCATATACAGTTATGTCGCGATCAACAATTATTGTTACTGGCTAAACAACTCGAAAAAAATGCCGAAGTTACGATCGATCCTTGGGCGTAATTTTCACAAAGGTCAGCACGTGTTGATTTGCTAAATAAGAAGCCGTCCGCATTTTGCTGGGGCGGTTTTTTTGTCCGTTGTCGTGAAAATAGAGAACAAGGTCAGCTGACTTTTCCTCAAAACCAATTAACGGGACCCAGTGGTAGCTATATAGCGGTTTAGAAAACCAACGAAAAGTAAAGTAGCGGTCAAACTTCATAGCAAGCGGTCGATTTGCCAACAATTCTTCTTTTACCTCGGACATATCGAGAACTTTTTTTGCCTCATACCGTTTGCCGCTGAGCTTCTGAAAATTTTTCAATAGTCTCCAAGTAAACAACCCGATGCGTGTAGAGCCGAGAAGTTGATACAGTTGATTGATACCAATATCAAGTTCTTCATGGTAGTGCATAATGGCAGCAATAGTCACAGGTCCACACGCAGAAGAACGATATTTTTTGAGAATACTTGTATCATGTTGGGAAAGACCTTGAAAAGCGATGAGTTTTTTCATGGCAATTTTACCTCCACGGAGTTTCTAACAATTAGTTTTATCACGTAGTCGTTAATTTTTTGTTTTCAGTGAGCAAACGTTCAAGAGCAGTTTTGAATGTTGTATAAAATTCCAGTTCGACTTGGATGCCAGCCCGGACGATTTCACGTACAAACAATGGATTAAATCCGACATAAATAGCACGCAGTCCCATTAAATTCAGAGTAGAATTCAACTGGCTCAGTTCACTTGCTAATCCGTCATAGTCGAATTCCATCAAGTTATCAGTTGTCACACCAGTAAAATCAAAGATGACACGTTCAGTATCGCGATGCTTTTCTGCGTAGGTTAATACAGTTGTACGAATCAAATCAAAGCGCTCTGAAAAAATAAAACCAGCGATTGGTACTAAAATGGTCTTTGGAACAACTGATGGAATTATCGGGGCAGACATATTTTTGATTAGCTTTTCATAATAAAGCAGTTGTTCTTTTAAATGGGTTATTTCCTGCTGTGGATCCATCTATATACCTCCAGGGTCTTGTAGTAAGTATGAATTTATTAAATGAAACATATGATAGACGCTTGAAAATTTTAGTAGAGAAAAAAGGAGTAGGCATGAGCCTACTCTTTTTGGTCGTTCAAAAATTCTGTAACAGATTCAGGTGATTTTGCGTTAGCGCTGTGAAGATGAGCTGTTTTCTCGCCGTTTTTGAAAATCAATAGACTTGGAATACCCATTACGTCATATTTTTCAGCAAGTTCTGGAAGTTCATCGCGGTTAACGTCTACCCATTGGTATTGGTTGTATTCTTCGACGATTGGATTGATAAACATATCCATTCTTCTGCAGTCTGGGCACCAACCAGCTTGAAATTTTACGATTACCGGTTGTTCGCCGTTTATAGCTTCGTTAAATTGTTCGTTCGTAGAAAGTGATTTCATTTAGATGGCCTCCTTATAGGTTCCCTTTCAGTTTACCGTGTATTTATAAAATGGCAAAGAATTTGTTTCTGAAAAATTAAGGGATTTTTTAGCGATTAAATATTGCGAAAAAAGAGAAAATAACTTACACTAAGAGACATAGGAGAACGTTCTATTTTTTTAAACTAAAAATGAATGAGTATTCATTCAAAAAAACAAGGAGGGTTTGCTAGTGGCTTACCAAATTAGAAAAGCGGCTGTACTCGGTTCAGGTGTTATGGGTTCGGGAATTGCAGCGCACCTTGCAAATATAGGAATTCCTGTATTATTGCTTGATATTGTTCCTCGTGAATTGTCAAAAGAAGAACAGGCAAAAGGATTTACTATGGAAGATAGTGTGGTCCGTAATCGACTTGCAACCGGCTCTATTCAGAAGTTACTTAAACAGAAACCAGCTCCATTAACAGCTAAAAAAAATCTTCAACTAATCACACCAGGAAATCTGGAAGATGATTTGGATAAATTAAAAGACATCGACTGGATTATCGAAGTTATTGTCGAAAACCTGGATGTAAAAAAATCATTATATGAAAAAATTGATAGCGTTAGAAAAGATGGCACCATTATTTCTTCAAATACATCGGGTATTAGCATTAATGCGATGGTCGAAGGGCGTTCGGAGGATTTCGGCAAACATTTCCTAGGAACTCACTTTTTCAATCCACCACGTTATTTGAAGCTGTTAGAAATCATTCCTGCGACAACGACTGCTCCAGAAGTTGTCGAATTCATGACGGCATTTGGGGAAAATCGTTTAGGAAAAGGTGTAGTTATTGCAAAAGATACACCAAACTTTATCGCTAACCGAATCGGTACATATGGTCTATTGGTTACGTTACGTGAAATGATGGCACGTGGCTATTCAATAGGAGAAGTTGACTCGGTAACGGGTCCACTAATTGGTCGTCCAAAATCAGCAACATTCCGTACACTTGATGTTGTTGGACTAGATACGTTCATGCATGTTTCCAAAAATGTCCATGATCAAACTTCAGGAGAAGAGCAAAAGGTTTTTGAAGCGCCTGAATTTATGACGAAAATGGTGCAAAATGGCTGGTTAGGAGCAAAGTCGGGACAGGGCTTCTTCTTGAAAAAAGACAAAGAGATTTTAGAACTTGATCCAGAGACGCTTGAATACCGCATAGCCGGTAAATTGAAAACGCCTTCACAAGAACTCGCGAAACAGCAAAAAGGTCTTGCAGCTAAAATGAAGACGCTTGTGTATGCAGAAGACCGCACCGGTGAATTGCTTTGGAGCATACTTGCTCCGACACTTTTGTATTCGGCTGAGTTAACTGGAGAAATCGCTGATGATATTGTTGCCATTGACAATGCCATGAAATGGGGCTTCGGCTGGCAACAAGGACCATTTGAAATTTGGGATGCCATTGGTGTTGAAAAATCAGTCCATAAAATGAAAGAACAAGGCCACACTATTCCAGCATTTGCACAAGCTTTACTAGACAGTGGAAACGAAACTTTCTATAAAGAAGAAAATAACGATGTGTACTTCTTTGATGGCACAACTTACCAGCCTGTCCCGGTAAATGAGAAAGTAATCGATTTAAAGCGCTATAAGAAAAAACACGGCGTTATCAAATCGAATTCGGGTGCTAGTTTGATTGATCTAGGTGATGGGATTGCGTTATTAGAGTTCCATTCACGTTCAAATGCGATTGGCTTAGATATTATGCAAATGATTAATTTCGCGGTCGACGAGGTCGAGAAAAACTTCAAAGGACTGGTCATTGGGAACCAAGGCAAAAACTTCTGTGTCGGTGCCAACCTCGGCATGATCTTGATGGAAGCACAAGATGATAATATGTTCGAACTCGATTTCACGATTAAAACGTTCCAAAATGCCATGATGAAACTCAAATACAGTAACAAACCGGTAGTAGCAGCACCATTTGGTATGTCTCTAGGCGGTGGTGCAGAAGTAACCTTGCCGGCCGCACACATTCAAGCTTCAATGGAAACGTATCTGGGTCTTGTCGAAGTGGGCGTGGGATTAATTCCTGGCGGCGGCGGAAACAAAGAACTTTATATGAAACAATTAAAAGGCTTACCGAATGGTGTAACAGTCGATTATCAAAACATCGCAACGAAAGTATTCGAATCAATAGCTATGGCAAAAGTTTCGACTTCAGCAGAAGAAGCACGTGAAAATAACTTCTTAAACTTTGTAGATGGTATTAGCGCCAATAGTGACCATTTAATTTACGATGCCAAACAGGCTGCTCTGTCATTATATGAAAATGGCTATCAAGCACCTTTACGTGAAAAAGTGCCTGTTCCCGGTGAACCTGGCTATGCAACGCTACTTTTAGGTGCAGAAGGTATGTTTATATCCGGCTATATTAGCGAACACGATTTAAAAATCGCTAAAAAGCTAGCATTTGTTCTAGCAGGCGGCAAAGTTCCATACGGCACAAAAGTAGATGAACAATATTTGCTTGATCTTGAGCGCCAAGCGTTCTTAAGCCTAGTCGCAGAACCGAAAACCCAGCAACGTATGCAACATATGCTGGTCAAAGGAAAACCATTACGTAATTAATCGTTGAGGATAAAAGGAGGAAATACACATGCGTGAAGCAGTAATCGTGGCCAGTGCTCGAACACCGGTCGGAAAAGCGACAAAAGGTTCTTTAGCGACTGTGCGACCGGATGATTTCGGTGCTTTAGTTGTCAGAGAAACGCTACAGCGAGCTGGTGGCTATGACGGGCCGATCGATGATTTAATCATGGGTTGCGCCATGCCAGAAGCAGAACAAGGCATGAACATCGCGCGTAACATCGGAGCACTTGCAGGATTGCCCGATACGGTTTCAGCCGTAACCGTTAACCGCTTTTGTTCATCAGGTCTTCAGTCGGTTGCCTACGCAGCAGAACGGATTATGGTCGGTTCAGCCGAAGCCATTATTGCAGGCGGTGTCGAATCAATGAGTATGGTACCGATGATGGGTAACGTCATTCGTCCCAATTCAAAACTAGCTGAAACAGCACCTCAATATTACATGAGCATGGGCCATACAGCAGAACAAGTTGCGACCAAATACGGTGTGAGCCGTGAAGACCAAGATGCCTTTGCAGTTCGCTCTCATGAAAAGGCAGCAGCAGCTATTGCAGCTGGAAACTTTGATGATGAAATCGTCCCTGTTGAAGTAACAAAACCTTATGTTGACGAAAACAATAAATACCAAGAAAAAACGTCTATGTTCGAAATGGACGAAGGTGTTCGTCACGGAACCAATTCGGATGGACTCGGAAAATTGCGCCCTGCTTTCTCAGCACGCGGCTCCGTGACAGCTGGGAACTCCTCACAAACGTCTGATGGTGCAGGCGCATTGCTCGTGATGGACCGCGAAAAAGCAGAAGCACTTGGACTCAAACCAATTGCTAAATTCCGTTCATTCGCAACAGGCGGTGTCCCACCAGAAATCATGGGAATTGGCCCAATCGTGGCTATTCCAAAAGCTTTGAAATTGGCAGGCTTAACAATTGATGACATTGATGTATGGGAACTAAATGAAGCATTCGCTTCTCAATCACTTGGTGTTATTCGTCACTTAGGTCTTGATATCGACAAAGTCAACTTTAACGGAGGTGCCATCGCTCTCGGACATCCGCTAGGTGCAACAGGTTCTATTTTAACCATTCGCATGATGAGTGAATTAAAACGCCAAGGCAAACAATTCGGTGTTGTAACCATGTGTATCGGCGGAGGAATGGGCGCAGCAGGCGTCTTTGAAATGCTGTAGAGAATAGGCGTAGGGTAATAGTCGCTTCGGCCGCTTTGGGCATGGCTCCCGCCATGAGCCGAGAAAAGCACTCGTCTCATAGCTTCGCCTAGCCCGTGGACGCGCCTAAGCTATTAGCTGTCTGTCGAAAAGATATTAAAACTCGATACCTATCAAAAGAAGAGAAAGTTCGCCATTAAAATTTAAAAGAATGAGCGGAAGGCGGCGACTCCTTGGGGATCAGGCCGAGATGAAGACCCTGGACTGAGCAAAGCGAGGGAAGCGGCTTCAGCCGGCCCCCCAGGAAAGCGTCCGCTTGAAGCGAATTCTTCAACCTATAACACTATAAGCAAGTAAAAACTAGGAGGAATTCATCATGGAACAAGAAAAAACATTGATCAAAGGCGGAAGCTTTTTAATCGAAGATGCAGACCTGTCGCGTGTGTTTACGCCGGAAGATTTTACTGAAGAGCAAAAAATGATCGCTAAATCAACAGAAGATTACGTCAACACTGAAGTAATGCCAGTTGTTGAAAAGTTAGAAAACCATGAATTTGAGCATTCGGTTCGTCTTTTAAAAACAGCAGGTGAGCTTGGCCTTCTAGGTGCTGATGTTCCTGAACAATACGGCGGTCTGGGATTAGACAAAATTGCTTCGGCCCTAATTGCTGAAAAAATGTCCAAAGCAGGTGGTTTCTCAATTACTCACGGAGCCCACGTAGGAATTGGTTCATTGCCAATCGTTCTTTTTGGTAACGAAGAGCAAAAACAAAGCTATTTGCCACGTCTAGCAACTGGCGAAATGATTGCAGCTTACGCATTAACAGAACCAAGTTCAGGGTCTGATGCATTGGGTGCGAAAACAGTAGCGAAATTAAATGAAGCGGGTACTCATTACGTCTTGAATGGTGAAAAACAATGGATCACCAATGCTGGATTTGCGGATGTCTTTGTTGTATATGCAAAAATTGACGGAGACAAATTCTCTGCGTTTATCGTTGAACGTGAATTCCCAGGTGTTTCTGTTGGACCTGAAGAAAAGAAAATGGGTATCAAATCGTCTTCAACTCGGACGTTAATTCTTGAAGACGCTGAAGTTCCTGTGGAAAATCTTTTGGGCGAAGCAGGACGTGGCCATATTATCGCGTTTAACATTTTGAACATTGGTCGTTATAAATTAGGAGTAGGGACAATTGGTGCCTCGAAACGTGCAATGGAATTGACAATTCCGTATACGAACCAACGCCAGCAGTTTAAAACACCGATTTCGTCTTTCAACTTGACGCGCGAAAAATTAGCAACAATGGCTTCTAAATTGTATGCAGTTGAAAGTTCTGTTTACCGTACTGTTGGCCTTTTTGAAGACCGAATGAGCGGGTTTACAGACGAGCAACAAGCAGACGGCAAGCTAGTGGCAGATTCAATTGCTGAATTTGCGGTAGAATGTTCGTTAAATAAGTTTTTCGGTACAGAAACGTTAGATTATATCGTCGATGAAGGCGTTCAATTGCATGGTGGTTACGGCTTTATGCAAGAATATGAAATTGAGCGCATTTACCGCGATTCACGCATTAACCGTATTTTCGAAGGCACCAACGAAATCAACCGGTTACTCGTACCAGGTACATTGTTGCGTAAAGCAATGAAAGGTGAATTGCCGTTATTGCAACACGCTCAAAAGTTACAAGAAGAGCTGTTAATGATGATGCCTGAAGAAGTAGGGACAGATGCATTAGACCAAGAAAAATACTTGGTGAAAAACGCGAAGAAAATTGCATTGCTCGCAGCGGGACTAGCGGCACAAACATACGGCACAAAACTAGAGGCCGAACAAGAAGTGCTAGTGAACATTGCCGATATCGTCAGCAACGTCTTTGCGATGGAATCTGTCGTGTTGCGTACTGAAAAAGCAATTGCCGCTTCAGGTGAAGAAAAAGCAAAACAAAAACTGTTGTATACACAAATTTATTGTCAAGAAGCGTTTGATCAGATCGAGCGAGATGCGAAAGAAACATTGATCGCGGCTATCGAAGGCGATAATCAACGCATGATGCTTTCAGCGTTGCGCAAATTAACGCGTTCAACTCCTTATAACGTTATTGCGAAAAAACGTGAAGCTGCTGTTAAGCTAATTGACGTAGAGAAATACGTCGTGTAAGAAGTTTTATGAAACAGGCAACTCCGTTAATTTGGGGGTTGCCTGTTTTTATTCATCGACCACAAGGCTTCTCTTTGGTAAGCTTAGAAAAAAGGGAGGTTTTAAGGTGATTACTTATTACGCATATCCAAAATGCATGACTTGCCGTAAAGGAAAAAGTTGGCTAGAACAAAACAAAGTGGAATTCAATGAAATACACATTGCGGAAAACCCACCAACTAAAGAACAATTAGCTCAAATGTATCAAGCGAGTGGTTTAGAATTGAAGAAGTTTTTTAATACGAGTGGTTTGGTTTATCGCTCACTTAGTTTAAAAGATAAGTTATCGACTATGAGCGAAGACCAGCAATTGGAACTACTTGCTTCTGATGGCATGTTGATCAAGCGTCCCTTGGCTTGGGATGGCAAAAAAGTGACACTTGGCTTTAAAGAAGCAGATTATCAAAATAGCTGGTTGTAAGCGAGTAGCACCATCTTGTATTTCGTGGCTGTTTATGTCAAACTGAATGTGAATGAACTACATAATTTGGAGGGGTCAAGATGAGCACACCAGCAGAACTTCGTTATTCAAAAGAACATGAATGGGTTAAAACCGAAGATGGCAATGCACGTATCGGTATCACTCATTTCGCACAAGCGGAACTAGGGGATATCGTTTTTGTTGAACTTCCACAAGTTGGAGACGAGCTAAAAAAAGATCAGCCTTTCGGCAGTGTTGAATCCGTTAAAACGGTTTCAGAATTGTATGCGCCAATTAGCGGAAAAGTAATCGAGGTTAACTCTGAACTTGAAGATAGCCCAGAATTTGTGAACGAGTCTCCTTACGAGCAGGCTTGGATGGTTGTAATCGAAGCCCCTTCTGAAGAAGAAGTTAATGCATTGATGACAGCAGACGAATACAAAGAAATGACCAACGAGTAATTACTGAAAAGCGCCTATCTTGGCGCTTTTTTTTATGACCGATAAGTGTTGTCAGCAGTTCGCATAAGTCATGGAAATGGACGTCAGCCTGTTCTATTGGTATTTTAAAACTAGATAAGTTGGTAAAAGAAACCGACTTTTCTATACTGCTTTGGGCTCAGCAAAGGAACGGGTTGCATAATCCACATCCTGTGGGCTCGAAAGCACTGCTGTTTTACGGAATATCAACAAGTGGAAATCATTAGTTCGACTTATATAAAGAGCTTTATCGCAATAAAACAAAAGTTTTCTTTTACCACTAAGTCTTAGAACTTTTCTTATTTTATATTTGATGGGGTGAGTGTTATGGGAAAGGTGATTGTTGTCGAAGGACTCAGTGATAAGTCGAGGATTACACCACTCATTGCAGAACCCGTGACCATTCTTTGTACAAATGGTACAGTAAGTGCATCGAGACTGGAAGAGTTACTATTACCGTACGAAGGTCAGGATATGATCATACTAGTAGATGCAGACTCTTCAGGAGAAAAACTGAGAAAACTCGTCAAGCGTGAATTTCCTGAAGCTCGTCATTTTTACATTAACCGAAATTATAAAGAAGTTGCAGCAACACCACTCCGGATATTGATGGATGTGCTCATCACAGCGAATATCCAGGTAAATAAGCTATTAACAGAGGGATGAAGAAAATGAATGAATGGACGCACAAAGAATGGATCAAAGAAAAGAATACGAATAAATCAACGGCTTATTATTTGTACGCGCCAATGTGTGGAACTTGCCAGGTTGCGTCTAAGATGCTATCAGTCGTCACCGAATTGTTACCGGATCTTCCAATGGGCAAAGCAAATTTAAATTACGTTCAAGAAATAGCGGATCTCTACGAAGTGGAGAGTGTACCGTGCTTACTTATAACAGAAGGTGGCAAACTAAAAGAGAAAATCTATGCTTTTCAATCAGTGCCATACTTGTATAGTAAGTTAAAACCTGTTGACGAATACAGTCGGTCATGGTAAATTAGTCTTCTGATAAAAAAACCAATTGCTTGTCTGAAATCTAGACAACAAGCGAAGAGTCAAATAGAATACAGTCCTTAAGTTTTCCGAAAATTTTATATCAAAACTCTTATTACGAGTGGTGGAGGGAAGTGCCCTATGAAGCCCGGCAACCGTCATGAAAATGAAATGGTGCCAAATCACACAAAGCGAAAGCTTTGGACGATGAGAGATTGGTTTCCGTATACTATACGTTTGCCCTTCTGCTCAGTTATGCGCGGAAGGGTTTTTTATTTTTAAGATTTAGGAGTGTTGGAAGAATGATTGAGTTAAAGCAAGTGACAAAAAAATTCGATACAGGCAAGGCAATTTTAACAGCTGTGGATCAAGTGGACTTATCCATTTCTGATGGAGAGATATTCGGTATTATTGGTTATAGTGGAGCAGGTAAAAGTACCTTAATCCGATTGTTGAATGGGTTAGAAAAGCCAACGTCAGGAACTGTAGAGATTAATGGACAAATTATCACAGCGATTAAAGGCGGAGAATTACGCAAGGCACGTCAGAAAGTCAGTATGATTTTCCAACATTTTAATCTACTATGGTCTCGTACAGTGAGAGAAAATATTGAATTTCCGCTAGAAATTGCCGGAGTGGCAAAAGCACAACGCGGAAATCGTGTACAGGAGTTAATTGAATTAGTCGGATTGACGGGTCGTGAAAACGCCTATCCTTCTGAGCTATCAGGAGGACAAAAACAACGCGTCGGTATTGCCCGGGCATTAGCAAATGACCCAGAAGTCTTGTTGTGTGACGAAGCGACATCAGCACTCGATCCAGAAACAACAGATGCCATTCTTGACTTGTTAGTAGACATCAATAAGCGATTGGGATTGACAATTGTATTGATTACTCATGAAATGCACGTCATCCGGAAAATTTGCCACCGTGTGGCTGTAATGGAAGGCGGACGAGTTGTAGAACTTGGCGACGTTTTACATGTATTCCAATCACCGAAAGAGGCAATCACGAAACGCTTTGTTGCGCAAGTAGCCGACAGTGGAGATTCACAGGAAACCATCAAAAACCTGCGGGAATTATACCCAACTGGCGAATTGGTGAAATTGGTTTTTGTTGGCGATCAAACCGAACAACCCATTTTAACTAAATTGATTCGCAGTCATGCCGTGGAAGTGAATATTGTTCAAGGCAATATCTCGCATACGCAGCGTGGCGCATACGGCACCTTAATCTTACAGCTTAAAGGGTCTCAAGCAGAAATTGAAGAAGCACTGGTATTTCTTCGCTCAGAAGATATTCAAGCGGAGGTGATGGACAATGATTGAATCATTATTTCCAAACGTAAAGTGGGACAGCATGTGGGAAGCTACTCTTGAAACACTTTACATGACCGCATTATCAACTGTATTTACATTTGTTATTGGTTTAGCACTTGGTATTATCTTGTTCTTAACAGCACCGAAACAATTGTGGGCAAACAAACTCGTTAATTGGCTGACTGGCGCATTCGTCAATATTTTCCGGTCAATTCCTTTTATCATCTTGATCATTTTATTGATTCCTGTCACTTTGTTCTTGATGGGATCGATTCGCGGACCGAATGCGGCTTTACCGGCATTAATCATTGGTTCAGCTCCATTTTATGCACGAATGGTGCTAATTGCGCTAAAAGAAATTGATAAAGGTGTGATCGAGGCGGCTCGTTCAATGGGTGCAACAACCGGCACCATCATTTGGAAAGTTTTATTGCCGGAATCAAAACCGGCATTGATATCCGGCATTACGGTCACGGCGATTGCATTGGTCGGCTATACAGCAATGGCCGGCATTATCGGCGCAGGTGGTCTTGGTACACTTGCTTTCCTCGACGGCTTTCAACGCAGTCGTGAAGACGTTACATTGATGGCAACAATCTTAATCTTAATCATTGTCTTTATCATTCAATACATTGGTGATTGGGTCACGATAAAAGCAGACAAACGGTAAAAACGGATTTTCCGTTCTATAAAACAACACATAAGGGAGAGATTGAGATGAAGAAATTTGTAGTAGGAACAGCGTTAACGGCATTGGTACTCGCAGGATGTGGAAACGGTGGAGCAAGTGAAGAAGAGTCTAAGACATTACGCATAGGCGCTTCTAACGTACCGCATGCTGAAATTTTAGAACAAGCGAAGCCCCTTTTAGAAGAGCAAGGAATTGAACTTGAAGTTGAAACGTATCAAGACTATATTTTGCCAAACAAAGATTTAGAGTCTGGTGAAATTGATGCCAACTATTTCCAAACTATTCCTTACTTAGAAACTCAAATAGCTGATAATGGTTATGAGTTTGAAAATGCTGGAGGGATTCACATTGAACCAATCGGTGTTTATTCACAAAAATATGCTTCTCTTGATGAACTACCACAGGATGCAACCATTTTGATGAGCAACTCGGTATCGGAGCAGGGTCGTATTTTATCGCTGCTTGAGGTAGAAGGCTTAATCACATTGGCAGAAGGTGTAGATAAAACATCGGCTGAAGTGAGTGATATTGTTGATAATCCGAAAAATTTACAGCTTGAGCCAGACTATGAAGCAGCTTTACTTGTTCAATTATATGAATCAGGTGAGGGAGATGCAGTCTTGATCAACTCTAACTATGCAATTGATGCTGGCATCAGTCCTCTAGAAGATTCAATTGCAATAGAATCATCTGATTCGCCATACGTAAATATTATTACCGTGCGTGCAGGTGATGAAGATAACGACAATGTGAAAGCTTTAGTTGAAGTATTACAATCCCAGGAAATCCAAGACTTTATTTTAGAAGAATGGGGCGGCTCAGTAGTACCGGTAGATTGAATAAAAAAGGAGCTGTCTCATAAGCCCCAAAAATAAAACAGACGGAGAAAAAGATTTTCTTTTTCTCCGTCTGTTTTTGATTGGTTGGAGAGGATCCTGAAAGTGGCTGGCGAATGCTAGTTACTTTATGGAATGAGAAAGTCGAATCGTGGCTCTTTTTCATCCCTGAGCGCATACGGGTAATTCTCTTCGCTGCCACCTGCGACCGCGATGACCGTCTTTGGCATGGGCAGGCTGGAAACCGCTAGTTTTCAGGTGCGGAATAAAACAGTGTGTATCTGTTGGACGCTGGTGCATCGAATAATAATGAACGGTTTTTTGTATCCTTTTTTGTTCCAGAACGGCTGATGGGAATGGAGACGGTGACTCCTGCGGGAAACAGCACATGGTGAAGACGGTGTAGCCGGCTGAGGCCGTGCCCACGGAAAGCGCCCGTCGGAATGGACATCAGCCATTTCTCATGACTTTTGGGACAGCCCCCCTTTTATTATTTTCAAAATAATAAAAATATTGCGCGTTTTCTTGTATGCCTTACATTCACGAGTGGTTTGTGCTATTTTTGAATAATAAAAAAGAAGCATTTGTTCATATGAGGGGGACAGGTTCATGAAGTTCAATTTTGGTTTATTGCCTCGAATAGTGGTGGCAATCGTTCTAGGGGTGCTAATTGGTTTGATAGCACCAGAAAAATTAGTGAGAGTATTTGCGACGTTTACAACGATTTTCGGTAACTTTTTAAACTTTGTTGTGCCGCTAATCATTCTTGGGTTCATTGCACCGGGAATTGCCAAACTAGGGAAAGGTTCTGGTAAGTTATTGGGGGTGGCTACAGTTGTTGCATACGCTTCCACCATTGCGGCAGGAATCTTAGCATTCTTCGTGGCGACGACAGTTCTACCTAACTTTATGAAAGCGGGTTCTTTAAGCAGTATGGAAGATCCAGAGCATGCTTTAGCGACTTCGTTTATCGCACTCGATATGGCACCTGTTTTTGGTGTTATGTCCGCATTGATCTTGGCTTTTTTACTAGGTATTGGTATGGCTTCTACAGGAAGCAAAACAATGGTATCGTTTTTTGATGAATTTCAGGCAATTATTGAAAAAACAATTTCTTACATTATTATTCCGCTATTACCGTTTCATATTTTTGGTATATTTGCCAATATGGCGTATGGCGGAGCGGTATTTGAAATTTTGTCGTTGTTTGCCGTCGTCTTTGTGATGATTATCATACTTCACTGGACAATGCTGTTGCTGCAATATTCGGCAGCCGGTGCATTAAAAGGAAAGAATCCATTATCAATTTTAAAAACGATGATGCCTGCTTATTTTACAGCACTTGGAACGCAGTCTTCTGCAGCAACCATCCCCGTCACATTGCGTCAAGCACGCAAGTCAGGAGCTAACGAACGCGTAGCAGACTTTACCGTTCCGTTGTTTGCAACTATCCATTTATCAGGCAGTACTATTACATTAGTGTCCTGTGCAATCGGCGTATTATTACTAACAGGTGGAGCGCCGACATTTAGCAGCTTCTTTCCATTCATTTTAATGTTGGGTGTTACGATGATTGCAGCACCAGGCGTACCAGGTGGAGCTGTTATGGCAGCGATTGGTTTGCTGCAAAGTATGCTAGGATTTGATGCAACAATGGTCGCATTAATGATCGCACTTTATATGGCGCAAGATAGCTTTGGTACTGCAGCAAATGTTACTGGAGATGGTGCTTTAGCACACATCGTCGACCGTTTCACAAATGGTCAAAAGAGTTTGCAATAGTCGATCGATTCGAACAATTATGGCTATTTTGAAAGGTCTATTCTATTGATAATTTCTGTGCTATTATAGCGAAGATATTACACAATAGGGGGAAACACCATGAAGAAATTATGGGCAATTGGTTTGTTGGCGGCAGTATTATTGGCTGGCTGTGGAGAAGAACAATCAGCGGAGTCAACTGAAGCTACTACCGGTTCAGAAGATAGCAAAGATGTTAAGAAAGACATGATGAGATTTTATCTGACCATTTCAAATACGATCAATGCAGTTGATGTAGATCTGAACACATTTGAAAAAATGAAAGCAGAAGACCTATTACCAGAAGGTGAAGAGCTGAAAGCGATGACAGACGCAGCGATTGTTTCTGCTAAAGATTCAGCTGCTGCTATTGAGACCTTGGAAATTCCAGCAGTATTAGAAAATCAAAAAGAACAAATTGAAACAGCATTCACAGCTATTCGTGAGTCCTATGAAATAAAAGCGGAAGAACTAACGAAAGATGCATCTTTTGAAGCAGCTGACGAAAAGTTCACCGAAGCAGATACGATGTTAAATGAATTACTAACAGAGCAAGGGTTAGCCGGTTCTAGTATTCAGAACGAAGTTTCACAATAAGTAGAAAGCCCTTTGACAACTAAATGTCAGAGGGCTTTTTGATGAAGTTATGTATAAGGCAAAAGATCTGTTTTCAGATTAGTTTGATTATTTTAGTGTTTATTTGCTCTTTTATCGGGTATACTGTAAAAGGTAAGCGTTAAATCAACAGATTGAAAGGAATGGTTCATTATTGAATCGAACGGCATTGAGAAGACCGATAAAATGGAGCATGCATTTAGAAATGCGCATGGCTTCGGAATTGACGAATATCAAAATGACCCGGACAAAATTCTCGAAGTAGAACAACGTCGTGAGCAAGATTATCAGCTAGGCCAAAAAGTAGCCAGTCAGATCGAGCGGCAGGTTCATCGAGACTAAGCAGAGCATATAACAACATGAAGCCAGTATCTTCGGATGCTGGCTTTTTTAATGATATAATTTCTCAATTAGGATTCTTTTATTGAAAATATGAAGGTGTGACAGTTGTCACACTAGGCTTTTACAAATAAGTGATAAATGCAGCAATCTAAATTGTTTTATCGTCATTTTTTTAGTAGTTTAATGATTTGCTAGTAAGGTGAATATGAGTTAAGATTAGAATGATACTAATTAAGAATGGTTCGCCATTCAACATTAACTTTATGGAGGTATTTACATGTCAACTTTGGTCATTAAAGATTTACACGTTAAAATCGAAGACAAAGAGATTTTAAAGGGTGTAGACTTAACAATTAATACAGGTGAAATTCACGCAATTATGGGGCCTAACGGTACGGGCAAATCTACTTTAGCATCTGCTATTATGGGTCATCCTAAATATGAAGTAACTCAAGGAACAATTACACTTGACGGTGAAGACGTTCTAGAGATGGAAGTTGACGAACGCGCTCGTGCAGGTCTTTTCCTAGGAATGCAATACCCAAGCGAAATTTCTGGCGTAACAAACGCTGACTTTATGCGTTCTGCAATGAACGCTCGTCGCGAAGAAGGATCTGAAATTTCATTGATGAAATTTATTCGTGAACTAGACAGCAAAATGGAAGTTTTGGATATGGAACAAGAAATGGCGCAACGTTACTTGAACGAAGGTTTTTCAGGCGGAGAAAAGAAACGTAATGAAATTTTACAACTTATGATGATCAAACCTAAAATCGCTGTTCTAGACGAAATTGACTCTGGACTTGATATTGATGCATTAAAAGTTGTTTCAGATGGCATTAACCAAATGAGAAGCGAAAATTTTGGTTGCCTGATTATCACTCACTATCAGCGTCTACTAAACTACATTACGCCTGATCATGTTCACGTTATGATGCAAGGCCGCGTCGTTAAATCAGGCGGAGAAGAACTTTCTCTTAAACTCGAGTCTGAAGGATATGACTGGATCAAAGCTGAACTTGGCATTGAAGACGAGACTGTAGGACAAGCATAATTGAAGGGAGAGACTAGCATGACGGTTGAAACAAATTTAAAAATGACCGAGCAGGATGTGCGCTCTTTTTCAGAAATGAATGGTGAACCTTCATGGTTTACTGAGCTTCGTCTTCGTTCGTTTGGGGAAGCGCAAAGCTTGCCATTGCCAAAACCAGATAAAACAAAAATTCTTAGCTGGAACTTTACAGATTTCCCGGTACACACGGTTGAAAGTGCAAAGTTCGATTCACTTGAAGATTTAACAGAAGATGTTAAAGCTATCGTAGATTTAGAGCAAAAAAACCTTTATATCCAACACAACAATACACCTGCATTTTCACGTGTTTCTGATGAACTTGCGGCACAAGGTGTTATTTTGACGGATATTTTTACAGCTCTACGTGAACATGGCGATTTGGTTAAGAAATACTTTATGACTAAAGGCGTGAAAACGGACGAGCACAAATTGACAGCGTTAAATGCTGCATTGATGAACGGCGGAGCATTCCTTTATGTTCCGAAAAACGTTGTTGTAGAAGAACCTGTACAGGTAGTTTTCTATCATGATGATGCAGAAGCGTCATTGTTTAACCACGTTATCGTTGTTGCGGATACAAGCAGTAAAGTAACTTATGTGGAAAACTATTACTCAACAGTTTCACACGCGAATGGCTTGGCAAACATCGTGTCAGAAGTTTTTGCTGAAGATAACGCACAAATTACGTACGGCGCTGTAGACACGCTAGCAGAAGGTTTTATTACGTATGTAAACCGCCGTGGCATTGTAGCACGTGATGCACGTATTGAATGGGCTTTAGGCATGATGAATGATAGCGATACAATTTCTGAAAACACAACGCATTTGATCGGCGATAATTCTTTTGGAGATACGAAAAGTGTAGTCGTTGGACGGGGATCGCAAAAACAAAACTTTACGACGCAAGTTGTTCATTGGGGCAAAGATTCAGAAGGCTTTATTCTGAAGCATGGCGTTATGAAAGACTCATCTTCTGCTATCTTTAACGGCATTGGTAAAATCGAACACGGTGCGACAAGATCTAACGCAGTACAGGAATCACGCGTATTGATGTTAAGTGAAAAAGCACGTGGCGATGCTAACCCGATTCTGTTAATCGACGAAGACGATGTAACAGCAGGACATGCGGCATCAGTTGGACGCGTAGATCCGCTTCAATTGTATTACTTGATGAGCCGCGGTATTACAAAACAGGAAGCTGAACGTCTTGTTATTCACGGTTTCTTGGCACCGGTTGTCCGTGTATTGCCAATCGAAGGCGTTAAAAAGCAATTGACGGAGGTTATCGAAAGGAAAGTCCGCTAATGATCAACCAAGAGATAAAAAGCTATTTTCCAATACTCAACCAAGAAATAAATGGTCACCCACTGATTTATCTGGATAGTGCTGCTACTTCACAAAAGCCGGTTCAAGTAATTGAAGCATTAAAAAATTATTATGAATTGGATAATGCCAACGTGCACCGAGGCGTTCACACACTTGGGAATCGCGCAACCGAACACTATGAAGGCGCACGCGAAAAAGTCCGGAAATTCATTAACGCTAATTCGATGGAAGAAATTATTTTCCTGCGAGGAACGACAACTGCCATGAACCTCATTGCGCAAAGCTACGGAAGAGCCAATGTCCAAGAAGGCGATGAAATTGTCATTACTTATATGGAACACCATTCTAATATTATTCCATGGCAGCAATTGGCTAAAGAACGCGGCGCCATTTTAAAATACGTTGAACTTGAAAAAGATGGCACGATTTCCTTGGAGCAGGTCCGTGCAGTTGTAACAGAGCGAACTAAAATCGTTTCGATGGTTTATGTTTCGAATGTTCTCGGCACGATGAATCCAGTAAAAGAAGTTGCACAGATTGCTCATGAAAATGGTGCAGTGATGGTTGTTGATGGTGCTCAAGCAGCGCCGCATTTGAAAATAGATGTTCAGCAACTTGACTGTGATTTCTTTGCATTTTCGGGTCATAAAATGTGTGGCCCTACTGGAATTGGCGTTCTTTACGGCAAGAAAGAGTTATTAAATAATATGGAACCTGTCGAATTTGGTGGAGAAATGATCGATTTCGTGGGGTTATACGATTCGACATGGAAAGAGTTGCCTTGGAAATTTGAAGGCGGTACACCCATTATTGCCGGTGCTGTTGGACTAGGTGCGGCAATCGATTTTCTCAATGAAATCGGCTTAGATGAAATTGAAAAGCATGAACATCAAATGGCTGCTTACGCAATGGAAAAAATGAGCTTGATTGAAGGATTGGCTATTTACGGTCCAACTGATCCACAAAAACGGGCAGGGATTGTCACATTCAATCTGAATGATGTTCACCCACATGATGTTGCAACTGTTCTTGACATGAGCGGCATTGCGGTGCGCGCTGGTCATCACTGTGCGCAACCTTTAATGAAATGGCTGGAAGTTTCAGCTACAGCACGCGCGAGCTTCTACTTATATAATAGCGAGTCAGATGTTGACCGTTTAGTAGAAGGCCTGCGTTCGGCAAAGGAGTATTTCAACGATGTCTTCTAATAATTTAGATCAATTATACCGACGTGTTATTATGGACCATTATAAAACGCCCCGCAACAAAGGGACGCTTGAAAATGATAGCGTTAGTATTGAAATGAACAATCCGACCTGTGGAGATCGCATCCAATTGACTTTGCAGGTCGAAGACGGCATTGTCAAAGATGCGAAGTTTGACGGTGAAGGATGTTCGATTTCAATGGCTTCTGCTTCAATGATGACGCAAGCTGTCAAAGGGCAAGAAATTGATACGGCATTAAAACTTTCCAGCATTTTTTCAGATATGATGCTTGGCAAAGAGTACGATGATTCGATTGATCTTGGTGACATTGAAGCATTGCAAGGCGTCTCTCAGTTTCCAGCCCGTATCAAATGTGCGACTTTGGCATGGAAAGCCATGGAAAAAGGCGTGCAAAACGAAGAAAAATCGTAATATAGAACGGAGGAACGACGATGGCGAAAAAAATGCCGGAAATCGGTGATTATAAATATGGGTTCCACGACAAAGATGTATCAGTTTTTAGATCTAAACGTGGCCTGACTGAAGATATTGTAAGAGAAATTTCAAAAATTAAAGATGAGCCAGAATGGATGTTGAAATCCCGTCTGAAAGCATTAAAATTGTTTTATTCAATGCCAATGCCACAATGGGGCGGCGATTTAGGTTCACTAAACTTTGATGAAATTACGTATTACGTAAAACCATCAGAAGCGAGCCAAACTTCATGGGATGAAGTTCCTGAAGAAATCAAACGCACATTCGATAAGTTAGGTATTCCAGAAGCAGAGCAAAAGTATTTGGCGGGTGTTTCGGCTCAGTATGAATCTGAAGTTGTTTACCATAACATGAAAGTTGAATTGGAAGACATGGGGATTATCTTTAAAGATACCGGTTCTGCTCTTCGTGAAAACGAAGACCTTTTCAAAGAATATTGGCAGTCAGTAATTCCAGCAGCAGATAATAAGTTTGCAGCGTTGAATACGGCAGTTTGGTCTGGTGGATCATTTATTTACGTGCCAAAAGGCATTAAAGTAGAATCTCCACTTCAAGCTTATTTCCGTATCAACTCGGAAAACATGGGCCAATTTGAGCGTACATTAATTATCGTTGATGAAGGCGCAAGCGTTCATTATGTAGAGGGCTGTACAGCTCCTGTTTACACAACGAATTCACTTCACTCTGCTGTTGTTGAAATTATTGTGAAAAAAGATGCTTATTGCCGTTATACGACAATTCAAAACTGGGCAAATAATGTCTTTAACCTTGTAACAAAGCGTGCATTTGTTGACGCGAACGGAACAATGGAATGGATTGATGGCAACATCGGTTCGAAATTGACAATGAAATACCCAGCTATTTACTTGAAAGGTGAAGGCGCACGCGGCATGACTTTGTCGATCGCAATCGCTGGTAAAGGACAGCATCAAGACGCTGGAGCGAAAATGATTCACTTGGCTCCAAATACATCTTCATCAATTGTTTCGAAATCAATTTCAAAACAAGGCGGGAAAGTTTCGTATCGCGGAATCGTTCATTTTGGACGTAAAGCGGACGGCGCACGTTCAAACATTGAATGTGATACGTTAATTATGGACAATCAGTCAACTTCTGATACAATTCCATACAACGAAATCTTAAACGATAACGTTTCTTTGGAGCACGAAGCGAAAGTTTCAAAAGTATCTGAAGAGCAATTGTTCTACTTGATGAGCCGTGGTGTTTCTGAACAAGAAGCAACAGAAATGATTGTAATGGGCTTTATCGAACCATTCACGAAAGAACTTCCAATGGAATATGCAGTAGAAATGAACCGTTTAATCAAGTTCGAAATGGAAGGCTCGATCGGTTAATAGACGAATAACTAACGGGCTGTCCCAAAAGGTCATGAAATATGACTTTTGGTGACAGTCTTTTTGTGTTTTGTAAGATTTAATTGCTTCCCATGCTATTCGGTGGAATTAAAATACTTCTAACTAGACGGCTATCTTAGTAACCTAAAATAATATTTTCTCCCTAAACTCTCAATTGATCTAAAGAAACTCCCTTTAAAAAAGACGTTCTATTTTTTCTATGCTATCATAAAATAATAACCAGAAATGGAGGCGGGACGATGATTTATGTAGGTTTGACGGGGTGGGGAGATCATCCAGATGTCTATAGCCCTGGCTCAAAGAAAACAGATAAATTGATCGATTACAGTGCTCATTTTCCAATTGTAGAATTGGATTCCTCCTTTTATGCAGTTCAGCCGGAAAAAAATATTCGAAAGTGGATGGAAGAAACGCCAGAGTCGTTTCAGTTTGTAGTAAAAGCTTATCAAGGAATGACAGGACATCTGCGTGGAGAAAATCCATTTGACTCACGCGATGACATGTTTGAAGCGTTTAGAAAATCCATTCGCCCATTAAAAGAAGCTGGGAAACTGGCAATGGTACTGCTTCAGTTTCCGCCGTGGTTTGATTGCCAAAAAGACAATGTCGATCAACTTCGAGAGATTACAGGGCGTTTAAAAGAATTTGATCTGGCAATCGAATTTCGTCATCAATCCTGGTATGCCAATGGGATGAGTGAAAAAACCGTGGACTTCTTACGGGATAATCAGTTGATTCACACAGTGTGTGACGAACCGCAGGCAGGAGATGGCTCAATTCCACTGGTTCCAATTTCTTCAAGAACAGACAAAGTGCTACTTCGTATTCACGGTCGCAATGTTCATGGCTGGCTAAATCCAGGACATGGACAAAACTGGCGGGAAGTTCGTTATCTCTATGATTATAATAAAGAAGAACTGGGCGAGATCAGTCGTGCTGTAAATCTATTGGCGCAAACAGCAGAAACGGTCTACGTGATTTTTAATAATAACTCAGGAGGCCATGCAGCAGGTGACGCTAAAGAGTTCCAGAATATGAATGATTTATCATTTGAGGGACTTTCACCAAAGCAAATGGATTTATTTGAAGGAGGATTTTAATGGTTTTCATCGTTATGGCACTTGTCGGAGTGGCTTCTGGCATAGTGGGTGCATTGATAGGGCTTGGTGGTGGCGTTATACTGGTTCCAGCTTTACTTTTTCTAGGCACCAGTTTTGCATTTTTTCCGGACCTTTCGCCTCAGAAAATTGTTGGCTTATCAGTCATCATGATGATTTTCACAGGCTTGTCTTCAACTTTAGCTTATATGAAAGTTCGAACAGTCGATTATAAAAGTGGACTTATTTTCTTTGCAGGAAGTGCACCCGGTACAATCATTGGTGCTTTTGTTAATAAAAACTTGGACTTGCCGTCATTCAATCTGTATTTCGGAATTCTTCTCGTTTTTCTATCGTTGCTTTTACTGTTGCGCGACCGGCTCAAATCGGTTCGCTGGTTCGTGGACAACGGTCGTAAAACAACGTTTATAGACAATCAAAATAAAGAATATATTTATGGTTATCCAATTTGGTTTGCCTTGTTATTAACTTTTTTTGTTGGAGTGGCTTCAGGGTTGTTCGGTATCGGTGGTGGCTCAATTATCGTGCCTGCGATGATTTTATTGTTCTTATTCCCACCACATGTAGCCATTGGGACGTCTATGTTTATGGTGTTTTTATCAGCACTTGTCAACTCCGTTACCCATATCTCATTAGGAAACGTGCCATGGATTTATACGCTAGCTGTTGTTCCAGGTGCATACATGGGTGCGAAAATAGGTGCGAAGTTAAACAAGCGCCTGAATTCGGAAATGCTGGTGACCATTTTGCGTATTGTCCTTTTGATTCTCGGGTTGCGATCGATTTACGAAGGAATATTTAGTTCTTAAAGAGGTGTTTTCATGAGTGAAACTATTCATATTTATCATACGAATGATTTGCATAGCCATTTTACAAATTGGCCACAGATTAAATCGTTTTTAGCTGAACGAAAAAGATGGCACGAAGAAGAAGGCGACGTCTGTCTTATTTTAGATATTGGTGACCATGTTGATCGTTCGCATCCTTATACAGAAGGCACAGCAGGCAAAGGCAATGTGCAATTGCTAAACGAAGCGCAATACGATGCTGTGACGATTGGCAATAACGAAGGCATTACACTGTCAAAAGAAGAGCTTGCTGATTTGTATGTTCAAGCCGATTTTAAAGTGGTGGTGTCAAATTTATTTGATTTGCGTGGCAATCGACCTCAATGGGCTAAGCCCTATCATATTATCCGTACAACAAACGGAACACGGATTGGATTAGTAGGTGCAACCGCAGAGTTTACGCCTTTTTATCATAAACTGGGTTGGCGACTTACAGATGCCAAAGAATCTATTATTCAAGCAGTAAAAGAAATTGAAGAACACACCGATTTAATTATTTGCTTATCACATCTTGGCATTAAAGAAGACGAGTTATTGGTGGATCTTTGTCCACAAATCAATATTATTTTGGGGGCACATACGCATCATGTTTTTCATGAAGGCAAATGGCAAGGGGACACTTTGCTAGGTGCTGCAGGAAAATTCGGTTTTTACGTTGGTCATATTGCTGTAGCAGAAGCATTTGAAAAAACCACTGCGCAACTCGTTGAAGTGTCTCGGTTACGCGAAGAACAAGAAGGATTTGATGAACTGCTAATTGAGCAGGGAAAAATACAAATGAACGAGTTAGTTTTTCATAGCGACAAGACGCTAAAAGCAGAGTGGTTTAAAGATTCAGAGCTGGCAACTTTGTTTGGACAAGCGCTGATTGAATTTACAGAAGCCGATTGTGCGTTATTTAATGCCGGAATATTTATGGAAGATATGGCAAAAGGTGCGATGACTCGCTACAACTTTCATCAAATGTTGCCTCATCCAATCAACCCTTGTCTTGTCGAGCTAAGCGGAGCAGAGTTAAAGGAGATTTATTTGCAGTCTTTGAACTCAGAATGGCCACAGCTCGAGTTAAAAGGAATGGGATTCCGTGGCGCGGTATTTGGCAAGATGATTCATTTGAATATGGAAATTATGAATCACCGGTTTTATATCAATGGGCAACTAGCAGTGCACGATCAAACTTACCGGTTGGTTACGTTAGACATGTTAACGTTTGGCTACTTTTTCCCAAGCTTGAAAAGAGCGGCTAAGACATATTTTATGCCAGAGTTTCTGCGTGATGTGTTTAGCGAGTATTTTCATAGCAAAGCCTTGAAGTAGAAGGCCTATTCGGAATATAAACGCAGTTGATTTTATGGTGATTTTGGGCTATGCTAATAAAGAAATATATATTGGTGGGTAGAGGCTGCAGGACTGATCAGTAAGATGCGCGAGTTTGACCGCGTTGAACGCATCTGAAAGGAAGTTTTGCCGAAATCGATTTTCTAGGTCTAAGAAGATGGATTGGGGTCATTCTAAATAAGAATGTCACTGTCATTTGAGCAACAGCTTAAATGGGGAGCTACAGGGTTGTTTGATGTTCTAATGCACAGACGAATTGTAGAAGGCTGACTTTATCCAATTGGAGAGGTCGGCTTTTTTTATCTCATTTTTCACCCATCAAAAATTAGGAGGAGTTTTTATGGAGAATACGATTTTTTCGATTTTGCCGCCGATTATTGCAATCGTTATGGTACTTTTAACGCGTCGTGTGCTATTGTCGCTAGGTACCGGTATTGTAGCAGCAGCTGTAATATTGACATGGTTTGCACCACTTGATGCCTTACAAGAGCTTGTAACATCATTTACGATTATTTTTTGGGATGAAGGTTTCAATGCTTATAACGTCTTTATCATTCTTTTCTTGTTGTTGCTTGGCATTATTACAGCATTCGTTAGTTTATCAGGAGGCAGCCATGCTTTCGCTGAATGGGCTTCCACACGTATCAAGTCGCGAAGAGGGGCGAAGGTTCTAACAGTAGTTCTTGGAATTGTGATCTTCATCGATGACTATTTCAATGCTTTAGCTGTAGGACAAGTTGCACGTCCAATTACTGATCGTTACAAAGTGTCACGCGCTAAGCTCGCATACTTTATCGATTCGACTGCTGCACCTGTTTGTGTCGTTTCTCCCGTATCAAGTTGGGGAGCTGCAATTATTGGGATTATTGCGACGATTTTAGCAGGACAAACTTTTGTTGAATATTCCGCACTAGAAGCTTTCTTATGGATGGCACCGATGAACTTTTATGTAGTCGCTTCTCTAGCTATTGTCTTTTTTGTTGCTATTCGTGATGTTGATTTTGGTGAAATGAAGAAACATGAAGTGCTTGCGATTACGGAAGGACAACTTTTTGATCCTAACAAAACCATTCCAGGTGAAATGAAAGAAGATTTTCCAACTCATTCACATGGACATGTTAGAGATTTATTACTACCAATTTTATTGTTGATTGTTGGTACAGTAGGAGCAATGATATGGACGGGCTATCAGAACGCAGATCAAGTATTTGATATTTGGTTGATTTTTGAAAATACAGATGTGCCAGCTTCCTTATTAACAGGTGGTGTGCTAGGTGCATTAACGTCCATTATCTTATACGTTATGCAAATGAAAAAGAACGAAACAGCTAATGTGGGCTGGATTGGCAAAGGCATTTGGGCAGGTATCAAATCAATGATGGGTGCAGTGCTAATCTTGATTTTTGCTTGGTCGCTGACTTCTTTGATCGGGTTACTTGAAACGGGTGCATATTTAGCAGGCGTTGTGTCTGAAGGCAATGTTCCGACAGCTATTCTTCCCTTTTTACTGTTTGTGTTAGCGGGTGTTATGGCTTTTTCTACAGGAACATCGTGGGGGTCTTTCGGTATTTTATTACCGATTGCCGGTACAATTATGATTGAGGCTGACCCATCCTTATTATTGCCAGCGTTATCAGCAGTGTTAGCAGGAGCGGTTTTTGGTGATCATTGTTCACCGATTTCCGATACGACGATCTTGTCTTCGACAGGAGCGGGAAGCAATCATATGGACCATGTCTTAACTCAGATACCGTATGCGTTAACCGCTGCAGGTATTGCTGCAATTGGGTACATTGTCATAGGTTTCACTGGTTCGCTATTGATTTCGTTAGGCGTAGTCTTAGCCGTGTTAGCCGTTCTCTTTGTTGTCTGGTCACAACGAACAACTATTATTGAAAAACAACAAAATATATAATGAAATCAAGGCAGAGAAGCTATTTCTCTGCCTTTTTACTTTTGCTGCAATAGTTTTTTCGAATTATATTGTGAAATCGTCTTTACATTAAAGCGCTCTCTCGGTATACTATTTTTAGATTAGTTAATAATCTGAAAACAAACAAAATTCCTATTTTTATGTAAATAGAATGGGAATACAGAGGGGGAAGAGTGATGGAACGTTCGCAATGGGGTACACGTGCCGGCTTTATCATGGCAGCTGTCGGCTCTGCAATTGGTCTTGGTAACATTTGGCGTTTTCCGTATGTTGCCTTTGAAAATGGTGGGGGTGCCTTTTTCATACCGTATTTATTTGCATTATTAACTGCCGGTATACCAATTCTAATACTTGAATTTACGATTGGTCATAAGTACCGAGGTTCTGCACCATTATCATTCTTTAGAATGGGTGGTAAAAAACTAGAATGGCTTGGTTGGTGGGCAGTATTTGTGTCCTTCATTATATCTGTGTACTATGCCGTTATTATCGCTTGGGCAATGCGCTATACTATATTTTCAATCAATCAGGCATGGGGCACAGATACACAAGATTTCTTATTCAATGAATTTTTACAGCTGACAGTTAGTCCGGGTCAAACAGGTGGAATTGTTTGGGGCGTATTTATTCCTCTAGTGCTGGTCTGGGTCATTACACTCGGAATTTTGCTTGCAGGAGTGAAAAAAGGAATTGAAGCAGCTAACCGGATCTTCATTCCAACGTTAGTTATTATTTTCGTAGCAGTCGTAATTCGTGCAGTTACACTGGACGGGGCGTTGGTAGGACTAGAAGCATTTTTCCAACCAGATTTTACCGCTATTATGGATCCGTCGGTTTGGGTCGCAGCTTATGGACATATATTCTTTAGTTTATCTGTCGCATTTGCCATTATGATTACGTACTCAAGCTATCTTCCTAAAAAGTCGGACATTACAAATAATGCTTTTATCACAGGTTTTGCCAACTCAAGCTTTGAATTATTAGCCGGTATCGGTGTTTTCGCAGCTCTCGGGTTTATGGCATCGCAACAAGGTGTTGAAGTAAGTGAAGTAGCAACAGCCGGTGTTGGATTGGCATTTGTGGTATTCCCACAAATTATCAATGAATTTCCAGGATTCAACGGATTGTTCGGCGTATTGTTCTTCTTATCGTTAACACTCGCTGGATTGACGTCTTTGATGTCAATTACTGAAACTTATGTCGCTGGGTTTTCTGAGAAGTTCGGTATTTCTCGTAGAAAATCTGTTCTTTTCGGAGGCGGACTTGCAGCATTGATTTCAATTCTCTTTGCAACACAAGGCGGATTGTTCTTCTTGGACCTTGCAGATTACTTTATCAACCAATTTGGTGTTGCAGCAATCGGTCTAGTAGAAGTGGTGCTAGTCGTTTGGGTATTCCGTAAAGCAGATGCACTTAAAGCACATGCTAACGAAATCTCGGATATTCATTTGGGTGGCTGGTGGAAATTCAGTCTCGGCATCATTACACCAATCGTTTTAGGTTATATGATGTTCGGTTTACTCAAGCTAAACATTCTGAAAGAGTTTGATACTGAAACTGGAAACTACGAAGGGTATTCAGATATGTTTACCTTATCAGGAGGCGTAGCAGTTGCTTCCGCTGCAATCATTTTTGGAGTTCTATTCTCTCTTGCAAAATGGCATAAAGAACAGGGAGAATATGACGAGCGCAATTAAAAGGAGGAGTATCATATGACTGTAAGTTCAATTGTGGTAATGATTATCGGCATGGTCATTATTTGGGGTGGCTTGGCTGCTAGCATCATTCACGCAGTCAGTAGCAGCAAAAAGAACAAGTCGAAAAATGCTGCAAATAACGTATAATTTACAAGCCCAGAAACTTTTGGTTTCTGGGCTTTTTCATGTCTTTAAAGAGAGACGTGAACTTGTGAGGAGCAAACCTTTATGATACATTTGGAGTACAATAGGATTCCATTCACAAATCAGATAGACAGGGGACGATGTGCATGTCAACAAAACAAGAGCATCTTAGAAAACCCGATTGGTTAAAGATCAAACTCAACACCAATGAAAACTATACAGATTTAAAAAAGATGATGAGAGAAAATAATCTCAATACTGTCTGTGAAGAAGCGAAATGTCCAAATATCCACGAATGTTGGGGAACCCGGAGAACCGCTACCTTTATGATTTTAGGTGCCGTTTGTACCAGAGCTTGCCGTTTTTGTGCAGTCAAAACAGGACTACCGAATGAATTGGATCTTCAAGAACCTGAACGTGTGGCAGCCTCTGTAAAAATGATGAATCTCAAACACGCAGTCATTACAGCAGTTGCACGAGACGATTTAAAAGATGGAGGTTCAGCTGTTTTTGCTGAAACAATCCGTGCGATTAAACGTGCTAATCCATTTACAACAGTTGAAGTCTTGCCGTCTGATATGGGTGGAGTCTATGAAAATCTGGAACGTCTAATGGATGCAAAACCGGATATTTTAAATCATAATATAGAAACGGTACGCCGTTTAACACCAAGAGTCAGAGCGCGTGCTAAGTACGACCGATCACTGGAACTGTTAAAACGTTCAAAAGAAATGCATCCGGAAATTCCAACAAAATCCTCATTAATGATCGGCTTGGGGGAAACAAAAGAAGAAATTATTGAGGTGATGGATGACTTACGTGCGAACGATGTCGATATCATGACAATCGGTCAATACCTTCAGCCTTCGAAAAAACACTTAATGGTACAAAAATATTATTCGCCAAAGGAATTTAAAGAATTTTGGGAGATTGCGATGACTAAAGGGTTTTCGCATTGCCAGGCAGGCCCTTTGGTTCGAAGCAGCTACCATGCGGATGAGCAAGTCAATGCAGCTGCTAAAGAGCGTCAGCGCCTCGGAGAAGTGCAAGCAGCTGCTACAAACAGCTAATGGATGGTGGAAAAATGATTACATTGGATCAATGGGAATACGACATATTAATAGATCACCGAGAAGGATTCAAAGAGGAGGCCATAACAGGACGCTATAGCGAAATTTTGTCGAAATATGATTATATTTTGGGAGACTGGGGCTATGGACAGTTGCGGTTGAAAGGCTTTTTTGAAGACACGAACCACAAAGCAACCTATGATACAAAAATTAGTACTTTACAGGATTATCTTTACGAGTACTGTAATTTTGGTTGCGCTTATTTCGTTATAAAAAAAGGTGGAAAAGCAGCTCCTTTAATTGAAGAACCCGAACAGCAAACCCCCGAAGCGGATGTGTAATCCGCAAGGGGGTTTTTTTTTTGCAATATGATATGATAAAGAAAGAAATTGAGGATTTTCAAACGCCTATTGGAGGGTATTTTTATGTATTTTATTGACCGCAGAAAAATTACTGAAACGATTCAGTACATGAATGCTTTATTGGAATTTTACGAAAAAAAGCAGCAATGGACGTCATTTAATGACTTACTTGCGCTAGAACGTGTCGGGGCAAACATTATTGAGTCGATCATTGATGTCGGTAACTCGATGATTGATGGCTTTATTATGCGTGACCCTGGAAGTTATGATGACATAATCGATATTTTAGTTGATGAAAAAGTAATTACAGCAGACATGGATCAGCCGTTTAAGGATGTCATTGCTTTGCGAAAAATGTTAGTTCGAGAGTTTATGAAAGTAGATCAACAAGAAATTATCGCAGCACTTGATGCGAATCTTGAATCATTGAAAGCGTTTGGACCGAGAGTCGAGCATTACCTTGTTCATGAATTAGGTCCAGTTTCAGCGTTTATACCGGAGACAAATGATGACAAGTAGAAAACACTATCAAGCCTATTGCCTAGATTTAGACGGAACCATTTATCGGGGAACTGAAGCGGTTGAAGGAGCGGTAGACTTTGTTAAGCGCCTGCAGCAACATGGGATTGAACCTTTTTTTATTACGAATAACGCATCTATGACGCAACAGCAACTCCAAGACAAAATGGCGGGCTTTGGGATTGCTGCTAAAAAAGAGCGTATTATGTCTTCCGCAATTGCAGCAGCCAAATACATTAAACGGTGGTATCCAAAAAAGACTGTTTACACGGTTGGTTCTCACGGCTTAGATCAAGCCTTGCATCAAGAAGGGCTTGAACGAGTAGAAGAACAAGCCGGCATCGTATTAATGGGACTTGATCGAAATGTTACTTATGATAAATTAGCAACCGCTTGTTTAGAAATTCGCAAAGGAGCTATTTTTTTATCAACAAATCAAGATCTGGCTTTTCCTTCTGAACAAGGATTTTTGCCAGGAAATGGCGCATTCACAACAATGGTAGCTGCTTCGACAGATAGAGTGCCTGTGTTTATTGGCAAGCCAGAAATTCATATGTTAGAAGCCATCCAACATGAATCGGGTTTTGAAAAAAGCGAAATGGTGATGATTGGAGACAACTATGATACGGATATTCAAGCGGGCATACGCTTTGGCATTGATACCATTCACGTTAATACAGGTGTTAGTAGCACAGATTATGTATTGAAAAAAGAACATCCACCAAGCTTTACAATTGAAAATCTAGGGTTTTGGGAGCTATAAAAACAACTGCCAAAAGAAAAAGCCCGGCGATGCAGCACAAAGCCGCATCGCCGGGTTAAGTCGTTTAGCGCCAAGAACTTAAGTGTTCCAATTTCTCCATATACTGAAAAAAGCCGTTTTTGAACGGCTTAAAATAATGGGTTTTCCTCTATGAATTCGTAAACTTTTTTCGTCAACTCATCGGGAGAGTCTGCTTCGACGATTTCTCCGTTAACAAGTGCGTACAAAGACTCGGAACATTTTGTGCAATAGCTTAAACAGCCGTATTCCAAAACATCGAGATTGGGATCTCGTTCGAGTTTTTCAAAAGAATCTTGTGCACCATTGGCAATATTACTAATGCAAAATTCAACAATTGGTTTCATTCTAAGTCACCTCACTACAACGAAATCCTACCTTTTTTTGTGGCAGGAGTCAATTAATTGATTTCTGGTGAAAGCATTGTGAAAGTTATCACAATCAGCTATACTCATATGTGAGAAATTGATCTGACAGATGAAAGTTAAAGGAGATTTTTATGAGAAAATTAGTCTTACTTGGAGGCGGTTATGGCAATATGCGGATTTTGCTCCGCTTGTTGCCGTCAAGCCTTCCACAGGATACCGAAATAATTTTGATAGACCGGACACCATTCCACAGCATGAAGACGGAATTTTATGCGTTAGCTGCTGGTACAGAGTCAGACCATGAAGTCCGCGTACCGTTTCCAGAACACGAACGCCTAACAGTAGTTAACGGAGAAATACTGGAAATCGGCCTTCAAGAAAAATGTATTTTTATGGAGAATGGAGAACGCATAGCCTACGATGACTTAGTAATCGGTTTAGGGTGCGAAGACAAATACCACAACGTACCAGGAGCTGAAGAATTTACTTACAGCATTCAGACGATTGGTAAGTCACGTGCTACGTATCAACAGTTATTAGGACTGCCTGCTGGTGCTGTAGTTGGTGTAGTAGGCGCAGGTCTTAGTGGGATTGAACTAGCCAGTGAACTGCGTGAAAGTCGGAAAGACTTGAATATTAAATTGTTTGACCGGAGTCCACGAATCTTACGTGATTTCCCAGAACGTTTGAGTGATTTCGTTAGAAAATGGTTTGAAAAACATAACGTAGATGTGGTATCGAATTCGAATATCACACAAGTAGAACCAAAGTTACTGCATAATCATGAAGAAACGATTCCTGTTGATGCAGTTGTTTGGACTGCAGGTATTCAGCCTGTCAAGCCAGTCCGTGATTTAGGGTTAGCAAGTGATGCTAGTGGACGCGTAGTCATCAATCAATATCATCAACTGCCGAACAACAGCAATGTCTATGTGGTAGGAGACTGTGCTGCCTTGCCAATGGCACCTTCTGCACAGCTAGCAGAAGAACAAGCAGAGCAAATCGTTAAAATATTGAAAGCAACATGGAAAGGCGAGGCGTTGCCTGAAACAATGCCTGAAATTAAACTAAAAGGCTTCCTAGGTTCTTTAGGGAAAAAACAAGGATTCGCTTACTTAGCAGATCGCACAGTTACTGGTCGTATTGCTCGTTTAATGAAATCCGGCGTATTGTGGATGTATAAATGGCATAACGGCTAATTAAAAGCATGTTGACTGTAGGCAAACTTAACTCGTTCGAGTTGTCTACAGTTTTTTATGAAAGAGAGTAAATGGCTAAAGAAAAAGGGTTTGGAATATGGCTATTCCAAACCCTTTACTCATTTTTATTCAACTTCTGAAAAACCATGTTTTTCAAGTTCACGATAAACAGGTTTTAGTTGTACATAACCTTCTCCAACAACTTCACCTTCAACTACTACTAAAGGATAAAAAAATTCATCGTCCATAATGCGTTGTGCATAATCTTTTTGGTGGTCTAGCTCAATTGGTTTCTCAATATCGATATAGGTAATTGAAAATGGCTGATCTTTGTATTTTCTTGAGATGGCGGCTTCTAGCCACTCATACGTATCAATTGACGAAGGTGCATTGACACAACTTGCGCAAATAACATCGGTTCCGTAGACTTCTATCGATAATTGTTTCTTCATAATTTGGACCCCCTGTGAATTCATTAGTGGCTTTTTCCTGCTAATCACATTATAATGATTATAATGAAAGGAGTCGATATAAATGACTGAAGCTTTGCTAGAAGATCAAGTAATGGAAGTCTTAGATAAATTACGTCCATTCCTTTTGCGTGACGGTGGAGACTGTGAACTTGTTGATATAGAGGATGGCATCGTAAAACTTCGTCTGCTCGGCGCATGCGGAAGCTGCCCAAGCTCGACCATTACATTAAAAGCAGGAATTGAACGCGCGTTAGTGGAAGAAGTTCCTGGAATTGTAGAAGTAGAACAAGTATTCTAATGCTAAGGGACCTTTTTAGGTCTCTTTTTCTATATAAAATAAATGAAAGTTCTTACTCTTACTTCGAGAACACGGTAATTTAAGGTTAACGGCTTGAACAATGATAGAAATGATTGCTATGATAGAGTTAGAGGAAGGTGATCAGATTGACAGAAGTAGTAGAAATTACAGAAGCAGCCTCATTCCAAATTAAAGAAATGATGCGTCACAACGAAGAAGAAGGATCCTTTTTGCGTGTTGCTGTTAAAGGCGGCGGATGCAGCGGATTGACATATGGTATGGGGTTTGAAAAAACCAAAAGTGAAGCAGATGATCGGTATGAGCAATTTGGAATTCCCATTCTAATTGCTAAAGAAGACGCACCGATTTTACAAGGTACAGTAGTTGATTATAAACAGTCATTAATGGGTGGTGGATTCACAATAGAAAATCCCAATGCCATTGCATCATGTGGCTGTGGAACTTCCTTCCGAACAGCTAAAAAAGCAGGTACTCCAGAAAATTGTTAAAAGTCGGTGACAAACCGGCTTTTTATTATGGACAGGATTAGTATAAACACATTATTCAGTTGAAATCAGAAGGGTTTAGGTCTAGTATAGAGGATAGGTGTTTATCGGGGCGTCAAGGCTAAAAGGCTTTGTCGATATTCGATTAAAAAATGACTTGAAGGTGGTTGCGATTGTGTTGAAAAGACCGTCAATATTAGTATTAGGAGCAGGTTACGGTGGATTGACTACTGTAGTAAACTTGCAAAAAGTTCTTGGCACAGATGCTGCGGACATTACATTAATCAACAAAAATGAATATCATTATGAAAGTACTTGGCTCCATGAAGCTGCTGCAGGAACTTTGCTTCCAGAACAAGTGCGTTACGATATCAAAGATGTTATTGATGGCGTGAAAGTAAAATTTGTACAAGCAACTGTTGAAGCAATTGATGTAGTAGGTAAAAAAGTTTCTACAGACAATGGTGAATTCACATATGATTACATTGTTATTGCGCTTGGCTTTGAAGGAGAGACTTTCGGAATTGAAGGCCTCGATAAATATGCGTTATCTATTGCCAACGTAAAAGCTGCACGTTATATTCGTGAGCATATTGAATTCCAATTTGCTACATGGTCTGCAGAGCCTGTTAAAGATGATAGCCGTTTGACGATTATTGTCGGAGGAGCTGGATTTACAGGAATTGAATTCCTTGGTGAATTAGCGAACCGCGTACCTGAACTTTGCAAAGAGTTTGACGTGCCACGTGAAAAAGTGCGTGTTGTTTGTGTAGAAGCTGCACCAATGGTATTGCCTGGATTTGATCCAGAGCTTGTCAACTATGCAGTAGGTCATCTAGAGTCTAAAGGAATCGAATTCTCAATTGGTACACCTGTTGTAGAAGCGACTCCAGAAGGCGTTAAAATTAAAAAAGGCGATGACGAATTTGAATTCATCAAAGCTGGTACGGTTGTTTGGGCTGCGGGTGTCCGTGGTAACCGTTTGATCGAAGCCACTCCAATCGAAAACATGCGCGCTCGCGTTAAAGTTGATAAAGATTTACGTGCTCCAGGATACGATGATGTTTTCATTATTGGTGACTGTGCATTAATGATCAACGAAGAAACGAATCGTCCATTCCCACCAACTGCACAGATTGCTATGCAACAAGGTGAAAGCGTAGCGAAAAACCTGAAAGCATTGATGAATGGTGAAACAACGATTGAATTTGTTCCAGATCTAAAAGGAACAGTTTGTTCACTTGGTGATGACGATGCAATTGGTGTTGTCTTCGGCAAAAAAGTAACAGGTAAAAGAGCGTCATTCATGAAAAAAATGATTGATAACCGCGCATTGTTCATGATTGGCGGACCTATGCTTGTTTTGAAAAAAGGTAAATTCAACGTTTTATAAGATAAACAGTTTAAGCTCCCTTAGCGGGGAGCTTTTTTTGTACCTTGATAGGGCTTATTGTGTTTTTAGATAGTCTGTATCACAGACTGGTCTAATGTAAGTAAAAAGGAGAATGGTCATGGCAACTAATAAACGAGGAAATGTTTGGCTAGGAGCGGCTGCACTTGTTGTAAATTCCGAAGGTCAGTGGCTAGTCGTGAAAAAAAGATATGGCGGACTGCACGGGAAGTGGTCGCTTCCAGCGGGATTTGTGGAGGGCACTGAAACGATTGACCAAACTGCCTTAAGAGAAGTTAAAGAAGAGACGGGCATTGAATGTGAAGTAGTCAGGATGATTGGTTTTCGTTCAGGCGTTATTCAAGGAAAAGTTAGTGACAACATGGCCATTTTTTTATTGAAAGCAAAAAATGAAAAACAGCCAATTCGTGCACAGTTAGCCGAATTGTATTCAGCAGATTGGTTAATGCCTGCAGAATTATCGAATGATGCAGAGGCTTCTGTGATGCTTAAAGAAATGGTTTCTTACGTACTAGAAGATGGGTTAGAACCAATTGAGAACGTAGATCCAGGTAAAGTATTTGGCTATTCGGACTACAAACTCTTTTTTAAAAAAGAGTAGATGCTTCAGGTAAATCGAGAAAATAATATTTTTTTGAATGACAGCGGTTACATTTATTTTTTAGCTTGCACTCTAATAAGCATCGTGCTATATTATCAGAATATTACAAACAAGAACAGAAGGAGGTGTTTCGAATGACGATCTTCAAAAAGGCTACAAACGTTGATCAATGCTCTTATTGCTCAGGTCAAGGATATTTCCAATTACGACTGGGTGGTTCAGAAACGTGCTCCTGCTGTTCGGGTTCAGGAAAAAAATAAGCTGCACGTTAAGAGCAATCGGTTGAGTCATGCCGATTGCTTTTTTTTAGAATCGGAGCTAAGCGGCCGCTTCCGCATTTCGCATTGTCCAGCTCCACCGGCCAACTCCTCGGGACGTAAGCCGAACTAGCAGTGTGGCTGAAGAAATGCCACACGGCCAGTTCAACTAACGCCTGTCGGAGCTAAGCGGCCGCTTCCGCATTTCGCATTGTTCAGTTCCACCGGCCAACTCCTCGGGACGTAAGCCGAACTAGCAGTGTGGCTGAAGAAATGCCACACGGCCAGCTCAACTAACGCCTGTCGGAGCTAAGCGGCCGCTTCCGCATTTCGCATTGTCCAGCTCCACCGGCCAACTCCTCGGGACGTAAGTCGAACTAGCAGTGTGGCTGAAGAAATGCCACACGGCCAGCTCAACTAACGCCTGTCGGAGCTAAGTGGCCGCTTCCGCATTTCGGTCATAAGTGACAAAGCGATGAACTCTGTTCTGTTGGATTGAAAGCCTTTGTTTTTTCGGGTAAACTGATGAAAGGAATAACGGAGGTTAGAGTTGATGAACAGTTCATTTACAATTGTGCAATTAATTATTTCTATGTTGCTTTTTTATGTTATGTTTTTCGGAATCGGCTTTTTGTTGAACATGCTGCTTCGCATGACTTGGTTGATGGGGATTGTTTATCCCGTCGTTATCTTGCTAGTTGTGGATGATGTCGGTATTTTTGATTATTTCACGAATCCGGGTGAATCTTTTTCGATGCTAGGAGATACCATTACTTCCATGACAGGCAGTGATCTTGCTGTCTTACTTGCTGGTTGGGCAGGAGCCATTACGTCAGGGTTCATTATGAAAATTTTGCGTAAAATGGGTTACCAAATGTTTTAATAAGAAATCGCCAATCTGGTCATCCGGATTGGCGATTTTTTGGTTGTGTTAAGTTGTTGTTTGTAAGTGAAAAACGTTTTAAAGTAATAACCATAAACACGGTGATACAGCCTTTCTATGTAATGTGTTGTCCTGATGTATCCTAGACAATAACAGTAGCGTGTTTTCCTTCGCTACACGAACTACTCGAATTTCGAATTAAATGCTACACTGGAAGAGAACGTAAAAAGGAGGAATTACATGCAAATCAATCTACAGCAACATTCGCACGACAGTAAAGCTGATATCCTGATCGTCGGTCTAAACCGACATCCCGAAAACAGCAAAGGGTGGAGTGAATTCACTAAGCGCTTTGATGGCAAATTAGAACAGTGGATCAAACTAGATCTATCATTTGATTTGAAATCATTAATTACCTATCCCACACTTTCAGGAGCGATCCCACGTGTTTTATTTGTCGGATTGAATGATCGCAAAAAGTTAACTGAAGAAGACCTCCGATCATGCTTCGGATTGGTCGGCAAAGAATTAGCCAAGAAAAAGATAAAACATGCGGCAATTTATATGGAATCGTTTGAAAATGAAAGAATCACCACTGAAGATGTTGCCTTTTTAGCAGCAGAAGCCATTACAATGGGTGGCTACCGCTTTGATGATTACAAAACGACATCAAATGAAACGCAAGTAGAGTTAGAAACTTTGACTTTATTGGCAGAAGAAGTACAAGAAGACGTCGAAGCAGCAGCTACTGTAGGCACTATTTTCGGACAGTCTGTCAATGAAGCGCGAACGCTTGTTAATATGCCAGCAAACGTTTTGACTGCAACAGCAATGGGTGAATATGCACGTGAACTTGGAGAAGCTTATGGCTTTGAAACCGACATTTTAGGAAAAGCGGAACTTGAAGAACTGGGCATGGGCGCGATTCTTGCGGTCAATCAAGGATCAGTCGAAGAGCCACGCCTCATTGTTTTGAAGTACAAGGCAACAGAAGGCTTTGAAGACCCACTGGCACTTGTCGGAAAAGGAATTACCTTTGATACAGGTGGCTATTCAATCAAGCCAAAAGACGGCATTGTAGGGATGAAAGGCGACATGGGTGGAGCTGCTGCAGTTCTTGGCGCCATGAAAATTATTGGTGAATTGCAGCCACAGCAAAACGTCATTGCCGTTATTGCATCAACCGACAATATGATTTCTGGTAATGCCTTTAAACCAGATGATGTGATCACTTCGATGAGTGGCAAAACCATTGAAATCCTCAACACCGATGCAGAAGGCCGTTTAGTACTAGCAGATTCTGTTAGTTATGCGAAGCAACTGGGCGCAACACGCATTGTGGATGTGGCAACATTGACTGGTGGAGTTATTGTCGCATTAGGCAAAGACAAAACTGGCGCTTTAACAAACGATGAATCATTTTTTGAGACTTTCCTTGAAGCATCGCTGGAAAGTGGAGAATTTGTTTGGCGCTTGCCATTAACAGAAAGCGATAAAAAACGCATACGAACAAGCAATGTGGCAGACTTGAATAATTCACCGGGACGCGATGGTCATATGATTTTCGGTGGGGGATTTGTTGGAGAATTTGCAGGAGACACGCCTTGGATTCATTTGGATATTGCGGGTACTTCTGATGCAGATGGAGCTCACGATCTTGGACCAAAAGGTGGTACGGGTGCCATGGTTAGAACACTGGCTATGTTAGTTGAGAAGATGGCAGACGAACAATAAATTATAAAACAAGCCTGCAGACAAAGTGCCTGCAGGCTTGTTTTATAATTCTGTTGGTTTACGATCTCTTAGTTCTTGTTTTGCTTCTTTTACTGCATCCTTCATGTCGTCACGTACCGTTTCTTCGGTAACTTTAATGCCAGACATATAGGCAGCACGTCCAATTAAATGTCCACCTACAGGAGCAGTGATAAACAAGAAAGCAATCGCGATAATCAATTGTGTATTGAAAATGCCTTCGATTAACCAAAAATGGATAAAAGCAGCGAGCAATACACAAAGGACACCCAGTGTCGAGCTCTTAGAGGCAGCGTGCGTGCGCGTATAAACGTCTGGCAAGCGAATAAGTCCCAATGCCGTTACTACGCTAAAAATGACGCCTGTGCTCATTAATACAATGATGACAATGTTAATGATGATTGTTTCGATCGAAAATCTCTCCTCTCTCAAGGAATTTCGCAAAAGCGGTAGTCCCGATAAAGGACAAAATACTTAACAGCAAAATGATTTCTAAAAAGAATTCTGTTTCGATAATCAATGACAGCAAAGCGATGATTGAAACGAGCGAGATTCCAATAGCATCAAGGGCTACTACGCGATCTGCGATTGTCGGTCCTTTGACGAGCCGAAAAAGCAGTCCAGTAAATCCGATGCTGACGATAATTAGTGAAACCCAGTAAAACATTATCATGGGCGGCTCACCTCCAAAATGGCCCGTTCGAATGTATCTTTGATGGAGTTAACTGCATTGTCGATGTCATCAAAGTCGAGCGCGTGGATGTACAGCCTTTTCTGGTCGTCGGATATGCCGACAACCAGTGTTCCGGGTGTTAACGTAATCAAAGCGGATAAGAGAGTAATTTCCCAGTCCTCCGTCAATTTTGTTTCTAGTTCAAAAATAGCGGGCTTTAAGTTCATAGACGGTTTGATAACAATCCACAAAACTTGAACGCTTGATAGAAAAAGCTCTTTAAGAAACAAGAGGAATAGCGAGATAATCGCCCATGCTCTTGCTGTATAAAGTCTGTGTGAAAAGAATCGTCGCATTAAGATGATGATGCCAAGGCCCACCAAGAAACCAATTGCAAATCCTGAAGGACTAAAGGACACGGTCATAAACATCCAAACAAAGGCTAGGAAGAAATTCAATAATATTTGTAAAGCCATAGGGTACCTACTCCTTTAATACCGCATCAATATAGATGGATGGATTCAGCAGCACTTCACCCGCGCCTGAAATGAGCGGCATGAAGAGTTCCGCACCGACCCCGAACGCCACTGTCAGGGCCACAAGGACAACTGTTGGAATGAACATTTGATTGAAAACTGATTTTTTTAGAGGAACGGTTTCAACCGGTTCTCCCCAAAAAGCGTAGACAAAAATACGCACAGCACTCAACAACACAATTAAGCTAGTTGCTAGAATAATAATACTGCCCCAAAACTGCGGGCCTTCAAATCCACCTTGAACAATTAAAAGTTTTCCTGGGAATCCACTGAGTGGCGGAATACCCGCTAACCCAAATGCAGTGACCAGATAAACCCAGCCTAAAACTGGATAAGTTTTAATCAATCCGCCCATTTGTCGCAAGTCTGTTGTGCCAAAAAGGACCGCAACAATTCCAACAAGGAAGAACAAGGCAGCTTTGATCAACATATCATGAATCAGGTAAAAAATAGAGCCATCAATACCTGGTTGATTTAACTGCGCAATTCCGAACAAAATAACACCGACAGCGATAATGATGTTATAGATAATGATTTTTTTAACATCAAAGTAAGCGAGAGCGCCAATGCATCCAGCAAGGATTGTCAGGATGGCAATAATGCCAAGTAATTCATGCGTAAAGCCGATATTCATCGTAAAGAATAAAGTATATGTACGCATGATGGCATAGACGCCAACCTTTGTCAGCAAAGCACCGAATAATGCAAGTATCGGAATCGGAGGTGCATAGTAAGACCCCGGTAGCCAGAAGTACAAGGGAAAGATAGCGGCTTTAAATCCAAAGACAACTAGGAACATCACAGCAATCACAGTCAAAATGCCTGTTTCTTCTATTTGTGGAATCTTGACCGCCAAATCCGCCATATTTAACGTGCCAGTAACAGAGTAAAGAAAAGCAACAGCTGCTACAAACAAGGCAGATGAAATGATGTTCACCAATAAGTATTTGATGGACTCGCGCAACTGTGGTTTCTCGCCGCCGTGAACGATTAATGTATAAGAAGCCATTAGCAACACTTCGACGAAAACGAATAAGTTGAAAATATCTCCAGTCGTGAAAGCACCGTTAACACCAACCATTAAAAATAACACAGCTGGATAATAGAAAGATTGTTCGCGTTTGATGCCAATAGTTGGAAAACTATAAAAAATAACAAACAATGTAATAATCGAAGACGTGACCACCAGTAAGGCAGATAACGGATCGGACACCATAGAAATACCGAATGGTGCCGGCCAACTGCCAAGCGTTACCGCTTGAACACCAGCTGTATTAACTTTTGCTACTAGCACAAGAGCAGAAAGTAAAGCTGCTCCAGCTCCAACAGCAGCTAACGTGCGCTGAAGTTTCAAGTTTTTCGGGAACATCATCAGGATAGCAGCAAAAAACAACGGAATGATGATTGGAAAAAGGAGTAAATTACTCATAATCTTCAGTTCCTCTCAGCAAATCCATATTGTCGGTACCGAGTTCCTGATAAGAGCGGTAGGCGAGCACTAGGAAAAATGATGTAACAGCAAATGAAATGACAATGGCTGTCAAAATCAAAGCTTGTGGCAAGGGATCTGCATAATCGCTGACACTGACGCCATCGGCTACGACAGGAGGAGAGTTTCCTCCAAGTCCCCCCATAGTTAAAAGTAAAAGATGGGCGCCATGACTCAGCAATCCCGTTCCGATAATGATACGTATCAAACTCTTCGAAAGCATTAAGTAAACAGCTGCCATAAAGAGAAATCCAATGGCAACCGACATAATTATTTCCATTATTCATCCTCTCCAATCGTTTGAATAATGGTCATCGTTACACCGACAACAACCAGGTAAACCCCTGCGTCAAACAGCATTGCTGAATGCAGAGAAGTTTTACCAAAAAGCGGTAAATCAAAATAATCGTAAGCATGTGTGAAAAAAGGAACATCAAAGATGATAGAGGCAGAAGCTGTAGCAAGTGCCAACAGCAAGCCGATTGCTGTCATTGTTACATAATTGATCGGCAGTATTTTTTTCACCGTTTCAATATCAAAAGCGAGCATTAATAGCACAATTGCACTGGTAGTTAACAGCCCACCAACAAATCCGCCACCTGGTGTATAATGTCCTGCAAAGAAAATGTGGACAGCAAACATCAAAATGATGAAGGTCACTACTTTTGTGGCCGTTTGAAGCATTACATCATTTGTTCTCATGCTGATCCTCCTTTTTCGTCAAGCGTAGTTTAATCATCGTAATAATACCGATACCCGCAATACCTAATACAGCAATTTCAAACAAAGTATCAAACCCACGATAATCAACTAAAATCACATTGACGATATTTCCACCGCCAGCTTCTTTATAAACCGTTTCTTTATAGAATTCGGAAATCGAAGGCAAAGCTTTTTGTGATAGAGAAGACAAGGCAACCAACGTTACCGTCACTCCAACACCTATTGCCACAAGTGCATTTCCAAAACGGAAGCGCATCCGTTCTTCTTTCCGACTGATCTGTGGCAGATGGTAAAACGCCAGCAAGAACAAAGCAACAGAAATTGTTTCAATAACAAGTTGTGTTAAAGCCAAATCAGGAGCACGGAAAATAACAAAGAATAACGCTACTGAATAACCGACAGCACCAAGTGCGATAATTCCTGTCAGTCTAGACTTAGAGAAAAGAATGGTAAGTGTCGAGCCAACTAATGCGATTAAAATCACGACTTCATAAAATCCAACGGGTGCAAGGTTCGTAAAATCAATAGCAAAAGCATCCGTTAAGAATAAAGTTCCAAGAACAATGAATATGACGAAACTAAACATATACACCAAATACGAACGGATAAAGCCAGTCATGTAAAGTCTTGAAAAACGGTTTGCTCCCGTATCGCTCATGAACATGACACTGTCATACAGAGCATTCAACGTTAACGTATCTGGGAAAAGATCATAGCTCTTCTGCCATTTGCGCAACGTCCAGAACATCAAGAATCCAATAGCAACAATTCCAAGCGTCATAAACAGCTCAGGCGTAGGTCCGTGCCATGCTTCAACATGAATGTTAATTTCATCCGGCGATGTATAAAGAAACGGTTGCATCGCCAAAACAGCTGGCTTCACGAGCCAGTCACCGACAAGGTTCGGGATAAAGAAAATGACCACAACAAGAAGTGATAAAAAAACAGGTGAAATCAGCATGCCAATGGGCGCTTCATGAGCAGGTTTTGGCAATTGTTCCGGCTTGTGTTCGCCAGCAAATGTGTGGAAAACAAAATAGAAACTGTAGATAAATGTAAATACCGAGCCCAGCCAAGCGACAACAGGGAATAAGATGCCCCAAACGTCCATGGAAAACAAATCAAATTCCGTTAATGACAGCATGGCAGTCAAAAACATTTCCTTACTAAGGAATCCACCAAATGGAGGCAAGCCTGCCATAGAGAAAGCCCCAATCATAGCTACGGTAAAACTGATCGGCATTAGGCTCATGAGACCACCAAGTTTGCGAATGTCCCGTGTGCCGGTTTCATGATCGACGATACCAGCAATCATGAACAAACTGCCTTTAAAGACCGCGTGGTTAATCAAATGAAAAATCGCTGCGAATCCAGCATACTTGAATGTCGTCTCAGCAATGTTGTCAACATGATAACCAGCAGCCGAAGCTCCGAGTAACGACATAATCAAACCCAGTTGAGAAACGGTCGAGAATGCGAGAATCCCTTTTAAATCTTTTTGTTTCAAGGCGAAAAACGAGCCCCAGAACATGGTAAACAATCCAACGCCGGCGACTAGCCACATCCATGTACCGGATATCGCAAACACAGGCGTCAGTCGTGCCACTAAATACAAGCCCGCTTTGACCATAGTCGCTGAGTGCAAGTACGCACTAACAGGAGTAGGCGCTTCCATCGCATCTGGAAGCCAAATGTAAAATGGAAACTGCGCAGATTTTGTAAATGCTCCGAGCAGCACAAGAACGAGCGCCCAAATAAAGAAATCATGCGTTACGAGTTCAGCTGCTTGTGGGATTAATTCGCGTATCGAATATGTATCACCCATAATACTCAGTAGCACGAAACCACCGAGCATCATCAATCCTCCGAAAACGGTAATCATCATTGATTTTAAGGCACCAAATCTTGAACGATCACGAGTATACCAATAACCAATCAGCAGGAAAGATGAAATCGAAGTTAACTCCCAAAACAGATAAAGAGTGATTAAATGATCACTTTGAACAATACCGAGCATTGCCGTCATGAACATCAATAAATAAACGTAAAAATTATGTAATTGTTCGCGATGTTTGTCCAAGTAGAAAATAGAGTACAGCACGACTAAAGCGCCAATGCCTGTAATCAATAACGTGAACAGCAGGCTCAATCCATCGATATACGCTACAAAGGCGATATCAAGTGAAGGGATCCATTGAAATTCAGAAACTAAATTGCCTCCACTAATCGTTGTGGGAAGCAATGAGACGTAGTAAGTGAATAAAATAACGGGAACGACTAAAACAAACCAGCCTGTGTGAATCCTTCCGAATTTCTTAAATAACAGCGGAATGAACAAGGCTGCAAGCAAAGGTACAAAGATTAAAAACACAAATGACAAATGAATCCTCCTTCCAGCATAAACGTGATGAGTTTCTAATTAGAAATTATAACGCAAATCGAGTGGATTTGCACCGCCCGTCTACTAATGGACCAAGATCAGCTTTACTTTTTGCAAACTTTAGAAATAGGAAGAAAGCCAATTAAGTTAATTTTGTGAAATCAAAAAAAGACACAAAAAAACCAGGTTTTCTAGTAGAAACCTGGTTTACGTGTTTTTTAATTCTTGTTCGAGCAGGACGTCTTCAAAATCTTGCTGCGGTTTTGCTAATGTAGACCGTAGAAAGATGAATGCGAAGATAAACAACACGCCCGTTACGATGAAGACAGAAGAGATGCCAATCACACCGCTGATAATCCCACCGAACATTGGGCCGATAATGTTTCCAAGAAAGCGGAAGCTCGTATTGTAACCCATTATTTCTCCTTGAATTTCAATTGGCGCTTCCCGACGCATCAAAGCAGTTGTCGTTGGAATCATTCCGCCAACTGCCATTCCGAAGAACAACCGCAAAATGATGAGTTGCCAAAGTTCTGTGACAAAAGCTTGCGGGATGATAAAGATAAAAGACAGCAAAAGTAGAAAACCTAATACCTTCTCGTAACCGATAGAATCGCCTAGTCGTCCCCAGCGCCGAGCAAAAAGAAGGTTCCCTACGCCAGTGGCACTGAAAGTAATACCCGCTAGAAAAGCGACTTGCGTACTTCCTTCTGTTAGTTCTGCCACATACAGCGACAACAAGGGCTGAATGCTGAAATTCCCAATTTGAATAAATGCTGTGATGATCATAACGTTGAGCATTAAACGATGATTTAAAATTCCGCTGACGATTGTTTTCGGTGCGTAAACGTGAGCACCTTTTACTTTCAGTCGTTTAACTTCGTGCAAGCCAAACACGACGAACAATGCAGCGATGGTAATGACAGTAGCTGTAATCAAGAATGTATATTTAAAACCAAAAGCATCTGCCATTAAGCCGCCAAGAACTGGACCGAACAATGTGCCGGATACACTGCCCATTTGAAGCGTGCCGAGAGTTTTCCCTGCTGTCTCTTTGGAAGTTTGAGAGCTGACAAAAGCCAAGGAAGTCGGGATAAATCCAGTTACTACACCCATGAACAAACGAATCATAAACAGTTCTGAGACGGAATCAGCGGTTCCCATTAAAAAAATACTAATGGCAATACCAAAGCCGTTAATGATTAAAATAGGCTTAAAGCCGTATTTATCAGCAATGCGTCCCCAAATAGGCGACATGATCAAAGCCGCAACGAACGTAACGCCAAAGACTAGACCAGACCAACGTTGCACATATTCATCTGTGAAATTCCCGAGTGATTCAATATAAAGAGATAAGAATGGCATAATCATGGTAGTGCTACCAGCTACTAAAAAGTTAGTGAACATAATAATAAAGAAATTCTTTTTCTGAGTGTCCATAAAGAACCCTTCTTTCTGAACAAAGCATCTGCTCTCATTATATAATACTTCGTCACACGAAGAAAGAGCTGGGTTTTATTGATTAATTCAAACTGTTCTGTCTCCTGTCAGTATACGCTATTCGCTTACAAAGCGAGTTCTTTTGTTGAATGAAACTATGCTAAAATAAAACGGGGTGAAAAAGATGAAAAAAATAATTGTGGCACCAGTTTTATTAGCGTTGTTCCTAAGTGCATGCTCAGGACAAGAAGAACAGGAAACAACAACAACAACAACAACCGAAAGTGCGAAAGTGGAAGTGGACGGCTATCCGCAATTATCAACAGAAGTTGCAGACAACGAAGCGCTTGTTGAAGTGACGACGTCCATGGGCGCTATGCAAATCAAACTGTTTCCGGACATTGCACCAAAAGCAGTGGAAAATTTTTTGACACATGCAGAAGAAGGCTATTACGACGGTCTGACTTTCCACCGAGTCATTGAAAATTTCATGTTGCAAACAGGAGATCCAACGGGTACAGGTGGCGGTGGTGAAAGTATTTATGGAGCGCCGTTTGAAGACGAGTTTAACGACCATCTGTTTAATATTCGGGGAGCTTTAGCGATGGCTAACGGAGGACCGGGCACGAATGGCAGCCAGTTTTTCATTGTCCAAGCACCAGAAGTAACAGCGGATATGTTTGCAACCGAATACCCGCAGGAAATTAAAGACGCTTACCTAGAACAAGGAGGCACGCCTTGGCTTGATGGCAAACACACCGTATTCGGTCAAGTGATTGAAGGAATGGATGTAGTAGACGCCATCGCAGCAGTTGAAACCGAAGCTGAAAAGCCAGTTACAGATGTGACCATCGACTCTATTAAAATTCTTCAGCAATAAGAGAGCATCGAAAAACGGTCTAATCGGTTTTTTCTGCTTTTCTTTTTCTATTTATGTGCTATTATAGCCCTTAACAATAGAGAAATGTCAGGTGAAAACAAATGGACACGAGTGAAATGAACAGAAGAGCGGTTGCAATCATGAAGTATTGGGATCCTTTTGCTATTGGCTCCGAATTATATGGTAAAGAAATTGGAGATGTCGTTGCTCAATTGCAGATTTTAGACCATCCTTCAGATCTCGCAAAAACAATTCAAACTAGCTACGAATTGTCGTTTGGAAAATGGATTCCGTTAGAGCAATGTGTGGACATTTCCTACAAACTGCTGGCAGTTAAATACGAAGCCAAACACATTATTTAAAACAAGAAAAGAGCTTTCAGCGGAATTCGCTGAAAGCTCTTTTCTTGTTTTAGTTAGATTCTAATCCGTCTACTAAATTAGAAGCAGGAACTTCTAATGCATTTGAAAGAATCATGATTGTTTGAGTTGATGGTACTTCTTCGCCACTTTCATAGGCTTGCAGTTTAGCAACACCAATTCTTGTTTTTAAAGCCAGTTCGTCTAATGATAGCCCGCGTTCTTCGCGAAGCGCTTTTAATTGAGCGTGTAAGTCGTTTTTCATAATCATGCACTCCTTCTCATAAGAAACTTTCTTCTATAAGTTATATACTATCATGTCGTGAAAACTTTCGATAGGACAAGTTGTGGCATTTTTCAAACAGCTGAGTCAAAAAATGGCAATAATTCCTTGAATGAAAACAACAATAATAGCGATCGGTGCGATATAGCGAACTACTACTCGCCAGATATCGACCCATAGTTTTTGTTGCGGAAGTTCGTTATGGACGTCTTCTTTTGTCAAAACATAACCTGCAAATAATGCAGTGAATAGAGCGCCTAAAGGCAATCCGATTCGGTTAGTCAAGGTATCGACGAAGTCAAAAAATGTGAAACCGAAGAAAACTTCTTGCGGCATAACGCCAAACGACAAAGCACTTGGAATTCCGACGATGAAAATCATCAAGCCAAAAATTAGCGCAACACGACGACGGCGATCGTATTTGTTTTTGACGCCAATGGAAACGGTAATCTCCAGCATGGAAATAGAAGAGGTTAATGTTGCAAATAACAACAGAATAAAGAAAATGATCATTAAAAATTGTCCCATAAACAATTGATCGAAAATCGCAGGCAGAATGATAAATACTAGCCCTGGACCTTGGTCAGGTGTATAGCCTAAAGAGAAAACAGCTGGGAAGATGATCAATCCCGCCATAATTGAGATAACGATATTTAATGACACAACACTAATAGAAGAACGCGTCAGATTTTCTGATTTTGATAAGTAGGATGAATAAGTAATCATTCCTGCCACACCGACACTTAGTGAGAAAAAGGCTTGACCGAGTGCCACTAATGCCGTTTCAAAGTTAAAGAAAGACCAGTCTGGAACGAACATAAAGCGTACACCTTCCATCGCACCATCAAGTGTTAACGACCGAATCATGAGTACTACAAAGAAAATCAATAGAGCAGGCATCATAATTTTGCTAGCACGCTCGATGCCTCCTTTAATGCCACCTTGTACAATCCACACCGTCAATCCCATAAAGGCAGCTTGTGCAAGCAGCACTTCCCATGGATTTGTAATAATGCCTGTGAACAGTTCTGCAAATTCGTCGTCCCCCAGATCAGACAATTGGAATAGAATAGAACGACCTAGGTAAGACAATACCCATCCGCCCACAACGCTGTAAAAAGACAAAATGAGGAACGAAAAGATAAATCCAGACCAGCCGATTAAATACCAAGGCTTGCCAGGGGCTTGTTTTTTCAATCCAGTGACCGCATCAGCCTGACCTCTGCGGCCAATGACAAATTCAGCGAGTAGAATCGGTAATCCAATTGCGATCGTACTTATAATGAACAGCAGAATAAAAACACTGCCACCATTTGCGCCAGTTTCGTATGGGAACTTCCAAATAGCTCCTAAGCCAATAGCACTTCCTGCTGCCGCTAAGATAAAGCCTAGCTTAGAGCTCCATTGATCGCGTTTTTCCAAATTCGTCACTCCTATCTCATATAGATTTCCTCATTTTACACGAGCTACACAAAAAAAAATAGCAGTATTTGAAACGTTTTGTAGGAAGAGTCGTATAATAAACAAGAATTAGTAAAAAAGTGATTATTCCAACTATAAGAGGAGTGTGGCAATGACTTCCGCAAACGATCATTTTAGACAAGCTCAAAAAGGGGATACAGCCTCGCTTTATTGTTGGGTTGAGAGTGCTTTTCCTGACATGGGCCGCTTTGCTTATCAATTGGGTGTCCGCTACCCGACACTGCCAGAATTCCAAAAAACTAGTTTGCTAGAACTGCAAAAACACCTTGGACAACTTACGCCGGAACAAGCAAAAATCCAACTTTATCAGTTACTGATTCAACGCGTTTCAATACAGCCAATCCGAGGTGAAAGCACGGATCTTCCGATGATTCTTAGTTTTCAAGAAGATCAAGAACTGCACGACGAATTACAAAATTTACTACCGCCTCAGCGAGTGCCTATCGTTTTATTTTATTTTCATCATTTTTCGCTTCGTGACATAGCGGCCATACTAGAGATTTCAGAGCAACAAGTACAGCAAGCTATTGATGAGGGACTGCGTACGATTCGGCTTACGATGAATTTAAATGAAACGCAATTGGTGCAAAGGTTGACCATGCTCCAGAAATCTTATCAACGTTTTGTCCCACTATCACCAATAGAACTAGATATTCAGCGGTCAGATGAAGAAACACTAAATCTAGAAAGTGTAAAAACGTCTTCCACACCGCAGCCACTGAGCAAAAAATCAGCGATGTTTCTTGGGACTGCAGGTCTTTTTCTAGCGCTCGTCATCGGCATCAGTTTTACTGTAAACGACCAACAAGCAAAAACTTCAGGCGCAACAGAACTCGAACAATCTGAAATAGTGACTGATAAGATGATGACGGATTGGCAGTCGCAATACGACACCATTAAGAAAACAGCTCCCGAACGTTTAGGAATGACGCCGCAACAGTTTGAACAATTAGCATACGTTAAACAGGCAGACGCTGAAATGGAGCGGGTTTTCAGCGATAACATGCAAAAGTCATTAAAAGACGATCCCATTCACATGCAAGTTGTTGTCGATCGTCTTTTTAGGAAGATTGAAACACCGAGAGGAATGGTTGACTCTTTAGCTGGTCCGAACCCAATGTTAAGCACTGAAACGGAAGATTTTTTATTGGATTATGCAGCGAAAACGGATGAATTACGTTTGTTTGTAGACAACCTGCTCCTAAAATACCAACAAGAGTTAGAGTCAACGATTGTGATGGATCAATTGTCACCCGAAAAACTGTTAGCACAAGCTAGTAGTTATCCGGAAGAATTACGTTTAGTTGTAGAGGCATTACCAGAATATAATTTAACGCCAATTGCCCACCCGAAAAATAGTTATTTTAGAACGGTTCGAAATGTCGACAATCTTACGCAACAGCAACCTGTTATGGGAGATCTGCACGCCGGGCAATATTTGCATTTACTTAGCAGTGAACCTTATTTTGATAATAGTGGTTTTTTGCTACCTCTTGAAAGCATTCCTTATCATTTGTTTGCTATGGAAGCGGCATTGCTTGAAGAGGGACCAAGTTCGGCTTTGTTAAGTAGCATCGAAATTGCTTATCAGCAAATTTTTTGGCAATTAGTTAAGGGCAGCGACAATTCGCCGGTCTTTGATGAGCCAGGAAAAGTGAAAATGGATTACCGAATTGCCTGGAGTAGTATCGCTTCTTCTAATCCGATGGCGTTTATCATGCTGCCCATTTTAAAAGAAATGGAAGCGAGCGATTGGACCACTTCGACAATCTATGACGAATTAGAGTTTCATCATGTGATGGATGCGTTAGCGATGGAAAAGTCAGGCGAATTGGCCAACAAATTACCCAATGGCAACTTAAAGCTTGAAGACGAATTTGTTGATTTGAAAGATTTTGATTACAGTCGCATCCAATCTTTGTATGAATCATTTGAAGCGTCCTATGATTTACAGCTTTTATCAGGTGTATCGCCGTTGGATGTCTTGTTTATGTATCACTATGCCAACAAACAAGAAGATGCAACCACGCAATGGCACCTGTTAGCGGACAGTCCGTCAAAGCCAACACTTGAAACATTCATTAAAGAGTGGAGGAAAATTCCTGAGCTGACGAAAACAGCGAGATGGGTTGAACTTTCTAATAGTTCATATACACAAAGAGTAAAAGACAAGGTTTATATATATCCGGGAATTGACATGTATGAGTTTGATGAACAATTGGATCTACTGTTGGTTACAGAAAAAGATCAAATTTGGCAAATCGACTATCGCCAATATGAAAGTTACGATTTGCAAGGAGAAGATCAACAATTCAATCAAGCCGTTGAGTCTTTGTATGCATCGTTTGCTACTGATTTCCAAGCACAACTTCTAACGGAGGCTAAGCCAGCCGAAGTTGCAGCCATGTTTTTCAAGGCTGTTGAAAATGAAGACGTTCCAATGATGAAAAAATTGATGATAGAAACCCATTTGACTGATGAAGAGTTTGTCGATTTATTAGCATTGAAAAATTTCCGGCCATTTTCTGAATTGGCACAATTGACATTTAGGAGCCATTTTACTCCAAATCATCCACTGGGACGTGGAGGGACAGTGGAAATACAATACTATACAACGGCACAGGGAAATCTGTTTCCTGAAATGTTTAACATGGATAAAACCAAAGATGGCTGGCGAATGTCGAATATAAATGAATACTGATTTTGCTCCCAGCATATAGTTGTGCTATAATATACAGATGCCAATAGGTGTACAGGACAATTAGATATGACTAGGAGCGGGTAAACATGACAAAAACATACCAAACAGGCGATAAGGTTTCAGGTAAAGTTACAGGAATCCAGCCATACGGCGCATTCGTAGCTTTAGACGATCAAACACAAGGTTTGGTCCACATTTCAGAAATCACTCACGGTTACGTAAAAGAAGTTAGTGAGTATTTGGCAGTAGGACAAGAAGTTGACGTGAAAGTATTGGAAGTTGATGAAAAATCTAAAAAAATCAGCTTGTCAATCCGTGCACTTCAAGAGCAGCCAGTAGCAGCTCAAAAAACTGAAAAACCAAAACAATCTCTTCAGTCACATGTGAACGAAAGTGATTCTGAAGGATTTAACTCTTTGAAGGAAAAAATGGAAGAGTGGATCAAGCGTTCTGGTCAACAGTAATAAACAAAAAACGAAGCACAGACATCATGTCTGTGCTTCGTTTTTCTTGATTTTACGTAGACGGTACTGCAAATTTTGACGGCTCATGCCAAGAGCGGCAGCGGCTTTTGTCACATTGCCACTATGTAAATCCATCGCTTTTTGCAAATAATACATTTCCGCTTCAAACAAATAATCCTCAAGTGGTAGCAACTCTGTGGTGGATTGAACAATAAAATCTTCAGGATTTTGTGCGCCGTTCAAATTGGTCTTTAGTTTAAAGTGATAAGGCAGCATGTCTACAGTTATAATTTCTTGTGTTGTTAGCATCGACGTTATTTCATCGAGCAGCACTTCAAGTTCTTTTAAATTTCCTGGCCAGTCATAAGCATGAAGCAAATCAGTCACTTCTAAATCCAATCCGCGAACAACCGAACCTACTTTCATTCGGTGACGAGAAAAATAATCGTCAACAAACGGCAAAATGTCCTCTTTCCGTGAACGCAGCGGTTCTACTTTAATGGTCATCGACGAAAAGAAATAATACAAATCCTTCAGCAACTTGTGTGAAGTAATCAATTCAACCGGATCTTCACCAACACTCGCAATAAAATAGGTATTTCCTCGTGAACGTTCTTCAGCCATAATCAATAACTGCTCTTGCAAAGACAAAGGCAACAAATCAATTCGTTCACAGTAAATCGTTCCATCGCCCATTTTTTTAATATCTTCGCCTAATTGATCGATGATGGTACCATCTGTTCCATGACAGTACAGCGTATACATCTGTCTAACCGAAGACTGTGCCCAGTGAATAGCCTCGGCAATTAGTTCCTTACCAGTCCCTGATTCTCCTACAAGAAGAACAGGTAATTTAGCGGTAGCGGCTTTTTCGGCAGTATCAATCACTTTTCTCATACTCTTAGAAACAGCAGTAATTGCCGAGAAAGTAATAGGCTCATCGTATTTTCTTAAAGGTTGATAAATTACTTTTTCAAGTGTAGTGACGTCACGTGATAATTCGATTGCCCCAATTAATGCATCTCCCTCAACTACCGGGTAAGTATCATTTATCGTCGTAATTTCTTGCCCTTTTCGGTTCCAATACGTTTGTTTGACGTTGAAAACAGGCGTGCCACTTTGCAAAACTTGGAGTAACGTACTCTCATGTTGATCAAAACGAAACATTTCAAGCAGTGAACGATCGGCAAGTTCTTCGAAATCGAATCCTTCAATTTCACGCATCTTTTTATTATATAAAATAGTTTTACCTTTCATATCTATGGCATGAATACCAATAGCCACGTGCTCTCCAGCAAATTTATAGAACGGGGATAAGTCGATGTTTTCAGTCTTCAAAACGCTCACTCCAAAATTATTTTGATTTTTTAAACGAAAACACTTGAATTATGCAACAATCTTTTGCATTATTATAAGTGGAAACAGTTTGAAAGTGCAAATTTTTTTTGCGCTTACTTAAAACTCAAGGAGGATTTACATGATTCCCTACAAACACGAACCATTCACAGATTTCTCAGTTGACCAAAATCGCAAAGACTACCTAGAGGGCTTGAAAACAGTTGAAGCTTATCTTGGACAAGACTATCCGTTAATTATTGGTGGAGAACGCATCACTACTGAAGATAAAATTATTTCATTCAACCCTTCAAACAAAGAAGAATTGATTGGTCGAGTATCAAAATCAAACAAAGAACTAGCTGAGAAAGCGATGCAAGCAGCTGACGAAGCATTTAAAACGTGGAAAAAAGTAAAACCAGAAATTCGCGCTGACGTTTTGATGAGAGCAGCTGCAATTGTGCGTCGTCGCAAACACGAATTCTCAGCACTTTTGACTAAAGAAGCAGGTAAGCCTTGGAACGAAGCAGATGCTGATACAGCTGAAGCAATTGATTTCATGGAATACTATGCGCGCCAAATGCTACGTCTGAAAGACGGCATGCATGTAGAAAGCCGTCCGGGCGAAGACAACCGTTATGACTACATTCCTTTAGGTGTAGGCGTTGTAATCTCACCTTGGAACTTTGCTTTTGCAATTATGGCTGGAACGGCTGTTGCAGCGATGGTAGCAGGTAACACTGTACTATTGAAGCCAGCTTCAACAACTCCAGTGGTTGCTTACAAATTCATTGAAGTTCTTGAAGAAGCAGGTATGCCTGCAGGTGTTGTTAACTTTATTCCTGGACCAGGATCTGAAGTTGGCGACTACTTAGTTGATCACCCGAACACTCGCTTTATCTCGTTCACAGGCTCAAAAGAAGTGGGTCTTCGCATTGCAGAACGTTCTGCTAAAGTGAACGAAGGACAAATTTGGATGAAACGCTTGATCGCTGAAATGGGCGGCAAAAACACAATGGTCGTAGATAAAGAAGCAGACCTTGAACTTGCAGCACAATCAATTGTAAAATCAGCATTCGGCTTTAGTGGACAAAAATGTTCTGCTGGATCACGTGCAGTCATCGTTGAAGATGTATACGATACAGTTCTTGAACGCGTTATCGAATTGACAAAAGAATTGACGATTGGTGACCCAACTGATCAATCAAACTATATGGGCCCAGTTATCGACGGCAACTCGTACGATAAAATCATGAGCTATATTGAAATTGGGAAACAAGAGGGACGTCTTGTAGCTGGTGGAGACGGAGACAATTCTAAAGGTTTCTTCGTAAACCCAACTGTCTTTGCTGATCTTGATCCACAAGCACGTATCATGCAAGAAGAAATCTTTGGTCCAGTGGTGGGTCTAACGAAAGCAAAAGATTTCGATCATGCAATTGAAATTGCAAACAACACAGAATACGGCTTGACTGGTGCAGTAATTACAAACAACCGTGCTAACCTTGAAAAAGCGCGTGAAGATTTCCACGTAGGTAACTTATACTTTAACCGCGGCTGCACAGGCGCAATCGTAGGATATCAGTCATTCGGTGGATTCAACATGTCTGGAACTGATTCAAAAGCAGGCGGACCTGATTACATCGGTCTTCATATGCAAGCAAAAACTACTTCTGAAATGTATTAATCTATAACCAAAGGGTATGATCATTCATTAAAAGGCGGACGACTGTCTGCCTTTTTTTAAAAGGAGGAAATTACATGACACAGACACAAACAATCATTGAACAAACAGAAAAATACGGGGCTAATAACTACCATCCGCTACCAATCGTTATTACAGAAGCAGAAGGTGTTTGGGTAAAAGATCCAGAAGGCAATAAATTCATGGATATGCTGTCAGCGTATTCAGCTGTAAACCAAGGGCACCGTCACCCGAAAATTATTCAAGCATTAAAAGATCAAGCGGACCGTGTTACATTGACTTCACGCGCATTCCACAATGATAAATTAGCTCCTTGGTATGAAATGATTTGCGATATTTCTGGTAAGGAAATGGCGTTGCCGATGAACACTGGTGCGGAAGCAGTTGAGACCGCTTTCAAAGCTGCGCGTCGTTGGGCGTATGATGTAAAAGGCGTTGCAGAAAATCAAGCAGAAGTTATTGCGTGTGACGGAAACTTCCATGGCCGAACAATGACAGCTGTTTCATTATCTTCGGATCCTGAATACCGTAAAGGCTTCGGACCAATGCTTCCGGGTATCAACTTAATTCCTTTTGGTGATTTAGAAGCATTGAAAAATGCTATTACACCAAATACAGCTGCTTTCTTAATCGAACCAATTCAAGGTGAAGCTGGAATTATCATGCCACCAAAAGGCTTCTTAAAAGCTGCGAGAGAACTTTGTCGTGAAAATAATGTGTTGTTTATTGCTGACGAAATTCAGTGTGGACTTGCTCGTACAGGTAAAATGTTTGCTTGCGAATGGGAAGATGTAAACCCGGACATGTACATTTTAGGTAAAGCACTTGGGGGCGGAGTATTCCCAATTTCATGTGTGGTAGCTGACAAAGACATTCTTGGTGTATTCAATCCAGGATCACACGGTTCTACTTTTGGTGGCAATCCGCTTGCGTGTGCAGTTTCAGTAGCTTCTTTAGAAGTATTGCTTGATGAAAAACTTTCTGAGCGCTCTCAAGAACTAGGTGAATATTTCATGGGCAAATTGCGTGAAATCAAACACCCTTCTGTTAAAGAAGTTAGAGGTCGCGGATTGTTCATCGGTATGGAATTGACTGAAGCAGCAAGACCATATTGTGAACAACTAAAAGAGTTAGGTCTTTTATGCAAAGAAACACATGATACGGTTATCCGTTTTGCACCGCCACTAATTATTTCAAAAGAAGAATTGGATTGGGCGATTGAACGCATTCAAAAAGTATTCGCTAATTAATTTCTGCATGGCACACAAATCTTGACATGTGTTACACTAGAATATGAGTAAATATTAAATATAAAGAGGCGAACTAATACAATGGCTGAAAACTTGAACTTGTTGACGTCTACACAGAATGTTATTAAAACTGCATTAGATAAGCTTGGCTACGAAGATGCGATGTACGAACTTCTAAAAGAACCAATGCGGCTTTTAGAAGTACGCATTCCAGTGCGTATGGATGACGGCAAAACAAAAGTCTTTACAGGTTACCGCGCTCAACACAGTGATGCAGTTGGACCGACAAAAGGTGGAGTCCGTTTTCATCCGGATGTAAATCGTGATGAAGTAATTGCTTTATCAATGTGGATGACATTAAAATGTGGAATTGTGGAATTGCCTTATGGCGGAGCGAAGGGTGGCATCATTTGCGACCCACGTGAAATGTCCATGCACGAGATTGAGAAATTGAGTCGTGGATACGTTCGCGCGATTAGTCAAATTGTTGGGCCGAACAAAGATATTCCAGCACCAGATGTATTCACCAACTCACAGATTATGGCTTGGATGTACGACGAATACAGCAAAATCGATGAGTATAACTCCCCTGGTTTTATTACAGGTAAGCCAATTGTTCTTGGTGGATCTCAAGGCCGGGACAAAGCGACTGCACAAGGAGTTACTATCTGTATTAACGAAGCTGCGAAAAAACGCGGCCTAAATATGCAAGGGGCACGTGTTGTCATTCAAGGTTTTGGTAATGCAGGAAGTTTCTTAGCGAAATTCCTTCACGACGCTGGAGCAAAAGTAATTGGAATTTCAGATGCTTACGGTGCCTTGCATGATCCGGATGGCTTAGATATTGATTATTTATTGGACCGTCGTGATAGTTTCGGTACGGTTACAACTTTATTTGATAACACCATCACAAACAAAGAGTTGTTTGAATTAGATTGCGATATTTTGGTACCGGCAGCGATTGCTAATCAAATTACGGTAGAAAATGCGAATAACATTAAAGCTTCTATTGTGGTTGAAGCAGCAAACGGTCCTACGACTGCTGAAGCTACTAAAATTTTGACAGAACGCGGAATCCTTTTGGTGCCTGACGTTTTAGCAAGTTCTGGTGGAGTTACGGTTTCTTACTTTGAATGGGTGCAAAATAACCAAGGTTATTATTGGACACAAGAAGAAGTGGACGAAAAGCTTAACAAAAAGCTAATTGATGCATTTGAAAATGTTTATAATGTCGCTACTACGCGTAATATCGATATGCGTTTAGCTGCTTACATGGTCGGTGCTCGTAGAACTGCTGAAGCTTCACGCTTCCGTGGATGGGTATAAGATATGAAAAAACCGCCTGGAATCCTTTCCAGGCGGTTTTTTAGTCTCAATCTTTTGCTTTTTTCTATAAGAGACTACATACTATTATTTGAATAGAGGAGGATGATTGGATGAACGCATTTTCATTTTATAACCCAGTAAAACTTATTTTTGGTCAAGGCCAACTTGAAGCAGTTAAGGAAGAATTACCTAAATTTGGTAAAAAAGTTCTACTTGTATATGGTGGAGGCAGTATTAAAAAGAACGGACTCTACGATGAAGTGATTAAAACTTTGGCTGAAGCGAAACTTGAAGTTTTTGAACTAGCGGGAGTTGAGCCAAATCCACGTATTTCGACTGCTAAAAAAGGAATCGAAATTTGCAAAACAGAAGGCATCGATATGCTATTAGCAGTTGGAGGCGGTTCAGTTATTGACTGCACGAAACTGATTGCTTGCGGCGCTAAATACGACGGCGATGCATGGGATTTAGTATCTCGCAAAGCACAGCCACAAGAAGCGCTGCCATTTGGTACAGTTTTGACAATTGCTGCTACTGGTTCAGAGATGAACGCAGGTTCAGTTATTACGAATGAAGAAACACAAGAAAAATACGGCTGGGGAAGCCCGTTGTCATTCCCGCAATTTTCAATTCTAGATCCAACTTACACATTGTCAGTGCCGGAAAACCATACGGTCTACGGAATTGTTGATATGATGTCTCATATTTTCGAGCAATACTTTAACGATGCGACGAGCACACCGGTTCAAGATCGTATGTGTGAAGGTGTATTAAAAGCGGTAATTGAAACTGCACCAAAATTAATGGAAGATCTTCAAAGTTATGAACACCGCGAAACAATCATGTTCGCAGGAACAATGGCATTGAACAAATTCCTTGAAATGGGCTATAGAGGAGACTGGGGTTCGCATAACATTGAACATGCAGTGTCTGCAGTTTATGACATTCCACATGCTGGTGGATTGGCAATTTTATTCCCGCAATGGATGCGTCATAACGTAAACGTAAATCCAGCTCGCTTTGCTCAAATGGCAGTTCGTGTCTTTGACGTAGATTCAGCAGGTAAGTCTGAGGAAGAAATCGCTTATGAAGGAATCGATCGCGTATCTGCATTCTGGACTTCATTAGGAGCACCAACTCGTTTGGACTACTACGACATCGATGATTCAAAAATTGATGCAATGGTAGAGAAAGCGATGGTCTATGGAGAATTCGGTAACTTTGCAAAACTAAAAGATGAAGATGTGAAAGAAATTTTACAAGCATCACTATAAGAAAAGGATTGGCGCTGAGCGCCAATCCTTTTTTAATTTGGATTAAGTTTTTTTGGTCGTTTACTTAAATGCTTCCAATGTGTTTCACCATCATCTGCATCGAGAGAAACAATGACGTCGTCAACACTTGGTTGGCTGAGGATAAGCTCGGCTAAACGCTCTTGTAAAGCATCGGCCTGTATCACGTTTAAATTTGGATCAACTTCAATTTTAGTTTCAACATGAAGAAATTCTCCTTCTTTAACAACTTCTAACTCTTGAATGTCTCGAACATCTGAATGATCACTCAACAAGTGTGCAATATGGTTTACCATATGTTCGTCCGTTTCACCAATGGCGCCACGTGCGTTATCCATGAAAACTTTTGCGACAACATAGAACATCATAAAGCCAATCGCAATAGACGCAGCACCTTCGACTTGAAGAAAGCCAGTGTAATGCGCGATTAATACAGCGGTTAAGGCAAGGACCCCACCTGCAGTTGCAACCAAATCTTCTAAAAACACTAATTTAGTTGCAGGCTTCGCTCGATTCAAGTGAGAAAAACTTGTAGTCAAGGGAGCTAGAGCTCCACCTTTAACGCCTGCTTCGTGAAGGATTTCTTTTCCGGCTTTATAAAGAACAAAAAATTCAAGAATGATTGCGATGGATAATACCACAACACTGATGATGAATCCTTCTGCTTCGACTGGTTTTGTCATTTGATGCCAGCCTTCGATAATAGTTTCATATGCCATGATTCCAACAATCAAGACGGCACCTAAGAGAACGATGTTCAATAGACGCCCGAAACCATTTGGAAATTGCTTGGTCGGCGCCTTCTTAGAGAGTGCAGAGCCAATAAAAACGAAATACTGGTTCGCTGCGTCTCCGATAGAGTGCATTGTTTCAGCGAACATGGCGACATTCCCTGTGAAGAAAAACGCCACACCTTTCATAATTGCGATAAACGTATTAATGACTGCTGCCGTCAAAGACGGCTTATTGCCATTTTTCAATAATCCGAAAAACTCTTTCATAAAAATCCTCCTCGGTCAAATTAATTCGATTTCAACATGCACAACATTTTTCATGTCTGATATTTCTTGGTACAAATCAATGGTGTCTTTGTCGTGAGGGACAGACATACGAATCCGAAGTTCATGAAAGAAAGAAGAACCTACTTCATCTGAGTAGGCGATTGAAATGCTTTCGATCACGGACCCATTTATTTTTAATTCATTTAGCACCTCCCGTATGGATGTTCGATCAGTGACAACTACCTTTAAATTTGCTTCAACCATCTTCAAACGTTTTGGCCCAAACTTAAAAAGTAGGTGAGGCAAAACTTCTATTCCAATCAGGACGAGTAAGACCGCAGTTACGGCTTCGATATAAAAGCCAGCAGCAACTGCAATCCCAATTCCTCCAGCTCCCCAAATCATGGCCGCAGTCGTAAGTCCTGAAATAGAATCGTTGCCACGTTTTAAAATTACGCCAGCCCCTAAAAAACCAATACCTGAAACAATCTGTGCGGCAAGACGCAAGGGATCCATTGTAATATTAACATTAGCATACTCGCTACCTTGTGCAATATAGGCAGATTCAATCGAGATGATGGTTAGTAAACAACTGAACGTAGAGATAACGATACTCGTTTTTAATCCGACAGGCTTTCTTTTTAATTCCCTTTCCAGTCCGATTGCTAAACTTAAGAGAGCGGCTATGACAAGTTTAAAGAAAGTTTCATATGAAGAAATTTGCATTGCGCTGAAAAACTCCATAAAAAAACCTCCATTTTTTTGTCTTGTATTGATTCTCTTTAGCGAACGTGGCAAACTTGTTAAGTGTGTCGTCGGTGAAGTTAATATAGAAGAAGAGGTGTAGGTATGGAAAAACCGGCTATTCATCCATATATCCCTATTATGATAGGAGTATTCTCAGTAGCGTTATCGGCTATTTTTGTTAAGATGACATCTGCCGATTCAGGAGTGACAGCTTTTTACCGGATGTTGTTTTCGGTGTTGATCATGAGCCCAGTCTTCTTTTTAAAATATACCCACGAAATCAAAAAGCTAAGCAAAAGAGATTGGGTTTTTGCGTCAATTGCGGGTGTGTTTTTATCTTTTCACTTTATTTTATGGTTTGAATCGCTTAATTATACGTCAGTTGCAAGCTCGACTGTCCTTGTAACCTTGCAACCGCTGTTCGCTTTTGCTGGTACATACTTCTTCTTTAAAGAGAAAGTATCTATTAAGACGCTTATTGCGGGAGCTATTGCAATTGCGGGAAGTGTTTTAATTGGCTACGGTGATTTCAAAGTGAGTGGAAGTGCTCTTTACGGAGATTTGTTGGCTTTAATAGCTTGTGCTTTAATTACGGCATATTTATTATTTGGTCAAGATGTCAGAAAGAGGTTATCACTGGTCACGTATACATTTGTGGTTTACGGAGTTAGCACAATAACATTATTCTTCTATATTGTATTCAAAGGAGAATCTTTTGGTCCTTACCCAGCCTCTGAGTGGATGTGGTTTTTGTTGTTAGCGATTATTCCGAATCTGTTAGGGCATACATTATTTAACTGGGCTTTAAAATGGGTAAGCACGAATGTTATATCAATTGCTATTCTTTTTGAGCCGATAGGAGCAGCTATACTAGCGTATTTCATACTCGGAGAATATTTAAGTGTATCTCAAATTGTTGGTGGAAGTGTAGTGTTAGCGGGGATAACGCTATTCGTTGCAGACTACCAAAAAATTAAAATGTACTTTTTAAAAATAAAGGCTTGATTTTTTGCTCGTGGCGGTTTATATTTATATATGTCCTTAAGACAACTCGTAAAAATATTTTGAAATAGTATTGACAACGAAGTTGGGATGAGATATATTAATTAAGTCGCCAATGAGCGCGGCTAAAAAAACAACAACTTGAACCTTGAAAACTGAACAGCAAAACGTCAACGAAAGACGTCACGAGCACTTCGGTGCGAGAACGGCTTTTGCGAAGGTTGCCTTTGGCAACCAGAGCAAAGTTGTTTTCCTTCTCGGTGTTCGTGACGACAACTTACTGATCAGCATTGAGCAGATCAAAGCGAATCGTGCGTCTTCGGACGGCGATACGCCAGCAGTATTGAGCAATCAACACTACTCTATAATGGAGAGTTTGATCCTGGCTCAGGACGAACGCTGGCGGCGTGCCTAATACATGCAAGTCGAGCGGAACTTTGGGAGCTTGCTCCCATTGTTTAGCGGCGGACGGGTGAGTAACACGTGGGCAACCTGCCCTGCAGATCGGGATAACTCCGGGAAACCGGTGCTAATACCGAATAGTTTGCGGCCTCTCCTGAGGCTGCACGGAAAGACGGTTTCGGCTGTCACTGCAGGATGGGCCCGCGGCGCATTAGCTAGTTGGTGGGGTAATGGCCTACCAAGGCGACGATGCGTAGCCGACCTGAGAGGGTGATCGGCCACACTGGGACTGAGACACGGCCCAGACTCCTACGGGAGGCAGCAGTAGGGAATCTTCCGCAATGGACGAAAGTCTGACGGAGCAACGCCGCGTGAGTGACGAAGGTTTTCGGATCGTAAAACTCTGTTGTGAGGGAAGAACAAGTACCAAGTAACTACTGGTACCTTGACGGTACCTCACCAGAAAGCCACGGCTAACTACGTGCCAGCAGCCGCGGTAATACGTAGGTGGCAAGCGTTGTCCGGAATTATTGGGCGTAAAGCGCGCGCAGGCGGTTCTTTAAGTCCGATGTGAAAGCCCACGGCTCAACCGTGGAGGGTCATTGGAAACTGGGGAACTTGAGTGCAGAAGAGGAAAGTGGAATTCCATGTGTAGCGGTGAAATGCGTAGAGATGTGGAGGAACACCAGTGGCGAAGGCGACTTTCTGGTCTGTAACTGACGCTGAGGCGCGAAAGCGTGGGGAGCAAACAGGATTAGATACCCTGGTAGTCCACGCCGTAAACGATGAGTGCTAAGTGTTAGGGGGTTTCCGCCCCTTAGTGCTGCAGCTAACGCATTAAGCACTCCGCCTGGGGAGTACGGCCGCAAGGCTGAAACTCAAAGGAATTGACGGGGGCCCGCACAAGCGGTGGAGCATGTGGTTTAATTCGAAGCAACGCGAAGAACCTTACCAGGTCTTGACATCCCACTGACCGGTGTAGAGATACACTTTTCCCTTCGGGGACAGTGGTGACAGGTGGTGCATGGTTGTCGTCAGCTCGTGTCGTGAGATGTTGGGTTAAGTCCCGCAACGAGCGCAACCCTTGATCTTAGTTGCCAGCATTCAGTTGGGCACTCTAAGGTGACTGCCGGTGACAAACCGGAGGAAGGTGGGGATGACGTCAAATCATCATGCCCCTTATGACCTGGGCTACACACGTGCTACAATGGACGGTACAAAGGGCTGCAACCCCGCGAGGGCAAGCCAATCCCAGAAAACCGTTCTCAGTTCGGATTGCAGGCTGCAACTCGCCTGCATGAAGCCGGAATCGCTAGTAATCGTGGATCAGCATGCCACGGTGAATACGTTCCCGGGCCTTGTACACACCGCCCGTCACACCACGAGAGTTTGTAACACCCGAAGTCGGTGAGGTAACCCTTGTGGAGCCAGCCGCCGAAGGTGGGACAGATGATTGGGGTGAAGTCGTAACAAGGTAGCCGTATCGGAAGGTGCGGCTGGATCACCTCCTTTCTAAGGATAAATTCGGAACCGAGCTTGTCTCGGGGTTGACGTTTTGCGTTCAGTTTTGAAGGTTCACCTTCAGGCGGCAACGCCTTTTTTTGTGACTTTCAACCTTGTTCTTTGAAAACTGGATAAAACGACATTGAAACAAAGCAAGTAATTCAAGTACGCGTGACGATTTCGTCACAACTTTTTAATTAACCAGTGGTTAAGTTAGAAAGGGCGCACGGTGGATGCCTTGGCACTAGGAGCCGAAGAAGGACGGCACTAACACCGATATGCTTCGGGGAGCTGTAAGTGAGCTGTGATCCGGAGATTTCCGAATGGGGGAACCCACTGCCTTTAATCGGGTAGTATCCATGTGTGAATCTATAGCACATGAGAAGGCAGACCCAGGGAACTGAAACATCTAAGTACCTGGAGGAAGAGAAAGCAAATGCGATTCCCTGAGTAGCGGCGAGCGAAACGGGATCAGCCCAAACCAAGAGGCTTGCCTCTTGGGGTTGTAGGACACTCTATACGGAGTTACAAAAGATAGGATTAGGCGAAGCGACCTGGAACGGTCCGCCGCAGCGGGTAACAGCCCCGTAGCCGAAAACCCTATCCCTCCAGAGTGGATCCTGAGTACGGCGGAACACGTGAAATTCCGTCGGAATCTGGGAGGACCATCTCCCAAGGCTAAATACTTCCTAGTGACCGATAGTGAACCAGTACCGTGAGGGAAAGGTGAAAAGCACCCCGGAAGGGGAGTGAAATAGATCCTGAAACCGTGTGCCTACAAGTAGTCAAAGCCCGTTAATGGGTGATGGCGTGCCTTTTGTAGAATGAACCGGCGAGTTACGATTGCATGCAAGGTTAAGCTGAGAAGGCGGAGCCGCAGCGAAAGCGAGTCTGAATAGGGCGACAGAGTATGCAGTTGTAGACCCGAAACCAGGTGATCTACCCATGTCCAGGGTGAAGGTAAGGTAACACTTACTGGAGGCCCGAACCCACGCACGTTGAAAAGTGCGGGGATGAGGTGTGGGTAGCGGAGAAATTCCAATCGAACCTGGAGATAGCTGGTTCTCTCCGAAATAGCTTTAGGGCTAGCCTCAAGATTGAGAATCCTGGAGGTAGAGCACTGTTTGGACTAGGGGCCCATCCCGGGTTACCGAATTCAGACAAACTCCGAATGCCAGTGATTTATGCTTGGGAGTCAGACTGCGAGTGATAAGATCCGTAGTCAAGAGGGAAACAGCCCAGACCACCAGCTAAGGTCCCCAAATATCCGTTAAGTGGAAAAGGATGTGGCGTTGCTTAGACAACCAGGATGTTGGCTTAGAAGCAGCCATCATTTAAAGAGTGCGTAATAGCTCACTGGTCGAGTGACACTGCGCCGAAAATGTACCGGGGCTAAACGGATTACCGAAGCTGTGGATGGATCTCGTTAGAGATCCGTGGTAGGAGAGCGTTCTAAGGGCGTTGAAGTCAGACCGGAAGGACTGGTGGAGCGCTTAGAAGTGAGAATGCCGGTATGAGTAACGAAAGACGGGTGAGAATCCCGTCCACCGAATGCCTAAGGTTTCCTGAGGAAGGCTCGTCCGCTCAGGGTTAGTCGGGACCTAAGTCGAGGCCGATAGGCGTAGACGATGGACAACAGGTTGATATTCCTGTACCACCTCCCCGCCGTTTGAGCAATGGGGGGACGCAGAAGGATAAGGAGAGCGTGCCGTTGGTTGTGCACGTCCAAGCAGTGAGGCGTGAAATGAGGCAAATCCCATTTCTAATACGTTGAGCTGTGACGGCAAGAGGGTTTACCCTTGAGTCCCTGATTTCACACTGCCAAGAAAAGCCTCTAGCGAGGCGGGAGGTGCCCGTACCGCAAACCGACACAGGTAGGCGAGAAGAGAATTCTAAGGTGAGCGAGTGAACTCTCGTTAAGGAACTCGGCAAAATGACCCCGTAACTTCGGGAGAAGGGGTGCTCTGGTAGGGTGAATAGCCCGAGAGAGCCGCAGTGAATAGGCCCAGGCGACTGTTTAGCAAAAACACAGGTCTCTGCAAAACCGTAAGGTGACGTATAGGGGCTGACGCCTGCCCGGTGCTGGAAGGTTAAGAGGAGTGCTTAGCGCAAGCGAAGGTGCGAATTGAAGCCCCAGTAAACGGCGGCCGTAACTATAACGGTCCTAAGGTAGCGAAATTCCTTGTCGGGTAAGTTCCGACCCGCACGAAAGGCGTAACGATCTGGGCACTGTCTCAACGAGAGACTCGGTGAAATTATAGTACCTGTGAAGATGCAGGTTACCCGCGACAGGACGGAAAGACCCCGTGGAGCTTTACTGTAGCCTGATATTGAATTTTGGTGCAACTTGTACAGGATAGGTAGGAGCCTGAGATTCCGGAGCGCTAGCTTCGGAGGAGGCGTCAGTGGGATACTACCCTGGTTGTATTGAAATTCTAACCCACAAGCCTGATCGGCTTGGGAGACAGTGTCAGGCGGGCAGTTTGACTGGGGCGGTCGCCTCCTAAAGAGTAACGGAGGCGCCCAAAGGTTCCCTCAGAATGGTTGGAAATCATTCGTAGAGTGTAAAGGCAGAAGGGAGCTTGACTGCGAGACGTACAGGTCGAGCAGGGTCGAAAGACGGGCTTAGTGATCCGGTGGTTCCGCATGGAAGGGCCATCGCTCAACGGATAAAAGCTACCCCGGGGATAACAGGCTTATCTCCCCCAAGAGTCCACATCGACGGGGAGGTTTGGCACCTCGATGTCGGCTCATCGCATCCTGGGGCTGTAGTCGGTCCCAAGGGTTGGGCTGTTCGCCCATTAAAGCGGTACGCGAGCTGGGTTCAGAACGTCGTGAGACAGTTCGGTCCCTATCCGTCGCGGGCGCAGGAAATTTGAGAGGAGCTGTCCTTAGTACGAGAGGACCGGGATGGACACACCGCTGGTGTACCAGTTGTTCTGCCAAGGGCATCGCTGGGTAGCTATGTGTGGCCGGGATAAGTGCTGAAAGCATCTAAGCACGAAGCCCCCCTCAAGATGAGATTTCCCATTGCGCAAGCAAGTAAGATCCCTCAAAGACGATGAGGTAGATAGGTTCGAGGTGGAAGCGTAGCGATACGTGCAGCTGACGAATACTAATCGATCGAGGACTTAACCAACACACTGTATGCGAAAAACTTGCCTGTTTCACCTGTCGTTTATCCAGTTTTGAAAGAATAAGCCCAAGTTTTTGTAAAAAAAGCTTGAAAAAAACAGTACTACTGGTATAATAAATCTTGTCTTTCAAAACCAAATAGTCCAGTGATGATGGCAAAGAGGCCACACCCGTTCCCATCCCGAACACGGCAGTTAAGCTCTTTTGCGCCGATGGTAGTTGGGGGTTTCCCCCTGTGAGAGTAGGACGTCGCTGGGCAATATATCGGAGGATTAGCTCAGCTGGGAGAGCATCTGCCTTACAAGCAGAGGGTCGGCGGTTCGATCCCGTCATCCTCCACCATTATTTCTTTTGCCGGAGTAGCTCAGTTGGTAGAGCAACTGACTTGTAATCAGTAGGTCGAGGGTTCGACTCCTTTCTCCGGCACCACTTTTTCGAGCCATTAGCTCAGCTGGTAGAGCATCTGACTTTTAATCAGAGGGTCGAAGGTTCGAATCCTTCATGGCTCACCATTTTAATTTTATATTGCCACGCGGGTGTGGCGGAACTGGCAGACGCACTAGACTTAGGATCTAGCGCCTTCGGGCGTGGGGGTTCGACTCCCTTCACCCGCACCATTTTTGCGGAAGTAGTTCAGTGGTAGAACGCCACCTTGCCAAGGTGGAGGTCGCGAGTTCGAACCTCGTCTTCCGCTCCATATTTATTTGCACGTGATACCGACCCTTAGCCGGGGTGGCGGAACTGGCAGACGCACAGGACTTAAAATCCTGCGGTAGGTGACTACCGTACCGGTTCGATTCCGGTCCTCGGCACCATCTTTTCACGAAATAGTGAATAGCATCATATGCGCCCGTAGCTCAATTGGATAGAGTACTTGACTACGAATCAAGCGGTTAGAGGTTCGAGTCCTCTCGGGCGCACCATATTTTTATACTCAGCAACTCAAGTTCGGGAAGTAGCTCAGCTTGGTAGAGCACTTGGTTTGGGACCAAGGGGTCGCAGGTTCGAATCCTGTCTTCCCGACCAAACAATGGGGCCTTAGCTCAGCTGGGAGAGCGCCTGCCTTGCACGCAGGAGGTCAGCGGTTCGATCCCGCTAGGCTCCACCAACTTTTTAAAGTAAAGATCCCGGCGGCGTAGCTCAGCTGGCTAGAGCGTACGGTTCATACCCGTGAGGTCGGGGGTTCGATCCCCTCTGCCGCCACTTTTTTAGGACCTTTAGCTCAGTTGGTTAGAGCAGACGGCTCATAACCGTCCGGTCGCAGGTTCGAGTCCTGCAAGGTCCACCATATGTATTTTATCTCGGAGGAATACCCAAGTTTGGCTGAAGGGATCGGTCTTGAAAACCGACAGGGGAGTCAAATCCCGCGGGGGTTCGAATCCCTCTTCCTCCTCCATATTTTTAAAATGTGTGGACGAATTTCTTTTGAATTATACTATTGTCGCGGGGTGGAGCAGTTCGGTAGCTCGTTGGGCTCATAACCCAAAGGTCGCAGGTTCAAATCCTGCCCCCGCAACCAAATGGTCCCGTGGTGTAGCGGTTAACATGCCTGCCTGTCACGCAGGAGATCGCCGGTTCGATCCCGGTCGGGACCGCCATTTCCAATAAATAAAGTGGGTCAGTAGCTCAGTCGGTAGAGCATTAGATTGAAGCTCTAAGTGTCGGCGGTTCGATTCCGTCCTGACCCACCATTTTATGCGGGTGTAGTTTAGTGGTAAAACCTCAGCCTTCCAAGCTGATGATGGGGGTTCGATTCCCCCCACCCGCTCCATAATATTACATATGGGCCTATAGCTCAGCTGGTTAGAGCGCACGCCTGATAAGCGTGAGGTCGATGGTTCGAGTCCATTTAGGCCCACCATTCCGAAGTAGCTCAGTGGTAGAGCACCGCACTGTTAATGCGATGGTCGTAGGTTCGAGTCCTACCTTCGGAGCCATACTGGGGAAGTACTCAAGTGGCTGAAGAGGCGCCCCTGCTAAGGGTGTAGGTCGGGCAACCGGCGCGAGGGTTCAAATCCCTCCTTCTCCGCCAGTATTTGGCCCCTTGGTCAAGCGGTTAAGACACCGCCCTTTCACGGCGGTAACACGGGTTCGAATCCCGTAGGGGTCATTATAAAAAAGTGTTATGCATTTAATTGCATAACACTTTTTTTCGTTTTACTAGAATTAAGACTGTGAAGAATCATGCCAAGCATTACAATGAAAATCCCGATTATTGCTAAGCTTGAAGGTAAGATAATTGACAAGAAAAGTGCTTCTCCTGCTAACGCAAATAAAACTTCCATTGATTGTGTCGCTTCTACTGCTCCTAGTTTCTGCATATCGCCTCTAACTAGATCAGTCGCTTTAAAGAAGAGTACTGTTGCCATTACACCTGAACTGATTGCTACAATTAAAGTTTGTAAGCTTTGTGAAGCGCTAGGTCCACCTACAGTAACAAGCCCATATAATGATAGGATAAACCAAAAAGGTAGACTAGCTAGTGTCATGCCCAAAACCCTCTGATACGCATCCAACCTACCTCCACATATATCCATCATTTTTCTATTTCCTAATGGGTATGCGAAAGCTGCGAGGATAACAGGGATAAAACCGAACCAAAGTGTTGAAGAAGAAACAACTGCTACATGTTCAAGTTGCATTAAACTGACTCCTGCTAATATGATAAAAGAAATCATCAAGCTTTTAACAGGAATCTTTCCTCTTAGTTGAGTAGTTTCTTTATTGCTATGTATGGTAATGAGAAATAAGGGAGCAAGTAATGTACCAGCGACTATGGTAATTTGCCATGTTCCTGCGATGAGCCAGCCAGGGGAATAGGCTGCAGCGAAACATAGTGGAGCATAGAATAAGCCAAATCCAACAAAACTCCATAGGGTCCAAGCTCTTTTGTTTTTATTCATTTCTTGTAACAGCGGTTTTAAGTTCTTTCTTAATACAACAATCAAAAGTAAAAAGGGAATCATGAAAAAGTATCGGAGAGACGCACTCCAGATCCAATTCCCGCCGTCAGCTTCCATCGTGGCGTTGAGTACGAAAGTAAATGCAAAGAAAAAAGCTGCAATAATGCCGATGATGATAGGTTTCACTATATATCCTCCTCATTCGAAAATTTAGAATTATTTATTTACTATAACTTATAATTAACTGTTCTTCAAAGTATTATTTTAGACAAACAAAAAAAGGATTTCTCTAGAAATCCTTTTTTGTTTGTCTATATTATAGAAGGTAATCAATCAGTAACCCAATTCCAAGTAAAAAAGCCACAAATGTATTTGTTTTTCCAGTATCTTTCATCGCCGGCATCACCTTTAGAGGTTCTGTAAAACGTTTAAAGATTTGAACGACTTTAATAGGTTTAATGACGCTTATGAAGACTAGTAAGGCCCACGGTGTCAATATTCCTACTAGGATAAGAATGACAATCCATACGTAGGCTAGAATGAAAAACCACATAAGAATATTGACAGCTGCCGGTCTTTTAACCAAAATAGCAAGTGTTTTGCGTCCACTTTCTTCGTCGCCCACAATATCGCGAATGTTATTGGCTAGCATAATAGCTGCTACTAATAATGTGCTCGGAATAGCAAGTAACGATGCTTCTAGGGTTACCATCCCCGTTTGAATATAGAAGGCAATGATTACAATCAAATAGCCCATGACTACGCCAGAGAAAAGTTCGCCAAAAGGTGTGTAGGCAATAGGATATGGCCCACCGGTATAAAAATAGCCAATCCCCATTGCAACGGCACCTACAACTAAAAGCCACCAACTAGTTAGTGAACAAATATAGAGACCAATAACTGCAGCAATCCCGTAGAACAATAAAGCTAGATTTAATACAGTTTTCGGTTTCACACCGTTCCGAACAATTGCACCCCCAATACCGACAGAGTTCTCATTGTCTAACCCTCTAGCAAAATCGTAATATTCATTGAACATATTAGTAGCTGCTTGAATCAACAAACTCGCAACGAGCATAGCTAGGAATAAAATCCAATCGATAAGGGAATACTGTAAAGCAATCATCGTTCCGAGGAATACGGGAGCGAAAGAAGCGGTTAAGGTATGCGGCCGAGTTAGTTGCCACCATACGCGCCATCCGCTGTCTGCTTGTAGTGAATGTGTCATATATCTCTCTCCTTTAATTCTTTCCACTCCTCATTGTACTTCAAAATAACAGTGAATACAGCAAATGATGTGCTGATTTTAGCAGAAAAGAGTATGATAGAAGGTAGAGATTAAAAAGTAGAACGTTTGTGGAATAAACTAGACTGTTGTCTTAAAACGGAGGTAATCAGGTGAATTCAGAATCGTCTTCATCGACTCAACAATCTGCGGATAGCCAATATGAAGGCTACCGCTTTTATACGGAAACAATTGAAGTAACACGCATGTCAGCATTGGCATTTTTTGAAGCCGGCGGAAGTGACCACTCAGGAAAACGACTGTACTGGCAAAATCGGGAAAAGACCTTTACGTTGGTCGGAATTGGTCATGCCCATGTATTGTCTACAAACAAGGCAAATGGAAGATTTGAAGAAATAAAAAAAGAGTGGCAGAACTTATGTCGCCAAATTGTCAATGAAGAGCATTCGGTTCAGCCGGTTCTATTTGGTGGATTTTCGTTTGATCCGTTAAACAATAAAGCGAGTGAATGGAAGAGATTTCCTCAGGCTTATTTCGCAGTGCCGACTTTTCAACTAGTGTTAAAAGGAGAACAGGCTTTTATTAGTATCCATTTAATCACTCAAAAGCAAGAGAGTTTTGCAGAATTTGAGGCGATGCGCAAAGAGCGGGATAAATTGATCCATGCAGCCCAAGTATCAGAAGTGGACAAATACGATAAACCGCAAACAACGGGTCGTATAGAACTGAAAAAACAAGCTTATTTGGATTCCATCAAACAAGTAACCGACATTATTAAAGCTAAAGAAGTTGAAAAAGTTGTTATTGCACGCACGATGAAACTGGAATTTGAAGATGTGTTTACACCGACTTCAGCATTGTATCAAGTATCTAATGAACAACCTGAAAGTTTTCTATTTGGTTTGGAGGCAGAAGACCAATTTTTCTTTGGTGCGACTCCTGAACGATTAGTAAAAGTGGAAAATCATAAAGCCCTTTCAACATGTTTAGCGGGTTCTACTCCGCGTGGAAAAACCATTGAGAAGGATACCGAACTTGGGGAAATTTTACTGAAAGATTCTAAAAATCGTGCTGAACATCAATATGTAGTAAACATGATTAGTGAAGTTTTTAGAGCGAATTGCAGTCGGACAATCGTACCCAAATTGCCGAAATTGATGAAAATTAGGGATATTCAGCATTTATATACACCGGTTGAAGGAGACTTGAATCCAGGTGCTACGCTATTTGATTTGGTGCAAGTTCTTCATCCTACGCCAGCACTCGGTGGAGAACCCAAATTATTAGCGTTGGAAATGATTCGGAACTACGAAGCAATGAATCGCGGTTATTATGCTGCGCCTGTTGGGTGGATTGATGCCAAAGGAGACGGCGAATTTGCGGTTGCTATTCGGTCGGCTTTACTAGATGGCAAAGAAGCTTATTTATATGCGGGAGGTGGAATTGTAGCAGATTCCACGCCAGAGTCAGAATATGACGAGACATGGGTTAAGTTTAGGCCGATGCTCCGGGCATTGGGAGGTCAATTGAGTGACGAGTCGTAAAGCGTTAACAGAATATGTATCTGCATTCACCCATTCACTAGTTGAACTAGGCGTGGCAGCTGCAGTCATTAGTCCAGGATCTCGTTCAACACCATTAGCTTATGCTTGTATGAAACAAGAAGGCTTGACGGTATACCGTCAAATCGATGAACGTTCCGCAGCTTATTTCGCGCTGGGCATGGCGAAGGCGTCTGGTAAACCGGTGATGCTGTTATGCACATCTGGAACTGCAGCCGCTAATTATTTTCCAGCAGTCGTCGAAGCTTACTACGCACGTGTACCGTTAATCGTCGTAACGGCTGACCGACCGCACGAGTTGCGAGAAGTCGGGGCACCGCAAGCAATCAATCAAATCAATTTGTTTGGATCACACGTTAAATGGTCAACTGATTTGCCGATGCCGGAAACGGAAAATCAATTGGCGTTCTTAACGCGTCATTTGCACCGTTCTGTTCAAAATGCCAACAGTGAACCAAGAGGACCCGTGCATATCAATGTACCGTTTCGTGAACCACTTGGTATTGATTTCGAACAAACTTATGAAAGTAGCGGAGACATTGCCCATTTTGGTGGAGAACTTTCCCTATCTGCCGAAAGTCGTGTGTTTTTGCAGAACGTGTTAAAAAAGGACCGGGGACTATTAATTGTTGGGGAAATGACCAAACCGATGCCACCTGAATTTTGGGAGTTTGTTCAAAAGCTCAACTGGCCAGTACTTGCCGATCCACTATCGAATTTACGAGGCAATTGTCCATCAACTACAAGACATCTGATTGTTGATTCATACGATGCGTTGTTAAAAAATAAAGAGTTTAAAGAACAAGTAACCCCACAAGTCGTGTTTCGGATTGGGCCACAACCGGTTTCAAAACCACTGAGTTTGTTTTTGGCAGCAGCTAGACCTGAAACTTATGTGGTGTTTGATGAAAGTCCGATGTTGCGAGATGCGCAATCGGTAGCAACGCATCACATTCAGGCTTCTATAAATGGTTTGTGGCAATTGTCTTTAGAAATGAAAAAAACGAATTCGTACCGTGAAAAATGGACCAAGGCATCCTCTTTATATTGGAAAGTTGTAGCTCTTCATAGTCAAGAAGAGTTGGATGAAGGCGTGTTAGCAAAAGTGTTTTTTGATACATTGGAAAACTGCGATTTGATCATTGGTAGCAGTATGCCAATTCGCGACGTGGATACCTTCTTCCAATCAACAGAGCGGGATGTCATGATGTATGCGAACCGAGGGACGAATGGCATTGATGGCGTAGTGTCAACGGCATTTGGCGTACAAGCGGCAAAACAGCGACCTGCGTATTTATATATTGGCGACTTATCCTTTTTGCATGACATGAACGGCTTGATTGCGTCTAAAATGCAGGAAACCGATTTGACGATTGTTGTGATGAATAACGATGGTGGCGGCATTTTCTCTTATTTGCCTCAGTCTCAAGAAGAACGTCATTTTGAAGAACTGTTCGGTACGCCGACTGGATTAACGTTTAGCGATGCAGCGAACATGTACGATGCGCAATATGTATCTGCTGAAACGATTGCCCAATTTGCTGCCGCTTTAGATGAGCCGAAAACAAAATCAGTGAAGATTATTGAAGTGTTCACCAATCGTGAAAATAATGTGATGACACATCGTAAATTATGGAGCCGCTTTGATGAGGAGCTGGCTAAGCAATGAAACTAACAGTTAATGGAACTCACTACCATATAGAAGTAAGGAATCGAGAAAAACAAGAAACCGTAGTATTTCTGCATGGCTTTACGGGCACTACAAAAAGCTGGCACTCAGTTGCAACAGGTTGGACGGACCACAAACTTGTTTTCATTGATTTGATTGGTCACGGAAAGACGGAGAGTCCAAAATCAGTCGAATTTTATACAATGGAACGGCAACTCGCCAATTTAGATGCTTTGTTTGACCAGTTAGAGCTTGATCACTTTTCCCTTATCGGCTATTCAATGGGCGGGCGTACAGCGCTTGCTTATGCTTGTGAATTTCCAGTGCGAGTTAGTGGATTGATTCTAGAAAGTGCTTCTCCTGGACTCCGAAGTGGAGAGGCCAGAAGAAAACGCCGAGCCAATGACGCACATCTTGCAGAGCGAATTGTTACGCAAGGTCTTGAGCGTTTTATCGATTCCTGGGAAAACATTGCATTGTTCGATAGTCAGAAATCTTTGCCAGAAAAGGTCAAGGACACAATTCGCCAAGAACGCTTGGAGCAAAATCCAGTAGGGCTTGCGAATAGTTTACTCGGTATGGGAACCGGTTCTCAAGCTACTTATTGGGCAGAGTTAATGTGTTTAAATATGCCGGTTTTATTGGTAACAGGGCAGTTGGACTTGAAGTTTGAGTTGATTGCTAAAGAGATGGCTAGTCTGATGCCAAAGGCCATTCATAAAACTATCGACGCAGGACATGCAATACATGTGGAAAAACCTGCTGAATTTGCTACAATAGTAAGAGAGTATTTAAGTTTGAACTATCAAGGAGGAAAATCATGACACGCGAGTGGATTACAGAACGTACATACGAAGACATTAAGTATGAAATTTTTAAAGGCATTGCCAAAATTACGATTAACCGCCCGGAAGTGCGCAACGCATTCCGTCCGAAAACAGTTCATGAATTGATTGATGCGTTTTCACGTGCGCGCGATAACGCAGATGTAGGCGTTATTGTTTTAACTGGCGAAGGTGAAAAAGCTTTCTGTTCAGGTGGCGACCAATCTGTACGCGGACACGGTGGTTACGTTGGGGAAGATGAAATTCCACGTTTGAACGTATTGGATCTACAACGTTTAATCCGTGTTATTCCAAAACCAGTTGTCGCAATGGTTGCAGGCTATGCAATTGGCGGCGGACACGTCTTGCACGTTGTGTGTGACTTGACGATTGCAGCAGACAACGCACGATTTGGCCAAACAGGACCGCGCGTTGGTTCGTTTGACGCTGGCTACGGCTCTGGTTACTTGGCACGTATTATTGGTCACAAGAAAGCACGTGAAATTTGGTACTTATGCCGCCAATACGACGCACAAGAAGCACTGGACATGGGCTTAGTGAACACAGTTGTACCTCTTGAACAGTTAGAAGACGAAACGGTTCAATGGTGTCAGGAAATGCTTGAAATGAGCCCAACTGCACTTCGTTTTGTAAAAGCGGCGATGAATGCTGATACAGACGGTCTTGCTGGATTGCAGCAAATGGCTGGAGACGCAACGCTCTTGTATTACACAACAGACGAAGCGAAAGAAGGACGCGATGCGTTTAAAGAAAAACGCAAACCGGACTTTGGTCAATTCCCACGTTTCCCATGATTATAGAATAATTGAAAGCTGTCCTCTTGAGGGACAGCTTTTTTTGAAGAAAGGATTTTCAACATGACCTATCCGAATTGGTTGAGTCAGCGAAGTTATTTGAGCGGGGACCGTATGGCCTTGTCGTTTGAGCAGCAACAGTGGACTTTTTCTGAAATCAATAAAATTGCACTCGATTATGCCAGTAAACTTAGCGCACTTGGCGTGAAAGAACATTCACGTGTTGCAGTATTAGCAAAATCTACTCCAGAATTTGTTTTTGTCTTGTATGGTTGTATGCATCTAGGCTGTGAAATGGTCATGCTCAATGAGCGTTTATCAAGCAATGAATTAACATACCAAATAAACGATGCGGAAGTCGCGTTTATTTTCGTAGCTGATGTGCTAAAAGAAAAAGTGGACGATTCACGCATGGTTTTATTTAGTGAAATCGAAAAAGCCAACGCCGATCAATTCGAACCGCAACAACAATGGGCAAAAGACCGGACTCTTTCGATTATGTATACGTCAGGTACTACCGGACATCCAAAAGGCGTTCGCCAAACAGCGGAAAATCATTTTTCAAGTGCTGTATCTTCTGCACTTAATATTGGCGTTGCACCGGAAGATGTTTGGTTATGTGCAGTGCCTTTGTTTCATATTAGTGGATTTTCGATCTTAATGAGATCGTTAATATACGGCATGGGGGTTCGGTTATATGAGAAGTTTGACGCAGATCGTAGCGCAGAAGAAATTTGCAACGGCAGCGTGACGCATATGTCGGTTGTGGGTGTGACGTTAGAACGCATATTAACGAGTGTCGAAAGAGGTTCCACGCAAGCTTCTGATCGTTTTAAAGCGGTTCTTGCTGGAGGTGGACCGATTCCTGTTGCCTATATGAAACGTGCTGAAAACTGTGGGATACCGGTGTTGCAAACATATGGCATGACAGAAACATCATCACAAACAACAACTTTACAAGTGGCGGATGCAGAGCGAAAAATTGGATCAGCGGGTAAGCCATTATTTTTATATGAAGTCAAGACGGAAAAATTGGGTGAGGTGGGAGAAATCCTGATTCGCGGTCCACAAGTGACACCTGGCTATATAGGGAAATTTGCGGAGCGGAATGTGCAACAAGATGGCTGGCTTCACACGGGAGACATGGGTTATTTAGATGATGAAGGATTTTTGTTTGTGGTGGATCGCCGTTCGGATTTAATCGTTTCTGGTGGAGAAAATGTATATCCGGCTGAAATTGAAAAAGTAATATTGGGTCATCCTGCCGTTCAAGAAGTCGGTGTTTGCGGGGCACCGAGTGAGAGGTGGGGAGAAGTTCCCGTGGCATTTGTGGTATTGCAACAAGACGTGACTGCAGAAGAATTGCTGGCTTATTGCCGCGAGCAGTTGGCGTCTTACAAAGTGCCAAAACAATTGACGGTTATTGAGTCGTTGCCGCGCAATGCTTCCAACAAGCTGCTGAGAAGAGAGCTGAGAGCATGGGTATAACCATTAAAGAGATTGGCTTTAAGACAGTACGAAGACCGCTCAAAACCCCTTTTAAATCTGTTTTACAGCAAGTAGATGAGCGAGAAGTAATTGTTGTAAGTGTACAAGACGAGTCAGGAGACATTGGCTACGGAGAATGTGTAGCATTTGAAACTCCTTGGTATACAGAAGAAACCATCACCAGCTGTCGTTTTGTACTTGAGCACGTGTTACTGCCACTACTCAGGGGTCAAAATTTTCAACATCCAAAAGAAGTTTGGGAACTGTTCAAAGCTGTGAAAGGCAATCGGATGGCAAAAGCAGCCATAGAAATGGCTGTGTGGGATTTGTTTGCAAAACAGCAACAGCAGCCGCTTTGGCAATTTGTTGGTGGCATTTTGAAAGCAGTTCCTGCTGGCATCGTTATAGCTGCAGATCCTTCTCAAATAGGAGACCGAGTAGCGCAAGCGAACAATGCGGGGTACAAGCGTATCAAAATCAAAATTCATCCAGATACAGATCCGTTTGTGTTGAAATCTGTTGTTACTAACTATCCCGAGCTATTATTTTTCGCGGATGCCAATGGTAGTTTCAACAAAGCCAATTTTGAACGGTTAAAAGAATTTGATGATGTTGGGTTCACGCTTATTGAACAGCCGTTTGGAGAGCGTGAGTGGGCGTTACATGCGCGAGCAAAAGCGCAACTCAACACTAAAATTTGTTTGGACGAGAGTATTTCTAGTGTAGATGATGTTCAGCAAATGATCGATATGAAAGCAGGAGACATTGTCGTGTTAAAAATGAGTCGTCTTGGAGGCTGGACAGAAACCTTGAAAGTGGTGGAATTGTGTCGTGAGCATTCTATAGGCATGTGGGTGGGTGGCATGATTGAATTTGGCGTATCAAAGGCTCATAATTTAGCGCTGGCGTCGTTACCAGGTATAGAATATCCAGGTGATTTTTCTGCTTCTACTCATTTTTGGGAAAAAGATATAATCGAGCCGGAAATTTTTGTCGACAATGGTGAGATACAGTTAAGTCAGCTTACAGGAATCGGTTATAAAGTAGATACTGCTCATTTAAGCCCTAGCGAGGAGGCAAAGGAATGTTTTTGACTGGCATCCGTTTGTTGAGAGACCAAGTAGAGGATTTTGAACAATACCCTTTTACAGTACCTGCGGTAAACAGTATGAAACAAGTCAAGCTGAGCAACCCCATTACCTTTTTTGTTGGAGAAAATGGGTCGGGCAAGTCAACATTACTCGAAGCCATCGCAGATAAATGCGAATTTAATACAGCAGGAGGTGGACGCAACAATAACTATGACGTACACGCTTCTGAATCGGTGTTGGGTGAGTACATTCGATTATCCTGGATGCCAAAAGTGACCAATGGATTTTTCATGCGCGCTGAATCATTTTATCATTTTGCGACACATCTAGAAGATGTGAATGAAGATGGATTTCAGTCATATGGAGGTCGTTCGTTGCACAAGCAATCTCACGGGGAATCGTTCTTGTCTTTATTTTTGAATCGTTTTAATGGGCGAGCACTGTATTTGCTTGATGAGCCAGAAGCCGCATTGTCCCCCCAACGACAATTGACATTTTTGAAAATTTTAAAAGACTTGACTACACAAGAGAATTGTCAATTTATCATTGCGACACATTCACCTATTCTTCTTGGATATCCAGATGCACAAATTTTAAGTTTTGACGGAGGAGCGATTGAAGAAATCGATTATGAAATGACCGACCATTACCGAATCACCAAGTATTTTTTAGATCATCGCGAAAAGTTTTTAAATGAAATTTTGGAAGATTGATGGTCTGATGTATAATACAGAAAAGTAAATCAGAGTCGATTAGCTGACGGATCAAAAGGTGGGGGATGTATGAGGAATTCAGAAAAAGCGGTCATCAAAAATTTTGCGATCGGGTTACCTGAGAAAATGACCTATGAAAACGGCAAGGAAATGGAAACCGCTATTCGTAAACAACAAGCGCAAACGGTATTGTTAACTAAGGACGGTTTTCAAGGAGATGGTGTCGCAGATCTTAAGCATCACGGAGGTCCAGAACGTGCCGTGTGCATTTATTCGTATGAACATTATGCTTATTGGAAGGACCAATTTAAAGTTCAGTTACCCCCTGCTGCTTTTGGCGAAAATTTAACGGTGACAAATATGCTAGAGCGAGACGTCTGCATTGGGGACATTTTTCAAGTAGGAGAGGCTATTATTCAAGTGACGCAAGGAAGAGTTCCTTGTAATACCATTGACAGGCGACTGGACATGAAGCCTTTACTAAAAGAAATGGTGAAAACGGGCTTTACTGGTTATCTTTGCCGTGTACTAGAAGAAGGCATTGTGAGAGCCGATTCATCGATTCGTCTAGTAGCAAAAAGTCCACAACAAGTATCGGTTCTATATGCCAATGAAATCAATTTCCAGAGAACAAGAGACATCGATGGGATTGTCAAAGTATTGGAAGTAGAAGAACTCGCAGCTGAATGGCGGCAATTTTTGACCAAACGACTAACTAAATTAACATCGGGTAGCTAACATGAAAAAGAAAAGCACAGCAGAGAGAAGTTCTCGGCTGTGCTTTTTCACTATTTTAGAATGGTCTCAAGTACTTGTAGATTTTTTTCCATCAAGGTAAAATACGTTTCTTCATTGTCGATGTTTTCTTGTGTTAAAACGCCAAGATTGTGCATTTGGATTGCTTCAGCACCTACTTCTTTTCGAATAACCTCTGTCAAGTTAGACGAAACATTTTGTTCAAAGACGATATACTCTATGTTTTTTTCTTTTGCTAAATCAACAATCTCTGTTAACTCTTTTTGCGAAGGCTCATCCTGGCTATTTAGTCCAGCGATTGCCATTTGTTCAAAACCGTAAGGCTCTGACAAGTAGCCAAAAGCCTCATGGGAAACGAAAAAGGTGTCTTTCGTGACGCGCTCAGATAGCGTAGCGAACGAACGGTCTAAGGTTTCGAGCTCAACAACTAATTCTGTATAATTGCTTTCGTAAGTTTCTGCGTTTTCTGGGTCGGCTGTTATCAAGGAATCTTTAATCGATTCTGCTAATTTTTTGCTTAGTACAGGAGACATCCAGACGTGCGGGTCAGTTGAACCGTGATCATGACCATCATGGCTTTCAGCTTCTGCCTCGTGAGAATCTTCTTCATGCTCTTCATGAGATTGTTCATTATACCCAAGTGCGGCTTCTAAATCTTCATCTGTTAGAGTATCAGCAGTCGCTACAAATTCAACATTTTCATTTTTCAATGTTTTTTGAGCTTTGTCGATAAACCCTTCAAGACCCAGACCAATCGAGAACATCAAATCTGCATCTGCGAGTTGAATCATTTCTTGTTGTGTGGGTTCAAAGGTGTGTTCATTGGAGCCGGCAGGATAAATTGACTGAACATCAATCAAATCACCACCGATGCGCTCTGTAAAATAAGTTAGTGGATAAACCGTTGTATAAATTTGTAGCTTCGAAGCATCAGTATCGATACTTTGCGCTTCATCACTTGTTTTTCCACAAGCTGCTAATAATAAAACAATAGAGATTAGTAATAGTATTTTTTTCATATTTTCCTCCAAAATGTAATGATTACGTTTTAATGACTAGTTGAATATTACAGTATACGCAATAAAAACACAAGAAAAACCACCAATTATTTTTTTGGTGGCCATTCTTCAGGGACGAAATCGATTCCCCCTTTATGGAAAGGATGGCAGCTTAAAATGCGTTTCGCGGCTAGATATCCGCCTTTTAACGCGCCATGCTTTTCGACAGCTTCAATGCCGTAATGCGAACATGTTGGATAAAATCGACAGCTTGGGGGTGATAAAGGAGAGATGAATCGTTGATAAAAACGGAACATCCGTAGTAAAGTCGTCTTCATAAAATTTCAACTCTTTTCGCAGAATTACTTCATATGTTTATTGTAGGGGCATCAGTGGTATAAATAAAGTATATGAACTTATCAAAAAAATGGAGTGTGATCGGAAATGTCAAACGAATTAAACCAAGAACTAAACGTACAGGTGGCAACATGGTCTGTTGCTTATACAAAATTACATAATTTCCATTGGTATGTAAAAGGCCCTTCGTTTTTTACATTGCACGTAAAATTTGAGGAATTATACAATGAAGCGACATTGCACATGGATGAGATTGCAGAACGGTTATTAGCACTTGGTGGAAAGCCGGTCGCTACAATGAAAGAACAGCTAGCGCTTTCTGTGATCGAAGAAGCGAACAGCAAGGAGTCGGCTGAGGAAATGGTAGATACTGTTGTGAGTGATTACGATAAAATTATGAAATCACTGAAAAAAGGAATGCATTTGGCAGCTGAAGATGGTGACGACATGACAGAAGACATGTTGAATGCCATTCATCAAAATCTTGAAAAACATTCTTGGATGTTATCAGCATTCTTGGGCGAAAAGAAGTAAGATAGAATTATACAAGCGTACACTGAAATTTAGTGTACGCTTTTCTTATGGCATTGAGGTGAAAAAATGCATTATCAAGACTTGAACGGCTACTTATGTGAACTATCATTTGAAAAAAATAGCTTTTCTATTGAAAGTAGACATGTATTGGTAATCTGTAGCGATAACGGAAAGTGGGTACTGACCAAGCATAATGAGCGAGGGTTAGAATTTCCAGGCGGCAAAGTAGAAGTGGGGGAAAGTTTACAGGAGGCTGCCAAGAGGGAAGTTTACGAAGAAACTGGGGCGCATATAAAAAACCTAGACTGGTTTGCTGAATACGTGGTGTATTCAGAGAAACCATTTTGTAAAACGGTTTTTGTCGCAGAGGTAGAAGGAATAGACCGAATTTCCCTTCTTGAAACAGAGGGAATCATCTTGTTAAAAGAGTTAAAGACAACTAGCCACTTTAGTTTTTTAATGAAAGATGAAGGAATGAGTAAAATAATAGAGAAGGTGAAGCAGCTTGAAAAATGGAACGATTAGATCGAAGAGACCTTATCCATCGCCGAATCCACACGTTCGGTTATCAGAAATTGTTTACTGGTCAGAAGGATTACGCGTAAAAGGAATGCTAGCTGAACCGAAAAAAAAAGGAAGCAATAGTGGCATCTTGTATTTAAGAGGAGGCATTCAGTCGATTGGGATGGTACGTCCTGCACGAATCGCTCAATTTGCCGCACAAGGCTTTGTAGTGTTTGCTCCGTATTATCGAGGCAATCGAGGCGGTGAAGGCCGTGATGAATTTGCAGGAGAAGACAGGTGGGATGCCGTTCATGCTGTCGATGTTTTAAAAAAATTCAGTAATGGAAATGTCCACTTACTGGCATTTTCACGAGGCGGGATTATGGCATTATGGACAGCTATTTTGCGTCAAGATATTACGTCGGTTGTTACATGGGCAGGTGTTACAGATACGGTATTAACGTATAAAGAACGTCCGGATATGCGTCGCATGATGAAGCGACTTTATGGGGGAACGCCGAACACCGCTTTAACTCAATTTGAAGAGCGCAACCCATTATTGCGGATTGAAGAAAATACTGCGCCCGTTTTGATCATTCACGGTTTACTAGATGACAATGTCTCACCCGGACAAGCACATTTGTTAGAAGAGGCATTAAAGTTAAAGGATCAGCCGCATGAGACATGGTATTTTCCAGATTACACGCACTTTTTTCCACCTGTAGCGAATTGGAAAACAGTCAAAGCAGTTTGTCTGTGGATGAGAGAAAAAGAAAAGTAAAAAAACCCGTTCGGATTTTATTCCGAACGGGTTTTTGCAAGATTATTTTTGAGTTGGTCCGCCTAGCACGCTGATTTCAGGTGCGACAGTGCCGAACTTTTTAAAGTTTTCTTGGAATTCTTGCGCCAATTCATTTGCTTTTTGGTCATAAGCTGCTTTGTCTGACCATGCATGGCGTGGGTTTAATACTTCACTTGGAACTCCAGGTACTTCAGTTGGAATTTCAAAACCGAAGACTGCTTCTTTTTCAGTTGGCACAGTGTTTAATTCGCCTTTGATCGCAGCGCGAACCATTGTGCGTGTGTAAGAAAGTTTCATACGGCTACCGACTCCGTATACGCCACCAGTCCATCCAGTGTTAACGAGGAAAACTTGAGCGCCGTGCTCGTCGATTTTCTTACCAAGCATTTCAGCGTAAACTGTTGCGTGCAACGGCAAGAAAGGTGAACCGAAGCATGTAGAGAATGTTGCTTCAGGTGAAGTGATTCCGCGCTCTGTTCCAGCAAGTTTCGATGTATAGCCGCTTAAAAAGTGGTACATCGCCTGTTCTTTTGTTAATTTACTGATTGGAGGCAATACGCCAAATGCGTCAGCAGTCAAAAAGACAATTGTTTTCGGATGTCCTGCAACTGAAGGATCTACAATATTGTCGATTGCTTGCATTGGGTATGCTGCACGTGTATTTTCAGTTAATGAACCGTCATTATAATCTGGAATGCGTGTTTCAGGGTCCACTACGACGTTCTCAAGTACTGAACCAAAACGGATTGCGTCGTAAATTTGTGGTTCATTTTCACGCGACAAATTAATCGTTTTAGCGTAGCAACCACCTTCAATGTTAAATACGCCGTTATCTGACCAGCCGTGCTCATCATCACCGATTAGTTTGCGATCACCGTCAGCTGATAAAGTTGTTTTACCTGTTCCGGATAAACCGAAAAATAAAGTTACGTCGCCTTCTGGACCAACGTTTGCTGAACAATGCATAGGTAAAATTCCTTTTTCAGGAAGTAAGTAGTTCATGATAGAGAAAATTGATTTTTTCATTTCGCCAGCGTACTCAGTGCCGCCAATCAAAATAATGCCTTGCTCCATCGATACGATGATAAATGTTTCAGAAGCTGTACCATCAACTGCAGGGTCTGCTTGAAAAGTCGGAGCGTACACAACTGTGAATTCAGCTTTGTGTGTTTGCAATTCTTCAGCTGTAGGCCGGATGAACAATTGGTGAGCAAATAGATTATGCCATGCGTATTCATTGATTGTTTGGATGGGCACACGTGATTCATGGTCGGCTCCGGCAAATCCTTTGAATACATAAAGCGCATCTTTGTCTTTAAGGTGCTTAATCACTTTAGCGTAAAGCTTTTCAAATATTTCGCTTGAAATCGGACGGTTCACATTGCCCCAGTCGACTTTGTTTTTAGAGCTTTCTTCTTCCACCATGTATTTGTCTTTCGGTGAGCGGCCAGTATATTTTCCTGTTTCCGCTGTTACAGCGCCTTCCCGAGTTAATACTGCTTCTTTGCGGGATGTTGCCGCTTCCACTAATTGTGGCACTGATAATTGAACATGCACATTTTGGCCAGTCAAAAGATCTTTTAAATCGTTTGCAAAGTTCACTGAAGTCATATATATGTACCTTCCTTTTCTGTTATTCCCATAATGGGGAGGATGTATATTCGTTCATTAGTATAACACATTAGCTTTATTAGTCTACACTAATCCACTGGGGAAATTAAAAAATATTAGAGGATAGCCCCGACAATACGTAGAATTATTTCTATAATTTCCAAATAGTCCTGGTGCCTTTTAAAGCGGTTTTCTACAGTGTACAATGGCTTTGTGTGAACAGAAATACTACTGAATAGTTTGGTTTTTTACTTGCGGGAATCTAAAGTTTGGTAGAATAGCATAATCAAAAAATCATTGTTTTTATTTGAAGAATGTAATTTTATTTTCGAAAATTGTTGACATCACTTTGCTAATTCCGTATGATGAAAAATTGAACGGATACTCTTATTCCGAGCTGGTGGAGGGGGCAGGCCCTATGAAACCCGGCAACCTGCTGCTTTTGCAGTGATGGTGCCCAACCTGACACAAGGTGCACAGACCTTGGATGATAAGAGTGAAAGGTGCTAATGATGATTCTTCCTTTCCTCATGACGAATGAGTGAAGGGATTTTTTTGTGAAATGCCCTTAATCCTCGTGTGAAAGGCCACAAACGGCTTGAAGTTCAATCCAGATTGTCTGGAACGGACTTGACATGGGAAACGAGTACCGTATCAATTTCGAGAGCAATCTCGCAGGATATAAGGAGGAACATTTTTTGAAAAACCGTCGATTATTTACATCAGAATCAGTAACAGAAGGACATCCAGATAAAATTTGTGATCAAATCTCAGATGCTATTTTGGATGCCATTTTAACCGAGGATCCAAATGCACGCGTTGCGTGTGAAACGACTGTTACGACAGGACTCGTTCTAGTAGCCGGAGAAATTACCACTTCTACGTATGTAGATATTCCGAAAGTCGTTCGACAAACGGTAAGAGAAATTGGCTATACGCGAGCTAAATATGGTTTCGACTCAGAAACAAGTGCAGTTCTTACCGCAATCGATGAGCAATCACCGGACATCGCTGCTGGAGTAAACGTAGCGCTTGAATCACGCGAAGGCCAAATGACAGATAAAGAGTTAGACGATATCGGTGCAGGTGACCAAGGATTAATGTTTGGATACGCGAACAACGAAACAGAAGAGTTAATGCCATTGCCGATTTCATTGGCACATAAATTGGCACGTCGTTTGGCTGAAGTACGCAAAGAAGAAATTCTTCCATACTTGCGTCCAGATGGTAAAACACAAGTGACGGTTGAATATGATGAAAACAACAAACCGCTTCGCGTGGATACAATTGTTATCTCAACTCAACATCATCCAGAAGTAACGTTAGAACAAATTCAACGTAATATTAAGGAATACGTCATTAACGAAGTTGTACCAGCAAAGTGGATCGATGAAGAAACAAAATATTTTATCAACCCAACTGGCCGTTTTGTTATCGGTGGACCTCAAGGAGATGCAGGTTTAACTGGACGTAAAATCATCGTAGATACATACGGTGGCTATGCGCGTCACGGTGGCGGCGCATTCTCAGGAAAAGACGCAACAAAAGTAGACCGTTCAGCGGCTTATGCGGCGCGTTATGTTGCAAAAAATATTGTCGCAGCTGGCCTTGCAGATAAATGCGAAGTTCAGTTAGCTTATGCAATTGGTGTAGCACATCCTGTATCGATCGCATTTGATATGTTTGGAACAGGCATCGTTGATGAAGACACATTAGATGATTTGGTACGTGCAAACTTTGACTTGCGTCCTGCTGGCATCATTAAAATGTTGGATCTACGTCGCCCAATCTACAAGCAAACGGCAGCTTACGGACATTTTGGCCGTACCGATGTTGATTTGCCATGGGAACGTACAGACAAAGCAGCGATCTTAAAAGAACAAGCTGGCGTATAAGTTAACAAAACGAAAAGGACGACTAGGCAGTGATGCCCGGTCGTCCTTTTCGTTTTGTTACTTTTTTTGGAGTGATTTATAATAAGCTGCTTTTTCTGCATACTCTCGAACAATACGTTCCATATCTTCTTTATCGTCTTCACGAAGTTCGCGGACGACTTTCGCGGGGCGTCCGAGTGCTAGCATGCCAGGAGGGATAACTTTTCCAGGCGGTACGAGACTACCCGCACCAATAAATGCGCCTTCTCCAATTTCCGCGCCGTCGAGAATAATCGAACCCATGCCGACGAGAGCACCTTTACGAACAATGCAACTGTGAAGTGTAACTTGATGGCCAATAGTCACGTCATCTTCAAGAAGCAAGGTTTTACCCGGGCTTTGATGAAGCATGCAGAGGTCTTGAATGTTGACTTTATCGCCAATAATCGTCGGAGAGACATCCCCGCGAATCACCGTATTAAACCACACAGAAGAGTCTGTGCCAATTGTCACATCACCAGAAATTGTGACGTAGTCTGCAATGAAAACAGATGGATCGATTTTAGGGAATTTGTCTTTAAATGGATAAATCATAGCAAAGCTCCTTTAAACAAGATAAGATATTCTTAATCGTAACAAATCAAATCAAAACGTCAAATTAACAGACAACATCGAGAATTAATCAGCAGGGAAAGGAAGTTGGATTATGTGGAAATGGCAGGCTGAAGGATCAGCAAAGGCAGTAGTTGTGTTTATACATAGTGCGTATGAACAACACCTGCGCTATGCATGGCAAATTGAAAAATGGCGATCGGCAGGATTTGACGTATATACAGGAGATTTACCGGGCCATGGCAAAAATGCGGGAGCGGACAAAGTTCACCGAGAATCGTTTGATGACTACGAACAGGCAGTAAATGAGTTGCTGAGACTGTCGTCAGAAAATGAGTTGCCAGTATTTGTCATTGCCCATGGACTGGGCGCAACTATTGCGATGAATGTCTTAGGGAACCGGAAATTCAATGTAGCCGGAGTTATTTTTACGTCGCCTTGGTTGCAGTTAAAAAAATTGCCACCGAAAGTGCCAAACGCATTTCCAGGAGTTGCGCAATTGACTGGCCGCAGAAAGGTGGATCATGGCATCGAATTACGCCACCTGACACGCGATCGTTTTTCTTATAGTCAAGAAACCGAAAGCAAGCGGTATCAAACGGTTATTACTGCAAGTTGGTATAAAGAATTGCAGAGTTATATGAAAGAAACGGCTGCAAGTATTGACAGGTATCCGCAGATTCCGACTTGTTTGTATACAGCAGAGCGAGATTTAATTGTTGAGAAAGAAGTAGCTCGTCAATGGTTACTAAAGCAACAACTAAACGAATTCAGCTACAAAGAATGGAAATTTTGCTATCACGATATTTTCCAAGAACCTGAAAAAGAAGAAGTCTTTCTAGCAGCGCAGGCGTTTATTCATACAGTTTTGCGCTCTGTCGGTTACTTGGTTGAAGAATAAGCTGTTTTTTTGTAAAGGAGAGAATTTTTATGGCATTAAAGTATAGCCTATTAGACCAATCACCAATTTCAGAAGGTAGCACACCGCAGGAGGCATTAAAGCATACCGCCATTCTTGCACAACAAGCTGAAAAGTGGGGTTATACACGCTTTTGGGTGTCTGAGCATCATGATGCAACAACGCTAGCCGGATCTTCTCCAGAAGTGCTGATTGCGCATCTAGGAGCTGTGACTCAAACAATACGGCTAGGTTCTGGTGGCGTCATGCTGCCACATTATGCTGCTTTTAAAATTGCGGAAAACTTCAAATTGCTGGAAGCCTTATATCCTGGAAGAATCGATGCAGGAATGGGACGAGCACCTGGTGGTATGCCACGTGCTTCTTATGCATTAGATGAAGGAAAAAAGCGAGACAGTAGTCTATTTCCTAAACAAATAGACGAGCTGTGTATGTACTTAAACGATGCTATTCCAGAAGACCATCCATACTTTGGCATGAAAGCAACGCCGGTTACGGTAAATGCGCCACCCATCTGGATTTTAGGATCTAGTGAAAATTCAGCACGGCTAGCAGCTGAAAAAGGATTGCCTTATATGTTTGCTCACTTTATCAATGGAGAAGGCGGCCAAACCTTCACGAAAGAATACCGAAAACAGTTTAAGTCAATTGATGGCAGTAATCCTTATGTCGGTATTGCCATTTTTGTAGTCTGCCAAGAAACACCTGAACTAACAGAGTGGATCGCCTCTTCTTTAGATTTATCATTATCCATGAGTGCGCAAGGGATGCCCTCAAACGGCACACCGCCACCTGAAAAAGCAAGTGCTTATCCATACTCGAAATTCGAAAAGCAATTAGTCGCTGAAAATCGTCGTCGCATGGTAGTGGGCACGTCGCAGCACGTTGTAGACCAACTCGAAACAGTAGCTTCAGAATACGAAGCAGACGAAGTCATGCTAGTTTCAGCAACGTACGATTTTAAGGACAAACTCAAAACCTTTGAATTGATTGCTGAAGAAATGAAAAGACGTAGACAAACTGACTTTTCTATAGTAACAGATCAATAATAAATACATTTTATATTCTAACTGGGTTTAGACTTAAAAGTGGACACGACTACTCGGTTTTCGACATACTGAAAGTACCAAGAAAAGGACGTGTCAAACATGGGCAAACACAAAACGACCGAATACAAGGAATATGTTGCCAAGCTCCATATTGAGGAAGGGCGGAAAGCCACCGACCTGGCTTATGAAGTTGGTGTGAGTGCGACAACGGTGCGGCAATGGGCGAGAGAATACCGGGAAAAGCAGGACCGTTTGGCGAATCCAACGGGTGAGCCGCGCGTCACTTTCTCAGAAATGGAGAAGAAGTTGCGTGAGACGGAAAATCAGCTGAAAGAACGAGATGACGAAGTAGAGATTTTAAAAAAGGCCATGCATGTCTTCATGAAAAGCCGCACGTAATTTATTCGTTCATCGAAGAGCACCGGAACGAATACGACGTGTTGAAGATGTGCAGGCTACTTGGCGTATCCAGAGGTGGTTTCTATAAATGGCGGACTCAGCTGATCGCAGCGAATCGAACTGAACGGCAGATGCTGCGGGAAGAGCTTCTCCAAAAAATTGCTCAATCGTATCATGAGAGCTATGGCACTTACGGGAGCCCGCGCATCCTTGAGGATCTCAAGGCGCAGGGATATTCCATATGCGAACGAACCGTGGGGCGTTACATGAACGAGTTGGGACTCTCTGCACTGCCGACAAAACAGTTCATGACAACGACCGATTCTAATCATAGCCAGTTTATCTACCCGAATCTGCTCGAGCGCAAGTTCGATGTCGACAAACCCAATACGGTCTGGGTTACCGATATCACGTATATCTGGACGCTAGAAGGATGGTTGTATCTGGCGAGTGTGATGGATCTGTTCTCGCGTAAGATTGTTGGCTGGAATCTGGACGTCACAATGAAGACCGAACTGCCACTTGGGGCGCTACAGGACGCGCTGCTTTTGCGGAATCCCGTTGGTGAACCGATCCACCACTCCGACCGCGGCTCCCAGTACTGTTCCGATGAATACATCAAGTGCTTGAAAAAAGGGGAATTTCAAATCAGTATGAGCCGTAAGGGAGATCCCTATGACAATGCCTGCATTGAATCGTTTCACGCCACCATTAAGAAAGAGCTGATTTACCGCCACCGGTTCCGAACACGGGGAGACGCCCGAGAGGCCATCAGTCATTACATCGATGACTTTTATAACTTGCGGAGACGGCACGCCACACTTGGCTACTTGTCACCTGAAAACTATGAAAAAAAGCACGAGGCTCTAACCTCAGAACGATTAGTTTCGTAACAGTTTGCCGGTCATGAGAAGCAGTTCGCTTTTGAACTGCTTCTCATGACCGTCCGATCAAACAGAGTGCGATCGGGTTCTGGAAGAAAAAGAACAGTATTTCCGTGTCCACTTTCTTGACAGAAGACCATAACCACTTCCAATAAAGGAAGTGGTTTTTTGATGCTAAGAAGAAAGTTATAGTGTTCAGCACGACTAATAGACTGTTAATTTAAAATATACTGATTCCATTTGTTCATTTTAAAATCAATTAAAGGATTTCAATCAATAAAGAAGGAAGAACTTAGTGTGACGAAATACTTTGGAGCGGAGGCTACAGATGGAGCTGAATTGTTTTTCTTAAGACCGTTTCTAAAAAAATCATAGGGGTGGAAAATGGATGAAGAAAATGAATGTGACGAAAACAGCTAACAAGAAGATGATTCGCAAAAAAATGATGACATTAACAATTGCCGGAGCGATGGTTTTGAGCGCTTCTCCTTTTATGTCGCCCGTTGTCGGAGCAGTGGGGAATGGACCAGCTTATGGTGGCAACGAAACCATCAACACATCCATACTAACAACATATGATGAAATGGCGGATTTTTTAAAAACACAAGAAGCCAAACAAAAAAATATGGAACTTGAAGTAATTGGACAAAGTATTAAAGGGCGTGATTTGTACTTAGTTAAGTATGTGACAAATCCTGAAAATCCAACCATTCTTTTTCTCACTCAACAACATGGCAACGAACAATTGACAACAGAAGGCGCGCTTGAATTTATCAAACACCTTGGAACAGGCAAGATGAAAGGGGTAACAGATGGCGTCAATATGTTAATCGTGCCAATGCTCAATCCAGATGGTGCCATGGGAGATGTGAACTTTTCATTAGATGATTACATAGCGAAAGGAGAGCGGAATCTCACACGCTATAACGCGGACGGCATTGATTTGAACCGTGATCACATTACCAAAATTCAACCTGAAACAAAAGCCTTCCACGAAAATGTGATGAGAAAATATGATATTGATTACATGATTGATTTGCATCATCAAGGTACTCAAAGTGAGCGAGATAAAGAACTGGTATCCGGTTCTATTTTGTACCCGACAACACCGAACGTTGACCCGGATGTACTTCTTAAATCCAAGCAGCTGGGAGCTGTAGTATTCGATGCTATCGATTCAAAAGGATGGGGCCATTTAGGCAAGTACAGAGGCGGAAATGCAGAAACCATTAGTCGAAATGGCATTGCAGTCGAGTATGGAATTTCTACCCTGTTATTCGAGATGCGCGGCATGTCGGATCATTCTTACGAGTCGTATGTTCTGGGACAAAAGAGCAATGGCTATCTAATTAAACAAACCATCACGACACTCGATGCAACAGTTCGTGCAATTGCGGATGATTCTATTGCAGATGCGGACATCTCATTCTGGGATACACTTTCTTATCAAGAAAACCGTACATCTGAGTGAGATGTGAATATGTAAGGAACGAATTACTATTTTAACTTTAGTGTTAACGGAATATAGACGCTAATAGGAATGGGACTAAGAAAAGCGTTCGTAAACGTATATGTAAAATATGAACGTTCGTAAAGTGTCTAGATACGTTTACGAACGTTCTTTTTTTAGTTTTTATGCTGTTTTTAGAGTGTTCGTAAAAGTGTACTTTTACGAACGGTTTTCTGAGGGAATCTCATAACAGAAATATAACGAAGTAGAATTTCAGAAAGTTCTATTTATAATCAAAAATAATGGATATAATTGGTATGATGAAAGAAACCAATACATCTACTACTTGAAATGGGTTGGACAACTTATGGAGATATCTTTAAATTTATTACAAGAAGTCGATGCAGAAGCGTTATTTAAGTTCGAGTCTGAAAATCGATGGTTTTTTGAAAAGATGGTTCCAAGTCGAGGAGACGATTACTATTCTTTCGAAACATTTTTAAGAAGACATCAAGAATTACTGAAGGAACAAAAGAAGGGCCTTTCTTATTTTTACCTGATCACCAATGATGTTGGAGAAATTGTAGGAAGAATCAACTTGGTTGATAAAAAAGATGACATAGCAGACATAGGATTTAGAGTAGGCGCAATATATGTGGGAAAGGGAATCGGAAATCGGGCATTAAATCTACTATTGAAAACTGATCTAAGTGTGAAACAAATACGTGGGAAAACAACGACTGGTAACCATGCATCGCAAAAGGTGTTAGAAAGAAATGGGTTTAAGCAAGTTCGAGTAGGCGAAGAAGAATTCGAAATGAACGGGGAAATAATGAAGTTTATACATTATTTGTGGGAAAATGAAAATCCTCGTTTGTAAAAGAGAATGAATCGATTTTATTGCTACTCAATCTATAAAAAAATTAAGAAAGTCTGTCTTACGTTTCAATCAGATTCGAACCTGCTGATTTAAAGTTTGATACCAATATAAGGTTAAGAAATTTGCCTAAGTGAATGTAACAAAAGTGCAGAAAAGTTACATTCAAACTAGCAGAAATCAATTTTTAAATTGAGATACTAAATTATATAAAAGTTTATTGAAATGAAGGTGAAGACAAATGAATTATGATTTCTACAATAACCCCGATCATTGGATGGATGGATTTTACGAACTATCAATTGAATATCACCCATATGGGGACGATAAAAGGGTAAATGAAGCACTTGTTGCTTTGGAGGAAAGTCTTTACTTCAATGGGTTCTGGGAAGAGAAAAAGGATTTCCAAAAGCATTCAATTTCTCTGCCGATAACGATCGAAGAAGAAAGTGTGAAGTCATTTTACGGCAGCCTATCCCTTCACAATTCCACTAAAGAGGAGCTGCCTTGTCTGATTACGGTCATCAGGGTAAACGGCGAGTCGGACTGGTTAGATATTTCAATTCCACAGGCTGCATTTGAGAAGGTGTTTCCTTACCGCTATCCTCTCACCACCGAGCTGAATCCCTGGTTAGAGAAAATCAATGAAGTGTATGTACGGTTAGCAGAGAGTATCTACTACAAATCCCCTTTCGATTTTGCGATGATCGGCGAGGAAATTTCTGGGGAGACCAATCAAGCAGAAATTACGATAGAGCTTATGCAAAACAAGCCCTATATGACCTGTGTCCTTCCCAGTCCATTGCTAGACCGGCTTAGACTCAATGGAAAAGGAACAGCGCTGTCAAATCGACTCAGGTTATTTTAATTTCTTCAAAACGAATGTAACTTAATGTGAATTAAGTTACATTCAAAACCGAAACTTTACAGCATTTTTGATTTGAAGTTTAGAAGTGGAGGTTACAAAGATTGAAACTAAGTGGTCAAGAACTCGAAGAGAAATTAATGGCTACTCACTATATTGATTCAGAATTAAAGGGTTTAAACTATGATCATACCAAGCATTTAGTGACAATGAAATATATGGGTTTAAGCGATGTTGAGGGCGAAGAAAGAGAGTATACGGTTCTGTTTAAAGAATGTTTTTCAACCATCTTCAATAATTGGCTGGAAGGGGCAAAAGGAGATATTCCACAATCCCCGAATGACTTAGCTTTCTATTTTCATGACATCTCAATTAGAGAAATTTTAGTAGAAGACGTCCATCTTTATCAAGTTAAAATGGTTATTCCTATGATGGATTGTCAGATTACCTGTAAATCAATTGAGATATGTTAGAAGTCGAGAACGAATGTAACTTAATAGCAATTAAGTTACATTCAGTTCTGCATTTTCTTTGAGTGCAAAACGGAAGACCAAAAATGGAGGTGAAACGGATGGAATACAGTGCTGGCTATTTTCTTCTTTCTGCAGGAAGCGCCAATCAACCCTTTTATCTCACCCAAGTGAATGATGGCGGATTCCACCTCGAAAAGCTGATTTCGATGGATGAGGAAGTGGGCGGTGTTTTCCCCAACATTTTTGATATTTGGGCAGACCGAAAGCCTAAAAGGCCGACACCCGTCTTATCCAAATCGGTGCTGGATAAGGTCTTGGTATCCATGGTATTTGGTACGCTGGAAGACGCACTGGAAGGCTATCGGGAAGCAAGAGCCCAGGAACCATCGGTGAGTCTGATCGGCATCAGCCTTGACGAGAAGTATCTTCCGGACTTTCACGACTGGCGGGACCCTATCAATGACGAAACTGGAGAAGGAGAGGGAGTCGTCTACTGCTTGAAAAAAAAGCAACCAACTAGCAGCGGTGGGATATTCGCAGGGTACGATATTGCAGGCTATGAGCTGGGCGGCCGGTTTCTCTCGTTCTTGGGTAATCATCTTTTCAAGGATTATCTGGCACTCGATCCAAACCTTTCAATCAATAAATACGGTTTGTTTCCAGAACTGCAAACGGCAGAAGCTCTTGCCCGTTACACCAATGAGGTGCTCGCTGAACAGGGAATGGCGGAAGAAGACTTGATGTGGCTACCATGGAAAATAACAATTTATGAAGGCTTCTAAACTGAATAAAGTCTTTTGTTTTTGAATGTAACTTAATCTAAATTAAGTTACATTCAGTTCCTTAGTTTCATTGAACTTCGAAGAGTAAGAAGAGAAAGTAGATTCTCTAGAAAAAATGATGCATTCAACATACTACACAACAAGGTTTTTAAAGGCCGAATTTCAAAAGGAACTAAGTTTACATATCGCAGCTTATCGGAAGCTACGTGTATTGCAAAGGAGAGAAGAGGCTGTAACCTATCGATCTTTTCTCCTTTTTATTCGTGAAACTGTACTTTTACGAATACTTATCAGATGGAAGTAGAATTGAAAAAATCCCTTTTTTATATATTCAATATGGTAAAATTAAGAAAAAATAGAATAGTGGGGATATTGAGATGAATTTAAATGAATTTGAGCAAACGATCAAAAAAATTTTCGGTACGGAATTATTAGAAGAACATGACGACTATGGATTTACTAATACTTCAAATGATGACATTAAAAAAGTTGGATACGCTACGAACCTTTCACTCGAAACTGTTGAACAAGCAATTCAGCAAGGGGTTGATTTGATAGTTACACATCATGATGCTTGGGATTTTCTTTATGGTTTAAGAGAAGCATGTGTAAAGAAAATGCAGGAACATAATATTAGTCACTTTTGGATTCATGCTCCGCTGGATTTTGTTGAATTCGGAACTTGCACATCTTTAATGGAAGCCTTAGAAATTAATACGATTAAAAAATATTCTTCGTATAATGAGGAAGATGGAGATTTTCCAGGAATTGGAGAGTATAGCAATTCTCTTGACTTTAATCTCTTGAGAGAAAAAATGTGTTCTAAATTGAATGAACCGGTGCGGGCATGGAAAAACAACAGTAAAGAAGTTAAACGCATTGGCGTATTAACAGGAGCTGGCCATTCCTCTGCCGTTATTCAAAAGGCAGTCGATGAAGGATGCGATACATATATAACAGGCGAAGCCACCCTATATGCTATCCAGTACGCAGAGTTCGCAGGAATCAATCTACTAGTGGGTAGTCATACCTTCACAGAAATCTATGGGGTAAAAACATTGGCGCAGAAAATAGTGGAATTAAATCCAAATGTTGTTGTAACAGAACTGAAAGAAACTCATTTCGAGTTGAATCATTAATTTTTGGTTATAAAAAAAGTAGGATTAAACAGTTTACATATCATAGGTTATCGGAAGGAAAGGAGCTGACTGTAAAGTTCCTTTCCTTTTTCTTCTATTTTCATGTCCTGTTTTAGTAAAGATGTAAATAAGTAATAAATTGAAAGCTCCAATAACCTCTATTTAAAAATCGTGATAAAAACAGAATTTTTACTCGTTTATGTTATTGTATTTATATGGTACTTGTTCTAAATATAGTAATAGTCTTACTTTTAACATCCGAACGAATTTCGTGCTTGATCTATAAATACCTAGAGTCGAGAAGAATGAAAAAAATTATTTATAACAAGTGAGGCTACTGACATTAATGAGAAAAGTAACTTTGGAAGTTAATAATCTAGCAAAGAAATACATAGGTAAAGGGTTCGAAGTGGAGTCATTAAAAGGAATTTCGTTCAATTTATATGCAGGGGAATTTGTCGCAATTATGGGGACGAGTGGCTCAGGAAAAAGCACGTTGCTCAATGTAATCGGCGCATTGGATGAACCGACCAGCGGGACAATACGATTGAATGGAGTAGATTCGGAAGGATTCTTTACAGAACCGAAAGCGACGGATTATCGCCGTGAGAACATCGGATTTATCTTCCAAGCCTATAACTTGCTGAAAGACTTAACGGTGGAGGAAAATATTTCGCTGCCGTTGCTCTTGAAAGACGAATCAAAAGAAACCATTGATCGAAAAACAACTCGTATGATTGAACGGATGGGGTTAACTCAGTGGAAAGCACATCGTCCGGTCCAATTATCGGGCGGGCAGCAACAACGAATCGCGATTGGTCGGGCACTCATTGGTGAACCACCGATATTGTTGGCAGACGAATTGACGGGAAATTTAGATGCCAATACATCTGAAGAAATTTTGGAGGTATTGACTTCTATGAAGGAAGAACTGAACCAAAGCATACTTGTGGTGACGCATGACCCGAAAGTCGCAACTTATGCAGATCGGGTCCTGTTTTTCCATGACGGTGCCATCATCAACGAGTACGAATGTTCCGGCAAACAGGATCTTGAACACATTATGAAAATCTCTCAGGATATTTTAAAAGGTTCTGCCGTATGAAGTCACTCAATCAGTTAGCATTCCGTTTATTTAGAGAAAACAAATTTTTGATCTTTACCTCGGTTATGAGTATTGCCATCGCTGTTTCTCTTGTTATAACGATGACCCTATTTGCCGTCAATGCAAAACAAACCCTTCAAGAGGACATGCGAAAGATGTATGGCGATATGGACCTGGCCTTTGTCTATAGCGATGACAATCCGGTGGAAGATGAACAGAAGTTGTTGTAACTGATATCGGACCATCCTTCGACAAGTGCTGTGTCGCAAGTATTGGTTACTCAAACGTATGTAGAGCCACTAGGTGGAGAAGTTTACACACTGGGAATAGAAAACGATCCTATTGCGAAAAGTAGGTATAAAACAAGTGTAGATTTAACGGAAGACACAGTCGTCATTACAGAAAATTTAGCTGCGTCGCTCAAGCTTTCAATCGGCGATCAAATCGAAATTGAAGATGATCCATTTAAAATTGCTGAAATTTTAAAGAACGCTAAAGGAACAGGAATTGCTCCTGACATGATGATTTTCGCATTAGAGAGAGCGAAGTTGTTTCACAATAAGGAGCTGTCTTATCTTAACAATGAAACAACTGCTTTAATGGTGAAAACTGCAGAAGAAACCGATTTGATCGCCATGGCAAATGAATTCCAAAAGGTGCATCCGGACTTGCGAGTGGACATTGTTGAAGAGGATCAAGCAGCAAAAAATAACGTGAATTCCCTGACGTTATTTATTGTCATTCTGTCCATACTCATTTTAATTGTCACGGCCATCATGGTCATTTCCAATTTTGACTTGTTCATCTATAAGAATAAAAATCAGTTTGCGATTATGCGGGCACTTGGAGCGAAGACAGCGCAACTAGCTAAGATCATCCGAATCCAAAGCACGATGATTACAGGTGCTGGCGCTTTTCTCGGATTGGCGATTGCTTATACAGCGGACCAATTTCTACAGCCAAGTTTTGGGCGATGGTTTTCCGTTTCCTTAACTCAACTGTCATTTGCATGGGAAGTAGCAATTCCCGTGCTCGTTGTAGCGAGTCTAGTGATTCAACTGTTCCTCTATATCCCAGTACTCAAATCATCAAAAATCTTGCCCTTAACGATTCTTCAGGAAAATGAAGAGCTCGATTTTAAAAACAGTGGAATGCAAAAGGCAGCAATCAAAATCCTAGGGATTTCATCCCTTGTATCGCTGCTGTTTGGCGTTATACTCGCCGTAGATGAAAGCGCGAGCGCTATACTGATTTTATTGAGTGGTTTTTTGTTGTTAACGGGTCTTTTCTTAGCATTGCCGATGTTACTGACTGGCCTATTGAATGTACTAATACCAGCGTCTAAGAAATTCTTCTCCCGTAATATGTCAATTGCGCTTCAGAATTTAAAGCCGCAAGTCAAAAAGAATAGCTTCGTAATCCTCTCGATTAGCGTTGTCATGATTATCGCTGTTTTTGGTTCAGTTATGCTGAGTACGATCAAGCAGAATAATACAAACTATATCAGTGAACAGTTTCCTACTTCTGTGGTCATTACAAGTCGAATTCAACAATCTGAAATCGATCCGATACACTTGAGCGGAGAAGTACGTAACCAAGTTCAAGGCGCGCAAGTCGCTTCTGTCAGCACTTTTGGTGGGGGAGAGTTGTTTGTTGAAGATGGGACGAGGTCTTTCGACTATACGCTGGGAGACCTAAAAGCGCTGGAGAGTACGAAAGTCATAACGGATATTGGAAAAGAGAATTTAGCAAAAGCCGCGATTGCATCGCCTGCATTTGCCAAACAGCATGATGTAAAAGTCGGTGATTCCTTAGAAATTGGGATCTACTCAGATGAAAAGCAACGTGCAGAATATGTGACGACAATGGTTGTAAGTGCAGTTTCTGACGCAGTTGGCAATGGAGAAGTTCTTTTTGATTGGCAGGCGAAGGCGTTAAATACTTCTTCTACCAACTTTAATAAAGCATATGTTAATACAGTTGATGAATCCCTGGCGATGAGTTCTCTTGAAACCCTAACCAGTATGTATCCAGAACTCATAGTCAATACGCATGCTGCTGCACTGAAAGAAGCTTCAAATATGTTTTTGCAGCGCTGGGCCATCTTCATTTTAGTTCTGATTATACTGGTTGTCTCTGTCATGGCAGGTGTCCTGAATACCCTTCTGAACAACATACTGGCTAAACGAAAAGAATTTGCGGTACTCCGAACAATCGGAGTCAGGCCAATGGGAATCGTGAAAATTATTGTCACACAGATCTCTTTTTATCTTTTGATTGGCCTTGTTTTCGGCGCATTATGCGGATTGGTGTTTTCTCTTATCGTTTCACTGATTGATTCGGGTAAAGTCGCCTTCGACTTTCCATTGATATTGGGAGTAGCAGTGAGTATGTGGGTTGTTAGCTTGCTTATCTTTATACCCGTAGGATGGGTTATGGGGAATAAAAAAATAAGTATGGAAATCCTAAGTGACAATAAGTAAAGGGAATTCAAGTGCTGATAAATAGCTTTACATATGACACATTATCGGAAGTTGCTTAAATAACTAAGGAGAGAAGAGGCTGTACGTAGCGCATCTTTTCTCCTTTTTTGTACTTGAACCTTTACTTTTACGAACGTTTTAATAAGACATACAATAATTTATTTGTTCATGTCAAATTTTATTGACATAAGAAACGAAAGGGTGTTATGTTTATGTCAATAAAAACTGACAAGTAAAAAAGGAGGACATGACATGAAACAAAATATTTTTCTTTTAACTCAGTTAGAACAATTAAAGAGCTTAAGTGATCCGTTACGGGTCAAGATGCTGCATTTACTAATCGAAAAACCTTACTCGGGCCAACAGCTTTCCCAATTGTTAAATATTCCGCGTTCAAAAATCCATTACCACTTAAAGGATCTTGAAAAAAATGAATTGATTTATCTGGTCAGTGAGTCAAAAAAACGGAATATGACAGAGAAACAGTACCGATCGACCGCAAGAAGTTACATTCCTACGAAAGAACTAATGCCCTTTCAAGCACCACAAAATGAAAGCGGAAAACTAATGACTCTCACTGCGCTGGAACGGACAAAAGAAAGAGTTTTAAAAGCCCCTGATACTGCCTTTATAACAGAAACGGAAAATCCAAAAGAATGGAGTAAAATTACCAGCCAGTTGGAAGTGAAAATGACGCAGGAAAAATTCAAAGAATGGGTTATGAAATACCAAAAATTGCTAGAAGAATTAACAGGGGTGGTAGAAGAGAGCGAAGATGCGGAGTGGTTCTATATTTCGACCTTCGGCTTCCGTATGAATGAGCCTTTCTTCAATTCATCGGAAGATGGAGAAGAGTATGAGTAGCAAACTGTCTAAAATTAAAGAACGCTATCGACAAATTCCTTTTTTGGTGTGGTCTTTGCTTTTAGCCAATATTATCTTCAATACATTTCGTTTTATGTCTATGCCATTCATGGCCATTTATTTCAGCGAAAAACTGAACCTTACGCCTGCAGAAGTCGGTGTTTTGATTGGAATTTCTCCTCTCAGTTCTTTGGTTTTCAGTGTTGTAGGCGGTAGGATTGCGGATAGGTTTGGGATACACAAAGTATATCCTATCGCTTTGCTTATTCCAGCAGCGAGTTTGATTGGGTATATCGTCTTCGAAAATTATCTGGTTATCGCACTGTTTTCTGTCTTAGCTGGAATTGGTTGGACTGTTTATAATTCGACTAGTAATTCGATTCTTGCGCTGCATACTCCTAAAGCGCATACTGAAGTGGTTTTCGGTTATAACTACTGGGTTATCAATCTAGGCGGGGTTATAGGGCCGCTGCTGGGTGTACTCGTCATTGAGATGGGAAGTTATGAAACACCCATTGTATTGTTTTCGATTATTTTAGTTGCGCTGGCTGGATCAATGATTGGTTTGTTCCGTGTCAAAAAAGCAGATATCTCTGCTCACTATATAGAGGCAGAAAAAGAACTAGCAGGCTCTACGTCAATATTCACCTTACTCACGAAAGACCGTGTACTGATATGGCTGATGCTTAGTTATTTCTTTATCTTTTTCATCGAAGCGCAAGTCGATACGAACATTGCGCAATATTTAAATGGCTCTTTTGAAGATGGCGTCCGCTTGTTTGGATTGCTAGTTGCTATGATGACCGGCTTGATTGTCGTCTTACAACCGATTATAACGCACGTTTTCAGTCGGTTTAGCAATGTGCGCTCCTTCGTATTTGGTAACAGTCTTTACTTTCTTGGATTTTTGATTTTGTTGTTCTTAAATAATTTTACCTACGCATGGTTTATTTCTTTTGCGTTTATCACGATTGGAGAAATGATAGTAGCACCGCGAATGCAAGCAGTCATGGCGAAAAGCGCTCCGACAAATTTGAAAGCTACTTATTTTTCTTTAATAGGCGCTGGTGGAAACTTTGCCTATGCGATTGGACCTGGAATCGGGGGTCTACTTTTAACCAATCTATCTATAAATTATTTGTTTCTGTTCCTGTTATTCATTGTGTTTGCTCAATTCTTTGCATTGGTTCAAGCTAATAAATCTTATAACCTCAAAATCTCCGATTCATCAAGCCCACCGACCATCAATGGGATAAAGAAATCGTGAAAGTGGGAAGCATTGAGTTTACATATTCCGGATTATCGGAAGTTGTTTTCATCAAATTAGAGAATAACCTGGTTCAACAAAATAAGAGTCCGGCAAAGCGAGCACTTTAGAAGTGCCGACATGCCGGACTCTTTTTAGTAGGAGAAACCTGTTCTTCATTTAAGTTAGCTTAATCGCTCTTCAGCCATCTTATAAATCTTCTCTTTATCGCGTTTCCCAATGGCTACAATCTGAATCACTTGGATGGTTCCCTCGGCTTCTCTGAAAATAATCCGCAGGCCCATCTTCTTGTTTTTCAGCTTGTTGCATTGCGCCAAATCGCCATGAAGGGATTGGCCGGCTTCCATGCCTCTCAATTTGATTCGGTCCAGCGCTTTATGGACGAAAATCTTTTGGCTGCCATCCAGCTGTTCATAATCTTCCATTGAATACTGTGTCCATTCAAGCTGATACAACGGTTATTCCCACCCGTCTTCTTCATCAATGACAGGGGGGGCAGTTGCGATGGCTCCGCGGACTTCTACGTCTGTAAAAGTAGAGACATTTTCTGTCAGCAGCCGTTTTTCAGCCATCAAATCAGCCAGTTGATCGTAAAGTTCTTCTATTTCTCTGTTCAAGGACTCGTATTGTTTTTGGGTAAGCATCACACCGGCAACTTTTTCACGGTTGAAGACATACACGCCAGCAGCTTCTTGATCGGCCTTCTGAAAAGCTTCCATGGGTGACCGTTTGACATTCGAAATCGAAGTTGTAGGGATATCGAGTATTCTCATCGCCATTTCTATCCACTCCTTTAAGTTAGTTTCATTATATACTTTTTAAAAGACTTTTAAAAGTCTTTTTACTTCATCTAAAAAAACTAGAAGTATTAAATCATAAGACTTTTGATATTCGTTCGGAAAAGTGTACTTTTACGAACGGGGTTCCATTGCTATAAAAGAGAAGAAATACGCGGAAGGTAACATCCTATTGGACCAATCACTGGAATATGCGGTCTTATCGAAAAGTTTGGTAGCCCAAGGCTGTGCGTATAGAGGGATGGGGAATTAGGAGTAGCGACATCCAAGTTTGATAAAGGAGAAAATGCTTTCCAAAAAGCCCTCTCAGCCTTCAAAGAAGCTGAAGATTGTTTTGCTGTAGAGGAAATTCCAAGTTTATTAGCACACCCGTATGAAAGATATGAAGATACAGAGCTATGAAATAAATAGATCTTCTTGGCCCTCAACGAATATGGGCGCAAGCAGCCTACTGAAGGTTTTTTATAGTTGTCTCAAATCGCTATGTCAGTCTAGATATGAATGTTTTTTGTTTGCTTTTAGGATAATTAAAACAGAAAATTAGTAATCGATTTTCAATTGATTGAAAAGTTGGTAGATACGGGGATTCTATATTGTGTGCTTTCAGGCGTATCATAGCTCATATCTGCGATAGCAACTATTTGGTAATCACCAGATTTCAACAAATCTTGATAACTTTTATCTAGGTTAATAATTAGTGGTTCATTTTGTTTGAGTATTGCTTTAGTCCCCTGATCGGTTCGAGAACCAGGATTAAGTAACTCCTCATTTTTGAATATTAAAAAGTAAAGTGCTTCATTCCCCCCGTGAAGAATTGAAACCTCTTCTTCTTCGCCAATATACGTTAAGGTCGCATATATACTTTTCTTATCATTGTCTTTGGAAAAAACTTCTACTTTGAAATCTCCCTTTTGATCACTAGAATTTAGGTCATTATAGTTTGTTGAGGAAGATTTATCAGTACAGCCCCATAATGTCAGTAGTAAGAATACTAAAATAGAAAATGCCTTTAAACTTTTAGTTCTCATAATATGCCTCCTCCTCTCTCATTAATTATTATAATCCTTTTACCAAATCTTTAGTGTAACTCATAAAAAATATTTGAAAATTCGCAATTGAATTACATTTTAATTATATAATATTTGTAAAAAAATGTTTATAATTTAAATATATTGAAAAGGAGTGATTAAAGTGAGAAGAATCAAGGTACCTTTAATTTTTGCTTTTATTTTATCGATAGTAATGGCAACTAATACTGAGGCTAGTAATCTAAACGAAATGTCAGTAGAAGAAATGTACACTAAACAATCAGTTGTTAAGAGTGCATTTCAAGAAGCTCTTTTAGAACTAAATATTACTGAAGAGGATTTTAATAATGAAGGAAATTACTACCTTAATGAACAGAAAAATCCCATTTTTCATATTAAAAAAGATGTTGTAGGTACATCGGGAACTTTAAAAGAATCCACTCCAAAAGCTGAACGTAAAATTATTAAAATGCAAGAGAAAATTGAAAAAAAGCTAAATAAATCAGTTAAAACTAAAATCGTAGAATACTCGTATAACGATTTAACAAAAGCACAAGATGATTTAGTCAATCATATAATGAAAAGTGAAATCATTCTTGCAGGTGAATATAAAACATCACTCAATTCAATTGATAATAGGATTGATTTAACAGTCTCTGACATAAGTGAGAGTGATAAAGCTAAAATCATCAAGAAGTTTGGCAATATAATCAATGTTATTATAGATCCGGAATATGAACTTACTATAGTGCCAGAAAGTCTGGCCACTGATAAAGTAAAGACATATAACAAATTAGGAGCAGGAATTGGAATTACTACCTCAGATGGTGGCTTGTGTACACTAGGTGCAATTGCTCAAAACCAAGCTGGAGATTACTTTATTGTAACAGCAGCCCATTGTCTTAATACAGCAACTTTTTTTCAATATACCTCTCACTCTGTGGGCAGGGTACATTTAAATTCAATGGAGGGTGGATATGATGTTGGACTTATTAGAATAATTAGTAGCTCTCTTCAGCGGTACGTTACAAATGGTTTGTTGTCTGAAGGAATAGTGAATTACAATTATGATAAAAAGCTGATGAGTTCTATGTATCAAAGAGCAGGAGATACAGTTTGTTTAGAGGGTCTTAAAACTTGGCATAGTTGCGGCAGAATTACAGATGTAAGAATGGTTCTTGAACCAAAAAATTATGCCCCCAAAAAATTTGTCGGAACTGAAGTAACAAGTTACGATGGAACTTCTCTTTCACAAGGCGGAGATAGTGGTGGTCCCTGGCACTACATGACTAATTCTGGACAAAGCTTAGTAGGTATTCACCACGGTGGCAATACTGAAAAAGATGATGTTTCTTATTTTACCCCTTGGGTTGAATATAGAAATAATTATGGTTTGGAATTGTATACTAGCTCGACGGTGGTGCCATTAAACTAAAAGTTACAGTGTTTAAATTAATATATTAAGTAAAGTGAACAACTCTACTCACGACTGAAAAGTTATATTCAATTATAATTTATTTTGACATTGGAGATTATTCAAGTGATGTAGAAATTCCATACATTCATCAGAACATCGAGTTCTATGAGGAGTCTCTTCAAAAAATAAAGAGCCTTCATGAACAGCAGAGAATTAATGTTCTTATTCCAGGTCATGGGTCTGTTACTTCAAGTCCAACAGAAATTAAAGACAGACTTGATGACTCGCTCTGGTATATTGAACAGCTTCTGAGAACGGCTGAAGAAGACAGTAAGTATCATTTACTGGAATCTTTTGTAGATGAGTGTGGATTTTCAATGTTTATGAAAAAATTCATCATGAAAATATTAAGCTGGTAACGCGTGAAAAGGCACTGAAAGTAAAAGACAATAGAGTGAGGGAATAGATTTCATTGCATTAAATGAAGCGATAAAGTAAAAAGAAACGACAGCTATTAGATTTACTTTCTTGAAAGGGAAAATGAGTGATGAAAGCAGATTATATGAAGCAACAAAAGAACTTATCCAAAAAAGATTCTGTACTGGTTGAGTAACTCATATAAAGAATAATCTTAGATAAACACTATTTCGATCGGTTACCTTTAGAAAATCAAGTCTTATTTAGTTCAATCAAATTAACTGACTATTTTATATATCATTTATTATCGGAAGCTACTTATAGTGAAAAGGAAAGAAGGGGCTGTACGTAGCGCATCTTTTCTCCTTTTTGTTTGCGAAACTGTACTTTTACGAACGGTTATATTTTCAAAAAGACACTAGTTTTCCATACTTTTCCTAAGTATAGTTAAAATGAATATCGAATTTCGAAAATTAAATCAAGTGGGAAACAAAATGTCTGCACATCTAATTGCGGAACAGGGATGGTCGTATAAGGAATTATGGGAAGGTGCCATTCTCATATCTATCGCTCATGCTATTTTTGTCGCTGATGCTCCAGAACTTGCTCATGAAAATTCTTGGGATGGCTTTAATTATAATTTGAATAACAGTCAAGGAATCAGAGGAACTATTACCTTTCATCCTGACTTCTTTATAGCGGCATTTAGAAATGATGAAGTTTTAGCTGACAGTTTGAATTTTGAAGATTATTTTCATCAAGCGCCTAAAAAAGTCCTTCAACTTGCTGAAGAGGAAGCCCTTCAGTATTTGCTGGATGATGTAAAGGGAAAGACTCTGCCCTCAATTACTACAGCAATTTGGGGAGAGAAAGAACAAACTTTCTCCAGCCATCGATTTGATGAAATGCTTAAAAACGGAGGAGAAATTTTAGATATTCAGTCCATGAATGTCACTGAAGCTCTGGAGGCGTGTGAAGAGGAATTTGAATTTACGCAAGAGCAACTGATGTTGTTGAAGAAACTCTATCATTTGAAAATTGCATAGCCGAACGAAACAATCACTTTAGAACAAAATGATATAGAGGCCATTGGATCAGAAAGTGAAGAGGGAATTAACGAAAGTAAGATTTTATTTTCTGAGATTGGCATCGAGTGGATATAAATCTACTATGAAATAATAAAGAATTCCCGGAAAAATCCAAGTAGAATTGTTGGCTTAGAGGCTTGGGTTTGAATGTAACTTATGTGCAGTTAAGTTACATTCAGTTAAAAGATTATTGGACTGAAAAATAAAACAATGCTTTTAAAAAAGGGGGTGCCTTATGAAAAAGCTGGATATTTTAGGTTCGGAAACCAAAGTTGAGATTATGATATTGGAAAGACTTTATCCTGAATCAATCGGTTCATGGGAAGGGGACTGGGTTAAGGCGGCCTTAAGGGTTGAAATCCCAGGATATTCTGTTAATTTTCTTGCGGATTTAAGAACTGAAGAATTTAAAGAATTTCGTGATCAATTAGCTGCCATGAATCAAGAGTTAGAGGGAACGGCCTCCTTGATTTCAATAGAGAATGCTATCGAAGCGAAAGCAGTCATAGATTCTCTAGGAGGAATTTATTGGGAAGTGCGCACTTGTTATCCAATCGGTACTGGTGCCGTTCTCACTTTTGAGTTTGATTCAGATCAGAGCTATTTAAATCAACTAGTTAAGGAACTGGACGAAGTCTTGAAAGAATTCCCAGTGCTAGAACACCACAATGACATAAAGGGTTCTATAACTAGTTTTTATAGAAAAATGCGCAGTTCGGAAAACAAGTAAAGCACATTCTACAAAGAACACTAAGATTACTTGATTTTGAATGTAACTTATTGTGAATTAAGTTACATTCAAAACCCCAGAAACTGAAAGCTTAAGGAGGGACTAAAGATGAGCCTAGAACATGAATTTTTCTTAGTGCCCAATACAGTGGCCTATCCAGAATTGATGAAGTGCAATGAACAAAATATAGACATTATTGACTCTATAGATATACCAGACGATTTGATTCAATACATAGCCGATTCTTTGAACTGGATTCCATGTAAAAATCCAGCAATATCGATGACGAAAGAAAACATAGGAATAAATTATTATGGGGTGACCCTTTTTGATCAAACGTCAGCAGCAACTATGAAAAGTATCTTTACGGCATGGCTCTCTTTATTTACGAATTCACTTGAAAAGCTGGAACTGACTGGGGAATTCGTCCATTCTTCCAACAAAAAAGTGTTAGGCGGGCGTGAACGTCTAGTATTTTGTAGAAATGATGTGCTGGAATTATTGAAAAGGCTGCTGTCAATGATTGAAAGATTGGAAGAAGAGAACCTCTATCTTTACCATCTGGGAATATGAAAACGAATGTAACTTATTAGCAATTAAGTTACGTTCAAAAGCCCTCCATTGCTGGAGGGCTTTCTTCATAAGTTATTACTTTTAAGGGTTTCTTAGTAAGTCGTTGTGGTGACCGCAGTTCCGCAAAATCAGCGTTTGTTCATCTGCCTGGCCGTATTCCCACGAAATCCGAATATCCATATTGGCACTGGCTTCAAAAATGGATTTCGTCCCTTCAATGCGCTTGGTTCTCAAAGAAGATTGAAAGGGTGGTGCAGCTGCCAAGAGCTTAAGAGCCTCACTGACGGCCTTTTGCTCATTCTTGTGAAACTTTTTATAGGATTTCTTGAATTTATTCGTGATCTCTAGTTCAAACAAGCAACGGTCACCTTCATTCCTCTTCGTCCAACCAGGCAAGCGCATCTTCTACGGCCAATGGTCCACTGGTTTGCCCTTTGTCGATCTCCTGTTGGGCTTCTTTTTCATCTTGCTGCCACGTTTCGGTCCAATACCAAGCCTGGTCTTTGGCGATTTCAATCATGGGAATGAGGACGATCCGTCCGTCTACCACGGTCACTTTCAAATTGGTATTCGCGGTTAACTCCAGCTGTTCCAGTATTTCGTTGGGAATCGTAATCTGCCCTTTGTTCCGCAAACGGACATGCTTGGCCACGCCGTTGTCTTGTGGACGTTCTTGAAGTTTTGGCATTCGATACACCTCTTCCAATCTCGTATAGTTTAATAAAATCTAACTTTCCTACTTTCTTAAATATATACTTTCTTTCCTCTTAAATCAATTAAAATAGCTGAAATAGAAAGGGATTATATCCATCTTGAATGTAACATAATAGTAAGTAAGTTACATTCAGAAACGCTATTTTAAAGAAGTTAGCAATACTACAAGGGAATGTGAATTTGTTAGAAAAAATGATACATTTAAAAGGCTATATTCTAAAGCTTTAAGGTCATGTTTTTAAGTGAAAAAGAGTTTACATATTGCAAAGTATCGGAAGAGAAGGAGCTAATAAGCTTTTCACTTCTATTTATTCGCATAAGCGTGTTTTTAAGAATAGAGAAAATGAAACTTTTTTATTCTAACCGTCTGCTCCAATAAGGATACTTCACTCAGAATCTTAAGTATTTAAGGAGGAAAATCATGAAAAAGTATGTACATGGTTCTTTAGGTATTCTAATGCTCCTTTTATTTCTAGCAGGTTGTCAGCAAGCTGAATTGCAAACGGCTTCTGAAGAGTCTTCTGTCACCGAAGATCAATCACTTCTTACCGAGGAAGCGCCTTTAGAACGTCCAGTATCGGAGAAAGATGTAATGATTAAAACAGAAAAAAGCGAATACCCAACGACAGTTGAAAATATAACGATTGTACTTACAAATGAAGGTACGGAAGAATACTCCACGGGTCTTGATGTATTTCTTGAAAAAGAAGTGGAAGACAAATGGTTTCGTGTTCCTATGAAAGAAGAATTCTTTACGGAACTAGCAACATCTCACGCTCCTGGCGATACAACTGAAATGGTATTTAATATTGAAGATTTAAGTTATGACCTGACTCCTGGAGAATATCGAGCCACTCTCAATGGATTAGGTGCCCCATTTACAATAATAGATTACAAAAAAAATAGCTCATGTTGAACTGAATCCCAAATTGTAGACACTTTTAAAAAAGTGACTCATTTGGGTTTTTTTCTGTTTTCAAACCTCATATACTAAATTTAGCGAGTTTAGATAGGAGAGAACATTAGATGAGTATAATCATTTTCAATGAACACCAAAAACGAATCTTGGGGTAGAGGCAATGCGGTTGACCTAATCAATGACCAGCCAATGCAGTTGTATCAACAATGGCCCCATGGAACAATTTTTGATCACTCTAAAGATAGTGTAGACTTTCAACAAGCACCCAGCTTTTCCGAATGAAAAGGGCTCGTGGATGATGACGTGGAGTAGTATAACCAGACTCGCAAGCAATGGAATTTAAAAAAGATGACTTCGGCACAATACCGAGATCATCTGATAGCAGCCTAGCTGCAGGTTGCTTTTTTATGAACTGTCTATTAAATGGGGCACAAATTAGTCAAAATAGAGTGTTTAAATTCATATAATTTATATTAATTCATTGGAGTTGGTGTGCTAGATCTGTACAATTGCAAACCATATTTATTCGCAACTTCGCCCCAAGGAGTAACGTAGGAGGCATCTGAAGCTCTATTACTTAACCTTTTATTTCCTCCTCAGCAAAATTTTTGATCAAGTACTATACTGATTTATTGTCATTAAAGTTTCATTTTTCTTCTAAAATCATGCAGTTTCATACTATTTTTATTGATTTTCCGTTTGTCAATATAAGCTAGACAAGTCCACTCCATTCAAGTGACTCAAAAATGCCTCCAAAGGTGTGCGGTAATTCAGCGACTTCCGTGGGATGTGATTCCGCTTGTCAGCCATTGATGAAATGAACAGTTGATCCACCTGGTTGAAGTCCATTTCCTTTAGCAAGCCGTCTTTTCGAAGCAGCCCGTTGGAATGTTCATTCAAGGCGCGCTTAGAAGGCGTGCCGGGATCCGCAAAATAAATTGAGACGTCATGTTGGTTCCACAGCGGTTTTCAGTTGAAGAATTCCTTTTATAATCAAACGTGATGGACTTGAACAGATTTCTGGGAATCCCTTGAAACAACTGATGTAATGTGGTCTCACTATGGCACGCCTTATCCTGCAGGTTTCACGGCGATGATGACTTTTTTTAGCTTTTCAACGAGCGTGATTACCGCACTTTTGTAGCGAGCGCACACAATGGTATCGCTTCAATGTGCCCGAATTCTTTTTCGAAAATGTTCCTTTTGAACGCCTGCTTTCCGCGGCGTTCCTGGTGGCCATGGGATTTCCGTTTTCCTTTTATCGGCAGAGTCGCTACATTAAAAATCCGATTTTTGAACATGTGATAGAGCGTGCGCATGAACCAGTCGATTGCTTTTTTCACGACCGATAATGAAATCTGTTGTCTAGACTTGCGTCATCTTGTCTTGAATATAAGCGATTTTTTCTTCGGTAAGACCATTTTTCAGCAAACGCAAGGTTTCTTGTTTCTTTCGTACTACTTGTGAAAGTCGAGGGCTTTATGCCCCGATTCCAGGAATTTTATGATATTATAAATTGGCTGTCTGGAACGATTCAGGCACTCAGCAATGATTGAAACGTGCATATTTGGTAGTAGGATTCTATCATCACCGGTTCATTCGTGATCACTCTGAAGTTTTTCTTTGATCGGAAAACACATAGTGAGGTACCACGAATGACTTTTTCGGTTGTCTAGCTTAATTTCACAACCGGCGCATTTAAAAAATGTATACACAAAGCTTTACGAATATGAGGGAGTGGCATACTGGCAATTAGGTAGTTAAATACAACTAATAAAAAGATAGTTAGGAGATAAAGTGAATGACATATGCATTAGAAATAAACGACTTGAAAAAGGTCTATACTGGCGGCGTTGAGGCTTTGCGTGGCATCGATTTGAAAGTAGAAGAAGGAGACTTCTACGCTCTTTTAGGTCCTAACGGTGCAGGGAAATCTACGACCATCGGGATTGTGACATCCCTTGTCAATAAGACATCAGGAAATGTCAAAGTCTTCGGCTATGATATGGACACACAGTTAATGCAGGCGAAGCTGCAGATTGGTCTGGTCCCCCAGGAGTTTAACTTCAGTCCTTTTGAAACGGTCCAACAGATTGTCGTGAACCAGGCAGGTTATTACGGCGTATCAAGGAAGGAAGCATTAGAGCGCAGCGAAAAATACTTGAAGCAGTCTGATTTATGGGAGAAAAAAAATGTTCAGGCACGGATGCTTTCCGGAGGGATGAAACGTCGACTGATGATCTCACGTGCCTTGATGCATGAACCGCGTCTACTTATTCTTGATGAGCCGACGGCGGGTGTGGACATTGAATTGAGACGAGAAATGTGGACGTTTCTGAAAGAGTTGAATGATAATGGTACGACGATAATTTTGACAACACATTATTTGGAAGAAGCGGAGATGTTATGCCGCAATATTGGTATCATTCAAAAGGGGCAGCTGATTGAAGATACGAGTATGAAATCATTGCTTGCTAAGCTTCAGTTTGAAACAATTATTTTAGATATTGAATCTTCAGGACAAATTCCGGTAATTAAAGGCTATAAGAGTGAACTTATGGATGAAGGATCCCTTTCTGTGGAAGTAGGACGTGATCAAGGAATCAACGAACTGTTTAACCAATTGACCGAACAAGGGATTAAAGTGTTGTCGATGCGTAATAAGTCTAATCGATTAGAAGAGTTATTTTTAAAACTTACAAAAGAAACTGCGTAGTGGAGGATTCACATGTTAAAACTATATTTAGTAGCATTAAAAGGTTTGGCGGTCAAAGAAACGAACCGTTATCTTAGAATTTGGATCCAAACATTGGTTCCGCCTGTTATTACGACTTCCTTATACTTTATCATCTTTGGGAATTTGATTGGCAAAAGGATTGGCGAAATGGAAGGATTTTCGTACATGGAGTTTATTGTTCCTGGATTGATTATGATGTCAGTCATTACCAGTTCCTACTCGAATGTATCGTCATCATTTTTCTCACAAAAGTTTCAAAAGAATATTGAAGAACTATTGGTCGCTCCCGTCCCGACCCATATTATTATTTGGGGATTTGTGATGGGAGGACTAGGAAGAAGTACTCTGGTAGGGGTACTGGTCACGATTATCTCGCTACTTTTTGTTCCGTTGCAAGTCCATTCTTGGAGTATTGTCATATTAACGTTTTTAATGACGTCTATTTTGTTCTCTTTGGCTGGTCTGTTAAACGGCATTTTTGCAAAATCGTTTGACGATGTGTCTATTGTTCCTACTTTTATTCTTCAGCCATTAACTTACTTAGGTGGTGTATTTTTTGCCATCTCGATGTTGCCTCCATTTTGGCAGATTGTATCACAGTTTAACCCGATTGTTTATATGATTTCTGGATTTCGATTCGGGATCCTTGGTGTAATCGATGTACCGATCCTATTCTCTGTTCTCATTTCGATTATTTTTGTGGTTTTACTTTATGGACTCAATTGGTATCTGATCGAAAAAGGCCGTGGGCTGAGAAGTTAATATCTATAGGCTTGGTTCATATATGTATGTAGATCAGAATCAGTTTTACAAGAAGAAAACCAACTTTATAAAGATAGTCTAGTTTACGTATCATCAGATTATCAGAAGTTGTAGCCATCAAAATAGAAAATAATCTGGTTCAACAAAATAAGAGTCCGGCAAAGCGAGCACTTCTAAAGTGTTCGCTTTGTCGGACTCTTTTTAGTCGGGAAAACCTGTTCTTCATTTCAATTAGCTTAATCACTCTTCAGCCATTTTATAATTTTTTCTTTATCGCGTTTTCCAATAGCTACAATCTGAATTATTTGGATGGTCGCCTCGGCTTCTCTGAAAATAATCCGCAGGCCCATCTTCTTGTTTTTCAGCTTGTTGCATTGCGCCAAGTTGCCGTGAAGGGATTGGCCCGCTTCCACGCCTCTCAATTTGATTCGGTCCAGCGCTTTATGGACGAAAAATTTTTGGCTGCCATCAAGCTGTTCATAATCTTCCATTGAATACTGTGTCCATTCAAGCTGATACAACGGTTATTCCCACCTGTCTTCTTCATCAATAACAGGGGATTCAGTAGCACTCGCACCGCGAACTTCCACGACTGAAAAAGTAGAGACATTTTCCGTCAGCGGCCGTTTTTCAGCCATTAAATCAGCCAGCTGATCGTAAAGTTCTTCTATTAAAAGCTTACACTGTTCGCCATAGTAAGACTCTGCCTTTATAAGCAATCAAGCTGACAATGCTCAATAAAATTCCAGACAAAATGAATACCCCGCGAATGCCAAATGCGTCTGCCAGAACACCCATCAAAAGGGAAGCAATGCCAAAGGTTCCGGTACCAATTGCGCCGAGTGTAGTAAATACGGTTGGCAATTGTGCTTTGGGAACACTTGTCTGAACTACCGTCTGTTGCGGAATATTTTTAATCTGACCAAAAACTCCAACCAAAAAGGAAAAAAGTAGCGCAAGCATCGGAAGGTTCGTCAAGCCAAAGAAGATGGTGACCAAGCTGCTGGAGATTGCACCAAGGAAAATAAACTGGCTGATCTTTTGTTCGATCCAATCTGAAAACCGCAGACAGAACAAGCTGCCAGCGATCAATCCCAAGAAAAAGGCACCGTTGATGAACCCCCACCATTTTTCATCTGCCAATAAGGCATCACTGACAAAAACATAGAGAATCGCCGCAATCCACACCGTCCCAGCTATCGTCTCCAGAACATCTATCCAGACAATTCGCTTGAGTACAGGCGAAGTGGAGACCGTTTGCCAGCCTTCTGTAATTTGTTTCCACTTTCCTTGCGCCTTCGATGGCGTAAAGTCGACCCTCTCCAAAAAGCTCAATAGCAGACTCGAGACCAAAAACAAGCCGGCTGTTAACCAGACCAATTCATTTGCAGAGAGCCAAATCAGCAAGGAACTACCAACAAACCACATGGCAGTCTGGATCAGTTGGGTAACAGTTTCCGTAAGGCCATTTGTTTTTAGCAACTGTTCGCTTTTCACATAATTTGGAATGAGCGATTGGGTTACGGGATTAGCACAGCCGTCCAGTAAGGCGACTAAGCTGATAACCAGAAACAGTCCGTAAAAATTGGCCAGCGAGAGTTGTGGCAGAAAGAATGCCAGTCCGATTAGCAACACCGTTTTGCCCATCTGCGAACCTGCCAACAGCCATTTCAGGTTGAAGCGTTGCATCAACAAAGGTGTTAAGGTGTTCGAGATGAACATCGAACTGGTGATGGTAAACGGTACGAAAGCAGCCGCAGTGGCTGATCCGGTCAATTCGAAAATCATGTAAATGATGCTGACAATGTACAAGACATCGCCGATGTTGGCAAGCGATTGCCCGGTCAGCAATAAGTTAAAATTTCGATTCAGTTTCATAAATAAGTTCCCCCAAGAGTTCATTTCTTAAATGATTTCTATTGAAGGGGTGATCAAATTGGACTAGTTATCATGTCAGCAGTTCCTTTCCGATGGAAGATAAATCTTGGGGGACTTCGATTTATCGAGAAATTTGATTATTCTTATTATACGTGAAATTAATGGAAAATAAATAGCGTTAAAAGAAAATTTTGGATATAGTATTATAGAAACTACGCCATTTTTTTCGAGAGGACTTAGCATGTTCTTTTCGTTGCGGGTAAGGTGTATGAAAGAATTTAGAATGGAGGCAACAACATGCTAGCCTATCCGGTTTCAACGACGAGAAAAGAAAAGTTAGAAATGATACACACGATAAAAGAGAGGCTGCTCGTTGCACACGGGGATGCCATATTGGCCATCGGTGCTTATGGATCTATCGCTTTAAAAACGGATGGACCGTTTTCAGACATCGAATTGCATGTCATTACAAAAGTTGCCAATCAGTTAGAGAGCTTTGAATTTATCTACGACAAATTCAAAATCGAACTCAGTACAAAAGACCATCGTACATTTATCAAACAAGCAAAAGAAGTGGACGATTCATGGGCGATTAAGGCTGGTGTGTTTATTCATATCCTTCCGATTCATGATCCCACCCATTTATTCGAGCAAGTTAAAGACCTTCCTTTTGAAGCATTGGATGCTAATAGGCGAGATATTATGAAAGAGTTCATGGTCTGGGAGCCTTATGAAACCATTGCGAAAATAAGAAATAATTACAGCAGTGGCAACTTAAATTATCTAGATATAGGTGCAAGAGATTTGCTCTGGCAAAGTGCGAAACTGATTGGGCTTGCAAATAAGACATTTTACACTACAAGAGCCAGAACATTTAAAGAATCTGTGGAACTGGCATCCATTCCTTCAGGATACAAAAAACTCTTGAATTTCATCACGGAAGGGCAGCTGCAAGACAAAGAAAAATTTTATTTCCTTTGTGAAGATCTATGGACCGGCCTAAATGAGTGGTATATCAATATGGGACTGGACTATCGGTTAAAGGAGCTTCCTATTTGATTTTTCAGCAATAAGAAGCCGGAAATGACAGCAGAAGTCGGTTAAGTGGTTTACAAATTGTGGATTATCAGAAGGGGATTAAATATGGAGGAAGACACTTATGACCAAGGAAGACATGTTAGTTTTGTAGAAAATAGGTTTCCGGATTTACCACTAAATAAAGTGCAAACGAATAGCACTGGTTGGGATAATGATATTTTAATAGTAAATGAAGAAATCGTCTTTAAGTTCCCCAAGTCAGATAGACTAATGTCTAGAATCGAGGACGAAGGAAGAATAGTAGAGATTCTAAAACCAAAAAGCCATTATTGCTTCTTCTTGCTTATGAGTATTTGTCTGAAATTAATGCAATAAAGGGAGTTAAATATAACTTCTTAGATAGAAAGTAAACAGTTCAATTCTATTTGAAAGGGCTAACAAAATGAACATATGATTACAGGAAGAGAGGCTGAACCATAACTATGATAAAGATAATTGGAAGAAAAGTTGAATTACTAGGAAATAGGGAAGCAAACTTGGATGATTTGTATTTTTGGAGATTTGAAGAAAAGGAACAAGAAGCGAAAAAATGGAATGGACCTTACATACCCGAAAAGCGAATAACAAAGGAAGAACATCGCAAACACTGGCTAAATGAAAAAGAGATTGCAACAGGAGTTCCAGCTTCTCTTGTGATAAGAGCTGAGGGAAAAGTGATTGGCTATGTGGGTGCCTACTGGATAGATAAGAATACAAACTGGCTCGAGACCGGAATTGTGATTTACGATAAAGACTATTGGAATGGTGGATATGGTTCGGAAGCTTACAAACTCTGGATTGATTTTCTTTTTGAATCAACAGAATTACATAGATTGGGAATGTCAACCTGGTCCCGAAACGAACGAATGATAATAGTGGCCGAACGAATGGGGATGATTATAGAAGCGCGTATTAGAAATGCCCGAACAGTAGAAGGACAGTATTTTGAGGCCATCAAAATGGGTATATTGAGAGAAGAATGGGAGAAACTAAGCGCTATTATATAATTTAACCTGTTTCATTGAGTTTACATATGATCCATTAACAGAATCATTTTTTTCGCTTATGTTATTGGAACAATCGAAGTTATATTAAAAACTACTAGGAGGTACAACATGGAAGTGTTATATATTGCGGGTGGATGTTTATGGGGAGTAGAAGCTTTTATTAAAACTTTGCCTGGTGTCATATTTACAGAAGCGGGAAGGGCTAACGGAACAAGTCCTATACGTGAAGGAGATTACGATGGCTACGCCGAATGTGTGAAGACAGCATTTGATCCAGCCATTGTGACATGCCAAGAATTAATGAGCTATTTATTTGAAATTATCGATCCATACAGTTTAAACAAACAAGGGCAGGACATTGGTGAGAAATACAGAACGGGTGTATACAGTGAAAAGCCTCAGCACTTAGAAGAAGCAGAGGCATTTCTTCGCGAGAGAAGCGATTACGACCTTATCGTAGTTGAGGTACGGGCGCTTACAAATTACGTAAAAAGTGCAGAAGAACATCAAGATCGGTTGACTAGATGCCCAGATGATTACTGTCATATTCCTGAAGAACTTTTAAGCAAATATAAGTAAAAAACTATCGCTTATTACGGAACAAAAAGGAGCTCTAATGAGAGCTTCTTTTCTTATTAGTTCATGTTGATAATAAGGTAAAGAAATTTTAAAATTCTTTTTTTCTCGAACAACTAATGTAAAACAATAAGTAGTTTTAAGTAGGTGTAAAATTCTGATTATTATAATTTCTAATATATTACAAAAATATTTCATTATTAGAAGAAAAAGAAATATTGCTGTAACAGTATAGAGGTTCCTAGCTGGTATACTGAGCGAGTCGCAATTTTCGAAGAAACCTATACGATTTACACTTATATACATAAGACATACAGAGATTAAAACATTAGAAAGATTCGAGAGGGGATTAAACACGTGATTTCAAAATGGATGGTAACTAGTTTATCCTCTGTATTAGCCTTATCAATATTGATACCAACAGCTAACGCGGATACACTAAGTGAATTAGAGCAAAAACAGCAAGAAACACAACAACAGCAAAGTGAATTGAATGCAGGTATTAATGAAAAAGTAGGGCAAATCACTCAAAATGTATCAAAGCTAGAGCAGCTTGCATCAAAAATTGCAGATTTGAATACGCAAATCAATGATACAGAAGCAAACATTAACAATGTCCAAGCAGAAATTGATCAAACGAAAATAGAAATTGATGAGCTAAAAAAATCAATTGTAGAGCTGGAACGAAAAATTGAGGAACGCACACAGTTATTGAAAGAACGAGCGCGTGCAATTCAATTGAGTGGCGGCTCTGTAGATTACATTGACGTTCTACTTGGCGCAAACAGTTTCGTAGATTTTATTGATCGATTTTCTGCAGTCAATACATTGATCGAAGCAGACCGAGAAATCATGCGCGAACAAGCAGCAGATAAAGAACTGCTAGCGGAACAAAAAGAACAAGTAGAATCCAAGCTAGCTGAACAAGAATTACGCCGTTCGGAATTAGTTGGGTTAAAAGCATCTTTAGGTAGTAAAAAAACAGAGCAAGCAGGTTTTGTTCGGAACTTAGAAACTGAACAGCAACGATTAGCAACAGAAAAAGGCGGTTTAGAAAATAAACGCACAGAAGCTATCGAAATTAGCGCTGATTTAGAAAAGCAAATCATGAACGAACAAGCACGTTTAGCTGAAATTGCCAGAAAAGCAGAAGAAGAACGTCAACGAAAAATAGCTGCTGAGAAAGCTGCAGCAGAAGCAAGAGCACAAGCACAAGCAGATGCTACTGCAAAAGAAGAAGCCCGTGCACAAGCAGCGCGTGAAGCACAAGCTAAAACTAGCGCCAAAGCTGAAACAGCGAGTAAGCCCGAAACATCAAGCCCGGTTGTGAGCGCGCCTGAAAAAGTGGAAACTGCACCTGCACCTTCATCTAGCGCGATATTTATTAGACCCGTTTCTGGACGATACTCGTCTGGCTTTGGTGGACGGGATATTGGCGACGGTGCTGAATCGCATCTCGGACAAGACATAGCCAATGTAACGGGTACACCAATTTCTGCCGCGGCATCTGGTTATGTTTCCTTTGCAGGTAATATGGGCGGCTACGGTAACGTTGTAATTTTGACCCATTCAATCAATGGTCAATCGTATGCAACTGTATACGGTCATATGAGCGCTATTAACGTTTCAGCTGGTCAAGCAGTCTCACAAGGCCAAAATGTAGGATTAGTCGGTAGCACAGGACGTTCTACCGGACCTCACCTTCATTTTGAAGTCCATATTGGCTCTTGGAATGGGGCTCGCTCAAATGCAGTGGATCCGATGAATTATTTCTAAACTAATTTTAATAAATGAGAGATTAAACCCGATCGTTGGCACTTTTAAAAGTGCCAACGATCGGGTTTTTTATTTTACATTTAGATTAACTTGCTGATTTCCGATTAATCCGACTGGCTTTGGGTATAAAGAGAAGAGACAGTATTGTAGGTCAGCCAATTGTACATACATGTATAGTCGATGTTTGCAGAATCATCAAAAGGAGGATGTAGAGTGAACAGTTCAATCAAAGCCTTCGTGTTCGATGTATACGGAACCTTGTTCGATGTTACGGCAATAAAAAGAGAATGCGAGGAATTATATCCAGGTTACGGCGAGAAAATCAGTCAAACATGGAGATCCAAGCAAGTGGAATATTTTATGTTGCGCCAGCTGATGGGCAATTATGCCACGCTCTATGCCATTACACATGATGCATTAAAATATGCACTGAACGAAAATGACTTGCAGCCAAGTAAAGAAAACGAGCAAAAATTATTAGCTTCATATCTGCATTTACCGCTTTACTCAGAATCGAAAGAAGTTCTTACGCAGTTAAAAGATAAAAACTTAGTGGTTTTTTCAAATGGCTCTCACGATATGCTGGATCCATTAGTTAAAAATGCAGGTTTAGAAGAGTTGTTTGATCAAGTATTGAGTATTGATGACGTGAAAGAATTTAAACCAACACCGGCATCTTATCAATATGCATTAGAACAACTTGGAATCGAAAGTCATGAAGTTCTTTTCATGTCGTCTAATGGCTGGGATGTATCAGGTGCGAAAAGTTTTGGATTCCAAACAGCTTGGATCAACCGAAAAGGGATGCCAGTTGAAGAACTCGATCTAGAGCCGGATTATGTATTTGATGATTTAACTGGATTGTTAAAGTGGAAATAACGTTCACTTGATTGCGTTTTAAAAATAAGGAGGAAACTACCTATGACAACATTACACCTCGGTGATAAAGCACCACAATTTGAATTACCATTAGCAGAAGGCGGTACTTATTCTTTGGAACAAGATTTGACGGATCGTCCAGGTTGGAGATTTTTGGTCTTTTTCAGAGGATCGTGGTGCCCAGTATGTAACCAAGATTTAAAAGAAATTGAAGAAAGCCTTTCTTATTTTGAAGGAAAAGGCGTTTATTTTACGGCTCTATCAACAGATAGCCAAGAAAATTCGTTAGGGATGAAAAATGAGCATAGCTTAAGTTTTCCACTCCTGTCTGACCTTACAACAGATTTATTAGAGCAGTACGGAGCTTATTACCACGGAGAAGATGCACCATATGAAGATCATGGAATTCACGGGGAAGCTGCTCATTATTTGCTTGATGAAAAAGGGAATATTCTTTATCAACAGCAGCAAACAAGCCCTTATGGACGTCCGAGCGCAACAGAACTTCGCAAAGTTGTGCAGTATATTAAAAAGAATTTAAAATAATAGTTTAGCTTTAAATCACTTAAAAAGACCTTGCCTGTTAATGGGGCAAGGTCTCTTTTGTGTGTTAGCCATAAAGTGGTAAAACGTGCAAATTGCCCAGTGTTAATTGTAAAATAATAGAACGGATAAAAAGAGCTCAAAGGGGCTCTTTTTTCTTTGGAGGAGGGTTGTTGTGAAGAAAACAAAAGAAAAAAGGATTAATGGAAATGGTGTTATCCAGACACCATTTTATTACGGCTGGGTTATTGTCATTCTCGCAGGATTGTCTCACTTTTTTTCTGGACCTGGACAAACTTATTCAAATGCCATTTTTATTGATTATTACATAGAAGAATTTGGCTGGAGCCGCTCAACCGTGTCCGGTATTTATTCTTCAGCGACACTTCTTGCAGGGTTTTTATTGTTTATTATCGGTCGAATGATTGATAAAGTCGGTGCGCGAAAAATGGCAATTGCGGTATCCTTAATTTTAGCAGCAGCCAGTATATTTAATAGCTTTGTTATCAATTGGGTGATGTTGTTTATGGGGTTTTTCGCTATACGGTTGTTTGGTCAAGGATCAATGACGCTCGTACCAAATGCGTTGGTACCACAATGGTTTATACAAAAACGAGGTCGTGCACTTGGGTTAGCTGCATTAGGTGGGATGATTGGATCGGCTGCATTTCCGTTGATCAATGTTTGGTTAATTGAAGCATATGGCTGGCGGACGACTTGGCAAATTCTTGGCGCATCCATTGTCCTGTTTTTTACACCTTTAGCATTTTTCTTTATCCGAAATCAACCAGAAGATATCGGCTTGCTTCCAGATAATGGACCTCTAGTAAGAGATGAGGATCAACAAAAGCCGTTATCTTCAGATAGTAGTTGGACAGTAAAAGAAGCGAAAAAGACCCGCTCTTTTTGGCTCTTGTTGTTTTGTGTAGTGGTTCCTGCTTTGGTTAATACGGGAATGACTTTCCATTTGGTGTCTATTTTTTCAATTCAATCGTTAGCACCTGAAACAGCTGCGACTGTCTTGAGTTTAATGGCGATTATCGGTTTTCCAGTAACGTTTCTAGCAGGTTACTTGCTTGATAAAATACGTGTGCAGTGGATGTTAGCTTTTGTATTCGTTGGGGAAATCGCCTCAATTTTTTTATTAAAAGAAGCGGACCTGTTTTCAGGCGCGATTCTGTTTGCGGTTGTATGGGGCTTTATGTTGGGAATTGAACGGGTAACTCTGAGTGTTGTATGGCCGAATTATTTCGGTCGACAATACCTTGGTAGCATTACCGGTATTTCAATGGCCTTTATGGTCATTGGTTCTGCTCTCGGACCGTTACCGTTCGGCTTATTTTACGATTTCTTTGGCGGATATAAAGAAGTGTTATGGGCTATTATGATTTTCCCACTACTCGGTATTGTGGCGGCGTTACTAGCAAATCCGCCGGAAAAAGAAGGAATAGAAAACTAAGTTTAAAAAACAGAAAAGAGCAAGTGCTCTTTTCTGCTTTTTTAATTGCTTGCATGTTTTTTTTCAATGGCTAATAAAAAAGGGGGGGAATGTTGTTGGTTGATAAATTCGTATTTTAGCACATCAAACGTTTTTTGCGGGAGCGAGGAAACGAATTCCATAACAGCATCCCGTTCCTCACTGCCGCCTTCGTGTCCACTGTATACAACTACTAGCAATACGCCATTTATTTTCAAAAGGTCTAAACATTGTTTGAGAGCAGAGAGCGTACTTTTTGCTTTCGTAATAATGCTGTGATCGCCTTTTGGCAAATAGCCAAGATTGAAAACAGCAGCTGCAATGGGCTCTGACACATAGTCTTTTATTTTGGCATGGCTGTCATGAATAAGTTCGACGTGGTCAACGTCTTGCACGCGAATTCGTGTCGCGTCAATCGCTTCTGCTTGAATATCAAAAGCGAAAACTTTTCCGGTTGCTCCAGTTAAACCTGCAAGAAAGTGTGTATCATGTCCGTTGCCAGCAGTGCCGTCAATGACTATGTCTCCAGAAGAGACCACTTGTTCAAGCAATGATTTCGTAAAAGGCAATACACGTTGTACCGTCATGAAGTCACACTCCCTGTAGCCCGTTTACCTTGCCAACTTTCGCGGCGTGCGAGTTCTGCATCGATGCCGTTTAAGACTTCCCATTTGTTTGCGCTCCACATCGGACCAATCATTAAATCTATCGGGCCATCCCCTGTAATGCGTTGCACGACCATTTCAGGTGGCAACACTTCAAGTTGGTCGGCGACTAAGTTAATGTATTCTTGCTTTTCAAGAAACTCGACCATGCCTTTTTCATATTGCTTGACCATCGGTGTGCCTTTTAATAAATGCAACAAGTGGATTTTAATGCCTTGGACATCAAGTTTAGCCACTTCACGCGCAGTTTCCATCATCATGTCACGGTCTTCAAGTGGCAAACCGTTGATAATATGTGTACATACCCGGATGCCGCGCGTGCGTAATTTCGTTACGCCCTCGATATAAGCTTCAAAATCATGCGCACGGTTGACCAAAAGGGCCGTTCGCTCATGAACCGTTTGCAAGCCAAGTTCAACCCATAAATACGTTCGTTCGTTTAATTCGGCTAAATAATCTACGACATCGTCTGGCAAACAGTCCGGACGCGTTGCGATGCTTAACCCGATAACATTTTCTTGCTCAAGTGCCGCTTCAAACTTTTCTTTGATAACAGGCAAAGGGGCATGTGTATTGGTATAAGCTTGAAAATATGCCATGTACTTGGCATCTTTCCACTTGCGATGCATTTTTTCTTTGATTTGATCAAATTGCTCAGGAATCGAGTCCACACGGTCTCCGGCAAAATCACCAGAACCTGCGACACTGCAAAATGTACAACCGCCGTGTGCAACGGTACCATCCCGGTTCGGACAATCAAACCCCGCATCTAACGCGATTTTCATAACCTTAAAACCAAAATGATCGCGCAAATGGCGATTCCATGTATAATAACGTTTTCCATCAGATGAAAAAGGAAATTCTGTATTCACTCGTAACAACTCCTTAAACAACATTGTAGCATGCCGTGGAAACGATCAACAATGCTAGTGAAATGTAGCGCCGATATTTATGAATATTGCGTTTAGTGCGATAGTTTGTTTAAATTAGTTATGGAAGCGTTTTACTAATTACTTTTTAGTTGATGAGTCAGAGGAGGCATAATGGAATGAAACCGATTTACAGTTCTGCAAAAGAGGCAGTTGAACAAATTCAAGACGGTGCCACAATTATGGTGGGCGGTTTTGGGTTAGTAGGCATACCTGAACAACTTATTTTAGCACTAGTTGATAAAGGGATAACCAATCTGACCGTCATTTCCAATAACTGCGGTGTAGACGAATGGGGCCTGGGACTGCTACTTAAAAACAAACAAATAAAAAAAATGATTGGTTCTTATGTGGGTGAAAACAAAGAATTCGAACGTCAAGTATTGTCGGGCGAAATCGAAGTTGAATTGACTCCGCAAGGAACACTTGCTGAAAAAATGCGCGCAGGCGGAGCCGGAATTCCAGCTTTCTTTACACCAGCTGGCGTAGGCACAACAGTTGCAGAAGGCAAAGAAATTCGTGAGTTTGACGGCAAAGAACACGTACTAGAGCACGCTTTAAGAGCTGACTTTGCTTTAGTGAGAGCACATAAAGCCGATAAGATGGGGAACTTGATTTACAACAAAACAGCACAAAACTTCAATCCGCTTGCTGCAGCAGCTGGAAAAATTACCATTGCGGAAGTAGAAGAAATCGTGGAAATCGGTGACATCAATCCGAATCACGTTCAAACGCCAAGCATTTATGTACAAGGCTTGCTTCAAGCAGACCAAGAAAAACGCATCGAACGTCTTACAACACGCACTGTTTAAGAGAGGGTGGAGAAATATTGGATAAACAATTAGTCAGAGAACGCATTGCAAAACGCGCTGAAAAAGAAATCAACGATGGCGATTACGTTAACTTAGGAATCGGTATGCCGACTTTGGTAGCGAATTTCATTTCCGATAACAAAAGTGTTGTGCTTCAATCAGAAAATGGGCTTTTAGGAATCGGCCCTTATCCGACTGAAGACAATGTAGATCCGGATTTGATCAATGCTGGAAAAGAAACCGTAACGACAATCCCAGGATCGTCTTTCTTTACCAGTGCGGAATCTTTTGCGATGATTCGCGGCGGACATATTGATGTCGCCATTCTTGGTGGAATGGAAGTAGCTGAAAATGGCGACTTAGCCAACTGGATGATTCCTGGTAAAATGATTAAAGGCATGGGCGGAGCGATGGATTTAGTGCATGGTGCCAAAAAAGTCATTGTCATTATGGATCATGTGTCAAAAGACGGGTCTGCTAAAATCAAAAAACAATGTGATTTGCCGTTAACTGGCAAAGGCGTAGTCAACAAAATCATCACAGAGCGTGCAGTGATTGAAGTAACAAAAGGTGGTTTAGTGTTGTCAGAGGTATTTGAAGGCTTTACTGTTCAAGATATCATCGATTCTACAGACGCACCGTTGAATACGGAAAACGTCAAAGTTTCTTAAGCTATTGCGAAAAAACAGCGCTTCGTCTAAAATAGAGACAATAACCAATGACAGTGAAGAGGACTAGTAGTTTGTGTATTTTTGACAGAGAGCCGGCGGTAGGTGCAAGCTGGTAAAATGCGCAAGTGAACTCGCCTTGGAGTCCGTGTATGTGAAACTAAGTAAGATACACCGTTTTCCGCGTTAAGGAATCAAGTTGAGCGAGCAATCGCTAATTTGGGTGGTACCGCGGGAAAATCCCGTCCCTTATTTTTAAGGGACGGGATTTTTTTATTTTGAGGAGGAATCGGAAATGACATTCAATCACAAACTAGTTGAGAAAAAATGGCAAAAATATTGGCAAGATAATAAGACGTTTAAAATGGTGGATGACCCATCAAAACCAAAATTTTATGCACTAGATATGTTCCCGTATCCATCAGGTGCTGGACTTCACGTAGGACATCCAGAAGGCTATACGGCGACGGACATTTTAAGTCGTGTCAAACGCATGCAAGGGTACAACGTTCTTCACCCAATGGGCTGGGACGCATTTGGTCTACCGGCAGAGCAATATGCACTGGATACTGGAAATGACCCAGCTGAATTTACAGCTAAAAACATTGAAACTTTTAAACGTCAAATTCAAGAACTTGGATTTTCATATGACTGGGATCGTGAGATTAGCACGACAGATCCGTCTTATTACAAATGGACACAATGGATTTTTATTCAACTGTATAATAAAGGACTGGCGTATGTTGACGAAGTAGCGGTTAACTGGTGCCCGGCACTCGGTACGGTTCTTGCAAATGAAGAAGTCATTGATGGCAAATCAGAACGTGGAGGTCATCCGGTTGAGCGTCGTCCAATGCGCCAATGGGTGTTGCGTATTACAAATTATGCAGATCGTCTTCTTGAAGATTTGGAAGACTTGGATTGGCCAGAAAGCTTGAAAGATATGCAACGCAACTGGATTGGTAAATCAGAAGGCGCAGAACTGGAATTTCAAGTCGCAGACACGGAACATTCTTTCCGCGCATTTACGACACGCCCGGATACGATTTTTGGTGCGACTTATGCGGTACTAGCCCCTGAACATAAATTAGTAGCTGCGATTACAACAGCAGAACAACAACAGGCTGTTGAAAAATACATTGATGACGTTAAAACGAAAAGTGATTTGGAACGTACTGATTTGGCGAAAGACAAATCAGGTGTATTCACAGGCGCTTATGCAACAAATCCAGCGAGTGGTGAGAAAATGCCGATTTGGATTGCCGATTATGTATTGGCAACTTATGGAACAGGTGCCATCATGGCGGTTCCTGCTCACGACGAGCGCGATTATGAATTTGCTCAGCAATTCGATTTGCCAATTGTGGAAGTTGTATCAGGTGGCAATATCAAAGAAGAGGCCTATGCTGGCGATGGTGAATTGATCAATTCTGATTTCCTTAATGGATTGAACAAAAAAGAAGCAATCGAAAAAGCCATTGCATGGCTAGTTGACAAGAAAGTCGGCGACAAGAAAATTACGTACCGCTTGCGTGACTGGTTGTTTAGCCGTCAACGTTACTGGGGCGAGCCGATTCCAATCATCCACTGGGAAGACGGCACGATGACACCGGTTGAAGAAAAAGATTTGCCATTGATGTTGCCGGTAACGACGGATATTAAGCCAAGTGGAACTGGCGAATCACCGCTTGCTAATATTACGGACTGGGTCAATATTGTTCATCCAGAAACAGGCATGAAAGGGCGCCGCGAAACCAACACAATGCCACAATGGGCAGGAAGCTGCTGGTATTACTTGCGCTTTATCGATCCAACGAATGACGAAATGTTGGCAGACCCAGAACTATTGAAACGCTGGTTGCCGGTCGATGTTTATATCGGCGGTGCAGAGCATGCAGTGCTTCATTTGCTGTATGCCCGTTTCTGGCATAAAGTGCTTTACGATATCGGTGTGGTTTCAACAAAAGAACCTTTCCAGAAATTGTTTAACCAAGGTATGATTCTGGGCGAAGGCAACGAAAAAATGTCGAAATCAAAAGGCAATGTTGTGAATCCAGACCAAATCATCGAAAGTCACGGAGCAGATACATTGCGCATGTACGAAATGTTTATGGGACCTCTTGAAGCATCAATTGCTTGGTCGACAAACGGACTAGATGGCTCTCGTCGATTCCTAGATCGCGTTTGGCGCTTGTTGATGGATGAAGATCAATTGAGTGCGAAAGTCACGGACACAAACGATGGCAAAATGGAAAAAGTTTATCATCAAACCGTGAAAAAAGTCACGGACGATTTTGAAGGGCTCCGTTTTAACACGGCTATTTCACAAATGATGATGTTCATCAATGAAGGCTACAAAGTCGATTCGATTCCGAAAGAATACGTAGAAGGCTTTGTGAAATTACTGTCGCCAATCGCACCTCACGTAGCAGAAGAACTGTGGCAGAAATTGGGTCATGAAGGATCTATTTCTTACGAAAATTGGCCGCAATTCGATGAATCGAAAATGGTCGACGATGAAGTCGAAGTTGTAGTTCAAGTAAACGGCAAAGTAAAAACTAAGCTGTCAATCGCTAAAGACAGCTCAAAAGAACAACTAGAAACAGCTGCACTTGCAGACGAACAAGTCCAGAAAGCGACAGAAGGTAAACAAGTACGTAAAGTCATCGTCATTCCAGGGAAATTGGTTAACATCGTAGTAGGCTAACAAAGAAAAGCGGAGTCTTCCGGTAGCTCCGACAAGCTTAAGGCAGACTGGCGAAGTGGCGTTTTGCCACACAGCCGGGCTGACTTAAGACTCGAGGAGCTGGAAGACAAAGTCTAGACAAAGAAAAGCGGAGTCTTCCGGTAGCTCCGATAAGCTTAAGACAGACTGGCGAAGTGGCGTTTTGCCACACAGTCGGGCTGACTTAAGACTCGAGGAGCTGGAAGACAAAGTCTAGACAAAGAAAAGCGGAGTCTTCCGGTAGCATTTATTAAAGCGAATAACAAAAGAGGCAGATCGGAGAAGTTCCGGTCTGCCTCTTTTGTGTTGTTACCAGTAGCTTGTTTGTCTTTATGAACGGCTTTGGCCAATTTTGATAGGACATAAGCTTTAATGTGATTTAATGGTACAAAAAATAGACTAAGGGCTTTTAAGAGAACGAGTGAAAAGCAATCACTTAGAGCAGGTTATTCAAAATAGACACTTCTTATTTGTTTGAAAACTAACTCTTTTTCTTTTTACCAAAAGCACGCCCAATTAACAAGGCGCCGAAAATGATGAGCAGTGGAAGGGAGTAGACTAGCAACAGAACATACTCGGTTACGTCACCCATAGCGTTTAACCTCCGCCTTCTCTTTAACTTTCTTTGGCAAATTGTGCTGCGCTTTGTCCGGCTACGTTGCCTGTGACTAATGCAGACGTGATATTGTAGCCACCCGTGTAGCCGTGAATATCTAAAATTTCACCACAGAAATACAATCCAGGTTTCTTTTTAGAAGCCATCGTTTTGGGTTCGATTTCTTTGATCGATACACCGCCACCCGTAACAAACGCTTTTTCAATCGATTGTGTACCGTTAACAAACATTGTAAAAGCGGTTAGCTGTTGAGCCATTGCGCGTACTTTGTCACTTGGCAATTCGGCACCAGTCAGTAATGGATCAATTTCTGCACGCCCCATAAGAAACAGCAACCAACGTTCTTGCGCTAAACTTTTCCAAACATTTTTCAATGATTTTTTGGGTTCGTCTTTCATCATACTGTTTAACAGCTGAAAGGCAGATTCTGCATTTTCATCTGGCAAGGTATTGATACGCATTTCAACTGGGTGACCACCATTTTTTTTCATTTCTTTGACAACGTATTGGCTACAACGCAAAATTGCAGGACCGCTCAATCCAAAATGCGTAAACAGCATATCCATTTGATGTGTGACAAGCACTTTGCCTTTTTTGTTTAATACGGTTACAGCGGCATCGCGTAAAGCCAAACCTTGAAGCTCGCGACTGACGATAAACGGTTCTTTTGATAAAAGGGGTACTTCAGTTGGATAAAGCTCTGTCACCAAATGACCTGCTTTTTCTGCCCACGGGTAGCCGTCTCCAGTAGAGCCAGTTTGTGGCACGGCTTTGCCTCCAACCGCTACAACTACTGCTTTCGCCGTATATTCTTCACCTGTGTGCAGACGAACACCGGTTACTTTTTCATCGGTCATTAATAATTTTTTCACAGGTGAATCCAATAAAATGGTGACGTTGAGTCGTTCCATTTCTTTAAACATGGCATCTGCTACGTCCTGTGCCCGATTAGAAACGGGAAACATGCGGCCATGGTCTTCTTCTTTTAGGGCAACACCAAGTCCTTCAAAGAAGGAAATAATATCTTCGTTATCGAATACAGAAAAGGGGCTATGAAGAAAACGTCCATTCCCTGGAATGTGTTTAACAATTTCATCGAGTGGCAATCGATTGGTGACGTTGCAACGTCCACCGCCAGATATAATTAATTTTTTTCCTAATTTTTTACCTTTTTCGATCAGCAATACTTTTTGGTTAATCGAAGCTGCGGCAATAGATGCCATTAAGCCGGAGGAACCTCCGCCTATGATTATAACGTCATACATAGAATAAGAACTCGCTTTCGTTTTTCTCTCAAGTATACACGATGCAGCGAAACACGTTGAGTAATTTCTTCTATAGGTGTAAACTATCGTGTAGATTGTTTTTATCACGAACAAGTCAGGAAGTGTAAAATGTCATCATTAATTAAAGGTACAGCCATCTTAACCTTGGGTCTATTTTTATCGAAAATCCTTGGCGTTCTTTATATCATCCCGTTTTATAGCATGGTAGGAAAAGACAATATCGGACTTTATCAATATGCGTATATCCCGTATAACTTGATGCTGGCACTGGCTATTTCCGGTGCACCGATTGCGTTCTCGAAATTTACCGCGAAATACAATTCTCTCGGTGATTATGAAACCGGCAGGCGATTATTAAAGTCAGGTCTTTTGACAATGATGATTACTGGTTTTGTGTCGTTTCTTTTACTTTACATCTTCGCAGAACCACTAGCGCGCATCACCATTTCTGAAGATGAGCTTATTTATTCAGTAGGCGACATTACTGAAGCCATTCGCTGGGTCAGCTTTGCATTAATTGTCGTGCCGTTTATGAGTTTGTGGAGAGGATTTTTCCAAGGCTATAATTACATGATGCCGACCGCTGTTTCACAGTTAGTGGAGCAAATCGTTCGTATTATTTTCCTGTTAGGCGGATCTTATGCAGTAATTTATATCTTCGGAGGTACACCAAAAACGGCGATTCAATTTGCTGTGTTGTCAGCTGCAGTTGGGGCACTTGGTGGTGTTGTGACGCTAGCCTATTTCTGGAAAAAGAAAAAGCCTGAATATAATCGTCTGTTAGCGAACTCCGTTGAATCGTACGATGTAAAGTTACGTGATATGTACAAGGAGATTTTGATTTACGCGGTTCCAGTTATTTTCCTAGGAATTGCCAATCCGTTATTCCAATTTGTTGATTTGATGACATTTAACCGAGCGATGAGCTCGGGTGGGAATGTCTCTGAAATCGATCTTCTTGGAATTTTAAATTTGACTGCTCATAAGCTAGTCATGATTCCTGTGATGCTCGCAACTGGCTTTTCAATGGCATTGATTCCATTGATCACCAAACATTTTACGCGTCGTGAATATCTTCAAGTATCGCGAACACTCGATCAATCAATACAGTTACTACTATTCTTGACATTACCGGCTGTTATCGGTATGACGATGCTGTCTGATGAGTTATACCATGTCTTTTACGAGGTCAGTGATGTTGGATCTGAAATCCTGGCACATTATTTACCAGTAGCAATTTTATTTTCGGCTTTCCCAGTCACCGCTTCTATTTTACAAGGGATTAACAAACAAAAATGGATTATTATCAACTTGTCGATAGGTTTATTATTAAAAGCAGTATTAAATACACCGTTGATCGAACGCTTTGAAACAGACGGTGCTATTGCTGCAACGATTATTGGCTATTTAGTAGCGATTGGTATGAACATGGTGGTCATCGCTAAAACCATGAATTACCGTTCGCAAATGGTTGGAAGACGTGTTATTTTAATCGTCATCTTAAACGTGATTATGGCGGGAGCGGTTTTCTTAGCGATGTCGGGATTAGATCTATTTATAGGCATGGACAATAAATTATTATCAATGTTGCGCTTACTTTTAGTTGGTGGTGTGGGAATAGTTGTTTATGGTTATCTTGGACTGAAAACAGGACTAGCACAAAAGTTAATGGGATCAAAAATAACGAAAATTTCTCGGAAATTAGGCTTTTAGGAGTGACACAATGCGCATAGATAAATTCCTTTCGAATATGGGTTTTGGCTCTAGAAAAGAAGTTAAAATCCTACTGAAATCAACTGCAGTGGAAGTGAACGGGGAAATTGTCCGTGATCCAAAAATACATGTAGATGAACAGACAGATCAAGTAGCAGTAGAAGGCGAAGCGGTTGTTTATACTGAGTTTATCTACTTGCTGATGAACAAGCCGCAAGACGTCATCTCTGCAACCGAAGATAAATACGACCAAACGGTAATCGATTTATTGGGAGAACAAGAACAGCATTTCGAGCCGTTTCCGGTTGGGCGACTGGACAAAGATACTGAAGGTTTTTTGTTGCTGACGAATGACGGCAAGTTAGCCCATGAATTATTATCACCCAAAAAGCATGTAGACAAAACTTACTTTGCAGTAATTGAAGGACAAGTCACAGAAGAGGATGCAGAAGCATTCAAAAAAGGTGTAGCGCTCGACGATGGTTACGTGACGAAGCCAGCTAGTTTAAATATAATTGAGACTGGTGCCGAATCTAAAATCGAATTGACGATTACTGAAGGCAAATTCCATCAAGTTAAACGGATGTTCGAAAGTGTCGGCAAGCGGGTAGTTTATTTGAAACGTTTGTCGATGGGACCTCTGAGTCTTGATCCAGAGCTTGGTCTTGGAGAATACCGTCATTTAACGGAAGAAGAAGTAACTAGTTTAAAACAAAGAAAATGACCGCATAGCTGCGGTCATTTTCTTCGTTTAGGAAATTGTTTAAGACGTCATTTTCACTTTCCGTTGCGTCGTTGTCCATTTGCCTCGAGTTGGGCTGGTCACCAAGTCGTTAAAGGCTAACACATTCAAATCTCTTTGAATGGTGCGAGGAGTGATGCCGAATTCATCGACAAGATCTTGCGTCGTTACAGTCCCGTTGTCGAGAATGTACTTATACATATCTTTAATTCGAATGAGCATGCGATCGGTTGTGGGTTTCATAATAATAGAACCACTCCTTCATCTTTTTTCCCATTGGCAAAGACTAGCGGACGATAGGCTGAGATTTATACAGCTGGTTTATGATTGATGCCAAAGACAGCCCCTTTTCCTAAAATAGTGTGTCAATTTGACTAGTCTGACAATTCCAGTATACCGGAAAAACATATCGAATTCTAGGATTTCCCTCTATCTTTACACAAAAATAACAATAGAAAGACAGAATTTTTTATGCAAATTGTCACAAATTCTTTAATTTGATGGAAAAAGGTGTACAATAGCCATAACAAAAAGGAGTGTGAACCATGGATTGGCTGCTAGAAGCTAACAAACGCAAAGAGACCATGCTGAGAGAATTACAGGAATTAGTGGCGATTCCCAGCGTGTTAAGTGACGACACAACACCAACGGCTCCTTTTGGAAAAGAAGTTAAACAGGCATTGGATTGGTTTTTAAAAAAAGGAAAAACTCAAGGCTATTCAGTAAAAAATGTAGGGGACATTGGAGGGCATCTTGAGATTGGGCAAGGTGAAGAATTGCTCGGTATTTTAGGGCACGTTGACGTTGTGCCAGTGGGAAGTGGATGGACAAAAGCTCCATTTGGTGGAGAAATTGAAAATGGTCGACTTTATGGCAGAGGCACGATCGACGACAAAGGTCCGACAATTGCCGCATGGACGGCTTTGAACATGGTAAAAGAAGCAGGCGTAGAATTTACAAAACGCGTGCGGTTGATTATTGGAACCGATGAAGAAAGTGAGTTCCGCTGCATGGATCGTTATTTTAAAACAGAAGAAATGCCCTCTATTGCCTTTACACCAGATGCGGATTTCCCAATCATCAATGCTGAAAAGGGGATCGCAACCTTGGTGTTTTCAACATTTTCCATGCATGAAGATGCGATTTTAGAATCTTTTATTGCAGGTCATCGAACCAATATGGTGCCTGACCAAGCAACCGCCATTTTAAATGGCCAACTAGCAGAATGGCAGGAAGATTTTAAAGCGTTTTGCAAAGAACACAATGTTACAGGAGTCGTCGAACAGCATAACGGCTCGACCGAGTTGACGTTAAATGGAAAGTCAGCCCATGCCATGGAGCCTGAAGACGGTGTCAATGCAGGGGTTTTACTGGCATTATTTTTGAAAGATCGCTTAGAAGGCGATGGCCAGAAATTTGTGTCATTTGTCGCGGATACGTTTTATCAAGATTCGCGTGGTCGCAAACTGGGACTGGAGTTTATGGATGAACAGTCAGGAGATACGACATTTAACGCGGGAATTATTCGCTTTGAGAAAAAGAAAACAGCGATGATTACAGTCAGCATGCGGTATTCCATTAGTTATCCATTTGAAGAAAAAATCGCGGCTTATCAACTCAAGGATTTTGTTCTGGACATTGCGTCCAATTCTCCTCCTCATTACGTGGATGGAAACGATTCATTTATCAAGACGCTACAAAATGCCTATGAAAAACAAACAGGCGACAAAGCAGACCTTCTTGCTATTGGTGGGGGCACATATGCGCGCGTACTTGATAAAGGTGTAGCATTCGGTATGCTGTTTCCAGGTGAGCCGGACGTTGCGCACCAAGCAGATGAATTTGTCGATATCGACAATTTAGTTAAAGCAACTGCAATTTACGCAGAAGCAATTTATCAATTGGCTTGTAAAAAATAAGGGAAGAGGGATTAGCTATGGATTTGATATTGCATAATGGTGAGTTTATTCGTGAAGAGGATTTGGTGATTTCGAAAGAAGATCGTGGCTATCAGTTTGGAGACGGTATTTACGAGGTCATTCGTGTTTATGACGGCAACTTGTTTACAGCAAAAGAACATATTGACCGTTTCTATGAAAGTGCTGATAAAATCAAAATTGTTATTCCCTATACAAAAGATGTTTTTCATAAAATGATGTATGATTTTGTGGAATTGAACATGATTGATAACGGTCAGGTATACGTTCAAGTTACGCGTGGCGCTGCAGAACGACAGCATCAATTCCCAACACAAGCAAATCCTGTGATTACCGGCAATACGAAATCAGTGGAGCGTCCAGTTGGGAGTTTAGAGTCTGGAGTAACGGCGAAGTTTATCGAAGATATTCGTTGGTTGCGTTGTGACATTAAAAGCTTGAACCTGCTCGGCAATGTACTAGCGAAACAAGAAGCTTATGAAGAAGGATATTTTGAAGCGATTTTGCATCGTGGTGAAACCGTGACAGAAGGCTGTTCATCGAATATGTATGGCATTAAAAACGGCATCCTTTATACCCATCCTGCTAACAACCTTATTTTAAATGGCATTACGAGACGTGTAATTCTTGAATTATGTGAAGAGTTGGAAATTCCAGTAGAAGAAACACCTTTCACAAAAGCTCAAGCACTTGAAATGGATGAATTTATCATGTCTTCAACGACCACTGAAGTAATGCCAGTTGTCGTAATTGGTGATAAAAAAATCGGTCAAGGTGTTCCTGGAGAATTGACGCGTAAATTACAGGCCGCTTTTGAAGCGCGCATTGGAGTCGGCGTAAAATCGTAATCCATCATTTATCAGAAGAAAAGTGATTGGCTCAAGCCAATCACTATTTTTTTGTATCCGTGCACATGGTAAACTGAAGCGAGGTGACGTTAAATGAAACCACATTACTTTGTGGGCATAAAAATTCCACAGAACATTGCAGAGAACTTAGTTGCAGAACGAGACAGTTGGAAGTTGAAAAGTCATAAAAGGCAAACCCCAGCTCAAGATATGCATATTACCTTACTGTTTATTGGCGAAGATGTGAATGGCGAAATAGATCAAATTGAAAAACTACTAGCCAGAACCAATCAGCAGCCATTTAAACTAACAGTGAATGGCATTAAGACTTTCGGTAACCCGGTAACTCCACGTATAATTTATGCCTCTCTTGAAAGTTGTGAAGAATTAAATGTGCTTCAGCGACAAATTGTCCATACTTTGGATTCGCTACAGATGAGTCCCAACCTGAAAGAATTCGTGCCGCATATCACATTGGCTAGTAAATGGGCAGGAGGCGTGCCTGCAGAACCGCAATTTTCAATTGATCAGATGCAATTTGAAGTGACGGAGTTTTCACTGTTCCGAATTGCAATGAAAGAAATACCACGTTATCAAAAGATCTTCGATTATCGGCTTTAAAGACCCATCTAATACATCCGAAGGCGAGTGTTTATGAAAATAGTATTTATTATTAATCCTGCAGCTGGGAATGGTCGAGCCTTGAAAAGATGGCGCCGCTTTGAGAAAACAATTCAGTTTCCATTCGAACAAGTCGTCACTACATATTCTGGACACGCCTTAGCTATTGCTGCAAACTACCGGGAAAGTAAACAAGTTGCTCTCTTAATCGGCTTTGGTGGAGATGGTACGCTGCGTGAAATTATTGCAGGTGCAGCAGGATCTGAAAAATTGATTGTTGGTTCAATAGCAGCAGGATCAGGCAATGATTTTGGACGTGCTTACGGCACTTTTACAGATGCGCAGGTAATTGAACAATTTCTTCACAAGCCGTTGCCCAAACGGCAAGACCTTGGTGAATTCACTAACGGCAAAGCTTTTCAGTTTGTTAGCAGTTCAGGTATCGGCTTTGATGCAGAAATATCCATTTCGGTTAACCGGTCACCTCTTAAGAAAAAACTAAACCAACTGGGTCTAGGGAAATTAGTTTACGTTGTCTATGTCATCCGGACTTTATTGAAATTCGAGAAGTTTACGTTGTCTGTAAAATGCGACGGTAATCTAGTTACTTACAAAGACGTTTGGTTAGCGACTGTCAACAACCAACCTTATTTTGGTGGGGGCATGAAAATCTCGCCTTCCTCAAAAACGGACGATGGTTTACTTGAATTGACGGTCGTTCACAAAATTTCCCGTTTGAAACTATTGCTGGTTTTTGGTACGGTATTCAGCGGAGCACATACACGTTTCAAAGAAGTTATTCAAATGAGCAGCACAGAATTTTGGCTCTCGACCGAAAAGCCAGTATGCCGTCATGTAGATGGAGATGATGCTGGCATGAGCCCAGCAAACGATTTAGTCAGCTACACAGTAAGTCAAACCGATTGGCAATCAATAAAATTAACCGACTATATAAGTTGAATTAAAAGGAGTTTTAAGTCAATAACAGTTGCCGATGACAAAGTACGCTTCGTGATGCAGGTACTGGTTTGCGACAGGTTAGAATTACTAGCTCAGCTTATATAAATAGAAAGAGGATGAAACATGAGATCACGTTTTAAACCATGGGCAGCAGATTTGCTCGATAATCACCCGGAGATTGTTATACCAGATCCAGAACAACAAAAAGGCAAGTGGAACGAAATTTTTGGCAATAATCAGCCGCTTCATATCGAAGCAGGGACCGGTAAAGGCCGCTTTATTATTGGAATGGCAAAAGCAAATCCAGACATCAACTACATCGGCATTGAACTGTTTGATAGTGTCATCGTCACAGCTCTTGAGACAGTTCTTGAACAAGAAAACGGCGTTCCAAACTTACGTCTTTTAAAAGTTAATGCAAAAAAAATTGCTGATTATTTCGAAAAAGGTGAAGTGGACAGACTCTACTTAAACTTTTCAGATCCGTGGCCAAAAACACGTCACGCAAAACGCCGGTTGACACATGAATCATTTCTTAAATTATATGAAGCCGTTTTACCTAAAAAAGGCGAAATTCACTTTAAGACTGACAATAGAAACCTGTTCGAATATTCACTCACGAGTATTTCTGAATATGGTATGTTATTAAAAGAGGTGTCATTGGATCTTCATGACAATGAGCCTGAATGGAACATTATGACCGAGTACGAAGAAAAATTCTCGAAAAAAGGCCAACCAATTTACCGAATGGAAGCACAGTTTTCAGGTAGTTGATCATAATAGGGGGGATAAGGGAATGCAGAAATTTCAATTTCACGAGATGAACTTAACTTGGCTTGATGGGGGCACGACTTTTTTAGACGGCGGTACGATGTTTGGGGTAGTACCGAAAGTCATTTGGTCAAAACGTTATCCAACCAATGAAAAAAATCAAATTGAATTACCAACACATCCTATACTTGTCCAGTTTGAAGGTCATAATATACTGATCGACAGCGGTCTTGGTGATGGCAAATTGACAGAGCGTCAGTTGCGAAACCTAGGTGTTTCTGAGCAGTCGCGAGTAGAAGAAGATTTGGCGGAGCTTGGGCTAGCACCTGAAGATATTGATACCGTCTTAATGACTCATCTTCACGGCGATCATGCAGCGGGGTTAACGAAATGGCAAGGCGAAGAGCTGGTTTCTACTTTTCCAAATGCTAAAATCCACGTATCAGCAGTAGAATGGAATGAAATGCAACATCCGAATATTCGCTCACGAAACACTTACTGGAAAGAAAATTGGCAACCTATAGTCGATCAAGTCGAAACTTTTGAAGGTCAAAAAACCTTGTTCGATGCTATCACGCTCATTCATACCGGAGGTCATTCAGATGGCCATAGTGTCATTAAAATGACTAGTGGCCATGAAACGATTTTGCATATGGCCGACATCATGCCAACTCACGCGCATCAAAATCCATTATGGGTGTTAGCTTTTGATGATTACCCGATGGATTCAATTTACGCAAAAGAAAAGCTGATGAAAGAAGCATTGGAAAACGGCTATTATTTTAGCTTTTATCACGATGCGTATTACCGCATTCTGAAGTGGAGTACAGACGGCAAAGAAATTGTCGAAGCACTAGAGCGGAAAGAAAAAATTCTATAAAAAAAGGAGCCTATGGGCTCCTTTTTTTATACTTGTTTTACTTCGATCACTGCACCGGTAAAAGCATCAGCTAAAAATTCGAATTGTTGAAGTTCATCTTCTTTATGGCGAGTAATACCGCCTTTATAGACTTCAGTTGTTAATGCATGCTGCTTATAAGGCTCGGTTTTCATAAAAATCCAAGAACCATCAATAGGGCCTTCTTCTTTAAATGCAGATTTAACTTCTTTTAATACGTCATCTGCTGGATATAGCTTTTCTGTACGATTATAGACTTCTTTTGCTAAATACGAAGCTGCGATGCCTGTAGCAAATCCAATAAGTAAATCACGATTTTTCACTAAAATCCCTCCTCTGCTTAGTGGATAAATTGTACCATAAATATTTTGAAGGACGAAATGAAAGCTTGAAAGTCTAGTTATTTTAAAAAAGAGAGTATAAAACTGGAAATTATCTGATAAAAGCACTAAACTTGATAAAGGTAAATGAATTAGGGGGAATTTTAATATGCATACGGAAACTCTTGAAATGTTTAAAATCTTAACCGAACTACCAGGAGCACCAGGAAATGAACACGCTGTCCGTAAATTTATGCGACAAGAGCTGGGGAAATATGCTGACCGCTTGCTTCAAGACAATTTAGGAAGCGTTTTCGGCGTTAAAGATGGTCAAGAAGACGGCCCGCGTATTATGGTTGCTGGTCATATGGATGAAGTGGGATTCATGGTCACCCAAATTACCGATAATGGCATGATTCGTTTTCAGCCTTTAGGTGGCTGGTGGAACCAAGTGATGTTAGCTACGCGTGTAGACATCATGGCAGGCGACACGGTAATTCCAGGTGTGATCGGCTCTATTCCCCCACACTTATTAAGCGAAGAACTTCGCAGTAAGCCAATGGACATTAAGAACATGTTGATTGATATTGGTGCCGATGATAAACAAGACGCACTGGCACTTGGCATCCAACCTGGGCAACAAATTGTGCCATTCAGCCCGTTTACTCCAATGGCTAATGATAAGAAAATTATGGCGAAAGCATGGGATAATCGTTATGGCTGTGGCTTAGCGATTGAACTTTTAAAAGAACTAAAAGATGAAAAATTACCGAACCAATTGTTCTCAGGCGCTACAGTGATGGAAGAAGTTGGTTTGCGAGGAGCACAGACAGCAGCAACGATGATCAAACCAGATTTATTTTTTGCACTAGATGCCAGTCCGGCCAATGATGCAACAGGCGATAAAAATGAGTTTGGCCAGCTTGGTCAAGGGACATTATTACGTATTCTAGACAAGAGCATGGTCACTCACCGTGGTATGCGTGAATTTATATTGGATACAGCCGAAACACATAATATTCCGTATCAATATTTTGTTTCACAAGGTGGAACAGATGCAGGACGAGTACATACAGCCAATGAAGGAATTCCAAGCTCAGTAATTGGAATTTGCTCTCGCTACATTCATACTTCAGCGTCAATCATTCACACAGACGATTATGCAGCAGCTAAAGAATTATTAGTGAAGCTTATAAAAGCGACAGATCGAACAACGCTTGAAACCATCCAAAAAAATGTCTAAAAAGTGCCTGCAGGGCTCTTTTTTTGAAGGGAATACTATTGATGAGAAAAAATCGTGTAGCAATTGCATCAAAAAATCCTGCGAAAATTACGGCAGTGTCAAATGTATTTAAAAACCTAGAGTGGGCTGTTGATTTATCCGCTGTAGATGCTGAATCGGAAGTTTCAGCACAGCCTTTTTCTCAGCAAGAAACGCGTCAAGGAGCAGTTAACAGAGCCAAAAATGCATTAGGAGATCAAGATTTTGCTATCGGGCTAGAAGGCGGAGTATATGAAGTTGAAGAGATTTTATACTTATGCAATTGGGGGGCGTTAGCAACTCAAGACGGACGTTTGTTTACAGCAGCGGGTGCTCAAATTCCACTACCAGAGGAAATTGCAGCAGGTCTTCGTTCGGGTACTGAACTTGGTACAATCATGGATGACTACGCCAACGAAAGTGGGATCCGTCATCATAAAGGAGCCATTGGTATTTTAACGGATGGCCTTGTTAATCGAGGAGAAATGTTCGGTCACGTTGTTAAATTATTAATTGGGCAGTATCAGAGAGACGGCGATTAAGTTGCATGTCTTTGAAAACACCTTTAAAATAAATAGCAGTGATGTCAGGGGGAATGTGCGTGCCTCGATATAGAAGGATTTTTATGCTGGCTGTGCTGCTAGGCCTATTGTCTGGCTGTGCGGTAGCGCCGGAAGAACAGGTTTTACAGGGAGTATCGAACGCACGGGATGCGTTTCAGGCAAAGCCGGAAAATCCCAATGAAATGGTTGGGCAAGTCGATTTGTTTGTACCAAATGATTACGTTATTGAAGAAACAGCGGATGAATTCAACCGCTTAATCACAAATGGCAAAAACTCTTTTGCTTTAGTCATTAATCCGAACGAAAAAGCTACAAGTACTTTCTTCTATGATTTGCAAAAAGTTGATTCGGATCAGCAATGGCTGGTAGATGAGACGTTTCAGCAAAACGGTCGTTTCGGATTTACAACAGTTAAAGAAGTTGCGGAAAATCAGTTAGAACTAGTTGTTAGTGCGGGTGGAGTGAGCTTGACGACGACTACAAACGAAAACGAACTTCCAAAAAATATGGACTGGATGATGAAAACTGTACGCTCAATCGCGAAGAATGAATAGGGGATTACTCAAATGAGAAGCTTGCAATCTACGGATGAATTTCACGAATTAACGAAGCAAAAAAAGGTTGTTTTTATGTTCACTGCAGCATGGTGTCCAGATTGCCGTGTAATTGATCCGATCATGCCTGATATCGAAAAGAAGTTTTCAGCTTATACGTTTGTATCAGTGGATCGCGACCAGTTTATCGATTTGTGTATTGAGCAAGATATTTATGGCATTCCTAGTTTTCTTGGTTTTGCAAATGGACAGGAAACGGGACGCTTTGTTAGCAAAGACCGTAAAACACAGGCAGAAATCGAAGAGTTTGTTTCGAATTTGTCGCAATAACAACAAAAACGGTTCGCCTATACTTGGCTGAACCGTTTATTTATGAAAGTGAGGCCAACCAACGATGAAATCTACTGAACTTTTTAATATATTAAGAGAGCGTATGCCAAGCCGCCAACTAGAATGGCGCTTTGACCGCGAACAAGATGTTGTCAACATTCAACACAAAGAACTCGGTAAAGGCATGAGTATTTCCTTGCCGCAAGTAATCAACCGATTCGAAGCAAAAGGTGATGCAGCGATTCAAGAAATCGTTTATACCATTACGGAAACTTTTGAAGCGATGGAAAAAGAAGCGAAAGGAGAAATGAAATCGACCGAACATATTTTTCCGGTTATTCGCTCAACTTCTTTCCCAACTGAATCTAATGAGGGCCATAAATTTATCACAGCTGAACATACTGCAGAAACACGCGTTTATTTTGCTTTAGATGCTGGTACTACCTATCGCTTAATTGATGAAAATGTGGTAAATTCATTAAGTCTCACAGAAGAGCAAATTAAGGAAATTGCGAAATTTCAAGTGAAGAAACTAAAAACTGCTGTGAAAGAAGACCATGTTGCTGGCAATATCTTTTATTTTCTTAACGAAAACGATGGTTATGACGCTTCAAGAATTTTGAACGAATCGTTTTTAAAAGAAATGAAAGCTAAAATTACAGGGGATATGACCGTATCTGTACCTCATCAAGATGTATTGATTATAGGCGATATCCGAAATGAAACGGGATACGACGTGCTCGCGCAAATGGCTATGCATTTCTTTACGAATGGCAAAGTGCCGATCACTTCCTTATCGTTCATTTATGAAAATGACGAATTAGAGCCGATTTTCATTATGGCAAAAAATAGACCAAACGAGGAGAACGATAAAAAATGAATGTATTTTATAACAACGAAGGAATTGGCGATGTGTTGCTCGTTCAACTGCAAACAGAAACTCCAGAAAAAATTAACCCAGAACAATTTGGGGATATTACATTGATCAAAGATGCAACGGGAACGATTGCTGGATTTAATGTATTCAACGCTTCAAGCTATGCAGAATTAGCTGAAGGCCAACAAGTAGAAGTGTCTGAAAAGCTTGTAACATCTTTGCAAAATGCACTAGCTAAAAACGGTATTGATTTTACGCTTGAAGTCGATTTTTCACCGAAATTTGTTATTGGATTTGTAGAAGCTAAAGAAAAACACCCAAATGCTGATAAATTGAATGTTTGCCAAGTAGTTGTTGGAGATGAGCAATTACAGATTGTCTGTGGTGCTCCAAACGTTGAGCAAGGACAAAAAGTTGTTGTGGCAAAAGTAGGAGCTGTAATGCCTTCAGGAATGATCATTCGTGATGCAGAACTTCGGGGAGTGGCATCGTCTGGAATGATTTGTTCGGCAAAAGAGCTAGCTTTACCAGATGCACCAGAGGAAAAAGGAATTCTTGTCTTGTCTGATGATGCAGAAATCGGTTCAACTTTCAAAGTAAAGGCGTGATGCATAATGAGCTGGATTAAAAATGTATGGAATCGCATGTTCACAGATGACGCCGAGGAGTTCGAAGAACAAGAAGAAATTATTTATGAAACGCCCCCGACTGTAAAAAAAGAAAAAGCACCTTTTCGCTTTCCACTTATTCCAGATGAAGAAAAAGAGGGTTTTGTTCACGATGTAAAACGCGCAGAACCGCGTCAAGAAAAGCCGTTTTTCAATGGACGTGAAAGGGAAACCCCTCGAAAAGAGCCCGTATTTCCCATAGAAAAAAAAGTGATGGGGCCAAAAGAGGCACCAATCCGTCAATCGACAATTGCCAATCGAAAAAATGCCGAATTGCCGGTCAATAAGACACACCGGTTTGAACCAACTCGTATCGCTTCACCGATTCACGGCTTTAACACGGCTCGACCTGCACCTACTCAAAAGTTAGGAGAGGACAGAGAAGAAAAGATAAACCGTCAGTTGCTAGATGAAGCTATAGAAGAAAAAGCTAGAAGCGGATGGCATAAACCGAAAGCGCCAATCGAACACGAGATTGCTCCAATTTTTGAAAAAAAGGAAGAACCGATAATAGAGGTTGCCAAAGCTGTTGAAACTACAGAATCAATCGAAGAGTCTGTAGTAATCAATGTTTCCGAGGAAGAGCCAGCTGAAGTTTCTGTTGTAGAAGAGAAGCAAGATGAACGGATAGTACCGCCCTTTTCACCGATAAATACGGCACCAGTAGCAGCTGCTACGGAGGAAAACAATGAATCAGAAACAATATCAGAGCCTACGATCGAGTTGTCCGTAGTAACAGAGCTGAAAATTGACGAAGAGCAGTCCGAATCAGCAATGGCTACAGAGTTACCGGCACAGGAACAAGAGCCAGCAACTGAAGCAATGTCAACACCTGCGCCCAAACGTGAAAAAACCGTGCCCTTTAATGTGCTAATGCTTAAATCAGACAAAGAACTGTTAAAAAACAAAACTAAACCATTGCCAGATGTTCCACCGCACGACGAACAACTAGTAACAACGCCACAACCGGAAAAAAAAACGATAAATTTAGTTGATCAGCCTTCACATGCCTTCAATTCAGTATCAGAAGCTGAATCTCAAGCTTATCAGCTGCCACTCTTAGAATATTTGATGGCTCCTGAAAACGATCGTAAAGATGATGTTTGGATGGATGAGCAAGGCATACGGTTAATCGAAGCATTGTCTCATTTTCAGATTAAAGCTGAAATTTTAAGTATCGTTCAAGGTCCAGCTGTAACGCAGTTCGAATTGAAAGTTGCACAGGGCATAAAAGTTAGCAAAATTCGCAATTTAGCGGATGATTTAAAATTGGCGTTAGCAGCTAGAGATATTCGAATTCAAGCGCCAATTCCCGGAAAAAGTTCCATTGGAATTGAAATTCCGAATCGCACAAGTCGTGCTGTACGGATTTCTGAAATTATCGGTAGTGCTGTTTTTGAAGAGTCGGATTCTCCACTCGAAGCGGCTCTTGGGCTGGACTTGACCGGCAAGCCGGTCACGCTTGATTTACGTAAAATGCCTCATGGCTTGATTGCGGGTGCTACAGGTTCTGGGAAATCGGTGTGCATCAATTCGTTGCTGGTCAGCTTGTTATATAAATCATCGCCAAGAGACTTGAAGCTGTTGCTAATCGATCCGAAAATGGTCGAGCTGGCACCGTATAATCATATACCGCATCTAGTCAGTCCTGTTATTACGGATGTTAAAGCGGCAACTGCATCATTAAAATGGGCAGTTGAAGAAATGGAACGACGCTATCAATTGTTCGCACATAGTGGTGTGCGTGATATTAGTCGCTACAATAAATTAGTAAAAGAAAAAGGAGATTACGTGCAGCATTTGCCGTATATCTTAATTGTGATTGATGAATTAGCCGATTTAATGATGATGTCTCCTTCAGATGTCGAAGATTCTATTTGTCGGATTGCACAAAAAGCTCGCGCTTGCGGTATCCATTTAGTGATTGCGACTCAACGTCCGTCTGTAGATGTGATTACAGGATTGATCAAATCCAATATTCCAACACGTATTGCGTTTTCGGTTTCATCGCAAGTAGATAGTCGCACGATACTGGATTCTCAAGGTGCAGAGCGTCTTCTTGGACGAGGAGACATGTTGTATCTTGGAAACGGAATGTCGGCTCCAAATCGTTTACAAGGGACGTTTGTTACCGATGACGAAATTGAAAAAGTCATTGAGCATGTCAGATTGCAAGGCAAGCCTGAATACTTTTTTAGAGAAGAAGAATTGATCAAGCGAAGTGAGTCTCCTGCTGAACAGGATGACCTGTTTGAAGAGGCTTGTCGATTCATCATGACACAAGGAAGTGCATCCACATCGCTGTTGCAGAGGAAGTTCCATATTGGCTATAATCGAGCTGCGCGGTTAATGGATTTAATCGAAAAACATGGTTTTATTTCAGAGCAAAATGGGAGCAAAGCTCGGTCAGTGTTAATTACAGAAAACGATATTGAAGAAGTATTTCGGTAAAAGCTAGTCGTCTGTGGATCTTCTACAGACGACTTCAGTTTTCCTATAATACGAGAAAGAAACGCTAAGTAGAAAAATCTACAAGCTAGCCACATAAAAAAGAATGTAGTAAATAATGAGGCATTTTAAAGAAAGACAAATTTATGATATAATACTGTACTTGTGCTTATCTTTACCAGCTATAAAATTCGCTTAGCGACTTATATAGACTAATTTTCAACTCCCACAGGAGGTTCATTTATGACAGTTTTACATTTTACCGGAATCAAAGGTTCTGGTATGAGTCCACTTGCCCAAATCATGCATGATATGGGAGAACACGTACAAGGCTCGGATATTGAGCAACATTTTTTTACAGAAGATCGATTACGCGAAAGAGGCATTACCATTTTGCCGTTTGATGCAAACAATATAGAAAAAGAGATGACCATTATTGCAGGAAATGCATTTGGTGATGATCATCCTGAGTTGGTTCAAGCACGTGAATTAGGTGCTACGATTATTCGGTATCATCAGTTCCTAGGGGATTTGATGCGCCAATACGTATCAGTTGCCATTACAGGCGCGCATGGTAAAACATCGACGACAGGCTTAATGGCGCATGTCTTAGCTGGCTATAAACCTGTGTCGTATTTAATAGGAGACGGAACAGGCGTCGGACAAGAAGATTCTCATTTCTTCGTCGCAGAAGCTTGCGAATACCGTCGACATTTTTTGGCTTATCACCCAGATTACGCAATTATGACCAATATCGATTTCGATCATCCCGATTATTTTACGGGAATTGATGATGTCTTTAAGGCATTTGAAGAAATGGCGCAACAAGTGAAGAAATGCATCATTGCTTGTGGTGATGATGAATACTTGCAACGGATTCAAGCACCAATCCCTGTCGTTTATTACGGCTTTGGGGAAGAAAATGACTTCCAAGCGAGAAATGTTATGAAAACCGTTGAGGGTACTACTTTTGATGTCGTGATTCGTAATGAGTTTTTCCATACATTTACGCTACCAATGTTTGGAGATCACGCGATCTTAAATGCGTTAGCAGTTATTTCACTTTGCCATTATGAAAACATTCCTGCGGATATCATTCAGCAGCAGTTTGAAGATTTTGAAGGAGTAAAGCGCAGATTCACCCAATCAGCAATTGGTGATCGAATTTTAATCGATGACTATGCGCATCATCCGACAGAAATCCGGGCAACTTTACAATCCGCTCGCCAAAAATATCCGGAGCGTGAACTTATCGCTATTTTCCAGCCACATACATTTACGCGGACACAAACTTTTTTACAAGAGTTCGCTGATTGCCTGGCTGAAGCAGATCAGGTTTATCTTTGTGACATCTTTGGTTCTGCACGCGAAAAAGTAGGGACGCTTAAAATTCAAGATTTAGCTGAGAAAATCGAGGGCAGTCATTTGCTACAGTTAGAAGAGGTAGACTTACTAGCCAAGCACGGTAACGCAGTTTATTTGTTCATGGGTGCGGGAGATGTCACTAAATTCCAAGAAGCATTTGAAAATGGATTGAATACAGGAAAAACAGTTTAACTTTCGAGTTAAACTGTTTTTTCATGCAGGAACAAAACTATTTTTGTCGAATAATAATAAAGACGGTGTTTAATCCAAACTCTTCAAGGGTAGAAAAGGATATAACATAATTCGTTTAAAAGGAGGAAATAGAATGGATTGGCAAATTTTGCTTTACATTGCCGCGATCGTGGCCGCTATTGGATTCTTAGTTCTATGCATAGCGTTGGCAATGACATTAAATTCGTTGAAAAACACATTAAAAGAAGTTTCAGGTACCGTAGCCGGTCTTGAAAATCAATTGCAGGGGGTAACGTTGGAAACAACAAACCTATTGCATAAAACAAATGAACTAGCTGAAGACATTCAAGTGAAATCAGAAAAATTAAACGGTGTCGTAGATGCAGTAAAAGGTGTCGGCAACTCAGTTACTGATTTAAACTCTACTGTCCGTCGCATCACGTCAAGCGTTGGAGTGCATGTAGAACAAAATGAAGATAAGATTGCGCAAGTTGTTCAATGGGGCAACGTGGCTATGGGAATCCGTGACAAGTGGAACGAGCGTAAAATCTACGAAGCTCGTGCGAATGCTGCTTCGGTACCTGTACCTGGACAAAAAAAATTACCTCATAACGAACAATACTAAAATTGCTTTTATCATAAATTAAATGGAGGGAATATCAATGAGTAAAAACAAAAACTTTTATAATCAATCTGATGCAAATGATTCACAGTATAATAAGGATTACTATACGCAAGGTGGCCAGTATAGCCAGAATAGTGGCAGAAGCTATCAGCAGAGTGACTATGTACCTCAGTCATACGGAGCTTCAAACCGTTACGACGATCTTTACGACTATGAAGAATCAGATGGAGGTTCAAGTTTCTTGGTTGGTATTTTGGTTGGGGGAGTTATCGGAGCTGCAGCTGCGTTATTTCTTGCTCCTAAATCAGGAAAAGAATTCCAAGCTGACCTTAAAACTCAAGCAACTACATTAAAAGAAAAAGCTTCTCAGCAGACAGACTTTAATGACGATGGTTCAGGTGGATTCGCAAAACAGCTAAAAGAACAATCAACAAAAGTAGTGGATAAAGTAAAAAATATGAAGGCTGGTAATTCACCGATGGACGATGGAACCGCTTCATCAGAAGGCGAAGAGTCGATTGACATTCATTCGACAATTCAAAATTCATCTGCCGACTTTGATGCGTTCACTTCCACAGCCAACGCTTTAAAAGAAGCAGTTGAAGAAGTAAAAGAAGAAAAAAAATCAAGCTCGTCAAATGCTGCCAACACAGGCAACAACATGAACAGCAATACAGCAAGTGCGAGCAAGGGTCCAAATACGACCAGCAGCAACAACAACAGCAATAAATCATCAAATCCAACGACTAATTACGATAAAAAGAATTAATCTAGGAGCGATTTAGATGAAAAACTTAGTGCATGTAGACAATTTAGATAGTCTAAAACAAGCAGTAGGGCATAGTCAGCATTACTGGCTCTTCAAACACAGTAGTACGTGCCCAGTGTCTGCTAAAGCGTGGAATGAGTACAATGAGTACAGCTCGTTGCACCCGAATCAACTCTTTTTGTATCTAGTCGTTCAGGAAAATCGTGAACTTTCTAAAGCTATCGAAGAGATTACGAGAGTTACGCATGAGTCGCCACAATTGTTTCATTTTACAAGTCTAAAAATGGACTGGCACGCTTCACACGATAAAATTAAAAGTGATTCCATGAAAGAATTTATTTTTTAAAACAAAGCCGAAGCCTAGTCGCTTCGGCTTTGTTGCGTGAAAATACTTTAGCGCGTTGAATCGCTAAAACATTTTCCGTGACTTTATTGAATAGTTTGCTTATAATAGTCCTATCATGTTAATATGAGTCACCTGATAAAGGTTATTCGCGAAAGGGGAAGTTATAGAATGAGTAATTTAGATTTAGAGCAACTAAGAGAAAAAGTGGACGCAGTCAACCTGCAGATTCTATCTCTGATTAATGAGAGAGCTTCCGTAATTCAGGAAATTGGTAAACTAAAAGAGAAACAAGGAGTTAACCGTTACGATCCGTTGCGTGAACGTCATATGTTGAATCTGTTAAAAGAAAATAATGCTGGACCATTAGATCAAAAAACAGTTGATCATATCTTTAAAGAAATTTTCAAATCAGCACTAGATATGCAAGAAGAAGATATCCGCAAAGCTTTACTTGTTTCACGCAAGAAAAAAGCTGAAGATACGATTATCAACATTAACGGCGAACTAGTAGGCTCTGGAGATCCATCATTCATCTTTGGCCCATGTGCAGTTGAATCTCAAGACCAAGTGATGAAAGTTGCTGAAGCTATCGGAGCGAAAGGCTTGAAAATGATTCGTGGTGGAGCTTACAAACCACGTACATCACCTTATGATTTCCAAGGACTTGGCTTAGAAGGATTGAAAATGTTGAAAAAAGCAGCTGATCAGTATAATTTGGCTGTGGTTTCAGAAATCGTAACACCTGGACATTTAGAATCGGCTCTTGACTATGTAGACGTTGTTCAAGTAGGCGCTCGTAATATGCAAAACTTCGAATTATTAAAAGCGGTAGGCCAGATCAACAAACCGGTTCTTTTAAAGCGCGGCATGTCAGCAACTGTGGATGAATTTATCCATGCTGCTGAATACATTATTGCTTCAGGAAATGAAAACATCATTTTATGTGAACGTGGAATTCGCACATACGAAAAAGCGACACGTAACACATTAGATATCTCGGCTGTGCCTATCTTAAAACAAGAAACACATCTTCCGGTATTTGTAGACGTAACTCACTCAACAGGTCGTCGTGACTTATTGCTTCCAGCTGCTAAAGCGGCTATCGCAATTGGGGCGGATGGCGTAATGGCTGAAGTTCATCCAGATCCAGCAGTAGCATTATCTGATGCTCAACAGCAAATGGATTTAGGTCAATTTGATGAATACTACGATGCATTAATGAAATTCATGAAACAGTACGAAATGAAAGTATAAACATGAAAAGCCGGAGTTTCTTCGGCTTTTCTTTTTTTTAGTTGATATTGTTGAAGTTTTTGTCGTATGATTATAGAAAGACTGGAAAAGGAGGGTGCACAATGACCGTTACGATATATGATGTGGCAAGAGAGGCGAACGTTTCTATGGCTACTGTGTCACGTGTAGTAAATGCTAATCAAAACGTCAAACCTGCCACAAGGAAGAAAGTATTAAAAGTGATAGAAGAATTAGGCTATCGTCCAAATGCTGTGGCTCGTGGACTTGCAAGTAAAAAAACAACGACGGTCGGCGTCATTATACCCGATATTTCCAATAGCATGTATGCTGAACTAGCCCGTGGAATTGAAGATATCGCGACAATGTACCGTTACAATATTATTTTATCTAACTCAGATCAGAACGAAAATAAGGAACTTCAGCTATTGGAAACAATGCTCGGAAAACAAGTAGATGGAATTGTTTTCATGAGTGATGTCATCTCACCTGAACTTCTCAAAGAAATGGAGCGTTCTCCAACTCCAATCGTCCTGGCAGGTTCAATTGATGAATCAGCAGCAATTGCTTCGGTTAATATTGATTATTATGGTGCTGCCTACGAAGTTGTTAAGAAGTTCATTGATAATGGTCATAAGAAAATTGCGCTTATTTCAGGGCCAATGACTTCGATGATTAACAAGGAATATAAGTTAAAAGCTTATAAAGAAGCATTAGCAGATGCAGGTATTGCTTACGATGAAAAACTGGTCGTTGAATGCAACAACTCTTATGATGAGGGCATGGAGGCTGTCAAAATTTTAGCGACTGCCGAGCCGACTGCCTATTTTGTAGGGAACGACGAAATGTCAATCGGGGTCATTCATGGATTAGAAGAGCAAGGCCGAAAGATTCCAAGGGATGCAGAAGTTATTAGCTACGAAAATTCCAAACTGTCACGTATGGCACGTCCAACGTTAACAGCAGTCGCTTTCCCGCTTTACGACATTGGAGCGGTATCAATGCGTTTGTTAACAAAGTATATGAACAACGAAGAAATCGAAGAACAGCAAGTTATTCTCCCATACCGAATTGAAGAAAGACAATCGACTAAAAACGATTAAGCTTTTAAAACTTCATTGCTATAAACAAACAAAACCCTTGTGCGGATCAAATGATCTGCACAAGGGTTTTGTTGTTCAGTAGGGGAAACGAATACCTCATCATTTATTACGAATCATATACAAAGCCTTATTCAACATCTGCAGATTCTTGTCGGTAATCTCTGCTTTACGTGGTATGGCTTTGTACAAGTTCGGTGGATCTTCCCACGTATCGATCAACTTAACAGGCGACTCTGGCTGCCATTTCGCGGTCCACGACTCAGGTAATTTCCCAGAAGGTACAGGAAAATTATTCATTTCCATCCAAACTAACGACCAAGCACGTGGAACTACACGCCAAATATCATAGCCGCCACCACCAACAGCTATCCAGCGGCCTTCACAATACTCATGAGCGAGTTCATGAGCGATCCGGGGTATTTCCTTGTAAATATTCATCGTGCCGTATAAGTGTGTCAGAGGGTCCAAATAATGGGCATCTGCCCCATTCTGTGTCAAGATGACATCAGGTTTAAAAAAATCAATGATTTCTTTCATGGACGTCCGGTAAACTTCGAGAAAAGACTCGTCTTCAGTAAAAGCATCGATTGGAAAATTGAAAGAAGTACCATAGCCTTGACCACTGCCGCGTTCATTAATATTACCTGTTCCTGGAAACAGGTAACGTCCTGTTTCATGAATAGAGACTGTACAGACATCAGGGTCGTCGTAAAAACTCCATTGCACGCCGTCGCCATGGTGAGCATCGGTATCAATGTAGAGCACCCTTGCATTGTATTTACTTTTTAGGTAATTGATAGCAACCGAGCTGTCATTGTAAATGCAAAAACCGGATGCTTTACCTCGAAAACCGTGATGCAAACCGCCGCCTAGATTTAATGCATGCTGTGCTTTTCCCTCCATGACATAATCCACAGCGGTTAGCGTCCCGCCTACTAGACGTGCACTCGCTTCATGCATATTTTCAAAAATGGGCGTATCGTCTGTGCCGATGCCATAACTTTCACCAGCTTCTGGTGTGATTTCACCGCGACCCGCTTTTTTGACAATATCAATATAACGTTCATCATGTGCTAGTAATAATTCTTCATCGGTTGCAATACGAGCTGGGACAATTAAATCTTTTGGAAGCGCGTTCATTTCTCTTAATAAATCAATCGTTAAGACGAGTCTTTTCTGGTTGAATGGATGTGTTTCAGAAAATTTATACCCCAATTGATCTTCTGAAAAGACGAATACAGCGTGTTTCATTCGTTCACTTGTGGCATACTTGGCCACAAAACGTCAAATCCATTTTTTCGTAAATTATTGATAATTGCAAGTGGATTCATCGTCTGGACTCGGAAAACCAGAATTTTGTTGGCATTATTTTCTCTATCGGGGTAAACGAGGACACTGAGCACATTGACATTCTGTTGATGAAATACTTTTGAAACTTCGTATAGAATTCCTGATCGGTTCTCTACGCGCACTTCGATTTGTGAACCAGGCTGGTGTGCGCCGGTTAGTTCAATAAAGGTGTACAAAAGATCTGTTTCGGTCAGAAAGCCGACGAGTTGCTGGTTGCTGACTACTGGGATACAACCAATTTTTTGCTCATAGAAAATCATGGCTACTTCTTCTACAAAGTCGAGCGGATGTGCTGTAACCGGATTAGGTGTCATAATTTCTGTTACTTTTTTTTTGTAAGGTTCACCTTTTGGTGAGACGGTAAATCGAGAAGGAACTGCATCTTTTAAGTCGCGATCGGTTACAATGCCGACTACTTTCCCGTCATCAACAATAGGTGCATGGCGAATTCGCTTGTCTTTGAATAAGTCCATAACATCTTGCACAGTTTGATTGGACGTGAGCGTATGAACGTCCGTTTTCATAATTTCTTCCACTAACATATGAGCACCCCTTTGTGTTAAATCAATACATATAGCGGTTCATAAAACGTAACTGATCGAATTTCTGGATTGACTCGTTATCGACCCGGCTACCGATTTTGGCCATTAGGCAGTTCGCTGGGTGAGAGCTAATCTCAGGATCATCGGTAGCATAATATTCTAGTCCACCAGCTTGCATCATTTTCTCCATAATTTTTCGGTATTCCCAAACATTCAAGCCTGTCCCTTTTAAATCCCAATGCCAATAATATTCTGTTGTAATGACAATGAAATCTTCAAAAGCATCATCCATCATTGACACTCTCAATAAGGCTTTTCCAACACCGCTACCTCTGTATTTTGGAATTACTTCAATTGCCCCAAGTTCAATCAAGTTATCCATTTTTCCTTCTGACCAACGTTCTAAAGGATCCGGATAAAGAAATGTAACATAACCGACAATCATGTTATCATCTCGAACAATAAGAATACGTCCTTCTGGCAAATCGGCAATTTCTGTAATGGCTTTGTGTTGCTGAGCGGGTGGTCTGAAGGCGACCAAGTCTTCGTGGAACTCAAGTTTGCTTATTTCTTTTCCAGGTATAGGACCTTCAATGACCAGAAGACCGTGTTCAGTTTCTAATTCCATCGAGTTGTACATCTTTTTATGTTCCATCATTTCACCGCCTGTCAGATACAATTGGTTCCATTATACATGAACGTAAGTAGATTTGGAAAAAAGCCATTGAAATATGCAGTGTTTTCTAAAGAGTTTAAATAGTTCGCAATAATTTGTGGCAATGTTGTAGAATATAAGTAATCAACTTGAAAGGGTGAACAGTATGAATGTGAAAACCTTACCAGCAAAACCAGGAATTCATCAATTACATAATTACGAAGAAATAGCTGCCAACTTTGATTGGACTGACGTTGAAAAAGAATTTAGTTGGTATGAGACTGGTCGAGTTAACATGGCGCACGAAGCCATTGATCGTCACGCGGATTCCGACCGGAAAAACAAAGTAGCTCTTTACTACAAAGATCAAAATCGTAATGAGTCATACACGTTTTATGAAATGAAGCGTATGACAAATCGTGCAGCTAATTTGTTAAAAGAAAATTCAACATTAGCAAAAGGAGATCGCCTCTTCATTTTTATGCCTCGTTCTCCGGAGCTCTATTTCATGATGTTCGGAGCGTTAAAAATGGGGCTAATTGTCGGCCCGCTGTTTGAAGCATTTATGGAAGGCGCTATTTACGATCGACTTGACGACAGTAGAGCCAAATCAATTGTTACAACGCCAGAACTATTAGAGCGGATTCCTTATGATCGTTTGCCGGAGCTTGAAACGATTTTTCTAGTAGGGGAGAACGTTAAAGCGCAAGACGGACACGTCGATGTGTTGAAACAGTTACCGGTCAGCTCAGATACATTTGATATTGAGTGGTTAGACAAAGAAGATGGTTTGGTTCTTCACTACACATCTGGTTCTACAGGTAAACCAAAAGGTGTCTTGCATGCCCAGTATGCGATGGTCCAGCAGTACCAGACAGGGAAATGGGTGTTGGACTTTAATGAAACGGATATCTATTGGTGTACAGCGGATCCAGGCTGGGTGACAGGAACAGCTTATGGCGTATTTTCACCTTGGTTAAATGGTGTGACGACCGTCATTTTAGGTGGACGCTTTTCTCCAGATGGCTGGTACAAAGCCATTGAAGATTTTGGCGTAACGGTTTGGTATAGTGCACCGACAGCTTTCCGTATGTTGATGGGCGCAGGCGATGCACTAGTAAAAGAATACGATTTATCGACGCTGCGTCATGTGTTGTCTGTAGGGGAACCGTTAAACCCTGAAGTGGTCAGATGGGGAGCGGAAGTATTCGACAAACGTATTCATGATACGTGGTGGATGACTGAAACGGGAGCACAAACTATCTGTAATTATCCATCTGTCGACATTAAGCCAGGTTCAATGGGGAAACCGGTGCCGGGCATCAATGTTGCCATTGTCGATGACCAAGGCAATGTATTGCCACCTAATCAGATGGGGAACTTAGCGATTGAAAAAGGATGGCCAGCAATGATGCGTCAAATTTGGAATAATCCGGCGAAATACGATTCTTATTTCTTAAAAGATAAATGGTATGTTTCAGGGGACTCAGCCTATATGGACGAGGAAGGGTATTTCTGGTTCCAAGGTCGCGTGGATGACGTCATTATGACTTCTGGTGAGCGAGTTGGACCATTTGAAGTAGAAAGCAAATTACTGGAACATCCAGCAGTTGCTGAAGCCGGAGTGATTGGTAAGCCAGATCCGGTACGTGGTGAAATTATTAAAGCGTTTGTGGCATTAAACGATGGCTATGAGCCTTCAGAAGAATTGGTTCAAGATATTCAGCAATTTGTTAAGAAAGGGTTAGCTGCCCATTCAGCACCACGTGAAATTGAGTTTAAAGACAAACTTCCGAAAACACGAAGTGGTAAAATTATGCGTCGAGTACTAAAGGCTTGGGAACTTAATTTGCCAACAGGTGACTTGTCTTCCATGGAAGATTAATAGCAAAAAGCCCGATTCGCTAAACGAGCGAATCGGGCTTTTTTAGTTACGCTGCGTCATCTTCAGCAGGCTTTTCAGGATCTGGTTTTTCAGGTTCTTCTGGTTTCTCAGGTTCTTCTGGTTTCTCAGGTTTTTCAGGATCCGGTTTTTCTTCAACTGGCTTTTCCGGTTTTTCTTCAGGAGGAGTTTCCTCTTCTTCAGGAGGAGTCACAACTTCTTCTTCAACCGGTGGTGTTTCTTCTTTTTCTGGTTCTTTATCTTCAGGTGGTGGAGTTGGTTTTGGTTCAGGCTTTGGCTTTGGTGCAGCAATACTGACACTATTTGAAGCACCTGATTGTTTGCCTGTGATGTCTACAGCAACGACTGTATAACTTCCAGCCCCACTCGCGCTATATGAATTGCTTCTCGATTCCGAAATAGAAGCAACGCGTGAGCCGCCTTTGTAAACTCGGTATCCAACAACATCAGTTGAACCAGAATTGGTCCAGGTAATGGTTTGGCCGCTAATTGCTGCTTGAACAGCTCCAGGAGCAGCGCCATCTGCTTTGAAAGTTGCCCCTGCAACTACTGAAGAGAATTTTGAATTGCCAGGGAACAATTTACCAGCATCTCCGCCGAATGGAGCCAGCATGCGATCAATGTATTTTTGCGATACACCAATGCCTCCACCAGAGACGAATTCGCTTGGGGTAGTTGATAAAGCTGTATAACGTTTACCATTAATTGTTGTAAAGGAACTACTTGTTAAACTATCATCTTGTCCTTTTGGAAGCATAACGTTGGCATTAAACAAATCTGAACGTACAAGGCCAGCACTTTGACAAGCTCCTCCTGGTGCCAAGCCAGAAATTCCGCAAAACGACTTGGTAACGACACCTTCAGGTTGTTTGAAAGTCGACTTTGCTCCAACTAGATCTGGAACTGTTTGATAAGTGGTGTTCATTAAGCTTGCCCACAGTTGGTTGACACGGACAGAAGGCTGTAAATTCGAATTCGGAAAATTATCAAGTGAATATTTTTCGCTATCGTATCCAAGCCATAGACCCATCGTAATGTTTGGGTTATAACCAACTAGCCAAACATCTTTTGTGTTCTGAGTAGTTCCTGTCTTCCCGGCGAAGTCGCCACTAAAATTTAGTAAACTATTCGCTCGGTTCGCGGTACCGCGATCTGTATTAAACACATCTCTTAACATATCGGTCAAAATATAAGCAGTTTGCGGTGTATAAATTTCTTTTTCGGCAACTTTGTGTTCAAAAATGACATTGCCATCTGCATCTTCAATGCGTTGAATCATATACGGCTCAACTTTTTTACCGCCATTTGCGACAGTGGCATAACCACTCGTTAACTCTTCTACAGATCCTTCGACACCACCACCTAAAGCAGTAGCAGGATAATAGTTTGATTCCTCTTTGACTTTGGAGAAGCCGGCATTGATCAAGTAATTGATCGGCATTTGCTCTCTAATTTGACCAAACAAGCGAAGAGCTGGCAAGTTTTGAGATTGTGCTAGCGCATCACGTGCTGACATGATGCCTCGTTCGCTAGAAGGGATGAAGTTTGCAGGCGAGTAACCGTCAGCTAATTTGAATTTCACATCAACAACGGGACTTCCTGCACCAATCGTACCAAGGTCAAGAGCTGGTCCGTAAACGAGTAAAGGTTTTACTGTAGAACCAATCGAACGATATGCTTGAGTTGCGTGATTCAATTCTTCAACTTCAAAATCACGTCCGCCGACAAAACTTAAAATACGTCCTGTTTTGTTTTCCATCATCATACTTCCAACTTGAACAGGAAGGTCTTTCATTTTGTCTCCGCCGTCTTCACTTGGTACGGACAATGTTGTGCCGTAACGTGCATAAGCGTCTTTTGCCTTTTCGTGTGCCAAGTACAGCTCTTTGTTAATGGTTGAGTGAATTCGGTAACCATTTGAACGAACTGCCCGGTCAGCTAAAATTGCATATTCCTCGTACAGCTTATTGTTTTCTTCAAGTGATTTCGGATCTATACCGTCTTTTTCAGCAAGCACATCCATAATAATACGTGCTGCTCGTTTTTCGAGCTCATCTGTAATATACGGTTCGCTATCTCGTGAACGTGATTCGTTTTCGCGAAAATCTTTAACGATGTCATAAGCAATGGCAGCATCGTATTCTTCTTGTGTGATGTACTCAGTTTCTTTCATTCGGAATAAAACGGTTTTCATCCGATCGATTCCTGGTGCCAATCCATCCGCGTCTTTCAACTGGCCAACTGAATTATAAGGTGTGTAGCGGAAAGGGGCTTTTGGTATTCCAGCGATAAAAGCAGATTGAGGCAAGCTCAATTCACTTGCTGACTTGTTAAAGAGTCCATTAGCTGCAGTTTCGATTCCGGCAATGTTAGCACCCGATGAGTTTCTGCCGTACGGTATAATATTGAGATAAGCTTCCATGATTTCATCTTTTGTCATAAATTTTTCAAGACGCATTGCAAGGAGAATTTCTTTTGCTTTTCGCTCGTAAGAAACTTCGTTTGTCAAAATTTGGTTTTTAATGAGCTGTTGTGTCAGCGTCGATCCACCTGTTTGACTATCGGAGTTTGCAACATCTTGAAGTAGGCCGCGGAAGATGGCTTTTGGAACAATGCCTTCATGTTCCATAAAGTATTCATCTTCCGTTGCAAATACAGCGTCGATAGCGGTCTGTGAAATTTTATCAAGTGTTGTTTCTTTTCGTTCCAAGTCAGTCTGAATTTTTCCGATATAGACATCGTTATCAAAAAACATTTCTGACGTTTCCACATAGCTGTAAATTTCGTTTCGCATTTCATCTTCAGAACGAAGCTTTTCTTCATCAACGAGCGAAGCAAAATATCCTGCTCCAACCGATGCAGCAAAAACTCCTCCTGTCACTAAGACAATGGCCAGAATCAAGGCTAAATTCCACAGGACTCCTGATGTTATACTCATTCGCTTGAACCACTTACTTGAAGTCCATCTATCAGTTGTTTCTTCGGCTTTATGAATCCAATTTTTTATTTTATCGTGCACACGATCACCCTCCTAAAATCTTTTATAGTATATCATAAAGTTATAATTGCATCGAAGCATATTGACAATATTGAAAAATAACGTAAACTACTACTATAATTCATATTTAAAACGATGAAGGTCCCGAAGTAGAGTGTGCAATTTTGTTTAGAGAGCTGGTGGGTGGTGCAAACCGGTCAAAATGCATAGATCGAATTACAGGTCTGGAGTTTACGGAAGTGTCCCGTATGGCACATGATGAGAGGGAGACTGTGTTCTCCAAGCTGGGTGGTACCGCGCTAATTGCGTCCCTGCATGAATTTTTCATGCAGGGGCTTTTTTATGTGGTTTTTTATGGCGCTCATCTTTTTAAAAGTTAAAGGAGGAATTGGAATGGCTAACGAATTAATTCAAGATTTACAATGGCGCGGTTTGTTATACCAACAAACAGATGAAGAAGGTATGGAGAAGTTACTAAACGAACAAAAAATTTCATTATACTGCGGAGTCGATCCAACAGCAGACAGTATGCATATTGGGCATATTGTGCCGCTCCTTACATTACGCCGTTTTCAAATGCATGGCCACCAACCGATTTTATTAGTCGGTGGAGCTACAGGCATGATTGGGGATCCTTCAGGTCGCAACGAAGAGCGTCAATTGCAAACGACTGAACAAATTGACCGCAACGTCGAAGGCATCAAAGTTCAAATGGAACAAATTTTTGATTTTCAGTCTGAAAACGGAGCCAAAATGGTTAATAATCGCGATTGGATCGGTGCGATGAACGTGATCGAATTCTTACGCGATTACGGCAAACTGATTTCAGTTAACTACATGCTCGCAAAAGATTCAGTTGCGTCACGTTTAGAGACAGGAATTTCGTTTACAGAATTTGCTTACACGCTTATTCAAGCGATCGACTTTAACCATCTGTACAATGAACACAATTGTCGCATTCAAATCGGTGGTTCGGACCAATGGGGGAATATTACCTCAGGTCTTGAAATGATTCGCAAAACACATGATGAAGAATCTAAAGCATTTGGTATTACCATTCCACTGGTCACAAAAGCGGACGGTACGAAGTTTGGGAAATCAGCCGGTGGTGCAGTTTGGTTAGATCCAAAAAAGACAACACCTTATGAGTTTTATCAGTTTTGGATCAATGCAGCTGATGCAGATGTAATCAAATACTTGAAAATTTTTACATTCATTAGTCGTGAAAATATTGAGACGTTAGAAAAAACGGTTGAAACTGAAGCACATTTACGCCAAGCGCAAAAAACGCTGGCAGAAGAAATGACAAAACTGATTCACGGGGAAGCTGCACTTGCAGATGCTCAGCGTATTACCAAAGCATTGTTCAGTGGAGACTTGAAAGCTTTGTCTTCTTCAGAGATGAAAGCCGCATTTAAAGACGTTCCTTCTGTGGAAATGCCAAAAGAAGACAAGTCAATTGTGGACTTGATTGTAGAAGCCGGTATTTCCTCGTCGAAAAGACAAGCGCGTGAAGATGTTACAAATGGTGCAATTTCAGTAAATGGTGAAAAAGTAACTGACGTAGCATACATTGTTGGTGGAAAAGACCGTTTGGAAGATGCTTTTGCCATTATCCGCCGCGGCAAAAAGAAATACCATATGGTGCAATTTCAATAAAAATGAAGAAAGGACAGCCGGATTTTGGCTGTCCTTTCAACATAGCAGATTAAATTTGCTTTTCTTTAATGAAGCGAGGCAGTTCCATATCATTGAATTCATTCGGGTGAATGAGTTTTCCTAAACGGATAGCGCCTTCAATCAAGCGAGGAGAAGGTCGGCAATACAATTCTTCTTCCATTACATGAATGTGGTTGATAGCGGTCATGTCATCCCAGCCGGGGCGCTTTTTAACGAGTTCCGGTTTTACTTTTGCCGTTAAAATACCGACCCAGGCAAGTAAAATATAATCAGGTTGGCGTTCGAGCACATCGGCCCAATCTGTTTGGATATTAGCAGAATCAGTGTCATCGAACAAATTTCTAGCGCCGGTAATGGCACTGATTTCTGTTAGCCAGTTGATGTTACCTGGTGTGAAAACAGGCTTTGGCCACCATTCCCAGTACAACGATGGACGAGTTGCAGCAAGTTGCCCACGTGTTTTGATGTCTTCAATGACGGCTAGGTATTCGTTATGAACAGTCGTGGCATCGAGTCCACAAGCATGCGCGACCTTTAACAGGTCTTGTCCGATTTCTTCTAATGACTGAGGATCCAAAATAAGGTGAGGGATTTTTCTCCGCACCAACTCGTCTATGTTCCTCTCCATTCCAGGAACACTCAATGACGCCAATACCAAGTCAGGTTGTAACGCTTCTAGTTCATCCATCCGAATCGACAAGTCAGGTCCTAGACGAGGCAATGTTGTAATTTCTTTAGGCCAGTCAGAATAATCATCAACCCCGACGAGTAGATGTTCGGCATCTAAAAATGCTAGTAATTCTGTATTGCTCGGGCAAATTGAAATAATTCGCATTTAGCTCCACCTCCATTTTTTCAGTTTACCATGCCTATTGATTAAATTCTTTCAATTCGGTGAAATTGATAAAACAAAAGCGTGTAAGGAGCTTGGGAAATTTACGTAGTAATTTTTTAAAAAGAGAAAGAGTAAGGCTCCACGTTTAACTTTCAAAAAAATGGGTATTCATAGTTGAGTAGAAAAACTAAACTGCTAAACAACAATGAAATTATTAGTGAGAGCGGGGTGAGGCTATTGCCAAATGAGACAAAAAATTTTCGAACTTGTATTATGCGAGTACCTAATAGTCGATTTGCCGCAATAGCTAATAAATGTTAAAAGACCAAGATTTATATGAACACTTGAACGCAAAAACTTGGGAAATGACTGAAGACTGGTACCATTCACTGGACAAAAGTAAAGCAGGTGTTTATGGTTCGACCGATCCGGATAAAATCGCTCTATTAAAAAAACAAAATCATGAATTTCATCTTTTGTTTTGTACAATGTTTAAAGAGGGGAAGCTTAATTTTAAATCAGACTTTCAGCATTGGATAGACCTGGTTGCCACGGACGAAGCGCATCTCGACACACCTATTGTAGAAGTTATTGGTGAATTTTTTCGGACTCAACAGCAATACTTGGATGAAATTGAACGTTTTTCTTTGAATCATAAAGAGCAGGTAAGTCTTGAAAAGCTGATGGAATGGACAAAAACAATCGTCGAAGTAATTAGTGAGGTAAGTCTTAAATTCACAGATAAAAATTCCAAGGCTGCAGAAAGACGATTGAACTCACAGCAACAAATGATTGTGGAAATGAGTGCGCCAGTTATTCTGTTGGCTAACAAGATTGGAATGCTACCATTGGTCGGCGAAATCACGCCACATCGTGCAGACATTATTTTTGAAAAAACATTGGCACAAAGTTCGAAACACGATTTAGAAAAACTATTTATTGATTTATCAGGCGTACCGATGATTGATACGATGGTTGCGCAACAAGTGTTCCAGCTAATCAAAGGTTTAGAAATCATTGGCGTGAAAGTGGCTTTATCTGGCATTAGTCCAGTCATCGCTCAAACTGCTGTGCAGTTAGGCATTAAATTTATTGATATTGAAGTGTACAACACGCTTGCTCAAGCATTAAAACAAAATAAAGTTGATTCATTGTAATAGAAATCCCTAGAACCAACAAAGGTTCTAGGGATTTTTTTGTGATTTACTATAGTGGAATTTGGTTTTATTTGCGGTGACTATGTGGTTGTTTGCGGGATCGCTCACTTTGTTTGCCCGAAAGACCGGATTGTTTGAAGGGAGAGAATTTATTTGTGGGAAAAGGAGTTTGTTTGCGGATTAAGCTAGTTTGTTTGCAGCGGAGGAGAAGTTGTTTGCGCGATAATCAAGTTTGTTTGCGCTTTCCAAAACCCAAAGAAAAAACCTCCCAATCCTTAAAAAGGTTTGGGAGGTTTTCGAAATCAAGTTGGAATTAACGTGAGTAGTACTCAACGATCAACTGTTCGTTGATTTCAGCAGACAATTCGCTACGCTCTGGAAGGCGTACGAATGTTCCTGTTTTGCTATCAGTATCGATAGTTACGTATTCAGGAACAAAGTTGTTTACTTCGATTGCTTCGTTTACTACATCAAGGTTGTTTGATTTTTCACGGAAAGCAATTGTTTGTCCTGGTTTCACGCTGAATGACGGGATGTCAACGCGTTTGCCATCAACAAGGATGTGGCCGTGGTTTACGATTTGACGAGCTTGGCGACGAGTGCGCGCAAGACCTAAACGATAAACAACGTTATCAAGGCGAGCTTCAAGAAGGATCATGAAGTTTTCACCGTGTTTGCCGTCCATTTTACCAGCTTTGTTGAACAAAGTTTTGAACTGACGTTCGTTCACTCCGTACATAAAGCGTAGTTTTTGTTTTTCTTGTAATTGCAAACCATATTCAGAAACTTTTCTGCGCTGGTTAGCACCGTGTTGACCTGGTGCGTAAGGGCGTTTTTCTAATTCTTTACCTGTGCCTGTAAGGGAAATTCCTAAGCGGCGTGACAGTTTCCATGATGGACCTGTATAACGAGACATATAAGTCTCCTCCTCTATTTTTGGTTTTTAGAGTAAAATAAAAACCAGATGCATTCATGCTGCAAGCCATTTTATATTCTTGTACCTTCGCTCAGCAGCCAAAGAGTTACACGATACACCTGCTATGAGGAATAAAATGGGCAAACACGCACATACAACTGCTGCGATTATTTTACACAAAGCATAGTATAACTGAATTTAGAACTGTAAGTCAACAGTAACCCCTATAGAATAGATAGGCAACCTAACTTTCTTTTTTTGATAGGACAAGGTAGAATGGAAATGAGTATTTATGTAAGCGCTTTCTATAATAGTTAAGGGGTGTATATTTAATGAGAGATAAAGAAATGAACATTGAGACGGCGGTTATCCATAAAGGGTACGACAGCACTAAACATCATGATAGTTTGGTGACACCACTTTATCAAACTTCAACGTATTCGTTTGCAAGTGCCGAGCAAGGGGAAGATCGTTTTGCAGGGAATTGCGAAGGAAATATTTACTCGCGTCTCGGAAATCCAACAGTTCGCGTACTCGAAGAACGAATGGCAGAAATCGAAGGCGGTCAAGGTGCATTAGCTTTTGGGTCGGGGATGGCCTCGGTTAGTGCGATTTTGATTTATTTGACGAAAGCGGGAGATCACGTTCTTTGTTCACGAGGCATTTACGGCTGCACGTTCGGTTTGTTGGAGATTATGGAAGAGAAATATGGCATTACGCATAGCTTGGTGTCGATGACTACTGAAGAAGAGGTAGAAAATGCGATTCGCCCAGAAACGGTCTGCATATACGTAGAAACACCTATCAATCCGACTATGGAACTCGTGAATCTTGAAGCAGTCATGGCGGTAGCGAAAAAACACAACATTCGAGTCGTTGTAGATAATACCTTCTGTTCACCTTACTTACAAAATCCATTGCGAATGGGCGCAGACTTTGTTTTGCATAGTGCGACGAAATACTTGAATGGCCACGGAGATGTAGTTGGTGGCGTTTTAGTCGGAAGTGATGCAGAAGAAATGCAACATATTCGAATGACGGTACAAAAAGACGTCGGTGGTATTATGTCGCCATTTGATGCATGGCTATTGCTTAGAGGATTAAAAACACTTCATGTCAGAATGGATCGACATGTTAGCAATACAAAAGTAGTTTTAGAATTTTTAAAACAACAAGAAATCGTTAAAAATATATATTACCCGTTTGATGACAGTCATCCGCAAGTTGAAATTGCGAAACGCCAAATGCGTGAAGGTGGCGGTTTGATTTCATTTGAAATTGAGGGTGGTAAAAAAGAAGCGCAAGCCTTTTTAAATGCGTTATCACTGATCAAAATTGCTGTTAGTTTAGGAGATGCAGAAACATTGATTCAGCATCCAGCTACGATGACTCATGCGGTCGTGCCACCTGAAAGTAGACAAGCGATGGGCATTAGTGATTCCTTACTGCGTTTATCAGTTGGACTTGAGCATACAGACGACTTAATCGAAGACTTAAACAAAGCATTCGAGCAAGTGAAACCAAAACTTCAAGAAATCTAAAAAAACCCGAAACTCATCAATTGAGTTTCGGGTTTTCATTCGATTATAAATGCTTCATCAACACTTTGGCGAATAGTTCCAAGCCTTGCTGATCTTCTTCTGTGAAACGACTTAACTCAGGGCTATCAATATCAAGAACCCCAATCACTTGATCTTCTTTCATTAATGGCACGACAATTTCAGAACGTGACGCTGCATCACATGCAATGTGACCAGGGAATGCTTGAACGTCTTCCACTAACATGGTTTTTTTATCAGCAACGGCTGTACCGCAAACGCCTTTTCCGACTGAAATTCGTACGCATGCTGGCAAACCTTGGAAAGGCCCAAGAACAAGTTCGCCTTCTTCCATCAAATAAAATCCAACCCAGTTGATGCGTTCAAGAAATTGATTGAGTAAAGCAGAGGCATTACTTAAATTAGCAATGCTGTTTTTCTCACCGTCTAATAAAGCATCTAATTGTTTTGAAAGCATCGTGTATTGTTCAATACTGCTGCCACTGTAATCTGTTTGTGTAAACATAAAGAATTCCCTCGTTTCGGTGTATTGTATGTTGAAAATCAAATCCGCTTAACTTAAGTAAGTATAAATTTTGTCGTAATGCTTATGCAAGCCATTAACACTATGGGCGTCCGAGCCGAACACTAACGGAATGCCGAGTGATTGGGCGAATTCGATATAAGGGAGCGGAGGATAGGCTTCCAAACAATCTGATTTCGAGTACCCCGCCCCGTTTACATCCAGTTCTAAGCCGGTGTTCTTTATTAGCTCGAGAATGTGTCGGATTTGTTTGTTATCATTGATGTTCTCGCCATGTGCTTTTTGGAATTTGTGAATTAATGTGGGATGACCAATTCGGCTGGGTTTGAATTGGCCAAGATCTGCGTAAATCGATTTTTCAAGCGTGTTATAGTAAAGCTGATAGGCAGCTTCTACAGATCCGCAAGCCGTTGCGAGTTCTGTAAATACTTCTTTACTAAAGTCAGCACAAACATAGTGGTCATTTACGTGCAGGAAATGAACCGACAAAATAGAATCATCTAATTCCGGACCAATTTCATCTAAAAAAAGGGCTGTTTCTTTTTCAAAGCCTTCAATGTAATCAACTTCCAACCCTAATCGAATGCGAATATCTTTTTCATAAACATGCTTAAGATGAGTAATTTCATTTATATAGGCAGTTAGCTGAGTTGTGCTCATGCCGCTGTCTTGATCAGGAGTAGGATCTGAAAAGTTAGCTGGAAGTGGAGCGTGTTCAGTAAAAGAGATATCCGTAAATCCGGACTTTATTGCTTTTTCAATATATAATTTTGTTGAGTCTTTTGTCCCGTGTGGACAAAAGGGGGTGTGAATGTGACCGTCTCGCTTCATAAAGGCATCCTCTTTTCTGTCTATTAAAAAATATAATCGCTTTTCTTCTAATTTGGCAAACAAAAGAGTAGAATACATGTTAAAATAAAAGAATCATGAATACATTTACGTATAACTGGTAATGTGATTTTGGAACAGGGGGCTATGTGACTTATGATGGAGTATATCATCATTGCGGTCATCATTCTATTAGCGATAACAATCATTGGTTTTATGTTTCGTAAAAAACATTTAGCTGAAATTGAGCGCTTGGAACAGTTAAAACTGCAAATACAAAATAAACCGATACTTGAAGAATTGACTAAAGTGAAACAGTTGAACATGAATGGCCAGACAGAAGAAATGTTCGAACGCTGGCGCAACGTGTGGACTGAAATTATGGATGTGCATATTCCGAAAATTGATGCTGCTTTATATGATGCAGAAGAAGCAATTAATCGTTTCAGATTCAACAAAGCGACAAAGCTAGAACAAGATACTGAAGTTAAAATTGATCTTGTGGATCAGCAGATGAACGGCATTTTGGTAGAACTAAAAGAGTTGATTGGTAGCGAGGAAAAAAATCGCAGTGAAATTGATCTTCTTCAAGAAAAATACCGTCGTGCACGTAAAAACTTATTGGCTCATCAGCATTCTTACGGGATGGCTGCTGTACCGTTAGAGAAAAAACTTGAGTCTTTTATTCCGTTATTTGATGAATATGAACAACTGACCAATGAAGGGAATTACCTGAAAGCACGTGAAACCGTCATTAGTTTATCGTCAGAAGGCGAAGAGGCGTTTTTACTAGTTGATGACATTCCACCGTTATTGTCGGATGTCCAAACTAAAATTCCTTCTTACGTTGCTGAATTGCGTCAAGGCAAAGAAGAAATGGAAGAGCAGTCTTATTACTTAGGACATTTAGAATTGACTCTTCAACTGGACGAAATAGAAGAAGAACTAGAAGTATTAAAAGAAAATATAACGCTTCTGGAAATTCCACAAACGAAAATTGCAGTCGAAAAAATAAAAGATCGCATTGATTCATTTTATGAACTTTTGGAAAAAGAAGTGGAAGCGAAACAATATGTAGACGAATTCCGCATCGATACAGAGCGTCATTTAGAAGTTGTGGCACGAGATACAAAAGAAATGGATGAAGAGTGTAGATACGTTCAGCATAGCTATAAAATTAGCGAAAGCGAAGCGGCTATTCCAAAGTCATGTATGGATAAAATGGAGCAATTAGCAAAACGCTATAGTTTGCTGGCATCACGTCTCGAAGAAGATCAATCGGCATATTCAAGTCTTCAAGAAGAATTGGTTCATATTCGTGAGGATTTATCGATTGTTGACTCGACACAAATTGATTTTATGACGGCACTTAAGAGCTTGCGCATCGAAGAAAACAATGCGCGCGCGAAAGTAGAACAGTTGAAACGTAAATTGCAAGAAACCGATCGTATTTTGCATAAAGCCAATATACCGGGTATTCCAGAAGACATGGATGTGCGTCTAGAAGAAGCCGAAGAACACCTTTTCGTGACAATCCAGACTTTGCGTGAAGTACCATTAAACATCAAGCTTGTGGATAATTATTTAGAACAAGCTGAAAAAAGTATTGAAGACGGTCATACTAAAGCAGTTGAAATGGTTGAAAATGTACTTTTGATTGAGCGCATCATTCAATATGGCAACCGTTACCGCAAATCCAATCTTCAGTTAGATGCCAAACTTGAAGAAGCTGAAGAATCATTTAGACAGCTTCGTTATACAAAAGCATTAGAAGAAGCGGCAACTGCAGTCGAAAACTTTGAACCAGGTTCGATGAAACGGATTGAAGTGCTGGTTAAAGAAGACGCATGGCGCATTTAAAAACAACATGTAAAGCCACCAGCTAATCTGCTGGTGGTTTTCTTTTCGGAGGTGAACAGATGATTTACTTGGATAATAGCGCAACCACAAAACCAAAAAAAGAAGTGCTCGATGCGTATATGAAAGTAAATGAGCTATTTTATGCAAATCCGTCTTCATTGCATGTGCTCGGAAACCAAGCAGAAGATTTGCTAGAAACCGCACGAACTCAATTAAAAAATCTGTTGCATATGGAGAATGTTGTCTTTACTTCTGGTGGTACAGAAGCAAACAACTTAGCATTGATTGGTACAGCTCAGAGTTATCAGCATAGAGGCAAGCACATCATCACTGCTGAAACAGAGCACCCTTCTGTCTTAAATAGCCTTGTTGCGCTAGAACGACAAGGCTTTAACATCACGCGTTTACCGGTCGATTCTTCCGGAGGTATTCATGTTGATGAATTGAAAAAATCGTTGCAGAACGATACAATTTTAGTTTCATTAATGCATGTCAATAATGAAATAGGCACCATTCATCCAATTGCAGATATTGCTCGTCTGTTAAGAAAAAGACGTATTTTCTTTCATGTGGATGCAGTGCAAAGTATCGGGAAACTGATATTTGATCCAACCGCTTTGCCCGACTTGATCACACTATCGGCACATAAAATTCACGGACTAAAAGGCAGTGGGCTTCTAGCATATTCTGGAGTTGAATTAGAAACGATTCAATATGGAGGAGGGCAGGAATCGGGGATACGCAGTGGTACCGTTTCTGTACCAAATGCAGTCGCTTTAGCAAAAGCATTAAGGTTAGTAGAACCAAATCCACTACACAAACAATGGAATCAAGACTTACGCCAATTTTTCTCAGGGTTTAACGGCGTAAAAATAGTTAGCCCAAAACAAGCTGCTCCTCACATTCTAGCGGTAGCTGTAAAAGGCATTAAAGGTGAGATTTTGGTATCGGGTTTGCAAAAAGAATCGGTCATTGTTTCCACTTCAAGTGCCTGCTCATCGAAAACGCGTCATACGAGTCGAGTAATTCAAGCAATCGGTTTGCCGCGTGAATTTAAAGATGGTGTGATCCGCATCAGTTTTGGAGAATTTACAACAGAGCAGGATATTATTGCACTTAAAACAGCATTTCAGCGGGTATACCGCATGATTAAAGGAGTTTAACGATAAATGAAAATCAATCAAGTTCTCGTACGTTACGGCGAATTATCAACCAAAGGCAAAAATCGCAGTTCATTTATTGGACGGCTGCGAGATAATGTCAGACAGACTTTTTCAGACTTGAAAGGAATCCAAATCAAAGCAGAGCGTGACCGGATGTTTATTACATCAGACAGTGAGCAACAATTGGCACAAGTGATTGAGCGCTTGCCGCATGTATTCGGTATCCAATCGTTTAGTCCAGTAACAGCATGTGAATTAGACATGGAAGCAATGAAAAAAACAGCAGAAGCAGTTATCGCTAAAATTGAAGATACCGATAAAAGTTTTAAAGTATCGGTAAAACGACCATTTAAAGAATTTCCTCACGAAAAACCGGAAATTATGAAAGAACTCAGCTCACATGTATTAAGAGTCTTTCCAGATTTAAAAGTTCAAATGAAAGACCCTGAAATTGATTTGAAAGTAGAAGTTCGAAAAGAAGCTGTTTATATGATGGCCGAAGTGATTCAAGGAGCAGGTGGTTTGCCAGTAGGAGCGGGCGGTAAAGCATTGCTCATGCTATCGGGTGGTTTAGACAGTCCGGTTGCAGGCTATCATATGCTCAAACGTGGCGTTAGACTAGAACTGATTCACTTCTTTAGTCCACCGTTTACCAATGAACGTGCCAAGGAAAAGGTATTTGATTTAGCTGAAAAGCTATCGCAGTTTAGTTCATCCGTCAATTTGCACATCATACCGTTTACACAGCTTCAGCAAGAAGTACACAAGCAAGTGCCGGATAACATCACGATGACTTCGACGCGGCGCATGATGATGCGCGTAGCTGATTTGGTGATGGCTGAGACAAATTGCCGAGCAATCATTACAGGAGAAAGTCTAGGACAAGTGGCAAGCCAAACGTTAGAAAGTTTACAAGCGATTAACGCGGTCACAAACACGCCCATTTTGCGGCCGCTAATTGCGACGGATAAGTTGGAGATTATCGATACAGCTCAAAAAATTGGCACGTACGATATCTCTATCCGTCCGTTTGAAGATTGCTGCACGATTTTTACACCAGCAAATCCTAAAATCAAGCCAAAACTTGAAAAAGTCGAGTACTACGAGAACTTTGTTTCGTTCGATGAAATGATCGGTGAAGCAGTATCTCAAAGAGAAGTTATTAAGTTTCCACGCATTAAAAAGAATCAGTTTGAAGATCTTTTATAATAGCTAAGCTGCCTTTTACAGGCAGCTTTTTTTGTGACGCATAACTTTAGTTCGCGAGTTAGATCTGAACTAAACGCACACAATCAGCAACAGAAAATAAGAGTTCTTTTTAAAAGTTTAACTAGATGAAATTATATGAATAATTAAAAATTTAATGTATAATGATATGGATATAACAATTAGCTCTAGTCAGAGGAGGGAAATAGCATGAAAAGAGAAGAATTACTAGCGCCGGATTCGTATAATTTGGTGGAGGAAATTGAGCGATACGCAACAGGTGACGGCAAACTTGCGATTCTATGGGAAAACGATCAAGGGGAAAAACACCAACTTACATATGATGAATTAATAGAGCACGCAAATCGTGCAGCGAATAGTTTTGAAACAGCAGGTCTTGTTAAAGGTGACGTCGTGCTCGTAATGGTGCCACGTTTGATCGAAGCGTATGTTGCGTATATCGGAGCACTAAAGGCGGGTTTAGCAGTCATTCCCAGCTCTGAAATGCTTCGGGCAAAAGATATTGCGTACCGCTTAAATCATAGTGATGCAAAAGCGGTAATCGCCTATGAGCCGTTCATGGATCAATTCGAAGGTGTGAAGGAAATGGACAATGTCGTGAAGTTTGTCATTGGAAAATCAGGAAGTTCATGGATTTCTTTAGTTGATGAAATGGCTGCCGCTTCTCCTGAATACATAGCAGCGCCTACTAAAAAAGACGATATGGCGTTCTTATCTTATACTTCAGGAACTACCGGCAATCCCAAAGGAGCCGTACATAGCCACGGCTGGGCATATGCACATCTTCGAACGTCAGCGGAGCACTGGCTCGGTGCAAAAGAAGGGGATGTTGTTTGGGCAACCGCAAGTCCAGGTTGGCAAAAATGGATTTGGAGTCCGTTCTTAGCGACACTAGGTAGCGGAGCTACCGGTTTTGTTTACAATGGTAAATTTGATCCGACTATTTATTTAGAACTCATGGAAACACGCAAAGTCAATGTGTTGTGCTGTACGCCGACAGAATACCGGTTGATGGCAAAACAAAAAGATTTAGCCAACTATCATTTGTCCGCTTTGCACAGTGCAGTGTCTGCGGGGGAACCACTTAACGCAGAAGTCATCAATGTTTTTAAAAATCATTTTGACATAGAAGTCCGCGATGGTTATGGCCAGACGGAAAATACGTTGCTGGTCGGAGTTATGAAAGGCATGGAGTCTCGCATTGGTTCTATGGGCAAACCGACGCCTGGCAACCATGTCGAAATCATTGATGAGTTCGGTAACCCGTGTCTAGTTGGTGAAGTGGGGGATATTGCTGTTCATGTTGAGACACCTGCTTTGTTTAAGGAATATTTTAAAGATCCCGAACGAACCAAGATGCAATTCCGCGGAGATTATTATGTAACGGGTGATAAAGCATCAAAAGATGAAGATGGTTATTTTTGGTTTGAAGGTCGAGGAGACGATATCATTATTTCTTCCGGCTATACAATCGGACCTTTTGAAGTAGAAGATGCATTGGTTAAACATCCGGCTGTTCAAGAATGTGCTGTTATTGGTGCACCCGACGAAATACGCGGCACGATTGTCAAAGCTTTTGTCGTACTAGTAGAAGGTCTTACGGCTTCAGATAGTTTGGTAAAAGAATTACAAAATCATGTAAAAGAATTGACTGCACCTTATAAATACCCTCGGGCAATCGACTTTTTAGCAGAGTTGCCAAAAACGGCATCTGGTAAAATTCGACGTGTGGAATTACGCCAGCAAGAACACGCGAAAAAATAAATGCAACCCCAAAAACGGCACTTCTCTTATTAAAAAAGAGTTGCCGTTTTTTGATTTGAACTTGAGCAAGAATGGGTAACGGATGTTTCTATAATTGACGTATGATTATTTACTTTCTGCTCCCATCAAGCCTATAATGAGACTATTATTTCGGAATATAAAATTTAATAAAGAATGGTGAGCGATGTAGAATGACAGATTCAAAAAAAGGCGTTTTGGTCATTATTTTGACTTATACATTATGGGGATTTATGCCGATTTTCTGGAAACAAATTAGTCACGTTCCAGCGGACGAAATCCTAGCAGGAAGAATTATATGGTCTTTCGTATTAACTTTTGGTTTTATTCTTTTAACTAAAGGAGGTCGCCAATTGTGGCTTGATCTAAAAAAGCTGTGGATATCAAAAAAGAAATTTTTCTTATTGATGTTGGCGTCGTTCCTCATCTCTGCTAATTGGTTTTTTTATGTCTATGCGGTTTCGCATGACCGGATTGTTGAAACAAGTCTCGGTTATTACATAAATCCGTTAATTTCTATGCTGTTGGGAGCTCTTTTTTTGAAGGAGAAATTGTCTCCAGCGGTAAAAATTGCTTTCCTTTTAGCGGCAACTGGTGTTTTGATTTTAACTTTCTCTTTTGGTTCTTTGCCGTGGCTTGCGCTCGGTATGGCTTTCAGTTTTGCTTTTTACGGTTTGATCAAAAAAACCATTCAATTAGATGCTTTGCGCGGACTGGCAATTGAAACACTTTTTGTTTTTCCGATTGCAATTGCCTATTATATCTATTTGATGTCAATCGATCGCGTTTCTTTTTTAGAGACAGGACTAACAACAGATGTGTTGTTAGTCGCTAGTGGATTGGTTACTGCTTTCCCATTATTATTGTTTGCAATCGGTGCTCCATTGATTCCGATGTACATGATTGGGTTTTTGCAATACATTGCTCCGTCGCTAATGTTGCTAATTGGGGTTTTCATTTACGGTGAAGCTTTTACAACAGTCGATATTATTTCTTTCTCGTTGATTTGGAGCGCGTTGATTTTGTTTACTTCTTCAAAAATTTTGGAGGCACGGGGAATTCGAAAGGCAAGCAGGAAAATTTCGGTTTAGTGTTTCTTTTTGTTGAAACATTTGTGCGTGTTTCACGTATAGTAAGAGTAGAACTAAGGAGGGAATGGTATAAATGAATACAAAAAGATGGATTGCTCTAGTTGTAGCGGCAGCTGTACTCGGAATTTCATTGGTTATCAACTCGGCATTTGCTTTTCTTCAAGGTGGTTTTACTGATGGTGTTGACGAACTCGTAGCGAGTACGCAATCAAGTTTTTCGGAAGTTGTGGTAGAAGATGGAGATTTTGATAACCGTGTAGCTGTTTTAAATGTAGATGGTGTGATTCAAGACACGGGAGATGCAGCTTCACTGTTTGGAACGACTGGTTATAACCACTCTTTCTTTATGGAACAATTAGAAAATGTTAAAGAAGATCCTACGGTTAAAGCCGTTGTACTTACCGTAAATTCACCGGGTGGTGGCGTTGTGGAGTCGGCGGAAATTTACGATAAGATTATTGAAATTCAAGAAGAAACAAAAAAACCATTTTACGTATCAATGGGAGCAGTAGCTGCATCAGGTGGCTATTATATTGCAGCACCAGCAGAAAAGATTTTTGTTAACAAGGAAACCTTAACTGGCTCTATCGGTGTCATTATGCAAAGTGTCAATTATGGTGAACTAGCAGACAAACTGGGTGTGGATTTTGTGACGATCAAGTCGGGTCCATATAAAGATATTATGAGCCCAACTCGTGACATGACAGAAGAGGAACGCGTAATTCTTCAAGAAATGCTAGATGATTCATACGAGTCGTTTGTCGATGTAATTGAAGAAGGTCGTGACATGACAGAAAAAGAAGTAAAAGCTGTGGCAGACGGACGTATCATGAATGGACGTCAAGCAGTAGAGGCGAATTTAGCGGATGATTTCGGATTCGAGGAAGACGTAATCGCACAAGTAAAAACTGATTTCGATTTAGGTAATGCACAAGTATTCCAATACGGAGCTTCGCAAGGCTGGGGTTCGCTTTTATCCATGAAAATGAATTCGTTTTTCGGTAACGATCTCGAAACACAAATGATTACAAAAATGCTAACTGAATACAGTTCTCCACGTATGATGTATTTATACGGTGAAAAATAAGGAGGGACCACAATGACAGACCACGAAACGAATGAAACCACAGTGGAAGTGCCCGTCACGAAACAGCGTCCTGAAAGCGGAGGATTTGAAGAAGTTCTTTTTTACGAACGGAAACCGGCTGGATTTTGGGTGCGATTTTGGGCTTATTTAATCGATTTACTGGTTATTGCGGGTCTTACTGCTATTCTAGTCAAACCTATATTTGCTTTGACAGGAATAGAAACAACCAGTATTCCTTGGTATGCGCCGTATGCAATTGTATCGGCCATCCTCTTTTACGGCTATTTTGTGTTAATGACAAAATTCTTTTGTCAAACTGTCGGAAAGATGGTTATGGGGATCCGTGTAGTGTCTTTGAAGTCCGATAGCATCTCTTGGATGACGCTCCTGTTCCGCGAGTGGATTGGTCGCTTTCTTTCCGTGACCATTTTGCCGCTCTACTGGATTGTTGGCTTTACACCGTTAAAACAAGGCGTCCACGACTACATTGCTGACACGACAGTTGTTCATGAAGAGTCTTTTAGAAAAAATAGATTGATGAAGAAAAAGCATATAGAGGGGTCTGGGTTGCATGACACCCAAGCATTTTAGTATGATAAAGAGACTAATGAAAGGGAGGCGTATTGATTGGTACAAATTACATTCAAGAATAATCCGATGACTTTACCTAACAAAGAAGTGAAGGTTGGAGATCAAGCTCCAGATTTTACTGTGTTATCAACAGACTTATCACCTGTAACACTTAAAGACACAACTGGAAAGATTCGGTTGGTTAGTGTGGTTCCATCATTGGATACGGGTGTTTGTTCAGATCAAACGAGACGTTTCAGTGACGAAGCCGCATCTCTGGGGGACAATGTAGAAGTACTCGCCATCTCAGCTGATTTACCATTTGCTCAAAAACGTTGGACAGACATCAACAAAGTAGATGCTATTACAACTTTGTCGGATCATCGTGACTTGTCATTCGGTGAAGCTTACGGATTGACGATGCAAGAGCTTCGACTTCTAGCTCGTTCAGTTTTCGTACTTGATGAAAATGACAAAGTTACTTATGTAGAGTATGTAGCTGAAGGAACAGATCATCCCGATTACGAAAAGGCTTTAGATGCAGTTAAAGAATTAACAAAATAATACAAGAAACCCACTCGAGAGAGTGGGTTTCCTTATTGAGGACGGCGAATTATGAATTCAGCAATGGAAAAAACGTTTAATTTTATTGATAATCACACAACAGAAATTCAGAAAGAACAAGAAAACGCCTACCTGGAAAGTTTATTGACGACTACTGAAAATTGGTTGGATGGACTTATCAAGTTAGAAGCGGATGCCAGCAAAGAAGAAGTTCGTAAAGCACTTCAGCTAGCTGTGTTAAAGGGCATGAAAGAGCACATTCAACCACATCATCAAATGACGCCTGACGCACTTGGGTTATTGGTTGGTTATTTGGTTGAGTTGTTTGTCAAAAAAGATCAAGCAGTCATTTTAGACCCGGCAGTTGGAACAGGTAATCTATTGTTAACAGTTATGAATTACTTGGACGGCCGCTTGACAGGAGCGGGCGTAGAACTAGACGATCTTCTCGTGCGTCTTGCTTCAAATGCAGGGAATTTAGTAGAACAACCTATTACGTTCTATCTACAAGATGCACTTCAGCCTTTATTGATTGATCCAGTAGACGTTGTCGTTTCAGATTTACCGGTCGGTTATTATCCCGACGACGAAACCGCAGCCACTTATGAACTAAAAGCAGATGAAGGCATGACGTATGCACATCATTTGTTTATCGAACAATCGTTAAAACACACGGCTGATGGTGGCTATTTGTTTTTCATCGTCCCGAAAGCGTTATTTGAATCTGAGCATGCCAGTCAATTGCATAGTTTTTTGAAAAAACATGCGCATATTCAATCTGTTATGGAATTGCCAGATAGCTTATTTAAAAACTCAGCGCATGCTAAAGGGATTCTCGTCTTACAGAAAAAGCAAGAAGGCATTAAAGCGCCGAAAGAAGTTTTGTTGGCACGAGTTCCGAATATGTCCAAGCCCGAATCCATGTCTCAATTCTTTTCTCAAGTTACTAGTTGGTTTAAAGAAAACAAAGAATAGAGCAGGGAAGTTATGCTATACTAAAGGTATAAAAACATCCATATGTACCATTTTTAACGAAAAGAGGGATGCGCAATGACTGAGTCAAACGAAGAACCAAAAAAAGTGAGTCTTCAAGAAGCTGTAAAACGCCAACTTGAAGCTAAGAAAAACCAAGCTTCAGACAAATTATCTGGTGGTAACGGTTCACTATCGACTAAAAAGATGAAGAGCCAGCAATCAAAGAAAGTTAGTAATAACCGCCGTAAAATGGGTACGTGATCGATCACGTTACTTAATGTAAAAGAGACAAGGATTATTCCTTGTCTCTTTTTTTAGAATTAGCCGTTAAACCTTTATTTTCAACTAGGTCGTGAATAGTGACTGGGGGTGGAGGTCTTTGATGTATGCGGGATTGTGGCTTCGTTTAAAAGCGTTTGCACTTGATTATGTGTTGATTTTTTCCTATATGGGAGTATTGTTTGTTGTATCTGTGATTTTCATTCCTTCCATACAACAGGGGTTTCAAGGTTCACGAATTATTGCTCAACTAACGGGCTTCATATTGCTTACGCTACCTGTTTCTCTCTATTTTATCGTTGCAGACTCAAAAATGGGTAAGCAATCGTTTGGGAAATATAAAATGGGTATTGTCGTAACAGATAAGAACCAAAAGCCTTTATCGATAGGTCGAGCAATGAGTCGGACGTTTTTGAAGTTTTTACCATGGCAGCTTTCTCACTTTATGGTGTATCGAATGATTCAATTGAGAGCTGAGGAATTAGAATTACTAGACTATCTAATTTGGGGATGGATTTATGGATTGGTTTTTCTTTCTATGTTGATGGTTATTTTTACAAAAAATAAACAGACGCTTTACGATTGGTTAACGAAAACCTATGTCTTCAAATAAAACTTAACTCAAAGTATTGACTTGTCAGAGAAGACTGGTAAAATTTATTTCAATATACTTTTAAAAATGACTAGATGAGTCGTTCGAAAAAAAATTCTTATGTCATTGCTGTAAATTAGTATGAACTTTACTGGATTTAAAGTGGTAAGCCGTATTTTTTCATTACGTAAGTGTTTAAATAAGTCGTTCGATGGTTTAGTAGGCAATTTGTGTGCAGCAGCAAGAGACTGAATGGTAGGTGTAAATTCAGGCAGCAAATGGGATGAAATACGCCATCAGTTTTGATCGATTCGCAAAGAGTGGATGTTTGGTAAGCTAGAACATCAAATTGGGTGGTAACGCGGAGAAAACCTTCGTCCCTTTATTGGGACGGGCGTTTTCTCTTTTTTTTTTATAAAAAAGGAGAGTTTGTCATGCATAATATCAAATCAGTCATCACGCCAAGAGTTTCAGAAGCTATTTTAATAACAACTGCTATCTTTCTATTAATCAGTGTCAGTATTATTCGATTTAAATCAGTTCCACATCTTCCGATCTTATTTTCGGTTTTGTTGCTATTCGGTTATGGATTGTTAAAGAAAGTGTCTTACCGAACACTGGAAAAAGGATTGGTTGATGGTGCAGGTGCGGGAATGAGTGCAGTTTTTCTATTTTTCTTTATCGGTATGCTCATTAGTAGCTGGATGATTAGCGGTACCATTCCAACGTTGATATACGCAGGCTTTACCTTGATTTCTATGACGTTTTTTTATGCTATTGTCTTTATCGTCACATCATTAATTGGATTGTCTATTGGTAGCTCACTCACGACGGTTGCAACGATTGGTGTGGCTTTTATCGGGATGGCGACGGCAATGGATTTGTCATTAGCCATAACAGCTGGTGCAATTGTTTCAGGCGCATTTTTTGGGGATAAAATGTCGCCATTGTCAGACACAACAAATTTATCTTCGACCATTGTCGGTGTAGATTTGTTTGAACACATTCGCAATATGGGATGGACGACGATTCCCGCTTTTGTCATAACTCTAGGGTTGTTTGCATGGCTTTCTCCGGAGGCGACGGGAGCTAGTGTGCAGAACATCTCGATCTTTAAAGAAGGACTGTTAGCTACAGGTATGATTCACGGGTATACGCTTGTTCCATTAGTCGTGCTTATTGTTTTAACCTTGGCGAAAACACCTGCTTTAATGACGCTGGCATTAAGTTCAATATCAGCCATTGCGATTTCTTTTCTGCATCAAATGTCTACAGCTTCCGAGATTTTTAAAGTGCTATTTAGCGGATATGTGTCTTCTACTGGTATCACAGAGATTGATAGTTTGTTGTCACGTGGTGGGATGGAGAGCATGATGTTCACGGTAGCCTTAGTGCTACTCGCGCTTAGTATGGGTGGATTGCTATTTACTTTAGGAATTGTTCAATGTTTGTTAGCCAAAGTAGAGAGCGTACTGAGAAAAGTTTCGTCGGTTATTGCGGCTTCGGCATTAACCGCAATTGGTATCAATATTCTGATCGGTGAACAATACTTGTCCATTTTATTGACGGGACAGGCATTTAAAGAGCCTTACGACAAAGTAGGACTCGCAGGGAAAAACTTGAGTCGCGTGATGGAAGATGCTGGAACAGTCGTCAACCCACTTGTTCCTTGGAGCGTATGTGGAATTTTCATTACCGGTGTTATTGGCGTTCCGACACTTGAGTATTTACCATTCGCATTCTTTTGTTTGCTATCGCCTGTTCTAACGATTTTATTTGGATTCACCGGAAAAACGCTAACATACAAGTAAATAACGACTATAAAGAGAAAACAGCTGACGTTTATCGTCATCTGTTTTTCTAGAGAAGCAGGGAATTTCAATAGAAAGTCGAATAGTGTCAGTAGAGGGTACTTATTGCGAAGTCACGGAAACTAGTTTAAAGGGGTGGAGAAATGTATCAATCAATTTTAGTCGCTATAGACGGTTCTGAAAATGCCGAACGAGCTGGAAAGCAAGCTGCCCAACTCGCAACGTTAGTGAAAGGGACAGAAGTGACAATCGTATACGTTTCCGATTTTGATGAAGACAGCAATGAAAAGGTTCACGATGGTGGTCAGCTCGAGTTTGAATTGTCGCGAAAGAAAAAAATTCAACCGATCAAAGAAGCTTTAGAACGTGGAGAAGTCTTTTACAAAATTGAAATGATGCACGGTCGTCCAGCACCCGTGATTATTGAAATGGCCAATGAAGGGGAATTTGATTTGGTTGTGATTGGCAGCAGGGGATTAAAGCCAGTATCGGCGCTAGTACTTGGCAGTGTTAGTCAGAAAGTTGTCAATCACGTGCATTGTCCAGTACTAGTCGTGAAATAACTCAGACGGACGAGTGGATAGTTCTGGTATACTGGTAAAAAGATTATTGGTATTACTGATTAACTGACTAAAAGACCAGCTGGAGGAGAAAATGACAACATTACCGAATTGTCCTAATTGTAATTCTGAATATACGTATGAAGACGGCAATCTGTTTGTCTGTCCTGAATGTGCACATGAATGGAATTTAGCGATTGAAGCTGAACAGGATGAAAAAGAAAAAATCGTCAAAGATGCAAACGGAACGGTATTAAAAGATGGGGATGCTGTAACAGTCATTAAAGACTTGAAAGTCAAAGGCAGTTCGTCAACTTTGAAAATTGGAACAAAAGTAAAAAGTATCCGTTTGGTTGATGGTGATCACGACATTGATTGTAAGATCGATGGTTTTGGTCCGATGAAACTAAAATCGGAATTTGTTAAAAAAGCATAACACGAAAAAACTCCGTCGACCTCAAAAGGTCGATGGAGTTTTTTCGTGTTTATCTATTTAAACGCCGCGTTTGTTGCCCCATACTAAAGTATGCAATTGCGGCAACACTTTGGCATCATTCATAATAGGGGACTGAATATGGTAATCAATTAATTGTTCGTATCTATGAAGTAAGGTAGTCACTAACTGCAAATCATCTGTCGTTGCAGTGTCTTCGTTGCCTGTTTGTAAGAAAAATGGAATTGACGGGTAACGCTGATGGAGTTTTTCTGCATAAGCAAAGTCAACTTCGTCAAAAATAACAACTTTCAGGCTGACATTGGCATTTTGCAGTTTTTCTATAAATACATCCAGTTTCGTTACATCTGTTTTCATACCAGAACTAGGTGGTTTTGGTGACAAGGTAATATCATCGATTTCTATCATCCACTCCTGCCAAAGAGATGCCTGCGTTTCTACAGCCACTTTCCAGCCTTGCAAATGGCACAAATCAACGAGTTCACCGATACCTTTATGGAGAGCGGGATTGCCACCGGATATGGTGACGTGCGAAAAGGCCTTGCCACCGGTTTGGATGAGTTCCTCAACGATTTCAGTAGGTTGTTTGGAGACGCTTGTGCCTGTGCCATCCCACGTGAATTTAGAATCACACCAAGAACAAGAATAATCGCATCCTGCTGTGCGCACAAACATGGTTTTTTGTCCCATTACCATGCCCTCACCTTGAATGGTTGGACCGAAAATTTCCATCACTGGAATTCTCATAACAAGTCCTCTTGTTTCGGACGGAATACAACATAACTGGTTGGTGTTTCACGAACGATAACTTGCAGACAGTTGGGACGGTTGCTGGTCGCTTGCAGCATCGTTTGAATCGACTGCCACACTTGCTTAGCAAGAAGCTAGGTGGTCGGAAATTTAGTGGCAAATTCTGAATGATCGTTCAAGACACTGTGGTCGTATTTTTTATGAATCAGTTCTTTCAATAATTTAAAGTCAATTAGAAAACCAATGGCGTCAAGTTCGTTACCTGCGATTGTAATGTTGAGATGATACGTATGGCCGTGCATGACTTGGCATTTCCCTGCTTCTTCACTTGGAATAAAATGCGCTGCTGAAAAATGAAAGTCCTTATTTAGCTCAAATTGGAAATCGTGTGGAATTGTCGGATAAAATTGCTGCATCATGCTCTAACACCAGCCATTTTTTTATCCTGATAGCGAGCAAGTCCATCATTTCGCAACTTGCAGGCAGGACATTCACCACAACCAGTGCTCGGGATGCCGTTGTAGCAAGTTAAGGTCTTGTCTTGAATAAATTCAAAAGCACCAAGTGTATCAGAAAGTTCCCAAACCTCGGTCTTGTCGAGCCACATTAACGGCGTATGGATGATAAACTGCTTGTTCATTGCTAAATTTAATGTGACATTTAGTGAACGAATAAACGTATCACGACAATCGGGATAACCGCTGAAGTCGGTTTGACTTACTCCAGTAATTAAATGTTGGCAACCGATAGCGTCTGCATAAACTGCTGCAAAAGATAAAAATAAGTGATTTCTGCCCGGTACAAAAGTAGATGGCAATTCACCATCTTCTGCGGTCACATCGATATCATCACGTGTTAACGCATTGGCTGAGAGTTGATTGATCAAAGTCATATCCAATACCTTAAATGATACACCTAGTTCTTCAGCGATTTTTCTGGCACACTCAATTTCAGCCGAATGACGCTGGCCGTAATCAAAAGTGACGGTTGCTACTTCTTTGAAATTCTTGATTGCCCAAAATAGGCAAGTGGTACTGTCTTGGCCACCGCTGAAAACGACGACTGCTTTTTCTTTTTTCATCTGTAACACTCCTTAGTTTTTTAGAGAGGGAGTTTGCGAACCTCTTTTAGCGAACAGTGTTAATAATAACATAATGTACCAGAAAAGAAGACTGTAAATTCAAGTCTCCGGAAGGTGTACTATTTCTGTAATAGGGTATATTTATAGCATAAGGAAAGGGGATGTTTGACATGAGAGCAATTATTATCGACAGTTATGGTGGTATAGAACAACTGAAAGAAAGAGAAGTAGAAACACCAACTATCAACGAAAATCAGGTGCTAGTTGAAGTTCATGCCACTTCTATAAATCCAATTGACTGGAAATTACGTGAAGGCTATTTAAAAGAAATGTTACCTTGGGAATTCCCAATTATTTTAGGTTGGGATGCAGCGGGTGTGGTTGCTAAAATTGGCACAAACGTTAAGCATTTCAAAGTAGGCGATCGTGTCTTTACGAGACCTGCGACAACACGTCAAGGGACTTATGCAGAATTTGTGCCAGTAGAGGAACAGCTATTAGCTCATATGCCAGAAAGCATGACTTTTGAAGAAGGTGCGGCAATTCCGTTAGCTGGGCTAACTGCTTATCAATGCCTTGTCGACTTTGCCGAAGTTAAAAAAGGAGATAAAGTATTGATTCATGCGGGAGCCGGTGGAGTGGGAAGTATGGCCATTCAAATCGCTAACAGCATCGGAGCGTATGTAGCGACGACTGCGAGTGACAAAAACGATGAACTGGTCAAATCACTAGGTGCAAATCGTGTCATTAATTACAGTGAAGAAGATTTTAGTGAGTTACTGGAAAACTTTGATGCAGTATTAGACACAATGGGTGGAGAAGTACTAGATAAAAGTTTCAAAGTCTTGAAAAAAGGCGGGAAACTGATTTCGATTGCAGGTCAGCCTTCTGCAGAGAAAGCGCAAGAGCACGAAGTAAAAGCAAGCAGCTTTTGGTTAGAGCCGAGCGGTGAGCAATTACATCAGCTGGCTAATTTGTTTGTATCAGGAGAATTTAAACCTGCGATTGGTCACGTGTTTGATTTTAGTGAGCAAGGGTTAAAAGATGCGCACGAACTTAGTGAAACTCATCATGCTCGCGGAAAAATTATTATCAAAGTGAAATCTTAATAAAACGAAAAAATCCTTTCACATGAGTGAAAGGATTTTTTCGTTTTACGTATTAACCTGTTGGTGCATCGTCTTGAGCTTCTTCAGTACGTACAACTAAGACATCACATTTTGCTGAACGAACAATGTGTTCTGAAACGCTACCGATTAGGAAACGTTCAACCGCATTTAATCCGGTAGCACCACAGATAATTAAATCCGCTTCAACTTTCTGTGCCAAATCTCTTGAAATCATTGTCTTAGGAGAACCATAATCGACAACAATGTTCACTTTTTCAACACCACCGGCTAATGCTTCTTTTTTATACTCTTCTAATAAATCTTCAGCAAACTTTTGAGCACGGTCAGCAATCGAGCGATCATACGCTTCAATTGCAGCGAACGAACGGGTATCGATTACGTTTACCAAATTTAATGTAGCGTTATTCCGTCCAGCAATACCAACTGATTTTTTAAATGCCCACTCAGCTTCTTTCGAACCATCGACTGCTACAAGAATTTGACTGTATTTTAATGTCATCCTACATTCCTCCTTTATCTCTCTTTGTAAACATTCGCTAAAACTATCTAAGTTCCTGCTAAATTGGATGTAATTTCGTGAATTTTTTGTCTAATTAAAGGCGTCTTTTGACATGGTAATTAGATGAATAGAAATAAATAGCTAGCAGTAAAGTGATGGTTTAAACCAATCGTTCAATTTACGGTAAATGAAAAGCGACATCAGAATTTTTCTGATGTCGCTGTGTCTATTAATTATGGATAATTTGAAGTTCTTTCGGGAATTTTGTCAGTACTTCGTAACCATCTGCAGTTACAGCGACGTCATCTTCAATACGAACGCCGATTTTACCAGGAATATAAATACCAGGCTCTAATGTAAAGACCATTCCTTTTTCCATTTTTATCGAATTCTCGCCATGAATAGAAGGGAATTCATGAACATCGATGCCTAAACCATGTCCTAAACGGTGTGTAAAATACTCACCGTATCCTGCATCTGTAATTACTTTACGTGAAATTTGATCAAGTTCAGCAGCTGTAACGCCAGGTTTGACCGCTTCAAGAGCAGCTGTTTCAGAACGATAGACAATATCATATACAGCCTTTTGCTCTTCACTAGGTTCTCCAAGCGCTAATGTACGGGTAATATCTGAGCAATAGCCTTTATGAACAACGCCAAGGTCAAACAATACCAAGTCGCCATTTTTCAATTTACGATCGCCAGTTTTACCGTGTGGTGAAGCCGCTTTGTCTCCAGCCAATACAGTTGTATCGAACGACATATGCGTAACGCCACGTTTTTTTAACGCTAATTCAATTTCTGTCATGACTTCAATTTCAGTAATGCCTTCTTTAATTGTTTTTGCAGCTACTTCAATCGCGTAATCAGCTAATGCCGCTGCTTCACGTAATATTTGTAGTTCTGCGTCATCTTTTATTACACGCATAGCATTTAACTGATCGTCCAGTTGTACAAGTGTACGCGGCTCAAAGAATGAGAGAATCGCTTCGGAGCGATTTACTGTCATATGCGCTTTTTCAATTGCCATTGTTTTTAATTCAATGCCACGCGATTTTGCTGTTTTATATAAAATTTCCATGGAATTTTGTGTGTCTTCGTGACCGACGATTTCGCCTGTCCACCCAGCATTCTTTGCATCTGGAATTTCCATTTTAGGACAAATTAAAAAGGGTTCAGCTTCTGCGAATATCATGACACCTAGTAGACGTTCATGTGGATTACTTTTGAAACCACTAACGTAAAAAACGTTGTAGGGATCTGTAATAAATGCCGCATCAATTGAATGTTGTTTCAGGTAATCTTGTAGTTGGTTAATTTTTATCATATGTATTCCTCCTCTATATGTGTAGCATATCAAAAAACAGGGTATAAATCAGCTATATGAATTGAATTCACTATATTCAAACATCAATTGGAGGGATTTTATGCACGTCTCATATCATGGTCATTCTATTGTGAAAATCAAAACAGGTGAATATACTATTTTAATTGATCCATTTATTAACGGCAATGAGTTCACTGATTTAACGGTCGAAAAAGAAAGCCCAGATGTGATCCTCTTAACGCACGCCCATAACGATCATGTTGGCGATACCGTCGAACTAGCGAAAAAAAGTAATGCGCAAGTGATAGCTGTATTTGAACTAGCTAATTATTTAGACAGTCTCGGTGTAAACGCAGTAGGTATGGGGTTAGGCGGCGCACACGAATTCGAGTTTGGTGTGGTGAAGTTCACAAAAGCATTTCACAGTTCTTCTTTCACAACAGCAGAAGGTGAAGTCGTTTATGGTGGCATGCCAGCTGGAATTTTATTTACAGCAGAAGGCAAAACAATTTACCATGCAGGTGATACAGAAGTGTTTGGTGACATGAAGATGTTAGGTGAGCGAAATGATATTGATGTGGCGTTTGTACCAATTGGCGATCATTTTACAATGGGGCCAGAAGATGCAGCTTATGCGGTCGAATTATTACAACCGAAAGTGGTTGTTCCGATCCATTACAATACATTCCCGCCCATTAAGCAAGATCCTGAGTACTTTAAGTCGTTAGTAAAAGATGCACAAGTAAACATTTTACAGTCAGGCGAAAGCATCAAACTGTAGCACATAAAACAGCCCGAAGAGTAGAAACTTTTCGGGTTGTTTTATGCCGTTTATGCCTGTCGGACCAAAGCGCCCGTCTCCACTTTTCGATTTGTCTAGTTGCGCCGGGCTGCTCCTCGGGACATAAGCCACAGTGTCAGTGCGGCTGAAGAAATGCCGCTCGGCCATCGCGTCTTATGCTTGTCGGACCAAAGCGCCCGTCTCCACTTTTCGATTTGTCTAGTTGCGCCGGGCTGTTCCTCGGGACATAAGCCACAGTGTCAGTGCGGCTGAAGAAATGCCGCTCGGCCACTGCGTCTTATGCCTGTCGGACCAAAACGCCCACCTCCACTTTTCGTGTACTTATGCTACACTGTAAGGTAAAGGAACGTAGAAAGAATGGGTGAAATCATGGCGACTAAGCATGAACAAATACTGGATCATATTGAGACTTTAGCTGTGGGGGAGAAAATCTCGGTACGGCGTATTGCGAAGGATTTGCAGGTCAGTGAGGGAACGGCTTACCGCGCGATTAAAGAAGCAGAAACAAACCGATTGGTGTCGACCATTGAACGTGTGGGGACAATTCGTATTGAACGTAAAAAGAAAGAAAATATTGAACGATTGACCTATGCTGAAATTGTCAATATTGTTGATGGGCAAGTGCTGGGTGGTAGAGCTGGGCTGCACAAATCCCTCAACAAATTTGTTATTGGGGCCATGCAGCTAGAAGACATGATGCGCTACACAGAAGCAGGCAATTTACTAATTGTCGGGAATCGTTATAAAGCACATGAATATGCACTTCGCGCAGGTGCGGCAGTACTTGTGACAGGTGGATTTGAAGCATCGGATGGCGTAAAAAAATTAGCGGATGAATTCGAGCTTCCGATTATTTCGACTAGCTACGATACGTTTACGGTTGCCACAATGATTAATCGAGCTATTTACGATCAATTAATTAAAAAGGAAATTTTGTTAATTGAAGATATTTTAATTCCGCTAGAAGAAACCGATCATTTAAATCTTAAAGAACCCATTCGTCGTTATCACGAATTAAATGAAGAAACGACACATGGTGGCTTCCCAGTAGTAGACCAATCCAATCGATTGGTCGGCATTATTACTTCGCGTGATGTGATTGGGCATCTGCCTACAGAATTAATAGAAAAAGTCATGACCAAAGATCCCATTACCGTTTCAATGCAGACCAGTGTTGCGGCGGCAGGACATCGTATGATTTGGGAAGGCATCGATTTACTGCCTGTTGCGGACGACTCTGGCAAATTGAAAGGCGTTATTAGTAGGCAAGATGTGTTAAAAGCGATTCAAACGGCTCAACGCCAGCCACAACAAGGCGAAACAATTGATGATATCATCAAAAGTCAACTTCACCAACAAACTAGCGACAAACTATTGCTCGAGTTTCGCGTGACACCTCAAATGACGAATGCTTATGGTTCGATTTCTCATGGTGCGTATACCATGATTTTAACCGAAGCAGCATCGGCAATATTAAAAACGAAAAACCGAAAAGATAGTGTATTAGAAAACTTAACCATTTATTTTTTGAAGCCGGTTCAGTTGGATGTGCTGGTGTACGTCAAACCAACCATTTTGGACATTAGTCGAAAATCGGCCAAAGTTGAAGTTGAAGTATCTTTGGAAAACGAAATCGTCGGAAAAGCCATGTTGACTTTCCAATTACTAGATCGTTAAAGCAAAAAGACCTCTAAAAGGCAGCAGGCACACTCAATAAACGAGTGTGCCTGCTGCCTAATTAGTCTGTCGAGCAAATGGAATCACTTATGGATTCAAATCTGCTTCTTCTTCCAGAAATACATGATAATGACGCGCCGCTTTGTAGTTGTAATAAACCAAAGCTAGACCAAGAACAATGAAAATAGTTGAAATGATGTACGTAATCACGGTTTGAAAAACGAATAGTTGATTGACACCAAAAAAGGCGACAAAACTTCCCAACGCCATCGATGCACGTGCAGCATACCATTTTTTTCGAATGGGCAAAACGGTGCGTGTGCGGAATTGCTTTGTTTTGTTATAAAAATAAATGACAAATGATACAATAATTAAAACGACAAAAATGAACATAAGGACCTCCTGAATTCCAAAACTCATTATCATTGTACTGAGAACTGAGTAAAATTGCGAATGGATTTCCTTATAAATGGAGGAACTCGGAAATGAACAGTCAAATCATCGACACAATTAAGCAATACAGCACCATTATTATTCATCGTCATGTGCGACCCGACCCGGATGCGTATGGTTCACAACTTGGTTTAAAATACTTGCTGGAACAAAACTACCCAAACAAGCGTATTTTAGCTGCCGGTACACACGATTACACGATGGATTTTTTAGATTTTCCTGACACTGTCGAAGACCAAGATTTCGAAGGGGCTTTAGTGATTGTCACAGATACTGCCAATACAGAACGTGTGGATGACCAACGCTATAAGACAGGCGACAAACTCATCAAAATTGATCACCATCCAAATGACGATGCCTATGGAGACATCGTGTCTGTGGATACAACGGCTAGTTCAGCATCTGAATTGGTTTATGACCTTTATACATATGGTCGTGAACATGAAGACTGGAACATGTCAGCAAAAGCAGCTCGGTTATTGTATGCAGGAATTATTGGTGACACTGGACGATTCTTATTTCCAAGTACCACACAAAAAACTTTTTCAGTTGCCGGTGAGTTGATAAAATACGATTTTGATCGCAATGCGCTGCATAACGGCATGTACGAAATGGATCGTAAATTATTGCATTTGCAAGGCTATATGTACCAGAACTTCAAAATGGATGAAAATGGTGCGGCGTATGTTAAAATCACCAAAGACATTTTAACCGAATTTGATGTTACAGCAACAGATACTTCTTTATTGGTTGGTTCGCTTGGAAATGTAAAAAATATAAAAGCGTGGGTTATTCTGATTGAAGAAGACCGTGAAATTCGAGTTCGATTGCGTTCGAAAGGACCCGTTATTAACGAGTTGGCTAAAGAATTTGGTGGCGGAGGTCACCCGCTGGCTTCTGGGGCAACTGCGTATTCATGGCAAGAAGCTGACCGTGTAATTGATCGTCTAAAAGAAATTTGTGCAACTGCAAATTAAGGAGGGAGTTTATTGTCAATGGTTTATCCGCATATAAGCACATCAGCCGATTTGCTGAAAAGCACGGTGCGCCTTGACGAACTTTTCCCTTATTTAAAGGAACAAGGAGCCACATCAGTCGCAATCGTTAATACAAAATTGTATGGCATTTTACCGTTTTGGGAAGAATGTCGCCGTGCCGATATTCACGGAGTAATTGGTTTATCAGTTTTTATCGAATACGAAGAGCAGCATTATCCAATCATTTTGTATGCCCAGACTAATAAAGGTTATGGCAACTTACTGAAAATCTCCAGTGCTCTTTCGACGAGAGACAAAGAGGCAATACCTGAACAATGGTTAAAAGCTTATAAAGAAGGCTTGATTTGTGTCATTCCAAACAAAGCAGAGTGGCTATTAGCTGATCGGAGTCAGGTTTTCCAATTTGTAAAAGACTTGTTTGGTGTTTGCGCTTTTGGAAGTCTTGAACGTCCAGGTGGTGTTAAGTCTCAATACGAGTCGACGTTTATTGAATTGTGCGACACCATCCAATTACCCATTATCGCAACACACGAAAGTCGTTATTTGCGTGAGCAAGATGCATTTGCTTATGAAGTGGCATCTGCGATTGGTCAAGGGCTAAAGATGAACGATCCGCAAAGGCATGAACCGGAGCACACGAGTGCCTATATTCCAAGCCCTAAAGAATTGGAATCTTGGTTTGTAGATCATCCGGAATGGCTCTTGCGTACAACAGAACTGATGGCAAGTTGTCACGTAACAATTCCAATGAATCAGCAATTGCTGCCGGTTTTTCCTGTGGATGAAAAAGTTGACAAAGCGACTTTTATTGCGGAGCTATGCAAATTGGGGTTAGCTGAACGGAAAGTCGGATTTTCAGAAATTTATCAGCAGCGTTTAGACTACGAATTATCGGTCATCGCTAAGATGGGCTTTATCGATTATTTCTTGATTGTTGCAGATTTTATGAAATATGCCAGAGATCAAGATATTTTAACAGGTCCTGGACGTGGCTCTTCGGCAAGTTCACTTGTTGCGTATTCGCTGAAAATTACCGATGTTGATCCGATTGAACATGGGTTGTTATTTGAACGTTTCTTGAATCCAGAGCGAGTTACGTTACCAGACATTGATATCGATTTTGCTGATCACAGGCGCCACGAAGTGGTCGACTATGTAGCGAAAAAATACGGTGCCATTCGCACGGCGCAGATTATTACATTCGGCACCTTATCAGCGAAAGCCGTTGCACGTGATACTGCCCGTGTGTTTGGTTTTGAAGCAGAAGAACTCGAAGCCATTTCAAAAATGATTCCAAATCGTCCAGGAACGACATTGCGTTCAGCTCTTAAAGAGTCTACTGCATTTAACGATTGGATTATTGAAAAAGAAGAACGCAAATCTTGGTTTAAAACCGCGTTAAAATTAGAAGGCCTGCCACGCCATGCTTCGACACATGCAGCAGGTGTGATTTTAAGCCCGACGCCTCTAGTGGACCACGTGCCCATTGAAAAAGGTCATGAAGGAATCTATTTGACGCAATGGCCAATGCAAGAACTTGAAGCCATCGGTTTGTTGAAAATGGATTTTCTTGGTTTGCGTAATTTAACCATATTAGAACAGATCCGTAACTTGGTTTATTGGGATACCAAAAAGCGAATCGATTATAGAAGCCTTCCACTAGAAGACGCTGAAACCTATCAACTGCTGGCCAAGGGCGATACGACTGGCATTTTCCAATTAGAGTCTGACGGAATGCGGCGTGCGCTACAACAAATCAAACCAACGGCTTTTGGTGATATTGTTGCTGTCAATGCCTTGTTCCGACCAGGTCCAATGGAATTTATCCCTCTGTATGCGAGACGGAAACACGGACAGGAATCTGTTAAATACGTTCATCCGATTCTTGAACCAATTTTGAGCGAAACATACGGCGTCATCGTATACCAAGAACAGATTATGCACATTGCCGCGAAAATGGCTGGATTTTCTCTTGGACAAGCCGATCTATTACGTCGCGCTGTCAGTAAGAAAAAAAGAGAAATTCTAGATGAACAGCGTGCACACTTTGTCCGAGGGGCAAAAGCCAAAAATTTTACAGAAGCAGAAGCGGCAGAAGTTTATGATTTGATTGTTCGTTTTGCCGATTACGGTTTTCCAAAAAGTCATGCGGTTGCTTATAGCATAATCTCTTATCAACTAAGCTATATGAAAACTCATTATCCAGTCTATTTCTATACCGGAATGTTGACCAACAGTGCGGGTAATGTCGATAAAACAAAACAATTAATGCAAGAAATCAAAGAAAAGAACATCCCGTTGTTGTCACCATCTATTCAAAAAAGTCGTCATTCGTTTTCTGTAGAAGCTGGCGAAATACGAATCGGTTTGAATGTAGTAAAAGGAGTTCCAGGTACGACTGTTAAAGCGTTACTGGCTGCTAGAGAAAGTGGACCGTTTAGTAGTTTGTTTAATATTGCCGAACGTATTTCGGCTTTGCATTTTAACCGTAAATCATTTGAGCCACTCATTAAAGCAGGTGCTCTGGATGAATTTGGTTATGACCGTGGAGTGTTACTGGCGTCGCTTGATAGTGCCATTAAGCATGCCGAACTCGTTAAGCCAACAGAAGATCCTGGCTTGTTTGATGATATGGGCTCTAGCTTCATGAAACCGAAATACACGAAGGCTACAGATATGCCTGAAACGCTAAAGCTTGACTATGAAAAAGAAGTTCTTGGTTTTTACTTGTCGAAGCATCCGATTGAACGTGAGAAAGAAAATCGTCAAAAAACCTATCAAGATCTGAAATCGCTGAAAAACAAACGGGATAGGGAATCGGTAACGGTCTTAGGTATGGTAGAAGATGTCAAACGGATTCGTACAAAAAAAGGAGATGCTATGGCATTTGTCACTTTAATGGACGATACGGGTCCAGCTTCCGTTACGTTGTTTCCAGTGGAATACGCTAAATACACTTCTCTTTTGGAACTCCATGCTGTACTCGAAATTCAAGGTGTAGTCGAAAATCGTAATCAGAAAACGGCTATTATCTGTAAAACCATAGAAACTTGACTGCTTTTCTCAAAGAAAAGCAGTTTTTTCTTTACGTAACAGTATTTTTTTTGTAAGGTAAAGGATATGAGTGGCCAGACCACTTTCAAAAAAATGGGAACTGAGGAACCATCATGAATCAATCGAAACGTTATTTAGATATAGTACGGGACATTCGTGATATGATTCGACAGGAAAAAATCAAGCCTGGAGAGCGCATTCCATCTGAAAGAGAATTGGCTGAAACGATGCAAGTGGGCCGTTCAACATTGCGAGAAGCGCTTCGTAGTCTTGAACTGTTGGGGTTGATTGAGACTCGTAGAGGAGAAGGTACCTTTTTGTCTGATCACAGAAACCATAAATTGGTTGAAGTTCTATCAACTTTTGTTTTACAGGATAATCGATCACATGAAGATGTCTGGGAAACTCGGTTGCTTCATGAAATCGCTGCTATTCACATAATTTGTCGAAATGAAACCATTAGCCAAATGAAAGTTTGGGACAGTTTTCGGTTGCGCTTGGAGGATGAAAGTTTTCAGCGTCAAGACTTTGTTAGAGAACTAATGGTCTTGTCAGGCAATCGTTTGTCGTTAAAAATTTGGTTTTTGCTTACGCAATATAGTGGCAACCCATATGATGGAACCATTTCTTCTGATGAAATTGACTTTATGAACAGTATACTAGCAGCAATCGAGCAACAAGACGCAGATACAGCTATTCGAGAGTTTCGAACTTGGAGTGACTGGCTAAAAAAGGAGAGAACACACAATGGCAATCATTCGTGATATTTTTAAACGCAATAAAGATAGCAAAGAAGCAACCATGCCGTCAAAATCTGCAAAAGATGTACCAGAAGGTTTGATGACGAAATGTCCTTCTTGCAAGGAAATTACCTTAACAAAAGATTTAGAAAAAAATAAAAAAGTTTGCCCGAAATGCGATCATCATTTTAAAATGACCGCTTACGAACGGATAAATAGTTTATTGGATGGAGACAGCTTCGAGTCAATGGACGACCATTTAAAATCACAAAATCCGCTGGGCTTTCCGGGATATACGGAAAAAGTTCAAGCAGATAGCGAAAAAACTGGTTTGAACGAAGCCGTGTTAACGGGTTCTGGTAAACTGCAAGGGCAAGATATTGTATTAGCTGTAATGGATTCGCATTTCCGTATGGGTTCAATGGGCTCGGTTGTCGGTGAAAAAATCACGCGCGCCATTGAAACGGCTACAGAACGCAAATTGCCATTTATTATTTTCACAGCGAGTGGCGGTGCGCGTATGCAAGAAGGGGTTTTATCTCTAATGCAAATGGCGAAAACCAGTGTAGCATTAAAGCGTCATAGCAATGAAGGTTTGCTTTTTGTGTCAGTCTTGACGCATCCAACAACAGGGGGTGTATCAGCAAGTTTTGCATCAGTAGGAGACATCAATATTGCCGAACCAAAAGCATTGATCGGTTTTGCAGGTCGTCGCGTTATTGAGCAAACTGTCCGCGAAAAATTGCCGGAAGATTTTCAGACTGCTGAGTTTTTATTGGCGCATGGTCAATTAGATGCAGTTGTCCACCGTGCTTCGATGCAACATACACTGGCGACCATCGTGCGCCTTCACACGAAAGGAGCTGTCACAAATGGTTAAAAAGAACGGTAAAAAAACATTGCCTTTTGAAGAACCACTTATTCAGCTGCGTGCAAAAATATCTGAGCTAAAAGATTACACAGCAAACGCTGAAGTAGACTTGAGTTCAGAAATCAAGTCTTTAGAAGAGCGTTTCTCTAAACTAGAAGAAGAAATTTACGAAAACATGAAACCTTGGGACCGTGTTCAAGTGGCTCGTCACCCTGAACGACCAACAACGCTCGATTACATACCGATGATTTTTAACGATTTCATTGAATTGCATGGAGATCGCTTGTACGGAGATGACGCTGCCATCGTTAGTGGAATCGCTTCTTTCCACGGTCAGCCGGTTACTATTATCGGCCATCAGCGTGGCAAGGACACAAAAGAAAATGTTCGTCGTAATTTTGGTATGCCTCATCCTGAAGGTTACCGAAAAGCGTTACGGCTAATGAAGCAAGCTGAAAAATTCAAGCGTCCTATCATTTGCTTGATTGACACAAAAGGTGCCTACCCTGGAAAAGCTGCAGAAGAACGCGGACAAAGTGAGGCCATTGCACGTAATTTAGTCGAAATGGCTGGACTTGAAGTGCCGGTTTTGTCAATTGTCATCGGTGAAGGTGGAAGTGGTGGTGCGCTAGCACTTGGTGTCGGAAATCAAATTTTAATGCTAGAGAATTCGACATTCTCTGTTATCTCTCCTGAAGGAGCAGCATCCATTTTGTGGAAAGATTCTGCGTTAGCACAAACAGCTGCTGAAGCGATGAAAATTACAGCGCCTGACCTTTTGGAAATGAAAATAATTGAACATATGATTCCTGAAGTGCGTGGGGGTGCGCATCACGATCCTCAAAAGCAAGCAGCCATCATTTCAGAAGCAATCAGACGTTCATTGGAAGAGTTGAACGGCATGTCTGGAGAAGAGCTGATTGAACAGCGTTATAACAAATTCAAATCAATTGGTGTATTCAGCGAATGATGAAAAACCGCCTCGGCGGTTTTTTTGATTTCCGTAATACAAACAATAATATTTTTTCTGGAGGATAAATCAGACTACCTTCATAAACACTTAACATGTCTCACGACTTTTCAGGACTGACAGTAGGGCCATGTCGTGGTAAGGTAAAAAGAGTAAATGGACTGCAGGAGGGCTACTATGAAGAAAATTGGAGTTTTGACAAGCGGGGGAGATTCACCTGGCATGAACGCTGCTATTAGAGCAGTTGTTCGAAAAGGAATTTTTCATGGCATTGAAGTGGCTGGCGTTTATTCCGGATACCAGGGATTAATCGAGGGCACTATTAAAACGCTAGAAGCAGGGGACGTCGGTGACATCATCCAGCGTGGAGGAACGAAGTTATTCTCAGCACGTTGCGAAGAATTCCGTACAGAAGCTGGCCAATTAAAAGCAATTGAACAAATAAAAAAAGCCGGTCTTGAAGGACTGGTTGTTATCGGTGGAGACGGTTCGTACCAAGGAGCGATGGCTCTGACCAAAAGAGGTTTTCCATGTGTCGGTGTTCCGGGAACTATTGATAACGATATTCCAGGAACCGACTACACAATCGGTTTTGATACGGCGTTGAATACAGTTATCGAAGCAATCGATAAAATTCGTGACACGGCAACGAGCCATGAACGAACGTTTATTGTCGAAGTGATGGGCCGTGATGCAGGTGACTTGGCATTGTGGGCCGGGCTTGCGGGTGGAGCAGAAACTATTCTGATTCCTGAAGAAAGCTACAATATTGATGACATGATCGACCGTTTACAAAAAGGCCGTAATCGTGGCAAGCGTCACAGTATTATTATTGTGGCCGAAGGGGTTATGAATGGTAACGAATTAAAAGCTCTTATTAAAGAAAAAGCAGATATTGAAACACGGGTTTCAGTACTGGGTCATATTCAACGCGGTGGATCACCAACTGCGCGAGATCGTGTTTTAGGAAGTTTGTTCGGTGCACGGGCAGTGGAAGTTCTTCTTGAAGGCGCCGGAGGCAGGGCTATTGGCATGAAGAATCACCAAGTGGTAGACTATGATATGACAGAAGCATTTACTGCAGAGCATAATGCTGATATGAGTTTGTATACATTATCTAAAGAATTAGCAATTTAAAATAGTAAATGGAGTGAGTTTATTGAGAAAAACGAAAATTGTATGTACGATCGGACCTGCAAGTGAATCACCTGAACTACTAGAACGCTTAATCGAAGCGGGAATGAACGTAGCTCGTTTGAACTTTTCGCACGGTAATCACGAAGAACACGCTTTACGTATTAAACGAATTCGCGAAGCAGCTGATAAAGCTGGTAAAATTGTTGGGATTTTGTTGGACACAAAAGGTCCTGAGATTCGTACACATCAGATGGAGAACGATTCGATTGAACTCGTAACAGGTCAGAAAATCGAAGTTTCTATGACTGAAGTGTTGGGGACTGCTGAGCGATTTTCAATTACTTACGACCAATTAATCGAAGATGTTAAGGCAGGATCAATCATTCTTTTGGATGATGGCTTGATCGAATTGCGTGTTGAAAGTCTCGATATGGAAAACGGCATTATCCATACATCAGTTCAAAATGCTGGAACATTGAAAAGTAAAAAAGGTGTTAACGTTCCAGGCGTTTCAGTTCAATTGCCTGGTATTACTGAAAAAGATGCACAAGATATCTTATTTGGCATTGAACAAAACGTTGATTTTGTTGCGGCTTCATTTGTTAGAAGAAGTTCAGATGTGATGGAAATCCGTGGCTTGCTTGAAAAAAACAACGGCTCGCATATACAAATTATTCCGAAAATCGAAAACCAAGAAGGTGTCGATAATATTGATGAAATCATTATGGTTTCCGATGGCTTGATGGTGGCACGTGGAGATTTAGGCGTAGAAATTCCAGCAGAAGAAGTTCCGCTAGTTCAAAAATCATTGATCGAAAAATGCAATAGTGCAGGTAAACCAGTTATTACCGCTACGCAAATGTTAGATTCTATGCAGCGTAATCCGCGCCCGACACGCGCAGAAGCAAGTGACGTTGCTAACGCAATTTTTGATGGCACAGACGCTATTATGTTGTCAGGTGAAACGGCCGCGGGTATTTATCCTGTCGAATCAGTCGAAACGATGCACCGCATTGCCGAAACGACAGAATCTGCGTTAAATTATAAGCAAATTGTTTCAAATAGAAGAAAAGAAAAAGAGTCGAATATGACAGAAGCGATTGGTCAAGCTGTAGCTTATACGGCTTTGAACTTGAAGGTTCGTGCCATTATTGCCCCAACGGAAAGTGGCACAACGGCGAAAATGATTTCTAAATATCGCCCGGGAGCACCAATCATCGCAGTAACATCTTCAGAACGTCCAGCGCGCAAACTATCTTTAGTATGGGGCGTACAACCAATTATTGGTGCGTCAGTCCATTCGACAGATGAATTGCTCGAAAATGCGGTTGACGAAAGCTTAAAGCATGGCTATGTGAAACACGGTGACCTTGTCGTTATCACAGCAGGTGTCCCTGTAGGACAAGCGGGCACAACTAACTTAATGAAAGTTCATGTAATTGGCGATATTCTGGCTAAAGGTCAAGGAATTGGCAAGACAGTTGCTTTTGCAGAAACTGTAGTTGTTAGAAATGCAGAAGAAGCACTAGCAATCGATACAGAAGGTAAAATCATCGTAACAATCGGAACAGATCGTGACATGATGCCAGCCATCAACAAATGTGCAGGGATTATCACGGAAGAAGGCGGATTAACGAGTCATGCAGCAGTAGTCGGTTTGAGTCTTGGAATTCCGGTTATCGTGGGTGTTAGAGAAGCAACTACTCTAATTAAAACAAATTACGATATTACAATGGACGCAGAATCAGGCATCGTCTATCACGGCCATGCAAGTGTTCTGTAAAATTCCACAAGGAGGCTGGTCAAAATGATGAAATGGATTTTCTTGGCCTTAATTATTGTACCGTCTCTCGAATTGGCTTTGTTAATCTGGGCAGGAGGCAAGCTTGGCTTTTTCGTTACACTGGCAATTATTGTGGCAACGGGCTTGTTAGGGGCTTTCCTAGCTAAAAAACAAGGTTTAAAAGCATTAAAAGATATTCAAGCAGGAATGAATAGTTTCGAAGCTCCTGGTGATCAATTGTTGAATGCGGCATTCATTTTAGTTGGCGGAGTTTTGCTGCTGACGCCTGGGTTTATCTCTGATGCAGTGGGATTTACACTGCTTTTTAGCCCTACTCAAAAAATGTATAAGCCATTCATTTACCGAATGATTCACAAAAAGATGAAAAACACCCGGGTTATCGTAAGATAATGCCGGGTATTTCCATCGTTTCAGAGAGGAAATTTAATTTCTATAAGCGTTTCCATTCACAAATTCTACAAAGTTGATTATAATAGCTTAGTAAGGTCAAAAAACAGAAGTTCATAAACGCAGATGAGACATCATTCTGCATTTTTTTTTGGGAATGGTGAATTAGATTAGAGAAGGAGCGATTTAAATGACATCGTCAAAAGGTTTAGAAGGTGTAGTAGCAACACAATCGGCCATTAGCTCGATTATTGATGACACACTTACATACGTCGGCTACGATATCGATGATTTAGCCGTTAACGCAAGTTTTGAAGAAGTGATTTACTTGTTATGGCACCAGCGCCTGCCAAAAGCAGACGAATTGGTGGAACTCAAGCAACAATTAGCGGACAACATGGCCGTTCCACAAGCCGTGTTGGATCATTTTAAAACCTACGATATCAAACACGTTCACCCGATGGCTGCACTACGTACGGCAGTTTCGATGCTTGGCTTGTTCGATGAAGAAGCAGAAGTGATGGAGCCTGAAGCCAACTACCGCAAAGCCATTAAAATCCAAGCGAAGATTTCAACGTTGGTAACAGCTTTCGGTCGCATCCGCAATGGTCAAGAACCTGTTGCACCGAAAACAGACTTGAGTTTTGCGGCAAACTTCTTGTACATGTTGTCTGGTGAATTGCCAGAAGCGATTGAAGAAGAAGCGTTTAACAAAGCATTAGTTTTACATGCAGATCACGAATTGAACGCGTCAACGTTTACGGCACGTGTGGCAGTCGCAACGTTGTCGGATGTGTATTCTGGTGTCACTGCGGCAATTGGCGCGTTAAAAGGCCCTCTTCACGGCGGTGCGAACGAGCAAGTGATGAAGATGTTAACGGAAATCGGCTCGGTCGATAACGTGGAAACAGTCATCAACGAAAAACTAGCCAACAAAGAAAAAATTATGGGCTTTGGTCACCGGGTTTACCGCAAAGGCGATCCACGTGCGAAGCACTTACGCGACATGTCACAGAAATTGACCAAAATTCGCGGCGAAGAAAAATGGTACGACATGTCGGTGAAAATCGATGAAATCGTTACCGGTCAGAAAAACTTGCCACCGAACGTTGATTTTTACTCGGCATCGGTTTACCATAGTTTGAACATCGAACACGATTTGTTCACACCGATTTTTGCCGTGTCACGTACATCGGGTTGGTTGGCACACATTTTGGAGCAATACTCAAACAACCGCTTGATCCGCCCACGTGCAGAATACATTGGACCGGGCATGCAAACGTATGTGCCAGTTGAAGAACGATAAGAAATTTTTATCTATATTGTAAGATAAAAAAATACAACTTATAGGGCTAGCACTCTGTGCAGCCCTATGACTTTGACTACAGGAGGAAATTTAACATGACTAACGGCGAAAAAATCTCAGTAGAAAACGGTGTTTTGAACGTACCTAACAATGCGGTAATTCCTTATATTATTGGTGATGGAACAGGACCAGACATCTGGCATGCAGCATCACGTGTTTTAGAACAAGCAGTTACAAAAGCATATAACGGCGAAAAATCAATTGTTTGGAAAGAAGTTCTTGCTGGACAAAAAGCATTTGACCAAACAGGCGAATGGCTTCCAGAAGAAACTCTTGACGTAATCCGCGAATACCTAATCGCGATCAAAGGACCTTTGACTACGCCAATCGGTGGCGGTATCCGTTCATTGAACGTGGCACTTCGCCAAGAATTGGATCTTTACACATGCTTACGTCCAGTTCGTTATTTCGAAGGTGTACCTTCACCAGTTAAACGCCCAGAAGATACTGACATGGTTATTTTCCGTGAAAACACTGAAGATATCTATGCTGGTATTGAATACGCTAACGGTACGGATGAAGTGAAAAAATTGATTGCATTCCTACAAGACGAAATGGGCGTTAAAAACATCCGTTTCCCGGAATCCTCAGGTATTGGTATTAAACCAATCTCAGAAGAAGGAACAAAACGTTTAGTTCGTGCTGCAATCAACTACGCAATTACTGAAGGCCGCGAATCATTGACACTTGTTCATAAAGGGAACATCATGAAGTTTACTGAAGGAGCTTTCAAAAACTGGGGCTATGAAGTGGCTGAACAAGAATTCGGCGATAAAGTATTTACATGGAACGAATACGATGCAATTAAAGACGAAAAAGGGACAGACGCTGCGAACAAAGCACAAGAAGAAGCACTTGCTTCAGGTAAAATTCTTGTTAAAGATTCAATCGCTGATATCTTCTTGCAACAAATCCTTACACGTCCAAGCGAGTTCGATGTTGTTGCAACAATGAACTTAAACGGAGATTACGTTTCTGATGCTTTGGCTGCTCAAGTAGGCGGAATTGGTATTGCTCCTGGAGCAAACATCAACTACGATACTGGACATGCGATTTTTGAAGCAACTCACGGAACAGCTCCTAAATATGCTGGTCTTGATAAAGTAAACCCTTCATCTGTAATCCTTTCAGGCGTATTAATGCTTGAGCATTTAGGATGGACTGAAGCTGCTAAAATGATCACAAACTCTATGGAGAAAACAATTGCTTCTAAAGTTGTAACTTACGACTTTGCACGTCTAATGGACGGCGCTACAGAAGTGAAATGCTCTGAGTTTGCTGATGAATTAATCAAAAACTTATAAGCCTATAATCAAAAGAGAGGGAATCCCTCTCTTTTTTTTATGCCCATTATTATTAGGTTTTGATGAGATGTGTTATGTTAGAACTGAAGTGTCCCGGCAATGTAGGCGACAAAAGAGAAGAGTGAATTTTAGGGGTACTCAAGGAGAGACAACAAGAAAACTAATTTTGTAAAAGGAGAGATATTTCATGACATTCAAGCGCACAAAAATTTCAGTAATTGGTTCTGGATTTACCGGAGCTACTGCAGCGTTCTTACTAGCCCAAAAGGAATTAGGCGATGTGGTGTTAGTCGATATTCCACCAATGGAAGACCCAGCAAAAGGCAAGGCTTTGGATATGGCTGAAGCAGGTCCTGTTCTTGGTTTTGACGCGCGCATCAAAGGTACTTCTAATTACGAAGACACAAAAGACTCTGATTTAGTCATTATCACGGCAGGAATTGCACGTAAGCCTGGGATGAGCCGCGATGATTTGGTTCAAACCAATCAAAAAGTAATGAAAGCTGTAACAGCAGATATTGTGAAATACTCTCCGGAAACGACAATTATTGTTTTAACTAATCCAGTTGATGCCATGACTTACACGGTTTTTCAGGCATCTGGTTTACCAAAAGAACGCGTGATTGGACAATCAGGGGTATTAGACTCTGCTCGTTTTAGAACGTTTGTTGCTGAGGAACTCGATGTATCGGTTAAAGATATTACAGGATTTGTGCTAGGTGGACACGGCGATGACATGGTGCCACTGGTTCGCTATTCTTATGCAGGCGGTATCCCATTAGAAACGTTGATTTCTAAAGAACGCTTGGATGAAATTGTTGCACGTACACGTAAAGGTGGAGCAGAAATTGTCAATCTCTTGGGAAATGGCTCAGCTTATTATGCCCCTGCAGCTTCACTAGTAGAGATGGCTGAAGCGATTATTAAAGACCAGCGTCGCATTCTACCGACCATTGCTTATTTGGAAGGTGAGTACGGAATGGATGGAATTTATCTAGGGGTGCCGACCATTTTAGGTGCAGCAGGTATTGAGAAAATCATCGAAATCGATTTAAATGAAGAAGAAAAAGCTTTGTTAAATCAATCAGCAGATTCAGTGAAAGCTGTTATGAAGGTATTAACATGATGTAATAGATGATGGGTAGGGAGAATTCCCTGCTCATTTATTATTTTCTTGAACAAGCTATTCATAAACGTTACTCTTCCTGTCTCTTTCGTCGCTTGCGCTTTCATTGACTAAATTGATACTATAGAGATATTAAGAAAATGGAGGGATGTTGTTTGTTGCTTGGGAAAAAGCGGAAATTAGGCCGGCGAGTAGAAGATATCAAGATTGGTGAGAACTTAAAGCTGACAGAGAAAATTGAAGACAAAGATCTTCTCTTGTATTTGGGTTTGACAAATGACAGCAACCCGCTATATATCCAACATGATTTCGCTTTACAGACTAGTTTTGAAAAACCTGTCGTACCGAATATTATGTTGACGGGTATTCTTACTTCTGCGGTATCAAAATACATACCGGGTCCTGGCTCTTATATTGTCAGTCAACAGTTGGAATTCTTAAAACCTGTTTATCATTACGCAACGATCGATTTTAACTTGGAAGTTGTCGAAGTGGATATCGAGCATAATAAGGTAGTTGTTCGGGTTGAAGGAATCAATGAAGACGGTGAAATTGTAGTGGCAGGACAACTTGCTGCGAACCCGCCGCGAATAGTGGAATAACGGACGGCTCATGCAACGAATTATGTTTAATGCGGTTTGAGATGGGGGTTTCAAACTGAGTGTGGAGGATGTAAAATGCTGAAAAAAATATTAATCATTGAAGACGAACATTCAATTGCGACATTGCTTTCTTATAATTTGGTTCAAGCGGGTTTTGAGACGATTATTGCCAATGATGGCAAACAAGGATTTGACTTGGCACTTAGCGAAAGTCCATCATTAATTGTGCTGGATTTAATGTTGCCATCAATGGACGGTGTCGAAGTGTGTAAATCCTTGCGTCAACAAAAAATTAATACACCGATAATTATGTTGACGGCTAAAGGCGATGAGTTTGACAAAGTTCTTGGCCTGGAGCTAGGGGCGGATGATTATATGACCAAACCGTTTAGCCCAAGAGAAGTTGTAGCACGCATTAAGGCAGTACTGAGAAGAGCCAGTAACGTTCCCACTGCACAGCAAGATTCTTCGGTAGCTATTTCACTCGGTGAATTAGCTGTTTATCCTGATCGTTTTGAAGTTTTTCTTAGTAAAAAACAATTGGAATTTACTCCAAAAGAGTTTGAACTGCTTGTGTATTTGATGGAAAACAAAAATCGGGTTTTAACACGTGATCAGTTGCTTAGCGCTGTCTGGAAATATGATTTCGCAGGAGATACACGCATTGTGGATGTTCATATTAGCCATTTGCGCGATAAAATAGAAGAAAACAGCAGAAAACCTACGTTTATTAAAACAATTCGGGGACTGGGCTATAAGTTCGAGGAGCCAAAAAACATATGAAATCGTTTCGTCGTCGTCTACTAGGCACTTTGCTCGTATGGATTGGCATGATGTTGGCTGGTTTGTTTATTGTCGTACTCCAACTACTGCCGATTTATGAAGGTGCTGAGAACAAGTCCGATATTTGGCTAGTTTTGTTTTTGACATTTTTGAGCGCGTTGCTACTGTCAGCCATAGTTGGTAACCGCGTGATTAATGTAAACATTAAACCGGTTGAAAATGCGACTGAGACTGCTTTGGAATTAGCCAAAGGCAATTATCTTGCGCGCGCAACGGAATCCAATGCCCAAGAAAGTGTCGAATTGAGTAGGACGATTAATGTTCTGGCCCGCAATCTTCAAGAAATTACAGCTGTGCGCGTCATGGAACAAGAACGACTAAAAACGTTAATTGAGAACATGGGAAGCGCACTGATCATGATTGATAGACAAGGTGCCGTTTCGCTTGTCAATAAGCCTTTTTTAGATGAATTCAACTTAAAACCTGAGGCGATATTGGGGAAGTTTTATAAGGAAATACAAGTTCCTAATGTGGTGGAAAATTTTATCGAAAATGTGTTTATGACGGAAACGCATTCACGTGCTCAGATTGAATTTGTATTGAGGTCAAAACAGAGGAATTTAAACGTCTATGGAGCACCGGTTATTGGGGAGCACGAACGTTGGTTAGGAATTGTTATCGTATTCCAAGATATTACGGAGTTGAAAAGATTGGAGCAAATTCGTAAAGACTTTGTTGCCAACGTTTCTCATGAACTTCGTACGCCTGTCACATCTATTAAAGGATTCTCAGAAACACTGCTGGACGGGGCCTACAAAGATACAGATACTTTATTGTCATTTTTAGACATTGTTCATACTGAGAGCAACCGATTGGAAATGTTGATTAATGATCTGCTTGATTTGTCGAACGTAGAACAAAGTGGATTTGAAGTAAATGCGCAACCGACTGATATGAAAGCCGTCATTAAAAGAGCAATCGAAATGATTCAGCCTAAAATTAATGAAAAATCCATTCAATTACAATTAGAAGTTCAGCCAGTAATAGTACTAGGTGATCCAAATCGCTTAATCCAAGTGATGATGAACCTTTTAATTAATGCTGTTACATACTCTAGTAATTATACTGAAATAACCATTCGGCTTTTTACGAAAGAAGATCAAGCCGTTATTCAAGTGGCAGACCAAGGAATCGGAATCGAGAGTTCTGAAATCAGTCGATTGTTTGAGCGTTTTTACCGTGTCGACCGAGCACGCAGTCGAAATTCAGGAGGTACCGGACTCGGGCTGTCTATTGTTAAACATTTAATCGAGGCACATCATGGGCAAGTGGAAGTTGATAGCACAGTAGGTGTCGGAACTACATTTACCATTTGCCTGCCCTTAGCTAGCTAATTTAGGAGGAACGTATGGAAACTAAACACCCATTTTTACCGATTATTATCGGTACAGACATGAACGCTTATAATATGGCTATCTCATTTCACGAGGCATATGGCATTAAGCCCATTTTAGTCGGCAAAGAACATTTATCGTTTACTTCACTAAGTTCGATTACGGAAACGATTGAAATACGTTCAGGTTTAGCGGATGATTCTCAGTTTGCTAACATTCTGATCGAAGTTGCACGTAAGTATAGAGCACCTGGTAAAACACTTTTACTCATTGGTACTAACGATCTTTATGTGCGCTTAATTATTGAAAATGCTAAAATTTTGCGAGAGCATTATGTTTTCAATTACATCAATGAAGAGTTGATGAACCAACTGCAAGTGAAGGCTAATTTCTATGAGCTTTGCAAAGTGCATGGTATTGACACACCGACAACGTTCTTTTATAGCTGCAATTCGAACAAGCCGTTTGAAGAAGAAATGATGTTCCCAGTTATTATTAAACCAAGCAACGGTATCGAATACAGCAGAAACAAGTTTGAAGGCCAGCAGAAAGTGTATAAAGTTGAAAGCCCAAAAGAAATGCACAACGTCATCCAGCAAATTAAAACGGGTGGTTACCGCGACGAATTGATCATCCAGGACTATATTCCAGGAGACGATACATTTATGTGGGATTCGGTTATTTACGCTAATTCGAAAGGCAAAACACAACTCGTTACTTTTGCGCAAGTAGTGTTACAAGAACATACTGTTACGGCAATTGGAAACTACACCGCATTGATCACACGCTTTGATAAAGACGTGATGGTCAAGCTGCAAAATTTCCTTGAAGCAGTCGGCTATAACGGGTTTGCAAATTTCGATTTAAAATACGATTCGCGCGATAATACATTTAAAGTATTTGAGGTGAACATTCGTCAAGGACGTTCTAGCTATTACGTCACAGCACTTGGGCATAATATGGCTGAGTATTTTGTGGATGATTTGATCTATCATACTGAAAAGTCTATAACGTATTTAAATGAAGATTTCCTGTTCACAGTCGTACCAAAAGCAGTCTTGCGCAATTTTGTCGCGAATAAAGCAGTGCTAAAAGACATTAAGCGCTTGATTAAAAAAGGACAATACGGGAATCCGTTATTTTATAAACAAGATAAGCATCTAAAACGAAAAATTTATTTATTGGCACGCCAAGTGAATTACTATAAAAAGTATAAAAACAATCAATGGTAAATTTACAGAAGCTTAACACTGGCTTCATACTTGGATGGTAAGGTTTACTAGAACCCCCTTCAACCGCATAATTTGAAAAAGAGTCCTTCCCCCGGACTCTTTTTCTGTTTTTCTGAAACTATTTCACTATTATTCCGTATAGTCAGTAACAAGAAAAAAGGAGGGGCCATCATGACAACTAAAAAACTACTAGCGGTGATTGGTTTATCAATTACGGGAATTCTTCTGCTGATTGCGATTTTTACTTCTTGGTACACGGTAGATGAATCCGAACAAGCAATCATTATTACATTCGGTGTAGCCAATGAAACGAATACTGAAGCTGGCTTACATTTTAAAATGCCATGGCCAATTCAAAAAGCAGAAATTCTTTCAAAAGAAACTTACAGCTTGAAATTCGGCTACAACCAAAACGACGAAGGTGAAATTGTGGCATTCGACAAAGAAACTAAGATGATTACAGGAGATGAAAACATCGTTCTTACGGACTTGATTGTTCAGTGGAAAATCACGGATCCTAAGAAATATCTATTTAATGCAGAAGCTCCTCAAGATATTTTGCATGATGCAACATCTGCATCTATCCGTTCAATTATCGGCAACTCGCTGATTGATGACGCACTAACATCTGGAAAAGCGGAAATTGAATCGGACACACGCGATCTGCTTGCTTCTTTAATTGAGAAGTACGATATCGGCATAACTGTGTTAGCTGTCAAACTCCAAGATGTAGAACTACCGAACGAAGAAGTGCGCGCGGCATTTACGAATGTAACAGATGCTAGAGAAACGATGAACACGAAAATCAACGAAGCCAAAAAATACGAAAACCAAAAACGTAACGAAGCCTTAGGAGAAAAAGCTGCGATTAATTCACGTGCAGAAGGTCAAAAAGTAACGCGTATTCAACAAGCAACAGGAGACGTTGCATTATTTGATAAATTGTATAAAGAATACGAAAACAATCCAGAAGTTACAAAGCAACGGATTATTATGGAAACCTTAGAAACAGTCTTGCCAAACGCCAAATTGTATATTATGAACGATGAAGGTGGAACGATGAAATACCTGCCACTTGAAGGATTGCAGACAACTATCCCACCGGTTGCGGAAACTGAAGAAGGGAGTGGCGACTAATGGAACCAAACAAACCTTTAGGAGAAGTGAAAAAATTCAACCCTTATGATAGGCCAAAAAAGAAAAAAGAACCGAGAGATCCGGTTGACTTTAAAAAATACTGGAAATTGATTGTCGGTTTAGTTGTAGCATTTGTTCTCTTGTTAATGGTCTTAACGAATGTGTATATTGTAAAAGAAAATGAATACCGAGTTGTTCGTCAATTTGGTGAAGTGGTGAAAATTCAAGAAGAGCCAGGCATCCGCATGAAAATACCCTTTATTCAAAGCGTTACGACTTTGCCGAACTATCAAATGACTTACGATGTTTCAGAAGCAGAAATTAATACGAAAGACAAAAAACGAATCATCATCGATAATTATGCAGTTTGGCATGTTGTCAATCCATTTGACTTGATTTCAAATGCGGGGACAATCGTCAACGCTGAATCCCGAATGGAAGAATTTATTTACTCGGTAGTTCGTACAGAACTGGGCCAGTTGGATTACGATGAAATCATTAATGATGAAAACTCTTCTAGGGGCAGTGTGAACGATGCTGTCACGGCGAAAGTGAATGAATTGCTAAACAAGGATCAATATGGCATTCAAGTGATGGATGTTCGGATAAAACGAACAGATTTACCTGAAGAAAATGAGCAGTCTGTTTATACGCGGATGATTTCAGAACGTGAGTCCACGGCTCAAGAATACTTATCTCAGGGAGATGCGAAAAAACGTGAAATGGAAGCACAAGCTGACCGACAGGCACAAGAAGTAATTGCTACAGCGCGTAAAGAAGCCGCATTAATCCAAGCAGAAGGCGAATCCGCAGCTGCTAAAATTTATAACGAATCGTTCTCAAAAGATCCGGAATTCTATGAGCTTTATCGCTCACTAGAATCTTATAAGAAAACAATTGGTGATGATACCGTCATCGTTTTACCATCTGATTCACCTTACGCAGAAATCTTATCCGGTAATTTCGAATAAGGCTAGAGCCGTCATTTCTCTTCTATTTGCCCGCGTGGTAAAATAGAGGGAATGATGGCTTTTTTTATGGAGAGGGGTAATTTTGTGGCAAAGAAAATACTTTTATTAGATGGCAATAGCTTGGCATATCGCGCGTTTTTCGCCTTGCCGCTATTGACCAATGAAAATGGCATTCACACGAATGCTGTATATGGATTTACGATGATGCTTCAAAAAATAATCGAAGAAGAAAAACCAACGCATATGATTGTGGCGTTTGATGCAGGGAAAACGACTTTCCGTCACAAGACATTTAGTGAGTATAAAGGCGGGAGACAAAAAACGCCGCCTGAGTTGTCGGAACAATTTCCTTATCTGAGAAAAGTGATTGATGCTTACGGCATTAAACGCTATGAATTAGACAATTACGAAGCGGACGATATTATCGGAACTTTGAGTCTTGAAGCAGAACAAGCGGGTGATGAAGTTGTGATTATTTCTGGAGATAAGGATATGACGCAATTGGCATCATCAACGACGACCGTCTTTATCACGCGAAAAGGGATCACAGATATCGAAAAGTACACAGTCGAGCATATTAAAGAAAAATACGGCCTGACACCCAATCAAATTATTGATATGAAAGGTCTGATGGGCGACGCATCGGATAATATTCCGGGTGTGCCAGGTGTTGGCGAAAAAACAGCGCTAAAATTATTAGCATCACACGGTTCAGTTGAAGGTGTTTATGAAGCAATTGACTTGCAAAAAGGCAAGATGAAAGAAAAACTAGTCGCCAATGAAGATCTTGCTTATATCAGCAAGCAACTGGCGACCATAGAACGACATGCCCCCATTGAAATTAGCATTGAAGAATTGAGTTATGCTGGACCAAATCAAGACGAATTGGTAAAAGTATGGACGGAATTGGCATTTAAATCTTTACTAGAAAAAATGGAATATACAGCAGAAGAAACAGTTAAAGAGGAATTACACTTCGAGGTACTGACTGCCATTGACCCAGCTATATTAAAAGACGAGATGGCTGTTCACCTAGAGTTATACGATGAACATTACCATAGCTGTGATTTACTTGGTGTTTCTTTAGCGACGGAGACGGAAACCTATGTAATTCCAATGACAGTTGTTGAGCAATCAGAAGAATTCAACAAGTGGTTCAAAGATCCATCGAAAAAGAAATTTATGGCAGACTCAAAAGCAGCAACTGCAGCATTTTTACGTATGGGCATTGAATTAAAAGGTGTCGATTTTGACTTGATGCTAGGTGCTTATATTGTGAATCCGTCGTTAACTTATACGGATATGGCGAGTATTGTTCAAGAGTACGGTTATAGAGACGTATCAACTAACGAACAAATCTACGGCAAAGGTGCTAAAAAGAAAGTGCCGGAAGAAACGATTCTAAACGAGCATATTGCTAGAAAAGCACGCACTATCTGGAAAGTTCGGCCATTAGTTATGAAAAAACTCGAAGAAAACGAGCAATTTGATTTATACGACAAATTAGAATTGCCACTGGCGACAGTTTTAGGTCAAATGGAGTCACTAGGCGTCAAAGTCGATCGCGATCAATTGTCCGAAATGGGCAAGGAATTGTCTCATAAGCTTGAAAAAATTGAATCGGATATACATGGGCTGGCCGGACAAGAATTTAATATCAATTCCCCTAAGCAATTAGGTGTCATCCTGTTTGAAAAACTGGGATTACCAGCTTTAAAGAAAACCAAAACCGGTTACTCAACAGCAGCAGATGTTCTAGAAAAACTAGAGGGGCAGCACGAGATCATCTCGCATATTCTTATGTATCGTCAATTGGGCAAACTATTGTCCACTTATATAGAAGGATTGCTAAAAGAAGTACACGAAGACGGCAAAGTCCACACCCGGTTCCAACAGGCTCTTACAACAACTGGTCGACTTAGTTCAACTAATCCGAACTTGCAAAATATCCCGGTGCGTCTTGAAGAAGGACGGAAAATCAGGAAAGCCTTTATTCCTTCAGAGCCGGACTGGGTAATGGTCGCAGCGGATTATTCACAAATTGAATTGCGTGTTTTGGCAGATATGTCGGAAGATGAGCGTCTCGTGCAAGCTTTTAAAGATGACCGAGATATTCATACAACAACGGCTAGCGATGTTTTTCATGTTCCTATAGAACAAGTGACAGGCGATATGCGAAGAGCTGCTAAAGCCGTTAACTTCGGAATTGTTTATGGCATTAGTGATTATGGTTTGTCTCAAAACTTAAGCATTCCACGGAAAGAAGCAGCAGATTTTATTGAACGTTATTTCACAAGTTTTCCTGGCGTCAAAAGTTATATGACAACGATTGTGGCAGACGCAAAGCGTGATGGATTTGTCACGACATTGATGAACCGGAGACGCTATTTACCGGATATTACGAGTTCTAACTTTAATTTGCGTAGCTTTGCAGAGCGTACAGCGATGAATACGCCGATTCAAGGGAGTGCAGCGGATATTATTAAAAAAGCGATGATTGATATGGATGCAGCACTCGAGCGTGAGGGGATGCAAACGCGTATGCTGTTGCAAGTACACGATGAATTAATCTTTGAAGCACCACCTGAAGAATTGGAGAAACTGATGAAATTAGTACCTGAAGTAATGGAACATGCAGTGAAACTAATTGTGCCGTTAAAAGTAGACATCGCCAATGGTGCAACTTGGTACGATACTAAATGATCGGAGGGTAACGATATGCCTGAACTTCCAGAAGTAGAAGGTGTCGTTCGGCAGATCCGCCCTGTTTCTATTGGTAAAAAAATTGAGGCAGTAACGGTATCAGACATTATTCGCTTATCGAAAGCGAATGGCAAAGAAGCAATCATTAAGCGGATGGAAGCCGACCGTTTTGTTGATAGCTTAACAGGAGCGCAAATTGTCCGTGTCGAGCGACGCAGCAAATATATTTACTTTACATTGCGAAAAGACCATGAATTTTTATTAGTTAATCATTTGGGAATGTCAGGAGCTTGGTTTTACGTCGACCAGCTTCAGTCTATTCCGGAAGATAAATTCCGGCGACACGTTCATGTCATTTTGACATTGAGCGATGGCAACTTACTAGCGTTTTCGGATATTCGTCGTTTTGGGGAAATGAGGGTATTGCAAGAAGAGGCAGAATTCCCTCCTTTACTGCTGATGGCACCGGAGCCTTTTGAGCCAGGTGCGCGAGAACATTTTTTGGCGATGGCTGAGAGTGCTAAATACCAAAACAAAGCAATCAAAGAACTTATTATGGACGGCCAAATTATTTCGGGTTGCGGTAACATTTATGCAACAGAAGCCCTTTTTAAAATGAAAATACATCCCAAACGAGCGGCTAGGCGCATTAGTCGGAGACGAAAAGTAGAACTATTTGAGTCAATTGTTGCTATTTTGCTAGAAAGCATAGAAGCAGGCGGAAGTACGATTTCGGATTACCGCAACATCAATGGTGAATCAGGCAGCATGCAAGATCGTTTTGGTATGTATGGAAAAAAACAGTGTATGGTTTGTGGCACGATGACGAAGACGCTGAAAATCGGAGGTCGGGCATCTGTATATTGCCCAACTTGCCAGAAATGAGGATGAATAATGATCATTGGATTGACAGGTAGCATTGCCAGTGGAAAAAGTACCGTATCCGAAATGTTAAAAAATTTAGGCTATCCGATTATTGATGCGGATCTTGTCGCGCGGTTAGTAGTAGAACCAGGTTCTGACACCTTAGGACAAATCGTTTTAGCATTTGGCGATGAGATACTGCGCGAAGACGGAACGATGGACCGTGCAAAACTAGGCGAAATCATTTTTAACGATCCGGCAAGTCGCAAGATATTGAACGATATTATTCATCCGGCAATTCGTCAGGAAATGCTCCGGCAGCGGCAGGATTTTTTGGCGCAAGGATTCAAGACCATCATCATGGATATTCCGTTATTATTTGAGAGCCGCCTACAGCACTTGGTCGATAAAATTTTAGTCGTCAGTGTTACCGAAAAAAATCAATTTGCTCGGCTAGTGGAACGCAACAACTTTACTGAAAAAGAGGCGCGGGCACGTATTAGTTCACAACTGCCAATGTCTGTAAAAGAAGATGGAGCGGATGCGGTTATCTACAATAACGGTACATTGAACGAGACGGAAAGCCAATTAAATCGAATTTTAGCAAATTGGCAAACCAGCCTTGAAAAAGAATAAAAGATATGTAATTTTAAAGGTTCTCTAAATAGGTGATTGTGTTATACTATATAAGAAATTAAAAATATGAGTATAACTTAATTACAAACGGAGGATTCCTACATGACAGTTTCTATTGCAATTAACGGATTTGGCCGTATTGGCCGTATGGTTTTCAGACAGGCGATATTGATGGATGATGTTAAAATAACAGCAATCAACGCTTCGTATCCAGCTGAGACCCTGGCGCATTTGATTAAGTATGACACAAATCACGGTACCTTTACGGGTGACGTATCTTCAGAAGAAGATGCTTTAATTGTCAATGGAAAACGGGTTCAATTGGTAAGTGAGCGCGATCCACTGAATTTGCCATGGAAAGAAATGGGCATTGATATCGTCATCGAAGCAACTGGGAAATTCAATTCACGTGAAAAAGCAGCGCTGCATTTAGAAGCAGGAGCTAAAAAAGTGATTTTGACAGCGCCTGGAAAAAAAGAAGATATCACAATCGTTATGGGAGTTAATGATGATAAACTAGACATTGATAAGCATGATATCATTTCCAACGCTAGCTGTACGACCAATTGTCTAGCACCTGTTGTAAAAGTGCTGAATGATACATTTGGAATTGAAAATGGCTTGATGACGACCATCCATTCTTACACAAACGACCAGCAGAACTTAGATAATCCGCACAAAGATCTTCGGCGCGCGCGTGCCTGTGCACAATCCATTATTCCAACTTCTACGGGTGCTGCGAAAGCGCTATCATTAGTGTTGCCTGAGATGGAAGGGAAACTTCATGGTATGGCATTACGAGTGCCAACTCCAAATGTATCCTTAGTCGATTTAGTTGTTGACTTGAACACAGCAGTGACAATTGAAGAAGTTAATAGAGCTTTCAAGGAAGCTTCTGAAAATAGCTTAGAAGGAATTTTGAGCTTGACGATGGAACCATTGGTTTCTGTTGATTTTAATAGCAATTCAGATTCGGCAATTGTTGATGGATTATCAACGATGGTTATTGGCGATCGCAAAGTAAAAGTTTTGGCATGGTACGATAACGAGTGGGGCTATTCAGCACGTGTAATCGATTTGACTAAAAAAGTTGCCAATGCCATGGTTCTTGTTTCTAAATAAGTCTGAATGCCCTGTTCTCTAGTTTTTTAAAAAGAGAAACAGGGTTTTTCTCTGTCCATATGATCGTAAAAATTCTGAATCAATAAGATATTGTTATTGCATTTGCGATAAATACGTTTTATACTATGAATCGTAGTTGAAAAATGACTACCACTTCTGACTTTCCATCGTGTATTCGGAATTAGGAGCGTAAGATTTTTTATTCACATGACTGCTTAAAGGGTTAGGACCTCTTTGGACTAACTTTCCCCCGTGGTAGTCAACTTTGAATATTTTGCGCAAAAACCAAAATGATATCAAAGGGGGAAAACGAACCATGGAAACAATGGGACGTCACGTAATTGCAGAACTTTGGCAGTGTGATTTTGACAAATTAAACGATATGGATTTTATCGAACAAACTTTTGTTGATGCAGCACTCAAATCTGGAGCTGAAGTAAGAGAGGTAGCTTTTCATAAATTCGCACCACAAGGTGTTAGCGGAGTTGTGATTATCTCAGAATCTCACTTAACGATTCACAGTTTTCCAGAACACGGCTATGCGAGTGTAGATGTTTACACTTGCGGCGATTTAGATCCGACTATTGCAGCGGAATATATCGCAGACGCACTAGGTTCAACATCACGCGAGCTTGTAGAAATACCACGCGGTATGGGACCAGTAAGTGTTGAGAAATCCAAAGTTTCAGTAACAGCATAATCCATTTAACCAAAAACACGTGAGCAGAGGATGAAATCCTCTGCTTTTTCTATTTTTTCAATGATTTTTTGTTATACTAGATACACGAGATAGAGAAGTTAGGGAGATGTAAAAATGAAATGTCCAGCTTGCCAACATAACGGCACACGTGTTGTCGATTCGCGGCCAATAGACGAAATGAAATCCATCAGGAGGCGAAGAGAATGTGAGTCTTGCGGTTATCGCTTTACGACATTTGAAAAAGTGGAAGAAATGCCACTGATTGTTGTCAAAAAAGATGGCTCACGTGAAGAGTTCAGCCGTGAAAAAGTTTTGCGTGGCGTTATTCGCGCATGTGAAAAACGGCCGGTATCTCTAGAAGTGTTAGAAGAAGTTGTCTTTACGATTGAGAAAGACCTTCGCCGTGCGGGTAACCCAGAAGTAAAATCTGAAGAAGTCGGAGAATTGGTCATGAATCGACTAGCAACAATCGACGAAGTAGCATATGTTCGCTTTGCTTCAGTGTATCGCCAATTTAAAGACATCACTGTTTTTATTGATGAACTCAAGGATTTGCTAAATAAAACTCCGGAAGACAAGAAAATCGATTAAGGCGGTGACTTATGACTGCATATTATAAAGAGTTGCAGCCTGCTGATCCATTTCGAATTCGCTTACCTTATCCGTTTTCAAATTATGATCGGCAACTTCTAACATTGCTCTATCAACCTATGATTGGTGCGGAAGCCATTGCATTGTATTTAACTTTATGGGCTGAAGGAGAAGTGACTAGTGAAGAGTCGAGTCATTATACATTGATGAATATGTTGGGGAATTCTATTTCGAAAATATTTGACGCTAGAATCCAGTTGGAAGCAATTGGATTGCTTAGAACGTATAAAAATCAAAGCAGTGAGCGTTCTTTCATCTATGAGCTGTGTCCGCCACTCGATCCAAAAACGTTTTTTATGGATCCGTTATTGTCTATGTTTTTATTTAGCAAAATTGGTGAAACGTCTTACCGAAAAGTTCGCAAACGTTTTGCCATCGAAACGGAGATTCCGACTGATTACGAAGAAGTGTCGAGAACCTTTACCGATATTTTTCAACCAGTTCATGCTAAAGCAGGCTATCCCGCTAAGAAAAAAGATTTACAAGAACGAAAAAATGGGGGATACAGCACAGAATCAGATTTTGACTTTGGTTTATTGCAACAAGGGCTTTCCGAGCAATTAGTCCCCAAACGTGTATTAACGGGCAGCATAAAAGCCTATATTGCCAAATTGGCTTTTTTGTATAGTTGGGACCCGCTTGAAATGCAAATAGTTGTCTTAATGGCGATTGATGACAATTATAAATTGACGACTGATCTTTTAAAAAAAGCAGCAACCGAGCATTACAAAATGAAAGTATCCACTACAGCGCCGCAACTGGTTCCTGTACATAAAGCAACAGAACCTGTTGAAGCAACAGATGAAACGTCAAAAACAAAAGAAGATGAGTTATTGGTTTATTTAGAGACTGCAGCTCCTATCCAAGTACTGAGAGATATTGCGGATGGCCACGAACCGTTGCCGGCAGATGTGGAACTAGCAAACCAATTAGTCACTTTTCACAAGATGGAGACAGCGGTTGTAAATGTATTGCTTCACTATGTGTTGCTACGAACCGATATGAAGCTAACCAAAGCATATGTGGAGAAAATCGCTTCGCACTGGCTACGCAAGAATATTACAACCGCAAAAGATGCAATGGAAATTGCCCGTGTCGAGCACACGCAGTATATGAAGTGGAAGTCTGAAGGCTCGCTAACGACTATCGCCAAACCATTCACAGGCAATCAAAAGCCGCTGCGTGAAGAACGATTGCCGGAATGGTTCCATAAAAAAGACGATATACCTGTTGCTAAAGCAGAGCCAAGAAACGAAAGCTTAGAAGTAGAAAAACAAAAACTTCTTGCGAAACTTGCGCTGAAGAAAGGAAAAGGTGGTTAAATGGAACCGATTAGCGAAACCTTAAAACGTGTAGTCAATGCCCCTGCTTTTTCTGAGCGTTACGGTGAAATGCGTAAAGAAGTATTGGCGCATGTGGGAGTTCAAAAATTCTTGGAAAATCACGCAGACGAAATTGACGCACCTACTATTGATAGAGGGCTTCATAAGTTATACGAATACATCGACCAATCCCATGATTGCAACAAATGTCCTAGCTTGGATGGCTGTATTAATCATTTAAAAGGTTTTGAGCCGAATCTTGTATTAGAACGTGGAACTATCGGAATTTCGTATACAAAATGTCGCTCAAAGGATATTCACGACAACAAACGTCATGCATCTTCTTTAATCCATAGCATGTATATGCCAAAAGAAGTGATGCAAGCGACACTGGACGGCTTTGAATTAGATGACAGTCGCATGGAAGCGTTTCGAGCGGTTGGTGATTTCCTCGATCAAGCAACGGGTCCTGACAATTTACCTGAGAAAGGATTGTATCTTTATGGACAATTCGGTATCGGGAAATCGTACTTATTGAGCGCAGTGGCAAATGAACTGGCTGAGATCAATGTGAAATCTGTGTTGGTATTCGTTCCAGAATTTATGCGAGAAATGAAACAGGCGATTGGTGATCAAACATTGCAGGAAAAAGTGGATTATGTGAAAAAAGCAGACGTCTTGATGCTAGATGACATTGGAGCTGAAGCAATGTCAAGCTGGACACGAGACGAGGTACTTGGAACAATTCTCCATTACCGGATGTCTGAAAAACTGCCAACATTTATGTCATCAAACTTTAGTTATACCGAGCTGGAGTATCATTTAACCTATTCGCAGCGCGGAGAAAAAGAAGATTTAAAAGCGGCGCGCATTATGGAACGAATTCGTGCATTAACGAGTCCAGTTAAACTTGATGGACGCAATCGAAGAAATTAAGTGCGAGAACTATTGCCTTTTGGAACAATTCGGTTTATAGTAATAACAATCGAACCAAGATTTTACATGCCTTGACAAGGACATGAGCGGAATTTACGACTTTCAGAGAGAGAAGCCTAGGCTGTGAGCTTCTTAAGTATCGTTTTTTCGCTTACCCCCTTTGAGCAGCAGCTGTGAACAGTTTTTTAGTAGCAGCTGACGGTACCGGCCCGTTAGCCGATGCAGAGCTTCATTTTGAATGGTTTCAGCTGTTCAAAATAGAAGAAGGGTGGAACCACGAGCTAAAGCTTCGTCCCTTTTGGGATGGGGCTTTTTTCTGTGGAAAAAAAGAAAAGCGGAGATGGCCGTTTTGCTCTGACAGGCATAAGGTGGACTTCCGAAGCGGCGCTTTTGCCGCACAGGAAGGACAGTTTATGACCCGAGGAGCAGGCCATTGCAGCTAGACAAGAATAAAGAAATGTCTACCAGACCCTGTGGTTTAGACATTTCGACCAGAGTTAACTAAAAGGAGAGATTGACATGGCAAACATGATTCAACTGAAATTCCCAGACGGAGCAGTAAAAGAGTTTGAACAAGGCGTAACTACTGAGGAAATTGCTCAATCAATTAGCCCAGGATTACGGAAAAAAGCATTGGCTGGTAAAATGGGCGATAAATTAGTCGATTTACGTGCACCTTTAAAAGAAGATGGAGATATTGCAATCATCACACCAGAATCTGATGAAGGTTTAGAAGTATTGCGCCACAGCACAGCACATTTATTGGCACAAGCGATCAAGCGGATGTACCCAGATGCGAAGCTCGGTGTGGGACCGGTTATTGAGAACGGTTTTTATTATGATATCGATACAGAGTCAGCAATTACTTCAGAAGATTTGCCATTGATTGAAAAAGAAATGAAGCAAATCATCAATGAAAATGTTGAAATTATTCGTCATGACGTGACTCGTGCAGAAGCACAAGAACGATTTGCAGCGATTGAAGATCCGTACAAATTAGAACTTCTTGAAGCCATTCCTGAAGATGATCAAGTATCTATCTATGAGCAAGGTGATTTTTTCGATCTTTGCCGAGGTGTTCATGTACCATCAACAGGTAAATTAAAAGAGTTTAAGTTATTAAGTGTGGCCGGAGCATATTGGAGAGGGAACAGCGACAACAAAATGCTTCAGCGTATTTACGGAACTGCCTTTTTCAAAAAAGAAGATTTAAAAGCACATCTTGAAATGCTAGAAGAAGCAAAAGAACGTGATCACCGTAAAATCGGAAAAGAATTGAATTTGTTCATGAACTCTCAAAAGGTCGGTCAAGGCTTGCCGATGTGGTTGCCAAAAGGCGCCACAATCCGCCGCATTATCGAGCGTTATATTGTCGATAAAGAAGAGCGCTTAGGCTACGATCACGTGTATACGCCTGTAATGGGTAGCGTGGAATTATACAAAACAAGCGGACATTGGGATCATTACCAAGACGATATGTTCCCAGTGATGAAAATGGACAATGAGGAATTGGTATTGCGTCCAATGAATTGCCCGCATCATATGATGATTTTCAAACAAGGTATCCACTCGTATCGTCAGTTGCCAATTCGTATTGCTGAACTTGGGTTGATGCACCGCTACGAAATGTCAGGTGCATTGTCGGGTCTTCAACGCGTTCGCGGAATGACGTTGAATGATGCGCATCTTTTCGTACGCCCAGACCAAATCAAAGAAGAGTTCAAACAAGTCGTCAACTTGATTGTTGAAGTTTACAAAGATTTTGATATCAAAGATTATTCATTCCGTTTGTCTTATCGCGACCCAGCAGATAAAGAAAAATACTTTGATGATGATGCCATGTGGAATCGTGCACAAGCGATGTTAAAAGAAGCAATGGATGAAATGGAGATTGACTATGAGGAAGTAGAAGGCGAAGCGGCATTTTACGGACCGAAAGTAGACGTCCAAGTGAAGACAGCTCTTGGTAAACAAGAAACTTTGTCAACTGTCCAACTAGATTTCCTTTTGCCAGAACGCTTTGACTTGTCTTATGTCGGAGAAGATGGCAAACAGCATCGTCCGGTCGTTATTCACCGCGGAGTCGTGTCAACAATGGAACGTTTTGTTGCATTCTTAATCGAAGAATACAAAGGAGCTTTCCCAACGTGGCTGGCACCTGTCCAAGTGGAAATGATTCCAGTCTCGCTTGACGCTCATAGTACTTACACAAAAGAACTTCAAGAAAAACTGCAGTCGCATAAAATTCGTGTAGATATCGATGAGCGCGATGAAAAATTAGGCTACAAAATTCGTGAAGCACAAATGCAAAAAGTACCGTATATGCTTGTGATCGGAGATAAAGAACTACAAGATGGTTCGGTGAATGTCCGTAAATACGGCGAACAAAAATCTGAAAGTATGCCGTTTGAAGATTTTGTTAAACTGGTTCAAAGTGAAATTCGTTAAACATCTTGACTTCTTTTACAACGCGTGATATTATGAATAAGGTTATAGAATACTTATATGTGCAAGCAGGAGCACCCGCTTCTCACCTGATCGACCGATTGTTGGCAGGTATACACGATTGACTTTTACACGCAGAAAGACGCGTGTTGTCATATTTGCGGGTGGACCTCATTGGTCCATCCGCTTTTGTTTTGATCGGAACCCTGTAAACCGGTTCGGCCGGTTCACACATTTAAGCTATTCGCGACACTATCCGGAGGTGGATTACTATTAGCAAAGACATTAATGTAAATGACGGTATTCGTGCACGTGAGTTGCGAGTTATTGATCAAAACGGTGAACAACTTGGCATCAAAACACGTATCGAAGCACTTGAAATTGCAGCTCGTGTCAACTTGGATCTTGTTCTTGTGGCTCCTCAAGCTAAGCCGCCGGTTGCTCGGATCATGGATCATGGTAAATTCAAGTTTGAGCAGCAGAAGAAAGATCGTGAAATCCGTAAAAATCAGAAAGTGATTATCGTTAAAGAAGTGCGCTTAAGCCCTTCAATTGACGATCACGATTTCAACACGAAACTTCGCAACGCTATCAAGTTCCTTGAAAAAGGCGACAAAGTGAAAGCTTCTATTCGTTTTAAAGGCCGTGCAATTACGCACAAAGAAATTGGACAACGTGTACTTGAACGTTTCGCAGAAGCGTGCAAAGAAGTTGCAACAGTTGAGCAGCGCCCGAAAATGGATGGCCGCAGCATGTTCTTGATGCTTGCACCAGTCAACGAAAAAGAATAAGAGATCATTGTTTAGGAGGAATTCGAAATGCCGAAAATGAAAAGCCACAGCGGTGCATCAAAACGTTTCAAAAAAACGGGTACTGGTAAAGTAAGACGCCACAGCTCACACACTAGCCACTTATTCGCAAACAAATCTACAAAACAAAAGCGTAAACTTCGTAAAGGGAAACTTGTTTCTTCAGGCGACTTAAAACGCATCAAATCATTAATCTATAACATGAAATAATAAAAGCTAAAACGCCCGTATAGATTTGACGGACATAAGGCGAAGAGGTGAAGCGGCGTTTTTTGCCGCACAGCCACTTTGACTTATGACCCCGAGAATCTGGGTGCTTGAGTCTAGACATGTAACAAAAAATCGAATTTTTTATATTCAGCAGGAGGTAATGTGATATGCCACGCGTAAAAGGTGGAACAGTGACGCGTCAGCGTCGTAAAAAGGTCATTAAATTAGCAAAAGGTTATTATGGTGCAAAGCACATCCTTTTCAAAGTAGCAAACCAACAGGTAATGAAGTCAGGTAACTATGCTTACCGTGACCGTCGCAACAAAAAACGTGATTTCCGTAGACTTTGGATCACGCGTATCAACGCAGCAGCACGTATGAACGAAATTTCATACAGCCGTCTTATGCACGGATTAAAAGTTGCTGGTATCGACATCAACCGCAAAATGCTAGCTGAAATCGCTGTATCTGATGCAGCTGCTTTCACATCATTGGTTGACCAAGCAAAAAAAGCAGTAACTAAGTAATTAAAAGCGAAAGTGCCTGTTAAGACCCGACAGGCTTAAGACAGACCACCGAAGCGGCGTTTTTTGTCGCACAGGTGGGCTGACTTAAGTCCCAAGGATCTAGGCACTGCAGCTAGATAATAAAAGCGAAAGTGCCTGTTCAGTGTAGCCCATAGACATCACACAACTAGAAAACTGCAATGTACAGGCATCTAACGCTATAACAAAAAAGACTGACGAATTTTCGTCAGTCTTTTCTTATGGAGGAAAATCCGATGTTTTTGATTATTGTTGGTTATTTTGCAATTGTAACAGCGATGGCTTTTGTTATGATGAAAGTCGATAAATCTCAAGCGCAGCGTCACGGTCAGCGAATTCCTGAAAAAAACTTGTGGACCGTCGCTATTTTTGGTGGCGGCATTGGGGCTTATTTGGGCATGATGGCATTTCGTCACAAAACGAAGCATACTAATTTTCGTGTTGGTTTTCTGATTTTGGCTCTATTTGATATTCTTATTTTGATGTGGAGTTATCAAACTTTTGTTAATGGATGAGTCTCATGCTCATCCATTTTGCTTCATTAATTGTTCTATTGGATTTTTCCAACTTATGCGAGCTTCTGGATAATTCATCAAAATTTCTTTTTCTAGAAAATGAAAATCTTCTTTTGTGAATCCCTGTAATTGATTAGGTTTTTCGACCCACACAAAAATAGAGACGACTTCGAAAGAGTGTTCAGTTGTGCCTAAGTATTTTTCGCCTTCAAACAACACGCCACGAAGTGCGATAAAAAAGTTTTTTTGCACATTTTTCACATCGTCTAAAAAATAATAAGCACCCGATTCAAGTGCGTTATCGAGTTTTCTTTTAGGATCTACAACATAACGGATCAGTCGGTAAAATAAGTAGATAATTAATGCCAACACAACAAAGCGTATGAGAAAAGCCAAATGAATTACCCCCTGATTTACATAATCCTACTCAGTACTATACGATTAGGAAGTAGTTTGGTTTCAAGATTGATTGAAAAAAGGAGAGGTTTTATGAAGTTGAAGAAATTACATTTGAATAAAAATTCAAGATGCACACTATATAAATGTAGATTATCATATTAAATCAAACGGTAAAAAAATAAAAATTTCTCAAACGGGTATATAATAGTTAATACGAATCAACTAAAAGAGTGTCCCCAAAATAAGCTATGCCTAAATGAAATCACGGGAACATGTGCTAATCTAGAGTTATTGCCTAGAAGAGAAATCGCTGACCTACATGGCGAAGCAATTGAAACAAAGTAAAAGTACAAATCACTACGAATTTGAAACGTTATAAGTCATACAACGCTCTGTTGGCACGGGCTGATTAGAGATTAAAAGTGAAAATTGTGGGGCTAAATGCTCTGTCAATCAAGAAAACGTCGACTATATCCTGTCCAAACTAAAGTTGGGCTGGTTACCAGAATACATTATCGGACGATACTGGAAAAATCATAAGAAATCCTTTCCCATCCGTGTTTCGACAATCTACCGATACATGGCCCTCGGCTTGTTCAACCTGTCCCAAAAACAGTTAATCCGCAAAGGACGAAAGTTAAAGAATAGCGAGGTGGAGACGCGAAGTAAGATGCATCGTCTGAAAAGATTCATGCACATTTGGCGCCAAGAAGTCAAGTGGGACATTGGGAAATTGCAAGTCGCGCAAGAGCCAGATTCTCACATTGACCGAATGTACCACCCGTTTCAAGATGATCTATAAGTTAGCTGCGAAGACGGCAAGTGAAACCACACAGGAAATCATCCATGTGTTGAAAAATCTGTCAAAGAAAATAGTGAAGTCTATTACCGCGGACCGGAGCAAGGAATTTTACGACTGGCTCGAAGTGGAAAAAGCTTTGGAAATCCCGTTTTACTTCTCGGATTTGGGTGTACCTGGTCAGCTTGGCACGAATGAGAATAATGACGGTCGTATTCGACTCAGGTATCCGAAAGGCATTAATTAGACAAATGACCCAGAAAGAAATCATGGACTTTGTCCTGGTATTCAACCAGGTTCCTCAAAAAAGTACTTAATTACAACACACCCCGTGGTATTCGTGATTTTATGCCATGTTCGAATTGAATTCGTAATTTACATATTTAAACATCTATTTACAGTGATATTTATGATTTTAATTGAAAATAATAGTATTATAATAGTAACCCTAAAGATTATTTAGAGTTTCAAATTAAAGGGTTGACTAAATTATCTGAATAGCATAAAAATAAGATGAACTTAAGTAATAAAAGGGGCTGATTTCTCAGAGGATATTAGTAAGGAATTATATATTTATATTCTTTATTTTTTAGTTGTAGAGTTGAGGAGGATTAAAGTGATATTATCTGGATTAGAAATATTAAAAAGAATGAATGAGAGTATAATAATAAAACCGTTCGATAAAAAAAGTTTAAATCCAAATAGTTATAATTTGAGCTTACATAACGAATTACTGATCTATGAAGAAGAAATATTAGACATGAAGAAAAATAATAGAATAAGTAAAGTGACTATTCCTCCTGAGGGACTTATTTTAAAACCAGGTATATTATATCTTGGAAGGACAGTTGAATATACTGAAACACGGGATTTAGTTCCAGTAATTGAAGGTCGCTCTTCCTTAGGAAGATTGGGAATATCGATACACTTATCATCTCCATATGGGAATGTTGGTTTTAAAGGATATTGGACATTAGAAATTTCTTGTATACAGCCTGTAAAAATTTATGCAGGAGTTGAGGTGTGTCAAATATATTATCATCATTTAGATGGTGAATTTTTACCTTATTTAAATGGAAAGTATAACGGAAATACGGGCATTCAAGCTAGTAAATTGTTCGAAGAATTCTAACAGATGGTGAGGACTGAATATGACGATTATTCCTTTTATTAATTCAAATGATAATTACGCTACAATCATAACTGAAAAGAGTAAATTTAAGCTGGATGGAAAAGAGGTATGTATTGTTAATTTAGATGATGAACAGTTTTCGGATGAAATGGATTCTAATGTCTCTTATGATTTAAGGGTAGGAGAGAGTTATAGAGATCATATTAAAAATAAAACGGTTAGTATAAGCGAGAATCAAAATATAAGATTAAAACCAGGGGCAGCACTGATTATTGAAACAGAAGAAGAAGTGCATTTTCCATTGAACAAATTTGGACAAATACTTCCGAAAGTTAAATTATTAGAAAAGGGAGTTTCAAATACAACGTCGAAAATTGATCCAGGTTATCAAGGATCGTTAACTATTACGCTCTTTAATTTAGGTAAAGAAACTATTTTTTTAGATAGAAAAGAAAAATTTTGTTCTTTAATAATACAAGATATTGCAGATGGCGCTAGACCATATCAAAAGAAAGGGAAGAAGTTACCGAATACTAAGAAAAATATACTTTTAAATGATAAAGTGAATGTATTTGTAAAGGATAATGCAACTATTATAACAATATTAATTTCTTTGATGTCTTTAGCTGCAATAGTTGTTTCTTCTTACGCTGCGATAACCAAATAAATTGTACAAAGTTGGGTGTGAAATTATGATTAGTTTAGAATTACTATTTGAAAAGCAAATGAAATTAGACAATTATATTGGGAATAATTTAAAAAATAAAGAAGATATATTTTTAGACAAAAGTTTAGCGTTAATTGTTGAACTAGGAGAATTAGCAAATGAAGTGCGCTCTTTTAAATATTGGAGTAGAAAAACGCCATCTCCAAAGCCAATGATCTTAGAGGAATACGTAGACACATTACATTTTTTATTGTCTATAGGAATTGAAGTGGGATTTAATGATGTGAAAGTATGTTTTACAAGTCCGAAAGAAGATAACTTAACTAGATTATTTTTAAATGCTAATATGCTAATAAATATTTTTATATCTAAACCGACAAAAGAAGTGTATTCAGATATATGGGGAGTAATGGAAAAAATAAGAATAGCTCTTGATCTCACAGATGAAGAAATATTCGAAGGATATATAAGAAAGAATAATATAAACTATCAAAGGCAAAAAGAGGGTTATTGAACGTAAGTTTTGATATAGGTTATTAACTACATTACAATAGATGAGCAATGAATTATTTAGGAGGTCGAAGGAATGACTAATTTGGATGAAACACAATTAATGCTAAAAGAGTTGACAGATGCGAACGCTATTCCAGGAAATGAGCGTCAATCGCGTGAAGTCATGAGAAAATACATAACACCATTCGCTGACTCGATTGAAACAGACGGTCTTGGCAGTTTGATTGCTAGAAAAGAAGGATTAGCTGACGGACCTAAAATTATGGTAGCAGGTCATTTGGATGAAGTTGGGTTTATGATTTCGCAAATTGATGATAAAGGATTTTTAAAATTTCAAACAGTAGGTGGCTGGTGGTCACAAGTTATGCTAGCGCAGCGCGTGACAATTACAACACGAAGCGGTAAAGAAATCACAGGCGTAATTGGTTCAAAACCACCGCATATTCTTTCACTAGAAGCGCGTAAGAAGCCTGTTGAAATCAAAGATATGTTTATTGATATTGGTGCCTCTTCCCGTGAAGAAGCAAAAGAGTGGGGAGTCACACCAGGAGATATGGTCACTCCGTATTTTGAATTCACGGTGATGAACAACGAAAAATTATTAATGGCAAAAGCTTGGGATAATCGGATTGGTTGTGCGATTGCGATTGATGTTTTAAAAGGATTAAAAGGTGTCAATCACCCGAACGTCGTTTACGGTGTTGGAACAGTGCAAGAAGAAATCGGCTTGCGCGGAGCGAAAACGGCGACTGCGAAGATTCAACCAGATATCGGATTTGCAGTAGATGTAGGCATTGCAGGAGATACACCAGGCATTACGAGCAAAGAGTCGAACAGTAAAATGGGAGATGGCCCACAATTATTGCTTTTCGATGCTTCAATGGTATCTCACCGCGGCTTGCGCGAACTTGTGGTCGATACGGCTGAGGAAGCGGGCATTCCGTACCAATTTGAAACGATCGCAGGCGGCGGAACTGACGCTGGGTCCATTCACTTAACAGCAAACGGCGTTCCTGCACTTGCAATCGGCGTAGCTACTCGCTATATTCATTCGCACGCTGGAATCTTGCATCGCGATGATTACGAAAATGCAGTGAAATTAATCATCGAAGTGATCAAAAAGCTAAATAAAGATACCGTCGCGCGTATTACATTCGAATAAAATCCGGAAACCCTTCGCTTTGGCGAGGGGTTTCTTTGTTGTGCAAACAAAGTGATCTTTTGCGCAAATAAAGACTTTCTTGCCGCAAACAAACAGTGAGGTAGCGCAAACAACAGCGTGTATACCGCAAACAACTAAAGTTTTTCGCTTTTCGCTAGCGAAAAGCATCCATTTAGAGATTTTCAGGTTTTAAAAAGAATGCTATACTCTATTTATTCTGATAGGAGGTGCTCTATGCACAAAAAAGAACTCGTTTTATTATCTCAAACAACAGCGCTCGAAAGGTTATTATACCGGTTGCCAGAGCAGCATCCACAACGCCAATTTCTTCAAGTCGAATTGTACCGAAGCGCTGCTGGAGAACGAGGAGAAGCTGGACTGGTACGAAAGCTGGTTGAATTCAGCCCTGAAGAAAACTACCGCTTTTTGCAGAATGTTTGCTTATCACTTGGTGAGTGGAAAATCCAAATGGACGGATTGCTGCTAACAGAACGTGGTGTGATTATTATTGAGTCGAAAAACATTAGTGGACGGCTACATTTCGATAATCAAACAGGCGAATTTGCTCGAACAGATGTAGAAGGCGTGCGGACCGTGATGGAAGATCCCGCGATTCAATTAAATAAACACATTCGCTTTTTAACGAAATTTTTCAAACTGCATAAAATCCAGTTGCCGGTCAAAGGAATTGTTGTATTCACATCCAAACAATGTGAATTTATTACGAAACCGCAAACCACCGATGTTTGTAAAACTTATCAACTAATCGATTATTTACTCAACATACTCTCCTCTTTCCCCGACTCGAATATCCGACCGAATTTAGTGAAAATCGATAAACTTCTTCAAAAACATCAAACTCCTTATAAGCGACTTCCTTTATGTCAGCTGTATGCTATAAAACCTGGCGAACTACAGACCGGTATTTTTTGCGATTCATGCAAAAGCCTGCGAATGGTTCGAAAAAAACGATGTGGCTGGATATGCGAATTGTGCCAATCGATAGATATAAATGCATTTGAAACGACGATTCGGGAATATTTTTCGCTCGTTCATAATCAGCTGAGTAATAAGATGTTGAGGCAGTATTGTAATATCGAATCGCCTTTTGTAGCGTCTCGCTTATTGTCGACTTTCGAATTTGACACAGCTGGTGCATTGCGCAATCGAACCTATCAGTTAAAGAAAAAAGACTAGCTTTTCACTCAAGTGAGAAGCTTTTTTGTTTTGCAAACAACGTCTCGTCTTGCGCAAACAAAGCGCGAGATAATGTAAACAACCGATTTTATCGCGCAAACAAAGTCATTCAATCCGCAAATAAAGCGTCTCTAGCTTCAAAAATGTACATAATAATTGACATAATGTTAAGTATAATATACATTATGTAATATAAACCGAACATAAAAGGGTGGATGAAGCAGATGCTTAAGAACCGAGTAAAAGAACTAAGAGCTCGTTACGGCTTTACCCAAAGCGATCTCGGCAAGCAAGTGGATGTCACGCGACAAACGATTGCTTTTATTGAAAAAGGGGAGTTTTCCCCTTCAATTACCTTAGCGTTAAAACTCGCAAAAGCTCTGCAGACGAACATCAACGACTTATTCTGGTTAGAGGAGGACGAAGGACATGAAAAATGATTTTCGTATGCAGTATCCATTGTGGATGATGGGATTTATCATGGTGTTAGGAATTTTCTTGTTCGGAGTCAATTCACCCGAAACGACTGAAATTGTCAATACAGAAATAGAACAAAGCATATTAGTTGAGTATGGCGTCGTTCAAGGATTTGTTATTGTAGGGTCAATCATTTTATACCTGATCATGTTGTTCATTTTTTACATGAAAATAAGACGCCATAACAAGCTGTATCCAACACAAAAAATTCCGTCTTTTGCAATTCGTCCACCTGAATATTTAGAACAAGATGAAGGCATGACACATATTACGCGCATTGCTTCTCAAAAAGTCTATACCTTTATGACTTGGAGTTTGCCAGCACTCGCAGTATTTGCAATGTTTTCGCCGCTGCCACGGATTTATACCGTGCTTGCCATTTTGGTAGTCGCGTTACTTCAATACGTCATTTACTACCGAGAAATTCGCGCGCATTTAAAGGAGGAAGATGAATGATCTACGAATATTTTCTCGTTTTTTTAGGAGCGGCCATTCCGTGGTTTGAAATTGCGTTGGTTATTCCGCTTGGCATTGTTTGGGGGTTATCCCCGTTTTGGGTGATGGTACTTGCATTTGTTGGAAATATGGTCACTGTCCTGGCATTAATTATTGGCTTTGACCGCTTCCAACTTTGGTACACAAAACGACAACAAGCAAAAGGTAAAGCCACTTCGAAAAAAAATGAACGGGCCAAACGAATTTGGAACAAGTACGGTCTGCCAGGACTAGCGATGCTTGGACCTATTTTAATTGGTACACATATTGCAGCTTTTATCGGAATGACACTTGGTGCTACTAAAAAGAACACGACGGTTTGGCTGACGATCAGCATTGCTGCTTGGACATTAGCATTCGGTATTTTGACAGCGCTTGGATTTGATTTTTTTACGGCTTGAATAAATGAAGGTAAAGTTGCTTAGATCTCATTAATACGTGGCGAAAAATGTTGGTTCGTCAAAATATCTTGCATAAGTAAAGTGGCAATAGCTCGACATCGACTTCTAGGTGATTGCGCTTTTGGGTATGTTATACTGGTGTTATTCTGAAATAAAGGCGTGAAGCTATAATGAAAAGAATTGAATCTAACCAAAACTCGCTCGTCAAGCATTGGAAAAAGCTTGGAACGACACGAAAAGAACGCGATAAGTTTGCAGAATTCCTAGTCGAAGGCTTTCATTTGACAGAAGAAGCCTTGCGTAAAAAAGATCTTGTCAAATCATTGATTGTCCGCGAAGGCGTAGATATCCCAGCAGACTGGGATATTGAAGGCGTTCCTCATTATTCGGTCACGGCAGGAGTAGCGAAGGAAATTTCGGAAACTGAGCATACGCAGGGAATTTTCGCGCATTGTGCACAACCCGAATTTACAGAAGATGAGCAAAAAACATGGTCTAAGCTATTGATGATTGATGCTGTTCAAGATCCTGGCAATATCGGGACGATGATTCGGACAGCTTCAGCAAGCGGCATGGACGCAGTCATTCTTGGAAAAGGCTGTGCAGACCCTTACAACCCGAAAACGGTTCGATCTGCTCAAGGTTCACATTTTCAGATTCCTGTTGTTAAAGGCGAACTGATTGAATGGACAGCGCAAGCTAAAGCAAATGATATCCAAATCTTTGGAACAGCGCTTCATAACTCGACACCGGTTCACGAAGTTGAGACATGTGAAAAGTTTGCTTTACTTGTTGGCAATGAAGGCAGTGGCGTTGATGCTGTACTTTTGCAGCAAACCGATCAGAATTTGATGGTGCCGCTATATGGTAGCGCAGAATCACTGAATGTTGCAGTGGCGACAGGGATTCTTTTGTATAGCTTGGTTCCGAAAAACTAAGTTTGATAAAAGGCTAGAACTTTCGTATAATGAGAAAGTAAATAAGTAAAAGCGAAGAACGGGAAAAGTACGTTGCGCCCTTACATCACAGAGATTCTGCACCTTGACTGGAAGTGTAGATATGTAAACGCCTCAGAAGTTCACCCCGCGAGCTGCCCAACGGGACCAGTAGCAATACTGTAAAGATGGGCCGGTGAAGAGCCGTTATGTAAACAAGTGATTGCAATTTGCAATAACTAGGGTGGTACCGCGAATAATGCCTCGTCCCTTTTCTGGGACGGGGCTTTTTACTGTCTAAGGAGGAGAAAAAATGGAAGCACAATTGCAGGAATTGAAAACACAGGCACTCGAAAAAATTGCCACAGCGTCGACTGTTAAAGAACTGAATGATGTTCGTGTCGCGTATTTAGGGAAAAAAGGACCGATTACGGATTTATTAAAAGGCATGGGGAAACTCCCAGCTGAAGAGCGTCCGAAAATGGGAGCTTTGGTAAATGTGGTACGCGAGGAAGTTACAACGCAACTCGAAGAACGCATGGCCATCTTAGAAGAACAAGCGATCTATGAGAAGTTGCAAAGCGAAACAATTGACATTACATTACCAGGACGTCCCGTCAAAACAGGTAATGCACATCCACTGACGCGTGTAGTAGAAGAAATTGAAGACTTGTTTATTTCAATGGGTTACGAAGTAGCAGAAGGACCAGAAGTAGAAAAAGATTACTACAATTTTGAAGCGTTGAATTTACCTAAAGGTCATCCAGCTCGTGATATGCAAGATTCTTTCTATATAACAGAAGACATCCTACTACGCACACATACATCACCAGTTCAAGCGCGGACAATGGAAGCAAAAGGCGGCGAACCGATCAAAATCATTTGCCCGGGCAAAGTGTATCGCCGTGATAGTGATGACGCGACGCATTCACACCAATTCACACAAATTGAAGGATTGGTTATCGGCGAAGACATTCGCATGAGTGATTTAAAAGGAACACTTTCTGTATTTGCGAAGAAAATGTTCGGCGATGATCGCGAAATTCGCCTTCGTCCAAGTTTCTTCCCGTTTACAGAGCCTTCTGTTGAAATGGATATTTCATGCTTTAAATGTGGCGGCAGTGGCTGCAACGTGTGTAAGAAAACAGGTTGGATTGAAATTCTAGGCGCTGGAATGGTGCATCCAAATGTACTTGAAATGGCTGGTTATGACTCCAAACGCTTAACTGGATTTGCTTTTGGTATGGGTCCAGAACGGATTGCGATGCTGAAATACGGCGTTGAAGATATTCGTCATTTCTACACAAACGATGTTCGCTTTTTATCTCAGTTCCAACGTACAGAACTTTAAGGAGGAAATAAAACATGCTCGTATCCATTAACTGGTTAAAAGACTATGTAAACACACAACAATTACCACCCGCTGAATTAGGTGAAAAAATAACGCGTTCAGGTATTGAAGTAGACGCAGTGATCGACCGGTCACACGGTATGACAAATGTCGTAGTGGGCTATGTTGAATCTTGTGTCAAACATCCTGAAGCTGATAAACTATCGATTTGTCAAGTAGATGTTGGCGGAGAAACGGCACAAATCATTTGCGGTGCACCGAACATTGCAGCAGGCCAAAAAGTAATCGTGGCACGTCCTGGAGCGAAACTTCCAGGTGACATCAACATCAAAAAAGCGAAGCTTCGTGGAGAAGAATCGAATGGTATGATTTGTTCGTTGCAAGAACTCGGAATTGAAGGCAAGCTTGTGCCAAAAGCCTACGCTGAAGGCATTTATGTGCTGCCAGAAGATGCAAAAACCGGTTCTGATGTCATTGCAAATTTCGGTTTAGATGACACTGTATTAGAACTAGGACTGACACCAAACCGCGCAGACGCGATGAGCATGCTGGGCGTTGCTTATGAGGTAGGAGCTATTTTATCAGAAGAAATCAACCTGCCTGAGATTAGCTATACAGAAGCAGCTGACACAGCAGATTCGATGCTATCCTTGTCAGTCGATGCGCCTGAAGCCAACCCTTTGTATGTCGCAAAAGTCGTTCGCAACATTAAAGTTCAAGAGTCACCTATGTGGCTGCAACAACGCTTAATGGCAGCTGGTGTCCGTCCACATAATAACGTAGTTGATATTACAAACTATGTATTAATGGAATATGGTCAGCCGCTTCACGCATTTGACTATGATTTATTGGAAACAGGGAACATTACGGTTCGCCATGCTAAAGAAGACGAAATGATTACCACTTTAGATGACGCGGAGCGAAAATTATCTAGCCGTCAATTAGTGATTACCAATGGAGAAAAACCGGTGGCGATTGCAGGAGTTATGGGCGGCGCTAACTCGGAAGTAAGCGAAACAACGACGACTGTTGTCATCGAATCTGCTTATTTTGAATCGGGTTCTATTCGTCAAACTTCTAAAGATCATGGCCTACGCAGTGATGCTAGTTCACGTTTTGAAAAAGGCGTCGATCCAAATCGTGTCATTCCAGCCGCAGAACGTGCAGCGCAGTTGTTGTCCCAACTTGCGGGTGGCGAAGTATTAGCTGGCTCTGTCATATTCGATGAATTAAACAAAGAAGAGAAAATTGTTAAAGTATCTCCAGATTTCATTAATAGCCGTCTGGGCATGAAGATTTCCTTTGAAGACATGTGGGATATTTTAAACCGCTTGAAATTTAACACAGAAGCAACGAATGGCCAACTGGTCATTTCTGTGCCAACACGTCGACAAGACATTCAAATTCCTGAAGACGTAGTCGAAGAAATTGCTCGTCTATACGGCTACGATGAAATTCCAGCAACATTACCAGAAGCTGAAACGACACCAGGTGGCTTGACTCCCTATCAGGCAAAACGCCGCATTGTTCGTTCACTTATGGAAGGCGCTGGATTATTGCAAGCGACGACGTATTCGTTAACTTCTGCAAAATCAGTAAAACAATTTGCTTTAGAAGAAACGGAAACAACGCGTCTTTTAATGCCGATGAGCGAAGAGCGTAGTTTGTTGCGTCAAAGCTTGTTGCCGCATTTGTTGGAATCTGTTACGTATAACACAGCAAGAAGAATGGATTCGGTCGCTTTGTATGAAACTGGTTCTGTTTTCCTTAAAGGTCAAGATGAGCTACTAAACGAGCAGGAACATTTAGCGGTCGCTATTACAGGTCTTTGGCTCGATCATAGCTGGCAAGGTGAGAAAAAGCCCGTCGACTTTTTCGTCTTGAAAGGTATTGTGGAGGGGCTTAGCGATAAACTTGGTGTTGAATTGACTTTTGAACGTGGCCAAATGGATGATTTGCATCCCGGAAGAACGGCCTTTATCATGCATAGCGGTCAGCGTATTGGTGTGATCGGTGAGTTGCATCCGTCTGAACAAAAAGCGCGCGACTTGAAAACTACGGTTGTCATGGAGTTGAACTTGGCTGTGTTGTTAAGTAAAGCAACAGATGCACTTGTTTACACGCCAGTACCACGTTACCCGTCCATGTCACGTGACGTGGCATTAGTTCTTTCTAAAGTGGTAGAAGCGGCAACGATTGAAACCGTCATCCGCAATGCAGGTGGCAAACTATTGAAAGACGTCCGCGTGTTCGACCTTTATGAAGGCGATAAGATGGAAGCAGGCAAAAAATCAGTAGCTTTCTCGTTAACTTACTTTGATCCAGAAAAAACATTAACGGATGAAGATGTTATCCGTGCACATGAAAAAGTATTAGCAGCTTTAACAGAAGCTGGAGCAGAGCTGAGAAGTTAACGGAATTTAATTGCAAGGTTAAAAAGGGGCTGTCCCAAAGGTCATGAACAATGACCTTTGGGTACAGCTCCTTTTCCGAGTTAAAGAACAGAATGATATCCATTGTGACGGACGTTTTCCGCGGGCATAGCTTCAACCGATTCGTCTTCAGTACCATCATCCATTTTGAAGCTAAAACAAAAGATTATTTCCGTAAAATGAAAGTAAAGACTAAAGCAGCTCTTGAGGATGAATCTGTAACCCAACTTTACAGCAGACGCAAAATAGATGTAGAAAGTGTATTCGCTCCTATTAAGCGCAATTGGTTGTTCAAAAGATTTCACCTCTAGGACTTCAAAAAGTAAACGTCGAGTTCGAGATTATGGGATAGCACTTTTTAAAGAACTTTTGAATTGGATATCTACCTTATAAAAATAATAAGCTTCATTAAATGTTAAGTGTAAATTTACTTGCGCCTCTTATCAGCTATTGCAACAGCTTTCCCCGTATTCGCAAAATGCACCTTCGTCAACCCTTTCAAATACGCCTCACCATGCTTCAATAAAATCTTCGCCGCTGCTTCATCCACGATTTTTCCAGCGCCTTTTGGCAAAGTCATACCCGCGTCTTGACTCATTCGGTCCATTTCTTCAAGAAATGCAACGCGAGCGATAATCGACGCACAGGCAACTGAAACGTGAAGACCTTCTGCTTTCGTGGAAAACAAGACGTTCTCACGAATGATTTCTGGTTCTTCTTTAATGTGCTTATAATAGATGCCGCGTTCTGCAAATTGATCGATTAAGATAAAGTTTGGTTTTTCGGGTGCAATCTCGTTTAGAACATATTTGAGTGCTTGGTTGTGCAACAAGGCTTTGATTTTTCCTTGTGACCAGCCTTGGCTTTGGACTTTGTTGTATTTATCATTTTTTAAAGTTAGCACTTTATGTGCAAATGTTGCTCTAAGGTCGGGGGCAACTTGGCGCATCCAGTCATCGGTCAGTTGTTTCGAATCTTTCACACCGAGTTCGCGTGCAAGTTCAACTTTGTCGGCCGGTACGTAACACGCCGCGACGGTAATTGGTCCGAAAAAATCACCGGTGCCCGTTTCGTCAGATCCGAGAACCGAAAGTTGGGCAAAACCGTCAGGAAGTTTGTCTCCTTTTGTTGAGACGATTTTGTCAGCTGCAGGGGCAATTCCCCATTTTGCTGCTTCTCGTGCAGCTCCATTCCCTTGAAACATGACTTTTCCAGAGGTGTAAACAGTCACGACGGTATCGGAGATTTTAGCGCTAAAGCGAGCATATGGATTTTTGGAAATGATCTTGTTTTTCTCGTAATGAGCAATCACTTTGAGAAGACTGTCTTCTGTAAGTTTTAGAACGACGTTTGACATGAGTGGGTCACCTTTCTTTGATTCACAATCAGCTTGTGTTCATGGTATGATGGGTAAAGAATTCCAAAGGGGGATATTGCATTGTCAGAGCAACATAAAATTCACACGGTCGTTGACATCTATGGCAACACCTATAAAATGGTTGGTACTGAAACGTCCGGTCATATGCGCTTAGTTGCATCGATTGTCGATAGCCGCATGCGAGAAATCAATGCGTTGAATCCATCATTGGATCAAGCAAAGCTTGCCGTCTTAACTGCATCAAATGCGGTACATGACTATCTTAAACTGAAAGAGCAAGTTGAACAATTAGAAAATGAATTGAAAAAACTGAAGGGTTGACGTGAATGCTTGATATACTATTAGTCATCTTACTGATCGGTGGTATCATCGTGGGCGCAAAAAGAGGGTTTATTGTCCAGTTGATTCATATGATCGGGTTTGTTGTTGCACTAGTCGCGGCTTATAAATACTATAAACCACTGTCCGAATACTTTGTGTTGTGGATTCCCTATCCAGCGATAAATGAAAACTCTCAGTTCACGCTAGTAGTGGATCAATTAGACTTGGATCAAACTTTTTATCAATTATTAGCCTTTGCACTTATTTTCTTTGTTGTGAAGTTCGCATTGCAACTGGTTGCATCGATGTTTGATTTTTTAAAGTTCTTACCAGTACTTGGATTTTTCAGCAAAATTCTAGGTGCGATTTTAGGGTTTATCGAAGCCTACATACTGTTGTTTATTTTCATCTATGTGTTCGCGCTGCTTCCACTTGATGTGGTGCAGAACCAATTAGAGAATTCAGGAATTGCTCAATCCATGATTGAGAATACGCCTTATTTTTCTGAGAAAGTAAAAGAATGGTGGTATATTTATCTATAGTAGGAACTTCTCTCTTACGAGGGAAGTTTTTTTAATCGAAACGAGGAGGGCTTTTGGTGAATAAGAAAATTATCATCAGAACACTTGAAAAAATTGCGTTATACATGGAACTTAAAGGGGAAAACCCATTTAAAGTATCGGCTTTCCGAAAAGCCGCTCAAGCGCTGGAACTCGATCAGCGCAGTTTGGACGAAATCGAAGATGTCACCAAATTAAAAGGTATTGGAAAAGGAACGGGAGACGTTATACTCGAACTAATAAATGACAATAAGTCAACCGTTCTCGAAGAGCTTCAAGAAGAAGTGCCAAAAGGGCTGATTCCAATGATGAAACTTCAAGGATTAGGTGGTAAGAAAATTGCCAAACTTTACAAAGAATTGGGCATTGATTCGATGGAAACCTTGAAGGCAGCTTGCTTGAATGAAGAAATCCAGAAACTTCCAGGATTTGGTCCGAAATCAGAAGAAAAGATACTCAAAGAGATCAATGACTTTGAAACCAAGCCGGATCGTCAGCCAATTTGGAAAACGGAAGAAACCGTGGCGTTTATTCAAGATGTTTTAACATCAATTGCCGAAGTTACTGAGTTTTCAGTAGCTGGAAGTTTTCGCCGGACGAAAGAAACAAGTAAAGATATCGACTTTATTATCGCAACCGCTGAACCTGCGCTCGTGAAAGAGCAATTACTTGCGGCTTTACCTGTAAAGGAAACGATTGCATCTGGAGACACAAAAGTTTCGGTGACTGTAGAAGTATTAGAACCAATTGATGTAGATTTTCGTTTAGTCGCGCCTGAAGAATTTGTCACAGCGCTGCACCACTTTACCGGATCGAAAGACCATAACGTGAAAATGCGTCAACTGGCCAAGTCGCAAAACAAGAAAATTAGTGAATACGGTGTCGAGCAGGAAGACGGAACGGTCACTACGTTTGCATCTGAAACAGAATTTTTTGCCCATTTTGGTTTGCCGTTTATTCCGCCATCGGTGCGTGAAGATGGCCGTGAACTCGATCGTTTAGATGAATTGCCAGAATTAGTAACGATTGAAGACATTAAAGGCGATTTGCACATGCATACCACTTGGTCAGATGGTGCCAACTCCTTAACAGAAATGATTGAAGCGTGTGTCGCGAAATCCTATCAATTTATGGTTATTACCGATCATTCGCAGTACTTGAAAGTTGCGAATGGCCTAACCCCTGAACGACTGACAGAGCAACACGCCTTAATTCGTGAAACGAATAAAAAATACTCAGAAATCGAAGTATTTTCTGGAACAGAAATGGATATCTTGCCAGACGCTAGCTTGGATTTCGATGATGACATGCTGAGCCAATTAGACTTTGTCATTGCCAGCATCCATTCAAGTTTCCAGCAACCACAAGAACAAATTATGGAACGGATTTTAACGGCTATGAAAAACCCAAATGTTCACATGATTGCACACCCGACTGGTAGAATTGTCGGCCAGCGTGATGGCTATAATCCGGATGTTGAACAAATCCTCGATTGGGCAAAAGAATACGGCAAAATTGTTGAATTGAATGCCAGTCCGTACCGTTTAGATCTTGCTGTTCCTTACCTTGTACTGGCTCAAGAAAAAGGAGTTCCTGTCGCAATCAACACAGATGCTCATGCCATTGAAGGATTGGAAGTCATGGAAACCGGCGTCAAGCATGCCCAAAAAGCCTGGCTGAAAAAAGACACGGTCGTCAATACGTGGTCACTTGAAAAATTCAAAGAATTTATCAACAAATCAAAATAACAAATGATCCAGACACTTGCAGAAGAACGACATAGAACCATTTATTTTATAGCCAAAGTTAGGAGGTTCTTACATGATCGCAGAACGCGCATTAAGAATACTTGAATTTTACAAAATCCGCGATGAAGTGGCACGTTACTGTACGTCTTCACTTGGAAAAGCCCATGTGGATAATCTGTTGCCATCCACAGATATCAATGAAGTTAATCGCTTACTTGAACAAATGGACGAAGGCGCACAAGTACTGCGTGTTAAAAACAATGTGCCGATGGGGGGGATTTTTGACATTCGCCTTCACGCACGAAGAGCACAAATTGGTGGCAGTCTAAGTCCAATGGAACTAATGGAAGTGTCATCGACTGTTCGTGCGAGCCGCATCTTGCGTCAGTTTTTCGAAACCATTCAAGAAGAAGCAGTAGTGCAGATTCCACATTTCCTAGAGAAAAAAGAATCCATGCCCATCCTGACAGCTCTTGAACACGCCATTAATATTTGTATTGATGACAATGGTAGGGTATTGGATAGTGCGAGCACAGAGCTACGGACTATTCGACAGCAATTGCGTACACAAGAAAGTCGTGTCCGTGAGCGTTTAGAAAGTTTGGTGCGTGGCAAAAATGCTTCGAAAATGCTGTCGGATTCGATTGTGACGATACGCAATGACCGTTTTGTCATTCCGGTCAAGCAAGAATACCGCAGCCATTACGGAGGCATTGTACATGACCAATCTTCATCAGGACAGACCTTATTTATCGAACCAGATGCAGTCGTCCAAGCAAATAATGAAGTGCGTCGTCTGAAGATGAAAGAAAAAGAAGAAATCGATCGTATTTTGCTGATGTTGTCAGCACAGGTCCAAGAAGTGGCGCATGAACTCTTCTTATTAGTTGATGTACTCGGTGAAATCGATTTAATCTTAGCAAAAGCAAAATACGGCTCAGCTCATCGAGGTACCAAGCCGACGATGAACACAGAAGGCTATATTAATTTGCGAAAAGCGCGACATCCGTTAATTCCAAAAGACGAAGTCGTACCAAACGATATCGAATTTGGTAGAGATATAACAGCGATCGTCATCACCGGCCCCAATACAGGCGGTAAAACAGTGACGTTAAAGACGGTTGGGTTATCGACGTTGATGGCACAATCTGGTTTGCCGGTACCGGCTCTTGATGGTTCAGAACTTGCGGTATTCGATCAAATTTTTGCCGATATCGGCGATGAACAATCAATCGAGCAAAGCTTGAGTACGTTTTCTTCGCATATGGTGAATATTGTTGATATTTTGACCAAGTTCGATGAAAATTCACTGGTGATTTTTGATGAACTGGGAGCGGGTACAGATCCTCAAGAAGGAGCGGCGCTAGCAATATCACTATTAGACGAGGTCCATGGCAGAGGCGCGCGTGTTATTGCGACAACGCATTACCCGGAACTAAAAGCTTATGGTTATAATCGTCCCGGTGTAGCGAATGCCAGTGTAGAGTTTGACGTGGAGACATTGAGTCCGACTTACCGGTTATTAATTGGAGTACCAGGTCGGAGTAATGCCTTTGAAATTTCAAAACGTCTTGGATTGCCAGATCATATCATTAGCCATGCAAAGAGCTTTACAGGAACAGATAGCAAAGCAGTTGACTCGATGATTGCATCTCTTGAGAAGAGTCGTCGACAAGCAGAACAAGACGCAGAACAAACGCAAGAAGTCTTACTAGAATCTGAGCAATTGAAAAAAGAATTAGCCAAGCAATTAGCAGAATACGAGCAACAAAAAGAACGGCTAGAAGAAAAAGCCAAAGAAAAAGCGCGGAAAATTGTTGACCAAGCAAGAGCAGAAGCGGAAGCTGTCATAACGGACTTGCGCAAAATGCAGCTTAATCAAGGTTCGCCGGTAAAAGAGCACGAACTGATCCATGCGAAAAAGCGGCTTGAAGAAGCGATGCCTCAAAACCGAATCTTGAAAAAAGCAGCAAAAGACAATGCAGAAAAACCGTTAAAACCAAATGACGAAGTTAAAGTCATTTCCTTCGGTCAAAAAGGAACCTTAGTTGAAAAAGTATCGAAAAATGAATGGATTGTTCAAATCGGTATTTTGAAAATGAAATTGCCTGAGTCAGACCTGTCTTATACAAAACCCGAAAAGCAAAAAGAAACCCGAACGATGGCAACCTTAAAAGACCGTGACAGTCACATCAAAATGGAGCTAGACTTACGTGGTGAACGTTATGAGGATGCACTTGCACGTGTTGAAAAATACTTGGACGATGCGTTATTATCAAATTACCACCAAGTATCAATTATTCACGGAAAAGGAACAGGTGCGCTACGCCAAGGAGTCCAGCAATACTTGAAAAAACATTCACGTGTAAAAAGCTATCGTTTTGGCGAAGCGGGAGAAGGCGGCTCTGGTGTGACCGTCGCCGAATTAAAGTAAGTTTCTAAAAAGGGGAATAACAAATGACAGAGACAGGGTTTTGGACACACCCGCTAGTCGAATCTGCTGGCTATTTTAGTGTGGTAGTATTGTGCTTGATCGTCGCAATGGTGATTTTCGAAATGGTGACCAAGTACAATAATTGGGAACAAATCAAAAAAGGTAACCTAGCAGTGGCAATGGCTACAGGTGGCAAGATTTTTGGTGTCACCAATATCTTCCGCTTTTCCATCGAACAGCATAACTCGTTAGTTGAAATGGTGGGCTGGGGTCTGTTTGGTTTTACCTTGTTGATCTTTGCTTATATTTTGTTTGAGTTTTTGACACCTAAATTTAAAGTAGATGATGAAATTGAACGGGATAATCGTTCTGTCGGCTTTATTTCAATGACCATTTCGGTTGGCTTGTCGTTTGTCATCGGAGCTAGTATTCAATAGGAGTTGGATGTTGTGGAAAATCTTATTAAAATTTTGTTTGTTTTCTGTGCGATTTTTATTATTGTCGGAATTATTTTCCTGTTCGTTTTTTAATGGACAGTGCCAGCCTTGGAGCTGGCTTTTTTATATGGATGAAAAGTTCGCAAGTAGAGACAGTTATCGACAGGTGAGAGCTGTTTCGAATGGAGCTGCTCTAGTGAAAGGTACTCAAAAAGATTGAGTTGGTCATTAGCAAAATTAGTCTTTACTCAGAAGTCCTAAAATAAAGTTTGAAAGCGTTCTCAATCTTCTTTATAATCAAAAGTAGGAATATTCGCGCGATTCTAATAAAAATTAGGAGGTCAAAAGAATGACTGAAAAGCCCTGGCTTGCACATTATCCACCAGAAGTGCCCCATACACTGACTTACCCAAGCATGCCGGTACAGGAATATTTAACAAAGGCTTATGAGAAATACCCACAAAAAGTAGCAATCCATTTTATGGGGAAAGAACTTTCTTATGAAGAACTTTATCAGTCTTCTATGAAGTTCGCTAACTATCTTCAAAAATTAGGCATTAAAAAAGGCGATAGAGTATCGATTATGCTGCCCAATTGTCCGCAGGCGGTCATTAGTTTTTATGGGATCCTTTATGCGGGTGGCGTCGTCGTGATGACCAATCCGTTATACACCGAGCGCGAAATCGCTTATCAAATGAAAGATTCAGGTGCACGAGCCATCATTGGATTGGATATTCTATTCCCACGGATTTCAAAAGTATTAAAAGAAACAGATCTAGAAAATGTCATTGTCACCGGGATTAAAGATTATCTGGCATTTCCTAAAAATTTAGTTTATCCATTTATCCAGAAAAAGCAGTACGGCATGACCGTTAAAGTGGAACATCGAGGCATTAATCATTTGTTCACTGAAATTATGAAAACCGCACAATCAACTGTCGTGAAAACACCTTTCGATTTTGAAGAAGACCTTGCGTTGTTGCAGTATACAGGAGGTACGACAGGCTCTCCGAAAGGGGTCATGTTAACGCATAAAAACATCATTTCCAACGCAACCATGTGTGATAGCTGGCTGTATAAATGTAAAAAAGGCGAAGAAACCATTATGGGAATCATCCCGTTATTCCATGTATATGGTTTGACGACGGTCATGATTTTATCTGTCATGCTTGGTGACAAAATGGTGCTGCTACCAAAATTCGATCCAGAAACAGCATTGAAAACCATCAGCAAGCAAAAACCTACCTTATTCCCAGGAGCACCAACGATTTATATTGGATTGATGAATCATCCGGATATTGAAAAATACGATCTTTCTTCTATTGAAGCTTGCTTGAGCGGTTCGGCTCCACTGCCAGCAGAAGTGCAAGAGAAGTTTGAAAAACTAACAGGAGGCAAGCTAGTCGAAGGTTACGGATTGACGGAAACTGCCCCAGTTACTCATTCAAACTTAGTTTGGGGAGAACGAACAAAAGGTTCGATTGGTTTACCGTATCCAGATACAGATAGTAAAATTTTTCAGTCAGGTACATTAAACCCGGTTCCTAACGGCGAAATTGGAGAAATTGCGATTAAAGGTCCTCAAGTGATGAAGGGCTATTGGAACAAACCGGAAGAGACGGCTGCAACAATCGTCGACGGCTGGTTATTGACTGGAGATCTTGGCTACATGGATGATGAAGGTCATTTCTTTATCGTGGATCGTAAAAAAGACATGATCATCGCTGGTGGCTTTAATATTTATCCGCGTGAAATCGAAGAAGTATTATATGAGCATGAAGCGATTCAAGAATGCGTCGTAGCTGGTATACCAGATCCGTATCGTGGAGAAACAGTAAAAGCATACATCGTGCTAAAAGAAGGCTATACTGTAACAGAAGAAGAACTCAATACGCATTGCAGAGAAAACTTAGCTGCATTTAAAGTGCCGCGCATTTACGAATTCCGCAAAGAATTACCGAAAACAGCAGTTGGTAAAATATTACGAAGATCGTTAGTGGATGAAGAAGTCGCTAAACAGAACGAAGCAGTTCCGTCATAAGAACTCGCCCATTTCAAACTTGCAATCTGCTGAGTCAGTAAATAGGATAAAAACTTGACACTCTAGTGAATAAACGATAATATGAAAATATGAATGAATCGCCATTCATATTTTCATATTTTTTTGGGTGGTGACAGTATGGTAAAAAAAGATAAGCCAAAGTATAAGCAGATTATCAATGCGGCGGTTATTGTGATTGCTGAAAATGGCTATCATCAAGCGCAAGTTTCGAAAATAGCCAAACAAGCAGGCGTAGCTGACGGAACGATTTATTTGTATTTTAAAAACAAAGAAGACATTCTCATCTCTGTATTTCAAGAGAAAATGGGTATTTTCGTCAGCAAGCTAGAAGAAATCATCTCGCGTGAGTTGACTGCATCAACTAAACTAGGGTTAATGATTACGAGTCATTTCGAGTTATTAGCGAGCGACATTCACTTAGCTATTGTGACGCAACTTGAATTGCGCCAATCAAATCACGATCTCCGCCTTAAAATCAATAATGTGCTTCGAGAATATTTAAAGCTAATGGACAAGATTCTCATAAAAGGAATGGAAGATGGAGAATTTGACATTGAAATGGATATTCGTTTAGCGAGACAGATGGTTTTTGGTACAATGGATGAGACCATCACAACATGGGTCATGAATGATCATAAATATGATTTAGTCGAACTCGCGCCACAAGTTCATCGTTTGCTGCTAAAAGGTATGCAAGCTTAAAGAAAGGGGCTCATTGGATGGAATTTATTAGTTGGAAAAAAGAAGATGGAGTTGCCATCGCGACGATTAATCGTCCACCGGCAAACGCACTGTCGCGTTCACTTATTTTGGAAGTCGATGAATTGTTAAACCAAGTAGAAAATGATGAGGAAGTTCGCGTCATTGTTTTGCACGGAGAAGGCAGATTCTTTTCTGCAGGAGCCGATATTAAGGAATTCACACAAGTATCTTCAGGAGAAGAATTTTCAAAATTGTCAGCGAGTGGTCAGGAAGTTTTTGAACGTGTTGAAACGTTCCATAAGCCAGTTATCGCCGCGATCCACGGAGCTGCTTTGGGCGGTGGATTGGAATTGGCAATGAGTTGTCACATGCGATTTGTTACTGAAAATGCTAAACTAGGATTACCGGAGCTTCAATTAGGATTGATTCCGGGGTTTGCTGGAACGCAGCGTTTGCCTAGGTATGTAGGCGCAGCAAAAGCAGCTGAAATGTTATTAACGAGTGATCCGATCTCAGGAACGGAAGCAGCGCAATATGGCTTGGCTAACCGTGCCTATCCAGAAGAAGACCTTCTTTCGGAAACGCTTACAATTGCCCGTAAAATTGCGAAGAAAAGTCCGGTTTCTGTAAAAGCAGCTATCCAAATGTTGCAATATACAAAACCTGCTTCGTATCACGAAGGTGTCAATGCAGAAGCACAATCTTTTGGTACAGTTTTTGTTTCAGAAGATGCTAAAGAAGGAATTCAAGCATTTTTGGAAAAACGGGAAGCGCAATTTAAAGGGAAATAATACTTGGGAGGTTTACGTTCATGAACATTTATGTATTAGTAAAACGTACGTTTGACACAGAAGAGAAAATCGTCGTTTCAGGTGGACAAATCCAGGAAGACGGTGCGGAATTCATCATTAATCCTTACGATGAATACGCGATTGAAGAAGCTATCACAGTCCGCGATGCACACGGCGGAGAAGTAACGGTCGTTACAATTGGTAATGAAGAAGCAGAAAAGCAACTGCGTACAGCACTTGCGATGGGCGCCGACAAAGCTGTATTGATTAATACAGAAGACGACATTGAAGAAATGGATCAATTTACTTCTGCATACATATTGGCTGAGTATTTAAAGGACAAAGAAGCTGATTTGATTTTAGCAGGAAACGTAGCAATTGATGGCGGTTCTGGACAAGTCGGACCACGCGTTGCCGATTTACTTGGCATTAACTGTGTAACGACTATTACTAGTTTGAGCATTGATGGCGAAACTGTAACCATCGTTCGTGATATCGAAGGCGATGCAGAAGAATTAGAAACGTCATTGCCACTGTTAGTGACAGCTCAACAAGGGTTAAACGAGCCGCGTTATCCATCGCTTCCAGGAATTATGAAAGCGAAGAAAAAGCCGCTAGAAGAACTGGAATTAGATGATTTAGATATCGAAGAAGACGACGTAGAAGCGAAAACAGAAACAATCGAAATCTACTTGCCACCGAAAAAAGCAGCTGGCCGTATTCTTGAAGGTGACATCTCAAACCAGGTAACAGAACTGGTTGGCTTACTACGTAACGAAGCAAAAGTTATTTAATGTAACTTGAAGTGACCGATCATCTTAAGTAAAAGATACAACGACAAGTTTGTTGATGATTTTAAGCGTTCGGTACGTTCATATAACGATAGCATTTTTTCACATTTACTTAGGGGGTAAACAGACTATGGCGAAGAAAGTATTAGTTTTAGGCGAAACGCGCGAAGGCGCATTACGTAATGTTTCATTTGAAGCAATTGCAGCTGCTAAGAAAATTTCTGGCGGCGGTGAAGTAGTAGGCGTTTTAATCGGAGATGCAGTCGCTGATTTTGGTGCTGAACTTGTGGCATATGGCGCAGACCGTGTCGTAACAGTTGAACATCCGCATTTGAAATCATATACATCTGACGGCTATGGTCAAGCTTTCATGGCAGTTATCGAACAAGAAAAACCAGAAGGTCTCGTTTTTGGTCATACATCAGTTGGCAAAGACTTGGCGCCCAAAATCGCTTCTAAATTACAAGCTGGCTTAATTTCAGATGTTACGGACATTGAAGGAGAAGGCGACGAAGCTGTATTTATCCGCCCGATTTTCTCTGGTAAAGCGTTTGAAAAAGTGAAACTAAAAGATGGCATTGACTTTATTACAGTGCGTTCGAACAATATTGCGCCACTTGAAAGACAAGAACGTTCAGGTGAAGTTAATTCGTTGGCTGTGGATATTACAAACCTGCGCACGATTATTAAAAATGTTGTCCGCAAATCAACTGAAGGTGTCGATCTTTCGGAAGCGAAAGTTATCGTAGCTGGAGGCCGTGGCGTCAAGAGCACAGAAGGATTTGAACCTTTACAAGAATTAGCTAATCTTCTTGGTGGTGCAGTCGGTGCATCTCGCGGAGCTTGTGACGCAGATTATTGCGATTACTCACTTCAAATTGGACAAACAGGAAAAGTGGTAACACCTGACCTATATATCGCAGCTGGTATTTCTGGAGCTATTCAACATATGGCGGGGATGTCTAACTCGAAAGTCATCGTAGCAATCAACAAAGACCCAGAAGCAAATATCTTCAAAGTAGCAGATTACGGCATTGTCGGAGATTTGTTTGAAGTTATTCCCATGCTGACAGAAGAATTTAAGAAAGTAATGTAATTACAAAAAGTGGCTAATCGCTTACTTTAAAAACTTAAACAGGTGGCGAGAAAAAATTCGTCATCTGTTTTTGTCTGAGGATTTTTACTAATGAGTGGCTTGAAGAAGTAGCGACTGCTGTAGGAAAGCAACTGTTAGGACGGAAGCGATCTGTTTTCGTTTAGCCCAATGATCTGCTGGGTAATAGAGGAGTAGGCAAAAAAATAGCTAGTGTTTTTAACGCATGATATACTTTGAATATAGTTTGGTTAATCATAAGGAGGAATTATTCATGGCAATTGTACACGGTACAGATCAGAACTTTTCACAAGAAGTAGCAGAAGGACTCGTTTTAGTAGATTTTTGGGCAACTTGGTGCGGACCATGTAAAATGATCGCTCCTGTGCTAGAAGAATTGGACGCTGAAATGAGCGATAAAGTTAAAATCGTAAAAGTTGATGTGGATCAAAACCAAGAAACAGCTGGAAACTATGGCATCATGTCGATTCCAACTTTGTTATTGATGAAAGACGGCGAAACAGTTGATAAAGTAGTTGGTTTCCGACCAAAAGAAGCATTAGCTGAATTGGTTGAAAAACACACATAATTCTTAACCGGGTCCAGTGATGGTACCCGGTTTTTTAATAGGGTGATAAAATGGCAAACGAATTGATTCGACACAAATTGGCAATATTGCCTGATCAACCAGGCTGTTATTTGATGAAAGATCGCCAGAATACGGTAATTTATGTAGGAAAGGCAAAAGTTCTCAAAAATCGTGTACGTTCTTATTTTACGGGAAGTCATGATACCAAAACACAACGTTTGGTGAATGAAATAGAGGATTTTGAGTATATTATTACGTCTTCTGATAAAGAAGCATTAATTCTCGAATTGAACTTGATTAAAAAATACGATCCGAAGTATAACATTATGCTGAAAGATGATAAAAGCTACCCGTACTTAAAAATTACGGGAGAGCGTCATCCGAAGCTGATCACGACAAGACAAGTAAAAAAAGATAAAGGGAAATATTTTGGGCCTTATCCAAACGCCTACGCAGCAGCAGAAACAAAAAAACTACTGGACCGCTTGTACCCGTTGCGGAAATGTCATACGATGCCTGACCGAGTATGTCTGTATTATCATTTAGGTCAATGTTTAGCACCGTGTGTTAAACCGGTTGAAAAAGAAACCTATCAAGAGATGATTGATGGCATTACAAAGTTTTTAAACGGTGGATTCCGTGAAGTTAAAGTGCAATTGGTCGCAAAAATGTCGGAAGCGGCAGAAAATCTGGAATTTGAACGCGCAAAAGAATACCGTGATCAAATTAATATGATTGAAACGGTGATGGAAAAACAAAAAATGGCGATGAATGATTTTACCAATCGCGATGTTTTTGCGTATGCTGTTGATAAAGGCTGGATGTGTGTGCAAGTCTTTTTTGTGCGACAAGGCAAACTAATTGAACGAGACGTATCGCTTTTCCCCTTGTACCGCGATCCGGAAGAGGAATTTTTAACGTATCTCGGGCAATTTTATGAAAAAGCCAACCATGTGAAACCGAATGAAATTTTAATTCCTGAAGCGGATGATCCGGACATGTTAAAAGAATGGCTAGGCGTTCGTGTACTCGTTCCACAACGAGGCAAGAAAAAAGAGCTGGTGGCACTTGCTAAGAAAAATGCGGAAGTGGCCATTAAAGAAAAATTCCAATTGTTAGAGCGACAAGAAGAACGAACCATTGGCGCGTGTACAGATTTGGGTGAGGCGATGAATATTGAAGTGCCTCTTCGCATCGAAGCTTTTGATAACTCGCATATTCAAGGCGCTGATGCAGTATCTGCAATGATTACGTTTATTGATGGCAAGCCTTCTAAAAAAGACTACCGCAAATACAAGACTCGGAATGCGTCAAAGCCGGATGATTACGCGGCGATGCGAGAAGTTATCCGTCGACGTTATTCACGTGTATTGAAAGACGGTTTACCTTTACCTGACCTGATTGTTATTGATGGAGGAAAAGGACAAATGGAGTCGGCACGTGAAATTTTAGAAGATGAACTCGGTTTATCTATCCCAATTGCGGGTCTAGCAAAAGACGCTAAGCACCAAACTTCTCAATTGCTGTATGGTTCACCTGCTGAAATTGTGCCACTAAAACGGACGAGTGAAGCTTTTTACTTGCTTCAACGGATTCAAGACGAAGTCCACCGTTTTGTTATTACGTTTCACCGTCAGTTACGTGGAAAAAATTCAATTCAATCAGCACTTGATGGGCTTGAAGGGGTTGGCCCCAAACGTAAGCAACAGCTACTGAAACATTTTGGTTCTGTTAAAAAAATCAAAGAAGCATCAGTAGAACAAATCCAAGAGGCAGGAATGCCAGAAGCGCTAGCAATCTCTATTGAACAGCATTTTAAACAAGGCACATTGCCAAGCGAGTCGTAACATGGTATCGTAGAAGAATAAGTAAATCACTTGGAAAAGTGATGATAGAGGCGCGAACGTCAATAGTAAGCATCTGGAGATTTGCAGAATCTGCGAAGGATGGTGAAAGGGATGGTCGCCGAAGTGTGCGTATGACTGCTATTACGCATGCTGGTTCTGCATTTAACAAGTGCAGAGCTGTCAGAGTCAATCTCTGGAGGGCTATCTCACATGGACGTTTTTTTCGTACATGATAAGAGGTAGTTTCCCGCGGTTGCGGGGAGCTACCTTTTTTTGTGTCTAGTGGCATGATCGCTAGTCATTTTGAGGGCCACATACTAAATGTGGGAGTGGATGGAATGAAAACGATCGTCATGAAATTTGGAGGAACTTCTGTCGCGACTCCAGAAAAAATTATCGGAGTTGCCAAACGAGCTATCCGTGAAAAACAAGCAGGCAAACGCGTAGTCATTGTTGTTTCGGCGATGGGTAAGACAACTGATACGTTGCTCGGATTAGCGGGAGAAATATCAGCGGAACCGCCAAAGCGAGAAATGGATATGTTACTGGCAACAGGTGAGCAAATTACGATTTCGTTATTGGCGATGGCTTTCAAGAAACTGGGTCATGAAGCTCTATCTTTTACTGGATGGCAGGCAGGAATTGAAACAGAATCCGTACCACGTAATGCACGCATCATTAAAATAAATACAGAACGTCTTGAACGTGTGTTGGAAAATGGTTATCTTTGTGTGGTTGCCGGTTTTCAAGGAGTGGATACAATTGGTAATATTACAACCCTTGGTCGCGGTGGATCGGATACGACTGCCGTTGCGCTTGCTGCAGCACTAAAAGCGGAAAAATGTGAGATTTATACAGATGTTAACGGTGTCTATACGTCAGATCCACGGTATGTAACAGGTGCACGCAAGTTACAACAAATTTCTTATGATGAAATGTTGGAACTTGCTAATCTCGGAGCGGGCGTACTACATCCGAGAGCGGTCGAATTCGCAAAAAACAATAACGTCCCATTATCTGTCAGAGCAAGTTATTCAGACGAGCCTGGCACAATCATACAAGAGGTGATCACTGTGGAGAAAAATTTAATCGTTAGAGGTGTGGCATTCGAACCAGGAATAGCGCGCGTAACTGTGAGTTACAAAAAGCCATTCAACGGATCTCTTGCTACTATTTTTACAAAGCTTGCTGAAAATCACATTGATGTGGATATTATTGTTCAAAGCATCAGTGATGAATTTCCACCGTCTGTCTCTTTTTCTATTAGCCAGGAAAGCCTTGAAGAAACACGCCGAGTTTTAACGGAAGCACAAGATGCCATTGGTTTTCTGACACTAAATGTAGAAGTCGGCTTATCGAAAGTGTCGATAGTAGGTTCAGGCATGGTATCGAATCCTGGAGTCGCAGCTCGGATGTTCGATATTTTAAGAAGCGAAGAAGTTCCGGTGAAGATGGTTAGTACCTCTGAAATAAAAATTTCAGTCGTTGTGCCAGAAGTAGATATGAACAAATCAGCGAATGCTTTACATGCAGCGTACGGATTGGCTGCGGTAGAAGTCCACTCATAAATAATGAATTCCTAATGTAATAAAAGCTAGTGAAAAAATTCACAAAATGTTCAAATTCTCAATGCTGATATAGTAATGATGTCTACACAGTGGTTTGTACTAGAATAGTTGGAAAGAGCGATTCTCAATTAGAGAATCGCTTTTTTGAGGGAATGCTGTTAAATCGATTCTATTTCGATACATTTCCTCTAGATAGAAGGTAATCGCCTGCGAAATCCATAAGCGCTATCGGTTTAAAGGAGTTATGTTGCCTTGACGCTCCTTGAGGGGGGGAGTACAATAAATATGTCATATTATTGTATCATGATGGTGCGTGGCTTCAGGTATAGTCATACGAATCGTCTGTCTTGAACGCTACCAATTAATGTTTTGAGGGGGGTAAAATTTTGGATAACAATCGTGAATTTTTTATGCGTAGGCTGCACTCATTGTTGGGAATTATTCCTATCGGTATATTCTTAACGCAGCACCTAATTGTCAACCATTTTGCTACACAGGGGGAAGAGGCATTCAACAAGGCATCTTACTTTTTGGCACATCTTCCATTCGTCATTTTCCTGGAGATCTTTGTCATTTACCTGCCGATTTTGTATCATGCGTTCTACGGCCTATACATAGCGTTTACTGCGAAGAACAATCCTGGGCATTATAGCTATATGCGCAATATGTTGTTTGTTGCACAGCGCTATACTGGAGTCTTCCTAGTAGTCTTTATCGCTTGGCACATCTTTGAAACAAGATTCCAAGTTGCAATCGGAGCAGCTGCTGAAGCTGACTTTAACATGATGGCAAACATCTTAGACAACCCTTGGATGATGGCATTCTACATTGTTGGTGTAGTGGCAGCAACTTTCCACTTTGCAAATGGGCTTTGGTCGTTCCTTGTTACTTGGGGAATTACACAATCTGCAGCAGCACAAAAAAACGCAACTTATTTCACACTTCTAGTATTTATTGTGTTATCGGTTATTGGTATCAGAGCATTGTTTGCATTCGTTTAAGAATGTTTCAATCATTGGTGAACTAAAAGAGGAGTGAATACTAACATGGCGAAGGGCAAAATTACAATCGTCGGTGGTGGCCTTGCTGGCTTAATGGCAGCAATTAAAGTTGCAGAAGCAGGCTCTCCCGCTGATTTATTCTCAATCGTTCCAGTTAAGCGGTCCCACTCAGTATGTGCACAAGGCGGGATCAACGGAGCGGTTAATACAAAAGGTGAAGGGGATTCTCCGGACATCCACTTTGATGATACCGTTTACGGTGGAGACTTCCTAGCGAACCAGCGTCCCGTGAAAGCAATGGCAGATGCGGCACCTGGAATTATTCGGATGTTCGATCGGATGGGCGTTATGTTTAACCGTACGCCAGAAGGTCTATTGGACTTCCGTCGTTTTGGTGGAACAATGTACCACAGAACAGCGTTTGCTGGTGCCACAACGGGTCAACAACTATTATATGCACTAGATGAGCAAGTTCGTCGCTATGAAGTGGCTGGACTGATCACGAAATATGAAGGTTGGGAATTCCTCGGTCTTGTTCTTGATGAGCAAGGCGTTGGTAAAGGGATCACAGCTCAAAACATGACGACCATGGAAATTAAATCGTTCCGTGCGGATGCTGTTATTATGGCAACTGGCGGACCGGGAATTATTTTTGGGAAATCGACGAACTCTGTTATTAATACAGGTTCAGCGGCTTCTATCGTTTATCAACAAGGAGCTTATTACGCAAACGGCGAATTTATCCAAATTCACCCGACAGCGATTCCAGGAGACGATAAACTGCGCTTAATGTCAGAATCGGCTCGTGGAGAAGGTGGACGTATTTGGACTTACAAAGACGGCAAGCCTTGGTATTTCCTTGAAGAAAAGTATCCAGCATACGGAAACCTAGTACCGCGTGATATTGCAACGCGTGAAATTTTTGATGTGTGTGTCAACCAAAAACTTGGCATTAATGGCGAGAATATGGTGTACTTGGATCTTTCTCATAAAGACCCGAAAGAGCTTGACATCAAGTTGGGCGGAATCATCGAAATCTATGAGAAATTCACAGGTGATGATCCTCGTAAAGTACCGATGAAAATTTTCCCAGCTGTTCATTACTCAATGGGCGGACTATGGGTAGATGATCATCAAATGACAAGCATTCCGGGCGTTTTAGCAGCAGGCGAATGTGATTATTCTCAGCATGGGGGTAACCGTTTAGGTGCGAACTCCTTGCTGTCAGCGATTTATGGTGGTATGGTCGCAGGACCGAATGCTATTGAATACGTAAATGGCTTAGCTGTTCTTGCGGAAGACCTTCCTTCAGCGATCTATGATCAGCATGAAGCTGAGGAGCAACGCAAATGGGAAGAAATTTTGGCATTGAATGGTACAGAAAACGCTTACGTTCTGCACAAGGAATTAGGCGAGTGGATGACAGATAACGTAACTGTTGTACGCTATAATGATCGTTTACAGAAGACGGATGAGAAAATCCAAGAACTTCTTGAACGTTTCAATCAGATTAGCATTACAGATACGCAACTTTGGAGTAACCAAGGCGCGATGTTTACACGTCAATTGCGCAATATGCTTCATTTAGCTCGAGCAATCACAATCGGAGCGCTTATGCGCAACGAAAGTCGTGGAGCTCATTACAAACCGGATTTCCCGGAACGTAATGACGAGGAATTCTTGAAAACAACGATGGCTAAATTTAATGGCTTTGATGCACCAATCTTCCATTATGAAGAAGTCGACACATCGTTGATTCCACCGCGTAAACGTGATTATTCAGCAAAAGCATAATTATGAAGGGAGCTAATTTACCATGGGTGAAGCAGCAAAAACGGTAATATTTGAAATCGAACGCAGAAACTCTACGGATGAAGATTCGTATTGGGAAAAGTTCGAATTGCCATATAAGATGAACATGAATGTCATTTCGGCATTGATGGAAATTCGTCGTAACCCTGTCAACATGGAAGGGAAAAAAACCACTCCTGTAAACTGGGACATGAACTGTCTAGAAGAGGTTTGTGGCGCATGTTCAATGGTTATCAATGGCAAAGCACGTCAATCGTGTACGGCTTTGATTGATCAGTTAGAACAGCCAATCCGTCTTCAACCGATGAAAACATTCCCTGTTGTTCGTGACCTTGTCATTGACCGCAGTCGGATGTTCGATTCGTTGAAGAAAGTTAAAGCATGGGTGCCAATCGATGGTACGCATGACCTTGGAGATGGACCGCGTATGCCTGAGCGCAAGCGTCAATGGGCTTACGAACTATCTAAATGTATGACTTGCGGCGTATGTCTTGAAGCATGCCCGAACGTTAATGATAAATCCGATTTTATCGGAGCTGCACCACTGTCACAAGTTCGCTTGATGAACGCGCATCCAACAGGCTCTATGAACCGCGATGCTCGCTTGAATGCGATCATGGGTGAAGGTGGATTGGCAGGATGTGGTAACTCTCAAAACTGTGTGGAGTCTTGTCCAAAAGGAATTCCATTGACAACTTCAATCGCAGCACTAAACCGCGACACAACTGTACAAATGTTCCGTAACTTCTTCGGAAGCGACAGAATGGTTGACTAGTATTTAGTAAAAACCCCGCTGCGGCGGGGTTTTTAATTTGTCTAATTTTAATAGACCTGCCTTTCCATAAAAAATTTGGTATACTAATAAAATGAAACAGACAAGTAGATTTTGACTGGAGTGAGTGGTAGTAAAAAACGCTCCAGGCTGAACCCTTTAACAGGCTCATACAAGAGTGATGATCCTCGTGCTATTCAGTGCGTGGGAAAAATGTTCAAGTCATCAAATTATTTAGTGGAGGTTACTTATGACAGCGAATTACATTGGAAATTTGGAGGAGTGGAAGCAGGAATTTATCTTTTCTGCTCCGGTTCAAGTTCGTTTTTCTGAAACGGATATGTTTGGGCATGTTAATAACACCGTGCCGATTGCTTATTTTGAATTTGCCCGAATCGAATTTATGAAAGAAATGGGATTGATGCAGCGCTGGTTAAAAACGGGCAACGAGTTGTTTCCCGTCGTAGCAGATATGCAAGTAGATTTTGTTCAACAAGTATTTTTTGATGAAAAGTTAAAAGTTTACGTCAAAATAGCGCGCATCGGAACTTCTTCTGTCGATGTTCATTACTGGACTGTCAACGAAAAAGAGGAAACTTGTTTCACGGGAAGAGGAGCCATTGTCCAAATATCGAAACACACGGGAAAAGGTCACCCTTGGTCAGACCAAGAGATTGAAATGCTTCAGAGCAAGCAATTGATCAGTGCAAAAAAATAAGGAGCTCTTGCTATATCAATAAAAAACCGTCACTATAGAAATAAGATAGGTTTTTCAAGGAGTGGGATTGATTAATGAATGAAGACAAGCAAAGCGTCAATCATGAATTGGAGCGCATCGCGTTCATGGAAAAAGAGCTACGTTATATTTCGGGGATTATTAAGCAAAAAGGTCGAGAGATTTTAAATTCCTATACGATCACCCCGCCTCAATTTGTCGCATTGCAGTGGCTATTTGAGCATGGGGATATGACCATTGGAGATTTATCGAATAAGATGTATTTAGCGTTCAGCACGACAACGGATTTAGTTGACCGTATGGAGAAAAATGAACTGGTTGTCCGTATTCGCGAAGAACAGGATCGTCGCGTTGTTCGTATAAAGTTGTTAAAAGAAGGCGAACGCGTCATTGAAGAAGTGATTCAAAAACGCCAGGAATACTTGAAAACCGTATTAGAGAATTTTACTCAAGACGAGGCTGTGAAATTTGCGGCGTTACTTGAAAAATTGCATACCAACATGAAATAGGATAGAGGCGATGAGTGTGAATGCGCCAATCGGAGTAATCGATTCAGGAGTCGGTGGACTTACCGTCGCAAAAGAGATAATGAAACTTTTGCCGAATGAGCAAATTTATTATATTGGGGATAACGCGCGATGCCCTTATGGTCCGCGTCCGCTGTCGGAAGTACGGACGTATACGTGGCAAATGGCCGATGCACTGATGAAGAAAAATATTAAAATGTTAGTTATCGCCTGCAATACGGCAACTGCAGCAGCGCTGTACTCTTTGCAGAAGAATTTGCCAATTCCTGTAATTGGTGTTATTTTTCCAGGGGCTCGTGCTGCCATTAAATCTTCAACAACTAAAAAAATTGCCGTTTTAGGCACGTTAGGAACAGTGCAAAGCGGAGCTTATGAAAAAGCAATTTTATCATTAGTTTCTTCTGCACACGTCGTACAACTTGCTTGTCCACGTTTTGTTCCTTTGGTAGAAAGTGATGAATACGAAGGTGAGTTTGCTCATCGAATTGTTCAAGATACATTAGCATCTATTGCCTATGAAGAGTTTGATACAGCAATTTTAGGATGTACGCATTATCCATTGTTACAAGGTTTTATTGAGGAAGTTCTTGGAGATACGGTGAACGTGTTGTCGTCAGCAGAAGAAACGGCCAAAGACGTCGAGCGATACTTGAGCTATAAACAGCAGTTTGCAAATTGGAACAAGCCGCCGGTGCATCGCTTTTATACATCGGGATCTACTCAGATTTTTGGCTCCATTATTCATAAATGGTTAGGCATTGAAAGACCCATGATCTATTCGATTCGATTTCCCAAAACCTGATAGCAGATGCTGTCAGGTTTTTGTCGTTATCAGCGAAATATGGTAAGCTATTTGAGCATATACAAGGAGGATTTTTATGACACGCATAGATAATAGACAAACTAACGAGTTGCGTCCTGTTTCAGTGGACGTAGACTATTTGATTCACCCAGAAGGTTCGGTATTAATCACGGTGGGACAGACGAAAGTAATCTGTACAGCGACGATTGAAGACAAAGTTCCAGGATTCTTGAGAGGTCAAGGCAAGGGCTGGATAACAGCAGAATATTCCATGTTGCCACGTGCAACGAACAGCCGAAACCGTCGTGAGGCTTCAGCTGGAAAAATTGGTGGACGGACAATGGAAATTCAGCGACTGATTGGTCGTGCATTGCGAGCTGTTGTGGATCTTGAGAAGCTAGGTGAGCGTACATTGTGGATCGACTGCGACGTAATCCAAGCAGATGGTGGAACGCGTACAGCATCGATTACAGGGGCATTTATCGCTATGACGATGGCTATTAGTAAGCTAGAGCTTCCGGCATTTCCAGTAACGGACTTTCTTGCTGCAACAAGTGTCGGCGTTACAGCTGAAAACGGATCCATTCTTGACTTGAATTACGTTGAGGATTCTAGCGCTGAAGTTGATATGAACCTAGTTATGACAGGGGCAGGTCATTTCGTGGAATTGCAAGGAACGGGAGAGGAGTCTACGTTTACACGTGCTCAACTCAACGAATTGCTGGACCTTGGAGAAGCAGGAATCCATCAATTGATTGCGATGCAGCGTAGCGCGCTAGGTGATATTGCTGCTCGTATTGGAGAAAAGGTCGTTGTGGAACAATGAAAAAAATTGTAATTGCAACTCAAAACAAAGGCAAAGCTAAAGATTTTGAAGCTTTGCTTGCCCCTCTTGGGTATAAAGTGTTGACTCTACTAGACGTAGCACAAGACCTGGATGTAGAAGAAACGGGTGTCACTTTTGAAGAAAACGCCATCTTAAAAGCAGAAGCCGTTTCGAAAGTATTAGGTATTCCTGTTATTTCCGATGATAGTGGATTAGAAATTGATGCATTGAACGGTGAACCAGGTGTCTATTCAGCACGCTATGCGGGTGCTGCTAAGAGCGATAGCGCAAATATTGATAAAGTGCTTGAGAAAATGTCTGGCGTGCCTGAAAACGGACGTACAGCACGTTTTCGTTGTGTGCTAGCGGTAGCAGCACCTAACGAGAAGACTGAAACGTTTTCGGGCTCTTGTGAAGGAATTATTCTTAGTACGCCTCAAGGCAATAATGGTTTTGGCTATGATCCCATTTTTTACGTTCCTGCACAAAGCAAAGCGATGGCTGAATTGTTGCCTCACGAAAAGGCTGCAATTTCCCATCGCGGCAATGCCTTGCGCGAGTTACAACAGCGCATGCCTAAGTGGTTAGATGAAGAAAAACAAAGCTGAATTCATTTATTTTAATGTTTTTTTAAAATAGCATTGACTTTTCTTCAAATCATTTCTATAATTAAAATTGTCTTTCAATAGAAAAGCAAAGCCGCAAGCGAAATCTTGTGCCACCGTCTAGTCTCTAAGAAAGCTTTAGTCTCAGTAGCTCAGCTGGATAGAGCAACGCCCTTCTAAGGCGTCGGTCGGGGGTTCGAATCCCTCCTGGGACATTATAGGAATGTACATAATTCGAACAAAACCTCCACATCGTTTATTAAACGGTGTGGAGGTTTTGTGTGTAGAAAAAGTATTAAGGACGCTCAACATGTCTGTTTGTAGGTCTATTGCCGACTCGAATAAATCTAATTTACAGAAAAAAAGTGAGAAATTAAGAATATGATACAATTGTATTCAACTATTTATCAATAATAAGGAGTGGCGAAAGTTTATGGAAACCAAAAGGCGTATTCGCCCCGAATTGGAAGGCTTGCGTACAATTGCGGCGATACTAGTAGCCATTTATCATATATGGTTTAATCGAGTTTCAGGTGGCGTAGATGTCTTTTTTGTTGTATCGGGATTTTTGATCACAACATCTTTATTGTCTATGTACCGGAAAAATGGCAAAGTATTGTACTTTTCTTATATTGTCAAACTGATGAAACGATTGTTGCCTACAGCTTGGCTAATTAGTATTACAACTTTAATTGCGGGTCTATACATATTGCCAGTGTTTACAAAGCAACAAACACTTAACGAATTTTTAGCTTCGGCGTTTTATTTTCAGAATTGGCGGCTTGCCATCGATTCTGTAGATTATTTGGCTCAGAACAACAGTGCTTCTCCGTTTCAGCATTTTTGGGCGTTGAGCATTCAATTTCAGTTTTACTTAGTTTGGTTATTGCTGTTTTTTGTGGCGATTACTTTATTAAGACTTTTCTCAAGCAATCACATTAAACGTATGCTGATCATCGTGATTTCGGTAGTTGCGATCGCATCTTTCGGCTATTCTGTTTACTTAACGATTGTCAATCAGCCAGTTGCTTATTACCATACCTTCACACGTGTATGGGAATTTGGAGTAGGTGGAATCCTTGCGTTAACCATTCATAAAATAGTGATTTCCTCACGTCTTTCCTGGGTTTTAGGGTGGATGGGGTTAATCGGATTGATTAGCTGCGGCATCGTCTTGCAAGTATCCCAGCTGTTCCCAGGTTACGCTGCATTATGGCCAGTGTTGTCCGCTGTCCTGATTATCGTTGCTGGGAATTATTCGACCCATTTCAGTGCTTTCCAATTGCTCAGCTGGAAGCCTTTAGTGAAATTCGGAAGTATTTCGTATGCGTTTTATTTGTGGCATTGGCCGCTCCTGATTTTCTATTATGCTTTGTTCGAGGTCGAAACCGTGTCACTTATAGGTGGATTGCTCATCATGACCGTCGCCGCGATTCTTGCTTATGTGACAATTTACGGCTTCGAAGTACCTGTTCGAAACATCCAATTGTCCCTTTGGAAAACAGCGAGTATCATTTTAGTTTTCTCAGGAGCTATATGGCTTTCAACATTTATCTACCAAGAAAGTTCTTTGGCATTACCTGTCACTGACTCAGAAACATTAAGTGAGAGAATCAACGATCATCCAGGAGCAGCTGTTTATTTGGAGGATGGTCGCTTAACACCTCTAGCTGAATTTGATGAGCCGTTCATTCCGAGACTTGAAGTTGCAGAACAAGATCGATCGGTTATTTACGAAGAGCGTTGCATGGTAGGGAAAGTCACTACCGCAGCAAAGGTTTGTGAATATGGGGAGCTCATAGATTACGATTACACCATCGCTTTGGTCGGTGGATCTCATTCAGCCCACTGGCAACCCATGCTCGAAGAGTTGGCTAAAATGCATAACTTGAAAATTGTCACTTATCTCAAGAGCAGTTGTCGGTTTACAGAAGAGGACGTGCCCGGTTCTCCAGAATGTGCCGAGTGGTTCACAAACGTGAAAACAAAAATTGCGAAAGATACACCCGACCTTATTTTCACTGTGGGAAATGTAGGCAGCCAACAAGAGGAGTTTGACGAAGTTTCAGACGGCTTTATCGAAGCTTGGAAGTATTTTGAGAAACAAGACATTCCTTTATTTTTGGTGCGCGACACTCCTTGGTATAAACAACATGTTTTAACCTGCCTCAGTCAGAACGCAGATGAACCAGAACAGTGTAAAGCAAAACAAGAAGAAATTGTTAGAGACGTCAATCCGATAACGCAAGCTGATTATCTGCCGGAAACTGCTACAACCATTGATTTGACGGATTATTTCTGTGACGGTGAGTATTGTCATTACGTCGTCGGAAATGTTATTACTCATTTTGATGCCAATCACTTAACGGCTACGTTTTCTCGAAGTTTTGCGCCTGTTTTTGAAAAACCAATTCTCGAAGCCTTAGAAAAGTAATGTAGAAACGTTCATAAGCTACTAGCCTGTAAGAGGCTGGTAGCTTATTTTTCTTTGGTTGAAAAACTGCTGTACGAGCAGGCAGCGGAAACAAATAGTTAGTGAACAGAAGACCGAGCTGAGAGAGGATGGAAAGGATTTGTTTACTTTTCTATTGTTTCTACTAGTTCCTACATGACGATTAATGAAACCAAACAGTAGTTAATGCGTAGTAATGCTAAGGAGGTGTTTCTGTGCCGACGTGTAAACACTGCAAAAACCAATGGACCTGGAAGCAATCAATGAAGGCATCATGGAAAATGAGTAGCTCGATGCGTTGCCCGTACTGTCTAAGTGACCAATACGCCACTGCAAAATCAAGGCGACGTACGATGATACTAAATTGGGTGATTTTATTGCCTTTGCCATTGTCTACACTTATGGATCTTTCGTTAACTTCTTCACTTCTTATGATGGTCGGATTGTTCGCAAGTGCTTTACTACTGATTCCCAAGTTTCTAGAGTTGAGCAATGAACATGAAGTTTTTTGGTGAAGTTAGATTGCCTGAGCAATGCTGAGGTTTTTATTTTCTGCGTAAAGGGAATATGATATGATGATGAAACACAAAAGAGGTGGTACTGTGCGAAAGAAATACCGGGAGTTGAAACGCAAAGGAAATGTCATTGTTTTTCCAACAACCGTCAATCGATTATTGTCAGAGGGTATGACGTTCCTAAAAGAAGAACAATACGAAGATGCTCGAGATTGCCTCTACCAGGTGCTGTCTTATGAACCTGATCATGCAGCCGCTTTAGGTGGTTATGCATATTGTCTCTACGAACTTGGAGAGTTTGTCGAAGCATTAGAGGTGTGTAGAGAACTGTTGCAAATCGGTCCGATCCATTACTTGGAGACGATGGAGCTATACATAAGCATTTTAATGCAAGTCCGTGAATTTGAAGAAGCAGAAAAAATGATTGAAGTCTTAATAGAAGAAAAAGTTTTACCTGAAGAGCGACTTGAGCAGTTTCACCAATTGCGTGAACTGAATGAGCGGATTGCGGCGAATGTAGCGACTGAGAAAGTAGATGCATCGCTTTATGCCATTGAAAACTTTTTGGTGTTGCATCCTTCTGAGCAAGAACAGTTGATTTTAGCTTTGCCGACCACGTCCTACCAGGCGTTAAAGAAAAAATTGCTAGCGATCATCGAGCACCCGGAAGCCGATTTGTTGACGAAGACATACATATTATTTATGCTATTTCAAGAAAAAATTGAAGCACAAGTAAAAGTTCAAAAATTCCATTACACAGGCGTATTTAAAACCGAAAGTTTGCCCGATCCATTGAATAACAAGCGTATTAGGCAGATGACGAATCTCTTAGAAGATTCTTTGGCAAAAGATCCGACGCGACTTGAATTGGTTAAAGAATTATTCGAACGTCATATCTATCTCTTGTATCCATTCGTTTGGGATGATTTTAAGGTAGAAGAAGTTGTACAGGCGTATATGGATTATACTGAAGGTTTGTTCAATGGAAAGACGTCATTTAATGAAGATGAAAAGCTACTGGAACTGATTCAGCAAGCGGAACTGTGGTTTGAGATGCGTAATGGGTAGAAATAGTTGAACCTGACAGCATGTGTGCTATAATATGTAGGTTGTCAAAATTCGTATAAAACGTAAAATGACTTTTTAGAAAATGTTTGGAGGGCTTATAATATGTCAGCAAAATGGGAAAAACAAGAAGGTAACACAGGAGTATTAACAGTTGAGGTTCCTGCAGAAGAAGTAAACGCCGGTCTTGATAAAGCGTTTAAGAAAGTTGTTAAAGAAATCAACGTACCAGGTTTCCGTAAAGGGAAAATGCCTCGTCAAATGTTCGAAAAACGTTTCGGTGCAGAATCACTTTACCAGGATGCATTAGACTTCATCTTACCGGACGCCTATGCAAATGCAGTTGAAGAAGCAGGAATCAACCCAGTTGACCGTCCTGAAATCGACATCGAAACAATCGAAAAAAACCAGCCGCTAGTGTTTACAGCTAAAGTAGTTGTAAAGCCGATTGCTGAGCTTGGTGAATACAAAGGTCTTGAAGTATCAAAACCTGATACGGAAGTAACGGATGAAGATATTGAAAACCAATTGAAAGAAAACCAAGAACGTTTAGCTGAGTTGACTGTTAAAGAAGACGAAGCGATCGTTGAAGGCGATACAGCTGTAATCGACTTTGAAGGATTCGTTGACGGAGAAGTATTTGAAGGCGGACAAGGAAATGATTATTCTCTTGAAATCGGTTCAAACTCATTCATTCCAGGATTCGAAGAACAATTGGTAGGCGTGAAGTCTGGAGAAGAAAAAGACGTTGAAGTTACTTTCCCAGAAGAATATCATGCTGCTGAGCTTGCAGGAAAAGCTGCAACGTTCAAAGTTAAAGTAAGTGAAGTTAAAGGAAAAGAACTTCCTGAGCTTAACGACGAACTAGCTAAAGAAATCGATCCTGAAGTTGAAAGCCTAGAAGCACTTCGCACAAAAATGAAAGAAAGCTTAGTTGCTGAGAAAAAATCAGCTGCTGATGCAAAACTTCGTGACGAATTGGTTCAAAAAGCTGCTGAAAACGCAACAATTGATATTCCTCATGCAATGATCCATTCAGAAATGGACCGTATGATGAGTGATTTCGAACAGCGTTTGACTCAGCAAGGCATGAACCTTGAATTGTACTTCCAATTCTCAGGTCAAGACGAAGCTGCACTTCGTGAGCAAATGCACGGTGATGCTGAAACACGTGTACGCGTTTCATTAACACTTGAAGCAATTGCTGAAGCTGAAAACATGAAAGTTACTTCAGAAGATATCGATAAAGAGCTTGAAAAAATGGCTGGTCAATTCAACATGGACATTGAGCAGATCAAAACAGCTTTAGGTGGAACTGAAATGCTTGAAAATGATATCCGCATGCAGAACACAGTTGAGTTCCTAGTGGACAACGCTAAAATTTCTGAGTAACACATAAGTAAAACATAAGTAATAAGAGAAACAAGGTGCGGAGACGCACCTTGTTTTCCACTACATAGAACACCGATTTCACAGAGATGAATCCGCTGAATTGACGATAGATCCAATTAGTTGCTACAATTACGATAATCTTGTAAGATAATGGCTTGAATAGGGGTGAATACATTGTTCAAATTCAATGACGAAAAAGAGCATTTAAAATGTTCGTTTTGTGGCAAACCACAAGAGCAGGTTCGTAAACTGGTCGCGGGACCAGGTGTTTATATTTGTGACGAATGTATTGAGCTTTGTACGGAAATCGTAGAAGAAGAGCTTGGTACAGATGAAGAAGTAGAATTCAAAGAAGTGCCTAAGCCAAAAGAAATCTTAGACATTTTGAATGGCTACGTAATTGGCCAAGAAAAAGCCAAAAAATCACTAGCTGTAGCGGTTTATAATCACTACAAACGCGTGAACTCTAATAGCAAGATTGATGATGTTGAATTATCGAAATCCAATATTGTTTTAATCGGACCAACAGGAAGCGGTAAAACGTTACTGGCACAAACGTTAGCGCGTATTCTAAATGTACCGTTTGCAATTGCAGACGCCACTTCATTAACAGAAGCAGGTTATGTCGGTGAAGACGTGGAAAACATTCTTTTGAAGCTAATTCAAGCTGCAGATTATGATGTTGAACGCGCAGAAAAAGGAATCATTTATATCGATGAGATCGATAAAGTGGCACGTAAATCTGAAAATGCATCGATCACACGTGATGTATCGGGTGAAGGCGTGCAGCAGGCCCTTCTGAAAATTTTAGAAGGCACAACTGCAAGCGTACCTCCACAAGGCGGACGCAAGCACCCTCATCAAGAATTTATCCAAATCGATACGACGAATGTATTGTTCATCGTAGGTGGTGCATTTGACGGAGTCGATCAAATTATTAAACGCCGTCTTGGCAATAAAATCATCGGTTTTGGTGCAGATCCGAACAAAGAGGAAATGGATGAGAAATCATTGCTTAGTCAATTGATTCCTGAAGATTTGTTGAAGTTCGGTTTGATTCCTGAATTTATCGGTCGTTTGCCTGTATTGGCAAGCCTTGAGCAATTGGATGAAAAAGCGCTAGTCCAGATTTTGACTGAGCCTAAAAATGCATTGATCAAGCAATACCAAAAAATGATGGAGCTTGATGGCGTCAAATTAACGTTTGAGCCTGAAGCACTTGTTGAAATTGCGAAACTTGCAATTGAGCGCAAAACCGGTGCACGTGGACTACGCTCAATTATCGAAAACACGATGCTTGAAGTCATGTTCGACTTGCCTTCACGTGAAGACATTGTTGAATGCATCATTACAAAAGAAACTGTTGCGGACAGCGTGCAACCTAAACTTATCTTAGAAGATGGTTCAGAGTACGTTAACGACAACGATGAGAAAACATCCGCATAATGAGTGGAACTCCACACAGTGCGCAAACTTGCTGAGTGGTAGATAGACCAATCAAAAGGATGATACGGGCTGACTCTGATCGTGCGAATCCGCGCGTTCTGAGTTAGCCTGTTTTTTATTAGAAAAGCGAAAGTGACCGTTTAGCTCCGACAGGCATAAGACGATTTGACGAAGCGGCGTTCTTTGCTGCACAGGCAGAGTGGCTTATGACCCGAGGAGCTGGTCACTTGAGCTGGACAAAGAAAAGCGAAAGTGACCGTTTAGCTCCGACAGGCATAAGACGATCTGACGAAGCGGCGTTCTTTGCCGCACAGGCAGAGTGGCTTATGACCCAAGGAGCCTAAGTGGAGCTAGACAACAACGATAGCACCTATCAGATTAGGTGTTATCCACTCACATTGAAAATATCCCCGGAGGTGACTTGCCACATGGCTAAGAGAAAAGTAACAAAACGTGTACCCTTACTACCATTACGCGGACTTCTTGTATTTCCGACAATGGTGCTACATATAGATGTCGGTCGAGAGCAATCCGTAGCTGCACTGGAACAAGCATTGTTAGAGGATAATATTGTTTTTTTAGCAACTCAAAAAGACATGAGTATAGAACAACCTAAAAGAGCCGATCTTCATAAAATTGGAACATTGGCTTACGTTAAACAAATGTTGAAATTACCAAATGGCACGATTCGTGTTTTGGTAGAAGGCTTGGAACGTGGCCAATTAAAAAATTACGAAGAAACGGAAGCCTGTACAATTGTTGAAGTAACACCTTTTGCTGATGAAACAGAAAGAGATGCAGAACAAGATGCGCTTATGCGTTTGCTATTGGAGCATTTTGAGAATTACGTCAAAAGCTCGAAAAAAGTTAGTACAGAAGCATACAACACGGTAGCTGATATTGAAGAGCCAGGTCGCTTAGCAGATATGGTTGCTTCTCACCTTTCGATGAAAGTATCGACCAAGCAGGAAATACTGGAAACTTTTGATGTTAGTAAACGATTAGAGCTACTTATTACTCGGTTACACAGCGAACAAGAAGTAGTCGATCTTGAAAAAAAGATTAATCTGCGTGTAAAAAAAGCAATGGAACAAACACAAAAAGAATTTTATTTGCGTGAGCAGATGAAAGCCATTCAAACCGAACTGGGTGATAAAGACGGCAAATCAGCTGAAGTAGTTGATTTGAAAAAGCGGATTGAAGAAGCGGAAATGCCGGAAACTACTGAAAAAATAGCGTTAAAAGAACTTGATCGTTACGAGAAGCTGCCTTCTGCTGCTGCAGAAAGTGGGATTATTCGTAACTATATTGAGTGGCTAGTGACAATCCCATGGTCAGAAGCAACGGAAGACCGTTTGGATATTAAGTATGCAGAAAAAGTATTAGATCGTGATCATGATGGCTTAGAAAGTGTCAAAGAACGCGTTTTGGAGTATTTGGCTGTTCAACAAATGACCAATTCCTTGCGTGGACCGATTCTTTGTCTTGTCGGACCTCCAGGTGTCGGGAAAACGTCTCTCGCAAAATCGATTGCCGAATCATTAGACCGCAACTTTGTTCGTGTATCACTTGGTGGCGTTCGTGATGAATCGGAAATCCGCGGCCATCGTCGTACGTATGTCGGTGCAATGCCAGGACGGGTTATTCAAGGGATGAAAAAAGCAGGAACCGTAAATCCTGTTTTCCTATTAGACGAAATTGATAAAATGTCGAATGATTTCCGTGGCGATCCGTCTTCTGCGATGTTAGAAGTACTTGATCCAGAACAGAACAATTCGTTTAGTGACCATTATATTGAAGAAACTTATGATCTTTCTAACGTGCTTTTTATTGCGACAGCCAATGATTTAGGGTCAATTCCTGGACCGCTGCGTGATCGCATGGAAGTTATTTCGATTGCTGGTTATACAGAAGTTGAAAAACAGATGATTGCCAAAAATCATTTAGCACCAAAGCAATTAAAAGAACATGGTTTATCAATCGAGCAACTGCAGTTTAAAGATGACGCGTTGCTGAACATCGTTCGTTATTACACGCGCGAAGCAGGTGTCCGTGGACTAGAACGTCAAATCGCTTCTATTTGTCGCAAAGTGACGAAACAAATTATTTCAAAAGAAAAAGAACAGGTAGTTGTTGGAGAAGCAGAGGTCGAGGCGTATCTAGGAAAACGTAAATTCCGTTACGGCATGGCAGAGACGGAAAACCAAATCGGCGTTGCAACGGGACTTGCTTACACGACTGTCGGTGGAGATACTCTTCAAATTGAAGTTTCTTTGTCATCAGGTAAAGGAAAGCTGCAATTGACGGGTAAACTAGGTGATGTCATGAAAGAATCTGCGCAGACGGCATTATCTTTTGTTCGAGCGCGAGCAGAATCTCTTGGCATCGATCCGAATTTCCATGAGTCACATGATATTCACATCCACGTTCCAGAAGGCGCTGTTCCTAAAGACGGGCCTTCAGCAGGTATTACCATTGCGACAGCTTTGGTTTCTGCTTTGACAAAGCGTCCGGTTCGACGTGAAGTCGGCATGACGGGTGAAATCACACTTCGTGGTCGCGTCCTGCCAATCGGTGGAATTAAAGAAAAAACCTTGAGTGCACATCGTGCTGGCTTAAAGACCATCATTTTGCCACTCGACAACGAGCGAGACCTGGAAGATATACCAGAGACAATCCGTGAAGAGTTGACTTTTAAATTGGTCTCTCAAGCAGATGAGGCATTGGAAATTGCCTTAGAAGGAGAAAATGAATGAAAGTTAATCATGTAGAATTAGTAATTAGTGCCGTTCGTCCGGATCAGTATCCAGAAGATGGGTTGCCGGAATTTGCTTTAGCCGGACGATCGAATGTCGGAAAATCGTCTTTTATCAACAAAATGATTGGTCGCAAGAGCATGGCGCGCATTTCATCTAAACCGGGTAAAACACAAACATTGAACTTTTACAAAATTGAAGAAAAATTGTTTTATGTTGACGTTCCAGGATACGGGTATGCGAAAGTGTCGAAAAGTGAACGCGAGGCATGGGGCAAGATGATTGAACGTTACATCACGAATCGCGAGCCATTGCGCGCAGTTATCCAAATCGTTGACTTGCGCCATCCACCAAGCAGAGACGATATCGCGATGTATGAGTTCATGAAACATTTTGAAATTCCGTGTATCATTATCGCAACCAAGGCAGACAAAATTCCAAAAGGCAAATGGGACAAGCATAAGAAAATTGTCCGCACGACGCTGGATATGGATAAAAATGATCCGCTTATTATCTTTTCATCGGAAACGGGACTGGGTAAAGACCAAGCGTGGTTGGAAATCGAAAGCAGAATGTAAAAAAGTGCAGCCCTTGGGCTGCGCTTTTTTATTGTGTAGGTTGATCATGCCTGCTACTTGTCGCCATTCCGCGAAGCTGCTACACTTCACTTGCTGTGAGAGTCATGCCCAAAGCGGTAGAGAAAAATTGGTTTCTATACTTCAACTTATCTAGTAAATTTCAATGCAATCACGGACTTTGTGCGTCAAAGGCTGCTTCATTCAGCTTGTAGTTAACAGTCAATTCCGACTAAGAGCGTTATACTTGTAGACACGAAATTCCTTTGCTAGTATTAGTTTATAATAATTATAAAGAAGCAATAGCGTCATGTCTTGTTCACAAATTTAAAGGCATAAATAAGCTGAAAAGTGATATAATGAATGTAGATGAAATAATGAACGTGAAAGGTGTTTTGTACCCATGCACACATTAGTAGTTGGGGTGAATTATCGTTCTGCACCCGTGGAGATACGCGAAAAGCTATCATTTATTGAAGCGGATCTGCCACAGGCGATGCAGGCGTTAAAAGAGCAAAAAAGTATATTGGAGAACGTCATCGTTTCCACTTGCAACCGAACGGAAATATATGCGGTCGTGGACCAGCTTCATACGGGAAAATATTACGTGAAGCAATTCCTCGCCGATTATTTTGGTTTTTCGCAAGAAGCGATTTCTCCTTATTTATTTGTCCATGAACAGGATGAGGCGATTGAACACTTATTCCGCGTTACTGCAGGTATCGATTCGATGGTATTAGGTGAAACGCAAATTCTCGGACAAGTAAAAAGTAGTTTTCTTGCAGGGCAACAGCATGGAACGACAGGCACGCTATTTAACCAATTGTTCAAGCAAGCTGTAACCTTGGCGAAACGAGCGCATTCTGAGACAGCTATTGGTGAAAATGCCGTATCCGTGTCTTACGCAGCAGTTGAACTGGGCAAGAAGATTTTTGGCACGCTTAAAAACAAGCATGTTGTTATTTTAGGCGCCGGTAAAATGGGCGAATTGGCTATTAAAAACTTGCAAGGCAGCGGTGCAAACCGCGTAACTGTTATCAACCGGACATTTGAAAAGGCTGAACTATTGGCGGATAAATTTGGTGGCAATGCAAAACCGTTAAACCAATTGCAATGCGCTTTATTAGAAGCAGACATTTTAATTTCTTCGACGGGATCGGCAGATTTTGTCATTGACCTAGAGCTAATGGAATTTGTAGAGAAACTTCGTAAAGGCAAACCTTTGTTTATGGTAGATATTGCCGTTCCGCGTGATATGGACCCGCGTATCAGTGATTTGCCGAATGTCTTTTTGTATGATATTGACGACATGCAAGGAATTGTTGAAGCGAATTTAGCAGAGCGTGAACGCGCAGCTGGTGAAATTATGACGATGATTAACCAGGAATCTCTGCAGTTTAACGACTGGCTAACGACGCTTGGTGTTGTTCCGGTGATTTCTGCCCTTCGTCAAAAAGCGCTTGGCATTCAAGCAGAAACGATGGCGAGCATTGAAAACAAAATGCCTGATTTAACAGATCGTGAAAAGAAAATTCTCAACAAGCATACGAAATCGATTATCAATCAATTATTAAAAGATCCAATTTTGCAGGCTAAGGAAATGGGCGGTGGGCCCAAATCCCGTGAGCAGCTGGAGCTATTCATGCAAATCTTTGGAATTGAAGAAGAAGTTGAAAAAGAAATAGAAAAGCAGTCGAAAGCACCACAACAAAAAACGGATAAAGCCGTTCTTCAAACTCAGCAATCAACAACAGAAACTCCCGGATATTCATTTTAAGCTTTCTAAAAGAGGCGTTTTCGAATCTATATGTTAAAATGTAGAGACGGAACGCCTTTAACTATGGAGATGAAGGGGAATGGGATGGCTGATATAACAATGGCAAGGCTGCATGAAGCTATGGTTATTCTATATGCTGTCAGCCTTGTTTTTTATTTTATAGATTACTTATATAAAGAAAAGAAAGCCAGTCGGATTGCGATGACGCTGCTCGGCATTGTTTGGGCTTTGCAAACCCTATTTCTAGGATTGTACATTTTCGAAACGCAACGCTTTCCAATATTGACCTTGTTTGAAGGCATTTATTTTTATGCCTGGTTATTGGTGACGTTGTCGATTGTTCTTAGGATGTTCTACCGCTTTGATTTTGCGGTATTTTTCATTAATGTGATTGGCTTTATTTTCATGACAATCCACACGTTTGCACCGGTTCAAATCGAGCGTTCACCGGTAGGAGAAACGCTTGTTTCGGAATTATTATTCATCCATATTAGTTTTGCCATTTTGTCCTATGTTGCTTTTTCGCTGTCGTTTGTTTTTGCGGCACTGCATATGATTTTATACAGAATGTTGAAAAAGAAAAAATGGACAAAGCAATGGGCAAATTTGCCGTCACTTGGCCAAACACAGCAATTTATGACCATTTCTATTTTGGTTGGTATTTCGCTTTTATTCGTGTCACTCGTATTGGGTCTGCAATGGGCGTATATTTCGTTGTCGGAGTTTTCATTGCTCGACATGAAGATTGTAGGATCGTTTATTTTACTAGTGGTGTATAGCTTTATACTCTGGTGGCACCGCAAAGGCTCGTTAAACGGAATGAATTATGCGTTGGCGCATGTCTATGCATTTTTATTGTTGCTCATTAATTTCTTTTTGGGTAGCCGGTTATCTGAATTTCATTTTTGGTATTAAAGAAAGGTAGGATTTAGTTGAGAAAAATTATTGTAGGTTCAAGAAGAAGTAAGTTGGCGTTGACACAAACAAATCAGTTTATTGATAAGTTAAAAGCAGCAGGCGTACCATTTGAATTTGAAATCAAAGAAATTGTCACGAAAGGCGACCGTATCGTTGATGTGATGCTATCAAAAGTAGGCGGCAAAGGCTTATTTGTTAAGGAAATTGAACAAGCTCTTTTTGCTAAAGAAATCGATTTTGCTGTTCACAGCATGAAAGATATGCCTTCTGTATTACCTGAAGGTCTTGCAATTGGGTGTATTCCTGAACGTGAAGACCCGCGTGATGCTTATATTGCGAACGACCATGTAAAATTAATGGAATTGCCAGTTGGCGCAGTTGTTGGAACGAGTAGTTTGCGTCGCAGTTCTCAATTGTTACTAATACGTCCGGACCTTGATATTCAATGGATTCGCGGCAATATTGATACACGTCTTGCGAAATTACATGCGGGCGATTTTGACGCCATTATTTTAGCAGCGGCTGGTTTGAAACGGATGGGCTGGAAAGATGACTTAGTCACTGAATTTATGGAAGTGGACGAATGCCTGCCAGCAATCGGACAAGGCGCATTAGGGATCGAGTGCCGTGAAGACGACAAAGAATTGATGGCTGAATTAGCGAAACTTAACGATGACAATACAGCATTAGCTGTTAACGCAGAACGTAAATTCCTTAAAGACATGGATGGCAGCTGCCAAGTTCCCATTGCAGGATATGCAACAGTGAACGAGGGAGAAATCACTTTTACTGGACTAATTTCTTCACCAGAAGCTGATCAAGTTTTCAAAGAAGTGGCGATTAGTCGCGATCCAATCGAAGCTGGCCGCATCGTAGCTGAGAAAATTAGTGCACAAGGCGGCTATGAGTTAATTCAGCGCGTCAAAGCCGAAAGCAATGTCTAAAAAAGAAAATTTGCTCGAAGGTCAAACTGTGATTTTTACAGGTTCCAGAGAACCTATAGAAGCGCTTGAACATGCACAGTCGTTTGGTGCCCAAACACGTTACTTGCCACTTGTCGAAACAATAAGTCGGCAGTCAAAAAAACCAGATTTTGCAGGCTATGACTGGTTAATTTTTACTAGCCGTACAAGTGCTGAAGTGTTTTGTCAACTGGATGAAACCGTTAGCGCTAAAATTGCAGCAGTAGGTGATCAAACGGCTGCTGTGTTGCAACGGCATGGCCACAGCGTTGATTTTATACCGAAAGTTTTTAGTGCCGATCATTTTATCGAAGAATTCCCACCTGTTTCTGGCGTCGCCAAATGCTTGTTTATAAAAGGTCAAATGGCGAAAAACACCATCGCCTCTATGTCGATGCAAGTGGATGAGTGGGTTGTTTACGATACCATTCTGAATATCGAAAACGCTAAGCTGGTCGTTCAACTAAAAGACGTTATTATTCTTTTCGCCAGTCCTTCTGCTGTGTCGGCGTACCGACAAGCAGGTGGAGATTGGTCGAATATCCGCACCGCGGCGATTGGCCACGTTACGAAAAAGACGATACTAAAAAGCGGCGGAACAGTGGATTACACGCCTAAAAAATATACGTATATAGAAGTTATCAATGAAATAGCGAAAGGAAGTTTGTCGAAATGAAAGAATTAAATTTTAACCGTCACCGTCGTTTGCGCGGTTCTGCTAATATCCGTTCAATGGTTCGCGAAACGAGCTTACATAAAGAGGACTTTATTTATCCGATTTTTGTTGTAGAAGGCGAAAACATTAAAACAGAAATTTCTTCAATGCCAGGCGTTTTCCATTTTTCGTTGGATAAATTAGGTGAAGAATTAGATGAAGTGGTGGACCTTGGAATTCCTTCTGTTATTCTTTTTGGCGTACCGAACGAAAAAGATGCGGTTGGCACACAAGCTTATCACGACCATGGTATCACTCAAGAAGCCATCCGTTTTGCGAAAAATCGTCATCCTGAGTTAGTCGTTATTGCAGATACCTGTCTGTGCCAATATACCGATCATGGCCATTGTGGCGTAATCGAAAATGGTGTGATTTTAAATGACGAATCACTAGATTTACTAGCACGCACTGCGGTTTCTCAAGCAAAAGCTGGAGCTGACATTATTGCACCATCAAATATGATGGACGGTTTTGTTGCTGCAATTCGCTACGGACTTGACCAAGCGGGATTCGAAAACACACCCATTATGTCGTACGGTGTTAAATATTCGTCTGCTTATTACGGACCTTTCCGTGAAGCGGCTCACAGTACACCGCAATTTGGGGATCGTAAAACGTACCAAATGGATCCAGCAAACCGTATGGAAGCGTTACGTGAAGCAACTTCTGATATTCAAGAAGGTGCAGATTTCATGATTGTTAAGCCAGCTTTGTCGTACTTAGACATTATCCGTGAAGTTCGCGATAATTTTGATGTACCGATTGTCGCTTATAACGTATCGGGTGAATACGCGATGGTCAAAGCAGCTGCCGCAAATGGCTGGATTGATGAAAAGAAAATCGTTTTAGAAACTTTATTGAGCATGAAACGCGCGGGAGCAGATATCGTTATGACTTATCACGCGAAAGACGCAGCACGCTGGTTGGAGGGAAAAGAATGACATACGAAAAATCACTAGCCGCATTTACTGAAGCAAAAACTTTAATGCCAGGTGGCGTTAATAGCCCAGTCCGTGCCTTTAAATCGGTCAATATGGATCCGATTTTCATGAAGTCAGGAAGCGGTGCCACAATTACAGATATTGACGGAAATTCGTATATTGACTACGTTTTGTCATACGGCCCATTAATTTTAGGCCATGCTGAACCAGCAGTCGTCAACGCAATTCAAGAAACAGCAGCGCTTGGAACGTCATTCGGTGCGCCAACTGAACTTGAAAATACGATGGCGAAACTAGTTATGGAACGCGTTCCATCGATTGAAATGATTCGTATGGTATCTTCTGGAACAGAAGCAACGATGAGTGCATTGCGTGTAGCACGTGGCTATACCGGCCGCGATAAAATCTTGAAATTCGAAGGCTGCTATCACGGTCACGGCGACAGTCTATTAATCAAAGCAGGTTCAGGTGTCGCAACTTTAGGTTTGCCAGATTCACCAGGTGTACCCGAATCAGTCGCTAAAAATACCATTACCGTGCCATTTAATGACTTAGAAAGCGTTCGTATGGCTTTTCAAGAATACGGCAGTGAACTAGCGGCAGTTATCGTAGAACCGGTTGCTGGAAACATGGGCGTGGTTCCGCCAAACGAAGGCTTCTTAATGGAGCTGCGCAACTTAACGCACGAAAACGGCACGCTTCTTATTTTTGACGAAGTCATGACCGGATTCCGTGTTGGCTATCATTGTGCACAAGGTCATTACGGCGTTACACCCGACATGACGTGTCTCGGTAAAGTAATCGGCGGCGGTTTACCAGTCGGTGCATTCGGTGGTAAGCGTGAAATTATGCAGCAAGTCGCACCAAGTGGTTCTATTTATCAAGCAGGCACACTCTCTGGAAATCCACTCGCAATGCGCGCAGGCTTTGAAACGTTGTCTCGTTTAACAGAAGAAAGCTACAACACTTTTATCGAACGCGGCGACCAGCTTGAAAAAGGATTCCGAGAAGCTGCAACCAAATACAACATCCCGCACACAGTCAACCGTGCAGGCTCGATGATTGGTTTTTTCTTCACAAACGAAAACGTGGTCGACTTTGCAACAGCGAAAACTTCAGATACCGATTTGTTCGCTGACTATTACCGTTTAATGGCGGCAGAAGGTATTTACTTGCCGCCGTCTCAATTTGAAGGCATGTTCCTATCGACTGCCCACACGGAAGAGCATATCGCAAAAACCGTAGAAGCATTCCATGCCGTATTTGCTAAATTGGCACGCTAAAAATAGACAGGGCTATCCTGAAAGGTCATAAAAATGACCCTTTGGGATAGCCCTTTTTTTAGAGTGATTTTGATCTGTTTAAGTAGTCGCTTTTATCTCAATAGTTAGTAGTGAAAAATTAGCAAGATATAGAAAATCGGTATTGCTGTTCCAAAGCTCGCTCCAAGCTATTCATCTCGTCTCACATTGTTACGCTCAAAACGACCGAAGCGATGTATAGAACCTAAGAAAAACGACTATCCCAGTTCAATGCAACCTGACTCAGCGAAGGCGCGTGCACCACCGCCGTCGAGCGTCTCCAGAACCTTACACCCTCTACTCCCACATAAAAATAGGTGCACTTATGCATCCACCACTCCCTAGCTGAGGCGCGTCACGGGCTAGGCGAAGCGCTAAGACGAGTGCTCTTCTCGGCTTAGTGTGAGAGCCATGCCCCAAGCGCTCGAAGCGGTGTATAGAACCTAAGAAAACGTATTATCTCAGTTCAATGCAACCTTACTCAGCGAAGGCGCGTGCACCACCGCCGCCGAGCGTTTCCAGAACTTCACATCCTCTACTCCAACATAAAAGTAGGTGCACTTATACATCCACCACTCCCTAGCTGAGGCGCGTCGCGGGCTAGGCGAAGCGCTAAGACGAGTGCTCTTCTCGGCTTGGTGCGGGAGCCATGCCCAAAGCGACCGAAGCGGTGTATAGAACCTAAGAAAAACGTTCAATGCAACCTGACTTAGCGACGGCGCGTGCACCACCGCCGCCGAGCGTCTCCAGAGCCTTACACCCTCTACTCCCACATAAAAATAGGTGCACTTGTGCATCCAGCAGTCCCTAGCTGAGGCGCGTCGCGGGCTAGGCGAAGCGAAAAGACCGGTGCACTTCCGGGCTTATCGCGAGAGCCATGCCCAAAGCGACCGAAGCGGCATAAGAAAGCGAGGCTACTTTCTCGAGCTTGCACCCCCACATCAATCTTCATTCACTAGGCGAAGTAACGAAACAACACCAACTACCTACCCTACACCACCAAAGCCATGTCCATTGACTAAGCAAGGAGCGAGCACGGGCTAGGCAAAGCAAAAAGACCGGTGAACTTCCGGGCTTATTGCGGGAGCCATGCCCAAAGCGACCGAAGCGACATAAGAAAGCAGAAATAACTACCACCTCAATCAAACCTTACAAAATAAACTTGACGCTAAAACCAAGTATTGAGTACAATAAGAGTAATTAGATATTCATGCGTTGAAGAGGATAGTAAATTGTACGTTACATTTCAGAGAGAAGACCAGTTGGTGAGAGGTTTTCATGAGCGTCCAGTTGAATGTCACCTCCGAGCAGTTGCCGTGAAACGAGTAGCGGGAACCGGACTGAACATCCGTTATGAAACTTGAGAGCCAGGTGTGCAAGTGGACCTGTGTATAAAGGTGGTACCGCGAAAAACTCCTTCGTCCTTTACAGACGACGGGAGTTTTTTGCGTTCTACCAGAAATTAAAGGAGGAATTCCAATGACTGAACAAATGTCCACCAAGTACGATCCACAATCGATTGAAAAAGGGCGTTACGATTGGTGGGTCAACAACAAATTCTTCGAAGCAAAACCTGAAAGCGGCAAAACGCCGTATACCATTGTGATTCCACCACCAAACGTTACCGGCAAGTTGCACTTAGGCCACGCGTGGGATACAACATTACAAGACATCATGACACGCATGAAACGGATGCAAGGCTTTGATGCGTTATGGCTTCCAGGAATGGATCATGCAGGTATTGCAACGCAAGCAAAAGTGGAAGGCAAGCTGAAAGAAGAAGGTCGTTCACGCTATGACTTAGGACGCGAAGCGTTTCTTGAAGAATCATGGAAATGGAAAGATCAATACGCAGGGCACATTCGCGAGCAATGGGCAAAACTAGGGCTAGGTCTTGATTATTCGCGTGAGCGTTTTACATTAGATGACGGCTTATCAAAAGCAGTAAGAGAAGTATTTGTTAAGCTGTATGAGAAAAAACTCATTTACCGCGGCAAATACATCATCAACTGGGACCCGAACACAAAAACAGCGATTTCCGACATTGAAGTTATTTACAAAGACGTACAAGGTGCGTTTTATCATATGCGTTACCCACTTGCAGATGGTAGTGGTCATATTGAAATCGCCACGACACGTCCCGAAACAATGCTTGGCGATACAGCCGTTGCCGTTCACCCGAAAGACGAGCGTTACCAGCACTTGATCGGCAAGAAAGTAATTTTGCCAATTATTGGCCGGGAAATTGAAATTGTAGCGGATGATTACGTAGATAGAGAATTTGGAAGTGGTGCTGTAAAAATTACACCGGCTCACGACCCGAATGACTTTGAAATTGGAAACCGTCATCATTTAGAACGCGTACTAGTTATGCACGAAGACGGTTCGATGAACGAAAACGCTGGCAAGTATGAAGGACTGGATCGTTTTGAATGTCGGAAGCAAATTGTCAAAGATCTGCAAGACCTGGATGTGTTATTTAAAATTGAAGAGCATTTGCATTCAGTAGGCCATTCTGAGCGTAGCGGAGCAGTGGTTGAGCCTTACCTATCAACACAATGGTTTGTCGATATGAAGCCACTTGCTGCTGCTTCAGTTGAGGCACAAAAAAACGATGCGGGTGTTAACTTTGTGCCGGATCGTTTTGAGAAAACCTATTTGCACTGGATGGAAAACATTCGCGATTGGTGTATTTCGCGCCAACTTTGGTGGGGACATCAAATTCCAGCTTGGTATCATAACGAAACAGGCGAAATCTATGTAGGCCACGAAGCACCGGCAGACGCTGAAAACTGGACACAAGACGAAGACGTATTAGACACGTGGTTCTCATCTGCTTTATGGCCGTTCTCGACACTTGGCTGGCCAGAAGAAAACGATGATCTTAGCCGTTACTACCCGACGGACGTATTGGTGACAGGCTACGACATCATTAACTTTTGGGTGTCACGGATGATTTTCCAAGCTTTAGAATTCACGGGTGAAAAACCGTTTAAAGATGTCTTGATTCACGGACTTGTGCGTGACGCTGAAGGGCGTAAAATGTCCAAATCACTTGGCAACGGCGTTGACCCGATGGACGTTATTTCTGAGTACGGAGCCGATTCGCTGCGTTATTTCCTCGCAACAGCTTCGTCTCCAGGACAAGATCTTCGGTACGCAAACGACAAAGTCGAGTCCGTTTGGAACTTTGCCAATAAAATCTGGAATGCGTCTCGTTTTGCGTTGATGAACATGGAAGGCATGACGTACGACCAAATCGACTTGTCAGGCAAAAAGTCCGTTGCGGATTCATGGATTCTGACGCGTTTGAATGAAACCATCGAACAAGTAACGGAACTTGCAGAACGCTATGAATTTGGCGAAGTGGGCCGTTCACTTTACAACTTTATATGGGATGATTTCTGTGACTGGTATATCGAAATGTCGAAATTGCCATTATACGGTGAGGACGAAAGAGCGAAGAAAATGACGCGTTCAGTTCTTGCTTACGTACTCGACAACACGATGCGTCTATTGCACCCGTTCATGCCATTTATTACAGAAGAAATTTGGCAGAACTTGCCGCATGAAGGTGAATCGATTACCGTTGCGGCGTGGCCGACAGTAGATAACTCATTAACAGACCAAAGTCAGTCTTCAAGCATGAAGCTGTTAATGGATGTGATTCGTTCTGTACGTACGATCCGTGCAGAAGTACAATCGCCAATGAGCAAAAAAGTGCCGTTGACGATTTCGGCAAAAGATGCCAATACGCATGCCGTGCTAGAAGCAAATGCCGCGTATATCGAACGTTTCTGTAACCCGGAAACCTTAACGATCGGCGAAAACATGGTAGCTCCTGAAAAATCGATGTCTGCAGTAGTATCCGGTGCTGAATTGTTTGTGCCACTTAAAGGCTTGATCGACATTGATGCAGAACTTGCGCGTCTCGGTAAAGAACGCGAAAAATGGGCAAAAGAAGTCAAGCTCGTGAGCGGCAAATTGTCGAACGAACGCTTTGTGTCTAAAGCGCCAGAAGCAGTTGTCGCCGAAGAACGTGCGAAACAAGCCGATTACCTAGAAAAACACGCAACAGTTGAAAAACGTATCGAAGAATTAAAGAACTTGTAAAACGAAAAAAACCGTTTTCCCAATGGGGAGAGCGGTTTTTTGTAGTTAACAAGCTAATAAATTAGACTTAGGAATGGACATTTCACATATCGTTTTGGTATAGCTCTCGCAAAAAGCGAGCCTTCTCGCTTCGCTTAGCCGCTGAACACGCCGACGCTAAGAAATTCACTAAATCAGAAATGTCGAATTTTTTCGGTGTTTACATAAAAATAAAGCAGACTCCGGCAGAATATCCAGAGGTAAAAAATAGTCCAACTTAACTAGAAATCATTTCGGTCGATCTTCCCGCCCGAACGGTGCATGTTGTTCCAGTGTTCGCAGGTACTCTACTAACAATTCGGCGATGTTTTCTTCGTGTGTTTTATAAAATGACCGGGCCCCAACAGGATCTTCGATTTCATTGAACAGGTGCTGACCGTCTTCTAATAGTAAAAAATCGATTCCGACATAGTCGCTTTTTAAAGCGCGGGCAATACGTAAGACATCCTTTTCTTGAGCGGCAGTGAGGATGTATTTCTCAACAGTACCACCGAGAGAATAGTTCACTTTAAAAGAGTCTTTAGAGCTGCGTTTGACAGCACCAACGACTTTATTGCCGATTACATAAGCACGGACGTCCGCTTGGTGCTGAATGACCGGCTGGAAAATCAATGGCGAAGAGGTAACGGGTATGTCTTGAACGGCTTGGAGCAGCCAAACTTCGGAACCTCCGTGCCCGTCTGCGGTTTTTGCCACACACGGAAATTCAGTTGCTGTTTGGTAGCTGGGAATAACAGGCACTCCAAGGAATAGAAACAATTGATAACTTTGCCATTTGTCATTGGCAATGCGGTTGACTTCGGCACGATTTACCAGTCGAACCTGTTGGTCTTCTAGAAATCGTGCAGCTTGAGGGCGCCGCGCGCGAAACACCACGGTTTCACTTTTAACGGTTTCCGCGAGTAGCTGGAGTCCGTTTGAACTCCAATCGTCCCACTGAATCAAACGAACATCACCAAAACGCTGCAGTTCTTCTATAAATTCGTGGTTGCGTTTTGCGTCTGCTGTTTCATAGAGAAGTTTCATGCTAAGTCCTCCACTATATAGGCAATCATGGCGTCTGCGACATTAATGCCTGTGACATTTAAAATATTGCGGATGTGCGCGGCGGCATTGACTTCGCATACTAATGGCTGATCGTTGTCACCAAACAACAAATCGACTCCAGCAAAGGTGGCGCCAACGGCATCAGCAGCTTCTAACGCTAGTTTTTCTTGAACGACAGTTAGTTGGATTGGCGACGCCACACCGCCATTTGTTATATTCGCGCGGAAATCTGTTTCAGAATGACGATACATCGCTGCCACAATTTGATCTCCTACAATATTAACGCGAATGTCGCGACCGCGGCTCGATGCGATAAATTCCTGGAATACAAAATCGACACCTCGTAGGTTATCGACTTTTTCGTAAAATTCCGCTTCGGTTTCAATTAAATAGACTTTCATGCCAAAAGAGCCGTGACCTTCTTTAATGATCATCGGCAAGTTCAACTGATTGATAATTTTCTCGAAATAACCAGATTCTATTATGGAGAAGTTCGGATAAACTTTTGGGGCAACAATCGTCCGTGGCATGGGCAAATCGTGCGCTGCTAGTTGGACATATTGAGTCGCTTTGTTGTCGCATAAATCAATCACTGCGGGGTCGTTGTAAACGGGCACCCCTCGACTTTTTAAAAAGTAGCCAAGTAAGATATCTTTATCCAATAACACGGCAAAATCGGGTATACTTAAATTGACTGATAAATCCATTACAACCTCATAATTTTTCATAATTTTTACATCTATGCCGGCTCTTTCTGCTGCCTCGGCAACCAGCCTAGCTTGGTCTTCAAACTTATCGGAAACTAAACTTCCATTATAAATAACCCAACAACTTGTCATATCCATTCCACCTTCGGGCTAATATCCTACTTAAAAAGTGTATCATGTTTACTAAGAAAAGAGGCTCTTTATGATCATCGGACTAGAACAATACAAAACAAAATGGAACATACAGACAGACTCAGCCATTCACCCTGGATTAGAGGCCATCACATCTGTTCTGGAGGAATTAGGCAATCCACATAAAGCAGGCAAGTTTGTTCATCTGGCTGGAACAAATGGCAAAGGATCCACCGCAACGTTTCTGTCAGCGATCTTACAAGCACACCAACACAGTGTCGGTAACTTTTACTCGCCTTGCATTGAAAATCTTCATGATCAAATTCAAATCGATGGAAAACCGGTTAGTTCAGATGAACTTGATCTGGTGATGAAACAGTTAAGTATGGTAACAACACCATTAACTGATTTTGAACTATTAACAGCAGCCGCATTTATGATTTTTCGAAATCATGCACTTGACTTTACCATTATTGAAGCAGGAATGGGGGGAGGATTGGATAGCACAAATGTGATCCATCCAGAAATTGCGATCATCCCATCCATCTCCATGGACCACACAAACTTTCTTGGTACTACAATAGAAGAAATCGCTTGGCATAAAGCAGGAATTATTAAAAAGTGGAAACCTGTCGTAGTGGGTAAACTGCCACGTGAAGCATTGGAAATCGTTCAAGCCACTGCGAACGATTTGCATGCTGAAGTAATCCAACCACAAGAGTTAGCTACTGTTCAACTAAAACTTAAAGGACCGCATCAGTTAGTAAATGCGAGTTTGGCATTAGAAGCTGCGAGAGAACTGCTTGGCGCTAGGTTTAGCGAACAAAAAGCTCTACAAAGCTTGACGTCTGCACATATCGCTTACCGGTTTGAAGAAGTTTTTCCTGAAGTTTTCTTTGACGGTGCCCACAATAAAGCGAGCGCCGAAGCATTGGTTGAGACGATCAAACAACTGTTTCCGAATCGTCCGATTCACATTGTTATGGGAGTACTGAAAGGGAAAGACTATGCGAGTGTGCTACGTCAATTAGAAACGGTTAGCGATCATTTTACCTTTGTTGACTTTGATGACAGCAGAGTATTACCCGCAGAAATATTATTTTCAGAAAACTCTAGCAAAAGGAAGACAATTCTAAATTGGTATGATATATTACCTGTACAAGATAAAGAGGAAGTGACTATAGTCACTGGTTCGATTTACCTGCTTACTGTTCTGAGAAATTCTACTTCTCCATTTTTTCAATGTTATCAGTCATAGGCATAGGTTAAATAATAGATAGCTGCATAAGGAAGGGAAGGATGTTATGGCCGGTAACAATAAACGGAAAAAAATTCTTTGGATGCTGTGGGTATTGTTGGTGCCGATAAGTTTAATCATTGCTTATCAGTTGTTCCCACCGACCATAGAGGATCCTTGGAACTTGTTTGCTTATGTGTTGTTTTTTGTATTAATGAGTTTGATGCCGATGAATATTAACGGGGCGTCGACTTTTTTAGTGCAATGGGTGACAGTTGCACTGTTCTTAAAGTATGGAATTTTTATTGAAATACTGGTTTCACAATTGACCATGCTCATAGTTTTGTATCGCAGTCGGACAGATGAGGAGCAGTCGGTGCGAATTCCTTTTAACTCCATGATGTTTTTAGCTGTTTCGCTCATTGCTGGCCTAACATATATCGCAGTAGGGGGTGAGTTTAATTCGCTCAACCTGACAACTGTTATCATCTTCGGACTGATCTTCCAAGTAGCTTCCGTATTGAGCAATCAAATCATTTATTACTTATATGATTATACGACAGGCAATCGCAGCAAGTTCTTTTCGATAGACGCCATATGGGACTTCGCTTTAATGCTGCTGGTTTTTCCGTATGCCATTGCGTTGTATCTATTCGAAGCCTATATTGGTATCGCCGCACTGGTTTTACTAGGAGTACCGTTTTTGACAATGACTGTGGTCATGAAAATGTACAACCATTCAGAGCAAATTAATAGCGACTTAAAAAAAGCGGGCGTAATCGGTCATCAACTTGCTGCGCGTTTAGAGACAGACGAAATACTCGACTTGTTTGTCGCGCAAGTCGCCAAAATGTTTAAAGTTGAATACACTTATGTCATCGATTACCGTAACGAGTTGCAGCAATTTTTGCGAATTTATGAAAACGATCAATTTGAGTCGCGTAACATTGCCCCAGTCCCCTATAAAAAGGGCGTCGCGGGACAAGCTATCCTGACCGGCGAATCTTCTATCTACAATGAAAAAGCAGATTGGGGAAAATTGGTGACAGGCAATTTTCCAGCAGATACAGAAAGCATCATGGCGACACCTATCGCACGCAACAACAAAATAGAAGGCGTGCTTGTACTGGCATCTAAAAAGAAATACGCCTTCGCCAAGCACCAACTGCAAATTTTAGAAATCCTCAGTACGTATTTTGCCGTGTCACTGGAAAAAGCCGGCTATATGCAAAAAGTTATTGCCAAAAGCGAACGCTGTGGCTTAACCAAATTGTATAATTACCGCTTTCTAGATGAAAGCTTAGAAAGCTGCATAAAAGAACTGAAAGAAGGACGACTGGATCAATTGTCCTTGGTCATGATGGACATTGATTACTTCAAGAGCATAAACGATCGGTATGGACACCAAAGCGGCAACGATATCCTCATGCAGCTAGCGGATATATTAAGAGAAGAGATTGGCGACGAAGGAACGATTGCTCGTTACGGCGGCGAAGAATTCGTCGTATTGCTTCAAAATTACAGCAAAGAGCTCGCTATGTTACTTGCTGAAAACTTGCGCAAGCGCATTGAAAATCATGATTTTCTAATCGAAAACGATTTAGGAGCAGATCGTCAGCAACAAATTGTCCACATTACGATGAGCATGGGTGTATCAACTGCACCTGACGATAGTGATGAAGGAATGACGCTCATTCGAAATGCGGACAGGGCGTTGTATATTGGCGCAAAGCAGGCAGGACGGAACAAGGTTGCGGCGTATGTAAAGTAAAAATAAAGAAAAAAGACGGGGATCATCCCCGTCTTTTTTTTTGTCTGGATATATATTTTAGTCTGGATTAAGACTTCTCTCTTTTTTTATTGGGTCAATAATATTTTGCGGCAGAATAACGCTACTTGTGTAATCGATTGTATTTTTGTACGTATCTAATAGTTCTTGGTCGTAAATAATTTGAAGTCTTGAGGCGGCGCTTTCTTGGTTTTCTCTAGTTTCGTAAAAGTGATTGTTAATTGTTTGATATGGTTTCAGAACAGAGGATATATCAGGTACGTCTCTACACCAATACAAAAAGCTTTCATAGCGCCATTCACTTCCAGGTGATTTAAACGAAAATCGACATTCTTCTTTGGTTCCATTTTGAACTGTTTGTTGCCATTCAGATAGATCCTTCTTTGATTTACCCTTCATTGCATTCAAAACAATATTATTAGCAGCAACACCTCCAATGATTTTTGTGTTGGAACCAAAACCATATAACTCCATAGTCCCAGAGGAATAAAAGAAACCATTGACTGTACTAGGAGTATCAAGAAATTCAGACAAATTTGAAAGAATGAAGTTTCCATCTGAGAAGACAATTAGTGATCCTCTTTGAATATCTTTTTCTTTAATACCAGAAATTGTTACATATTGAATAGAGACTTTTCCTTTTACGAACATGGTGAAATTTGCTTGAAGATTAACTTTATTAATAGTGACATCGCCGTTTACATAGATTCTTTTCCCTTCAATTGAAATATTTTCGAAGTTGCTATTGGAAGAGTTTCCAATCGTAAGATCTTCATTAACATATATATTTTTATCAAATTTAACATCAGTACCGTTACCTCTTATTGTTAAGTTTTTTGCGTAATTAGTTGAAGTTTTGGAGCTTAGATCCGATGTAACAGTTGTATTACTCGTTACTTTTGAATAAGAGCTTCTATCAATATTAAATTCATCTACAAAATTAACAGGTTTAATTTTTTCGACTTCGAATTGAACATCAGGCGCATAGTCAGTAGCAAAAATTCTTTCGGTATTTTCTCTGCTAAGTTCACTATAGTTTGAGTTAGTAAAGTCTCCGGTAATGTGTTGTGCATAAGTTCTATTAGGAGTACTTCTAAATTGATACGCTTTTCCACCCAAATTAAGCTTGCTGTTTACTAAATTATTATCACTGTTGAGCGTTTTGAGTGAGCGGGGATATACACTTTGAAGCCAGCCTCCGTCCCCATGGCCGTTATTAGTAGAAAATATATTTCCGGCAATGTTCATATCACCAGTAATTTCAGAGCCGCCGTTAAGAAGAAAATTCCCACCATTATCACCCTTTTTCACAGTAGAAACGGTGTAGTTGAGAACTTTTTGAACATCATCTGCGCCCATGACAATAGTTTCATAAACAGCCGATTCTTGGTTGCCTTTATAACCAGTACTTTTGAAAACCAATTCTTTTTTCGTTTTACTACCGCTACCATCAGTTAAGTCATTAATTTTATCAATGCATGTTTTAAATTTTCCATCTCCTGCTTCATCGACTGCTGATATATCTTTCTTTGTTGAGCATAAAAAATTGTTAGTTATATTATTAAAGTGGGCTTCAAACTGAGTATTTGTCATGCCATTTTTATATTGAGTAGGAAAAATCTTTAATTGGGCAGACACTTCTTTTTCTATTCTTACTATTCCTTTGGTAGCTAAATCTTGAGATTGAATTATGTGCTCTCTTGTACTATTTTTTTGTGCTCCGTTGAAAGTCATAGCCATCAAACTAGCACCTAGGATGCTAAACAACACAATTACCACTAAGGTAAGTATCAGGGAGTATCCTTTTTCATTAACTAATGATTTATTCATCCTGAAGCCTCCTTAGAATCATCAATTACATTAATTGTATTTTCAAATTTTATCGAATGCATAGTTTTCCCTTTTAATGTTTGCAGAGTAAAGATAATTGTATAGGTATTCGAATCGTCTTTTTTTCTAATTATAGTAGGAGAAAGGGGACTGCAATCAGTATTCAAGAGCTTAATGTTGTCGTTATAGAAATTAATCTCATTTCCTTTCACGAAAACTTTACCATTCTCAAATCCAGTTTTATAGATTTCGATAGTTCCATTACTGGCTTTAATTTTTTTTACCTCGATTAATGATTTGTTAACTCCAGCAGTACATTGATTTTTTAAGCTTATTTGAGACTTCTTTAGTACAAACAAATCTTTTACCATACTTGCCATAATTAAGTCAGCTTCGTCTCTAAGTTGTGATTCAACTTGAATTCTTTGGTAATTTGAATATCCTTGAAAAAGAACGGAGTACGTAAGAGTGGCGATAATACTTACGATTACAAGGGTGGCTAATAGTTCAACTAAGGTCACACCATTATTGTCTTTTATGATTTTAATCATATGGAACATATCCTTCCACTGAACTTTTATGTTTTGATGTTTCAGAATTAACCGTAACCACCACATTCAAGAGGGACAGTTTGTTAAATTCATCTGTAGTTTGCGAAATTTTGATGGTAACTTTATATTTTTTACTATTCATTTCAAAAGAACTTTGTACTTTACCTTTACTAGCATTTTGTATAGTGGGTGGAAAAGGGGTAATAAATTCAGAGGGATTAGCTTTAACCCTCTCCAAATAGGCATCAGCCAAATTAATGACTACCAATTTTTCATTATTGGATACTGCCAACCGATTTGTATTCGCAAAAACTACTGTAAAACTCGTCAATACAATAGAAAGAATGACTAGGGAAGCAAGTACCTCGACTAGTGTAAACCCTCTATCGTTATTCATATAAAACCTCATTGTATTTTCACCCGCTTATGTAAAAAGTAGTAGTAATAACTTAGAAAGTTTAACCATCTTGTTATGTATATCATTTTAGTTGTAACTTGACCACATAAAAATGTAATAAATTATACGTTAAATAGGAAATAAGTATTGATAACTATTTTTATAATTCACTACTATTTATACCATTTATCTTGTATTATAGCTATATCAGATGAGATACTTTAACCTATCTTATTACTTTAATTTACAAATTAAAAGGAAAGATCATTTTTAATCTTGCAGTATCAAGTACTGACTATACAGGGGGAGTTTTAATGATTCGCATTTTACTATTCATAATTTTTGCTGCAAGTACGTTGTCTATTTTGTATTTTTTTACAAAAGGTGATATTAGAAAAAATAAAATGATCTTACTAGGTGGAGGTATATTCGTGGCTGCCATTGGACTTTTTATGCAAAGTACATTTTCACTAATTCTTTCGATAGCTGGCATACTTGGAGTTTCTTTACTAGTTGCATTGAGTTATACGAAATTCCTTGAAAAAGAACAACTAAAAAATCAGCAACTTATTCAAGAGCGCAGGAACAAAAAAAGTAGCACGTCATTGAAACAACCTAAACATGTGGAACCGATTCAGCAATCAGTGCATGAACCGATAGTTGAGAAGCCATTTGGTATGCAGACGATCGCTGTGATTAAGGAGGAACAGAAAGTTGAATAATCAAGTTTTCGGTAAGACGTTTTTAACAATTTTTTTATCGGGGTTGTTGTTTTTTGGCGTTTCCAATGCAGGAGCTACAGTCATAGACAAATGGCTATTTCCAAAAGAGCAATTTGGTGACGATACGTATATAGGCACAACAAATGTTTCAAACATGGAAGTAGCTGGAGCTATGGCGCAATTTTCTGGAACGCTCGAAAATTGGCATCAGTCTTCCGAATTACTAGTAAGATATCAAGATGCTACTGCAAATTATCCGCTAGATGATGCAGAAATTCTGTTAGAAGAAACAGCTCAGCAGGCACAGTCCGGTATGCAAAATAGTTTCTTATACAACCTTCCAGAAAAGACCACTGAGCGCTTTTTAACTGAGAATTTCCCGCGAGTGGCATTTTCTGAAGCAGAAGTACAAAAAATTAACGTAAAATTAGAAGAAGCGCTTGAAGCAGGTCTTGAAAAAACAACCGTAACAATTAGTGATGATTCTCTTGATGTTGAACAAGAGACCGTATCAAAAGTAGCTTTCCCACAAGTATCAATCAATGAAAACACAGTAGCTGTTGTGGCAGCCATCAATGGTATGCAGATTGCTCCTGGTGAAAAAATTTCCTTTTTAACCTTTATCAATGAACTAAAACCTATTGGATTATCAGATTCCGAACTTACTGAAATCGCTTCGGCAATTTATGCGGTAGTACTCAAGACAAATTTCAAAATAGAAGAACGTAGTATTGGAAATCGAATTCCAGAAAAGATTGCTATTGGCGAAGAAGCAACCATTAATCGTTCGCTTGGCATTGACTTGGTTTTTTCTAATCCAAATGCTAGTTCTTTTACATTAAATACAGCATTTACGGATGATTCGTTAACTGTGTCATTAGAAGGCTTTCCTTTTGTATATGACTATACTGTTTCAACTTCTAGTAAAGAAGCTGTCAATCCTCGATTGATTAAGCAGTACAGTGCTTTTGTTACGACTGGAAAAGCAATAGAAGAAGAAGGGAGCGAAGGTGTTCGTGTTGAAATAGTCAGGTCGATTATGGATAACGGAGACGAGCTAAAAGTTGAAGCCATCTCTACTGACTTCTATCCACCTATTAATCGTATAGAACTTTATCCATTAACAGCTCCTCCTGCAGAAGTAGTTCCAGAAACAGGATTAGATGGATCTCTAGAAGAAGAACAGGTACCGGGTGAATCAGCAGACGAAAAGAGCGAAGCTGATTCTGAATCAGGAAAAGAGCAAGCGGCTGAAAACATTAAAACTGAAGCTGATTCTGGTAAGGCAGATAGTTCTACAGACAAAGAAACAAATAATTCAACTCCAAATTCAGACAAGAATTCGGAAACCGATAAACCTATATATGATAAGGGTGGAAATTTAGTTAATCCTTAATCGATGTGAGGGAGGAAAAAGCTTGGCAAAAATACGTAAGCGACTGGGGGATATTCTAGTCGACCATGGCTTGTTAACACAGTCAGACTTTGATGAAGCCCTCAACACCAAAAAACCAGAACAAAAAATAGGAGATGCGCTATTACAACGAGGATTGATTACAGAACAACAGCTGATTGAAACTCTTGAAGTGCAATTAGGCATTCCACACGTTTCATTGTTCCGTTATCCTTTCGATAAAAACTTGTTTAATATGGTGCCAAAGGAAATGGCAAAGCGCAATCAGCTAGTGCCGCTAAAAATAGAAGGTGATAAATTATTTATTGCTATGACAAACCCGATGGATTATATTACGATTGATGATCTTCGATTGACAACGGGGTTTCAGATAGCGCCAGTAATCGCCTCAAAAGAAGATGTTACTAAAACAATTTCTAAGTATTATGACGAAGAATCGTTTGATGAGTTTATTGTTGATTTGCCTGAAAAAGAGCAAGGACAACAAGAAGATATGGGAGACTTAGATGCACCAATTGTCCGTTTAGTCAGTCAGATTCTTTCAACGGCTGTATCGCTAAAAGCAAGTGACGTTCACATGGATCCTCAAGAAAACCGAGTATTGATTCGTTACCGAATTGATGGGTCCCTCCGAACGGAACGTATATTGCCAAAAGCGATGCAAGGGATGATCACAGCGCGCATTAAAATCTTGGCGAATCTTGACATTACAGAAAGCCGGATTCCACAAGATGGTCGGATTAAAACAAATGTAGATATGCGACCTATCGACTTGCGGGTTTCTTCATTGCCGACTGTCTACGGAGAAAAAGTTGTCATGCGAATTTTAGATTTAAGTGCAAACTTAACTGATATTTCCAAGCTTGGCTTTAGTGAACTGAATATGGAGCGCTTTATGCGTGAAATTGACAAACCAAATGGTATCATTTTGATTTCTGGTCCTACCGGTTCAGGTAAATCATCGACTCTTTATGCAGCCTTGAACAAGTTAAATAGTGAAGAGGTTAATATTATTACGGTAGAAGACCCGGTTGAGTACCAACTAGAAGGCATTAACCAAATTCAAGTAAATACCAATGTCGGCTTGACTTTTGCGGCTGGACTTCGTTCTATCCTGCGCCAAGATCCCGATATCGTCATGGTAGGGGAAATTCGCGACAAAGAAACAGCTGATATTTCGATACGGGCATCACTTACAGGTCATTTAGTGCTGAGTACGATTCACACGAATGATTCAATTGCTTCGATTACGCGTTTAATGGACATGGGCATAGAACCGTTTCTTGTAACGGCTTCTCTAAATGCGGTAGTTGCACAACGGTTAATCCGTCGTGTCTGTCGAGATTGCCGTGAAATCCATCAAGCGACGGAACGCGAAAAGCATATTTTTGAAAAAAGAGGTTTAACAATTGAAACAATTGCGCGTGGGAGTGGTTGTTCACAATGCAACATGACGGGCTACCGTGGTCGCATGGCGATTCATGAAGTGCTTGTTGTCAACGAAGAGATAAAAGACATTATCAATCGTAACGGAACAGCTGGAGAAATTCGCGAAATTGCACTGCAAAACAAAACGATTTTCTTGATTGACGATGGCCTATCAAAAGTGAAGGAGGGCATGACAACTACAGAAGAAGTTCTGCGCGTTGCCATGATGGATTAAGCCTATGCCTACTACCTATATAGATGAAATATTAACAGCAGCCAGTAAGTTAGATGTGTCAGACATTCACTTAACAGCAGGTATCCCACCGGTCTTTCGGATGAATGGAGAACTTCAGCGATACGGCGAGCAAATCGTAACGCCAGATCAGTCGAGAGAAATCAGTGAAGCGTTGATTCCCAAAAAAGCATGGGACACGTTTGTGTTAAAAGGAGAAATGGATTATGCCTATTCGTTACCTGGTGTTGCAAGATATCGTGTCAATTCGTTTCAGCAGCGAGGCTCTGTATCGCATGCTTTTAGAGCCATTGCTTCAGGAATTCCAACAATTGACCAATTAAAAATGCCAGCCATACTAAAAACACTTGCCGAAACTCATCAAGGTTTGATATTAGTCACTGGACCAACAGGCTCTGGTAAATCGACGACCTTGGCTGCAATGATTCGCCATATTAATGAAACAATGACGAAGCATATTATTACGTTAGAAGATCCAATTGAATACTTACACAGACACGGTACATCAATTATTAACCAACGAGAAATTGGCTTTGACACCAATTCGTTTTCAAATGGCTTGAGAGCGGCTTTGCGCCAAGATCCAGATGTTATTTTAGTTGGAGAAATGCGTGACTTGGAAACGATCACTACCGCCATTACGGCGGCTGAAACAGGACATTTGGTGATGGCAACACTTCATACATCTAGCGCGTCATCTACAATCGAGCGAATTATCGATGTGTTTCCAGCGGGTCAGCAAGCGCAAATCCGCACGCAACTGGGTGGTGTATTAAAAGCCGTTGTTTCACAGCGTTTGTTACCAAAAGCAGATGGTAAAGGCCGTATCGCTGCAACAGAAGTCATGATTAATAATACGGCCGTTGCGAACTTAATCCGTACCGAAAAAGTACACCAAATACCAAACGTCATTTTGACCAATCGTGCAGCGGGCATGCACATGATGTCAACGTCGATTCAAGAACTGTTAACGAGTGGGAAAATCACGCGTCAAGTGGCTCACCCCTATTTAAGAGGGGAAGACTAATATGGCACGCTTCAAATACGAAGGACGCGATACCAAGAAAGTAAGAACTGGGATGATTACTGCCGGAAACCGCAGAGAAGCGATTATTAAATTACGTGATGACGGCATCAAAGTAATTGATATTAAAGAAATTGAAACCACGACTCTCCAAAAGGATATTAGTATTGGAAATCCGGTGAAACGCGATCAATTTATTATGTTTTTGCGTCAGTTTTCTACATTGATGCGTGCTGGAGTGACGATTGTGGATACCATTCGTATTTTGTCTCAACAAGTCGAATCAAAAGCATTAGCAAAGACGCTCGCAATGATAGAAGATGAGTTGCGAAAAGGGAATAGCTTATCGGATAGTTTAGCAAAACACCCCAAAATTTTTGAGCCTCTAACGATTAATTTGATCAAAGCAGGTGAAATGTCCGGAAATATCGACGAATCGTTAGACCGTTTGGCGACTCATTACGACAAAGCATACCAGACGAGACAAAAGGTGGTTTCCGCTATGTCTTATCCAGCGGTTGTTGGTGTTATTGCTATCGGTGTTGTGATCTTTTTGTTAGCAACAATTGTCCCGATGTTTGTTGAAATGTTTGAAGGATTTGGTGGTGAACTTCCGTTATTAACGCAAGTGGTGATGCAAGCAAGTAACCTGGTTATCCAATATTGGTATGTAATCATTATCGTCGTGCTATTGATCGGTGTTTTGTTTTGGGCGATGAAGCGAAGCACAAAAGGCAGAATGCTGCTTGATACGATGTTGCTTCGAATGCCGATATTCGGTAAAATTTTCAAAAAATCGGCATTGGCACGTTTGACTCGAACGCTGAGTTCAATGTTTTCAAGTTCTGTCCCAATTTTGCAAGCGATGACAATGGTCGAAAAAGTAGTAGGCAATGCGGTAATGTCTAAAGTGTTGATCGCTTCACGTGACTCGCTCGAACGTGGTGGTTCTTTAACAGAACCGATGCGCAATCACTGGGCCTTTCCACCACTGATTCCACATATGATTTCAATCGGAGAACAAACGGGTTCGCTGGATCACATGTTATTAAAAGTGGCCGAGTTCTATGAAAGTGAAGTAGATGCAGAAACAGATCGACTGAAAGCGCTAATTGAGCCTTTAATGATTGTATTACTTGCTGCATTAGTTGGTACTATAGTGCTATCTATTATGCTACCGATGTTTGAAATGTTTAATAATGTAGACAGTATGTAGTGTAATATTTACAATTATTTTTAAAATAATTGTAAAATAGCAAGAAAAAGCTATTGCTATAATTGGTTCTATTGTTATAATTGAGACGTACTCAAAGTAGTATATAAAAGTAAAAAAATAGGGGGAAAAGAAAATGAAGAAATATCTTCAAAACAAATTGAATAACGAAAAAGGGATGACGTTAATCGAGCTATTAGCTGTTATCGTTATTATCGCCATTATTGCTGCAATTGCTATTCCGGCGATTGGGAATATTATTGAGAATAGTCGTTATAGTGCTGTTAAGGCTGATGCAACAAATGTGTTAAATGCTGCTCAGCTATACTATACGGAAACTCCTGAGGGACCAGGTGCAAACACTCCTTTAACTGTCACACTTCTAAAAAGTTCTGGATTTGTAGAAAGTGAAGGTAAAATTCCAGTTGGTTCAACAATTACAAAGGATAGTACTTCAGGAGTTTTAAAAATAACTACCACTCCTATTGATTTTTCAGGTAGTAAAAAAATTAAATTTACAGCTGCCTCTATTAAAGGAATAACAGGTGATACTGATAAAGGCAGCGCAGTAACTGGAACGAAAGAAATTTCTAACTAACTTATATTTGATATACATCTAGGAGCTGAAAAAATGGCCTTATCGTTTTTAACGAAAAAAGCGCGTGTTGTGACAATGACTATAGAAGAAGATGCCATCCGCTATGTGGAGTTCAAAACCACAGAACCGCTCCATATAAGCCAAGCGGAAGAGATGGCTCTTCCGCCTGGGATTATCAAAGATGGTGAAATTGTCGACGTGAAGGCGCTTGGTTCGTTACTCGATGAGGCTGTCCATCAGTGGGGTCTCTCTAAGAAGTCAGTCCGATTCCTCGCCCCTGACGAATTCGTTATTATCCGCAAAGTTACTTTTCCCCAAGGTGTTAAAGTTGATGAGCTAAAAGGCCATTTCTTTATTGAAATCGGTTCGACGCTGTATCTGCCTTTTGAAGACCCGGTGTTCGATGTTGTGCCTTACAACGACAATGCTGAAGTGTTGATCATCGCTTCAAAAGAATCCGTAATCCGTTCCTATGAACAGCTGTTTGACGGAGCGAAGATGAAAGCGGCAGTGGCAGACATTACGCCGCTCGCTTTATATCGCTTGGCGTACGTGCAACACGATTTTGCCGAAGAAGAACATATTATGATAATTGATCTTCAATCAAAAAAAATGACGGTGTCAATTTTTCATGAACATTATCCGCTGTTCATGCGTCCCGTTGAATTCCAGTTGGCTGAAGAAGATTTCTTGGACTCCGCTATGTTGATAGAAGAGATTGAAACAGAAGCTGAAAAATTGGGCAATTTTTATCGTTATAGTATGAATGCTGGCGAAGCGGGGATTTCGAAAGTCATTTTTAATGGATTGGACAATTGGCCAGAACTTCAAGCTAGACTTGAAAACCGGCTATCCGTGCCTGTTTATCCGATTGTCATGAAACCCATCCCGTCCGAATTAAACGATAGCGTTCCCGAACGGTTTAACCGTGCCATCGGTTTAGCCCTGAAAGAGGTGTAAGCATGTTAGTAGATATTAATTTATTGCCGCAAAAAGAACGGGAACGTCCCGTTGCCCTTTTTGCGGTGCTTGGCATTATATTGGCGGCTGTTTTAATATGGGCGACTTTTTTCTTTATGGCACAGTCACAGAGCAAGCAGCAAGTCGCAACAGATGCAGAATACACATTGGTCACGAGTCAAAGTGAAGCAATTCGTGCACAATTAGAAGCGTCTATTGGGTTAAATGATGAGCAGCAATTGCAAGCAACGGTTGTGTGGGCAGAAGGCTATCAATTTGATACTGTGCCACTGCTTGGTGACCTTGTTTCCCGTTTACCCAAACGTGGATTTTTTGATTCGTTTTCATTTGTTAAACCGAACTTAGGTACGTTAACCATTCAATTCGATACGTCTCGTGAAGCCGCTTATTACTTGACTCAGTTAAAGGCTTCTGAATTTTTAGAGTCAGCTACACTGGATTCTGTAACGAACGAAGAATTGGATTTGATCGAGGAAGAAGAAGGATCTATTGAGGATCCAGAAGCGTTAATAGAAAATCCACGTTATTTAGCTACGTATAGTTTGGTTTACATAGATGAACGTTTGCCAGCGGCAGAAGGCACGGTCAATGCTGATGGAACGATAACGGAAGCCCCAACAATAGAAGAGGTTCCTGTTGTAGAAGAACCGCCTGTTACAGACACCCCGCCGGTAGAAGAAACGGTTCCTGAAGAATCTGAGGGGGATGTTCAATGAGCAACTGGACTAAACGACAAAAAGAACTAGCCTTGATCGTGTTAGCGGCAATTTTTTTAGCAGGAAGTGCAGCGTATTCCTATTTTTCTTTGTATATACCAGCGAAAGATGCACGTCTTCAGTCCGAGCAATTATTAACTGCGGAAAAAGAAGTGTTGATGGCTTTAGAAGTGCAGCAAAAAGCAGCACCTCCAACTGAGAAAATTAGTGTAAGGGATTTGCAACAAAAAGTTTCTGTTGAGCCATTAACAGACTTAATCCTTTTGCAAATTGAGCAAGCTGAATTGATCTCGCAGACTTTTGTGACGTCTGTAAACTTTGTGGAGGCACCTTTGACATTACTTCAGCCGGTAGAAGGATTAGAGAACGTGCAAGAAATTGTTACGGCTGTTGAATTTAATGCCAGAGATTATAAAAGTATTGCAACTTTCATCAAAGAAATCGAGCAGATGGAACGAATTATGGTTGTAGGAGCTATTGATTTCACTGCAAATCCAGAATTGACAAAAGCCGATCAAATAAGCGAACCACTAACAGTTTCCGTATCCTTTTCAGCATTTTACCGACCGGATTTGATAGAACTTGCAGATGGATCGTTGAAAGTTGATTCTCCAGCACCAGCAAAAAAAGTAAACCCCTTGCCTCAGAATGACGGCACTAGCTTAGTTGCACCTGAAGAAGCGCTGGAAACAACGCAAGAAGAAACCGGAGTTTCAACCGACGATTCTGAAACCGAAGTAAAGGTAGAAGTAGAAGTGCAAGAAAATGCAGAAGCTGTAAATCGGTAATAAAGATAAAGAAAAATCAGAGAAATCATTGCGATTTCTCTTTTTTTGGTAGAGGTGGTTTGAAGATTTGTGTATAAGTCGAGTTATGAAGTTTCACTTCTAGATATTCCGCAAAGCAACTTCGCTTTCCTGCGGGCTTGCGCCGAACTAACTCGGGCTATCGCCCGAGTGGATTTCGGCACTTCGCTATTCCGCGGGAGTCTACGCTGTTTTGCTCCATATCTCTAATGTGGACTCTTAAATATAAGTTTGTATCTACTCTAAGAAAAGTTTATGTCAGCCAAATTCAAGCTGTCTTTTTTGTAGCGTGGAATACAAACTTTTGAATGAAAACCTTAGAAGAAAGAACGTAAGGCGGCGACTCCTGCGGAAAAACGGAGTGGTGAGACCCCGCAGGAGCCTGCGACGAGGAGGCTCTGCGCTTTGTCCGCGGAAAGCGTCCACCTGCAGTGATTTCTTCAACTCCATCACTAACTATCCCCCCAAAAAACTAAAGCAAAGAGGGTTTCTATGGTATTAACATATTCTGTTTTTATTGGTTTGTTTGGTCTTGTTTTTGGTTCCTTTTTTAATGTTGTCGGCTTACGTGTGCCGAAAAAACAATCGATTGCTTACCCGCCTTCGCATTGCACCAATTGCGACCGGCGCTTAACGGCAATTGATTTGGTACCGGTGTTTTCTTATGTGTTTTTAAGAGGTCAATGCCGAACGTGTGGTGCTAAGATTCACTGGGTTTATCCGTTAATGGAAGCGGTGACTGCGGTTTTATTCGTCGCATCATTTTTGGTATTTGGCTTTACGCCAGAATTTGTCGTTGCGATCCTGTTTGTGTCGCTATTGGTCATCATCACCGTGTCAGACATCGCGTATATGCTCATTCCGGATAAAGTGCTCTTGCCGTTCGCAGTCGTGTTGCTCGGTCTTCGTTTGTTTGTTCCGTTAGATCCGTGGTGGGATAGTTTACTTGGAGCCGTTGTTGGATTTGGCTTACTGTTTTTGATTGCGGTTGTTTCGAAAGGCGGCATGGGTGGTGGCGACATTAAATTGTTTTTCGTTATTGGCTTAGTGCTCGGGACCGTCGGAACGCTAATGACCTTGTTTTTCGCTTCGTTTATTGGCGCCATCGTAGGCATCATCCAATTGCGCGTCACGAAAAAAGGACGCAAAACACCGATTCCGTTTGGCCCGTCGATCGCGTTGGCGGCTGTCATCGTTTGTTTTTGGGGAGACGGGTTGCTTGCGTGGTATATGAATTTTCTAGGGTGAAGCTGAGGCTTCATCCTTTTTTATTTTGAAACGTAATAGGCAGTTCTCCTTTACCGACCGCTTGGCTTCTGCAACAAGCGAGATAAGCGAACGAACGCCTGGTTTTGCTTAACGACTGGACACACCGGCGCTTGGGAATTTCTGTTTCTCGTAAATCTCAATTTTCAACCGCTACAGGCAGCGTTTTTTGCAAATCCAATCGGTCAAATCTTATTTTTCAACCGCTTAATACGGCCAAAATTCATTTTTCTTCATTTGTTTTGGAGATTCGTTAGGTGGTATGATTCTTGAAAAAGGAGCGATTCTCATCATGAAGTTTAAAACTGATTTCCCAGTTGTTCTTGCATCACAATCACCGCGTCGTCAGGAGCTTTTAAGGATGCTTGGTGTTGATTTTGAGGTTATCCCAAGCACCAAAGATGAACCGGATCCGCAGCAGTTTCAAACGGCACTTGGTTATGTTTTAGCATGCGCTGCGCAAAAAGCACAGGAAGTTGCGGCCAGACGCACGGACGCCATCGTGATCGGTTCGGATACCATTGTCGTTTTAGGTGATGAGGTTTTATTGAAACCCAAAAATAAAGAACAAGCTACAGGCTACTTGCAGAAATTATCGGGTCGCACACATCAAGTGATTACGGCCGTTACGGTTGTGCAAGATACCAGTGAGCACACATTTTACGAAACAGTTAAAGTGACGTTTTTTGATTTGCCAGAGGCATGGATTGACGCCTATACCGATACGGAAGATCCGTATGACAAAGCAGGTGCATATGGCATACAAACGCTTTCTGGCTTGTTCGTTAAAGAAATTCAAGGGGACTACAACGCAGTCGTCGGTTTGCCCATTGCTGCATTAACACAGAAACTTGTCAGTGCCGGATTTATCTACTTAGAAGGGAGCAGTGTCAGATGCTAAACGAAACATCGTTAATGATCCGCGACGTCCATGTTTCTGACCGTCCGCGTGAACGACTCATCAATCAAGGTGCAGCGGCTTTGTCGAATCAAGAACTGATTGCGATTTTGCTGCGCACAGGCAGCAAACAAGAATCGGTATTGCATTTGGCTAATCGGATTCTCACTCATTTTGAACAAATTCAAGAATTGAAAAATGCCACCATCGAAGAGATGGTGGCAATCAACGGCATCGGCCAAGCAAAAGCCGTTCAACTGCTTGCCGCGGTAGAACTGGGCCGCCGTTTGTCTTCGAAACAAACGGATACAAAATTCACCATTCGTTCTCCAAAAGATGCGGCTTCTTATTTGATGGCCGATATGACTTCCCTCAAGCAAGAACATTTTGTCGTCTTATTCCTCAATATTAAAAACCAAGTGATGCATCGCCAAACTATATTTGTTGGGAGCCTAAATGCCTCTATTGTTCATCCTCGTGAAATTTTTCGTGAAGCCGTGCGCCGTTCTTCAGCTTCTATTGTCTGTGCACATAACCATCCTTCAGGAAATCCAGCGCCTTCTCCAGAAGATATCAATGTGACGAAACGACTTGTCGAAGCCGGTAGCATCATCGGTATTGAACTTCTTGATCACGTCATTATCGGTGACCACCAATTCATTTCGTTGAAAGAAAAGGGGTTCATGTAGCACTGTTTATTTTTTTTCTTTTCGTCTATAATGAGTGGTATTGTGTCAACACAATTGCCGAAATACGGCTTGTAATGGAAGGGAAGAAAAAACGTGTTTGGATTTGGTTTAAAAGATGTTGGAATTGATTTAGGTACTGCAAATACATTGGTCTATATTAAAGGCAAAGGAATCGTTCTTCGCGAACCTTCTGTAGTCATTAAAAATAAAAAAAATGGCGAAATCGTTGCAGTCGGCAACCAAGCTAAAAACATGATGGGCCGTACCGCAAACTCAATTGTCGCGATTCGTCCAATGCGTGACGGCGTGATCGCCGATTACGATACCACGTTGACGATGATCAAGCATTGTTTAGCTGAAGCGTTTAAAGCAGCAGGCGGTAAATGGAAAAGCGGTGTGGTACTGATTTGTGTGCCCTACGGCATTACGTCAGTGGAACAGCGCGCTGTGTTAAATGCTGCTCACGGAGCGGGAGCGCGTGAAGCGTTCACGATTGAAGAACCTTTTGCAGCAGCGATTGGCGCAGATTTGCCAGTTTGGGAACCTGTTGGCAGTATGGTCGTCGATATTGGAGGCGGAACGACTGAAGTGGCGGTTATTTCTTTAGGCGGCATTGTTTCGAGCGAATCGATTCGTGTAGCTGGAGATGCCTTAGATATGGAAATTACGCAGTATATCCGAAAAACCTATAATGTGTTGATAGGTGAAAGAACAGCGGAAGCACTTAAAGTTGGTATCGGTTCTGCGCGCATGATGGAAACCGATGACAAGGATGCTTCGATGGAAATTCGTGGACGTGACTTGTTGACCGGTTTTCCAAAAACTTTGCAAGTGACTTCCGAAGAAATTGCCGGAGCCTTGAGTGAACCAGTAGCGGCTATTGTCGCAGGTATTAAAGCGACTTTAGAAAAAACACCGCCTGAGTTGAGCGCAGATGTGTTAGAAAATGGTATTGTGTTAACAGGCGGAGGCGCACTTTTGAAAAATCTCGACCGTGTTATTTCGGCTGAGACGTTGATGCCCGTATCGATTGCCGAATATCCACTGGATTGTGTCGCGCTCGGCACAGGCAAGGCGTTGGAAAATATCGAGAAATTCCGACGTCAGTTATCAATTAAATAAGGAGGATGGCAATATGCCACAGCTTTTTACGAACAAGCGGCTCATATTGCTGCTGTTGGGTGTCATCCTGCTCGTTGCCCTGATTTCTTTTTCGCTCCGTGATCGTGACAATGTGTCGCTTCCGGAACAACTTATAAAAGATGCTGTTGGAGCGGGGCAGTCGGTGTTTTCACGCCCTGCTCATTTTGTCACTGGAATTTTTGAAAATGTGGATTCTTTATTAAATACATTTGAAGAAAACCAGCATCTAAAAACGCGTTTAGAAGAATTTGCAGGAGTGCAGGCTGAAGTTAAGGACTTGCGTTCTGAAAACGAAGAATTGAAAAAAATTACCGGCAAAGAACAATCGCTGCGTGATTACAATCCAATTCAGGCTACGGTTATCGCGCGAAATCCCGATCAATGGGAAGAAAAAATTATTCTTAACCAAGGTTCAAATCAAGGCGTCGGAGTAAATATGGCCGTTATGACGGCGAGCGGTTTGATTGGGAAAGTCACATTGACCACACCGACGACGTCAACTGTCGAGTTGATTTCTACGATCAATCCAAATTACCGTGTTTCTGCAATGGTCGTTGGTGGTGCAAAAGACGTTTTCGGCTTAATTGAAGGATACGACGCAGAACGTCGTGAACTTCTGTTAAAGCGGATTGACGCCAATATTGAATTGAAAAAAGGCGATCAAGTGATATCGAGTGGACTTGGTGGTATTTTTCCAAAAGGTATTTTAATCGGCACCATCACAGAAGTGACGATTGATGAGTTTGGGTTGACAAAGCTTGCTTATGTTAAGCCCGCTGCGGATTTTTCTCTTTTAAACCATGTAATTATCGCAGACCGATTGATGCCGGAAGTGGACGGTGAAGACAATGGCGTGACAGGAGACGATGAATCATGATCCGTTTTCTTATCCCGTTGATCTGCCTCGTCCTGTTTTTCATGGAACCGGTTTTCGGTCTTTTTTCGCCGCTCAATATTGACGGTGAATTGAATTACATCGTGCCGCGTTTTTTAATTATGTTCTTGATTTTCTTGACGCTTTATTATGATTTAAAGCATGCGATGTTTTACGGATTATTTTTCGGGCTCTTGTATGATGTCTTTTACATTGATATTATTGGATTATATTCTTTTTTGTATCCAGCTATTTGTCTGGTTGCGGCGTTCGCATTCAAAAGAATCCCCCGGAATTTATTGACGGCAACCTTGCTGACACTTGTTTTATTGGCATTGTTCGAATTTTTGCTTTACCAATTCTTCCTGCTTATTTCATTAACAGGAATGCCGCTTGGTACATTTATCACGACGCGGTTATGGCCAACGATGATCGCCAACTCCATTTTCTTGGTGATGCTCGGCTGGGTTTTCAAGTCGGTAATGGTCACGCAATTATCTGAGCGTGACAATAAGATAGGGTTATATTAATGAAAGCGCAGGTGACATTTTTTTGAAAAATCTCGTTACGATTAAAGGGAAAAATAAAGGACTTGTGCTGTATCTTGACGATCAATGTGCGTATGCGGATTTATTGGTTGAAGTAGCAGCGAAAGTATCGGATCCTGCGCTTGACAGCGATACCGAAGTCACGGTGCATTTGAACAAACGCTATTGCACAGACAGCCAGATTCAAGAACTAAGCAAAGTGGTGTCAACAAATCCTCATTTAAAGGTAATCGCAACGACAAGTGATATCTTGACAGTTCAAGAAAGTGAACAAAAAATTCTTGAAAGTCAGTCGGAAACCTATGTCGGCATTGTTCGGTCGGGTCAAGTGATTAAAGCTGAAGGCGATTTGGTCGTTATTGGAGATGTTAACCCCAATGGTCGGGTAGAAGCAGGCGGCAGTGTCTATGTACTGGGCCGACTAAAAGGCGCGGCGCATGCAGGGACAAAGGGCAATCGTGACGCAGTTATTGCGGCATCGTGGTTAGAAGCAACGCAATTGAAAATTCACGACGAATTGGAAACGATGACAGACGAATTGTCTAGTCTTTCGGAACAACCGGAAATGGAATGCGCTTATTTACATACAAATGGCACAATCATCATTGACCGTTTGCAGGAATTGCGGTTTATTCGTCCGCAAATTTCAACGTTTAAAGGAGGAAGCTAGTGTGGGAGAAGCTATCGTAATAACATCAGGCAAGGGAGGCGTCGGTAAAACGACGACAACCGCCAACCTCGGCACTGCATTGGCTCTTCAAGGAAAAAGGGTATGCCTAATCGACACCGATATTGGATTACGCAATCTAGACGTTATTCTCGGTTTAGAAAATCGCATTATCTACGATTTGATCGATGTCTTAGAAGGCCGTTGCAAAGTGCATCAAGCCCTTGTTAAAGACAAACGGTTTGAAGATATGTTGTATTTATTGCCAGCTGCACAAACGGCTGATAAAAATGACGTCAACCCTGAACAAATGAAAGAATTGGTAACGGAACTGAAAAAAGATTACGATTTTGTTATCATCGATTGCCCAGCCGGTATTGAGCAAGGCTATAAAAATGCCGTAGCTGGAGCAGACCACGCAATTGTCGTGACAACTCCTGAAATTTCAGCTGTTCGTGACGCTGATCGCATCATTGGGTTACTGGAACTTGAAGAAAACATCGACGCACCGCGTTTGATCATCAACCGCATTCGTCCACATTTGATGAAAGCGGGAGAAGCGTTAGATGTCAATGAAATTACAACGCATTTATCGATTGACCTTTTGGGGATTATCGCAGATGACGAGCGCGTTATTTCGAGCTCAAACAAAGGCGAACCGATCGTGATGGATCCGTCAAACACCGCAGCACTTGGCTACCGCAACATTGCGCGCCGCTTACTCGGAGAATCAGTGCCATTAATGAGCATGGAAAAAGCGCCACCAAGCTTGTTTACAAAAATCAAAGCCGTTTTTACAAAATAACATATTCTGAGCCTTCGCTATTGGAGCGAAGGCTTTTTTTAAAACTTTTGGGAGGTGTCGAATGAACGAATTTTTACTGATGCAAATGGTCGCGGCGGAACGTTTGTGTGTAGCGCATGAATCAAAGCAAGTCGTGTTGTCTGAACTGAAAAATTCTTTAGCAGGTGCAAGTGGTGAACAGCGTACGGCAAGTTTATTGAAAAGAGAGTTGGATTTACCAGGAGCAATTTTTCTGAGCGATGTACATATGCCATATAAAGAAGGAAATGCGCAAATTGACTTATTGCTCGTACACGCGGATTTTATTTGTGTGCTGGAAGTAAAGAACATGATCGGCGAATTTTATTTTGACTCAGTGAATTTTCAGTTTCACCGAATGATTGATGGACGCAGGGAAGGAATGCGTAATCCAGAAGCACAATTGCACCGGGCGGTAAAGGCAGCTTCTGGATTTCTCGGCGTTCCCGTACACGGCGTCATCGTTTTGGCGAGTCGCTCAGGAAAAGTAGTGGAGGCGCCAAAACAGTATCCGGTCGTATCGCTCGATTATTTGCCGTTTCATTAAGAGCAACTAGCGCACGGAGCGAAACTTTTTAATGTCGCGACAATAACAGCAAAGCTGCAGGGATTGCCCATGCGCAATACCAATCGCCACTGGCTCGAGCGCCAGAAAATCACGCTCGATTCACTGCGTCTTGGTGTGACTTGTCCAACATGCCGCAACTGTCCACTCTTCTGGCAAGAACGTAAATGGCATTGCGACGGATGTGAGTTTACTTCGCGCGATGCACACGAAGTCACGCTGCAAGAATACGCAGTGCTGTTTGGCAATAAACTCGACACGCGGGTTGCGTACCAGCTGCTTGGTGTCAAAGACAAATACGTGTTGTACCGGCTACTCGAAAAATCAGCACCCAAGAGTAATGTACGAGGCAAGCGACAGATTATTGAAAATCGTGATTTACTAAGAGCTTATTTTGGTCGCGTTTATAAGTGACCGCACCTCAAACGCGAAAGACCGCACCTCGCGCCGGGATGACCGCACCTCGCACAAATAAAAACTCCAAGCCGCACAAGCAATTTCATGAAAACTAACATTGTCTATTGACTCGACTAGTTGCCGCATGGTATTATTCTAATGTTATGTTTGTAGCGCACCGTGCTGCAACCGCTCGAATCAGGTTACATTAAGAAGTTGCTTCGGCAAGTCACCTGAATAGGCGAGTCTTAATCTTAGAGGAGGTGCAAGGATATGTACGCAATTATTGAAACTGGTGGAAAACAAATCAAAGTTGAAGCGGGCCAAGAAATCTACGTTGAGAAATTAACTGGAGAAGCTGGTGACGTGATCACTTTTGATAAAGTTCTATTTGTAGGTGGAGATGATACTAAAGTGGGTGTTCCTTTTGTTGAAGGAGCTACTGTTACGGCTAAAGTTGTTAAAAACGGCCGCGCTAAAAAGATCACAGTTTTCACTTATAAAGCGAAAAAGAACTACCATAGAAAAAAAGGTCATCGTCAGCCATACACGAAATTGACTATCGATGCGATTAACCTGTAAGAATGATACTTGTAACTGTAAAGGAAACGTCAAAACGCATTTCGTCTTTTGAAATGTCAGGCCATGCGGATTATGCTGAACATGGGCAAGACCTCGTATGTGCTGGAGCGTCTGCTGTCTCTTTTGGAGCGGTGAACGCCATCATGGAGCTGACGGGAATCGAACCAGAAATTCAGCAGGCAAACAGCGGCTTTTTAAAAGTCAGTTTTCCGAACAACCTGAATGACAAGACGGACGAGCAGGTTCAACTGCTAGTACGCGCAATGATTGTTTCGTTAAAAACGATTGAACAAGACTATGAAGAATATATTAAAATAACCTTCACAGCTTAGGAGGTGGGACAGAATGTTAAGATTAGATCTTCAGTTTTTTGCATCCAAAAAAGGTGTAGGTTCAACGAGAAACGGACGTGACTCTGAATCTAAACGCCTTGGCGCAAAACGTGCAGACGGCCAAGAAGTTACTGGTGGTTCAATTTTATACCGTCAACGCGGTACTAAAATTTATCCGGGCGAGAACGTTGGACGCGGCGGAGACGATACACTTTTTGCTAAAATCGACGGAATCGTACGTTTTGAACGTTACGGACGCGATAAGAAAAAAGTTAGCGTATATCCAGTTGCACAAGAAGCTTAATACAAAACGAAAAGGGCTGCTTTCGCAGTCCTTTTTCTTTTGAAAATAATAGGCACCGTCTGCGAGACGAGCAGAACACATTATTTTAGGAATTTGCTGCGAATTGTTGGTATACTGAAATAAGAAGCTGAATCGGGACGTGACGTATGGAAAAACCAATGACAGTGGCACAATCGCTTCGGCATGCGCGCCATGATTTTTTAAACGAACTTCAATTAATCAAAATGAATTTGGATCTTGGCCGTCTACAAGAGGCGCAAGCGATAATTCGTTCGCATGCCGAAGCGTCTATGCATGCCAGTCGGCTGGCCGACATCGGTCTGCCGCTGACAGAAGAATGGCTGTTGACGGCAAATTGGCGCTTTCTGGAATTTGATTTTCAGGTAATGTGTTTAGCGGTTCAGGCACCTGCACAGAAAGACGCCGAATTGCGGTGTTTTCTAGAGGATTTCGTTCAATCAGCAAAACTACACCTGACTCCATATGAGGTGTACAGTAGCGAAATTTTATTGACATCCAGTAGCTCGTTTTTTGAAATAAGCATTACAGGTCCAGGGAGTTGGCTAGATTTAGAACTAGTGGAATCAGCTGGATTCACGGTAACAAAAGAGTGCAGCGAAGACAGCGTTATGATTGTTGTTCGCGCACAGATGGAGGGATAATATGTTTGTCGATCACGTAAAAGTTTATGTTAGAGGTGGCGACGGCGGAGATGGCATGGTTGCATTCCGTCGCGAAAAATATGTACCAAACGGCGGACCTGCCGGCGGAGATGGTGGTAAAGGCGGAAATATCGTTTTTATCGTTGAAGAGGGACTTCGTACGCTAATGGATTTCCGTTACAAACGGATTTTTAAAGCAGAACGTGGAACACACGGCATGAGCAAAAACCAGCACGGTGCTAAAGCAGAAGACACGTTTATTAAAGTTCCACCAGGCACAGTAGTAAAAGACGTCGATACCGGTGAAACCATTGCGGATTTAGTCGAACATGGCCAAACAGCTGTTATCGCTAAAGGCGGACGCGGCGGACGTGGGAACTCACGTTTTGCGACGCCTGCAAACCCTGCACCGGAACTGTCTGAAAAAGGCGAACCGGGTTATGAGCGTAACGTTATTTTGGAATTGAAAGTATTGGCAGATGCTGGACTTGTAGGATTCCCGAGTGTCGGGAAATCGACTCTTTTGTCCGTCGTTTCTGCAGCGAAGCCGAAAATTGCTGAATACCATTTTACAACAATTGTTCCAAACTTGGGCATGGTTGAAACAGAAGATCAACGCAGCTTTGTTATGGCCGATCTTCCTGGATTAATCGAAGGCGCTCACCAAGGAGTTGGTCTTGGTCATCAATTCTTGCGTCATATCGAACGTACGCGTGTGATTATTCACGTGATTGACATGTCCGGTCTTGAAGGTCGCGACGCTTACGACGATTATGTAACGATTAACGAAGAATTAAAACAATACAACATGCGCTTGACGGAACGTCCGCAATTGATTGTTGCCAACAAAATGGATATGCCCGATTCTGAAGAGAACTTAGCGAAATTCCGTGAGAAATTACCGGAAGATGCACGCATTTTCCCAATCTCTGCATTGTCACGAAAAGGGTTGAATAACTTATTGTTCGCTATTGCTGACGTTATTGAAGTAACGCCGGAGTTCCCATTGATCGACGAAGAAGAAGCCGATTCAGAAAGCACTGTTCTTTACAAACACGAAACGGATGCAGATGGCTTTGACATTACGCGTGGTCCTGATGGTGCGTTCATCTTGACTGGCTATGCCATTGAACGGATGTTCAAGATGACGGACTTTTCTCGTGAAGATTCAATTCGCCGTTTTTCTCGCCAAATGCGCGGTATGGGAATTGATGACGCTCTTCGTGAACGTGGAGCAGAAAATGGCGACACGGTTCGCTTGCTTGAATTCGAATTTGAATTTATGGATTGATGCGGAGGTAGCTTGAATGAAGGACATTTCGGAGCAACGGTATTATTTAGTGCGTGAAGATGTTTTGACAGAAGCGATGCAAAAAACGCTCGAAGTGAAAAAAATGCTGCAAAACGATCGCATGTCCATTATGGACGCAGTCAACAAAACAGGTCTTTCACGCTCTGCGTTTTATAAATATCGGGACGCTGTTTTTCCGTTCCATTCGATTGTCAAAGAACGGATCTTGACGGTTTTCTTACAATTAGAAGACCGCTCAGGAACCCTCGCGACACTTTTGCAGGCAGTTGCTGAAAATGGCTGTAATATTTTGACCATCCACCAAACGATTCCAATTCAAGGACGGGCGAACGTGACTTTGTCTCTGGACGTAACGGCAATGGATGGGGATTTGGACGTATTTTTGCACCAGCTAAAAAAACTCGATTTTGTCGAGTCGGCTGATGTGGTATCAAGTGGAGCATCTTAATGGAGGAATGTTTAAATGACTGGACACGCTGTAAGTAAACGAATTTCATATTTAGGGCCGGAAGCGTCATTTACACACCTTGCGGCAACAAAAGTTTTCCCCGGAGAGACACTGGTACCTTTTACAACCATTCCTGAATGCATAGAAGCAGTGGCAGAAGGCAGCGTAGATTACGCTGTCGTGCCGCTGGAAAATGCGTTAGAAGGATCGGTTCCACTGACTGTGGATTATTTATTCCACGAAGCGCAATTGTATGTGACGGCTGAAGTATTATCTTCAATCGAACAACATTTGTTGGTGCACCCTGAAAACCGCAACGCGGAATCGTTTGAAGCGATTTATTCGCATCCACACGCTTTGGCGCAATGCCACAAATATCTTTTTTATACATACAAAAATACGCCGTTAGAACAATACAGTTCAACAGCGGCTGCAGCTAAAATGGTTTCGGAATTACCGGAACGCAACATCGCAGCGATTGGCAATGAATTCTCTGCGTATAAATACGGGTTGGATATTTTGCAACGGGATATTCACGATTTCCATTTTAACCATACCCGCTTTTTCGTGTTGTCAAAGTCTGATCACAAACTGACAGACCCGGCGCATGACGATCAAATCAAAACAACGTTAATGATTACGCCACCAGATGATGACCGTTCGGGTGTCTTGCACCAAATTTTGTCTGTTTTTGCATGGCGCCGCCTAAACTTGAGTAAAATCGAGTCACGTCCATTGAAAACGGGGCTAGGTGATTATTTCTTTATTGCGGACGTCTTAGCAGAAGAAAAAGATGCGATGATGCGTGGGGCTTTTGAAGAGCTTGCCGCTCTTGGGTGCACCGTTAAAACACTCGGATCGTACTACACGTACAAATGATCAACGACAAGCCCTGTAGCGGAAAATGCTGCAGGGCTTTTTTATGGCAAAACCCGTCTACCTATGTTCAGGTGGACGGGTTGTCACTAAATTTTATTCGCTTTCCTCTAGCAAAAATCCATTGTCTCGCATATCATTGATGGCTTTTTCAAGTGTCACGTGATTTGCTGCTGTAATGGTATGAAGATGTGTGCCGTCTGTTAGCTCCAGCAAATAACTAGCACCGGTGTCATGGACGCGTTGCATAAAGGCCTCGACTTGTTCGACTGTTGCTACGTGAATACCAGCGGTTAGTTCACCGTATACCGGATGCTCAATCGACACATCTTTTACGGTAACGCCTGCTCGGACCAAAAGTTTTAACTCGCGTTCGGTGTCTTCACCTTGGTGGCGGCAAGCGATGCGCCGGGTAGCTAGTTCAGTCACGCGCTCAGCTAGGAACAAATAGCCTTGGCTAGTGGCGATAATTGGCTCGCCTTTTGCTTTGAGCAAGGTCATGTCACCAACGATCACTTGTCGTGACACATTTGCCAATGCAGCCAAATCACTGCCTGTCATGGGTTCGTTTGACGATTTTATTTTTTCCAACAGAAACTGGCGCCGTTGTTCACCGAATAGTTTTTTCATAAAGATCCCTCGCTTATCAACTTGTTAAGAACATCTTAACATGTGCTGAACAACAGTGGGTTTATTTCGTTTAAGTGTGCGAATATGCTATAATTAGTGAGTTGAATTGGAGGAGAGACTGTCCATGTACGATTACATAAAAGGCAAAGTTACACGCGTAACGCCTGAATATTTAGTGATAGAACAGCAAGGAATCGGCTGGCAGATTTTTGCGCCAAACCCGTATTCGTTCGGCACAGAAGATTTGCAAGTGTTCTTGCATCACCACGTGCGTGAAGATGCGCAGTTGTTATTTGGCTTTCCGACATTTGAGCAACGTGAATTGTTTCGTAAGCTAATTTCGGTATCGGGTATTGGTCCAAAAGGTGCGCTCGCTATTTTGGCCAGTGGACAACCGCAACACGTCATCGAAGCGATCGAACGCGAAGATGAATCGTATTTAGTAAAATTCCCTGGAGTCGGCAAAAAAACAGCTCGTCAAATGATTTTGGATTTGAAAGGCAAGTTGACTGAGTTTTTCGGTGATCCATTCGATTCAGAAGAAACTACCACGCTCTTATCAAACGACCTAGTTGAGCTTGAAGAAGCGATGCTAGCACTTGGAGCTCTCGGGTATTCAGAACGTGAAATCAATAAAGTGAAACCACAATTGCGCGAGTTGGATTTAGATACCGAAGGCTTTATGAAAAAAGCACTGCAGCTACTGCTTAAACAAAACTGATGAAAGGAGGCGGACGGCATGGAAGACCGCATTATAGACAGTGAAGTAACAGAGTTTGATGACCGCTTCGAGCAATCGCTGCGTCCCCAATACTTGTCTCAGTATATTGGGCAGCATAAAGTAAAACACAATTTGCAGATTTTCATTGAAGCTGCGAAAATGCGTCAAGAAAGTTTGGACCATGTCTTGTTATACGGGCCTCCTGGACTTGGCAAAACGACATTGGCTGCTGTTATCGCCAATGAAATGGAAGTAAATGTGAAAATGACGAGTGGGCCCGCAATCGAACGTCCCGGCGATTTAGCAGCGATTGTATCGTCACTCGAGCCCGGAGACGTCTTGTTTATTGACGAAATCCACCGGTTAAACCGAGCAATTGAAGAAGTGTTGTACCCAGCGATGGAAGACTTTTGTATCGATATTGTCGTTGGTAAAGGACCTACTGCGAGATCGGTGCGTTTAGATTTACCACCCTTTACGTTAATCGGTGCGACGACACGTGCTGGTGCTTTATCAGCTCCACTTCGTGACCGTTTCGGAGTATTGTCTCGTCTTGAGTATTACGACACAGAAGCATTGACTGAAATTGTTGTCCGTAGTTCGAAACTGTTTGAAGCCGATATCGATCCGAATGCGGCTGTTGAGATTGCGCGTCGATCTCGTGGGACACCGCGTATTGCCAACCGCTTACTTAAGCGCGTACGAGATTATGCACAAGTTCGCGGAACGGGTTCGATTACGATGGACATGGCGGAACAAGCACTTGAAATGCTGCAAGTGGACCCACTCGGACTCGATCACATTGATCATAAATTATTGACAGGCATGATTGAACGCTTTCGCGGCGGTCCGGTTGGACTGGATACCATCGCTGCAAGTATCGGAGAAGAGTCGACGACCATTGAAGACGTCTACGAACCGTATTTGCTGCAGATTGGTTTTATTCAACGGACACCAAGAGGACGCACTGTCACCCAACTTGCCTATGAACACTTTAAAATGGAGATGCCTGAATGACAAAACTAACTACACCAAACACAACATTAAACATACAAGATTATGATTTTGACTTGCCTGAAGAATTGATTGCACAAACACCGTTACTTGACCGGACGTCAAGTCGGCTATTGGTGATGAATAAAGAAACAGGACAGACGTCGCACCGCCATTTCCGCGACATTATCGACTATTTGCATAAAGGCGATACACTCGTATTAAACGATACGCGCGTGTTACCTGCACGGTTAATGGGCGTCAAAGAAGACACAGGTGCCAATATCGAATTATTGCTATTAAAGCAAGTGGAGGACGATGTGTGGGAAACGCTGACGAAGCCTGCGAAAAAAGTGAAAGTCGGAACGGTTGTTTCTTTTGGCGATGGCTTGTTGCGTGCTGAATGTACCGGCATATTAGATCACGGGGGCCGTCATTTTAAAATGATTTACGACGGAATTTTTTACGAAATTTTGGATCAGCTCGGCGAAATGCCGTTGCCGCCTTATATCCGCGAAAAATTAGAAGACCAAGACCGTTATCAAACTGTTTTTGCAAAAGAGCGAGGAAGTGCTGCAGCTCCAACTGCTGGACTTCATTTTACCGACGAGTTGTTGGAACAAATTCGTGATAAAGGCGTGAACATCGCATTTATCACACTTCATGTGGGACTCGGAACTTTCCGTCCGGTGTCGGTCGATTCGATCGAAGACCACGAAATGCATTCGGAATTTTACCGAATACCAAAAGAAACAGCCGATATGATCAATAAAACCAAACAGAATGGTGGACGAATTGTGTCGGTTGGCACCACGTCGACACGGACGCTTGAATCGGTCGCTCAAAAATTTGACGGCAAATTACAAGAAGATAGTGGCTGGACGGATATTTTTATTTTTCCGGGTTATGAATTCAAAGCGGTAGACGGCTTAATTACCAATTTCCATTTGCCGAAATCGACTTTGGTCATGCTCGTTAGCGCATTGTCGAGCCGCGATTATATCTTAAACGCCTACAACCAAGCAGTAGATGAACGTTACCGCTTTTTCAGCTTTGGCGATGCGATGTTTATTGAACCACAGAAAAAGGAGACTCATCCATGACAGCAGCAGTTACGTACGAACACATCAAAACCTGTAAACAAACAGGTGCACGACTTGGAATCGTCCATACACCGCACGGTTCTTTCGAAACACCGGCATTTATGCCAGTCGGAACGCAAGCGACCGTTAAAACCATGTCACCAGAAGAATTAAAAGCCATGAACGCTGGGATTATTTTAAGCAACACGTATCATTTATGGTTGCGTCCCGGAAATGATGTCATTAAAGAAGCGGGTGGATTGCATAAATTCATGAACTGGGATCGCCCGATTTTGACGGATTCTGGTGGTTTTCAAGTATTTTCACTAAGTGAATTCCGCAACATTAAAGAAGAAGGCGTTCATTTCCGTAACCACATGAACGGCGATAAATTATTTTTAAGTCCTGAAAAGGCTATGCATATTCAAAACGATTTAGGATCTGACATCATGATGGCCTTTGACGAATGTCCGCCCTTCCCAGCAACACACGAATACATGAAATCCAGTGTAGAGCGTACGTCGCGCTGGGCAGAACGTTGCCTTGAAGCGCATCAGCGTCCACAAGACCAAGCGTTATTTGGCATTATCCAAGGCGGCGAATTTGAAGACTTGCGTAAGCAAAGTGCACAAGACCTTGTGTCACTGGATTTCCCGGGTTACGCAATTGGCGGATTGTCAGTTGGTGAACCAAAAGACGTCATGAACCGTGCGTTAGAATATACAACACCGTTAATGCCAGCTGATAAGCCGCGTTATTTAATGGGGGTTGGTTCACCCGATTCACTTATCGACGGTGCCATTCGCGGCATTGATATGTTTGATTGTGTCTTACCGACACGGATTGCTCGAAACGGTACATTGATGACAAGTACCGGTCGTTTGAACATTAAAAACGCGGCGTTTAAGCGTGATTTTGGTCCAATTGATGACAAATGCGATTGTTACACATGCACAAATTATTCGCGTGCCTATGTTCATCACTTGATTCGCGCAGACGAAACATTCGGAATTAGGCTTACTAGTTATCATAACCTGCAATTTCTGTTAAACTTAATGGGACAGGTGCGTCAAGCAATTCGTGAAGACCGCCTGGGAGATTTCCGCGAAGAATTTTTCGAAGCGTACGGTTTCAACAAACCCAATGCTAAAAATTTCTGAGTTTGTACGAGAATAGAGAAAGTGAAAGGGGGAAATTGAATAATGGAAACGTTAATTGCGTTATCACCTTTACTATTGATGTTCTTGCTAATGTGGTTTTTCATCATCCGTCCTGCCCAAAAACGCCAAAAAGCAACAAAGAACATGCAGACAGAACTAAGACGTGGCGACCGCATTGTCACAATCGGCGGCTTACACGGCCTTGTGGATGCAGTTGATGATGCGACAATCTTCATCACCGTAGCGGATGGCACGCGCTTGCAGTTTGAGCGTCAAGCAATCGCACGTGTAGTGGATTCAGCAAAAGCAACAATCTAAACCAAATAAAAGTTCGCCTTCGATTTTGAAGGCGATTTTTTTAATTAAACATTCTGTCCTTATTCTAAATTTTCCAGTTACAAGGTACAATGGGTACAGTACATCGGAAAGGAGTATACGCATGACGAGTTATCCCCATCAATTTGAATTCGTTTTGCCGGCACTCGAAAGCAAATGCAGTGAATTCCACCACTTTCAATACGATACATTTACAGAAGCCGATCTATGGGAATTTTGTGTTAAGAAAAAATGGCGAAAAAAAGATATAGAGACGATGCACCTTTACGAAATGATTAACGACATTATGGATATGACTGCTTCGGATTTTTTAGCTTACCACCAAGTAGAAGCGCTGAAAAAAGCGCGTTGGAATGACGTCAGCACACTTGAAAATATCGAACACCTTTTAAGACCGTCTCCGAAAAAATAAACCAGTTTTAGCACGTATATTTTCTTACTGCGGCTATCGTTTTAAGTGCCGACGCTTGAAAATGTACAAATACATTTACAAGAACCTAAGGCGGCAAATGGCAAAGGGATGCTCCTGCATCGATGCGCAAACTTAGCCGCAAAGTACTAGCTTGAGTGATTTCATCAACCCAGTCTAACTAGAGAAACAAACTTCAATTCATGAAGTGCAATTTGACAGTATTCGGCAGCTGTTTCATAATGATAGTGCTGTGTTTTACACACCTGAGGAGGAAATTTACATATGAAAGCAAGAGGTCGTATTATTGCCTTTTTCTTACTAGTCATTGCACTGATAGGAATTATTGGCACTACGAGTTTACCCATCGCAAAAGACATTAAATTAGGGTTGGATTTACAAGGTGGTTTTGAAGTGCTTTACGAAGTGACAGCACTTGAAGACGGCCAAGAAATTACAGAAAGTGTGTTGACGGACACAACCGATGCATTGATGAACCGAATCAACGTACTCGGTGTCAGTGAGCCCGTTATTCAGATTGAAGGAGACAACCGCATTCGTGTTCAATTAGCGGGAGTCGAAGATCAATCGTCAGCGCGTGAATTGCTGTCGACTGAAGCAAATTTAACGTTCCGTGATGCGGAAGATAATTTGCTGCTTGCTGGAAATGACTTGAAGCAAGGTGGCGCAACGGGAACTTTTGATTCGAATGGCAATCCTATTGTCACATTGGAATTAAATGACCCAGGAAAATTTGCCGAAGTGACAGAAAGTATTTCGCAAATGCCAGCACCTGACAATGTCTTGGTCATCTGGCTTGATTTTGAAGAAGGTGTCGATTCGTTCGCAGAAGAACGCTTAAAAGCAGATCCGAAATTTGTTTCAGCACCGAGTGTTAGTCAGCGTATTTCATCACCATCTGTTGAAATTTCAGGATCGTTTACTGTAGAAGAAACACAAAATCTATCAGGAATCTTGAATGCAGGTGCTTTGCCGGTAAGTTTGACAGAAATCTACTCGACTTCTGTTGGTGCTCAGTTTGGTGAACAAGCACTTGATCAGACGATGGTCGCAGCTGCTGTCGGTATAGCATTAGTGTTACTATTTATGCTTATTTATTACCGCTTACCAGGAATGGTCGCAGTGGTTACGTTGTCAGCGTATGTGTACTTAATTCTGTTGGTATTTGAATGGATTGGCGGCGTTCTGACGTTACCAGGTATCGCGGCAATCATGCTCGGTGTCGGGATGGCAGTAGATGCCAACATCATCACGTATGAGCGAATTCGTGAAGAAATGCGTGTCGGCAAGTCAGTAAAAGAAGCTTTCAAAGTCGGGGCACGTTCGTCATTCTCGGCAATTATTGATGCCAACGTGACGACCTTATTGGCAGCGATTGTTTTGTTCTATTTCGGAACAAGTTCCGTCAAAGGGTTTGCGACGCTATTGATTATCTCTATTTTGGTCAGCTTTTTAACAGCTGTTTGGGGATCGCGTCTATTGCTTGGTCTATGGGTCAACAGCGGAGCACTCGACCACAAACCCGGATTGTTTGGGTTAAAAAAGTCAGTTATCCACTCACCAGAAGAAGGTTTAGAGATTACCGATCTTTCAACTCGTTTTGACCGGTTTGATTTTGCAGGCAATCGCAATAAATTCTTCTTGGCTTCGATTGTTTTAATCGTTGCTGGAATGGCTGTTCTTGGTGTGTTCCGTTTGAACTTAGGAATCGATTTCTCGAGTGGAACACGTGTTGAAATTGCTTCAGAAGCAGCATTGACGAAAGAAGAAGTACAAAGCTTCTTAGATGGTGCAGGCTTTGAAACAGACGATATCGTCATTTCAGGTGATGAATCGAATATCGGTGTAGCTCGTTACAATGAAGAATTTAGTCAAGAAGAAATCAATAGCTTGAAAGCGACAGCTATTGAAGAATTTGGTTCTGAACCAAACGTTTCAACGGTATCAGCCACAGTGGGTCAGGAATTGGCGAAAAATGCATTGTATGCATTGTCCATTGCTGCGCTTGGCATAATTATATATGTAGCTTTCCGTTTTGAATGGCGTATGGGTGTGGCATCGGTTGTTGCATTAATTCACGATGCATTCTTTATCGTTGCTATTTTCAGTATGCTCCGACTAGAAGTAGACATTACCTTTATCGCAGCGGTATTGACCATTATCGGTTACTCGATCAATGACACGATTGTGACATTTGACCGAATCCGTGAAAACATGAAACGCATGAAAAAAATTGATTCAGTAGAACAATTGGAAAAAGTCGTTAACGTATCGCTTCGTCAAACGCTTGGTCGATCGGTAAATACGGTATTAACGGTATTATTAGTCGTAATCGCGCTATTAATTTTTGGTGCGCCATCGATTACAAACTTCTCCATTGCGTTATTAATCGGTTTGATTGCCGGTACCTATTCTTCGATCTTTATTGCAGCGCAGCTATGGCTAGTGCTGAAAAAAGGGGAGTTGAAGAAAAAAGGACCGATCGATATCGAGAAGAAAGAACAAGAATCTAAATGGGGTTCTGATGAGCCTGTAGTATAAGTTTAAAATAGCAATGGAACAGGGTATAATGACAATGACCTTGTTCCATTTTTTTAAACTTAAAGGGGGAATAGCAATGAAATTACAATGGCTACTTTTAATCGGACTTATTTTCGCAGTAATCATCGCCGTGTTTGCAGTTGTCAATGTGGAGGATGTACCCGTCAATTACGTATTTGGCGAAGCCGAATGGCCGTTGATCTTGGTAATTCTGGCATCAGCATTACTGGGATTCTTACTCAGCAGCGTGCTAGCTATTATGCGCAATTACCAGCTGCAACGTAAAATCAAAGTGCTTCAAAAAGAAGTGGCGGTAAAAGAAACGTTAATCGCTACACAACAAAACGAAATTGGTGCATACCAAAAAGTCGGCATCCAACCAGAACCCCAAATTGTTACAAACGAACCAGTAGTCAATGATTTACGAGTAGAACCAGTAGTTGATACAAGAAAAGATGAAATCTAAAAAAGGAACCTTTCGGTAGAGACGCCGAAAGGTTTTTGTCTGTGATTTTTTGCTGTATAATAGATCGGTGAGGAAGTGATACCAATGATTGAATCTAGAAAAAGATGGCGCTTGACGACGCCAGATGAACAAACAGTTCAAGAAATCCAAAAAGAATTAAACCTATCGTCAGTGCTGGCTAAAATTTTGGTGACACGGGGCTTGAATACAGCTGACGCGGCTCGGACATTTATGCAAATGGATGCAACTTGCATGCACGATCCGTATTTGATGAAAGACATGGATCTAGCTGTCGAGCGTATTCGACAGGCGATTGATAATCAAGAAAAAATTGTTGTCTATGGCGATTACGACGCGGGTGCGACACGTTTCTAACTGAAAAGGTTAGACACTAGGGAGTCCATTAAAATCCCTAGGAGAACTGATTTCTTGATAGGTGGAATGATAGGGTAACGCCTTGAAACGCCTACTCTGATCCTCCGACATGCCTTCTCAATGGTTAAATTGAAAGGTATGAAGCTCGGTGAAGTCGGCAGAGAGAGACCGTAAGTTAGGGAAAGCATAGCGAGTACCCGACACGAAAGCTGTCCAGAGGTGGATGGTGTTTCCTATATGCCGGGAGTCCATAAAGTATCTATGGTTAGAATGTGCTGCAGAAGCACTGACGAATCTCTGAATGTACGGGTCTAGACGTAGTTGTCACGGAAATGTGACAGGTGGCAGTGCCATCGTATGTGTGGGCGAGTAAAAATCTGGCGTTATGAAACCCCATAACTTGTTATAGGCAAGTTCAAGCATACAGGACCATAGGAGAAACCTAAGGATACATGTAAGGATAAAGAAATTGGAACGTGGAAAGCGAAGGATGTGGAGGTATTAATCTACCTACGAAACAGTTCGGTATATAAAGGGGCAACCTATTAAAACTGATTTACCATTCGTGAGAGTGGAGCCATAGTACCTTTGAAACCATGATAATAATTGGTGGAGGAATAGGCTCTAGTCGGAAATTTCAAAGACTTATAAATGTATAACAGACAAGCACTACTCAGAATTCATAGGGTTTAAGATGAAGTTAATGCCAAAAGGTGAGAAATGGGTTGTGAAAAGTCAGATGTGCGACAAAGCAGTTCGACGCACAAAGAAAAACTTGAAGCAAATCATAAACGGGATTCGATATGTTAGCGGTGTTAACGACCAAGGAAGAAAAATAGCACTCTACAACTCGACTGTAATAGGACTTCATCAATATTTCCGTACCGCTACAATGATTTCCGAAGATATGGGGAACATTGCATACGAAGTGAATGCATGCATGAAAGACCATCGTATGTTAAGGCGAATTAAGAAAACAGGTGTGATAACACCTGATTTTATTAAGAAAGAATGCGATGAAGAAATAATCTCAAAGTATCCAATTGGACGATTAGACAGACAAACGAACAAGTGAATTCTGTTAAGTTATGTAGATTACCAAAGTTTTGAAATTTTTTCGATGGAACGCCGTGTGAGGTGAAAGTCTCACGCACGGTGTGAAGTGGGGGAAAAGCTGACGATAGACTCAAAGGCTTACCTATCACTATATGGTGTCACCAGTACAACCGTCATGATGACCGTATTACAAGATCTAGGGGCCGATGTGTCCTTTATGATACCGAACCGCTTTAAGCATGGGTACGGACCGAATAGTGAACTGTTTCAACAAGCATTTGATCAGGGTACGAAACTAATTGTCACGGTAGATAATGGCATTTCAGGAATCGAACAAGTTGATTTTGCTAACGCTTTAGGGATGGACGTTATTATTAGTGATCATCACGATATCGGTGACCAATTACCAAATGCACTAGCGGTTGTTCACCCGCGTCATCCACAAGGCCACTATCCGTTTGGTGAACTGGCTGGAGTTGGTGTAGCGTTTAAAATAGCACATGCACTGTACGAGGAAATTCCAGACCACTTGATTGAACTAACAGCGATCGGTACGGTGGCCGATCTTGTTCCGCTTCACGGGGAAAACCGAATTTTTGTCAAAGAAGGACTAGCTGCACTTATCGATTCACCGAGTCCTGCCATTGCTGCATTGTGCGAAGTGTCAGGCGTTAAACAGCAAGACATTACAGAAGAAACGATTGGCTTTATGTTTGGACCGCGCATTAATGCCATTGGACGTTTGCAAGATGCTGATCCAGCTGTTCGCATGTTCTTAACAGAAGACCCAGCAGAAGCACGTTCACTGGCTTCAGGGTTAGATGTGTTAAACAAAGAGCGGCAAGCGATTGTGAAGAAAATTTCAGAAGAAGCGATGCAGCAAGTCGAACAGCGTTATCCGGACGGTGTGCCGCATGTGTTAGTTGTCGCTCAAGAAGGCTGGAACCCGGGTGTTGTTGGAATCGTTGCCTCGAAACTAACAGAAAAATTTTATCGCCCGTCTATTGTTTTGTCGGTAGATCCTGAAACCAACAAAGCAAAAGGTTCTGCTCGCAGTATTGAAGGCTTTCATTTGTATAACGAACTTGCTAAAAACCGCGACATCTTGCCTCATTTCGGAGGCCATCCAATGGCGGCAGGTATGACGCTTGCGGCAAGTGACGTCGATGATTTGCGTGAGCGCTTAAACAAACAAGCGGAAATTAGCTTAACGGAAGAAGAGTTATTGCCTGTTGTCAACATCGATATTCCGCTCCGTCTTGACGAAATCGACATAACGGCAATCGAGTCCATGCGCTTACTTGCTCCTTTTGGAATGGGCTTTGCTAAGCCGAAATTTTATCTTGAAGGGGTCCATGTGGCATCTATTCGTAAAATTGGAGCTGCTCAAAATCACTTGAAGATGGAACTGACACAGCAATCAGCTTCTATAGACGCTGTAGGTTTTGGTCTCGGTTCAGTTGGTGATGAATTAACACCGGATGTCAAAATAGATGTTATCGGTGATTTACAGGTCAATGAATGGAATGGTCGGAAAAAACCGCAATTGATGGTGGAAGACGTTCGTACCGATCAATGGCAATTATTTGATATTCGCGGCATTCGCCAAGTATCGCGTTGGTCAAAGTTGATCCCGAAAGAAAACCAAGTATTCCTAGCGTTTAAAGAAGAAACACCCGCATTATTCCAGTCCCTATTGGCTCAACCCATTTGCACTGTTGCTCAAGTAAAAGCCATGTCAGGAAGTAAAGACCACTTGGTGTTATTGGATTTGCCGGAATCAGAAGAGCAATTGGCATCTGTTTTAGCAAATATGAAGCCAAAGCGGGTGTATGCTCATTTTCATGCGAAAGATTCTCAGTATTTTGAACAGATTCCCACACGTGAACAATTTAAATGGCTGTTTTCGTTTATTAAAAAACGCGGGACTTTTGACTTTACTAAACATTGTGACGAACTGGCCAAACACAAAGGTTGGACGCGGGAGTCATTATTTTTCATGCTGCAGGTGTTTTTTGAACTCGGTTTTGTTACACTTAACAATGGCATTACCGAGATTGCGCAATCGCCAAGCAAACAGGATCTGTCAGAAGCGCCGATTTACAAACGTCGCGAGCAGCAGATTGCTCTGGAGCAGAAGCTTTTGTATGCGTCTTATAAAGATTTAAAAGAGTGGTTCGATGCGACAGTGTCTGCCAAGGAGGAACAAATATGGATTTAAAACAGTACATCACCATTGTTGAAGATTGGCCAAAACCTGGAATTCGTTTTAAGGACATCACGTCATTGATGGACAACGGAACTGCCTATAAGTATGCAACAGACAAAATCGTTGAATACGCAAAAACAGTAAATGCTGAAGTTATTGTAGGACCTGAAGCGCGTGGATTTATCATCGGCTGCCCAGTTGCTTATGCGCTTGAACTTGGCTTTGCACCCGTTCGTAAAGAAGGCAAGTTGCCGCGCGAAGTGATCAAAGCCGAATACGGTCTTGAATACGGGACAGATGTGTTAACGATGCATAAAGACGCAATCAAACCGGGACAACGTGTGTTGATCACGGATGATTTGCTTGCAACAGGTGGCACAATCGGTGCGACGATTAATTTAGTAGAACAGCTTGGCGGAATTGTCGTTGGCTGCGCATTTTTGATTGAATTGACTTATTTAGATGGACGCAAAAACTTAGGCGGCTATGATGTCACGACTTTAATGCAATATTAATACCGGATCTCTTCGCCTTTTTAAGGTGAAGGGATTTTTTTCTTGAATCAGGGTATGGACAAAGGTAAGGCCATAAATTGGAGGTGACCAAATGAAGCTGAGCAAACAACACAACCCCCGATTAAACGCTACGTGGATAGATCAATTACTAGACGACCGCACCCCTCTTGAAAAAATCACCTGCGAAACGGAACAATTCTTTCAAGACATCCGAAAAGAGTTCGTCTTTAGCAAGTATGCAAGGCCTAAAAAAAGCATGACTGAAAAAATGTGGTCTTTAGTAGCTGAAAAATATTCGGTGGAAGATGAACGTTCTTCGGAGACCTGTGTTTCTGACAATGAGCTATACCCAGCATGGAAAGCGCAGCTAGACAGCGAGTACCGAAAACTTGAGTCGACGATTATACAGTGCGTCAACGTTACCGATTACGGCGCGATAGGTGACGGAAAGACCGACTGCACAGATGCTTTCAAACGAGCACTTGGCAAAGGCCGAGTACAAGTAGAGGTTCCAAAAGGTGTCTATCTTGTAAAGGGACTGCGTTTGCCTTCCTGGACACGTTTGACGGGTGCTGGAAAAGGAGCAACTGTTTTAAAGTTGCATCCTAAAGCCTCTCGCAAGACCCGGTTATTGACCAACCGCAATTACTTAATGGGTAACCGCAATATTTCCGTAGAAGGGCTGACGCTTGATTGGCATGTAGAACGTTTGGGAGATGTCGAAAAAACCAGTGCAGGCGGAAATTATTCCAGCTGTTTAACTTATGCCCACGTAACATTTGGCTGGGTCAAAGATGTGGAGGCATTAAATCCAGGTCTGCATTGTTTTGATATTACGTCACCGCTTTATAATTACGCAGGAGATGGATTGCGAGGCAAAAGTGGCAGTCGTTTTGTCTGGCTTGATGGCGTTAGCGGTTCTGGTTTTGGCGACGACGGATTGACAACGCATCATAGTGACTATATTTTTGTCACCAACTCACATTTTAGTGATCCGAGTGGACGCGCGCATCAGCAAGGGTTTTCAAACTCCAATGGCTTTGAAATAGATGATGGATCCCGTTACGTTTGGTTAGTTAATAATTCGAGTGCGCGTTGTTTTGGTGGAATTGAAATTAAAGCGCATGCCAATTCTTCAGCAGCCTCAAATGTCTTTATTTCGGGACATTTATCGGTTCACGATAACCGGTCGTTTAATTTCCGTCACATTGGTCATCATAAAAAAGAGGATCCCGAATCGCGTTCGGCGTTTGCCATTCGTGCACAACGGTTAGTGTCAATTGATCCAATCGAAACAACTTTATACGAAGGTTCTGCGCCGCGCAGTTTAGTCATTTCAGCTTACCGCAATGTGGCGATCAACCGGTTTTTGTTTGTCGGAGATCCAGACTATGATTACAAGCTTCAGCCAGCTTCAGCCGTTCAATACCGTGCCGCGTGTGTGTCTTTGAGTAATGGTAAGATTCAAGGGTTTACGACAGCGGAGACGGATCTTTCAATAGCTGGCGGTGAACAACACGCCAGCAGTGTAAGCGTTCAAAATTTGGTCAGCACCGGTTCAGCTGAACAAGCAGTCGTTGTTGGAGCAGGTAGCGAGTTGGTTCACTTAGAAAATATTAGAAAGCGGAGTTCTCATCTGCTTTAACATACATCAACAAGGAGGCAATCACATGAGACTGACAGGAAAAAAAGTGCTGAGTTTTATTCATCATGACTTTGAAGATTTGGAACTATGGTATCCGATTTTAAGATTGCGAGAAGAAGGGGCACAAGTGGACATTGCAGGAGAAGAATCGGGCGTTAATTATATTGGCAAATATGGCGTTCCAGCGACATCTGATTTGTCTTATGCACAAGCGCTTGACAATGAATACGACGCCGTTCTCGTTCCTGGTGGTTGGGCACCAGACAAAATACGACGGTTTCCTGACGTTTTACAGTTGGTACGCCGTATGGACGATCAGCAAAAACCGATTGGTCAAATTTGTCACGCAGGTTGGGTGCTTATTTCCGCCAATATTTTAACCGGTCGAAAAGTGACCAGTACACCAGGAATAAAAGATGATATGATCAACGCTGGCGCCGAGTGGTTTGATGAATCAGTGGTGGTCGATGGGCACTTAGTATCGAGCCGCCGTCCGCCTGATTTACCAGATTATCTCAGGGAATTTATTAAAGTGCTAGAGAACAGCTAACAAAGCTTTACTTTTAACCCCATTGTTTTTTATAATAGAAAGATATACTTTTGGAAAAATTTAAAGCAAGGTGGGCAATTATGGCGAAAGATCTAGTGAGAACAGCTGAAGATGTATTCGAGATGGTTGCGTCTTATATGAATGCCGAACATGTGAAAACAATCAAGAGGGCCTATCAAGTTGCGTACGACGCCCATATGGGACAGTTTCGCAAATCAGGCGAACCGTATATTGTGCATCCGGTGCAAGTGGCAGGGATTCTGGCAGAATTACAAATGGACCCGGCTACAGTAGCGGCAGGCTTTTTGCACGATGTAGTCGAAGACACGGAAGTCAGCCGTGAAGACATCGTTCGTGATTTCGATGAAGAAGTTGCCATGCTCGTTGACGGCGTGACGAAGTTAAGCAAAATCAAGTATTTATCAAAAGAAGAGCAACAAGCAGAAAATCACCGCAAAATGTTTGTCGCAATGGCACAAGACATTCGTGTTATTTTGATTAAATTGGCAGATCGTTTGCACAATCTTCGTACGTTGAAATACCAGACCGTCGAAAAGCAACGCATTAAAGCTAATGAGACGCTGGAAATTTTTGCCCCGATTGCGCACCGTCTCGGTATCAATACCATTAAATGGGAACTGGAAGATACAGCGTTGCGTTATTTGAATCCGCAACAGTATTACCGGATTGTCAATTTGATGAAAAAGAAACGTACCGAACGAGAAGATTATTTGAATAAGGTCATGAGTGAGATTCGCGTACAACTCGACGAAGTCGATATTAAAGCGGATCTTTTCGGTCGGCCCAAACACATTTACAGCATTTACCGGAAAATGGCAATTCAAAACAAGCAGTTTAATGAAATCTATGATTTGCTGGCAGTCCGCATAACAGTGGAAAGCATTAAAGATTGCTACGCGGTACTAGGAATTATTCATTCTACTTGGAAGCCGATGCCAGGGCGTTTTAAAGATTATATCGCCATGCCAAAGCAAAATTTATACCAGTCGCTTCACACGACGGTTATTGGTCCTCAAGGCGATCCGCTTGAAGTACAAATTCGCACGGAAGAAATGCACCGCATTGCGGAGTATGGTGTGGCAGCGCATTGGGCCTATAAAGAAGGCAAGATTATCGACAAGCCGAAAAGTTCTGTCGATTCACGATTGTCGTGGTTCCGTGAAATTCTGGATTTCCAGAACGAATCGGATAATGCTGAAGAATTTATGGAATCGTTAAAATACGATTTGTTTTCTGACATGGTTTATGTATTTTCACCAAAAGGCGATGTCATTGAAATGCCAGCAGGCTCTTGTCCAATCGATTTTGCTTATCGTGTGCATTCGGAAATTGGCAATAAAACCATTGGCGCAAAAATAAACGGCAAGATGGCGCCCCTCGACACGGAGTTACACACCGGTAATATTGTGGAAATTTTAACTTCGAAGCAATCTTTTGGTCCAAGTCGCGATTGGTTGAAAATCGCGAAATCCACGCAAACCAAAAATAAAATCAAGCAATTTTTCAAAAAGCAATTGCGTGAAGACAATGTCCAAAAAGGTCGAGATTTGATTGAAAAAGAAATAAAAGCGCAAGAATTTGTTCTAAAAGAAGTACTGAGTAATGAAAACATCAAACGTGTTTGTGAAAAATTCAATTTTGCAGGCGAAGACGATATGTATGCAGCTGTTGGCTTTAACGGGATTACGGCTCAACAAGTTGTAAACCGATTAGCTGAAAAAATGCGTAAAAAGCGCGAGCAAGAAGAGGCAATTGAAAAAATTACTGTTGAAATGAAATCCAACGTGCCTAAAAAACAAACCGATTCCGGTGTCATTGTTAGAGGAATCGATAATATGATGATTCGCTTGTCTAAGTGTTGCAACCCGGTACCGGGTGACGATATTATCGGGTTTATTACAAAAGGGCGTGGCGTTTCGGTTCACCGCACGGATTGTCCAAATGTCCACTCTGGAGAAAACGACCGACTTATTCCCGTCGAGTGGGAAAATGAAGGATCGCCTGATAACAAATCCTACCAAATTGATATTGAAGTTCAAGCATACGACCGCAACGGATTGATTAATGAAGTGATGCACATGGTCAGTGAAACGAAAACGACGATTACAGCGGTCAGCGGTCGAGCAGACAAAGACAAAATTGCGACGATCAATTTGTCGATCATGATTCCTCACATCAAGCATCTAAACCGCGTTGTTGAACGCATCAAATCGATTCCAGATGTTTATTCCGTTTTACGGGTGACAAATTAATGAGAGTAGTTCTGCAACGATCTAAAAGTGCATCGGTGACAGTCGACGGCGCGGTAACTGGCGCGATCCGATCAGGTTATGTGTTACTTGTTGGCATCACCCACGAAGATACGGAAAAAGACGCGGATTATTTGGCGGGCAAGATTGCACAACTTCGTCTGTTTGAAGATGAAGAAGGCAAGATGAACCGATCAATTCTCGATCACGGCGGTGAAATCCTATCGATTTCTCAGTTTACGCTGTATGGTGATGTGAAAAAAGGGCGTCGCCCAAGTTTTATCGCGGCGGCACGACCAGAAACGGCTGAACCTCTTTGGTTAGCTTTTAACAAAGCGTTACAAAGGTACGGCCTGGTTGTCGAAACGGGTGTTTTCGGTGCCATGATGGACGTTCAGCTAGTGAATGATGGCCCCGTAACGATTTTAGTTGAATCTAAATAGGCAGTTGAGAGAAGCGCAGGCGGAATATGCCTGCGCTTCTTTTTTGCTGTAGCGGTGTTTGCGCGATAAGTGCGGTCCAGCGGAAAAACGCGCGATCTAGTGGGAGGTCGCCAAATATACACAGAAAAAAGCACGAAGGACATGTCCTCCGTGCTTTTATTACTCAACAAGCTGTGCATCGAAATAGTTGATTAGACCAGTGTAGAGGCCGAGCGCCGCCTGTTCGCGGAATTGACTGCTAGTCAACACGCGTTCTTCGTTAAAATTGCTCAAAAAGCCAAGTTCGACTAGAACGGCAGGCTGTTTGTTTTCGCGCAATACCAAGTAATTGCCATGCTGAACGCCACGGTCTTGCAAGGTCAATTTTTTGCCAAGTTCTTCATTTAAATAGGCGGCTAATTCTTTTTGGAAATCGTGTTGGTAGTACGATGTGAATCCGGAGACGCTGCTGTCGTCGGTCGCATCATAGTGGATGCTGACAAAAGCGTCTGCTCCAGCTTGGTGACTTCCAGCGACGCGTGTGCGAAGGTCGACGTAAGTATCTGATTGCCGCGTCATAACAACTTCTGCACCTGCTGCATTTAAATGACGCGATAAAATTTCTGCTGTTTTTAAGGTTAACTCTTTTTCTTGTGTTTTGCGCACGCCCACTGTACCACCGTCATTGCCACCGTGACCCGGATCTAGAACGATAGTCAGACCGTCCAATGTTCCTTTTTTGCGGTCAGGAGAATCAACTTGTTCTTTTTGGGAAAATGTTTCTTCTGTAGATACGACCCACTCTGCTACAAAAGCAGTCTGCCCGTCGGCGAGAAGAACTTGATACCAATCTTCTTGCTTATCAACGACGGCTAGCTGATTTCCAGCATCTGCCCGGCTGACTACTTCAGAATCAGTCGAAGCTTGGCTCCGCAAATTGGTGCCATCCGTTAAAATTGTGACAGCTTCTTTGTCGTCACTTGTAACAGTCTCTGCTGTCTGATCTGATAATTGGCCGTGAAAAGCATAAACCCAGCCTTTTTTTCCTTTTGCCAATTCGATTTCTACCCAATGGCCTTCCATAGAAATTACAGGAAAGACTTCGCCTTTCGTGCCAGTCTGTTGAATTTTTGAACTGAGGTCAGGTTTTGAACGAATATTTAATGTGTTGACTGCGATTTCAAAAGAAGAAACTTTGGAGATAGGTTCTTTCTTTTGTTCAGATTCAGCTGAATCTGCCGGTTTTTCTGACGTTGTGTCTTTGTCGCTAGAGACAATATACTGTTTGGAAACAAATCCGCGTGTATTACGAAAACTAATCTCAAGCCAGTCATCCGCCACGCCAATGATTTCAGCGGTATCGCCGGCATCCATTTTGGTGAGCACAGCTGCCGATAAATCAGCTTGCGAACGTACGTTGAGACCATTGACAGAAGAGACAGCTGTTTGCCCAGTGGCCGTTTGGTCTTCGTCAGACGCTGCAGTTAGCCACGAAGCAATCCATCCTTCTTGCCGGTCGACCTGTACTTGTAACCAGTCACCTTGTTTGGAAATAACGGAAGCTGTCTGCCCTTGTTCTAAATCACCCGTGACGCTGTAGGACAACCCAGGACCTGAACGAACGTTGACCATGGTTCCGGTAATTTCAACTGTGCCTGAATCAGCCGAAACATGATTGTTATCTAGCAACGGAAAGCTACTGGCTATGAATAAAAAGAATAGAATAATTGCAATTAAGCCCTTGTGTTTCATGCGTTACCCCCTAAGAGAACTTCTCTTCAATAGTATCAAATATTACAGCGCTTGTGTCAAAAAGGTTGACAAGCTACGGGCAAATTATTAAGATTGATTTATTATCCTTATATATTTGCTGACGACAAAGAAAGTAATTGCATGATTTGGCTGAAAAGAGAGGGGAAGTCTCGGGCTGTAAACTTTCCTGCAGACAAGTGCGACGAAAAACACTTTTGAGGCTTTTTTCTGAACTGCGCTTGCCGCTTATTAGGAAAAAACGGAACCGGCCGTTACCCGGAATGAGAGGATGCATTTTTTGCATCAACTAGGGTGGAACCGCGGAAGCTAATACGAGCTCTCGTCCCTTGCGTAAAGCAAGGGGCGAGAGCTTTTTTGTATGGAAAAATAAAGGAGTGAACTAACAGATGAATATTCAAGCGCCACGCGGCACATATGATGTGCTGCCCGATCAATCTGCTAAATGGCAAGAAGTTGAACAAAAAATAAATAACCTCTGCAGACTTTACCAATACAAAGAAATACGCACGCCAATTTTTGAACACACGGAATTATTCCAGCGCGGTGTCGGTGACACGACAGATATCGTTCAAAAAGAAATGTACACATTCCAAGATCGTGGCGAACGTTCGTTAACATTGCGCCCAGAAGGCACAGCTTCAGTCGTTCGTTCTTATGTTGAGAATAAATTATTTGGTATGCCGGACCAGCCGGTAAAACTATTTTATACCGGTCCAATGTTTCGCTACGAACGTCCACAAGCAGGGCGCATGCGCCAGTTTGTCCAATTTGGAGTAGAAGCAATTGGTTCCAAAGATCCAGCAATCGATGCTGAAGTAATTTCACTGGCAATGGAAGTATACCGTGCTGTCGGGCTTAAGCAATTACGCTTAGTCATCAACTCACTTGGTGATACGGAAAGTCGCGTAGCACACAAAAAAGCCTTGGTTACCCATTTCGAACCGAGTATCAATGAATTTTGTAGCGATTGCCAGACGCGTCTCGAGAAAAATCCGTTACGTATTCTAGACTGCAAAGTAGACCGTCAACATCCGTTAATGGCAACAGCGCCGTCACTGGCCGATTATTTAAATGAAGAATCACAAGCTTATTTTGATGAAGTGCAAGCTTACCTTTCAAGCATGGATATTGAATTTGTCGTGGATCCGAATTTAGTGCGCGGACTTGATTATTATAACCATACCGCTTTTGAAATTATGAGCGATGCGGAAGGCTTTGGTGCCATTACCACTTTAGCTGGTGGAGGACGTTACAACGGACTTGTTGAAGACCTTGGCGGACCCGAGTCACCTGGAATTGGTTTTGCGATGAGTATTGAGCGACTGTTACTAGCGCTTGAAATGGAAAAAGTCGAAATTGGTCAATCCAATAATTTAGAAGTTTACGTAGTAGCGACGGACGAAACGACGAAGAAAAAAGCCTTTGCTGTTGTTCGTGATTTACGCTTGAACGGCATTTCGGCTGACATGGATTTCGCCGGGCGCAAAGTAAAAGCGCAAATGAAATCAGCTGACCGTAAAGGAGCTGCATTTGTTGTCGTTATTGGTGAAACGGAACTTGAGAGCGGCAAAGTGGCATTAAAAGAAATGGCGACGGGTGAGCAACAGGAAATGGCATTCGAAGAAATCGCAGCAAGCTTATTGAAAAAGAAATCACTGGAGGAATAAATATGTCAAGAACGCATTATTGTGGAGAAGTGAACGAAACGGCTATTGGACAACGTGTCACATTAAAAGGATGGGTACAAAAACGTCGCGACCTTGGTGGATTAATCTTTGTGGACGTCCGTGACCGTTCTGGAATTGTGCAAGTTGTGTTTAATCCGGAAATTTCAAAAGAAGCCGCTGCCATTGGCGAATCGTTACGTAATGAATTTGTCGTTCATATTGACGGACTGGTTGTCAAAAGAGCGGAAGGCCAAGTTAATACTGCGATGAAAACTGGCGAAATTGAAGTGCAAGTAGATCATGCAGCTGTAATAAACGCTGCGAAAAATCCCCCATTTGCCATCGAAGACAATACAGATGTTAATGAAGATTTACGCTTGAAATATCGTTACTTGGATTTGCGTCGTCCTGCGATGTACGAAACATTCAAAATGCGTTCAGACGTGACAAAATCGATTCGTCGCTTTTTGGACGAAGAAGGTTTTATCGAAGTGGAAACACCGATTTTGACAAAATCTACACCTGAAGGCGCACGTGATTATTTAGTACCAAGCCGAGTTCATGATGGCGAATTTTACGCTTTGCCTCAATCTCCGCAATTATTCAAACAAATGTTGATGGTATCTGGCTTTGATAAATATTACCAAATTGCACGTTGCTTCCGTGATGAAGATCTTCGCGCGGATCGTCAACCTGAATTTACACAAATCGATATGGAAATGAGTTTCCAGTCAATGGAAGATATCATCAGTATGAATGAACGCTTAATGGTTCAGATGATGAAAGATGTGAAAAAAATCGACATCGAACCAACTTTCCAGCGCATGAGCTACACAGAAGCAATGGACCGTTTTGGTTCAGACAAACCAGATGTACGCTTTGGTTTAGAGTTGACGGATGTTTCGGATCTAGTAAAAGATTCAGCGTTCAAAGTCTTTACTGGCGCTATCGAAAACGGCGGTCAAGTAAAACTGATTAATGTTAAAGGGCAAGCGGCAAATTATTCTCGTAAAGATATTGACGCGCTAGGTGCTTTTGCCGCAGTTTACGGAGCAAAAGGACTTGCCTGGTTGAAAGTGGAAGAAGAAGGCGTGAAAGGACCGATCGCTAAATTCTTTGAAGGTCAAGCCGCAACTGCTTTAACAGAACGAGCGCAAGCAGAAGCAGGCGACTTATTATTATTTGTTGCAGATAAAAAATCGGTAGTTGCAGATGCGTTAGGCGCACTTCGCTTGAAATTTGGCAAAGAATTAGCGTTAATCGACAACGCAGTTTATAAATTCTTATGGATTACCGATTGGCCATTACTTGAGTACGACGAAAAAGATGGACGCTACTATGCAGCTCACCATCCCTTCACCATGCCGTTCGAAGAAGACTTAGACAAACTGGCAACTGAGCCACAAAACGTTCGCGCACAAGCTTATGACCTTGTTTTAAACGGCTATGAGCTTGGTGGAGGATCGTCGCGTATTTATCGTCGCGACATTCAAGAGAAAATGTTTGAAGTGCTTGGCTTTAGCAAAGAAGAAGCGAACGCGCAATTTGGGTTCTTGATGGAAGCATTCGAATATGGAACACCTCCACACGGTGGAATTGCATTTGGTTTGGATCGTCTTGTTATGCTACTTGCAGGTCGCACGAACTTGCGTGACACAATTGCGTTCCCCAAAACTGCCAGCGCTAGCGACTTGCTGACAGATGCGCCGAGTCAAGTATCAGGTGCGCAACTTGAGGAATTGAGCCTATCTTTGAACATTCAGAATAATAAAAAAGTAACAGAGTAAAAAGCTTGTTTAAATAAAAAAGGTGTGCTAACATAAGTCTATAGAGAATCCTGATGTGTTCGTTTTAAGCAATTCGATTTTGACCCAACATTATGTCGTCGGGAGATCGAATTTCACCATGGCTAACATGCCTTAACGGGAAGTTATAAGTGGTGAAGAGGTCACCCACCTGCTTTCAGCGGGTTCAAACGATGCGCACCAACAAAGACGGCACGATTGGGATTCTTAATTAAAAAATCATTTTTATCCCTTTGACAATTTATTGTCGGAGGGATTTTTAATGTGTATAATCCCTATTATGCGTATCAACTTTGAAGGGCAGTGACGGAATGCTACACCAATTTTCCAGAAATGAATTAGCTGTAGGAAAAGAAGGAATCAATTTATTAAAAAATGCGACTGTCGCGATACTTGGCGTCGGAGGTGTCGGATCGTTTGCAGCAGAAGCTTGTGCGCGGAGCGGCGTGGGTACGATTATACTCGTTGATAAAGACAATGTAGACATCACCAATATCAATCGTCAACTTGTTGCGAATTTATCAACGGTTGGACAATCGAAAGCAGAGGTTATGAAAACTCGGATTGCTGACATTAATACAGAATGCAAAGTAATTTCATTGCATATGTTTTATACGGAAGAAACGTGCGAAGAATTTTTTAGTTACACTCCTGATTACGTGATCGATGCGTCCGATACAATGATTTACAAAGTCCATTTGATGGAAGAATGTTATCGTCGTGACATAAAAATCATTGCCAGTATGGGAGCGGCCAATAAAACTGATCCCACGCGTTTCAAAATTGCGGATTTTTCAAAAACCCATACGGATCCATTAGCGAAAATCATTCGCAAAAAATTACGCAAAAACGGAATTTACAAAGGCATTCCGGTAATTTTTTCAGATGAAAGTCCAATCATTGTTCGTGAAGACGTAGTAGAAACCGTTGGGAAGCCGGATGCAACCATTCGAAAAGCTCAAATGCCGCCTTCATCAAATGCCTTTACGCCATCAACTGTGGGCTTGATTGCTGCGAGTTGGGTAGTTAACGATATTACCAAATCCATTCCGATTACACGGGTACGTATGAATTAATCAAAAAACCGGCTCTTTTTATGAGCCGGTTTTTTCTGTTGTTATAACGGATAATTTTGTAGAAATAGGGGCTGTCTTAAAAGTCACTTTTATGACTTTTAAGACAGCCCCTTTGCTCGATATTCATATCATTTTTTGTTTTTTCGAAAGCTTTTCAGTTTTTCGTAAATGCCTGCAAATTTCTTTTCCTCACCAGCAATGATGGGCTTATAAAACTCGGCTGACCTTATTTCTTTTGGCAAATAATCTTGATCTGCCCAACCACCGAACGAGCCGACGGGCGTGTCGTGTGGATAGCGGTATCCGCCGTGCCCCAGTTCGGCGCTTCCTGCGTAATGTGTATCGCGCAAATGCAATGGAATGTCGCCAACATCGCCTTTATTAATAGCTGCAGTTGCAGCATCAATGGCTTTATAGGCAGAATTGGATTTTTCGGACAAGCACATTTCAGCGACTGCTTGAGCGAGCGGGATGCGGGCTTCCGGTAAACCGAGACGATCAGCTGCTTGGCAAGCGGAGAGAACGTGTCCGCCAACAGCAGGATTGGCAAGTCCAATGTCCTCATAAGCCATAACGAGTAAACGGCGTGTAACAGCAGTTAAGTCACCATTTTCTAATAAATGCGCCAAATAATACATTGCTGCATTGACATCACTTCCGCGCACTGATTTTTGTAATGCAGACAATAAATTAAAAAAATGCGATCCTTTTTTATCACCGAACACGCCGACACGCTTGATCATTTGTTCGACCATCTGATCTTCCACAATGTATTTACCATCGATTTCATCAGAAGCAATGACAATCGATTCAAGCATCGTTAATGCTTTACGGGCGTCACCATTGGTACCTTCTGCAATGCGTTCGACTTGTTTTTTGGAAATCGCAATGTGTTCGCTGCCGAGTCCACGTTTGGGTTCGGCCAATGCGCTATTTAGCAACTGCACAATATCTTCTTGAGACAGCCGCTTTAATTGCTTAATTTCACCGCAACGCGAACGGATTGCCGGATTAACGTCATGAAATGGATTTTCCGTTGTCGCACCAATCAAAACAATCGAACCACTTTCAACATGCGGCAGCAAAGCATCTTGCTGCAACTTGTTAAAACGGTGAATTTCATCCAGAAACAACAATACTTTACCGGTCATCCGTGATTCGGTCACGACTTCTTCAACGTCTTTCTTGCCAGAAGTTGTGGCGTTCAGCGCGATAAAAGGTAAATTCGATGTCCCTGCGATAGCGTGAGCGATAGAAGTTTTGCCGATGCCAGGCTCGCCGTACAGCAGCATAGAAGGTACATGTCCATTACTAATCATTTTATATAAAGCCGTATGTGGTCCGATGACGTCTTTTTGTCCGACGACTTCATCAATCGTTCGAGGACGCATACGAAAAGCTAAAGGTTCGTTGTGCATAGAAAAACTCCTTTCGGATATTCGTTCTATCAGTATAGCGTTTGAGGTTTCAAAAGTCATTGCAAGTCCATTCAAGTCAAATTATGATATACTGTTTTGAAGAATAAACGTAGTTAAACCGGCTATTTTATGATGTATTATTAGCATTATTCTGTTAATAAAACTAGTCGCACGTGGGGAAGTATTCGAGAAAAATAAATTCGATTTTTATCGAGAATAATTTATTTATTTTAAACAAGTATGGAGTAAACTAGCGGAGACTCCCACGGGAAAGCGCAGCTAGTTTACGGAATACCAATCTTATGAAAATTATCAAACTTAGAGGTGTACTCATGAAAATTTCAACCAAAGGCCGTTACGGTCTGACAATTATGATTGAACTTGGTAAACAATACGGAGAAGGTCCGATTCCATTGCGTAAAATTGCGGCGGAAAATGACCTTTCTGAAGCTTATTTAGAGCAACTAGTGGGGCCATTACGCAACTCGGGGCTTGTTAAAAGTGTTCGCGGGGCATATGGCGGTTATATGTTGACGCGCCACCCAAAAGAAATTTCAGCAGGAGATGTGATTCGTGTTTTAGAAGGTCCCATCCAACCTGTTGAAGGCATTGAAGACGAAAAGCAACCGCAGCGTGAGCTCTGGGTACGCATTCGTGATGCAGTAAAAAATGTTCTCGATACCACAACGATTGAAGATTTGGCAAACGCCGAAAACGGTGAAACTGAAAATTACATGTACTATATATAAAGGGGTCAACAAACTATGAATCGAATTTATTTAGATCATGCGGCGACTTCGCCCATGCATCCCGAAGTGGTGGCGACTTTTTCTGAAGCACTCGGAACGGTTTACGGCAATCCTTCAAGTATCCATGGTACCGGTAGAGCGGCACGTAAAAAACTGGATGATGCACGCAAATTGCTAGCTGACAGCATACATGCTCATGACCATGAAATTATTTTTACTAGCGGGGGTACTGAAGCGGACAATACGGCGATTTTTGGCACGGCTGCAAAAAAAGAAGGAAAGCATATCATCACTACAATGATTGAACACCATGCCATTTTGCATGCTTGTGAGGAATTAGAACGACAAGGCTACGACGTAACGTATTTGCCGGTGGGTGAAAATGGACGCGTGCGAGCAGAAGACGTGAAAAATGCGCTGCGTGACGATACAATTCTAGTATCGGTCATGATGGGCAATAATGAGGTTGGAACCATACAACCGATTGCCGAAATCGGTGAATTGTTAAAAGATACAGATGTGACATTCCACACCGACGCGGTTCAAGCATTTGGTATATTGCCAATCGATGTTAACGTCTTAAACGTTGATTTGTTATCGGTCTCTGCGCATAAACTAAACGGACCTAAAGGTGTTGGCTTTTTATACCAACGCAAAGGAACGGCAGTAACTCCATTGTTGTACGGAGGAGAACAAGAACGTAAGCGCCGGGCAGGAACGGAAAACGTACCGGCGATTTCCGCATTTGCTAAAGCGGTAGAAATTGCGTTAGCAACGATGGAAGAAAAAACAACGGCTTACGAGCAATACAAAACGATGTTTAAAGACGTTTTGGATAAACAAAACGTCAACTATAAAGAAAATGGCAGTCATTCTATGCCGCATATTTTAAATCTCAGTATTTCAGGTATAGAAATTGAGTCGTTTTTAATCAACTTGGATTTAGCGGGAATATCAGCTTCAAGCGGATCAGCGTGCACAGCAGGTTCAATTGATCCATCTCATGTGCTTGTTGCCATGTACGGCGATAAGGCTGTTGAAAGCCGAAATTCTATTCGATTTAGCTTCGGCTTAGGATTGACGTCTGAAACAATTAAGCAAGCTGCCGAAAAGACAGCTCAAATCAGCCAGCGTTTGGCATTAAAATGAAAAGGTGAATAAAATGACAAAATCATTACAAGATACACGTGTTGTCGTCGGCATGTCCGGAGGGGTTGACTCTTCGGTTGCTGCGTATTTATTGAAAGAACAAGGTTACGATGTTATCGGCATCTTTATGAAAAACTGGGATGACACCGATGAAAATGGCGTCTGCACTGCGACAGAAGATTACGAAGACGTCATTCGCGTCTGTAACCAAATTGGCATTCCATATTATGCGGTAAATTTCGAAAAGCAATACTGGGACAAAGTTTTCACGTATTTTTTGGAAGAATACAAAGCAGGACGTACGCCAAACCCAGATGTTATGTGCAATAAAGAAATTAAATTCAAAGCCTTTTTAGAGCATGCTTTAAGTCTGGGGGCCGATTATTTGGCAACTGGTCATTACGCACAAGTTAAACACGCAGAAAACGGCGAAACAAAAATGTTGCGTGGCAAAGACAACAACAAAGATCAAACTTACTTTTTAAATCAACTAGACCAACATCAATTGTCGAAAGTGATGTTCCCAATCGGCCATATGGAGAAAAAGAAAGTCCGTGAAATCGCGCTAGAAGCGGGACTTGCAACAGCGACGAAAAAGGATTCCACGGGTATTTGTTTTATTGGAGAACGGAATTTTAAAGAGTTCTTAGGTCAATACTTGCCAGCACAACCGGGTCAAATGGAAACGTTAGAAGGCGTTAAAATGGGTTCACATGACGGGTTGATGTATTATACAATTGGCCAACGCCAAGGACTTGGTATCGGCGGGGCAGGAGATCCGTGGTTTGTTATTGGAAAAGATTTAGAGCGCAACGTATTATACGTTGGACAAAACATTCATCACGATGCCCTTTTCTCAGATAGCTTAACTGCGGTAAACTTAAGCTTCACATCAAATACAGCACCAAGCGGGATATTAGAATGCACAGCAAAATTCCGTTACCGTCAGCAAGATGTCGGTGTAACTGTTGAATTCAAAGGCGAAAGAGCCATCGTGACATTTGCAGAGCCGGTCCGCGCGATTACGCCTGGTCAAGCTGTCGTGTTTTATGATGGTGAAGAATGCCTAGGCGGTGGAACGATCGATCGTGTCTTTAAAAATGGCGCACGTTTGGAATATGTCGGTTAATGGGAGAGACAACAATGAATTACAACGAAATCGGGATACAAGCATTACAAGAAGGCAATACAGAAAAAGCCGTTGAAGCTTTCACACAAGCAATCGATGAACAACCGGACAACCCGCTAGGCTATATCAATTTTGGGCATGTCTTAACGTCGATGGACGAAATTGACCGTGCGGAAAGATTTTTCCAAAAAGCCATTACGCTTGATGAGACATCAGCGACGGCTTTTTATGGTTTGGCTAACTTGTATTTTAATTCAGAGCGTTATTCAGAAGCATTAAAGCTATATGAAAAAGCATTGCAATACGAACTTGAAGGCGCAGATGCGCATTTTATGATCGGTAAATGCTTTGAAAAACTAGAGCAGCCGAAACTAGCGTTGCCGTATTTTCAACGCGCGGTAGAACTGGATGAACAGGATGTTCAAGCACGCTTGAGCTATGGCATCTGTTTGGCATCTATGGAATTATTTGAACTAGCAGAACCTCAATTTCTACAAGTAATCGACAGCGAACCAGATCATTCGGATGCTCATTATAATGTGGGTGTTCTTTACGCAGTCTCGACAAATCGTACAGAAGACGCTATGTATCATTTGAAACAGGCGTATACGCTAGATGAGCGCAATGAAATGGCACGATATGCTTACGATATGATTGCAACGACATTACAATAGCTACGTGAAGAGGAGACGACAGAAATGACCGGACAAATCGATTTATTTCAAGAAGAAAAACAGTTTGTATTAGGGCGTCCTGTCGTCTCGATTTTTCACAATCCTCAAAACTTATTCTCCATAGCCAAAGTGAAAATTCAAGAAACCAACACCCCGTACACTGAAAAAGAAATTATTGTATCTGGCTATTTTCCGATGTTAACGCTCGAAGAACAGTATCGTTTTACAGGCGTCGTGAAAAATCATCCGCGTTATGGTGTTCAATTCCAAGTAGAAACGTTTACGAAAGAAGTACCAGAAACCGAACAAGGAATTATTCATTACTTGTCCAGTGATATGTTTAATGGCATTGGCCGGAAAACAGCAGAAACAATCGTCAAAAAACTCGGCAAAGATGCGATTAAGAAAATTCTTGAAGACCCTGATGCATTAGATAAAGTGCCGCGGTTGTCAGATGATAAAAAAGACACCATTCGCGCGACTTTACAGATGAATCTCGGTCTGGAGCGTGTGATGATTCAGCTCAACGACTGGGGCTTTGGCCCTCAAGTGGGCATGCGTATTTATCAAGCTTACCGCGAAGAAACCATTGAAATTTTGACGAAAAATCCCTTCCAGCTGATTGAAGAAATCGAAGGAATCGGTTTTCAACGTGCCGACGAACTCGGAACCAAGCTTGGCATCACTGGCAGTCATCCGGACCGAATCAAAGCGGCAATTTTGCACATTCTGAACCAAGCTTCTCTGTCTGAAGGCCATGTCTATGTAGACGCTAAAACCTTGATTCCGCTAGTTAAGGAAATGCTCGAATCACGTCAGCAAGGAGAAATTGCGATTGAAGCGATTTCGAAAGCCGCTATCGAATTAAATGAAGAAAGTAAAGTCGCAGGCGAAGAAACGCGGCTTTATTTGCCATCGCTGTATTATTCAGAAGTTGGAATTGCGACGAAACTGGAAACTTTACTGGCCGAACAAGAAAATCGCACAAAGTTTCCAAGTTCAGAAGTTCGTAAAGCGCTTGGTGAAGCAGAGGAACGTCTTGGTGTGAATTATGCAGAAACGCAAGTTGACGCGATTGAAAACAGTATTAATTCATCGGTCATGATTTTAACGGGTGGACCGGGTACCGGTAAGACCACGGTTGTCCGCGGATTGGTGGAAATCTATGCAGAACTGCACGGGTTGTCACTCGATCCGAAAGAATACGCCAAGAAAAAAGAGCCGTTTCCCATTATCCTAGCAGCACCAACGGGACGTGCGGCCAAGCGCTTGAGTGAATCCACTGACCTACCGGCAATGACAATCCACCGTTTATTAGGCTTTAATGGCCAAGAAAAAGACGAAGAAACCGAAAAAGAAATCGAAGGCAAATTAATTATTATCGATGAAATGTCGATGGTTGATACGTGGCTTGCTCATCAACTGCTAAAAGCAGTACCAGAAGACGCACAGCTAATTTTCGTTGGAGACCAAGATCAATTGCCGCCGGTTGGTCCCGGACAAGTGCTAAGAGATTTACTCGAATCAAAACGGATTCCAACTGTTGAGCTAACCGATATTTACCGACAAGCGTCAGGTTCCTCCATCATTGAACTCGCCCATCAAATGAAAAATGGACAATTGCCTGAAGACATCACTGTAAAGACGGCCGATCGTTCATTTATCAAAGCGGGAGCCGACCAAATTCCTGCTGTTGTTGAAAAAGTTGTGAGGAGTGCCTTGTCGAAAGGTCATTCGATTAAAGACATCCAAGTGCTTGCTCCGATGTATAAAGGACCAGCTGGAATCGATGCTTTGAACCGTCTGATTCAAGAAATGGTCAACCCGAATCCGGATGGCAAACGAAAAGAATTAGCATTTGGTGACATTACGTACCGCATTGGCGATAAAGTGTTGCAGCTCGTCAATCAACCAGAAAGCAATGTCTTTAATGGTGACATGGGTGAAATTGTCGCTATTATGAAAGCCAAAGAAACCGTTGAAAAACAAGACATGTTAGTAGCATCTTTTGATGGCATTGAAGTAACTTATGAACGTAGCGATTTAAACCAACTCACGCTAGCGTACTGTTGTTCAATCCATAAGTCACAAGGATCTGAATTTCCAACCGTCATCATGCCAGTAGTTCGGGGCTACATGAAAATGTTGCGCCGCAATTTGCTTTACACGGGCATTACCCGGAGTAGGGATTTTCTTATTCTCTGTGGAGATCCAAGCGTCTTCCGTTACGGAGTTGAACGCACGGACGACGCACAGCGCATGACCACATTAAAAAGCCGTCTAGCGGTCACAACCGAACAACCAAAAACCGAACAACAAACAAAGCAACAAGTCGAGACAGAACAGAGCGGTCCCGTCAGTTTAACTGCCGAAAATGTCCACGCCATCCATCCAATGATTGGCATGGAAGGCATTACTCCACAAAAGTTTATGGAAGCTTGAGTAGATCTTTAAAATTTACACAACATGCAAAGGAAACCGTAATTTAGAATGCGGTTTCCTGTTTGTGTTGAAACTAAATTTCATATAAATACTTGTTATGTAAGTTACGAAGTAAACCAACGGAGACTCCCGCGGGATAGCGAAGTGCCGAAATCCACTCGGGCGTTAAGGCCGAGTTAGTTCGGCGCAAGCCCGCAGGAAAGCGGATTTGGTTTACGCAGTAACACTGCCCAATTAAAGTATCACTATTGACATCACGCAAAGCTTTTTCTATAATTCAAATTAGATTGATAGACAAACACATTGATGGAGACAGTATAAAATCGCATTCGAAAAGAAACGGGACCCTAGGCTGAAAGGCTCCGACGACAGTCGATTTTAGAAAGCTACTCCGGAGTGCAGCTAATTCCTGCCGTTGAACCGCGTTAAGGTGTTCGAGAGACACAGAGCATGCTGCTTTGTGTAACTAGGGTGGTACCGCGAAATAAAGCCTTCGTCCCTTTTTTTGGGATGAAGGCTTTTTATTATGTTAAGGAGGAAAAATAGATGAAAAATTTAAAAGCAGAAGACATTAGACAAATGTATATTGATTTCTTTAAAGAAAAGGGCCACGATCAGGAGCCAAGTGCACCGCTTGTTCCTTTTGAAGATCCTTCCTTGTTGTGGATTAACAGTGGCGTCGCTACCTTAAAGAAATACTTTGATGGCCGTGTCATTCCAAACAATCCTAGAATCGTAAATGCACAAAAATCAATTCGTACGAACGATATTGAAAACGTTGGTAAAACAGCGCGTCACCATACATTCTTTGAAATGCTTGGGAACTTTTCAATCGGCGAATACTTTAAAACTGAAGCGATTCACTGGGCTTGGGAATTTTTAACGGACGACAAATGGATCGGTTTTGACGCTGAAAAACTTTCTATAACAGTTCATCCAGAAGACGAAGAAGCATATGCAATTTGGTTAAATGAAGTGGGTGTACCTGCGGAGCGCATTATTCGTTTGGAAGGGAATTTCTGGGATATCGGTGAAGGCCCAAGTGGTCCGAACTCTGAAATTTTCTATGATCGCGGCGAAAGCTACGGCAACGATTTGACTGACCCTGAATTATATCCTGGTGGCGAAAATGATCGTTATTTGGAAATTTGGAACTTGGTGTTCTCACAATTCAACCACAACGCGGATCACACCTACACATTACTGCCTAAACAAAACATTGATACAGGAATGGGCTTAGAGCGCATGGCTTGTGTGGCTCAAGATGTAGCAACCAACTACGATACGGATTTATTCGTACCGATTATCCGAAAAACGGAAGAAATTTCGGGGAAAACATATGGCGAAGACGCGGATATGGATATGGCGTTTAAAGTGATTGCTGACCACATCCGTACGGTTGCATTTGCGATTGGTGACGGAGCCCTTCCATCTAACGAAGGCCGTGGATATGTATTACGTCGCTTATTACGTCGTGCCGTACGTTATGCGAAAAAATTAGGCGTTGAACAGCCATTCTTGTTTGAGCTAGTACCAGTGGTTGGAGACATTATGAAGAGCTTTTACCCAGAAGTTAACAACAAACAAGACTTTATCATTCGTGTGATGAAACTAGAAGAACAGCGTTTCCACGAAACACTTCATGACGGCTTAGCAATTTTGTCTTCGGTTGTGGAAAAACAAAAAGCGAACGGACAAACAGAAATTCCTGGTGAAGATGCATTCCGTCTTTATGACACATACGGGTTCCCGGTTGAATTGACTGAGGAATATGCGGAAGAAGAAGGCATGACCATCGACCATAATGGCTTTGAAGCAGCGATGCAAGCGCAGCGTGATCGTGCAAGAAACGCGCGTCAAAACGTTAATTCGATGCAAACTCAATCTGAAGTTTTGGGTAATATTAAAACAGCCAGTGAATTTATTGGCTATAGCCAGACTGTTTCAGATGCTAAAGTAGTAGTTATTATTAAGGATGGTGAACTTGCTGACCGTGCACATGAAGGCGAAGAAGTTCAAGTTATTCTAGATCAAACACCATTTTATGCAGAAAGTGGCGGACAAATAGCAGATCGCGGAACCTTGAGCAATGATTTGGTTCAAGCGACTGTATTAAACGTTAAAAAAGCACCAAATGGCCAAAATTTACATTCTGTTCGTATTAACACGGGAGAATTAACACTGGCGTCTGTAACAGCACAAGTAGACGCAGCAGATCGTCGTCATACGGTGAAAAACCATACAGCGACACACCTTTTGCACCAAGCGCTAAAAGATACGTTAGGAACGCATGTTAACCAAGCGGGATCTTATGTAGGTCCAGATCGTTTACGTTTTGATTTTTCTCATTTTGGCCAAGTCACGAAAGAAGAGTTAGAGACCATTGAGAAAATCGTTAACGAAAAAGTATGGGAAGGAATCGCAGTTCAAACTGGATACCATAACTTGCAAGAAGCAAAAGATATGGGTGCAATGGCATTGTTCGGTGAGAAATACGGGGATGTTGTACGCGTCGTTGAAATTGGCGACTATTCACTAGAGTTATGTGGTGGCGTTCACGTATTCAATACATCGGAAATTGGCTTGTTTAAAATTGTTTCTGAAGGCGGCATAGGTGCTGGGGTACGCAGAATCGAAGCGCTAACAGGTAAAGGTGCCTATGAAAACTTGAAAGACAGTGAGCACGTATTAGAACAGGCGGCAGGATTATTAAAATCTTCTCCGAAAGAGATGATTCAAAAAGCGCAATCGGTTCAAGCTGAAATAAAAGCCTTGCAACGTGAAAATGAATCCTTGCTTGCGAAAATCTCTAACGCGCAATCTGCGGGCATTTTAGATGCAGCTCAAAAAATTGGAGACATTACCGTACTGTCCGTTAAAGTCGAAGCAAAAGACAATAACCAATTGCGTCAAATGATGGATGACTTGAAAACGAAAATGGGTAAAGCAGTAATCGTTCTTGGTGCGACAGACGGAGATAAAGTGATGCTTGCAGCAGGCGTGACAAAAGACTTGGCAGGCGGAGATTATCATGCAGGACAAATCGTTAAACACGTAGCAGAACAATGTGGCGGCAAAGGTGGCGGCCGGCCAGATATGGCAATGGCAGGTGCAAAAGATGTCGACAAGTTAGAGTCGGCACTTGAATCCGTTTATAGCTTAGTGAAATAGGTTTAATAAATGACCGCTATCGGTTATAATAAGAAGCAGACAGCAGGAGCAATTATTCCTATTTAAAATCCGAAAGCGAGGTGCTTGTCGTGAGTTCATTTGATCGAACTATGAAATTCGATTCGTCTGATGAGTCGATGGAGCAAGAAGTGAAGCAAGTGATGCTACAGGTCCATGCTGCACTTGAAGAAAAAGGCTATAACCCGATCAATCAGATCGTCGGATATTTATTATCAGGTGATCCGGCTTATATTCCTCGCCATCAGGATGCGCGAAATATGATTCGCAAACTAGAACGGGATGAAATTCTAGAGGAACTTGTAAAGTTCTATATTAAGAAGAATAACGGAGAATAAGGATGCGCATAATTGGACTTGATGTTGGTTCGAAAACAATTGGAGTCGCGATTAGTGATCCGATGGGCTGGACAGCTCAGGGAATCGAAACCATCAAAATAAATGAAGCCATCGAGGAATTTGGCATGGTCCGTCTCGGTGAACTAATCAAACAATATGAAGTGACTGAAGCAGTTGTGGGGTACCCGAAAAACATGAACAATTCAATTGGGCCACGTGCTCAAGCATCCGAAAGATTTGCAGATTTGCTGAAAGAAGCGTATAGTATACCGGTGGTCCTATGGGATGAACGGCTTACAACGTCTGCAGCAGAGAAGATGTTAATCTCCGCGGATGTCAGTCGCAAAAATCGCAAAAAAGTGATCGACAAGATGGCAGCAGTCATGATTTTGCAGGGCTATCTTGATTTTAAAAAATAATGAGGTGACGCAAATGGAACACGGACAAGAACACATTACAGTCGTTGATGAAAACGGCAACGAGCAATTATTTGAAGTATTGTTTACATTTGAATCAGCAGATTTCGGAAAATCATATGTTTTGTATTTCCCAATTGGCGCTGAAGAAGATGAAGAAGGCGAAATTGAAATTCACGCATCTTCATTCACAGAAAACCCTGAATCAGATGAAACTGAAGGTGGCGGAGAGCTTCGCCCAGTTGAAACTGATGAAGAGTGGGACATGATTGAAGAAATGTTGAACACGTTCCTTGACGAAGAAGAAGAAAACGAAGAGCTTTAAAAAGATGAGGGCGGAATTGATTGCTGATTCCGCCTTTTTCTTTTGTGCACTTTTCTTGTATACTGGTAGAAGTGAGCTATAACTAGCTCAACTTTTGCAGTACAGAAAAGCTAGGGGGAAAACCCGTGGGGAAACCATCAAAAAAAGAAATTATGTTTGAACGTATGAAAGAAAAAAAGAAGGAAGTGAGAGTCGTCCGACGCATCGTATTAATAGTCGCACTGATCCTAGTAATTATCATTGGGATTGCAGGTTTTAAAACCTATAGCTATGTCACTGATGCCTTAGAGCCGGTAGATGCCGACTCAGAAAAAGTGATTACCGTTGAAGTCCCAATCGGTTCGAGTCTGGACAGCATTGCGGCACTGCTTGAAGAAAATAATGTGATTGAAGACGCGCGCATCTATAAATACTATGTCAAATTTAAAAATGAATCTGAGTTTCAAGCAGGAACCTATGATTTGATGCAGTCGATGACGCTGGATGAAATTACGGAAAGTTTGAAAACGGGTAAGGTTTATCATGAACCGTTGTTTACCATTAATGTTCCAGAAGGTTTAACGGTTGAAGAAATCGCTGAAAATGTTATCGCTAAAAAAACATCGTATACGGCAGAAGAATTTCTGAAACAAATTGATGACCCTGCATATATTGAAGAGTTGATGGTTAAATATCCAGATTTATTGACTGACGAAATACGAGGTGATAATATTCGTCACCCTCTTGAAGGATATCTATTCCCGGCAACTTATCCTATGTATGAAGAAGAGCCATCGTTAACGTTAATTATTGAGCAAATGCTCAATGCGACACAATCCAACGTTGTACCATACCAAGGTGTCTTAGAAGAACTCGAAAAGTCGCCTCATTGGTTATTGACTTTTGCTTCTCTTTTAGAAGAAGAAGCCACAGCACAATCTGATCGCCAAACGATTGCTAGTGTTTTTTACAATCGCTTAGAAGACGATATGCCATTGCAGACAGATCCAACTGTAATTTACGCAATGGGCAAACACAAAGAGCGTTTGTTTAACAAGGATTACGAATTTGAACACCCGTACAGCACATACCAAAACAAAGGGTTGCCACCGGGACCTATCGCAAATGCAGGAGGCTCTTCGATTCAAGCAGTACTAGACCCTGCAAAAACCGATTACCTCTATTTCTTAGCGGACAAGGAAGGCAAGAATCACTTTGCTAAAACTTACGAAGAGCATTTGAAGAATCGAGACGAGTATATTGGAGAGTAAACCACTTAGAAGGAAGCGTCCTCGCTTTCCTTCTCTTTTTATGGTAAGATTTGAAGTAATTTTTGCTGAGTCGAAAAGGAGCTTATTTGTATGGTGACCAATCAATTATCAACGACGCTTAAAGCGATTCAGACGTATGCTGCTCTGCATCACATTCCCATCATGGAGGATCAAGGTATCGGAGAGCTAGTTGAACTTTTAAAAATTCAACAGCCTAAACAGATTCTTGAAATTGGTGCAGCGATTGGTTTTTCAGCGATTAAAATGGCTGAGGCGTTACCTGCTTGCACAGTGGATACTGTAGAACGCGATGACTCACGGTATCAAAAGGCGTTGGAATTTATTGCTCAAACAGAGTTAGCGAGTCGCATCCGTATTTATCATGCAGATGCACTAGAACTGGAACTATCCCAACTGAAACCGCAGTATGATGCAATTTTTATAGATGCTGCCAAAGGTCAATACGAGCGCTTTTTCGACAAATACGAAACGTTATTGCCAACAGGTGGTATTATCTATTGCGATAACATGACCATGCATGGTCTTTCAGATATGCCATTGTCGGACGTACCGAGAAGGAAACGGACGATGATTCGCAATTTGGCGACTTTTAAAGAACATATGCTCAATCACCCGTGCTATGATACAGAATTATTATCCTCAGGTGATGGCATACTGATTTGCAGAAAGAAATAAATACACTAAAAAGAGATTTACAGGGAGCTAACTAATATGTCTACTAAACGGCCGGTCGTTATTGGAATCGCAGGGGGTTCGGGCTCGGGAAAAACGAGTGTAACGAATTCAATTTATGAAGTCTTTAAAGAAAACTCAGTCGTCGTCATCGAGCAGGACTATTATTACAAAGACCAAAGTCATTTGGCTTTTGATGAGCGCTTGGAAACAAATTACGACCATCCATTAGCATTTGATACGGATTTGTTAATTGATCATATCAACGAATTGCTTGAGCGTCGTGCAATCGAAAAACCGGTTTACAATTATGCTTTACATACACGTGCAGAAGAAACTGTAGTAATCGAGCCAAAAGATGTTATTATACTGGAAGGCATATTAGTACTTGAAGATCCGCGTTTGCGTGAACTAATGGATATTAAATTATTCGTCGATACAGATGGTGATTTGCGCATTATTCGTCGTCTATTGCGTGACATTAATGAACGCGGGCGGACAATCGATTCTGTTATTGAACAGTATTTAACGGTTGTTCGACCGATGCATAATCAATTTATTGAACCGACAAAACGGTATGCCGATGTAATTATTCCTGAAGGTGGCCAAAATGAAGTGGCAATCGATTTAATGGTTACAAAAATTAAAACTATTCTTGAATAGATAGTGAAACTATAATATGATGATACGAGACTGACGGATGTAGGCATCCAGGTCAGCAGTTGAAGGAGTGGGAACAATGGCTAACGAAAAACAATTTCCAATGACAGCTGCAGGAAAGCAGAAGTTGGAAGATGAACTGGATTTTTTAAAAACAATTAAACGTAAAGAAGTAGTCGAACGAATCAAAATCGCTCGTGATTTTGGTGATTTATCTGAGAACGCTGAGTATGACTCTGCGAAAGAAGATCAGGCTTTTGTAGAAGGTCGCATCTCAACACTTGAATCGATGATCCGTAACGCAGTTATCATAAATGAAAATGAATCAAACAAAGATGTCGTTCGCTTAGGGACGACTGTAACATTCATAGAAGTTCCAGATGGCGATAAAGAGTCTTATACAATTGTTGGATCAGCAGAAGCAGATCCTTTAGAAGGTCGCATTTCAAACGATTCTCCAATTGCGAAAAGCATGATTGGCCGCACGATTGGTGAAAATGTTAAAGTATTAACACCAGGCGGAGAAATGGAAATCAAGATTCTTTCAATCACGTGATCAAGCGGCCATTCTTTAAAAAGGATGGCCGTTTCTCATTAGTTGAACTGTAAATGAAACGTATTTAACGCTGAAACGTCAAATTTGTCATAGTGTATTAATGGTAAACTATTAAGAAAGGGGGACATTCCATGAATAACGAAGAAAAGCCGTATCCCTCTCGTTTGAAGAAAAAGAAAAACCGATCAAATTCGATTTTGAACATTTTGATTGGCTTGGTATTTGCATTGATTCTCATAATTGGAGTTTCCATGCTTTTTGGCGGAGGGAACGAACAAGCTCAAGATCCGGATCAAGTAGCGAGTTCGCCTGAAATCGACGAACAAACGAGTGGTACTGAAGACAGCGAAGGCACTGAAGAAACAGCTAAAGAAAAAGAAGCTGCTGAAAAAGAAGCTGCTGAAAAAGAAAAAGAGGCCGCTAAAAAAGCGGAAGAAGAAAAAGAAAAAGAAGAGTCTGCCATTAAAGGTGGAACAATTACACGGGAAGACTCGAGCGATCCGATTGTCGAAGAAACCGTGATTAACACCAGCTGGGAGCCGATTGGCACGAAGCAAAAAGGCGATCATGTTTCTGTCTATCAAAAAAATTCAGCTGACTGGAACGAAAAAGTTCAAGCCGTTTCTTATGCGACCGGCCTTGATCAAAATAATATGTATGTCATGATGATAAAAAATGGCGGTGGTCCGCAGAAATCGATAGCGACTGTTCAGTCGAAAGATGAATCTGAAAAATACCGCGTCCATATGGAATGGGTCGATGGCGAAGGCTGGAAACCAGTAAAAATGGACGTCTTAAAAACGCTTAATGGCGCCTATTAATAAAGGCGTCTTTTTCTTTTATCAAATGAAATTGTAATGAAATTAAGATGAAATGAGGAATGGCAATATGAGAATCGGTGTAATCGGTGCAATGGAAGAAGAAGTTCAATTATTAAGAAGTAGACTAGAAAATCCGCAAACGGAAGAAATTGCAAAATGCGAATTTACTTTAGGTACATACGAAGAACAGGAAATTATATTGTTAAAAAGCGGAATTGGTAAAGTAAATGCGGCCATGTCAACGACGATTTTACTTCAACAATATAAACCTGATATTGTTATCAATATTGGCTCAGCAGGCGGTTTTGATGAGGAACTAGAAGTCGGTGCAGTCGTGATTTCAGACGAAGTTCGTCACCATGATGTAGATGTAACTGTCTTTGGTTATGAAATGGGCCAAGTACCTCAATTGCCAGCAGCTTTTACTTCTAATAAAGAATTGATTGAGCTAGCCGTTAAAGCAGTTAAGGAAATGGGGCAGCACGATTATGCGGTTGGATTGATTGCTACAGGAGATTCATTTATGAACGATCCAGAGCGTGTCGCAAAAGTGCGGGAACATTTCCCGTCGATGAAAGCAGCTGAAATGGAAGCGGCGGCAGTTGCGCAAGTGTGCTATCAATTTGATGTGGCTTTTATCGTCATTCGTGCATTGTCAGATATTGCCGGAAAAGAATCATCGGTATCGTTTGAAGAATTCTTGCCTGTAGCGGCTAAGCATTCAACAGAAATTGTTTTCAGTGTCATCAGCCAGCTAGCCGCACGTATCTGATTTTGTGAAGACAAAATAAAAAAGCTGGGGACGTTTTCTTAACGTCACTCAGCTTTTTTTAAACTTTTTTCAAGGTAAAGGTACTGATCATTAACAAAGAACAAAGAACAAATAAAAACATATAGACGACCGGTGAAAATACCGACAACGCAAAATACGATAAAGTGATAACTGTACCTGCAGCTGTAATAGGCAACCCAGTAAAGTATCCAGTCGAGTCTGAAATGTTAAAACGCGCCAAGCGAAAAGCGCCACATGACAGATAAAGTACAGTAAAAACCATTCCAATAAAACCGAAGTCTGACAAGACAAGTTGATAAATTAAAATTGCGGGTGCAACACCAAAGGACAACAAATCGCTCATTGAATCGAGTTGTTTGCCTAAATCAGATTCTTGATTAAACTTTCTTGCCACCATACCGTCAAAGCGGTCTAAAAAAGCTGCAATAAATATAAATAGCACGCTATAGCTATAAGATCCATTTAAAGTGGCCATAAGAGAAGCCCCGCCAAACAACATATTACCAATCGTAATGGAGTTTGCGGCCTGTGACTTCAGCTTTTTTATGGTGTGATCCATTCTTTCGATTATTAACAATGGAAAACACTCCTTCTTTTTTTGTAAACTTGTTCAATCTATTATACTGCGAAAGGTAAAATAATGGTAGACTATTTTAGCAACGGAGGCATCTCGATGAAAAAATATTTGTACCAGCGTTCAATAGAACTAACGAACGGAGCTTTTACTTCTAATTTAATTCGCCAATTTGCCGGTTCTCAAAAAAGCCGCAGATTTATACCGAGCTATATAAAAACATATCAAATCGCAACGGATGAAATCGAAAAACCTTTAGAAAGCTTTCAGACACTTCATGATTTTTTTGTTCGTAAACTTACTGGCAGTAGTCGGCCAATTGCTGAAGTTTCTGTCGTGTCTCCAGTGGATGGGAAAATTGAAATCATTGGGGACCTACGAAAAGATAGTCGTTTTTTTGTGAAAGGACACGACTATTCATTAGCCGACTTGTTAGGGGATAGCGATTTAGCTGATTGCTACCAAAACGGGAAATACGCAGTGCTGTATTTATCGCCAGCTGACTATCACCGTATCCACAGTCCGGCTGATGGCACAGTGAAGAGACAATATGTGCTTGGCAAAAAATCATATCCGGTTAACGCAGCTGGATTGCAATACGGCAAAGCGCCGATCAGTGGCAACTACCGGATGATTACGGAGTTAGAAACTGAGTTTGGCAAGATGTTGGTCGTCAAAGTCGGTGCCATGTTTGTAAATTCTATTAAACTCACAGAGACCGGTAGTGACTGGGAAAAAGGCAGCGAAGTGGGCTATTTCAGCTTTGGTTCAACGGTTGTGTTGTTTTTTGAGAACAATTCCGTTAGATTTGTCGAAGATATGTCTTCTGGACAACGGATCAAGGTGGGAGAAGCACTAGGAAATATGGTATAATCAATAGAATTAAGTTCGGAAAACAGGAGTGAGTTAGAGTGTATCAAAATTTTGTACCTAGTGAGTATGTAAAAGACGTTTTTGACATTAAGCCAGAAATATTAATTGAAAAGAATATTAAAGGGATAATTACGGATTTAGATAATACACTTGTAGAATGGGATCGTCCAGATGCTACCCCGAAATTGATTGAATGGCTGAAATCGATGAAAGATGCCGGTATTCAAGTAGTAATCGTTTCCAATAATAAGGAATTGCGCGTCAAGTCGTTTGCGGATCCTTTAGGAATTCCATTTATTTATCAAGCTCGTAAGCCGATGGGCCGCGCTTTTAGAAAAGCACTGCGCATTATGGAAGCAAAACGCGATCAAGTCGTGGTTATTGGAGATCAAATGTTAACGGATATCTTCGGAGGCAATTTGAACAAGATGCATACCATACTAGTATTGCCAGTAGCGCAGTCAGATGGCTTTTTTACTCGTTTTAACCGAAGAGTCGAGCGTAAAATCATGAAGAAGTTGAAAGAAAAAGGACAATTGATGTGGGAGGAAGAAAAGTGAGCGAAATGCCAACTTGCATCGGATGCGGTGTGCAGATTCAAACTGAACATAAAGAAGAGGTAGGCTATGCACCACCGTCTTCGTTAGAAAAAGAAGAAATTATTTGTCAACGCTGTTTTCGCCTGAAAAATTACAATGAACTTCAGCCTGTTTCATTAACGGATGATGACTTTCTGAAGATTTTAAACGGCTTGGGCGAACGCGAGGGGTTGATTGTCAAAATCGTCGATATTTTTGATTTTAATGGCAGCTGGCTTCCTGGTCTTCACCGTTTTGTCGGGAATAATGATATTTTACTGATTGCCAATAAAGCGGATTTGTTACCGAAGTCAGTGAAACAGCCTAAATTAATCAACTGGATGAAACAAGAAGCTAAAAAATTAGGATTGAAACCGATTGACGTATTAACGGTAAGTGCTCACAGAGGAACCGGAGTTCCAGAAGCGATGGAAGCAATCGAAAAATACCGTAAAGGCAAAGACGTCTATGTGGTAGGGTGTACGAATGTTGGGAAATCGACATTCATCAACCGCGTGATTAAGCAAGCGACAGGGCAAGCAGATGTCATTACGACTTCACATTTCCCTGGAACGACATTGGATATGATTGAAATTCCTTTGGATGATAAACGTTCATTATTTGATACACCAGGAATTATCAATCATCATCAATTGGCTCACCATTTAAAAACAGCAGATCTCAAACAAATTATGCCGAAAAAAGAAATTAAGCCTCGTGTGTTCCAATTAAATGCAGGGCAAACATTATTTGTTGGCGGATTGGCACGATTTGACTTTATTCAAGGTGAGCGTTCATCATTCACTGTCCACATTGCTAATGACTTAGGGATTCACCGAACTAAACTAGAGAACGCGGATGCTTTGTACGCACAACATCTAGGCGATATGCTAGCACCACCGTCAGCTGAATACAAAGACGATTTTCCAGAGTTGGTGCGCCACGAATTTAGTGTCAAAGATGCAAAAATGGATATTGTGTTTTCTGGACTTGGTTGGATTACTATACAGCACGGCAACGCCGTTATTGCTGCTCACGCGCCTAAGGGTGTGGAAGTTCTCTTACGCCCATCGTTGATTTAGGAGGTTTTTAGATGAAGAAATGGTACGCAGTAATTGGTGATCCAATTGCTCATTCCTTATCCCCATTTATGCATGAATCGTGGTTTGATGAACATGGCATAGAAGCTGCTTACCTACCGATTCATGTGGAACCGTCGCAATTGAAAAAGTCATTGGAAGCTATGAAAACATTGGGCATCAGTGGTTTTAATATTACACTTCCGCACAAGCAATCCATTGTTCCACTTTTAGGAAAACTAGAAGAAAGTGCTTCGCAAATGAATGCTGTCAATACGGTGAATTTTGATGGAACTCATTATGTTGGATCAAATACAGATGGTGACGGCTTTGTTCGCTCGCTATTTGTTCATGTCATCGATAAGACATCAAAAGTGTTACTGATTGGCGCAGGTGGTGCGGCAAGAGGAATTGCTTTTGCTTTGAAGCGCGCTGGCTTTACGAATGTGACCATTACCAACCGAACCTACCGGCGTGCAGAAGAGCTAGCGGCAGAAACAAATGCTTCTGCCATGACGCTCATTGAATCTGAACAACAATTGGATGAATTTGCAATTGTGATTCAAACGACTTCTGTTGGATTAGCGACAGGTGAAGCGTTGCCGATTTCACTGGACCGAGTAAAATCAGGAACTTTAGTAGCGGATATTATTTATAATCCACTGGAAACACCGTTCTTGAAAAAAGCACGAGAAAAAAATTGCATTATCTCAAATGGCGTTGGTATGTTTGTTTATCAAGGAGCAATTGCTTTTGAAAAATGGACAGGGATACAGCCAAATACTGAAAAAATGATCCAAATGATCACAGAAAAACTAGGAGGCACTTATGTTAACAACTAAACAAAAAAGCTTTTTGAAAAGCGAAGCACATCATCTTGCACCCATTTTCCAGGTAGGTAAAGGCGGCGTCAGTGATGCCATGCTCGTTCAAATCAAAGAAGCATTAGAAAAGCGCGAATTGGTCAAAATTAGTATTCTTCAAAACAATGAAGACGGCAAAGATGAAGTAGCAGTAGCTCTTGCTAAAGGCACAAAATCACAGTTGGTTCAATTGATTGGTCACACTGTCGTACTTTACAAACAATCGGTTCATAATAAACGAATCGAGCTACCGGTTAAAAGATGAAAAAAGTTGGGATTCTAGGCGGAACATTTAATCCGCCTCATCTCGGTCATTTAATCATGGCGAGTGAAGCGCTTTTCGCGGCCGAATTGGCTGAAGTCCGTTTTATGCCCAATTATATTGCGCCTCATAAAGAAGTTGCAGGTGCTAGTGCCGAGCAGCGGCTCGCGATGACTAGGCTCGCGATTTCTGATCACGACCAATTTAAAGTAGAAGACTTCGAAATCAAACAGGGTGGAGTTTCTTATTCTTTTGATACCTTAACAAAACTGTCTGAACAAGAACCTGACGTCGAATTCCATTTTATTATTGGAGCCGACATGGTAGAAGGTTTGTCTTCTTGGCACCGAATTGATGAGTTGGTAAAGTTGATTCGCTTTATTGGTGTTAAGCGGCCGGGGTATACTACAGAGACACCTTATCCGGTGATGCTGATTGATTCTCCGGAATTGCGATTGTCATCCACATTATTGAGAGAACGGGTTGCTGCACGCGGGCCCCTCGCCTTTCTGGTGCCGGAGAAAGTGGAAGCTTTTATTCGAAAGGAGCGCTTGTATGGATCACAACCACATGCTTCAGACCGTTAAAGAACGACTTCCAGAAAACCGATTTACTCATGTGCTTGGTGTAGTGGATACCGCAACTGAACTCGCTAAAGCATTTAAAGTGTCCGAATCCAATGCGCAAACAGCAGCAATTTTGCATGATGTTGCAAAATTTTCAGATCGAGAATGGATGAAATCTGTCATCGTTTCTGAAAACATGGATCCTTTACTACTCGAATACCACGCAGAACTTTGGCATGCTCCTGTAGGCGCTCATTTAGCGAAAAGCGAATTTGGGGTTACCGATGAAGACGTACTTAACGCCATTCGTTACCATACGACGGGACGTGAAGCGATGTCTGATTTGGAAAAAGTCGTCTATATTGCTGATTTAATCGAACCAAACCGCAAATTTTCAGGTGTTGAAGAATTGCGACAATTAAAAAATCAAGGATTGGATGTTATGATGGAAGCCGCGATCAAACATTCCATCGAATTTTTAAAATCAAAAAATCAACCGGTATTTCCGGATTCACTGAAGTGTTACAATTACTTCGTGCAACAGAAAGGGAAAGTGAAAGAATGACTAAAGAAACTTTACTACAAGTAGCGTATAACGCAGCAGAAGATAAAAAAGCAGAAGATATCGTTGTTTTAAATATGGAGGGAATTTCGTTGCTAGCTGACTATTTTGTCATCTGTACAGGGAATTCAGATCGTCAAGTTCAATCAATTGCAAGAGAAATTATGGATAAAGCCCACGAAGAAGGCCATGAAGTGAAAAGCATTGAAGGATTCGACTCTGCACGATGGATTCTTGTCGATCTTGGTGATGTAGTCGCACACGTTTTCCATAAAGACGAGCGCTCATACTACAACCTTGAACGTCTGTGGAGAGAAGCTCCGCAAATGGAAATATGAAATACGGAAAATTTGCCGCAGTCTATGATGGGCTGATGGAAGATATTCCTTACGAAAAGTATGTGGAGTGGGTCGCTTCCCATGTTGCATCCGGCAAGTTGCTGGATGTAGCGTGTGGAACTGGCACATTGTCACAGCTTTTTGCTGAAATGGGCTATAACGTAACAGCGAGTGATTTGTCTGAAGACATGTTGACGATTGCCAATCAACGCTTTCAAGATGCAAACCAGTCAATTCCGGTACTTCAATTGTCGATGGATAATTTAGAGGGATTGACCGATTTTGATATCGTGACGATCGCTATTGATTCGGTTAATTATTTGCAGGATGAGCAACAGGTTCAGCAAACATTTAAAGAAGTTTATGAAGCCTTAAATGTGGGTGGTCATTTTTTCTTTGACGTGCATTCCATTGTCAAAGTGGATAAAGTCTACATGGCCAGTCCATTTGTTTATGATGCAGAAGAAATTGCGTACATTTGGCATACTGAGCCTGGAGAAGCAGAACATAGCGTGATTCACGACATGACTTTTTTCGTTCGTCACAATGAGTTATTCGAACGTTTTGAAGAAACGCATGAACAGCGAACGTTTTCTGTTGATGCTTACACAAAATGGTTGGAAGCGGCTGGATTTTCTGTAGAGTCGGTGACAGCCGATTTTTCAGATCAGGTGCCGGATGAAGAAAGTGAACGTATTTTCTTCTATGCTAGAAAAGTTTGAGGCGAATTGATGGAGCCATCTGCAACGTGCAGGTGGCTTTTTGTCTATTCAAAAAAGCTAGACAGCAGCAACTGAATTATTATATAATTCAAACAGCTTCTATTTAATTGCCTTCTGAAGAAATGAGGAATGCGAACTGAAATTTTCCGAGCTTCAGAACAAATTTGCATGGCTGCTGATCCCCACAGCTGTCATTGTGCTGCTACTAATTTACTTCTTGTTTCCTCAAAGTAAGTCAGAAACAGCTCCTGCTACTTCTCTTGAACTAATCAACGCTGAATCCCCTCAGCAGACAGAACCTCCAGAAAATGAAGTTCCCGTAATAGAGACTACCTTAATGATTGATATGAAAGGACAAGTGGTTCATCCAGGTGTATACGAGCTACCCGCAGGATCCCGTATGCAAGATGCTGTTCAAGCTGCAGGTGGTTTCACAACAAAAGCCGATAGTCGTGCTATTAATTTGGCGCTCGTAATTGTGGATGAAACCAGTGTTTACGTACCAGTAGTAGGCGAAGAAATCAGTTTGCCAGCGGCATCGTCTCAGACAGCTTCAGCTAGTGGTAGCGGTTTGATTGATATCAACTTGGCGAGTGAAACCGAATTGATGGAACTACCGGGAATCGGTCCTTCTAAGGCCGCTGCTATCCTTGCTTATCGGGAAGAGGTAGGGCGCTTTAAAACACCAGAAGAATTAACCGAGGTTACGGGGATTGGCGACAAAACCTTTGAACAACTAAAAGATCTTATTTCTGCCAAATAGAAAGCCGTACAAGAAAAGACGGTTGACGAAATAGATGCCTCTGCTACAATTATTTTAACTACATGAGCAGGAGGCAATTAAATGAAGCGAATAACTTGGGACCAATTTTTTATGGCGCAAAGCCATTTGCTCGCACTTAGAAGCACTTGTCAACGACTGTCTGTCGGCGCAACCATTGTGCGTGACCGAAGAATTATGGCAGGAGGCTACAATGGATCAATTTCAGGAGGAGACCATTGCATCGATAAGGGCTGCTACGTGGTTGATGGACATTGCGTGCGGACAATCCATGCAGAAATGAATGCGCTACTGCAATGTGCGAAATACGGCATTAGCGTCAGTGGCGCGGATATGTATGTCAGCCATTTTCCTTGTTTGCCATGTACTAAGTCGATTATCCAGTCCGGAATTGCCCGACTTTATTACGCGACAGACTACAAAAATCATGAATATGCCATTGAATTATTAGAGCAGGCAGGTGTAGAAGTCGTGCAAGTAGTATTTGACGAGCGGAAGATTGATTTTTTGAGTGTCGAAAAATCTGCTCTTTATATGGAACTCCTGGAAAAGTTGCGTGAAAAAGGTGGAAGTGATGAAGAATTGGCCCATTATACTGAACGGGTGAATCAATTATTCGGAGAAATCGAAGTGTAACAACTACTCCTTTTCTATATTTAGCAGCAGCTACCATTCTTGCTACATATGCAGCGCATGAAACAGCGGTTCAACTCGTGTTCATGGCGCTGCTTTTTAGTTGGATGTGTTGGAAAAAAGAAGGGCGAGTTCTTATTGTCGCAGTTTTTTTATTTACCTGTGCGGTGTATTTGGTACAGGATTTTAGAAGTCAGCAGCTAGTTAGTAAGCTACAGCCTTATTCGGGAACACTGATATTTCATACGGGTGCAGTCATCGATGGCGATAGTCTTAGAGGATTTGCAGTACTAGAAGATCGTACAGTCGTTTACGCACGATACCGCTTAAGTTCCGCTGAACAAAAGCTTCAATTAGAAAGTCTAGTTGACGACTCCATATTTCAAGTTAATGGTATTTTTGAACAACCATCATCTCCCTCGCATCGCTATTCTTTTGATATGAGTAAATATTTGCGGCATAATGGAGCAAACTCGTTATTGGTCATCCAGTCAATAGATGGGGTGACAGAGAACGATACGTGGAAAAATCGGCTACTTAGCAGGAGAGAGGCTTTAAAGCATCATATACGCGAGCATTTCCCAGAAAGTCTAGTTGCAGAAGCGGAAGCTTTACTGATTGGTGAGCGAGAAAACATGGATCCTGAAGATCAACGTGTCTATCAAACCTTAGGTATTTCTCATTTGTTTGCTATTTCAGGATTGCATGTTGGAATTGCATCGGGTCTGCTTTATGGCATTCTTGTCCGTTTGCATGTTCGAAAAGAGATGGCGCTCGTCATTTTGTTAGTTGTATTGCCGCTTTACGCGGTTCTAGCTGGTGGTGCGCCTTCAGTTTGGCGAGCAGTTAGTATGGTATGCGCTGTACTAGTAGGCAAGCTTTTCGGCTTCCGGTTACCTATTGCAAGTATTATGTTAACTAGTGTGGTCATTTTTATTCTATGGAATCCATACGTCCTGTACAAAATTGGTTTTCAGTTGTCCTATGGTGCAACCTTTGGCATTATTTACTCTTTAAAGTTCCTAAGTGAAATCCGATCTGCTATAAAAACAGGCTTTGTCTTAACATTCATTTCTCAGGTGACACTATACCCGTTACTTCTTTTTCATTTTTATGAATTGTCGTTGTCTGCATTTGTGGTCAATAGCCTTTTTGTTCCTTTGTTTACTTTGCTGGTTTTACCGGCCAATTTTCTGTTATTGTTTCTGACTTTTTTATCTCAGCCAGTAGCAGATGTTGTTTTTAATGGTTATGAACCTTTGCGCGGACTGATCGATCAATTCATGAACCGGCTGGCCGCATTGCCTTATCAACTTTGGAATCCTGGAAAGCCCACTCTTTTTATCGTGTTTCTTTTAGCAGCCAGTGTTTATTTGTTTTACTGCGTCGCTGAGCGAAAATTTCAATTTAGTCAGTTGTTGATTTTAGTAGTTCCTGCACTCCTGTTTACGGCTGTGCCTTATGTCGATCCGCGTTTGAAAGTAACTTTTCTCGATATAGGTCAAGGCGATAGTGCTGTAATTGAATTGCCTTTTCGGCAAGCTGTGTATTTAGTCGATAGTGGTGGCTTGCTGCGCTTTGACACAGAAGCTTTTAAAGAGAAGAAACGACCTTATGAAATTGGGCGGCAAGTTGTAGCGCCTTATTTGAAAGGCAACGGCATTTCTTCAATTGATGTTTTTGTACTTTCGCATCCAGACGCTGACCATGCAGAAGGGGCAGATGAGATTTTCGAGTTGTTTCCAGTTAAAGAGCTTCATTTAACACCGGGATCTGCTACAAACGCATTGATGCTTCAATTGGCTCCTTATACAAAGCAAACCAATATCGTGTTTCCGGGAGCTGGATCAAATTGGGGCGTTGCGGACACGCAATTCAGCTATTTTTCCCCAACAGATGCTACTTACGAAGGCAACAACGATTCACTTGTGCTATTTATGAAAACAGGTGATTACCGTGTCTTATTTACAGGAGATTTAGAAGCTGCAGGGGAGAAGGCATTAGTAGAAACTTACAGCAGCGAACTCGCTGATCTGACGGTATTAAAAGTAGGACATCACGGCAGTAAAACGTCCAGCAGCGAGGAATTTTTAACGCTACTCAATCCGGCTGTATCAATTTTTTCGACCGGCGTTGATAACCGGTACGGCCACCCGAGTCCAGAAGTAGTCGACCGATTCGATGAATTGGAACTTGATACGTTAAACACCGCAGAAAACGGCACCATCCGATTACTTTATAATAAAGGAGAGTTAAAGCTCGAAACAATGCGCTGATCTCAGAAAAGCGCAGGCGCCCGTATAGCTCTGACCGGCATAAGGCAAGTCGGCGAAGTGGCGTTCTTTGCCACACAGCAGAGTGGCCTTATGACCCGAAGAGCTGGGCGCCGGAGTCTGGACAAAGAGCGCAGGCGCCCGTATAGCTCTGACAGGCATAAGACAAATCGGCGAAGTGGCTCATTTCCATGCAACAAAAAAAGGTTCCGGTTATGAAAACCGAAACCTTTTTTTGATTTAATTACCGTGCAGCGAATTCTACAACTCCGGCGATAATGAAGATAAGGGCGAAAAATCCAAAGGATACGACAAAGCCCATTCCCGCGTCGATTGCATCGTTACGTTTGGACTGTACATTCTGTTCAAATTCATTCATTGAAATCCCTCCTAATTCCTTCTAATTATAAGCGAAGACAAAGTAAAAATCTAGATTGAAGTAAAGTTTAAAGGGTGAAATTCTTTACTGACACATAACTGTCAAATACCCAAAGTCGTATAAATCCGATATAGTAGAAGAAGGGGAGGCTGATAAGATGATTACTTCCGTGTGGAAAGCCATACGCAGCGGACAAATAGACCCTGTTTATCTCATCGTGGGAACAGAAAGCTATTTTATTGAAAAAACCTTGGATTTGCTAAAAGATAAATTGACGGACAGCGGAGAATTAGAACTAACTTTTTTTGATTTGGACGAAGTACCGGTTGACCACGTTATTGATGAGGCAGACACCATTCCTTTTTTCAGTGACCGCAAGCTGATTATTGCACGCAATGCAACGTTTTTAAAAGCAGCAGAGCGTGGCAAAGAAAAGATCAATCACGATCTAAAGGCACTCGAAGCCTGGTTAGAACATCCACCAAGTAGTTCGGTGACAATTTTTGTAGCGCCTTATGAAAAAGTAGACGAGCGCAAAAAAGTAACCAAGCTGATGAAGCAACATACCGTACTAATAGAAGCCAAGTCACTCCAAACTAATGACTTAGAAAGTTTTCTAATGCACGAAGCGAAAAATTTTGGCAAAGGCATCGATTTGAAAGCGGCTCAGCGATTAATGGAGATGGCAGGTACCGACCTGACATTACTGTCTTCAGAAATTGAGAAGATGTCGCTGTATCTCGGGGCAGCAGAAGGAGACATTACGGTAGACCTTGTAGAACAAATGACAGCACGGACGCTTGAGCAAGATGCATTTAAAATGCTTCAGTCGTATCTTGACGGCGATGTTAGCGGCGCCCTAAGTGTTTACTACGACCTGTTGCGTCAAAAAGAAGAGCCGGTAGCATTAGCGGCTTTACTGGCTTCGCAAATACGCTTTATGATTCAAGTGTATTATTTGCAGAAAAAAGGGTATCATGCGCAACAAATTTCTAAACAACTAAAGGCGCATCCCTATCGCGTTAAGCTACTAGTGGAAAAACGCCAACAGATTTCTGAAAAGCGACTGTTGCAGGTACTTGGTGATTTAGCAGACATCGATCTTCAGCTAAAAACACTTAGTGGCAATCGTGAGCGCATTTTGGAATTTTTCTTGATGAAGCGCGCGATCAAACAACAACGTTAAAATGAATAAAAAAAGCCGGATCCTTTTAAAGGATCTGGCTTTTTTTATGTTTTACGCTTGTTTCATCAAGCGAGCTTTTTTACGAGCTGCAGTGTTTTTATGGATCAAGCCTTTAGAAGCCGCTTTTTCCACCTGTTTAATCGCCGCTTTTACAGTATCGCTAGCGTTATCGTCTTTGTTAGTCAAAGCTGTTTCAGCTTTCTTAATAGAAGAACGCATTGCTGATTTCGTATGCGAGTTTTGAACGTTTTTGCTTTCGTTCGTACGCACGCGTTTGATTGCAGATTTAATGTTTGGCATATCTTTCACCTCCTAGACAATATGAAAGAGAGGAAATCATCCCAACTCTTTAATGTCTCTATACAACATGAGTTATTTTATCAAATCAGCGGAAGGATTGCAATAGTTACGTGCAAAGAAGTTTTCCTTGACAGCAAAAATGAATTCACGAGCTTTTATTGCTCAATGCTTGTTGTACTGCTATAATTCATAGTAGTTTATATAGGAGTGAAGAGAATGAATAATGAGGAAAGATTATCTCGGCAAAGCAGAATTCGCAACTTCTCGATTATTGCGCACATCGATCACGGTAAATCTACGCTTGCAGACCGAATTTTAGAAAAGACGGAAGCACTGACTTCCCGAGAAATGAAAGCACAGTCCCTCGATTCTATGGATCTTGAACGGGAACGTGGCATTACCATTAAATTGAACGCTGTTCAGCTTAATTATAAAGCCAAAGATGGCGAAATTTATATTATGCATTTGATTGACACTCCAGGGCACGTCGACTTTACCTATGAAGTATCACGCAGTTTAGCAGCTTGTGAAGGCGCTGTACTTGTTGTCGATGCGGCACAAGGAATTGAAGCACAAACATTAGCAAACGTTTACTTGGCGCTAGATAATGAATTAGAAATTCTACCAGTTATCAATAAAATCGATTTGCCTGCCGCTGACCCAGAACGTGTTCGTCAGGAAATTGAAGAAGTAATCGGTTTGGATGCTTCTGAAGCGGTATTGGCATCAGCAAAAGCCGGAATTGGAATTGAAGAAATTCTCGAACAAATCGTTGAAAAAGTTCCAGCTCCAACGGGAGATCCAAGTGCGCCGTTACAAGCGTTGATTTTTGATTCTCTTTACGATCCTTATCGTGGTGTTGTAGCGTATATTCGGATTGTTCAAGGAACTGTAAAACCTGGAGATCGTATAAAAATGATGGCTTCTGGAAAAGAATTTGAAGTGATTGAAGCAGGTGTTTTCACTCCTCATGCAACTCTTCGCGAAGAATTAACAGTTGGCGATGTTGGCTTTTTAACAGCTGCTATTAAAAACGTGGGTGATTCGACAGTCGGTGATACAATTACACTTGCTAATAATCCAGCAAGCTCAGCGTTGCCTGGTTACCGTCGATTAAATCCAATGGTTTATTGTGGGTTGTACCCAATTGATACTTCTAAATACAATGATTTGCGTGACGCGCTAGAGAAATTGGAATTGAATGATGCAGCTTTGCAATTCGAGCCTGAATCTTCTCAAGCACTGGGCTTTGGGTACCGTTGTGGATTCCTTGGCTTGTTGCACATGGAAATCGTTCAAGAACGAATCGAACGCGAATTTAATATTGACTTGATCACAACTGCACCAAGTGTAATTTATGAAGTTCATATGACAGACGGGGAAGTTTTGAAAATCGACAACCCGGCTATGATGCCTGACGCACAAAAAATTCAACTAGTTGAAGAACCTTATGTGAAAGCAACAGTTATGGTACCCAATGATTACGTAGGCGCGGTTATGGAAATTTGCCAACGCAAACGCGGTAATTTCTTAACAATGGATTACGTTGATGATACACGTGTTAGCATTATTTATGAGTTGCCATTGGCTGAAATCGTTTATGATTTCTTCGACCAATTAAAATCAGGGACAAAAGGCTATGCCTCTTTTGATTACGAATTAATTGGCTACAAAGAATCTAAATTGGTCAAAATGGACATTTTGTTAAATGCTGAACAAGTAGACGCTTTGAGTTTTATCGTTCACCGTGACTTTGCCTATGAACGTGGAAAAGCCATTGTCGATAAGTTGAAGAATCTAATTCCACGCCAACAATTTGAAGTGCCTATTCAAGCGGCTATCGGTCAAAAAATTGTGGCACGTCAAACGATTAGTGCGATACGCAAAAACGTTCTTGCTAAATGTTATGGTGGCGATATTTCCCGTAAACGGAAACTTCTCGATAAGCAAAAAGAAGGTAAAAAACGCATGAAGCAAGTTGGATCTGTAGAAGTTCCACAAGAAGCATTCATGGCTATTTTAAAAATGGACGACCAATCAAAATAAAACGAAAAAAAGGAGGCGGAATTTTAGCCTCCTTTTCTTATTAGAAAAGAGGAAATAAAATGGTAAAAGGATTGTATATCCATATTCCATTCTGCCACCAAATTTGTTTTTACTGCGATTTCAATAAAGTATATTTCAAAGATCAGCCGGTGGATGCTTACATTGATTCCGTAGGAAAAGAGTTGGCGTTATGGAAAGAACAAGGAGCACTCGATCATCCTTTGGAAACAATCTTCCTTGGTGGAGGGACTCCTACATCGTTAACACCTGTTCAATTAGAGAAATTGCTGGCACATATTCATCGCTATGTCCCAATGGCTGCTAATTTGGAATGGACATCAGAAGCCAACCCAGATGAATTGACACAAGATAAAATGCAAGTGCTATTTGACGGAGGTGTCAACCGTCTAAGCATGGGCGTTCAGTCATTCGATGAAGATCTTTTAAAACGACTTGGCCGAACTCACAGCAACTCAGATGTTACACGTGCAGTTAATGCTGCTCGCAAAGTAGGCTTTAAAAACTTGAGTTTCGACTTGATGTACGGATTACCTGGCCAAACGATGCAACAATGGGACGATACACTGGAGCGAGCTTTTGCATTTGATATGCCGCATTTCTCAGCCTATTCCTTGATCATTGAGCCGAAAACAGTATTTTATAACTTAATGACAAAAGGTAAGTTAAATACGGTAACAGAAGATTTAGAAGCCGATATGTACGATAAGTTGATGAATGAAATGGACAAACGTGGATTAAAACAATACGAAATTTCCAATTTTGCGCGTCCTGGTCATGAATCACGACACAACTTACTGTACTGGGACAATGTTGAATATATTGGCGTTGGTGCCGGTGCGCACGGTTATGTAGATGGTATTCGCTATTCCAATGCCGGACCTTTAAAAAAATACATGTCTCCATTAGATGCAGGTGAGCGTCCAATTTTGAGTACACACCAAGTGCCGCTCCATGAAAAAATGGAAGAAGAGATGTTTCTAGGGCTACGAAAAACAGGCGGGGTGTCGCTGTCTCATTTCCAAATTAAATTTCAAAAACCGATTCAAGATGTTTACGGAGATATCTTGAAAAAAGAAATTGCTAAAGGAAATTTAGAAGTTGCTAGCGATTTTGTTAGACTGACCCGTAAAGGACGATTTGTTGGTAATGAAGTTTTTGAGCAATTTTTATTAGCTTAAAGCTCTTCCGTTGACATTGATCATTTTATTTGTTAATTTTAATGTAGTATTAGCACTCGGGTACTTAGAGTGCTAACAGAGGTGATGATCATGTTAACAGAACGGCAACTGCTCATTTTAAAGGTGACAGTAGATGATTACATTCAATCAGCTCAGCCGGTAGGATCGAACCAACTCTCCAGAAGACCTGATATTCCGTTTAGTCCTGCCACTATACGCAACGAAATGGCGGATTTAGAGGGGATGGGGTTTTTAGAAAAAACACATACGTCTTCCGGACGCATTCCTTCGGAGAAAGGATACCGCTATTACGTTGATCACTTGCTGACACCAAGACGGCTACCACAACAGGACATTTTACAGTTGCGTTCAATTTTTGAAGAAAAGCTGACAGAGACAGAAGAAATTATCAAACGCTCTGCCATGATTCTTTCGGAATTGACCAATTACACTTCTATTTTATTGGGTCCTGATGTACGTAGACACATCGTTAGGAAATTGTCGATTGTTCCTTTAACTTTAGACACAGCTGTGGCGATTATTGTGACCGATTCTGGTCATGTGGAAAATCGGATTTTTCCCATTCCGCCTGGACTCGATCCATCGGATATTGAAAAAATGACGAATATCCTAAATGAACGGCTCGTTGGTGTATCGCTAAACAATCTGCACCTGCGGTTAGAACAAGAGACATTGACGATTTTACAGCAGCATGTTGAACGCTATGGTGAATTGTTTCATACGTTTAGGCAAGCCGTTTTATTGCCACATACGGATGAAAATATTTATTACGGCGGTAAGCTAAACATCTTAAGACAACCAGATTTTCATGATCTTCAAAAAATCAGAAATTTAATGGATGTCATGGAAGAAGTAAAGCACATTCCGATGATCTTGCCAGTTGGAAGCCAAGGCCTCCATATTCGCATTGGCTCGGAAAATGCGCTTACAGCAATGGAAGATTGTAGTGTCATTACGGTATCTTATGATATCGGAGAAGAACAGACCGGTTCGATCGCTATAATAGGTCCAAAACGAATGGATTACAAACGCATCGTTTCTATATTGGATTTGCTAAGCGGTGATTTATCGAAAGAACTGAACCGGTTGTTTAATGGAACGTGAACAAAGGAGGAACAGATTTGTCGAAAAAAAATGATTCATTAAAAGCAGAAGAACATGTAGCACCAGAAGCTGTTGAAGTAAAAGACGCTGAAGCTGAACAGTCACCAGAATTAGTAGATGCAGAAGCGCCTGACGAATCTTCTAGTGAGGAAGAATCTTCAATAACGGATGAAGCTGAAGAGCTTCGTGCGCAACTTGAAGCTGAGCAAAACAAATATTTGCGGCTATTGGCTGACTTTGATAATTTCAAAAGACGTACTCAAAAAGACAAAGAAATCGCCAATAAATTCCGTTCACAATCACTATTAGCGGATATTCTGCCAGTACTAGACAATTTTGAACGTGCTTTGTCTCTTACGACAAGCAGTGAAGAGTCAGCGTCCTTGCTAAAGGGCGTGGAAATGGTACAGAAATCGTTAATTGAAGCTGTGAACCGTGAAGGCCTAGCAGAAATTAAAGCGGTCGGCGAACCATTTGATCCGAATTTCCATCAAGCAGTTATGCAAGAAAAAGACGAATCTGCAGAAGCAGGAATTGTGTTACAAGAATTGCAAAAAGGCTATATGTTAAAAGATCGGGTTATTCGCCCGGCAATGGTAAAAGTAAACGAATAAAAATATTGGAGGAATTTAACAATGAGCAAAATTATCGGTATTGACTTAGGAACAACAAACTCAGCAGTCGCAGTATTAGAAGGCGGCGAGCCAAAAATTATTCCAAACCCAGAAGGCAACCGTACAACTCCTTCTGTTGTCGCTTTTAAAAATGGCGAACGTCAAGTCGGCGAAGTAGCTAAACGCCAATCAATCACTAACCCGAATACCATTCAATCCGTTAAACGCTTAATGGGTACGCAGGAAAAAGTAACAGCTGAAGGCAAAGATTATACGCCTCAAGAAGTTTCTGCAATGATTTTACAATACCTTAAAGGGTACGCTGAAGAATATTTAGGCGAAAAAGTAACAAGAGCGGTTATTACAGTTCCAGCTTACTTCAATGACGCAGAGCGCCAAGCAACAAAAGACGCGGGACGTATTGCAGGTCTTGAAGTAGAACGTATTATTAACGAGCCAACTGCAGCGGCATTAGCATACGGTCTTGATAAAACGGAAACAGACGAAACTATCCTTGTTTATGACCTTGGTGGCGGTACATTCGACGTATCGATTCTTGAACTTGGCGATGGCGTATTCGAAGTAAAATCTACTGCCGGCGATAACCGTCTTGGTGGCGATGACTTTGATAAACTGATCATTGATTATTTAGTACAAGAATTCAAAAAAGACAATGGTGTTGACTTGTCTAAAGACAAAATGGCTACTCAGCGCTTGAAAGATGCTGCTGAAAAAGCGAAAAAAGACTTGTCAGGTGTTTCTTCAACTCAAATTTCATTGCCATTTATCACTGCTGGAGCAGAAGGACCGCTTCACTTGGAAGTTACGATGAGCCGTGCAAAATTTGACGAGTTAACTTCTTCATTAGTTGAACGCACAATGGGACCTACACGCCAAGCATTAAAAGATGCTGGTATTTCAGCTTCTGATCTTGATCGCGTTATCCTTGTTGGTGGATCTACTCGAATTCCAGCTGTACAAGAAGCTGTGAAAAAAGAAACAGGCAAAGAGCCATATAAAGGTGTTAACCCGGATGAAGTTGTAGCAATGGGTGCAGCTGTACAAGGTGGCGTATTAACTGGAGACGTAAAAGATGTGGTCTTACTAGACGTAACGCCATTATCACTTGGTATCGAAACAATGGGCGGCGTATTCACGAAATTGATCGAGCGTAACACAACGATCCCAACTTCGAAATCACAAACCTTCTCGACTGCTGCTGATAACCAGCCAGCCGTAGATATTCATGTATTACAAGGCGAACGTCCAATGGCAGCAGCTAACAAAACACTTGGCCGTTTCCAATTAACGGATATTCCGCCAGCACAACGCGGTGTACCACAAATCGAAGTAAGCTTTGATATCGATAAAAACGGTATCGTTAGCGTTAAAGCGAAAGATCTTGGAACGCAAAAAGAGCAAACAATTACAATTCAATCGAATTCGTCTTTAACTGACGAAGAAGTTGAACGCATGATCAAAGAAGCAGAAGAAAATGCCGAAGCAGATGCGAAAGTAAAAGAAGAAGTAGAAGTTCGCAATGAAGCGGACCAAGCAGTCTTCCAAACAGATAAGACAATTGCAGACCTAGGCGAAGTTGTTACAGAAGAAGAGAAAAAACAAGCGGAAGATGCACGCGATGAACTAAAAGCGGCATTGGAGTCGGATAACATCGACGACATTCGTGAGAAAAAAGACAAACTTCAGGAAATCTTGCAAGGATTGTCAATGAAAGCTTATGAGCAAGCAGCAGCAGCTCAACAAGCTGGAGAAGAAGAAAATGCTGCATCAGGAAATGACGATGTCGTTGATGCAGAATTTGAAGAAGTAAACGACGATAATAAGTAAGACCTTGAAGAGTCAAAGCAAAGCAACATGCTTTGGCTCTTTCAATGTCTTTGCAACAGCGATTTAAACCGTGTACAATTACAGTTGATTGTTAGAGGGAGAGTGACTCATGAATAAACGAGATTATTATGAAGTACTGGGTGTATCTAAGACTGCTTCTAAAGAAGAGCTTAAAAAAGCATACCGGACTTTATCGAAAAAATTCCACCCAGATATTAATAAAGATGCCAATGCATCGGAGAAATTCCAAGAAGTAAAAGATGCCTATGAAGTACTGAGTGACCAACAAAAACGGGCACAATACGATCAATTTGGGCACCAAGATCCCAATCAAGGATTTGGTGGCGGCGGAGCTGATGGCTTTGGTTTCGACGATATTTTCAGCACGTTCTTTGGTGGGGGTTCAAGACGCCGCGATCCAAGTGCTCCGCGTAAGGGTGACGATCTACAGTATTCGATGACGATCGATTTCATGGATGCTGTGTTCGGCAAAGAAACAGAAATTGAAATTCCTAAAGATGAAACATGCGATACTTGTGACGGTTCCGGTGCAAAGCCTGGCACCAAGAAAAAAACGTGTCCATATTGTGATGGTTCTGGTCAAACAAATGTAACGCAAGACACACCTTTCGGCCGTATGGTCAATCGTCGTGCTTGCCAGCATTGTGAAGGCTCTGGTCAAATTATCGAAGAAAAATGTTCAACTTGCCGTGGTCAAGGCAAGGTTCGCAAAGTCAACAAAATCAAAGTGACTATTCCGGCAGGGGTCGATGATGGCCAGCAATTGCGTGTCACTGGACAAGGTGGACCAGGTGTAAACGGAGGACCTTCAGGAGATTTATATGTTGTTTTCCGTGTGAAATCACATAAACAATTCCAACGTGAAGGCGATGACATTTACTTAGATATTGCCATCACCTATCCGCAAGCAGCGTTGGGTGACGAAATTGAAGTGCCGACAACTTCAGGGAAAGTGAAATTAAAAATTCCGGCCGGCACACAAAGTGGTGCGCGTTTCCGTCTAAAAGGCAAAGGTGTTAAAAATGTCCATGGCTACGGAACGGGCGATCAACATGTTATTGTTCGAATAAAAACACAAACAAACCTCAGCGAAAAGCAAAAGCAGCTATTACGTGAATTTGCTGAAATTAGCGGCGATATTCCAGAAGAGCATAGTAGTTCTCTTTTTGAAAAAATCAAACGTACAATTAAAGGCGATTAATAAGAGCTACGGGATTGAAATTTTCTTTTTATGAATAGTTAAAGCAACTGGATTTTTACAAACAGAAGACTCTGGCGAAAAGCGAGAGTCTTACTGACTGTAAAGTCGAAAAGGAGCTGAGTGGAAGTGAAATGGTCAGAACTGTCGTTTCATACGACAAACGAAGCAATTGAAGCGGTCTCAAACATCATGCATGAAGCAGGAGCCAGCGGGGTTGTCATAGAAGACTCGGAAGACTTAACGAAAGAAAGAGAATATCGCTTCGGAGAAATCTATTCACTAGATCCTGAAGATTTTCCAGTAGATGGAGTGATTTTGAAAGCTTATCTCCCCGTCAATAGTTTTTTGGGAGAAACGGTCGATGCGATTAAAGTGGCGATTAATAATCTAGCTGCTTTTGATATCAACCTTGGCAAAAACGAAGTGACAATTAGTGAAGTGGACGAAGAAGATTGGGCCACAGCTTGGAAGAAGTACTACCACCCTGTAAAGATTTCCGAACGTTTCACGATTGTTCCAACATGGGAAATTTACAATCCGGTATCAAGTGACGAATTAATTATTGAGTTAGATCCAGGAATGGCTTTTGGAACGGGTACCCATCCTACTACTGTTATGAGTCTTCAAGCGTTAGAAAAAGTAGTACGACCATCTGATCGTGTCATCGATATTGGTACAGGTTCAGGGGTATTGGCAATTGGTGCCGCATTATTGTCTGCCAAAGAAGTGTATGCACTGGATTTGGATGAAATTGCTGTAAAAGCGGCGATTGATAATGTTGAACTAAACAAAGTTCAAGGCATTGTGACAGTTGAAAAAGGCAATCTAACTGATAAAGTAGATCAACCGGCTGATGTAGTTGTAGCTAATATTTTGGCGGAAGTTATCATGTCGTTTACAGATGATGCTTTCAATATCGTTAAACCAGGCGGTAGCTATATCACTTCAGGTATCATAGAAGCGAAAAAGAACGACGTTAAAGCCTCACTTGAAGCTTCTGGGTTTGTCATTGAAGATGTCATGATGATGGAAGATTGGGTTACGATCATTTCAAAAAAACCTGAGTAATGAGGTGCCACAATGCAACGATATTTTATAGAAGGCAAAATTCCTGAAAATCAAATAGTGGCGATAACTGGCGATGATGCAAAGCACATCGCCAAAGTTATGCGCCAAACTATTGGGGACGATTTGATTGTAGTTATGGAAGATCAAGCGTATCAGGCAAAAATAGTCAGTGCAGATTTTGACGTAGAGGTAAAAATCGGTAGCGATTTGGGAATGCAAGTGGAATTGCCGAAAAAAGTGACCATCGCTTGTGGATTGCCAAAAGGTGACAAGCTGGATTTGATCACGCAAAAAGCGACAGAGCTCGGAATGTATGCATTATTACCATTTTCGGCAGAACGCTCTATTGTAAAATGGGACAGTGCTAAAAGTGAAAAGAAGATTGGACGTCTCCAAAAAATTGCCAAAGAAGCAGCTGAGCAATCACATAGAACGCATGTCCCGGAAATACAGGGCATTCACAGTTTTAAACAATTGCTAGATAAAGCCAACTCGTATGACGCGGTCATTGTAGCTTACGAAGAAGAGGCGCGGCAAGAGGGCAGGACTCGGTTTGCTGAAATTTTAAAAGAATTGTATGATAAAGATTCAGTGCTGATCATCTTTGGTCCAGAAGGTGGAATTTCACAAGCAGAAGTGGCGTCTCTAAAAAACGCTGGAGCGAGCTTTACTGCTCTCGGTCCACGGATTTTACGGACAGAAACGGCACCTTTGTATGCATTATCTGCGATTTCTTATGAATTTGAATAACACTGTATAATAATTTTAAAAAAAGAATGGGGATTTTTAGTCATGACAACAATTGCATCATACATTGATCATACTTTATTAAAACCTGAATCTACAGAAAGCCAAGTTGTTCAGCTTTGTCAAGAAGCGGCTGAATACAAATTTGCTTCTGTATGTGTTAATCCGGCTTGGGTTGAAACGGCAGCGGCTGAGTTGACAGACAGCGACGTGAAAGTTTGCACAGTTATCGGATTTCCATTAGGTGCGTCAACGTCTGAAACGAAGGCTTTTGAAACGACGGATGCTATTCTAAAAGGCGCTGGTGAAATCGATATGGTCGTGAATATTGGAGCACTTAAAAGTGGCAATACTGACCATGTGAAAAAAGATATCGAAGCGGTTGTCAATGCAGCAAAAGGCAAGGCGATTGTCAAAGTGATTTTAGAAACTTGTTTATTGACTGACGAAGAAAAAGTGACTGCTTCACGTTTATCCAAAGAAGCAGGAGCTGACTTTGTCAAAACTTCTACGGGCTTTTCAACTGCTGGAGCTACAGTTGAAGACGTCAAACTAATGCGTCAGACAGTAGGTCCAGATTTGGGCGTTAAAGCTTCTGGTGGCGTTCGTAGCCTTGAAGATGTAGAAGCCATGATCAAAGCAGGAGCTACGCGCATCGGTGCAAGTTCAGGCGTCAAAATCATGCAAGGGTTAACTTCTGATTCTGATTATTAACTATTGACCTTTCATCTAGAATACGATATAATTTTTGAGTATATAACACTTGTTGTTCTTCGCTTCAACGTGTGTTCGGAGGGAGGGAAAAAGAGATGTCAAAAACTACAGTTCGTAAAAACGAATCGATTGAAGATGCTCTTCGCCGCTTCAAACGCACTGTTTCTAAATCTGGAACAATGCAAGAGGTAAGAAAGCGCGAGTACTATGATAAGCCGAGCGTGAAACGTAAACTAAAATCAGAAGCTGCGCGTAAACGTAAATTTTAATTGACCTTAAGCAGTATAATGACTTTTAAAAAATATGAACGACCAGCCTAAACCACCATCACGAGTATCGTGATGGTGGTTTTTCTATTTATTCTATTTGTAAGCGCGTTCTTTCGTTATTACTGAAGATTTACTTTATAATAGGAGACGTACCTTGAAACTTATTTCCTGTTCATCCGTATAGATACAAACAGTAAATTTGAAATGCGAAAGGAGAGATCCTGTTGAGCAGAGTCAAAGTCTGTATTGGTTTTGGGCTTTTGCTGCTATCGTTTCTGCTCATGCTCCCGGCCATACAGGCTGATACTTCGACTGTGTACGTGATACCTATTGAAGATGAGGTCGAAAGAGGACTGCAGGCTTTTATTGAACGGGGCATTGAAGAAGCAGAAGACGCTGGAGCCGAAGCAATCGTATTCGAGATAGATACACCAGGTGGGTTTGTCGCAGCAGCAGATGGCATTGCCCGTCTATTGGACAAAACGTCATTGAAAAAAATAGCTTTCATCAATCAAGATGCTTTGTCTGCAGGTGCTTTTTTAGCTTTGCACAATGATGAAATCTATATGCATCCGAATGGTCGTATGGGTGCAGCACAGGTAATTGATCAAGCCGGTAACGCAGCTGCTGACAAAGCCAATAGCGCTTGGCTGGCATCCATGAAGAACGCGGCTCAGACAGCAAGTCGTAATCCTCAGATTGCCTTAGCGATGGCTGATGCTTCCATAGATTTGCCTGAACTTGGTGCGGCTGAAGGGAAGTTGTTAACTTTGGGTGCGGCTGAAGCTGAACAGGTGAACTATTCGCAAGGGACGGTATCTACGTTAGACGAGCTACTTAGTTTGAAAGGACTTGAAGACGCCACAGTCGTGACAATCGATGAAACGTTCTCAGAAAGCCTCGCTCGTTTTTTGACCAACCCGATTGTTGTGCCAATTCTTCTATCAATTGCAGGTCTTGGATTACTTCTGGAGCTATTTACACCTGGAGTTGGAGTTCCTGGATTTATTGGCTTGACGTTCCTTATGCTGTTTTTCTACGGACATTTGGTAGCAGGGTTAGCCGGTTATGAGTCCATTGTGTTATTAGTTATTGGTTTTGGCCTATTAATAGCTGAGTTTATTATTCCTGGAGGTGTTGCTGGATTCCTGGGAATTGCAGCGATCCTAGGAAGTGTTTTACTCGCGGGAGGAGATCTTAAAACCACCGCCATAGCAGTACTTATTGCAATGATAGTAGCAACAATAGGGATGGTGATTGTAGTGAAATTCTTTGGTAAGCGGCTTGATTTGTTCAAACGGATTATCTTGACGGATGCTACCGATACGGCAGGTGGTTATGTATCGACTACAAATCGCCCAGAACTTGTCGGTAAAATTGCCCAAACAGTGACAGCGCTCCGTCCTTCCGGTACCATTAAATTAGACGATGAGCGCATTGACGCTGTATCAGAAGGCAGATTTATCGACAGTGGTAAAGATGTTAAGATAATCAAGGTAGAAGGTTCGCGTATCGTCGTTCGTGAACTTGAAAAACAAGAGGAGGAATAGAGAAATGGGAATTGAAACAATTGGTTTAGGTGCTGCGATAATTGGTATTATCGTCGTTTTGGCAATTTTCTTCACATTCGTACCAATTACATTATGGATTTCAGCATTAGCTGCAGGGGTCAAAATCAGTATCTTTACGCTAATCGGAATGAGATTACGTCGCGTTATTCCGTCACGTATCGTCAATCCATTGATTAAAGCATCAAAAGCAGGATTAACAGTAACCATCAATCAATTAGAAAGTCACTATTTAGCTGGTGGTAACGTTGACCGTGTCGTTAATGCGTTGATTGCGGCGCATCGTGCTAATATCGAATTGCCGTTTGAACGTGCAGCAGCGATTGACCTTGCAGGTCGTGACGTATTAGAAGCAGTTCAAATGTCGGTTAACCCGAAAGTGATTGAAACACCATTTATTGCAGGTGTTGCCATGGACGGAATCGAAGTGAAAGCAAAAGCTCGTATCACAGTTCGTGCTAATATTGACCGTTTAGTCGGTGGTGCAGGAGAAGAAACAATCGTTGCACGTGTAGGTGAAGGGATTGTCTCTACTTTAGGTTCGAGCACTAGTCATAAAAAAGTTCTAGAAAATCCGGACTTGATTTCTCAAACCGTTTTATCTAAAGGCCTAGATTCTGGAACAGCGTTTGAAATTCTGTCGATTGATATTGCAGACGTTGATATTGGTAAAAACATTGGCGCAGAGTTGCAGACAGAGCAAGCAGAAGCAGATAAGAAAATTGCTCAAGCAAAAGCAGAAGAACGTCGTGCAATGGCTGTAGCAAGTGAACAAGAAATGAAAGCCAAAGTTGTTGAAATGAGAGCAAAAGTTGTAGAAGCTGAAGCGGAAGTACCACTTGCTATGTCGGAAGCGCTACGCAACGGCAATATTGGCATTATGGATTACGTCAATTATAAAAATGTCCAAGCAGATACAGGTATGAGAGAGTCTATCTCAAAAACGGGCATGGACAAATCCGACGATAAATAATCGGCAGTAGTCATAAGGGAGGTTTGTCGTATGGAAGCTCTCATATTTGGACTTGTTATCATGGCGGTAAGTGCTTTTTTTAATAAAAGCAAAAAAGATTCATCCGATGGAGATGTTCCTGCTAAGCCCGTCTCAACAAAAGCGTCAACTGATCGGGACGGTCGCTCTGGCCAAGGGAGGTTCAAACGGGTGGAAGATTACGCTAAAGAAATTTATGGGGAACTACAAAATCAAAAAAATCAAGGTTCTGAGCGTGTAGGGCAGGCAAAGAAAAAAGCGGAAGAAATGGTGAACCGTGCACCTCTTCGTGAAGCACGACAAGAAGTGCAGCGTCGTGTTTCGTCTAGAGATGCACAACATGAAATCCAAGATCGCATTTCTACGCATAGATCAAAGCCGCTACGCGATCAGCCTGTTAGTCAAAGTCCTGAAGAAATATCGCATGAATTTTTGCCGTTGAGTAGTGAAGATGTAAGAAGAGGCATTATTATGGCAGAGATTTTACTACCGCCCAAATCCAAAAGATAAAAAACAGCAACTAGTTCCCACTAGTTGCTGTTTTTTTATTAATAATAATATTATGTAAACTTATATAGCATTTAAACTGCTTATTGATTTACATAGCAGATTTAAAAGTTGTTAGTTAAACTACTGTTTTGAGTTACTGTTATTTCGTAAGCGAAACATCATTTATTAGCTGCTCTTCTTGTTCGATTTTTGTTATTTAGTTTTTTCAATCAATTTATCCAGAACAAAAATTTTACAAGTGATTATCTTTAATGATAGAGTGAAATTAGCAGTAAATACTCGATTCTAAGGAGCGTCCACATGACAGAAAACAACTTACTAGAACTACATGTGAAAGACCCAAATGAAGCGGTTCAACTGCTCGGGATCTCAGATAGTCATTTAACATTAATCGAAGAAGCTTTTAACATTCAAATTATTACCCGCGGTGAGGTCATCAAGTTATCAGGTTCTGAAGAAGGCAAGCAAACGGGGAAATTATTAATAGAACAGTTATTGCGGGTTATACGCAAAAATATTAACATCAATCAGCGAGATATTATCTCTGCTATTGAAATGGCTAAAAGTGGCACAATCGAATATTTTGCCGAACTTTACGACGAAGAAGTGGCGCGCAACGCTAATGGCAAGTCTATTCGGGCAAAAACAATAGGTCAGCGTCATTATATTCAAGCTATGCGTAGCAAGGATTTGGTTTTTGGAATTGGTCCTGCTGGGACAGGTAAAACGTATTTAGCCGTCGTCATGGCAGTTCAGGCGCTTAAAAATGGTCAAGTAAAGAAAATTATTTTGACACGGCCTGCTGTGGAAGCAGGGGAAAGTCTTGGTTTTTTACCAGGAGATTTAAAAGAAAAAGTAGATCCTTATTTGAGACCACTCTATGACTCTTTACACGATGTGTTGGGTCTTGAGCAAACAAATCGCTTTATCGAACGCGGAACGATTGAAATTGCTCCTCTTGCTTATATGAGAGGTCGTACACTTGACGCAGCATTTGTTATTCTTGATGAAGCGCAAAATACCACAAAGGCACAAATGAAAATGTTTTTGACGCGGCTAGGTTTTGACTCGAAAATGATCATTACCGGTGACAAAACACAGATTGATTTGCCGCGTGGGGCTGAGTCAGGGTTGATTGCAGCAGAAACCATTTTAAAAGATGTTCCAACTATTCATTTTCAGTATCTTGAAAGCGGAGATGTGGTTCGTCATCCACTTGTAGCAAAGATCATAGATGCCTACGAAAAACAGCCGATATAATTAAATGTAAAAGATGCAGGGGCGAAAATCCCTGCATCTTTTTTAGCATTTTTTTAAAAAGGACTCACAACCTATTATTTCTCATAAATATGGGGATAATTTCAAATTTTTAGAAAAACACCGTGAAATCTATTTCTTTACTTGTTATGATGGAAATAGGAAATGTGGGGTGTACTGGCATGCGTCAAAGAGTACAAGAAATCTTTGAGAAATTGGGTTACCGGAAAATAATGATGGCTGGCATCTTGTTGACTGGCATAATCCTATATGCTTGTTTAATGGACTCTGTCCAAAGCGATACATACGATATCCAACTGTTTCAACTATCGACTGAAACCATTCGTTCGGAGAAAACAGTCGAGGACCCGGTTAAGACGGAAATTGAGCGGCAACGACTTACTGAAGAAGTAGCCCCAAGCTATCAATTTATGGATGAGATCGTCGATAATCAAATAGCCTTAATCGATTCGCTGTTTGGTTATTTGTTAGACGTAAAAGCTGCGCCTGAAAAAGGACAAGAGAAACTTTCTCGTGACGCTATGATTGCGAAACTCACGGAAGATCTGCGCTTACTGGAAACTAGTGAAAATGGTCTACGTTTAACAGATGACATGTTGGAGTCTTTAGTGTCTCTTTCAGACGATAGTCTTATTAACATTCAAGAACAGTTAGATGGGGTGTTAACATCCTATTTAAACGAACCAATACGAGTAGAAGAAGTGGCACGTAGTCGTACTGAAATTGAGCAGGAAATTCGCCAGAATCAACAAATTCCAGATGAGGTTGTTCAAGCGGCAGTAACCATTGGACGATTTGGTATAATTGCCAATGAATTGGTTAATGAAGAGCTCACAGCGAATCAAATAGAACAGGTGCGCAACAGCGTGGAGCCCACTCGTATTTTACAAGGACAAGTTCTTGTTCAAGAAGGTCAAATAGTAGATCGAGAAGTTTATCGACAATTAGAACTAGCGGGCATGACAGAAGAGCAACAGAATTATAAACCGTTGCTTGGTTTGTTGGTTTTTGTCATCATTACTACAGGTCTCTTGCTGTCCGTTATCTTTCGGTCGCAAAGGGATGATAAAGGCAAGGTCACTGAGATGCTTGTCATACTAATAGCTGTTACCATCTCGTTGCTGTTGATGAAATTATTATCAGCAGTCGGTGAAAATTTCGATTTGGTGATTTCATTTATTTTTCCTACGGCATTAGCTGGTATTCTTGTTCGTTTGCTCGTTAACGAACGGGCCGCTGTGTTTGTCACGATTTTGGTCAGTGCAGCAGCAGGAATTATGTTGCCAAGCGGCTATTCGTCTTCGTTGCAAGTGGACATTGCTTTTTATATTTTATTTGGAGGATTAACTGCGATTTATTTAATTGAACGAGATGGTGGCAGAGGGCGTCTGTTGCAAGTTAGTTTAGCGGTAGCTGGAGCTAATGTGCTTTTTGTCGCTTTTTACCTATTGATTGGCCAAACACAGTATAATTGGACAGAGATCGGCTTTTATTTTACGGCAGCGATTGTATCGGGGGTATTATCGGGTGCGCTAGCCATTGGTTTCTTGCCCTTTTTTGAATCGGTATTTGGTATGTTATCAACGATGCGTTTGATCGAGTTGTCAAATCCGAATCATCCGTTACTAAAGAAAATTTTGACAGAAACACCGGGTACGTATCATCATAGCCTTATGGTTGCCAATTTGGCGGACGCTTCTTGTGAAGCGATTGGAGCGAATGGACTGCTTGCGAGAGTTGGTTGTTATTACCACGATATCGGTAAAACAAGATATCCGCAATTTTTTATCGAAAATCAAGTGAATATCGAAAATCCACACGATCGTTTGCCACCGGAAAAAAGTCGAGATATTATTCTAGCGCACGGTGTGCAAGGAGCTCAAATATTGAAGAAGTACAAAATGCCGAAAGAAATCGTTGATGTGGCAGCGCAACACCATGGCACGAGTCTTTTGAAATTTTTCTATTATAAGGCCAAAGACAGCGATTCAGATGTTGAAGAAGAGTCGTACCGATACGTAGGACCAAAACCCCAAACAAAAGAAATTGCCATTATTTGCATAGCAGATAGCTTAGAAGCAGCAGTTCGCTCAATGAAAGAGCCAACATCAGAAAAGATAAAAAAATTGGTAGATGCCATAGTAGAAGATAAACTAAAAGATGGGCAATTTGAAGAATGTGATTTATCGCTAAAAGAGCTGAAAACGGTAAAAAAAGTAATGTGTGAAACGCTGAATGGCATTTTCCATTCTCGTATTGAGTATCCGAAAGAACCTAATTGATAGGAGGACTATTATGATAGCGATTGATTTTATGGATGAAACAGAAACACTAAAACAACCAGAATTGGATTTTGTGCAAAACATACTGGAGCATGCAGCTAAAGAAGAAGCGGTAGGAGAATCGGAGGTATCGGTAACATTTGTTACAGATGAAATGATTCGCGATATTAACCGTGAATACCGGGGGAAAGACCAACCGACGGATGTCATTTCTTTTGCTATGGAGGAATTAGGTGAAGGTGAAACGGCCATCATCGGTTCATCAGAGCCGCGTATGCTTGGAGATATTATTATTTCACTCGATCGTACTAAAAAACAAGCAACAGATTATGGCCATTCGTTTGAACGAGAGCTTGGCTTTTTGGCGGTTCATGGCTTCTTGCATTTGCTCGGCTATGATCATTTGACAGAAGAAGATGAAAAGAAAATGTTTTCTCGTCAAGATGCCATTTTGCTGTCACTTGGAATTACGCGTGACTCGAATGATGATGCGTAAGTTTTTACGCTCTTTTCGATTTGCAACAGCAGGCATAGTGACTGCTTTCAAGCGAGAACAAAACATCAGATTTCATTTGATCGCAGCGATCATCGTGGTACTTGCTGGCTGCTTGACAAGAATATCTCATGTGGAATGGTTCGTTGTTATTTTATTAATCGCAGGGATGCTTGCATTAGAAATGGTGAATTCAGCCATTGAACGCGTAGTTGACCTAGCGACAACCGATTTCCAGCCACTTGCTAAGCAGGCCAAGGATATGGCGGCAGGTGCAGTTTTGGTATTTGCCGTGGCAAGTGCTATAATTGGTTTACTAATATTTCTACCCAAATGGTTTTAAATTCGCAGAGGTGATTAAAATGGAAAAAGAACAATTGATGGAGCAAGCGATAAAAGCACGCGGCAATGCCTACGTACCTTATTCGAAGTTTCCTGTCGGCGCAGCATTACTGACAGCTGAAGGCAAAGTATATGTGGGTTGTAATATTGAAAATGCCGGTTATTCGTTAACGAACTGTGCAGAGCGCACAGCGGTTTTTAAAGCGGTGTCTGAAGGCGACAAGAGCTTTGTGGCATTAGCTGTTTCAGCCGACACTTCAGGTCCTGTATCGCCGTGTGGCGCGTGTAGACAAGTGTTAGCTGAGTTCTGTCCGCCAGATATGCCAGTTTACTTAACAAATTTAAAAGGTGACGTCCAGGAAACAACAATTAGCGAATTGCTTCCCGGCGCATTTTCAACGGAGGATTTAAAATATGCAGCCAGAGAATAACGGTTTCAAATCAGGATTTATTTCAATCATCGGTCGTCCGAACGTCGGCAAGTCGACATTCCTTAACCGCGTTGTAGGTCAAAAAATTGCCATTATGAGTGACAAGCCTCAAACGACCAGAAACAAAGTGCAAGGCGTTGTGACGACGAATGACAACCAAATGATTTTTATTGATACGCCAGGCATTAACGAACCGCGTCATAAATTAGGCGATTTTATGCTGAAAGTAGCAAAAAATACGTTCCGAGAAGTTGACGTTTTATTGTTTGTAGCAAGTGGTGTCGACCGCGTTGGTAAAGAAGATCGCTATGTACTGGATATGTTAAAAGGCATTGATGTACCGGTGTTTCTAGTTCTTAATAAAATCGACCAAGTACACCCTGATAATTTACCGAAAATTATCGAGTCGTACAGCAAAGAATTTGACTTCGCTGAAGCAATTCCGATTTCAGCGCTAGAAGGCAATAATGTGGAGACTTTGTTGGCAAAAATTAGCGAACGTCTTCCAGAAGGACCGCAATATTATCCAGCAGATCAAATTACAGATCATCCAGAACGCTTTATCATTTCTGAGCTTATCCGTGAAAAGGCTTTGCATTTAACGCGCGAAGAAATTCCGCATTCGATTGCTGTGGTCATTGAAAAAATCGCACCCGATTCCGAAAATAAAGACATGATTCGTATACAAGCAACAATTATGGTTGAGCGTGATTCTCAAAAAGGCATCGTTATCGGTAAAAAAGGTGTTTTGCTCAAACAAATTGGTACACGTGCCCGTCAAGATATCGAAAACTTGCTTGGGTCAAAAGTGTATTTAGAACTTTGGGTTAAAGTGCAAAAAGATTGGCGTAACAAAGCCATGCATTTACGTGATTTTGGCTTTAGAGAAGACGAATACTAAGGAGTCCTTCCCATGCAAAGCCAAGTAGAGGGAATTGTCATTCGTACGATGCCTTACGGCGAAACTAATAAAATCGTCACTTTGTTTACGAGAGAAGCAGGGAAAATTACTTGTATGGCAAGAGGTGCAAAAAAACCCGCTAGTCGCTTAGCGGCCATTACGCAGGTTTTTACTCATGGAACATTTTCTGTTTACAAAGGAAGAGGCATGGGTACCTTGCAAGCAGGGGATCCGCTAGAATCGTTGCGGCATATTCGAGAAGACATTATGTCGACTGCGTACGCTAGTTACGTCACTGAATTGATTGATCGACTAACTGAACAAGATGAGTCACAACCTGCAATTTTTGATATGCTGTTCCAGGCGCTTCATGCAATTGATGAAGGCTACGACCCTGAAGCTATTACTTTGTTTGTGGAATGGAAAATGCTCCAGACAGCAGGCTTAACGCCGACGCTTCATCAATGTGCTAATTGTGGAGCGACAGAAGGAGAATTTGCATTTTCATTTCAAGAACTCGGATTTCTTTGTCATCGTTGTTTTCATATCGATCGCTACATTATTCGTTTGAGTCCAGCGTTAGTGAAGTTGATTCGCACCTTTTACTTTGTGCCAATTGACCGTGTAGGCTCCTTAACGTTGAAAAAAGAATCCAAGAGCTTGCTGAAACAAATTGTTCGTACAATTTATGAGGAAAAAGCAGGGATTCGCTTAAAGTCACGAAAATTTCTCGAACAATTAGAACGAACACCAGAATTTTTACCTAAAAAAGAAGAGCTGCCAAAAGACGAATAGTCTTTTGAGCAGCTCTTTTTTGAAAGGAATAAGTCACGTCGGCTATTAAAAAAAATAAAGAAGTGGTGGAATAGACTCAGTCCACCACTTCTTTTGGAACTTCCGCTTTTCCGTGTCTAGCTTCACCGGCCAGCTCTTCGGGTCATAAGCCAATCAGGTTGTGCGGCTGAAAAGACGCCGCTTCACCAGATCGTCTTATGCCTGTCAGAGCTAAATGGCCGTTTCCGCTTTTCTTACTTAAAACTGAATATGCTTTTCGATATATGCTTGTACTTCAGCAATTGGCATACGTGTTTGCTCCATTGAATCACGGTGACGTACTGTAACTTGACCGTCTTCTACGGAATCAAAGTCGTATGTGATACAGAAAGGTGTGCCAATTTCGTCTTGGCGACGGTAACGTTTACCGATCGATTGCGACTCGTCGTAGTCTACCATAAAGTGCTTAGCTAGGTCAGCAAACACGCCTGTTGCGCCTTCTGCTAATTTTTTAGATAACGGAAGAATTGCTGCTTTGTAAGGAGCTAAAGCTGGGTGGAACTTCAACACTGTGCGTTTGTCGTCGTTTTCAAGTGCTTCCTCTGTGTAAGCATCTACTAAGAAAGCCAGTGTAACGCGGTCAGCTCCAAGAGATGGCTCGATGCAATAAGGCACAAAACGTTCGTTCGTTACAGGATCGATGTAATTAAAATCTTCTCCTGAATGTTCCATATGGCGTTTCAAGTCAAAATCGGTGCGATCTGCAATTCCCCAAAGTTCGCCCCAGCCGAATGGGAATTTGTATTCGATATCCACAGTTGCGTTTGAGTAATGTGAAAGTTCATCTTCGTCATGCTCACGCAGGCGCATATTGTCTTCAGTCATATCCAAGTTCAGCAACCAGTTTTTGCAGAAATCGCGCCAGTAAGCGTACCATTCCAAATCTTCACCAGGCTTGCAGAAAAATTCAAGTTCCATTTGTTCAAATTCACGTGTCCGGAACGTAAAGTTACCAGGTGTGATTTCGTTCCGGAAACTTTTACCGATTTGTGCAATACCAAACGGCATTTTTTTGCGCATTGAACGTTGAACGTTTTTGTAGTTAACGAAAATTCCTTGAGCTGTTTCTGGACGTAAAAAGATTTCATTTGTTGAAGCTTCAGTAACGCCTTGGAAAGTTTTGAACATTAAATTGAATTGACGGATGTCCGTATAATCTTGTTTGCCACATGTTGGACATTTTACTTCGTGTTCTTGAATTAATTCTGCCATGCGATCAAAAGATAATCCATCCACGATCAATTCAATGCCTTTAGCATCTAATGCATCTTCGATTAATTTGTCCGCACGGTGGCGAGTTTTACAGCTCTTACAGTCGATCATTGGGTCGTTAAAGTTACCGACATGCCCAGAAGCTACCCACGTTTTCGGGTTCATCAAAATAGCAGCGTCAAGTCCTACGTTATAAGGAGATTCCTGAACGAATTTTTTCCACCATGCTTTTTTAATATTGTTTTTCAGTTCAACGCCAAGTGGCCCATAATCCCACGTGTTCGCTAATCCTCCGTAAATTTCAGAGCCCGGGAATACAAAGCCTCTGTGTTTTGCTAATGCTACTACATCTTCCATTGACATAAAATTACCTCCATAAAATAAAAAATCGCACTCGTCCTCGGACATGTCTCCATGTCCGAGGACGAGTACGTTAAGACCCGCGGTTCCACCTCGATTGACTGCAAAAGACAGTCCACTTTAAAATAACATTGGCTCTGGATCACCGTTTCCTGTAGATGCAGGCTTCCACTATCCCTGCTCGCTTTAAGTTACAGTACTTATCTATCCGTCATTGCCTCTATATGAGTTCGTTCATATTGTACCACGGCAATGTTTTCTTCGCAATATCACGTTCATTAGTATATAATAATTGATATTGAGTATAACATATATATATTTTGAGGCGGTGAGTCCAATCGAACTCAATAAACGACAAGAGGAAATATTGCAAATCGTTAAAGGCAACGGACCGATTACTGGCGAACAAATAGCGGATCGCTTGAGTTTAACTAGATCGACGTTACGACCTGATTTAGCCATCCTGACTATGGCAGGCTTTTTAGATGCCCGTCCCCGTGTTGGCTATTTTTATTCGGGTAAAAAACCAGGGCAAGACGTAACAGATACGATGAACAACATGAAGGTCAAGGATTTTCAGTCGATTCCGGTTGTTGTTAGAGAAGATGTTAGTGTTTACGATGCCATTAGCCAAATGTTCTTGGATGATGTTGGAACACTTTTTGTGGTAGATAAAAAATCGTATTTGTCTGGTGTGCTGTCGAGAAAAGATCTACTGCGTGCAAGTTTAGGGAGTCAAAATCTAACGAGTATTCCTGTACATATTATTATGACGCGTATGCCCAACATCACTTATTGTGCAAAAAATGAGTCTTTAATCCAAGCGGCACATCGGTTGATTAATCAGCAGATTGATGCCTTGCCAGTAGTAGAAGAACAGCCAGATGGCTTTAAAGTTGTCGGCAGATTAACAAAAACGAATATTACTCGTGCGTTTTTATCACTATCTGAAAACCACGATTTGTGAGGTGTCAATTATGAATTCACTCCGATTGTTCATTGTTTCCGATTCGGTCGGTGAAACAGGCGAACTCGTCGCAAAAGCGGCAATCAGCCAATACTTAAATGCAGATCAAAATGCGGTATTGAAACGATTTCCTTACATTGATTCGATCGAGCATTTGCAAGAGATTATTAAATTGGCTGTCGCCCAACAAGCTTTTATCGTTTATACGTTAGTTTCACAAGATTTGAGAGATTATATGCAGGTAGAAACTGCTAAATTTCGTGTAACAGCAGTCGATCTTATGGGTCCTCTCTTGGATGCGCTAGCACAAGAACTAAATGCAAGACCTCTACAAGAAGCCGGTTTGGTTCGGAAACTAGACGATGACTACTTCAAAAAAGTCGAAGCTATTGAGTTTGCAGTTAAATATGACGACGGACGAGATCCGCGAGGCATTTTAATGGCCGATATCGTTTTGGTCGGGATTTCTAGAACTTCTAAGACGCCGTTATCCCAGTACTTGGCGCACAAGCGGCTGAAAGTTGCAAACGTACCATTGGTGCCAGAAGTTGACCCACCGGAAGAACTTTACCACGTAGATCCAAAAAAATGCTTTGGTTTGATTATCTCACCGGATAAGCTCAACCACATTCGTAAAGAACGATTGATTGCTCTTGGGTTAAATGATGATGCTAATTATGCGAAAATTGATCGAATTCACGAAGAAATCGATCATTTTCATAAAGTGGTCGATCGCATTGGCTGTGAAATAGTAGACGTAACAAATCGGGCTGTCGAAGAAACGGCTAATTTAATATTAAGCAAACGCCAAAAATGATTTTGGAAAAACTCCCTCTATGGGCGGTTTTTCTTTCTTTTTTTGTGGATTTTTTAATAAAAACGTTTTATAATGAAGAATTGTGGCTAAAGCTTACTAGTGGATAAAATAGTTTGCTTTATCTTTTTGTCGAAAAATGAAGGATTTTGTCTTTACATCACGAATTAAAGTAGTTAAGCAAACAAAGATGGTGAAAATAATGTCCAATCGAGTTCCTGAAGAAGTGATCGAAAAAATCCGATCTAGCACAGATATTGTGGATGTCGTCGGTGAGTATGTTCAGCTAACAAAAAGGGGCAGAAATTGGTTCGGCCTTTGCCCTTTCCATGGAGAAAGTACACCATCTTTTTCTGTTACTGCCGATAAGCAGATTTTTCATTGTTTTGGTTGTGGAGCTGGTGGCAATGTCATCACTTTTCTGATGGATATTGAAAATTTAACGTTTCAGGAAGCTTTATCGAGACTGGGAAATCGCTCAGGTATAGATGTCGATATACAGTCGCCTGCTGAATCGGGTCCCGTGCAATCAAAAAGCGATCACCAATTGGTTCTGATGCACGAGTTTGCTGCGGACATGTACCACCATATTCTATTGAATACAGAAGAAGGCCAAGCAGCGCTGGACTATTTGGAAAATAGGGGCTTTACTCGAGAAATTATTGAGAAAAACAAAATTGGCTGGTCGCTTCCGGAATGGAATTACATGGCATCTGCCTTAAAGCGAAAAGGCTTTAGCGAAGAAGAGCTAGAAGCAAGTGGATTAGGCATTCCTCGTGAGCAGTCAAGCGGCTATTTCGATCGATTCCGTGGTAGAATTATGTTCCCTATCATGAACGAAACAGGTAAAGTGATTGCCTTTTCGGGAAGGGTTCTTGAGCACACTAAACAAGAAGCCAAATACATGAACAGCCCAGAATCTCCGATTTTCCAAAAAAGCCAAGTGCTCTATAATGTGCATCATGCAAGAAGTGCCATCCGTAAAAATCGGAAAATCATTTTGTTTGAAGGGTTTATGGATGTTATTGCAGCGGGTAAAGCAGGAGTCGATAATGCTTTAGCAACTATGGGTACTTCACTTACTGCCCAGCATATTCGGCAAATGAAACGCTTTGCCCAAGAAGTCGTCATTTGTTTTGATGGCGATGACGCAGGCTGGGAAGCTGCCAAAAGAGCAGCAATTTCCTTGAATGAAGAAAACTTCAAAGTGGAAGTAGCTGTTCTGCCAGGTAAAATGGACCCTGATGATTTTGTTCGTGAAAATGGTGCAGAAGCCTTTAAAGAACAGATTATTGGAAAGCCTCATGCATTTATTGCATTTGCGATGATGCATGCCCGAAGGCATAAGAATTTTCAATATGAAAATGACTTATTGCAATACATTCAGGAAGTGCTACAACTGTTGGCTGGTAGATCTTCGCCTTTAGAGCGAGATTTATATATAAAGCAATTATCAGTAGAAACTGGATTATCTCAGGAAGCTATCCTGCAGCATTACCGAAAGTTAGAAAACAAAACAATTGAGCGTAACCGACCTGAACCGTCGGTAGTAAAAACCGCTAAAAAAGCACCCAAACAGGTTACATCACTGCACAGAGCGGAACGGATGTTGTTGTCACATGCTCTAGCAGATCCATCAGTTATGGAAAAGTTAGTAGTTGAAGACAATGACATTCCATTTATCAGTGAAGAATTTCGGGCGCTGTATGTTCAATTGCTCGGTTTTTATGAGGAATGGGATAAAGCAGATTTTCACAAGTTTTTAGAGACGCTTCAAGATACAGAACTCCGTAAACTAGTTATGGAAACGGCCTTATCTGAACGCGATCCGGAACACGCGGATGAAGAAATTTCCGATTGTTTAAAGCACCTGCACAAACATCGGGTCGAACAGCAAATCAATCTGAAAATCCAGCAATCAAAAGAAGCGGAAAAACAGCATGACTTAAAGCGCGCTTTACTTCTTGCTCAAGAAGTGATTGCTTTACGCAAATCACTATAAGTTAATTCCGGTTTTTTTAAAGGAGGAAGTCAAATGGCCGAGAAATCTGAACGCCAAACTGAAGTTGAAGCAAGCAATGTTCCATTGACTACTGAAGGTCCGGAAGCGACTGTGGAAGAAGCAAAAAAACAGCTAATCGAAACAGGTAAAAAAACCGGAGAACTCAATTACGAACAAATTGCTGATAAATTAGCGGTTTTCGAAATGGAATCCGATGCAGTAGAAGAGTTTATTGACCAATTAGAAGGTCACGGCATCGAATTAGAACGTAAATCTGATGATGAAGAACATTTGGATCGTTTGATGAAACCGACAGAAGATAAATTCGATTTAAATGATTTAAGCGTACCACCTGGTGTTAAAATCAATGACCCTGTCCGCATGTATTTGAAAGAAATCGGACGCGTTGATCTGCTAAAAGCAGAAGAAGAAGTTCGCTTAGCGAAATTGATTGAACAAGGTGACGAAGAAGCTAAAAAACGTCTTGCTGAAGCCAACTTGCGTCTAGTTGTGAGTATCGCAAAACGCTATGTTGGTCGCGGCATGTTGTTTTTGGACTTGATCCAAGAAGGAAACATGGGCTTGATCAAAGCAGTAGAAAAATTTGATTACTCTAAAGGATTTAAGTTCAGTACGTATGCAACGTGGTGGATTCGTCAGGCTATTACCCGTGCCATCGCGGACCAAGCGCGTACCATTCGTATTCCGGTTCATATGGTTGAAACCATTAACAAATTGATTCGTGTTCAACGTCAATTGTTGCAAGATCTTGGTCGTGATCCTTCTCCAGAAGAAATCGGCGAAGAAATGGATTTATTACCAGAAAAAGTTCGGGAAATCTTGAAAATTGCTCAAGAACCGGTATCATTAGAAACACCAATCGGTGAAGAAGATGATTCGCATTTAGGTGACTTTATCGAGGATTCAGATGCCCAATCGCCTTCTGATCATGCAGCTTATGAATTATTAAAAGAGCAGTTAGAGGATGTTTTAGACACATTAACGGATCGAGAAGAAAACGTCTTACGTCTTCGCTTCGGCTTAGATGACGGTCGTACACGGACGTTAGAAGAGGTAGGCAAAGTATTTGGCGTAACGCGTGAGCGAATTCGTCAAATCGAAGCAAAAGCTTTGCGCAAACTGCGCCACCCATCGCGCAGCAAGCGGTTAAAAGATTTTCTTGAATAAATAAAACAGCTAGAGTCACATTCCGATTTTTTTCGGAATGTGACTCTTTTGTTGATACTAAAAAAGGAATTAAGGTTAACGCTTGAACTTGTCTTAATTTTCCCTATATAATGAAAGTTGTAAGCGTATTCAAAACAAAGGGGATGTACACAAATGAATTTCGATTTAACACAAGAACAACAGATGATCAAAAAGACAATCAAGGAATTTGCTGATAAGGTAGTAGCACCAGGCGCTATTGATCGTGACCGTTCAAAAGCGTTTCCGACTGAAATCTTTAAACAGCTGTCTGACATGGGGATGATGGGCTTACCGTTTGATGAGAAATACGGCGGATCTGGAGCGGATACTACTAGCTTTGCTATTGTGACAGAAGAATTAAGTCGTGCCTGTGCATCTACCGGAATTACTTATTCTGCGCACATTTCACTTGGTGGTGCACCACTGAATTTATTTGGAACGGAAGACCAGAAAGAAAAATACTTGACGCCCATTTGTACGGGTGAGTCATTTGGCGCTTTTGGATTGACTGAACCAAATGCGGGATCCGATGCTGGAGGAACAGAAACCCGTGCGGTAGAAGATGGCGACGACTGGGTAATTAGTGGTTCCAAAGTTTATATCACCAATGCCAGTCACGCGAAACATTTAGCCATAACAGCCATTACGGGGATGACTGATGGCAAAAAAGAAATCAGTGCCATTATCGTACCCACAGACGCAGAAGGATTTACCATTATCGATAATTACGAAAAAATGGGCCTGCATTCTTCTAATACAACAGAACTAGTGTTAGATAACGTCCGCGTACCGAAAGAGAATCTATTAGGCAAGCGTGGAGATGGCTTTAAACAGTTTTTAGTAACATTAGATGGCGGACGTATCGGTATTGCAGCTATGGCTGTAGGCATTGCGCAAGCGGCTTTTAATAAAGCGCTGGCTTACTCAAAAGAACGCAAACAGTTTGGTAAAACCTTATCTGAGTTCCAAGTAACTCAGTTTAAACTCGCCGACATGGCAATGAAAATTGAATTGGCACGTAATATGGTCTATAAAGCAGCCTGGTTAAAAGATCAAGGACGTCCATTTACTAAAGAAGCTTCGATGGCAAAATTGTATGCTTCTGAAATTTCGATGGAAGTGGCTGATGAAGCTATTCAAATTCATGGGGGCTACGGCTACATGAAGGAATATGAAGTTGAACGCTATATGCGTGATGCGAAGTTATTAGAAATCGGCGAAGGGACTTCAGAAATTCAACGTATGGTCATTGCGCGTCAAATTGGGTGCTAAAGAACAATTTTTGAGTCCTGTTCCGTACGGGGCTTTTTTTCTTAATAAGAAACTGCTTTTAAAGATTTTGTGAAATAAGAATTTCTCGAAAATTCATGAAAAATCTATCTCTAACAGCAACAAGCAAAAATTAAATTACCGTTTTTGTCACAAACGAGGAAAAGTTATCTGTTAAGACTTTTCGTTTCATTGATAATACAGTACAATAATGAATGATACGAATAATATCATCAAGCAGAACTTAGTAGAGGGAGGGGTAACGGATGCAAAAAAATGCAATTGTACCTTATATCTTAATCATGGCGTTCGGTATTGGTTTAATTTTCTTCTTGTCAGTACAAGGAGTGGGTGACGAAGCTGAAATCGCAGAAGAAAATGCAACAGAAGAAAGTGGCGGAGAAGCTGCTGAAGGCGAAGGCGGAGAAACAGCTGAAGGAGATTTCGATCCTGAAGCAACTGCACAAGCTAACTGTATCGCTTGTCACGGTTCAAGCTATGAAGGCGGAGTAGGTCCATCACTAGTGGCTACTGAACTTCCACAAGAAGACATCGAAAATATTTTAGTCAACGGTAAAGGCACTATGCCAGCGGGTCTCATTGAAGAGGCGAACGCAGCGGCAATGGCTGAGTGGGTATTGTCACTCGAATAGCATCTGAAAAACCCTTAGTTCTTTTAGAGCTAAGGGTTTTTCTGTTACATTAGGAGGATCTGGATGAATGCACAACAATTATCGCATCGGTTAACAAGAGTTGCCCATTATGTACCTCAAAACGCAGTCGTAGCCGATATTGGCAGCGATCATGCATACTTACCTTGTTATTTAGTATTAACTGGCGTAGTGAATAAAGCCGTTGCAGGAGAAGTCGTCAAAGGACCCTTTGAATCGGCACAAAAACAAGTTCAACAAGAACAATTAGCGGAACAAATTGACGTCCGGCTAGCAAGTGGTCTTGATGCAATCGATGTAGAAGATGGCATTACAACCGTCACCATTGCAGGTATGGGCGGCCCGTTAATTTGTTCGATATTAGAACAAGGCAAAGAAAAACTAGTAGGTATCGAAAGATTAATCTTACAACCAAATGTTCACGCGAAAGCAATACGTGATTGGGCTATAGTAAATGGCTGGGACATTGTAGAAGAAGAAATACTAAAAGAAAATGAAAAAATTTACGAAATAGTGGTGCTTGAAAAAACGGAAGCCGTCATTTTTTGGACGCCACAGCAATTATTGATGGGTCCTGAGCTACTAAAAAATCAAACCGTGATTTTTGAAGAAAAATGGATGCGTGAAAGTGCACAATGGAAAAAAATTGTAGCATCAATGGAAGCCACTGCACAAACACTCGAAATTATTGAAAAGAAACAGGAATTAGTGAAAAAAATACAATTGGTAGAAGAGGTGTTGCAACGTGAAAATTCCTAACGGTCACCAAATTATTGAGGAGTTTGAGAAATGGTCTCCTAAATATTTGGCCATGGAAAACGATCCGATTGGTTTGCATGTAGGAACGTTAAACAAAAAAATCGACCGTGTATTAGTAACATTAGATGTGAACGAAGAGGTCGTGGACGAGGCAATAGCCAAAGGCGCAGGATTGATTATTGCACATCACCCCCCCATATTTCGACCAATGAAAAACTTGCAGACAGATTTTCCGCAAGGGCGTTTAATGGAAAAACTAATAAAATCGGATATTGCCGTATACGCAGCACATACAAATCTGGATGTGGCTATTGGCGGCGTTAATGATTTATTGGCGGCATCACTCGGTTTACAAAACACGAAAGTATTAGTGCCAACTTATGAAGAAGAATTGGTGAAAATTGCAGTGTTCGTCCCGGAAACTCACGAAGAAACTGTTCGTGAAGTCTTTATTAAAGCTGGAGCTGGAACGATTGGCGATTACGAAGGATGCAGTTATACCTTATCTGGGACAGGGCGCTTTCGTCCGACTGCTAAAGCGAAGCCATTTATTGGAGAAGCAGGTGAAATGGAAGTAACCGCGGAATCGAAAGTAGAAGTCGTGGTTCGCAAAAACGAAAAAGACCGTGTCATCAAAGCAATGCTTGCTGCACATCCGTATGAAGAAGTGGCATATGATGTCTTTGTTTTAGAAAACAAAAGAGTAGTAATGGGACTTGGACGTGTAGGAACGCTTGTAGCACCTATGACTTTAGTAGAATTCGCCAATTGGACAAAACAGCAATTGGATGTTTCGTCTCTACGCATCGTGGGAGACCCAGACGCTGTTATTAAAAAGGTGGCGGTACTCGGCGGAGATGGCAATAAATACTTCCAACAAGCTAAGCGTGCTGGAGCGGATGTCTATGTCACAGGTGATATGTATTTCCATACGGCTCAAGACGCACAAGCCATCGGACTAAATATTGTCGATCCTGGCCATCACGTAGAAAAAGTGATGATTCAAGGCGTTGTCGACCATATGTCTAAACAGCAACCTACTTGGCAATGTGAGTTTTTGTCGTCACAAATAAATACAGAACCTTTTCGATTCATCTAAAAAGCAGTGGCCGCGGCCACTGCTTTTTTATATAGGTCTCTTTTTAAAATTTATACGAAGTAAAAATAGAGTTGCCTCATAAGTTTAGTTGAATTGCGTTCATTCGTTAAATGTTTTTCTAATTTTACGAACGCCTTTTAATAATTACATTTAGAAAACTGATTCTACTAAGACTAACTATGGGTAATCAAAAAACACTTAAATATCTCAAGCGCTCCACCTTTTCCGCTGCTTACTCTTTACCTATCCTTTAACTTCTGAAGTTTTACTACACAAAAAAGAATACTCCAAAACATAACATGTTTAGAGCACTCTGGTAATTACTTTTGATACACATAGTAATCTTGTGCATGCTTAACTACAAAGCCGATTGCCTCGTACAATCTTAAGGCATGAGCATTCTTTGTTTCCACGTCAAGATGAATCGAGTAGCCGGCTTCACTTTGTTGTTTAACGGTGTGTTGTAGTACTTTGCGTCCTATTCCTCTACCTTGATACTCTGGAAGAATTGAAAATCCATAAATCCATGCTTGGCTATCTCTTCTTTGTATCCGGATTTTTCCGATGGTCTCGTTGTTTACATCAATCATTAGCATTTCTGTATCTTGCTCTTCGTTGAGTCTGCTCGCCATTGCCGTAGCATCCTCTAAGGATATATCGAATGCCTCCACATCCAGTCGTATTCTCATTTTTAAATCTGTACTTTCAGCTTGACGTAATATGAAACCGGTTGAAGTAGTAAGAGGCTGTGGTTCCCATTGCATTTGATGTTCTGAAAATTTGTAGAGGGCTCCTTGATTCTTCAGGAAATCCTGAGCTGCTTTAGCACTGGCTGGTGTATTCAACAAAACTTTCTTATACCCAATTTGCTGTACTGAAGTCATCGCTTCTTCAAATAGCTTTGTGAAATGTCCTTTGCGACGCTCTGTCGGTTTTACCATTCCCGTTACTTCAACAGTCGAACCAAACGAATACAATCCGATAAAAGCGATTAGTTTATTACTTTCATAATGGAAAAAATCAAGTTGTTTAGAATCTCTTGATCGAAGCATTTCCCAATTTAACTTTAATTCGAGTACATCATATGCTTCGACTTCTTTTTGAAGTTGTTCTATCTCGTTCAGTTGTCTTGTTGTTAACATTTAAGTCTCCTTAATAAACTGTTTTTTGAATATTCACTATTAAAAATTTTCTCATATTCTTAAATGAGAAGCAAGCGGCTATCTCCCATTTTGATTTTAATCATATAAGCCACAACACCCAACGCCGACTACAACCAATTGTTTACGGCATTGATTGCTTATGTGCTCATGCGGTGGCCCTATCAAAAGACAAAATCGACAATTCAATTGCCAGCTTTGTCACTTCTGGCCTTTCAGCATACGCAATTGACCGGTACGCTGCCGCTGATTTGGCGGGATGCCCTGACGACATTTCTGCACGAGCATTTTGCGCTCAGCAGGAATAGTCTGTCATTTGTTGATTAATCGACACACGTGATAAATTGAATTTAAAAGTGGAATATTCGTAATTATCGTATTTTTTATTTTACATATATTGTATGATTGGATGAGTGTATAAAGAAAAATTAGAAAGTAGGAGATGGAAAATGTGGAAAGAGTGCATCATCGAAACAGATCGGGGAAGCTTTGAAATCTTTGAAAAAGGGGAGGGTGAGCCATTAGCCATTACTCACCTTTACAGCGAGTTCAATCAGAAGGGAAATTTGCTGGCTGATCCCTTTACCGACTATTATCATGTCTATTTGATTAACCTTCGTGGAGCTGGACATTCTGTAAAAGCAGCAACACCTGATGAATATGGCATGGAGGAAACAGTGAGCGATTTAGAGGTCATTAGAAAAGCCTTAGGCGATAAAAAGTGGGCGTTTGCCGGGCATTCAACAGGCGGGATGCTGGCATTAAAATACGCCATTATCCATCAAGCATCGCTGACAAAAATAATTGCAGGGGGAGCTGCAGCAAGTTACGAATACGGAAAAGATGAAAACAGCATCTATTGTAGAAAGAATCCAAATTTCAATCGAATTGTTGAAATTATGGACCTATTGAATGCACCATCAACTCCAGTTGAAGTACGCCAAGCAATCAGTTACGAATGGGCCTTGATGTCATACCAATCAGAAGATAAATTGAAAGAATCGATGAAAAAACCGAATAGCGGTAAAATTGTCGGTTCACGTTTAGAGTATTTCAGCAAGATGGAATATCCGACATTCGATATCAGAGAAGAACTGAAAGAAATACATATTCCAAGTTATATTTACTCAGGAAAATATGATGCACAATGTCCGTTAAAGTTCGGAGAGGAAATTGCCGAATTGATTCCAAATGCCAAGTTCACGATTTTTGAAGAAAGCAATCACAATCCCTTTTCGGAAGAAGAAATTAAGTTCCAAGAATTTGTTGGAGGAACACTTAAATAGAGGATAAAAGAAAGAGTTAACAAATAACGAGATGACTTCATGGAACCTCGATCCGTGATGAAAATTACAAGGGGGAGAATTATGGAACGTCTATTTACTGAAATCGTCCATATTATGCAGCACGACTATGCGGGATGGAAAGATAAACAAGGTTGGGACAACCCCGATTATTACCTTGGGAACTTGAGAGATTTAGAAAATCAGGGAAGGCTGAACAAAGCTCAATTCACAGAACTGGTCAAAGAGTACTTGCTAGATTTTAAGGATCAGCATATTCATTTTGCTAGTAAGGGGATAAATGAGGAAATTAGAAAAGATAGGGGATTTCGGGTTAGGCGCTTTGAAGATCAGCTATACGTGACTACAGTATTCCAGGAGAATCGCGTTTCGAAAGGAATGGCTTTTACGTCAATTGGGGGCTATACAATCCCGGAACTAAAGGAAAAGCATTCGCGTCTGCTGAATGAAAATCATCCAGAACGTGAAAACTGGAATTTGATTTTTTCTCTTTATGATTTTGGTGAAATTGAAACTGAAATAGGCGAGAAGCAAAGGTTTTCATTTGAAACTTATGCTAAAGAGGGCTATGTGGCCACCTATTCGGTCCAGCAATTAGACAAGGCGATTTTACTGACGATGACAGATTTCATGAATCCCGACGCCATTGTTAAGATGATCAAAGAAAATCAAAGTCTTCTGGAAAATGCGGATGCTTGGATTATTGATGTGCGCGTCAATTACGGGGGCAGCGATGGGAGCTATTTCCCTTTCTTACCATTTATCATGCCAGAAGAAGGAGTGGATCTGGCAGCAGGTGACGAACAGATGCATTTCAATTGTACCCTTGCAAATGCGGAACGGGAATTAGCGATGATTGTTAAACAACGTGCAGAAACAGAAGATGACAATGCCCAGCAATTTTTAAGCGTATTCAAACGAGAGTGGACGAAAAATAAAGGCAAGGGATTTGTGGAATTCAATTTTGAGGATATTATGCCGGAAACTGTCATCAAAGGAACCACTCAACCCAAATCGATTGTCGTACTGACAGACAATAGTTGCGGAAGTGCGGGCGAATCGTTTGTAGAGACCTGCAAAAAATCTAGAAAGGTGCATGTGATGGGAAGACCCACCATGGGGCTGAATGATTATGCGAACCTTGTCTGTAAAGAATGGGAAGAAGGTTTTGAATTGCTGTACCCGACTTCCCGTCTCTCTAGAGTTGATGCCAATGAAGGCATGACCGGAGTCGGCATACCACCTCATACACATATTCCTTGGACATCGGAGCATGTAAGAATTGATGTAGATTTGGACAAAGCGTTGAAATACCTTTCATCAAAGACGTAAGGTTAATTGAGATTTTTGGTTATCAATTCTTGAGTTTTCGATCAACCTTTATTAATAAACTAATAATGATGGATAGTAAAATGACGATAATTAATCCTACGGCTATGATTAGACCATCCACATAGTCTGTAAAGCCAAGTCCTCCTAAGATAAAGAAAATAATGATGCTCAACCCTAAAGTTGCTAATGCAATAGCGAAATAATTCATCAATTCCTCTGCCTCCTGAATTATCTACTTGTTCTAACTGTAATGATTTGATTATATATGAAAGATAAAAATATGTATAACTGAATAAATAAGAATAAAGAAAGCTATTTGGACAGGAAAGTGAAACAAAGAACCGATTCAAATCGTTTTTTCGTCTGTAATAACCATAAATGATAAGTGGGATAAAGTATTTGGCGTATGCCTTTAGAATTGAATACTGCAAGACACAAAGAAAAGCTGTCACAAAAGTTAGGTTTTAACTTTTGTGACAGCTTTTACTTATTCGCCTACTGGATAAGGCTCAATGCGATCCGATGGTTTTGGATGCTTAATTTTCGGTAAAATTTTATTGAGCGGTACAGAACGAGTTAGTTCATGCGTACTTGGGTCTGCTGGGTCATAGAGATCCAAGAACTTCATCACTTCTTTAACGATTGGTGTTGGCGTGGAAGCACCTGCTGTGATACCTACCGTTTCAACACCTTCTAGCCATTCCAATTTGAGTTCAGAGATATCGGAAATACGGTATGCAGGAGTTCCAGCAATGTCTTGTGATACTTGCGCTAAACGATTTGAGTTATTGCTCATTGGATCCCCAATGACGATTAACAAATCGGTATCGCCAGCTTGTTGTGCGACTGCTTCTTGGCGAACTTGCGTGGCCAAGCAAATTTCCTTGTGAACTTCAGAGTGTGGGAATTTTTCTTTTAAGCGTTCCATCATGTCCACAACATCCCATTGACTCATCGTTGTTTGGTTCGTGACGATAATTTTTTCGGAATCGAGTTCTAGACGATTAACGTCTTCGACACTTTCAACTAAGTGAACCATGTCAGGTGCAACACCAATGGCGCCTTCTGGTTCAGGATGTCCACTTTTTCCAATATAAACGATTTGGTAGCCATCAGCCGTTTTCTCACGAATCAAGTCGTGTGTAACAGTCACGTCTGGGCAAGTCGCATCGATCGATACCAAGCCTTTCCGTCTTGCTAACTCACGTACTTGTGGAGAAACACCGTGTGCTGTAAAAATAACCGTACCGCTTTCTACTTTTTCCAAAATTTCAAGACGGTTTGGTCCATCTAAAGTAATGATGCCATCTTGTTCGAAAGCGTCTGTGACATGTTTATTGTGAACAATCATTCCTAGTATATAAATGGGACGTGGTAAACTTTCATCCATCGCAGCGTTCTTTGCGATAACCATGGCATCGACCACTCCGTAACAATATCCCCTTGGCGATATTTTCATAACTTTCATCAAGTACCGCGCTCCTTTCAAAATCATATATTCATTATAACGGAGACGGCACAGCTTTACAAAAGTTGCATCGCGTAAACAGACGGTTTTATGCTATAATGTCTAGAGCGTAAGGAGGGAATTTAATCCCATGACAAAATTCAACGAATATCCATTCAAACCGTTCCTATTAGAAGCGGTAGAAAAACTCGGGTTTACAGAACCGACAAAGATTCAACAGGAAATGATGCCCCATATATTGAAAGGCACAAGTGCAATTGGCCAATCCCATACAGGAACTGGAAAAACGCATAGTTTCATTATTCCAATTGTAGAACGTATCGACGTCAGCAAACAGGAAGTGCAGGCGGTAATCTCAGCACCGACGCGTGAACTTGCAATGCAGATCTTCAATGAGTTGCAAAAACTAGTTATTGGATCTGGCATAGAAGTAAAATCGTTTATCGGTGGGACAGACAAGCAGCGTTCAATTAACAAATTAAAAACACAGCCCCATATCGTAGTCGGAACTCCTGGTCGGTTAAGAGACTTGGTGAAAGAAAACGCATTGTTGGTACACACAGGTAAAATCCTTGTAATTGATGAAGCAGACTTAGCTTTTGATCTTGGCTTTATCGAAGAAATTGACCAAGTTGCTGGAAAAATGAAAGAAGACCTGGAAATGTATGTCTTTTCAGCAACAATTCCAGAAAAGTTAAAACCGTTCTTAAAAAAATACATGGAATCACCAGTTCATGTCAAAATTGGCGATAAACGCCCAACTGCAGAAGGGTTAGACTTTTACTTGGTCCCTGTTCGTAGTAAGAAGAAAATGGAGCGCTTGCAAGATGTGATGAAAGTCATCAACCCTTATTTAGCGATCATCTTTGTTAATACTCGTACAAACGCCGATTATGTTGCCGATCAATTAGCAAAAGAAGGCATTCGTGTTGGGCGTGTACACGGCGACTTGGCACCGCGTGAACGCGTCAAAATGATGCGTCAAATTCGCGACTTGGAGTATCAATACATCGTAGCGACAGATCTTGCTGCACGTGGAATTGATATTCAAGGCGTCAGCCACGTAATCAACTACGAATTGCCGGAAGACCTGGAGTTCTTTATTCACCGTGTGGGACGTACAGCTCGCGCTGGGATGAAAGGGCTAGCGATTACGCTATTCAAGCCAGAGGAAGACGATGCGATTGTTCGTATTGAGAAAATGGGCATTCCGTTCCAACAAAAAGATATTGTGAAAGGCGAATTCGTTGATTTAAAAGAACGTCACAGCCGGACAACGCGCATTAAAAAGACGGACGCAGCCGATGCCAAAGCAAAAACAATGGTTCATAAGCCGAAAAAAGTAAGACCGATGTACAAAAAGAAGATGAAGTGGAAAATGGACGAAATCAAAAAAATGGAACGACGTAAAAATCGCAAAAAGTAAGGAGATAGTTTCATGTTACTAGGATCTCACGTCTCGATGAGCGGTAAGAAAATGCTACTTGGCGCAAGCGAAGAAGCGGCTTCTTACGGAGCTACAACTTTTATGATTTATACCGGTGCACCTCAAAACACACGTCGCAAGCCAATTGAAGAATTGAATATCGACGCAGGTTTTGCGCATATGGCTGCCAATAATTTAACGAATATTGTGGTTCATGCCCCGTATATTATCAATTTAGGCAATACCCAAAAGCCTGAAACCTTTGAACTGGGCGTGGAATTTCTTCAAAAAGAAATTGAACGCACTGCAGCACTGGGTGCAAAACAAATTGTCTTGCACCCAGGTGCTCACGTCGGAGCCGGAGCAGATGCCGGTATTGCTAAAATTATCGAAGGTTTGAATGAGGTATTAACACAGGATTATCCAGTCAATATCGCACTTGAGACGATGGCTGGAAAAGGCACAGAATGTGGTCGCAGTTTTGAAGAAATTGCTGCAATCATTAATGGTGTGACACATAACGAACGCCTATCTGTATGCTTTGATACGTGTCATACACATGATGCCGGGTATAACATCAAAGAAGATTTTAACGGCGTATTAGAAGAGTTCGACCGTATTGTTGGGATCGACCGCCTTCAAGTACTGCACATCAATGACAGTAAAAATATTCGAGGCGCAAGTAAAGACCGCCACGAAAACATTGGCTTTGGTGAAATCGGATTCGATGCGTTAAATGGCATCGTTCATCATCCTGATTTGATGCACGTTCCTAAAATCCTTGAAACGCCTTACGTCGGATTAGATGCTAAAAATAAAAAAGCGCCATATGCATTTGAAATTGAAATGTTTAGGGCGGGTATCTTTTCACCAGGCGTGATCGAGGAATTGAAATCTCCTTTATAAGGAAATCAGTTATAGTTGAAGGCAGTCCCTGCAATCGGGGACTGTCTTCATTTTTTATGATGAAAGTATGCGAAATGACGGTCAGCTAACTAAACGAGTCATGTGATTTTTGCAAAATCGATGACTCGTAAATTTAAAAATCATATTTACTACATAGGAGAAGCTTTATTTGTACGGTTGCACTCAAGTTATTTAAGTCTAATCCATTTACATTAGTAGCGAACTCTACTATACTTTTCTAATGTAAATCGTAATCATTATTAATTAGAAAAGAGGCGGCATAATGGCTGCGCCATTAATTGACATTAAAAATATCAGTTTTGAATATGAGCAAACAAAAGCACTTCATAATATTTCCATGACAGTAGAAGAAGGCGATTTTTTGGCGATTTTGGGTCCTAACGGCTCAGGTAAGTCGACATTATTGAAAATCATGCTAGGGCTAATCAAGCCGACTGCAGGGAAAATTGAGCTTTTCGGTGAAGATGCAAAAAAATTTAAGAAACGTGAATGGATCGGATATGTATCTCAGAAGTCCAATTCGTTTAATTCAGGATTTCCAGCAATTGTAAAAGAAGTTGTGGCAGGTGGACTTGCAAAGAAGACCGGTTTGTTTCACCGGTTACCAAAATCCACTCATGAACAAGTCGCAGAAGCATTAGAGGCGGTTGGTATGGCTGATTTTATTGATAGAAGCATCAGTGAATTATCGGGTGGCCAGCAGCAGCGGATTTTTATCGCACGAGCGCTAGTAGCAAAGCCAAAAATTCTAATCCTCGATGAACCAACTGTTGGTGTAGATCACCAGAATGTCCAATCATTTTATGACATGTTGGCTAAACTCAACCGTGACAAACATATTACAATGGTTTTGGTTACTCATGATGTAGATACGGTAACAGACCGCATTACCCATGTCGCTTGTTTGAATCAAACCATTCATTTCCATGGCTTTAAAGAACAGCTACACACGATGAGTGATGAACAGCGTGAAGCATGGTACGGTCATTCTGTTCGTAAAATTCACCATATCGGAGGAAGTCACGCATGATTGAAGCCATATTGTCCTACGAATTCTTACAAAATGCCTTTGCGGCTGGATTAATTATCGGAGTAATCGCACCTCTTCTTGGTGTCTTTATTGTTGTCCGTAGATTATCGCTCATTGCAGACGCTTTAAGCCATGTAACACTAGCTGGCATAGCAGGAAGCTTATATTTGAGTCAAAGCGTCGCGTCACTCGCCTTGTTAAATCCTTTATTTCTCGGTATTGCAGCTTCAGTCGCCGGTTCGGTACTGATTGAACGCTTGAGAAGTCTCTATAAGCATTATGAAGAATTAGCAATTCCCATTATTTTATCGGCTGGTATTGGCTTTGGTGCCATCTTCATCTCGTTAGCACAAGGTTTCTCAAATGATCTGTTTGGTTATTTATTTGGCTCAGTTTCAGCAGTTAGCAGAGAAGATTTGTTGATTGTAGCAGGAGTTGCACTAGTTGTATTAGCCTTTATTTATCTTTTCTTTAAGGAATTATTTGTTTTGTCTTTCGATGACGAATATGCTAGAGCTTCTGGGTTACCTGCAAAATGGATTCATTTTATGTTTATGATTGTTACGGCATTGGTCATTGCGGGATCTATGCGTATTGTCGGGATTTTACTTGTCTCATCTTTAATGACGATTCCGGTGGCTACGGCAATGCGCGTAACAAAAAGCTTTAAACAAACAATCATTCTATCTATCGTTTTTGGTGAGATTTCAGTCATCACAGGTCTAGTAACAGCCTTTTATTTTGATTTGGCACCAGGTGGCACGATTGTCGTAACTTCTATTTTCCTGTTGCTACTAGTCCTTGCTTATAAAAAAATCATGGTTTTATATAAAAAAGGAGTGATTGCATGAACTTAACGACTGCATGGCAGGTTCTTAAAGAAAAAGGTTTTAAAGAAACTTCTAAGCGTAACCAGATTCTGGAATTGTTTGCTAATGATGAACGTTATTTGACGGCACGAGATTTGCTAGACGTCATGCAAAAAGACTATCCGAGCATGAGTTACGATACGGTATATCGCAATCTAGCGACATTTGTGTCGCTTGGCATATTAGAAGAAACAGAACTATCGGGCGAACGCCATTTTCGCATGCAATGTGAAAGCGATCACCACCACCATCATTTTATCTGCATGGATTGCGGAAAAATAAAAGAAATTCCAATCTGCCCAATGGATTTGGTTGGAGCGGCTTTGCCGGCATATGAGATTGCCAATCATAAGTTTGAAATATACGGAAAATGTCCGGAATGTAAATAAAAGCGAGAGTGGATTTTCCACTCTCGCTTTTATTCGTTTCAACAAATTATTTGCCACTCAAGATTTTTTGAGTGCTGAATTCATTTTTGACCCATTCATTTGCCTCGAGCCAGTTAGTAACCCGTATAACATTACTCGGAATCGCTAGACGATTATAAGGTGTATCAAACAGCAAAACAGGAATGCTTAGCTCTTCAGCGATTTCGACAGCATTATCATGTTTGTCTTCGAAGAACAAGTGAACATTATGGCGTCTTGCAGTTTCGATTTTCTTATGTGAACCAATCAATTCAATGTGATCGTAAGCAATCGCGTGCTCTGCAAACCAATCAACAGTAACGTCGCGAACATTATCGCCCCTAGCAGAAATATAATACAGTTCGTATTGGTCTTTCCAGTCGTTTAAAATCTGCTTGGCATTTTCAGAAACAGGAGAAGCTGCATAGATTTTTGGCTCAGAACTACGGAACCAGGAATAGAATTCACCCTGTGTCAAATGGGGGAGAGCCGCAGTCAAATCGTACTCTTTAATATCGTCCAACGTCAGCGCACTGTTAAATTGTTCGTTTATATGAGGAAGTAATGACGTTGGAGAAGTCACAGTTCCATCAATATCTATTCCAAAACGGTATCTCATCTATTCACAACCTTATACTTGTTGTTGTTCTAATTCTTTTTGCGCTTTTTCAGCTGCTTGTTTTTCGAAATAAGCTTCCGCTAATTTATCGATTTCGATTTTCAGTTCTTCAACCATCGTGGCTTCAGGAACTTTACGGACAGTTTTACCATGCATAAATAGTAAGCCTTCCCCGCGAGCGCCAGCAATCCCAATGTCGGCTTCACGAGCTTCACCAGGACCGTTAACTGCACAGCCTAATACAGCTACTTTTAAGGGTGCTTTAATATGAGAGATGTATTCTTCCACTTCGTTTGCAATGGAGATCAAGTCAATTTCAATGCGTCCGCATGTCGGACAAGAAATAAGTGTCGCAGCATTTGAAGAAAGACCGAAGATTTTCAGCATTTCACGTGCTACTTTAACTTCCTCGACAGGATCGGCACTAAGCGACACGCGAAGGGTGTTACCGATGCCTTTTGCAAACAATGCCCCAAGACCCGCCGCACTTTTCACTGTGCCTGAGAATAATGTGCCGGATTCTGTAATTCCTAAGTGCAATGGATAGTCAAACGCTTTTGAAGCAAGTTCATATGCTTCAACAGCTAAGCTTACATCTGAAGCTTTTAATGAAACGATAATATCGTGGAAATCCAAGTCTTCTAAAATTTTAATGTGGTGAAGTGCACTTTCGACCATACCTTCAGCCGTTGGGTAGCCATATTTCTCTAGAATTTTACGTTCTAGTGATCCTGCGTTAACACCGATCCGAATTGGAATGCCTTTTGCTTTTGCGGCATTCACAACAGCTTCTACTTTCTCGCGACGTCCGATGTTCCCTGGGTTGATGCGGATTTTGTCTGCACCTTGTTCAATGGCAATCAAAGCCAATTTATAATCAAAATGAATGTCTACTACTAAAGGAATGTTAATGCGCTCTTTAATGGCACCGATTGCGTAAGCCGCACGTTCGTCAGGACATGCCACGCGGACGATTTGGCATCCTGCTTCTTCAAGTCGCAGAATTTCTGCAACTGTTGCTTCCACATCGTGCGTTTTAGTCGTTGCCATACTTTGTATGAATAATTCATTACTACCGCCGATCGTTAAATCTCCGACTTTTACGGGGCGTGTTTTTGAACGGTGTGTCATTTCGCTCATGAAAAAATCTCTCCTTTTTAATGGTGGCCTATTCTTACGGCTCACATGTCTTTGTCCTATAAATGATGGATTAACCGAAATTTGCAGGCTCTCTTCTATTACCTATAGCCATTTTAGCAGTGTAGCGCTCTAAAAGACAAGAAAGACGGTTAGTTATTAAGGTCTTCACAAAAACTCAAGCCTTAGATTGCGCTTTTTGGATAGGCGGTTTTTTGGGATAGTAACCGATAGCCAAATACAAATAGAGGACGGTTAATAAGCTGGTCAACAGGGAAACGCTAAATCCTAAGTCTAAAAAACTTAAGGCAAATGCTAGTAATGTCGGAACTGTGACACTAAGAGCTGTAGTGCGCCATAAATGGCGATATTCACCGCGCCGTTTTCTGGCATTTAAAATTACTAAAGCAATCAATGCGAACAAACTAATTTTAACGAAATGATAAATGGTCGTAGAGACAAACAAAGAGATGACAGCAAATGGATAAAGCAGCCATTCAATTTCCTCAACAAACTCTACAAGACCGTCTAAGTTACTTGTAGCAACGTCTAAACCGGAAATCAATTCGATAAAAGCAATGACTGTTAAAAAAGCAATAAAGATGAAAATAAACTGCATAATTTTACCGATAGTCATAATACGGACGGCAGCTTGCCTTTTTGGTTCCATTAAGCTCGCTTTGAATAATTGGTATAGGTTCAAAATCATCTTCCTTTCATTTATATAATAATCGTACCATGTAGAAAGGAAGAAAAAAGGTCGCTTTGTTACGGGAATGTAAATTTTACATAAAGGTGTTTACAAATTATTAGTAAACTACGCATAATAGGTTAGGTGTGAATATGAAATTTAGGAGTTGAATAAGTATCGTGGAAATGAACTGGCAAGAAATCTTCTTTTCCTTTTTCGGTGGACTAGGGATTTTCTTATTTTCAATTAAGTTTATGGGGGATGCTTTGCAAAAAGCAGCTGGCGATAAACTTCGTGACATCTTGGATCGTTTTACAACCAATCCATTCATGGGTGTTCTAGTCGGAATTATCGTTACGATCCTGATTCAATCGAGTTCTGGTACAACTGTAATTGTAGTTGGATTAGTAAGTGCTGGATTTATGACGTTGAGACAGGCGATTGGTGTCATTATGGGAGCAAATATTGGTACCACTGTCACAGCCTTCATTATTGGCCTAGATGTTGGAGAGTACGCTTTACCGATTATGGCAATCGGAGCGGCGATGATTTTCTTCATCAAGAAAAATAAAATTCAGAACATTGGACAGGTCATTTTCGGTTTTGGTGGTCTTTTCTACGGTATGGAATTAATGAGTGGCGGCATGAAGCCACTACGAGAATTACCAGCTTTTATCGATTTAACAGTCAGTTTGAGCGAATTCCCGATTCTTGGAGTTGTGGTTGGAACAGTCTTCACGTTGATTGTTCAGAGTTCAAGTGGGACAGTAGCGATTCTTCAAGGACTTTATGATGAGAACATTTTATCGTTAGCTGCATCACTACCAGTTCTATTCGGTGATAACATTGGAACGACGATTACGGCTGTTCTTGCAGCACTGGGTACGTCAATAGCAGCTCGTCGTGCAGCAGCAGTACATGTTTTGTTCAATATTGTTGGATCGGTCATTTTCTTGATTTTGTTAATACCGTTTACTGCTTATGTAGAATGGATCTCTGGCATCCTAGCATTAGAGCCGAAGATGCAGATTGCTTTTGCACACGGTTCATTTAACGTAGCAAACACGATTATTCAATTTCCATTAATAGGTGCCTGGGCTTATCTCGTTACAAAAGCGATTCCAGGAGAAGAAGTATTGATTGAATTTAAACCAAAACACTTGGATATCCATTTTATTGAGCAATCTCCTTCTATTGCATTAGGACAAGCAAAAGAAGAAATTTTACGTATGGGTGAATATTCGGTTCAAGGTTTACAGGAGACATATAAATACTTAATGACGAAAAGTAAGAAAAACGCCGAAATGGGTTATCAGTTGGAAGACGCCATTAATAATCTGGATGCTAAAATCACAGATTACTTAGTGTTGATTTCAGCAGAATCTATTTCAGCAGCTGATTCTACACGGCACACGATGCTGATGGAAACGGTTCGAGATATTGAACGAATCGGGGATCATTTCGAAAACATCATCGAATTGGTTGACTATCAGGAAAACAACAAAGTAAAAATCACAGAAAGCGCGATGGAAGATTTAACTGAAATGTTTACGTTAACCATTGCCACTGTTCAAAAAGCGCTTGAGGCGTTAAATACAACAAGCCATGAATTAGCTCGCGAAGTAGCTGAACAAGAAGACTTGATCGATAAAATGGAACGCAAATTCCGGAAGAAGCATATCTTGCGTTTGAATGCAGGAACATGTACAGCACAAGCCGGAATTGTCTTTGTCGATATTGTCAGCAACCTTGAACGAATCGGAGACCATGCAGTTAATATTGCAGAAGCCATTTTAGGCAACCGCGCTTAACGAAGAAAAGCGGAAGTGCCCACATAGTGCTGACTAATAGAAGCTCTTTTCCTCTTGCTTTACATTTTAAAAAATGTAGGGCACGATGGAAGAGAGCTTTTATTATAGGGAGGAATACGGATGGAAATCATCGGCTGGATTGTGATCCTATTAAGTTTTGTAATTGGTTTTATTGGGTTAGTTTACCCAATTATTCCCGCAGTCTTGTTTATCTTCGGGGGCTTTGTTATGTACGGCTTGTTTTTTAGTTTCGGCGATTTACCTTGGTGGTTTTGGGCGATTCAGAGTTTGTTTGTGATTTTATTATTTGGGGCGGACGCCATTGCCAATGCCTTTGGTGTGAAAAAATTCGGTGGCTCAAGAGCTGGACTTTGGGGCAGTACGATTGGTTTAATTGTTGGTCCGTTCATTATTCCAATTGTGGGTATTTTAATTGGACCTTTTCTTGGAGCAATTATTGCGGAGATCTTATTCAATAAATCAACTTTGAAAAAGTCGTTCATGTCTGGAGTTGGCTCAGTAGTCGGATTTATTACGTCGGTCTTTACTAAAGGCATTATCCAAATTGTCATGATTGTCATCTTTTTTTTTACAATTTAACTGAGCAAATCAATATGATTCAGTCAAAGGTCTGAATAAATGGATTAAACATGCATTATGTTTGTAACGCTCTAGAAATTTTGATACGCTAAGAAGGTAGACCAATAGACTCAAGGAGGAATTTAATCATGGCATATGAATTACCAGAATTACCTTACGCGTATGACGCACTTGAACCACACATCGACAAAGAAACGATGAATATTCACCATACGAAACACCACAATACTTATATCACAAACGTAAATGCGGCTCTTGAAGGCCACGAAGATCTTGCTTCAAAAACGGTGGAAGAACTAATCGCTGATTTAGATGCAGTTCCTGAATCCATCCGTACAGCTGTCCGCAACAACGGCGGTGGACACGCGAACCACTCATTATTTTGGAAATTGTTATCTCCAAACGGTGGTGGCAACCCTACAGGTTCGCTAGGCGAAGCAATCAATAGCAAATTTGGTAGCTTTGACGAATTTAAAGAAAAATTCGCAGCAGCTGGTAAAACTCGTTTTGGTTCTGGTTGGGCTTGGCTTGTTCTTTCAAACGGAGAACTAGAAGTTGTTTCTACACCAAACCAAGACTCTCCAATAATGGACGGTCAAACGCCGTTGCTTGGACTTGATGTTTGGGAGCATGCTTATTACTTGAAATACCAGAACAAACGCCCAGATTATATTAACGCATTCTGGAATGTAGTAAACTGGGAAGAAGTTTCAACTCGTTACGAAACAGCAAAATAAAAATTATAATTGAAACCTTACACACACTTTTTCGTCTGAAAAAGTGTGTGTTTTTTTGATGTAATGATATACTGGTAAATGGATATTTTTGCGAAAGGAGCATATAGCTCATGAAACCGCCTCAAAAAAGACGGATTTCACTTGCAAGAGTGAAGTTGCAGTCCAATACAGCCTTTCGAATGAATGTCCTGTTCTTCACAATCTTCTTATTGTTTTCCATATTGATTCTGCGTTTAGGATTTCTTCAAATTGTCAAAGGAGAAGACTATGCGCGTGCAATCGCAAGAACTGAAGAAGTTCCTGTCAATACAAGTGTTCCAAGAGGACGTATTTTTGATAGTGAAGGACGGATTCAAGTCGGAAATACACCGGTTAATGCGATTACCTATACGGCAATGCAGACGACCAAGAGAGAAGAAATGATGATTGTGGCAAGAGAATTAGCTAGGTTGATCGAAAAAGATGATAACAAAGTGACGCTACGGGACAAGCAGGATTTCTATATACAGTTAAATACCGAAAGTGCGACAAAAAAAGTAACGGATAAAGAAAAAGAGGCAATTGCAGCACAAGACATTCCAGAAAAAGAAAAGCAGCAGGCGCTTGACGCATTGATTAGAGAGAAGATCACTGATAAAGAGTTAGCCAGTTTAAGTGCAGAAGACTTAGAAGTATTGGCTATCTACCGTGAAATGACTTCGGGATACGCACTGACGCCTCAGATGATCAAAAATGAAGGTGTGACAGATGAAGAATTTGCACGTGTTTCAGAGCGTTTAACTGACCCTAAGTTAAAAGGAGTCAATACCGTAACAGATTGGAAACGAGTAAAATCAAGTGATTTGACGATTTTGGGAAGTACGACAACACCGGAAACGGGAATACCTGCCACTAAACTAGATTATTATTTGGCACGCGACTACTCTCGCAATGATCGCGTGGGCACTAGCTTTTTAGAGCAGCAGTATGAAGCGGTACTGCAAGGTCAGAAATCAGTCGTCAAAAATGTGACAGATGGTCAAGGTAGTGTCATTGAAACCTTACCTGTGGATGAAGGGAAAGCTGGAAAAGATTTGGTTTTATCGATTGACAGCGAGCTACAAAGTGAACTTGAAAAAATAGTTGAAAATAAATTGTTGCAATTAAAAGCTGGGCCGAGCTCGAAATTGGTAAAAGATGCGTATCTAGTTATGATGGATCCACAGACCGGAGAAGTATTATCAATGGTTGGAAAGCGCTTAGGTGAAGATGAAAATGGCAACCAAGCTGTTTATGACTATGCTTTCGGTACATTTACAGCCTCTCATGAAATGGGTTCTACGGTTAAAGGGGCAACACTGCTGACGGGTTATTCTGAAGGAGCAGTCGAATTAAATGAAGTTCAAATAGATGAGCCTTTGAAGTTTGCCAGCACGCCTCAGAAAAATTCTGTTTTCAACACACAATTATTTAATCGTATCCCAATTAGTGATTTAATGGCCATCGAGCGTTCTTCTAACGTGTACATGTTTAAGATTGCCTTGAAAATTGCGGGAGCAGAGTATCAATACAACCGCGGTTTGTATATAGCTCCAGAAAGTTTCGCCACAATGCGTAATTCGTTTGCACAATTTGGATTGGGTGTTAAAACAGGTATCGATCTGCCAAATGAAGCAACGGGCTATATGGGTGGGACTTCTCCTGGTCCCAAACTGCTCGATTTAGCAATTGGTCAGTTTGATACGTACACACCGCTACAGCTAGCGCAGTACATTTCAACAATTGCAAATGATGGTTACCGGATGGAACCTCACGTTGTTAAGGAAATACGCGAAGCTTCTAGAGATGGTGAACATCTTGGGCCGATTGAAACGATTATCGAACCCAAAACCTTGAATCGCATTAATAACACACAAGAAGAAATAGAACAGGTTCAAACTGGTATGCGTAATGTGTATATTGGAAGTTCAGGATCGGCACGTGCTCAATTTAGTGATGCACCGTATAGCGCTGCCGGAAAAACCGGAACAGCTGAAGTTTATTTCTATGAAAAAGATCATGAAATGAATGGCGAATACGCAATTAATATTGCACATGTTGGCTATGCACCTTATGAAAATCCGGAAATTGCTTACGCAGTAGTGATTCCGTACGTTACAACAGACCCAAACAATGTACCAAAAGCAAACAACGAAATCGCCCGTGCGGCAGCAGATAAGTATTTCGAGTTAAAAAACAAAGAAGCGCAAGCAGCATCCAATGTAATAAAAGAGCCTTATAGCGATTCAGTTGTTGTAGAAGGCGAATAAAGTAAAGCCCTGAAGAAATTTCTCTAAAAGAGAATGCTCTTTAGGGCTTTTTCTGTAGTGCGCTCAATTTACAATTTCTTAACATAGCCTTTATATGTTCTCAACAATCCTTCTCTATAGTAAAGAATGTAAACAAATACAAACACATAGGGGGACATCACGTAATGAGAAACTGGAAATTCGCAATGGCTTCAACAATTCTTGGATCAGCTTTAATTCTTGGTGCTTGTGGTAGCACAGATGCCGGTACAGAAACAGGAGAAACCAGTTCAGAAACAGCTGGAGATGAGGCAGTTGCTGAAGGAACCGTAGCAGGTGACGGATCTTCTACAGTCGCACCCATTATGGAAGGCATTGTGGAAGAATATGCTGGAGCTCAGCCAGACGTCAAAGTAACAGTTGGTACGTCGGGTACTGGTGGCGGATTTGAAAAATTCATTCAAGGCGAAACAGATTTCTCTAACGCCTCTCGACCTATAAAAGAAGAAGAAATAGCAAGTCTTCAAGAAGCAGGCATTGACTATACAGAATTTCAATTGGCTTTTGATGGGCTATCAGTTGTTGTCAGTCAAGAAAATGACTGGGTAGAAGATTTGACAGTAGAAGATTTGAAAAAACTTTGGGTAGAAGATGGCACAACGAAAAAATGGTCTGACATCAACCCGGAATGGCCAGAGGAAGAAGTCGTCTTCTATGCGCCAGGAACAGATTCAGGAACTTACGATTATTTCAATGAAGTCATTCTTGAAGACGAAGACTTGGTTAGCTCAGCAACTCTTTCGGAAGATGACAACACATTGGTACAAGGGATTCAAGCGGATCCAAATGCCATCGGATTTTTTGGCTATGCCTATTACGTAGCTAACCAAGATACATTGAAAGTCGTTTCAATTGATGGTGTTGAACCAACTAACGAAACAATCGAATCGGGAGACTATGCGCCGCTATCGCGTCCACTATTCACCTATGCGAACAATGCAGCACTTGCAGATAACGATGCGACATATGATTTCATGAAGTATACGTTAGAAAACGCTGGAGCTATGGCAGAAGCAGTCGGTTATGTTGCTTTGCCACAAGAAGCGTACGATAAAGGATTAGCTGATTTAGAAGCTTTAAAATAAGTAATAACTGTCTAAATAAGCAAGGAATATCAACAGGTTGATACATTTATATAGTTTAAGTTACGGGTGAGCAGCCACTGCTCACCTTTCGCGGTTGAAAGGGGATTTTATATGCGACCATCTGTACAAGAAATGATCGCACAGTCAAATGGCAAGAAAAACAAAAAAATGATTGAAAAAATCATTCCAATTATACTGTTCTTAATTGCGTCAGTATCCGTTTTGACGTCTATTGGAATCGTTTTAACATTAATTGTTGAAACGATAACATTTTTCACGCGCGTACCATTTTTTGACTTTATTTTTGGGACTACGTGGCTACCGTTTTCAAATAAAGATGCACAATTTGGGATTCTCCCTTTAATTGTTGGAACCTTGAAAGTTACGTTAATCGCCACTGTAGTGGCGGTGCCAATCGGAATTGCAGCTGCTATTTATTTGAGTGAATACGCTAGCGAAAATGTTCGGCGTGTCTTAAAGCCAATTCTTGAAGTACTGGCCGGTGTTCCAACGATTGTTTATGGATTTTTTGCGCTAACATTTGTGACACCTATTCTTCAATCGGTATTTCCAGAAATTAAAATTTTTAATGCAATTTCACCCGGAATTGTTGTCGGTATTATGATTATTCCGATGATCGCTTCCTTGTCAGAAGACGCCATGTCTGCTGTACCGAAAAGTATACGAGAAGGCGCTTTGGCAATGGGGTCGACAAAATTTGAAGTCGCTTGGAAAATTACTGTGCCGGCTGCTCTTTCAGGGATCATTGCATCTGTGGTTCTTGCCGTATCGAGAGCCATTGGAGAAACGATGATCGTTTCGCTTGCCGCAGGATCAACACCCAGATTCGATGGGGACTTTACCGGATCCATACAGACCATGACCGCATACATTGTCCAAGTATCAAAAGGGGACGCGGGATATGGCACAACTATCTACTATTCCATCTATGCAGTTGGATTTACATTATTTGTCTTTACAATGATGATGAATGTCCTTGCCGGCTACGTCTCAAAACGTTTCAGGGAGGAATATTAAGATGAGGTATATTGAACACCAGCAAGTTATAAAGCGAATGAATGGCAGATTGCTTGTTAACGGTATTTTCAAAGTCATCTTCTTAGCTGCAACTTTACTGGCATTATTGGCATTGGTTATTTTGCTTTACCGGATTGTCACGCAAGGAGCAGGGCATCTATCGATTGAATTTTTAACTAACTTCGCTTCGCGGTTCCCGGAAAAAGCGGGAATTAAAGCGGCACTCATCGGCTCGTTATGGTTAATGGTCGTCGTCGCTCCGACTTCTATTATTTTAGGTGTTGGCTCTGCTATCTACCTTGAAGAATACGCAAAACAAAACCGCATTACTAGTTTTATTCGAATGAACATTTCCAATTTAGCAGGAGTTCCATCAGTGGTATTTGGTTTGCTTGGACTGACGATATTTGTTCGTGCTATGGCACTAGGAAATAGTATTTTAGCGGCAGGCTTTACGATGAGCCTATTGATTTTGCCAGTCATTGTCGTAGCTTCACAAGAAGCAATTCGCTCAGTTCCAGGTGAACTTAGAGATGCATCGTACGGTATGGGCGCTACAAAATGGCAGACTATCGTCAAAATTATTTTGCCAGCGGCTATCCCCGGCATCTTAACAGGCAGTATTTTAGCATTATCACGTGCCATAGGAGAAACAGCACCATTGATTGTTATTGGTGTGCCAGTTATTATTCAATTTTTGCCAGCTGGTGTTATGGATACTTTTACAGCGCTGCCTATGCAGATTTACGATTGGTCAAGCCGACCGCAGCAAGAATTTCAAACTGTGGCAGCTGCAGGAATTATGGTGTTGATGGCAGTTCTGTTGTTTATGAATTCCATCGCAGTTATTATCCGCAATAAATTTGATAAACGCTATTAATGTTAATGATGTGGGAGGGGTTCTACTGATGACTACTATTATGACGAAAAAAACAGTGACAGAGAAAAGATCAACTGAGATTGCAAAAAAAGCTGTTTATGAAACCAATCAACTAAATCTTTGGTATGGCAACAATCATGCCTTAAAGAATATTGATTTAGAAATTAAGGAAAATGAAGTTACTGCTATTATCGGACCTTCAGGATGTGGCAAATCAACTTACCTTAAAACCTTAAACCGCATGGTTGAATTAGTGCCTTCAGTGAAGACGTCTGGAGAAATTCTTTATAGGGGACGTAATATTTTCGATCAAGATTACGGCGTCGAAGAGTTGCGGACTCGCGTGGGCATGGTTTTTCAAAAACCCAATCCATTTCCAAAATCAATTTATGATAATATTGCCTACGGTCCTCGTATCCATGGCATTAAAAATAAAAAAATACTTGATGAAATTGTTGAAAAAAGTTTACGTGGAGCGGCTATCTGGGAAGAAGTAAAAGATCGCTTGAACGACAATGCGTATAGCATTTCAGGTGGACAACAGCAACGAATTTGCATCGCACGTGCTTTGGCGATTGAACCTGACGTTATTTTAATGGATGAGCCGACATCAGCTTTAGATCCCATTTCCACGTTAAAAGTCGAAGAGTTGGTTCAAGAACTGAAAAAAGACTATAGCATTATTATTGTGACTCATAATATGCAACAAGCGGCGCGGATTTCAGATAAGACAGCATTCTTTTTAAACGGAGAAGTGATTGAATATGATCACACAGATACGATTTTTTCAAATCCTTCCGATAAACGAACGGAAGATTACATTTCAGGCCGATTCGGCTAAAAGAGGAGGTGGAATTTTTGTCAGTACGTGAAAAATTCGAATTTGAGTTAAATTCTGCGCAAGAAGAATTGGTGTCGTTGAGTACGATGGCGGTAAAGGCGTTAAATAAATCAATGGATGCACTTATGACGCAAGATGTGGATGCGGCACTCGAAGTGATTGAAGACGATAAGGATATCAACCAGTTAGAAGAGTTTATTAATGACCGTGTCATTTTATTGATTGCAAAGCAATCGCCAGTTGCTACCGATTTAAGGCGGTTAATCGTTACGATAAAAGTGGCGTCAGATATGGAACGTGTCGGTGATTATGCAGTAAATATTGCTAAAGAAACAATTCGCATTGGCAATCAACCATTATTGCCTCAAATAGCGCAAATTCAGCAAATGCAGAAGTTAGCGGTTGCAATGTTGCATCAAGTGATTGATGCGTTTGTCGAAGAAGATATCGTTAAAGCGAAAGAAATTGCTGAATTAGATGACCAAGTAGATGAATTGTACGGGGATGTAATTCGTAAATTGATACAAGCAGGTGGCGAAAACCCAGACAAGCTTGGCCAAATTACACAATTGGCATTTATCAGCCGCTATATGGAACGCTCAGCCGACCATGCGACTAATATCGCTGAACAATTGTTTTACTTGGTGCGCGGACAACATTACGATCTGAACAAATAAAAAGAACCAATCGACTATGAATAGCGACTGCAAAAAGCAAAAAGCTACTGGCATTTCTGTTTATTTAGAAAGGTTCAATAAAAATGGGATTTTACAGTAGACTTTGCCATGAGATATGCTATAATAATTAAGTCGTATAGATCACGCTTATTTACAAATGATCTTTGAAAGAATTAGGAGGGATACCGATGCGTGTTAACATCACTTTAGCTTGTACAGAATGTAGCGAACGTAACTACAGCACTGTTAAAAATAAGCGCAACAACCCTGAGCGTCTTGAAATGAAAAAATATTGCTCACGTGAAAAGAAAATGACAGTACACCGTGAAACGAAGTAATTCATTGATTGCCAAAACCTAATACGGGTTTTGGCTTTTTTCTTTTTAAAGGAGCTGGTGCGATTATGGATAAAAGAACACAACGAAAAAAAGTGCTAAGTTTACTTCAGGAAATGACAGCAACAGAATATAAACAGAAGTCGGCAATTATAGTCGACCGTTTACTGGAAGACCCTGCATTTTTAGCAGCCCAAACAATCGGTATAACAATTTCTGCATTCCCAGAAGTAGCTACATGGGACTTGATTGAAAAATGTTGGGGAAGGGGTAAACGAGTAGTCGTGCCGAAATGTCACCGGGTGAGCCGCACACTAGACTTCCATGCAATTGAGCACAAAAACCAGTTGGAAGTTGTCTATATGAACCTACAGGAACCGATCGTTTCAAAAACACTATACATAGAACCTAAAGACATTGATTTATTAATTGTACCGGGTGTAGTTTTTTCAAAAGAAGGCTTTAGAATCGGTTTTGGAGGAGGTTATTACGATCGTTTCTTAGCGAGTTTTTCTGGCGCTACACGTTCTTTAGCTTTCGACTGCCAGGTTGCGGAGTCGATACCTGTAGAACCGCATGATTTACCAGTTCAAAGGATTTTCACAGAAAGTAAAATTATTACTCCGAAGGCGGTGGATAGATGAAAAGCTTGTATGATGTGATGCAATTGTTAAAACGTTACGGGACAATTATTTATACGGCTGATTATAGTGCCGATCTTGGGTTGATGGAAGAAGAAATAAAAGAATTGTATCGCTTGCAATTTATCACTGCTAAAGAATACGCAACGGCAATGCTCATCTTACGCCAAAAAAAATCCGAATATGATAAAAAATAAATTCGTTTAACGAAACTTATTTTAGCTCTAGTCGTCTAAAATAAGGGATATTACTTCATATAAATTTATTAATCTTCTATACTGGATTATTAAGGCATGTTCGAAAAAATCACTGAGAATAGGAGGGTGTCTGGGAATGTTGAAAAAAGAATGGCCGAAACATTCAATTCTGGCAATTGCCATCATCGCCACTTGGCTAAAAACATACATTGTTTATAAGACCAGCTTTTCGATTACAATCGATAATTTATTGCAAGAATTTATCTTGTTCATTAATCCTTTGAGTATGTTGTTGTTTATTTATGGGGTCTCGTTATTTCTTAAAAGTGAGAAAGCCAAAAATCGTTATTTAGTGGCGGTCGCTGTGGTAACATCGATTGTCCTTTATGGAAACGTTGCATTTTACCGATTTTTTAGTGATTTTATCACGTTACCCGTGTTGTTTCAGACTGATAACTTTGGCGATTTAGGAGCAAGTGCCGCTGCGAGTATATTCTGGACAGATCTTTTTTACTTTACAGATGTCCTGATTATTTTAGTGGCGATTAAATTTGTCAAAGTAAAAACGGGTACAGCAAGCTCTTATTCTGTTCAGCGCAAAGCCTATTATGTATTGGCGCTTGCTGTTTTGTTTTTTAACTTAGGACTTGCTGAAGCAGAGCGTCCTCAATTGCTGACGCGTAGCTTTGATCGTGAGATGTTAGTAAAAAATTTAGGAATGTACAATTATCATTTATACGATATTTACATTCAGTCGAAATCACAGGCACAACGTGCATTAGCAGACGGTTCTGAGCTCGTTGAAGCCAATAGCTATGTGCGTGCTAATCAAATTGAGCCTTCAGAAGACATGAAAGGAATTGCTGAGGGACGTAATTTGATTGTCGTGACTTTGGAATCTTTGCAGAGCTTTGCTATCAACGAAGAAATGAATGGGCAAACCATAACACCGTTCCTTAATTCGTTAACAAAAGATCAAGATACAATTTATTTTGAGAATTTTTATCACCAAACAGGGTTAGGTAAAACATCAGATTCAGAATTTCTACTTGAAAATTCTCTTTATCCATTGAGTGGTGGCGCGGTGTTCTTTACACATAGCGGTAATACATTCAATTCAATGGCTGAAAGTCTTGGCAATGAAGGCTATTCTACAAATGTTCAACACGCCAACACGAAAAGTTTTTGGAACCGAGATATTATGTATGAATCGTTAAATATCGATGAGTTTTACGATATTGAAAGTTATGAGATTGCAGAAGGTCAAGCAGTCAATTGGGGCATGAAGGACATTCCATTTATGGAGCAGTCCGTTGATCATATGACTGAAATGCAGCAACCTTTTTATAGCCGATTGCTGACGCTGACAAATCATCATCCATTTACTTTAGATGAAGAAGATAAATTGATTGATGAATACGATTCAAATTCAGGTACGTTAAATCGTTATTTCCAAACTTCACGTTATTTAGACGAATCTGTAAAAGTTCTTTTTGAAGAATTAAAAGAAAAAGGCTTATACGAAAACTCCATTATTGTTATGTATGGGGATCATTACGGAATTTCCGAAAACCACAATGAGGCCATGACGCAATATCTTGGAGAAGAAGTGACAGATTTCACTTCTGCTGAATTGCAGAAAGTGCCTTTCTTTGTACACATCCCCGGCTACGGTAAAGGGGATGTTGACGATGAAGTTGGTGGACAAATCGATATGCGTCCAACGATCATGAATTTGATGGGCATGGATACATCAAAAGACATTCAGTTCGGTGGAGACTTATTCTCAGAAGAACACGAGGAACTGGTGATATTCCGTGATGGTCGACTCGTAACTGATGAAGTCGTATATGCGGGCAATGTTTGTTACGATAAAGAAACCGGTGAACCAACTGAACAAGAGTTATGTGCACCATTTATCGAACAGGCATTTACAGAGCTGGAATATTCGGAGTCAATTATTAACGGAGATTTGTTGCGTTTTTACGATGAAGAAGATGGCCAACTGACTACTATTCCAGATGTCGAATTAAAACAATAAAAAGAGAGAGTGCGCAGAGCGTACTCTCTTTTTTTATTGCATGAAAAAAGCTACTGCATTTAACGGCAGTAGCTTTTCTCTGATTAATGAAGGCTTGGTGGATAACCTTGTGTGATAAGTGTAGCGACAGTAAATGCGCCAAAAATCACAAAAGTTCCGAAGTTAAAAAGAAAACCAAGGACTTCTTTGTTTTTAAGCGTTTGTACAGTGCCGATTGCTGCAAGAATTGCAATAAGTCCAAAAATAACTAATAACATCCAACTCATCGATGACACTCCCTTCAACTTTAACAGCCAGTGCCGCTTTGTTCTCTTTATATTGTAAAGATAATCAGCTGTTTTGTCGAGGATAAAAAGTGTCCGTATCTTGACAGTATGGAGAGAACAGCATGTTATAATTGAAGGGAGGTGAAGAAAATGTTAAAAATAGATCAATTAGAGTTAGGACCCATTCAAACAAATTGTTATATCATATCGAATGACCAGAGAGAATGTCTAATTTTTGATCCGGGAGAAGAAAGTGCAAAAATTGAAGCAGTGGTAAAAAAGAAAAACTTCAAACCAATTGCTATCCTTCTGACTCATGCTCACTTTGACCATATCGGAGCAGTTGACGACATCCGTGACAGGTATTCAATCCCAGTTTATCTGCACGACTTGGAGAAAGAGTGGTTGAGCCGACCCAATTTAAATGGTTCAGGGAAATATCCAGCTGTGCCTGATTACCGAATTAAAGACGCAGATATTTTGCTGACAAATGAAAAAAAGTTGCAGATTAGTTCTTTCAAAATTGATGTTTTTCATACCCCTGGGCATTCTCCAGGCAGCGTCAGTTTTTCATTTGGCGACGAAGGCTTTGCAATTGTTGGCGATACCATTTTCCGTGGCAGTATTGGTCGTACGGATTTAATAGACGGTTCTGAGAAAAAGCTTCTGAAATCCATTCAAGACTCCTTGTTGACACTTCCTAAACAGATGATCCTTTATCCTGGTCACGGCGTGGAAACGACCCCTGAGCAAGAAATGAACAGCAATCCATTCCTTACTGGGTTGTAAAGAGACGAAGAATTGCTAGAGTTTACAAAAAAACAAAAGGTGTATCGGATTTTTCCGATACACCTTTTGTTTTTTATTCGTGTTGATTAATGTCCAGCACCAGGAATGTGGATGAACGTTGAGTAGTACGTGAAGCCTACGAAAAATACTGTTAGGTAGGCGCCAAAAATATACAAATACATGCGTTCAGAAATATTTAAAAATCCAAGAAGAACAAAAAATCCGGTGTTAGCGACCATTAATAATGATACTTCAACCATATCGCCTACATAAAAGAGAACTGCAAATATACCAGTCCACCATCCCATTAATTTGAACATATTATTCATGGGTAATCCCTCCTTTGCCACAACACAATAATCTCTCATTCATTATATAGGAAACAGAGTGATTGTGTAAACAGCGAGTTCATCTTTCTTTGTGACAAACAGGTGTACGGGTGAGAGCGCTTGAGTATTTCAAAAAAATATACGAACCTGTTCTTCGACAGAAAAATAAATCCCTTCAAATATGAGATTTAGCCCGAATTCGGAGGTCAAAATTTTATTTTGACAAAAACTATTTCTTTCTTAAAAAGAGCTAGTTATACTATGGGGGAACAGAGCGGCAGCCTTTGTTCAAACCGAAACTGGAGGTGGATATGCAATCGATTATCGAACGTCGCTGTGTAGACCTTTTGCATGATGCGGCAAAAAATGATACTACGGACATTCATATTAAACCCGAACCATCCTGCTATACTGTGTCGTACCGCTCGTTCCAGAACCTGCGGCAAGTAACACAACTCCCCTTTGATTTGGGTGATCGCATGATTGCTTATTTCAAATATTTATCCCTTTTAGACATGAGTGAAAGAAGAAAACCCCAAACCGGCTCATTCGAACTCTCCATTAACGAACAATCTCATTATTTTCGAATTTCCACTTTGCCTTCTGTGTTAACGAAAGAAAGCATTGTTATACGAATCATGGCAGACGACAATGCTCAATCCATTCATCAGCTGGCTGCTTTTCGTGACTCGGCTCGGTTATTGGAGAAATTGGCCGAGGCATCTCAAGGGCTTATTTTACTAACCGGCCCAACTGGGTGTGGCAAATCAACCACTTTATACGCGTTGCTAAAACATTGTGCTGAAAAGTTGAACCGTAACATCATCACGCTTGAGGATCCTGTGGAACGAAAAAATCAAGCAATTTTGCAAATTCAAGTTAATGAAAAAGCCGGCCTTAGCTATGCTGCAGGGTTAAAAGCGATTCTCAGGCATGATCCTGACATTATTATGATTGGGGAAATACGTGATGCCGAGACGGCTCAAATTGCGGTACGCGCAGCTTTAACAGGTCATTTGGTTTTTTCCACTATTCACGCTAGACATTCTGTTGGCTGTCTACACCGATTGCATGATTTGGGTGTCTCTTTTGAAGACATGTCACAGACTTTAGTGGCGGTATCTGCTCAGAAAATAATTCCGACGTTTTCTGATAGTAAACAATCAGAACCTTGTCACCGTGCACTGTATGAAATCCTTGAAGGTGAACGATTACAAGATGCTCTACTGTCAGCGAATTTGAAAAAACCCTATGAATTGCCAGATTCTCTGTCATTTAGTGGACAGATTCGGGAAGGGGTGAAAATTGGTGCGATTCAAGCTTCTTATGCGCTCCGACAAGATTCATCTTCGTGACCGTGAGCAATTTCTAACGCGTCTCGCAGTTTTAATGAAAGAGGGCTATTTACTACCAGTTGCGCTGACGTTATTGTTGCCGATGCATACATCGAAATTTGAAGAAACATTGAACGGAATGACGGGTATTTTAAAAGGAGGCGGTAATGCTGCTGAAATCCTAAAGTTTTTGGGGTTTAAGGATCATGTATTATTTCCTGTGGAAATCGCAGAATATCATGGGCGATTACCGGAATCGATAGACAGTATTGCAAAGAGTTTTGCACGCACGGAGCAAGTGCAGAAAAAGTTGAAAAATATTTTAATTTATCCTGTCTCTTTGCTGATTTTTACTTCAATTTTATTTTTGTTTTTTCGGACTAGTTATGTGCCGAATTTAACGGCAATGATGAAATCATTGCAGTCAGGAGATGGAGAAACGGGAATTCCTGCTTATTTGCTTAGTCTGCCGGATTTCTTCATTGCGTTTTTTGCAATAGCGGCCTTTTCGATATACGTATTCAGGCTATTGCTGAAAAAACAGCCAGTTCAGCGTCAAATTAACTGGTTGCTGGCCATTCCAGTCATTAGAAGCTTTGTGAAGTTGTACTGGTCACACCTATTGGCTCGGGAACTCGGCACTTTGTTACACAGCGGTATTTCCATGCAAGAATCACTCGATTTGCTGCAGCGTCAGAACTACCATAAGATTATTCAATTTATGACGCGGTTATCACATGAAGAATTGATGATGGGACAAACTTTTTCTGTATCGCTCCATCGCTTTTCGTTTGTCTCGAAAGATATGGCTGCTTTTGTTCACCACGGTGAAATGACCGGTTATTTGGGCAAAGAACTAATTCTTTACAGCGAAGTATTAATGGAGCGTATTGAACTGCAAACACAACAATTATTGCGGATTATCCAGCCGAGTTTTTTTATTATGATTGCGGTCTGTATTGTAGGCGCTTATTTAGCAATCTTGATGCCGATGTATAACTTAGTCCACACCATTTGAGGAGGAAAAACATGCGATTATTAAAAAATCAAAGAGGATTTACATTAATTGAAATGCTAATTGTTATGTTAATTATTACGGTGCTAATTGCAATCGCTATTCCAAACGTTACGAAACAATCATCAGCAGTAGATGAAAAAGGGTGTAAAGCATTTGTGCAGATGGTTCAAGGCCAAGTTGAATCTTATCGAATGGACTTAAAGGTAATTCCGACTTTGCCGCAGCTTGTATCAGCAGGTTATTTAAAAACTGGAGAAACCGATTGTCCAAATGGCGACGTGATAAGTATTGCAGTTGATGGGGTGGTGACATCTGCCAAACCTTAAAGAACGTGGGTTTACTTTACTAGAAATGTTGCTGGTGCTTACTGTCTTAATGACGATTGTTTCCATTCTGATTCCAAGCTACCAGGCTTTCACTACTCAAAAAGAAGAACAACAATTTTTTGATATTCTTCAACAAGATATCTATTATGCACAAAGTCAAAGTTATTCTTTAGGGAAAACGTCAAAAATTATTTTCAGGGAAGAGAAAGGGACGTACGAAATATTTACAGATCTTCAAATGGTCGTTGTGTCCAGAAAGATGCCAGTGTCGGTGTCTTTGAAGAAAACGAGTAACCTCACTGAAATTTATTTCAATTCAAATGGCTCAGTCGTTCAGTCTGGGACGTTCCGTTTTGCGACGAGTCGCGGAGAAAAGGCATTGGTGGTTCATCTTGGAAGAGGGAGAGTGGTGTTTTCTGAATGATAGAGGAGTTTCTTGGGCAGAAACTATGGTTAGCCTATCCATCGTATTCATCATTTTTGGTAGTTTACTTCCAGTGATGATAGGGGTTCAGCAAAGTCTCCAGGTAAAAAAAGAACGCGTTAGCGCTTATGAAACCTTACATGAAGCAGCAAGAGAAATCTCGACGGGTGTAATTCAAGGGCAGCGCGTCGTTAATGGCATTGTCTATAGTTGGCAAGTAACGGATCAGTTATGTGTTGATTATGCAGATTATAAAGGAGAGCGTGAACAACTATGCATCGATTAGTTCGGCTAGATGAAAAAGGATTTTCATTTTTGACAGCTATTTTTGATTTGCTGGTATTGCTGTTGATGCTGCCGCTAATTGTGTTGTTTTTCGGCTTCGCTATTGGTTTTGCGAAAGACTTGGATCCTCATAGAGCAGAATGGCAGCTTTTCGCGATTGATTTACAAAGTTATTTAAATCGTAGTGACTCGATTGAAATTATCAATGGAGGCAGTGGGATTCGTATTGCCCAAATGGGGGAGGAATTTGACATTGAACTCTACACGGATATGATTCGCAAACAAAAAAATAGAAAAGGTCACGAGGTGATGTTAACTCGTGTTCGTCAGAGTCACTTTTCGCTGGTCGGTAACAAGCTGAAGGTTCAGACCGAATTCTTGAGCGGAAACACGGAAGAGGCTGAATATGTTTTTACGCAACCTAAAAAATGAAAAAGGGGCTGTTTATCCAATTGCAATCGTCTTTTTCATGTTTGCTTTGCTGCTGTTATCTCATACCTTAGCGCTCTATTCCATCCAATATAAAACGTATGATGGTTTGGAAAATGCGCATAGACATGCTACGATACAACTACTAAAGGAATTTGAGCAAAATAAAATACCTGAGTAGAGGTAAGTATCGGGTGGGTAGGATGAACAGAATATATATGATTGGATTTATGGGCTGCGGAAAAAGCGCGGTCGGCAGAAGGCTAAGCTTTCTGCTAAAACTGCCCTTCTATGACATGGACAAGGAAATTGTTCGTCAGACAGGCAAAACGATTCCGGAAATCTTTGAAGAGCATGGCGAAGAATATTTTCGGGAACTAGAAACGCAATTTTTGCAAAATTTTAAAAATGATCATTGCATCATCTCTACAGGTGGTGGCGTCACCATGCGAAAAGCTAATCAAAAAATCATGAGAAACACAGGCTTGGTATTGTTTTTAGATGCGCCGTTTCGGGAAATTTGGCGGCGTATTCATAGGGATCCGAACCGTCCGATTGTCCGCCAATCGACTCGCGAAGAAATTGAGGAATTGCATAAAGCCCGCTATCGTGATTATAAGCAGACGGCGCATATCACGATTCGTACCGAATTTCGAACGTTACGACAAATTACACAATACGCTTCTTTTCAAGTAAAACGTTTAAAAGGCGAATGATTTGATTTTAATTAATCAAATCATTCGCCTTTTGTCCTATTAAAGAAAAAAGATTGCGCTTTCTGACGATCAATGTTAGGATATATTCAAAGTTATACTATTCTGTATAACGGTTTGGACCAATCAATTTTGATTTGGGCGGATGATTGTACGAGGAGAGAACGCGGAAGCGTCGCCGAAGGAGCAAATAACAGAAGTTATGAATCTCTCAGGCAAAAAGACTCGGACAGGACGCATCTCTGGAGAATGCTGCATGTCAGCTACCAACGAGGAAAGCCATTACGGTAAACTTTCAGGTTCCAGGACAGAGATTTCCCTTTATAGGGAAATCTCTGTCCTTTTTTCGTGCCCAGATGTCTCTTGGAACTGGCCGATAGGAAGTTGAGAAATAAGGAGGAAAATCATTGGCACAGTTAAAGCGTACACCTCTGTTTGAAACGTATTCGAAATATGGTGGCAAAACAATTGATTTTGGCGGTTGGGAACTGCCCGTGCAATTTTCGAGCATTAAAGAAGAACATGAAGCAGTTAGAACAAAAGTAGGTCTTTTTGATGTGTCACATATGGGTGAAATTTTTGTCACAGGAGCAGATAGTTTAGACTATCTTCAACACCTTGTCACAAATGATGTCTCTAAAATTCAAGATGGGCAAGCGCAATATACAGCAATGTGTTACGAAGACGGTGGCACAGTAGATGACTTGCTAATTTATAAGTTAGCAGATCAACATTATTTATTGGTTGTGAATGCCTCTAATATAGAGAAGGATTTTGAATGGATGGAAAAAGCGAAAACGGGTGACGTTATATTGGATAATGCCTCTGAACGCTATGGTTTATTGGCTCTGCAAGGTCCTTTAGCTGAAAAGGTACTTCAGCGTTTAACAGAAGAAAATCTTTCAGCCATTAAACCTTTCCGCTTTAAACAAGATATTGAAGTTGCGGGACAACAAGTGATTTTGTCGCGCACTGGTTACACGGGCGAAAATGGTTTTGAACTATACGCAGCTCCCGAATCTCTACTTGTTCTTTGGGATGAAATTTTGTCTGAAGGTGAACCAGAAGGTATTGTGCCTGTAGGTCTTGGTGCACGTGATACATTGCGCTTTGAAGCCTGCCTTGCTTTATACGGCCAAGAATTGACTAAAGACATAACGCCACTAGAAGCCGGTATTAATTTTGTTGTGAAATTGAAAAAAGAGCAAGATTTTATTGGTAAAAAAGCATTGACTGTTCAAAAAGAAGCAGGAGTGCCACGTAAATTAGTAGGTATTGAAATGATTGACAAAGGCATTCCGCGTCATGGCTATACGGTATATGCAGGAGATCAAAAAATTGGTGAAGTGACAACTGGTACTCAATCGCCAACACTTAAGAAGAATATCGGGTTAGCGCTAGTTTCAAGTGACTATGCTGAACTCGGAATTGAATTAGAAGTTGAAATTCGCGGCAAACGACTAAAAGCAACAACAGTACAAACGCCATTTTATAAACGATCCAACTAAATTTAACTTGAAAAGGGGACAGCGCTCAATGAAACATCGCTATTTACCAATGACGGCTCAAGACGAAAAAGAAATGCTGGAAACGATCGGCATCAACTCAATTGATGAATTATTCTCGGACATTCCAGAAAACGTGCGCTTTAAAGGTGAATACAACATTAAGGCCGCCAAATCAGAATCTTCGTTAACGAAAGAATTGGCACAGCTTGCTGCTCGAAATGCTGATACGAACCGCTATGCGTCGTTTTTAGGTGCAGGCGTCTATGACCATTACAAGCCAATTATTGTGGATCACGTTATTTCGCGCTCTGAGTTTTATACAGCATATACACCGTATCAGCCAGAAATCTCACAAGGGGAATTACAAGCTATTTTTGAATTCCAAACAATGATTAGTGAATTGACGGGCATGGATATTGCTAATTCGTCCATGTATGACGGCGGTACAGCGCTTGCCGAAGCGGGTATGCTTGCTGCAGGACACACAAAGCGCAAGAAAATCCTTGTGTCACGTGCAGTTCATCCGGAATCACGTGACGTTGTCCGTACGTATGCTCTTGGTCAGTCGATCGAAGTTATTGAGATTCCATTAAAAGATGGTCATACAGATTTAGACGCATTACAAGAAATGATGGATGAAAACGTTGCAACAGTGATGATTCAATACCCGAACTTTTTCGGACAGGTTGAAAACTTGAAAGAAATTGAGCCGATTGTTCACGCATCAGGCGCATTACTAGCTGTTTCTTCAAATCCATTAGCGCTTGGTGCATTAACTTCACCAGGTCAACTTGGGGCAGATATCACAGTAGGAGACGCACAGCCTTTTGGTATTCCTGAAGCATACGGCGGACCTCATTGTGGCTATTTCGCTGTAACAAAAAAATTAATGCGTAAAGTTCCAGGCCGTTTGGTCGGTGAAACAACAGACGAAGAAGGTCGTCGTGGCTTTGTTTTAACATTGCAGGCACGTGAACAGCATATTCGTCGTGATAAAGCGACATCAAATATTTGTTCAAACCAAGCGTTAAACGCATTAGCGGCTTCTGTTGCTATGACCGCACTTGGCAAAGTGGGGACGCAAGAAATTGCAAAACAAAATATTAAAAAGACACATTATATGAAACAACAATTGAAAAAAGCAGGTCTTGAAATTGCATTTGAAGGCGCACACTTTAACGAAGTCGTGGTTAAAACCGAAGAACCTGTTAAGCAGTTAAATGACCGCTTATTTGAAAAAGGCATGATCGGAGGCTATGACCTTGGGCTCAGCTTTGATGAATTTCAAGATCATATGCTAGTTGCGGTTACGGAACAACGAACTAGAGAAGAGATTGATGCATTCGTACAGGAAATTGCTGCAAAAGTGAAGGAAGCGGGGGCTACTCATGCATAAAGATAACCAAGCGTTAATTTTTGAACTGACTAAAGAAGGCCGCGTTGGTTATAGCTTGCCAACACTTGATGTACCTGAAATTGACTTGAGCGAATTATTACCGAACGATTTAATTCGGACACAAGCAGCAGAACTACCGGAAGTGTCAGAACTGGATATTATGCGTCACTATACAGCGCTATCGAACCGTAACCACGGGGTGGATTCTGGATTTTATCCACTAGGATCTTGCACAATGAAATACAATCCGAAAATCAACGAAACTATCGCTCGTTACCCAGGATTTGCTAATATTCATCCATTACAAGATGAGAAAACTGTTCAAGGTGCTCTTGCGTTGATGTTTGATCTTCAAGAGCATCTAAAAGAAATTACGGGTATGGATGAAGTTACTTTGCAGCCTGCTGCAGGTGCACATGGTGAGTGGACAGGATTAATGATGATTCGGGCTTATCACGAAGCACGTGGGGATTTTAAACGCACAAAAGTTATTGTTCCAGATTCAGCGCACGGCACAAACCCGGCGTCAGCAACTGTTGCCGGATTCGAAACCGTAACGGTAAAATCTAGCGATAAAGGTCTCGTAGATTTGGAAGACTTGAAGCGCGTTGTTGGGGATGACACAGCGGCATTGATGCTGACAAATCCGAATACGCTTGGCTTGTTTGAAGAACAAATTTTGGAAATGGCAGCTATTATTCACGAAGTCGGCGGTAAGCTTTATTATGACGGCGCTAACTTGAATGCAGTTATGTCAAAAGCACGTCCAGGAGACATGGGCTTTGACGTGGTTCACTTGAACTTACACAAAACCTTCACAGGACCCCACGGTGGTGGTGGACCTGGATCTGGCCCAGTTGGTGTGAAAAATGACTTGTTGCCATACTTACCAAAACCAGTATTAGTGAAAAAAGACGATGCTTATACGTTCGATTATGACCGTCCAGATTCAATCGGCCGTGTTAAGCCGTTCTACGGAAATTTCGGAATCAATGTGCGTGCTTATACGTATATTCGTTCTATGGGACCAGACGGCCTGAAGGCTGTAACAGAATACGCGGTATTAAATGCCAACTACATGATGCGCAGATTGCAGCCGCATTTTGATTTGCCATACGACCGTCATTGCAAGCATGAATTTGTTTTAAGTGGTCGTCGTCAAAAGAAACTGGGTGTTCGCACATTAGATATGGCGAAACGCTTACTTGACTTTGGCTATCACCCACCAACAATCTACTTCCCGTTAAATGTTGAAGAAGGCATGATGATCGAACCAACCGAAACAGAATCGAAAGAAACATTGGATGCTTTTATAGACGCGATGATTCAAATTGCGAAAGAAGTAGAAGAAAATCCAGAAATCGTTCAAAATGCACCACATACGACGGTGATCAATCGTCTAGATGAAACAAAAGCAGCACGTCATCCCGTGCTTCGCTACACGAAAGTCGAGTAAATTTTAAAAAGAAGGAGTTGTCTTAAAAGGTCGTGAAAAACGACTTTTTGAGTACAACCCTTTTTTCCTGCTGAAGAACAGTGTGTCAGCCGCTTTTTGTCTCACCCAGTCGAACCGTTTTCATTGTCATCAGCCATGTTGACTCTAAAAATAAAAAAAGCGTTCATTTCTATAAAATGGAAGAAAAAGTAGCACTTGCAGATAGATTGATGAGGTAGATTGGTGACAAATGTAAAATCAACGTAGAAAGTGCCTTCGGTCCCATCAAAAGCAATCGCCCATTTTGGAAATCTCATCTAAAAAATCCGGCAAAGTCGAAATCACCTTTAAGTCCAGTTGATAGGATTTAACTTGCTGTTGAAGCATCTGCACAAATGCTTCACACCCTTTTTCATCTACTGCTGATGATTGTTTCGTAACGCTTGGAATAGCGGTCGCAATTAGCACCGTAATCATCATCATATCTGAAGGTGATTTTAAAAACAGGCAGAGACTTAGGAGCCAGCCCTTTCTTTGCTTCTGACTATATAAGGTACAATCCCTTAAATAATTGCCTGGCCGGCGGGTGAGCTGCTTTCACAGCATATCCTCGTCAATATCTGTAATAAATATAAAAAGGCCTTCCAGCGATGTGGAAGGCCTTTTTAATGATTAGACTTTGGCTTTTATTTTGCCAGTCCATTGTTTGAATCCGCCTTGCAATTGGAACAATTGGTTATAGCCTTTTTTCTTTAGGAAAATGGCGACTCGTCCGCTGCGAGCTCCGTTCTGGTCGTATAAGTAGACCGGCTTGTCTTCGCGAATTTCCTTATAACGCTGGCGCAATTGTGATTGCGGAATATTGCGAGCTCCAAGGATATGACCTGCTGCAAAATCCTTTGGCTCGCGCACGTCGATTAATTGAGCTTTGCGGTAGCCTTCAATAAACTGTTCCTGTGTCAAGTTAGTGACAGTTTTTTTAATGCGAAAATAAGTAATCACCGCGTAAATGATGATGGCTAACAGTATTGCGATCGTAATATACAAAAATTCCAATGGTCTTGCCCCTTTCTACTCTTCTTTTATTATAAGAGAAGAGATGACGGATATTCAATGCCAATGTTACACTAATTATCGGAAATAGGAGGCGATCTTGTGAATTATCCGAAATGGGTTTTTATAAATTCAGGTGCGGGCACCCCTTCTTTTAATATGGCGCTCGATGAATCCTTGCTGACTTGGCATAGTGAAGGGCTTATTCCGCCGATCATTCGTTTTTATGGTTGGCAACCGGCAGCTCTTTCAATTGGTTACTTTCAAAAAGTAGAAAAGGAAATTGATATGGATGTTGTTAATCGATTAGGACTTGGTTTTGTGCGTCGTCCAACAGGGGGCAGAGGTGTACTTCATGAACATGAACTTACATACAGTATCATCGTCAGCGAAGATTATCCACAGATGCCAGAAACTGTTACAGAAGCTTATCGTGTACTGAGCGAAGGGTTATTGGAAGGCTTTAAAAACTTGGGGCTCGATGCTTATTTTTCGGTACCGGATACAGCTGAAAAGCGCGCTGACTTAAAAAAACCAAAATCTGCAGTTTGTTTTGATACGCCGAGCTGGTATGAGATGGTCGTCGAAGGTAAAAAAGTGGCAGGAAGTGCACAAACACGTCAAAAAGGTGTTATTCTACAGCATGGTGCGATTTTAATTGATTTGGATACCGAGAAACTGTTATCTGTTTTCAAATTTCCGAGTGAAGAAGCAAAAGAGCGCATGCGCATGAAGATACCTGAAAAAGCAGTGTCGATTAATTCACTACGAAAAACGCCAGCAACTGCTGAAGAATGCATTGCTGCCTTTAAAAAAGGGTTTGAGCAAGCTTTGTTTATCGATTTAGAGCCCTATGTGTTGACTGAGCAACAATTAGCAGAAGTCAAGGCTTTAGAGGAAAAAAAATACGCGAATCACGAGTGGAATTTCCGAGTGTGAGGTCTTTTGGCTCATTTTACCGAATTTAAAAGCTCGAAACCTTGGTAAATATAGCTTTATAAACTAACAGAATTCTATAAAAAAAACTTGTTATTGAAAATGAGTTTCAACATGTAGTATGATGGGAATCGAAGTAATACTATATATAGTATCCGACTCCATATAACATAAAGGAGGAATTGTCAAATGGTTTCCGCCACACAACAATCCCAGTATTCATTAAATGCATCAGCTTTAAACGAAGATATCAAAACCTTTCCGCAAGTACATGCCATCACTTCAGATATGAAGTTAACGCACAAAGGTGTCTCGCGTCTTGTTATGATTGATCGTTACTCTTTCAAAGATACAGAGAAAAAAACGCTCAAAGCGGGAGATTTTGTTGTATTAACTGTTAAAGAAGATCCGAAATTCCCAGCTCGTGGGCTAGGTTACATCGTTTCGATCGATAAAACTACGAACAAAGCGAAAGTTTGGATTGAGGAAGATTACAGAAGTGCAATCGACAATCCAGAAGAACAAGTAGCAGGCATTGTCAATCGTCCGATCGACGTGATTGAAAAGCCAATGGAAGTGTACTACGAGCAAATTGCGAAACGCAATGCAACAGGCCTTGCCTCAGTAGAAACAACTTCTGAAAAACGTCAAGAATGGTTTGAGAAATTTTATCAGCAATTGGTTAGCTTGAAATTCATTCCAGCTGGACGTGTTCTTTACGGAGCAGGAGCGGATACAGATGTAACGTATTTCAATTGTTACGTAATGCCGTTTGTTGCGGATTCACGCGAAGGTATTTCGGATCACCGTAAACAAGTGATGGAAATTATGAGCCGCGGTGGCGGTGTTGGTACGAACGGTTCGACTCTTCGTCCACGGAATACATTAGCACGTGGAGTTAACGGCAAATCATCAGGTTCTGTATCTTGGTTAGATGATATCGCGAAATTAACACATCTTGTTGAACAAGGTGGATCACGTCGCGGTGCGCAAATGATTATGCTTGCAGACTGGCATCCAGATATTGCGGAATTTATCATTTCAAAAATGCAAAACCCTCGTATTTTGCGTTATTTGATCGAAAACACGCAAGATGAGACGATTAAAAAACTGGCTCATGATAAATTGAAATTCAAACCGTTAACAGCCCAAGAAGAAGCGATGTTCCAAGGAATTTTGAACTACCGCACAATTCCTGGCATGGGCGGATTTAATGAAAAAATCATGCGTGATGCTGACACGAAGTTACGTGACGGTGGAACGTACTCTGTTCATAATGAAGAATTCTTAACCGGTGCAAATATTTCCGTTACGCTAACGAGTGATTTCATGACAGCTGTCGAAAATGATGCAGATTTTGATTTGCGTTTCCCAGCAGTCGAGTCGTACTCAAAAGAAGAAATGGCGATTTATAATGAGAAATGGCAAGAAGTGGGCGACGTTCGTGAATGGGAAAGTATGGGGCATGGTGTCCGCGTTTACCGTACGATGAAAGCTCGTGAGCTATGGAACTTGATCAATATTTGTGCGACATATTCAGCTGAACCAGGTATCTTCTTTATTGATAATGCCAATGAAAAAACCAATGCTGCAGCATACGGTCAAAAAGTTGTTGCGACAAACCCTTGTGGGGAACAGCCGTTAGCACCTTATTCGGTTTGTAACTTGGCTGCGGTTAATTTGGCGCAATTTGCAGATCCAAAAACGAAAATGGTTGATTTTGAAAGCTTGAAAGAAACAGTTCGCGTCGGTGTCCGCATGCAAGATAATGTTATTGACGCAACGCCATACTTCCTCGAAGAAAACCGAGTACAAGCACTTGGTGAGCGCCGTGTAGGTCTTGGCGTTATGGGATTAGCAGATTTGCTAATTTATTGCGATAAAGAATACGGATCACCAGAAGGCAATAAACTTGTTGATGAAATCTTCGAAACTATTGCTACAGCAGCATATGAAGTATCGACAAACTTAGCAGCAGAACGCGGTAGTTTCCCCTTCCTAGTTGGTAAGACGGACGAAGAGACAGTGGCACTTCGCAAAGCATTTACTGAAACTGGCTTTATGCAAGGTATGCCAGAACATGTTCGCGAAGCAATTCTTGAAAAAGGTATCCGTAATTCACATCTGTTGACGGTTGCGCCAACAGGGTCTACAGGAACGATGGTTGGTGTTTCAACGGGACTTGAGCCGTATTATTCATTTACTTACTACCGTAGCGGCCGACTTGGTAAATTTATTGAAGTCAAAGCTGATATCGTTGGAGAATATTTGAGAAATAATCCTGAAGTAAGCGAAGAAAACCTTCCAAAGGCATTTGTAACGTCAATGGACTTGGCTCCAGAAGCGCATGCTGATGTTCAATGCATTATTCAACGCTGGATTGATTCGTCTATCTCAAAAACTGTCAACGCACCACGCGGTTACACAGTAGAACAAGTAGAAGGCGTTTATGAGCGTTTGTATAAAGGTGGAGCAAAAGGCGGTACGGTCTATGTTGATGGCAGCCGTGATTCACAGGTTTTAACATTAAAAGCTGAAGACAATAACTTTGAAGAAGAGCAACAACCAGAAGAAACTGGCAAGCGTCCGATCGTTTTAATCGATACCATCCAGGATCTCCGTTCAACTAACGTTACTATCGGTTCTGAAGTGGGCGATACATGTCCAGTTTGCCGAAAAGGAACAGTAGAAGAAATGGGTGGCTGCAATACATGCACCAACTGTAACGCTCAACTTAAATGCGGATTGTAAAAATAATGAACGCGGTGGCTAACAAGCTACCGCGTTTTTTTATATTCTGTACCAAAACGCCGCTCTGCTGGTCTGTCTTATGCCCGTCGGACTTACACGGGTGCTTGAGCTTTTCTAAATAGTTGCTCGATTGTTCCGATATGTTAAAATAATTAAGAATGTAAAAGGGGAGGGGAAAGTTGAATGCGCGTGCTGATCTTGAACGGTCCTAACTTAAATCGTTTGGGCAAGAGAGAGAAAGAAGCTTATGGAACGTTTACGCTAGAAGAGTTAGAACAAGAATTAGTGGAATTTTCTAACCAACATCATATTGAATTGATTTGTCGGCAGTCGAATCACGAGGGAGAATTGATTGATTGGATTCACGGAGCAGGAGACGATGCATTATCAGGAATTGTATTGAACGCTGGTGCCTATACGCATACGAGCATCGCTATTCGAGATGCGATTGCCGCAATCAAAGTCCCTGTTATTGAAGTACATATATCAAATGTCCACAAACGTGAGGAGTTCCGCCATCATTCATACATCTCCCCAGTTACTTTCGGACAAATTGTTGGCTTTGGTCAGGATGTCTACAAATTAGCACTACAAGCATTGATCTTGAAACAAGAGAGAGGATGAAGATGTTGAAAATTCAAAAACTACGTACGGAAATGAACAGCCGAAATATTGAGGCACTGCTTATTACCAGTTCTTTTAACTTGCGCTATATTACTGGATTTACGGGAACAGCTGGACTGGCAATCGTGACACAGGAAAAGGCGGTTTTTATTACTGATTTTCGTTACACTGAGCAAGCCAATGATCAAGTTGAAGATTTTGTTGTTGTCCAAGCAGAAAAAAACTTGACTGACGAGGCAATCAAAACGGTTAAGTCGTTAGCTATTCAAACACTAGCTTTTGAACAAGATCATATGACTTATGCAACAGCTATGCAGTATAAATCCAAGATGGATATAGAATTACAACCTGTCAGCGATTTGGTTGAAAAAATTCGGATGGTCAAAACACCAGAAGAAATCACAATTTTAAAAGCAGCTGCTAAAATTGCAGATGATGCTTTTGAGCATATTTGCGGATTTATTCGTCCAGGATTGACAGAACTTGAAGTTTCTAATGAACTGGAATTTTTCATGAGAAAACAAGGAGCGACATCATCAAGTTTTGATATTATCGTTGCGTCTGGACTTCGTTCGGCATTGCCTCATGGCGTAGCTACAGATAAAATTATTGAAAAAGGTGACATGGTTACACTTGATTTCGGTGCTTTATACAATGGCTACATTTCAGATATTACCCGCACGGTTGCAGTCGGTCAGCCTTCAGAAAAAATGAAGGAAGTCTATGATGTGGTCTTGAAAGCACAAGAACTAGGTGTAGAGAAAATTGGTCCAGGTATGAGTGGGATAGAAGCGGATGCTATCGCACGAGATTATATTAAATCTAAAGGCTATGGCGACGCATTCGGCCATTCAACGGGTCATGGCATCGGTTTAGAAGTTCACGAAGGTCCGGGATTGTCTTTTAAATCAGAAACAATTCTTGACCCGAACATGGCTGTGACAGTAGAACCGGGAATTTATCTACCGGGAATTGGCGGAGTGCGCATTGAAGATGATATACTGATAACCGAGTCAGGAAATGAACGGTTGACTAACTCCACAAAAGAGCTACGCATTTTATAACAAACGGAGGAACTACTATGATTTCAGTAAACGATTTTAAGACAGGTGTCACAATTGAAGTAGACGGCGGAATTTGGCGCGTTATGGAATTCCAACATGTAAAACCAGGTAAAGGCGCAGCATTTGTGCGTTCAAAACTTCGCAACCTGCGTTCTGGAAGTGTCACTGAAAAGACATTCCGTGCAGGCGAAAAAGTCGCGAAAGCACAAATCGATAATAGCAAAATGCAGTATTTGTATGCTAATGGTGATATGCACGCATTTATGGATATGGAAACATACGATCAAATTGAATTGCCTGAAAAAAACATTGAATACGAATTGAAGTTTCTTCAAGAAAATATGGAAGTTCAAGTTATTCAATTTCAAGGCGAAGTATTAGGTGTTGAATTGCCGAATACGGTTGTTCTAGAAGTAGTTGAAACGGATCCAGGCATTAAAGGAGATACGGCAAGCGGTGGATCAAAACCAGCGAAATTGTCAACTGGCTTGTCTGTTCAAGTGCCGTTCTTCATCAACGAGGGCGATCACTTGATTATCAACACGACAGACTCGTCATACGTATCAAGAGCTCAATAACAAGCGGAAGGCCTCTATTGCTAGAGGCCTTTTTTTAAAAAGTCAGCTTAGCTATTTCAAAATAGAACGAAAAAGTCTAAAATAGAATAGAAATCAATTAACTACATATTAGGGGAGTAGGATGAATATGAAAATTCAAGAAATCCGCGAAATCATCAAATTGGTAGATGGGTCATCAATTGAAGAGTTCTCTTACGAATTTGAAGGCGTTAAAGTGAAAATGAAAAAAAATGGTTTGGGCACTGCTCAACAAACGCTTAACTCAGTAGCACAAACACCTCAACAACCAAAAGCGGTAGAAGCACCAAGTGCATCTGCACCGACAAAAGAGTCAGAAGCAGAAAGACTGGTATCACAAGAAACACCCGAAATTCCCGCTAGCAGCGATTCAGCGTATCACAAAATTCTTTCACCAATGGTCGGTACTTTCTATGAATCTCCATCTCCAGAGGAAGCGGCTTATGTACAAGTAGGATCTAAAGTTACTGCCGATCAAGTAGTGTGTATTGTTGAAGCGATGAAATTATTCAACGAAATCGAAGCAGAAGTGGATGGGGAAATTGCTGAAATACTTGTAAAAGATGGTCAGCTTGTCGAATACGGCCAACCTTTATTCCTCGTGAAAGCAAACTGAGGAAAGGGGAGATAGCGATGAAAGCGATGAAAGCGATGAAAAAAGTATTAATTGCAAACCGTGGGGAAATTGCGGTCCGGATTATTCGCGCTTGTAAAGAGATGGGCATTGAGACGGTCGCAGTATATTCAGAAGCAGATAAAGAAGCGCTTCATGTGGAACTTGCAGATGAGGCTTATTGCATCGGTCCAAAATTATCAAAAGATAGTTATTTGAACTTTTCAAATATCATGTCAGTTGCTAAGCTAACAAATTGTGATGGCATTCATCCAGGGTACGGATTTTTAGCTGAAAACGCGAGTTTTGCTGAATTATGCGAAGCTTGCGATATGATGTTTATCGGTCCAACAGCCGACGCTATTTCGCGTATGGGTACTAAAGACGTAGCCCGTGAAACGATGCGCAAAGCCGGTGTCCCTGTTGTTCCAGGTTCCACTGGTATTGTAGCTAGTGAAGAAGACGGCTTACGGATTGCAGATGAAATCGGATTTCCGGTCATCATTAAAGCAACTGCCGGCGGTGGTGGAAAAGGAATTCGTGTGGCCCGAACGCGCGAAGATTTTGTTGCAGGTCTGAAAATGACGCAAAAAGAAGCAGCAGCTGCTTTTGGCAATCCAGGCGTTTATATCGAGAAATTTATCGAAGATTTCCGTCATATTGAAATTCAAGTGTTAGCGGACTCACATGGCAATGCCATTCATTTAGGTGAGCGTGACTGTTCAATTCAGCGCCGCATGCAAAAATTAGTTGAAGAAGCGCCTTCACCGGCTTTGTCTCCTGAGTTGCGCGCAGAAATGGGCGATGCTGCAGTAAAAGCTGCTTTAGCCGTCAATTACCGTGGTGCTGGGACAGTTGAATTTATCTTTGACGCAGTTAACCAGAAATTTTACTTTATGGAAATGAACACACGCATTCAAGTAGAGCATCCAGTAACAGAAATGATTACAGGAATTGATTTGATTCAACAGCAATTAAAAGTTGCTTCGGGCGAAAAACTAGCTTATAAACAAAAAGATGTCGTTTTTAAGGGCTGGTCAATCGAATGCCGTATAAATGCGGAAAACCCAGCGAAAAACTTTATGCCTTCAGCAGGCAAAGTAGAGATGTACCTGCCCCCAGGTGGTATGGGCGTAAGAATAGATTCGGCTATGTACTCGGGATACAGCATTCCCCCGTATTATGATTCCATGGTTGCTAAACTGATTACTTTTGCTGATACGCGCGAAGAAGCGGTAGCGAAAATGAAACGCGCGTTAGATGAGTTTGTCATTGAAGGCGTGTTCACGACGATTCCATTCCATTCAAAATTAATGGATCACGAAGTATTCAAATCAGGCGATTTCAATACGAAATTCCTGGAAAAATACGACGTATTGGAATCTTAAAGGAGGAGCTTTGCAAATGGCAGAAAAAACAGCACCTTATGTACGGATGAAGTCTCATGGAGCACAAAATTTAGGTAACATCGAAGTGGCTCCAGAAGTTTTGGAGATCATTGCGAGCATTGCAGCGACAGATATTGAGGGTGTTGCAAGCATGCGTGGTAATTTTGCTTCTGATGTAGTTGAGCGGTTAGGCAAGAAAGTTCACGGCAAAGGCATCAAAACCGACTTGTCTGAAGAAGGACTAGCGATTGATGTTTATTGCGTCATTAACTATGGTGTATCAATTCCAAAGACAGCTTTAAAAATTCAAGAGCAGGTTCGTCAAACGCTTGAAAATATGACGTCGCTTCAAACACAAGAAGTGAATGTGCACATTACAGGCATTAACTTCGAGTCTCAAGCAACAGAATAGACAGCGAGGCTGTCCTGAAGCGCTAGCATTGGCTTCGGGACAGCCTCGTCTTTTTTGTCTGCTAAGCTCAGAATTTTGTTGTGTTGAACTATTGACCGAACATTTCAAACATGGAAGTTCAGTCTGAAAACCTGTATAATAAGAGGTAATTAGCTGTGAAAAGGAGACCGGACATATTATGAAACGACACGAAGCACGCGAAAAAGCGCTTCAGACCTTATTTCAACTTGAAGGCACTGAACTGACAATTGATGAGGCTATGGACCATGTAATGGCTGGAGAAAATGATAACTTCTATAGTTTATTAGTTCAAGGCACTTACAGCAATATGAAAAAAATTGATGAAAAATTAGTTGGACATTTGGAAAATTGGTCGTTAGAACGGTTACCAAAAATTGAACGAACAATTCTTCGCATGGCAATCTTTGAACTAGACCACATGGAAGATGCACCTGCACGTGTCATCATGAACGAAGCGATTGAACTGTGCAAAACTTTTGGAGACGATAAATCGAGCCGCTTTGTTAACGGCGTTCTTTCGAAATTTACAGACGAAACAGCAAATTAATTGGAGGAGTTAATATGACTGCAACATTGATTGATGGAAAAGCGGTAAGCCAGAAAGTTAAAATCCAGGTAAAAGAGCGCGTGGAAAAATTGGCACAGCAAGGCATCATCCCAGGACTTGCCGTTATATTGGTGGGAGAAAACGCCGCCTCTCTTACATATGTAAAAAACAAGAAAAAAACGTGTGAAGCACTTGGTATGCGTTCAGACCTTCATCAATATCCAGATACATTGACCGAGCAGGAACTGCTGACGAAAATTGAGGAGTTAAATCAAAATCCAGAAATTCACGGCATTCTTGTCCAACTGCCCTTGCCAAAACAAATTGATGAATTTAAAGTTATTTCAGCAATTAGTCCAGAAAAAGATGTCGATGGCTTCCACCCAATTTCGGTCGGTAATATGATGATTGGTAAAGAAGCTTTCCTACCGTGTACACCGCACGGCATAATGGAGCTACTAGCTCATTACAATATTGATCCAGCTGGCAAGCATGCAGTTGTAATTGGACGTAGCAATATCGTGGGCAAGCCAATTGGTCAGCTATTGCTTCAAAAAGATGCGACTGTGACTTACTGCCATTCCAAAACCAAAGATCTAGCGAGCATCACAGCACAAGCGGATATTTTGATTGCTGCTATCGGTAGAGCCAAGTTTATCGATCACACATTTATCAAACCAGATGCAGTTATTATTGATGTAGGAATGAACCGAGATGAAAACGGTAAATTGTGCGGGGATGTTGACTTTCAAGATGTTCAAGAAACAGCTGGCTTTGTAACTCCAGTTCCTGGTGGTGTCGGACCGATGACCATTGCGATGCTGATGGGAAATACACTACAGTCAGCGGAAAAAGGGTTATCAAAGACAAAATAAGCATAAGCATGTAAAATAAAGAGCAATAGGGCTGTTTTTCGAAAGAAAGACAGCTTTTTAAATTCACAGATAGGGGTTGAAAGTGTGTCAACCGACCCGTACTTAAGTGTCAAAGCCTTAACCAAATACATAAAAAAGAAGTTTGATGCCGATCCACATCTTCGCGATGTTTACGTCAAAGGTGAATTATCGAATGTTAAAATCCATACGAGCGGCCATATTTATTTCACATTAAAAGACAATGCCACACGATTACCAGGCGTCATGTTTTCAGCAAGTGCTAAGTCTGTTAAATTCAAGCCCGAAAGCGGCATGACAGTATTGATCCGTGGAGACGTTTCAGTTTACGAAGCATCGGGTCAATATCAATTGTATGCACAATCTATGCAAGTAGACGGCATTGGTGATTACTATTTAGCTTTTGAACAATTAAAAGAAAAGCTAGCCAAAGAAGGCTTGTTCGATGCACTTCATAAAAAACAACTGCCGCGTTTTCCGAAAAGAATTGCAGTAGTGACCGCTCAGACGGGAGCTGCTGTGCGCGATATTATTATTACCTTACATCGTCGTTATCCTTTAGCAGAGGTGGTATTGTATCCTACACTCGTACAAGGGGCAGGTGCAGTCCAATCCATAGTTCAGTCGATACAGGCGGCCAATACAAGCAATTATGACGTCTTAATCGTTGGTCGAGGTGGCGGTTCTATCGAGGATCTATGGGCTTTTAACGAAGAAGCAGTGGCGCGTGTTATTGTCGCTTCGAAAATTCCTATTATCTCAGCCATTGGTCACGAAACGGATACTACGATTGCTGATTTTGTGTCAGATCTACGAGCACCGACACCGACTGCCGCTGCCGAACTAGCCGTACCAAGTCAGGCAGAGCTGCTTGAGAAAATATCAAGCTATCGCAGTCGGATGTACCGGACCGTTTCTATCACGATCAGCCAGCAACAGAAAATGCTAGAACGATTAACTTCATCGTTTCCACTAGCTTACCCAGAACGTCTATACCGTCCATTTATAGAACGTATAGAGCGGGCTACGGACTCTCTGCAGCGTGAGTCTTTACAATATGTGAGTCGTTCAAAAGAACAATACCGCACGTTCGACCACCGATTAAAGTCGCGCATGCCCCTGCAACAAATTCGTCAGTCGGAGACAGATGTAACGGAACTTGGGAGAAGGCTTGATTATCAAGTAAACCAATTGCTAAAAGATCGCCAGCAACAGCTGTCCTCTTCTATTCGGACATTGGATGCGCTAAGTCCACTTAAGATTATGGACCGTGGCTATTCGATTCCTTATATAGAAGGAGCTGTAGTAAAAAGTGTAACGCAGGTAAAAAAAGGTGACAGTTTGACGATCGCAATGCAAGACGGTATGATCCAGGCAACTGTCAATGAAATAAATCCAGCAAGTAAAGGAGACGTAAACGATGGCTGAAAAGAAAATCATGTTTAACGATGCAATGGAACAATTGGAGGAAATTGTTCGTCAACTCGAACAGGGAGACGTTCCACTTGAACAAGCGCTTACCCTTTATCAAAAAGGGATGGAACTGTCAAAAGTATGCCACGATAAATTACAGAATGCAGAAAGTCAATTGGTGACAATGATGAAAGACGGCAAGGAAGTGCCAATCGACATAGAAATGGGCGGGAATGCCAAATGAATTTAACTGAATTTCGTACGCATTACGAACCACTTATCCAACAGGAAATGGCTCAACTAATTTTATCATTGCCGATTCCCGATTCGCTAAGAGAGTCGATGCATTATTCGTTGCAAGCAGGAGGAAAACGAATCCGTCCAATTCTTTTGCTGGCAGTTCTTCATGAGTTAAGCGGACAAGAACATCCCGATGCACTTAAAGTAGCGGCTGCAATTGAAATGATTCATACGTATTCATTGATTCATGACGATTTACCAAGTATGGATGATGACGATTTAAGACGGGGCATGCCAACAAACCATAAAGTATTTGGAGAAGCTGTAGCTATTCTTGCTGGAGATGCACTTTTAACTTATAGCTTCGGTATTGTTGCAAGGTTGTCGAACGTTTCAAGTGATGATAAAGTCCGTTTAATTGATTTGATGAGTGTTTCTGCGGGGGCTGAAGGAATGGTCGGCGGACAAGTATTAGATATTGAAGGTGAAGAAAAACAACTAACACTTGAAGAACTAGAGCAAGTACATCGCTTGAAAACGGGTGCTTTGTTAACGTATAGCATTTTAGCGGGTGGTATTTTAGCACAAGCTTCGAACGAAGAAATGGTAGCACTCAGTCAATTTGGTCAGCATCTTGGGCTTGCGTTCCAAATTCAAGACGATATTCTAGATGTTACGGGAACTTCTCAGGAACTTGGAAAAACTGCTGGAAAAGACGAGTCGAGCGATAAAAGTACCTATCCAGGCATATTGACATTGCCAAAAGCAAAGGAAAAGTTAGACTTTCATGCTTCTGAAGCGATCAATTCACTCGATAAGCTGATGGGAGAAAAAACATTGCTGTTACAACTGACAGACTTAATTGTTCAAAGAAAAAGCTGATTTCTAAGGCTCTGGTTTGTACAATCGCTGTAGACTGATATAATATGAACAGACAGTCTGAAGGAAAATTTTAAAAAAGGTGCGTGATGGCAATGGATCTACAATCGATTACTGGTCCATCTTTCTTAAAAGAGCTGAACACAAAACAGCTTGAAGTATTAAGTGAAGATATAAGACGGTTTCTAATAGAGAATTTATCAAGAACAGGTGGGCATATTGGTCCGAATCTTGGAGTAGTGGAACTAACGGTTGCGCTACACAAAGTATTCGATAGCCCATCAGACAAATTTATTTGGGATGTAGGGCACCAGTCATATGTCCACAAAATTTTAACAGGAAGAGCTAGCCAATTTGACACACTGCGTCAATTTAAAGGTCTTTGTGGATTTCCGAAACGCAATGAAAGCGACCATGACGTATGGGAAACTGGACATAGTTCGACGTCTCTATCAGCTGCAATGGGAATGGCAGCTGCTCGTGATATCAAAAAAACCGACAATTATGTAGTTCCAATTATTGGTGATGGAGCATTAACCGGTGGAATGGCTTTTGAAGCATTAAATCACATTGGTCATACGAAGACCGATATGATCGTTATTTTAAATGACAATGAAATGTCTATTGCTCCAAATGTTGGAGCAATGCACAGTATGCTTGGCCGTATGAGAACAGCTGGGAAGTACAACAAAGTCAAGGATGATTTGGAATATTTACTAAAAAAAGTACCGGCAGTCGGTGGCAGATTAGCCGCAACTGCTGAACGCGTAAAAGATTCTTTGAAATATTTAGTAGTTTCAGGAATGTTCTTTGAAGAAATGGGCTTTACGTATTTAGGGCCAATTGATGGACATGACATAGAAGAACTGGAAGAAAACTTACGTTACGCGAAGAAAACCAAAGGACCGGTTTTACTTCATGTCATAACGAAAAAAGGCAAAGGCTTTTTACCTGCTGAACAAGATACAATTGGAACATGGCATGGTACGGGTCCTTATAAAACGGAGACTGGTGATTTAGTAAAATCATCTTCAAAAGCGCCTTCATGGAGTGGTTTGGTAGCAGAAACTGTCCGTAAACTAGCACGCACAGACGAGCGCATTGTCGCAATTACACCGGCTATGCCAGTTGGTTCGAAATTAGAAGGATTCGCTTCTGAATTTCCTGACCGTATGTTTGATGTCGGAATTGCAGAACAGCATGCGACAACGATGGCGGCTGGACTTGCTACACAAGACATGAAGCCATTCTTAGCGATTTATTCAACGTTCTTACAACGTGCATACGATCAAGTCGTTCATGATATTTGTCGTCAAAATTTAAATGTCTTTATTGGAATTGATCGCTCAGGTCTTGTTGGAGCAGATGGTGAAACGCATCAAGGCGTTTTCGATATTGCATTCTTACGTCATTTGCCGAACATGGTCATTATGATGCCAAAAGACGAAAATGAAGGACAGCATATGGTGAAAACTGCTATTGATTATAATGGTGGCCCAATTGCGCTTCGTTATCCAAGAGGTAACGGCTTAGGTGTACCAATGGATACAGAACTTCACGCGTTGCCAATCGGTTCGTGGGAAGTGTTACAAAAAGGAACAGATGCTGTCATCTTAACGTTCGGTACGACCATTCCAATGGCTATGCGCGCAGCAGAACAATTACTCGAGCAAGGCATTTCGGTGGAAGTGGTAAATGCACGTTTCATTAAACCGATGGACGAGGCAATGCTCCACGAAGTCTTTAAACGTGACATTCCGGTCGTAACGATCGAAGAAGCGGTACTTCAAGGTGGCTTTGGTAGTGCCGTGTTAGAATTTGTACAAGAAAACCAGTACCGCGGATCGATTATTGACCGTTTAGGAATTCCGGATCACTTTATTGAACACGGAGACGTTGCTGAACTTATGGACGAAATTCATTTAAATAGCGATGAAGTCGTGCGTGTCATTAACAAGCGTGCGCAAGCCAAAAAGCAGGCAGGTTCGATTCCTCTATGATCAAGCCCAAAAAAGAACGTGTAGATGTCTTGTTGGTTGAACAAGGCATCTGTGAAACACGTGAAAAAGCAAAACGAGCCATCATGGCTGGTATTATCTATTCTGGATCTGAACGCATGAATAAGCCTGGTGAAAAAATTTCAGTAGAATCTCCTTTGCAAATGAAAGGAAATGATTTGAAATATGTTAGCCGAGGCGGTTTAAAGCTTGAAAAAGCTTTAGAAAAGTTTGACTTATCAGTTGCCGACAAACTGATGCTTGATATAGGCTCTTCAACAGGGGGCTTCACTGATTGCGCTCTTCAAAACGGCGCTAAGCACTGCTATGCACTTGATGTTGGTTACAATCAGTTGGCATGGAAGATTAGGCAGGATGAGCGTGTGACTGTCATGGAACGCGTCAATTTCCGCCATTCCAAACCAGAAGATTTTAATCAAGGTCTGCCGGAATTTGCTACAATTGATGTCTCGTTTATTTCTTTGCGCATTATTTTTCCTGTGTTAAAACAAGTTTTGGTCCCAGGGGGCGACGTCATCGCACTGGTCAAACCTCAATTTGAAGCAGGTAGAGAAAATGTTGGGAAAAAAGGCATTATTCGCGACCCCCAAATACACCGTGATGTGTTAGTTAAAGTCGGAAAATTTGCAGTTGAAGCCGGTTTTCATGTGAAGAACATGTCGTTCTCACCGATTACTGGTGGAGAAGGTAATATTGAATTTTTATTTCACCTTCAATCGGCTATTGAAGGCACTGATATAGCAGGGGTTTCTGAGCAGTCCATCGATGAAACTGTCAAGACAGCACATGAATTACTATAAACACATTCCAAAAGGAATGTGTTTTCTTGTCTTGTGTATGAAATAGAGTTAGAATATTAGGTATATGGAATAATTATTCATTCAAGGGGGCACAACATGAATAAAGGACAGCGTCACATTAAAATACGCGATCTTATATCAAATCGCGAAATTGAAACACAAGATGAGTTGGTAGAACTACTAAAATCAGCGGGCTATGAAGTGACACAAGCAACTGTTTCACGTGATATAAAAGAATTGCATTTAGTAAAAGTACCGCTTCAAGATGGGCGTTACAAATACAGTTTGCCAGCTGATCAACGTTTTAACCCAATGCAAAAACTGCATCGTGCATTGACAGATGCTTTTGTTAGCATTGACGGAGCTAGCCATTTCTTAGTAATGAAAACTTTGCCAGGTAATGCTCATGCAATTGGCTCACTCATTGATCATTTGGACTGGGAAGAAATTCTTGGAACAATTTGTGGGGATGATACATGTCTTATTATTTGCCGAGATACCGAACAGCGTGAAATTTTAAAACAACGTTTAATCGAAATGCTTTAAGAAGAGGTGAGCGGATATGCTTCGGGAGTTAGATATACGCAATTTTGCTATTATTGATGCTTTGACAGTTAGCTTTTCTGAAGGATTGACTGTTTTGACTGGAGAAACCGGAGCCGGTAAATCCATTATTATCGATGCGGTTCATCTTTTAGCAGGTGGACGAGGAAGCCAAGAATTTATTCGTCATGGCGCTAAAAAGGCAGAAATCGAAGGCTTGTTTTCATTAGAAAATGAACAACACCCGGTATTTCGCAGATTAGAGGAATTCGGTATCACTTGGAGTGATGGCGATATTTTGTTGCGCAGAGAATTAAATGATAAAGGCAAAAATGTCTGTCGAATAAATGGTAAACTCGTTACCATTTCTATTTTACGTGAAGTTGGAGCTTCTCTAATTGATATTCACGGCCAACACGAAACACAGGAATTGATGGATGAAAAACAGCATCTTTACTTGCTCGATCAGTTTGCCGGTAGAAGCTTAGCGAAGTCAAAAGAAAGCTATAGCCACACATTTGATAAGTACACAAAATTAAAGCGAGAGTTTTCTTCTTATACTGAAAATGAGCAGCAAATTGCACAGCGTATTGATTTATTGACTTTCCAACTGCAAGAAATCGAAGCAGCGGAGTTGGTTATAGGAGAAGAAGAGGAATTTATTCAAGAACGTAAAAAATTACAAAATTTTAATAAGATATACGAGTCAATTTCTGCGGCGCACGAAGCAATTCAAGGAGAAAGCAAAGGACTGGATTGGATTGGATCCGCTATGTCTGAACTTGAACATGCAGCAGCAGTAGATGAAACTTTTATAGGGTCCTCTGAAACTTTATCCGGTGCTTTTTATTTAATCCAAGATACCGGTACGGAAATCAAGCGGATTTTAGATGATATGGAATTCGATCCGGGTAGATTAAATGAAATCGAGCAACGTTTAGCTGCTATTCAATCGTTAAAAAGAAAATACGGGACTTCTGTAGAAGACATTTTGCTGTATCATGAAAAGCAGACAGATGAATTGGATAAATTGGTTAACCGAGATCAGCGTTATCAATTAGATCAAGAAAAGTTAAAAGAATTAACTGAGGATTTGCGTGTGGAAGCGGAAGAGTTAACGATTCTTCGCAAAAAAGCAGCGAAAAGCCTAGGCAAAGCGATTATGGAGCAGTTAAAAGAATTACATATGGCAAAGGCATCGTTTGAAGTAAACTTTACCGTGTTGCCAAGCGGTCGATTTGATCGTCATGGTCATGATGCAATTACTTTTTACATTTCAACAAATCTTGGCGAACCGTTGAAACCTTTAACTAAAGTAGCATCGGGTGGGGAATTGTCCCGTATGATGTTGGCACTAAAAACCATCTTCTCTAAGCATCAAGGCATAACTTCCATTATATTCGACGAAGTGGATACAGGTGTTAGCGGTCGAGTGGCTCAGGCTATTGCTGAGAAAATTGCTGCTATCTCAGTCGATTCTCAAGTGCTTTGTATTTCCCATTTGCCTCAAGTAGCGGCGATGGCAGATCAGCATTTGTTTATTGAGAAAAAAGTCGACAAGCAACGAACAACCACTGCGGTGACCGAGCTTAATGGAAGAGAGCGAACGGAAGAAATGAGTCGTATGCTGTCAGGAGCTGAAATAACAGATCTGACTTTGCAACATGCGGAAGAATTGTTATCACTCGCGGCAGACCGTAAACTATTGATGAAATAAAGTTATAAAGACAGCCAGTAAGGGTAAAGAGAGTCAATTAAGAAGAAAAACAATCCTGCTAGAGTCAGTCACCAAGGAGAGAGAGTCGAATGAAAAAAATAAAAATCGCAATTGCAGATGATAATCGCGAATTGGTCGGACTGATGGAAGATTATTTAAATGCACAAGCTAACATGGAAGTAGTAAAAGTTGCTTATAACGGCAAAACTTGTATCGAAATGCTCCGAAATCACACAATTGATATCTTATTATTGGATATTATTATGCCTTATCTAGACGGCATAGCTGTTTTAGACGCTATCAAAGAAAATGAAGATTTACAGGGAATTGATGTAATTATGCTGTCTGCTTTTGGACAGGAATCGATCATGAGCCAGGCTGCGGAGTACGGAGCTTCCTATTTTATTATGAAACCTTTTGAGGTAGAACGCCTTGCAGTCCAGATTAATCATATTATGAATGCACGAACTGGTAGATCAAAGCAAACTGAAGACAAGCGAACGAAAGATGATTTGATTACGAATATGGTGAAAGATATTGGGATTCCACCTCATCTTAAAGGCTATCTTTATTTAAAAGAAGCCGTTTCGTTAGTACTGGAACAACCAGAAATATTAAATAAAGTCACTAAAGTATTATATCCGGGAATTGCTACTAAATTTGACACGACGTCGTCGAGGGTAGAAAGATCGATTCGCCATGCAATTGAGCAAGTCTGGAATCGTCATGAAACGGTCGATCATATCTCGAAAATTTTCGGCTACAGTGTAGCGCATTTAGAATCAAAACCAACTAATTCGGAATTTATTGCAATGGTCGCAGATAGTTTGCAGCTGAAAATGCGAGACGATTTATAATCGGAGAATTTATCGAAACTTTCTTGTCGCCAAAATGGCGGTAGGGAAGTTTTTTTAGTTAATTCTAAGCACATTTATGGTGTTTGTTGGAGTGAATTGGTAGGTTTAAAAAAAGCACAATAAAGGAAAAGGATAAGACATCGTTTTAAAAAAAGAGAACTTTCTGAATGATTAAGAATGACGAGACCGGAAAATCAATGGAATGAAAAGAGGCGAGCGCAATTGCAATTGATTCGGCAAATTGATGACTATTTTTTAGGTAATGGTGAAGGAACTGTCACCGACCGGCTGTATTTTTATGGTGTTTATTGCGTTAGCATGTTGATTGCATTTTTTACGATGGCGTCGCTTTAAAAACCTACTATGATCCAATAGATAATCGACCGATGAGACTTTAATTCATCGGTTTTTTTGTTTTAAAGCTTACAATGTATTTTTTTACATAAGGAAGTATACGAAAACAGCAAAACCAAAAAAGTCAGTAAAACGGCAATGCTGTTAGTTTGCCCTAATAAATGATAAAATAGTGATGGAACTGCAAAGAAACGGCTAGTAGAATCGATAGTAAATTCGGTTTTACTCGTTTAGTGGATTTCAGAAATGGAAGAGGATGATTTTATTGTCTGAAGTCAAAGTGTATGCACACCGAGGCGCTTCAGGATATGCACTGGAAAATACATGGGACGCTTTTTTAAAGGCTTGTGAATTTGGTGTTGGGATTGAGCTTGATGTACAAATTACGAAAGACGGCGTTGTTGTTGTCTTTCATGATGACAACTTGCGGCGACTAACTGGTTTTAATGCGGATATTGAGGCACTTGCTTACGAAGACATAAAAGATCTTCGTGTCGGCAAAAAATGGATACGTCCATTTCAGCATTATCAAATCCCATTAGCGTATGAAGTGTTTCAATGGGCAAAAAAAAAGAACATTCCATTGAACGTTGAGTTAAAAGCATCATTTGTGAAAAATCCAAAAGGACCACAAATTCTTGCAGCTATGTTGGAAGGGATTAGGGATATCCATTTGTCTTCGTTTAATCCGCAATTGCTGGAAGAAATGAAGAAATTGATGCCTTCTACTGAAATGGCTCTGATTATTAAAAAGAATAAACAGCTGCCTTACGTGAAAGAAATGGAGTGGGTCGACAGTATTCATCTTCATAAACGCCTTCTTAATAAAGCTTTATGGGCCGATGTCCTAGAGTTGGACAAGAAAGTTCGGTTGTACGGAGTTTTAGGGTCGGAGTCGCTTATCACTCAACTTAATTCACAAACGGTTGGTATTATTACCAATTACCCAGATCGTGTTAAAAGAAAAATTGCGTCTCCCCTTTTTGGGTAGACGCAATTTTTTTATTTCTGGAATCTTTTTGAAACGGTCCCTTTTTTTCGATCGCGATTCAGTAGAAATCCGGCAAAAAAACCGATTCCTAGAACGACAAAAAGAGTGCCGAATGTAAACTGGAGCCAAAGAGCCGGAAAAGGCTCGAGCAATTTATTAAATAACGTATCACGCATTAATTTAATGCCATATGCCGCCATAATTCCAGGAATCAGCAAGATGATAAATGCCACTAGACGACCCATAATTCCACATCCTTCTGCTTCTATTGTTTCTAATTCTATTAAAGTTGTCAAGAAAACCTTCCTGATGTACGCTTAAAATATTATTGCAATTACTTGCATATTGGTGGAAGGGAGTTTGAATGAAATTGCAAACAGTATTAATTGTCGGCGGTGGTGTTGGAGGATCTGCTATTTTAAAGACTCTTCTTGAAACGGATTATTTAGACGTACATGGCGTCGTTGATTTACACATGGATGCGCCTGCTGTTTTAACTGCGCGGTCTCACGGTATTTCGGTTGCGGAGGATTACCGGAAATTCAATAAAGCGGATATTGATATTGTCTTTAATGTCACTGGAAGTGATTCTTTTTATCAAGAGCTAAAAACGTATTTTTTGAAAAAGACGGTTATCGTTCCTGGCAGTCTTGCAAATGTATTGGTTCGTTTGTTGGAAGAAAAAGAGCATTTTATTAATCGGTTAAGTAAAGAAAGTCGTAGAGAAAAAATCATTTTCAATTCAATAGAAGAAGGCATGATTGGTATTGATAAAACAAGCCATATTACATTTATCAATAAAAGTGCAGCGCGAATGCTTGAAGTGACAGTTGATGAAACACTCGGGAAGCATATTCACGAATTTATTTCCTTGAGTGAATTGCCAAGAATCTACGAAACGGGTCGCACCGAATTGAACAAAGAACTGCCGTTAGAAAATGGTTCGAGAATTGTTACTTCCCGGTTCCCAATGATTGGTGATGATGGAGAGATCATCGGTGCCTTTGCGGTGTTTAAAGATATTACGGAAGTGGTTGCGTTAGCAGAAGAAATAACAGATCTGAAAGAAGTGCAGACCATGTTAGAAGCCATTATCCAGTCGAGTGATGATGCTATATCCGTAGTAGATGAAAAGGGCAATGGATTGCTTGTAAATCCAGCGTATACACGAATTACTGGCTTGCAGATGAAGGATGTTATCGGTCAGCCGGCATCGGCAGATATCTCTGAAGGAGAAAGCATGCACTTAAAAGCACTGCAAACACGCAAGCCTGTACGCGGAGTTAATTTAAAAGTAGGTCCGTCAAACCGTGAAGTTATTGTTAACGTCGCACCCATTATCGTCGACAATAAGTTAAAAGGCAGTGTTGGCGTCATTCACGATACGACCGAAATTCGCTCCCTAATGAAAGAGCTAGATCGTGCTCGAAGTATTATTCGTACACTGGAATCGAAGTATACCTTTGATGACATCATCGGGTTGTCGTCAGAAATGCAATTATCTCTTCAACAAGCAAAATTAGCCGCACAAACTTTAGTGACCGTATTATTGCGCGGTGAGTCGGGGACTGGTAAAGAATTATTCGCACACGCCATCCACAGCGCTAGTGAGCGGAAATACAACAAATTCGTCCGCGTCAATTGCGCTGCGCTTTCAGAGGAACTGTTAGAAAGTGAACTTTTCGGTTATGAAGAAGGAGCCATTCCAGGTATTAAAACAGGAGAAAAGCGCGGATTGTTTGAAGAAGCCAATAATGGCAGTATCTTTTTAGATGAAATTGGTGAATTGTCATCGATGCTTCAAAGTAAATTGCTACGTGTACTACAAGAACATGAAACCTTGCGTATAGGTGGGAGTAAACCGATTCCTGTTAACGTGCGTGTGATTGCGTCGACAAATGCAAACATGGAAAAAGCATTGCTTGAAGGGAAGTTTCGTGAGGATTTGTATTATCGGTTAAACAGGATGCCGATTTTAATTCCGCCTTTGCGTAATCGAAAGCAAGACATTCCGAGAATTACTGGGCGTCTATTGTTGAAGTTAAATCAGGAGTACGGGCGCAGTGTTGAATCGATTTCTGACAAAGCCTTACAGTATTTGCGTGTCTATGATTGGCCAGGTAATGTCAGGGAACTGGAAAACGTACTGAGCCGTTCGATGATCTTCATGCAGATGAACGACCGTGTATTAACTGAAGAACACATCCCACTTAGTATGCTACGAGTTGCAGAAGCGAAAAACGAAGTACTCATTCAATCCTCCATGCCTTTGCAAGAACAATTGGATACTGTTGAACGAGGAATTTTACATCATGCTTTGAAACAGGCTAACGGCAATAAATCCAAAACGGCAAAACAATTAGAAATCTCTCTCCGAACCTTGTATTACAAATTAGAGAAATACGGGTTAATGCAATAGTTTTGCAAATTATTGCAGGGTTTTGCAATTAATTGCAATGTTTTACGTGCTAAAAAGCAAATAAAACGCTTTCATCTCTTATATATGACCATTTGTTCTGTTTTAATTAAGAAGAATGAGGTGAGCGGTAATGGCCACATTAAATCAGTTATTCGAGATGGTTTCGGATGAGTCTAATCATACGGTGGCTGTTGCAGCTGCTGCTGATGTGTCCGTTCTCAAAGCCGTAAGTATGGCTATCGAACGCAATATGGCTCATTTCCAACTATACGACAATGAATTGACTATAACAGCAATGCTAAGGGAGCATTTTCCTGAGCTGCTCAATCACCCTAAAGTTCAGTTGTGTCACGTTGATAGTTTGGAAATGGCTGCACAAGAAGCTGTAAAGTCCGTATTCAGGAATGATTCCGATATCTTGATGAAGGGTCAGATTGCGACAGCGGTACTGTTAAAGGCCGTACTAAATCCAACCTATGGTCTGCGGACGGGCTCGGTCATGTCTCATGTAGCTGTTTTTGAAGTCGCCGGGTTTGATCGGTTGATTTTTTTGACAGATGCAGGCATGAATATTAGTCCTGATTTACCTCAAAAAGTACAAATTATTCAAAATGCTGTTCAAATCGCGCGTTCAGTAGGTGTAGAATTACCAATCGTTGCACCACTTGCGGGGGTAGAAGTAATTAATCCGAATATGCAAGTGACACTAGACGCTGCAGCGCTTACTGCGATGAATCGGCGTGGCCAAATCAAAAATTGTATCGTAGACGGGCCATTTGCTCTCGACAATGCGATATCAGTAGATGCGGCCAAACATAAGCGAATAGCAGGAAACAATGCCGGAAACGCCGACATTTTACTTGTTCCAACTATTGAATCCGGAAATATCCTGTATAAATCGCTGGTCTTTTTTGCAAATGCCAAAGTCGGCAGTATTGTAGCTGGTGCTAAAGCGCCAATTGTTTTATCGTCGCGTGCTGATAGTGCAGACAGCAAACTGTATTCATTGGCTTTGGCCATTTGCTCATCATTAACGCTAAGAACATCTACTAGGGGGAATTAACAATGGAAATTTTCAACAGAATGGAACAACACGATTACGAACAATTAGTATTTTGCCAAGATAAAAGCTCGGGCCTTAAAGCTATTATTTGTATTCATGACACGACTCTAGGACCGGCACTTGGCGGTACGCGCATGTGGAATTATGCAACAGAAGAAGAAGCGATTGAAGATGCCATTCGTCTTGCTCGCGGAATGACTTACAAAAATGCTGCAGCAGGCCTTAACTTGGGTGGCGGAAAAACAGTTATTATCGGAGATCCATTGAAAGACAAAAACGAAGAAATGTTCCGTGCATTCGGACGTTTTATTCAAGGATTAAACGGGCGTTATATAACTGCTGAAGACGTTGGAACAACTGTTGCGGATATGGATTTAATCCACGAAGAAACAGATTTCGTAACAGGAATCTCGCCAGCATTTGGTTCTTCAGGTAATCCATCACCTGTTACAGCATACGGCGCTTATATTGGAATGAAAGCCGCGGCTTTAGAAGCATTTGGCGACGATTCTTTAGAAGGCAAAACAGTTGCAGTTCAAGGTGTTGGGAACGTCGCGTACCCACTTTGCGAATATCTTCACAAAGAAGGTGCGAAATTAATCGTTACAGATATTAACCAAGATGCTGTAAATCGGGCAGTAGAAGCATTCGGCGCAACAGCAGTTGCACCAAATGACATCTACTCACAAGAAGCAGATATTTTTGCACCGTGTGCAATGGGCGCAATCATCAACGATGATACGATTCCTCAATTAAAAGTAAAAGTAGTTGCTGGCTCTGCTAACAACCAATTAAAAGAAGAGCGTCACGGCGATGAGCTTGAAGCACGTGGTATCGTATATGCACCTGACTTTGTTATTAACTCAGGCGGTGTTATCAACGTTGCAGATGAATTATATGGTTACAACAATGAACGCGCGATGAAACGCGTTGAAACAATTTATGACAGCATCACGAAAATTTATGCAATTTCTAAACGTGATAACGTACCGAGTTACATCGCTGCAGACCGCATGGCTGAAGAGCGAATCGAACGCGTTCGCAATTCAAGAACTCAGTTTCTTAGAAATGAACACAATATTTTAAGCAGAAGATAATAAAGTAGAATAATCGAAAGAATTTTTTCTTCTATTCCGTTTCAGCCGCATGCTGCATGGCTCCCGTAAGAAGTCAGGCAAACTACGCCTGGCTTCTTGCTTCGTTAAGTCGGTTGTCGGAGATGGAAGAAAAAATCTATTAGTATAAGAAGAAATGAGGGAGCGACGTGCAAAGGCAGTCGAATCGGATCCTGGCCATTAATCCTGCCTCTACATCGACAAAAATTGGTGTTTTCGATAATGATATTTTGATTATGGAAAAAATGATACGCCACACCACAGAAGACCTAAGTAAATTTTCCAGTATTAACGACCAATATCTATTCAGAAAAAATACGATTTTGGAAGCGTTGGACGAAGAGGGTATGAATGTTTCTAATTTAGCCGCAGTTTGTGGCAGGGGCGGGTTATTACGTCCCATTGAAGGTGGAACTTATGAAGTTAACAGTGGAATGCTAGAAGATTTACGCGTAGGGTACTCAGGACAGCATGCTTCTAATCTAGGTGGCATTATTGCATTTGAAATTGCGGATGCACTGAATATACCCGCATTTATAGTAGATCCGGTCGTTGTTGACGAATTAGAGCCACTTGCACGTGTATCTGGATTTTCGTCAATTAAAAGAAAATCTATCTTTCATGCTCTCAATCAAAAAGCGGTTGCGCGTCGATGTGCTGAAAAAAGAGGACGTCGATACGAAGAGGTCAATTTAATTGTTGCGCATATGGGAAATGGCATAACAGTTGGCGCTCATCACAATGGTCGCGTTATTGATGTCAACAACGGTTTGCATGGTGATGGTCCGTTTAGTCCTGAACGTGCTGGAACGGTCCCAACAGGCGATTTGGTCGAACTATGCTTTTCTGGACATTACAGCCACCAAGAAATCATCAAGAAATTGGTGAGACAAAGTGGGTTATTCGCCTATTTGGGAACAAGTGATGTGGTCAAAGTAGAGCAGCGTATTGTTTCGGGAGATAAAAAAGCCGAATTGATCTATCACGCGATGGCGTATCAAATTGCGCGAGAAATTGGCGCAATCAGTGCGGTCTTAAAAGGCCAAGTAGATGCCATCATTTTAACGGGTGGCTTAGCATATGGCGAGAGCTTGGTAGAACTAATATCGGAACGGGTAAGTTGGATTGCCGATGTCGAAATTCAACCCGGTGAAAACGAACTTCAAGCATTAGCTGAAGGTGCAGCACGGGTATTAAATGGAGAAGAACGCGCAAAAGTCTATCCGTTTTAAGTAGTGGACAACAATGTAGCAAGAAATTGGAATAACGGTAGAACAGATAAAGGAGGATACAGCTATGGCTCAAAATTATGATGTTGTTATTTTAGGCGGTGGAACCGGCGGTTATGTAGCAGCAATACGCTCTGCGCAACTTGGATTGAAAACAGCAATCGTTGAAAAGAGTGAACTGGGTGGGACTTGCTTACATAGAGGTTGTATTCCGAGCAAAGCATTGCTTAGAAGTGCAGAAGTTTATTCGACGACTAAAAATCATGCAGCTGATTTTGGTGTTCAGACAGGTGAAGTTACACTAGACTTTGGACGTGTTCAGCAACGCAAACAAGGCATCGTCGACCAATTGCATGCAGGCGTGCAAGGATTGATGAAAAAAGGGAAAATTGATGTCTACGAGGGTATCGGTCGAATTCTTGGACCTTCTATTTTCTCACCAAATGCTGGAACCATTTCTGTTGAAATGAACAATGGTGAAGAAAATGAAATGTTAATTCCTAATAATGTTATTATCGCTACAGGTTCACGTCCGCGTACTTTGCCAGGATTAGCTGTTGATGGCAAGTTCGTTATGACTTCAGATGAAGCCTTGAAGATGGAAACTTTACCACAATCGATTCTAATTGTTGGTGGGGGTGTTATTGGTATCGAGTGGGCTTCAATGCTTAACGATTTTGGTGTGGACGTAACTGTTATTGAATATGCAGACCGTATCGTTCCAACAGAAGATAAAGATATCTCTAAAGAGATGTTGAAACTTTTGAAGAAAAAAGGCGTTAAGTTTGTGACAAGCGCAAAAGTAATGGCAGATACATTAGAAACAGGTGAAAATGGCGTTACCATTCAAGCAGAAATCAGTGGCAAAAACGAAAGTTTTTCTGCTGAAAAAATGCTAGTATCAGTCGGTCGTCAAGCAAATGTTGAAAATATTGGCATTGAAAACACGGACATTATTGTTGAAAAAGGGTTTATTCAAGTGAAGAAATCTTTCCAAACGAAAGAATCTCATATTTACGCAATTGGTGATGTCATTGGTGGTCTTCAATTAGCGCACGTTGCTTCACACGAAGGCATCACGGCAATCGAGCACATTAAAGGCAATAATCCACATGCAATTAACTATGACTTAGTGTCACGTTGCATTTATTCCAATCCAGAAGCAGCAAGTGTTGGTATTACAGAAGAGCAGGCAAAAGAAAAAGGTCATGAGGTAAAAGTTGGTAAATTTTCGTTCAAAGCAATTGGTAAAGCATTGGTTTACGGGGAATCTGATGGTTTCGTTAAAATTATCGCAGACAAAGAAACGAACGACATACTTGGCGTGCACATGATTGGGCCGCATGTAACCGATATGATTTCGGAAGCGGGTCTTGCAATGGTGTTAGATGCAACTCCGTGGGAAATTGCTGAAACAATTCATCCACACCCGACACTATCAGAAGTAATGGGCGAAGCGGCTTTGGCAGTTGATGGAAAAGCAATTCACAGTTAAAGGAGGAAAACATAATGGCTTCTAGACATGAAGAAATTGGTTTAACAAATGAAGATTTACTCAAAATGTATGAAACAATGTTGATGGCTCGACGTGTAGATGAACGGATGTGGCTATTAAACCGCGCAGGAAAAATTCCTTTCGTGATTTCGTGCCAAGGTCAAGAAGCAGCACAAGTAGGCGCTGCTTTTGCTCTTGATAATTCAAAAGATTATATCGCTCCTTACTATCGCGATATTGGTGTCGTCCTTCATTTTGGAATGACACCAAAAGATTTGATGCTGTCTGCTTTCGCTAAAGCAGAAGATCCAAACTCTGGTGGGCGCCAAATGCCTGGTCATTTTGGGCAAAAGAGTAACCGTATTTTGACAGGCTCTTCGCCTGTTACGACACAATTGCCTCACGCAGTGGGCGTTGCTTTAGCAGGAAAAATGAAGAAAAAAGATTTTATCACGTTTACGACGCTGGGTGAAGGATCTTCCAACCAAGGGGATTTCCACGAAGGCATGAACTTTGCCGGCGTTCACAAGTTACCAGTTATCATTATGGTCGAAAACAATAAATATGCAATTTCGGTGCCCGTTGAACGCCAGTTAGCTTGTAAAAACGTATCGGATCGAGCAATCGGCTATGGTATGCCAGGTGTAACAATCGATGGCAACGATCCGATTGAAGTATACAAACATGTTAAAGAAGCTGCTGATCGCGCACGCCGTGGCGAAGGACCAAGCCTGATAGAAACAGTTTGCGAACGAATGACAGCGCACTCGTCAGATGATGATCACCGCCAGTATCGCTCTGCGGATGAATTGGCTGCACAAAAATCAACAGATCCAATTTTGACATTTGGTGCTTATTTGAAAGAAAACGGTGTAATGAACGATGAACTTGAAAAAGAAATTAATGATCGCATCATGGTAATTGTCAATGAAGCAACGGATTATGCAGAAGAGGCACCATATGCAGAACCAGAGCACGCAATGAAGTATGTCTATGCCGAAGAAGGAGGAGACGAATAATGGCTATTATGTCTTATATTGATGCCATCACGCTTGCCATGAAAGAAGAAATGGAACGTGATGAAAACGTCTTTGTTCTCGGAGAAGATGTCGGTAAAAAAGGCGGCGTTTTTAAAGCGACTCAAGGTCTGTACGATCAGTTCGGTGAAGACCGTGTCTTAGATACACCTCTTGCAGAATCAGCGATTGCCGGTGTCGGCATTGGTGCAGCGATGTACGGATTACGCCCAATTGCAGAAATGCAATTTGCGGATTTCATCATGCCCGCTATCAACCAAATTATTTCGGAAGCTTCACGCATTCGTTACCGTTCAAATAACGACTGGACTTGTCCAATCGTTTTCCGCGCACCTTTTGGCGGTGGTGTTCATGGCGCACTTTATCATTCGCAGTCAGTAGAAGCAATATTCGCTAATCAGCCTGGGTTAAAAATCGTTATCCCGTCAACTCCATACGATGCAAAAGGCTTGTTAAAAGCAGCAATTCGCGATGAAGATCCGGTTATGTTTTTTGAGCACAAACGTGCATACCGTCTAATTAAAGGTGAAGTACCAGAAGAAGATTACACAATTGAAATTGGTAAAGCAGATGTGAAACGCGAAGGTGAAGATATTACAGTCATCACTTATGGTTTAGCAGTCCACTTTGCACTTCAAGCAGCAGAACGTCTAGCCGAAGATGGTATTTCTGCGCACATCCTTGATTTGCGCACAATTTATCCATTGGACAAAGAAGGCATTATCGAAGCTGCGAAAAAGACAGGTAAAGTTCTTCTAGTTACAGAAGACAATAAAGAAGGAAGTATCATCGGAGAAGTAGCAGCGATCATCGCTGAAAACTGCCTATTCGACCTAGATGCTCCGATTAAACGTCTAGCTGGACCTGATATCCCAGCAATGGCATATGCACCAACAATGGAGAAATTCTTCATGATCAACCCAGACAAAGTAGAAAAAGCAATGAGAGAACTAGCTGAATTTTAAAAAGAAAAGCGTAAGCGCCCATCTAGATTCGACGGGCGTAAGACACACTGGCGAAGCGGCGTTTTTTGCCGCACAGCCAGAGTGGCTTATGACCCTAGAATCTGGGCGCTGAAGCTAGACAAAAGAAAAGTTGAACCGGCCGCAAAGTCAGAGTGGCTTATTACTTAAAGAGTAAGAAACATAAAACCGAACAACAAGTAAAGGAGGAATTCTCTTGGCTATTGAAAACATCAAAATGCCCCAGCTGGGTGAAAGTGTCACAGAAGGCACCATTGAAAAATGGCTTGTCCAGCCAGGTGATCATGTAAATAAATATGATCCACTCGCTGAAGTTAATACAGATAAAGTGACAGCGGAAGTTCCATCATCGTTCACAGGAGTTGTTAAAGAATTAATTGCTTCAGAAGGTGAAACTCTAGCAGTCGGTGAAATTGTCTGCACGATTGAAACTGAAGGCGGCAACTCTGCACCTGTAAAAGAAGAAAAAAACGCACCTGACGAACAATCAGCAGCACCGTCAGCAGGCAAAAAAGAAGAAACAAAAACGGCAGCTCAACCTGCGAAACCAGCTGGCTCAAAAGGCCGTTATTCACCAGCTGTCTTGCGCTTGGCTCAAGACAACGATATCGACTTAACGCAAGTGGACGGTTCAGGAAACGAAGGCCGTATTACGCGTAAAGATTTAATGAAGTTGATTGACAGTGGAACTATTCCAAAAGCTGGAGATGTGCCTGCAGCACAGACACCAACGCAACAAGAACAACCGGCAGCTCAGCAAGCAATAGCAACTCCAGAAGCACCAAAAGCCGCACCTGCTCCAATCGAAAGTGCTCCGGGAGATATTGAAATTCCAGTCACGGGTGTTCGTAGAGCGATTGCAGCAAATATGCTGAAGAGTAAACACGAAGCACCGCACGCATGGATGATGATTGAAGTGGATGTTACGAACCTTGTTCAATACCGTGATTCGATCAAAGGCGAATTTAAGAAAAAAGAAGGCTTTAATATTACGTATTTTGCTTTCTTCGTAAAAGCTGTATCACAAGCTTTGAAAGAATTCCCAATGATGAACTCGATGTGGGCTGGAGATAAAATTATCCAGAAAAAAGATATCAATATTTCAATTGCAGTTGCTTCTGACAGTGCTTTGTTTGTTCCGGTTATCAGAAATTCTGATGAAAAATCGGTTAAAGGCATTGGCAAAGAAGTAAACGAATTGGCATTAAAAGCACGTTCAGGCAAAATAAAATCAGTTGATATGCAAGGTGGAACATTCACTGTAAACAATACAGGATCATTTGGTTCTGTTCAGTCAATGGGCATCATCAACCATCCGCAAGCAGCAATTATGCAAGTTGAGTCAATTGTTAAACGTCCGGTTATTATGGATAACGGAATGATTGCAGCGCGTGACATGGTGAACCTTTGTCTATCACTCGATCACCGTGTACTTGATGGTCTTGTTTGCGGTCAATTCTTGGCTCGCGTGAAAGAAATATTAGAGAATATGTCAAAAGAAAATACATCTGTTTACTAAGAAAAGCTGGAGTCTTCGGACTTCAAGCTTTTTTTGCTTTAATGTCGGCGTCGAGTCGGTTAAAATGGAGACAGATAGCCTTTGAGGAGGGAATAGTTTGACAATCGAATCGATGAAGAACATACAATTTCCAAAGCGTACATATAGTGAATGGCAGCATGCAGCTGTAAAAGCGATTAAAGGCAAACCTTTCGAGAAAACGTTGAAAACTTCAACAATCGAAGATATTACACTTGAACCGCTATACACCAAAAACATGCTCGATCAATTAGGGAGTTATGTACCGGCACAAGTTGGGGCTATCCAACATGGCAAATATCAGCCGAGTTGGTTGGTGGCACAAGAAGTGATGGCCGAGTCGGCAGAACAATATTTAACTTTGGTGAAAGACGATATACTTCGCGGAAATGAAACCGTTGTCTATACAGGATTCGGCAAATTTGATTGGACAGATGAGCAATTGAGTGAGTTGGCAGAATTGATCATCGAGAAACCGTTGTACTTTAAATTGACAAGTGACGATCAAGACATTTTGCGTGTTTTTGATTTTGTGGCACCGGAACAGCTAGCACACGTACAAGGTGTTGTTTTTTCTGAAGAAGCTGTGAAAGCCCCAGAAAACGTTCGGACTCAATTGGTAGATACCATTCCAATTCATCATGCTGGAGGAACAGCCGTACACGAACTAGGCGTTGCACTGAGTATTCTGTCAGAACGAATGGCAGAGAGTGATTTTTCGGAAACTGCTAAAAATACGTGGATTCGCTTTGCTGTAGATACACAATTCTTCCAAGAAATCGCAAAGTTGCGTGCATTCCGTGTATTATGGCAAGCTTTCAGTTCTGCTTTTGGAGAAGAAGCGCCGATGATTCCATTATTTACAGAAACGTCTGTCCGTTCTTACTCAAAGCTAGATCCTTATGTGAATTTATTGCGTGCAGGAAATTCCACATTTGCGGCTGTTCTTGGTGGAACAGATGCGCATACGGTCCATCCGCATGATTTTTTGACCAAACCGGATTTATCAAGTAGACGTATCGCGCGCAACGTCCAATTGGTCATAAAAGAAGAGGCTCATGTGTCTCATGTGGTGGATCCTTCAGCCGGCTCGTATTTTGTTGAAACTTTAACGAAAGAGTACGTAGAAGCTGGATGGAATTATTTCCTGGAAATCGAACAAGCAGGTGGCTATTCCGAAGTTATTAAATCAGGCTGGTTGACAGACGATATTCAAGCAAAATGGGTTGATCGAGAAAACAATACCGCAACGCGTCAACAGTCGCTGATTGGCACGAATATTTATGCCAATCCACAAGAACCCGTGAGAGACTCGAAAATAGGTGACAGTCACTTGGAATACATGACAGCTAAACGTTTGGCAACACCATTTGAAAATCTTCGTGCACAAAGTAAAGTAGTGAACTTGAAATCTGCAATCATTCTTCTCGAGCCAGTAAAGAACATAAAAGCACAAGTTGACTTTGTTTCAGGCTTTTTAGCAGTAGGGGGAATAGAGCCTCTAGTAAGTTCACATTTAGCGACGGCTAAAGAAATTAATCAATTTTTAGCAAATGAAGCGATTGATTATGGTGTGTTGTGTGGATCAAAAGAGGCAGTTGAGGCAGTTGTAACTGGATTGGATACAAAGGCGAGTATTGATCTCGCAGGTAGGTATCCAAAAGAACAGCTATCAGAGTGGGCACAATTTGGTATTAATGAAACGCTCTATTCGGGTAAGCATATGACTACAAAACTCGACAAAATTCTCGCTTTAGGAAAGGAGGCGTTCTAATGGCTAAACCCGATTTTTCAAAAGTAACGCTTGATCAATTAGCTACCGCGACTCAAACGGTCGAACAACAAAGCGTCTTTACAACAAATGAAGGAATTGCTATTAAGCCAGTTTATACGGCAAAAGATATCGATTTTCTAGAAGAAAGCATGCCAGGATTTGCTCCAAATGTTCGCGGTCCGTATCCAACGATGTACGTTTCGCGTCCTTGGACTGTGCGCCAGTACGCTGGATTTTCAACTGCAGAGGAAAGTAATGCCTTTTATCGTCGCAATTTAGCGATGGGGCAAAAAGGCTTATCCGTTGCTTTTGATTTGGCGACACACCGTGGCTATGACTCAGACCACGAGCGCGTTGTTGGAGACGTTGGTAAAGCAGGCGTTGCCATTGACAGCGTTGAAGACATGAAAATTTTGTTTGATGGCATTCCATTGGATCAGATGTCAGTATCTATGACGATGAATGGTGCAGTTGTGCCGATTATGGCGTTTTTTATTGTCGCAGCTGAAGAACAAGGTGTATCTCCTGACCAACTAGCGGGGACAATTCAAAATGATATTTTAAAGGAATATATGGTACGTAATACGTATATATATCCGCCAGCCATGTCGATGCAAATTATCGCAGATATTTTTAAATATACTTCAGATCATATGCCAAAATTTAATTCAATTTCGATTTCTGGTTATCATATTCAAGAAGCAGGCGCAACGGCAGATCTTGAACTAGCTTATACACTAGCAGACGGGCTTGAATACGTTCGGACAGGACTTGCGGCAGGCATAGATATCGATCATTTCGCACCGCGGTTGTCATTTTTCTGGGGCATTGGCATGAATTATTTCATGGAAATTGCAAAAATGCGTGCAGGACGAGAAATCTGGGCAAAAATGATGAAAACTTTCGATCCGAAAAATGACAAGGCATTGGCTTTGCGGACACATTCGCAAACATCAGGATGGAGTTTGACTGAGCAAGATCCGTTTAATAACGTCACACGCACATTGATCGAAGCCAATGCAGCGGCAATGGGTCATACGCAATCGCTTCATACGAATGCACTCGATGAAGCCATTGCCTTACCGACAGATTTTTCTGCAAGAATTGCCCGCAATACACAATTATTCCTTCAAGAAGAAACGATGATGACCAATGTTATCGATCCATGGGGCGGTTCTTACTACGTTGAAACCTTAACGAATGAATTAATGGAAAAAGCGTGGGAATTGATAGAAGAAGTTGAAGAACTAGGTGGAATGGCGAAAGCTATCGAAACGGGTTTACCTAAAATGCGTATTGAGGAAGCCGCAGCGAAAAAGCAGGCGCAAATCGATTCCAATGAAGAAGTCATTATTGGTGTCAACAAGTACCGTCTCGATCAAGAAGATCCGATCGATATTTTGAATATCGATAATACAATGGTTCGTAAAACGCAGATTGAACGATTAGATCGGATGAAAGCTGAGCGCGATAGTGACAAAGTTGCAACAGCTCTAGAAACATTGACCAAAGCAGCACAAAGCGGGAAAGACAATATTTTAGCTTGTGCCATTGAAGCGGCACGTCACCGCGCATCTCTTGGTGAAATCTCCGACGCCATTGAAAAAGCATCCGGAAGGCATAAGGCGGTGATTCGTTCAGTGAGTGGGGTTTATAGTTCAAATTTTTCAAATCAGCAAGAAATGGAAATCGTCAAAAAAATGACAGAAGACTTTATTGAGAATGAAGGGCGTCGTCCACGTATTTTAATTGCTAAAATGGGCCAAGACGGCCATGATCGCGGAGCAAAAGTTATTGCCACGGCATTTGCTGATTTGGGCTTTGACGTTGACATTGGCCCATTATTCCAAACACCAGCCGAAACAGCGCAACAAGCAGTGGAAAATGATGTTCACGTTATTGGTGTGAGTTCACTAGCAGCTGGACATATGACATTGGTTCCAGATTTAAAAGCAGAGCTTACGAAAATTGGACGAGAAGATATTTTGATTGTTGTTGGGGGAGTTATTCCCGCGCAAGATTATGAGTTTTTGCGCAACAATGGAGCTAGTGCTATTTTTGGTCCTGGAACAGTCATCCCAGTAGCGGCACAAAAAGTTATCGAAGAAATTTACGTGCGTTTAGGTTATGAGGAAGTGGCAGACTGATGAGCCATGAAAAAAATTTCAGACGTGTCATGGAAGGTGTTCATGAAGCGCATGACGGCATGAAACCTTTGCCACGGAAAAAGTTCAAGAAACCGGATACTGGAAATTTGGATATTGAAACCATTGCACGAGGCGTACAGAGCGGATCGCGGCTGTATCTTGGAAAAGCAATTACCTTACTTGAAAGCTCAAATCCAGAACATAAACAAAACGGTCAGGAATTGCTCAACCAATTGCTGCCGTTTACAGGCGACAGTCTGCGTATTGGCATTACCGGCGTACCCGGAGCTGGGAAAAGTACCTTTATTGAAACCTTTGGTGAAATGCTAACAAGTCTTGGCCACCGTGTTGCGGTACTGGCGATTGATCCAAGTTCATCGCTTACTGGTGGCAGTATTCTCGGAGACAAAACCCGTATGGAGGAGCTAGCGCGAAATCCGAATGCCTTTATCCGGCCGTCACCTACAGCCGGCACGCTTGGTGGTGTTCATAAAAAGACGCGCGAAACGATGTTACTCTGTGAAGCGGCAGGATACGATATAATTTTAGTGGAAACAGTCGGAGTTGGTCAAAGTGAAACTTTAGTTCGTGGTATGGTCGACATGTTCTTGTTATTAGTGTTGACAGGTGCTGGGGATGAATTACAGGGGATGAAAAAAGGGATATTGGAATTGGCAGATGCGATTGTCGTCCATAAAGCGGACGGAGATAATGTCCGACTGGCAAAACGAACAGTGGCAGAGTACAAGCAAATGCTGCATTTTCTGCAGCCGGCAACTGAAAGTTGGACAACTAGACCGATTGCTGCTTCTTCTGTAGAAAGTACGGGTATTCCAGGCGTTTGGGAAATGATTCAGGAATTTGAAATAGCAGTAAAAAATAGCGGGTTTTGGAAGCGGCGTCGTCAAGAACAAACAAAAGATTGGTTCCGTTCGATGATTACAGACGAGTTACATAGTCGCTTTTTTGACGATGTGAATCGCCGTCAATTGGTGACCGTGTTAGAAAAGCAAGTATTGAGCGATGAATTGACTGTAGCGCAGGCAATCGTCCGGCTTTTTGAGTAAGCTTTTTTTGCAAGTCGACAGAACAACTGCTATGATAAAAGAAGCAATAATAAGGAGTGGTATTTGATGAGCATGGATTTTAACTTCCTAATGAACGATATAGCAACACAAGCTCGCCAAGAATTGATTGATGGTGGATATACACAGCTCGAAACAGCTGAAGCTGTAAATGAAGCATTTTCACAAAAAGGAACTAGTCTTGTCATGATTAACTCGGTATGTGGATGTGCAGGCGGCATTGCTCGTCCAGCAGCGTTGCATTCGATTCACTACGATAAGCGTCCAGATAGTTTGTTTACCGTTTTTGCTGGGCAAGATAAAGAAGCAACTGCTCAAGCACGCGCAATTTTCGGTGACGATCACTTACCGTCTTCGCCATCATTCGTTTTTATGAAAGACGGAAAAATGGTTGACGAGATCGGCCGTCATGAAATTGAAGGACATGATCCTATGTCTGTTATTACGCATATCCAAGCGATATTTGAACAGCATTGCGAAGAAGTTTAAAAAAGGTGCCTCTTTATGGAGGCATCTTTTTCATGTCTAAATTTGGAGGGGACAATGAAGCTAAATTTTAAGCCTTATTCAATTGGTTATCGTACGTTGAAAACCGCGCTAGGTGTAGCCGTTGCTATTTCGTTAGCTCAATTGCTCCAGCTTGATTATTATGTATCGGCTGGAATTTTAACGATTCTTTGTATACAACCGACGAAGAGAAAGTCGATTCGTGCAGCGTTTTCTCGGTTTATCGCCAGTTTGATTGGTATCCTTTATGCGTTCATCTTTTTTGAAGGGATTTCTTACCATCCTGTTATGATTGGTGTTCTCATTGTCCTCTTTATTCCTTTGTTGGTAACCTTACGTTTTCAAGATGGTTTTGTGTCAAGTGCCGTAATTTTGCTGCATATATACGATGCCAAAAATCTAGATATGGATTTGCTGACAAATGAATTGATTCTGATGCTTGTGGGTTTTGGTACAGCGTTGGTCGTCAATATGTACATGCCGAGCATTGAAAAAAAGCTGAAAAGCTATCGTTACGAAATTGAAAATCTATACGCCTCTATTTTTCGTGAAATTGTTATTTATTTGAGGGAAAGAGAATCTGTATGGAGCGGCAAAGAATTGATGGATGCCCGAAAGTTACTGGAAAAAGCAAAAGCGTTGGCGTATCAAGACGTTGAAAATCACATTAGACGCCATGAAAACAAATACTATCATTACTTTGAAATGCGTGAACAGCAACTTGAAATTATTGAGCGAATTTTACCGAAAATTACAGCGTTGCCAGTAATCGTGGATCAAACAGATTTGGTCGCTGACTTTCTGCAAGATTTGTCAGAGCACGTTCACTCAGGCAATACAGCGTATCGCTATATATCTAAATTAAATAAAGTCAAAGAAAACTTTGCTGCACTGCCACTACCTGACAGTCACGAAAAATTCCTCGCCATGGCGGAACTTTACCAAGTGATTCATGAAATGGAAACGTATTTGGAAATCAAGCAATCCTATAAAGGCTTTCAAACAAGAAAAACAGAAGCAGCCGGCTAACTCTATTCGTTTCCCAAAAATGAAAATCAAAAAGACAGCAAGAGCGATTTAGCTCTTGCTGTCTTTTAAAATCCATTAAAGAATAAAGCTCAAACCAAACATAAAGCTTGATAGTAGCATGATGCCAATCATCGCATAAACGATAAACTTGCGAAAAGCTGCATTTCTCATTAGTGGTAAACTCCTTTATCAATCAAATCCTTGAGGAAATCATATCATATATTGAGTAGAAGTTGAAGAGACACGCTACGGTTTTCCAAATATTCGCTAACAACTAGAGTTTTTAACAGCGAATCTGTACAATAAGAGAGAAGATAAAAAAGGAAGTGAAACTAGGATGAAAAAAGTAGATCATATCGGAATCGCAGTGCGGGATTTGAATGCTGTCCTTCCTTATTACACGGATACACTCGGACTGTCACTGATGAAAATCGAAGAAGTAGAGTCTCAGAAAGTACGCGTCGCATTTATCGATGCGGGAAATGTCAAACTAGAATTACTGGAACCGATGGATGAACAAAGTGCCATTTTCAAATTTTTAGAGAAAAAGGGTGAAGGCATTCACCATATTGCATTTGGTGTCGTCAATATTGAACAGCGAATGGAAGAACTGCGTGACAAAGGTGTCCAACTACTAAACGAACAGCCAAAGCCGGGTGCAGGTGGAGCAATGATAGCCTTTTTGCATCCGAAATCATCAAATGGGGTATTGTACGAACTTTGCGAAAAAGAGTGATTGGGAGTGGGGAAATGGATATTTACGAGAGAATCAATGAATTGTACGACCGTAAACGCGAGATCGAACTTGGTGGTGGCGAAGAGCGCATCAAAAAGCAGCACGATAAAGGCAAGCTGACAGCGCGTGAACGAATTGATTTATTAGTCGATGAGGGAACATTTGTTGAACTGAGCCCGTTTGTTGAACATCGCACAACCGATTTCGGTATGGCAGAAGGTCCTGGTGAAGGGGTAGTCACGGGGTACGGTAAAGTAAATGGCAGAGCGATTTACTTGTTTTCGCAGGACTTTACTGTTTTTGGTGGAGCTTTAGGGGAAATGCATGCGAAAAAAATTGCCAATGTCATGGATTTAGCTGCGCGAAACGGCGCACCTTTTATCGGGTTAAACGATTCCGGTGGTGCACGTATTCAAGAAGGTGTCTTGTCCCTAGATGGCTATGGCCAAATTTTTTATCGCAACTCGATTTATTCTGGAGTTATTCCGCAAATCTCTGTTATTATGGGACCTTCTGCAGGTGGCGCAGTTTATTCGCCAGCGATTACGGACTTTGTGTTTATGGTCGATAAAACGAGCCAAATGTTTATTACTGGACCGAAAGTCATTGAAACCGTTACTGGTGAGAAAATTTCCTCTGAAGACCTTGGAGGATCGAAAGTACATACAGCAATTAGCGGCAATGCGCACTTCCGTGGGGATTCAGAACAAAAAGTGCTGGAAATGGTACGTCAATTGATTAGCTATTTGCCGCAGAATAATACGGAAATGCCTCCACGTCTGGATGGTGGAGAAGAAGATGATTACCGTCCAGATTTAGCTGACGTCGTCCCTTTTGAAGCGATTCGGCCATATGACGTGCGTAAGGTAGTTGAGCAAGTTGTCGATAAAGACAGTTTCATGGAAGTGCAACCAGAATTTGCGCGTAACATTGTTATTGGCCTGGCACGCATCAAAGGGGAAACGGTTGGGTTAATCTGTAACCAACCGAAAGTCATGGCAGGCGGGCTTGATATCGATTCTTCTGATAAAGCAGCCCGTTTTATTCGCTTCTGTGATTCGTTTAATATTCCGCTGATTACATTTGAAGATGTTACAGGATTTTTCCCAGGTATTAAGCAAGAACACGGCGGTATTATCCGTCACGGAGCGAAAATTTTATATGCTTATTCAGAAGCAACTGTGCCTAAAATGACTGTGATCCTAAGAAAAGCATACGGCGGTGCTTACGTTGCACTTAACTCTAAATCTATCGGTGCAGATTTGGTTTATTCATGGCCAAATGCAGAAATTGCGGTTATGGGTCCAAATGGCGCAGCGAATATCATTTTTGCACGCGAAATCGCGGCAAGCGACAACCCAGAAGAAACGCGTGCAGCAAAAATTGAGGAATACCGTGTTAAGTTCGCGAATCCTTATGTTGCGGCTGCTCGTGGCATGGTCGATGATGTTATTGACCCACGCGAAACGCGCATCAAATTGATTCAAGCATTAGAAATGATGCGCAATAAAAAAGATACGCGTCCTGCAAAAAAACACGGCAATATGCCGCTGTAAGATATAGAAGGAGTGTTTTAGATGAATAGCGAAAGATTAATGGATGAATTTTTGGAATTGCTTCAAATTGATTCTGAAACAAAACACGAAGGCGTCATTTCTCTAATTTTAAAAACTAAGCTTGAAGCGATGGGTTTTCATGTTGTAATAGACAATACAGCTGAAGTTACAGGTCATGGTGCAGGTAATATTATTGCTACACTGCGGGGAACATTAAGTCATGTTGCGCCTATATATTTCACAGTTCACATGGACACCGTTACACCGGGAGTAGGTGTTAAACCTGAAATTCGTGACGGCTACGTTTATTCAGACGGCACGACGATTTTAGGTGCAGATGACAAAGCAGGTATTGCTGCTTTGTTTGAAATGATCCGGGTGCTTCAGGAACAGCAAATTGAGCATGGCGATATTCAATTGGTTATTACAGCTGGAGAAGAAAGTGGCTTGGTCGGTGCGAAAGAAATGGATCCTTCGCTATTAATTGCAAAATACGGCTATGCCGTAGACAGCGACGGTAAAGTTGGGGGTATTGTTACAGCTGCACCAAACCAAGCGAAATTGTGGACGACCATTTATGGGAAAACAGCACATGCTGGAATTGCACCAGAAAAAGGAATTTCAGCTATTAGTATTGCTGCAAAAGCGATTGCTAAAATGACCTTAGGCCGTATAGATGAAGAAACAACAGCAAATATCGGACATTTTGAAGGTGGCGGTGCTACTAATATTGTTTGTGATGAAGTCCATATTTTGTCAGAAGCACGTTCAATTAGCGAAGACAAACTAGCTGCACAAACTATCCACATGGAAACTGTTTTTGAACAAGTAGCAGAAAACCTAGGTGGACGTGCAAAAACAGAAGTTAAACTAATGTATCCAGGATTCTACTTTGATGACATGGATCCAGTTGTTGAAATTGCTCAAAAAGCAGCAGCTAAAATCGGTCGTCCGTCGCCAATCCTAACAAGTGGAGGCGGTAGTGATGCTAATATTTTCAACGGTTTTGGTGTCCCTACTGTTAACTTATGTGTAGGCTATGAAGAAATCCATACAAAAAATGAACGGATGCCAATCGAAGAACTTGAAAAATTGACGGAATTACTCGTTGAAATTGTTAAAGAATCAACTACCAACTAACTAATAGAAGCTTCACAGAAAAGAGAGAACAGGATGTATGTTCTCTCTTTTTTTGATACACTGAAAAGAAAAGAAAAGTGGAGAGCGCTTTATGGCTAGCCGAGTTATTTTTCATATTGATATGAATAGTTTTTATGCTTCCGTTGAACAATCACACAATCCGGAACTAAAAGGCAAAGCGATTGCTATTGCTGGAAATCCCAAAGAACGTAAAGGCATTATCGTTACGTGTTCCTACGAAGCGAGAGCCTATGGCATTTACACGACGATGCAAGTACATGAAGCCAAACGTAAGTTTCCTGGACTTTTAGTATTGCCACCGAATTTTGAACGTTACCGGACAGCCTCTAAAGCAATGTTCGAGATTTTGCGTTCCTATACGGAGATGGTCGAACCCGTATCGATTGACGAGGGCTATGTGGACGTCACGGAATTGACACAACAACAGCATGCACTTGAAATTGCTAAAAACATTCAACAACGTTTGCTTGCCGAATTAGACTTGCCTTGCTCTATTGGCATTGCTCCTAATAAATTTTTAGCCAAAACGGCTTCCGATATGAAAAAACCGATGGGCATTACGATATTGCGAAAACGCGATATTCAAACTTTACTATGGCCAAATCCCGTCATTGATATGCATGGTATTGGTGACAGTACAGCAACGAGGCTAAAAAATTTGAAAATCGAAACGATCGGTGAGTTGGCTCTAGCAAATGAAGGGTTGATTAAAGAAAAGATGGGTAAAAATGGAGTTCGCCTGCAGGCACGTGCCAATGGTATCGATGACCGTCAAGTTGATCCCGATTCGATTTATGATACAAAAAGTGTGGGTACGTCAACTACCCTACCGGTAGATGAAACAGATGAACAAAATTTAAAAGCCTTATTTCGTCAGCTCAGTGAAAAAGTGGCTAACCGTCTAGAAGCTAAAGAATTAGCGGGTCCCACCGTCAGCATTCAAACCCGCAGCTCTGATTGGAAAAACAGAACGCGCAGCGTTACGCTAAACAACACGGTTTGGAAAGCCGATGATATTCACCGCAATGCATGGCAATTGTTTACGAAGCATTGGAACGGTGAGCCTTTGCGGCTGATTGGCGTGACGGTGTCGAATGTGGCTGCTAAAGTCGATATGACAGAACAATTGTCGATTTTCAATTTCCAAGAACATGCTAAAGAAGAACCCATCCTCGATTTGATGGCTAAACTGGAAAGTCGTTTTGGGAAAAGTGTCTTAACACGAGGAACAAAAATAAAAAAAGCAAACTACGATTCCCAAACAAGCTTTAGTAAAGATTTTCTTGACGATCATGAACATGACAGAAAGTAGGAGACATATGCAATTATTATTTCTTGGTACCGGTGCTGGAATGCCTTCTAAACAACGTAATACTTCTGCATTAGTACTAAAATTGCTGGAAGAAAGGGGAACTGTTTGGTTATTTGACTGCGGAGAAGCGACGCAGCACCAAATTCTCCATACAACCATTAAGCCGCGCAAAATCGAAAAAATCTTTATTACTCATATGCATGGAGATCATATTTTCGGCTTGCCTGGCCTTCTTGGGTCTCGGTCATTCCAAGGAGGGGATGAAGCACTTGAAATTTATGGTCCCTCGGGAATTAAAGAATACATCGAAATGACGTTAAAATTGAGTCGTACGCATTTAACTTACTCGGTTGTTTATCATGAATTAGTAGAAGGTTTGTTATTTGAGGATGAGCTAATGACAGTAGAAACCCGGTTGCTAGATCATGTTATTCCGTCCTATGGTTTTAGAATTACCCAAAAACCATTGCCGCCGAAGTTACTTATTAACAAAGCACTAGCTCTTGGTGTTCCAAAAGGTCCGTTACTAGCGAAGTTAAAAAATGGGGAAGATGTGGAAACCCTTACTGGTCAATTAGTCCGTAGTGAAGATGTAACTGAGCCAGAAGAGCGAGGATTTGTTGTTGCAATTCTGGGAGATACGCGGTTTTGTCACGCTGCTGTCGAGTTGAGTCAAGGGGCTGATGTTTTAGTGCATGAGGCAACCTTCGATGGAACTGCTAAAAAGATGGCTGGCGAATATGGCCATTCAACCGTATATGATGCTGCTAAAACAGCTCGTTTAGCTGGTGCTACTACATTAATCATGAATCATATTAGTGCACGTTTTTTACCAGAAGACGACAAATTTTTGTTGAAACAAATGAGGGAAATACAGCCACATGGATTTATCGCTCACGATTTTTTAGAGTTGGAATGGCTACAGCACGCTAAAAAAATTAGGAAAAAACAGCCAAGTCATTCCTAGGGAATGGCTTTTTTTGGTTAATGATAAAATTATTTTTGGAAATAATAGAACATACGTTCTTTTTGTGTTAAAATAAAGTTACAGTTGTATGAGGGCGGTTTGGCCATTCCCGTTGAAAGGGGGTGGTATCATGACCATCACAGAATCATTCGGTCTCGTTTTTGCGAGTATCGGATTAACGATCAGCGCGTTAACACTTGTCGTTTCCATGATTTTGGTCATTAACAAAAAAAAATAACCGTCCCATGTGGCGTGGAATGACGGTTATTTTTAAGCCTATATTCCAGCCAACCGCTCTCGTGGCGGCATACAGCTGGCCGAATGCGAAAGCATTCGGTTTTTTACGTTATCTTAAGTATACTAAATCTGAAGTATTTTGCAACCGCCTTATACCCAACCACGTTCATACGGCACTGGAGCGGTGATTTCCGCTTTAAGTTCTTTAGCAGCAGTATATGCCCAATAAGGGTCGCGAAGCAGCTCACGTGCCAGGAAGACCATATCTGCACGCTCATTTTGGAGAATCTCTTCTGCTTGCAACGGACTAGTGATCAAGCCAACTGCACCAGTCGCAATTGGTGTGAGCTTTTTGATGGTTTCTGCAAATGGTACTTGGTAGCCAGGGAATACCGATATGCGGGCTGGTACCACAGCACCAGAACTAACATCGATTAAATCGACGCCTTGCTGTTTCATCCATTGCGACATTTCTACATATTGCTCTGGTGTCATGCCCCCATCACTGTAATCGTGCGCAGAAATTCGAACGAATAGCGGGCCATTCCATATTTCATTGACAACATCTATGACTTGTTTCAAAAGACGATAACGGTTTTCAGCGTTACCGCCGTATAAGTCGCTCCGTTTATTGATTAAAGGAGACAAGAATTGGTTGATTAAGTATCCATGTGCTGCATGAATTTCGATGACATCGAATCCGGCTTTTTTCGCGCGGATCGCTCCGTTTTTAAACGCTTCAATTGTTTCTTCAATGTCTCTTAAAGACATTTCTTTGGGTGTTTGATAGCTGTCATCAAAAGCAATAGCACTTGCAGAATAGATAATGCCGTCAACTGTTGCTTTTCTACCAGCGTGTGCCAATTGAATGCCAGTTTTGGCACCGTTTTGTTTCATCAACCGGACAACTTCTGCTTGTCCATCAATCTGGTAATCATTCCAAATGCCAAGATCTCTTGATGAAATGCGACCTTGTGGTTGAACTGCTGTTGCTTCTGTAATAATGAGACCGACGCCTCCGACTGCACGACTTGGATAATGAACGCGGTGCCAGTCTGTTATTTTGCCATCTTCTTGATCGCTTTGGTACATACACATCGGTGCCATAACGATACGATTTTTAAAAACAGTTTCTTTGATTGTAAATGATTCAAATAGCTTTGCCATGGAATGCCCTCCTCATATAGATACAACTACAAATTATACAGCAGCATTTATTTAAATTCTTTTCCAAGCGCTTGAGATCGTTGGGAGGCTTTCGTGACACATTGTCCGACAATGTCTTTAAAGTTATTTTCTGCCAGTGAGTTCAGACCTGCTGCAGTTGTGCCGTTTGGACTGGTTACTTTTATTCGCAACTCAGCAAAATCTTCTTGTTGCAGCATTTCAGCAGCACCTGCAAAAGTTTGGCGTACTAGTTTTTTTGCATCGGCAGGGGACAATCCATTTTCAATAGCCGCTTCAGTCATTGCTTCAGCAAAATAATAAATATAAGCTGGTCCACTTCCTGCAACTCCAGTAACGGCATGCAATTGTTCTTCTTCAACGACTGTGACACCGCCAATCGACGACAGTAGATCTCGTAATTCATGTTGCTGTTCCAGCGAAACGTGTTTGCTCCATGCGACGCCGGTCGCCGATTTCCCGATTTTCGCAGAAGTATTTGGCATTGCACGTGCGACTGGAAAATCTCCGACATGTTTTTGAATCGTTGCGATTGAAACGCCTGCTGCGACAGACAAGATAACCGTGTTCCCCGTCAATTTTTCTTTAATTCCACTGAGTGCTGCTTCTACATCTTTTGGTTTCATCGCAAGTAAGACGAAATTGGCATCTTTTAATTCTGTTTGTTCCTCGCAAACGATATTTACACCATATTCGTCACTTAGAAATTCAAGTCGGTCCTGATCTGATCGGTTCATCACCGAAATTTCTTCTGGTTTCATAATTCGCTTATTGATCCAGCCATGAATCATGGATTCAGCCATGGATCCGGCTCCAACACAGACAATTTTCATTGGTATCACTCTCTTTCCTCATAATAAAAAGCGCATTCGTCCCTGTTTATACAAGGACGAAAACGCTTTGTTTCCGCGGTACCACCTAAGTTTGCCATGAAGACACCACTCAATATCCATAACGCGGACAGACGGCCGTGTTTTCACGGCAGCTCAAAAGCAGGTTCTACAAAGGAGAGGGGGCGTGCATTTCAGCTAAAGCAACACTCTCTTGACACCTTCACTTTGTGTACTAATCTTTATCTTCGCTCACATATGTTAATAAATTATAGAGGATAGCTTGACTCTTTGTCAAATAGCGTAAAGAAGTGACGATTTCAAATTTTCCATGTATGATAGATGAATAGTGATTCACTTAGAGGAGAGGGTTAATTTGACTTTACATAAGATTATTATTCCGACACCGTTTGCTGTAGGAGATGTTAATTCTTACTTGATACAAGGTGACATGCTAACTTTGATCGATGCCGGACCTAAAACTCCCGAAGCTTGGCTCGCTTTAAAAGCGGGACTTAAAGAATTTGGTGCAGAACCAAAAGATGTTGACCAAGTTGTACTAACGCATCATCACCCGGATCATTCGGGGTGGGTAGACGGCTTTGAGAACGCGAAATTATACGGACATCCTTATAATGATCCTTGGCTTCGCCGTGACCAAGATTTTTTTGATTACCATGACGCATTTTACTTGGAAAGATTAAAGGAAGAAGGAGTTCCAGGCGATTTGCATTTTTGGGTTAAAAAAATGAAACGGCCCTTAAATTTAATGGGCAATCGTCCACTAGATATGTTCATTAATGAAGGAGATACGCTACCAGGACACACTGAGTGGCAAGTTCTTGAAACACTGGGACATGCACAGAGCCACTTATCATTTTGGAATGCACAGACGCGTGAAATGATTGGAGGCGATCATGTGATCGCGACTGTATCTTCCAATCCATTAATAGAACCACCACTAGATCCTGCACTCGGCCGCCCGAAATCGTTGCTTCAATATAATGCTTCGCTCAGACGCTTACTAAAAATGCCGATTGATGTGATTTACAGTGGTCATGGTGAAGAAGTACGCAATGTCAACGAATTGATTACTTCTCGTTTAACAAAGCAACATCAACGTGCCATGAAAACGCTTGGCATTATTGGGAAAGGTCAGTGCACGGTTTATGAACTGACAAAAGAACTGTTTGCTCATGCTTACGAAAAAGAATTAGGACTTACCTTATCGGAAACCATTGGCCAAATTGACTACTTGTTAGAAGACGGTTCCATCATAGAGCAGTTGAGTAAAGATGGCATTTTCTACTACAGTAAAGTATAGCTCGGCGGATAATTGCAACTATTTCGTATAACAGGTAAAATTAATTGAACAGTGTAGACATCACGAATTTACAGGAAAAGGAATGGGTAGCTTTGAAAAAATGGAGTTTATTTTTAGCTAGTATCCTGCTACTTGCAGCATGCTCAAATGAAGAAACTGAACCGGCTAAAACAAAAGAAAAAGACGAACCGGAGATGGCAGTCGAACAAAAAAGTATGACAGAAGAAGGATTTATCACTCAAGTCGATGGAGAAAGCATCCTTGTCAATAATATCTATTTCAGCATTCCTGAAGATGTTAACGTTCAGTTAAGTGATGGCGCTAAAACGACTGAAGGTGTAATTCGTGATATTCGTACAGGGATGAAAGTTAGCATGGACTATCAAGGTCCGCTTGCAGAGTCTTTTCCTATGCAAGGAGAGGCGGAAACCATTACGATTCTAACGGACGAGGATTCTGTCAAACAATCAGAAGCACTTGAAGCATTTATCAATGGCGAGCAATTGCCAAAATTGATTATGATGGGGCAACCAATTGTTCGCGACAACGAAATCGGATTTTTGTTCAGCAATATGGAGGCAGGAAAAATGTCTGAAGTGCGTATCGATCTTGATACGCATGAATATACTATAAGTGGAGAACTAAATGAGTAATCAAAAAGTAGCTGCGGCTGCTTTTTTTTTTTGAAAATTTCTGCTCGTATGTGTTGCACTTACTAAATATCCATGATATTATGTGTATATTCATATAATAATTTGCATAAAAATACATTGGAGGTTTTCATATTGACTAAAAAGATTGTACTCGCATACTCAGGTGGATTAGATACATCGGTGGCCATCCCGTGGCTCAAAGAAGAAGGCTACGACGTTGTCGCTGTGTGCCTGGATATCGGGGAAGGAAAAGATTTGGATTTTATTAAACAAAAAGCGCTTCAAGTGGGAGCGGTTGAAAGTTATATGATTGATGCAAGAGACGAATTTGCAGATGAATATGCATTAATCTCGTTGCAAGCTCATACATTGTATGAAGGGAAATATCCATTGGTGTCTGCCTTGTCTCGTCCACTGATTTCAAAAAAATTAGTTGAAATTGCAGAAGCAACTGGATCAACTGCAGTAGCACATGGGTGTACGGGCAAAGGCAATGATCAAGTACGTTTTGAAGTTTCGATCAAGTCGTTAAACCCGAATCTTGAAGTTGTAGCACCAGTTAGACAATGGGGATGGTCACGTGATGAAGAAATCGCTTATGCAAAACTGCATAATATTCCAATCCCAGTGAATTTGGATAGCCCATTTTCAATCGATCAAAATCTATGGGGACGTGCCAACGAATGTGGCGTATTGGAAAACCCATGGACTACTCCACCAGAAGAAGCTTATGACATTACAAATTCTCTTGAAACAACACCAGATACAGCGGATATTGTTGAAATCGAATTCGTTAACGGAGTTCCAACTCAATTAAACGGTATTTCGTACTCATTTTCTAAATTGATCTTAGAACTAAATGAGATTGCTGGGAAACATGGTGTCGGCAGAATTGACCATATTGAAAACCGTTTAGTCGGGATCAAATCTCGTGAGGTATATGAAGCTCCTGCAGCGATGACATTAATCGCAGCGCATAAAGAGTTGGAAGATATTACGTTGGTGAAAGAAATGGCTCATTTCAAACCAGTAATCGAGAAAAAATTGACTGAATTAATTTATGAAGGTTTGTGGTTCTCTCCGTTACGTGTTGCACTTGAAGCGTTCTTAAAAGAAACGCAAGTGTTTGTTAACGGAACTGTGCGTGTGAAGTTGTTTAAAGGTCATGCCATAATCGAAGGACGTAAGTCAGCAAATTCACTTTACAATGAACAATTAGCGACGTACTCGACAGATGATACATTTAACCACGCGTCTGCAGTTGGCTTTATTGAGTTATGGGGTCTTCCGACAGTTGTGAACTCTATGGTCAACAAAAAAGAAGTGGCAGTTCCTGAAGACTTAAAAGAGAAGGTGAAAGCATGACCAAACTGTGGGGCGGCCGTTTTCAAAAATCGGCCGAACAGTGGGTCGATGAATTTGGTGCTTCCATTGCTTATGACCAAAAGTTGGTCATGGAAGATTTGGAAGGCAGCACGGCGCATGTAAAAATGCTGTCTGCTTGCGAAATTCTTTCTAAAGAAGATGCAAAGCTTATTTTGTCTGGTCTTGCGACACTTAAACAAAAAGCGCAAGACGGGGATTTGGAGTTTAGCGTATCAAATGAAGACATCCACTTAAACTTAGAAAAACAGTTGATCGATGAAATAGGTCCAGTTGGCGGTAAATTGCATACAGCCAGAAGTCGGAATGACCAAGTAGCGACAGATATGCATTTGTATTTGAAAAATCGTGTTGGCGAAATTATTGATGCCGTTACGGCTTTCCAAGATGCGATTGTCACGCAAGCGGAAGCGCATGTGGAAACGATTGTCCCAGGTTATACGCATCTTCAACGTGCACAACCCATTTCTTTTGGTCATCACTTGATGACGTATTTTTGGATGTTGCAGCGCGATAAAGAACGGTTAACAGAATCGTTGAAACGCATCGATATTTCACCGCTTGGAGCGGGAGCGATGTCGGGAACAACTTTTCCGATTGACCGCGAAATGTCAGCAAAACTGCTAGGATTTTCAACTGTTTATCAAAATAGTTTAGACGCTGTCAGTGACCGTGACTTTATTTTGGAATTTCTTAGCAATTCGTCGATGTTGATGATGCACATGTCGCGTTTTGCGGAAGAAATTATTCTATGGTCGAGTGAGGAATTTCGTTTTATCGAGTTAGATGATACGTTCTCTACAGGATCAAGTATTATGCCGCAGAAGAAAAATCCCGATATGGCAGAATTAATACGTGGAAAAACGGGACGTGTTTACGGCAATTTATTTGGCTTGCTGACGACATTGAAAGGCCTGCCACTGGCTTATAACAAAGACTTGCAAGAAGACAAAGAAGGTATGTTTGATACGGTCCATACCTTACTGGGTTCTTTGCCGATTTTTGAAGGCATGATCCGGACCATGACAGTGCGTACAGAATCTATGGAAAAAGCGGTACACATGGATTTTTCGAATGCTACCGAATTGGCGGACTATCTTGCTGCCAAAGGGATGCCGTTTAGAGAAGCGCATGACGTGACCGGGAAACTCGTTTTCACTTGCATTCAGCGTGGATATTTCTTAAAAGATTTGCCACTTGCTGACCTTCAACAAGCAAGTTCGCTAATCGATGAAGACATTTACCATACCTTAAAGCCGAGAACTGCAGTCGAGAGAAGAAACTCACTGGGAGGCACAGGTTTTGAACAAGTACATCATCAATTGGGACTTGCCAAGCAACTCATCGGGTAAACAGTCCATTCCCTATAGAGCCGCTAGCGATTGGTACTCGCTGTCGGTCCATAGAAGTCGATTTTCCTCTTCCCCTTGGAAAATCGGCTTCTATTTTTTGTGTAATACGCGTATTTTTGGAATTAGGCGGGTTTTTTAAAGAACGGAAAAAACAATATGCTCTAGGAATATTTTTATTGAAGATTGTCGCATTCCTCGGTGTGTTGCCTCCGCGCATTATTAGTTGGGTAGTAATGAAGAAACTCTAACACCCGAATATTTGGTGTGACCAAAATACTTCATAAAGTAGCTGTATTTTTACTTACTATGTAGTAAATTACATAAGTATAATAGCAAAAAACCAAAAAACGCTAACAACAAAAAATCAGAATTACTTGCGAATAAGACGAGAGCTTGCTTACTTTTCTTAGAAGTAAGCAAGCAGCAAGTAATCTCGTGGAAAAAATAGAGGGTTGTAATAGATTATTTGTCCACAAAGATTTCACAGGTGCTAGAGCAGTGTTTCATCTTTAAATTTGGTAAGATGAGAAGAACACAGGAAGGAGAATTACTAGTGGCATCTGATATTAATTTATTTTTGGCTTTTGGTGCTGGCTTTTTAAGTTTTATTTCGCCATGTACATTGCCCTTGTATCCTGCATTTTTATCCTATATAACGGGTATGACGATGGATGAAATAAAGAACGATAAAAAAGTTATGCAACGACGAGGGATGTATCATACTCTATTTTTCTTACTAGGATTTTCAACAATATTCATTGCACTCGGTTTCAGTACATCGTTTTTCTATGAATGGTTTGTCCTTTATGATGACTTGATCCGTCAAATAGGTGCTATCTTTATTGTTCTATTTGGGTTGATGATTGTGGGTGTCTTTTCACCGAAATTCCTTATGCAAGATCGCAAGTTTTCGTTTAAGAATCGTCCGTCTGGATTTTTAGGAACATTCGTTATCGGGTTAGCGTTTGCTGCCGGATGGACACCGTGTACGGGGCCTATCACTGCAGCTATTTATGCTCTTGCTGCCACTAATCCAGGATCTGGTGTTTGGTATATGTTGGCCTATGTTCTTGGCTTTGCTATTCCGTTTTTCGTCTTATCGTTCTTTGTCGCCCGCATGGGTTGGTTACGTAAGCATAACCAAAAAATCATGAAAATTGGTGGCTATGTTATGATTGGTGTGGGCATACTATTGTTTTTTGATGGTATGACGTATCTAATTCGTATTCTAAGTCCAATTTTTGGTGATTTCCAAGGGTTTTAAATTGACGTTAGGCAGGTGGAAATGATGGAAACCATTACAAAGATAGAAGAATATCAATCTAAAATTAGTGAAGAACAGTCATTTTTACTTTTTGTCAAAACAGACAATTGCTCAGTTTGTGAAGGCTTACGTCCTCAAGTTGAAGATTTTGAAGATGATTATAAAACGCCTTTCTATTTGGTCAATGCTGCCGAAATGCCAGAATTGGCAGGACAGCTGATGCTTTTTACAGCACCTGTCGTTTTATTGTTCCGACAAGGAAAAGAAATAAACCGTTTTGCACGATTTGTGCCAATCGATGAGTTACGTCACCGATTAAATGGGTTGGAGGAGAGTTTAAATGTTTGATCAAATCCCTGCCGAAGTGTATTTGATCGTTTCAACGGTCGGTGCTTTTGCGATGGGTTTGCTGGCAATGTTTATCCGTACAAAATCGGCAAAAAAACCGGCGACGGTCAAGAAAATCATTTTGCCGCCATTTTTTATGTCAACCGGTGCATTGATGTTCATCTTTCCGTTTTTTCGCGTTCCGCCCATGCAGATTCTCGAGGCGCTAGCAGTAGGCATTCTTTTTTCAACTGTCTTAATATGGACTTCCCGATTTGAAGTCCGTGATGGAGATATTTACTTGAAAAAGTCAAAAGCCTTTGTCTTTATCTTGTTCGGGCTATTGCTAGTACGAGTTATTGGGAAAGTCGTTTTGAGTTCGAGTATAGACATTGGCGAACTAGCAGGCATGTTCTGGATTTTGGCCTTTGGTATGCTTTGGCCGTGGCGAATTTCAATGCTTTGGCAATATAAAAAAATCGCAGCAAAAAACAAAAGCGCTATTCCCACTTAAGGGAGTAGCGCTTTTTACTGTTCAAAATATTGTTCGTACGGACTTACATCAATTTTAAGTTCTGCTAGTTTTTTTCGCAGAAATTTATGATCTCGCTTTGGGGTTGCTAGGATATACCCACGGATAATATGCTCGAGTTTCATTTTTTTAGCTTTTTCTTCAAGTAAAACCTGACCGATTCTGCCGGCGATTTTCTGTTTTGCTACCGGACGAAATAAATCAGGAACCGGCTGAACCAGCTCGTTTAACATTGCCTTTTCTTCGTCGCCCCATAAATGAATCGTTTTATCAACGTAGTATTCTTCCCAGTTCAAATCTGAAAGTCCGTCTTCTTTCGGCATAGACTTCAGAAACTTTCTGAACATGAAATATCCACCAATGGCAAAAAGTCCTACCAGTACGAATACCCAAAATAGGATAAACCACAAAAACCAGCCATTCAGTTCCATATTGTTTCACCTCATTTTTCCATTACTTCTATTATAGAAGGATTTAGAAAGAAATTCATCAAAAATGTATCTCTTTTTTCTATCTGTGTCTATATAGCGAATGAAAGGAGGTGAAGAACATGGCCTTTAGTGATTTTAAGAACGCTAGCATTCGTTTTACCTACGATAATGGGTTGGATGTTAACGGCAAAGTAAAGAGAAAGTTTAAATCGTACCATAATGTCAAAGAAGCAGCAGCTGCAGATGGAATCTTTGAAACAGCCGCTGTCTTGACGAATTTCGGAACGAAGACATTGATGGATGTTGAAAAACAATCCGCAATGACAATCTATCAGTAATTATTTTGAGGAGGAGTACAGATGGCAAAAACATTAGAATTGATTTTCACAACTGCTGCAGGAAAAGATGTGACGTTGACCGTAGATGAGCCGCGTGCGAATGTGACAGATGCGGAATTGCTGACAGGTATGCAAGCAATCATCACACAAAACGTCTTTGAAGTCGAAGGTTCTTCTTTCACTTCGATAAAAGGTGCACGAGTCATCGAACGAAATGTATTAGAATACGAAGTATAATCACGAAGCTCTCCTAATTTGGGAGAGCTTTTTTTATCAGATGAATGAGGAGGTAAAGCTTATGGCTGAGTGGATGCAATGGGTTCAAGAACTTGGTTTCCCTATTTTTGTATCTTTTTATTTGATGCACCGTGTGGAAGCGAAATTAGTCGCCATTCACGATGCACTCATCACATTAAAGCTGTCTTGATTTCACAAAATCGTGACAATGGCGGTTTAACATGTATTGTGCTGTTTCTATACTTTCGCTATGATGAAAGAGATGAAAGAGTGGAGGCAGTTTTATGCGATTTATTTCTTTTTCAGCATTAGTAAGTTTGGTGCTGCTATTATCAGCATGTGGTAGTTCTACAATTGAAGATTTTTCTTATACAGATCAACGTGGAGATTCAGTGAGCTTAGAAGATTTAAAAGGAACGCCTTGGCTAGCGACTTTTGTTTTTACAAATTGTACGACGGTTTGTCCACCGATGACCTTCAATTTAAGCGATATTCAACAAGAGTTGGCTGCATCGGGTTTGGAAGATTATAAAATTGTAGCATTTAGCGTTGATCCGGTCGTGGATACACCTGAAACGCTGCAAAACTATTTGGCTCAGTATTCGGTTCCAGATGAATCGAAATGGCATTTGCTAACAGGCTATACCCAACTGGAAATCACTGATTTTGCAAAAAATAACTTTAGTTCATTTGTCCGAAATGACCCTGAGAGTGATCAGGTCATACACGGTACTAATTTTTATCTAGTGGACCAAAAAGGGGTTGTCGTTAATAACTACGACGGCTTTGAAGATGTACCCGTTGAAGATATTAAAAAAGACTTAGGCAAATTAATCGAAGAAAATTAAAGCTTTAAAACATATCAATTCTTGAAGAATTCTGGATATTCAGGACTTTAGAGAAGGTATGTTTTTTGTTGAAAATAATAAAGTTAAATTAAAATTTTGTTGTTTAGCTTGTTTTGACGTTGGCTATACGGTGAGATTTAGTGGGGCTGAAAATAAGTGGACTTACTTTTAAAAAATCTTTTTGAAGCAACGATTAATATAAAAGGAGTGCCCATTCACAAACGAATGGGCACTCCTTTTGTGTTCTGAATTTAGTGTTTGTGACTTTATAGATCAAGGCTTAGTCAAAGTTCTTTTTTTTCTTTACCTAAGAGATCTCTAATTTCTAAAAGGATTTCCTGCGTTTTGTCCAACACTTCTGGTTCTTCCTCAGCAGGTACATCTTTCTTGCGTTTCATTTTTGTAAAGAGACGGATCACCATAAAGATAGAGAAAGCAATAATGAAAAAGTCAATAATCGATTGGATAAATAAACCGTAATTTAAAACAACATCGTTAAATGTATAACTCCAATTTTCAACGCTTATTCCGCCTACTAATATGCCAACTACTGGCATAATGATGTCTTCAACTAAAGAAGAAACGACTTTCCCAAAAGCAGCTCCAATAACCACCGCTACAGCAAGGTCGAGAACATTTCCTTTCAAAGCAAATTTCTTGAAATCTTCCCACATAATTTTCACCTCCTGTCCTAATGAATAATTCTATCAGAAGTATTCAGAAAATTAAAGTTATTTTCAGCTTTTATATAAGCAGTCTATTGACGAGAAAAGGTATTGCAACAGCAGATATGCTACACTAAAACAAAGGAATGATTAGGTGTGGAGAAATGAAAAAAAAGAAAATACCCAAAAAATACAAGCGTCAACTAGGTTGTCTGATTTTGTTTATCCCTGCAGCGGTCGTTATAGCGACGGTTGGGGTCCTCCTGTTTATGCTTTTTAATGCAACTTCAGTAGTTGACAAAATAAAAGAAGCACCAAGCCATTTGATCGAACTCAAAGTACCGGAAGAAAACATTCCGCTTTATCAAGAAGCGGCAGACGCCTATAACATCCCCTGGACGTTACTGGCAGCTCATCACCGGATTGAAACTAGGTTTTCAACGATGGATCCGTTATTATCGCCAGTTGGTGCAGAAGGACATTTGCAATTTATGCCTTGTACATTTGTCGGGTGGAGCCATCCCAGTTGTTCAGGTCAAGGCCAAGGCGATATTAGTGAAGAAGATAAAACAAATCTCGACGTCATTGCCTATTATGGTGGATACGGAGTTGATGGCAATGGAGACGGCATTGCCGATCCATATAATTTAGCGGACTCTCTTTACAGTGCTGCGAATTATTTATCACAAAATGGTGCGGCTGAAGGCGATTTAGAGAATGCTATTTTTCAATACAATCACAGTGATGAATATGTAGCGGATGTCCTTCATTATTATCGGTTATATGAAGAAGAATTTAATTAAAGAAAAAAAGAGTGGACAATTGTCCACTCTTTTTTAGTAAGTTTTATGATCTTTTTCTCATAGAACCCATAATCAGGCTTAGTACAAATACGAAGATCAAAGCACCAATTAATGCTGGGATGATCGCTACGCCCCAAATAGCTGGACCTAAATCTCCAAGAATCAATCCGCCTAACCAAGCACCGACGATACCTGCGATAATGTTACCAATGATGCCGCCTGGTACATCTTTACCAAGAATCATTCCTGCGATCCAACCGATGATACCACCCATAATTAGATATAAAATAAAACCCATTTTTTCCAGCTCCTTTTAAGGTAATGTATAATTGCTACACTTTAGATATAACCTTATTCAGGACATTTGAAACATAAAAACATAAAAAACTTATAAAAGATGCGCGCCTAAGGTTGTGCTGAAGTGGCGCAAAGCCCAGTCATGCCCCGCTTGATCAAAACTTGCAACCCCTTTTTCATGAATATAAATGGTGAAACCTTTGTTGTACGCATCGACTGCTGTATGTAATACGCAGATATCCGTACAGACGCCAACAATATGAATTTCTTCAATTTTTCGTTCGCGTAGAAGTAACTCCAAATGAGTACCAGCAAAAGCACTATACCTAGTTTTATCCATCCAAACGATCTTTTCACTATGTGTTTCATAAATATCTGCAAGACGTCCATATAATTTGCGACCGTAAGTTCCTCTTATGTTATGAGGAGGAAACAGTTTTGCTTCTGGGTGAAAGGCATCATTTTCTTCGTGCAAATCCACCGGCATGATTACTAACTCGCCATCTTCTAGAAATTCCTCAGTCAAGGAACAAATTTTCTCTTCAATAACTTGCCCGGGTTTTCCACATGTTAAGGCCCCATCATCTGCTACAAAATCTACTGTGTAATCTACTACCAACAATGCTTTTTTCATAGTATGCACTCCTTTCGCAAGTAACTATAAGTATACCGCAAGCTTGCGAACAACACTCAAATAGTTAATTTTTGCAGCTCGCTTTGGAGAAAAAATCCTTGCTATTGTAATCACTTTTCAGTATAATCAGACTATTAAGAAGAGAGGGTGGTCCATATGCAATACGAAAATGTTGAGAAATTGAATAGACAAGCAATGGTTTTTGTCGCAATTCATACATTGCTTATTTTAAATTTTGCTTTGGACTTTGGTTTTTTCACATGATTGGAACTAGTAAAACAGCCTATCCCTATTTACACGGGGATAGGCTGTTTTAATTTGTGCCACTTTCTCTTTTTTTCAGTCGAACGAGCGAGTCTTTGAGGATACGCGATGCTGAGTCAATCGAGACGCCAAGTATTTCTTGAATGTCTTCCAAGTTTTTATGTTTCACTGAATAGAGATAATGAACATAAGCAAAGCGGATATCGCCAGAGCGCATGGGCATGCCAACAAAAGAGGATAGTGCTTCTGTGTAATCAGATAGCGAGCCCATCTGAAATAAGGTGTATTCGTTTTTCACTTTAGATGACAATAAATACGGCGTACCACGAAATACAGCACGTTCGATTCCATCAAGCATGACAGGAATCTCTTTGTCTAAAAATTCTAGGCGGCATTGATAGCCGTCTTTTTTCTCGACGATTAAAGTCAGTTGTCCATTGCGGTCATCAAAATTATCAACATCGATGGTAACCATATCTCGAAGGCGAAGGCCACGTAGATATAAAATATAGAGAATTTTGGCGTTTAACGACAAACTGTCAGTTTGCAGCACAGCGTCTTTCTTTTTCAGCAAATCTTCATAATTTAAATAGATATCAGAAGGCGTCAAGTCAAGCTTTCGATTAAATTTAAATTTGGGCATAAAATCGTTTGGTATGCGTCCAATTTGCCACATATAATCAAACCATCTTCTAATGTAAATTAGTTTGCGGTTCAACGTACTGTCTTTAATACCTGATGCATGCTGGTCCTGGAGAAACTGTTGGATATCAGAAGGACGGATGTCATGCGGTTCTACCGGTTTTTTATAGGTATGTCTCAGAAAAGCGAAGAGCGAGCGAATCAATTGGACTTCATGAACAACCGTATTCGGACTAATGCCGTTATCCAGTCGGAATTTTTCATAACCATAAGGCATTATGCGTCACCTCTTCTAAATGGATTTCCTTAAATTATACCATTAATTCAGAAAAATAGAACGTATTTTCCCTAGTTGATCGCAGTACCACGATCAACTAGGGAAAATGTATCGCGTTGTTGTAGGTAACAAGGAAATCGTTCCGAAACAATGTATATAATTCGAATAGATTAGGGTATGTTAAGAGAGATAGGCAATCAGACAAAAAAGGTGGAAAAAACATGTTCAAAGAAGATAATGCGAAAATCAGAAATCAAATTCTTCAGGCAGTAGAAGGGATGACGGATGAAAAACTAAACCAGAAACCATCAGCGGAAGAATGGTCAGCTCTTCAGATTTTAGATCATCTTCAACTTATGGAAACGACAGTTGCAAAAGGTGTTTCCCTAGAACTTAAAAACGATGCCAGTGAAAAAGCTCTTAAAAAACCAATTGCATTAACAGCCAATCGGTCGTTTAAAGTGGAGGCGCCCAAAAATGTTATTCCTACGAGCGATTTTGTCACACTAGAAGAAATGAAAAAACGATTAAATGACTCGCATAATTTCTTGTACGAAGTATATGGCTTAGCAACGCCGGAACAACTTGCACAAAAATCAATGGATCATCCGGTATTCGGAAAAGTTCCACTGAGCCAATGGTTTCCATTTGTTGGACTGCATGAAAAGCGCCACTTTAAGCAGTTAGAGAAGACCTTAAGAAAACTTGATGGCGAAAAAGAATAGTCATTCAAAAAACTTATCACATTCTATAATTTTAATGTAATTTACTTATGCTCCTGCATTCGGTATGATAGAAGAGGAGAGAAGCGCTACCACGGGCTTTTCAGAAGATTCAAAGGAGGAACACACATATGGCAAAGAGCAGCTTGCACAACAGCCGCACTTCTTTTGAGCTTAACGGCAAAACGTATAATTATTATCGTTTAGCTGCATTAGAAGAAGCAGGGATCGCTAAAGTATCACGCCTTCCTTATTCGATTAAAGTTCTATTGGAATCTGTATTGCGTCAGCATGATGGATATGTTATCAAAGACGAGCACGTTGAAGAATTAGCAAAATGGGGCAAAGATGCGAACAAAGAGGCAGAAGTTCCATTCAAACCTTCACGCGTTATCTTGCAAGATTTCACAGGCGTACCAGTAGTCGTTGATTTGGCTGCACTTCGTTCAGCTATGGCTGAAATGGGTGGAGACCCGGACAAAATCAACCCTGAAATTCCAGTTGATCTTGTAATTGATCACTCGGTACAAGTTGATAACTACGGGACACAAGATGCACTTCGTATCAACATGGAGCTTGAATTTGAGCGCAACGCCGAGCGTTACCAGTTCCTTAGCTGGGCTCAAAAAGCATACGATAACTACCGTGCAGTTCCACCAGCAACTGGTATCGTTCACCAAGTAAACCTTGAGTACTTGGCAAACGTTGTTCATGCTGTAGAAAACTCAGATGGCACATTCGAAACTTTCCCTGATACATTGTTTGGTACAGATTCTCATACAACAATGATTAACGGAATCGGAGTTCTTGGATGGGGCGTTGGTGGTATTGAAGCTGAAGCGGGAATGCTTGGACAACCTTCTTACTTCCCAATTCCAGAAGTTATCGGCGTTAAAATGACAGGCGAACTTCCAAACGGTGCAACAGCTACCGATTTGGCATTAAAAGTGACGCAAACATTACGTAAAAAAGGTGTAGTTGGTAAATTTGTTGAGTTCTTCGGCCCTGGTGTTACAACACTGCCACTTGCCGACCGTGCAACAATTGCCAACATGGCTCCAGAATACGGCGCTACTTGCGGATTCTTCCCAGTAGACGAAGAAGCACTTGATTACATGCGTTTAACTGCACGTGATGCAGATCAAATTGCTGTAACAAAAACCTATTTGCAAGCAAACGACATGTTCTTTACAGTCGATAACGAAGAACCAATCTACACAGACCTTGTGGAAATTGACCTTACTGAAATCGAACCAAACCTTGCAGGACCGAAACGTCCACAAGATTTGATTCCGTTATCTCAAATGAAAACTGAGTTCAACAAAGCTGTAACAGGCGAAGAAGGGCCACATGGTTTTGCATTAGATGAAGCTGAAATTGCGAAAACAGCAACGGTTAACTTTAAAGACGGCAGAACTGCTGAAATGAAGACCGGTGCACTGGCAATTGCAGCGATTACGTCTTGTACAAACACTTCTAACCCATACGTAATGCTAGGTGCTGGATTAGTAGCGAAAAAAGCAGTAGAAAAAGGATTAACGCCACCTGCTTATGTGAAAACTTCATTAGCTCCAGGATCTAAAGTCGTTACTGGTTACTTGAACGATTCTGGTTTACTAGATTACATGAACCAAATCGGCTTTAACTTAGTCGGATATGGCTGCACAACATGTATCGGTAACTCAGGACCATTGCTTCCAGAAATCGAAGAAGCAATTCTTGATAACGATTTACTGGTATCGTCTGTATTGTCTGGTAACCGTAACTTTGAAGGACGTATTCACCCACTTGTCAAAGCAAACTACTTGGCATCTCCAATGCTAGTTGTAGCTTATGCACTTGCTGGAACAGTGGATATCGACTTTGCAGTAGATCCAATTGGTAAAGACAAAGAAGGTAAAGATGTCTTCTTCAAAGACATCTGGCCAACAACTGAAGAAATCAAGAAAACAGTGAAAGATACGGTTACTCCAGAATTGTTCCGTAAAGAATACGAGCATGTATTTAACGAAAACGAAGCATGGAATGCGATTGAAACAAATGACGATTCATTGTATGCATTTGATTCAAACTCAACATATATCCAAAACCCGCCATTCTTTGAAGGACTTTCTAAAGAACCGGCTCCAATCCAAGCGTTGTCTGGCTTACGTGTAGTTGCGAAATTTGCAGATTCTATCACGACTGACCATATTTCACCAGCTGGTGCGATTGGTAAAGATACGCCAGCAGGTTTATATCTTCGCGAGAACGGCGTTGAGCCTCGTAACTTTAACTCTTACGGATCTCGTCGTGGTAACCACGAAGTTATGATGCGCGGAACATTTGCGAACATCCGTATCCGTAACCAAGTAGCACCAGATACAACTGGTGGGTACACAACTTACTGGCCAACGGGCGAAACAATGGCGATTTATGACGCAGCGATGAAGTATCAGGAGCAAGGCACAGGACTTGTAGTCTTGACTGGTAAAGATTACGGCATGGGTTCTTCTCGTGACTGGGCAGCTAAAGGAACCTTCCTTTTAGGCATCAAAACAGTTATCGCAGAAAGCTATGAGCGTATTCACCGTTCAAACCTTGTAATGATGGGAGTTCTACCATTACAATTCGTTAACGGCGAAAGCGCAGATTCTCTTGGATTAACTGGACGCGAAACAATCAGTGTTAACTTGACTGATGACGTGAAACCACGCGACGTTCTTACGGTTACAGCTACTGCTGAAGACGGTAATGTAACGGAGTTCCAAGTACTCGCACGCTTTGATTCTGAAGTGGAAGTAGATTATTTCCGTCACGGCGGTATCTTGCAAATGGTGCTACGTAACAAATTACTAGAAGTATAAGAACCAACTCAATAAGCTGCCGGGGAATTTCCCGACAGCTTATTTCTCTTTGTAATCGGTTATTTGCTGTAGCCAAGGAGTTAAAGAAATTGATTTGGTACAACCAAAAAGAAATTTCTTGTATACTGATAAAGAGGTGAAATAGACATGTTTATAAGTGAAAAAGAAATTGAAATCCGTTACGCAGAAACCGATCAAATGGGCGTCGTCTATCATGCCAATTATATTATTTGGCTAGAGATAGGACGTACCAAGTTGATTGAAGATATAGGCTTTACATACGCTGGTATGGAGAAAGATGGATACCTATCACCCGTAATGGATATCTCCATTCAATACAAGGCAGCTCTACGATATGGCCAAAAAGCGTTTGTGCGAACATGGGTAGAGGAGCACGGCCGTTTGCGGACAAAATACGGCTATGAAATCATTCACGAAGACGGAACAATTGCCGCAACCGCAATGTCTGAGCATATTGTTGTTAAAAAAGAGTCATTCCGACCGATTTCTATTCAAAAAGTTAACCCCGAATGGCATAAAAAATACGAAGAAATCAAAAAGCAGGTGCCAGATGGCGTTCGGAATTAAACGATACGAACTAGAATGTTGGAAACAAGGAGTCGAGAGCGGTGAAATTTCATTTTTGACTCATTATTGGGTAGATGATCGTTTCCCAGGATGCAGTACGGTCACAAAAGTGGGGTGCTGCGACTTAAATAAGTTGGAAAATTGGGGGAAACAGTACGGGTTGCAACGTCAATGGATGGATTTACGGGGGGATTATCCGCATTTTGATTTGTTTGGCGAACGCCAACGTGAAATTTTGCAACGTGAGGGCCATTTAGAGCAACTGAATAAACTGCAAAATAAAAAAGCATGAATAGCTCATGCTTTTTTATTTTGTGTATGAATAATCGAGTTCGTGTAAGTCATCGTTAACACTGACATCAAGATTGTGTCCATCAAAATACCAAACATCGTTTTGTTCAACAAAGTAAATAACTTTATCTTGCTCTACTTTGGCTGCTATTTCATTTGGTTGATCTTTTGTGACTCCCAATGAAAAACCAGGCTGCAGTTTGCTTGAACCGCCGTACCGGACAAAAAAGCGAACAGCTTCCCCCGATACGACTTCCATTTCTTTCTTAAACCAATCGAGAGCGTCGTTGCTAATGTTAATTTGCATATTACACGTCCTTCCACTGGTTACATCCAGCTGATTTTGGGTTCCGTGCCAGCTCGAATTCGGGTAATGTTGGCGCGGTGACGGAAAATAATGAATAGCGCTAAAACATAAATCACGGCCATAAACAAGTAATCTGCTGAAAAAATTGTGTAAATGGAAATGTAAACGATAAAAACGACCGCCAATATAATTGAAGATAATGATACCATTTTTGTGATTTTTAATGCAACTAAGAACACAGCAACCGCCATAATAAACAATGGCCATTGATAACCGATCAAAATGCCGCCAGAAGTGGCAACTGCTTTGCCTCCTTTAAACTTAGCAAACACGGGATAAATGTGACCAATAACAGCAATGACACCAAGTAATAAGGGGTGAATATCAGTAGCGATATAAAAAGGAATTAGTGTAGCCGCTGTTCCTTTTAAGATATCTAGTATTGTTACAACAATTCCTGCTTTTTTTCCGAGTGTCCGAAAGGTATTTGTAGCTCCTAAATTGCCACTTCCTTTTGTACGGATGTCTGTGTTATAGAATAATTTTCCGATCCATAAGGCAGAAGGAATCGAGCCAAGCAGGTAAGCTAATAGAATAGGCAGCAATATCGTCATGAGGAACTCCTTTACAACAAGCTTATTTTGTAGTTTTAGTTTACCATGACTGAAGTTCTTTAAACAATAGACGACACATTATTCAACAGACAGAACAAAATCGTGTATGATAGAATAAAAAGGACAGGTGATGATTTTGAACAACCCTAGCCGTGTAGAAATTAAAAAAATACTCGATCAGGCAAAAACCATTGCGGTTGTTGGCCTTAGCCCAAACCCTAGCAGAACTTCCTATATCGTCTCAGAATCTATGCAACGAGCAGGATATCGTATCATTCCGGTAAATCCACTAGCAGATGTTGTGCTGGGTGAGAAAAGTTATGCTTCGTTAAGTGACATTCCGGGCAAAGTAGATATCGTTAACGTGTTTAGGCGCAGTGAGTTTCTAGAAGATATCGCAAATGAATTTATGAAAATGGAGTGTCCTGTATTTTGGACACAACTAAATGTAGTAGATGAAAATGTCTTTAATCGACTCAGCGATGCAGGCTATACTGTCATTATGGATCGTTGTGTCAAAGTGGAACACGCCATTCTGAAATAAGGCATCACCGCTAAAGGGCGCTTGGCGCTCTTTTTCTATGAAGTTTGACAGATGACCTGAAAATAGAATACGATAAAGAGAGATTAAAAAGCGAACAAATGTTTGTTGGAGGGAATTAGATGGCTAAAATTCAAAATACGGCATACAACGAAGAAGCAATTCAAGTACTCGAAGGCTTAGATGCCGTTCGAAAACGTCCGGGTATGTATATCGGTTCTACAGATACGCGAGGACTACACCATTTGGTCTATGAAATTGTTGACAACTCGGTAGATGAAGCGCTTGCAGGACACGGAGATAAAATTGCCGTTACGATTCACGAAGATAACAGCATCAGTGTGAGGGATTTTGGGCGTGGTATGCCTACCGGTATGCACCGGAGCGGAAAACCTACACCTGAAGTAATTCTGACAGTCTTGCATGCAGGCGGCAAGTTCGGACAAGGTGGCTATAAAACAAGTGGTGGTTTGCATGGTGTTGGCGCATCTGTTGTCAACGCCTTATCCAGTTTTTTAGAAGTGACCATTTACCGTGACGGCAAAAAATATCGTCAGCGCTTTGAAAAGGGTGGCAAGCCTGCCACAACTTTAGAGGAAATTGGTTCGACAAAAGAAACAGGCACAATGATTCATTTCTTGCCAGATGAGTCTATTTTCTCTGTCTCTAAATACAATTATGAAACGCTTTCTGAACGATTGCGTGAGTCTGCTTTCTTATTAAAGGGACTAAAAATCGAGTTAGTCGATCAACGAACACAATCCAAAGACATTTTTCATTACGAAACAGGAATTGAGGCATTTGTCGCTTACCTCAACGAAGAAAAAGATGTGCTGCATCCAGTAGCTTACATCGAAGGTCAGCAGGACGAAATGGAAATCGAATTTTCGTTCCAGTTTAACGATGGCTATTCTGAAACCATCTTATCGTTCGTTAACAACGTCCGGACTCGTGATGGTGGTACGCATGAAACTGGTGCAAAAGCAGCTATGACACGTGTCTTTAATGACTACGCTAGAAAGATTAATTTATTAAAAGACAAAGATAAAAACTTAGAAGGCTCTGATATTCGCGAAGGATTAGCAGCGATTATTTCAGTGCGTATTCCAGAAGCAATGCTACAGTTTGAAGGTCAAACAAAAAGTAAACTAGGGACGAGTGAAGCCCGCAGCATTGTCGATTCAGTCGTTTCACAAAAGTTAATGTACTTTTTGGAAGAAAATGCAGATCTTAGTGCTTCGCTTGTGCGGAAAGCAATTCGTGCGTCTCAAGCTCGTTTGGCAGCTCGAAAAGCACGAGAAGACGCGCGAAACGGCAAAAAACGCAAAAAATCAGATGCATTACTATCTGGCAAATTAACACCTGCCCAATCCCGTAACGCTTCTAAAAATGAACTGTACCTTGTGGAGGGAGACTCTGCCGGTGGTTCTGCAAAACAAGGACGCGACAGAACTTTCCAAGCCATTCTGCCACTGCGCGGTAAGGTTGTAAATACCGAAAAAGCCAAATTGGAAGAAATTATGAAAAACGAAGAGATTTCGACGATTATCCATGCAATTGGTGGGGGTGTTTCTTCCGACTTTTCAATCGATGACATTGCCTACAATAAAGTCATTATCATGACCGATGCTGATACTGATGGCGCGCATATCCAAGTGCTACTTTTGACGTTTTTCTTCCGTTACATGAAGCCATTAATAGAGGCGGGCAAAGTGTTTATCGCCTTGCCGCCGTTATACAAAGTTTCTCGAGGTGTCGGTAAAAAAGAAGTAATCGACTATGCCTGGACGGAAGCCGATCTAGATGCATCGATTAAAAAAGTTGGTAAAGGCTACACCTTGCAGCGCTATAAAGGTTTGGGCGAGATGAACGCAGACCAATTATGGGAAACGACGATGAACCCCGAAACCCGTACACTTATTCGTGTAACGATTGAAGATAGTGCGCGTGCAGAGCGTGGCATTACTACGTTGATGGGGGATAAAGTTGAACCAAGAAGACGATGGATTGAAAACAACGTCGACTTTGGATTAGAAGATGACAGCAACATACTTGAAAATGATTTGATTCACGCTGAGGAGGAAGTTGTATGACACAAACCGAACGATTTCAAGATTTGCCATTAGAAGAAGTAATTGGCGATCGGTTTGGCCGGTATAGTAAATACATTATCCAGGACCGAGCACTTCCAGATGCTCGTGATGGATTAAAACCTGTTCAGCGCCGCATTTTATACGCAATGTATCATGAAGGCAATACCAACGATAAAGCGTTTCGTAAATCGGCCAAAACTGTCGGTAATGTTATAGGTAACTACCATCCACACGGAGACAGCTCTGTTTACGAAGCGATGGTGCGTTTAAGCCAGGACTGGAAAATCCGTCACATGCTCGTTGAAATGCATGGAAATAACGGGTCAATGGACGGTGACTCGCCAGCTGCGATGCGTTATACGGAAGCTCGTTTGTCTGCTATTTCTTCTGAGTTGCTGCGCGACATTGATAAACGCACAGTGGATTTTATCCCAAATTTTGATGATTCGGACATGGAACCAACCGTTTTACCAGCACGTTTTCCGAACCTTTTAGTTAACGGATCGACAGGAATTTCTGCTGGATACGCGACCGATATTCCGCCGCATGCGCTGCATGAAGCTCTTGACGCTGTATTGATGCGCATAGATAATCCGCAAGCGACTGTTGCTGAACTAATGACTGTCATAAAAGGTCCAGATTTTCCAACAGGTGGTATTATCCAAGGAATCGACGGGATTAAAAAAGCTTATGAGACCGGAAAAGGTAAAATTATCGTTCGTTCAAAAGCTCGAATAGAACCGTTAAAAGGTGGCAAGGAACAAATTGTCATTACGGAAATTCCGTTTGAAGTAAATAAAGCGACAATGATTAAAAAAATTGACGATCATCGCTTTGATCGTAAGCTCGAAGGTATTTCGGAAGTGCGCGACGAATCCGACAGAACGGGATTGCGCATTGTAATTGAATTGAAAAAAGATGTACAAGCACAAGGGATTTTGAGCTATCTTTATAAAAACACGGATTTACAAGTCAGCTACAACTTTAACATGGTAGCAATCTACAAGCGTCGTCCAACGATGATGACTTTGCAGACTATGTTAGATGCTTATATTGAACACCAGAAAGAAGTTATTACGAAACGTTCTGAATTTGATTTGCAAAAAGCTAGTGATCGCATGCACATTGTCGAAGGCTTGATGAAAGCTCTGTCGATTCTTGATAAAGTTATTAAAACCATCCGTTCTTCAACAGACAAGCGCGATGCCAAAAATAATTTAATTGCGTCTTATGATTTTTCAGAGGCACAAGCGGAAGCGATTGTTTCTTTGCAACTATACCGATTGACCAATACCGATATTACCGACCTGCAAAAAGAAGAAAGCGATTTAAAAAAACTGATTGCTGAACTAACGGGAATCTTAACTAGTTCAACTAAATTAAAAAATATTATCAAAAAAGAATTGGCCAGTATTCGAAAGCAATTTGCAGAGCCGCGTCGTTCGGTTATTGAAGATAAAATCGAAGAGATTACCATTACACGTGAAATCATGATTCCGAGCGAAGAAGTGGTGGTAACTGTTACTAGAGAAGGGTATGTAAAACGTACGAGTACACGTTCACACGCCGCTTCGAATGGCAAAGATTTTGCAATGAAAGAGTCAGATCGATTGCTATTTGAAGGCAATCTGAATACACAGCATACGATTCTAATTTTTACTACAGCAGGTAACTTTGTTTTCCAGCCAATTAACGAGTTGCCTGATATCAAATGGAAAGACTTGGGCCAACATTTATCAAGTATTATTCAACTAGAGGCGAATGAATCTATACTTGCTGTTTACCCATTTGAGAATTTTGAAACAGATGGCAGTATTTTAACTGTCTCAAAAATGGGTCAAGTCAAACGGTCAGCATTGAAAGATTATCAGATTCAACGGTATTCAAGAACGGTTAAAACCATGAATCTTAAATCTGGTGATTCTATGATTTATGCAGCATTGGTTACAAAAGAAACTGAATTATTTATTGGTACGAAACAAGCTTACGGTGTTCGTTTCCCATTAGACGAAGTGCCACTTACTGGACTTCGAACAGGGGGCGTTAAAGGCATCAGCTTGAAAGATGATGACGAAGCTGTATCTGCTGTTCTAATCGATCCAGAAGTTAAACAGGAACTTGTCCTCATTACTCATCGTGGTTCAGCGAAGAAAATGAAGCTACAGGAGTTTGAAAGTGGCAGTCGTGCGAAGCGTGGCGTAGTTATGCTACGTGAACTAAAGTCGAACCCTCATCGTGTAGTTGCCGTTATTGGTGCAACAGGAAAAGAGGGAATTATTTTAGAAACTAACAAAGGCATTCGAATTCCGCTGGTCGCTAACGCATTGAAAAATGTGGATCGGTATTCAAATGGTTCATTTATAGCTGATGAAGCAACAGATGGCGAAGTAACTACAGCTTATCGAGTAGCAGTAAAAGAATAAATTGGAACCCCTCTTGTAAATAGCAAGAGGGGTTTTCTATTCATCAGCTTAACTGCATGCTAAGTCCAACTAAACTAAATAACAGCTTATAAGTTTGGATTATTCAGCTATTCTACTTGCTGTAGGAGCAACTTCAATCTTACTGTCACTGAAACCAATCTTTTGAATAGCGGGATTCGAAATGAATATAATAACGGATATTCATCATTCAATCTTTTTATTTATACTTGCATTAACGAATAATATGTATTGTTGCAAGCAATTGAATAATTAGAAGAACGACTTCTGGGATCGATTGATGAAATGATATGAATAATATTTATCTTTAATAATAGTTGATGAATAATTTTTTTAGAAGATGTTCAACTGTCTGATGATGCATGCAGTCGGCAATTATTAAGGATGTTAAATAAATAGAATCCAATGTCAAGAGACGCATAAACTTGTAGAAGCTATATATTCATCCGTTAACTTTTTGTTTAATTGTCGCAATTTTCTCTCCAATTTGACGCTTCGATGTGGTAGAGTAGTGAGATAAATTAAAAAAAGAGGGTGACAACTATGACTAAGAGCAACATCAAAGAGCTTGAGAGAGAAGTGACGTTAACAAAAGTATCGGTAGAAGAAATTATGGTAGCCAACCAGGCGCTCAAAGATGTTGTCATCAAGACACCTTTGCAAAAAAACGAATTGCTGTCTGCACGGTATGAATGCAATGTGTATTTAAAACGAGAAGATCTTCAAATTGTTCGTTCATTTAAGTTGCGCGGTGCTTACAATTTTATCCGTAGTCTAAATGCTTCTGAACGTGCTAAAGGCGTTGTTTGTGCCAGTGCGGGCAACCATGCACAAGGTGTTGCATATTCGTGCTTTGCCCTTGGCATCGAAGGGAAAATCTTTATGCCTTTAACAACACCACGCCAAAAAATTTCTCAAGTAAAACGTTTTGGCGGTGACCAAGTATCGGTTGAATTGGTAGGAGATACGTTTGATGACTCGTTCACAGCAGCAATGGCATATTGTAACGCTGAAGAAAAAATATTTGTCCATCCCTTTAATGACAACCGAATCATTGCCGGACAAGGAACCGTTGCGGTGGAAATTTTAAATGATATGCAAGAATCAATCGACTACATGTTTTGTGCAATTGGCGGAGGGGGATTAGCTTCAGGGGTTGGTTCTTATTTAAAAGGCATTAGCCCAAAAACAAAACTGATCGGTGTCGAACCCGAAGGTGCTCCGGGTATGAAAACATCTATAACTCACGGTAAAGTCACGCGTCTTGATACAATTGACACGTTTGTTGACGGTGCAGCAGTTAAACAAGTAGGCGATCTATCTATGGCTATCTGTTCAGAAGTTTTAGATGATATTGTATTGATTCCAGAAGGCAAAGTTTGTACAACGATTTTACAGCTATATAACGAAAATGCAATTGTCGCGGAACCCGCAGGCGCTTTGTCCGTGGCCGCTCTTGACTTTTATAAAGAAGAGATCAAAGGAAAAAACATTGTCTGCGTCATTAGTGGAGGCAATAACGACATCGAGCGGATGCAAGAAATTAAAGAAAAGTCCTTGATTTATGAAGGTTTGAAACATTATTTCATCGTCACTTTCCCGCAACGGGCAGGTGCGCTACGTAAATTTATGGGTGAGGTACTGGGCGATACCGACGACATCACGCATTTTGAATACACAAAACGAACAAATCGTGAACAAGGTCCGGTTTTAGTGGGCATTGAATTGAAATGCCAAGAGGACTATGAGCCACTTGTTAAACGTATGGCAGAAAACGGCTTTCCTTATAAAGACATTAACAATGATTCCTTATTATTTAACTTGTTAATTTAAGTACACTACATAAAAGGACGCCTGCCCTAGTAGATGGGCAAGTGTCCTTTTATGTGTTTTGGATAGAGGAATGTCCCAACTAGTAACTGTGCGAGAATACTAAAGTTCACGAAAAGAATGGAGGGAGAAAATGGGGAATCGGTGTTTGTGGGCGCAGCGTAACGCACTTATGCAGGACTATCATGATAAAGAATGGTGCAGAGTGAGCTCAGATGATCGGTACATTTTTGAGATGCTGGTACTTGAAGGTGCACAGGCAGGATTGTCGTGGAATATCGTTTTATCAAAGAGAGACGCTTATCGCGAAGCGTTTCACCAATTTGACGTCGCGTATTGTGCGGAGCTAACGGACGAAGAGTTGTCTTTTATAAAAGAAAACTTTGCGGTGATCAAGCATGGGTCCAAACTTCAATCAGTACGAACTAATGCACTAGCCATTTTAGATCTCTCTAGAGAATGGGGTAGTTTTGCAGCATTTCTTTGGAGTTTTACAGATGGCAAGTCAATCGACAATAAGTGGGATACCGATGCGCAGATTCCTGCGCAGTCGGCTTTGTCTGTAAAGCTCAGTAAAGAATTAAAAAAACGGGGCTTTAAATTTGTAGGACCGGTAACGACTTATTCTTTTATGCAAGCTATCGGCATGGTCAATGATCATATTAAAAGTTGCGACTACCGGATGCGGAGTTAATGAAACACAACAAAAAACAGAGAAGTCGCACCATGCTTCTCTGTTTTTTTGTCATTTCACAAGGAATTTTTAGATAAATGAAGAATAGAGGTAGATAAGGGTGTTAGCATGACTGTAACAGAATATGCGAAGTTGTTAATCTCTTTCAGAAAGCTATTAAAACTAGTATAAAATAGTGAAATCAGACGAATTTAAAACAAAAAATTGAGTAGGACAAAAGAATTCCTATTGATTTTTGGCAAAAATTCCAAAGGTTTTTTTATCACCTAGAGATTGCGGTGTTTCTGGGGTAAACTGAGGTATAAGACACAACTCTTTTTGAACAAGATTTAGTGAGCTGTATGGTAAACCTTAAAGTCAAATTAAATACACACAGTCTAGCTGCATTGCAAAGTAGTTAGTTATTCTTTTCGAACTGGTCGATGCCCGAATTACTAGGGGGCATTTTAATGGTTCTCATCAGCACAATAGCTAAACGATAAAAAATAGACAAGGAGAGGATGCATGGTGTTGAACTTAAAATATTTGGATTTGTTAGCGCAAAAATACGATTGCGAAGAAAAAGTGGCTACCGAAATCATTAACCTCGAATCAATCTTAGATTTGCCAAAAGGAACAGAGCATTTCGTTAGCGATTTGCACGGAGAGTTTCAGGCATTTCAACATGTATTACGCAATGGTTCCGGAAACGTAAAAGTAAAAATAAAGGATTTATTTAAAAATGAACTGAGTGAAGAAGAACTAAACGAATTTGCGACTTTGGTTTTCTACCCTGAAGAAAAATTACAGTTGATTAAAAGCCATTTTAGCAGTAAAGCAGAATTGCAGGAATGGTACATAGAAGTTATCGAGCGGCTATTAAAATTGATTTCTTATGCTTCTTCCAAATACACACGCTCAAAACTGCGTAAAGCTTTGCCAAAACAATTTGTCTATATTATAGAAGAACTGCTATATAAGACTGACGAGTTTAAGAACAAAAAGGATTATTACGCCAAAATGGTGACACAAATCATTTCCTTAGGACAGGCAGACAAGCTAATTATTGGCTTGGCTTATACGACACAACGTTTAGTGGTCGACCATCTTCATGTAGTGGGTGATATTTACGACCGAGGTTCGGATCCGCATAAGATTGTGGATACACTTATTGATTACCATTCCGTTGACATTCAGTGGGGAAATCATGACGTACTTTGGATTGGAGCATTTGCTGGATCGAAAGTGTGCTTAGCGAATATTTTACGGATATGTGCGCGTTATAATAACCTAGATATTATTGAAGACGTGTATGGCATCAACTTGAGGCCGTTGTTGAATTTAGCGGAGAAATACTATGAAGACAATGTAGCTTTTCGCCCAAAAAGAATTTCAGATGAAAAAATGACAGAGCAAGAACAGTTGCAAATCACTAAAATCCATCAGGCCATTTCAATTATCCAATTCAAGCTGGAAAGCCCAATTATCAAAAGAAGAGCTTGTTTCGATATGACGGATCGCTTAGTGCTTGAAAAAGTTGATTATGAAAAAAATACGGCAACGATTCATGGAAACACGTATTCATTAGATGGGACGTGTTTTACGACCATTAATCCGGAACAGCCAGACGAATTGCTTGAAGAAGAAAGCCAAGTTATGGACAAATTACTTTTTTCAGTTCAACATTCAGAAAAACTAGCAAGACACATGAAATTTTTGATGAAAAAAGGGAGTCTTTATTTAAAGTATAATGGTAATTTATTGATTCATGGTTGTATTCCATTAGATGAAGACGGCAATATGGAGAAAATGGAGATCGAAGGGAAATCCTATGCTGGACGAGAACTGCTAGATGTCTTTGAACGTTACCTCCGTTACTCTTTTGCTCATCCGGAAGAAACTGATGACTTTGCGACAGATATGGTTTGGTATTTGTGGACCGGAGAGTATTCGTCACTCTTTGGGAAACGAGAAATGACTACATTTGAACGTTACTTTATCAAAGACAAAGAAACGCACAAAGAGCGCAAAAATCCTTATTATTATTTGCGGGAAGACGAGGAAATTTGTCGCAAAATATTGACGGAGTTTGATATGAATCCGGATTATGGACGTATTATTAATGGCCATACGCCTGTTAAAGAGCGAGATGGAGAAAACCCAATCAAAGCGAACGGCAAAATGCTGGTTATCGATGGAGGGTTTTCGAAAGCTTACCAATCGACTACAGGGATAGCCGGATATACGTTGCTTTACAACTCCTATGGCATGCAATTGGTCGCTCATCAATTGTTCAATTCAAAAGAAGAAGTTTTGCAAAACGGTACAGATGTACTATCAGCTAAGCGCTTAGTTGATGAAGAGTTAGAGCGTAAAAAAGTTAGAGAAACCAATATTGGAAATGGTTTGATGCAAGAAATTTTTAATTTAAACAGTTTGAGGGAATACCGCTACATGAAGTAACGACCGAGCAAAATAAAAAAGGAAGAGATTTAGCTAAAACGCTGTCTCTTCCTTTTTTAAATGTTTGACTAGAAAAATCAATTTTGTAGCAAAAACATCAGAAATTGTTAGCCGGCGCAATATTTTTTATGATAAGCTACAGAAATAATAGACGAATGAAATAGAGAAGTTTATCCAATGCAACTGGTATTCTTTACTTCATCAAGATTAAGAGTGGAGCGAATAGCCATGTTAAAAGAACAAAATAGATATTCCAGACTAGCAGAACTAACGAGAATTGTTAATACAAAGCTTGAATTGAGTGATATGTTGCAACATGTTTCGGTAGCCATATCAGAAGAAATTGTGCAATGTGACTCGATTGGTATATATTTACCTGATAGTGATGGAGTATTTAGCGCCGTAGCTGGGAAACCGCAATTCATCAACGGACAGTCTCTCACTTCACAGAAAATCAATTTTATCACAGATCGATTTTCGCATGATATCGCAACTAAAAAGCAAGTTATTTACATTCCGGATACATCAGTAGATCCACGTCCAGATCCTGCAGCGATCGCCGCGTTTAACATTCATTCGCTGCTCGGTCTTCCCATTATTTATGAGCAAAATTTATTCGGACTGGTTTTTTTGTTTGATCGTGGAAAGCCGATGAATTTAACAGAATTGCAAATACAAAGTGTGGAAGCATACGTCAATATGGCAGCTGTTGCAGTTCAAAATGCCAACAATTTAAAACAAAAAGAGCAGCTGCTTGCTGAGAAACAATTGTTACTAGATGCTAACCGTGATCTTTCTAGATGTTCAACTGTGAAAGAAAGTTTGGACACTTGTTTTTATTATTTAGAAAAGGCTGTGAAGTGCAAAAATGTTGCAGTTTACTTAAGAAATCCCAATGATATGGAGACTATTTGTTTCAAAGAAATGAGCAAAAAATCCGAATGGACAGAATCCGAATGGGAAAATATACTAGACGAAATTCAGCCTCATGACGGCAAAGCAACAATTATTGAAGGAATATTCGCTCAAAAGAATACCAAATTTATTCCGAGTGAAGACAACTGTCAATTACTTCTCATTCCACTTATTTCCAAAGGCGACGTTTTTGGCGTTGTCATGATCGCTTGCTTACTGGAAAATCTTCAATCAGATGAGAGATCGCAGGTCTATCTAGCACAGTCTATTATTGATACGACAGCACTTACTTATTCGAATTTAACTTATATGGATCAGTTAGAACTTCGTGTCCAAAGACGAACTAAAGAATTGGCAAATGCCAACGACAAAGTCACCAGTGTAATTGAAAGTATTATGGATGGTTTTTTTGCGCTAAACAAAGACTGGGAATTTATATACATCAATCAATACCAAGAACTGCCGATAGGAAAAACGGCTGAAAATGTACTAGGCAAGAAATTATGGTCTATTTTTCCAGATGATTTCAATAAGATTTTGTACAAAGAATTTTCTCAAGCCATGGTTAATAGAGAGCCCGTACATTTTGAAATTTCATCTACAGAAGACGGCTATTGCTACGATTTAGTTGCCTACCCTTTTGATGACGGCATTTGTTGTTTATGTAAAAATACTACAGAGAAAAAGAATTATGAGAACGAACTAAAGCGTTTATCCAATTTGGAATTGATCGGGCAGATGGCTGCAGGAATAAGCCATGAAATTCGAAATCCAATGACGACTGTTCGAGGATTTCTGCAATTACTTACCGACAACAATGAATTACAGAAATTCAATCCTTATTTTGATTTAATGATCGATGAATTGGACCGTGCCAACGCAATCATTTCGGAGTTTTTATCGATGGGAAATACCCGATCGTCAGATTTGGAGATGCAAAATTTAAATGACATCATCTACGACATCTCTCCGTTATTAAAGATTGATACGTTTAATCAAAACAAATTTATCGAATTTGAGACATTGGAAATTCCCAAATTATTATTAAACCGAGATGAAATTCGTCAATTATTAATTAATTTATGTCGAAATGGTTTAGAGGCGATGAAGCCAGAAAAGCTGCTGTCTATTCGAACGTATATAGAAGACGGAAAAAAGGTCGTACTTGAAATAGAAGATCAAGGTACCGGCATGGACAAGGAAGTCATGCAAAAAATCGGCACACCCTTTTATACAACAAAAGATAACGGAACAGGTTTAGGATTGGGTATTTCGTACGCAATCGCGGCACGTCATAAGGCGAAAATTGAAGTAGAATCTAGCGAGCAAGGAACCATTTTCTACGTTAAATTCCAATTTTGAAACTTAGTATTCTTGCTATAGCTTGTCGCAATAAAAGGAATAGAGCTGGCGATTTGTGTGGTCTGTTCCTTTTGTTGGAAGTTGTAATCTGCGATTGAAAGACAGAATAAACAGAAGGTAGAGAAACCAGTCTTATGGAAATTTGAGATTTAGTTGATGGAGCAAGAAAACCACTTGGCAAGAAACATGTCCGCCGTGAACTCGTGGAGCAAGATGAATATCATATTGTCGTTGAAATTTTAACACTCAATAAAGACGGAAAACTATTAGTTACTCAAAGAGATGAGGCAAAAACGTATCCATTGCTATGGGAATTTACAGGTGGATCTATTACGACTGGAGAAACCAGTCGAATCGGAGCAGTTCGTGAACTGGAAGAAGAAACAGGCATATTCGCTGACCCAAGCAAGTTGCATCACATTAGCAGCATGAAGAAACATCCTTATTATTTAGATAGCTATGTATGGAAAAGTCCAAATCTGCTCAACCTGACAGACTTAAAATTACAAGCAGGTGAGGTGTGTGGTGCTAAATTTGCAACGTTAGCAGAGTGGGAAGAAATGAACAGTCAACAATTAGTTATTCCGACCGTATGGGAGCGATATAAACGTCATCGTTGGTCAATAGAAAAAATAGCTGGAGATGAATTGTAACGAGTTACTTTGGCTAAGTAAACTTATTCAGATTCTATCTAAATTTAAGGAGTGAAGTTACATGGTTCTACGTAATGAAGATGAGACACCAGCTTTCTTACCTCCGAGTCATATCTTGTCTGCGGCAGCAATTGTTCTAAATGACGAAGGCGAGATATTACTGATAAAAGGACCACGTAGAGGATGGGAAATGCCAGGCGGACAAGTAGAAGAAAGAGAATCGCTTGAAATGGCTGCGATTCGAGAAGTAAAAGAAGAAACGGGTATTGATATTGAAATCCAGAAATTTTGCGGTGTGTTTCAAAATGTGGAAAATTCAATTTGCAATATGCTTTTTTTAGCAAAACCTGTCGGTGGTCAAGCAACAACATCTGCTGAAAGTCTACTAGTAGGTTTTTATCCAATTGCCGAAGCTTTGGCAATGGTTACTTGGGGAAACTTTAGAGAAAGAATTGAGTATTGTTTAGATGATCGTAAACAGCCATTTGTTATTGCCTTTTAATAAAGAACTAGCAATAGAAAAAAGCCAAGAGCATCCAATCTGCTCTTGGCTTTTCTGGTTAATTGACTTTGATCATTCTTCGTCTTCAAGATCTTTAATCAGCTTTTTCATTTCGGCAATTTCTTTACGTTGTGCTTCGATAATTGAGTCTGCCAGTTCACGAACACGAGGATCTGAAATGTTGGCGCGTTCACTCGTCAAGTTAACATCTTCTACAAGTAGTTGGCTACGGACGAGCCATAGCGAAAGCGCGAATATAACTGCACTTCCTCCGAGAATCACGGTATTGGTTTTTTTGTTTTTGTACATTGGCCACATGAACAGCAGCATGACAATCACCATCACCGAGGCCATGATCAAGGCCATATAAACGCGAGTCTCACTGTAGAAAATAGGGTCAAGTTGAAAAACATTCAAGAACATTAACTAATACATCAAAAAAGTTGAAGTCAAAATCATTATACCGAATTTCGCATAAGCATTCACAAATAATTCTCCACCTTCTCTCGTGAGTCTGCTAACAAGCTGAACTTAGTATGTGTATACTTTCGTTTACTCAGAATAAGCTCCATAAAAAATACACAATTGGCTAATTATCTAACCGAGTAAGCAAGTTACTGATTCAGATTAATTTAACTAGTATAAATTTTCAATGTGAATAATGGTATGCTTATTCTACTGATCTGATTTAAACGGAGGAGCAATAAATGGATATAACAACAATTCTTACCCAACTGAATGGAGACAAACTGGATTGGACGTGCACAGCTTTGAGTGGTGGAACAAGGAGTGAGGTTTATCTGCTTACTAAAGAAAATGACAAAGCTCATGTCCTCAAAATAAATAAAGCCGAAACAACTCAAGCAGAAGTAGATTTTTTGTCTACTTATCAGTCCATTCCCTTACTACCAGATTTCACGCTTGTCGATCCCGGTTTTCAGTTCATGGTCTATACACATATTCCTGGTGCGATTGCTACATCCTTTAACAGTAGTAAAAATAAACTAATGCAACATCTGGTTTCGGGTTTACTCAATCACTATCAGCCTACTTCCACACACGAACAGTGGGGCTGGCAAGGGGCAACTGTGAGCACGTGGGAACAATTTTTAACAGCAGAAGTAGAAGCAGCAAAAGAAATGTTGGCGCCTTGTTTTAAAAGAGCAGGCCTACATATAGAAGCTCCGGTACCAACAAAGCGAGAACAAGCGAACTTGCAGCCAATTCCGTATTTGCTTCACGGTGATTGTGGATTTCATAACTTTTTAGTCAGTGAAGAACAATTAACAGGTATTATCGATCCAACCCCGATTTTCGGCTGGCCACATTATGATTTAATTTACGCTTTCTTTTCTTCACCGTATGATTTAACAAAAGAGGGATTTGATGCGGCAGCTGCCAGGTTAACTGTTAACACATCTAATACGAAGCAGCTCTATGAAGAAGTACGAATAGGGTTGTATCAACGGTTAGCTATTTGTTTAAAGCATCATCCAGCTGATTGGCTAGCTTATTTGGAAGTTTGGGATTACTGGACTGCAATCGTCGATAACCATTAGCAAACACTGAAGTAAACTAGTCTTTAACAAAAATAAACAAGAAACAACGCACCCTTAAAAAAGGAGAGTGGCACATTGAAAGACAAATTACTGTTCTCTTTTTTAGTCATTCTGACCACGGGTTTAATGGGTTCTTCCTTTGTAGTGGCTAAAATTGGCTTACTCTATATATCCCCCTTGTTATTAGCAGGCATCCGGTTTACGATTGCAGGTAGTATCATGATGTTGTTTGTCAGATTGTTTAAAAGAAATCACCCTCAAACTGTAACTACGTGGGGAAAAATCATCATTATCGGTGCCGTTCAAACTGCTGGCGTCATGGGTGCTATTTTTCTAAGCTTGCGAACCATCACTTCCGGCGAATCGGCTATTTTAACTTTTATGAATCCTTTGCTCGTGGTATTAATCGGTACACTCGCACTGGGTATGCGTTACCGAGTCATTCAATGGTTAGGCGTGCTTGTTGGCTTTTTGGGTGTTTTTGTGACAATGGGAAGTCATTTAGATCTTCAAATCGGTACCTTATTTGGATTTTCAAGCGCTGTTTTTTGGTCAGTCGGCACACTGTTGATTAAGAAATGGGGAGGCTCCATTGATATGTGGGTCTTGACCGCTTACCAGATGTTATTCGGAGGTATTATTTTACTGGTTGGCTCCTTTTTCTTGGAAGTCTCTTACCTTGTCATCAACCCGACATCTATTTCCATTTTATTGTGGCTCTCTATTCCAGCTTCAATTGTTCAATTTACTATTTGGTTTTATTTATTGCAAAAAGGAGATTCTGGAAAAGTGAGTGCTTTTCTCTTTTTAGCTCCTTTTTTTGGCATTGTATCCGGATGGTTCGTGTTAGGAGAAGATGTTGGATTGCCGCTTTTTATTGGGGGGAGTTTGATTTTTGCAGGGATTTTTCTTGTGAACTGGCCAGAAAAGCGAAGAGCCGTGAAAGTGCCCGTTACAAAAAATCTAGAATAATGATCGTATAAGAAAGGTCAATATATTGTAAGAGGCACAATTTAACGATGCCATTACGCGAAAGTCTCTAACTGACTAATTGAATACATATGAAAAACCCCTTGAAGGAGTTCACTTACGAGTGATTCCATTCAAGGGGTTTTATAAAGCTTATTTCAATTTGAAGTTAAATGGTGACTCGAAACTAATATCAAAATCACTCACAACAAAGTGACCCGCTTTTCCAGTTAAGTTTTGCTTCGTATGTCCAATGGTCAACACCAAACGATCCGTAGATAATTTGAACGAAGTTGGTTCTACAGGTACTTCAGTTCCATCTTCGAGAATCACCATAAATTCCAAGAAGTCAGCTATTTCAGTAGCTGTGTAATCAGCCAATGCTGGTTCTGTTAACGTGACCGTAGTAGAAGTCACTGTAGTCACTTTAACATCAGCAACCTCTGGATAATATAACCAATCTGTAGTTGTTTCGATTGTTTTATAAAGCAAGTTTGCAAATTCTCCACGAGTAATTTGTGTATGTGTTCCATAAGTTGATGGTGTTTTACCGGCAGTAATTTGTGCGCCATACAATGACTCGATGTAAGGCTTAAATACGCCGCCTACATCAGAAAATGGTGTTTGCTGTTGGTATTCTTCTAATTCAAATGCTAAAGATAAAAACTTTGCCATCGCGCCTCGGCTTAACGGGGCTCCAGGTTGAAATTCAGTTGGAGTTACTCCAGATACAATTCCTACTTCTGCAAGAGCATTTACAGAGGCACGTACACGAGTATTCAGATCTTTAAATCCTGCATCTTTTGGATTTTCAATAGTTGAAAACAACGTATTTGCGAGGATAACAGCAGCGTCTCCGCGCGTCAAAGGATCATTGGTACCAAATTTCGTTGGGCTTTTTCCGTTAATAAGTTCTACCGCATATAAGAAATCTACTGCTTTTGCGTAGCGGTCTCCGACATCAGTAAAAGAATGTGAAGAAGTAGTTGATGCAGCTGATGCGGGTGAAGCAAGAGCGACGACAGCAAGTACGACAGCTGTAGTTGTGTATAAGAATTTTTTAATGTTCAATGATATATCCCCAATCTCAATATAATAAATGCAAATTACTAATTAATGATAAAATCAGATGCCCTTTCCGTTCAAATTATCAAACTGAAATTATTATAGCTTTATTACCTCTCTTTTGTATAGTAATTTTTTCAAAAAAACACGAATTATTAGTGAAAAATTGTTGTCTAAATTAAAAACTATTCAAGACAATGTAAAATACTCAATTTAGAAAGAACTAGTTCAAAAAAATCCCCTAAAGTTATTCCATAGAATAACTTTAGGGGATAGAAATATCAAACGATAAAATACGTAAGAATCGACAGCAAAATTGACGTAATAGTCATGGCGGCGAGCGGCAGTAATGCACGTTCTCGCAAATCTCGCAAACTGACGTTCAAGCCGAGCCCGACCATTGCAGCCGTCAATAACCAGGTTGTCAATGTCGATACAAAGTCACGCAATGCATCGGGGAAAGGAATAACGGGACCAAAGACATAACTTCCTAAAATGCTCAACAAGATAAAGCCAAGCAAGAACCATGGAAATTCAATCTTTGCAGTTGTTTCTTCACCTTTGTTTTTGCGTTTCATCATAAAAATAAAGATAAAGCAAAGAGGGACAAGTAAAAAGACGCGCCCTAGTTTTCCAAGTAAAGCCATAGCTAATCCGTCTTCTCCAGCTGGCGCACCTGCTAATGCAACATGGGCGATTTCATGCAGGCTTATGCCGACCCACATGCCATATTCAATGTCGTCAAGCGGTAAAAAAGGACGAATAACTGTATAAGAAATCGCGAATACTGTCCCCATTAACGCAATAATTCCAACCCCAATAGCTGTATCTTCGTCTTTTGCTTTAATAATTGGTGCAATCGCTGCAATCGCAGCTGCTCCGCACACGCCGGTACCAACACCAAGCAATAACGAAATGGTCTTATCGGCTTTAAAGCGTTTCGCTAGCCATACCGTCATTAAAATAGCGAAAGTAATAACACCAAGATCACGCACTAAAAGCCAAAGTCCATCACTTAAAACTGTATCAATGTTTAATTTTAGTCCGTATAAGATAATGGCAACACGCAATAAACGTTTGGACGAAAATGTGATACCTGAACGAATGGCATTCGGATAACCAAAAATCTGACGGTAGAAAACCGCAATGATAATCGCGCAGGCTAACTGACCAATTTGATCAAATCCAGGTACTTGTGCTAACAGATATCCGAGAAAAGCAATTAAAAATGTGAATGCCACGCCGCCTAACCAAGCAGTTTTAGGGGATGACGAATTCAAGTTGAAACGATTTAATTTTTGATAATAAGCAGACATGATAAAACCTCCTGTAGTAAGTATAGAAAAGCACTATACATTAGTAAAATAAATAAGTAGAATAGTGATAATAAGTAAAACTGTATGTAAGAGTGGAGGATAGAGATGGATCAACGATTGGAAGTATTTCTCAAGGTAGTTGAAAAGAAAAATTTTTCCAAAGCAGCCGAAGCGTTGCATATGACACAACCTGCCGTTAGTCAGTATATCCGGTCATTAGAAGAATTGACAGGGGTCAAGTTGTTAGAACGAACCAATAAATACGTCAGGTTAAACAAAGCAGGCGAAATTGTTTATCATCATGCTATTGAAATCAAAGAACTTTATACAAAAATGAATCACCTTCTTGAAGACTTGACTCATAAAGCCAGCGGGTCGATTGCGATCGGGGCTAGTTATACATTTGGAGAATACTTATTACCACGCATTATTGCAGAAGCAAAAGAACAATACCCAGACATTAAACCAACTGTGACGATTGGCAACACAACAACGATTGCAGCACTTGTACTCAGTCATCAGTTAGATGTGGGGATAGTAGAAGGTCATTTTAAAGAGGTGCCAGAATTGAAAACCGAACCATTTGCAGAAGATCGAATGGTAGTCGTTGCTTGTGCAGATCATGTGCTAACGCGCCAACAGAAGTCAATTACCATGCCAGACTTAATAGAAGAAACATGGATTTTAAGAGAACTTGGCTCGGGTACGAGAGAAGCAGCTGAAAATGTCTTCAAGCAATTTTCAATGTCTCCACAATCCATTATGCATTTCAGTAGTACACAGCCAATCAAAGCAATGATTGAAGCTGGTATGGGCATCAGTTTACTATCCGAGTGGGCGATTCAAAAAGAGCTGCGTTATGGCGATTTAAAAATCTTAAACATTAAAGAAATGCCGTATACCAGAGACTTTTCAATTGTCACGAGATCACCTTTTCAAACAAAAGCACTTTCTGCTTTTCTTGATTTATTGAGAAGACACAGAGGATTGAACGATTTCAAAATTCGTTAGAGAGAGTCGTGATTTAATAGCAAAGATAGCTGTAAGTAAAAAAATGATTCTGCAGCTAATCGCAGAATCATTTTTGTTACTTAAATTAATTGATAATATTGATTTGCTCTTTATTGACGAGTGGATACGCAGTCAATTGAGCACCATCCAAATCTTCGTTGTTCATTTGTACGGCCGTAATTTGGCTATTTTCATAAGTTGTGTAATAATAAATTCCTTTATCCACATTGCAACAAGAAGAATAAATCGTGTATTCAAATTTTCCTTCGTCTGCTTCGCACAACCCTTTTGCATAGGCGACCGATTTTAAGAGATGAAAAAATTGACCGACGCTTTCTGCTTCTGAATCACCCGCTACCGAATTTGATTTCGCAAAAGCCGCTCGGACAAAGCGAGAAGGTGACGATAAGTCTCCCGGAAGCCCAAGTCCTCCCATGCCAAGGCTGTGTATACCCAGCTCTAGTTGTGAGGAAAACGTATTTGCAGGTGTAGTTGTAGAGAGATGGCGGTAGTTTGTTAAATTCAGCAAGTGATAATCAAAAGGCGGGTTGTTTGTCAGCACGCCCACTGGGTTGTCGTAAATCTGTAATCCTTCCGCTACCGATTCCACAACAATGGACTGGGTTTGATCTGCAATGATCCAATGGAGCGGCGACAGCGGTAAGTCCTCACTAAAATTAATGTTCACAAGGTTCAAGTTTGCTAATAGCTTTTTTGCATCTGTAATCGATGCGCATTGCCCAAGAATCCACGGGATAAACTCAAATGGAGACACATTGTCTTTGCCTTCTACTGCTGAAAAGAAATACGCATTGTCCGGAAAGTTTAACCCCGCCATGCTCAACCCTTTTTCATTCGTAGCATCAAAATACAAAGGATAGTTGTCCACTACAACCGCCATCCCAATCAAAGCGTAATGATGTGGTACAGCCTTCACTTTTCTAAATTCAAATGGGAAATGTCTAGGTGTGATCGTGACCGATTCACCATACGATAAATTCAAATCCAAGTTACGCCCAAAATAATGATCTTTCGTTGAATACGTTAGGGATGTGCACATAGCCATGACCTCCTCGTCGTTAAAGTTCAATTTTACACGGTTCGTTTTAGTTAGTCCAAAATAAAAGTGATTCATACAATTATAGAAAAAACGTGTTTTCATCCATTCTATCTTAAACAAATCAGACCGCAAAAGTAGCTGTAAACATGCGAACGTTCATAACGGATTTCGATATGTTTACGAATGGTTTAATTTCCAAAATTAGCTAGCTATCTTCTTGTGGTATATGTATATTTGAAGTAACAATTAATGGATTCCCAGTTTTCAAATGAAAATTTTGTTAGCGACCTACGCTTAGAACCAATCCTTTTTATTGCTAAAGACTTTCAAGTCGTCCAAGTTGATATTGAACATCGTCTTTTATAAAAAAGGGAAGCCATCAGTTTCCTAGTAGTTTATCCTACTGGTTCATTTTAACTATAAAATTTGGGTGCAATAAACCATCCTATTATATAGCTGAGTCTTTTGATTGAAGAACATATAATAGCGCAAGCCATTAAATGCAACAGATGTTTAGAAAAGTTACATCTAAACCTATGATATCGGGCCCATTAGCAACTTAAAGCCCGAGAATCATGAACAGGATGTTTTGTTTTGGTTATCGGATGTAATGGGTCCAGCTTTTTGGCAAGAAGATCGAGATGCGAAAAATAATACGCGTTGAAAGCGATTGAGAACGATGGAAACAAAATGTAGCTGAAGATGAAGTAAGTTACATTCAAAATCCGAAGAATAAATCGAGGAGGTGAACTTTATGAATTACAATGCTTTTTTGTTTGCTGGAGTCGCAGGTATATTGACTTTAATTCTTATCGTTTCGAATATGCCTCTGAGCGCCCTTATAATTACTAATATGTTATTAGCTTTAATTGCTGGTCAATTAACTGGTAAAAACTACAGGGAATAATAAGATTAATGTTCTTTAAAATTCTCCATTGCTAAAAAGCTATACTTTATGCTCACTAGACTGAGAGCTTTACATGTAACCAATAGATTGTACTGTACGTCTAAAGTTGAGATAAGGAGGAGGATGAAGATGAAATCCAAATTATTATTTTTAAGCATGCTAATGATTGTTGTATTAGCTGGTTGCTCTCAAGAAAAGGAAGCAACAGAAAACGAAAAAAACATGAGTGATTCTGTGGGAAATGTAAAATATACTGAAAAAAAACCTCCTCAATTAAAAATAGAAGTGAATGAAGAGGAGTTTTCTGCTGCTTTAGGTGGTTATGCCTGGAGTTACTTTGATCAAGAAGAAAATTCTATGGTTGAGATAGAGGCAGAAGCTATCGGTGTTTCTGAATTAGTTGGTGATCGAAACGGGCCAATCGTAAATACAAGTACATCCATTGAACTTCAGTTTGAGGAAGAACCAATCTCTTACCAGGTTAATATTTGGGATTCTACAGATAATCTAAAAGGTTCTTTCAAAGATGTAGTGCTGGATGGACAAAGTGGGAAAACAATCTATGAAGTTGTCGCCACTTGGGAACGAGGAACAGGATATTATGTTTTCCCTTTAACTATTAAATAGGCACTCTCACCATTAATTCATGTTATTGTTTATTTTTTGAATGTAATTTATTAGTAAATAAGTTACATTCAGATTTAGTATAGTAAGGGGGAAAGTAAACCGTGGATCAGACAAAAAAAGAGAAAAATGAACTTTGGGAGTGGGGAAAAGCGCTCTTTGTTGCTTTAGCAGTCGCTGGACTCATTCGTTTTTTCTTATTCGCCCCAGTTGTTGTCGATGGAGAATCAATGATGCCGACACTTGAAAATGAGGATCGAATGTTGGTGAACAAAATTGGTTATTTCATCGGAGAACCTGAAAGATCCGATATTGTGGTGTTTCATGCGACAAAAGACAAAGATTATATTAAACGAGTAATTGGCGTTCCGGGAGATTATGTAGCCTACGAGAATGATCAGCTGTACATAAATGGGGAAGCTCAAGCTGAACCGTATTTATCTTCTCTTAAGGAGCAATATAACTTGGGAAGTGGAACGCTAACAGAAGATTTTACACTTGCAGGACTTACAGAACTGGACAAGATTCCTAAAGGTTATGTCTTCGTTTTAGGCGATAATCGTCGAAATAGCACCGATAGTCGAATTATTGGTCTCGTGCCGATAACGAATATAATCGGTAGCACTAATTACGTCTTTTGGCCATTGAATGAAATGGGCTTTGTGGAATAATATACTCTAGAAACGAATATGCCTATTCTTCGTTTTGTTTACTCAAAATAAATTCAAACTGTCTTAGCCGTTTAGAATTTAAATGGCTTTTTTTTGCCATGAAATTCTTATACATGAACGAAGAAGGATAAAGACCAAACTTTTAGTGCTTTCCATCTTTCTCTCAATGGGTGCACTTTTAAGAAACATTTTGTTTTTGAAGATACAAACCACCATTTCTTGATGACATTTGAGAGAATTCATGGTTATGAAAAATTTGTGAATTAGCGAAAGTAGGGTGAAGTTTTGAGAGAAGTTATAGTTTTGCCATATGATAAACAGTGGGTATCCTTATTTGTCAAAGAGGCAACTAAGTTAAAGGAAATTTTAGGCGAAGAGATTGTTTCGATTCATCATTTTGGCAGTACATCCATTCCAGAATTACAAGCTAAGCCGGTCATAGACATATTAGCTATAGTCAAAGAAATCACTTTAGTAGATACCTATACTAATCAATTACAAGGCTTAGGATACGAAGGAAAAGGCGAAAATGGAATTCCAGGACGCAGGTATTTTCAAAAAGGCGGAGATGAACGGACGCATCATCTCCATATTTATCAAATCGGAAGTCTTGAAATTGAAAGACATTTAGCATTTCGTGACTATCTTCGCACTCATTCGATTGCTAGGAAAGAATATGGAGAATTAAAAAGCCGTTTGAGCCAGAAGTTTCCGTACGACATCGAATCCTATATCCAGGGAAAAGAGCAACTGGCTTTAAAAATTCAAAAAGAAGCTTTAGAATGGGATTCAAAAAAGCCAACAACAAGCCTAAAAGAAGAAGAATGGAAGATTTTATTCAAGAGTTAGCAAAAAGAATAAAAGAGACGGATAAAAATTATTATCTGAATATCCGGTCATGGTGCTGCAGAGAAAAAGACGTTTGCCAATAGGCTTATAAACCTGTTGGATAAAAGCAAAATCAAATATGTAAACACAGACACATACATGATAGGTTCAAAGATCCGTAATCATTCAAGAATCGATTATACCTATCAAAACGAAAATCGTCGATATAAGATGACAGCTTGTCATCCCTCCGCGCACCCGTTAATACCCTTAGAAAGAGATGTTCAGATGATTCGTAATGGGATGGATTTCTACACAATTGTTTGGCTTTGTACGGTTTGACGAAAGTGAATTTTGTTTAGAACTGGCAAAAAGCTCTATCCAAATGAAAACGGATTTAAAAGTACAGAAGCTTGCCACTGAAAATAATCTGGCATTACTAGTAAGATAGGCCCGAAATTGTCATGTGAACGCATCGAGTTTATTGCTGTTTTATTTCACCGTGGCATTTTGCGAAAAACTCTTCTGTGTAGATGAGTTAAAAAATGGTGCTGCTGGAGGAAAAGAAAGATATACTGCATAGATGCCATATGATGCAGATGCGTTATTCTTCTTAACGGACCAGTCTTTACTGGAGCGGCACTTCAAGTTCCCGTTAAAACCTTCCATTGTTGACAAAGGGAGATAGCAATTTTCTAATTAGTCTAAAGTTGAAGATAGAGAAGGCCACCTTAGTTCAAATGAGGTGACTTCCATGTTCGCTAATATTTTTACGAATTTATGATTTGGTCATTCACAAATGCTTGAATAAAAAACAGCTCATTATCATTAGGCTCTCTTTTATTTTCTGCTACAAAGTTTTCTTTAGCATCTTCTAATGACCTTGATTTTACAGCTTGATTTACTGCCGTTAACTCTTGCCAATAGAGATTCATTTCATCCGAATCACAAATAGACTCGTGACCAAGAAGAGACATTTTTGCATCAAATTTCTGAATGTCTTCAATCATTGGCAACAATAAAGCTTGTTTGAAGTGGAACAAAGAATTTGTGGTTGTCCCATATGCACAATCACCTAGAAAAATAACTTTCTCATCAGGAACATACACGATTGTTGAATCGTCTGCATGCGTACTTTTGACTTGTTTAAGCAGACAGACCTTATTTCCTAAATCAATCGTTAACGTCTTTTCAAAGATGATATCTGGAGAGTTCAACTTGAAATCATTCCTGTTTGGGATGTCGTCTTTTATAATCTCCGCACACTTCACATTCATTAGATCTTGGCTCACATACTTTTGGAGCGAGCTGTCATCATACGAAAAGCTTTGCCATTCTTTCATTAATTCGTTTGTTTGGCTATTAACTATTACCGATGCATCAAACTCATTCATACCTAGGAAATGATCCCAATGCGCATGTGTAATGACGACATATTTAACTGGTGGTACATTTAGTTTCTGAATTTCTAATAAAAACTCTTTGGCGTGTTGTGTGGAGTTACCAGCGTCTATGATTAAGCTATGTTTTTCACCACATACCAATCCTAAAGCTGGACGTTCTCGATCATCTTGATTTGATAAATAATAAATGGACTCACTTAATTTATTTAACATTGTATATCTCTCTCCTCTATACTAGATCTAGATCTTAATTCGATGAAAGAGAAAATCCATATATGTATTTTAAAAACTAATAAAACATTTTAAGATTCTCTCCGATTATTTTCTCACCATTGGATTGTACCTCCTATGTAATGTGTGGAAAATTGTACCATATTACGAATACTTAAAGTTTTATTTATTGATTATTCTTAATTCTTTTGATTGTTATCTGTAATCTATCTTCCAAAACTCGGTCCTTTTCTGAACACGACACTCGTCGGTTTAAAAAGGATCTTTTTCATGCGTTTCATGTTATAAAACACTGTACAGTATTCTATGTACATTAAGCACTTCGTTTTTATCTTATGGTACAATAAATTCAACGAAAAAGAAGAGAAGAGGGATCGAGTGCTCATTGGATATGCGCGTGTGTCTACAGGATTACAAAATTTGGATCTACAGATGGATGCGTTAACTGCTTATGGTTGTGATAAAACATTCCATGACAAAATGAGTGGAACGAAAAAGCAACGGCCCGGTTTAGAAGAAGCCATCTCGTATGCTCATGAAGGAGATACGATTGTCGTTTGGCGATTGGATCGCTTGGGACGAAATATGCAGGACTTGATTCAACTGGTAAATGCCTTAAATGAACGGGGTGTCGCCTTCCATAGTTTGCAGGAAAACTTGACGATGGATAAACGCAACGCAACAGGACAATTGATGTTCCATTTGTTTGCGGCATTCGCTGAATTTGAACGAAACTTGATTGAGGAGCGTTCAGCTGCAGGACGAACTGCTGCCCGGGCGAGAGGACGGCTAGGTGGACGGCCAGAAAAATTCGGACCAAAAGATATTGAGATGATGCGTTCCCTGATTCAAGGGGGGACCCCCATCAAAGATGTGGCTGAAAGATGGGGCATTTCTCGTACCACTATTTATCGTTACTTAGAAAAACAATAACCTTAACAAAGTACGGATTGTAAGAAAATCAAGCATGTAAAAAAACTCCGCTAACCGAAGTTAGCGGAGTTACTTGTTTAGGGAGCTATTACCCGGACGGCGTATCCGGGATCTCTGATAACTCATCGTGAGCGCATGGGGAACCTTTCCCACCTTAATAGCTTAACTTTATTAGTATAAGGCTCAAAAAGTATTCGACCCACCGTGGTCCGCATGATGAAAAGGCGTGATGGGTTCTGTTCTTCCCAGTGTAACATGAGTTTCTTCTATTATATAGTTCCCAACTGCAGCGGCCGGAATGATTGGTATCACTATAGCATGAACATAGTCCGGTCAAAAGCGCTTAAAATTATCCAACTATGCGGCTCGAAAAGAAGTTGTTCATTAGTGACTATGGAAGAGACAGAAGAAAGAAAAAGTAAGTTAAATTGTAGTCGACTACAAAAATTTATATAATAGATGTAGTTAGAGGAGGCGGTAGAGCATGAGAACAAATGAAGTAGTAATCGAAAAAGTGAAAATCTGGCTCCAAGAAAATGGAAAGTCACATCAATGGTTAGCTGAAGAACTAAACATAAGCAAAGCATTAGTTGGTCATATGCTGTCGGGGAATCGAACGATTCAACCTAAAAGAATCCCTGAGTTAGCAAAAGTACTTGGGATGTCGGTGAATGAACTGATGGAAGACAGTTCTTTCAACTCAAAACGGTTGGTCGTCCAGTTGAGAGGAACCACGTCCAACCGACGTTCCAAGCAAGAAGTGGAAGAGATGTTATTCGTGATTGAAGATTACCTGGGTTTAAAGCGTGGGCAAACGAATGGATCGTAAAAAACAGGCAGAGGCAGTCGCAGAAGCGTTTGCGGCTGATTTTTTAGCAGAAACTACCGCCAGTGCGATCTTTATTGGCTCTCATATCGAACGAATCCTCGCGAGTAAGGCAAACGTAATTTACCAATACGTAGAAGATCCAACTTACTACGGGGCAGCTGTCAGTCATGAATCGGGGACGCAATTTATTGCGCTGAATACGTTCCATTCATTGCGGGTGCGTTATTTCACCGCAGCGCATGAGCTATGGCATTTATCGGAAGCTAGCCAGTTGCAAGATGAACATTTTGATCACGAACGCGCAGCCGATCGATTTGCCGCAGCCATCATGTTGCCGAAGGCAATAATGAAGGATTTGTGGCTTCAGTTCAAGAAATTATATGAGCCGAAAGAATCCGTTATTCTCATTGCAGATTTTTCGGAAGTTCCTTATGAAGCCGTGGTTCGCCGGTTGAAAGAATTAGGGATTTCCCTTAATGGAATTTCCTTTACGGAAGAGGAATGGAAGAACGAACGAGTAAAGTTGGACTTGTCTGAGAGCAGGTTAGATGTTTCCCAACGGCTTGAACGTTTTACTGCCTATGAGCGCGTTGTCGAAGAAGCTCTTGAAAATGGAGTCGTTGATTCTTTGGCCGCATCCCACAAACTAAAGAAGTATAACAGTCAGTTGGCGAAAAAATTACAGGAACAAGAAATGAAGCGTGTCGCAGAGGCAGAACAGCATGAAACGTAAAGGCAAAGTGTTTATTGACGCCAATATAATCATTCATGCTGGAAGTTTTCAGAAGACGGATGTATTTCAATGGTTGAATCAGTTATACGAAGAGATTTATATTCATATAGAAGTTCTAAACGAGCTTCAGGTAGCATCGGTACGAAAACAGGCAGATGAATTCATAGCGAGTGGGCAATAGATTTTGTTTGATCCGCAAGCAGAAACGCTCATCCCGACAGAAGAATTGTATGATTTATATGCGATCTATCTGAGGGAAATGCGCAAGGCATTTTATCAGCTCGATGTAAAAAAAGAGGCTGAAGGACGCCGATTGAAAAACACAAACGACCTTGGTGAAATTCACAGCCTAGCAGCCGCCATGCTACTGAGTGCAGGAATCATTTATAGCAATGACTTGGATATTCGTGAAGTCATTGAAGATGCCCCGATTTACATCACCATTGAAGAAGACGAAGAAAGTGTATTGATGGAACAAGATACACTGGAAGATTTTTGTTACTTTGTGATTTCATATGAAATTGCCGAACGGAGTATGGTACAAAAATTTTTCAAAGCCATTCAACCGCAGAAGATGGAGAAATTAGATAGACGAATAACCTGACTTGTGAGGAACAATCAGGTTACACACGGGTAGGGTGTGTTCGTAAACGTGGCATACAATAAAAGAACGTTCGTAAAGTGTGTTGAGACCTTTACGAACGTTCTTTTGTTATTTTTTCTTTGTTTTTAAAGCGTTCGTAAAGCTGTACTTTTACGAACGCTTTTAAATTAACATGATAACTTCTAAATGTGGATTACAATTGTGGTAAAATTTAGATATTGATAAATAAGTATATTTATATTAGAGAGGATCCAATGTATGCAAAAAATTTTTCTATTCTTAAGTATTTTTCTTGCAGGGGTATTAGTGATAGTAGTTGTCATATCCTATTCCAATTCAGAAATGATTACCAATGGAAAAAATGCCGTTACAGAAACTAAAGACAGCATTGGCACGAAACAAATTTCGCAAGACACATCAAAAGAGAATTTTATTGAAAAAGAAAAAGATAAGATTCTATACCTTTTTCCAGCTGACGGCGAACAACAGATTGAAAAGTATGCAATTGAAATAAAGAGTAAAAAGACGAGATTTGATGAACTGTTTGGAAGCGAAGTAAAAAATCCGTTAACTATAGAAAGCCATGAATCTTTTAATTCCCCAGAAGTGTCCTCAGAAAATTCCATTACGGGTGGATATTACATAACCAACGATTCCACTCTTCATATGTCGATGGAAATAGAGAGCTGGCAGAACATCTTAATTCACGAATATACTCATTATCGCACTCATCAATTCTATGAAATGCAAGACTTACCTGTCAATCAAATTCCTACTTGGTTTGAAGAAGGGATAGCAGAATATATGGCTGACCCATTAAACCTGATGGCGCCTTCTCAACTAGAAACTGTATCGGATTTTAGGAAGATGGATTCTACCGAAAGCTTTCAGGAAATCCAGCAAGAAGGTTTTTCTCCTTACGCGCAGAGTTATTTCGCAGTACAGCTGTTGGTAAATACACACGGCATCGAAGTAATTCCTGAACTTTTAAAATCGCAAACAATGGATGCGTTTTATGATAATCTCGAGAGAATTGCCCAAAAACCTTTAAATGAGTTTCAAACAGGTTTTTTAATGGATTTAATAGCAAACCAAGCTGAAATCATAGGAGAATTCAAGCAAGTAGATAAGCTCATAGAGAAAGGGCAATATCAACATGCTGAGAACCTCTTGCTCGAAATCAGAGAAAGCCGTTTAGATTTAATTGATCAGAGCTTAGCCGAAACAAAGATAAGCGAAATCTACCTTAAACAGGGAAGGTATAGCGAGTTAGCTTTAAAGCTGCAAAAAAAATTAGATGAAGAGAGTAAGGACATGAGGCCACTCGACTTTCTCACATTGGCAGAATTGTATTTGATCGATAACCCGCAAAAAGCATTGGAAACCATCCAAATAATCAAAGAATATGTAATGCCTAAAGATCTCTTTTATAACCGGCTTGTTGAAGTGGCTCTACCTTATGAACAAATAAATTCGGACCAGGAACTAACTGGGTATAGAACCTTGATTGAAGAGGACATGGTTTTCACAGAAGAAATTAGAAAAAAAATAGTGGAAGATTTAAAAAGCAAATATCCAAATGAATTTTAAATAAATAATAATTTTAGTTTACATATCGCAGCTTATCGGAAGCTATGTGTATTTTTAAGGAGGAAAGAGTCTGTAACTAGCACATCTTTTCTCCTTTTTACTTGTGAATTCATTCTTTTACGAACAGTTATTTAAAATATGTTAAAAGGCTTAACTATTTTCCCTAACTCACTTGATACTTTTATGTACCTGCTATTAGAAAAAGAATGAAAACTGTAATTCTGATCACCTTTTGTATAGCTCTACTAATTTTTTACCGTCGGTTTCACCAAAGATAGTAGTGAGTGGAACTAAATTGACAAAAACATTTAAGTAAGATACGAATATGAAGCTATCTAAATAATGACGGAAAACTCCGAACTCATATCCAGTGGTCACATCCAGAACCAGTGCGCAAATTAAGTTAAATAGTACTCCACCTAAAAAGAAGAAGGTCTTTTGAGTTATGCTCATCCAGTTGATCGTATTTGCGACGACTCTTCCGCCGGCGAAATAAGCATTTCTGATATTGAAGTTGTTCTTTTTCCATATAATTTTACCATTCCCAATACTGAACTCATTGATCTTTCCACCAAATAGCTTAAGAAAAAAGGCATGTCCGGTCTCATGAATAAATGCAACAAAAGGAAAAATAAACAAACCAATGATCATGAAGTTAACTAAAAAATTCATATTTTATCTCCTTTTTCTCTAGATAAGCATTGAACCAATCTAACGATTGCTAGTTTGCCCTTTCGTACGCATATGTAAATTGATAACATGATACAAATACGTATAACTAGAGAGTTGGTTTCACTAATTGCTTAGTTAGCTTACTGTAATTTCATTAAAGACAGCACAAACAGTTTATCGGAAGTAGCAGCTATTTTACCGGTAAAGTAAAAAGAAGAGGAGACTGACATTGAATCAAACAGTTAAACAAAATTGGAATTTAGATTCTTTATACGAAGGCGGAAGCCAATCAGTAGAGCTAGGAAAACTCATAAATCGCTTGACGGAGAATCTTCATATCTTAAGTAAGAATTTCGAAGCTCAAGAAGCAGCAATAGAAAAAAAGGAATTTCAAAAAATTCTCGATATTTTTTACCAGTTTCAATCTATGCTGAGTGAATGGGAGGAATTGGATGAGTTCTTGACTTGTGTGTATGCCGAGAACGTGAAAGACAGTGCAACGTTCGTTCTTATGGACCAAAGTGCTAATATCAAAGTAAAGTTGGATTCCGTAAAAATCAGCTTAGACCACGTTCTTGCTGCGATTCCCGAAGATGAATGGACTGAATTTATCAATTTGGAAGCAGTGGAACCCATTTCGTTTTATTTAGAAAAACAGAGACAGGCAGTTCATGACCAGCTCCCTGCTGAAATGGAAAGACTCATCAGCGTTTTATCCGTTAACGGAATAAAGGGATGGGAAGAGCAACACCAACTGATGCTATCGCAATTGAGAGTTTCCATAAAAATAGATGGGAAGATAACAGAGGTATCGATTGGCCAAGCCTTAAATCATGCGATTTATTCAAAGAATCAGGATTTACGCCAACATGCGATTCAAGGAATAAAAGTGGCTTGTGAAGGTGAAGCTGCCTCTTTTGCTTCCGTATGGAATCGAATTGCCGGTTCTCGGTTAGACATATATGAACAGCGTGGCTGGACCAATCAATTAAAAGAAGCAGTTGAACAAAATGATTTAGACGAAAAGACCATTCATACTGTACTAGCTTCAATTGATCAGAATAAGAAAACTTATCAAGCCTATATTCAGCGAAAACTGCAATTCAGTCAGACTAAAAAAACGAGTTGGTTTGATTTAGTTGCCCCCGTATTCGCTCCTGTCGAGAAAGTGTCTTATGCTGAAGCGAGGAGCTTAATCCTTAAGCAATTTTATCGGTTCAATGAAAAGTTAGGTCATTTTGCGGAAATGGCGTTTGAAGCAGGCTGGATCGAAACTGAAAATCGACCCAACAAGGCAGAAGGTGGGTTTTGTGCATCCATGCCGTTGGCAAAAGAAAGCCGAATATTTTTCACTTATCGAGAAACTTATCAGGATATCGTAACCCTAGCCCACGAATTAGGTCATGCTTACCATAACTTTATCCTTCATGAGGAACCGGCTCTTGCCCAACGGAAAGGAACAAGCGTCGATGAAACAGCTTCTACTTTCATGGAAAACCTGGTATTGGATGCTGTTATTAATCAGACCACCAATGAATTGGAAAAACTGGCTCTTCTCGAAATAAAAATCAAAAATGGTTTGATGTACGTTGGAACCGTACCCAATATGTTCCGGTTTAAACAGGCCTTTTATGAAAAAAGAAAAAATGGTCCATTGAATATAGAGGAAATAAAATTACTGCTGAGCGAAGCAGAAAATTCCTTTTATGAAGGAGAAATTGAAGAATTGGCACTTTATAAGTGGATGTATACGGTTCATTTTTATGACGCTGAAAAACCATTCTATAATATTCCTTACACTATCGGTTATTTGTTCAGCAATGGCATTTATGAATTGGCAAAATTAGAGCCTAGTGGATTTAACGAACGATATGACGAACTATTGCGCAACTCGGGAAGAAAGACAGTGAAACAACTGGCACAAACCTTTTTAGGGAGAGATGTATCAATGAGCGAATTTTGGAATGCCTCCCAGCAGTCGTTAATTGGAGCTATAAAAGAATACTTGAGACTGACTGAACAGTATTGTAACGAAAGTAACTAATATCTTTGTTGCATCAAATAGGTTTTAATTACCATAAAATGTATTTAAAGTTAATGTGAGGAATGGTGAAAGCAGCTTCATTGACATATGACCAATTATCGGAAGAAGAGGCTCAAACCTGAGTCTCTTTTTGTTTTGAAAAGTGAACTTTTAGGAACGCTTTATTTCTATAAGCTGTTTTTCTTTCAGAATGAGCTCGAGGAATGACAAAACAAACGATAGGGAAATAATGGTATAATTAGTTGGGATGAAATAAAATATAGAACATTCTAGAATTTTTATAAAATGTGAGGAGTGACTATTATGAAAACAAAACTACAACAAATGACAGAGGAAGAATTTGATCGTTACTTGGCATATTTTATACCTGACTACGCTAAAGACTTATCTGAAAACTATATGATTCCATTAGAAAAGGCGATGGAAGAATCAAAAGATTTAATGGAACAACTCCTTCCAAACAAACAAGGCACAGAAGGCCAGTTAGTTTACACTATTTATTCAACCGAAGAAGATAAAACAATTGGGGTGATTTGGTACACTATACAATCCGAAAGTAATAAAGCTTATATCTACCATATTTTAATCCATGAAGAGTTTAGAAAGAAAGGATTCGCTACCTTGGTATTGAAAGAATTAGAAGAAAACATGAAAAGTGCTGGGATTACCTCTATGGGATTAAATGTTTTTGGCAGAAATCCTAATGCTTATAAACTTTATAAAAAACTGGGCTATCAAACGCAATCAACAGCAATGGGGAAAAAAATCTAAAATAAAAAATGTAAAAGTTTATATATTCCGAATTATCCGAAGTGAAATAAACAGCTAGATTGATCAAAAGAGTTTATTGCGAATGGTGACTACTTTTTAATCGAGTTCCATTATAGAAGAATCTTAAAAGAGCTATTGTTTGCTGAATGTAGATACACTGTATATACTTGGTATATAAATAGCACTCTGAGGAGTTGATTCACGTGCCGCAAATCAAGCAGAAAGTTAGTCACCGAGAGGCTAAACTTCAGAATTGGGGTAACAGTAAAGCAGTTCGGCTTACAAGAGATATCCTTGAGGAAGCCGGATTTAATGCAACTGATGATGCTGTATTTGATGTAGAGATTGAACCAAATCGAATTTCATTAGTTCGAAAAAGCCAGTTAACTCCGTTTCAAAAGTTATTTGTTGGTTATAATGGTGAAAAACCTGAGCCTGAAGCACTTTGGGATGAAGTAGCACCAGTCGGAAAAGAAGAGTGGTAAGCAATTAATAGGCTCAAAAATCGTTTGCCTGTACTTAATCCTCAATGGAAAAGTACAGGCACTATTTAATTGGAGGAGTAGTGATGACAAGATTTTTTAAAGTTGGGGATATTATAAAGGTCGATATGTCGCCGGCAAAAGAGCACGAACAGCAAGGTTATCGTCTAGCCATCGTTGTTTCAGAAGAAAATGTACATAAAGAGACCGACTTAATTTGGGTTTTGCCAATCACCAATACGAATAAAGCTTACCCGACTCATGTACCGGTAAATGGAAGAACCAAGAATAACAAGAACAGCGTAGTAAACAATCAGGCAACTGGGTATGTATTGTGTGAAAAGATAAAGGCAATTGATCCATTGGCTAGAGCTGCAAAATTAACAGACGAGGCCGATCAAGAGTTGATTGAAGAATGCAAGGCTATCATCGATGCCATTACTTTTATAGGGTAAAGAAAGGAAGGCCAATCATTATGATTGGTCTTTTTGAGTACTGAAATTCATTTTGTTCGTAAAAGTGTACTTTTACGAACGCTTTTAAATTTGAATATAAACTTTTAAAATACCGTTTCTAAATTTTCTGCTTATTGGTAATATAATCATATACTTATTCGAATAAGATAAATACTAGAAGCAGTCCATATGAAGATGACCAAGAGAAAGCAGGCAGAATTTAATGAAAGCTAAAACAATTGCAAAGAATTTTGGTTTTGAATTAGAAGAAGAGCCAATCAGTATCTATCCGTTCTCGCCAGTTTACCGGCTAAAAAGACCTGAAGGCGACTTTATCGTCAAAAAAACGCAACATCCAATTCAGAAAGCGAATCGTCTCATGAAGTATACAAAAACAATAAACAAACAAGGCATTGAGGTGATTATTCCAGCAAAGATTCCTGTAGAAAACCCGAGGACTTTCGACGAAGAAACCTACGTTGTTTATCCGTTTATTCATGGAGAGTCTTATATAGGGAAGGATTGGGAAATCCAAGAAGCAGGAAGGTTGCTTGGAAGAATTCACGCGCTATCTCCTGTTAACAATGAATTTGAACTGGATATCTACAATGTATTTGATTTCACGGAAGAGGAAGTCACAGAGAGCTTCCAGCACATTGTGCAAAATGCAGCTCCACACGGCATCACGATAAATCCGAAATTAGAAGTCCGGCTTCTGCAAGCGGTTCGTCAACAGGCAGAGCTGAAGCAAGCAGACCTTATTTCCGTTGCAACACCGCATGATTTTAAAGCGAATAACCTTGTCTATACGCCAAAGCCTTATTTGATTGATCCGGATAATGCTGGATGGGTTCCGCGAATTTTTGATTTGGCGCTGGTCCTGTTGTTATTTCACAATGAACTGGTCTCTGCGCCAGATCGACCTTTTACAAAACAGCAGTGGCACCTGTTTTTACTAGGGTACGGGGAATTTGTAATCCTATCTCAAGTGGAGAAAGCGAATTGGCTAAAAGCACTGGAACATGTTTTCCTTGATGAAGTCGTGTGGCTAATGGCAGATGTGGAAGAAGATTGGCAGAATTCAGTACAACGCACGTTGTTTGAAAATCTTATCCAGTTGTTCTTAGATTTTGAGGAGTACAGTTTAACTTGAGTAATATGGAGTTAATTGAAGAAATAACTAGGGTTTGAATGTACCAGGGGAAATAATCCCATCAAAAGATGCATTTCAAGAATTTAAAACTGTATTTTTGAATGGATGATATTTAACATATCGCAGCTTATTGAAAGCTGTGTAAATAAGAGAGGAGAGAAGAGAAGAGGTATTTCAAAGCACCTCTTTTTTCTCTTTTCTTAAAAAGTAATCATATACTAAAATCCCTTTTTATAGATGAGAAAAGAATATTTAAGATATTGAGGTAAATAATGGTATAATTACCTTGAAGTATAAGGGAATATTCACCATGTGTAAATCAAGACTAGTACATAAAATAATAGAAATGTATGTTAAAAAATGCGCATAAAATTTCTCGTGGAATACAAAAAAGAAAAGAAAGACCTTTTTGTGTTGGATGAAATTATCATGACTAATTCACGGAAAAGTGGACTTCTTTAGGACGCATTTTTTAGCAGCTATTTTTCGCTCTCAATAAAACTACGTCTTTTCAAATAATTATTTTATAGGTTATTAAGGAGTATATTAAATGAGAAAAACTTTCACTACTCGAAAAGTAAGTTTAGCAACGTTGTTATCATTACTTGTCTCCGTTTCTGTGATATCAACTCTTTTGATTCTTACGATTTCGACTTATCATTCGAATAAAGAGTCCTTAACATCAACTTACTTGGCGCTTAATTTTTCCAAGGCTAAAAAGATGAGCCATTCTGTCGACTCATTATTTATTTCGATGAGAACCCATTTAGAATCTACCGCAGAGTTTTTGGAAGACCATGAGGAGATGACTGATCCAGAAATCCAGGAGCAACTAGAGCTTTTAAGAGTCAGCAGTGGCTATTTCAACTCTTTATCGTGGGTTGATGAAACGGGAGTTATCCGAGTTAACAGTCCAGGGGGCATTGGATTGCAAGGAACAAAAATAACCTCTGGTGTTACTAAAGATGTCTTAGATGCACGAGTGCCCATGCTGACTAAACCTTATGTGGGTCCCTCGAATCAGCTACTAGTTTTGATGAGTCAACCCATCTATTCGAATAATGGAACTTATAGAGGGATGATTGGAGGAACCATTTATCTTCAAAAAGAAAATGCCTTGAATCAGATTCTTGATAATGAGGCGAGTGATACTAGTGGTTCCCACTACTATGTTGTTGGCCCCAACGGAATATTGTTGTTTCATCCACAAAGCCAGCGGATTGGTGAAAATTTTTATGAACATTCACTGGTACGTAAAATAGCAGAGGGAAAAAGTGGAACAGAGATTGCGGAAAATGCCATAGGGGTTTCTATGCTATCCGCTTATAGTTATGTTCCAGAAGCAGGATGGGGAATTGTGCAGCAAACTCCGTATTCATTTGTTGAGAATTTACTGCTAACTGAGCTCCGGCAATTGCTAATGAAGGTATTGGTGCCGTTTTTGTTTTTGCTTCTGTTGTCAATCTTGATCGCGCGAAAGTTAGCAGCTCCTTTTAATCGACTGGGCACTCTCGTAAATCGATTAGCTGAAGGAAAACCGATTTTCCAATCGGAAAAGGAAGTTCTGACAGAAGCTCATTGGAACCGGGAAGCGGACCTGTTAACCAAAAGTGTGGGTTTGGCTTTTGAAACAATCGAAAAAAATAATTTGCAACTCACTCAATCTGCACAGACCGACTCGTTGACAGGACTACTGAACCGGAGAAATCTGGACGAAGTTTTAAGCATCTGGTCAGCGGAAAGCCGGTTGTTCTCTCTACTGGTGCTGGATATCGATCACTTCAAGTCCGTTAATGACACGTATGGACATCAAGTGGGAGACAAGGTTTTAAAAATGATGGCCGAAACACTTTGTACAGTTGTAAGAAAAAATGATGTTTGTTTTCGATATGGAGGAGAAGAGTTTGTTATACTTCTTCCCCATACCGATTCTCAAAGTGCTTATAATGTGGCAGAAAAGATTAGGGGAAAAGTTGAAAAGACCAACTACATACCTAATAAAACCATTACAGTATCTATTGGAATTTCAGAATATCCAGCACAAACAAATTCGGTAACCGAAATTTTTGGGTTCGCGGATTCGGCATTGTTTACATCAAAGGTTGCAGGAAGAAACCGAATTACGATTTACTCAAGTTAAGCGAAATTCAATTATCCTTGTTAACCTCTTATAATCCGATTTGTAAAAAAAGTGTTCATCCTATTTTGTTACCGAATGGCAATCAAGGCTAAATTATTAATCATACAGTTTTTGAAGAAATAACTGAGGATTTAATTCGATGGTTGGAAGAACATTTTTATGTTAGTTAAAGAATAAATAGTCGACTCATCTTGGGGATACAGGATTCTGCGTTCCATGCGGACGCTTTCCGCAGACAAGTCTTTGCGACGAAGCTAGCGCAGCGATACAGGGGCATCTCTTTGCTCTTCGCCGCATTGCACTCCGAATCCTTGAAAGAGTATTGATTAAAAGCAGATTCGTTGGTTACTCTCGCTAATCTGAGTCACATGCTGACAACCGATTTGGCCACGCAGCCTCCTGTAGAACAGCGAAGGCTGAAGTTGAATCCACGGAAAGCGAAGTGGCCGAACCGGTTAAATTATACATTATTATAGACTTTGTCTACAGTCTGAGAAGCTCAAATAAGAGCTTTTTCTTTTTGTATGAATGAATCTGGACTACTATTATTTACTGAGATTTTCTTTTTAATACTGTATATTCCTCTAATGGAATTTATGGTAAACTTTACATAAATGAATTTTCTAAATTAAAAGTAATTAAAGTGGCGAGGAGGTTTTATGCTGGAACACACATCTTAAAAAAGACGTAAGAGTAGAAAAAGGTATCGCCAGTTACGGGCATTACAACGAAGAATATCCTTTTAGTAATAGGAATGCAGAACAAGAAGATTCATCAGAATTTTTTGATTTAAAAAAGATACGAATTTTTTAGATACCAACAACAATTGAATGATGAGTTGTTATCGTTTCGATTAGCTTCCAGAAGGCATTGAGACGAACGAATAACAAAATGTAATAGTTAAAAACTGTAGCACACTCAAGAGTGCTACTTCAGCAGGCTGATAAAATTAAAAGTATTTACAGTATCTATCAATGTTTATGGAGAGTAGGTTTGATATGAAAGCGGTTCGTAATGTTTTGGAATTTTTAGAGGGAAATGGTGTTAAGTACGTATTTGGAATACCAGCAGGTTCGGTCAATGCTTTTTATGATCAGCTTTTAGATTTTCCAGAAATCACTCCAATTGTTACAAAACACGAAGGGGCTGCCTCTTATATGGCAGCATCTTATGCAAAATATTCTCAGCAGCTGAGTGTGTGCATCGGCAGTAGTGGCCCCGGAGGCACTAATTTATTGACAGGAGCTGCGAATGCAATGCGGGAGCATTTGCCCATTCTGTTTCTTACTGGGGCAGTGCCGGTCAGCACAATGGGACTAAATGCTTCACAAGAACTCGATGCTCAGGCACTCTTTCAACCTATAGCCAAGTATAGTGTTACGGTTTTGGATTCAGCGGATTTATTGGATGAGATTGTAAAAGCGACACAAATTGCCCTTTCTGGTATACCCGGACCGGTTCATGTTGCGATGCCAATAGATGTGCAAATGGGGAATGTCGAAAAACTTCCTATACCAAAGATAGAAATAGAGCGACATCCACCTATAGATGCGACATTAGTCAAACAAGTAGCTGATCATTTGCTGCAGAAGAAAAAAGGCTTTATCTTTGCGGGACAAGGCGTACGTAATTCGGTAGCGCAAGTACTAGAACTTGCAGAATTGCTCAATTGGCCAATTGTTGCAACACCTGTGGCAAAAGGGCTTTTCCGGGAAGACCACCCTTTATTTTCTGGAGTGTTTGGTTTCGCTGGAAAAGATGATACGTCTTTGTTAGTGAATGAGGGAGATGCAGAAACACTACTTGTTCTGGGATCAAGTTTAGGTGAAACAGCGACAAGTAATTATAACCCAAATCTGGCAAAAGACCGATTCGTCATTCAAATTGATTTTGATTCTACCGTTTTTAACCGAAAGTATCCGGTTGATGTTCCAATACATGGAGATATGTCAGAGGGTTTAACTAAACTAATTGAAGAACTCAAAGCAAGAGGACTAGAGCGACCGACAACTGTGAAGGCAATTGGACGAGAGTCATCCGCTGATACAGAAGAGGAATTTAATACAAAGAATGTCTTACGGAAGTTACAGGAATTCTTACCATCTTCTACTCGGTATACGATAGATATCGGAGAATTTATGGCTTATGTAATCCATGACATGGAAGTGATGGAGGAAGACACGTTCGATATCAACGTACATTTTGGTGCAATGGGAAGCGGATTAAGCGCAGCAATTGGCTCGAAACTTGCTGAACCCAATCGACCGGTAGTTGCCATCACAGGAGATGGTTGCTTCTTTATGCACGGGATGGAAATTTTAACTGCGAAAGAATATAAATTGCCTATTTTGTTCGTCGTAATGAATAATGCGCGTTTAGGGATGGTATATCAGGGACATACGTTGCAATACAAGCGTTCACATCCATCCTTTGAACAAGAACCTGTCAATATTGCAGCAATGGCTGAAGCATTAAACATCCCGAATTTTCGTGTAGATAGCTTTGAAGATTTATCTCAAAATGTGTTAAATGCATTGACCTATTTGAAGGGCCCGGCAATTTTAGAGGTTGCATTGGTTGATAACAACATCCCGCCAATGGGAGATCGAGTTAAATTTCTTTCTTCTTTTGGGAAATAGGAAAGGGAATTGCTATTGATAAACTGATTTCTAAAAGGTTACTGTTTAAAAAGAGAGGCCATTTAAGCTTCAGTAAACGTAATATCATTAAGAAAATAGCGTAGGCGATATTGAAGAAATGAAGTTTATCAAAAGGCTATGCCTTATTTGAAAATCTATAGAAATAGAATAAACGCCACAGCTCACTTTGTCATAGAGCTGTGGCGTTTATGGATTAAAGCGTATACGAAGTGATTTTTATTAGGATGTACACTTGTCTAGTAAGAGCTTAAGCATTTTCTCAAGAGAAAGACACTTATATCTTTATTTTTTAAATTCAGCTTTAAGAAGATAGACAAAATCATATTGTGCTAGTTCATCTATGTGATTTTCAACATCGTTAAAAAAATCAGTAGATAGACTACTTATAACTTGATCATTTGAATAACTAATATTAGCTAATACCAACTCATCGTCAATCGACTTTTTTTCACCTTCAAGTTGTCCCCAAACACTTGCCATATCAACCAAATCTTCTGGATTAATTTCTATATTACTTACGGAACCTGTATGACCGTTACTACTAATTCCAATATTAAACGTCTGTTTTTCACCATCGTTCTCTAGTTTGGAGGTTGCAAAAATAATAGTACCGTTACCCTCTGCCTCTGCAGATAGAGAACCAACTGTCTCCTCAATCAATGTACCTGATTGGTATTTTTCAACCCATACAGATACCTCTTTGTATTCACTATTAATACTGAAATCGAAAACAAATGATTTATCTGAAGTAGTTGTCAATATCGCACGTTCTTTCTCTGTTAATTCAACAGCAAAAATAGAGTTTGATTTTTCAACATCATTTGCACAGGCGCTCAAAAAAACGAACGACAGTGCGAGAAGTGTAGTTACTCTTTTCATTTAATGCCTCCTTTTATCTATCTATTCTATTATCTGTTTATAGTCTAGTTGCGCTGAAGAAACTAACTGAATATTTTTATTATATCGCAAGAAATAGATTTTGACTGATGATTTGCTGGAAATTCATCTTTTTACAAGTTTTGTATTGGTTAATCATTAGTTTTAACGAGTTTATATAAAGAAACAGTATAATAAAAGCTAATCTATGAGAAGAGAAAGCTATTATTCTTCTCATCTTAAAGCCAGAGTAGTCGAAACTAGTCAAGGACAATCTGGAAATTTGCAGAAGGCAAAAGCAACTAAAAAAGCTTCCTTTTTACTGAGTTAGCTATTTGAAAGTAATAATAAATAGTGTCTGTTCTTTAAGGAGTTTGACTTAAGGAAATTAGTAGGGTATGCTAATTGAAAAATATGTAAATTCTATGATGAAGAGAGTAGTTGTAATTAGATCCACTAGCGAGTCAGGGATGGTGAAAGCCTGATAGGTTCTATTACGATGAAGCGCACTTCTAAGAAACTGCCTGAATAATTTAGTAGGGTATTGTCGGGATATCCTGTTATCATGTTGAGCCGGTCCATAATAGTTGGACAATAAGAGTGGTACCGCGGGAAAGCCCGTCTCTGTATAACATATACAGAGACGGGCTTTTTTATTTTTATCTAAAAAAGGGGGAGATTGTATGGATTTATTGAGAACTTACGCTGATGAAATTGCTTCAAGTTTGAGCGGAATACTGGAGTTTAATGAGGTTGTGAAATTGATTGAACAACCAAAATATAGCACACAAGGAGATATAGCTTTCCCCTGTTTCACATTGGCAAAGCTACTTAAAAAGTCTCCAGTAGAAATAGCAAAAGACTTGGCACAAAAAGTTTCCCATCCTTTTTTTGAAAAGGTAGTGGCGGAAGGTCCGTATGTAAACTGTTTTTATAACAAAACTGTTGTCAGTTTAAAAACAATAAAAACAGTTTTACATAAGCGCACTGAATACGGATCTTCTGATATGGGACAGTCAAAGGTTATGACTTTAGATTTTTCTTCTCCAAATATTGCGAAACCCTTTTCTATGGGTCATCTTAGATCAACTGTTATTGGTAACTCTTTAGCAAACATATCCGAAAAATGTGGCTTTCAAACAGTTCGAATCAATCACTTAGGTGACTGGGGAACTCAATTCGGTAAATTGATTGCTGCTTATAAAGCTTGGGGGAAAGAAGCAGATGTAAAAAATGAACCCATTAGTGAATTGTTGAAGCTGTATGTTAAGTTCCATGAGAAAGCTGAGGCAGATCCGGCCTTGGAAAATAGCGCGAGACTGTGGTTCAAAAAGCTTGAAGACGGAGATGAGGAAGCGAGAAAATTATGGGAATGGTTCCGAAACGAGTCGCTTCAAGAATTCGCTAAAATTTATAAATTATTAGATATTGATTTTGATTCCTATAATGGTGAAGCATTTTATAACGATAAAATGAATGAAATAGTGAAGTTGCTTGAGGAAAAACAATTGTTGGTGAAGTCAAATGGAGCTGACATTGTTGATTTGAGCAACTATAACTTGCCGCCATTATTAATTAGAAAATCAGATGGTGCTACACTATATGGCACCCGTGATTTAGCAGCAGCTGTTTTCAGAAAAAGAAATTATCAATTTGATAAATCCTTTTATGTAGTAGGACAAGAACAGACACTGCATTTTAAACAATTGTTTTTTGTGCTGGAAAAACTGGGATACGAATGGGCAAATGACATGATCCATGTTCCTTTTGGTTTCATCTTGAAGCATGGGAAAAAGATGTCCACTAGAAAAGGCACAGTAGTATTGCTGGAGCAAGTCATCAAAGAAGCAATTGGACTGGCAGAGAAAAATATAGCTGAAAAAAGTCCGACTTTGGCTTTCAAGGACGAGGTTGCAAAAATGGTCGGAGTTGGAGCTATCATTTTTCATGATTTAAAAAACGAACGTCAAAATAATATAGAATTCTCGCTTTCAGAAATGCTGAAATTTGAAGGTGCTACGGGTCCATACGTTCAATATGCGCATGCAAGAGCTCGTTCGATTTTAACCAAGTCTGGCATTGATAGTTATCATCTCAATCCAGTGGGGTTAAATGATGACTACAGTTGGCCGATCGTAAAGTTATTACTTGCATTCCCAGAAATTATTGCAAAAAGCTTTGATCATGCTGAACCTTCACAAATTGCTAAATACCTAATTTTACTGGCACAAGAATTTAACACCTATTATAGCCACGTGAAAATACTAAACGAAGATCTTGAGCAAGAAGGGAGATTAGCATTGGTTCAAGCAGTAACAATTGTCTTAAAGGAAGGGTTACGATTACTGGGAGTCAAAGCACCTGAAAAAATGTAAGGAAGAAATTTAGCGAAGGGCACGAACTAACTCTTATTTTGATAATAAACGCTAGAAACGTTTTATCTAGGATTGAATATCAGGAAGGGAGGAGGTTGAAGTGCTTTTCTCTTGCTTTATGTCTAGGATCAAATCATATGTACCCGTTTCACTGTTTAGAAGTAGCTATCTGGAGTTCGTATGAGTATATTTAATATAAAGATATGAAATACTCCGGTATACTGAAAGGCTAAACGAAGAAATAGCGGATAGCACGGCCATTTTTTTACTTGAGGGAGTATGTAGAATGATGTTGAAGTACTATACGAAACGTTATGAAGTAATCAAGCAGGGAGCGTATCCGACAAATCGGAAAAAACGAATGTTGGCTACTCTTGTGAGTGACATGGAGGCAGCTTATGCGATTCCAATGCAGAGAGATTTAACGTGGGAGAAGGAAAATGAAGAGGTTTTCTCACTTTACCGTCAGGTTTTTGCAGATAAAGAACTATTTTCTTAATTCTAGTGGATTGCTTTCAAAAAGAAAACGCCCAACCAGGGAACTGGTTGGGCGTTTATGCTTTCGTGTGCAGGGTGTATAAATGTCTCGAGTAGCGAGTGCTTTTTACGATAACTATAGATCACAAAAAGTTTATCGAGTAACGTTCGATTAATCGTTCGGACATTTGCGCAATACGGTCTCATCTTGTATGCATCCAAAAATCGTTTTTTTGATTCGTTAATCGACTAATTGTTTTACAACAGCCATTTCTTTGCCGAACCGATCTCCATGGTCCTCGAATCCCAAACTTGCATATAAATTATGGGCATTCAAGTTGTCTGGATGATAGCCGACGACAATTTTTGTGGCATGCAGTGATTTGGCCATCTCAGCAATCATTAATTTAGTTGCAGCTTTCCCAATTCCTTGACCTTGGAAGGCTTTGTCCACCATTATTCGGTATACCCAATAACCGTCAAGTTCCTCCGGAATAGAGTTATACATCAAAAAGCCGACTGCTTTCTCACCTGTATAGATGGCGTAAGGTTTTAAGCTAGTTTCAAACTTCGATTGAGCAATTGATACAGCATTTGGTTCCATGTATTGTACTTGTTCTTCTGCTACCTCTAATTCACAGCAGTCATACCAATTTTCTGCAGTCAATTCGACGATTTTCACATTTTCTATACTCATAATTTTCCCCTTTCGATTTTCGGGGAATGCGAAATAATGTTAATTAGGCGCTATCCCCTTGTACTCATTAATGGAAACGGTAATTTTGTTTGTCATAATAAACGCCTCCTTGTATAGCACTGGCTCGTTTAGTGAAATTTCTGATCCTGTTGACTATAGCATTTCTTAGTAAATTTTTCTAGATGATTGAGGAATAATATACCAAAAAAATGTGTCATAAAAAACAAGAAGATAGAAGATTCGCTAGAAAAATGATGCATTCAATTGCTTATTTGTCCAAATTTACATACAACTTTTTTAAAACAGTAAATCTAGCTGATTTGGAAATTTTTATTGTTTGTGGGAATCAAGTCTAATAATTAAAATCTTTACTTTTTAACAATCTTTTAATTGTTCGAATTTGTCCGCGATGGTTAATCTCATCCTCCATGACATGGAACCAAAGATAGTAATTATTATAGAGAGTGCCATTAGGCCATATTTTCTCTTCTGCTAACCAACTGTCCTGCTTAGATTTTAGTAATGCTAAAGTGTCTTGTCGAACTTGATGTAATTCGTTCAAATAATAAACAAGAGGATTTTTTTGGATCTCCACTCTAGCTGTATATCCAAGTTCTAAAGAAGTTCTCCATTTTATGTATTCACTTTCTGTCAAATCTCTATTTTCGCTTGAAATAGTTTGATGAACAAATTCAATAGATGCAATATGGGTCAAAAGAGAACCGATGGAATTCCCTCTTTTATCGGATAAATAATCCAAATCTCTTTGACTTAAATCAAAAATCTCATTTAGCGTAACTTCTCTCGTATGTTCCAACATGGAAACAAGTTCCCCAATTTTTTCAGAAAAATTTTCTGTGGGTATTATTCGATAATCTATCATCTGGTTGCCTCCATTCTTTATTAAGATTACTCGTAATATAGATTTTTTAAAGACTTATAATTCCGAAAGTTTTGATATAATTATAGCTACACTGTAAAGACGACCACCTGATGATCTTTTTTCTCTGGCTAATAGTAAATACTTGTGGAAGGGGAGAGAAGTCCGTGATTAAAAGTGAGAACGATATTATTGAATTGATACGAAAAGACGCATGGATGATGAAACTACTTAAAACGGTGAAGGGATTAAATCTTCCTGATAGCTGGATTTGTGCGGGTTTTATTCGCTCGAAAGTCTGGGATACCTTGCATGGATATGGTGAAAGAACTACTCTACGGGATATTGATGTAATTTATTATGATGCTGAAAATTTAGATGAAAAAATAGAAAAACAACTAGAAAGCACCTTAGTAAGTTTACTTCCTAATGTGCCATGGTCCGTAAAGAATCAGGCACGGATGCATAGTAGAAATAGAGTAGCACCTTATAGTTCAGCTATTGACGCAATAGCAAAGTTCCCAGAAACTGCGACCGCGCTAGGAATTAAATTAGACAAAAACGATAACCTAGTATTAATAGCTCCTCATGGAATCATAGATGTAATTAGCTTAACGGTTAGACCGACTCCTTTTTTCACGGCAAATAAAGAGCGTATTGCAGTCTATCAAAAGCGCATTCAACAGAAAAATTGGAGGCTTACTTGGAATCGGTTAATCACTACCTTACATATAAATGAGTAAAAGCTTCTTCGATATATGTAAAGTAACCTAGCATCAGTTGTCAGAGACTAAATGACCGTAAAAGGTAGAAATATGGCGCAACCTTCCCCCATGATCCACTTGCTGATAATTATAGCGATTTGTTGTGGTTCGTCCCATTGAATCATATGTGACGAACCACCTATAGCTATTACTGAAACATTTTCAACATTGCTTCGCAGCTGACCAATCCCTGTCACTCTTGCCGCGATGGATGAAGCAGGTTTATTTCAAAAATAATTTCAAAAATCGTGTAGATGCTGATCCAAAGCTGTTGGAAAGATGGCATAACGACTTTAGAAAATTAAACGGGAAACTAATTGAATGGTTTAACTGCAGGTATCTGAAGGGTGAATTAGTCGAAGACATTCTTTTCAAAAGCGCTATAGATGAAATCAAATTGGAGGATTTAAAAAAGTTTAAAGAAGAAACTCTTGAAGACTTTATATATAGTCAGGAAGATTTACTAAAAGAACTGGAAGTGTATTCATTCCAACAGATTTTAGGATATATTGATTTTTCAATTAAAGAAGTTGTAGATGTTTGGTTGTCTTTGAATAAGGAGTCAACGAGCTCAAATTTATTGTAATACGTGAAGATTGATTCTATTTATTTAATTTACATATCTTCAGATTATCGAAAGAGCAGATGCTAGAATTTGTTTTTTCCAAGTTCTTATGTGGGAGGAGAAATGATGAATAGTAAAATTCATATCATGGGGGCTGCAGGATCAGGAACAACGACACTTGGCAACTCGTTAGCAAACGTCCTGCCATATACCCATTTGGATACGGATGATTATTTTTGGAAAACCAAGTTTACTGAACAAAGGTCTACACTTGAAAGACAGAAAATGCTTAAGGAGGATTTGTCGCGAGATGATCAATGTATCCTGACAGGCGCTGTAGCTGGCTGGGGAAACTGCTTTGTGCCTTATTTCAACCTAGTTATTTTCTTATGGATTCCATCAGAAGTCAGGCTAGCAAGGTTGCAAGAGCGGGAAATAGAACGATACGGAAATGCGGTTTCGCCTAGTGGCAGTAGATACGAGGAATCGCAAGTTTTTCTGAAGTGGGCATCCCTTTATGACCATGCAGGCATGGAAGTCAGAAGCAAAGTCTTGCATGAACAATGGATGGCCGAGTTATCTTGTCCACTTTTAAGAATCAAGGGTGACTATTCAATCGAAGAACGTGTTGCGAAGGTTATGAACTACTTGAATAGGAATAATTCAAGTTAAATTTAAGGGAAGTAAAATTGAGGAGGAGTTGAGCGTGCCCAATTACCAAAATGAAGAAAAACTAGTTGGAGGAAACGTTTCGGATGTCTATCGTAATGGAGACACAGTTCACCGAAAGTTAAAGCCAGAAAGTTTTAAAATTCATGAGCTTTTAAAGCATTTAGCGATTACAGGTTTCCGTCAGTCACCCCAATTTTTAGGGATAGATAACAAGGGGAAAGAGATTTTAACGTTTATTGAAGGAGAGGCTGGTAATTATCCAGTAAAAAAGTATATGTGGTCAGATGAAGTGCTGCAAGAGATAGCGAAAATGCTACGTCTTTATCATGATTCAGTAAGCAATTTTTCATTTGATGACAGCTGGCAATCGTTAGATAATACTCCCCCGAATTATGAAGTGATGTGCCACAATGATTTTGCCATATACAATATTATTTTCAATCATGAAAAACCGGTTGGTATCATTGATTTTGATAATGCTGGTCCTGGCCCGAGAATTTGGGACATAGCATATACCGTTTATACATGTGTCCCTTTAAGTAGGGATAATTTAGCCGAAGCAGATAAAGGAGAAGGTTATTATGATTCTTCAACAGATGCTGATCGCATAAAACGGCGAATAAAGTTATTTTTTGAATCTTATGGGGAGGATATAGAAGAAACGTTTTTGGAAATGGTATTGCTGCGATTAGAAGGATTATGTGAAACAATAGCAAGAAAAGCGAATGAAGGTGATCTAGCCTTTCAAAAGATGATACTAGAAGGCCACGTCGAGCATTATCAAAAGGAAGTTAAGTTCATTCGTGAATACGGTCATGAGTGGATATAATGTAGAATTTCTGAGTTTCACACAGTATGAAAAAAAGTTGAGCAAGAAAATAAGCTTGGAACAGACTACTTGTTTCAAATCCGCCTCGATTTACAGGGTTTATTAATAAGTAAAAATACAATCTAATTTTAAGGTATATAGATGGCCAGGTTATTCTTTTATAGGGATCGAGTCTTAAGGGAAAAAGATCTTATACGTTATACATCATCGCTTCTTTTTTAATGAAATTGTACAGTTTCCTTTAAGGATAAATCTGAAATGCAAATAGAAGTGCAACAGGTCTTTTTCCAAGTTCTTATTCAATTATTGGTCTGAGAAACATTGAACGAGAAAGTATGCTCACTTCTATTCTACATTCTTAATAATGTTAGAGCGCAAGAGATAAATAGAGGAAATCGATAGAATCAGCAAACCGCATACCATCATGATACTGGAAATGGTGAACTGCATCATAAGTGCTAATGACACAAATGCATAAGACAAAGGCACAAGTCCGTTTGAAGAGGCGTTAACAAGACTCATAACACGCCCGATTTTAGTTGGATCTGTCTGGGCTTGAATCGTTGAAATAAGCGAAACATTAATAAAAGAAGACAGAATGCCCATGAGCGAAAGCAAAAGAACTCCTTGCCACAGAAAACTGATATGACCCAGTAAAGTTAAGAAAATACCTAAAACACCAATCATCACCAGCATGGTTAACCCTTGCTTTTTTCGCAAATTCAGCACACCTACCATGACGGCACCAGCCAACATTCCACCTTGGTAAGAACTTTGTAGAAAGCTTAAATCCAGTACCTTTCCTTTGAGCACACTATCCACCAGTAACGGAATCCCCATCAGTAGCGGACCGAAAAAAAAGAAATTGATAAAGATTAAAATCACCAATATATTTTTTAGAAATGGCATGCTCCATACATACGAAAATCCTTCCTTCAGTTCGGATTTTGTAGAAGCTCTGTTAGTGGTTAACGTTCTTTTTTCCTCCTTAATGAGTGAAGAGAAAAGAAATGTCAGCAGCAAAAAACCGGCAATGACTCCGAATAACAGACTGAACGAACCAAACGAAAGAATCCAACCGCCCAGCATCGGACCGGAAAAAAGCGCAATTTGATTGGAACTTTGAATGAAAGAATTCGACCGGGGAAGCGCCTCTTTCGCCACGACCGATGGCAGGAGCGACGTATTTGCCGGTGAAAAGAACGCATCGACAATTCCAAAACACAAAGCAAAAAGAATAAGTGGCCACAGTTCCAGCAAGCTAAGCTGCAACAGTAAAATCATGCCCAGCACCAACAGGCAACGCACGAAACTGGAGATTAGCATGATGCGCGACCGACGGAATCGGTCGGCCCAGACACCGCCAAGCGTCATGAACAAGATCCGTGGCACCATAGTCGCCATCATGACGATGCCCAGCAGACTCTCTTTTTCCAGAACGGTGATGATGTACCATTGTTCGGTAAACAGGTATGTCGATAAAGCCAGAAAAGATGCGGTACTGGAAAGCCAGAGGAAAATAAACGAACGGTTGCTGAACAAACTCGGAATCGACTTTTCCTGTACAGGTACTTCTGTTACTTGGTCGATTGCCATGGAATCCCTTCTTTCACAAGCCTACTTTTCTTTCTTAAACAGTAACTCTTCGATCTGGAAAGCCGTGGACATCAGGTAATAATGCTGCTTGTCGGGATGATCGTCCTCTTCTTTCAATGTCTTCAAGAGTTCCCGGTATTTTTGGGTGAATTCCACAAATTTTTTCTGACTCACCGTAAATTCGGTTTGAAGCGATAGATTATTCCATTCTTCTACATGAGGAGAATGCAGTTCGAAGGATTCGTCCGGAGCCGTCAACACGCGGGTTTTCGCCCGGTCAATGACTTCCAGATACGACTGGCGTGTAGCTTCTTTGGATTCCACATACGTGAGCAGATGATCCGCTGGAATAAACCCTCTGGCGACTGCCTGATAGAATTTCAGGACATTTCCTCCGCGCTCTTCTTTTCGGACCAGCTGAATGATGCCATACTTCTCCAATTCTCGGAGGTGATAGAGAATTTTGGCTCGTGAAAGGTTGAGTTCCTGAGCTAGCATTTGTCCCGTATGAGGCTGTTCCACTAAATGAATGAGCATTTTAGTGCGCAGCGGATCACTAATGACTTTTAACTGTTCGTACGTTTCCAGAATAAAAATTGATTGTTGTTCCATTTCAAAACTCCTTTCTTAACCGGTTAACTTTTATTAACCTGATTATACACATAAAAATTAAGAGAGTGCAAATTTTCTGAAAAAAATTTTAGCTACTACTTAAAAAAATTGAACTATCGTATAACTACATCTACTAGATTAAAAATTAAATTGGAGTTTTTAATCTAGTAGATGTAGTTTAGAGGAAAGAGAAATAGAAAGTGCAACGCTAGAATAGAAACCTGAATGTTTACACCAAAATTTATAGGGGGATTAAAACGATGAAAAAATTAATGGATACTGAATTTTTCACTTTAATGAAAATGACTAATGGTGTTTTTGCAGCCATCGCAAAACCAGGTAAAGGCGCATTCAGTAACGCTGGCTTTGTTGATTTAGGTACTGAGCTTCTTGTATTTGATGCATTTAATACACCTTCTGCTGCCAGAGAGTTAAGACAGCAAGCTGAGAAATTGACTGGAAAGAAAGTGAAATACCTCGTCAACAGCCATTATCATGGCGATCACATTTTTGGCAATCAGATTTTTGAAGAAGAAGTGATTATTTCTACTGAGGTAACCAAAGAATGGATTAAAGAAAAAAACGCCATAGGGGATGTGGAAACTGAACTTACAGAAACCACGCAATATCTACATAACCTAAAATTACAAATATCCATTGAGGAAAACGAAATCATCCAACAGAGCTTAACAAATCAATATTTAGAAATGACTAAGTTGCTTGACGAGCTTCCTACGCTAAAGCTCGTTCTGCCTTCTTTTACTTTTGAAAGAAAAGTGATTATTTCAGGAACAGAACGAAATGCTGAATTATACTGCCTAGGTGGAGGGCATTCACCGAGTGACACGTTTCTGTACGTTCCGCAAGAGCAAGCGGCTTTCATGGGCGATATTGTAACCGAAGAGCTCCATCTACCAATTTTTCAACCAGATAACTTTTTAACTATTTTAAAAGAAATCCAAAAGATAGACATACAGGTACTAATGCCTGGACATGGACAAATTGGTACCACTGAAAAGGTTGACACAATGATTCAGTACATATCCATGCTGATTGATGCTGTAAAAGATGCACAAAATGCCAATATTCTTTTAGCTGATTTTGTTGCAACCTTTGTTGTTCCAAGCGAATATGAAAAGTGGAAGGGAACGCAAGGAATCCGGCGTAACTTAGCATCCGTTTACAATTTTTATGAGGCGACAAAATAAGACAACACGTTCTTACGAGGAAATACATATGCTCTTCAAAATAATCAGCATCCTCGCTGTAGAAAACCTGTAGAGCGATGAAGGTGTTCCTATAAAGGAGGAGGATTTTATGAAAAAACCGATTAGATTTTTCTTTCTTATTTCAGCTAGTTTTGTTTTCATCGCATTTCTCGTCTTGCTAGGTGGAAGCTTGTTTTTGCATAAGTTCTTAGAAGAAACACTTGATCCAAACATTACGTATGTTCAATCAGTGAAAGCCCTTCTGATACAAAATGCGAACGGAGAAAGTGAAAGGCGGATAAAAGAAATTTCTGTGCATGAAAATCATCAACATATTACTATTTACTATGAAGAAAATTTCGCCGCTCTTTTGCCTCTTACGAAAGAAACATTAGACTTAGCTATTGCCAAAAACGAAAAACTTTTCGGTGAAGTCCGATTAGCACCGGTGGATCTACTCGTCTTTGAAGATCTCAAGAAATTAAGAGGATTTTCAGAACTTGAAAATATAGATGGATTTTATTCTGATTTCGATAAAGTACTAGCTTTTCATAATTCTAATAAGGAACTTATATTGGCAAAAGATAAAATTGCCATGTACGCTTTTCAGAAGATGCTGTTGCATGAATATACTCACTATGTATTTTCTCAAAAAGTACAAAATCCAGCTACTTATCCCATTTGGTTTATAGAAGGGATAGCTGAATACGTAGGAACTGACCCGAATGAAGTAAGCTTTCCATATTTCGAGAAAATTTCTTTCGAACAACTAACAAGTTCTGAACAATGGCAGGAAGCTCGGACACTCGTTATGAGTGACCCCTATTTGCAGAGCTACTATACTTTTGAGTTTCTGACAACGAACTATGAAGAACAAGTAATTAGGGAAATCATCGAGTTAGTAGAAGAAACGCAGGATTTTGAAGAAAGTTTCACTGAAGTTACAGGGTTAACCCTTCATGAACTAGAAAAGGTATTTTTAAACTCTTATAAAAACTAAATTGTTATCTTCCGTTACTTTCAGAGTAGGGGGATAAGGCTTAACAAACACTTTGTCTCCTGTTATTCCAAAATGCTTTTCAGAATGGTTTGTGATAGAGAATAGAAAAAATCAGTCTCTCATTTGGATTTTAGAGCAGTTGTCTTTATATTGATGCAGAGATGCAATTCTTTTAGACATCTCGATTCATCAGTATCAGAAATTATCATAAAATTGGTATTTACTAGTTAAATGAAGTTGTGGTAATATTATGGAAATTATAAATGAGAAAAGCATGGAAGAGAACAGTAGATAGCTAAACACTTTTTCTAGAGAGCTCCCATTGGTGAAAAGGAGTAGAAGTGCGTTATTGAAACAAGCCTCTGAGCATCATGAAGGAACCTGCATTTAAGGGGATGTTGTGACGGGAGCTCCCGTTATTGAGCTAGGTAATCGCCATTTTTTGGCCGTACCGAATGAGGTTAATCCGGTGACGTATTAACAAATAGGGGTGGCACCACGATTTTAGCAATCTCGTCCCCAAGACAATTGTCTTGGGGACGAGATTTTTTGTTTAGCTAAAATTCAGTGGAGGAGCGATTACGATGAAAAATTGGAAGTACTCTTTTTTATTGTTAGGTGGTATCGGTATTTCAAATATAGGCAGCTGGGTTTATCTGATTGCCTTGAACTTAATTATCCTGAATGAAACCGGTTCTCCTCTAGCGATCGCTTGGCTATACATTTTAGGACCGATCGCGACTATTTGCTCGAACTCATGGGCAGGTAGCCTGATCGACCGAATTAATACGAGGAAATTTATGATTGGGTTAGATATTTCACGTGCTTTATGTATTGCATTAATCCCTATGCTTCCTTCACTGTTCTATGTTTATGTCATCGTATTTATCATTAATATGGGAAGTGCCATGTTTGAACCCACGTCAATGGTGTATATGACCAAACTCATACCAGAGAAGGATCGTCAACGATTTAATGCGTTAAGAAGCTTTATTAATTCTTGCGGAACATTAACTGGACCTGCAATAGCTGGTCTATTGTTTTGGATGGGGACACCTGACACGGCTATTTATATAAACGCAGTGGCTTTAATATTATCAGCTTTCATCATTTTATTATTGCCTAATGTTGATACACAAACAGTCTTATTGGAAACGGAAAAGCTTTCTTGGAAACTAATAAAAGCTGATTTTGATGTAGTCTACAAGTTTAGCCAAACCTACCCATTTGTGTTGAAAGTGTATCTTTTTTTTGTGGGAATGACGATATTTATGACTGCCCTCGATTCATTAGAAGCGGCTTTTGCAAAAGGAGTTATTGGCATGTCAGACACTAACTATGGATTCCTATTAAGTATATTTGGAACGGGGATTATTTTGGGTTCACTAATAAACACCATTTTTCCCAAAAAATTAACAGTCAACTTGTTAATAGGCGCTGGCTCTGTGTTTACTGCAGTCGGTTATATCACTCTCTACAGTGCACAAGGGTTTGTTAGTGCTGCACTTGGAACGTTCATTATTGGATTTGCTATCACTTTTGCAAACACGGGTTGTTTAACCTTTTATCAAAATACTGTACCGGTATCTATGATGGGGAGGTTTAGCAGCTTATTCGGTATAGTTGAAGCATTTTTTATTATTATTCTAACTATCTTAATTGGATTAGCCGCTGAACTAACTTCAATCAGGCCTGTAGGATTAATTGGGTCGTTTATGTTCTTATTGCTAGGCGTTAGGGTCTTTAAGGTCGTAACAGCTAGCAAGCGAAATATCTATTTTAGGGAGAATTTGAATTTAAATGATTAATTTTTTATCTTTTTCTATTTTAATGGATGCATCCTTGGGCTAATACAGGATGGAAGTTATGGCAAGAATTTTAGAATGTCAAATAATTCGAAGGAGATTAAGAACTGATGAAAGATTTCTTTCAAGTGATGACACAAGAACAAGCAGAAGAAATTGCGAATCATTGGCGTTATGAAGGTCAGTATTCTTTTTATAACATGGATGCTGACCAAGAAGATTTAGCAGCATTTTTAAATCCCCAAAAACGTAAAGATTCTTATTTTGTAGTTATCAAAGAAGAACAGATTAGCGGATTTTACAGTTTCAATCAGATTACGGACGACGTGATTGATATAGGACTAGGAATGAAACCGGATTTAACCGGCATTGGAAATGGTCTTCAGTTTTTGAAGAAAGGCATAGACTTTGCAACATTAACATACAGCCCCAAAAAGATTACCTTATCAGTTGCTACTTTTAATGAAAGAGCGATAACTGTTTATAAAAAGCTGGGATTTAAAGAGGTCGAGTATTTTGTACAAGCGACAAATGGTAGTGAGTTTGAGTTTTTAAAGATGATTTATCAATGTGATGAACCGTATAAAGGAAGGTAAAATGACAGTAGAAAAAAGATGATACGAAGTAGCAAAAAAGCTTATCCAAGAAAGATTTCCTGCTGGCTGGGGAGGTGCTGCAGCGCTGTATACCCAAGACGAAACTAGTTTGACGAGCATTGCTCCTGAAGTAATTAATGCATCTACAGAATTATGTATTGAAACAGGAGCTATATCAGAAGCACATAAACTCAACAATGCTGTAACGCATTCGATTTGCGTGGTTCGTGAAGATGCAAAAGTACAATACATGATTCTCACTCCTTGTAGTGTTTGTCAAGAACGTCTTTTTTAGTGGGGAGAAGAAGTAAAAGCCACCATCACAACTTCTGAGAACAGATTGATTTGTAAAACATTGAAAGAGTTACAACCCTACCACTGGTTTAATGCCTTTAAAGATTAAGTTAGAAAAGCCGCGGTTATGTGAAAGCTTTTAAGAAAACGATACCAAATAGATTCTATTCGAATAGAAATTAGAAGAGGGGAGTGGAATCATGGAACACACGATGGGTTTATATGATGAATACGTTGAATCAATTATTGAAAGAAAGAAAAAAGTAGAAGTAAGATTGAACGATGAAAAGAGAAGAAAAATTAAAATTGGGGATACCATCAAATTTATCAAAATCCCCAATCAGAATGAAGTGATACGAGTGGTTGTACTGGAACTTAAATCATATCCTACGTTTCAAGCTATGTATGAAGATGTTCCATTCAGTGATTTTGATTGCGAAGAATGGACAATGGAAGAAATGATAAAAGGGACTTTTGATATCTATTCGGTAGAACAAGAGCAAGCTTGGGGTGCTTTAGCTATTGGAATAAAACTAATTTAAGAGTAGAAAATGGTCACTTCAAAAACAGCAAGTAGGCTTTTGGTATCATTTAAAGACTCATATAATGTGTTTTATCTTGACGACTAGAAATTGGTTAAATCTTTGACTATCTATTCAAACAAATCAAGCATGATCGGAGGACATGAGATGAATGGTTTTGGAAAGTTTATTACCGCTTTATTAATCTTCGCTGGAATTCTTTCTGTATTTTTTGGAGGCATGCTTCATATCTTGAATACAGGAGATGTCCATTTATTTGCCTTCTTTGGCGCAATTATCATATCGTTGGTTATCTTCTTTGTTTTTGTTACAGAAAAAAGAAGTGGAAAAAAAACAACTATGTGGATTTCTTTGTGTTTAATGGCAGGGGCCGCCTTTGCTGTTCCTCATTACTATAAAGAAAGTTTTGAGAAAGTGAATGATTCAGAAGTAGATCTCTATGCATACGAGCCATTTAAAGAAAGTGAGAAACTAGCTAGATTGGATCAACAAGCCTCTTTCAAAATAGTGGGAGAAGTACCGATAATAGACGGAGCAACGGCTCTCTACCCTTTATTTTCAGCATTTGCAGAAGCCACTTATCCAGAAGATCTTTATGATCCATATAAAGGTCCTGTCGCTACGACTACGACTCCTTCTGCTTATAGTCGGCTTATCAAAGGAAATGCCGATGTGATTTTTGCTGCAGAACCTTCCAGTGGCCAAAAAAAAGCCGCAGAAGCAGCAGGGGTAGAGCTAGAACTGACGCCGATTGGACGTGAAGCTTTTGTGTTTTTCGTCAATTCTCGAAACTCGGTTACTGATTTAGCGAGCAAAGATATCCAAGGAATCTATTCAGGAGATATTGAAAATTGGAAAGAACTTGGTGGGAAGAACGATGAAATCCGCCCTTTTCAACGCCCTGAAGATAGCGGCAGCCAAACGATGTTTATTAAATTCATGGAAGATCAAAAAATTAAAGAGCCTGAAACTGAAGATTTGGCTGGAGGAATGGGCGGTATAATAGAGGAAGTAGCAAGCTACCGGAACTACAAAAATGCCATTGGTTATACGTTTCGATTCTATTCTACTCAAATGGTTCGCAATGACAAAATCAAATTGATAGCAGTTGATGGCATTGAACCAAACATTGAAAATATCCGTTCGGGCAAATATCCTTTAGCTGCTGAATTTTATGCTGTTACCGCCGGAACAAAAAATACAAATGTACAGCCGTTTATTGAGTGGATCCTTTCTGAAGAAGGACAAAAATTGGTAGAAGACACAGGGTTTGTCGCAGTTCAGTAGAAATTTAAAGAACCTTAAGAGGAGATAACCAAAAAAATACAAAATCAATAACCAAATAAACTAAAAAGAGCTAGGAAGGGTTTGTTTTTTAGGGCTAATAAAATTGGAATGATAAAAGACAAGAAGAAGTAAAAGCATTTACATTGAAATAGTGAAACTATTCTCAGAAATCTTACGTCTATGGGGTATCCAGGAGAGGATGGTGTAATGAGTGGTTGAAAATGATGGAGAGTACAACTTAAACGAAGAACAAATTGAGCAAATAATGGATGAACATGGCGAATATTTGCTTCGTTTCATTTATGTATACGTCAAAGATTGGTCTACTGCAGAAGATATTTTGCAAGAAGTATTTGTAGCTTACTATCTAAAATCTCACCAGTTTGAATCTCGTTCTTCCTTAAAGACATATCTTTCCAAAATGGCTATCAATCGCTGTCATGACCATTTACGAAGCTGGAAAAACAGACGAATTGTCTTCTCAGATGCAATGACCCAGTGGATTTCTAGTTCGAAATCCACTGAAAAAACGTATGAACACCAAGTCGTGAGATCTGACCTAATCAAAAATGTAATGGAACTGCCGATTACATATAGAGAATCCATTATTCTTTATTATTACCAGCAGCTCACTATGAAAGAAATCAGTGAACTGCTGGCATGTCCAGAAAACACTATTAAAACTAGACTGCGAAGAGCCAAGCGCTTGTTGAAGAATAACACCGATTCAAGTGAATGGGAGGGATTCCAGGATGAACAAATTTAAGCATGAAATGGATGATTTTTTTGGCGTTAATCCTAGATTCAACAAATCCTTAAAACACAAGATGCTCTTGAATATAAAAGAAGCTAAATCGAATAAATTTTCTAGTAAAAGATATGGTTTTTTTAAGTATACGGCCATCTTCGCAATTCTTTTATCAATGGTCACATTTTTTCTAGTACAAGCTGTAAACGAAACAGCACAAGAAACACAGAAACCGTCGACTGGAAAAGTGGAGGAATTAGTAGTGACAGATACGGATACTGTAGCTGAAATTCCGATCTTTACAGCGTACGAGGAGCCTTTAGAAATATTTGACTTCAAGTACGATACCATGGATAGAGGAAATCACGAGTATGCAGCACAGCCCTTATTGATTGATCCACTTGCGTATAGTGAGAAAAAGATTGCCCGAGGAGACGTAGTCACATACGAATATAAATTTTCCGAAGGTTTACAGAAGACCATTTCGCGTGTTATCGGATTGCCAGGTGAAAGCGTTGAAATTGTAGATGGCCACATTTTTGTTGATGAACAGAAATTGGAAACTTTTTATAGCAGCGTCCATCGATTGGGAATAGATTCTTATGAAGAGTACAGCCAGCAGGTTGAAAAAAACACATCTTCTACTAGCGATACTTCAGGAATGAAAGAGATATTCCAAACGAATATGAAAAAAATCCAGTTGGCAGAAAATGAAGTTTTTCTAGTTGGAGATGATTGGTTACGAGGAAGTCAGTATACATTGAAGTTAAAGAAAATTCAAGGCGAAGTAATCGGTTATTACAAATCAGTTTACTAAACTAATTAAAGTCAACTGTGCTGGAATGTTCAGTTATTACTGTTGATTGGATTGTGTAAATCACATCATAACTAGTGAGGAGACTTTTTATGAAGAAATGGAGCGTTCTCATTCTTTTAGTTGCAACATTAACAGCATGTTCTTCCTCAATTACTGAGAAAAAATTACCAATCGAAATGATAGCTCACAATAGTCTATCTGATGAAGAGCAACTACTTATTCCAACAAGTCCCAAAGACTCATTAGTAACTAAAGAAGCGGTATCTGCAAAAATCAAAGCTCAGATCCATTCTACTTATAAACAACAACAAGTTTATTCAGTAGTATTCAATGGTACTTACACAGCTACAGCTGGCAACCTTATCGTCTATGTTGATTTAGATCAGAAAACTGTAGTTGGCAAAGCGTTTCAAGAACTTGATTAACTGCATTTCTATATGATTAAAGAGAGAAGTGAGTTCAGGTGCAATATGCGTTAAGTACAGTAATTACGATTCTACTTGCTATTATTGGGTTTTTTGCGAGTGTCACATTTTTAATTTTCACAGTAGGTGACAGCGATATAGTTATTCTCTATTCATTGGCAATTGTTATAGGCGTTCTACTGGTTGTTGTGATTAATCAATTGATAAGGTTAAATAAACATCTTGAACGATCGCAAAAGAAATTCCTTTGATGCGTGCATGAGTTAATGTAAGAAAAGCGCATCTACTTCTAAATGATGGATAACGTTTCAGCGCGCTGAGCCTCCTCGTCGCAAGCTCCTACGGGGTCCCATCCCTTCGTTTTTCCGCAGGGAAGTCAGTGACCGAAGGGACTTCGGGCAGTGGCTTTGCGACGAAGCTAGGGCAGCGATGCAGGAGCACGGGTTTTCAGTGACGAGGAGGCTGAAGCTGAGCTCACCGAAAAGCGAAGTGGCCAGCCTAGTTGGAGGTTATACATCACGATTCAGTTTAATAAGACTTTGTCTACAGTCTGAGATCCCATGTGAAAGCATGGGATCTTTTTTTTGATGTAAATCCCTCCCAAATAAATTTATTAGATAAAAATTAAAACTATATTTTCTTAAGTATACATACTTTGATTGGTCAAAAAATTAAATTAAAATAAAAATAAAAAAATATGTCTAAATTTTCAGTAAACATGGTATTATTGAACTGGATATAATATTTCACTCCTAGTTTTTCGGAACAGAAGTAATGGTTAATTTTTTGCATAAATGAAAAGTTATATAAAATCGTGAAAATACACCAATTGAATTCGTTTTGTCATTAACTCGTGAGTTAATGACAAAACGGACGCGTTACATCTTATTGAAAGTGTTTCTCGGAAGATAACGATTACTAACCTGGATACTCAAGCAAGTATAGAAGGACTAAGAGAGAAAAAACTATAAAGAAAGAAGATGAGAAGATGAATGTTAAAGGGAAGAAAGTGACTTTACGAGCATTAGAAAGAGCAGATATGGAAGAGTTGCGTAGTTATTACAATGATCCAGAAGTAGCCCACCTTCTCGGAGGATGGACAATTCCAATTTCTTCTGAACAACAAAATCGATGGTTCGACCGCTTAGAATTTGATAATCGAAATCTACGTTTGGCGATTGAGACAGAAGAAGATGGCTTTATCGGCATTTCAAATATTTTAAATATTGATTATAGAAATCGTTCAGCCCATCACGGAATTTTAATAGGAAAAAAGAACATGCGTGGACACGGTTATGGGCGTGATACGGTTATGACTACCATGAAATATGCATTTGAAGAACTGCAACTACATCGTTTAGAAGGAGATATCCTTGAACATAATGTTCCTTCTTCCAATTTGTTTCTAAAAAAATGTGGCTGGGTTGAAGAAGGTAGAAAACGGGATTATGCATACCGCAACAACCGCTATTATGACCAGGTAATCGTCAGTATTTTAAAGAAAGAATATGATCACTTATGTTTGGAACATGGTTATTGGAAGGCAGACAGTTAACTTTTTTGAGAATTGTATTGTTGATAAACAAACCTCGGCTTATGAGATGAAGTCATAAAACTCGATCAAGCTGTTGTGTGATGACAGTTAATCGGGTTTTTGAGGATTTTTTAAGTAAGCGGATATAAAATCATCAATCCAACGAAAGTTACTTATTTTAAAGGCTTAAATCACAGCTTTTATTTTGGAGGGTGAAGAAATGACTGATAGATTGAAAGGGAAAATTGCAGTAATTACAGGTGCAGCTGGAGACTTAGGGGCAGCTGCTGCAGAAATTTTTCTGAAAGAAGGCGCAAAAGTTGTGCTAATCGATCGGGACCAACAAAAACTTACAGAGTCCAGAGAATACCTTTCGCAATTTGGTGAACTATTTAGCATCATAGCTGATGTGACTTCAGAAAAAGAAGTTGCAGACTATGTTGATGAAGTTGTGAAGCGATGGGGAAGAATCGATGTTTTTTTGAATAACGCAGGCATTTTAGGAAGAGTTGCACCTTTAGTAGAACAATCTGTTAAAGATTTTGATTTGATTATGAATATCAATGTGAAAGGTGTTTTCCTCGGATTGAAAAAAGTACTACCTATCATGATTGAGCAAAAAAGTGGCAGTATCATTAATACTTCTTCTGTTTCCGGTTTAATGGGAAGTGGTGGGAATTCGCTTTACGCGGCTTCAAAGCATGCAGTAGTCGGATTGACTAAAACAGCAGCTTTAGAAGCAGGTCACCAATCAGTCAGAGTAAATTCAATTCACCCAGCACCTCTAGACTCCACAATGATGAGGAAAAACGAAGAAGGCATTAACAGCGACAATCCATCAGAAGTCCGGGAAAGAATTTCATCCCGTATCCCTTTAGGAAGATATGGGTCCACGTCAGAAGTGGCAAAACTTCTTCTATTCCTGGCAAGTGATGATTCGGAGTTTATAACAGGTAGCCAATACCGTATTGATGGGGGCATGGGAGCGCGTTAATCAACATGACAAGATGTAAAATTCTAGAAAAAAAACGAGGCGGCTTTCTTCGGCGTTAAAATAAAGGGGATGAGGTTATGAAACTAGGCATTATGCAACCGTACTTTTTCCCGTACATCGGATACTGGCAATTGATTAAAACTGTTGACACCTATGTGATTTATGATGATGTGAATTATAAGAAAAAAGGGTGGATCAATCGAAACATTATTTTAGTGAATGGAGAAGAAATGGCTATCTCGTTAAAAATAACTAAAGTAAGCCAAAATAAACGAATTAATGAAATTGAAATTGAAAATGACGTTATTTATAACAAAAAATTGCTGAAAACGATCAAAGAAACCTATAGTAAGGCTCCTTATTTTCATGAAGTTTTCAACTTGATAGAAAATGTTATCAACCAAAAAGAGACGAATTTGGCTAAATACCTTACAAATTCGATTCAAGAGATTTGCAAATACTTAAATATTCAGACAACTATTTTGCTTTCTTCTGACTTGAAAAAAAATGAGGTGCTTAAAGGTCAAGATAAAATATTAGAGATTTGCGAACTGCTTTCAGCAAAAGAATATGTTAACGCTTATGGAGGTCTATCCCTTTATTCTTCAATGGACTTTGAATCGAAGGGCGTTAAATTAAAGCTCATCAAAACAAACGATATTGCTTATTCACAAAAAGAGTTAGCGAACTTTGTTCCTAATTTATCCATTATTGATGTGATGATGTTCAATAGTCCTGTGAAAATTAGCGCTATGTTGGATGATTTCACAGTGATTAAAGATTTCGCCCCTCAAATTCATTCCGTGAGCATCAGCGATTAGTTTGAGAAAGGCAAGGAAGGTTAGGAGGTCAGCCGCAATGAGAAAAGATATTCTAGTAAGTGTCGATTGCCTGGCTTATAACCATGAAAATTATATAGCACAAACGATTGAGGGATTTTTAATGCAAAAAACGAATTTCGACTTTGAAATTCTCATTCATGATGATGCTTCAGTAGACAACACGGCTAAAATCATTAAGAAATATGAACAAGATTTTCCGAATCTGAGAAAACCTATTTACCAAAAAGAAAATCAGTTTTCTCAAGGTGCAACGATGCTTCAAATAAATCAACGCCGAGCAAATGGCAAGTATATCGCTATTTGCGAAGGTGATGACTACTGGACTGATCCTTACAAATTACAAAAACAAGTTGATTATTTAGAAGCAAATACTGAGTGTGTGTTGAGTGTTCATTCTGCTTTTAAAATTTCCGATACCTGCAAACGAGTAGTGGGGAAAGTGAGGCCAAGTCGTAGAGATCGAATATTTTCGATTAACGAAATTATTGAAGGTGGTGGCGAACTTTTTCCAACGAATGCGATGGTTTACCGACGTGAAGTGGCCGATTATGTACCCGCTTTTTATTTTGATGCGGGTTTTGGCGACTATCCCCTAACCATTCACCTAGCACACCATGGTCAAGTGCATTATACAGACCAAACCATGGCTGTTTACCGAGTAGACGTAAAAGGCGCCTGGTCTGAAAGTGCGATGTCCACTGTGATGAAGGAAGTTCGTCGAAATGAAGAAGTAGCAAGTTTGTTAGATGCAATAAACGGCGATACAAATTTTCAATACAACGAAACGATTGTCCAGACAAAAAAGAAAAATATGTTCTATTTGTTGCTGAGACAACAGGAATTCAAGAAAGCCTTCGGTAGAGAGTATGCAGCATTTTATTTGCGTAAAGAATTTATAACAAGAATATATAAAAAAGTTTCAAAAACCATGCACTATTCAAAGAACACTGCGTTTCATTGGTCAAGAAAATCAAAAAAATTGCCTTTTTAGCCTGTACAAAAAAAGCATTTTCACGCGGATAAATCAGTAGTAAAGGCATATCTCATAAAAAAGCAACTAGTGATGTTTCACTAGTTGCTTTTTGGATTGTTTATACACGCTAACCACTGTTGAATTCCACATCTTTATAAGATTTAAGCGCATGAGAAGAAAAGAGTAGCTTTAAGATTCAGCAAAGATAAGAATGGCAACTATTTTTTTGATTTTAATAGATTCTCCATAAGTTTCCTGTATTATATAATAAAAGGCTTAAATTGCTTAGCTTAAAATGAGTAATTGGAAGGGGAACAAAAACTTGAGTCTAAAATCAAAGTGGATCGTAACCGGTCTAGTATCTGCACTGGCGATTACGCTGTGCTTGCCGACAACTGACGCAAGTCCGTTGAGTGAACTTGAAAAAAAACAGCAGGATACTGAGCAAAAAAAGAGTGAATTAAATTCGGGTATTCAAAAAAAATCCAATGAAATTAACGAAAACCAAACAAAGTTAACTGGAATTATGATGGAAATCACAGAATTAGACAATAAAATCACAGAAGTTGAATTTAAAATAGCTGATGTACAAGAAAAAATAGACCAAACCCAAAATGAAATTGATGTGCTGAAAAAATCAATTGCAGAATTGGAAATGAAAATTGCAGAACGAGATAAACTGTTACAAGAACGTGCTCGTGCAATCCAGTTAAGTGGCGGCTCGGTAGATTATATAGATGTTTTGCTAGGAGCTCATAGTTTTATTGATTTTATCGATCGCATCTCTGCTGTAAATACGTTACTAGAAGCAGACCGAGAAATCATGCTTCAGCAAACAGCAGATAAAACGCTTTTGTCTAAACAACAAACGATTGTGGAAACGAAGGTGACTCAACAAAGAGAGCTTCAAAAAGAGCTTCTGGCATTGAATCATTCACTTGCTGATCAAAAGAATAAACAAAATGGACTTGCAAAAGAGGTAACAGCAGAACAGAAACGGTTGGCAGCAGCAAAGTTGAAGCTTGAAGATCAATTCGAAGAAGAAATAGAAATTAGTGCCGAATTAGAGCAACAAATCGCTGATGAACAAGCTCGACTCGCCGAGTTGGCAAGAAAAGCTGAAGAAGAGCGTAAGCGGAAGTTAGCAGCTGAGCAAAAACGACAGCGAAAAGCTGAAGAAGCTCGTATAGCTGCAGAGCGTAAAGCAGCAAAAGACTCAGGAAACAAGATTTCGAACGCATCCAGTCCTGTAGCAACACTGCCGGTAACTCCAGTTGTGGGGTCTCCTTTTATTAGCCCAGCAGACGGTCGTCATACATCAGGATTTGGCGGACGCGATATTGGAGATGGAGCTGAAACACATTTAGGATACGATATTGCCAATGAAACTGGCACGCCTATAGTGGCCGCAGCAACAGGATATGTCTCTTACTCCGGAGTAATGGGTGGCTATGGAAAAGTTGTGATTCTTACACACTCAATCGAAGGACAAACCTATGCAACCGTTTATGGTCATATGAGTTCAATGAATGTTTCAACTGGTCAAGCCGTGTCACAAGGAGAAAAAATTGGAGGAATGGGCAGCACCGGTCGTTCTACAGGAACCCATGTACACTTTGAGGTTCATGTGGGAACTTGGAACGGTTCACGTTCTAATGCTGTAGATCCATCTCTCTATATAAGATAAGCTTTCTAAAACGGATAAATAGTTGAAGGGGCTGTCCCAGAAGGTCATGAACAATGACTTTCTGGGACAGCCCTTTTTGCATGCGACAGAACAAGCAGAGGTCGATTGCAACGGCCGCTTTCCATGGCAGGCGCAAAATGGATGCAGCAAGTGGGTTCATGACGATCAGGGACAATCGGTCGTTTCAAAGAAATTACCTTCGGCACCTTGAAAACTGCACACCGATTTCGGGATTCTCAGTCTGTTTTATGTTAGAAACTTACAGGGCAGTCCATTTTATGCATAAACTATTTTACAGTTGTGATTTTCAATTACGTTTAGCTCCGTTTACCGATTCAGCTCTTATAAAACCAATCATTATTTGTGACTATCCACAAATAATAATTCAATAGTTCGTATGTAAATCTATATAGTAATCGCGAGAAAATCAATAGTATCTTAACTATTCTAACTACTGGAGGGTGAGAAGATGAACAAAACTGCAGAATCAACCGCTAAGCTTCAAAAAAGTGAAAAACCAAGCTTTTTTCAAAAGATGCTAACGAAAGTAGAAGTGTACGGCAATAAGATGCCGGATCCCGTCACTCTTTTCGCTAGTTTTACACTCATTATCTTAGTAGCATCTGCTATTTTTTCGTCACTAGGAATTACATCTACGCATCCAGGTACCGGTGAAGAAATTCAAGTTGTCAATATGTTGAATGGTGATGGTATTCGTACAATTTTTGAAACACTAGTACCAAACTTTACCGGTTTTCCGCCACTCGGTTTGGTGTTAGTGGTCATGTTAGGCGTAGGTCTTGCAGAATCGACAGGACTTGTTACGACGTTCATGAAAACAACGATTTTGAACGCTCCGGCTAAAGTGATTTTGCCAACGATTCTTTTAATTGCCGTTTTGGGAAATACAGCTGCTGATGCCGCTCAAGTTGTGCTACCTCCAATTGCCGCTATGATTTTTGCAGCACTTGGCCGCAATCCAATCGCTGGTCTGGTCGCGGGTTATGCAACCGTTACCGGCGCTTTTAGTGCTAATTTAATCGTCAGCATGCTCGATCCACTATTATCTGGATTTACACAAGCAGGAGCAAATTTAATTGATCCTAGTTATGTTGCGAACCCGGCAATCAATTGGTATTTTATGATTGCCTCGACCTTTGTCATCATTCCTGTATCTATGTTTGTAACGACCAAAATTACAGAGCCACGACTTGGGGTATATACAGGAAAAGTCGATAAGTTAGAAAAAACAACTACTGCAGAAAAACGTGGTTTGTTGTGGGCTGGTATTGCGCTTGCACTGTATGCAGTTGTGATCTTGCTTTTAGTACTTCCAGAAAACGGTATTTTGCGTAATCAAGAAACCGGCGGCATTATTGTTTCGCCATTTATGACAGGGATTGTACCCATTATGCTTTTCGGATTTTTACTCCCTGCCCTAGCCTATGGTTTCGGATCGAAAGTACTGAAAAATGATAAAGACGTTGCTGAGCACCTAACAAAGGCCATGTCTGGAATGGGTGGTTATATTGTTCTGGCTTTCGTAGCTGCTCAAATGATTGCGTTTTTTGGTATGAGCAATTTGGGACCCATCATTGCGATTGAAGGTGCAGGTTTCTTGAAGGGCATTGGCTTTGAAGGTCTACCATTGATTCTTGGATTTATTATGATCGCAGCACTAATTAATTTACTAATTGCTAGTGCTTCTGCTAAGTGGGCATTACTTGCACCGATATTTGTTCCCATGTTCATGATGCTTGGCTACGATCCTGCAGTCACTCAAGTGGCCTATCGCATTGCCGATTCGATCACGAATCCAATCACGCCTATGCTTGCATACTTTGCAATTTTATTGACGTTTGCAAAAAAATACGATAAGAATATTGGGATTGGTACCTTACTTGCAGCCTTGTTGCCATATTCGATAGCCTTTGCGATTTTCTGGCTAATTTTATTCACTGTGTGGTTCTTACTCGGTTTGCCGCTCGGTCCTGGAGGAAATATTTATTTACCGTAAACTAAAGGAGGAATTTCAATGTCTTTGAAGATAAAAAATGTCACGATTTACACAGGTAGAGGTGACAAGCTCATTCAATCAGCTATCATTGTTGAAGCAAATAAAATTATAGCGGTTGGAGAAGAAGCCATTGATAAAGAAGCTGAAACCGTAATCGATGGTCAAGGGAAAACCATTTTACCTGGATTCTTTGATATGCATATTCATCTTGGCATGGACGGAATAGCTGACCCATTTTCTCAAATTGCCACTGATAGTCAGGCGACTTCTGCGTATCGTCATCAAGCTAACGGAAAAAAACAGTTACAATCAGGCGTGACCAGCGTCCGCAATTTAGGATCTAAATGGCACATTGATTTGGCCTACCGGGATGCCGTAAATAACGGAATTGTTACAGGGCCTACTGTTTATGGCTCTGGTCAACCTATTGTCATGACAGGTGGCCACGGATATCCACTCGCTTCTGAGGCTGATGGGGAAGACGAAGTCCGTAAAATGGCACGCCAAACTTTGAAACAGGGTGCCGATGTATTAAAGTTAATGGCAACTGGAGGTGTCATGACACCTGGAGTCGATCCAGGTTCTCCACAGCTATCGGAAAGCGAAATGAGGGCAGCGGTTGAAGAAGCGCTACATGCTGGTAAGACAACGGCTTCGCATGCTCAGGGGACTATTGGCATTCAAAATGCTGTGCGTGCGGGAATTACGACGATTGAGCATGGTATTTTTCTTGATGATGAAACGATTGAACTAATGATTAAACACAATACCGTATTAGTTCCTACTCTTGCAGCACCTTATTATATTGTGCAAAATGCAGATTCAGGAGCGATTCCACCACACGCTGTCAAAAAAGCTAGGTACTGTTACGAAGTTCACAAAGAAAGTTTTCGAAAAGCTGTAGCTGCTGGCGTGAAAATTGCTGCGGGCACAGACGCTGGTACACCGTTTAACTTGCACGGTGACTTTGCTAAAGAACTTGAGTTGATGCATGAAGGTGGGATGTCTATTCGTGACATTATTACTGCTGCAACTTTTTCTGCCGCTTCCGTTCTCACTGTTCAAAACGAAACGGGATCATTGGAGAAAGACAAAACAGCCGATTTTATTATCCTGTCTGAAGACCCAGAAGATAAGCTTTCTGCTTTTCGTGCAGTCGAAACCGTATATCAAGGAGGAGAAGTTGTCCATGTCTACTAATATTCAGAAAACGTCTATACAACATGAAAAAATCCAAAAGTTAGCAGATCGATTAGAAAATCTATATTCTGAAATGGTTAGTATCCGTCGTCATCTTCATCAATATCCTGAACTTTCTCATCAAGAAGTCGAAACACCTAAATACATTGCTGAGTACTACCGAACTTTAGGATTAGAAGTCAGAACCGGTGTTGGCGGGCGAGGTGTAGTCGCTAAATTCAATGGTGCTCATGCGCAAAAAACCATTGCTTTCCGTGCAGATTTTGATGCTTTGCCGATTCAAGATCAAAAAGATGTCGCTTATAAGTCGACAATTCCTGGTGTTATGCATGCTTGTGGTCACGATGGTCATACAGCGGCATTAATGGTTTTTGCTAAAAGCTTAGTTGAAAATCCTGAGCAAGTGAACAACAATGTCGTCTTTATCCATCAATTTGGTGAAGAAGAATACCCAGGAGGTGCACAAGCGATGATTGCAGATGGTTGCCTTGAAGGCGTTGACGCAGTATATGGGTGCCACCTTCAAAGTACGATGCCTTCAGGAACCATGTACTACAAAGAAGGATTTATCCAAGCTGCGGTTGATACCTTTGTCATTACCGTTAACGGCAAAGGTGGACACGGTGCTATACCGCAAGAAACAATCGATCCCATTGTCACAGCGTCACACATTGTTACAGCACTTCAGTCGGTCGTCAGCCGTAATACAAATCCTTTAAAGCAACTCGTTATTTCTGTCGGCTCTATTAACAGCGGCCAAGCCAATAATGTCATTCCTACTACAGCGGTCATGACCGGGACGATCCGTTCTTATGAACCGGAAATACGCGCTCTCGCTACTGAAAGATTAACAACAATCGCAAATCAAGTGGCAAAAGCATTTGGGGCTGAAGCCGATACCGCAATTGAAAAAGGTTATGATGCTTTGTGGAATCATTCTGAGGAAACCCAATTAGCCAAACGTGCAATGGAGGGAATTCTTGGGGCTGAAGCGGTGATCGAAACCCCATCAGTCATGCCCGGTGAAGACTTTTGCTACTATACACAACATAGACCGGGTTCTTTTATTTTCGCGGGCGCTCAATTAGCAGAAGACGACAGAGTGTATCCACATCATCACGCTCGGTTTAATTTTGACGAAACGGCAATGCTCCATACAGCCAAATCATTTGCTGCGATTTTATTTGAATATGAGCTTGTAAAATAAACTTTGTAACGGTCCCATAAGCCTCTAATCTAAAACAGACAGGGAAAAAGAGTTTCTTTTTCCCTGTCTGTTTTTTCTTGTCATCGTGATAAGCTAGAATTCACTACATAACTAGAGAAAGTAGAGGATTGCTATGAACCAGATACCTGAAAAAAACTTTTCTCCTTCCCAGATGGAAGCGCTTATTAAAGTGGCGGAAGCAGTTAATTCTACATTAAATATGAATGAATTGTTTCAATTAACTCTAAAAGAAGCGATCAAAGCAATTCCGGATGCTGATGGAGGCGTGCTCTTTTTGTACGATGAAAGCATACAGAAACTTGTCTGTTTATCATATGTCAATTTCACAAGTGATGTAGAAGGTATTTGCTTAGATTCACATGAATCGTTTACTGGAAAATGTTTTTCTACGCGAGAACCCGTTTTAATCACTTCTGCTTCTCAACTTGCAGGCGGAACGAAATCAATGAGTGATCAAAATAAAGCACTGCTTGCAACTTCAATTGCTCAACATACAGGTCCTTATGCTTACCGGGCTATGTGTGTTCCTTTAATTACAGAAAATGATGCGTGCATCGGTGTCATTACGCTGAATGGGTTTGCAGAACATGGAACTTTTACAGAAAAAGATTTACGTTTACTTCAGGCAATTGCAGGTCAAGCAGCCATTGCACTTGCCAAAGCTCGTCTGCACGAAGATGTAAAAAAGAAAAATGAACAATTCGAGCAAATTATCCAGTATCAGCAAAAACTTCTCATAAAAATGAGTGATGGTGTCGGTTTGATGCAAATGCTCGAACAATTAGCAGATCAAATTCAGAAACCTTTATCAATATTGACAATTTATGGTGAAGATTTGCAAATGGGAGACCAAGAAAAACACACTCATAAACATGAATTCCTCATACAAAGTGGACGTTTCTTGTTGGGCAAATTGCTAGTAGCTACCAAACAGAATGAACAGCTTTCCGATTCAGACGTGTACTTTATTCAGCAAAGTATTCTGTATCTCACTCTCGAAATTAACCGGAACGCTGCACTCCGTGAAGTGGAACACCGCTTTAAATCTGAATTAATGGAAGACCTTTTAAAAGGAATGTTAAGTGATACGTTTATCAAAAGAGCTAAAGATTTAGGGTTAGATACGCGTTTCCGATTTTTGCCAGTCGCTGCAGAAGCCGTAATGGAAGAGGATAGTAACACACTTGCAGCACTTATGGCTAGAAGAGAAATCGCTCATTTGTTTCAGATGGAAGTAAACCAACGTTTTCCAGGAAGTTTAATCGTTTCAAAAGAGCAGTCTTTTATTTTTTTGTTGTCAATCAAGGACAAAGCCACAAAACATGACTTATTGGAAAAAGTTAAGCGCATGGCAAAAGATTTGCAAGTGGCTATTTCGCATCAACAGCTAGATGCTACTGTCAAGTTGGCTGTTGGACCGTGCGTTTCGCAAATCGATCGTTTGCCGGATTCCATAGAAGACTCTTTGAAAGTATTAACGTTTATGCGCTCTTCTCGAGTTAAAGATAAAGTAATGGACAACCAATCACTTGGTTTCGAGCGACTTCTCGTATCTAATAAAGACAAGGATATTGAAGCATTTATTATTTCGACATTGGGACCGGTCATCGACTATGATCGGAAAAAAAGTGCAGAGCTTTTAAAAACGCTAATAGCCTATACACAATTTATTCAATTTCCAGGTCAAGCAGCAAAAGAATTGCATATTCATTTGAATACGCTGCATTATCGATTAAAAAGGATTTCAGAACTATTAAATACAGATTTACAAAACCCCGATGAGTTATTAAATATCCAGCTTGCCTGTAAGCTTTTGAGAAATTCTAAGACTTAGTAAGCAGTAGTACTGCCATCATTCAAACTATTTCTTGACTAGCATTATTTTTGATAAAAACTTGACGGTATCCAATTTAACGAATGTAAGAAGAGTGGAGAAGATGGAGAACTAAATAGATTTTAGACTGGCAACCATAGCAGACTTGGAGTCTATAGTAAAAATGTTGGCTGTTGATACTTTAGGGTATTAAAGAGAACGAGATGAATCATCACTTTCAGCTAGGCCATATTTAATATATCAAAGGGTCCAAAAAGCTAAGTTAAAGTTCAACGGCAGTTGTTATGCAGGTGGACAGAGTGAGGGGTGTTTTCTAGAGGGAAAATTATTAGCAATATCTTTTGGACGGTGGAATGGTAGTGAATGAGCTAAAAAATCGATGGAATAGATTGTGGATGCAAATGATACTGTCAAGAAAGCATCAAGAGAAAAAAGAAATTAGCTAACTAATCGAAAAAAGAGCCAAACACAAACGGATTCGGCCCGGTTGTTCTTTTCTCTTTTTTTCGCTTCTATTTTTAAAATTATAAATGTTGTTGAATTATTTGAAATAGAAAAGATTATTCATAAAGATCCTTAAAGCGCCTCATAAACTTTCGGTCGATGCGCTGCTTGAGCTTCCAAGGGATTTTGCCATGTAGCAGTTGCTTACCATAAGAAAGAAATGCTTCGCCTTCGCCTGTCGATAAGATTGCGATGAATTTTTTTTGTGGATGAAATGGCAACAGCTGGTCTTTGGAGAAGTGGTTAGTTAAGTTCTTCCAAAGAATCGGACCTTGCCGAACAGCGTATACCCCATTTTTCGCAAGCGTCGGATAGCGGGCGATTGTGATGCAATCCCCGGCACCAAAAATATCGGGGTACAGAACGCTTTGCAACGCCTCATTGACTAATAGAAATCCACTGGTATCTGTGGGTAATCCGGAAGTGCGGAACAAAGCTGCACTTTTGGGTCCTGTCAGCCAAAGAACGGCTGATTGGGGATGCTGTTGATTTGTGCTGGTGGTAACACGGGTGTCATCAATCGATTTAATTGACACGCCTGAGAAAAAAGACAACGCTTTTTGTGTAGCGATCGCTTCAATTTTTTTCGAAGCCCGTTTGCCTTGTCCAATCAACAAAGCAGTTGAACTAAACAAGGCGATGTTTGCCGGTAAATGTTCTTGCTTTCTCCACGCAAGAACAGAAAAGGCCAATTCAACACCAGAAGCCCCTCCTCCAACAATCACGGGGTGAGCAGCATTGCGCACGTGTTTGAGTTGTTCTGGGAACCGGTAGTTGGGTTTAATCGATAAGGCGTGTTCTGATATAGACTCTGGGACATCTGTTTGGGATCCAATATCAAACGATACTGCGTCATACGAATAGATCGCATCGTCTGCACCAGTTAAGGTTTTCGCTTTTGGATCAATCGAGATAATGGCATCTTCTACAAACAAAGCACCAATTTTTTCACACAGCTTTTTCAAATCAATTCGAATATCATCTAGGCTGTAAACACCTTCTGCGTAACCTGAGAACATGCCAGAATAATACTGATAAGAAGAAGCAGAAATCAACAAGACGCGCCAACTTTTCGAATGATCATTATTTAGCTGTTCTAGACAATGCAAATGTGCATGGCCGCCTCCTACTAAGATCAGAGTTTTCATATCATTTCACTTCTCCCTATTTCAAAATCCGCCTAGCTTCAGCCATGCGTTGACCTATCGTAACAAGCTGCACCGCGAAAAAAATCAGGGCAATCGGTGTTAAGTATGTTGAAAAAACAATCATTAGGGTAAAGAGTATAAAGCCTTCTGTTCTTTCAGCTAGTCCTGCCTGGTAATAGAATGATTTCATTCCTTCTTTATCTGCCAATGCACCAACTGTCAGAAAAACAGTCATGGCGACAATAATAGAGGCACTCAGCAACAACAATGCCCACATGGAATCGGGAAAGCGGAAGGCAAGCCCTAAAATGACACTGATTTCTACGAGACGATCAAAGCTTATGTCGAGCAATGTCCCCCAGGCAGACGGCTTGGTTTTTCTGGCCATCGTGCCATCGACTACATCCAAATAACCAGAAAACCACAAAACAACAACTGCCCAAAATGGCTGGTCTAAATAAATAAAAAGGCCTGAAGACATGCCCACAATAAAGGCGATTTTTGTTACACCATCCGCAGTGAAACCCAATTTAAGTAATAAATCTGCCGTCTTTTCAACAGTCGGCTGAACGTGTTTCCGTGCGTGCGTATCCAGCATCAAATGCACCTTCTTATTTTCAAGATAGTTTCAGTATATAATACAGAGCCGTTTCTAACCCGTAATTCCACTCGGATTTGAAAGGAACTGGATTTAAGACTAAGTATAAAGGACCGAGGGAAATTAAGAGTAAGTTTTAAGTATTTATTGTTAAGATAGAATTAATTCAGAAAAGAAAGGGAATGATATTGATGGTTAAAAATTATGATATCGCAATAATTGGAGCTGGCGCAGCTGGACTAACGGCCGCATTTACAGCAGCGGGGTTCTCAAAAAGCGTTGTGCTAATCGATAAAAATCTACCGGGCGGAGAATGTACTTGGTCGGGGTGTATTCCGAGTAAGTCATTAATCAATATCGCAAAAGAAGTTCATCACGCCAAGAAGTACACGCCAAGTCTTCAAGTGGATACTTCAGTCGTGTTAACAGACATTCAAGAAGTTATCCAAAAAGTTTATGCTGGTGAATCTCCGGAAGTATTGCAGCAATCGGGCATAGACTTTATGAATAGCTACGCCAAATTTGTTGGACCGCATACATTGGAGGTAGACGGTGAACGGATCGAAGCAAAGAAAATCATCTTGTCTACAGGGTCATCACCAATGGTGCCACCAATAGACGGATTGGACAACGTGTCTTATTTAACGAATGAAACCATTTTCACACAGAAATCGTTCCCGAAAACGATGACTATTCTTGGTGGTGGAGCGATCGGAGTTGAACTGAGTCAAGCGTTAAACCGAATAGGTGTTAAGGTAACGCTTGTTGAAAAATTCGAACGGATTTTGCCGAAAGACGAAGAAGAATTAGTATTGATGATTCAGCAGCGTTTAATTGATGAAGGTGTCATCATTCATACAGGTGCGACTGCTGTGCGAGCTGAGCAAAAAGACGACATTATCGACTTGAAAATCGAAAAAAATGGCAGCGAACTGACGGTTTCTGGTGAAGGACTGCTTGTTGCGCTTGGTCGTCAGGCAAACGTTAAAGGATACGGTCTGGAAACAGCAGGCGTTGAGTTTGATTCCAAAAAAATTCAAGTAGATGATCATTTAGAGACAACAACTAAAGGGATTTATGCGATTGGGGATGTTGTGGGTCCTTATCAATTATCCCATATGGCAAACGCACAAGGGATCACCGCTACTCAAAATGCCATTTTGCCGATTAACCGAAAAATGGATTACGAGCATGTGACTTGGTGTACATACACAGATCCTGAACTCGGCAGATCTGGTTTATCTGAAGAAGAAGCGCGTGAAAAATACGGCGATTCAATTCGCGTTTATGAACACCAGTATGCGGATTTAGACCGTGCCAATACGAAAAAAGATAGCATTGGCAAAGTGAAAATTATTTTGGATAAAAAAGGCTATATTTTGGGCGCGAGTATTTTGGGGGACCGTGCAGGTGAAATCATTAGCCAAATCCAAACCATTAAAACCTTGAAAATTAATATGGGCAAATTATCAGGAGTTATCCATCCGTACCCAACTTATAGTGAAGTATTGGTGAAAATCGGCAAGAAAGTTTATGTAGATAATTTATTGAACCAACCCCTCGTTAAAACTTTTAATAAAGCTAAAGATGGGGAATTATCAGTCGAAAAAATGGCCATGTATGGTACTGCGGCTGTAGCAGGAATTGGCCTAGCGAACATCGCCATTCAAAACAATGTTAAACCGAAACTCGGCGTAGAAAACGGTCGCTTAAAAGAAATGCCTTCATCGCCCAATGCTGTGTCATCACAAACTACTGCTAAAGACAAGTATGTCCCAGCATGGCCTTACAACGGCAGTAAAAATGATGCTAAAAAAAGTTTGATCGGTATGCTAAAAGGTTATGAAGGTGCAAAAATTCGACAAAATGATGAAAATTACGTTTACGTTGTTGTTACGTCTAAAGCGCTTAAATTTAAAGATGATATTGAATTCTTCTTTAACGATGCTACTCAGCGAATTGAGTTCCGATCTGCTTCACGTGTAGGCTACTCAGATTGGGGCGTCAACCGAAAACGGTACGATGATATGAGAAATCGCTACTATAGCATCTCGACCCATCGCCTTAACTCATGAGTAAGAGTAGAGCGTTACAAATAGCTAAGTGGCTACTGATTGCTGTTGCAGTGGGACTGGTGATTTGGCTTAGCCGTTCTGTATTTCAAGTAGATGCCAATGACCTCCGTAAATGGATCCTGTCATTTGGATTGTGGTCACCAGTGATCTATATCTTAATCTATACAGTTCGACCATTGATCTTTTTTCCGGCATCGATCTTGTCAATCGCCGGCGGCTTAGCCTTTGGCGCCTGGCTGGGAACGCTTTATACCATTATCGGCGCGACACTCGGCGCGATGCTGTCATTTTATGTTGCCAAAACACTAGGCAACAAGCTAGTTCGCAAAACTTGGACTGGAAACGTTAGAAAAATTCAATCTCAAATGGAACAAAATGGCTTTTTTTACGTGTTGCTATTTCGTTTTATTCCAGTCATTAATTTTGATTTGATTAGCTATGTTGCCGCATTTGCAAAGGTTCGTTTCACTTCCTTTGCTCTGGCTACTTTTATTGGTATCATTCCGGGCACTTTCGCTTACAATTTTTTAGGAAGTAGTTTTGTTAGCGGAAACCCGAAAATTATCATTCTCGCCGTTGTCGTTTTTGTTATTATGACAGTGGTGCCGATTACGTTGCGAAATCGCTGGAACAAAAAACAGCTACTCGATAAGTAACCACAAATTCATCAACGGATTTAGGAAGTGAAAATCATGAAGAACTACTTAGTGGTGACCTCTAGCCTACTCGCTCTGTCTTTAGCTGCATGTGCTCAACAAGATCCAACTAGTAATGCAGAAGACGCGGATAACTTACTGGTAGACGACTGGCAACAAGTTTCGGAACTGGCCGCTGGACAAAAAGTCAACATTTACATGTGGGGAGGTAGCGAAAACATCAATCGCTACCTTGACGAGTGGGTCGCTCCTCGTTTGAAAAAAGACCATAATGTTGAGTTGAATCGTGTACCGATGAGTGATTCACAGGACATCATCAATCAGTTGCTTGATGAAAAATCAGCCGCTAAAACCGCAGGTAGTATGGACATTATTTGGATCAATGGCGAAAACTTTAAAACCGCTAAAGACAACGATTTGTTGTGGCAAGAATTTAGTGGGCAATTGCCGAATTTTAATGATTATGTCGACCAAAATGCACCTGATATTGCCAGTGATTTTGGTGAACCTGTAGAGGGATTAGAAGCACCGTGGGGCAAAGCACAATTTGTTTTTGTTCACGATAAAAATAAGTCGGAAAATCCTCCGAAATCGATGGAAGAACTGGCCCAGTGGGTAGAAGCTAATCCCGGACAGTTTACGTATCCTGCGTTACCTGACTTCACAGGAAGTGCATTCGTCCGTCACGTGTTATACGAAACGACTGGCGGATATGAGCAATACCAAAAACCTGCTGCCGATATTGATGATTTAGCTACTCAATTAGAGCCAATGTGGGATTACTTAAACGCGCTTGAGCCGTATTTGTGGCGTGAAGGCGAAACGTATCCAGAAAGTTTAGTCAAACAAGATCAATTGTTTGCAACTGGCGAAATCGGGATGACGATGAGTTACGATCCGATACTTGCTGCGAGCGAAGTATTGAAGGGGCGTTTTCCTGAATCGACACGAACATTCGTGTTAGACGCAGGCACACTTGCTAATACACATTTTCTATCCATTCCATTTAATTCTTCTGCAAAAGCAGGGGCTATGGTCGCCATCAATGAAATGATGTCACCTGAAGCTCAAACTGCTAAATTGGCTCCTGAAAACTGGGGCAATTTAACAGCACTCGACTTAGATAAATTGTCTGCTGAGCAGCAACAAGCCATGAACGATGTCGAGTTAGGTGCGGCAACATTGTCACTTGATGAGTTGGAAGAACATCAAATACCAGAACTGTCAGCGGATTATATCGAAATTATCGAAAAAGGATGGATGGAAAATGTGGCAAAAGAATAAACCCTATCTTTTGTTGCTGCCAGCCATCAGTGTCATTGTCCTCCTTTTTTTTGGAGGACTTTTTGACGGCTTGTTGAAAAGCTTCGGCTATTTTCCTGCAATCGGAGAAACGCGCTTTACACTGACCGCCTATACTGCGTTGCTGCGGTCGTCTGAGTTTTGGGAATCACTTGAATTGACGCTACGTGTTGCTACGCTGTCTTCACTTTTAGCTGCAATATTAGGTGCTGGCATTGCCATTTCTTTATTCATGTTGAATAAATCAGCGAATTCTGGTGGTACGCAAATTTGGCACCGTCTGTTTCAATTGCCGTTAACGATTCCGCATCTCGTGGGTGGTTATATTATCGTGTTGTTGTTTATGCAAAGTGGCTTTATTTCGAGGATTTTTGCGAATCTTGGCATGATTGATGCCATAACAGAATTCCCGGTGCTGGTAAACGATTCGTTTGGCTGGGGCATCATTTTGACTTATGCATGGAAAGAAGCGCCTTTTGTGTCATTACTGATTTATCCAGTGCTGTCGCGTATTCACAGGTCTTGGCGCGACGTTGCTCGTGTTTTCGGAGCAAGCAACTGGAATTTTATTCGTGAAATTGTCCTGCCGGTTATCTTGCCAGCGTGGACTATTGCAACGTTTATCGTCTTTGTTTTCACCTTTTCGGCATTTGAAATACCATTTTTACTAGGCGTTACATATCCTACTGTGTTGCCGGTGTATTCGTATCAACTTTATACCAGCGGCACATTAGCTGATCGACCAGAAGCGCTTGCCGTCAACATCGTGTTAGCTGTGTTAACCGTTTTACTCGGACTGGTCGTTTATTATTTCAGTAAACGCTGGAATGTTTTAAAGGGGTGGGATTGATGAAAAAGCCCTGCTCGTTAATGAAGCCTATTGCATATAGTCTATTGTTCATTTTTATCGTTCTGCCTTTTGTTCCTTTACTATTATCGAGTGTTTCTTTCGGATGGCAGTGGCCCGCTATTGTGCCAGAATCAGTTAATCTTCGCGCGTGGGAATATGTGGTTAATGGGAATTCTGGTACTTGGCAAGCGGTCGGCGTTAGTCTAGTGATTGCGTTTATCGTCACAGCTGTGAATGTTCTGTTGGCAGTTCCTGCAGCAAATGCATTGGTGCGTTATCCGCTCCGCGGCAAGTGGCTCTTCGAAGCAATTATTTTTGCGCCGATTGTGATTCCACCTTTTGTCGCCGTGATGGGCATTCATTTGACGTTTTTGCAGCTCGGATTGACTGAGACTATTTTGGGGGTCGTGTTAGCGCATATTGCACCGACTTTACCGTACATGGTGCGCGCGATTATGATCAGCTATCATACCTTATCAACCGACTGGGAAGATCAAGCGCGAATGCTGGGTGCGGGAGCTGTTTCTCGCTTTACTTTTGTGGTGATTCCTCATTTATTGCCAGGCATTGCGGCAGGGGCGAGCTTGAGTATCTTGATTTCACTCAGTCAATACTTAATCACGTTCATTATCGGTTCAGGGCAAGTCGTAACCTTGCCCATTCTATTATTTCCGTTTATAAGCGGAGGTGACCCAGCTGTTGCATCTGCGTATTCCTTACTGTTCGCAGGAGTCGCCATTTTGACGCTGTTCGGTATGGACCTAGCCTTAAAGCGCTATTATCAAAACAAGAAAAATACTGCAGGGAAAATTTAAAGGAGTGTAACGATGGGGGATTTGCACATTGTAAATATCGAAAAGCATTACACATACAGTCATCAGAAAAGTGAGTCGGTCTTTTCCCTGCAACCCATTCAACTGACAATCCATGAGGGGGAATTCTTTTCGTTACTGGGTCCTTCCGGTTGTGGCAAGACGACGCTGTTAAAGTTAGTAGCGGGGTTATTGCCTGCAGATAACGGGGAGATTTGGATAGGAGATAACAATTTAACGACCGTTCCATCAGAAGCACGAAAGTTTGCCATGGTGTTTCAACAATCGTTGTTGTTTCCTCATATGACCGTAGAAGACAATGTGGCGTTCGGTTTAAAAATGCAAAAAGTTGGTAAAAAGATTCGGTTAGACCAGGCACGAAACATGTTAGCGCATGTCGGCTTAGCCGGTTATGGCAGTCGTTTTCCGAACGAACTTAGCGGTGGCCAGCAACAGCGAGTGGCATTAGCGAGAGCTCTTGTAGCTAATCCTCACGTGTTGTTAATGGATGAGCCGTTTAGTGCGTTAGATCCGAGCCTGCGAGAAGAAATGAGAGAATTGCTCCTGCAGATTCAGCAACAATTCCGAGTGACGGTATTGTTTGTGACGCATGACCGGGAAGAAGCTTTCTATTTATCCGATCGAATTGGTGTTATGAGCGAGGGAACTTTGCTTCAAGTGGGCAAAGCCAAGGACTTGTATGAACATCCTGAAAACGCAAAAGTCGCTTTGTTTTTAGGATTAAAAAATATCATTGAAGGCAAAATTTCAGATGGACGTTTTTATTCAACTGCCTATAATGGAATCGAATTCTCTGTGAATAGTACGGAAGTAGGCCCATGTTTTTTGATTCTGCGTCCAGAAGTACTGCAACTTGCAACAAAAAACATTCACTTGGCCTCAGACGCCATTCAGTTTACTGGGAAGGTCGATGGGCTTAGATTTAATCATGGGTTTTATTCAGCTACTATACAAGTAGGTGATTATTTAGTAGACTGTGCAGTCTCAAGTCAACAAGCTGACACAATAGCGGTTGGTGATGCGGTTGAATTTTTTGTGAATAATGAAGACTTGTGGTTTGTGAAGGAGTAATATAATATTCAAGATATGCGAGTCTGTATGAGTGTTGAATTTTTATTTTTTGAATAAAATATATCATTCAAAAGTTATTCACTCATTCGCCGGTTGCCTATTATGAATATATATATATATATATAATAATTAGTCATTCATATTTTATTCATTCACTCATAATTTACATGAGGAATGTTATTTTATTATTCATAATTTAACACTTTGCGTGCCTGAAACTTTGAGTTGATCGCTATGGAGTCTGAAACCCATTGTTAATCTGAAGAACACGTTTATAAGCTTTGACTTATATAACGAAATTGTAATACACTAATTACAAAGGAGTGGGTTTTAGTGGAGACGTTAGCAAAACAAACGGCTGCTGAGGTCACAGCCTGCTTGAAGGCTGTCAGTGATCCAACACGCCTCATGATGATGAAATTGATGGAGACGAATGAATATTGTGTCTGTCAGTTTGTTGAGATGTTTGGTATGAGCCAGCCGGCCATTAGTCAGCATTTACGCAAGCTAAAACAAGTAGGACTGGTAAAAGAAAGTAGAAGAGGACAGTGGCGATTTTCTTCTATGAATCATGAATCAGTTCATGCTTCTTTACTGCTAAGTATAGTAAGTCACATCGGGGATACTGATGTGCGCCTTCAAGATTTACGTGCTAAAGAAAAACCAGTAGATTGCTGTTAAATAAGCACAAATTGGATGAATTCGCGATATTTTGTCGCAAAGGAGAACTGACTGTGAAAAAAACCATTTACTTTTTATGTACCGGAAATTCTTGCCGAAGCCAAATGGCTGAAGGCTGGGCAAAACAACATTTAGCAGCAGAGTGGGATGTTTACAGCGCTGGAATTGAAGCGCATGGGTTGAATCCGAATGCTGTGAAAGCAATGGATGAAGTGGCAATAGATATTTCCACTCAAACATCAGATGTTATTGACGAAGATTTACTCCATCGTGCGGATTTTATCGTAACTTTATGTGGTGATGCAGCGGATAAATGTCCGGTGACGCCTAGTCATATTCGACGCGAACATTGGGGCTTTGAAGACCCAGCAAAAGCACAAGGAACAGAAGAAGAAAAGTGGGCTGTGTTCCAAACGGTTCGTGACGCTATTGGAACACGTATCGAATCATTTGCGAAAACGGGCATTTAATAAAAGTACTTTTACCAAAACCACAAGCAGATCAAAAGCTTGTGGTTTTTCATTACTCCGAAATATCGAACGATTCCAAAAACTGTATTGACACAGTTCAAGGGGCTATTTATACTTGCTATATAACAGTTCAGCTATCTTCACACGAGAGGGGTTCTATTATGCTGGCAACGTTAACACCACTTGATTGGAAACGACGTGCAGTCAAATACTATCCGGAGAAAGTTGCGGTAATTGACGGCGACAAGAAGTTTACATACAAAGAGTTTGGCAAACGAGTAGATCAACTCTCTATCGCGTTACATCATGCAGGGATTGGCAATAAAGACCACGTAGCGGTTATGCTGCCGAATAATCACGCGATGCTTGAATGCTTTTATGGCATTACGCCACTCGGAGCGGTTATTGTGCCACTCAATTACCGGTTATCGACAAAAGATTTAACGTATATTTTAAAACATAGTGACGCAAAAATGCTGATTGTCGATGCTGAGTTTGGCAAAATGCTCGAAGACGTGCAAGACGAGCTACCGATTGAAAAATATATTGTTGTCGCTGTAGACGGAATCGAGTCATCCATTAAAGGGGAAGATTACGAAGCGTTTATCAGCAATGTAGCAGAGGGTGCAAAAGTGCCTTACGTTGAGTTAGATGAAAACCAAATGCTGTCGTTAAATTATACGAGTGGGACAACTTCTAGCCCTAAAGGCGTAATGCAAACGCATCGTACCAATTACATGAATGCCGCAAACTTTTTGCATCATTTGGAGATTAAATTTGATGATGTGTATTTGCATACCTTGCCCATGTTTCATACAAACGGTTGGGGCGGTGTTTGGGCCATTACTGCAGCGGGAGCGACGCATGTGTGCTTACGAAAAGTAGACCCACCGCTAATTTTAGATTTATTTGAAAGTCATGGCATTACGTCACTTTGCGGGGCGCCTACTGTAGTCAATATGCTCGTCAATGAGCCTAAAGCAAAAGAACTGCAGTTAAGGCACTCGATCCGCATGGGAACTGCGGGCGCACCACCTGCAGCGGCGTTAATTGCCAAAGCACAAAGCATTCTGGGATTGAATATGATGCATGTATACGGCTTAACAGAAACGTCACCGTTTATTTTGTACTGTGAATGGAAAAATGAATTCAACGATTTAGACGCTGAACAACAAGCATCTATAAAAGCGCGCCAAGGAATTGAACTCGCTTTTAACGGAGAAACCAAAGTGGTTAACCAAGAAGATGGGGAGGAAGTGGCATGGAACGGCAAAGAACTGGGTGAAATCGTCACGCGGGGCAACGTCGTGATGGCCGGCTATTACAAAGATCCTGAAAAAACAGCAGAAGCAATTCGCGATGGCTGGTTTTACACAGGCGATTTGGCGGTGACGCATCCAGATGGCTTTATCGAAATTCAAGATCGCATGAAAGACATGATCATTTCTGGTGGCGAAAACATTTCCTCTACAGAAATTGAAGGTGTTTTGTATAAGCATCCGGCCATTGCTGAAGTGGCTGTGATTGCTGTGCCGGATGAAAAATGGGGAGAAGTGCCAAAAGCTATTGTTGTGCTATATCAAGGAGCACAAGCGACCGAACAAGAAATTCTGGATTATACGCGTGAACACATGTCACGTTTCAAAGTGCCAAAATCTGTAGACTTTGTTGAAGCGTTACCTAAAACTGCAACCGGCAAACTGCAGAAGTTCCAGTTACGAGAAATATATTGGGGTCGTGGAAAAAAAGTAAATTAACGTTAAAAACCGGCTATTCATGAATAGCCGGTTTTTGTAATTCATCATGGTGATAAAACGGCTCCAAAGATTAAGGTGAACACCAAACTAATAACAGTTGATATCACCCAGTAATTTCTGTCGCGAATATTGAGTAAAAGAAATCCTACGATAAAATTAATGAGTAACATAGCGATAAACACAACAACAATGATAAGCGGTACATATAACATCAAGAGCTCCTCCGATCGTTTTATTGGCTATGTTAAATTAAGAATGGTGTTTCTTGAACTCTGACTGTAAATACGTTTCCGATTCACCACGAATGGTGATACTTTTTAATGAATCCCGGCTTTCTAAACTTCTCAATGTAGTCCAGCCTTTTCCCCAAACGATGATCAATTCTTGTATGGAGAGAATGTCATCTACAAATTCCTGATTACGATTTCTAGAAGATTCTAAATACCATGTTTCCATTTACATGCTTGACGATAATTCCTACGCTATTAGAAGCCTCGTTTAAACTCCAGTGTATATCCGTCTGAGATAATTGATTGATGGTTCGATCCCCCAGATCCTTAACACTTTGACACCTCTCTTGAATCACCTTCACCTAGTCTTTTCCGAGTTCCATACGTACACACTCCTTCATTTTTATAAATGCCGAGTTGTAAAAAAGTGTTTTGCATACATATATATCGCATTTGATCATGAAAAAGAAGAGCGGAAGAGTAAAACCTACAAAAATCCCAATTATTCTTTCGCTCCTTCCATTTTCCGTCTTCATTATTGAAGTGTTTTATCGTCCAGAATCTATTACGGCACTTGTATGGTCTTCTATAGAAACTAAATATCCATCATTATATCTAATCCCGCCGTGAGACAAGTTGTTGCTTTCGTGATAGTTAATTACGATAAAATCTTTTGCGTAATGAAAGGCAGCCATTTCATTTGCTTTATGTTCGCTATACACATAAACTGCACCCACGATTATTCCAATAATCAAAAGAGAGATGAAAATACGGTTATGATTTTTTTTATGAAATTCGCTCCTAACTTTCATTATATGTTAAAAATGTAAAGGCATGTGACATTTACTGTTCTGCTTAGAATAACTGAACGGTCGGATTTTTTCCTGATTCTAACAAGAAAGATTCCTATTTTTTGACGCCATCCTAAATCGGGTGATTTACAGTACCCAATCCATGGTTATTAGAGGCAAATTTCGATACATTAAAGACGCACAATTCAGTTATAAAGATAAAAAACCCACCTGTTATTACGATATTGACTTTTCTCTTCATATATTTATAATTGATTATGAGAATCATTTTCAATAAGATTATTGAAAGATACTTCCTAGGAAGAGTTAAAGGGAGTAACAGTTTATAAAAGCCAACGTTCCGCTAAAGCAGGCGCTAGTGGACATAACTATTGAAAGGGTGTAAATGATGAAAAATATCGAAAAATATAGAAGTGCATTTATGGATGCGTTGGAATTGGAAGAAGACCAGGTAAGTGAAGAGTTAGCATTAGGAAAAACAAGAGAATGGGATTCACTTGGACATATGATTCTGATTTCAACGATGGAAGAGGTTTTTGAAGTGTCAATAGATGCTGAATGGATGACAGAATTCGATTCGTATAAGGCAGGACAAAAGCTTTTGAATCGTTTAGGAGTAGACTTTGTAAATGAATAGGTTCCAAAAGCTTGAGGAGTTTGGCAACCGCACCGCTATCTATGCAGAGCGACAATACTCATACGCTGAAATGGTAGAGGTTGCTGACGCTATTTGCAGTCATGTAGGTGAAAGAACGCTTGTTTTTTGTTTATCTTCAAATAACAAAGAGTCTTTATTTGGCTACGTGGGCTTTATGAGAGGTTATGTTGTCCCTGTCTTGTTAGATGCATCTATCCAGGTAGAGCGGTTGCAAAAGCTAATCGAGCTTTATAAACCTGCGTACATTTGGGCGAGTAGTGAAAATCAAGAGCTCTTAAATACACTGGAACAATCTTTTGTGTTTGGAAATTACACGTTATTCAAATGTTCGATAGCTATTCAACATGATTTTGATGAACATCTTGCGCTCCTTTTAACGACCTCAGGAAGTACTGGCAGCCCCAAGTTTGTACGCTTAAGTCATGAAAATATCTTCAAAAACGCTGAATCGATCGTGAAGTACCTTGATATTAAGGCAGAAGATAAACCGATCACCACACTTCCTATGAATTACTCTTATGGCCTGTCGATCATCAACAGTCACTTCATTAGTGGAGCGACCATAATTGTCACGGATGCATCGATCATGAAAAAAGAGTTTTGGGAAGTATGCAAAGAGCAGGGAGCCACAACTTTTGGAGGCGTTCCTTTTGTCTATGAGATGCTCGATCGGCTGAAGTTTGAAGAGATGGATCTTCCAAGTTTGAAAAAACTAACGCAAGCAGGCGGTAAATTAAGTCCAGAGCTATTCGCTAAATTTTCAGATGTGTGTAGTCAAAAAGGGATTCAATTTTTTACTATGTACGGGCAAACAGAAGCAACGGCACGAATGAGCTATTTACCGGTCGAAAAAAACCTGGTTAAAGCCGGAAGCATTGGAATCGCCATACCAGGTGGCGAACTGATGCTGCAAGATGACAATGGCCACAACATTACAGCGCATCATGAGATCGGCGAATTGGTATACAAAGGAGCCAACGTTTCTTTAGGTTATGCCGAGTCGTTAGTCGATTTATCGAAAAAAGATGAGAATCATGGGGTATTGCACACAGGGGATTTGGCTTACTATGATCAAGACCGCTATTTCTATATCACAGGTCGAATCAAACGAATGATTAAAGTCGCCGGAAGTCGCATCAGCTTAGATGAAGTTGAAAGACTTTTAACTGAGCATGGTCATGACTGTGTCTGCGCGGGGACAGATGACCAACTGATCGTTTACACGTTAAAAGAAGATCAGCTTCACATTAAAAAAAAAATTAAGGAAAAATTAAACTTAAGGGGCGTTAAGATTATCAGAATTGAGGAATTCCCACGTACCCCTTTTGGGAAGATCCTTTATTCCGAGTTACTTACATCTAAATAATTTATGATCACCTTAACCCGTAACAGGAGATGTATCAGATGTGACAAAACCTTATCTACTGAAAGCTGAAATTGAGTGTAGTTAAAGTACTTGTTTATCTTGTTTTATGTAAAATCTTAAGTTTATTTTTGATCAGGTGATTAGATGACTTTTATATCGATTGAGTTTTTGTTATTTTTTACAGGTATCGTTTTTACGTATTATTTAATTCCGCACAAGTGGAGATGGATTCTATTACTAGCCGCAAGTTACAGTTTTTACGCTACGCTGAGTGGCTACTTTATCGTCTTACTACTGATCAGCACTTTATTTACTTATTTCACGGGAATAGTCATCGAAAAACAGGAAACCAAACAACAGAAGAAAAGAGCCATGCTGGTTGGTATTTGCGTATTGCTGTTTTTTCTCGGCTGGTTTAAATATTTTAATTTTGTAAATGACTCTATTCGAGCCATTTCAACCTATATGAATTGGAATTACGCCATACCCTATCAAGAAATTATCCTGCCATTAGCCATTTCTTTTTATACTTTTCAAGCAGTGAGTTATCTTGTAGATATCTCCAGAGGCAAGCAAAAAGCTGAAAGACATTATGGCTATTTCTCCATCTATTTTGCCTTTTTCCCACAACTCGTTGCGGGACCTATTGAACGTGCGAAGAAATTGCTTCCTCAATTCAAAATTGAACAAACCTTAACCTATGACAATATAAGCTACGGGATGAAGCGAATCGCTTGGGGATTTTTTAAGAAAACCTTAATTGCAGATCGACTCGCTCCAATTGTTGCGAGTGTTTACGATAGTCCCGACCCAACCGGTTCTCAAATTGTTTTAGCAACAATTCTATTCTCGGTTCAATTATACGCTGATTTTTCAGCACTCAGTGACATTGCCATTGGTTGCGCACGAATGCTCGGGATTAGACTTACTGAAAACTTTAAGCAACCGCATTTTGCTACGTCAATCGGAGATTTTTGGAATAGATGGCATATCACGCTTTCGACATGGCTTAGAGACTATATCTTTATGCCTTTATGTAAAGGAAAAAAGAAAAGAAGCGAAATTTATGTAGCTATCATCATTACATTTTTAATAAGTGGCGTTTGGCACGGAGCGGCTTGGACATTTGTGCTATGGGGATTGATTCACGGGTTTTACCGCGCTTTTGGAGATCACACAAAACATTTTCGTGGGAAGGTGGCGACATTTGTCTACTTAGATCAAAGCCCGTCGTTGCATAAATGGATGAAAATTCTTACCACTTTTTTACTCGTGTGTTTTTCGCGCGTTTTCTTCCGTTCAACTTCCGTTTCAGCTGCTTTTGAAAATGCACGTCATTTCTTATCGCCAAGTTCGTGGAATCCTTCGGGAATCATTGCGGCGTTTGAGATGTTTTCACTTCTCGACTTAGTAATTTTCAGCTTCTTCTTTATCGTGATGCAACTGTTTCATTATATCGAAAGAAACAATACCTCAACGTGGAACTGGCTATCGCAACGCCCGGCAGTTGCTCGTTTTGCCGTGTATGTATTAATCGTTGTATCAGTTCTGGTGTTCGGTGCTACAGGTCAAGGATTTGTTTATGGTGGGTTTTAATCATAAACAAACGGACTCATGTGCGTGCCAGACTATCAGTTTAGTAAAAAGAGGACAAGATTGAAAGGATTTGCCATGGGCCGTTTATTCATTAAGTTAACTAGTATCATCACTGTGGCTTTACTGCTGTTTATACCAGTCAATAACTTTGTCAAGCAGTCTCGGAGTTACAACATCAACGAGGACATCTTGACGTTTAAGAAAGATCCTTATCCCGTTGACGTCATCAATTTAGGTGCCTCTCATTCCATGTATGGTTATTATTTTAAGCCAACGGGTTTGGCTCATTTGGATTTAGCTCTTCCTGGTCAGGCGCTCGAATACGATTTTAAATTATTGAAAGAGTATGGTGAGTATTTGAAATCGGATGGAGTTGTCATAGTATCCATTTCTCAAATGACGTTCATAAATAGTGAGAACGAGGATGTAGACGAAGGACGTTATTATGAAATTTTAGATCGTACGCAAATTGAATCGTTTCGATTGTTGGATTATTATAAATACATGTATTTTCCAGGTACAAATAGTGACAATTTTACTTCTGCGCTCTCAAGCAAATGGAAAGGCCTTAAATGGACTTCTCATCAATCTTGGGCAAATAATGGGCAAAATTATGCGGAAAGAAAAACCGAATACGTAGAAGAGCAATATAGAAAAGCAATGGAACATAATTACATGGAACAAAACCTAGAGCGGCTAAAAGAAATAATAGATTATTGTCAAGAGCAAGGCTACGAAGTCATTCTAACTATGGAGCCCGTACACAAGACGTACCAAGAACATTTCGATGAAGAAGTCATGAATCGACTTGTTTTTCAGTACCTAAACAAACTTGAAACAGATGTCCCATTTTTAAATTATATGAACGATGAACGTTTCACAGACAACAAAGCGTATTTTATTGATTCCGACCATTTGAATAGTGAAGGAAGAAAAAAATATTCTTGGATTGTTTACGAAGAGCTCAAGCGTTTAGGGTATTTCTGAGCTATTTATTAAAAAACAGCACCTCCATTGGTAGACACAACTACAATGGAGGTGCTGTTTTTATATGGAGAAATTGATGGTTAAAGCCACGATACCTTCTAGTCAGAACTATTTAATGCTAAAAAGGTATCTGACTAGAACAAAAAAATGTATTTTCATCCAAATATGGCTTTGATGAGGTAACAAGTCCTATGGTAGTATAAATAGATTATAAGTAGGAGGGATAGGGTGGAAAATAAATCAGCGTGGCTACTTATTGCAATCGGTGCTTCACTATGGGGTGTTATCGGGGTTTTTGTCACTTACCTTTATGAAGTAGGGTTTACGCCACTTGAAGTTGTCGCTGTGCGCGTATTAACGGCATCAATCTTCATGGTTCCTTATGTTTTGATGAAAAATCGGAAGTTGTTCAAAATAAAGGTGAAGGATTCTAGGTATTTCATAGGTACCGGTATTATTAGTATTGTTCTCTTTAATTGGTGTTTGTTTAGTTCAATGAAAGAGTCTTCCATTTCGGTTGCCTTTATTTTGCTGTATACAGCACCGGCGTTCGTGACGATTTTATCGCGCATCTTCTTTAAAGAAGCATTAACCACTCGCAAACTCACAGCCCTTCTCATTACGTTAGTAGGATGCTCGCTTGTCATTGGAATCTTTTCTAATTCTACCGCATCCATTTCACTTTATGGATTAATCCTCGGACTCGGATCAGGATTTTTCTATGCGCTTTACAGCATATTCGGAAAAGCAGCCTTATCAAAATATGACTCGTTAACCGTTACGGTATACACGTTTCTCTTCGCGACCGTGGCAATTGTCCCTTTTAGTGGATTAGGTGCAAAAATAACTCTTCTGATGGACGTAAAAGTGCTTGGACTGGTAATTGGACTTGGCTTTCTTTCGACCATGTTGCCATTTATTTTTTATACAAAAGGTCTTCAATATGTCGAGTCAAGCCGCGCCTCTATTATCGCAACGATTGAACCTGTCGTTGCTTCGGTCGTAGGGTTCTTTATCTTTAATGAAACGTTATCAACGTGGCAATACGTAGGGATGGTTATGGTGATCAGCTCGGTCATTATTGTACAGGAATCAAAAAAACAAAAAGCCAATCGTCCCCAGCAATTTGACCAAGCTGGCGTGTGATTTGGTTAAACAACCTCTTTACTACTCAATAGGAGGATATGATAAAGTTTATCATGGTCACAAACCGTTTGGAGCGGAATCGAAAATTAAAGATCACTTTAACTTGTGAATGGCGGGGGAAAAATTTTGACTGTTTGAAAGTAGAAAGAGATTTTATGTAAGGAGGTAGTTGTTTTGTTAACGTATCCTGTTTCTACTACTCGAAGTGAAAAGTTAGAAATGATCGCTGTATTAAAAGACCGGTTGTTGGCAGCTTACGGGGAGCAGCTACTAGCCATCGGAGTATACGGCTCTATCGCGTTAGAAACAGAAGGACCGTATTCAGATATTGAAATGCATGTGGTGACAAAAGAGTATCATTCGATAGAAGATCTTGAATTTGTTTACGACAAGTTCAAAATCGAAATAGGTTTTCATGACAAGCAGGCGTTTTTTGAGAAAGCCAAAAAGATTGATGATGCTTGGGCGATCAAAGCAGGAGCGTTTATCCATGTTTTACCTGTATACGATCCTACAAACCTGTTTGAACAAGTGAAATGCTTGCCTTTTGAAGGGTTGAGCTCATCTGCTCACCGTGTAATGAAAGAATTCATGGTGGGGGAGCCATATGAGACCATGGCAAAAATTCGTAATAGTTACCATAGCGGCAACCACAACTACATCCCACTTGGCGCAAACGATTTGGTATGGGAAACAGCCAAGTTAATCGGTCTTGCAAATCATACATACTACAGTACAAGAGCAAAAACTTATGAAGAGTCCGTACGGATGAAGTCGGTGCCTACTGGTTACCGAGAACTCGTGCAGTTCGTTATGAATGGACAGTTGACGGATACGGAAACCGTTTACCAGCTTTGTGAAAGTTTATGGACAGGGTTAAATAGATGGATGGAGTCATTAGGCTTAAATTATCGACTCACTAAACTTCCATTTTAGTTTTAAGCAGGAAATGAATTTTGATAATAAGTATTTCAAAACGGAGGAACTTATAAAGTGGATAGCAATTGCTAAATTACAGGAGTACCGTATATATCCACAAGGGATTCGGTTACCGATCCAGCAGTTTGCAGAGAATCAGAAAAATGTTGTGTATTTAGGGGATATAAACTAAACGAAAAAGAAAGTATGGGTTTTTATTAAAAATGTAGTTATCTACTTAAGGATATTCTATTAAATTCACAACATAGCAACTAAAGAACTACTCAAGTGACTGAACAAAAGTGCAATCAATACACAAAGACCGCAGTTCAACTGGAACTGCGGTCTTTGAATTTTAGAAAAAAATAGATGGAAACAGTAAGTATCTTCTACGTAGCTACTGCCATCTTGTGAAAAAATGCTGTATAGTAATGAAGGATATAGAGAGAAGTGAAAGGGGTTTTCAAAAGATGATGCAAAACCCAACAGGAAGAAAACGGCTCGGGCTGGCATTGATTTTAAGCATGCTCGGCATATTAGCGCCATTGAACATTGATATGTACTTACCAGCGTTTCCAGCGATTGCAGATGAACTAGATGCGCACGTGTCATTAGTTCAACTTAGTTTGACTGCGTGTTTAATTGGACTCGCGGCTGGGCAAATCGTCGTTGGGCCTTTTAGTGACGCGGTAGGAAGACGAAAGCCACTCATTGTTTCCGTCATTTTGTTTGCACTCGCCTCCGTACTCTGTGCCCTTGCTCCGAACATTGAAACATTGGTTGCGGCTCGTTTTGTTCAAGGATTTACTGCATCGGGTGGTGTGGTGTTATCGAGAGCGGTCGTGAGCGATGTGTTTACAGGACGAGAAATGACCAAGTTTTTTGCGTTATTGATGGTGATTAATGCAGTTGCTCCTATGGCTGCTCCTATTGCAGGGGGTGCCATTTTGGCGTTGCCGTTTGCTGGCTGGGAAACAATATTTTATTTCCTTGGTTTACTAGGTGTAATCATGGTGATTGTGGTGATTTTGCGCTTACCGGAAACTTTGCCGCCTGAACAACGCGTGCCAAGTTCCATCGGTCATTCGGTTCGGACAATGGCCAGTTTGTTTAAGGAACGTCCCTTTATTGGCTACGCGCTTGTGGTCGGACTAATTCACGGGGGAAGCTTCGCCTATGTTGCCGGGACGCCTTTTGTCTACCAAGAAATTTACGGTGTGTCGCCTCAAACGTTTAGTGTGTTGTTTGGCATTAACGGTATTGCTATGATTCTGGGCAGTTTCATTATCGGAAAGTTTGGTGGCAATGTTTCTGAGCACCGTTTGCTGCAAGGAGCTGTCGTGGTCGCCGTGAGTGCTACGTTTGTGCTGCTGATGATGACACTCATCCAAGGGCCACTCGCAACACTTGTGATTTCCATTTTTATTTACATGATTGCGATTGGCATGATCTTTACGAGTTCGTTTACGCTGGCGATGAAAGGACAAGGACACCGAGCAGGGAGTGCAAGTGCCGTTGTGGGCATGTTGCCTTTAGTTATTGGGTCGCTTGTGTCACCGCTCGTTGGAATCAATGAAACCTCTGCGGTTCCAATGGGCGCTATTTTATTTGGAACGTCTGTACTCGGAACGATTGCCTTTTTCTTTTTAACTGGACATCGACAGCAAGTCAAACAATAATGAGAAACAAGAGCAGAGGAAAGTTAATCTCGCTCTTGTTTTTTAATTTTCATAAATAACATGAGTATTCAAATATCTTGGGTGTTAATTGGAAAACTCTTTTGTTGAACCTCGCAATTAAAGAGTCTTTTTTGTTTAACGTTTCCTAACTCGAGGTATAAGGAACAAAAAAGCTTGTGTCAACAGTAGAGAGCGAGGGATATTCATGTTTGACAAAACAGCTGGGAGTTATGTCACCGAGTTGCTGAAAGAGTGGAAAGTAAATCACATTTACGGGATGCCCGGAGACTCGATCAATGAATTGATGGTAGAATTGCGAAAAGAAGAAAGCATCCGTTTTATCCAAGTTCGGCACGAAGAAACCGGTGCATTAGCAGCTGCCGCTCTTTCCAAATTGACAGGAAACATCGGTGTTTGCTTGTCTATTGCAGGTCCCGGAGCGGTTCATCTGTTAAATGGGCTATACGATGCGCAAAAAGACAAAACACCCATGCTAGCTATCATTGGACAGGTCGATAGCAAGTTGGTCGGAACAGATACGTTTCAAGAGCTTAAAATGGAATCTCTGTTTGAGGAAGTTGCTGTTTATAATCGGTCTGTTCAGCATGCAGAACAACTACCGGCTATGCTTAATCAAGCGATTCGTACTGCCTATGCTGAAAAAGGACCTGCAGTGCTGATTGTTTCAGGTGATTTGTTTAGTACAAAAATCAAACATGAAAAACCACTTACGTCCGCTATTTTTTCTAGACCGAATATACGAGCTTCTGAAGAAGACTTGCAAGACGCATTAAAATTGCTAAATGCTGCGAAAAAACCCGTGATATTGGCTGGTAAAGGGGCAAAAGGGGCAAAAGCGGAAGTATTGGCATTGGCAGAAAAGCTGAAAGCGCCATTAATTGCTTCTTTTCCAGCGAAAGGCATTATTCCGGACGACCACCCACATAATCTCGGTCAATTGGGAAAGTTAGGGACTGATCCGGCTGAACAGGCTATGCAAGAAACAGACTTACTGATCCTAGCAGGTACTGCTTTTCCATACCGAGATTATTTGCCTGCGGATGTAGCTGCTATTCAAATTGATACAGATCCGAAAGTAATCGGCAAGTATTATCCGGTGTTGCTTGGACTAGTGAGTGAACTCGCAGCAACTGCTACTTGGTTGACTGCCAGACTAACGGAAAAAGAAGATGCCTTCCTTTTAACGTACCAGCAAAAGCGTGAACGGTGGCATGACACGTTGCAACAAGACATGAATACAGAAACTCACCAATTGCAGCCGCAGCAAGTTATAGCGGAGGTACAACGCATTTTACAAGAGGACGCCATTGTCTCACTCGATGTTGGCAGTATTACGTTGTGGGCGGCACGCTATTTGCAACTAAACAATCAACAACTCGTGGTGTCGGCGTGGCTCGGGACGATGGGGTGCGGCCTTCCGGGTGCCATTGCAGGGAAGCTGGCGTATCCCGACAAGCAAGTTGTGGCTTTACTCGGGGATGGCGGATTTCCAATGGGCATGCAAGACTTCGTCACGGCAGTTAAATACGACTTGCCGATGATTCTCGTTGTTTTTAATAACCAAAAACTCCAATTGATTGAACACGAACAACAAGAAATGGGCAACAAATCAACCCAAGTAGATTTAGCAAATATCGACTTTGCCGCCTTTGCTCATGCTTGTGGCGGAGAAGGGTATACCGCTAAAAACCGTGATGAGCTGAGACAAGCGTTGACAAAAGCGAAAGGTAGTCGGAAACCGGTGATTATCGACGTGTTTGTAGAAGACAGCACACCACCTTCTTAAATTCAAAATAAAAAAGCGGACGATTATCTTCGTCCACTTTTTTATTTTGGTTATTTTTTATATACCGTGGTCAAATCGTGCAACGCTGCAGGCAAGGGACGTCCAAAATAATATCCTTGGTCTTTATCGCATTTTTTACCTCGTAAAAAGGCTAATTGCGTATCGTCGTTATTTGTTGTTTACCCGATATTGCCTTGGTGTAACACTCACAACTTTCTTAAATGCCGCTTGAAACTGCGTATCGCTTTTGTATCCAATTTTACTAGCTATTTTGGAGATGGAACTATTACTCGTACATAGTAAGTATTTCGCTGTATTGATACGACAAGAGATGATGTACTGGAGCGGACTCACACCGGTAACTTGTTTAAAAAGACGTGCTAATTGATATTTATTCAACTCAAATCGCGTAGCAAGTTCTTCTAATGACAGCGATTTTGTGTAGTTTTCCTCCATATAATGCTTGATCTCTTGAATTGTTTTATCCAATTTTGAGTAACTGATTGATTCTCGGTTATTCGCAGAACGAATTACGTGTAGCAAGATCAAATTTATCAAGTGATGTGCTATTTGGCTAGAGTCCGGTCGTGGATGTTCTGTTTCTTGCTTCAATTGCATCAAGAGTGAATTGAAGCTATCAATCTGACTAATAGGAATAATAGAAGGCAATTCCGCGTAACTTTCAACGTTTTCGGTACAAAAAGTGAGTCGATAGCCACTCTGCATGTCAGAAGCAGCATATAGTTGCTCATGCCATTTTCCTGCTTCTATGAAAAGAACCGTTCCAGCGGGGGCTAAGTAGGTTTGTCCGTCAATTTTGCAGTGAACCGTTCCAGCTACCACTAATAGCAACTCTACTGTTGCGGGGTGGTGGTGGAGCGGGTGATATTCCGACGTACCATATGGGATAGAAAAAGATTGAATGCTATGAAATAAGGTTGGATCCGTGGCTGCAGACAATTAAATCGCTCATTTCTTTTTCTTTAAGTTTAGCAAGAATTGATAAGAAAATCTGTATAATACCGGTAAATTTAAAGATAATTTCAATAGTCAATACAAGAATTGATAGAAAATCTATTAAAGATAAAGATTTTCAAGTAGAATAGCTTAAAAACCAATTCTAGATATGAATATTCTGATAATTATACTAAAATAAACGCAAGATAATCGAATAAAAAAAGAAAGAAGGTTGAATATGATGAAGCAATTATGGATTAATTTACCTGTTAACGATTTAAATCGATCGAAAGAGTTTTTCAGCAATATTGGAATACCAATCATGGAAAGTCGCAGTGAGTCAGATCAAATGCTAGGTTTATTAATCGGCAATCCACCCGTACAAATTATGTTATTTACAGACGAGCAATTTAAAGGGTTTACGCAAAATGAGTTAACAAACACAAACGAGTCGACAGAAGTATTATTTTCCATCTCAGTAGAGACTAAAGAAGAACTTGATGAGACGATTGGAAAAGTGAAACAAGCAGGCGGATTTGTGTTTGGCGAGCCGACACAGCGAAATGGATTGTACGGCGCAGGATTTGCAGATTTGGATGGACATCGGTGGAATTTGCTGGTGATGTAGTTTAGCGAAGTTTGTAAATTAAAAGCTACTTAAAATATGAACATGAAGATTTGTATTTATTTAGAAAGGAATTTTTAAAAAGAAATTTTACAGAAGAATTTTCAAAACTAAAATTCTTCAATTACTAAATTTGTTGATCAATTGTAAAATTATAAACAACGTTACACAGAAAATGTTACAAAAATAGTTACAAAAATAGTTATACTATAAATTAGCTTAAAACGACGAAAAAATTGATTTTGTCTCACTGTCTTAAGTATACTCAATGAGTGAAACGTTACTTCCGATAATTTATATTATGTAAACTTAAAAAGAATTTAACGATTAGGCACGGTTTCTGGCTTCCCGCCTTTGTTCCTTGTTATCCAGCTAATTCGACGTTAGTTTCTTTGCAATCTAGCCACTGTCTTATATTTTGTTCCCTCTGACTTCATTAAGTTCACTGTTGTTTCCTTATTGGGTTTTTTAATCTCATCCTATAGCTATAAACTTCCTATATGTTTTTTCTTAGTCCCAACGACAAATTCATAGACTACTAGTTCGTAGTCTATAGTAACGCATCCTGTCAGTCACTTCATAACAAAAACAAACAAATAAATAAATCCCTTCTATGTAACCCCTAGTTTATCCAGTTATGAAGTCTATTGAGTTAGTAGTTCCTTATCAAAAAAATTACTACAAGACCATTAATTTCATAGAAGTAAAACCTCCCCCTTCATCTAGCTAAGATTTACCAAAAACACATTAGGTAAACACAAAAAACCTGCACCCAGATTGGATGCAGGTTTTCTCAAGTATTGCTGCGTTTCATGTCCCGAATAGCTTGAATGGACAGCCTTACTAGTAAAATAACACATAAAAACAGTCCGGTATAAGCTGCTGTGTTTAAGTAAACGGCATAGGCAGTATTGATAAACTGTGCAATGGCTAGTAATGCTGCTGAGATTAACCCGAATGTGATGCCCGAAAACAATAACACAAACCGAGAAAATAGCTGCAAAATGAAATTGGCATTATGTTTGTCGGAAAACACATCATGATGGAGAATCATTTTGCCACCTTCTATGCGCTGGATCAGCTGATCGGCACGTTTAGGCAACTTCATCAATTCTGGGATTAATAACGCTAATTCTTCTTCTACTCTTTGTTTCGTTTCACGCGGTTCTTTAAAAGGTTTTTTCAAGACAGCCGTTTTGTATTTTTTCGCAAACACTTTAGCTTCCGTGAACATATCAAATTTCGGATCTATCGTGTGTAAAGTGCCGTCCAGGCTGATTAATGACCGAAGTGCCATTCCGACTGATGGATAAAACGATAACCCGAATTCACGGACAATATCAAACATCGCATGAATCAGTTCTTCAGTTTGGATCTTATCGACATAGGCAATTTTCAACAGCAATTGACCAACTGATTGTTCAAGTTTTTGACGATCAATATGACTATTGTCTTCTACAAGCACGCTAATCGCGTCACAAATGACTTCTGCATCGTTTTGTTGCACACCGATGATAAAGAGGTTTAGTCCATCTTGCTGTTGCGCTGCAAGACGTCCAACAGCTCCAAAATCGAGTAATATGGGTTTTCCATCTTGTTCATCAATAAAAATATTGCCAGGATGCGGATCGGCATGAAAAATACCTGAAAACAGCATTTGCTCAAAAAACGAAAACAACACTGTACGTCCAAACTCTTTTTGATCGATAGCAAAATGATCAAAAACAGCTTGTCCGCGCGAAATGCTTTTTCCTTTAAAATACTGCATGACGATCAAATTATCATTGCAATACTCCTGAAAAATATGCGGAATTTTCACAGGATAATCACTTTTTCTTAAGGCATTTGCGACTTGAATGGTATTACGTGTTTCAATTTCAAAGTTGATTTCTTCACGCAAACCGTTCGCAAAGCCAATCGCTAACTCACGAAAACCGATGTTCTCAGCCCAAGTAGATTTACTCGTCACCCATTCTGCAAACTCAACAAGAATATCCAAATCGTTACGCATAACGCCTTTTACTTCGGGACGTAGTAGCTTAACGACAACTTTTTCTTGCGTTGATTTCAACACAGCCTGATGGACTTGTCCGATTGAACCTGCAGCTAATGGATCCATATTGAATTCCGAGAAAACATCTTCCACTCCAGCAGCTAATGATTTCTTTAAAATCGCTGTTACTTGCTCACTCGTTAACGGTTTAACATCTTGCTGTAAGGTCTCTAGTTCTTCGATAAAAACCGGTGAAAACAACTCTGTGCGCGTCGATAACACTTGCCCGAATTTGATGAAAATGCCACCACTTTGTTCTAATGTATCGCGAAAAGCAATAGCGAAATCACGATTATTCTCCCGGTGACGCGCATACCGAATTGTGCGTGAAAACCCGTTTCTGACGGCGATTTCTAGTACTTGACTCAATCGTTTTTGACGTCTCCACCGATGTCTGATGCGCTGTAAGATAAATTTCTGACCGGTGATCCGTTCTCCACGCTCACCGAGTTCAATTGGATCAAACAGTTCAAAAAACAGATAAAAGAGCATGGAAATTAGCAACATACTGCCGACCCAAATAATGGCACTAGCATCTGCAACCGCAAAACCAATATCTTCGCTCATAAAATCGATATAACGTAAATAGGAATACCAATACACGAATGTTGTTAAGCTGACTCCCAATAAGACAGAAAGAATTCTTTTCGTGAAATTGATCTTAGAACCCATTAAACGGCCACTGACGTAATAAATAAATAAAGCGATTGCCAATAATTCCAGTAACATAATGACGTAAATCATGGAGGACATTCTCCTTTTCTCATCCATCCCTAACTTGCGGACTTGGTTTCTTCAGTATACCAAAGCTCCGTTTAATGTTCTTGAAACGATAGAAAGTAACGACTAGTTAGTGTTAACAGGGTCCATCATCTTTTTTAAGATTGCAAGCAATCCAACTGGATAAAGAATGGTCTCAGCAAGCGACAGCTCTTGTAAACTAATCCAAGTCGCTTTGGTCTTATTGCTTCCTTCTACCACGTCAAATACGCGCTGATTGTAAAAACTGCTGTCCGTAAATTCCACTTCATAAATGAGTGAGATTTCATGAAAGACTTGTTCTTTCAGTGTGTAGATGTTTTCCAGTACATCTACATAGCGTATAATCTCAATACTGGCATTGATTTCTTCTTTGAACTCTCTCTGTAAGGTCATTGTAGAGGGCTCGCCAAGTTCAATGGTTCCACCCAGTGGTCGGTAAAACGGACCATTTCCAGCTGAATGATGCGCAAATTGTTGCTCAACTAAAATCGATTGTCCTTTTCTCAGGATTCCCAGTGTAGTTGCTCGAGGTCGAAGATGGCGACTTTTTTTATCGTGCCAATCATTTATGACTGAGGTGACAATGTGAACGGTATCCCATTCACCGCTTGAAAATTGGGTAATTGGGTAAGATTTCGAAAAAAGTTGTTCGTTGATGTCACTTAACTGCAGTCCTTTTTCATAAAGCTCAATGATTGTTTGCTGAAGGGTTTCTAAATACAGCAGTTTTTGCTCTAATAAAGACCGACCATTTTCTAAAACTCCTGCATGACTGCAAAAGACGGTTTGGAATGGCAGCGCTAGTAATTTACGAAGAGAAGCAGCAATGAGCGGCAGCGATTCACTTGTCATCATGACACGAGTTTTCGGTGAGATAAACAAATCTCCAGTGAAAAGCCGGCCGGATGGTGCATGGAATAACGAGATATGATCGTCTGCGTGTCCCGGCGTATGGATCACTTGCCAGCTCAGTGATCGCGAACAGATTTGATCATTCAGTGGCAACGCATCGAACGCGAAACGATTTCCCCAAGTAATTTTTCGGTAATCTGGGTATTCCCCATCTTTTTTGGTGATCGCGATTCCCATTGAATGAATAAAAATGGGTTTATGCTGATGCTGCTGGAGCCACGCGGCATTTCCCGTATGATCTTCGTGATGATGCGTTAAAACCACTTGATCAAATGACTGATTCGTAAAAAAATCAATCAATTCAGGCTGAAGCTTTTCAGCACCTGTGTCAATCAACATGCCGTCAACCAAATAGACAAAGACTTTACTACGTGTTGCTTCTAAAAATCCTTCCACACATAGCACCTGTTCTTTTTCGTAGACCTTTATCACCGGCTATTCCCTCCTCGCAAAATTTAAGCACCCTGTTGTACTTTTTATGTATGATACAGAATTTGGCAGCTCTCTGCTACTTAAAATCGCAGCTTTATGAATGGGTTTTAGTTTTAAGTTGTGCAAAGTTTTTTTCTTGTTGACGTAATTGATTTTATGTGATAAATCCTTATGTAGGATACTACATATTAAGTAAATAAATGATTTTTACTGCTCTGTCGTTAATAAATCATTTATTAACCGGTCAATCTCTTGACGATTTTTAATGACAATAAATTGATTGGGTAAGGTTTCACATTGCAGAAGAAACGCGGGCTTTATCGTTTCTTCGAAATATCGGTTCCAGTTAAACATTTTGACTAACATACTAAGACTGGGTTTATAATTAGAGCGCTCTACTCTCGCTTTTTGTTTCAAATAGCGAAAAACGAATCGATATGTTCTTACAGCATAAGGCATATCCAAAAAGACTACGACATCTGCAGCATGCATCGCTCGTTCTGTCCAACCCGTGTGTACACCTTCGACAATCCAGTTTATCTGTCTAACAGCGGTAAGCAACTGTTCGTCTCTCACTGATTCGGCATTACGCATGTCTCCGTCTCCTTGCCGACTCCAAACAAAATTATCTGTTTCAAAATGAGGAATTGTTAAAACCTTAGACAACTGACGAGCCAATGTGGTCTTGCCGCTCCCAACCGAGCCGATGATGTAAATCTTCACGATTCAGCGATCTTTACTACCCGCGCCAGTAACTCATCTACTTGTTGCTTACTGCTGTCATGAGGGTCAATTTTGAGTAAAGTTTTTCCGATTACATTGGCGCCTTTATTAGAACCGCTATAAACAAATAAAGTCCGTTCAGCATCCAGTCGACTTAATGCAAAACTCAATGTAATTTCGAAAAGTCCGGCTGCCACAAAATGGATGTCTTTGCGTTTTTGTTCGGGTAAATCGGTGTAGGCCGTAATTTCCATGACATAGCTAACCAAACGGCCAGCTATTCGGTTTTGCTGCGCATATTTTGATCCCACTCTGTTTGGTGATCCTTCAATTAATTGATGTTTTTCCAATTGCGGCATGATGCGCTGCAGTTGCTCATCTGAAAATAACGCCCATACTTGATCGATTGGTGCTGCAATAATGCGTTGCTCATTCCACTGAATCACGTCCCACACTCTCCTTTACAGTTTTAATGCTTCGTCTCTTACCCGCTCCATAAACGTCTTAATGGTTTGCTGGCGAGTTTTTTTACTGCCCGACAACAGCATCGCTTTGCCCATCATTCCTTTGCCTTTATTAGATCCTTCGTAGATAAATTTTGTGCGCTTTTCTCCGTCTTTTAATAAGGTAAACGAATAAAACACAACAACTAGCTGATTCATGTCAAACTGAGTTTGTTTGATTTTTTTGTCTGGCAAATCTTCATAACCGACGGTCTCCACAATGTACGTTTGCAATTGCCCCCCTTCGTAATAGCTTTGGGCATGTTTAGCGCCTAGCTGATCGTGATCGTTTTCAAGCAACACATGCTCTTCTACTTTGGGCATTAGTTTTTGTACACAGTCATCCCGAAATAAACTCCAAACTTTATCGATTTCAACAGCTATGATCATTTCTTCTTTCCATTTAACCATAATGACTCCTCCTTGAGGTTAACGACTCTTTTGACTATTATCCCATTAGCACACGAAAGATTCACGTCTCATTGCTCTACTTTTTGCAGGCAGCCGCTTGAATTAATGTGCAGCCGCTTTATAATGGATAACAGAACGGAGTTGATTTAATGAAAACTTCAACCGTATTGATTTTATTTATTGTCATGATGCAAGTAATCACTACAGCGAACGCAGTTGTTTTTGATGGTGGGCTGGGAGACATTGTCTTTTGGTTCAATTCCGCGTTATTCATGGGAGCACTTGCTGTCTATGTATACCGCATGGATAAAGACAAAGCGGCGGGTAAATAAAAAGCAGCAAAGACTTTTGTCTTTGCTGCTTTTTTGGTTAAATTTTGCTACCCGATTTTTGGAGGTGGCTCACTTGGTTATAATTTTTGATTAGCCATTGGTCTCGGTCAAACTGAATGTGACTAAGACAAGTATTCAGGAGTCTTGTTTTTCCAGAACCAATTTCACCATTTGACAATTCACCGAGCAAGGCATTGATGACACCTCCGTGTGAAACAAGCAACACCCGCTGATTTGGGTACCGATCGGCAATCCTTTTCAATCCGATTTCTAATCGCTTGGCAAACAAATCATTGTCTTCTTGATTTGGATAAAACCTATCCGGAAAAGTAAGTGCCCGCTCTTCATAGGTCATTCCTTCGGCGTCACCAAAATGCTTTTCTGCAAATTCTTCCATTTCAATAAGTGGTAACATTAAAGATTCATTGATAATTTCTGCAGTTGTACGAGCACGTTGGAGTGGACTTGTGATCATTAAATCCCAATTAGAAGCTGACAAATGATGACCACAGCGAGTCGCCTGTTCGACACCCGCTGCATTTAATGGAATATCTGTTTTTCCTTGAATTTTCCCTTGGGCATTCCAATCCGTTTCACCATGGCGAACCAAACAGATGGTGGTCATACTGTTCACCTCTTCTATCTTAACTTGATATTGGGCTATTTTATCACAAAATATTATGGAACTCACCTAAAAAGCACGTACTCCGTCTATACAAAACTAAAATCCAATCAAATCGATTAATTGAAAATCATTTAGCGTGATTCGATTGCCACAACCTCGACACGTAAAACACAATTCAAAATCAATGGTTTCCGAAAATGCATTTTCAGAAATCCCCTCTTCTAAGATTTCTTTTCGTTGTGCATCAGTTGTAGCTTTGCCCACTTGGCGGATAAACGCTTCTTGAAAATTTTCAATTACTTCACTTTTCCAACTAACCCCTACTTGAAAACCAGTTGTAATCGAATGAATTCCGACTTCTCCATTTTTTTGCGGTGAGCTAAACTTACCGGTGATTTTACAATCGTCACATGTTACATGGATTTCCATAGTTATTCCTCCTTTAGTCAAGGTTCATGAATGCATATGAACTGCTTATGGGTGTTTCATCTAATAGAAAGTTCATTTGTTCCGGTATAGTAAACGTTGTTGTTTTGATTATAAGGACCAATTGTCGAGAAGTTATCGAGAAAATAAGATTGAACTGATTTTTTTGTAATCTTTTCGTTATCCATAAGATTTAACTATCTGTATTTCGCGGCTAGTATGGAATGCATACCTATTTAACCATAAGTAAAAGACTACATGGATTCCTTCGATTGATTCCCGTACATTTCTAACGGCATATAAAAAAATCAGGTTACTTTTCCTCCAACAAAAGTAACCTGATTCCGTATGTGAAAGAGCATTTGCAGTAACACAAGCTTCGGAAAACACCAGAATCTTTCGGTTTTCCATAACCTGACAAACTTTTATTTATTAATCAAAATTTTTCGCTTAGTCAGTCGACTCAATGACAAAAGTGATCAATGTCTTTATCTTGCTGTCTTTTGCGTCGTCTACTTCATATAAGTCACAATACGTGTAGACTTTCTCAGTACCATCTTCTCCTTTTCGACTCATTTTACCGGTAAGTGCCGCTCCCTTCTTCCCAACTAACGACAACTCAGTTGAATAATTCATCCCCGTGTACCCTTCATTTATCCCGAATGCCGCATCAAGAAACGCTTGTTTCCCTACGATCGATTCGGCTCCTACCATCGTCCAGACAATGTCCTCAGCGATATAGTTTTCAATGAATTGCCGGTCTCCTTGAAAAAAGGCTTGATTAAATTGATGGAAAAATTCTTCATTCATCTCCCGCCACTCCTTTCAATTAGTAAGTTATCGTTTTACTATGAGATAGCTATTTATAGCTGTCTTTAGCATGTAACGACCGGTCCGTTGCTTTTTTCTGCATTATTCAATACCCTATTTCTTTTAAAGTTATCCATTGGATCTGTCCTTTTTCTGTGTGATGTACACAAAAAACCGCTCCAGGATTTTTCCTGAAACGGTTTTGGATTAGGCAGCTGAAACTACTCTTTTTTTCAAAGCACCGACAACTAATGCCGTTATGACAGCACCTGCTAAAATAGCCAACATATAAAGTAAGATGCTGGGAACGCCGCCGTCGACCAGGCCGATAACAAAAATGCCGCCGTGAGGAGCACGCAGTCCGATATCAAAGAACATGACCAAAGCACCTGTCACTGCCGCTCCCGCCACTGAAGCCGGAATAACGCGCGCTGGGTCTGCTGCTGCGAATGGAATAACACCTTCAGTAATAAAGCAAGCTCCGAGCACGTATGCGGTTTTACCTGCTTCGCGTTCAGGTTTGGTGAATTTGTTTTTAAACAAACTTGTCGCAATGGCTAGGCCGAGCGGTGGGACCATTCCTGCTGCCATGACCGTCGCCATGAAATTGAAGTTTTGCGCGTCCAACATCGCTAGACCAAATGTATAAGCTGCTTTGTTAATAGGACCACCCATATCAATGGCCATCATCCCGCCGAGTAACAATCCGACCAACACCAAATTCGTACCACCGAGACTTTCCAAAAATGTAGAAATCGCTGTATAAACTTTCGTTAGTTGTGGATTGACAAGCATCATAATAATGCCGGTAATGGCAATCGCAAACACCGGGAAAAACAACACCGGTTTTAATCCTTCTAATGACTCAGGTAAACGAGAAAATAGTTTTTTTACTAGAAGTGTGACGTACCCGGCGAGAAACCCAGCAATCAGGCCGCCGAGAAATCCAGAACCGCCACTCGCGCCTTCAACACCTGTCACCGTAATCGCAATCAAGCCACCAATCATACCCGGTGCAAATCCAGGACGATCCGCAATACTCATCGCAATAAAGCCGGCGAGAACCGGAACCATTAAGAAGAACGCATTGGCACCACCAATGGTGTTCAGCATAGCCGCAAATTCGTTGTATTCCGGACTGTCGGGATTGCCGGCATTAATACCCCAGAAAAGCGAAATAGCAATGAGAATACCACCCCCGACAACAAATGGCAACATATTCGATACGCCGTTCATCAAATGCTTATAAAATCCACTTTTCGTGTCGTTTGTCTTCGCTTCGTCTTGCGATGTGTCGTGTTTATATATCGGTGCATCTCCATTTACTGCACGGTTTAATAACTGATCTGTTTCATAAATGGCTTTGCCCACCGCTGTTTGAATAACTGGCTTGCCGTCAAAACGACTCATTTCCACCTTGGTGTCTGCTGCAACAATAATGGCATCCGCTCCGGCAATGTCTTCAGCAGTCAACCCATTTTTCACACCACTCGAGCCGTTGGTTTCTACTGTTAACGAAATATTCAACTCTTTGGCCCGTTCTTTTAACTTTTCAGCCGCCATATACGTGTGCGCAATCCCTGTTGGACAAGCAGTCACTGCAAGAATTTTCTTTTCTGAACGATCGGTGGATGCCATTTCTGCAACTTCCGCTTTGTCTAAAGAAGCTTCTTTTTCTGCGACCACTTGCAGGATTTGCTGTTTCGACTCTGCCGCGAGAATATTCGTACGGAACCGTTCATCCATCAAAAATGTCGCCAAGCGGGACAGCGCTTCTAGGTGATCGTCGTTAGCGCCTTCACTCGCCGCAATCATAAAAAACAAATGCGCAGGCTGACCGTCAAGCGATTCAAAATCAAGCCCTTCAACCGACCGACCCAATGCAATGGCTGGTGACTTGACTGCAGCGGACTTGGCGTGTGGGATAGCAATACCGTCACCGATTCCTGTCGTACTTTGGCTTTCACGTGCTAATATGGCTGTGGTAAAAGCATCTTGATCCGCTAATTTACCAGCACGCTCAAGTTGAGATACCAGTTCTTCTAGTACTTGTTGTTTGGTTGTGGCGGATAAGTTTAAAATGATCGTTTGTTCGGTTAACAGCTGAGTGATGTTCATTTTGTCACATCCTTTTCTCCGTATGGGGAAACTACGACTTGTTCGACTAATCGATCAACTTCTTCTTTTTGGCACAAATCCGACCGAAAAGCAGTGGCACTGCCACTAGCAACCCCGTAGCGGAAAGCTTGCGCCACATCTTGACCCGCTACGTACGACGCGATAAATCCAGATACCAATGAATCGCCAGAGCCGACTGTGTTAACGACAGTTCCTTGCGGGGCTCTCGCGACAAGCGCAAGATCTTTTGTTACAAACAGCGCACCCTCACTTCCCATCGAAACAATCACATGTTGTGTACCTCGTGCCACTAACCTACTGGCATAGTCGTAGGCATCTGACAAATGAGCGATTTCAACACCGAACAAGTCACCCAACTCCTGTTGATTGGGTTTGATCAAAAAAACCGGTGTCGTCAGTATGTTCTTTAAGGCCGGACCGGATGTGTCTACTACAAAGCGAATGTTTTTGGCTTCACAAATAGTGGCCAGTTCTAAAAAATACGACGGTGCAATCGAACTTGGCAAACTCCCAGCCAGTACAAACCAGTCGCCACTCTTCATACGGCGCACTTTTTCGGTCAATGCAGACAGTTGTGCTTTCGTTAATTCTGGACCGGGACCGTTTAACTCCGTTTCTTCTGCTGATTTGATTTTAACGTTCATGCGGGTGATTTCAGTCGTTTCAATAAAGTCCGTCGTGATGCCTTCGTTTTTTAAAAACGCATCTATATAATGCCCGGTAAAGCCTCCCACATAGCCAAGCGCTCGACTTGTGACGCCTAGCCGCTGCAACACACGAGAAACATTAATGCCTTTGCCGCCTGGATAATAGTAAACGTCGTTGCTACGGTTCAATTTCCCCTGTTCAAAGTCCGGTACATAAACGGTGTAATCAATAGAAGGTGCAATTGTACACGTGTAAATCATCGAGTCACTACCTTTACAATTGTCTTTTTTTCAAGCATAGCATTGGCTTCTTTGGAAATTTCATCTACAATTAAGGTGGCACGTTCTAAGTCCATAATCTTGGCAAAACTGATTTTATTGATTTTGGAATGATCAGCGAGCACGAAGGTTTTTCGCGCTAACGAACTGGCTACTTGTTTGACGGCTGCTTCTTCCGGGTCTGGCGTTGTATAGCCATAGTCCGGGTGACAACCGTTGATGCCGAGGAAACAACTATCAAAGCGGTAGTTCTGCAAGGCTTGAATCGTTTGAGAACCGACAAATGCGCCAGTTCGCGGCTTCATCAATCCACCGGTTAAATAAGTAGTGATGCCTTGCTCATTAAGAGCTTCGACAAGCGTTAACCCGTTGGTTACAACGACCAAATCTTTATCTTTGAGAAACGGAATTAGTTGAAAGGTTGTCGTACCGGCATCTAGAAAAACACTATCGCCTTGCTGGACAAGTGAAGATGCAAATTCTGCAATCTTTATTTTTTCATCTAAAAACTGTGTCGATTTGTCGAAAATACTAGGTTCTAGCAGATTCTGCCCGGTTACAGTAGCACCACCAAAAACACGTGTTAACTTCTGCAACTGTTCAAGATCGGTCAAATCTCTTCGAATGGTTGATTCGGATGCGCCGGTGGATTCCACCAGTTGTTGAATTTTGACTGTTTGCTTTTCTTCAAGTAGCTGTAAAATATACGCATGCCGTTCGTTGGTTAGCAAGTATTCACCCTCTTTTCAATAAAGTAAATGTTCTGTTAAAGGGATGATACTTGAAATCGCTTCCAAAATCAATCATAATCGGTCATAAGCACTCAAAAAAGCCGTTTTTTATTTTATTTCACTTGATAACCGTCATAAACGGTCATTTAGTTTAAAATGGCAAAACCCATTAGAGGAGGAAATTAATCATGGTCGAAAAACAATTTACAATTACAGATGAAGCAGGTATGCACGCCCGTCCCGCATCCGCATTAGTTGGAGCGGTATCGAAATTCAAATCGGACATTACGATTGAACACAAAGGCAAAAAAGTAAACTTAAAATCTATTTTAGGTGTTATGTCACTTGGCGTACCAAGTGGTTCGGTGGTAACGATTGCCGCTGACGGTGAAGATGAAAACGAAGCAATTGAACAAGCAACAGCTGTTATGGAAAAAGAAGGGATTTCAAACCAATGACACAAACCATGTCCGGAATAGCAGCCTCCAATGGAATTGCGATCGCGAAAGCTTTTCGCTTGGAAGATCCGAAATTGAATGTTGATAAACGGACAATTTTGGATGCCCATGGCGAAGTCGTACGTTTAACAGCAGCTTTAGACCTATCCATCCAAGAGCTAGAAGTGATTCAGAAAAAAACAGCTGCAGCAATTAGTGAAAAAGAAGCGGCGATTTTTGGCGCTCATCTTTTAGTATTGAGTGATCCTGAACTTGTTGGGCCGGTTACAGAGAAAATCAAGACTGAGAACGTTAACGCTGAGTTTGCTTTGCAAGAAGCAACTGATATGTTCATTGCGATGTTTGAAGCTATGGACAATGACTATATGAAAGAACGCGCTGCTGACATTCGTGACGTGAGAAAACGAGTACTTGCTCACCTACTTGGTGTCACGATTCAAAGCCCAAGCATGATTTCAGACGAAGTGATTATCATCGCAGAAGATTTAACGCCATCGGATACGGTTCAACTAGATGCGAAGTTCGTTAAAGGCTTTATTACCGATATTGGTGGACGCACTTCCCACTCGGCGATTTTGGCACGCACGCTGGAAATCCCTGCGGTAGTTGGCGCTAAAACAGCCATGGCCGATATTCAAAATGGCACAATCATTATTGTTGACGGCTTAGATGGAAAGATTTTAATCGCGCCAGAAGACAGCGTCATTGAAGAGTATAAAAACAAACAAGCAGACTTTGACAAACAAAAAGCACAATGGGCTGTCTTGAAAAACAAAGCAACCATCACCGCTGACGGTCAAGCGATTGAACTGGGTGCCAACATCGGAACACCTAAAGACATTGCAGGCGTTCTTGATAACGGCGGCGAAGCGATTGGGTTATACCGTACCGAATTTCTTTATATGGGACGTGATCAGTTCCCAACAGAAGATGAACAAGTCGAAGCATATTCGTCTGTATTAAAAGGCATGAAAGGCAAACCTACCGTTGTTCGTACGCTAGACATCGGTGGCGACAAAGAATTGTCGTATCTCGAATTACCGAAAGAACTTAATCCATTTCTTGGGTTACGTGCAATCCGTTTGTGCCTAGAAATGCCAGACATGTTCAGAACGCAGCTGCGGGCATTACTGCGTGCCAGCGTTCATGGAAATTTGAAAATTATGTTTCCGATGATTGCAACGCTTGACGAATTCCGCCAAGCAAAAGCATTATTATTAGAAGAAAAAGCGAAGCTTCAAGCTGAAGGCGTGGCAGTAAATGAATCGATCGAAGTCGGTATCATGGTCGAAATTCCTTCTACCGCAGTGATGGCAGATACATTCGCAAAAGAAGTGGATTTTTTCTCGATTGGTACGAATGACTTGATTCAGTACACAATGGCCGCTGATCGCATGAACGAAAGCGTGTCGTATTTGTATCAGCCATTTAATCCTGCTATTTTGCGTTTAGTTAAAATGGTCATTGATGCGTCGCATCGTGAAGGCAAATGGACTGGGATGTGTGGAGAAATGGCTGGAGACGAAATCGCCATTCCGATTCTTCTGGGTCTCGGTCTTGATGAATTCTCAATGAGCGCTTCATCGATTTTAAAAGCCCGTTCGCAAATCAGCAAACTGTCCAAAGCAGAAATGGCACAGCACACGGATCACATCCTTGCGCTAAGCAATTCCCAGGAAGTTGAAGATTACGTAACAAAACTAGCCAATAATTAAAAAAACGAGCCAGGAAAATTCTCCCTGGCTCGTTTTTTTGTTCAAAATGGATTGGTTGCCCATTGACTAGAAGTTGGAATGAAAATACGTGGATGCAGTTTCAGCTGCGCTACCATGTATTCTGCCAAATCTTCTGGCTGCATAAATTTTTCTTTTTGTTGTTCTGTTTCACCTTCTTTAACTGTTAAATCTGTTACTACGCGACTTGGTGTCAAAGCGAAAACCCGAATATTGTGCTTACGAACTTCTTGAGACAACGATTCTGTCATGCCGAGCACACCAAATTTTGAAGCGCTATAAGCACTCGACCCGACAGTTCCTCGCAATCCCGAGCTTGAGGAAATGTTAATAATGTCCCCCCCGTTCTTGTTGATCAATTGCGGCAAGACTGTTCTAGTAACATAGTACATCCCCATCAAATTGACATCAATCATCTGTTTCCAGTCTTTTGGATCTAGTTCTAAAAACGGTCCATATTTGCCGATTCCTGCATTATTAATCAAAATATCAATCGTTCCAAGTTCGTTCGTTAACTTTTTAACTGCTGCTTCTACTTGCGCCAAATCAGATACATCTGCCACAGCATATGCCGCACGACCGCGTAATGACTTAATTTCTGCAGTCAGCTTTATTAAATCTGCTTCGGTCCGCGCAATCAATCCGACATTGACACCTTCATTGGCTAAAGCCAGTGCAGTTGCGCGCCCGATGCCTTTTCCCGCTCCTGTAATAATGGCTGTTTTCTCTGTTAATACTTGCATACCTAAAAACTCCACCTCTCACTTGTCTCTTTCGTTTAGTTGTCTGCATCTAGAGGTCAGACTAGCAAATTCGAAAGCTGTATGGATTTTATTTACCCCTAAGAGCAGTCAACTTAAACAGTCGACTCACAAATTTAGTAGAGATTAGCAAATCACCTCAATTCAATCACATTATTCACTTCAATTCAATAACAAATGAATAATTATTTTTATTCATTTGTTATCGAAATAATTTCAATTGAATCATTTCGATGCATTCCTCCACTTTGTTTCGATTAGAATAATATTCAAATGAATGAATATATGATGAATAGCTAGTTAAATGCCATTTAATTTTAGGTGTGCTTTGGTTGTTTCGATAACGCATCTAAAATGCCCATGGCGCTCACTTGCATATCCAGTCGAATGTATGGATATACCCGGTGATTGTCTGGCACACCTTGCGTCCGTAAATAATATTGAATCCGCTCATAAAGTCGGTCAGCCAATTGCTCAACGCCGATCTCATTAGCAAAAGCACGCTGACCTTCTGACACGAATACTGTTAGCCATTCTGCTACCTGGCGAAGCGCCTTTTCTGGTTGATCCGTTTTTCCAAAATGACCATAATAGATGGCATCAAGCTTTGACATGGACATCCGTTCAACGGCATGTTGCATCGCTTGTGGATTGAATTGATTGGGCGATGTAGAAGGCAAATACAAGTCGATGCCTTCACTGACTAATTGTTCATAGCGAATTCCAACTGTATCTCCGGCAAACATGCCATTACTGACAGGATCGTAAATACTAAAATGGTGGTTGGCGTGTCCTGGGGTATCCCAAAATTCTAGTGTGCACGTAGGTCCAATGACTAGTTGATCGCCTTCAGTTTTAACAAGTAAGCGATCTGCTGGAATAGCAACGATTGGGTCAAACAATTGATCGAACTGCTCTCCGTAAACCTTTCGTGCTCCCGCTATCAGTCGGCTAGGCTCAATCAGGTGCCTAGCGCCTTTAGGATGAACAACTACTTGAGCGTTTGGACACCCTTGTAACAACAGTCCCGCTCCCCCTGAATGATCCAAATGGACATGGGTAACGATTATGTATTTGACGTCTTCAAGAGTAAATCCTAAAGCCGCTAGTCCTTTTTTGACGTGTTTGACAGAAGGGCTTGATCCTGTATCGACTACAGTCAACTCTTTCTCTCCAATCACATAAGTGCCGGTTCTTCTAGTGAGTCCTAAGTCAAATCCGTCAATTAAGTGCAAACGTTCACTAAAGCGAATGGGTTGTGAGTTTATCAATTTATCCATCTCCTTTGTTTTATCAACTACCTATCAATCCGGTGTTTAGCTTTCCATTGAAAGAATATTCTATCATTTATAATGGGAGCTTTGGCTTTTTCTGCTTCACTTTTTTTGAGCATGGAGAAAAAGAATGATGAGTTTTGCTATTGATAAAAAGAATGCGTACAGTTAACTAAACGAACTGTACACATTCTGAAAATGGGAGGAATAAAAATGACCTCATCCGTCATCTTGCAATCATGGACAACCGAACAAGTCGCCGCATCACTCCCTAAAAGACAGCCATCGAGTCATAAAGGAAGCTACGGTACAGCGCTATTAGTTGCTGGTACAAAAGAAATGCCAGGCGCTGCGCTACTCGCGGCACTTGGTACGACGAGGAGCGGTGTCGGTAAACTAGTCATTGCGACAGAAGCTGAAGTGGTGGCAATGATCGTCTCTCAATTGCCAGAAGCCACTTACGTACAAAATGGGTTACAGCAGATTGCAGAAAAAAAGACACCCATCGATTCATACCGCGCGATCGCAATTGGACCCGGCACAAATCCAGATGCGTTAACGGAAAACGCCGTTAGTACACTACTCGACAGCCACGTACCGGTTATATTGGACGCAGGTGCACTGAGCAAGCGAACTTACGTGAAACGTCACTCACCCGTAATCTTAACACCCCATCCTGCTGAATTTTCTCACATTACTGGCGTGGACGTAAATGAATTGCAAAAAAACCGCGCTTTCTATGCGGTGATTTGGGCGAAAAAAATGGGTGTGACAATTGTTTTAAAAGGACAAAATACTATTACTGCCTTTCCTGATGGTGAGGTTTGGTCAAACTCAACCGGCAATAGCGCGCTGGCAAAAGGTGGAACCGGCGACACACTGACCGGTATGCTGCTCGGCATGTTGTGCTGCCACGCTGACTGGAAGCACGCAGTATTAAACGCCGTTTATCTTCACGGAGCCTGCGCAGACGAGTGGGTTAAAACGCGCTCGCCTCATACCTTACTTGCCCATGAGTTGACCGTGCTGTTGCCGGAACTGTGGTTTCAGTTAGAAAAGTCCGAATGAATAAAAACCCAACTATACATTATGTTCTCTTTTAATCTTTCCAATTAATGCTGCACTGCCATTGCTTACGAGTTCATAGGTTTCTTCGAAATCGCCAGTGAAATAAGGATCGGGTACGTCTTTCGCTTGATCGGTTAAATCTAAAAAACGACAGATTTTCGGATGAGTGGTCTGACCGAGTATCAAACGGATATCCATGATATTGTGTTGATCCATTCCAAGAATGTAATCGAATGCAGCAAAATCATCCGGCTGCAACTGACGCCCTTTTAAACCTGTTGCCGAAATGCTGTGGTCTTTTAAAATTTTCAAAGTTCCCGGATGCGGATCTTGGCCAATATGCCAATTCCCCGTTCCAGCAGAATCCACTTCTACATAACTGGACATTCCCGCCCTTTTTAATTGCTCACGTAAAACAGCTTCTGCCATCGGTGACCGGCAAATATTTCCGAGACAAACAAGTAACACACGAATCATGGAATCACTCCTCTTTTAATTAGGATACTTAAGCATTATAACTTGATTCACTAATCAACCGCTCCTATGAGTGAGTTCAGGACAATTCGTTGACTTAATAAGTTTAGCGGAAATGCTGTGCGGAATAGGCTTATTTAATTGGCATGGCTAGCGCCTTCATGGTGCAGCAAGCATGATACGGCTGAAGTCCTCTGCCCATTTTCATTCGGCTAAACGGCATTCGTACAAAATCCCTTTAGAACGACAAACATTGAAAACATACTAAATGGAAGACACCATTCGAATTGACCAGCAAACAATAAAACAGCTTGCTCCATCGGTAAATGGAGCAAGCTGTTTTAGCCAGTGATCAGATTTTGAAATGTCTTTTAGCGGTTGGTTTATTGTGTATTTTTTTACCCTTATACATAACCCGCAGCACGTATAGAATGCCGACGATATTCAATGAAAACAGCATAACCTGATGAAGAGCCAAACTGTTATGCAGCATTGTTTCTCCGTAACGGATGCAATTCATTGTCAGAATCAGTACCGGCAACCATAACCAGTTATTAGAAATTGACGCTTCCTCCCTTTTGCGAGCGACCGACTTTATCTACGAAAGCTTCTAATCAACTCAACATCTTATTTTAGCAAATTTTTAGGATAAATAAAGAATTTTTTATTTTCTTTATTTGATGATGGTATTTCCCAACTAATTGTCATAGAAAAAGCAGGCTGTCGCAGCCTGCTTTTTGTCATTCTACTGTAACGACTGTTTGGACATCTTGCTGTCGATTTTTTCTGGCTTTGCCGTAAAATAGCACAATCACTACCGCAGTCAGCACTAACCCAACGATGTATGAAAGATCAAGATCGAGATTAAAGCCGATTTTTTGATTGAGTATATAGACAAAAACCATATAGGTGATAAAGATAGCAGGCGCAAGCGACACCAAGTAGTTTTTACCTTGGATATAGAGATACATCGTTGCGATCCATAAAGCGATTCCCGCAGTTGCTTGGTTGGCCCAAGAGAAATAGCGCCACAGAAGATTAAAGTCAATTTGAGTCAAAGCCGCTGAAATAATAAAAAGTGGAATAGCGATAATCAATCGCTTTACTAGCTGGGTCTGATCCATCTTGATGTAATCTGCAATAATAGAACGAGCTGCACGGAATGCTGTGTCTCCTGAAGTAATGGGTAAAACAATCGCACCGAGAACTGCTATGGTACCACCCACTGCACCGAGCAAAGTCATGGATACTTCATTAACAACGGCAGATGGCGTTCCTGAATTGATCAGACCACTCAAAGATTGTCCATCAAAAATGCTCATAGCCGCAGCTGCCCAAATCATCGCGATGATGGCTTCTGCAATCATCATGCCATAAAATATATAACGGCCTTGCGATTCTTTTTCAACCGTCCGAGAGATAATCGGTGACTGCGTTGCATGAAACCCAGATAACGCGCCACAAGTAATGGTGAAAAACAAAATCGGAAAAATTGGCAAATTGCCTGGGTGCATGTTCGTGAAGTTGAGTTCCGGTATTTTGTAATCAGAGAATAACAGCGCAATGCCCACGCCCAGTGTCCCTATTAATAATACAGCACCGAAATAAGGATAAAATCGTCCAATAATTTTATCGATTGGCAAGATCGTTGATAAGAAATAATAAATAAAGATGACACCAATGATAATACCCGCTGCGATTTTACCATCCACCAAAATCGAAAGCAACGATGCGGGCGTCGTAACAAATACTGTTCCGACTAACAATAGCAGCAGCAACGCAAAGACGTTGACGATGTGCTTTGACGCTGCCCCAAGAAATTTTCCTGCAAGTTCTGGGATATGTGCACCTTTATTGCGTATGGAAATCATGCCGGTCAAATAATCATGAACCGCTCCAGCAAAAATCGAACCGATGACTATCCACAAAAATGCGACGGGTCCGTACAAGGCACCCATGATTGGACCGAAAATTGGACCGGTTCCAGCTATATTTAACAATTGAATCAGTGCATTTTTGTGTTTATTCATTGGGACAAAGTCGACACCATCTGCATTCGCATAAGCTGGTGTTTTCCTTGCTTCAACCGGATCAAATAGTTTTTCGATAAATTTACCATATGTAAAATAGGCTACCACTAAAATGACGATAGAAATTAAAAAAGTATACATTTGACACCCCTATCCTGTAGTGAAAACGCTTTCTTGCTATAACAAAAAAATAGCTTGATTTACTTTAACTTATGTAAAATTTCCAATGCGATTCTTTGTTTTCAATCTCTTCAGATTTCTAACAAGCAAAAAACCATTAGCTATTAGCAATATATTTTATATTAGTATTTTAATTTGGACGAGTCAATCTTTTTTTGTTCAATGGCAACAACTTACTCGGTCAAATCTTTTTACCAAATTAATGCTTGCTAGCAAAAAACAGGTCTTTTTGTTTTGAGAACGCTCTAGCCCCTTGTCTATCTGTAAAAAACCTAATCGCGATACTGTTCTAATTCATTTAATTGCCACTGTCTTTCTTCGGTAATCTTATTCATGTCAGCTTTTGAATCAAGCCCGACTGCTTTAATGGCGTAATCTGAACAAACTACTGCATGTCCCCGCATATGCCCCACACTAACAGCATGTCCAATTGCCCGAGCTGCCGCTTTTGCCGTTTCACTTTCACATCGTCTTGCTAGTTCATGTACGTTGAATCCCGCTTGTCTAACTTCCTGAACAGAAGCTTCGCCTCGTTGCCACAGTTCCCCAACTTGAATCCCATTTTGTAACTGGTCACTATGCGGAAACTCTTTTTCAACGTAACAGAGCACGCGTTTTGCCACACTCAATGCCCACGTTGCCAAATGAACGTGAGTTACCCGTTTTGTCGCTCTTGCTATCTCACTCCGCAACACCGTATTATCTACGATTTTGATTTTTGATTTATCTGTCATGGCTATCTCCTCCTTACCGCAGTAAACTGCAGTAGTTATAAACTTTTTTAAGATTTTCGTTATAAGGGTATGATAATTAAATAAACGACTTACCGTAGTAATTAACAGGATCCACAAAGTGGCCGTTTAAATCAGGTTCTTCGTTTACTCATCCTGATCCAAGTAACAAAGCTGTTGCTGTAGTTTAACGTCATTATTTTATGTTACACCTTCTAAAAGAAAGGAGTGATTATTCTGAATTTACTTTATTTACTTGTTGGCATGGCATTTATTATCCTGTGCATCGTCGATTTTATTTGGACGACTTTGTGGATTGATGGTGGTGCGGGACCCGTTACGAACCGCTTGTCTTCACTTATTTGGAGAATGGCTAGAATGATTGGAGGAAATCATTCCAAATCACTTAGCTTAGCAGGTCCGTTCGTATTGAGTGCAACGTTGTTGATGTGGATTTCTTTATTGTGGATTGGCTGGACTTTGATTTTTGCGGGACTTGGGCAAGCGATTGCCCCTTCTCATGGAACTGATGCTATCTCCTGGGTCGACCGCTTTTACTTTGCCGGTTATTTAATCTTTACACTCGGCAACGGCGATTTCAGCCCAAAAGAAGGAAGTGCGCAAATTGTTTCCGTTCTTGCAACAGGTACAGGTATGCTGTTCATCACTTTTGGTGTTACGTATCTAATCTCCATTTTAAGCGCGGTTACGATGAAACGTTCTTTCGCTTCGAGCATTCATGGTCTTGGAGAAACTGCTGAAGAGCTAGTTAGTAGCGCTTGGAACGGCCATGACTTTCATAACCTTGATCTTTTACTAGCTAGCTACTCAGAGCAACTCAGTTCACTTGCTGCCCAACACGCAGCTTATCCTGTTTTACATTACTATCATGCCGTGAGTCATAAGACCGCTATGCCATCAGCAATTGCGATTTTAGATGAAGCAGTGAGTTTAATCAAATTCGCTGTTCCCGTTAGCTATCATCCGAATCAGCTATTGTTGAAAGAAATGCGCTCTAGTATCGATCAGTATTTAGACACACTGAACAAGTCATTTTATAAGCCGTCCAAACAGATTCCACCTATTCCTAATTTCAACATTTTTCAGGAAGCAGAAATTCCAATGATGCCAGAAACAGATTACCTTAACGCATTTGCAACGTTAGAAAATCGCCGCCGAAAATTATTAGGAGGACTCGAAGCAGATGGACGTTCATGGTCTTCAAGTTAACCGTCTCAAACGGATCTCATTTGTCTGCGATCCCTTTAACTTGCAACAAAACGCGGATGAGTGTTATTTGTGATTTTGCTAAGTTGCTTGCTATAATTAGAATGTTAAATGAAAATTCAGTTAGTTGAAAAGAGGTTAACACACGATCCACTCCAATGAAGCTTTTTCCATACTTCTTTTATTTGAAAGTTTAGACCTGTTTTAACCGGCAGAGATACCATCCGATTAGAAACAATCGACTTTCTGAAACTTATTACCGAGCATTTCGTAACGAACGAAAGGAGTGAGGTAAATGCACAAGAAAAACCAATTTATCGTTTTATGGACCCTGCTCGTTTTCACGTTGTTTCCTCTTCAAGCATTTGCTGTGGACTATTCCATTTCTAAAGTCACCATCGATGCGCAAGTAACTAGCAACGGAACGGTTGCTGTCACGGAAAATCATACGTACAAATTTCAAGATGATTTTAATGGCATTATACGGGAAATCGTTCCAAAAAAAGGAACGTCGATTCATGAGTTTACCGCTTCTGAACAGGGGAAAGAATTAAAAGTCGAACAGGATGAAGAACTATACAACATCTTCCGTTCAGGTGAAAATGAAACCATTACCATCGAATTGCGTTACGAAATTCAAGGAGCTGTCGATACATACGCGGACGGCGCTGAATTTTATTGGCCATTTTTTGATGACCGCAACGACAGTGACTATGAACAAATGACAATAACCATTACACCGCCTGCTGATTCAGAAAAAACAGCTTTTATCGGTTACGATGGTGCTTACCAAACCGGCAGTTTACAAAGTGATGGTGGGGTTCAGTTTGACATGGGCAAGGTATTAGCAGGCTCTAACGGAGACGTCCGCGTCATTTTTGACAAACATCTATTCCCGAGTCTACCTCAGAAAGACGGCTTGGTCCTCGCTGACTTAGCCGCTGACAAAGAGCAAATGGCAAACGACGCTGCAGCTTTGTTAGCTAAACAACAGGTAGGAAAATCTATTGGCAACTGGCTGATTCCAGCTGCCGGAGCAGCGTTACTGGCTTTCTTCGCTTGGGCTTTTAGTCATGCGCGCAAAACCAAGCAGCAAGCAAAACCAGACACGCCTCACTTTTTCGTACCAAAGCAAAAAATGAGCATTCCAGCGACTCTCTATTTTACTAAGTCTTCCATTTTAACACCTGCTGTAACAGCAGCAGCCTTAATGGAACTGGTACGTAAACAAAAGATTGAACAGCTATCAGAAGAAAAATTCCGACTGATCGACCGCAATACTGAATTTATTCACGAGGCTACGTTAATCGAACTGCTTTTTGATAAAGTAGGTGATGGTGAAATTTTTGAAACAAAAGAGTTGGAAAGCTACACAAAACAAGAGCTGAATCATGCTTCTTACACCGACTCTATCACTCTTTGGCAGCAAGGCATTCAAGAAGAGGTCAAACAGTATGAGCTTTACGACAAACACCCCTTGTTGCGTGGGATCGTTGGAACTAGCGGACTGGTATTTGGTGTAGCTTCCATCTTTTTCGGGTTCTTAGAATTGTTTCCAATGATGGTTGTTTCTATAATCATTGCTATTGGCTTTATTGGATTTTGTTTTTACTCTCCGATTACTTATAAAGGCCATGTGATTCGAGAAGAATGGAAACAGCTACGGACTGCGATGAAAAATCTAGAGCCAACAGCTTGGAATCATTTAACGCAAGACGAAAAGATGCGTGCTTTTAGCTACCTACTTGGGGCAGACGAAAAATCCACCCACCTTACAACACTAAGCTTCACCACTGCCTATAGCGATTCGGCATTTGCAGATTTCGGATTGTTTTATAATCCTGTTTTGTTGACTGGACTGTTTGTTGCTGCCTATTCCAGCACCAGCACTTCTGCTAGTGCTTCAGGAGCGATATCTGCAGGCGGGGGTGTTAGCGGTGGCGGTGGTGGATCTGGTGCATTTTAATCGCTTGACCAAGAGGCTGAGAAAATCTCAGCCTTTTTTTGTTTTGCCCGCTGTTTCTTAGGGAACAACAAGTAAAACGCAATTTTATACAACAGGAGGAACTTCTCATGATTACGACAAACTCTGCTTTATTAACGAAAGAAGATTTTACAACACGCACAGACTTGCCTCAATGGCTATTAGCCGAATACACTACTTTTCACAAAACTGTAACGGATAAAACTTTTCCATGCTACTTCGGCATGAACGGCGAGATGAAAGGAGAATTACGCTATGCGTATATCACACAAGAAGACTGGCGCAATTTACCTGCAGCTGTTGATGCATTCTTAACGTTATTTGATGACCCAAAGCATAAACGCCACGGGCTATTTGTCTTTGTTGAGCCTTTCAAGAAAGAAGCTTCACTTGAAACTTATCGGCAACAGTTTTGGGACATTTTGCAGTACTTACATGATGAAGATGACACAGAATGGCCGAAAGAAGCCCCGCGCGATCCAGACCATTATTTATGGGATTTTACTTTTAAAGGGGAACCCATCTTTATTTTTGGCAATACACCCGCTTATAAACAGCGCAAAACTCGTGACCTCGGCAATGCGATGGTTTTAGGATTCCAGCCCCGCCGTATTTTTAAAGGATTAACAGGAACTGAAAAAGGCGGCATAATGTCACGTGATAAAGTTCGACAACGTGTAGAAGCATGGGATCATTTGCCAACTCATCCCGACATTAGCCACTTTGGTGACCCACAACATAACGAATGGAAGCAATTTTTCATCGGTGACGACAGCGAACCTATCCAAGGGAAATGTCCATTTACTCACAAAGAAATGAAATGATCAGTAGATTTACCATTAATGAAAATTTTTTGTAAATAAATCTGAAAGACCAAAAAGAGCCGTGCCGGTATGTTTGCCGGCACGGCTTTTTAAATTGACTAGATGAATTTCCAGCCACTATGGCTTGTTAACGTAGAGCAGTCGTTTTCCGTTCATAAAACTGCACATCTCTAGTCACATTAAACGCTTCGTCTTGATTGTAAAGAAGCATATCAAATAGTCTTTTTACCGCTTCTTGACCTAAATTTTCCAGGCTATCGGACGTTCCGACAGAAGTTAAGTTCAGAGATGAATGTTGGCCAATCTCTGAATTGCCAATTCCAACGATGCTGATGTCTTGTGGAATTTGATAGCCTTCCTGTTGATAAAAATCCAGTAATTGGATGGCAATTTCATCAGTAGCAGCAACAATAGCTGTCGGCTTTTTCTTTAATGCTTGTAAATTCTTAAAAGCTTTAAATAACGAGTTTTTATCTGTCTCCGTAACCACTAACCGCTTTTTACGAACTTTGATTTTCTGTTCTTGAATAGCTTGAATAAATCCTAGAAGACGATTATTATAAGAGGGATTATTCAATGTACCTCCTACCCAAGCAATTTCTTGATGGTTCATTTCTATTAAATGATGGGCAGCTAAATACCCAGCTTCAGTGTCATTCAAGCCAATTGAATGATGACTACCTGAATAATTAGAGTTCAGCAAAATCACCGGTGTGTTCGATTCACTTATTTTATCATACTCTTCTTTATTCAGTAACACAGAAATCAAAACGATGCCTTGTGCTTTGCTAGACAATACCGCATCGAATACATCCGATTCATTTTCTTTTGCAATAAAATGACTAATTACTTCATAGCCTTGCTGCTTTGCATAATTTATAATAGCCGGGGTGGCTTCAGTAAAGATTGGATCATCTAATGATCCAACTACCAAATGAATTATTTTCACTTGGTTCGCATTCGCAGTAAATGGAACAGTCTCCTCTACTCCACCCAATGAATAATTTAGCTCATTCACTGCAGCCATTACTTTATCGTACGTGTCTTTCCTTACTTGATCTGGTTTATTCAGTACGCGTGAAACAGTCGTTTGTGATACACCTGCATGTTTTGCTACATCAGTCGTTGATACCAAATCTATCACCCTACCTTCTTTTTTCATCTAATTGAATTCACTATTCAACTGATTTTTCACCTAAATTTATTTACCCATTCATTGTATCACGTCTGCAAAAATAACTACACTTAAAAATGAATAGCATCTACAAAAAAAACATTTACAGTAATAGGAGGAATGATTAGTCATGATGAATAAAGAAAAATACCTAGCTCGTTTTAACGCTTCTGCGATTCAAGAATATTATTTGCAAGATTTGACTGAATTGCAATCTTTGCATATGCAAAATATCCCATTCGAAAATTTAGACGTTATGCGACATGTTCCAATTTACTTAAACTTAGAGAAAATTTATGAAAAAATTGTTAATCAGCGGCGAGGTGGGTATTGTTACGAATTAAATGGGTTGTTTCACTGGCTTCTCAGTCAGTTAGGATATCAAGCAAAACTAATATCGGCAACCGTTCAAAGACCAAATGGCACTTGGGCCAAAACTGATACGCATGCGGCGATTCTCGTGGAGTTTGATACGCTTTACTTAGTAGATGCCGGTTTTGGAGACTCGACGATGAGTCCAATTCCGCTTGGTGGTGAACGCCATACTGATCACAGTGGTACTTACCGCATCGAAAAAGTGGATGACGTTTATTATGATCTGATTCGTGAAAATGAAGAGAACGAAAAAGTGCTTTATAGATTTTCAACAGATGAAAAGCAGCTGGTTGACTTTCATGAAGGATGTGTCTTTAATCAAGTATCTAAAGACTCTTCTTTTACACACAATGACTTAGTCACTCGGGCAACTCAAAACGGACGAATTACTTTGTCAGATCATCAGTTAACACGCTCAGAAAATGGACGAAAAACAAAAATCGAGCTGTCTCCAGCCGATAAGAGGAACGTATTAAAAGAGGAGTTCGGAATAGATCCAGCTAGCTTGGAATAACGCTATGATTTCCTGCATAAAAAAACTCCTCGCTTTTAAGGCGAGGAGTTTTTGTGTTTTAGTTAAATAAATCTGGGTAAATTGTTTTAGCTACTAATTCCACAGCGTCACCAATGCGCGGTCCAGGGCGTGATGTGATATCAGAATCCAAGAAAAAGACTTGATCGTTTTGAATCGCTTCGATATCGCTCCAGCCTTCACGTGCTTTGATCTCCCCGATTGGATCTTCCGTATAAGAAACCGTTGTTGTGATAATTTCTGGATTTCGTGTAATGACTTCTTCTTCTGAAATTTTTGGCCACCCTTCGAGGTCACCAAAGATATTTTCGACATTGGCATGGTTCAGTATTTCTTGTTGGAACGTTTTTTGACCTGCTGTATAAATTTCGGGCGAAGGACTGATTTCAAAAAACACTTGTTTTTTCGCTTCTACCCCTTCTATTTTTTCTTGTACTTCTTCAATTTGCTGCTGAATTGAGCTATTTAACGTATCCCCTTTGTCTTCAAGACCCATGACGGTCGAAATTTGTTCGATGTCGCCATACACATCTTCAAAAGATTGCGCTGATTCAATAACAAATACTTGGATACCTGCAGCTTCTAACTCTTCATAACCGGTTGGCGCACCTGTAGAATAACCGATGACGACATCTGGATCCATTTCAATGATGCGTTCTGCGTTAAAAACGACTGAATCTGAAATACGTTCAACTTCAGCTGCTTCTGCTGGATAATTATCATAATCAGTCGCGCCAATCACTTTTTCTCCTGCGCCAATGCCATACAAAATTTCAGTATTACTTGGAATAAGTGAGACAACTGTTTTAGGTACTTTTTCAAACGTCAACTCGTTGTCTAAATCATCTGTAACGGTATAGTTTGCTTGTTCCTCTCCTTTATTCGTTGGTTCTGCATCTGTTTTTTCTGTTGTTTCTGATTGACAAGCACCTAGAGTTAAAACAACTGCTCCGATAGCTACGTATTTGAACGAGGAAATTTTCATTGTTGATTGGTCACTTCTTTCTTTTTAGGTCTAGTTGGATAGGACTTGCTGACGAACGGGATTTCTTCCACTCCGTGATGCTGATTAACATAAACAGCCATCGTAAAAAGCACGTTGGCTAACAAATTGGCATAATCAAAGAGAATGTTCGGTATTTCTCTTTCTAAACTCACTTTGTGCAAGGCTCTTACTGATTTTTTCGCTTCACTGCGACAAACATGCAGGACGCATGCAGCGTGTGTTCCTTGCGGCAAAACAAAATTACCGATTTTATCCTTTGTGAAGTTTACATAATAATCATACATGTTACTTAGCTCAATCAAGTCTTCCTCATGAACGGCTATTTTACCGCGAACTGAGCCGTTCAAATGATAAGCCATAGGTTGTAAAATCTGCAGATCTCGTTGTATAGCTTCTATATCTTGTGTCAATGACAGGGCTTCTCCGATTCGGGTAGTTAACGAATCAGTCCTAATTTCAAAATCCACAGTAACTGCAGATTCCTGCATAAATGGATAACAAAGATAACGCATGTCTTTTTTCATCATTCCACCTCACTTCCGTTTGGTGAAGATCATGGCATTGAACGCTCTCTAAACAGCAAAAAGCCGCCCTCAAAAGAGGACGGCGGCATAGCTATTTAGAGACATACTTCAGCAGTCAAAATAGAAACGTTGCCGTATGATTCCCTTATCTTCCGAAGAGTAAAAATACGTTCAAAAAAAGGTAGGTCTCCTGGCTTGTGCATCGCTTTACTTTAAGAACCTTCCCGTTTAGTTGGTAACACTAAACAGTGGCATTTTCTTATTTCATACGCACTTACAGTTGCGGAAACAGCCCCGGAATCTAACCGGGTTCCCTGTTATGCTGACGAATCAGCACCTTTTTTCTGCATGATTATTCACTTGTTTCTAGTTTAGCATATGTCGTACGACAAAAGACATACTTATCGAACGATTATTGTTGATTGACCAGCAGTTTCACTTTAGGCAGTTCGGCAAAAACGATTCGTTTATGCCATCTTAAATAAAGAGCATGCTCTGGCGAAACGGGTATTTTTATCCCTCTTTTTAATTGGTAGGTGGGATAATGTTCTTCTGGAATTTGACTCGAAATACGGAGACTTCCGCCTCCGGTAAATGCGATGAATCCCGCTGAATACAAAGCAGCATGATTGGCACAAAGTAAGATGCCATTAAAAGCATCTAGCCGCTCTTCAGCTGAGCTGTCTTTCCAAGGCTTGGCATGCGTCGCTTTCAACACAGTGTCAATACCAATTCCACAAAGTGGACATTCTCCGTTCCAAAGCGGCAATAAACTTTCTCTGAATTGTTCTTTACCTCTACGCATTTTCGTTTTGATTTGTAGTTCTGCTTCTGCAATCAAGCTGATTAATGGATCATGCTCTGTTTTTTTAATCACTTCCATTGACAACTCCAATTGTTCGACTTCCAAGGTGAAAATATTTAAGGCGCTAATTAGTTCTAAAAATTTCATCGCCAGTTCTTCATTGCACGGATACAAATAACCTGAATTGCCACTAGCATCTTCTTGAAATGCCGCGTATTTTACGGGCAGTAAAGGCTCTATGTCGCTAAAAAACGCCTTAATGGATAACGGATTGTCCAATTCGCGATAAACAGCCCGTGCGATAAATACCTCTTCAGTGCTGTCCTGCTGCTCGTCTGTACTTTTAGGTTTGGTTCCATGTTTACAATCTTCTCGTACATGACTAATAGCTACTAAAAATCCTTTTACATAATGAAAAACGATATCGCCTTTTTTTAACTCCTGCATTCGTTTCCAAGAGTGTGGAATCATCCCCGATTTATCAACCCTCGGTGACCAAAGAACCTCTGCGTTGCGTTCTTCTTGATAGGTCTCTCCTTGCATAACAATAAAACTATTCATGAATATCCTCCTAATAATAACATTGCTGAAATTCAATGACTCCTATGTAATATATCAAGTTAGATAAAGAAAAACCTTTCCTTTTATTTTAACTTAAATCCAAAGCTTTTGTTGGGATTAAGAAAAGCATAAGCGCCGCAACAAAAAAAGCCACTATACGCAGTGACTGTTTCATCATTTTTTCCGATTAAGATTTTACCAATTCACGTGTGTTTATTTCAGAATGAGCTGTCACACAATTTCTTCCATTATGCTTTGATTCATACATGGCACTATCGGCTTCACCAATCAATTCATCTAAGCTTTTGTCTCCTGTACTCATGCTGACACCCATTGACACTGTTAGTTTTCCTGCTGGTTGCAACTCTTCTCCGACAAACGGATAAAGCTCTATTTGTTTTCTAACAATTTCAGCAAGCATCAAAGCTTCACGTTGGTCTTGAGGGTTCGTAATGCAAAAAATAAATTCTTCTCCTCCATAACGAGCTACATGATCTTTGCTACGCGTATTGTCTTTCATTAATTGGCCAAGCGAACGAAGTACGGCATCTCCCTTTTGATGCCCATGTGTATCATTGTAAATTTTGAAATAATCCACATCCATCATAACAATGGCGAGTGGAATTTGTTGCACAATCAACGGCGCTAGTGTCTTTTTGAAAAAACGGATATTGGGCAACTGCGTCATCGGATCTTGATTTGAGTAATATTCCAGTTCTGTTCGCAGCAATAGTTGACGACTTTCTCCATTGGTGATTAAACCCATCGCCAATACCGCAACTCCAGCAAAAAACAACATGGCAATAATAATAGAAATAGTTGCTGGTGTAAATAAAAACATCCAGACTGATTTCAACATTTCGAAAATCAAAAAACCAGCCATCATTTTTTTGAGATTCAATAAATTGAAAAACTTATTTGATGATTTTTGATTGTGAAACAAGCTGCCAATAACGACTGGCAGTACAATCGTTTGCAAAATACCCAATACAACCGTCGGACCTTCGAAAGAGTACCGGAAGTATGCCGGGAATATAGCAGATAGCAGTCCAACTTTCCAACCAGCAATGTATGAAATAAAATAAAGTGGAACTTCACGCAAATCCAGTCTCATGCCCATATAAAAATACGGATTATACATGACGGAAAAGGTTAAAAAACTTATGAAGACAACACTTAATAGATATAAGAACTTTGATTCAGTCAAGTTTGGGAATAATAATTCTTTTGCTTTTAACGCCAAATACAATAAGGCGATAATTAATGCCATGTTTTCAAGAAAGAAAAAAAGCAATGCTGCCATCTATACATCTCCTATTCATAAGATATTCTATAATAGTCTACAGTTAATAAGTCTAAAAATATAGATTAAATACAATATTGTACAAAATTCTAGTTGATTTGTGCTTTTCCTTTTCATATCCATGTATTTTTTATAAAGACAAAAAACACTTTAGCAATCTCAGTTCAAGACTGCCTAAAGTGCATGTATTGACTAAAAAAATTCTAGAGTAATTTCGACATAAACCATTCATTCATGTAGTTACCACCAATACCAATCGACTCTCTTTTGAGTCCCTCTACTACAAAACCTCTTTTTTTATACAACGCAATGGCAGCGTGATTGTGTTCTAATACGGTCAATTCAATGCGGCGAATTTCTTTGTCTTTTGCCCACTCTTCCATGGCCACGAACAATTGACACCCTATACCTTTTCCCCGCTCTCGCCGCGAAACGCCTATTGCGATGTGAATCGAGTGTTGCTTACGTTGGATTTCTTCTCCTATCGCAAACAAATATCCCATTAATTGTTGACCTTCCTCTGCAACGAACACAATTGACTCTTGCCCCATTGAAAAAAGGCGTTGTTGTAATTGCTCAGGAGTCGTCTTTCGTTCACCAGGATCAAATAGCATCAACCCGGATTGTTCAACTTGTTTCATTAGGCTAGCCAATTGTTCGGCATCCTTTGGAACTGCTTTTCTAATCAACACAGCCATTCTCCTACCTTTTTAAACGAAATTTTCAGATGATTTCGGGTCTATTCGCCAGTTTTCTTTTGGGCTTTCTGACAAATAATCCTGTATATACAAGAAGCGTACCAATCATAAGCAACACGCCCATATAGACAGACATCATCGTTGGAATTAAAAAAGCACCAATAATAATGGTCGAGCGCGCTAAAAGATCTGCCCCACTAAATGAAATGTTAGAAAACGCCGAATACGATCCCCGTTTGTCTTCTGGTATCATATTGGCCATTTCCGCATTTCGGACAGGTGAATAAACCAACTCCCCAATCGTGCCAATAAAATTAAACAAAATCAATAAATACCAGCTATTCGCTGATGTAATCGTGACATAGCCAATACTGTAAAGCAATAATCCTGTCAATAAAACATGCTTTTTAGAAAAGCGATCCGTGAATCGATTGACAACAAAAGTAAAACAGACAACTAGCAACATATTTTGGATATTTAGCAAACTAAGCATTCGTACACCTGCGACATCAAAGTCTGCAATCGTGAATGTCTGAAAGCTTTCCGCTAACCGGACACCAATATAGCTATTCAATGAAAATTCCGCTGAAAATATAAACATCGATCCAATGACTACTTTAACAAATGGACGGTCCTGAAAAGCCACTCGATAGTTTTGCAGTAAGTCAATCAGAACATTGTGATGCTGTTTTTTCAAGCTCACAACACGCTCATCTTTCAACCAAATGTGATAGGCAATTGGCAAGCTTGCAGATGTCACTGTCAACAACATAAATAGTTCAATTTGATGATTAAGATACAACAAGCCACCAAGTGCAGCGCCAATAGCCATCGACAAATTGACCATCCAGTAATCGATGGCATAAATAGCTTTGCGATTTTCTGGAGTCGTTGAATCAATGATGATGGCATGCATCGCGGGGCGTCCTAAACTACTCGCAATTATGAAGAACACATAGGCTAATGCAAACAAGCCAATCCATCTATCCGTAGGTAGCAAGCTTACTGCCATTAGCAAGAACATACAGGCACTCAAGAAAGATGTCATGACCAGTACTTTTTTTCTAGGAAAGCGGTCTGAAATGTATCCACCGATCATATTCACAAAAAAACCGATGAATACGGTGATAATCAAAAAAGACCCCGCCCAAACTTTGCTCATTTCCTGTGCAAAGAAAAGAGCCATGAATGGCATCACAGCTGAAGCCACAGCTCGATTAAAAAAAGAAGTAATTAAACGCACTTTAATATTCTGTGGATAGTCTTTCCATTTCATCTTGTCAGCCTCCTTTGTCTTATGTATATTAAACTAGACGGAAAATACTAAAAATAGACAATTTTTATAGTTATGTCCACTTTTAACAGGAGGCATTATGGAAAAAATTCTTTTAGCGTTATGGCGAACTGTCCCATCTGGCAATATTAAACAAACTCAATTAGCAAACAAACTCGGTTTAAGCACAAAACAAACGGCACGTCTTCTCCGCAAATGGTCTGATGAGGGTTGGTTTACGTTTATTTCAGGCCAAGGTAGAGGGAACGCCTCGCATCTTCAGTGGCACCAACATGTAGAAGAAGTATATGAACAACAACTTCTACAACTGATAGAAGAAAAATCAATCGAAACTGTCAGCAAATATCTTTTATTTGATTGGTCACCCGAAGTCAAACAGCGTATCTTGCATCAAATTCGTGCTAATTTCGGTTATGTTCAAAATAGTATGGGCAACACGGACAAACTGATTATCCCAAGACAATATCCGTTACTAACACTTCACCCTCTCGAAGCTGCAGATATTCAAAGTGCCAATATGGTAGCCACTATATACAACAGACTAGTATTTGTTGATGCTAGTGGTGTCGTATATCCTGAACTAGCTCATAGTTGGGATTTAACAGCTACCGACCTTCGGCTATACCTAAGAAAAGAAGTCCGCTTTCATGACGGTTCGTATTTGTCTGCAAATGATGTAATCGACTGTTTAAACCGGTTGCGCACAGATTCTTCCTATGTGGATTTGTGGCAACCCATTACAGAGATTGTAGCGATTAGTCCCTATATTATTGATATTTCTTTTCCAAGCGGCTGCAGCTATTGTTTACAGATGCTCGGCATGATTAATGCCAGTATTTACAAAGAAAATGCACAGCAACTTACCGGTTCTGGAAGTTTTTTTATCGTAGAAAATCATGAACTTAAAACGACATTGCAAGCATTTGGAGATTATTTTCAAGAACGACCTTTGATCGATATCGTAGAGTTTATTCAGGTTTCTGAGGATTATGATTTTACGTATCGGTCTACTGTGCAATATTTGGAGGGAAAAACCTTTCAAGTAGAAAGCGATTCGGGATTTGGAGTGGTAATTTTAAATGCACTTAGAAATTCCCCCATTAACCAACAAGAAGTGCGTGATTATGTTCATTATGCTATTGCTAAACACCGCCATAAAATTGAACTGTTTCATACACGGGCACTAGCTAATCAGACGAGTTGTTTAATTGGTCAGCAACAACAAATTGTTTCCTTCAGCTGTCCAGTACGGCCCCAAATCGATCAGCCTTTAATCATAAAAGCGGCAAACTACACAAGCGGTGCTACATTGTGGCTGAAAGAGGCTCTAGAAAGTGAAGGAATTGCAGTCGAAATTCAGTGGATGTCTTTTCAAGATAAATTATTGGATACAACAGAAGACCAAACAGCGGACCTTTTCGTTCACGGAGAAGTATTTGAACTAGATCAAAACTTTTCCTTTTTTTACTTTTTATCAAACGGCTCATCCCCAATAGCAACGATTATGAAATCTCAACCACAGTTCGCTAATTATCTGCAGCAATATGCTCAGACACCTTTTGAAGAGTGGACGGCATTAAATTTAAAAATCGAACAACAATTGATGGCATCGTCTATTATGATTCCTCTTTACTACGAAAAGCGACAAATTCCTTTCGCAATGGATTTAATGAACATCACGCTCAGTCATTTCGGATACATCAATTTTTCCAAGTTATGGGTACGTCCAACTAGTTAGGGATAACTAAAAAAATGAGACATAACGTCACTCTACGTTATGTCTCATCTTTTTGGTTTAACTGACTTTTGATATCGATTTAAAGGGAATTGAGGTGGGTGGTCAAAATGACATAAAGACTCAAGCTCAACATAGTGAACAGTACGAGATTGAATTTTAAATCTCCTTTTTTACCAATCAACGCTGTTACAACTCCTAGCCCACTTAGTAAATTTGGGAAATGAAGGTGAAGGTTCAGCAGAAAATCGAGCGGTCCCTCGAACCAATGAATCGCTTAATGTCAGTGGCAACAAAGTCAGGAGACAGAGACTTGCTGAAATGCACGTGAAACATTTCTCATTCGTAAGCACCCTCTTTTACTGTTATCGGCCTCAACGCTTCAAAGACAGCTATAAAAATTAGTAGTTTGTTCACTAGCAAGACTTCTAGACTACTAAAATTTATTTTCCAATGCATTTAAAGATCTCTTTTGTCCTTGTTAGACTATAGCCGATGGTACAATATGCAAAAAAAAATATACTATTTTATTATTTTTATTGCACATTAATTTTATGTAATGATTTTTTCAAACTAGTTTCCACCTTTTTTCTATAAGTGTTAATCTGTATTTCTGTATACCCGCACACAATTTCAAGCAGAAAATCGCGGTGGGTTTACCAGAAGTTTTTGTCATGCGTATTCACAAAATTCTTTTGCATTAAAAAAAGAACCTGTTAAAGGCTCTAGAGTGTTAAATTGAATTTTTCAAGCAACTCTTTTAACGCTGGTCTTTCATTGCCATTACGGCCAATAACAGCTTCTGCCGTAATCAATGAATTTAATACAGCTTCTTCTGTCGCTTCTCCGACGGCTCTAAAAGCTTCGTCCATATCCTCTTCGTGAATCGTATCAATTGTTAGATACTGTTGCGTTTTCGCATGAGGAATTTTGTTAGCTGTTGAGAACCCGAGTACGATTTCGCCACTCCCATTGGTAATAATCGAACCTGTACGTGAAAGTCCAGTCACTGACCTCTTTAAAATACGATTTAACTGGCGTTCAGACAACGGAAGATCTGTAGCAACAATAATCATGACAGAGCCTTTGTCTTCCTCTTTATGCGAGTGCAGCATTTTTTCTTTCAAAGCTTTGCCAATCGGATTGCTGCTGACAGTCAAATCGCTTAGCATACCAAAATTGGATAACACCAAAACTCCCATCGTGTAGTCTCTATGCTCTAGTTTGACAATACGAGATGCTGAACCAATTCCACCTTTTAGCGAATAGCATAGCATGCCTCTGCCTGCTCCGACGGCGCCTTCTTCAAACTCGACAGCACAATTTTCGAGTGCCTGACGTACATGTTGCTCTTGAACAAAGCGCCCCCGTACGTCATTTAAGAACATATCGTTGCATTCACCGACTACCGGATTAACAGTACCCGTCGTACTGCCGATATCAGGATTTTTCTCCAACATGTAATCAATGACGGCATTGGCCGCTGTGCCGACATTTAAGGTGTTTGTCAGGACAATTGGCGTCTCTAGCGTCCCTAGTTCGGCTAGTTGAATAGTGCCCATTGTTTTTCCAAAACCATTGATGACATGGCTAGAAGCAATGAGTTTATTATGAAATAAGTCTCCTGCATGCGGCAAAATCGCCGTCACCCCGGTTTGCATATTGCCGTTACTCAATGTGACGTGACCTACTGTAACGCCTGTTACATCTGTTATAGCGTTTAGCTTTCCAGTTTTTATATATCCGATCTCTACACCGTAATCTCTAATTCGTTTTTGATTGTGCAAAAGCTCACTCCTTATCATTTATCTTCTAATTATGTTCGAATCCGGCTGATAGTCTCTTTCACTATCATACAACTAGCACACGTTTTACTGAAGGACTTTTAAACTTATCGCCCCCTTTTTAACAGTACGATACAGTCTCTTCTCCCTATTCTTTGCCCATGATGGTAAAATATATGAATGATTCGTTCTCTTTGTTCGTAAGGGATTTGTAAAACATGTTAAAGATTGAATGCTAAAAAGGAGTCATCGCTTATGGAAATTTTACTTACTTTAGTTAAAACCGTCATTTTACTTATCGCCAATATAGTCGTTGGTGCTGTTGGATTTATTCCTAGCGCCCTCATGACCGCCATCAATATTCAGTCGCTAGGACTCTATGGTGGCGCTACTTTAACATTTGCTGGTGAAATATTCGGAGCCTTGTTTGGATTTTATCTTTACCGCTTTGGCTTTTCCAAAGCAGACCCTAAATGGCTCATCCATCCGTTCTGGCAAAAGTTTCAGCGACAAACAACAAAACAAGTTTTCAGTTTGGTGATTTTCCTCCGTCTGCTGCCATTTATGCCTTCAGGTTTTGTGACAGCGGGTGCCGCATTAACAACGATTAATGGGAAAAAGTTTTGGGTCGCCAGCACCATTGGTAAAATTCCAGCTGTAATTATGGAGTTGGCCGTAGTTTACGGTTTGATACAAGTCGTCCCTAAAAGTGTTCAATACCTCTTGTTTGGGGCACTATTAACGGTTTCTGTCATCATCTGGCTACTAACAACTAAGCAGAAAAAAGCCCATCAATCAACTAATTGATGGGCTTTTCAATAAATCAATACACTTTATCTCCATTGAAAATGGAATTTTTAACGATAACATAATCAACATTGCGAATTGCTAATAGTTTGTCTCCACCCGCATAAGAAATCGCCGATTGAAGATCTTGTTCCATTTCTACTAACGTTTCTTTTAATGGACCTTTATATTCTACAAACATCTTCTTACCTTCAACGTTTTTCTTTTCGCCTTTTTGGAATTCTGAGGCTGAACCGAAATACTCTTTTAATAGTTTTCCGTCCTGGTTGATCGTTTGACCAGGCGACTCTTCGTGTCCAGCAAAAAGTGAACCAATCATCACCATTGACGCCCCAAAGCGCACTGATTTTGCAATATCACCATGTGTACGAATACCCCCATCTGCGATAATGGGTTTACTTGCTGCTTTGGCACACCAACGAAGTGCCGCCAACTGCCAGCCTCCTGTACCGAAACCTGTTTTAATCTTCGTAATGCAAACTTTTCCTGGCCCGATGCCCACTTTTGTCGCGTCTGCCCCTGCGTGTTCAAGTTCGCGAACAGCTTCTGGTGTGCCCACATTTCCAGCAATTAAAAAACTGTTTGGCAGTAGTTTTTTAACATGCTGAATCATGTCGATAACTGCGTTTGAGTGACCATGTGCCACATCAATTGTAATATATTCAGGTATTATTTTTTCATCAGCTACTAATTGAATGAAATCATATTCTTCTGGTTTAATCCCTACACTGATCGATGCAAAAAGTCCACGCTGTTGCATGTCTTTTATAAATGCTAAGCGCTTTTCTGGCTCGAATCGGTGCATGATATAGAAGTAATTATTTTCCGCTAAATATCCCGCAATTTTTTCATCTACGATTGTCTGCATATTGGCAGGTACAACCGGTAATTTAAAAGTTCGTCCACCAAATTCAATTGATGTATCACATTCTGAACGGCTGTTCACTACTGCTTTTGCAGGAACTAATTGAATATCTTCGTAATCAAATACATTTTCCATAAATTACACCCCTATACACGAATGATATATCTATATAACTTAATAATTGTTCGCCCATATGATAATGTACTTTATTTTCGAAGAGATGTCAAAGACGATAGAAAGCAAAAATTTAATTATTTACTTTTCGTCTTCTACTTCAGAATTTGCCGCAAAATTATTCTTTAGTTTTTACAATGCCTCGCTGCTTTTTCTTATCCCGACCTACTCAAAATAAATCCCTAAGTCATGTACATGACTTAGGGATTTATTTATTAGTTATTCAAACACGCATTGCTATTACTGTTTACGTGTACGAACTGCGACTACGGTCGTCAATGCCGCTAACATTAATCCGACCAGTACCCACATGAATGGGAATGATCCGGTATCAGACATACCACCCATGCCTGTTTTTGGCATTTCGGCTGGCATTTCAGTCGCGCCGAATTGGTCTGGGAATTGATCGACAATCGCTGCTGACAAGCCCGCTGCTGGCATTTGCATGTGTGCATACGCCTCGCGAATCGAGCTGTACGCTGCGTCATAATCGCCCGCTACATACGAATCAAATGCCGCCAGTAGTTGCCCAACATGAGCAGTTAAACCTTCTTCCAGTGCTGCTGCAGGAACACGACCTTCTGTTGCTGCGTCTAAGAAGGCTGCTTGGTCTACGATGTACTGATCAAGCTCGGCACGCGCTTGTTCTTGCCCTTCTTTGTTGCCTTCACCGGTTGCTGTTACGTAATCCACAAAGTAACCAATGTGTGACTTCCATGTTTCTTCAAATTGTGCACCGGCTTCGTCGCCGTAAACCGATCCTACGGCTGCTGACAAGTCATCTGCATTCGCAAGAAGTGCCCCTGCTGCTTGGTCAAAACTTTCGGCGCCGTCCGCGCCGTCTTGCATCGCCATGACCGCAAGTCCTGCGTGTTCAGTGAATGTTGTGTTGAGTGTGGCACGCAAATCAATGGCCGGTGTATCGGCACTGGTGTTGTCAAATTTGTCCGGGAATTGCGTCGTGATCGCTACAGACAAGCTTTCGGCGAACATGCTCATGTGTTGAATCGATTCGCGCTCAAGTGAGTAAGCTTTTTCAAAATCGCCGGCCACATACGCGTCAAACGCCATGATCAACTGATCGACGTGCATGTCCAATCCTTCTTGAACCGCCGCTGCTGGCAAGAGTCCGCCTGTGGCGGTATCAAAGAATTTCGATTGTTCGACTTTGTAGGTTTCCAGTTCCGCTAACGCCTGATCTTTGCCTTCTTGGTTGTCTTCAGCGGTTGCTGTCACGTAATCGACGAAATAGCCGATGTGCGACTTCCATACTTCGTCAAACTGTGCGGCGCCTTCTTCCCCGTAAACTGAACCAACGGCTGCAGACAAGTCGTCAGCGTTTGCCAGTAAGGCTCCTGCTGCTTGATCAAAATCTTCTGCCCCGTCGACGCCTTTACGCATCGCTTCAACTGCTAGAAATGCGTGCTCTGTTAAGGTCGTATCCAGTGCGATGCGCAGTTCCGCCGCAGGTGTTGTCGTGCTTACTTCTGTTGCAGTTTCGCTTGTTGAATGACCGCCGTGGCTGTCGGCAAGTGCTGCTGTTGGTACAAGCAACGCTAGGCTAAGTGGTAGGGCTAACAGTAATTTGTTTAATTTCATACTAAAATCGCTCCCTTTTTCTTGTTTTTTTTTCGTTATACAGACATAACGCAAGGAGCGATCCATTAGATCACTTTATTTGAAAAAAGATTCAAAAGAAAAAAACTATCCGCAAAAGCGGATAGTTAAATTTCTGAACTTAATACAATTTCGCCTTCTGGCAATTGGTTTCCTGCTTTAGGTTCAAGCGTCACAGCAATAGTATCCCATTCTGCTGCTGTCTCTTCTAGTTGATAGTAGCTTGCACCTTCTCCATTGGGATTAGGCGAAAACGCGCCGGCTGGAATTGGCTTCCCATCTTTGATCAACCAAACTTGATAAACTTGACTTGCGTCTAATTCAGCTAATCGATCTGCCTGGACAACAAGGTTTACTAACCCATCTTCTTCGATGATTTCTGCTGTTGCAGTTCCTGAGAATGCTGCATTCGGCTCTAACTGGAATGATTGAATCGCTGTTTCTGGTCCACCTTCTTTGTCAGATAGCTGAAAGAAAGCATAGCCATTACCTAGTAGTGACAATAAAAGTACAGCTGCGAGCAGCGGTTTCCAGGTGTTTCTCCTGCTTTTATTTTTGCTTATCGGTATCGCAGACATTGCTGGTTTTAATGCCACTGACGGATTATCCTGAACAGGTTCTTCTTCAAATACATTAGCTAGAATTCGTGCTTTCATCGCTGTCGGTGGTTCCACTGGGTCTGCAAGATAAGGGAGCTGACCAGTTGCTTCTACTATCTCTTGGCATTCCGTACACGTTTTTAAGTGTTCTTCAAATTGCTGAACCTCAGCTATTGACAATGTTCCATTCAAATAATCTAGTAGGTAATCACAATCTATATTAGTCATCATAAGCCCCCCTTTCCTGCATTCCATGCAGTGATATTTTCAACTTCTTTAATGCCAGTCTTATTCGGCTCTTAACAGTTCCCAGTGGAATATTGCACATGTCCGCGATTGTCTCATGTGTATGTCCCTTGAAATAAAATAAATCGATCATTTTTTGCTGCTCTGCTGATAAGTGTTGAACAGCCATTTCAATCTGACTTTTCTCTTCTTGCCATTCGACCTGCTGCTCAACCGGTGCATCATTGCTGACCATTTGCGCCGCTTCTTCAATTGGAACAGATGGCTGTTTGCGTTTTCGTATTAAGTCAATAGCTGTATTCTGCGCCATTCTAAAAAGCCAGGAAGTAAATTTCCCTTTGCTTTCATCGTAAACCCCTTTACCGCGCCAAATTTTAATGAACACCTCTTGTAAGGCTTCCTCAGCTAGCTCGCGATCTTCTAGCATTTTATACAGAAAAGAAAAAAGGATTTTTTCGTAGCGGTCGTATAATTGTTCTAATGCGGCTTTATCTTGTTGACTGACCCGCATATACAAATTTGTATCAGTACTTTTTTCCATCCCCTGTCTCCTTTGTCACGTATTTCGTATTACTACCTTACTATACTTCCCGCTACAGGAAAATCTTTTCTTTTTATCAATCTCCTTAAAATGTGGAGTTCGAGAAATAGATTATCGCTGTGTCTTTTATTTCTCTTACTTATACTACGCAGTAAGCCGGTAATTAGATCACTTTTTTACGATATTAATATTCCTTAAAAAAATAAAAGCAATAGCATCTAATGTTTGTTAAAAGAGCAGTTTAACATGATCTACTTGCTTATAAAGAATTACAGCATTCAATCGTAAGAAAAAGTCCACCGTAATAAGAAGTTACTTTCTGCACTTCTAATCCTGATTGCTTTACCAGTTTGAGCGTATCACGGTTTAAATGACAGCCATCGCACATTTTTCTCCAGGCTGGTGTTAATGCTTCTTGAGTTTTGCCCATCATCTTCTGATCCATTTTGACATGTTCAAATAACAGGATTTTTGCTCCTACTTTACAAGTTCTCCGTATTTCTTGAAGTGCTTTTTCAGGATCAGGAATCGTACAAAAAACCAGTGTTGCAACAGTGGTATCAAAGCGGTTATCCTCAAAAGGCAATTCCTCTGCCTTTGCTTGATAGGTATAAATGGGGGTATGGGTTTTTTGGATGCGTTTGTTTGCTTGTTTACTCATAGCAGGATTTGGTTCAATAGCATCAACGCGTTCAACATCCTGATAGTAGTGGAAGTTTGCGCCAGTACCAAAACCAATTTCCAAAACTTTCCCTTGTGCTTGACGAACAAGATTTGCACGAATCCGCTCAAAACGCATTTTTTCTAGCGGCTTCATTGCAACATCGTATATATGAGGGAACCATTTAGCCAAATTCATCATTTCCTTTCATCATGTCTTTACTCAATATGAAATTCGACTTAGCTTCGTCCATTCCCTTTCACTAACAGTTAATGATAGAATACGAATCATTTTTTAGAAACAGCTAGTTGGTTTAACACAAAAAACGACAACCCCAATGCTGAGGCTGCCGATGTCACAGTCTTTTATTTTTTGGTGTTAGTAACAAATGGTCCATATTCACGACGTTGATGTTGAACCGATAGCCATTTTAACGTTGTAAACTCTTCTAGTACCCATTCACCATTGAAACGGCCTAGACCTGAATCTTTTTCTCCACCAAACGGCATATGCGCTTCATCGTTAACCGATTGATCGTTTACATGAATCATGCCCGTGTGGATTTGATGAGCGATGGTCGTTCCGTATTCGATATTTGAGGAATGGACAGCTCCGCTCAATCCATACGGATAAGCATTTGCCATCTTCACGACTTCCTCGTCGCTATCAAAAGGAATCAGAATTGCTACAGGACCAAAAATTTCATTTTCTGCAAGAGGCATATCATTTGTAACGCCAGTTAGAACAGTTGGTTCTAGCACATTGCCATCCGCTTGTCCTCCAAGACGAATTTGGGCACCTTGCTCCACACTTGCATTGATGTCTTTGAGAATCCGGTCGACTTGATCGCGGTTAATCAGCGGTCCGACTTGCGTATCTTGTTCGGCAGGATTTCCGAATTTTAATTTGCTAGCACGTGTAATGAACTGCTCTGCGAAATCGTCATAAATATCTTGATGAACAAAAATGCGGTTGATAGACATACAAATTTGACCTTGGTGATAGAATTTACCGAATAATGCGGAATCGACAGCCTGATCTACATCAGCATCTTTTAAGACGATAAAATTATTGTTTCCACCAAGTTCTAACGCAGTTTTCTTTAACGCGCCACCCGCGAGCTCACCAATACGCTTTCCGACTGGCGTAGACCCAGTAAAGGAAATCAAACGCGGTGTTGGATGCGTTACAATGTCATCACCGATTTCTGAACCACGTCCAACTACGACGTTTAATAGACCTTTGGGCAATCCAGCTGCTTCGAAAATGCTGGCAAACAACAATCCACCTGTTACGGGTGTATCGGTTGCAGGTTTGATCACAACCGCATTGCCAGTTGCAATAGCAGGCGCGATAGAACGAATCGCTAAATGGAATGGGAAATTCCACGGGCTAATAATACCGATAACTCCTAGTGCATTGCGGTATACACGGTTTTCTTTACCTGCTTGTTGCGAAGGAAGAATTTTACCTTCCATCCGGTAAGGGAAAGTTGCTGCTTCTTTCAAGATGTTAACTGACGCACCAAACTCAACTGTTGCTTTAATCACAGTACTGCCTGCTTCTTTAACTAACCAGTCAATAATTAGCTCTTTGTTCTCCTGCATGACTTCTATTGCTTTTTCAATAACCGCTCGTTTGTTTTGCGGTAGTTCTTTTGCCCATTCAACTTGTGCTTCTGCAGCAGCTTTATAAGCCAAATCTAAATCACTTTTATCGGCAGCTTGTGTGATTACTAGTTCTTCACCAGTAAATGGATTGGTATTTTTCATCTGGTTATTACTAGAACCTTGAATCCATTCACCATTTATATAAATTTTTGAAAAATCGGTTTTCACTTGGATCGTCTCCATTCTTTTTTTTGATTTACGGTTGTTGTCTAGGGCGAATCAAAATCTCATTAACGTCCACATATGCCGGTTGTTCCACGGCAAAAGCGATCGCATTGGCAATATCTTGTGCTTTAAGCATTTCCATCGGTTGACCATTTTTAAAAGCAGTTATTATATCTTCGTCTGTAATCGTATCGGTCAATTCGGTTTCAACCGCTCCTGGTGACACAATCGTCACGCGAATTTCATGTGAAGGATCAATTTCTTGACGCAACCCTTCTGTAATCGCACGAACTGCAAACTTGGTACCGCTGTATACCGCACTTCCTTTAGAAATTGTATGACCTGCCACGGATGAAATAGTTAAAATATGACCAAATTTTTGTTTTTCCATAACTGGCAACACAGCAGCAATTCCATAAAGAACACCTTTGATATTGACATCAATCATTTTGTCCCATTCATCAACTTTTAGCTTATTCATAAATGATAAAGGCATTAATCCGGCATTATTCACCAATACATCAATCGTACCGTTTGTCTCGAGCCCAGCTTCTATTAATGCAGTCATTTCACTTCGAGAAGTAACATCTGTAATTTTATAATCTGCCGTACCACCAGCAGCTTCAATCTCTTTTTTTAAGGCGATCAATCGATCTTCCCGTCTTGCAGCAAGTAGCACATGATAGCCTTTGCTAGCTAATTCCTTCGCCGTCGCTTGACCGATACCACTGCTTGCACCTGTAACGATTGCAGTTTTCCCTAATGCCATATTCGTCAACTCCATTCCCATCACTTTAGACGATTAACATAAAAACTGTCTATTATTATTACACTCTAACTGTTTACCACCCTTACAGCCTGTTTAAACAATGAAGAAAAAAGGACATCTGCTCACGGTTTTCTTGTGTTATAATTTTCACAAGATGGAGGTGTTTAGATGCGGAAAATTTCACCAGAAGAACGGCAGATTATGCGCCGTACCTATACTGAAAAAATTATAGAAACCGTTCGTACAGAGGGATTTATTACGTTGACAATTCAAGATTTGGCACGATTAATGGGTATTAGCCGCGCTTCTTTGTATAATTTTTTCGCATCTAAAGAAGACATCATCCTAGAAGTGACGGAAATCTATATCGACTACTTGAATAGAAGCAACCAGTTTATCAACAATTCTTGTTATCCTTATATTCAGCGGTTGCCAGCTGTATTTGAACAAACGGTGTTCTCTGCTGTTTACGCGTCTGAAATATATTTAACTGAATTAAAGTCAGTATGCCCGACATTCTATGAACGGAAATTAGCATTAGCGAACGAGCGGTTAGTCACACTTCACTCTTTTTATGAAAACGGTATCATCGATGGAGATTTTAATCCGCACTCCCCTGCGCTCGTAATTGAGCAAGATGAAGCATCTCTACGGAGGATTTTAAACTCTTCTTTTCTAGTTGAGCAAGGCATATCGTTAGAAGACGGCATGTACGGTTACTATGAAATGATGAAGCAACGTACTTTTGTTCCGGCAGTTTTAAAAACCGGAAGAGATCCTTATATCGAAAAAGCAGTGAGAGTAATCGTTAGCCAGTTAACGAAAGAATAAGATAGCTAGTGAGAAAACGAAAAACCTTGTCACAATTCTGTGACAAGGTTTTTTTTTTGACTTGAAATCAGGTAAAATAGTTTGGATTTTTAAACAACTGGGAATAGTATTAAACACAGATAGACCGTTTTTTTCAGTTCCAAAATAATAGTTTTAAAATTCCGTCAAATAGAATACAATAAGCATTAACTACCTAGAAAAGGAGATGGTCAATATGAACCTAGACTCAATTAGAGGCTCGAGCATGATTGTAAAAATGGCACGTGCATTAGTGGAAGATGGTTGGTTATTCACCCCGAATGAGTTCGACGTCATTATTAAAGCGGAGCATAAGGAAACAGGAGAAGCCATCTCTTTTCATTCAATCGGTAATTTAAAAAGATGGATGTATGAAAAAGCATTAAGTTATTAACTAATCCTTAAAAACTCGCTGGCTAATATGGCCAGCGAGTTTTTTTACTAAACACCTTGCAGACTTGCAGACTTTTTACACAATTCTGCATTAATCCCCTGTTTTTTCAGATTTTCGACAATTTCACTGGCTGTTTGCACTTTTCGTATTGCACAACATGAAGTTTCAGTCATCTTGATCATCCTCCAAAGGCTTTTCATAGCTTCAGTATACAAAGTAAATGTGAACAAACTATTACCAAATCAACTTATTTTTAAAAAGCTACTGATTTTAAACAAATCATTCGAATTCACCAACTTCTAACTGCTCTTTTCTAGTGACGAGTTAATTTTGAGGCACGTGGATTATAAAGAACAAGATCGCTTCAAGTATTACGATTAGACGAGTAAGTATGAAAATTTTGCTTCAACTCCAGAAGCTATTTGGACATTCTGGAAATTGATAAAGCTGAATAAAATTAGTGTTTCATTTTTTAATACATTGATCATTTATCGACCATTTTCATAGTAAAGCTTTGCACTCTCTGTCGTTAATTTGAAATAATTGTACAAGTGCACATACTTTTCGAGTATTGTCATACTGATCCATAACGCAGCACCAATTACTGGCAGATTGAATAGTTCAGATTTTCCTCCCCACCGATCAACTTCACTCGCTCCGTTGTAATGCACTGGCACCTGTTCGGGCAATGAATCGTATTGAGTAAAGAAAAATACTAGTAACCATACAAAGGTGAGCACCGACACACTGTTGAAACCTTTTCCAAACACTAAACTTGCTAGCGTTAGTTCTGGTTGTTTTGCCATAAAAATGATCTCTATCTTTTTTCTTCGACCGACAAGTGTGCTTTAAGTCAACCTTTTTCTAAACTACGTTAACCTTTTCCCATACATCCCCTGTTTAGTTAGATGTTTTACATTTTTTGTACTTCCATCCACTAAATAGAGTTTACCTATACTATAATGAATGGCAAGCAGTAATTTTCTACTCACCTTAAGGAGGCACTTGCCATGTTAAAAAAGTTTCTCAGCATTTTTAAATCGTCCTCACCTATCCTTTCCGCAAATAGCTCCGGCAATAAAATAGCTGCAGAAAAAAGTTATCTTTTTGAAGCTAATCAACAACAGTTAGATCAAATTATTAAGCTTCCTCTAGTAACAGGCAAAGCACCCGGCTACGTTTATTTTGTTCAAGAACATATAACAGGTTCTTTTAAGATTGGTAAAACAAAGCAAATCGATAAACGTATGAACGTCTTCAATGTTAAACTGCCGTTTGAAAACAAATTAATATTTCTTATTAAGACTGCTGATCATCATCAAACTGAAAGCGCATTTCATCTGCATTTCTCTGACAAAAGATTAGAAGGCGAATGGTTTAACCTGACGGCAGACGATATTCGTTGGATCAAACAAGGCTTCTACACGGATAAAATCCAAAAAACAATCAACTCTCCTTCAGAAGTTATAAAGCAACTCAATGCCAACAAAGGAAAAGTTGACGAAAAGTCATTGACATTCAAACAAATTCAATTCGCCAAAACTCTCGTGCTACGACTCGAACAAGATTATGAGTTAAATAACGCATATACGACTTGGACACAAAAAGACTTAAATCGCCTTAGTAGCTATTTCCGTTATAGAAATGATGGTACCTTAGCTAATCTGGTGAAAAGTGGCGTTTTAACTAAAAGATAAACTCCTTTCCTCCCGATTTATAGAAGCTTTTTTGGACAGGCTAATACCTCAAACCTCAGCATACGCTAGAGTAAGCTGTGGTTTTTCGTTATACTAAAGTGACTATGGTTTTAACAAGTACAAATCGCTAAAGGAGTTGCTTTATGTACGAAATGTCATTCAAAAATCCATTTAAGAAATCATTTTTCGATTTGAAAGAGCTCGTTGACAGCATCCAAGAAAATTTAGGGTGCCCAACGACGATTGAGGATACAAACCACCGTCTACATGCTTATAGCTCTCATGAAGTGGATACTGATTCCGCGCGAATTGGTACGATTATCTCTCAACGCGTACCTGAAAAAGTGATCAATCGTCTTTGGAGAGAAGGCATTATCCCAAAATTGATGCAATCAGATTGTGCCTTGCGCATTCCACATATTGAAGACATTGGTCTTCGCGACCGTGTAGCGATTGCCATTCGGAAGGATAACGAGATTTTAGGCTATATTTGGATTGTTGAAGGCGTCAAAAAATTAAATGATATTCAACTAAAGCTATTGAAAGACGCGGCTATTGCAGCGACACCTTTGATGGCTAAACTTCATCAAAACCTCAAAAGAAAAGAAGAACACTATCAGGATTTATTATGGAAAATTTTGAGTGGCCACTACAAGTCATCAAAGGATATTCAAGAAAAATTTTACGAACTGAACTTGAAAATACCCGATCGCTTTACTGTTCTTGTTTTTCGTTTTGACCAAGACATTACACGGAAAATAGAAGAGCAAATTTCCTATTTGATCACTACTAGTCAAAAAATCACTAATCACTTTTTAGTAATTATCGACAATGAATTGATTTTAATCGCTTCTCCTCATGCCTCCCAATCTGGCGATCATGCTTTTGAAGGCTTTATTTCCTACTTTACATCTGAAATGGCTAATCGCTTTTCTATTTCGGGCGTCAGAGGCAGTTTGGGTACAAGCTATAATGATTTTGGCAAAGCGGAAATGAGTTATCAAGAAGCCGTGACCGTGCTAAAGCTAAAACAAGACTTTCCTGAAGAACTAGAAGATGTGTTTCACTTTAGACAACTCGGTGCTTTTAGGTACTTGAACTTGATGCCGAAAGAACAGAGAGACAAGCGCCATGAACACCCGGCAATTGCTAAGCTCGAGGCATATGATAGCCTGCACAAAACCAATTTACTGAAGACACTTGAAGTTTTTATTCAACAAGATAGCAATATGAACGATGCTGCTAAAAAGCTGTTTGTGCATACTAACACATTGCATTATCGGATAAAGCGCATTTCGGAAATAGGCAGTGTCCGTTTGACAAATGTTCATGAAAAACTAGGTATCTATCTGGATTTGAACATGCGCAAAATGGATAAGAAATAAGCTTTTGTGAAATTTCACAAAAGCAAAGCGTTATTTTCTTTGTTTCATCCAATGCAGTCTAGCAAGCATACAGCTATACTTATGGATATCTACACCATTCGTTTCATAGGAGGAATAAAAATGATTATTGGAATTCCAAAAGAAATCAAGAACAACGAAAGCCGTGTAGCAATTACGCCTGCTGGTGCCGATGCTTTTGTTAGAGCTGGTCATCAAGTTATCATCGAAACAGGTGCTGGTTTAGGAAGCAGTTTCACAGATGCTGACTATATCGCGACTGGCGCTCAAATGGTCGACACAGCGCAAGAAGCTTGGTCTGCAGAAATGGTGATGAAAGTAAAAGAGCCCGTTGCCTCTGAATACCACTACTTCCGTCAAGATTTGGTGTTGTTTACTTACCTCCACCTTGCAGCTGAACCTGCGTTAACTCAAGCATTAGTAGACAGCAAAGTGACAGCGATTGCCTATGAAACCGTATCGGTAAACCGGACACTTCCTTTATTAACGCCAATGAGTGAAGTAGCTGGAAGAATGGCTGCTCAAGTTGGTGCCCAGTTCCTCGAAAAAATATATGGTGGCAAAGGGATTCTGTTATCTGGTGTACCCGGCGTTCAACGCGGAAAAGTGACTATTATTGGCGGCGGCGTGGCAGGAACTAACGCCGCGAAAATGGCGATTGGTCTTGGTGCACAAGTAACAATCATTGATTTGAGTCCAGAACGTCTTCGTCAATTGGATGATATTTTTGGTACGGATGTGACCACATTGATTTCCAACCCGTTCAATATTGCCCAAGCGGTTAAAGAATCTGACTTAGTTATTGGCGCTGTACTGATTCCAGGATCAAAAGCTCCTAAATTAGTAACAGAAGAAATGGTTCAATCGATGAACCCTGGTTCTGTAATTGTCGATATCGCTATCGACCAAGGCGGAATTTTCGAAACAACAGATCGCATCAGTACACATGACGACCCGACTTACGTTAAACACGAAGTCGTTCATTATGCAGTTGCGAATATGCCTGGAGCTGTTCCGCGTACATCAACCATCGCTTTGACAAATGTCACAGTGGGCTATGCACTTCAAATGGCGAACAAAGGTGTTCAAAAAGCTGTTGCAGAAAATCCAGCACTAAAACTGGGCGTTAACACGGCGAACGGTCATGTTACTTATGAAGCTGTTGCCAAAGATCTTGGTTTTACATTCGTTTCCGTTGATGAAGCCCTTGTTCAATCGACATCGTCAATTTAGTCCTAAAAACAGCTTTCCACTACGAGTAGTGGGAGGCTGTTTTTTTAGAGTTTTACTCTTCTGTACATCTGATTTAACATCGTTTATATTAAGAAAAGGTGATGAAAATGAAAGCGACATTTTATGTTCAGGATAAACAACTTGTTTCAGGCATGACGGTAAAAGACCTGACCGAACCTGAAAGCAATAACATGGCATTACATGCTTGTGAAAACACACAAACAATAATTGATAACCGACAAAAATTAGCCGATTTTCTAGCGGTACCTCTGGCTAGTTTTATTTGTGCACAACAGACGCACAGCGCCAATTTCCGTCGCGTATCACAAAAAGATAAGGGACGTGGAGCATACGATGCAGAAGATGCTTTTTCTGATACGGACGCTCTTTATACATTTGATACGGGCATCGTATTGTGCAGTTTCGCAGCTGACTGCGTTCCTGTAATTATTCATGATAGAAAAGCCGGTTTGATTGGTGTTGTTCATTCTGGTTGGCAAGGTACCATCAAAGAAATTACATTCAAATTGCTTCACCAATTAATTGAGGTTGAACAATGCGATCCTGCTAACTTGGAAATTCAAATTGGTGCAGCTATTAGTCAACAACAATTCGAGGTCGATCGAGACGTCTATTTAAAGTTCGATGCTCTTGGCTACGCAAGTAATTTTATGTATGTTAACGAAGATACGAAAAAATACCATATTGACAATCAAGCCATAGTCAAAAAACAATGCGAACTAGCAGGCGTTTCTCCCAAAAATATTCACGTAGATAAAACTTGTACGTTTCTAGAACCGACTGGATTTTCCTATCGACAAGATCGAAGGAGTGGCAGACATTTGATTTTTGTGATGAGGAACTGACCGGATACGTATTAAGAAAGCTCTAAAAAAGACGTGTCTTTCTGGAAAATAAAGATTTTTCTCGCCTTTTCTATAGCTTCATTAGCGACTACAGAATCCCTTTCAAAATACTACTTTTTAGTTAATTAGTTATTACGTTGTTGAAGATGTCCCCCTTTAGATACCCCAGCGGATTAACAAAGAAATTAGGAAGCCAATTGACACCAAGACAATGAAAAAGTAGAACACAGGAACATAGCTTTCTGTATGCTGATGAATTTATGAAACGATGGCTGGCCCAATAATATGACCAAGTCGTCAATAAATAACCGTGAATTGCTCCTAATTTTTTTGTACCAAAAACGGTTCCAACAAACGCTGGTAGGTTTGAAAACCCACCCCTGTAGCAGCTAACAATGACCCAAATTAAATCTTGGAAAATTAATGCATTGGTGATGCATGAAATCGTACCGGTCAGAAAACTTGCCACTGAACGTTGATTTTTACTCGGCATCGGTTTATCATAGCTTGAACATCGAACACGATTTGTTCACACCGATTTTGCTGAGTCACGTACATCGGTTTACCCAAAGTAAACATAAAAAGGCGCTTCCTGTAAATACTCAGGAAACGCCTTTTTTGCAATCGGCATCGTTTTATCCACCGATATACGACATGCCGATTTTGTTACGGTTTTTAGCTGTCAGTTCAGTTCGTTCATCTGAATAACGGTCGTCTCTACGTTCCCAAACAGCAGAGATTTTCTCCAATAACTCTTCGTCACTCAAACCATTTCGAAGCAGTTCACGAATATCGAAATGCCCTGTGGCGAACAAGCATGTATAGAACTTGCCATCTGAAGACAAACGAGCACGCGTACAAGATGAGCAGAAGGATTCTGACACCGATGTGATAAATCCTACTTGTGCCTCTCCTTCTTCAAAACGATAGCGCTTTGCTACTTCTCCGTAATAATCTTTGTCGACGGGTTCTAGGTTGTAGACTGTTTGCAACTTTTCAAGAATCTGCTTTTTGGTGACAACTTTTTTAAAGCTCCAGCCATTATCATTGCCAACATCCATAAACTCAATAAACCTTAGGGTAATGCCGCGTTCTTTGAAATAAGCTGTCATCGGCAATATTTCTTGCTCATTGACATTTTTTTGGACGACCATATTGACTTTGATTTCAAATCCAACTTGTTGCGCAAAATCGATTTGTTTTAAGATATGCGATGGATCAATGCCCCTACCATTCAGCTTTCCAAACAACTCCGAATCTAGTGCATCTAAACTAATATTTAACCGGCGAAGTCCAGCATCGTATAGCGCCTGTGCTTGATTGCCAAGAAGCAAACCATTTGTTGTCAGTCCAATATCCTCTACACCCTCAACCGAAAGGATTTTCTCAACCAATTCTGGCAATCCTCTGCGCATTAAAGGTTCGCCACCTGTCAACCGAATCTTTTTAACGCCCATTGCTACAAACACCTTAGTCAAGCGATGTATTTCTTCAAATGACAACAATTCCTGCTTCGGTAAAAATGCATAATCATCACCAAATACTTCTTTAGGCATGCAATACGAACAACGGAAATTGCAGCGGTCGGTGACTGAAATCCGCAAATCCCGTATTGGACGTTGAAAATAGTCCTGTACTGGTTTAATGGCCATTACGCCACCTCCTTTTTAGTCGTCAGGTTGATTCACGTTGCGAAAAACAAGTTGATCTTTATGGATTTCTGACGAGTTTATCCACTGAGTGGTCACTTTTTCCATAAATTTCATCACACGTAATTGACCAGTTTCTAATTCTTTTTGTAGCGGTTCTTGTACACAGGTATCCCAAACACTGAACAAAGGAATTTTTTCAGTGGTGTTCCATACAGCTGATATATTTGAAGAATCTTCGGTTAAAGCTAGAAGCTTTGCTGTTTCAGCTGGACCGACAAACGGCATATCACAAGGCAGCACCAAATAGTTATCCGCTTGCATATGGTTCATCCCCGACAAGATTCCAGCAAGGGGGCCTTGTCCGGAAATCCAGTCTAGATCTGTGATGACATCATACTTAGAAGGGAAACGAGTGATTAACTCGGGCCTAGTAATAATGACTACATGGTCACAGACATTCGTTAATGCTCTATAAGCGTGCTCGTAAAAAGGGATTCCTGCTAACTCGGCAAACGCTTTTGGCGAACCAAAACGGCGCGACAGTCCACCTGCAAGCAAGATTCCGACAGTTGACTTCATCCTCCGCTAACGGGTGGAATAAAAGCCACGACGTCCCCTCTTTCTAAGACATCAGTCGGCAACGCGTATTCTTCATTGACAGCTAAACGAGCTGCACCCGACAGAAACTCCGGATATTTTGTCGTTGCCCACTGCCACAAATCATCAACGGTCTGTCCGGCCATATCGACTTGTTCTTCAGAAACTCCGGTCTGTTCTTTGAGTCCTGCAAAGTAACATAAGGTGATCATGCTAATCCTCCTTCTGGTTTCTTCTTTTGATCGCCAATCCACTCTTCCCCGTCTTCCCAAATTTCTTTTTTCCAAATGGGGACGATTTCCTTGATTCGTTCTATCGCGTATTCATTTGCTTCGTAAGCTGTTTTTCGATGAGGGGACGAAACTGCGATGACAACTGCGATATCGCTAATTTGCAGCTCGCCAATGCGGTGCGCAATGGCGACTTGTGTTCCTTCCCAGCGCCGTTCAATTTCTTCACCAATTTGCGCCAGTTTTTTCTCAGCCATCGGTACATAGGCTTCGTATGATAAATGCAGTGTCCGCACGCCTTTTGTCCATTCACGAACATGTCCCGTAAACAAAGTGACCGCTCCCGCTTCCGGCCGTAATACAAAATCTGCGTAAATTTGAGGATTAATTGCTTCTGTTACGATTTCAAACGCCTTCATTCCTGTCACCATCCATCCAGTTAGTAAACCACTCACGTAATTGCTTACTGTCATTCTGCAGAATCACAGGGATATTGTCCAGTTCGATCACTTCTTGTGTGATTACTAAAGAGATGTGTTGCAAGCTTTGAAGTTGTAACCACTCGTCTGCTGACCGCAGCAAAACAATTTTTTCAAACCTTGCTTCTTTAAAGCCCTCGATGAAAATATAGTCTGGATGTCCCAAAGAAGTAAGGACAATCAACTCGTCGAGCGTCGCTTGTTCTTTTCGTTGATGTAGCTGAATGACTCCTCCGCCGTAAACAACCGAGCTGTTTGCCCCTTCAGTAAAAAAGCGCATACTGTCTGTCTCAGTTGGTGGCATGTCAAGTGCACCCTCGTGACCATGACGTTTAATTGTTGAAACTGATTTGCCTTTATCGTTTGCTTGTTTCAATAAATCCAAAACCAAGGTCGTTTTGCCGCTATTTTTAAAACCGACCATTTGTAACACTTTCACAGTTTCCACTTGTCTGACCCTTCCTCCATACCGAGAAGCAGTACATCTACTAAATCACCTGACTGGTAGCCACGCGTGCCACCTGGCAAAACAATCAATGCATTGCCTCGCGCGATGGATGATACGGCATTGGATTTATTGAATCCAGCTGGCGACACAATTTTGCCGTCATATAGAGCACGAACAAAACGAGTAAACGGATTGGCTTTAGTGAAATTTTCACCTAGTCGCGCTGTCGTATGCGGCAAGTATGGTTTACTGGCACTCATCATTTTTAAAAGTGCAGGTCGAACAAATAATTCAAATCCTGTAAAGCATGCAGATGGATTACCTGATAAACCAAACAAGTACCGACCGTTCGCTACAGCTACCGTTGTTACACTGCCTGGTCTCATCGCTACTTTATTGAACAATACCTCGGCTCCTAGTCGTTCATAAATTGCCGGTAAAAAATCGAAGTCACCGACAGAAACGCCACCTGTTGTAATCAGGCAATCCGTTTCTGTTGCCGCTTTTTTGACCACTTCGTAACTCTCATCTAGTTGATCAATTGATATTCCGTACATTTTACAGCGTATACCCATTCGCTTTAGTTGTGCCACAATCATTGGCCCATTACTGTTTCGTATTTTGCCAGGCTCTAGTTCCTCATTGACTGCCAACAACTCAGTTCCAGTTGATAGAATGCCAACAAACGGTTGTTTGGCTACTAAAACTTGCGAGTAGCCGAAAGTCGCCAAAAGTGCAATGGTTCCTGGATTAATATAACTCCCACTGTTAATGACAACTTCGTTTTTCCGAAGATCTTCTCCTTGCAAAGATACATTTTCCAATGCTTTAAACGGCTTGCGAATCGTCATACTTTCTTCTGTTTCGACTGATTGTTCAAACATGACGACCGCATCAGCCCCTTCTGGAAGCTGTGCGCCTGTCATAATGCGAATCGCCGTAAAAGCTGCTAATTTTTTTGTTGATACTTCTCCCGCGCCAATATGATCAATTACCTTAAATGCGATGCGATTGTCACCTGTTGCTCCCACAGAGTCCACGGAACGAATAGCAAAACCGTCATAAGGAGACCGGTCGAAAGATGGCACATCGCTAGAAGCAATAATTGGTTCTGCCAAAATGCGGCCGAAGCTTTCTTCGAGTTCTATTTTTTCAGTTCCTAGTGACAAAGCGCATTCTAATACCCGCTCAACCGCATTTATTACAGGAAGAGGCGTTCGTTTTTCAACCATCATTGTTCAGCTCCTCAATCTTTTAGGATAAGCAAAAGTTCGTTTTTTATTTCACTATGTATATCTTGCTCTATTCGCCAAGTCTTTTGTCGTTTCAAGTGTGGTCTATGTCGTATTAAACTTATACAAAGTAGGGATTGCTGTCAAATCGGACTTTTGATACAAAAGGAAAAACCTTGAAAATAATTACTTTCAAGGTTTTCCAAAAATGCTCATCACCTATTACTAATTAGCGGAAACGAAGTTAGACAATTCCTATTAATCACTAACCACTTCAGTATTTCGGGATACCGCCATTTCTTTGTTTTTAGTCTGAAGTCTCCGAATATCGAGACGAATAACTAATGAAATAACCAGCGCTACAATAAATAGACCGGCAAAGAATAACAGACTGCTTTCATAACTGCCCGTTTTATCTTTCATGAACGCTGCAAACAACGGACCGGCAAGTCCAGCTGCTGCCCATGCTGTTAAAATATAACCGTGAATTGCTCCTAGCTGTTTGGTACCAAAGATATCAGCAATATAAGCTGGTATCGAAGCAAATCCTCCGCCGTAACACGTGTAGATAATCGCTAACATGATTTGGAAAAATATTGCATTTGTCGTAAAGGGTAAGAAAGCAAACAATGCAATTTGAATGACGAAAAATGCAGTATAAGTATTCGGACGTCCAATATAATCGGAAATTGTAGCCCATCCAAGACGACCAAGACCGTTGAAGATTCCAAGTACACCTACTAAAGCTGCAGCTTGAACTGTTGTCATACCAATACTGTCAATCGCCATCGGTTTTGCAGCCGATAAAATCGCAATTCCACAGGTGACGTTTATAAACAACATAAACCATAAATAGTAAAACCGTTTTGTTTTGATAGCTTCGTTCGCAGTCAGCTGAGACAAATCTGTCTTCCGTTCGATTTTACCACTGTTAACTTTTTCTTCAAAGCCAGCTGGTGACCATCCTTCTTGCGGCTTTTCAAGGTATAGAGAAGATAGCACCATAATAATTAGATACGCAGCACCTAATGTATAAAAAGTTTGCTCGACTCCGACAGTTGTGATCAACTTTTCCATAATCGGACTGCTGATTGCTGCTGCAAAACCAAAGCCCATAATCGCTAAGCCCGTTGCAAGACCACGACGGTCAGGAAACCATTTTACCAATGTCGAAACGGGTGCAATATAGCCGATTCCAAGACCAATTCCACCGAGTGCTCCATAAAACACATAAAGCATTGGTAAAGAGGAAGCGCTTACAGCGAAACCTGAACCAATAATACCGGTGCCAAAGAAAAGTGCAGCGACAAGTCCAGCTTTTCTCGGTCCGTATTTCTCAACAAAACTACCAAAAAAGGCGGCGGATAATCCTAAGAATAAAATCGCAATGCTAAACGTCAATTGCACTTGACTGGTCGTCCATCCAAACTGGTCAATCAGCGGGTTTGTAAAATTGCTCCACGCATAAACAGAGCCAATCGAAATATGTATCCCTACTGCGGATAATGCAATCAACCATCTGTTTTTCGGCTTCTTTTTCATTTTTTTGACCTCCTGATAAAATTGATATTCCCTATATAAAATGATTTCCCAAAAGCCAAACCATCAATTTTTCCTGTGCCAAGCTTGGAGATTCAAACAATAGACCGATCGTTGAATAATCTTATTATTTCTTGTTGTCAATTTGCAAATAATGAGACGATTAGAATCATAGCACCGTTCTTTTTATTTGTCACCCCATTTTTTTACAGGTATTGCCGTTGCTTTGTCGCTGACAATTCGCTCGGGATGTGTGTACAAGTTAAACGAGCTACCGCGAATAAACCCTACTGCTGTTATGCCTAAGTCGTCTGCGAGTGTCAAGGCTAGTTCTGTCGGAGCAGATTTCGACAGTACGATTTCACAGCCAATTTTTGCTACCTTTAGTAAAATTTCAGAAGAAATACGACCGCTAAAAACGATTACTTTATCACGCACGTCTATGTGATTCATCAAACAATAGCCATATATTTTGTCGAGCGCATTGTGTCTGCCAATGTCCATTCGCGAAACAATTATGCCATTCGCATCACAAAGAGCTGCATTATGAACTCCGCCTGTTTGTTTGAACATTTCAGCTGTGTCGCCCATGTCCGTCATCAGCTGAAAACAATTTTCTGGTGTCAAAGTTACACGCACTTCTGTCATTTTCTTTGCAATCATGGCGTCGTGAGCAAACACGAAGCCTTGACGGCTCATGCCACAGCAAGAACTAATAAACCGCTTGTTCTGCAACTGCTCGAAAAATGGATAAACTTTTTCAGCTGTAATATTAACGGTTCCCGTTTTTTCATCCACTCGAATGTCTTGAATGGCTTGGTAATTTGGAATAATTCGTTCAGAAACTAAAAATCCGATAGCCATTTCTTCCATATGTGCAGGTGAACAAACAATTGTGATAAATTCCTTGCCATTGATTTTGATGGTTGAAGGTTGTTCAACCACGACACGATCTTCTTTTTCGGTAAATGACCCTTTTTCATAGCGCATAATTTTCCGTGTTTTATCTTGTTTCATCTGGCTTGCCTCCCGCGATACCTTTTTGGTCAATCGGTCGGTCAAAAAGAAAAACAGATACGGCAATATCGTCTTCAATTTTAATATCTGAAAACAGATGGACGAATTTTGCGCCGACCAACTCTTCCATCCCTTCTGGTGCAGCAGAATCGTAAACACTTTGGATCATACGAGTACGCGCAGCATGAACCATTTCTTTTCCTTCCGCTGTTCTCGCTATGAATTGTTCTGACGGACTCAAGTTGCCATATAAAGTAGCAATCGCCATATCGTTGACGAAAATCGTTTGGATACGCTCAGGTCCTTTACCGAACAAATTTTTTCGTAGTTTTCGAATAATGTCATTAAACTCGTGAATTTGTCTGGTCATACCTATCTTCTCCTCAATTTACTAATTATTTGCTGACTATTTGATATTTTAGTTGTGTAACATATTTTTACTGTTTATAATAATAGCATATGTTGGCGTCACCGTAAGTTATTGCGGTAACGCTTTCACTCTACCTATACGCTTGGATTGGTCATTTAACAAGTCCTGTTAAGACACTATTCCACTATGAAACAGAGGCACTTGTCAAGTGTATTCTTCATAGTGGATTTTTTTATTCAAAAAAGGAGGTTTTGGCATGTCCATCAAGATTAACGGTTCACCTACCGAGTTCGAACAAGGAAAAACCATTCTACAGGTGCTCAATGAACAGAAAATTCTTCACCCTCAGATTTGCTATATGCCCGAAGTTGATCCAATACAAACATGCGACACGTGCATCGTCGAAGTCGATGGACAACTCGTCCGCTCTTGTGCAACTCCTGCTACTGCTGGTATGGAAGTCTTACTCGCTTCACCGCGTGCTAAAGAAGCGCAAACTGAAGCAATGGATCGAATTTTAGAAAACCATTTGCTTTACTGTACTGTTTGCGATAATAACAACGGTAACTGCAAAGTCCACAATACAGTTGACTTAATGGAAATCGAACATCAAAAATATCCGTTTGAACCAAAATGCTCGGTTGACGAAGTTGACTTAACGAATCCATTTTATCGCTACGACCCGAACCAGTGCATTGCTTGCGGACAGTGCGTAGAAGTGTGTCAGAATTTACAAGTAAACGAAACCTTGACGATGGACTGGTCACGCGATCGCCCTATCGTTTTATGGGACGGCGGTGCAAAGATCAACGACTCTTCTTGCGTGAGTTGTGGTCAATGTGTAACAGCTTGTCCGTGTAATGCGCTAATGGAAACCTCCATGCTCGGTGAAGCAGGTTTTATGACCGCAATTCCTGAAAAAATTCTAAACCCAATGATTGATTTAGTAAAAGATGTCGAGCCAGGTTATAGCGGTATTTTAGCTATTTCAGATGCTGAAGCGAAGATGCGTGAAACACGCACGAAAAAAACCAAAACAGTTTGTACGTTCTGTGGCGTTGGTTGCTCATTTGAAGTTTGGACAAAAGATCGTGAAATCCTAAAAATCCAACCGGTTTCGGAAGCACCTGCAAACCAAATCTCCACTTGTGTTAAAGGCAAGTTTGGTTGGGATTTTGTCAACAGCGAAGAACGCATCACAACTCCTTTAATCCGTAAAAATGGTGAGTTTGTCGAAGCTAGCTGGGAAGAAGCGCTTGACCTAGTAGCATCAAAATTCAAAACAATCAAAGAAGCGAATGGCAAAGATTCTATCGGGGTTATTTCTTCTTCGAAAATTACCAATGAAGATAATTATGTCATTCAGAAACTGAGTCGCCAAGTCTTTGAAACTAATAACGTCGACAACTGCTCGCGTTATTGCCAGTCCCCTGCGACAGACGGTTTGTTCCGCACAGTCGGGATGGGCGGAGACGCCGGTACGATTAAAGACATTGGTAACGCTGGACTCGTCATCATTGTTGGTGCTAACCCAGCAGAAGGTCACCCAGTCTTAGCCACACGTGTAAAACGTGCGCATAAATTGCACGAACAAAAATTGATTGTCGCGGATATGCGCAAAAACGAAATGGCCGAACGCTCCGATCTTTTTATTACACCTAAACAAGGCACAGACCAAGTATGGTTAATGGCTGTAACGAAATACATGATTGATCAAGGCTGGCACGATCAGCAATTTGTAGATGAAAACGTCAATTATTTCAAGGAATTTAAAGAAGTATTGGCTCAATATACATTAGAATATGCTGAAAAACGGAGTGGTGTTTCAAAAGAAACAATTATCCAAACAGCAGAAATGATTCGTGATGCTGACGGTACGTGTATTCTTTGGGGTATGGGCGTTACGCAAAACACAGGAGGCTCTGACACATCCGCTGCAATTTCTAACCTTTTGCTGGCAACAGGTAACTATCGCCGCCCTGGTGCTGGCGCTTATCCGCTTCGTGGTCATAACAACGTTCAAGGTGCTTGCGATATGGGCTCATTACCAGGTTGGTTACCAGGCTATCAGCACGTTACTGACGACAATGCGCGTCAAAAATTCGAACGAGCTTACGGTGTGAAAATTGATGATAAGCCAGGAATGGATAACATCCAAATGCTACAAGCTGTTGACGAAGGCATCATGAAGGCAATGTATGTAGTCGGTGAAGATATGGCTTTAGTTGACTCTAATGCGAATCATGTTGATGAAGTTTTAGCCAAACTCGACTTTTTCGTTGTGCAAGACATTTTCTTCTCTAGAACTGCACAATATGCAGATGTTATTTTGCCTGCGGCGCCGTCACTTGAAAAAGACGGTACATTTACAAATACGGAGCGTCGTGTTCAGCGTTTATACAAAGCTCTTCCAGAACTAGGCCAATCAAAAGCCGATTGGTGGATTGTCCAAGAAATCGCAAACCGTCTAGGTGCAGGTTGGAACTATAGCCATCCGAGTGAAATTTTTGCTGAAATGGCGAGCTTGTCTCCCCTGTTCGCAAAAGCAGATTACACAAATATGGAAGGCTGGGACAGTTTCTTATGGGGTAGCTTAGAAGGCGAAAGCACACCACTTCTATATGTCGATGGCTTTAACTTCCCTGATAAAAAAGCACGTTTTGCTTTATCTGATTGGGTTGAGCCGGTAGTATTCCCACAAGAATACGATTTACACATTAATAATGGTCGATTGTTGGAACATTTCCACGAAGGCAATATGACGGACAAATCTCGCGGCATTCTTTCTAAATTACCAGAAACATTTGTTGAAGTGTCTCCCCAATTGGCAAAAGAACGAGGACTTGAAGACGGCTCTACCGTTCGCTTAGTGTCTCCGTATGGTGCATTGAAATTACCAGTTATCGTAACGGGACGTGTAAAAGGAAACGAACTGTTCTTACCGATGAACTCGACGAAAAAAGAAACAGCGATCAATTTCTTGACAGGTCCTGCTGTTGATCAACGGACGAACACACCTGCTTATAAACAGACAAAAGTACGTATGGAAGTCTTGAAAGATCACGTTAAAAGTCCGTTACCAAAATCAAATCCGCGTGACAAAAAACGCACACCGCAATCCGGCATTGAAGTCGAGCGCAAATGGGCACGTGAAGGCTATGTGCATTTAACAGATCAACGATAGAAAGGTGATGGCCTATGGCAAGTCCAATAACACAGATTAAAAAAAGACAATGGACTCCTGAAGAAATTCGACAGCAGAAGCTTTACGAATTGGAATCATTGATTGCTGAACAAAATCAGGCACTCAATAAACTATTAGCAATCACTGGCGATTTAGATGATGCTGGCGTGTTAGATGCCGTCGTAGCGATGGTCAAGGCAAAAGAAGGCATTTCTGAGGTAGTAATAGGACAAGCCACGCGTGTACCCGTAACCAACCTCATCAATAACATGATGGGTGCAGCTGCTGCATTAACAGCGATTGAACCCGCATCTACGGAAAAGCTGGCTTCAAGTGTCGTTAATGGATTGAAAGAAGCCGAGTCGCAAAACCATAACGGCAAGAAACTGGGTGTGCTTCAAATGGTTAAGGCATTCAGAGATCCTGACATTAATCGCGCCATTAAGTTTGGACTCAATTTCCTGAAAGGGATGGGAAAAGGATTAGATCGCTAGTTTAACTAACATTCCGAATTTCCATATGCAGTTGCGGCTTTCTTTATAGCCGCAACTGTTTTTTATTGTGTAAAGTTTTTCGCAATGAGCTTGTCGAATCGCTTAATGTGAGAATCACGATTTTAACTAGATTTCTTCACTACCGAAAAATCAGTTTTTCTTTTATTATTTCAGAAGTTCTGGAACACTCTATTATATAGAAGAAACTGCAAAAAATAGCCTGCACATTCTTCTTGAAATGATTAATTCCAACTTAGAATGATGTTTTTTCACTTTTGCAAACAAAGCTCATTATCCCACAAACAAACTATGCTTTTGCGCAAACAACTACTGTAGTTCTGCAAACAAACGTTGGAGTTCTGCAAACAAACTCCCCTATCCTGCAAACAAACTCAATTTCCCAGAGTGGAAGGCTAAAAAAACAACTCCTCAGCTGATCTATAGTAAGAGTTACCGCCTATCAATCTTCAACACGCTAGATACTTCATTTTTAGCCGTTTTATTTATACAGCCTATAAGACAACAGCCTAGTGTTCATCGCTTATTAACTGCTTTTGTCCTAAAATAATCTCTTTTATCGAATTTTAAAGACATCTGAAATTATCTGTTATATATTAATTAACAAGAAAACAAACTGTATTAATACAGTTTGTTAATTAATTCTTCAAATCAGAAAGGGATGGATGACATGGTCGCAAACAAACTTCAACAAATCGAGGAACTAAAAACTAGCTGGACAGAGGATAGCCGCTGGAATGGAATTGAACGCCCGTATTCGCCAGAGGAAGTTGTAAAACTTCGTGGATCTGTACAAATCGAGCACACATTAGCAAGAAAAGGTGCTGAGCGTTTATTCCGTTCGATTCATGAAGAGGATTTCGTCAACGCCTTAGGTGCTTTAACTGGTAATCAAGCAGTTCAGCAAGTAAAAGCAGGATTAAAAGCAATCTATTTGAGTGGCTGGCAAGTAGCAGCTGATGCTAACTCTGCAGGTCAGATGTATCCCGATCAAAGTTTATACCCGGTCAACTCTGTTCCTGATGTTGTGAAGAAAATTAACCAAGCGCTTCAACGTGCCGATCAAATTGATGGCGTTGAAGGCGTTGAAGGATTTGACTGGTTTGCACCAATTGTAGCCGATGCGGAAGCTGGATTTGGTGGTCCACTAAACGTTTACGAACTGATGAAGGCGATGATTGAAGCTGGTGCATCTGGTGTTCATTTTGAAGATCAGTTGGCTTCTGAAAAGAAATGCGGTCATTTAGGCGGCAAAGTATTACTGCCAACTCAAAACGCGGTTCGAAATTTAGTTTCCGCTCGGTTAGCAGCAGACGTACTTGGAGTGCCTACATTAATTATCGCGCGCACAGATGCGGATGCGGCTGATTTGATCACTAGCGATATCGATCCACGTGACCATAAATTCATTACTGGCGAACGTACACCTGAAGGCTTCTACCGCACAAACCCAGGCATCGATCAAGCCATTGCTCGCGGCTTAGCTTACGCGCCTTTTGCAGATCTTGTCTGGTGTGAAACGTCTCATCCAAACTTAGAAGAAGCACAACAGTTTGCCGATGCCATTCATGCGGAATTCCCAGGTAAATTGCTTGCTTACAATTGCTCGCCATCGTTTAACTGGAAAGCAAAACTCGATGAAGAAACGATTGCAAAGTTCCAAGTTGAACTCGGTAAAATGGGCTATAAATTCCAATTCGTTACACTAGCTGGTTTCCATTCATTAAACCATAGCATGTTCGAACTGGCTCACGACTATAAAGATCATGGCATGGCTGCCTACTCAAAACTGCAACAAGCGGAATTCGCCAACGAATCAAAAGGCTATACAGCAACTCGCCACCAGCGTGAAGTTGGCACTGGCTACTTTGATGAAATTTCCCAAATTGTTTCCGGTGGCACAAGCTCAACTACTGCAATGAAAGGTTCGACTGAAACAGCTCAATTCACAACAGCTAACTAACAAATTGTCATCCACTGATTAACATCTCAACTGCCACGGCATTCAAAAAACAAACTATTGGAGGAGATCATTATGAAAACAACAAAAACGTATGAGACACGCACGAAGAAAGAATGCCGCGAGTGCGGATGCGAAATCAAAGAACGTCAGCAATCCATCATCTACGAATGTGAGCGCTGCATGTGTAATAAAGACGACTAATAAAAAGTCCCACTCGAAGTCGAGTGGGACTTTTTTGTTCTAACATAAGCAAACTCAATGCCAACTAAATTAGTTTAGTTGGCATTAACTCGTTACCTTTTAAAAACTTTTAAAATCAAAAAATTAGCGATTTTTATTAGTCGAGCGTATTATTCTGGCGCTAGTTTTTGGAATTTCGCAGTAGGCTTCGTCTCTATTACTTGTTCAATCGAAAAAATTTCTATACAGGTGTTAAGGATTTCACTTAATGGCCTGCGGTAAAATGGAACATGATCAGTTTCTCCTGCTTTATTCCATTGGTCTGCAAAAGCCGTATGCCAATTCTTTAAATAATGTAAAGTCTAAGCTATTGACTGTTGCCACCACTTGCTTTTTCATCTTTTTCAGCCTTTTGAATTTGTGAATTGTTGTTTTTCAATCTTGTACAATACATGGGTCTTTAATGGACTATCGCAAGCTAATTTCGGATGCTGGAATTCTTCAATTTTTGACATTCCAATCTTTTTCATGACGGTTTCAGATGGCACATTGATCGTTGCTGTAAACGAATAAACTGCAGTCATATGTAACACGTCGAATGCGTACGCAAGACAAGCGAGTGCCCCCTCAGTCGCAAAGCCCTGTTTCCAAAAACGTTTGTCTAGGCGCCAGCCAATCTCTGCACGTCCCTTCCCTTCAATTGCCATCGTAATTTCCAATAAGCCGACATAGCCAATAAATACTCTGTCTTTTTTCCTTTCTACTGCCCACATCGTATAGCCTTCATCATCCATATGTCTGTTAAAACGATCGATCAATTGATCGGCTTGTAGTTTTGTTAAGGTTTCTGGAAAATAATGCATGACTTCTAAATCTGCAGTCATACTGGCGAAAAAATCTCGGTCGTTATCTTTCCAAGGCCTAAAGCCCAGTCTCTCTGATTCAAATAGATAGTTCGTCTCCACCAGCAGTCTCCTTTACTCTTTTATTTCCTATTAGTTTAGCAAAATAGGTCATTTCCGCATACCTGTCCACTTTTTCGTCACTTTACAATACTTTATTCGTTCAAAAATACGAATATCATTAGCATTTGAAAAATAAAGATTGCAAAATGCATTATTTTTTTGCATTATTATAGATAGGGATAATTATTAATGCAAAATAATTTTGCGGTAAGGGTTTATTCTATTAAGTTGAAGAGTTTCTTTATAGACCTTCAACGATTTGTTCCGTTACAAAATACAGAGAAGATTGGGGCAATAAAAAATGATCGTTAAAAACTTCTTCATGCATCTTTCAGAAAACCAACTTTTAAATAAAGCAGCTCAAAACTACGGCTTTAAGCTCGGCGCTCATAGCGTTGTAGCTGGAACCAATATTGAGGAAGCTATTGGGAGCATTAAAGAACTGAACGCACAAGGCATCAGCTGTACGATTGATAACCTTGGAGAATTTGTTCACGATAAAGCAGAAGCTTTAGCCGCAAAAAATCAAATTCTTGGTGTTGTAGATGCTATTCATAAACATCAAGTAGATGCTCATATCTCGTTAAAACCTTCACAGCTTGGGCTGGATATAGACTATGATTTCTGCTTAGAAAACATTAAAGAAATTGTCGATAAGGCTTCTGAACACAATATCTTTATCAATTTTGATATGGAAAACTATGCACGTCTTCAACCTTCTTTTGATTTATTAGAAGAACTGTCGAAAAACTACGACAATATCGGCACTGTCATTCAATCTTATTTCTTTAGAGCAGAAGATGATATTAAAGATTATAGCAACTACCGTTTACGCATCGTCAAAGGTGCTTATAAAGAACCTGAAGAAGTCGCATTCCAAAGCAAAGAAGAAATTGACGCAAACTTCATCGAATTGATTGAGTATCATTTGTTAAATGGTAAATTTACTTCGATTGCGACACATGATCATGAAGTGATCAATCATGTAAAACAATTTGTTATTGATCACAATATTTCAAGAGAGAAATTCGAATTCCAGATGTTGTATGGCTTCCGCAAAGACATGCAGATAGAGCTTGCTGCACAAGGCTATAATTTCTGTACGTATATCCCATTCGGTACTGATTGGTACGGCTATTTCATGCGCAGACTAGCAGAACGTCCACAAAACTTGAACTTGGTCGTTAAGCAAGTATTCACTAAAAAGACCAACACTGCAATTGGTGTTTTAGCAGGCGCATTCATACTAGGTCGTTTAACGAGTAAAAAATCATAAGCAAATGATAAAACCAGCAGGTCCTTGAAAGGACCTGCTGGTTTTTAGTAATGGTATTCAACCCGGTTAACTTTCGCATCGTTAAAATGCAAGAAAACTAACCAATGCACTTTAAATTTCAATAATTTTAATCGCTGTCTTAATTTCTTCTTGTGCTGAGCTACTGACCCATTCTTCTGGGTAGTGCCCAAGCGGATTGCAAATGCAGTCGATCCCTCTGTATTCCTCATGATAACGAATATGAATATGCCCAAAAATCATTTTTTTGACACCGTATTTTTCCGCCAGTTCGCCAAAGCGAGAACTCCCCATCATGGCATTGAAAAAATCCCAGTACGGCTCGTTTTTAACTCGAATAAAATGAGCAAACGGCACAAAATGCGTAACTAGAATAATGTTTTTACCTTGATGTTCTTTTAACCAATGCTCTAATTTTTTTACATAATGTTCCGTGACCGCTACATCGTTTTCTGGCCAGTGCGCATACAACATATCTGGCCATGTGAAATGATTTAAACGACCTTCCGCAAACTCCTCATGACTGTACCCCTCGACGCCTAGCGTATAATCGTACCAGCCTCCATCTCCAATGACGACCCAGTCACGGGTCAACTGGACTGGACCATTGCCTAGATTGCCTTTAAATTCTAGTAATTTATCGTACGCAACGGTTGAATCTTCATGATACACATCGTGATTTCCATGAACAAATAAAAGCTGAATGTCCGGTAATTGCTGCTTTAGCTGGTTAAGCAAGTTCAAACTTTTTTCAGGATTTGCTGCCATATCTCCGCTGAGAATAAACACATCTGGTGCATGATGGATCAAACTGTCGCGCAACAGGCCAAATATATCAGTTTCTGATTTTTTTCGATTTAACCCTTCGTGTATATCCGATAAGACAGCGATTTTCACCGCTCATCCCCCCTATGCATGTAGCTGCTAAAGTTTTCCTACCTGAATTCATTATAACTGATATTTCAGTTTTTTATAATGATTTGCTGAATATCCTTACAAAAAAAGAACAATCGCGCAATGATGCACAACTGTTCTAGAAACCTATTTGTTAATTGGAGACAATTGTTCCGGTCTGCTTTGGTGCATTTTTCAAGGAAATACCAACCACATCGCCAGTCTCAAAACGTGTCGCAACTACTGATTCGTGGATGGTCCAGGTTGCTTCTCCAACTTCTACTGTGTAATGGATTTCATATCCTTGATACTGAACAAAAGACACAACTCCCTGCATCCCCTTACTGTCAGCTGTCATCAACTGAAACTGTTCTGGACGTACAGGGTAAATTCCACTGGTCTTAAAGCTGTCCGCAACGCCTAGGTCGTGCCAGACATTGTCCGAATCAATCGTTGGTACAAATTGATCACCGCGCCATTGCCCTTTTACAAGATTGCATTTACCTACAAAGGTCGCGACAAATTCAGTCTCTGGACGTGTATAAAGAACTTCCGGTGGCGCAATCTGTTCTATGCGCCCTTGGTTCATCACGACAATTTTATCAGCGATAGCAAGTGCCTCTCCTTGGTCATGCGTAACAAAGACAATAGAAGCTTTCGTTTCTCTGTGAAGTTTTTGAATTTCTTTGCGCATCTCCATGCGCAACTCAACATCTAATGCGCTCAATGGTTCATCCATCAACAGTAAGTTCGGTAACGGTGCAATGGCACGTGCGAGCGCCACACGCTGTTTCTGACCGCCTGATAGTTCTGACGGGTAACGTTCAGCTAAAGCGTCTAAACCGACCAACTTCAGCACTTTATCGATTCGTGCCTGCAACTCTTTACGGCCTTCCTTGACCTTATTGGGGTGATAGCTAAGTGGGAATTTAACATGCTCAGCAACCGTCATATGTGGCCATAGCGCGAAGGACTGAAATACCATACCAATATTGCGTTTTTCAGGTGGCAAGACGTGTTTTGTCGATGCCAGAACCGTATCGTCCATCGAAATGGTGCCATCCGTTGGCCCCATAAAACCTGCCAATAGTTTTAACAAAGTTGTTTTTCCGCATCCAGATGGGCCAAGCACGGCAATAAATTCTCCGTCGCCAATTTCTAAGTCAATCGCATGCAAAGCTGTAAATGAACCGTATTTTTTTGATACATGATTTACTTTTATCATTTATTTTTCAGCACCTTTCTGTCCCACAGCTTACCAAGCAGCATAAACAATGCGCCTCCAAGTAGGATACCCAGTACGAGCACCGTTGAAAACGCCGTCGAGTAGGTAGAGTAACCAGCTTGCTCGTAGCCGAAAATCACAACCCCGACCGTTTCAGAGCCAGACGACCACAACAAACTTGAAACGGTTAATTCTGTGAGTGCCATCAAAAACACCAGTAGCGCTCCACTAAGAATTCCTGGAAATAATAATGGCAATAAAATCCGGCGCCACTTTACCCATCCAGCAGCTCCAGAGGTTCGTGCCGCTTCTTCCATCGAAGGATCAATTTGTAAAAAAGCCGTATAGCTTCCTCGAACTTGTAATACGAGAAAACGTGTGACATAAGCGATAAATAGAATCCAAACTGTGCCGTATATACTTGGATTCCATCCAGGCACTGGCTCTAGCCACATGAAAATCATGCATAGCGCAAAAACAGTACCCGGTAGTGCATATGGAATCGTCATAAACAGCTCCGCTGTTTTTATACTCCAATTTGGATACTTAAAGCGCAGATAAGCCATAGCCGTTCCAAGCACTAAACAAACAATCATCGTAAACAAGGCCAGTTGCAAGCTATTCGACAAAGCTGACATGGGTTTCACATCTGTCATAAAAACGTATTCGTAATTTCGCAGCGATAAGTTTTCCAATTTGAACGGTACTCCATAAGCCGAAATAAGCGATAATGCACCCATGGTAATCAGGGGCATTAAGCTCGTTACGAGAAGGAAAATCCACAATAAAGCTTCTACTAGCCTTTGTTTGCCCGCTGTTAAATAGATACGCGGCGTCGAGTCACTTCTGCTTGTTTCGTTGACACGGCTACGGCGCAACAAGAACCATTGTAAAACTGTTCCGAGCAGTGCAATAAACCCCAGAATGACCGATAAAACGGCTGCGCGCGAAAAAGCAGAAGGACCGAATCCTACGACCTGCTCATAAATATACGTACTCAAGACACGAATATTTGCAGGTGTTCCGAGAAATGCTGGAATTCCGAAATTGTCCAAATTTGATAAGAACGCGATTAGGCCACCACTAGCAATACCTGGCAGTGCGAGTGGCAACACGACTTTCCAAAATGTCCGCTGTTTCGATAATCCACTTGTCGCCGCTGCTTCTTCTAATTCACGTGGGATTTTTCGAAAGACATTAACTGTGAACAAATACACGAGCGGGTAATGCGATATCCCAAGCAATAAAATAATGCCACTCATACTGTATAAGTTTGGTGCCGCGAGTTCTCCGGGCAACCACGATAACATCGCTGTTACTGGACCGGATGCGCTAAAAAACTGTGTCCATGCGAGTGTTGTTATATAAGAAGGAATAACGAACGGCAAGAAGATAAATAGTTGCATCGCTCGTTTTCCGCTCAACTGCACATAAGCAACAAGCCAAGAAAACAAAATACCGAGCACCAAAGCCAAAATCGTTGAACCTCCAACGACAATTAACGTATTTTTCACCGTTTTCCAAGTGGTGGGCTCTCTAAGAACTTCGGTGTAATATTGCATCGTTACCGAACCATCATTGACAAAGCTTAGCCAAATAAGTCGTAGTACTGGTAATAAGAAGAAGATGAAAATAACGATCAAACCGATTATTTTATACAAGTTATTACGTTGAAAAAAGAGAGAAAAAGAGGAGTCCCTCTTTTTTCTCTCCCCATCTATTGGCTGTTTTGCTGTCATATTCGTAACTCCTCACACCAAAATTCAGGTTGGTTTTTATTGTCCGAAAATCTTTCCGAATTTCGTTTTGTCATCACTCCGTGTTTCCAGTAGTTCCACCGCTTCAGCGTCCAAAATAGTCATTTCATCTAGTGTTTTTAAACCTTCAGGTGCATCTATGCCTTCACGAATTGGTGTGTAGCCTTGCTGTGAAGCTAATTTCTGACCTTCTTCTGAAAGAATAAAATCAACAAATGCTTTCGAGGCTTCTTCATTTTCAGTATTGGCTAGTATACCAACCGGTTCGGTAATAACCGGAACGCCTTCTTCTGGATAAACTAATTCTACTGGAGATCCGTCATTTTTAGCGCGTGCGGCTAAAAAGTCAACAATTATGCCATACTTCTTCTCACCAGTCGCGACACTTTCTAGCACTGCGCCATTGCCTTGTGTGATGGTAATATCATTATCTTGAAGTGCTTCATAAAACTCCCAGCCAAGACTATCTTGACGCGTCATGACACCTAAATTATAAGCAGCTGCTCCAGAATAAAGTGGGCTTGGCATAACAGCTTGTCCGCTCGTCGGCTCGTCAGTCAAGTCAGTCCAGCTCGTAGGAAGCTCTGTCACATCATTGGTATTTACAATCAAACCTGTAGCCATGATTTTAGTTCCTGCATACGTACCATCCGGATCAACAAGTGATTGATCGAGGGATTCTGTTTCTGGTGATTTATAGTTCAGTAATAGATCGTCTGCTTTAAAGCTCTCAAAAGTTACCGAATCTGCGACTAACAGTACGTCTGCTTGAATATTACCACCTTGGTTTTCTGCTTGGATTTTTGACACAACTTCCTCTGTTCCGGAACGAAAAATACTAACATTGACATCAGGATTTTGCGCTTTAAAAGCATCAACTAAACCTTGCGCATCCGCATCCGGCTGGGATGTATAAAAATCCAAAGTACCCGAGACGCCTTCGCCTGCTATTCCTGCTTTTGAATCTGTTCCACTTTCATCGCTGCCACAAGCTGCAAGAACGGTTACTAAACACACTGTCGCCGAACCGTAAAAAAATTTCTTCATTCTATTTCCCCCTCAGTTTTTTTATTCGACTTACCTATTTTTATGTACTACCTGTTTAGTAGTATAGAACATTTTCTTAGAGTAATTGTTAAACTAGTGTTAAGAATCGCTTTGTATAAGTCGAAGGAACGCAAAAGACAGTCTATAGGTGGAGCTAGATTCTGCTAGTTATTACCTTATATAGTAACTATAAATTGCACAGTGTATGAGGTCAAATATAATTAGACGCACTATTCCTACTAAAGAAATAAGTATGCAGATTTACTGAAGGAAAAGTACACAGTACTATTTTAGCTAAGCCCCGAGTAACTCAACCGTTCTGAACACTATCCTAGAAACAATTCTAATTATCTAGTTTATTGCTCATTTCTGAAATCATACTTTTCTTTTGGAACACGCAACAAGTGTCCGTTAATATCTACCGTATCTTCATCAACCCATTGTATCGTTGCAGAATCCTCTCTGTAATTCCAGTAGATATTTTCATTTTTTTTATTCTCTTCGTTGAAAACCAACTCTCCTCTAACAGCATAGGCCACAGTTGCTCCACCGTTTGTCACATAGGCACGTATAGTATACGCGCCATTTGGTGATACAGATTCCGTCAAAAATTCACCTTCAGGCAAACGCTGCATATCAAAAAAAGCCCAGTAAACTACATATCCAAAGAGCGCTACAATGACTACTGAACTTGCTACTCCAATAACTAAACCTTTTTTCATATTCAACACCTCTTGATTAATAACGTTCAAAAATAGAATAAGTTCAATTTTCCAAAAAAATGCTAAAAAATAGCACCTTAACCCACAATTTTTAGCTACTAAAAGCTTTGTGAATTAAAGTGCTATTGATGTTTTAAACTGTTAAAATTTACATTCAAATGTATGGGAATTTTAGTTAACCGCTTCTTTTTTAGCATTTAACTGAGCAGACAATTCTTGGAACCATTCTTTATCGTCCGTCGCTAATGCTAAATCGATTAAGAAGTCTAGTTGCGCAGCATCTTTATTAACTGACTGTGGAATGCTTTCTACTTGATGTACAGACATCGGGATCGTCATGCCAATCATTTCTTCGTTATCACTTTCCACTACTGTCACATTTACCGCTTCTTTAAGAACATCCATAGAATCGATAAAGCCGATAATCAGTTCGTCGTGGCGGGATTTTCCTTTTACCCAATCACTTATTTTCAGAATCGTTTTATTCGTACCCATATCTATGCACCTTCTTTACATTTTTTATCGTTCAATACCGATCAATGAAAATTTGGACATTACCTTATGATCATTGTTTCCCTAAACAAACCAAAGCAAACGTCATACACGAAATTTCCATAATTTTTGGGGGCATCAGAAATGACGCCATCCGTACTTTGAGCTAGAAATGTATTCGCTCACTTTCTAAAAGCCAGGTGAACTTGTTGCTACCCCTAATTCTACGGCTCCTTATCTGTGAATACAATTTATTTGCCTCGATTTCGAGATAACTGATACGCGGATAAATTAACATAGCCTTAGAAAAAAGCAACTAGCTTTTTCCTCTCAGAAATAGCTAGTTGCTTGAATATTAGTTATCTACAAATATGTTGCGCTAATCTACTGCTTAGTCTGTAGATTTAAAGCATCCGCTTAGAAGCGAATTTATCATTCTATGTTCAAACCATCAAATCGTCCAATTAATCAACATACCCGCATGCGTTAAGCCTCCACCAAAACCGTAAAGCAACATTTTGTCATTAGTTTTGATTTTGCCTTCTTTTACGCCTTTGTCTAGCGACAGTGGAATCGAAGCTGCAGAAGTGTTGCCGTAATATTCAAGGCTGTAAATTGTTTGCTCAAGCGGCAGACCGGTCCTACTGCAAATCGACTCGATAATTCGAAGATTTGCGCTATGCGGCACGAACCAATCCACATCGGTCGTTTCAAATTGTGCTTTTTCCAGCAATGCTTTAATGCCTTTTGGCACCGTGTTGACTGCCCACTTATAAACTTCGCGTCCATTTTGATTTACAAAGCCATTGACTGCCAACTCATTCCCAAACATTTGATTGGAAAGATCCGTGCAGTAAAGATTGTGTGCAAGCTCTCCGTTAGTTCCCATGTGCACATCAATAAAGCTTGGATTTTCTTCATCAAACTCAACTAAAACAGCACCACCACCATCTCCAAATAAAATACACGTGGAACGATCGCTGTAATCTAGAATTTTAGAGAAGGTTTCTGCTCCGATCACCAAAATCTTTTTGTTCAACCCCGAAGTAATCAAACCGTTGGCAATGTGAAGACCGTAGGCAAATCCGGAACATGCTGCATTTAAGTCAATGGCTCCCGTATTTTTTATACCTAACTTAGCTTGCACTAGTGCAGAGACACTTGGTGTTTTAAAATCCGGTGTCATCGTACAGACAATGACCATATCCACATCATCTAGCGATTTTTCATAACGTTCGATTAAATTTTCCACAGCTTTAATACTAATATCGCTGGTAAATTCAGTATCTAACGCAATACGACGCTCTTTTATCCCAGTCCGTTGGACAATCCATTCATCATTGGTTTCTATCATTTCTTCTAAATCGTGATTTGTCAGCTTCTTATCAGGTACATATGAGCCGATAGCTGTAATTCTAGCTTTTGAAACATTCATTTTCATCACTCCCTCTTGATATCCTCGTCTTATTCTACCACCAACTATTAGTATTAGGTACTAATATAACAATTTATCACCACTTAAAAATATGATTTACAAGAACATAAATTACACAAGAATACCGATAATTCCATTTCCACAAATTCTACTATTGGAAAAAGCATAAAGAGTTGATTGCGAGACGAAATTACTGAGGATCGTTGTTCTTGTTAGTTGATCTGTCAGCTATTTACTTTAGCCGATTTCGAGATGTCAGCTATATTGCTCGCCGAAACAAATAAAAGCTGTAGGCCATATTAGGCTCTACAGCTTTTCTATGCTTTTACATGTGACCATTCCGCAGGTTTCTCCTATGGTAAAATGCAAGGTGTAGCAATTAGAGACCTATACATTTCTCGACGGGTTTGTTCATCATGTATTTTTCATCAATAAAAAGATATACTTAAGTCTGCTTAAAATAATGTATGAGGTGATCGAATTGAGAAGTGGAAATCCAAGTTTAAAGACCGACACGTTCGAAAATTTTAAAGGTACTGCCACTGGTCAGAAAATGACGATCCAAGGTACTGTCAACAAAACATTTATCTTACTCTTGCTATTGCTGGTAACGTTCGTCTATTCTTGGAATCAGTTTGTTAACAGTCCCGATAGCGTACTGCCTTTGATTCTCGTAGGTGCGATTGGTGGACTTATTGCAGGGTTAATCACGATCTTCGTGCCCAAAGTCTCTCCTTTCACAGCGCCTATTTACGCGCTATTGGAAGGCTTGTTCCTCGGTGCAATCTCTGCACAGTACGAAGTTCAGTATGGCGGGATTGTCTTTCAAGCCGTTTTAATCACGATAGGTGTATTACTAAGTCTATTGCTTGTTTACAAGTCTGGTCTCATAAAAGTGACAGAGAACTTTAGACTCGGCGTTGCAGCAGCTACTGGTGCCATCTTCTTGGTTTATGTGATTTCATTTATTGGCAGCTTTTTCGGCTTTGAAATTCCGTTCCTGCATGAATCTTCGCCTATAGGCATTGGCATTAGTGTGGTTATCGTTATCGTTGCTGCACTGAACTTAGTATTGGATTTTGACTTTATCGAAAGTGCAGCCAATAAACAAGTACCGAAATACTTTGAATGGTATGGAGCTTTTGGTTTGCTCGTCACATTGGTTTGGCTGTATCTCGAAATTCTTCGATTGTTGTCGAAAATTCGCAGCAGGTAAAAAAACGTCCTACGGGACGTTTTTTTAATTTGCAGAAAAAAGTCACTCGGACTCAGCTTACCTGCACGTGGTAATGCCGCATACTCTTAGGTATTCCTCTTATTTTAAACGTCCCGTTGTAAACTAAATATCTGATGCGATACTCCAAATAGCTATGACTAACAAGGTGTTCTGATTGGAAAAGAATTTCACCAATTACTCTCGCTGCCAAAATAAAATCAGTCGCTTCCTGTTCCCTTTGCAATCTTCGAACCGCATCGATGATCATCGAATCGAAATGATCTTCTTCTATAACTTGAAAGCTACCGCCTTTCCAAATTCGCAGCACGTTTTCTTCTTCTGACAACAGGAGCCATTCATTTCGTAATATTTCTTTCTCTTTAGTTGTCAAAGGATTCCCTAAATTCGTTTGATAGATTTCCTTAAATTGATAGGACGCTAATTCGCCCGAATGTCTCACTCTAAATTGAGTTTCTCCTTTTCCATAAAGAGTTTCAAAAGCTTCTGGGGTATTAATGATATAGATATCGTTTTTCTTTTCTCGCAGAAGATAGAGAAAATAACGAAGGCCTGTTTGTTCATCTGCATTATTTGCCGTCCACAGGACAATTGGTATGTTAGCAGGGATTTCTTCGATTGTTGCAAGTGTTTTCGAGAACCGATTTATGTATTCTTCTTCTATGTAATCCATTTCATAATTAATGTGATCTCGTAACCACTCATAACGTAAGGTGCGCCCTTGTTCTGTATGAATTTTCCAAACAGGTCCTTCAGCAAAAAAATCGGGAAAACCAATGATTCGATTTTCATGGCTTAGTCCTATTCGCAAAGAACCTGCTGGAGACTCACCGCTGATAATATGTACAGCAGTCTCATCCATTTCGTAGTGGACTTCTTTTTGCAGGCTATCAGATAAGTCATTAGATAAGGACAACAACTCGTTTATCATTTCGTCTTGTAAATCTTCTTTTTTCACGAGTTCTAAACGGTACATTACATTCAACAACAAACTTTTCGCATCACTACCACTCAGTTTTTCTATTGATTCGCGTAGCTTTTCCATCCAATCACTCCTTTTTTTTATCATTTGGCTATACGTGCTAGTTCAATTAATCTAATTCCTGTCTAGTATAGCAAATTTTTCAAGATAAAAGAAAACGCCGAAGCAACACTGGAGGATGAATGGATAACGCAGAAATGAAGTGAAAACCATGTTCAAACTTATCAAAACTAATAAATCGTCTTAGACACCGAACCTTCGAGACCTCAAAAAAATCCTTACTGAATTTAGGATTTTGCGCGGAATTCAAAAAAGTAAACCAGGAAAAGAGTTTCTTTTTCTCGGTTTACTTTTTTGAGGCTATTAGGACAATTCCACTTTTATATACACTCAACTGCAATTACAATTAAGCTTCTTTAAGCTTCTCTAGTTCCTTACTCAAAGTCGCTTTTTCTGTTTTATATTGTTTGTACCCAAAGAGATATTCCTTATACATTTCCAAATACGTTTTCGTTAGCTGATCTATTCTTTTTTCTCCATTTTTCATTACAGTCATCTAATTCATCCTCCTTTAGTATGGTCGTACAACGTTAACTACTGAATTTCTCACGTGTGGATTTTTGGTGAAAAGGAATTACATAAAACAGATATTTTGGACTCTTCTTGGCTACTTGATACAGGTTGTAAAAGACATTTTGCGACAGCTCGTACCGCTGCATGCCATTTGGTAAAGCTTTTGCTTTTATAGGTGCATGTTTTAACTTTACCTCGTTAATATCTACCCATATGGTTTGAACTCGCGTTTGTTGCTCTCCATTTCTTTGAAAAGATACTTCTCGTGTCAACCGAGCAAAGAAAGTAATAAAAGCAGTTCCATTTTCAATATGGACATCTTTAGATCTCAGAAAATAATAGTCAATTTTTTTTTGAGGCAATTGCTCTGTCTGCTCCACTTCACTTCTCCCCTTTAAAGCATAATTACTGTTAGCTAAGCACGCAAAGCGCTTCAGTTAGACGTTTAGCAAAATCTTCAGGTGGCTCTTTTGACGCTAGTCGAATGCAGTGCATTCCGCGCTCTGTTGACAGCCGTTGCGAAAAACTACTGGGAAAGTGAATCGGATGCTGTATAAGTGCACCTGTAAAAGATGCCAGTTCTTCAGGAAGAAGAAAGACTTCAGCTTTATTAATCGCCACTTGATTATGTGTAGATGGTTTAAATGATATGGATAGCTCTAGTGACCAGCTGACACACATATCGAAACTCTTATGCGCTTTGATTGTCCGCTTTTTTATTACTTGCCAAAACCCTTCATGTAATTCCATTTCTGCGCCTAAAATCTCGCCGATTTTCTCAGCCGCTAAAGACAGTGAATCTGTTTTCATTACGCTAACCACCCCTTTTACACTCTTATGTAAGTGCTATTCATCAAATCTTTTTTTCGTGCCTGGCGATGACATTTTCCACCACATTATTATCTGACTAACACACAATTTTTATTTTAAAATTCAGATAAATATTTTTTCAGATAGCTCTGTAAGCTAACTGTTTTTCATGCCAAGAGCACAACTTTTTGATCAATAGAAAATTAAAAAATCTGTTAAATTGTTGACATCCAATACGATAAGACTATATTACACCACAAAATATGTAAAGTGTTATAGAATATTCTTTTAATTCAGATTATATAAACGTTTTTCTCATATACTTTTTTTAAAAATAGAACTCTATTTGAATAGAATCAACTGAAAATTTTTTCACGTTATCCAACTAAAGAAAACATATTAAATCAATAAAAACAATTGTTTAAAAAAGAGAATCCAACTACTGTTTACTGTTAGTATTCCCAGCAAAAACTGCGTTTATGAGCCATCAAATCGTATTGAATTAAATTTTCTTTCTAAATAGAATCACAGCTGTTCGTAACACAAAAAGAGCAGTTGCATAAATTTCTGCAGCCGCTCCTCTATTTTGACTCTGTCACATCACGGTCTTTTTGTTGGCTCTTGTTGAAAAAGCATCGATTTCTTAATTTCATAATATTTTACTAAAATAAGGTAACTGCTAAATTTCTTTCAAATATTTTCTCGTTCTTTTCTGCATCCTAACTATAAATGAGCGCAAAATTATTCAGCATGCTGGATATTAATTAACTAATTCAGTGTATCGCTCGTTAAAGATAACAGCTTGTCTTGCCCTAACATACGAAAATAGTGTTTAGTAATTTCGACTAATACTTGTCTGACTCCGTCCGTTGTCTTTTCTAATTTCCCAATATCCTTTTTTAAACTTCGACTCGATTAATTTGTTCGCTCATTTCATACAGAGCTCTTCAGAAACGAATTCTTTTGTATTCACTGAGCCTTTGCTCCCTATTTTTCCATATAGCACGATAAAAATAGTTCCTTGAACGTTTATTTCCCAAAACTTATTGGAATAAGCGGTGATGCAAACTAGTGATTTCTTCATTTAAATGTCGCTACTTTCTTTTTTGTAGTCTTGTTCTCAATTTATTTGCTAGCTTTACTTTACACAATACTTGACTACTCATGTTTCAGCTTATACTCACTATATGAAACCTTCTGAAAGACGGAACGTATAAAGTAGTATCTTGTGAAAATGGCGGTGTTCCCTAAATGAATAATCAATACGACGCTCCACAACATTCTCTTTCCCCCAATGCCGTCAGCTACTGGCGTCTGGAAGAACTTATTTCCAACCTTATCGCCTTTATCGTTCTTGCTGTCTTATTTTACTTGGATTGGCGCTTTGACTGGTACAACTGGATCTTTTGGGTCTTGATTGCCTTAGCCATCTTTTGGGTAATCGGATTCGTATGGTCCATTATCAGTCCACCTCTCACTTTTAAGTCTTGGCGCTATGATTTAGATGCGGAGTTTTTGTATCTGCAGTTTGGCATTTGGAACCAAACACAACAATTGGTCCCGATGACAAAGATTCAAGCAGTGTCTCTTACACAAGGACCGTTGATGCGGAAATTTAAACTCGCTTCTCTTTCAGTGGAAACAATGGGATCAAGTCATGCCATCCCGGCATTGCCAAAAGCCGTAGCAACCGAGCTTCGTGAACGCGTTGCTCATTTCGCCAAAATTAAGGAAGTGGAACAATGATTGCTAATCGTCGCCATCATCCAGCTTCTCTTCTTTTTAAAATCGGAAAACTGATTCGAAGCTCAATTTTTTTCATTTTAGTCTTATTCGTTTTTCAAGCAGACAATAGCTCCATGCTTTTGGTTTACGGTCGTTACGCATTTTTGCTATTTTTTCTTGGATCCGTTGTATTCGCTGTTTTAAATTGGTTCACAACTACTTATGCAATCGATGACCAACGATTCTATTTGCGAAGAGGTGTGTTCAGTAAAACTGACCAGTCGATTCCTTTTTCAAAAGTACAGAACATCAACCGTCACATATCATTTGCTCACCGTTTATTGGGGCTGACATCGATTAGTTTCGAAACGGGTATTGCTGGTGAGAATTCTTCTGTAAAATTCGAAGTTGTCACAAGAAAGGAAGCATTGCGGCTAGAATCTGCAGTCCAACAACGCAACAAATCTGTTGCGACGGAACACGAGACAATTTCAGACGATACGGAAGAGCTTCCTGCTGCTGAACAAATCGAGCCTGGGCAGAAAAAACTGAAAGAGCGTGTCATTCATTTCGAACCGACACGTAAGGATTTATTTAAAGCGTCTATGACGTCCTTTAGCTTTTTGCTACTTGTGCCATTGCTCGTTTCCCTATACTACAATGTTTCTGAATTTAGCGGCTTTGAAGAACGATTAAGCGGAGTGGGCACAAGTTTGCTAGCATCGACTTGGATGATTGCTATCGTAACTACCCTAATTATTCTGGCTTCTTTCGTATTCGGGATTGTCCACTCATTTATTAAATATGGGAACTATGAGATTTCTTCTGATAGTGAGCGTGTGTACATCAAAAAAGGTCTGTTGTCGCAAGCCTCTTTTTCAATCGCAAAAGAGCGCGTTCAAGCCATTGAAATTACACAATCTTTTACAAAACGTATTCTTGGACTGGCAGAAGTTAAGCTGATTAGTGCCGGCAGCCTGTCTTTGGGTTCAGAAGAGTTAAATATTAGCTCGCTCTATCCTTTTCTGCCAAAGCGAAAAGCATATGCAATCGTTACTGAATTGTTACCCGGCTATCGCATTCAAGAAGACATGCAACGACTGCCGAAACGTGCACTTTGGATTCGTTTGCTAAAGCCAAGCTGGCTATGGCTAATTGCGACTGCATTGTTGTTTTACTTCCAATCCAACTTCTTGAAAATTCAAAATATGTGGTGGATCGTTTCTATTGTCTTACTAATAGTAGTTGTTATGTCGCGTACCCTGGATTTCCTCCACACACGTTATTGTTTAAATGAAGAATTGATTCAATTGAAAAATGGCGGCTTTACTTCTACTCTATTTATCACGAAGCGAGAAAAAATTGTGGAAGTTGAAATTACGCAAAACCGGATTCAACGTGCATTTGGACTTTCTTCTCTTCAAACAGTCACGCGCGCGAGACCCGTTCATACGTCTTATCTTGAAGATGTACCCAATTCACTTGTTGACATATTTCACCGCTGGTACCGTGATCGAACGAAAGAAGTTGAACTGGATTCAACACTTTAAAGACTCTTTGCCGAAATACCGGCAAAGAGTCTTTTTCGTTCAAACCGTTTCTTAGAACATTGGCTTCAAAAAATGAGTAAATGCACCGTTTAGTCTGTAATTTTACCTAGTTTTATCTACCGCTATTTCACGCATGTAGTTTGTATGTGCAGGAAAATGTGGGACAACATACTCACCTAATTCTTGTATGACTTCAGTTATAGGTCGATTGCCATTAGTTAAACTCAGAATGACATGATTAACCCCCATCCTTTGCAGGGCATGAAGATAGTCGACCAAAAACTGGTGACCTGACGTAAAGCCAACTTTGATCGGAATAGGTCTAGGAGAAGCCTTTGGATTTTCTGATAAATTGATCACCAATGGTTGAGAAAACGGTTTAAATCGACCTGTTGCGTTTCTCCAAATTTTGATTAGCTCTTTCTGACGATTTGCCTCTTGTGCATAAAACATCCAGCCATCCGTATGTTCCGCTAACCACTCAATTGTTTGTCCAGAATAGCCTGTTCCGAGGATTGGGATACCCATTAAATGAGGTTTAGGAATAACGTCCCCCTCGACTAATTCCACTCTCTTTGAATGTATTTGGGGAAACGATTCTTCCCATATTTTTCTCATGACCCAAATAGATTCTCTAAACAACTCATCACGTTCTTGTCGTTCTACTTTAAATGCCGGAAACTCTATCGGACGGTCTCCCGTTGCAGCACCTAATAAGAGTCTTTGATCAGATAAATCATCTAAAGAAGCAACGGACTTTGCTAAGTGAAGCGGATGCCGTAACGTTGTGATGACGCTGGCAATGCCAAGAGCAATCTCTTTTGTGTACGCACTTGTGTAAGCAAGTAACTGAAATGGGTCGTGGATAACACCTTTATCTCCAAAGTTTGGATCAAAAAGTGGAGAATCCCTTACAAACAAAGAAGCAAATCCAGCTTCTTCTGCTTGTTTCGCTAGTGTCATCTGTGAGGCTATGTCCATTGCAAACGGATTGTCTCTAGCCGATTCTAAAGGGAACGAAATTCCAAGCGTTAATTTATTTTCTTTGAACGTTCGTGCAAAGCCGTTATGAGATTGAAAATCTTTCATTTGTATTCCACCTGTCTGGTACATTTCCTAGTTATGTAAACTGGCTAGTAGTAGGCCAGTTATTGCTTTTTTTCGTGCATGTACATCATCTTTTTATGAAAAACGAATGTCTCCCAATGTGGATAACATCTATCCACATTAGGATATCATGATTATTTTTGAATGTACATTTTTTTGTCGTTTGCTCACAGGATGCTGGATTTTCTGTTGATTCGTTTACTTTTTAATGTTAAAAGAAGCTTTTTATAGTACTAATTTTTTTAGCAACTTACTCCACTTTCTCTATAAAACTTCTTTTATACTTGCGATCGCAAATCATGCCGACTTAGCCATTCACGAATCATTGCTACATATGCCTGCGGTTCTTCGATTGCTGGCATATGAGAACTGTTTTCAAAAATATGGAATTCTGCACCTGGAACGAGCTTTGCATAACGCTCTGTTGCTTCTGGCGTAGCCTCATCATAGCGACCACATGAAAAAAGAGTAGGGATTTCAATTTGATGCAAGCGTCCAGTTGCATCAAAGTTCTTTAATGTGCCGGTAACGGTAAATTCGGAAGCACCCCACATGAAGTTATAAATTTGTTGGTTCATCTTGACCATGTCTTCTAGCATTTCTTCTGGCCATGGATCAACACGGCATACATGACGCTTATAAAAGACCAGCATTGCTTTATTGTATGCTGCAGAGTCTGTCGTACCTTTTAGTTCACTTTGTTTGATTGTATCCCGAATCTCTTGCGGAAATTGTTTCAAGTAATTGCGCTGGTCGCGTTCCCATCTCTGTGCATCTAAAGCGGGACCAGAAAAAATAACACTGCGGATACCGTCTGGCTTTTCGAACAAATAAGAAGCAGCTAGCATCGTTCCCCAGGAGTGTCCCAGAATATGAACTTCTTCAAGTTTCAATGCTTTAATTACTTGCCCTAGCTCTTCTACATAACGCTCGACTGTCCAAAGTTTCGTGTCTGTTGGTCGATCTGATTTTCCGCAGCCTAGTTGGTCGTAGTGAATCACTCGTCGTTCGTCGCCTAATCGACAAAGTGGACTGTTGTCGCTGCTTTTGCCACCTGGACCGCCGTGCAAAACCAAAAGCGGGATACCGGGACCATCACCGCTGACTTGATACCAAATTCGCCCTCCTGTAACAGAGATAAAACCTTCTGTAACGTTTTCCATTAAGCGATCCCTCCTTCTCATTAGCCATTCCTCCTCTTAATTCTCTTTAAGATAAAAAACTCCTTTTTTATCGCTCGCAAGAAGCCTCGTTTTACAGAACCATTCTACAACCCAAACGCAACGGTGGCATGGTCGGGTAATTTAGAACCGGATGTCGTCACAGTCAGTTAGCTTAAGAGCTTGTTCGGCAGAGGCAGCGGTGAATCGGTACAAATGAAGTTTCCAAGCAATGGCTTTGTCTTCGCATAGCCTTTTGAGAAAGTTTACCAAGTACAGCAAAAATAATTTTGCTATTGATTTGAGTAAGTGTATTCGTGAAATTTATGAGTGTAGAAATTCAGAAATAATCACAGATAAAATTACTTGTCTTGATTTTGCAGATTATCTTCAGGAAGAAGTGAGTAGCAGAGAGTAAAAGTAACTTTTAGCTTTTAACTCAGCAAGTAAAAAACCTTCGTTTCCTCATGAAAGGAAACGAAGGAACTTTATTTCTTCGCGCGAGTAGTAAAGTCTTTTTCAATATCTTTTTTCCAACTGCGATCGACCTTTTTTCCAGTTCGAAAAGAAGTGACAGCCTCACTCAATACGTCATAGTTTAACTGAGTTCCTTTAGCGTCTGCATGGTAGTTGACCGCGAATTCCTCATTTACTCCAAATTGACGCGCTGTCGCGACTGCGTCGATATTCGCGCCAAGAAAGATGAATTCCCAGTGTGCTTGTTTTTTCTGCATCGCAATCATTTCATGGATTTTTTTATACGTGTATTCACAGCTGGAGTTTTCTAAGCCATCTGTCGTAATCACAACCATTACTTTACCTGCTCGCTGTTCTTGTACATTGCTTATTTTCTGTATTGTCAAACCGATTGCATCCAGTAGCGCCGTCATTCCTCCTACCTGGTAGTCTTTTTCAGCTAGTGGAGAAACACTTTTTAACGAAATTCTGTCATGCAAGAGTTCGTAGCCTTGATTGAACAATACGGTTGTAACATGGATGTCGCCCGAAAGCTTCCGCTGCTTTTCGATCAATGCGTTAAAGCCACCAATGGTATCTTGCTCTAGTCCAGCCATTGATCCACTCTTGTCGAGAATAAACACCAATTCTGTCGTTTTGTTTTTCATCATCTATTCCTCCTCAAGTTTTCTTTACAACTTAAGAATATGATTTTCAACAATCAAATGGGTCGCTTTTAAAGCGACATCTCACGCACCGAGAAGCATTTGGTCAAACGCGAACAAAGCTTCGTTGATTTCATGAATATCGTAATTTTTACGTTCAATGAAATAAAGAATAATCAAATCAAATTTATGGCTACGCGATAATCGATATCCTGCTTTTTCAAGTAAATCCTCTGTTTCAGCCAGATCCAGTTCAAGAGCTATTGCAAAAGCGATAATGGTCTTTTTTAAAGGGGTATAGTCTGTATTGTTCCGAATCTTGGAAAACAGCTTGCGATCAATATTCGCTTTTTTATAGGTTTCAGTATCTGTCATTTCTTTTTCGTCAATAAAGCGGAGTAGTCGTTGTGAAAAAGATTCATTCATACCTTTAAAAATAGCCTGTAAATGGGATGCTACGTCAGCTTCTGCTTCTGGACTAGAGGCAGGTTCTGAACTACTTTTCTTACGATAGCGAGTACTCTTCTCCTCTAGCACACTTGCCTCATTATCATCAATAAAAGCCGAAATGGATCGATAAAGTTTTTTACTGATTCCAAAAGATTGTTTGTCGAACACCACTACAGACACATGCATTTCATGCGCCTTCAAAAATAGGTCAATTGCGGAAATGGCAATCTGCAAAGCCGGTTCTTTTGGATAGCCAAATATTCCAGTGGAAATGAGCGGAAAAGAAATCGACTCACAGCCAAGCTCATAAGCAAGTTCTAGTGAATTTTTATAACATTCTCGAAGCCTTTCTTCTTCGTTGTGGCTACCCCTTGCCAGACAGGTCCAACCGTATGGATAATGTATTTGGCATTCAGCGCAAAAGCATCTGTATGCACCGCTCTTCCCACAGCGCAATAACCAATCTGGTCGCATGCCTTTTGTAACGCCTGAGCTCCTGCCGCATTAAATACAGCACCGCACACACCGCCACCCATTTTTAAATGGCTGTTGGCAGCATTGACAACAGCATCCGTCGTCATCTTCGTAATGTCGTTTCGGACGATTTCTAGTGGCATACGGACATCTCCTTTTCGTTAAATTAGTTGATGAATTTTACTTTCGCAAAATGATCTTTCAGTTTGTTTTTCATCGCGTCTTTATTGTCTGCAAACTGCTTATGGCGATGTCCGTTGCCTCCTGAAGGGTGCGGAAAACCTGAGAGAATTTGCTCGCTTGAAATCACTCGTTGCTCTACTAAATAATTCAAGGCATTCGAAACGTTTACACCTAAAGGGATAATCAAAGATTCACTTAAATCCTTTAATTCTTCCGCAAAATTCTCTGTCATGTATTTTTTCAACAGCTTGTTTTTCACTAAATTCGGAGTTGAGCCGCTGTAATTTTTGCCATTATAGAATACCGGATAAGCAATTACGGATGTTGTATGTACCAAGTGGCTAGCTTCCTCGAATAATTCTAAACTGGAACACAAACCCAAATGCTCATTCAACTCCAACTCATCTAGCATCTTTACTAAATTATTTCGCATAGGTCCTTCAAAACTAGAGTTGTTTTTTACTTTCCGAAGAATTTCTTCATCATTGTGTTCTGCCCCTGCTGCATCTATCACCGTTGAAAACGATTTTTTCATTTGATGAAATCCAGGTGTGATGCCCACAATTACTATTTTTGCATCTTTATTCACATACTCAAAAGGCGCATAATAAATCTCTAACTTTTTCTTGTCGTCTCTTGCCAGTAAAAATTCTTCGGTAATTAGTTCTTCTTTTGTATATGACGATGGAATCGATTGAATCCTTTTTTTGTATTGCTGAAACTTAGCATAGTTGGTGATTGACACGGATATTACTCTCCTTTTTACTGAACACACTTGTAACTTACCACTATTTGGAAACCTATAGTTTGATGACTTAATTTTTTAAAAGTCATTCAACACTCTTATTGATTTTACCTTTAAAAATAAGGCTCTACTTCTTAGATATTATTAAAGTTCCTCTTTTTTTACTAATCACTTTTAACATTCAGATAAAATTTCTACTAACTTTTTTAAATACTGTGTGAAGTCAATGACACGAGGGTATTCTTATAATGAAGACTCTACTGTCAAAGCATTTAGTTAATCGCTTGATGGTAAACTTCACGTGCTAGCAAAAGCAGAAAGGAGGCCCTATGTGGAACCATTCGCTATTATTATTCCAGCATATAAACCAGATCAAAAATGCTTGAATGTAGTCCAACAAATAATCGATGCTGGTTTCCAAAACATTATCGTTGTTGATGATGGCAGCGGCAAAGAATATTCGACTATATTTAAGTCACTGGAATTACATAAAGAAATAACAGTAGTGAGTCATGCCGTTAACCAAGGAAAAGGGCGCGCTTTAAAAACAGCTTTTCACTACATACTCACAAAAAAACTTCCATTTAAAGCCGTCATCACAGCGGATGCAGATGGTCAGCATTCAGCCAATGACATGGTAAAATTAGCGCAATATTTGCTCAAGACACCTGATCAAGTTGTGCTTGGTGTTCGAGACTTCACTGGAAAAAACATTCCATTTAGAAGTCGATTTGGCAATCGCTTTACGCGGTTGCTATTTAGACTTTCAACCGGCGTTGTCCTCTCTGACACACAGACCGGTTTAAGAGGCATTCCGGTCAACTACCTCCCCCAAATGCTTACGGTAATCGGTGAGCGATTTGAATATGAAATGAATGTGTTGGCGTATTTAGGAAAAAATAAGATGGGTGTAGGAGAAGTGACAATTGACACCATCTATTTAGATGACAACCAAACCTCCCATTTCCACCCGTTGAGAGATTCCTACCATATTTATAAAGTATTTATCTTTTATGGGTTGTCAGGAGGAGCATCTTTTGCACTGGACATCGGACTTTATTGGGTGTTTATCCAACTGCTTAAAGATCCCGCTCCAGAGCTGTTCATTATTTTAGCAACCATTGCGGCACGCATTTTGTCTTCATTGTTTAATTATTACGTCAACCGCAATAAAGTCTTTAAACAAGGATCCAGTAAGTCGCTTGTTCGTTATTATATACTGGCTGCGTTTATCATGCTAACTTCTGCCGGTTCAGTTCATTTGCTTTATGCCGAGTGGCTCGGACGTGGAGAGATGATTTTGAAAGTCGGTGTGGATGCCATTCTCTTTATCGTTGGCTTTGTGGCTCAGCGTGCTTGGGTATTTCGTAAAGAATAATTGATCTAAAAGCACCGAATCATTTTTTGAGGAACAATTATTGCATACTTAAAAAACCGATCGTATTACTGGTGCTTTGCAGTTTTCTCTATAGGCATGATGATCAAAACTTTCTCCCCTTCTAATAACATTTACGCGCATCACAAGTTCATTCTACATAAAAAAATAAAGAAACCAAGAGAGTTTTCCACTCTTTTGGTTTCTCTATCAATTGGGATGTAGGTTAAAAAACGAAACTATTCAAGTAATTATTGAAGACCAAGTAAGATCAATTTCCTTCTTCCAACATCTCCAAAAACTCCGCTCTACTCTCAGCCCCCGAATGATCGATTGCACTCAAGCCGTCCGGTCCAGGCAAAGCAGGATCTGCTCCGTTTTCCACTAGCAGCAATGCGCTTTCATTTTCACCATAGATCACAGCTGTTCCAAGTGCTGTTGAGTAGTCATCCGCCGTATTGGCATCTGCTCCAGCATCTAACAAATACGCCATCATCGCCAAATCTCCAGAATAAGTGGCGTACATCAAAGCATCTGCTCCTTCAGAATCCTTTGCATTCAACTCTTCCCCGTTTGCAATTGCTTCTTCAACTGCTGCAAGGTCATCCATCGAAACAGCAGACATTAAAGCGGTTTGGCCTTCTACTGCGTAATCCTCTTCATAAAGAGCATCTTCAAAATCCGGCAAGAACTGCGAAAAAGCAAATGCGCTTCCGGCAAAAAGAGCAACCGTCAGCAAGTAAGCAGCACCGAGCACACCGAGCATTGCTACGGCACCCACAACGATTTTGCCGTGAGCAGGCTCGTAAAACTTGGCATCCTTATTATCAAATTGGCTGATAGCCTGAATACGTTTTGGTAAGCGGGGATGCGTCGATAACACTTCACTTAACCACACAACAGCGTTTGACTCTGTAGCGATTTGCTCGCAATAAGCATCTTCGTTTACTTCTGCATATGTCTTCTTGCCAATTCCAAGAAGTGTTAATGCACGTTTTGCAGCTGACGCGTTTTGAATTGTAAACGCAGCATGACGATCACACGTGTATTCACAAGACCGGCTGTACGCCTCGCCTAAAAACGGAATAAATCCAGCTGGTAAAATCAATAAATTTTTCCATACATGGCGGCGTTTAATATGTGCCAGTTCGTGAGCAATGATAAAGTCTAGCTCTTCTTGCCCTTGCTCGCGTGCCAGTTCAAACACTTCAGAATACAAAACGACCATGTCGCGACCGAAGAAACGAGTTGCAAAAGCATTAAGTGCCCCTTCCGATTGAATGACAAAAACATCCGGCACTTTTTTCAGTTCCATTTGTTTCGCTAAAACTTGGACACGCTCATAAACGTCTGGAAACTGCCGCTCATGAATCCGGACTCCATTTCCGCGAATCGAACCAAGCATAATTGCGTTTGTGAAAAGTAAAATGATAAAAATGGTTAAGACAATGGCAATACCGATAATCGATACAGCTGCTAGTGCGTAAATAACAATGCTGAAAACTAAGCTAATAATAAAATACGTAGTTTCTCTGTTTGACTGAATACTCGTCTGATTCATCGTGTACTTCCTTTCAAATTGGAATATCTTACATATAATAGCACATAGTGCCCATCTAGAGAATGTAATTTTAAATTATATTTGTTGAATTAAAGAATCCAACAAATATGCCGCTTCGGCGCCATGGACAAGCCTTTGCTGGGAAGTGTCTCTGAAGAGATAGAGCAAAATAGCGAAGACGCCTTGGGGAACAAGCGAAGTGCTGAAATCCACTCGGGCGTTTAGCCCGAGTGGATTTCAGCGCGAGTCCCCGGCAAGCGAGTTGTTTTGCGGAATATCGACTGCTATCGGTTTATTAGTTCAACATATAGCAGTTGAATAATTATTTTCATTATAAATTTTGAGCTATTTAGTAGCATACTTGCAGAAACTTCTAGACTGTAGTACTATTTTTAAAGTACTTATTATATGCATCTGTATAACCTTAAGGATATGGCTTAGGGGTCTCTACCAGGAGCCGAAAAATCCTGCTTACAGAAAACGACTTGTTCGTTTTTTGTAAGCAGGATTTTTTTATGTTTTCTCATAAAGATCTTTGAGAGTTTGATTAATGCACTCAAGAAAGGAAGCGTACAAAAATGAATTTAAAAGTGTATATTTTAGCCTTGTCTACCGTCGCTGTTGGACTTGTCGAACTAATTGTGGGGGGGATTTTGCCGACAATTGCGGAAGAATTCGATGTATCTTTAGCAACCGCTGGACAGCTGATTACCGTATTCGCCATGATTATTGCTATTGCCGGTCCGGTCTTACTTGTCGCCACCAGCAAAGTTGAACGAAAAAAAGTTTATTTAATTTCTATGTTTGTCTTTTTTCTTGGTAACTTACTAACTTATTTCAGCCCTGACTTTACGTGGATGATGATTGCACGCGTGATCACTGCAGCGAGTACAGCACTTATCGTCGTTTTGTCTCTAACCATTGTTGCGAAGCTTGTGGAACCACGTTATCGTGCCAAAGCAATTGGTTTTATTTTTATGGGCATTAGTTCTTCACTGGTTCTTGGTGTGCCGCTTGGGATTCTCATTTCAGACGCTTTTGGATGGCGTTTTATTTTCCTCGGTATCGCTTTGTTGTCGATCGGTTCAATGGTGCTAATTGCACTTTACATCCAGCCAATTCCTGGTGGCACTGCAGTTCCACTTAAACAGCAGTTAAAAGCAGTGGCGAGCGCAAAAATTGGCACTGCACACCTTGCAACCTTGTTTATGCTGGCTGGGCATTATACCGTTTATGCTTATTTCACACCCTACTTAGAAGTGAACTTGCAGCTAAACTCGACGTGGATCAGTATTTGTTATTTACTGTTTGGTATAGCGGCAGTAAGTGGGGGCGCAATTGGCGGCGCATTATCTGATTCGATTGGTTCGAAAAAGAGTATCATTCTTGTGATCTCTGCGTTTGCGATCGTGTTGTTTTTCCTTCCGTTCACTACATTCTCATTGATCGTCTTCTTACCGGTAATGATCATTTGGGCAGCACTCAGTTGGACTCTTGCACCTGCTCAGCAAAGCTACTTGATTGAAACGGATCCAGCAACGTCTGACGTTCAGCAAAGTTTTAATAATTCTGCACTTCAAGTAGGTATTGCGCTCGGTTCGGCAATCGGTGGAATCGCTTTGACTCAAACCGGCTCAGTTTCAAGTATGCCGTGGGTTGGCGCTGTTATTGTTGTTGTCGCTCTTGGCTGCGCAGTGTTTTCGATCACACGTCCTGCCATCAAGCGCACAACCAAAGCTTCTGACAATCAATACGTTAAAGCGAACTTCGAGCAAAAGTAAACATTACTTATTCAGCTAAAAGAAGGCCCCTTAGGAAATCAACTGGTTTTCTAAGGGGCTTTTGTTTCCTATTGCTACTCGTCGAATTTCACTGGAACTAGTATTCTGAATGTAACTTACTTAGGATTAAGTTACATTCAAATTTGACGACAAAAAGAGTGAACTTCTTTAATTTTTTAAATTTTTATAGGGTAAACAAATTAAAATGTCTTAATTTATTTAATGCTAAATGGGTCTCACAATGTGTGAGGAACGGTTAACAGAAAATCCAGATGCGGACATTATCATGGTGGATGATCTTACTTACATCAATGCCGAGGAGATCGACAGAGATTTTTATCCGGAATTAGAATTAGGGAAAAAAGTACTTGAAATCAAAACTCAAACAGATGACGCTGATGATTTTGTAAATGGGGCAGCTTCTAAGTTGGCGGTAGGTACAGTAATCTATGAAGCAGCTAGCCCAAACCAGGGGGATATTGCTGTAGTTAATAATAAAAAAAGGCTGTATGTAATAATTGCTGAAGGTTAAGGACTTAAATATTAATTTCATACATTCGCCTTCATCTTTTTGGAAAGATTTTTCTCCAGTCATTAAATTAAATGTTGTGATAGATTAATGCAGAAAAACATTTAGTTCAGAAAGATCAGGTGATTAAAGTCTTTTTCTACTAAATAAATCCTGTAATAATCCTACTATCGGATATTTGGTCAATCAGAAATTATCTTTGTTTTGAATGTAACTTAACTGCGCTTAAGTTACATTCAAAATTTCATTTTTTAGCTGTATTTAATCCAACAAAAAGCCATCCTTTGCTTAGGATGGCTTTTATCAGTTGCCTAGATACCGTTTTAATTCCAAATAAAAATTTTCGCGAGTCCCCAGTAATACAACCAGAACCATTTCGCCCTCTTCATTTTCTCGTAGGGCATAACACAGCTCATAATTGGTGCCTCTGTGATGAACGTCCAAGCAGGAATAGCCTTTTAAATCCCCTTTTTTCGCTTCGCCAATGGCCGGATCCTTACGGATGCTCGTAATGGCTTCGTCCATTTTCCGATAGAGGACTTGGTCGGACTTCTTGATCTTTTTCAACTCTTTTCCAGCTCGTTTGCTGAGCTGAACTGGCAACAAGTCTTCACTCATCTTCTTCATTATCCTCCAGAGCGTCTAAATAGTCGTCTAAACTTCCTTGGATGACAGGCTGAGCCATCGTTTCCTGTTCCAATGCTTGCAGGGCTTTTGGAATGCGGGCTTTGATTTTCTTGAATTCTTGCAACAACTCTTGCCCAGAAAGACCTTGAGCGATTAAGTCTTGTAAAATATCTGCAGAGAAATCGACTTCTTCGAATGTGGCAGGCCGGATGATGATCTCTGTCCCCGTAAATTCCATGACGGCTTCATCGGTGAGTCCAAGAGCCAGGTAAAAATCTTTGGGGATGCTCAATTGTCGTTGCTGCGAAACACGTACCCGTCTTTTTGCTTTTTTTCCGGGCTTCAGTCCGTGTTCAGACGCTCTTTTTTTCGGCATAATACCACTCATTAGTTTCACCCCTAACTTTAAAATAAAATTATTTATTTCTTTTTTTAAAGTATATCATTTTTTAGGGTGAAGGAACGTTTGACGAACTGAAAAAACATTGGCTACCGGCGACTTATTGAAGAGCCATAGAAAAGAAAGTGAATGTAACATAATTCACATTAAGTTACATTCAGATATTAAAAAAGCAGCTTAATTGATGCTCTAGCTCATTCTCTTTGTTTGGCACTAGTGTAAAGCTACTATTCTTGTCTTGTAATCGATTTGATTGCTCATGCAAAAATTCTCTCAAGCTACTAAACTCCTTTTTAAAAGTTCCAACTCGTTACTTCCTGACCAATTTGAATGTAACTTAACTGCACTTAAGTTACATTCAAACACCAGTCTTTGCTGGCTATTTCCCGTTTAATTCAGCTGTCCATTCTTTAAACCAATACGAGGCCAACTCCACTTTGGGGAGGTCCATCTTCATAAGCTTTTCATGAGAATATAGAAGAATGATGCTTGTCTTATTCCAATTCCATTTCACAGTGCAGTTCTTCCATTTTATACAAGTATTAAGCAAAGTAATCTTGTGATTTTCATTTTTACTAATACTATCCTATCGAAAAGCTACGTATGATGTTGCCCGATATTTCATTTGCAAAAAACATTCGTAAAAGCTTTGAAGGATTTTCGCAAGCTATTACAAACTATAAGCTCATGAGAAATCACAAAAAACTAACTTTACTTCTCCCCTACTGTCAACTCACCAAGCGAGGCGCGGTCACGGGCTCGGCGAAGCACTGAGACAGGTGTTCTTTTCTGACTTAGTGCGAGAGCCATGCCCAAAGCGATCGGAGCGACTTTCACCTGTCTCTCTTTCTCAACCCCTCTCGCCACTTCTACTGTCTCCAAATCCCCTCTTTACTTCCTCAGTCACTTCCTCTACACTAAACTCATCGGGAACAACCCGAACACAAAAACCGCATACCGTTTTCTGCACTAGGGGTGCCCACTTTGGCTGAGATGCAAGCGCAAGCTTCGATCCCTCAAAACTCGATCAGGATAATACCTGCGTGAGGAAGTGCGGCGCATTTCTGAAATAATTTCTTTTATTAATTATTTGTAGACTATGGCTGCATCTTCACGGATGCGGTCTTTTTTGTGCACATTTTTAAGGAGGAATTATTCATGGACTCACTGCAATGCGGCACAAACCCCATCGTCGGATTTCGCTTTTCACTGCATCCGATGACTGGCGATTTTATCAAAGTAATTAAAAGGGCGTTAAACGATACCGACACATCGAACGTTTGGATGCATACGGACGACGTCTCTACAGTAATACGAGGCAAGCAAGTTCACGTCTTTAATGTCGCTAAAGTTCTAGCCTTGCATACGGCAAAGACAGGCGAACATGTCGCACTGTCCGGCACTTTTTCAATTGGTTGTCCTGGTGATTCGTCAGGTGATGTCTATTTAGAAAAAGACGATGTGCTAGTAAATACCGACAATACACAACAATACGTATCTTCACAATTTGCGCTATACCCGATGAACAATCCAGATTACATGACAGTAATTTACCGTGAAGTCGAGCGCGCTAAACATCAAGGCGTTTTCAACGATTCCATGCATTACGCAAGTGGTATTCATGGCGATATTCATGAGGTATTCGATTTTTATGAAGAAGCATTCACCAATGCCCGCTCTGATAAACATCGCCATTTGGTCATGACCATATCCATGAGCATCAATAGTTCGTCTCATGGAGGTGCATAATATGTTGAAGTCGTGGAAATTAAAAGAAGTGGTATTGATGTCGTTATTTGCGGTCGTTTTCGGCATCGTCTATTTATTGTTTGTTCACGCAGCGAATATTTGGGCAGCTATAATTGGACCACTTGCTTATGAATGGATGTTCGGTATTTGGTTTATTGTATCAATAATCTGCATGTATATTATCCGCAAGCCGGGTGCTGCCTTTCTTTCTGAAACGATGGCTGCGGCAATTGAAGTCCTAATTGGCAATGCTGTCGGCCCGCGTCTCATTTTATCTGGTGTTATTCAAGGGCTCGGTGCTGAAGCGGCATTTGCATTAACCGGTTATAAGCATTTCACTATTTTGGTGCTTATGCTTGCAGGAATCGGATCAGCTGTTTTCAGCTTTGTTTACGGCTACTTCATTTCTGGTTATGCAGCACTGGATCCATCATTCGTCGCGTTAATGTTTACGATTCGCGTTCTTAGTGGGGCAATAATTGCGGGTATTGGTGGAAAGTATATCGGAGACGCTTTACTTGCGACCGGATCACTCCGCGGTTACGCCATTGCTCGAACGAAAAAAGGTGATATCAATGCCTGAAGAGATTTTCTCTTTAAATAGAGTGTCGTTTCACTTTCCTGAAGACTCTAAAAAAACCTTAGAAAATCTTTCATTCTCGGTTTGTCGAGGCGAAAAGCTAGTCATTTCTGGGCCCAGTGGTTGCGGTAAAAGCACGCTTTTGTATATACTAAATCGCTTGTATCCTGACAACTGCGATGGCTCAATTGACGGTGAAATTCGCCTATTTGGAAAACCAGCTAGTGATTATGCCCCTGGAGAAATCAATCACCGCGTTGCAACAGTTTTTCAAGATCCTGATTCACAGTTTTGCATGCCTACCGTTGAAGAAGAACTGGCGTTTACATTAGAAAACTTGCATACACCTTTTGAAGACATGGACATTCGCATTACCGCGGTTTTAGAATTGACGGACCTGACCTATCTAAGAAAAACCGTCATTCAGTCGTTGTCAGGTGGTACAAAACAACGAGTTGCAACTGCTTGTGCGCTAATCATGGACCCGGAAGTGTTATTGCTAGATGAACCGCTTTCTCACTTGGATCCGTATACAGCACAACAATTTGTCAACTGGCTAGAGAAACTACAGACAAGATCTTCTTTAACTATTGTCGCGGTTGAGCACAGGTTAAGCAGTTGGGGTTCCTTTTTCGAACGAGAAATCCAACTGGATGGGGATGGTCGGCTAGTAGTGGACCAGTCTTTTACACAGAGAGAGCCGGTTTTATTCCCCAAACGCTATTCTGCAATACGAGAGACCACAGCATTACGAACTGAAGAACTGTCATTCACGATTAACAACTGCCAATTGCTGTCGCCTTTATCCTTTTCAGTTGAACGCGGTGAAATAGTCGTTATTGCGGGACCTAATGGCAGCGGTAAATCCACACTCGTCAAATCACTATGTGGTATTTACAAAAAGTCGACCGGTACTGTTGAGTCAAAAGGCATTGGCTATGTTCCACAATCTCCTGAGTATTTGTTTTTGACGCAACAAGTCGCTCAAGAAGTCGCTTATTCAGGAGCCTCTAGTCGCTCAGAACTCGATAGATTAATGACAAACTTACGTCTGGATGAAATTCACAACGCTCATCCTTTCGCCATTAGCCACGGACAAAAACGCCGTGTAGCGATTGCCGCTATGCTCGCCGATAAACGCCCAGTACTATTGATGGACGAACCGACTTCTGGGCAGGATGCTGCCGCGCTGCTCGAACTCTTTGAATTGATTGACCAGCGCTCTCGGGAAGGTACAACGCTTTTGATTGTGACACACGATATGGAATTTGCGGCGAGCCTTGCTGATTCGGTGCTACTCATTAAAGGTGGCAAGTTGACAGGTAAATTTGCAGCAAAAGACGTATGGCAGAACGAAAGACTGCTCACGTTACACCATTTACTAGCACCAAAAGGAGTGGCTGACCTTGCAAAATCTTTTGCATGACATGAATCCTTCAATCAAATTTATCTTAGTGACGATTTCAATGCTTATTATTGCGTTCTTTTTTAATCCGTGGACGCCCCTGTTGTTTTGGCTAGGCATCATTCTTTTACAACTAACAATGAGTCGTACAAATTGGAAGCTATGGTTGGTCTTCATGCTCCCTTTTTCGATTGGTGCTTTTGGTTATTTATGGACTACTGTCGTATTCGGCGCAAATACTGGCGGTACCGTTATTTGGTCATTTGCTGGAATTGATGTGACTGATACACAATGGGCATACGCTTTGTCACTAGCTTTTCGCGTTATGGCGTTCTCGACTTTGTCTTTGTTATTCGCTTTTACGACCGATCCGGCAAAGTTTATTATGAGTCTCATGCAACAGCTAAAGCTTTCCCCGAAGCTTGCGTATGGTGTAATGGTCGGCTATCAATTTTTACCGGTTATGAAAGAAGAATTTTTACAAATCCAACAAGCTCAAAGACTGCGCGTTGTTGAAACGAAGAAATATAGTTGGCAACGAATACTAGCTATGCACCGTGTGTTAATTCCCATGCTTGCTGGAGCCGTTAGAAAGGCTGAACGATCAGCATTTGCTATGGAAGCACGCGGGTTTACAGGTAACATTAGAAGCGCTTATTACTGCCCTATTCGATTAGGTCGCATAGATATCTTCATGTCTGGTGTTTTTATGACGATTTTACTTATTAGCTGTCTTGGCGGCGTTTGGTTGAGCTAAAAATCTTTTCAAAAAAGGAAATCTCTTTAAAGAGAATTTCCTTTTTTTCGTCTTTCTTGTATTGCATGTTTTTTGTTTTGAATTTCAATTAATAACCTTATGTAATATTTTACATAGTAAATAAAAACAGAGCCTCTGTACCTTTTCAGTTGATTTGCATGGGATAAATAGGCTCTTTTTAGTTTATATAATATTATTATTAATAGATTTGACTGCATTGCTTTTCAATTGAGAAATTCTTTCGCTTTTATTACATAAAAAAAAGAGAGCTGCACTTCAGCTCTCTAACGGCCCATATGTGATAAGGTCTTCATCTCTTGCATTAACGCCATTTTTGACATGGACAATAGTTCGTAAAATCAATTTAGCTTTTGGGTGTTCTAACATCCAACGCTCATCTGGAACAATTTCAAATTGCTGCATGACCGTGTCTTTTGACTTGACCGATCCTGCAAACTCCATTGATTGTTTCGCAATGATGGTTTCAAAAAAATCAAAGTCGCTGTCATCTCGTGTATCTTCAACGAGTCTTATGACATTCAATTCGATAAAATCAATTGTCTGTTCTCCGTCCCCACCATCAAGATAAATCGTACCATTCAGTGTTTCGCCTTCTTCTAAATGTGGCATCTCAACCACTGTATTCACTTTTAGTGACCCAATGCCAATAGATGATAAAAAATCTTTAAACTTCATATCGTGGAAACCCCCAACTTTTGTTAGTACTTATATACCACAATTCGATCATTTTGAAACACGACTACAAATCTGTATAATCGTATTGATTTTCTAAATTGATTTCGTGTCGATTATAGCGACGTTTAAACAATTTATAAAAATGAGAAACCAATACCCGCACTAAAGCGTACATCGGTATTCCTAGAATTACACCGACGACGCCAAACAAGGAACCTGCTGTTAATAAGACGAAAATAATTGTCACTGGATGGATAAACATGGTCTTGCCCATGACTTGCGGTGAAATCAAGTTGCCTTCAACTAATTGTACAACAGTCCAAACAACCGCCAGCTTGACGAGCATGAATGGTGACGTTACTAAAGCAATAATAGCAGCTGGTGCAATAGCAATTGCCGGACCGATATAAGGAACGACACTCGTAACCATTGCTAGGACTCCTAATAATAATGCATACTCCATACCGATAATCAAAAACCCAATATAAACCATGACACCAATACAAAATGCAACAATTAACTGACCTTGAATATAAGCACCTAGTTGCTTATCTGCTTCTGCGAATACTTCACGTGTATCATCGCGGAATCTTGGCGGCAAAAGTTTCAAGAAATAATCCGGCAAGTTTTCGCCGTCTTTTAAAAGATAAAACAAGATAAATGGAACAATAACAATCGACAAAATAACGCCCGTAATCGTCGAAATTAACCCCGTAATCCCAGTAATGACACTGGTTACTGTATTTTGCAACGTATCTGCTATATTTGCAGGCAATGTGGCAAGTAAGGTATCAACCGTGAAATTAGATTCACTATAGTAGTCGCCGACAAATGATGTTCTCAAAAATCCATCTACATTCGTCAATAATTGCATAAAATATTTTGGGAAATCAACGATTAATGTTTCGAATTGGGAGCGTAAAAAAGGAAAAACCAAGACGATTAGTAAGGTGATTAGTCCAATTACACCAAGAAAAATAATAATAATTCCCCAAATACGCGCTATTTTAAAATTCTCCAACATACGCAAAATCGGTCGCAATAAATAGAAGAAAACCAATGCCAATACAATCGGCAGCACGACTGTTTTCATGAAAACGCTAATAGGATGAAACAAGAACGAAACTTCTCTAAAAATATATACCACCAATCCGAGCAAAAGCAACGAAATTAGCGTGAATAGGGTGTTTCTGCCACCTAAAAAGCGAATATAACTAGTAGCAAAGAATGATGGCTTGTCCTCTGACTGCATAAGCTTCCTCTTTTCTGAATAAACTTTATAGTCTCATATTAGCATAATTATAACAAAGTTAGTCTAAGGGTTGCGACAAATATTCGCGTAACGCCTGTTTGTTTTGTTCAACATCGATATCCAAAACTGAGCCCGCGTGAGAATAATTCCCATAGCTATAGCTGTTTTCAACCGGCAAAGTCAATCGTTCAACTTCCCCGCCTCCTCCAGTTGCTAATTGCGCCGCTAACTTCACTTGGTCCAGTAACGGCATATCGGTTTGGACATAACCTTGTAATGCTCCAGCTAACTTAGGAAGTTTTGGAATAGCCGTAACACTAGCCATTTCATCTTTCATCGCTGTAATAACTTGCTGTTGACGACGTACTCGTCCAAAATCTCCTTCGTTATCGGCACGAAAACGAGCATATCCTAAAAGTTCTTTACCAGTTAATTTTTGAACACCTGGTGTTAAAGAAACACCGATATATTCAGACATTTCTTTTTCGACATCAATTTCCACACCATTTGGTGCAGCTACATCAACAAGACTTTCAAAACTCGAAAAATCGATTAGTGCATAATGATGAATTTCTACACCAAACATACCTCTTAACGTTTCTGCAAGTAAATCAACACCGCCCAAATAATAAGCGGTATTAAGTTTATAAGATTGATAGCCCGGAATATCTGCATAAATATCCCGCATAAATGAAGTTAATTTAATTTCGCCGTTCACTTTGTCATGTGTTACGAGCATCATCGTATCTGTACGAGACTTCTCCTCCCCGCGTGAATCCACACCTAACACTAAAATATTTTCATATTCTCCATTTGCTTCGTCTTCATTGAAGGTAACAGGTTCTTGTTGTGATTGATCTGCTAAACTTTCACCATTTTTAAATTGTATGAATGCATAAGTACCAATAGCGACCAAGACAATCAGGAGCAGGAAGATGATACCACGCAGTCGAAATCTTCTTTTTCTGCGTCTTTTTCTTTTAATGGGTTGTAATTCTTCTTCCATAAGGAATGCACTCCTTTCTAAACTTTCACGTCAATAAGACGTTATCGTGATCATTAAGTTTCGACATTTTTTAAATAGTGCAACTGGACATAAAATAAATAGTGCCGGTCCCCATTCCGTGAATATACTTGGCGGTCGTTCACCATCAGCACATTATTATACCGAAATTCAGTAAGCTAAAGGAAGCGTTCCACTGCTAGTATTAATAGAGAAGACATTTTTATTGTCGGAAATCCACTAGAGTGGTAAGATTCTTCTTATCAAGCTGACAGGAGACGATTAAATGACGGAAAAAGCGACATTTGCTGGCGGCTGTTTTTGGTGCATGGTCAAACCGTTCGATCAGTTTGACGGCATTGAACAGATCGTTTCAGGCTATAGTGGGGGACATGTTGAAAACCCTACATACGAACAAGTAAAATCTGGAACAACAGGTCATTTGGAAGTTGTGGAAATCACTTTCCAACCTGATGTCTTTTCTTACGAACAATTACTCGATATTTTTTGGCAACAAATTGATCCGACAGACGACGAAGGTCAATTTCAAGACCGTGGTCCCTCTTATCGTGCATCCATCTTCGTTCATAATGAACGCCAACGTGTGATTGCGGAAAAGTCAAAGCAGGAACTCAACGACAGCGGACGTTTCACTAAACCGGTTGTCACTGAAATCCGCGAGGCCACACCTTTTTACCCAGCTGAAGATTATCATCAAGACTTTCACAAGAAAAATCCCGAACACTACGAAAACGACCGAGCAGCATCTGGTCGCGATGAATTTCTTTCCTCTACTTGGGAAAAAGTTGACGCTTAATGTGTCAGCTTTTTTTACCCATTAAAATAAACTGATTATTCAACTAATAAAAAATTGGTTTAGATTTTTTTACTTTATTCTTCGTTTTCAGGGAGGTACTCGATTGAAGTTTATTGAATCTATTGACCCAATCATTATGCAATTGCTAGTCGTTCCCATCGTTGTTATTGGAATCGGAATTTTACTGTCCATTATCACTAGACGCATCTACATTGGACCGATTGTAACGATGGTTTTAACCTTAAGCTATAATTATTGGTATTTCACGACTTTTTTTCCCAATTCAGAATTATCATTTACGATGGTTTCGTCTTGGTGCATCATCTTCCCTTTAATATCTCTCTATCTTTCTTGGCTTGTTTCGATCCAAATTAAATCCATTAAAGCTTTGTTTAAAATGGAACCTGGAAAAATCGATTAATCTTTTTTATTGTGCAATAAGAAAAACAAGACAGCAATTATCGCTATCTACTAAACATGATAAACAAACCATTCAGAAAAAGTCCGCATAGCGAAATAGCAATTACTAAACTCGGTAAGTTACTGACTGCGATAAACGATGCTAGTCTGTCACCATAAAATTTACATAAAAAGGCCTACCTTTTAAGAATCCTAGCAGTACTTTATGTGAAAGCAATCCTTTCAAAAAACGTTGGTCAGCATCATTTCTCTATCTTCGCTCAAATCTATTATAATCCTACTATAATTTTTATTCCTTACTCAAATTTTATTTATTTTATAAATGAATACAAACTTGTGTTCCCACTGTCTATTCATTTAAAATAGAGGTGTGAAAGGCGGGTTGTCAATGAAACTCGTAAATTGGAGTTACGCAAAGCGCTATAATATAAAAGCGATTTTCGATGAATTTCCTCATGTCGTCGTTTTATTCCGTCAAATTGGTGGCTATTATTTTATCTATTCGATGAAAGGCCTGACCCAAGAGCATATTCCCGGTCGGCGTGATTATGTTCAGATGGAATACTTATTAAATAAAGAGTTAGGTATGTTGGAAGCTTATTTAGAACGCAAATCCAGATAAAACCTGCTTCTATTTTTAGTTTATCCGAGACCACGGGCGATTGCTATCGATTTCCGTGGATTTCGTGGTATACTAATCTTATTGTGAAATTTGGGAGGTACGTATAAATGATAGCAGTAAACGATGTGAGTCTTCGCTTTGGTGATCGCAAACTATTCGAAGATGTAAATATTCAATTCAACCCTGGTAATTGCTACGGATTAATTGGTGCCAATGGTGCTGGTAAATCGACATTCATCAAAATTCTTTCTGGTGAACTTGAAGCACAGTCTGGAAATGTCTATATGGGTTCTGGTGAACGCTTAGCGGTATTAAAACAAAACCACTTTGAGTACGAAGAGCATGCTGTCCTTGAAACAGTTATTATGGGCCATAAAAAGTTATATGAAGTCATGTCTGAGAAAAACGCTATTTATATGAAAGAAGATTTTTCTGACGAAGATGGCATGCGCGCAGCTGAACTTGAAGGCGAATTCGCTGAACTTAACGGATGGGAAGCAGAATCTGAAGCAGCTATTCTTTTGCAAGGACTTGGCATTTCTGAGGATCTTCACGACAAAACAATGGCTGAACTTTCAGGGTCAGATAAAGTAAAAGTGCTTTTGGCACAAGCTTTGTTTGGTAAACCAGATGTTCTATTACTGGATGAGCCAACAAACCATCTAGATTTGAAAGCTATTCAATGGCTAGAAGACTTCTTAATGAACTTCACGAACACAGTCATCGTTGTATCACATGACCGTCACTTTTTGAACAAAGTGTGCACGAATATCGCCGATCTTGATTTCGGTAAAATTCAGCTGTATGTAGGTAACTATGATTTCTGGTACGAATCAAGTCAATTAGCGACGCGTTTAGCATCAGATCAAAATTCGAAAAAAGAAGAAAAAATCAAAGAACTTCAAGCCTTTATCGCCCGCTTTTCTGCCAATGCATCTAAATCGAAGCAAGCGACATCACGGAAAAAAATGCTTGATAAAATTGAGCTGGATGATATTCGTCCGTCTTCTCGTAAATACCCGTTTGTTAACTTTACGGTCGGCCGTGAAATCGGCAACGATGTGTTGACAGTTAGAGATCTTAGTCAAACTGTAGACGGCAAGAAATTGTTAAACAACATTAGCTTTAATATGAGCAAAGAAGACAAAATTGTCTTGATTGGCGATCCACTTGCTAAATCCGCGCTTCTTCGTATTCTCGCTGAAGAAGACCAACCCGAAACAGGCGACAGCCGTTGGGGTGTGACAACGTCACGTGCTTACTTGCCACTCGACAACACATCCTACTTTGAAGGCAGCGAAACATCCTTAGTAGACTGGCTTCGTCAGTACTCACCTGAAGACGAAAGCGAAACTTTCTTGCGCGGCTTCCTTGGTAGAATGCTATTCTCCGGTGAAGAAGTGAAAAAGAAACCTTCTGTTTTATCTGGTGGCGAAAAAGTACGTTGTATGCTTTCGAAAATGATGCTTTCTCATTCTAACGTTCTATTACTAGATGAGCCAACAAACCACTTGGACCTTGAATCGATTCAAGCATTAAATAACGGCATGATTGCTTTTAAAGGCGCCATGGTCTTTACTTCTCATGATCATCAGTTTATCCAAACCGTTGCAAACCGTGTCATTGAAATCCGTGAAGACGGTTCAATTCTTGATAAGCAATTAGGCTACGATGAATATTTAGAATGGAAAGAGACGCAAGGCATTACAAACTAATCAATCGTTTAGTTGACTTAAAACAGGCTCCCCTCGCACGACTGAGGGAGCCTGTTTTTTTCTGTTAGGCAGAAAAAAGCTGAAGATCTGTACAGATCTTCAGCTTTTTTTATTGTTTATTTGGTGAAACGTTTTACTAATCTCCCTGCAGGTAATTTGGAAACGTATTTGTTTCCTGAATTCGATACTTTTTTAACAAGCGCTAATAGATCTTCGTCGCCTGCCCAGTGATCGGTAATGACTTCTGTTGGGAATTTGTTTAACATCGTATTGATAACGAATACCGCAACAACAACATCATCCAAAAATCCACCAGGTCCTACGAGAATCTCTGGCAAGAAATCAATGGGTGCGATAAAATACATAATCCCAGCACCAATAGCCGCTTTACTTTTCGAATCAATTCGGCTATCAAGCATTAACCTCGTTAACAAATGGAACAAATCAGGAGCAAACAAAACATACCCGCTCACTGTTCCGACAACCCCCGGTTTACTATCTACCCAGTTCTGCACTTTTAACCGTAACTTTTGGTAAAAGTCATGCTGCTTTTCTTCACTTGGCATCGGTTTTTTCAAATACTCATTCGTCATTTGTTTGTCCCCCTTGGGCATTCTGTTAACCATTAAAATACTAAGGTAATATTAGTGGCTACACGTTCTTTGTCAGCTACACCTTCAAAAATGGTGAATTTTACTGGTTGACCTGGATTCAATTTTCGGAATCCTTCTACGTTAATATTCATTTCCTCGAAAAAAAAGTCTTCCCCGTTATCACCTAGAATCATACCAATTCCTTTATTTTCATCAAATGATTTCACTTTGCCTTCCATTTTGAAAACCTCCCATATCGTCTTTATCCAGTCATCTTTTTATACCCTTCTGACACTTAATAAAAACCTTGCCGATTAAAGCTAATCAATTGCTAACGGACATTACCTTTTTTCATTCCATTAAAAAGAACCGCTCCCGAAAGAGCGGTTCTTGGTTATTATGCTTTAGTTACGTTTGTCGCTTGTGGTCCACGGTTGCCTTCTTCTACTTCGAATTCAACACGTTGCCCTTCGTCAAGCGTTTTAAAGCCGTCACCTTGAATTGCCGAGAAATGTACGAATACATCGTCTCCGCCTTCAACTTCGATAAAACCAAAGCCTTTTTCTGAGTTAAACCATTTTACTGTTCCTTCTTGCATGTAAATTACCTCCTGTAGTAAGAAAAATTTTAATATGGAATCTTTTTCAATAAAAAATTCACATATTCCCTAAAGTACCATTACTTGCTGATCACTTTTGGGAATATGTGAATAGCTGTGATTGGTCAAGATTTCATATTGTTTCATTTATTATATCAAATTAACCACAAATGTCAAACAAATCTAAAAACTTGTTTGAGGATTCCCATTAAATAACCAAATCAAGCCGTGAAATATTTGCAAATCTTCTTCACATGATTCACAGTACTCTACTTCTTCTTCATTCCAATAGCAGGAAAAAGCTATCTCTCTTTGCTCGTTTTCAGCAAATCGTTGGCTGAATTCTTTTTTTAATTCTTCAAGGTAGTTTCTAGCGTTTTCCGCTAAAGTGAACTGTTGTTGCGAAATAATTTGATCTTGCCATCCCTCAAACATCCACCAAGGTTCAAAATTTGCTCTTATGTAAATAATGTCATGCATGCAACAGCCTCATTTCTCCCTAGTTAGCATTGTGCCAAATCTTAATAGGCTTGTAAAGTGTTTCATTCATTTTTTTTACGAGTTTCGAAAGTTTGTATTGACTTCTTGTTTCACGTAAAATATAGAGTAGCAAGTGCAGTGAAATGAAACTTTTCAATGCGCAGGACGTATAGATTAAGTAGCAGTGAAGGAGGCCCTTTGCATGAAGCCCTTAAAGCCAATTGAAAATTTTATCAAGAGACAATCCGTGAGTCTACCGATAATGGCTGTGATGTTCCCAGTCCTTTATTTAGGTGCAGAAATTGGGTTGATTGCTTCTGGAGCAGTTGCAGCCGGAACTTATATCGCTAGCAACAGCACCCTTAAGCAAGTTCAAATTTCTACGGACTCCAAAAGTCTTGGCATGACGCGCAGCGAGTTAAAAAATGTGCGAACCCAAATAAAAGAAGGCAAAGAAAAAATCAAACAGTTGCAAGGCAATTATTATAAAGTTCGTTCGATTTCTTCTTTTAAGCAGTTGATGGATATGACGAAAATTGCCAATAAAATCATACTCATCGTGCAACAAAACCCAAGGAAGTTCTATTTAGCTGAACCGTTTTTTTATTCTCATTTAGATTCAGCAATTGAATTAACAGAAAAATATACGTTGCTTGTTGGACAACCCGTTAAAGACCAAGAAATGCGCATTGCTTTGCAAGACACACGGGAAATGCTGCTATCACTTAACAAAGTAATGGAGCAGGATTTAAAACGTGTGTTGTCTAGCGACATTGAAAAATTGCGTATGGAATTAGATTATGCACAATTGGCTGTCAATCAGCATAACAATCAAAAATTACTCGTTCAGCCAGAATCTGAACATGAGGGAGACGTGGAAGATGACAGAAAAACCTTCAACTCGAAGTGAGTTAGATGATTTATTGGAATCCCCTTTTGGTATGCAAATGAAAACGCAGGAACAAACACTTGGAGAGATAGCAGAAGAACGTCCTGTTACGTTGATGGATCGTTTATCAAAAGACGAGCAAGCGAAAGCGCGTGAGCTTGCTAAACAAATTCCTATTGGGAACAATGAAGCGATTCTTACTTATGGTGCCAATGCTCAAAACCAACTCAGCCAGTTTTCGCATAAAATGCTTGACCATGTGCAGAGCAAGGATATTGGTCCTGTCGGTGATGTGTTAAATGATTTGATGAAAAAGTTACAAGAACTGAATCCTGAAGAGTTGACACAAAGTAAAAAATCAGGAATTCGCAAGATTTTTTCAAAAGCTAAGTATTCGATCCAAGAAATGATGACGAAATACCAAAAGCTTAGTAGTCAAGTGGACCGCATCAGCATCCAACTGGATCATTCCAAACGTGGACTTCTCGATGATGTGCAAATGCTCGAACAGCTTTATGACCAAAACAAGACTTATTTCCAAGCATTAAATGTCTACATCGCTGCTGCAGAAATTAAGCGTGATGAAATTATGAGCGAAACGATTCCAGCACTACGTAAAAAAGCAGAAATGTCACAGGACCAAATGGTTTATCAAGAAGTTAACGATATGGTTCAATATGTAGACCGTTTGGAAAAACGCCTTTATGATTTACAATTATCACGCCAAATTACCATTCAAAGCGCACCACAGATTCGTATGATTCAACAAACCAACCAGACGCTCGCAGAGAAGATTCAGTCATCTATCATGACATCCATTCCGTTATGGAAAAATCAAATCGCCATTGCTTTAACTTTAAACAAACAGTTAAAGGCTGTTGAAGCTCAAAAGCAAGTCACTGCAACTACTAATGACTTACTGTTGAAAAACTCTGAAATGCTGAAAATGAATTCAATCGAAACAGCTCGTGAAAATGAGCGCGGCATTGTTGAAATTGACACCTTGAAAAAAACACAAGAAAATCTATTAGAAACAATTGAAGAAACCTTAAAAATCCAGTCAGAAGGTCGCAGAAACCGGAAAGCTGCTGAGATTGAAATCGGTCGCATGGAAGAAGATTTAAAACAGCGTTTGCTCGCCATTCATGATGGTCATGAATCAAATAACAACTGACAAAAATGCCTCTGAAGCTAAAGCTTCAGAGGCATTTTATTCTATAAGGTCGTTTGGACAGTATTTTATCTAAATCCGACAGTATCAGGCTCTATTCCGACAGTATTTCAGCTAAACCCGACAGTATTTGTGTCCGGTCGGACAGTATATCCAATTAACTGGAAAAGACTATAATCTATTATACAAAAAAGAATCAAAAAAAACTTGCGCTTAGCTTTATACGCCTTCAGCCTGTCTGAATTACCAAATGTAAGCTTCGCTTCAACAAACGCAACGTTTGTTCAACAAACTGTTCTAAAGAATCGGCGCTAACGGATTTATTGCCATACATCATCTGATAAAATGCTGCCTGCTCTTCAGAAATCGATTCACTACTTAAAAACAGATGCAACACTTCAATGCCTTGTTTTTTAGCTTCTGCTACAGCGTTTGCTGTATCCACTATGCCGTTCTGCGCGTAATTATAGGCAGATGGCTCACCATCGGAAAAGACCAGTAAAAATCGGTGTTTTTCAGTCCGGCGCTTTATCCGGCCATTCATCCAGCGAATAGCAAATCCATCCCGATTGTCTTCATGGGCTTCAAAGGAAGCGATTTCTTTAGCATGGTCTATGCCGCGGTCTTCAAATTTATGCATCCACTCAAAATAGTTTGGCTGCTCAGCATCACTTGCTTCGTATGCATCCTCATAAAACAGCACAATTTCATGTGGCACATTCAAGCCTCGCAACACGTCATGAAACAACAACACAGCTTGTTTGGTTTCTTCTAACTTATCAAGCATTGAAGCAGAGCCATCGATCAATAAACAAAAAACCGCATCTAATTCTTTAGAAGGTGCTGTTTTTCGGTAAAATGGTTTGGGTCGTTCTTCGATAGCAAGCGGCACTAACTTTTTTGATAACCTGCCTGCGTTCAGATTACTACGCACACCTTCCTGCCTTTGTGTCATTCGTTTTTTTAATTCTTTTAATAACGCACGTACGTAAGGCGCTTGTTTTTGACGCCAGTCTTCAATTTCTAAGCGATGATCGCCGTCTACTTGACTCCGCGATTCGTAATAAACCACTTGATCATTCGCTGAGCCAAATTGACCTTCTGCTTTTTTAGGCTTGCTTGTCATTTGTCGGTCATCTGCATCACCATCTTCTAAATGTTCGCCTCTTGAATCGCCTTTTGCCGTTTGTTCCACGTCTCCTGTACCCTCTTCTTCCCTGCCACCTTCAGCAAGCTGCGAATCGCCACGTTCAAGCTCAAACTCCATCGCAGGGGCCTCACTCATCTCGGTTTCTCGGTGCCAAGACTCAAACCATTCTTCAATGGTGTCAATTTCTTCTGGTTCTTCTGCTCTGTCACTTTCAATCCCTTCATGGTAATGAAAAGGTGGCACTTTTTCCAACGCTTCGCCAAATGTATAATAGCTATGGATTGCGTCTGTTTCAAACATAAATTCAGCACGGTCCATTATTTGATCTACGACTCTTATAGAATCCATCGTTGTTTTCGCATCATACAATTCAGTCCAAATTAAAGATAATGCCCGAGGCAGGACCTCCATCTCTATTTCAACATTACGCAAACGCAAATAGGCCGCATTGATCAAAAAATCCGCTTTAAAGCCTTTTTTGAGATTTTGTTTGGATTGGTCTTTGTGGTATTCCTTATAAACCATGTCTCTTATGTCAAAAGCTGCCACTGTTCCTGGTCGAGCCGTCTTGATCTTTTCAGATAACCGAAATTCTTCTGCACATAACAGTAATTGTTCTCTTAAATTGGGCAAAGTCGTCTTACTTTTCTTAAACTCGCGCCACGCAGCTAAACTGAAATCACGCCAAAATCCACCCGCCATTAAATAAATATCCGATAAATAACCGTTGCGTTCGACTCGCTTAGAACGATGGCGCCAAAAGACACTAATCGACATGGCAGCTTCTGACGGCCGCAACTCTACTAGTTTACGGGTTGTTACTTTTAAATAAGGTGCATCGGCCAGTGCACCCGCAAGCATTTCCATTTGGTGAAGCAATTTCGTATCGATGGTTTCATTATTAAACTGAATAAAGCGGTTAACTGATGCCATCATTTCCACCTACTTTTTCCAAGTATGAGCCAAGTCCATGAACAAATCACGTTCACTTTCATCATCTAATTTTTCTGCAATGGCGTATTGTACTGCGCGCAGAGGGTCCATATGTTGAGATAGAGCCGTTGCATCTAGCAAACTTCGAATCGAAGCCGCTTCTTCTGATAATAAGCCATTTTTTACTTGTTTCATTAAATCCTCTGCTAAATTCAGGATAAACGATTTCAAACTTTCTTCTGCATCTGGGAATTCGCGGTCCCATAAGTCAGCTAATTGCTGACCCGTTAAATATGGAATCGGATAAGCAATAAATCGGTTTTTTAATGCTTCATTCATAGGTGCAGTCCCAATGTAGCCTTCATTTATCGCTGAAATCACACCGAAATCAGGATGAGCTCTAATCACTTCTCCTGTAAACGGATTGGTCATCATTCGACGATGGTCCAAGGCGCTGTGGAGAATTGGTAAAGTTTCTGCTTTGGCCATATTGATTTCATCGATATAAAGGAAATGGCCTTTTTTCATCGCTGTCACGACAGGTCCTTCAACAAACTCGATGATGCTTTGTCCGTCTCGCTGTACCAACGTTTTAAATCCTAAAAGCGCTTCTGCATCAAGATCTACAGAACAATTGATACTTTGCATCGGCTGGCCAAAAAGCGATGATATACTTTCTGCAAGCTTTGTCTTGCCGGCTCCCGTTGGTCCTTTTAATAGCACAGGCTTTCGCAATACAATTGCAGACAAAATGTCTTGCCAAAGATGATCGTCCGGTGCAATATACCCTGACTTACCAATCAATTTATCGTATTCTTCATGATTTCGTTGTTGTCTATTTGCAATATCTTGCTCAATCACTGACATTTGGATCTCCTCTTTTCCACACAAAAAGCCGATGTACACCATCGACTTTTCATCATTCTATTATGATTCGAAATAAGTTTTATAGAACCCACCAATTTTTCCGGTATTGTCCACTACAAAAATGAATTCTTCGGTTTCGTTTTTAACTTCATATTCTTTACCTACAGTTAGTACATTCGAGACCAAAAATTTAGCTGCGTCTGTATGCTTACATGTAACGGTTTTGATTGTTTCTTTTGCTAACCATTCGTTATGAATCATTGTCCTCATCCTTTTCTATCTGTCTCTCTTCAGTATAAGGAAAAAGCAGATTAATTTCAAACAGACTCTTACTAGATGGATATCCTTGTTACTTTTTCGTAAATTTCGCACGATACAAATAACGCAATAGCACAACCATTACAACAACAAACGACAGTAAAATTAGAAACACTTGTACGTGCTCGAGAATTGTCTCATAGGCATAAGGAAATGTTCTGCCGACATTAAAATAAACGAGCAGCCAGACAAATCCAGCTGTATAGGCAAACATCATATAACGCATAACCGGAAAGCGGTTAGCACCCACAACATAGGGCATGGCCCAACGAATGCCCGGCAGGAAAAAACTAAGAGCAATTGCCCATTCTCCTCTTTTTTCCAGAAACTCACTAAATCGACTGATAGGTTGCTTCAGACGGGTGCCGCTTAATCGCATTAGCAAGCGATGCCCTAAGCTACGACCAATAAAATAAGCAAATGTATTGCTAGTAATCAATCCTGCATACGCTGATAAAAAAGCATAAGTTGGCTTAAAGTCACTAATTTCTGTTAACACGCCTGATAAAGCCGCTGCTACTTCATTTGGAATGGGTAAGCCAAATAACAGAAGCCAGTTGAATATGAACATGCTTATGTATCCATGCTTTTGTATCAATTCGATTAAAAATGAAATATCCATAGAACATTTCCGCCTTTAAACTACTCTTTCCTTTATCATGACAAAAAAAAGATAGTCCTGCAATGCAGGACCATCTTTTACATCATTTATTAAGATTCTAGCAATAGATCTTCTGGGTTTTCGATCATGTCTTTGACCATTTTCAAGAAACCAACAGAATCGCTTCCGTCAATTACACGGTGATCGTATGAAAGAGCCACGTACATCATTGGACGAATTTCAACTTCATCGCCAATAGCTACTGGACGTTTTTGAATTGTGTGCATTCCAAGGATACCTACTTGCGTACCATTTAAAATCGGTGTAGATAGTAATGAACCAAAGACGCCACCGTTCGTAATTGTGAATGAACCGCCTGTCATGTCTGCGATTGAAAGCTTTTTATCGCGAGCTTTTTTAGCAAGTTCGCCAATTGTTGCTTCAATTTCAGCAAAGTTCTTTTTGTCCGTGTCGCGAACGATCGGTACCACAAGTCCTTCTTCAGTTGAAACCGCAATTCCTACATCGTAAAACTGTTTTAGCAATACATCTGTACCTTCTAATTCAGCATTAACATATGGGTATTTTTTTAGTGCAGCAGTAACTGCTTTTGTGAAGAATGACATAAAGCCAAGTTTCACATCGTTATTTTTAAGGAATTGATCTTTTTTGCGGCTACGCAATGCCATAACATTTGTCATGTCGATTTCGTTGAATGTTGTCAACATTGCAGTTGATTGTCTTACTTCAAGAAGACGTTTTGCAATTGTTTGACGGCGTCTTGTCATTTTTTCACGAACAACGCGACCATTTTCTTCATCAGAAGAAGGTTTAGCAGTTTTAGGTGCTTCTGCTTTTGCAGCAGGTGTACTAGCTACAGGTTGTGATCCGTGAGCTTCAACGTCTTGAACGCGTACACGGCCCATCGGATCTACTGGAGAAATCGCAGCCAGATCGATTCCTTTTTCACGTGCCAATTTGCGAGCTGCTGGGCTTGCAATGGTACGGTCAGAAGAAGATTGCTCTTCAGCTGCTGGATCTTTTTCTACAGGTTCTTGAGTTGCAGGAGCTACTGTTTTAGCTGGCTCTTCCGATTTAGGAGCTTCTTCAGTTTTAGGTTTTGCAGCTTCGCCAGAACCTTCACCAACGATCGCGATCACTTGCCCAACTTCAACTGTATCGCCTTCTTGTGCTAAAAGTTCTTGAACCACTCCAGCTTCTTCAGAAATAACTTCAACGTTAACTTTATCTGTTTCTAGTTCAACGATGAATTCTCCTTTTTCAACTGATTCGCCTGGCTGTTTAAGCCACTGAGCGATTGTTCCTTCTGTAATCGATTCTGCTAATTCTGGTACTTTGATCTCTGCCACAAAAAATTCCTCCTTAGATTATCCTTACAATTTAGCTAATGCTTCGTCAATAATACGTGTTTGTTCTACTTTATGCTCTTCTCCGTCACCTTCTGCCGGACTTTGACGCTGCGTGCGCCCGAAGTATTTCACTTCTTTACCGTCTGACAGTTCGCGTAAATACGGATCTGCAAATGTCCACGAACCCATGTTTTGTGGCTCTTCTTGTACCCAAGCTAATTCTTTAGCATTTGGATAACGATCGATAACCGCTTTAATCTTCTCAGCTGGGAATGGATACAATTGTTCTACGCGGACGATATGTGCCCATTCATAATCCGTTCCGTCTTTCACTCGTTCTGCTAAGTCAATCGCCATTTTACCGCTTGCAAAAAGAATACGTTCTACTTTTTTCACAGATTTGCCCATATTTGGCTGTTCGATGATGGTCTCAAAATGACCTTCTGTTAAATCATCTACTGACGCACCTACTAGTAGATGACGCAACAGCGATTTTGGTGAAACGATGATTAATGGACGTATTGAATCTTCCTCAAGCATTTTAGCCTGACGGCGCAAAATATGGAAATAGTTTGCTGCACTAGAAAGATTCGCGACTGTCCAGTTATTCTCAGCAGCCATTTGAAGATGCCTTTCTAGGCGTGCACTTGAGTGTTCTGGTCCTTGGCCTTCATAACCATGAGGCAGTAACATAACAAGGCCCGATTTCTGTCCCCATTTCGCGCGTCCCGCAGAAATGAATTGATCAAACATCATTTGTGCCATATTCGCGAAGTCGCCATATTGAGCTTCCCAAATAACTAATGCTTTATTATTTTCAACATTGTAACCATACTCGAAGCCTAATACAGATGCTTCACTGAGTGGACTGTTGTAAACGACAAATGATGCTTTAGCATCTGAAATGTGATGCAATGGAACGAGTTCATTGCCGTTTTTATCATCATGCAGAACAAGGTGACGATGAGCAAATGTGCCTCGCTGTGCATCTTGACCAGTCAATCGAATGGGGTTGCCGTCTTGCAAAATCGTACCGAATGCAAGTGTTTCAGCATGCGCCCAATCAATTTTCCCTTTTCCTTTAAAAGGCTCTTCACGACGCTTTAAAATTTTAGCTAATTTACCAAAAGTTGAAAAGTCGGTTGGCCAAGTCAATAATTCTTCGTTCATTTTAGTTAAGACAGCTTTATCAACGCCCGTTGGCACTTCAGGATAACCGTTTAAAACAGCTTCCGGAATTTCAAGTTTCGGGAATTCTGCAGATTTGTTTTCTTTCACTTTGTCATAAGCTTCTTGCATTTCTTTTTGAGTATCAGTATCAAGTTTCTTCACATCAGCCTCAGATAACACTTTTTCAGCTGCTAATTGTTTACCATAAAGTTCACGAACTGTATCATGCTGATGAATGCCATGATACATGGTTGGATTCGTCACTAATGGCTCATCCATTTCGTTGTGTCCGTATCGACGATAACCGATTAAATCAATTAGTATATCTTTGCCAAATTTCGCACGGTATTCAAAGGCCAAACGAGCAACTGCAACTACTGCCTCAGGCTCATCCGCATTAACATGAATGACAGGCACTTCAAAACCTTTTGCAGGATCAGAAGAATAATGTGTTGATCTCGAATCAAATTGCTCTGTCGTGAAGCCGATTAAGTTATTGGCAATAACATGAATAGAACCACCTGTTTGATAGGCTTTAACACGACTGAAATTTAATGTTTCGGTTACGATACCTTGTCCTGGGAATGCCGCATCCCCGTGTACAAGTATCGCGTAGGATTTTTTAGGATCCATTTTTGCGATACCGGTTTCATCCGTTACTTCCTGCGCAGCACGTGTTTGCCCGACTACAACGGGACCGACAATTTCCAAATGAGAAGGGTTATACGCGAGTTTCACACTTGTTCCATTGGCAGACTTATAAGCTGCACCCATATGGTATTTCACATCGCCAAACCAACCTTTAGTGATTTGAAGTGAACCGTCTTCTGGTAGAAAAGCATCGTCTCCTACATGCGCGAAACCGGCAAACATCATCTCATATGGTTTGTTCAAAATATGCGTAAGCACATTTAAACGACCGCGATGCGCCATCCCGATCATGATGTCTTTTGTGCCTGCTGATTCAGATAACTGAACTAGCTCATCCATTAAGACAACTAATGAATCGACACCTTCAATAGAAAAGCGTTTTTGTCCGACGAATGTGCGGTGAACGAATTTTTCAAAACCTTCAACGCGAGTTAACAAATCAAGAACTTGTTTTTTCTTGTCTGCATCGAGTGTTGGTTTAACTTCGCCTGCTTCGATTTTCTCCTGCAACCAGCTGCGTTCTTGTGGCTGAATTACGTGTGAAAATTCAAAAGCAACTTTATCTGTATAAAGAGATTTCAAATAATTAATCGCTTCCAAGCCATTTGTTACATTGCTCGGTGCATTATTTAAAATCAACGCTACAGGTACTTCTGTTAAATCTTGTTCGTTCAAGCCATATGTTGATGGTTCCATACGACTCGTATCTTTTGGTTGATCATTTAACGGATAAATATCTGATGCCAAATGACCATGTGCACGAATTGCTTCTGCTAGATGAACAGTAGCCAAAACCTTTTCAAAATTATTCGGCTCTACAGCTGTTGTAGCTGAAGCTTGGTGGCCTACAGTAACTTCAATGGGTGATCCGTATTGCTTAAAAAGTTCAACGTATTCTGGATCAAGCAATTCCGGGGATTCTTGATACAGGTCATACATTTCCATTATGTATCCCAAGTTAGGACCCGTAATGGAGCTCCACGGTGATTTTGCATCTGAATAATTGCTAGACATTAAAAAACCTCCAACTAGTTGTTTGACGGCAGTCACTTTATTTGTATATGTCTTGCCTATTTTATCACGCATCCCATTAGACTTAAAGCAGAAGGCGCTTAGGTAGGACAAGTTTAAAATTCCCTATCAATCTTACTACTTCCTCGATGAAAAACAAAGCATTTTCGTGAAAAGATTCACATAACAGGATTTAATGTGATTTTATCCATTTTCTTACTCTCATCTGACCAATTTACAGAGATTTAGTCAGTAGTTTGAATAGAAATGACAAGTTCCCTTGCCTTTGGCTTTCGCTAAATAGAGTGCTGCATCGGCTTTTTTTACTAAACTGTCAAAACTATTTCCATGAACAGGATAAACGGCAATTCCCGCTGATGATGTTGGCGTGAATTGATGTTCGTTAATGTACCAACCTTCAGAAAGCGTTTGATTGATTCGATTAATAACTTTTTCGATATGCTGCTGGCTTTCTTCTGGAACAACGTCGCACAATGCCACTAAAAATTCATCGCCGCCTATTCTGGCGACTAAATCGTTTTTTCGTACGCTATTTTGAATTGCTTGACCAAAATGGTAAATAAATTCATCGCCTACGTCGTGGCCGAATTGGTCATTGATCAATTTGAAGTCATCTCCGTCTACATAGAGCCATGCAACGTGTTCTTTTTTTTGATCTGCCTGTTTTGTGATTCGCTCAAATTGTTGGACCATATAACGGCGATTCGGTAGACTCGTTAAGCTATCATGGTAAGCCATAAAATGTAGTTGCTCTTCTAGCTGCTTTCGGTCTGTCACGTCAAATAAGATTGATAAAACTTGATAGGTCTTTCCGTCTACATTCATTAAAGGAATGATTGTGCAGTCTACCCAGAAAAAGTCCCCATTTTTCTTCATACTTTTAATTTGTCCACGCCAAATCTGACCTTTTCGAATCACGTTGCGAATCTCACCGTATTGTTCTGCAGAAATTTCTGTATTTCCTATCTTAGAGATAGTTAAGCCGATTAATTCTTCAGATTTATAGCCCGTTAATTCATTAAAATTATCATTGACGAATTCTATCGTACCAGAGACATCCCATATTGCGACAAGTGCTGCGTAATTAAGAGCATCCTTGTAGCTTTCCAGAATATTCTCCGTTTTTTGCAGTTCATTTTTTAATAACAGTTCGCTCGTTAATTCCCTAAAGACAACGTGGAACGCACGAATTATGCCATTTTCATTAACGGGAGAATAACTGACGGAAAACTTTGCTTCTATCCCATTTTGCTTTTTGCGCTTCATGATGACAGAAGTGCTTTCTGATGTGGAAGAGAATTGTTTTAAAAGATTTTTCCCAGCACGAAACAGTTCTTTTTGCTTGTCGGGTATATCTTCATAAAAAAGACTGACCCAATCTTGTTTTTTTACTCCAAATGCTTTTTCATAGGCTGTATTCAAATCAATAATCATGTATTCTGCTGAAATCATAATCATCGGATCTACAGAATTTTGGACCAAAGATTCATAAAACAAGTAATCTTCTTCTATTTTCTTCTGATCAGCAACATTTTTTGTTACTGCGAGCACAAATGCCTCACCTTCAAACACAATTGGCGTCAATTCGGTTTCCATTGCCACATCCAGGTCACTGAACAGGTTATAATCACGGTAAGTATGTCTCACCCCTACTTTTAAGGCAATCAAATACTGCTTTTTAATTTCCTTCGAAAGTTCTGGTGGCATGCTGTCATCAAGATTAGTTCCGATTAGTTCTTTTTTAAATATTGCTTTACATATCGGATTAACATACAGATAACCGAATGTATTACCCGTCTGCTTCATAAAGTAAACTGGATCTTCAAGATTTTTGTAAAGCAAATCCAGTTGTTCTGTAGTAAAAGGCATTCGCATCTAACGCACCGCTTTCCGTTACACAAATTGACTTGAAAGAGTTGTAACTTGTTCGATAAATTCTTTGTAATCTGTTTGCTCATCCAAAGGTTCAGTAGATAAAATGCAGCTATTTTCCCCACTGCTAGACCAGTTAAATTTAACAACTGATAAATACGTCGCATTACCAGTTAGTTGAAGACGAATAGTATCTTCTGTTTCAGAGACAGCACATTTCACCATGCCACCTGGATTGTATACCGTTACGTCGCCATAAGGCACGAGCCCTGCTAGACAGCTGATTAGTGCCGAAGCTGTCATTGCTGTACCACAAGCATTTGTAAACCCCACACCCCGCTCATACGTCCGTACGAAGATTCCGTTTTCTACTGGCGTTACATAGCTAACGTTAACACCATCTGAAAAATAATTGTTTTCTTCATTAAAATAGTGTGCCCATTTTTGCTGATGGCTTGTATCTTTCTGTAATGCTGCTGGAACGATGCCAATTAAATGTGGATTGGGGACAGATACCGCTGAAAATGGAATTTCTTCCGATATAAAAGGCAATGGTTTGTGAAGCCATTCACTGTTACTTAAGTAACTCATTGGTAAACTATTTAATGCAAATGATATCGGGGAGATTTCCACGGCGTAAGTTTCGATTTTATCGTTCAAGGTTTCTTCTTTTTTAACATGAAGAGAAGCTTTCATCGTTTCGATCACCGCTTCGGTCACACCGTCACGTTCACACACAAACCGAGCAACGCAACGGAGACCATTTCCACACATGGAAGCTTCTGAACCGTCAGTATTGAAAACTCGCATTTTTGCATGAGCGATCGTTGATGGCAAAATCACTAAAATTCCATCGATGTCTTGATCTATTGAAGAAAGCTGAATTGCCAATTGTGCATAATCCTCATGTTCCTCACCTTCAAACATATAAAAAGTGTTCATAGAGCCGTGGACTTTTAGCAACGTCATTTCCATTTTGATCACCTCTTTAAATTAGTTAGGTATTATTTTGTATGAACTGCTACTAATTTAGCCATTTCTGCCGCCGTAATCGGGGCTTCTGCTTGTGTCATTGCTGTAATTAGCTGCTCTTTATCCGTTTGTAAACGCTCTAGCTCTTCCATGAAACGATCTGCAGACAGCTGTTCTTCTTCCACAACATGCGCAAATCCTTGTTTTTCAAATAAATTCGCATTCAGAATTTGATCACCGCGGCTTTTTTGCATAGATAATGGAACGAGTAGCATTGGTTTTTTCAAAGCCAAAAATTCAAATATGGAATTAGAACCAGCTCGCGATACGACAAAATCTGTCAGATGTAATAGATGCGGCAATTCATGCGTGACATACTCAAATTGGCGATAATTTGAATGATGATCTAATTCTGTCATGTAATTTCCTTTACCACATAGGTGAATGATATTAACTTGCTTTAGTAAACGCTCTAGGTTGTTGCGGACGGCCGAGTTAATCATAGCCGATCCTTGACTACCTCCCATGATCAGTAGAACCGGTAAGTCGTTGTCGAATGAACAAATTTCCTGTCCTTTTATTGCAGAGCCTTCCATGAGTTCACTACGAATAAGTGATCCCGTGCAAGTCGATTTGCTGCTTGGCACATGCGCCAAAGTTTCCTTGAATACAGTAAAGATATGATCAGCAAAAGGTAAGGCAATTTTATTTGCTAATCCAGGTGTAACGTCCGATTCGTGAATAATGACCGGAATTGACATCATACGCCCTGCCATTACGACTGGTACAGAAACAAATCCACCTTTAGAAAAGATAGCTACTGGCTTAGTTTTACGAATAATAGCAACTGCTTGCATAAGTCCCGCTCCTACGCGAAATGGATCCGAGAAATTTTTAGTTGAAAAATAGCGTCTCAATTTACCACTAGAAATTGCATGGTAAGGAACGGAAGGGAAGGACTCCCGGATTAGCTCATTTTCGATACCGTCTTTAGAACCGATATATTCAACGTTAAAGCCTAAATTTTTTAATTCTGGAATCAATGCCTGATTCAAGGAAACATGTCCTGCTGTTCCGCCTCCGGTTAATAAAATTGTTTTGTTGTTCATTTCTTGTCCTACTCTCATCTGTTAATTTGGCTTAGAGGATATGCCTGAAGCATACCTATCTATGCTATACTGGATTTTATTTGCTAAATTGTAATTGGGTAAGTTTATCTCATGATAACGTTTTCTGGGCAGTTGGCGCTGTAACGTTTTTACATCCCGACTGTGTGCTAGAAATCGTCCGTCCAAAATAGTATAAAATTTGCTGTGCTTTGATCGATAACATTTGATGCATAAGTTTGACTTACTAAAGGTAAATTGCGGGAGGAACGAGATATGTACCAGACAAGAACCAAAAAAGAAAAGCTACTGCTTTTAGTGAAAATTATTTTCCCGATTCTCGTCACACAAATAGCGATGTACATGGTGACGTTTTTTGATATTTATATGACTTCCCGCTACGGAACAGAAGACTTAGCCGGCGTTTCCATCGGGTCCTCATTTTGGGTTCCCGTCTACATCGGACTTGCCGGTATCCTCATGTCCATTACTCCAATTGTAGCACAATTGATGGGAGCTAAGAAAAAAGATCAAGTAAAACAAGCTGTTCAACAAGGGATTTATTTGGCTATTTTGTTGGCTGCTATTGTCTTCGCTTTCTTCTATCTTGGCATTGATTACTTGATTGCCTTTATGGATCTCGAACCGACTGTTGCCGACGTTGCGAGCCGCTATATTTTCGCAATGACGATTGGGTTAATTCCGCTCTTTGTCTATAACGCTTTGCGTTCTTATATCGATGCACTTGGAGCTACACGCGTAACGATGGTTATTTCGCTTTTATCAGCACCTATCAATATTTTCTTTAACTACTTACTAATTTTTGGACACTTTGGTTTCCCAGAACTCGGAGGTCCGGGCGCTGGACTTGCATCAGCTATTACCTACTGGCTGATTTTAGTTATTGCAGTCTGGATCATCCATACGAGAAGCCCGTTCAACTCCTATAATATCTTCCGGACTTGGCCGAAATTGTCATTAACTCGCTGGATGGAGATTAGTCGCATTGGCGTGCCGATTGGTATATCCATATTCGTAGAAACTAGTATTTTCTCTGCCGTCACGTTTATGCTGGCTGTTTACGGCACTGTCACTATTGCCGCACATCAAATTGCGTTAAATTTTGCATCTTTGCTATACATGTTACCGCTCAGCATTTCTATGGGTGCCACAATTCTTGTAGGCTATGAAGTCGGTGCCAAGCGTTTGCAGGATGCGAAGCAGTATAGCTGGCTGAGTGTTGGCACGGCTGTTTCGTTAAGCTTCTTGTCAGCTTGCGTATTGTTCTTTATGCGCAGTGAAATTGCAGCCTTGTATTCGTCAGATCCTGTAGTAGTCGAACTGGCTGTTCAGTTCCTACTGTTTGCTGCTTTGTTTCAATTGTCAGATGCTATTCAAGCGCCCGTCCAAGGGGCACTTAGAGGTTATAAAGACGTTAACATTACCTTCGTCATGGCGTTAATTTCTTACTGGGTTATTGGGCTACCTACAGGTTACTTACTCGCAAACTTCACTGATTATGGAGCTTTCGGTTATTGGATCGGCTTGATTGTTGGTTTGACAGCAGGAGCAATTACGTTATCACTCCGTTTACTACTGATCCAAAAAAAATTGCAGCATGTTCAACCTAAGATTATTAATTCCAAACCATAAAAAAGCAGGACACGAAAAATCAATGATTTTTCGTGTCCTGCTTTTTTAATAGCGTTCTCTTTATGGGTTCGCAAGCTTATTATACAGTGTAATTAATTCACTTTTTTCTGAATCTGATAAATCCGATTGCTCGATTCTCTCTGAAGCCAACGCCAGCTTTTGCTGCTTGGTTTTGCGAACACGTGGATGAGTCAGTTCGTCATTCAGTTCGATAAGTACGTATTTTTCGAGTTCTTGTTGAGTGGTGATTTGTTGTACAGCTACTCGTTGTGGCCAGAGCTTGCGATATGATTCAATCATGGAAGCTCGACTCCTTCCAGCCCTTCTCCAATAATCACAATTTGATTCTGCATTTTCATGTACTCGGGAAGCCATTGTGCCATTCCGTAAGCAAACTGAAAAGCATGAGGGTATTTATCGCCTTCAAGCGGTACATAGCCTTTGATTCGAAAAACCGTATCTGGTAGCGCACGTAGCCATTCTTCAAATAGCTCTCTTCGAACTGGCGCCTCAAATTTCAACACCTTAGCATTTAAATTCAATTTTGAAACAGGTGCTTTGACGACATCTTCATTTTGTAATGGCGACAATTTTTCTAATGCCGAGAATGGTATTTTAGCGTGTATCGTTTGAATGATTTGTGCTTTTGGATTAAGTGATTGGATTTCATATACGACAGTGGCCTGCTGTCCTTCTGTCAACAAATCCATTTTATTGGCCAGTAGTAGGTCAGCATGGCGAATCTGCTCTAAAAACAGCGAACGAATTTGTGGAGATAAGCTGTTGCGATCCATCCATCTTTTGCTGTCTGCTACTGTTACAATGCCTTTAAAGTTTAGTTGTTCAGCAAACAGTGGGGAAAAAATAGCATCCAGTGCTTCTACAGGGTGTGCTGCACCTGTTGTTTCAATGAGTAGGACATCAAAATCTTCTTCTGCCAATAATGTTTGAATTTGCGCTTCTGATTTCTCTGATCCCGAACAACAGATGCATCCATCAAGAATTTCTTTCAGTGGAATGCCCTCTTCTACTGCATCCGAATCCATGTTCATTTGGCCTAGTTCGTTCATGAAAACTGCCGGTTTTAACCCTTTATCTTTCATTTGACTAATCATTGTTTTTAATAATGTTGTTTTGCCACTTCCTAAAAACCCACTAAATAAATATACATCTTTCATCTTCTCATCCTTTCAATTTCGAAGAAGAAAAGGCCCGCATAAGCGGACCTCCAAATCATTCATCAGTTTTTTTAGATGCAGAAGCTTTGATTCCAGCTTCTTCCATTATAATTGTTTTAGCTTTCTGTAATTGCGGATCATCATTTTCAATTTTCTCACGCAATGCATCCATTACTGCGAATGTACTTTCTCCAGTCAAGATACCTGTCACTTCCAATTCGTTTTCTTCTTGGAAAGTTTCTACAGCTTCTTGCATCTGCTCTTCGAAGACGCCATCTACTTTTCCAACTTTGAAGCCAAGCGCTTCAAGCATTTGTTCAGCGGTTTTGACTTGTTCGGAAATAGTGCCGTCTTTTAGCTCCAGTGAAGTATCCAAAAGCGGAAGCGACGCATATGCGGGATACGCAACTTCTACATCTGGTTCGATTCCTTTTTCATGAATCCAATTGCCGTCTGGTGTTAGCCATTTAGCCGTTGTAAACTTCAGGTTCGAACCATCTTGAAGATCGTTAGCTGTTTGTACAGTCCCTTTTCCGAAAGTCTTTTCTCCGACCAATTTGATATCTGCTGACTCATTCATTGCACCGGCCAAAATTTCAGATGCCGAAGCACTTCCACCATCAATCAATAAGGTAACGGGTACTTTGATTTTCGTACCTGGTGAAGACATATAAACTTCAGATTCAGCGCCTTTTGCCTGAACTTCAAACAATGGTTTCCCTTCTTCAATAAACAAGTCAGAAATATCAAGCGCTACATCAAGTAAGCCACCTGGATTTCCACGAACGTCCATAACGACCGCTTTCATTCCTTCGGCTTCCATTTCTTTAATGGCATCAAGCAATTCTTGATACGTATTTTCAGAAAAACTAGTAATTTGAATATGAGCTACATTGTTTCCAATCATTTCTGCGTACACAGTTTCAATCGGTATTTCATCGCGAGTGATGGTAATATCAATTGGATCTGCATTTTTACCACGCATAATGCTCAGCTTGACGTCAGTTCCTTTTTCGCCACGGATCAGCATGACAGCTTCAGTTGTTGTAAAGCCTTGTATGCTTTCGCCATCAACTGCTATAATTTGGTCATTTGGCAATACGCCTGCTTTTTCAGCAGGTGAATTTTTGATCGGTGAAACTACCGTGATATAGCCTTCACGCTCTTGCACTTCTGCGCCAATGCCTTGGAAGCTTGATGAAATTCCTTCCAGAAATTGAGAAGCTTCTTCTTCGTTCAAATAATCGGAATAAGGATCTTCCAAAGAATCGACCATCCCATTGATGGCTCCATTAACTAGAACATCTCTGTCGACATCTTCAAAATATTGATCCTGTATTTGATCATAAGCTGTATAGAGTTTCTCGAATTCGCGACGCTCTGGAGAATTTACTTCTACAGCTTTATCGTCGCCGAATGTTAATGCAAAAACAGTTAATCCCGCCGTTGTCAAGATTAAGAGGAATCCAAGCATAATAAAAGTGAATGTTTTCATCTTAATAATATGTGACGGTGATTCTTCTACCGGCGGAGTTTGTTGCTGCTCGTCTTCCGGGCGTTTATCATCCATCTATTTCACCACTTTCGTAATTGCCTTTAGAACCATAGGATATGAAAAGAAAAAGACTGTCAAGACAGTCTTTTTCTAATTTAAGAAAGAACGGCTTTTTTCTACTCTTGAATTGCTGCCTCTAAAGCTACAACAATCATGTCGTTAAACGTCGTTTGACGTTCTTCAGAAGTCGTCACTTCACCCGTCAGTAAGTGATCGCTTACTGTTAAAATAGACAACGCTTGGCAACCGAATTTGGCAGCCAATGTGTATAGAGCTGAAGACTCCATTTCAAGACCAAGCACCCCGTATTGCGCCCATTTTTCGTGTTCTGCAAATTCGTTGTAGAAAACATCTTCAGTAAAGACATTCCCGACACGCAAGTTTAATCCTTTTTCCATACCTGCATTATATGCTTTCAATAATAATTCAAAATCAGCAGTCGGTGCATAAGTAATGCCTTTAAAAATGATATCATTCATTTTTGAATCGGTTGATGCACTTTGAGCCAAAATCACGTCACGTACTTTTACGTCTTTATGGATAGAACCACATGTTCCAACACGAATCAATTTTTTCACATCGTATTCTTGCATTAATTCTGTTACATAAATTGAAATTGATGGTACACCCATTCCAGTTCCTTGAACAGAAATACGTTTGCCTTTATATGTGCCGGTATAACCAAACATATTACGAACTTCATTGTACATCGTTACATCTTCTAAAAAAGTTTCCGCTATGTATTTTGCGCGAAGCGGGTCTCCTGGTAGTAAAATTGTTTCGGCAATATCGCCTTTTTTCGCATTAATATGAACGCTCATCTAAAAAACCTCACTTTTATATAGTAGATTTAATCATACTGTTTTTTTAACTATAGTGCAACGACAAGCCTATTCACTTATGTAGTCTTCCCATATTTCATCAAAGATTGAGGCTTTCATAACGGGATGCGCTTTTTCTTCGATGTATTTAGAAAGCAGTTCAAAGTCAGTTGCTGTTTTAGGAAATGAATGATCCAAAAATAACGCATCGGCAAAACTTGAATAGTCATCCGGGTCAATTTTCCCACGATATTTTAATGCAAATTGATAAAAAGAACGTTCCATAACGGTCTCCTTTCGTATTTTGGGCAAAAAAAACCGGACTAGTTGTCCGGTTGACCCATTATTCAAATAGTTTGTTGTATTCGGATAGACCTTCTGCATCCAATTGCTCTTTAGGAACAAAACGTAGTGCTGCAGAATTGATGCAATAGCGAAGGCCTCCCATAGACGATGGTCCATCTGGGAATAGGTGCCCTAGGTGAGAGTCAGCGGTTGAGGATCGGACTTCTGTTCTTCTCATGCCATGACTGGTATCTAGATTTTCTTTTACTTCTGTACCTTCGATTGGTTTTGCAAAGCTCGGCCATCCGCAATGAGCGTCGAACTTATCTTTAGAACTAAATAGCGGTTTGCCGGAGACAATATCTACGTAAATGCCGTCTTCAAAATGCTGATCAAATTCACCTTGAAAAGGTGGTTCTGTCCCACTTTCCTGGGTTACATGATATTGCATTGGCGTTAATTTTGCTTTTAACTCTTCTTTCATGCTTGTCCACCCCAATTCTTTTCGATAAACGCAGTCCGCCCAGAACCAACTGAATAACGGTTGTAATGAGCAGGATTTTTCTTATAGTAATCTTGATGATGCGTTTCTGCTAAATAAAATGGTTTTGCTTCTAGTATCGGCGTTGCAACAATTTTTTCAAACCTTCCCGAGTTGTCCAATTCTTGCTTAGACTTTTCTGCAGCTAGACGCTGTTCTTCGGAATGAAAGAAAATCGCGGTTTGGTAAGATTCGCCACGGTCAAAAAATTGACCACCAGCATCTGTCGGATCTATTTGTGTCCAGAAAACATCCAATAATTTCTCATATGGGAAGATGTCTGGCTGAAATGTAATTTGGACTGCTTCCACATGACCAGTCGCATTCGAACAAACCTGTTCGTAAGTTGGGTTTTTTAACTCTCCACCTGTGTAGCCACTTACTACTTCTTCAATGCCGTCTAATGAATCAAAAGGCTTGACCATACACCAAAAACAGCCTCCTGCAAATGTAGCTTTTTCCGTATTCATATACCCACTCCATTCTTTATGGTTCAATTGTCACCAATAATCGAATATCGTCTTCTTCCAAATTGAACGATGCCGCTCGCACGGAAATTCCTCCATCTAACGGAATATCCGTTAACTTTAACAACACTTCTTCATCCGCAGGCATGACTTCCATAAATTCTGGAAGTTCTACTGAGTCTCTAAGCAATTTTAACGCAGCTTCAGGAGGAATATCCAGCATACCGACTTCTACTGACTTTTGTTCTAACAGCAAATTGCCATCTTCTTGTACAAGTGGTTCGAATTTCATTAAAATAGGCAAAGTTACTGAAAAAACGGTAAGTTCCGTTGATATACTAACGTCATCATCAACTGATAATGCCAAAGGAATTGGCTGGTCTTTCATAGCTTCTTGTATATAGGTGTTGGCAATTCCTTCAAAATCTGCTTTTGTAGCGTTGACGACTACCGTGTTTCCTTCCGTAGAGGTATTTTTCAAAGCCTCATAAGACGTAAAATCTTTGGAAGGAGTCGTAACAAAAAGTACCACTCCCACAAGCGCCAACACATTTATTGCGAGTAAAATAAAAAATGCAACGCGCCATTTTTTCATCAGTTCACCACCTATCCTTCATAAGTCATGCCACATTCATTCATCCGCTTTAAAATACGTTCTGTCATTAAATCATAGCCCTTGCTATTCGGGTGGAAAAAATCAGAATGGTAAACCAAATTCTGATTGCCAACAAATAAATCACTGACAGGCACGAAGCATGCTTGTGGATCTGATTCTGCTCTTTTTTGCATCGCCTGATTATAGGAATCAATAATTTGATCAAACTCTTCTACTTCATCCGTAACAAGTGAAAACGGGTTATAGATGCCCATGATGATGATAGGCGCATTCGGATTAATACCTCGAATGGCTGTCAAAATATGATCAAATCTACTTTCATAAAATACCAATTCGTCTTCAAAGGCTTCTGTATTCAATGAAAACAAGTCACGTTTGACGACTCGCATAACATCATTTCCCCCAATGGTCAGCGTTAAGTAATCGGCATCTGCTATAGGACTCGTTAGTTTTCCTTGTTGGAACATGGCCAGCAGCTGATCACTACGACGTCCACGTTTTGCTGTATTTTCAACAGCCACGCCTTTAATTCCTTGCCAGGTCTTAACCTCTGCTGCCACTCTGCCTGTGTAGCCGCCTAACTCCTCTTCATCGCCAACACCTTGAGATAAGGAATCCCCAAGAGCGGTAATAACCACTGCTTGAGGAATGAAGTTTGGCGGTATGGTATAAGAGTCGATAGCCGGTTCATTTCTCGGTTCTGCTTTTTCATTGCCAAAGTTAAAAGATGGACTGCACCCCGCTAGTATACCCATAGACAAGATGATGATAAACAGGATGACTTTCACGATTGTCTCTCCTTTTTCAACTAGACCTTGCTAATTCGTTTAATCCGTATAGTACATAAAACCAATTGCCCCAATACCTGTATGAGTAGAAATAACTGGCGTTGTAAAATCAAATTGGATATCGCTAAAGCCTGTTTCTTTAATTTTTTCACGCAGTGGCTCAGCCATTGCCAATCCATTCGCATGAGCAATGCCAACCCCTTTAACAATTTTGCCTGCTGTCCGCTCTATAAAATCCTTCATCAAGTAATCGACTACTTGCTTATGGCTTCGGACTTTAGCAACCGGAGTATACGATCCATCATCTAAAGAAGCAATTGGTTTGATTTTCATTAAAGATCCTAACAAAGCACGGCCTTTCCCAATGCGGCCTCCCTTCACCAAGTTATCAAGGGTATCTACAACAACGAACAATTTTGTATTGAGACGAATCTGCTCTACTCGTTTAATGATTTCTTCCATTGATTTTCCCGCTTTTGACATCTCTGCCGCTTCAAATACTTGGAAAGTTAAGGCGTGAGAAATATAACGAGAATCGATGACAGTAACGTCTGAATCAGTCAATTGAGCTGCTGTTTTTGCTGACTCCACAGTACCACTCATCCCACCTGTCATATGAATAGACAAGACTTGATCACCGTTTCTACCTAATTTATCGTACAACTCTTTGAATACGCCTGGTGCTGGTTGAGAACTTTTTGGCATTTCATCGGTATTTTTCATCAATTCAAGGAAAGATGCTGGCTCTAAGTCAACGCGGTCCAAATAGGTTTTTCCACCAATTTGAATACTTAAAGGAACAACATACAAATCATATTTTTCAATGATCTCTGGCTTTAAATCAGCGGTCGAATCCGTGACGATGTGAATCTTTGACATGAAATCACTTCCTTTTTACCTTAGTCTAAGCAATTATTTAATATCTAACAACTACAAAGCAGATTGTTTTCCTGGTTAGTTGTCATTATTTCTTTGTTTTTCCGCAGACATAGCAGAAACAGCTTCTTCAATTTGCGTATGGATCACCGCAATTGCTTCTTTTGGCTTCATGTCCTTAAGAACATCAACAGAGACAGGATCCAAAAGTTGTACGGTGACCGTAGCTGCCTTTACTTTATTGTTGTTTTTTTCCATTATGTCTGAAGTTCCGTGAATCGCAACCGGTAAAATAGGGACATCTGCATCTTTTGCAATACGCATAAATCCTGCTTTAAATTCACCCATACTTTGACCTTTACTTCTTGTGCCTTCCGGAAAAATCAAAATCGAATGACCTTCTTTTAATTTTTCTATAGTGTCAGTAATGGATTTCAATGCGCTCCGACGATCTGTGCGGTCTAAAAAGACACAGTTCATTTCTTTCATATACATCGGAATAATCGGGAATTTATTTACTTCTTTTTTGGAAATAAAACCAAAAGGCTTCGGAATGGTCGAAAGCAATGTGGGGATATCGAAATTCCCTTCATGATTGCTGACAAACAACACCGGTCCATCAGGTAATTTATCCAGTCCTGCAATCGTAACGGTACTTTTTGTGCGCTTCATAATACCGGCTGCCCATTTTTGAGGTTCTGTATGAATCAGCTGGTCGTACTCTTTTACGCTTAATGTTGATTTTTGCTTGATATTTTTTTTCAAATTCACAGCGCTAATCGGTAAATAACCAAATAAAAAAGAGAACGTGCGAATGGTATTAAACATTGGCCGTTTTCTTTCGCCGTCTTTCGTATACCAAGTACGAAAAAGGCACTTCATTTGAAATTTGCTGCTCAGATTCAGAAACGAGTTTCCATTCACGTCCATATTCCGGGAAATACGTATCACCATCAAAAGTTTGATGAACCAGTGTTATGTAAAGACGGTCAGCATCTGGTAAAATCGATTCAAAAATCTGTTCTCCGCCGATAATCATTACTTCTTCATGAAATTCTGTCGCTAACTTTATAGCATCTTGCACATTATGAACGACATCTACTCCATCTGCCTGATAATCATCGTTGCGCGTAACTACAATATTGCGGCGCTTCGGAAGCGGTCGCCCAATAGATTCATACGTATTACGGCCCATAACAATCCCTTTTCCGATTGTCTGTTTTTTAAAATATGCCAAGTCCGCTGGAATATGCCAAGGCAGTTCGTTATCTTTTCCGATAACTCGGTTCGGATCATGCGCGACCATTAATGAAATCATGTATCTTCCTCCTATCCCGCTTTTTGCGGGTAATACGTATTATTTAAACTATTTTGAAGTTCAAACTAATTGATACACTGTAGATGAAAGTTAGTACTTGCTATTAAACTGCAACAGGCGCTTTAATCCGAGGATGTGGATCGTAGCCTTCGATCGTAATGTCTTCTAGTTTCAAGTCAAAAATTGATTTGACTTCCTCGTTAATTTTTAAGGTTGGCAGTGGTTTTGGTTGTCTAGCTAATTGTTCTTGCACTTGAGACAGGTGATTTGAATATAAATGTGTATCGCCTGTTGTGTGAACAAAATCACCGACTTCTAAGTTACATTCTCTGGCAATTAGCTGTGTTAATAGCGCGTAAGATGCGATATTAAAAGGCACGCCTAGAAAGACATCTGCACTGCGTTGATAAAGTTGGCACGACAATTTGCCATCCGCTACATAAAATTGAAACATAATGTGGCATGGTGGTAAAGCCATGTCATCAATAAATTCCGGATTCCACGCGGTCACTAAGTGACGTCTGGAATCTGGATTTTTTTTAATCGATTCAATGACGTTTTTCAATTGGTCGATGGTACCACCTTCTGTTGTCGCCCATGAACGCCATTGCTTGCCATAAACGGGACCGAGGTCTCCGTATTTTTCAGCAAACTCTGGACTTTCAATTACCTTGCGCTGAAAGCTTTGCATCTCAATCTTATATACTTCCGCAAATTCCGTATCTGTTTGTGCACGGCGACCGAAATCAGACATGTCAGGTCCCGCGTATTCGTCGCTTGCTACCCACTGTGCAAACGCCCACTCATCCCAGATGTGATTATTATCTTGCAATAAAGATCGGATATTGGTATCACCTTTAATAAACCAAAGAAGTTCCGAGACAATCAAGCGGAACGCCGTTTTTTTTGTTGTCATTAAAGGGAACCCTTCCGTTAAATCGAATCGCATTTGATGGCCAAAGACACTCAAAGTACCTGTACCGGTCCGATCTTCTTTTGTTGCTCCGTTATGTAGAATGTGTTCGCATAAGTCTAAATATTGCTTCATATAACTCGCCTCCGTTGTTAGTTTAATCATAACAATACTACCGGTGTTAATAAAGATTTTAGACATCTTAAATTATACGGAAAATTTGTATTTACTAAAACCTCTTCGCTCTCATTATGGTTCACTCGATAAACCGATAAATTCACACACTTTCTCTTTCTCCTTCTCCCTTGGACGCACCAGTTACGCTAGTTTGGCAAAAAAAATCGAGCACACATAAAAAAAACCGCCAAAATTGGGCGGTTTAAGAAAGCCATTTCGGCGGTGTATTTTTAGACCAGTAGATGTCTCCTAGCGTAATATGCTTTTGGAAATCATCTTCAGCTAAATGATAGTGAAAATTAAAAGAATAGCCTAGCTGTGGTTTGTTCTCCGTCCTAACGTGGAAACGGATTTCGTCTTTGTTGGTTTCAGTGTTATATACATGGAAGATTTTTTCAGCATAATCACCAGATGGCTTTTCAGAAATGGCTAATTTTTTTAATTTGCCGATATCTAGGGTTGCCAAATGGACATCAATCGCTCGTTGAATGTTTGGCAAAATCATGGTTTGGAACTGGTCTCCAATAACAGGTCCAATTCGCGAACCAAATTTCAAATACGATTGCTCTTCTGCAGATTGATACACAGAATGGATAAAAGAGTCACCGGTGTCGTAGAACTCACTGGGGTCGACCCAATCGTAGATATATTGTTTGTTATCACTTTCCGCTGCATGTGATTTCGGTTGACCTTTTTCGTCTAGAAGCGACTCCCAGATTAAATGGTTCGGAGAGATTGCTCCCAATGTTAAAACGGCAACAGTAATCATCAGCGACTTTTGCCACCAATTTTTCATCAACATCACCTTTTCTTTTATGAACATTTTTGTCATAAGGTTTGCTTATTTATACGAATTTCGCGGGTAAAGGTTTCATCTTCTTGAAATTCATTGTACAATAAAGTCATTAACAACGCCTTGTTTTTTTATTGAAAAGGAGGAATTTTTGTGGATGCATCATTATTAATCGGACTGGGTCTCCTGTTTATGCTTGGATACTTGACTTCACTTTCATTTACAGACTAATAAACACTAAAAAAACTCCCTGAATTTCAGGGAGTTTTTTGTTTCAGATGGTCGATAAATCAGACTTTTTATATTATTATGCAATAAAAGAACTGTCAATTCAATTGTCCATTGACAGTCCTTTTGCTATTCATCTTCAGTTTTTGCATAAACCAACTCTTACTCTTCAGTGTCTTTTCACAAAGACTTGCCTTGAGCTCCATTGCTAAACTCATAAGCTTTTTCAATTATCAATCCGCTCGATGTCACCTGCCCATGCGTTCATGCCACCTTCGACATTTATCACTTTATAGCCCTGATAGTCTAAAAACTTACATGCCGAACCGCTACGTCCGCCAGCTTGGCAATTAACATAGTATTCTTCTGATTTGTCCAATTCATTCATCTTAAATTCCAATAATCCTAAAGGCATATTGACAGCTCCAGGAATTTTCCCACCGGCTACTTCTGACGCTTCACGCACGTCGATTATATTCACTTGTTTGCCTAGTTTTAGTAATGTTTGCAATTCTTGCGTCGAAATCACTTTCACTTGTTATTCCTCCTAGTAATTTGGTTTTCGTTGAATTTTACTCAATGTGGGGTTTCACATTTTTTGTTTTAGGCGTTCACTAGTTCTGTGGCACGGTTTGGATCAAATCCAAGCACCCATTTTGGTCGTTTGTCTGCACAAGGCGCTTGGTCTCGCTGTACGTTTACTTTCGTATAAGGGACATCACTTGCCGCTAGAAGTTTTTTTCATCATGATGCAATGTGGGCAGGTATCCGTTGAATAAACTGTTACTTGGTTTGACATAACGGCTCACCCCCTTAAAAAAGAACTCTTTTGAATACACCCAAAACATACCACGGGGGGTATATTTTGCACAAGAAATTAGCTTGCTTTGAAAATAGATTCACAATACAAAACACATGCAGATAAATTGAATCTACATGTGTTCTATAAGTGAAACCAAATGTACTCCAGAACACTGTCAGCTTGAGATCACGAACCTGAAACATAGCTATACTTTAAATTCCCAACTAACGAGCATCCGTTTTTATTGTTTACTCTCTGGTTCAATTGAAATGACACCATAGTGGAACTTGGTATTGGGCCGCATGCGCCTAATAAATCCAAAACGTTCGAAATCCTGAGAACGAAAATGTGCTTTTAAAACGACAGTTTTTCGTGCTACACGCTTTGCCTCAGTTACCCACTGCACTGTTAATTGCCCTCGGTCAGCTGTTCCTCTGAGTGGCGTAAAATTTGAAGCTTCTGTTATTTCTTCTGTAAACATCGGATCCATGTAAATTACATCTATCGAATCTGCTGGCAAAGTTCGCAAAAATGAAACTGCTTGGCATGACATTACCTCAATACGCCTCATCGCCTCTTCTAAATGTGGCATGTTGCTATATTGCTGCAACCCTTGCGCCACCACGTAAGCGAGCACTGGATGGCTTTCACAGCCCACCACTCGTCCTCTTTGACCAACACGCTGTGCTGCCACAATTGAGTCAGATGCTAACCCTAATGTACAATCTAAAAATGAGTCGCCTGGAACTAAACCTGCCACTTCAATCAGCGGATCTTGTTCAAGAGGTCTTTTTGTTCGAAAAGCTGCTGAGTTCGGATGAAAAAAGAACGGCTCGGTTTTACCCATTGGGTAAAACTCAAGTCGTTCTTTTAAGCACACCAACAAATCAGCTTGTTCATCTTCTTGCATCCGGTCAATGGAACGCTTATTGCGCGGAACTTGTAAAATTTCCAGTTCTGCTGAAACGCGATTTGCCCATGCCAATGCAGACGAAGTTGGCCGGTATGCTGTGGTGACTATTGTTTTCACTGAGCTGCCACCTGTTGAAGAACTTGCGACAAATGATCGCGAATCTGTTCCATTGGGTAGCCTTCAATTTGTTCACGTGGAATAAAATGAGCCAATTCACCGTCTTTCAATACGGCAATCGATGGAGACGATGGTAGCACTTCTTCAAAGTAATTGCGCATCTGTGCAGTTGCTTCTTTATCTTGACCTGCAAATACGGTCACTAAATGATCTGGTTTTGCTTCCACAGTTTGAATGGCTCCAATAGCTGCTGGACGCGCTAACCCTGCTGCACAACCACAAACAGAGTTAATCACAACAAGACTCGTTCCTTTAGCACTGCTCATATGTTCATTGACTTCTTCTGCTGTCAATAATTCTTTAAAACCTGCTCCAGTCAACTCCTGGCGCATAGGCACGACAATGCCTTTCATATACTCATCATATGCGTTCATGCTTTCGCCTCTTTTCTTTAAAATCGATTTTCTCAATATATTGCTTCCTATCTATTTCAGTGTAACCTAGTTTGTTGGTAATTTCATCGTGAAAGGATTTGAATAGGAGTTTACTTAAAAGGAATAGATAATGGAACATTCATTATAGGAGATTAGAGTCGTATTGTTGAAAAGACAGATTACACCAAAAGGAGTAGAGAGAAATAAATGGATTTATAAAAACAAATCGAAGAGCTAGATGTTTCTTTTTACCGTCTTTTCTGTTAAGCACGGTTGATCGGGGTGTTTTTTTTCTAACCGAGCTCAACCAGATTATAACGACGCAAACCATGCCTACCTCAACAAAGAGCCGAGCTTTCCTAAAGAAGCGATCGATGAAGTGGTCTCATTTTACAAATGCTCAAACATTGTCCCTGGATTTCACTTAGATAATGTTCGGTCTCTAACAACGTTTATAACTCAGTTGCAGAAAAAAGACTTTCGGTTTGAACGTCTTTACAGCCTATTCATCCATGGAACCAGAAAACACCCCTACTCCCTTTTCGTAAAGATGCGATAATAGAACGAGTAACTTCCGAGAATCATTACGAAGCACTATGGATAGGATGTCAGATTAAAGAATTCGGAGGAGTTGTTACGGCATTACGACGCTCTTTACAGTCGGTCCATGCTTTTTAAGCGACAAAACGATTACGTATAGACAAAGATACGCCTTTCCGAATTAGAAGAACATGACAAGGAGACCACCAATGAAGAAGAACAAGCAGAAGAGAGAAAACTGTTTTACTGATTTATTTATGGACCTCAGTATAGGGGTAATTTTTGAAATTGTTTTTTCATTGGTTTGGAATACCTTAATCGCCATTCCTAGATCAATCATTCGTTTTTTTAACATATAATTTTTTTAAAATCACTTAACCATCAGTGAACTCTTAAACAAAATGAAGAGTATACCCATTTTCCTGAACGCTAAGCAGTCATTAAAAACGCCTTGCCTATTTAGTTTTCTAAGATTTACCTAGACTAAAATAGCAGATAGCTTCTTTTTCCACACAATATAAAAAGCCACCCCTCAGGATGACTTGAATAATGAAATTTGAATTCCTTCAATTGACGGCGGACGAAGAATAATCGAACTTCCCAAGTCTTCTACCTGATAATCCTTTAAATACTCTTCTACGTCTTTCGCATGTTCTGCGACAGACTCTCTTATTAATTCTCTAACGATAAGTGCACTTCTTTTTTGACTCAATACTACTCCATTGACCGTAAGATTCACCTGTAACCCTCCTATGTATACTTACAAGATATCATAAATTTAACAACAACAAACGTATACATGGACCTAATATTTTTTATTTTTTTTATTAAAAATAAATAACTTTATGCCTTTTGTTATATAAAGTGATTTTAAATACCTATTCCGCTCTATATTTATGATAATCCGAAATAGCCTATCACATATTTCTAGCAATAAAAAAACTACCCGAATTGGGTAGTTTTAGATATTTTCAATATGCTCTGACTATTTATCGACATCGTTTTAACTCATTAATTCTTTAGTACTAGCTTTGTAAGTCTAAGTAAAAAAGAAAAGCAATACCTTTTTTAAAAAAATATTCAAAAGACATCTTTATTCACCGAGTCTTTGTACTCCTACACTTTATCATTTTATATTTGCTTGCATTTAAAAATTTATTTTCTAACAAACTTACTCGCTTTGGTTATACTTGTTGTTAATAAAGTCCAACATTTGGCTAAATACATCGTACTCAAACCATTCATACCTTGTATCCTGAGCGTATTCTCCATTTTCTTGGATTTTCAGATTGTTAGAAGACAGTTGGACAATGCGTGTATCATCGATCCCTTCCTCTTGACCATTTATTTTTTGATCAGCAAACTGTTGAACGACTTGCTCATAAAAAACATCGCGTTTTTGTCGATTTTCAAACTCCCATGATTCATATTTTCCGCTGTATAAAATCTCCATTGAAAAAACATTGTTTGACATATTCATTTCCTCCTCGTATAGCAACTATTATAATTAGTTTGATTACCAGCACTTTACCTCTTAACAGCAATGAGGAAACATTTAATGCAGTTCCAAGCAGCCAACAAGCAAAAAAAAGGCCAGTGACTGTTTAGTCACTGGCCTTTTCTACTATTCCTCTTTTATCGCTTGACGCGCTTCGGTCATTTGTTTCCAAACTGACCCTTTTGCATCTTCGCCTTCTTCAATACGTGCAATTGCCATTTTGATTTGTAGTTTCACTTCAAACTCCGGATCATTTTCGGCTTGCTTCAGACCTGGTAAAGCGGCTTCTGTTCCGGTTTCATAGAGGAACATCGCTGCTCTCCAACGAACCAATTTGTTTTTATCACGTAAGGTTTCAAGCATAACCGGCTCAAATTTCTCAAAACCGAGATCGCTGATGGTATCGCCTGCTGTTCTGCGGACAGCCCAGCTCTTGTCTTTCATCGCACGTTCAACATAGGGCACAACAGCTTTGTCTTTAACGTCGCCTAGGAAAATAGCGGCTTGACGACGAATCGACATTTTTTCATCGTTTAATGCCACTGCCAGTAACGGTAAATCATCAACATCTGCCTCAATCATTTGATCAAGTAGCTGAAAGCGAGTTTCCCAGTCGGGTGCATCAAAGTCTTCTACTGACACTCTTTGACCACGAGGGGCTGACTCAGCTTGAGCTGCATCTTCTTTCGTCGTCATTGCAACTAATCGTTCTTGTGGATACGCAGCTTCGATTTCTTCCATCAGGCTTTTGCCAATTTCACTTTTATCCCCATAGCGAACGCCATAATCCACCCATTTACGCTGCATGAGGTAGTTTTCTTCTGTCGGGTCCAAAACTTGCTTCATCGCCGCGACAAAACGTTCTGGCATACCAAAGCGTTGCTCTGAACTATTATCGAACACTTTGACTTGTAGTGGAATTCCTTTGAATTGTTGCACATGGACATAAATTCCCCCAAAATGCTCGTCTAATTGGACTTCTTCTCCACTATGCTGACGGTCTTCGCCAAAAACATTCCGAACCTGCGTCAAAATAATTTCCCAATCAAATTTAGAAATGCGCTCGACTGCCAAAAAATCAGCTACATGGTAAATGCCTTTTACACCGTCAATCGCTAGCAACTGCTGCACTTCTTCAGATGCGCCTTCTAACTTATCTTTCGTGTAGTTATGACTTTTGCCAAACGGCAATTCCTGGTCGATGATCACTTTCATCGTATTCGGGCTTGGTGTCGGTTCAATCGTTAAAATTTTCACAAAAATCCCTCCTGCAATTAATAGATCATGCTTCTGCTATTTCTTGAAGATAAGTCCAACGTTCAATTAACGCGTCATACTCCGCAGTTAATCCATTGACTTCTTCGGTCAATTTCTGCAATTTATCGTAATCGGCCCCAGCTAAAGCCATTTCTTCCTCACGAGCTTCAATCTTCGCTTCTGTTTGTGCAACTTTATCAAGAATACCGTTGTATTCTTGCTGCTCCTTGTAGGTCATTTTCTTTTTAACTTTGGCCGGTTGTGCGACTTCCGTTTCAACAAGCTGTTGTTCAGCTAATTCAACCGGATTATTTTTTTCTTTAATAAACTCAGAGTAAAGACCTTGATATTCTTCGATTTTTCCTGTTCCTGTTGTCCACAATTTTTGGGCAATGCGGTCAAGGAAAAAGCGATCATGCGAAATTGTAATAACTACGCCTGGGAAGTTTTCTAAGAAATCTTCCAAAACAGATAGTGTTTGGATATCCAAATCGTTTGTCGGCTCATCGAGGAATAAGATATTCGGCTGTTCCATCAGTAATTTCAATAAATACAGACGCTTTCGCTCGCCGCCTGATAATTTACCAATTTGCGTGCCGTGACCATTTGACGGGAACAGGAAACGTTCAAGCATTTGAGTTGCCGATAAACGAACACCTTTTTCTGCTTCAAAATCACTCGACGTTTCTTGAATGTATTCAATCATGCGCTGCGATTCATCCATTTCAGGCAAATGCTGTGTAAAGTGAGCAATTTTCACGGTACTGCCGTATTCCATTTTTCCTGAAGTTGGTTCTAATTCTCCGGCAAGCATTTTCATCAACGTCGATTTCCCGGCACCATTTGGTCCAACAATTCCAATGCGATCTCCACCTTGCAACAAGAAATCAAAGCCGCTGAAGATTTGTTTGTCCCCATAAGCAACGCCCATATCTTGGCCTTCAATGATTTTCTTGCCAAGTCGCTGGCTTTGCATGGATAGTTCAAGCGATGTATTGTCGTTTTCTTTTTGCACGTTTTCTTTGATTTCATCGAAACGCTGTATCCGCGCTTTTTGTTTAGTCGAACGGGCTTTTGCACCGCGGCGAATCCATTTTAACTCAGAACGGAAACGGTTTTCTAATTTTTGCTGAGACGATGCATTCATTTCATCACGAATCGCTTTGTTTTCCAAATAATCGCCGTAGTTGCCTTTGTGCGTGTACATGGTTTGGTCTGCTATTTCGAAAATGTGTGTAGAAACCGCATCCAAGAAATACCGATCATGCGTGACAAAAAGCATAGCTGAACCCATGCGCAACAGGGTTTCTTGCAGCCATTCAGTTGACACCGCGTCCAAATGGTTTGTTGGCTCATCCAGAAGGATCAAATCTGCTGGTTCAATCAATGCTTTCGCAAGAGCCACACGTTTACGCTGACCGCCTGATAATTCACGTACTACTTGGTCATACATATCGATCCCTAGTTTTGACAGTGCGGTTTTGGCCAGGGCATTAATATCCCATGCATTTTCTTGCTCCATTTTTTCTTGAATATCCATCAACTCGTCTTGTAATTGTGTAGAACTTGAATCGACCATCATATTTTTCAAGGCATTTTCATAAGCACGGTTTAATGCTAAAATCGGGGATTTCCCTGAGAAAACTGTTTCGAGTACAGTCAATGATTCATCAAATTCAGGTTCTTGCATTAAATACGTAATTTGATATTTTTTCGGGTGGTCCATGACAACATTATCTGCATCCATTGATCCCGCTAGTATTGACATTAAAGTCGATTTCCCTGTACCGTTTACGCCGATTAAACCTGCGCGTTCTCCTGGATATAATGAAAATTCGACATCCTTGAATAATGTTTTTGCTCCAACAGTTTTCGTTAACTTCGTAATATTTAAGTGGCTCATTTATTCCCATCCGTTTCTGTTTGTAGTTGCTTTAAAAAGATTAGCATAAATTCATGGCGCTCTTCAGCCATGTGCTTACCCGTTACCGTAGTCATTTGGTCTTTCAACAATAAAAGCTTTTCATAAAAATGTGTGACGCTACTGGTTTGTGCTTCGCGGTATTCATTTTCCGTCATTTTTGTACGTGCCTGTTCGTTCCAGTCGTACAACTTACGTCCCTTTGCCCCACCGTAAGCAAATGCTCGCGCGATCCCGATTGCACCAATAGCATCCAATCGGTCAGCGTCTTGGACGATTTTCGCTTCAATGCTCGTTGCCATTTTGCCATTGCCGCCTTTAAAAGAAACCGATTCAATAACTTTCTGAATCTCTTGGCGCTGAGCATCTGAAAGTTCTAAACGATTCAGAATATCACGCTCCAAGTCTTCCTCGGGCTTTTTGTACTTCGGGTCCGAAACGTCATGTAAAAGTACGGCCAATTCGACTATAAATGCATCTGCTGTTTCTTGTTGCAAAATCATTTTGGCGTTTTTCATGACCCGTTCGATATGCTGCCAATCATGGCTAGCATCAAACTGTTCATAGATTTTCTTAACCTCATTGCGACATTGCTTGATTTTTTCCTGGTCCATACTTCCGCTCCAATCGCTTGTTTCTTCTATTATAACCTGAAGTTGAAGCAAAATGCCTGTATTCCCAACGATTATTGACGTTTCCATAGGCTTCATGTATAGTATACCCATCCATAACATGGCGTCTATAGGTCCATGACATACTCAATAATAGGGGGAACTCGCATGCACCAGGGAACAGTGAAATGGTTTAACTCAGAAAAAGGTTACGGATTTATTGAGTATAATGACGGTGATGATGTATTTGTTCATTTTACCGGCATCCAAGGTGAAGGGTTTCGAACATTGAATGAAGGCAAAACTGTATCGTTCGATATTATTGATGGCAATCGTGGACCTCAGGCTGCAAATGTTATCCAAATTGATTCAGAATAAACTAATAGAAAAAAGCAGGGGCGGGAATTCCGTCTCTGCTTTTTATAGTTTTGAAGAACAACCAGTCGTTACGCTTTGCTGCCGGTTCCGACTTTATTCAGTTCGTTTCCAAGGAATTGCAGTTGACTTCCAACTGTACAATTGCTAATACAAAATCTATGAGCAGCGGTCTTTCCTTCATCTTTGCGAAGCTGAGATTTCACAAAGCAACCTTCACAGTATGTGGTCATCATTTCATCAATTTCGTTAATAATAGACATTTTTTTCACTTTGTCACCTCACTGCAAATCGTCATTTCTTCATTCTACTACGCATTTGTTTTTTATTCCAACAATAGTTATACTAACTGAGGACATTTTTACGGTACCAAGCGGTTCGCAAATTCCCGCTTTACCAAAACTAAGGAGGACGTATTTTGTTTAATGAATTTTGGGGACTTGGCTTTGCCTTGTTCAATTTTGTTCTGTTAGTAATCATGTATAAATTTTTCGGAAAGACTGGATTGTTTGCGTGGGTAGCCATTTCGACCGTTTTGGCTAATATCCAAGTAACGAAGACGATCGAAATCATAGGATTGACAGCAACTCTAGGCAACAGTCTTTATGCTTCGACTTTTCTCGCGACCGATATATTGAACGAGAAATATGGCAAAAAAGAAGCCAAAAAAGCTGTCTGGCTTGGTTTTTCTTCTTTGCTCATTATGGTACTAGTCATGCAGTTCGGGATAAAGTTCATACCGGATGACAGTGATTTCGCACAAGATTCGTTGGAAACTATTTTTGGTTTAATTCCGCAAATTGCTATTGGTAGCATGGTAGCTTATCTCGCCAGTCAGCATCTAGATGTCATCATCTTCAGTGCACTGCGCAAAATGTTTCCAAAAGATAGCCAGTTTTGGATCCGCAATAACGGCTCTACGTTGATTAGTCAGTTGTTGGATACGTTAATTTTTACATCCATTGCATTTTGGGGAGTTTTTCCGTTTGATGTGTGGATTCAAATTTTCATCTCAACATATGTATTGAAGTTTATTGTTTCTGTCATGGCTACGCCTTTCGGCTATTTGGCAAAAATCATCAAACCCATTGACGAAAAGTAGGTGATCAGATGCTTGAAGTGTTTGTGGATGCGGCGACTGCGGGTTCACCTCAAGTAAGTGCAGTCGGTGTTTTTATTCGAGGGGAAGGCCATTTGATTCACTGGAGCGAATACGTGGGTGAAATGGACAACCATACTGCGGAATTCACCGCGCTCGTAAAGGGATTGGAACTAGCAATAGGGTTAACATCTGGAATGGTATCGATTAAATCTGATTCCCAAGTAGCGGTAAACGCTTTTGAAAAAAGAGGCATCAAAAATGCTAAGTTTAAGCCATTGCTTTTACACGCGCTTGAACTCGGCGACCAATTTGATTTTTGTTTTATCAAATGGATTCCAGATTCTCAAAATCGGGCAGCCGACGCCTTAGCCAGAACTGAACTTCGCGCACATAAATAATCTGTCCAAACTGTGTCAGCCGCCCTTATCTTTTCAGGGTGGCTGTTTTGGTTTCTGTGCATACTCTTCAGCGAAAGTCTGATAAGATAAATGTATTATCTTTTATTGGAGGAACCTCATGAGAACAAAACTTGGTACTGCACTCGATATTTTCATTTTGGTCATTGGACCATGGATCGTCTATTCCCGCATTATTGAAATGATGCAAAGTGGAGTTTCTGTTTATCCGATGATTTCGGTCGTTATCGTTACCGTCGCGGTTATTTTTTCCATTTACAATCTTTATTTGCTGGCAGTTCGCAGACAGCAAAATAACATGAAAAAATAAGGAGAAATGAGGCTTTTAACGTGAAATCGCTATTGTTTTATCTTATACCGCTGTTGATTTTCGCAGTGATCAATAATACGATCGCTGTTTTAACGTGGCCCTATTATTTAGTTTTACTACTGGCTTTCCTTGTTTTTCAATTAGGACGCACGCGCTATCCGAAAGACGCATTACCGGCAGTTGCAAAAACTTCACAAGTGGCTTTTTATATACTGACGGTTGCAACTATTTTTCGCGATCAATTTTTAAGTCCTTTGCTTATTAATGTGCTGTTGGGTATCACGATCGGTGTCGTTATCGCAGAAATAATTCAAACGAAAAAAAAGCCCTCTTAAGACAGTAAAAACCACAGTCAGCTCGAACAATTCGAGTTAACCGTGGTTTTTTTGTGTATTGCAGTTGAATTTATGCCGCTTTTTTAGCTAGTAAAATACCAAATAAGTACGAGCGCAATCGCTATAAACACCCATGTCATGACGCGAATTAAGTTCTGTTTTTTACGAATCTCTTCTTGTTCTTTAACGTCTTTTAATAATGGCATAAGTTCACCTCTCCCATTAGATTATTGCCTATAGACAGTTTGTTCAATTATGATAGAAAAAGGAGGTTTTCTGAATGAGAAAAATTTTAGTTTCTTCACTTTCCCTACTGCTTTTAGCAGCTTGCGCTAACGAGGCTCCTAATCCAGACAAAGCGTCCGCCCCTTTTGAAGAAATTGCGACAGGGCTTGAAGCTCCATGGGCGATCAATAAAATAAATGATGAATTTTATATTTCGGAACGACCAGGAAAAGTTGTTCATATAGACAAAGAAGGGGTCATGACACGGCAAAGCGTCAATTTTTCTGATAGTTTATCTGAAGCTTCAGAAGCTGGATTTTTAGGCTTTGTTTTGGCACAAGATTTTGAAGAAAGCCAAACTGCATACGGCTATTACGTCTACGAACAAGACGGCGAAGATTACAATAAAATCGTCACACTTGTTTTAGAAAATGAAACTTGGCAAGAACAAGATGTCTTGTTGGCAGGTATTCCAACAGGGAATGTGCATCATGGTGGCCGCTTAGAATTGGACGATGATGGGACACTTTTTGCAACAATTGGTGATGCTTCCACTCCTGAACTTGCACAAGACTTAGGTTCAGTAAATGGCAAAATATTGAAACTCAATACAGCCAACGAGTTTGAAATTTATTCATCGGGTCATCGCAATCCACAAGGAATGACTTGGGACAATGACACGATGTTCGCGTCTGAACATGGTCAATCCGCCAATGATGAAATCAATATTATTGAACAAGGCAATAACTACGGTTGGCCTACAATCGAAGGCGATCAGTCAAAAGACGGCATGGAGGCTCCTTTTTACACAACAGGCTCTAGCGATACTTGGGCGCCAAGTGGAATCGACATGCATAATGGTCTGCTTTACGTAGCTGCGCTTCGAGGAACCGCAATTAAAGTGGTGGATCCTAAGAGTGCTGAAGTGACAGATTCAATTGAAGGGTTTGGCCGTGTCCGAGATGTTTTTTCTGATGGCGACTCGCTCTATTTTATCACGAACAACACGGACGGTCGCGGCACACCTGCAGACGGTGACGATAAACTTTATAAATTAAATGAATAGCCGTGTACAAACTAAAAGCTGTATTGGACAAGTCCAATACACCTTTTAGTTACTAAATAAATTTGACTATCAGGTTTTCATCAACGTTTTTATATGAATTTCTGTATCACAGTTCCTTTACCGTCTGCGACTCGTACTTCTGCATGTGCGCCATTGATAAATGTGATCTGTGGTGGCATATGACCTAAATCGATATCGTACGCAATCGGTAACTCTAATTCTTTTGTTAAATCTTGGTACATTCTATCGACAGTGTATCCACCGACCGGCTCATTTGCCATACTTCGCCCAAAGAGAATACCTGAGCAATTGTCAAACCATCCCGCGTATTTCATTTGCGTTAGCGACCTTTTTAAATCCGCCACTGACATTTCGCAGTTTTCTAAGTACCAAATGACCTGTTCGCCCGGAATGTGCTTGTCCCTGAACGGTTGAACTTCTCCGAATGGCGTTCCAATTAGGTGATGGATCACATCAATGCAGCCACCAAGCAAGCGGCCTGAGAATATTTCCTCGGTTCCCGAAACCGTTTGCCATTTAGTCGGTTCTGTCAAATGAAAGACGACTGGTGAAGCAATGGAATGGTCCCACTCTTTCTGATAGAGTTTAGAAGAAATTTGCTTTACAGTTTCTCCTTTTGCTGTTTTTAAAATATCTAGCCAGCGTGCTGTTGTTTCATCGCTTTTTTCACCACGCAAATCAATAATGTTCGTACCATGTGCCGTGGCAATACCGGTTTTCAACGTGATAGCCAACAATAACACGCTGAGGTCAGAATAACCAAGTACCCATTTCGTTTGTATCTTTGTGAAGTCTACGTATTCCAACATTTCAATCAATAATTCCCCGCCCCAGGGCGGGAAGATCAACTCAATTTCTGTGCTGGTCATCATTTCCATAAATTCTTCTGCACGCTTTTTAGCAGGAGCTGACTTAGCCAGCTCTTGAGTCCAAGCCGTGTCCCCTGTCACAACAGTAAACCCCTTCTGCTCTTGCCGTTCAATCGTCAGTTTGAGAAGATCGTGGTGCTCAGTTCCCACTCCTGAAGACGGTGCGGTAATGCCAATTGTTTTAAAGGTAGTAGTAGGATAACGAATCATTCAATAGTCCCCCTTTTAGTTTAAACAAAATAAAAAAGCGAAAAAATCATTGCGATTAAAATACTAGCACCTACACAAAACCAAAGTGCTTGTTTGACCATTTCGAAAAACTGACTCGGTTCCTTATCCAATCTTTCCCCTTTAAATTGTGAAAAGTCAGGCGGTGTTTCTCTCTTTGGCTTGGTTTTTTGCAATTTTGTCGTTTTCGTTTCTGTCATCGGGTTCATAGTGTTCCTCCTAAAATCAGTAGCAATAGAATCTGTAAGATACCTTCCATTATACTAAACTTAACTTGAGAATATAGTCCCCTTTTTGGCTAATTGTCATTTTTCAGAACAAACAAACAGAAGTACTTCTTGAAATGACTTTTTTGAGGTATATGATAGGAGAGAATAGAAAAATTCTGGAGAGGTGATTGGGATGAAAGTGTTGGTAGTTGGGGCAAATGGACAAATCGGACGGCAGTTTGTCAAAATGCTTGCTGATAGTGATAAATACACACCTAAAGCGATGATCCGTAAAGAAGAACAAATCAGCTATTTCAATGGTCTCGGAGTAGAATCCGTATTAAGTAGCCTCGAAGGCAGTGTTGAAGAAATTACTGAAGCAATGAAAGATTGTGACGCTGTGGTCTTTGCAGCTGGTAGCGGTGGCAAAACCGGAGCCGATCAAACCTTACTGATTGATTTGGACGGTGCTGCAAAAACCATTGAAGCCGCCGAACAAACGGGGACTGAACGCTTTCTCATGATCAGTGCCATCAATGCCGACAAACGGCAAATGTGGAAAGAAGATATGGCTCATTATTATGTCGCAAAACATCATGCCGATAACATTCTACGCGCAAGCGGTCTAGTCTATACCATCATTCGCCCAGGTCTTTTAACAAACGATGCCGGTACCGGTAAAATACTAGCGGTAGAGGACTTGGAATCGGGACAAATTTCTCGCGAAGATGTAGCGCGTGTCCTTTTGCATTCGCTTGATAACGAACATGTCTTCAACAAAACGTTTGCCATTATTTCTGGTGAAGACGACATTGACCATGCGCTCAATCAGCTGTAAATATGTTTATGATGTAAAAAAACAGGGCGGATGATTTAAGATCATCTGGCCTGTTTTTTGATTATTCAACTGTTTTTAAATTTCTAATACCTATCACCACTTGGAACAAAAATGCAATCGAACAAAGAATAATAGCGGCATAGCCGAGTCCGCCAATTGGTGTCATTTGAAATGTCTGTATAACCAATAAAGCCATCATTACAGCAATCCCAAAATTCATAATATAGGGCTTGTCGTAAAATTTCTTAGAAGCGATCCCTACAAATATCGCAACCGCAATAATAGATATCAATAAAAAATTCCCCATTACTTTCCCTCACCCTTTGCTTCGTCTTTCATAAGTCTAGCATGTATCCTTTAGCTCTGATAGTTTAATTAGAATTTTTCATAAGCCATTTTCTTAATAATTTGCTCGTGTTCAGGATAGAGTGCAAGCAGTTCCGCCTGCAGCAATAATTCAAAATCCTCAAAATCAAAACCTGGCGAAACCATGCAGCCCACTAGTGAAAATGTATCTGCCGCTTCTACTGTTGAACCGAAAATACTTCCTTTTTCAACCAATACTTGTGGCCTTTCCCCTGCCGCTAAATCCAGTCCCAGTTTCTCAGTACGATAATTTCCATTCGCATCTAAAATATGCACGGTAACGGCATGACCTGCGTGAAAATACCACAGCTCGTCTGATTTCAATCGGTGAAAATGAGAGATATCTTGCGAGCGCAATAAAAAATAAATACTGGTGTACAAATTTCGTTCTACCGGATGTTCAGTGGTCGTGATTTTTTCAGGAGAAACGAACGTTTGTTTGTAATATCCTCCCTCGGGATGCGCCGTCATGTCTAAATAGGTAATCCAATCTTCAGCATTCACTATATCCAACTCCATTCCTTCTCTTCTAACCGCTTGTTTATATGAAACTTTCTATCTCTACAGACGTATTCATTATATAACATAAGTCCATAAACAAACGAGGAGGAATAATAATGAATAACCACGAAATTGATTTTAAGTTGCACGGAGACGATATGCAGTTTGTGGAAGTAGAACTAGACCCAGCTGAAACGGTTGTTGCAGAAGCAGGAGCTTTAATGATGATGGAAGACGGCATTGTGATGGAAACGGTTTTCGGAGACGGTTCTACAAGTTCAGGTGGTAGCGGCTTGATGGGCAAACTAATGGGCGCAGGAAAACGAATTATCACAGGTGAAAGTTTGTTTATGACGGCTTTCACTAATAACGGAACAGGTAAACGCCATGTGTCATTTGCTGCGCCTTATCCTGGCAAGATTATTCCTATGGACTTGAGCATGCTAAACGGCAAGATTATTTGTCAAAAAGATTCTTTCCTAGCTGCTGCCAAAGGAGTTTCGATTGGCATTGAATTTCAGCGCAAATTGGGTGCAGGATTTTTTGGCGGTGAGGGCTTTATTATGCAAAAACTGGAAGGAGATGGCTTGGCGTTTGTACATGCTGGCGGTACGATTTACCGAAAAAACCTTCAAAAAGGAGAAGTATTGCGTGTGGATACGGGTTGTTTAGTCGCCATGACCGGAGATGTCGATTACAATATTGAATCAGTCCCGGGCATTAAAACAGCATTGTTCGGTGGTGAAGGTTTATTCTTTGCAACTTTGCGTGGTCCCGGAAGTGTCTGGATTCAATCGATGCCATTCAGCCGATTAGCAAGTCGTGTATTTGCAGCCGCTCCACAAAACCCTGCTGGTCGTTCGAAAGGGGAAGGCAGTGCCGCTGGTGGATTATTTGACTTACTCGGTGGAAGATGATTAATTGACTTATTAAAATAAAAGACGCCTATTCATTTCCTTACGGGGTTTGAATAGGCGTCTTTTATTGTTCTATTAAAGAGATTTGATAAAAATCTCGAAAAATTGACAAACCTCTATTAATCATGAGATTATTACCTAACGACCGTTAGGAAGGTGAAAAAGTGAAAGCAGATCTTATTCTCCAAACCGCTGTCAGCCATTTTGCAAAAGAAGGCTTTGAAGGCGCATCTCTCAGTAAAATCGCTGAAGAAGTTGGAATCAAAAAGCCATCTATCTATGCCCATTACAAAGGAAAAGATGATTTATTTATTTCTGCACTTCAGTATTCACTCAATACTCAAAAAGCTCAGTTAGCTAGTTATTTTAATTCTACGAAAAATGAATCGTTAGAAACTCTTCTTTTCGGTTATTTTGATTGGTTGGCAAAAGAAAGCAGAGACAACGAACGAATGAAGTTTATCTTGCGTGTTGCTTATTTCCCTCCACTCAAATTAGAAAAAGAAGTCGGCGAGTTGTTTAATCCGTTTTTTGACCTGATGCACCAGCATCTTACTCGGTTATTACGAGAAAGACATCGCTATGAAAACGTATTACACTCTGTAGATTTTTCAAATACAGCGTTAGCTTATCTGACTGTAATTGAAGGAACGATGTCTGAACTTGTCTATAGCGGCATCGAAAGATATGAAAAGCGACTTCAAGCAGTTTGGCCAATTTTTTGGCGTGGCTTAATCCATTAATACACGAATCACAGTAGACCAGAAACACCTATCAAGCACGAAGATTATAAGGAGATCACTGCATGAAAACAAATAAATTAGTTCTTTCAACTTTACTACTCAATCTATTTATCGCATTTCTAGGGATTGGACTGGTCATTCCAGTAACTCCGACCATTATGAACGAATTAAGCATATCAGGAACTGTCGTGGGCTATATGGTTTCTGCTTTTGCGCTAGCTCAGCTCATTGTTTCTCCTATTGCCGGACGATGGGTAGATAATATTGGTCGTAAACCCATGATCATTATCGGCCTGTCAATCTTCAGTATTTCCGAATTTCTATTCGGTATTGGTGAAACAGTAGAAGTGCTGTTTGCCTCTCGTATTCTCGGGGGTGTTAGCGCAGCCTTTATTATGCCGGCTGTTACGGCTTATATTGCTGACATTACGACCAGTAGCACACGACCAAAAGCTTTAGGTTATATGTCTGCGGCGATTTCTACCGGTTTTATTATCGGTCCAGGAATCGGTGGGTTTTTAGCCGATATCAGCACGCGACTTCCCTTCTTCTTTGCAGCAGGATTTGGTTTGTTTGCAACGATTTTGTCACTTATCACATTAAAAGAACCCAATCGCAGCTACGAAGTTGAGGAAAAACACCAGCCCCTGCCAAAATCAGGATGGAAACGAATTTTTTCACCGATGTATGTTATCGCTTTTATGGTTATTCTCATATCATCATTTGGTCTGGCCGCATTCGAATCGCTTTTCGCGTTATTCGTTGATCACAAATTCGGCTTTACGGCAAAAGATATTGCCGTGATTATCTCACTCGGCGCAATTGTCGGAGTCATTTTCCAAGTTGGTTTGTTTGATAAACTAACGCGACGGTTCGGTGAAATCCGATTGATTCGTTACAGTCTTTTTGTGTCAACCGTTTTAGTATTTATTATGACTTTCGTTACGAGTTACTGGTCGATTTTGCTTGTTACCATGGTCGTGTTTGTCGGCTTTGACTTGATGCGTCCAGCCGTTACTACTTATCTGTCACGAATCGCCGGCAATGAACAAGGATTCGCCGGGGGCATGAACTCCATGTTCACAAGTATCGGTAATATTTTCGGTCCGATTATTGGCGGCATTCTTTTCGACATTGATTTAAACTATCCGTTCTATTTTGCTACTGTCGTCTTAGCAGTAGGAATTGCATTAACGTATTTATGGAAGCGCCCAGCGTTTTCAGAACCAACAAGAATATAGTTTAGCTTTTAATTGGGCCTCGCGAGGGAAAATCTTCAGTTTTTTCCTCTAGAGGTTATTTTTTTTCACTTTTTTTGCTATTGATTTGGGAAAGTTGAGGTTGTTTGCAGAAAGAGGCTGCTGTTTGCGTAATCTTTTTATTTGTTTACGGAATTTTCAAATCCCAGTCTTTTGAAGTCGAAATGATCAAAATACTAAACCTCTTGTTCAATTGTAAATTTTTTCGAAAGAAAAATCGCATTAATTAATTGATATGCTATTATTTAAAAATATAGAACTTATACATGACAGCCAATTCCAATAAATTAATCATTAAATCACAAAAGGAGTGAGCACATGCATATACGCAAAGCAGAACAAGAGGATGCATCCGCTATTGCAAAAGTCCACGTGGACAGCTGGAGAACCACATACAAACAAATTATGTCAAGTGATTTCCTTAACGGCCTTTCTTATGAAAAACGGACAGAGCTGTGGGAAGAAAACCTCTTAGAAAAAGAAAATCACATAATTGTTGCAGAAACTAGCGACGGCATCATCATTGGATTTGCTACGGCTGCAAAGAGAAAAAGCAATACTGTGGAAAGATCTGGCGATTTGACTTCCATTTACTTATTTGAAGACTATCAAGGTCAAGGCATTGGAAAAATGTTATTGAAAGACCTTTTCTTGTTTTTCAAACACCTGGATTACGTAAGAGTTTTTGTTGAAGTATTAGAAGAAAATAAAACACGATTTTTCTATGAATATTATGGTGCCAAGCTAATCGATACTGTTCAACTCAAAATTGGTGGAACGGTTCTGAACGAATTGATTTATGAATGGGAGAACATAGATCAGGTATTAGAGAAACTTTGAGCCAAGACGAGTCAAGAATTGAGGTTGTATAGGAAAAGACCGGAAGCATCGGCTTCCGGCCTTTTCCTCGTTCTGATGCTATTGCTTCGTTAATTGCCAATAGATTCTATCACTCGCATTTTTTGTTTTTTCCATTCCTACTTTTTCTAATATGCCTATAGAACCAATATTGTCTATGTCTGTTTCTGCGATTACGGTTTTTACAGTCATCGTACTAAAAGCCCAATCTATAAGACCTCGTACTGCCTCAGTTCCATAACCCATACACCAAAAAGTTTCTAGAAATCCATAACCGATTTCCACTTCTTGGTTAGCGTTCGGCTTGCCTTTGAAACCCGCATCTCCAAGAATCACGTCATCGGATTTTCGTAAAACCAGCCAGCTTCCCCATCCATATAAAGTTGAATCGTTTGCTAGCGCTTCTATATGATCGGCAATTTGAGGGCCATTTCTATAATTTTGAGTAGCTATCATTATCGCCGAATGGCTATCACTGGGTATCATTTTTAGTCGTTTTGTTTCTATTTGCATCTTTTATTTCTCCTTTTATTTTACTGATTCTTAAAGTTTATTACTTAATTACTGATGCTTTTTGCTGACTAGGCTGACTTTCTCGAGACTCTTTCCCTCCTCAGCGTACCAATCTGAATATTTCGGAGTTAACACCGCGATTGTGAACAATACAGCAGTTATCAGCATAAGGATTGCGAGAGAGCCGATTGTCAGCTTTAGCGAAACAAAATCTGCGAGTAAACCAATTACTAAGATGAAAAAAAGTTGCAAAATACTTTGGATGAGTCCAAAGATGCTCGTCACTCTGCCCATCACAGATACTGGCACATTATTTTGATAGAATGTCGTAATTCCGGCGTTCAAGAACACATTAAAGAAACCGAGGATAATAAAGCCGACAGTAACGGATGCAAAAGACCAGGAGAACGCATAAATAAGATAACCGGTTGTCATCATCAACATGCCAATAATCATCATTACCCGAATCGAAACTTTATTGGCAAATAAGGAAAGCCATAATGCGCCACTCACTGAACCGATGCCCGTAATGCTAATTAACAAGCTGTATTCGATTTCAGAAAGGCCAATTACTTGTTGAGTGAAAACAACCTCCTGAACATCCATCGCAAATGAAAATAGCATAACTACGAGAAACCCTAGATAAATTGCAGAAACGTACTTTCTGCTACCAATAAAATCAACAACGACAGTGAAATCTTTGGCTACTTGTGAAAAAGTCAAAGCAGGAATCTTTTCGTGTTTGACTTTTTCTGTGTCCGGTAAAAGGCTCAACAAAACGGCAGCAACTAAAAAGAATCCAGCATTTAACCATAAAGTCACCGAAATATTAGTTAGTAGTATAAGTGTCCCTCCTAAAGCCGGTCCAATAATAAAAGCGCTAGAAGAGGTAAACGAACGCAGTGAATTAAACCGTTTTCGCTTTTGCTGAGGAACAAGCATTGTGACATAGGTCATGGAGGCTGGTCCAAAAAATGATTTGGCAACGCTTAACAGAACAAGAATCGCGTATATCGCAAAAAGGCTTGGTGCAAAAGGAATTATAGCGATAAAAGTCGCTCTTAACACCATCGTCACCAACACGATTTTTCGCTTACTTCGGTAATCTATAAAACTGCCCGTCCAAAACTTTGTCAAGATATTGACTAAAGGACTGACCATCCATAAACCCGCTACAGCAGCTGCAGAACCCGTCATCTGATAAACAATGATATTGATAGCAACTAAGTAGAGGAAATCTCCAATATTGGCAATACCTAAAGATCCTAGTAGGATCGCGGGAACTTTCCATTGTTTTAAAATCTGCTTCCCCTCCAGAAACTTCGATGCTATTGATGCATCTTGTCGCATCAGCTCATATGGATCATTTTATATTGAATTAAAAGTGGTGTATCAAAATAAGTGTTTTTGTTTGCGAAAGAGTAAGAGTTGTTTGCGTAATTCTCTCGTTTGTTTGCGGTGTCACTTTGTTTGGTTGCAGAAAATCACGCTTTTTGCAGCACTCAAAATTACAGTCTGCGTAGCTTGAGATGATCACTTCACAACATCCCCTTTTATAGCTCAAGCTTTAGTTATCCCTAACTCTTCTATTTTCTGGTTGTTTCAACCAATGGCGTAACCCTTTGCCTGCGAGTGGTTCGTCGTTAAACCGAGGGATTACGTGAAGATGACTGTGCTTGATCGACTGATTTGATGCCTCCCCTACGTTCCAGCCAAGGGTGTAACCATCTGGAGAAAGTTCACTTTCCATGTAATCTTTGGCTTGTTGGAGAAGCTCGTATGTGTCACTCCACTCTTCTTTTGTTAAATCAAACGTATTGGTACGATGCTGCTTTGGAACAATTACACCACTTCCTTGTAGTACCTCTTGTTGCTCTGTATGCTGCAAATAGTAACAGCTGTTATTTTCAAAGATGATTTTTTGATTAAAATCGTTACTCGGATTGCAAAATGGACATTCTGCGTCATGAGACATGGTAATTCCCCTTTCGAATTCTTCTTACCTTCTTTCTAAGTTGTTATTCCCAGCAATCGAAATCTTTTTTTAATACGATTGTGACAACGCTGATTAAAGCTAGTCTGTTCTCTTGTTTGAAGTCTAAATTCACGGTAACTCCAACCGCTTTATGGAAGTATTCGCGTTTATTTGCGCAATTTCACACGTTATTTGCAAAACCTAAAATTTCTTCCCAGACAATCGGAGAACACAAAATCTCCTCTCGACTTAAGGTTATATTCTCCATTTATTCAAATAATCCCTTCATTTATTGTCTTTAAAAAATTTCTCTTCAAAGCAATAAAAAAAGAAGGAACTTTGAAAAAGTTCCTTCCCTCTAATTAAATTAATCACAGCTTACCTTGCTTGATTTTATTAATTAATTCTTCTAGCCATTGAACATTATGGTCAGTTCTTGCCGTAATGTATCCTCTAACAAAATTTCGTAATTCCTTGTCTTCTTCAGTTACTTGGACTTTTCCTTCCATCCCGCTCAATTGATTCCAGCGTTCTTTGATCTCGTTGACGTTATTTTCCAATATATCGACGACTTTTTTCTTATCGACATATTGCAAACTAATTAAGCCCACTATCATATCTTTGACGATATCCGTGTTTTCAAACAGTTTGTAAATAAGTTTGGGTAACTCTTCGCGTCCTTTAGCCGTAATCGCAAACACTTGTTTATCTGGACGATGTTCTTCTTTGATAATTTCAACGATTTCAATTAATCCTTTTTTGGCTAAAGTTTCAAAATGATAATACAATTTACTTTCGGTCAATCCACCTAATTGATCCAGTGGGATAGGCTCTGACAACTGCTTTTTCAATTTATAAGGATAGCTGTTTTCTTTCATCAGGTTACTTAAAATAAAGACTTGAATCGACATGTTAAAACTCCTTAGAGATAGATCGTATTCCAATTGTACCAGAAATTACACAGAAACTTCAGATGGGTTGAGCCGTTTATTGGTTTTCTCATCCGCATTGTTGTTTTCTAGTTCAACTGGCTTATGAAGAAATGCGACGATGCAAATGTTAATAAGCATAGCTACTCCACCAACAGCCACCATCGACCATATAAATGGAGCCGTGCTAATATTCCCGTATAGATTCGCAGTATATGCTTGCACCGAATAATACATAGGCGAAATATAACTCATCCATTCGTAAGGCAAGTACATCATTTCGCGGGGCATAATCGCACCGTTTGATAATGTTTGAAAAAATAAAATTGGCAAGTTTAGAATCATGCCTCCTTCACCGATTAAGAAAATGACGATTGCGGCAAAGTTAAAACACACCATATAGTTTAAAATTTGCTGACCCGCGAGCTCAAAAAACAAATTACCACTCGGTCCATTGATCACATACGTTACCCCTAAAGCAACTACCGTAGAAAGAACGGCGATGATTAGAGCAGTCAGTTGAACATAACTGAATAATCGTGTCTTGCTTGCTTTTGTTCGATTTTCTCTATATGCACTAACTAGTTGCATGGCGCCTATCATTGCGCCCACATAACACGCCATTGATAAGAACATGGGCAACATACCATTATTCATACCATCTGGCACTTTGTTGATTGCTACGATGTTTCCTGCATAAGCTGCTTCAATCTTTTCAGCTAACGCTGCAGCTTGATCTTCTGGGACATTACTATTCATTAACACACTTTGAGCTGTTTGCTGTGAGAACTGTGTACTCAATTGGTTATTAATTTCCGCTACGACTGAATTCATCGCAGAAGAAACTGATTGTGCGCCAGCTTCATTGATTGTAAAGTCAATCGTTGAAGTTATTTCTCCTATTTGGAGATTTTCAGAAAATTTTTCTGGAATGTGCACAACTAACGCGACTTTGTTGTGTTCTAACTCCTCTAAAGCCTGTTGATTTGTTAGATTGGTTTCGATTTTTTTAAATGGTAGGTTTTCTGTCAACTGATCTGCAATTCCTACACCATAATCGCCATTGTCGTCATTAATAATGGCGATTGGTAACTTATCAATATTTGCAGGAATGGCTGAATAGCCTGGCAGGAAGATGCCTAGCATCGCAATGGCGTAAAATATCCCCATAACAATAGCGCCGGTTGCGCCTTTTGTTTTTAAAAACTGTACAAATTTCATTTAACTTATCCTACTCTCTGTCAAAATAACTTCAAACAAACTACTTTAATAAAAGCACTTTTTTACAACTACTTTGTATCATAATTCTATTTTGAATGAAAGTCAATAACTATGTTATATAAACCTACAAATAGAAAAATAGGAGCTGCTGTAAATCTAGCTGCTCCTATTTCTTCTTTAACTATTTTATTTCAACCAATTATTTAAAAATTCACTTTGATTACCTTCAAAATATTCTTCAAAAAATAGTTTAAATTGTTGGGTGTTTACTTGTTTGAATTGAAACTCGACATAATAAGCCGATAGAAATTCAAGTGCACTTTCTCTTCCACCGTTCTCATCAAAATATTCTTTTAGCACCATTGGAACTTTGCCATAGATCGTAGAATAATACGTTTCGTTACCAAACTTAGAAAGTGGTAAATTGACATATTTTTCTGGCCGGTAATACTGTTCTGCTGAAGAGGCACCCCAAAATCCAAATTCATCATCATCGTAACGATCACTGATGAATAACGAGCTACTAAATTCTGTTACGCCTTCATCTAACCAGGATTCATAATAGGGGTCATTGGTAACAAGGTAATAAAACCATTGATGCGCAATTTCATGCACTAAAACTGACTCCTGAGATTGCTGATCTGCTGCCACTTCAATAATGTTTGGGTATTCCATGTAGCCATCGTTTCCAATAATATCGAGTTCATCAAAAGGATTATCGCCTATTTTTTCTTCAAAATATTCATAAGCGTCAACTGCAAGTGAAGAAGTTTCTTCTAGCATATTTTGTGACGCCGGTGTAAATACACGAAGCGTCGTGTCGTTAGCTTGTACAGTTTCTGCTTGCCATTCATCAGGATTCATAATAGCCATATAAAAATCTTTAATGTTTTCACCTGTTACCGTCCCTTTTGATGTAGGTTGGATTTCCCCATCATTTGCGGAAGTTGCAACTAAATAGTCCTTCGGTAAAGCATAGTTTACTGTAAAGTCGCCATAATCCGTGTTGTAAGATTCGCCGTTTGAATTGTAATCTTCGATGTTCCAACCATTTCGGTACTGCCCGAGCATCGGATACCAATGTGCTAAGTAAAAATTATCGTCTACTTGAGACAAGCGCATACCGCCTTTAGGTAAAGTCATCGAATAGTCGACTGTTACGTTTACTAAATCGTCCGTATTTAAAGCTTTTTCTAGCTCGACCATTAACTCGTTGTTATCAAGTGCATACGCCGCTTCTTTACCATTAACCACAACCGAAGAAATCGCAATAACCGCTTCGTCACCTTCATAAACGTTTGTTTCATTAGAATTCATCGCATTGGGTATTAAATAAAAGCCGATATCTGACCACGATTCAGCCGAATCATTTGTAACATCAATTGAAGCCTCAATGTGAAAGTCGTCTTTAGGACTCAACTTCACTTTTAAGTTATAAACTGCATTAGTAGTATCCTCATAAGGCTCAGTTATCACCATATTGTCATCTTCACGAAGAGCAATGACCAGGATTCCCCCAATAATTACGATGCCTATAAGTAAGGCTATACCCCATCCTTTTACCTTCATTATACATCTCTCATTTCTACTATTTTAATGGATAGCTAGTCAACCAGTTTAAGCCGCTAAAATAAGATTTAGTGCCATTTAATAGAACATGCAAAATGTCTCATTTGGAATTGGATTTAACTTGAGGGAACCAGAAAATCCTTTCACGTCCTAGGCTAATTTGATTGTACCTTATTTCAAGAATACAGGTGATATAGAATTTCTTTGTTTTCATTTAATCATTCTTACCAAAAAACTCTAAAGACTAGCTATTCTTTCTGACTAACATACTTGTCATTTCTGAAACATATCGTTTGCACTTTAGCTTTAAAGAGGTGTAGACATGAAAACAAGATTAAAAGAGTTAAGCACGAATGTAGGGATAAACCAAACAGAATTGGCAAAATGCACAAAGACTTCGCGCCAAACCGTCAGCTTGATCGAATGCGAAGAATTTATGCCTTCATTGCTCGTTGCAACGAAAATTGCGCGTATTTTTGATAAACCGGTTCAAGAGATTTTTCAATTCGACGAGGAGGAATTAGCATGAGGAATCTGTTTAAACAAGTGGTCAATTGATTATTGGAGCGTTAGTTGGATTTTTCGGAATGCTAGTTTTGCTGGAAGCCGATTTTCTTATTGATTTGTCTGGCTATGCATTTATTGGCAATACCATTCTTCTAACACTCGCAGCACTACTGACTTTTTTTACTATATCGTTATTTCAGTATTTTGTCTCTTACCAATCAAAAGTTTACTGGAGATGAAGAAGATGCTGCGGAAGGACGTATGTACAGACAGTATTTAGATGCCCGTCTTTGTTCTAAGCTTGCCACGTTGATCGGTTTAGCATCTTTAAGTGCAACTGCTATAACTGCTCAATCTTTTTAGATGCTTGTGACAGGTATCGCTTTAGTGTTTATGGGCGCTTCACTGTCTTTCATACTCCCTGGTCTTACACAGAAAATGTATTCAGAGCGTCAACTTCCCTCAATTAACGACAAAAATTACACTAAAAAATCACTAAAAATTTCCGCTGATGGAGAAAACGTGTCATGCTCGGTGGTTTATACAAAACCTACCTTACAATGCATTCTCTTTTAGTCAGAGCAGTAATCCTACTGTTATTTTATTCGATTGTCTCAGATTCATCATAGCTTTTAGTATTTTTACGATTGTCATTATCTTACCTTTACCAACACACGGTATCAAATTCACGTTCGGAACAACTAAATTCTCTATTAAAAAACACTGATTTCTTTAAACAGAAATCAGTGTTTTTAATTCATTATTCGCCACGTGGCGCTTTTGGTGGTTGGCACACGTCACATTTACGTTGGTTTTTTGTATTGAATTTCGTAAATGTTTTTTCGAAGTTATTGCCACATGCGCATTTGAACAGTAGCTTTTGAGAAAATCCGTGGTATTCAGTCGACAGTAATTTACTGTCCGAATTTTTCTCGACAAATGCTTTAATTTCTTTAAAGGTCCATCGTTTGTTCATTTTGTTACACCTCCATATTCTATCGGTAAGCGGAGGCTTTTTGGCATCCGTTCAATTACGAGCAAAAAGCTTAGCTGCCTTAAGTTCTTTAGTATAACACGAGCTGCTCACTATTTATAAAAAATGTAGTTGTAAGCTTAGCTTTCTTATGAACCGCAAGATTTTTACGGTTCACTTGTTGTCGCTATCTTGACGAAACACCTCCATATTTCCATGTTATTAACCATGTGTTACCTTCTTAAAAAAAGCCGACGTTTGTCGGCTTTTTGGATACTTGCAAATCGCTTCTCACAAATCAGTCGATCAATCCTGATAAAATTGTATCAATATTCCACTGCATCATTTTGATATACGTATCGCCATCTTCTCCTGGCTTACCAATTGAATCCGTAAAGACTTTTCCTTTAATGTCCATACCGGTTTCTCTTGCGACTGTTTCCATGCTGCGGGCATCAATACTTGTTTCTAAAAACAATCCTTGAATTTGTTGATCATTTATTTTGTCTACAACTTGTGTAATTTGTGACGGTGTCCCTTGGTTTTCTTGATTGATCTCCCAAATATATTCTGCTTGGAAATCATAGGCTTTACTAAAATATTTAAACGCTCCTTCACTTGTTACAAAAACGCGTTTTTCTTTTGGAATTTTGCTGTATTGATCAAGAGCTTCCTGGTGAAGTACTTCCAATTGACTAGTGTATTCTTCTGCGTTTTTTTTGTATTCTTCTGCGTTCTCTGGATCTACTTCAATCAATGCATCTCTTGCATTTTCTGCATATTTAATCCCATTTTGCAGGTCTAACCATGCGTGAGGATCTTCTTCCCCTTCTTTTCCTTCAGTTGTTAAAAACATAGGTTCAACACCTTTACTCATCTTATAAACAGGTGCTGATTCGCCACTTTTACCAGCGGTATCCATTAATTTTTCGAACCATGAATTGCCAGCTTCTAAATTTAATCCGTTGTAGAAAACCACATCAGCATCTGTTGCTTTTTGCGCATCTAATGGCAATGTTTCGTATTCATGAGGGTTAGAGCCAATCGGTGCTAAGCTGTGTAATTCGATTTTGTCACCGCCTACATTTTTAACAATGTCGTAAAGGATAGAGTACGTCGTTACGACCTGTAACTTATCATGATTGGTCTTTTCATTACTGCTGTCATTGTTTGAACATCCAGCTAAAATAAACAGCAAAACGATACTTATCATAAAAAACTTAGTACTGTTACGCATAAACATTCTCCTTTTTCTTTACAAGTTTAATTAGCTAGTTGTCTTTTTTTCATTGTGCTTATTTTCCGCCATAAAATTCCCTGTTTTGGTGAAAAAAGAAAAGCTACGATGAAAAGAGCTGTCGCGGCAAGCACTATCGTTGCACCTGAGGCCAAATTGTAAGTAAAACTGAAATACAAACCAATTACAGCTGCACTTGCTCCGATTGAAGCCGATAAGAAAATCATTGTCGATAAACGATCGGTCAGGAGATAAGCTGTTGCTGCAGGTGTAATCAGCATGGCAACTACGAGGATAATACCCACGGTCTGAAGTGAAGCAACTGTAACCATCGTCAGTAAGGTCATTAAAAAGTAATGAATCAGTCTCACTGGTAGTCCGTATACTTGTGCCATTGTTTCGTCAAAAGACGTCACAAGAAGTTCTTTGTAAAAAACAAAAACAGAAACCAGTACAACCAACCCTGTACCTAACGTAATCCACATATCTGAAGGCCGTACAGCCAATACGTTACCAAATAAGATATGGTACAAATCTGTACTGCTTTCAAGCACCGTTATGAGAATAACACCTAGTGCAAATGCTGCAGAAAATACTATGCCGATTGACGTATCTTGTTTGATTCGGCTATTTTGACTAACAAAACCGATACCAATCGCTGTTAATACGCCTGTAAACACGGCACCAAAGAAAAAGCTGATGCCAAGTGCGTAAGAGATTGCCACTCCTGGTAAAACAGCATGTGAAATAGCATCCCCCATAAGCGCCATTCCTCTTAAGATGATAAAACAACCGATGACTCCGCAAATGACACCGACCATAATCGATGTAAGCAATGCTTTTTGCAAAAAGTCATATTCAATCAATCCTTCAATAAAAGCCATAATTAGTTCACCCCAACTTCAAATAGAAAAGATAATTCACTTTCATACGCTTTGCGCATAACTTCTGGACGCAATACTTGCTGTGGGTTACCAAATTGAATGACTTGTTTGTTCAATAACAACAACTCATCAAAGTATTCGTTTGCTTTACTTAAATCGTGGTGAACGACTACTACTGTTTTGCCTTGATCGCGTAAGTCTTTCAAGAGTTTAACGATCATTTCTTCACTAGAGACATCAATTCCGACAAATGGCTCGTCCAAAAAGAAAATGTCTGCTTTTTGCGCAAGTGCTCTGGCAAGAAAGACACGCTGTTGCTGCCCACCGGATAATTCGCCTATTTGACGATTAGAAAACTCTTCCATTCCCACTTTTTTCAGGCATTCATAAGCCCATTCCTTGTCTTTTTTCTTTGGACGCTTGAATATGCCCAAATTCGGATAAGTGCCAATCAATACAGTATCAAGAACATGAATTGGAAAATCCCAGTCATACTGATTTCTTTGAGGTACATATGCGATTCGCTTGCGATTTTCCTTTAATGTCTCTCCAAATATTTCAATACTACCTTGATCAATGGAGACAAGATTTAATAATGCTTTTAATAGCGTTGATTTACCCGCGCCGTTAGGACCAATAATTCCTAAGACTTTTCCTTGTTCAAGCGTCAAATCAATTGCTTCAATTGCTGGTCTGCCAAAATAAGAGACCTGGATATTTTCTACTTTAACTGCAGGAACCATTTTACTTCCCCTCCGCCATTTATTTTCCGTTGTGAAATATTTTTCCTATAGGAAACTTTTCTTTATTTTATACTTTTTGTGTAAGATTGTAAATAGGAAAAGCTTGTGTATGCCTATATTTTCAATGTAGTGAAAATATAGAGTGTTAAGCATAGCCGTCAGAAAAACATTGAATGAAGGAAGCTATTTGCTTTTTGTCTCTTTCATTCAAACTTTATAGAACGTAAAAATTGGTAGAGAAAAATCAAACCTTTTCTCTACCAATCTTATTTTAGAAACTTATGACACAGTCTATGAAATCATTCTTTGATTTTTTTCGAGTAATGTCTCCTTGCTTTTTCTCGATTCCCACAAATTTCCATCGAACACCATTTACGTTTTCCGCTTATGTCTACAAAAAAAGCATAGCAAAGCGAACTCTGGCATTTCTTTATTTTTTCGAAAACTCCGTTTTGTAATGCCAGCAGCATGTCATACGACAAGAGCGCTAACAATCCTTCTGTTCCGCCTTTACTCGGAATAGGCTCACATGCTTTGTTAAAATACAAAGGAACTTTTGTTGTATATGCTACCAAAGAGTTCAAAGAACTTTTGTCTCTTTGATCAGTGGAGAAATAATTTCTCCACTGATCGCGAAAAACTTTCAGCTCTTTAGCTTCAACTGGCGAGCTTTTAAGTTTTTCTACTTGCTGCAGATTTAGTACTTCCTGACTTTCCAAAAATGCTAGCCAGTCATCTATGCCTCTTTTTTCTTCAAGAAAGTCTATCGCTGTAATTTTTTTGATATTGATCGTATTTAAAAAATTAATGAAAAGATACTGACTTACGAAAGAATATTTTGTTTCCATATTGTTCTCCATTCGGAACACTCCTTAAAACTGATTGATTGACTTACATACTATCATACCGTAAAGTTTAATTCTAACCACAAGAAGATAATTAAGTGGTTATAAAATAAGAAGAGGAGAGATACTATGTCGATTAAAGACGTTACGGATTCAACATTTGTTCAAGCAACCGAAAAAGGGTTTGTCATTGCCGAACTCGGCGCAGCTTGGTGTGCCCCCTGTAAGATGATCGCTCCTGCATTAGAAGAAATTAATGAGGACCAACATAACCGAATAAGCGTCGTTCAATTAGATGTTGATAATAATCAAGAAACAGCACAAAAATATGGCGTTATGAGCATTCCGACACTTCTTTTCTTTAAAGATGGAGAATTGATGGAGAAATCAGTTGGCTTCCAGCCAAAAGAAGAAATTCTTTCAATCGCCCAAAAACACATTTCTTAATAAGAACATTTTTGCTATCATTCTATTCACTGTTGATATGCACTTATACCGGCGTGCATCCTAGCAATTCAACTAGTTAAATGAAAGGAAGATGTAATTTATGACAACGATGACACAAGAAATTAATGAATATATCGAAAAATTTAAAGCCAACAAGCCAAAAGAAGTTCAAGTAAAAATGCAACATGCGATTGAAGAATTAGAAGCATCGAACGAAGGAAAAGGATTAAGAACAGGCGAACAAGCACCAAACTTTAACTTACCTAATGCCGCAGGCGAAACGGTTGAACTATACGAGCAGCTAAAAAAAGGTCCTGTCGTGTTAACGTTTTATCGCGGGAATTGGTGTCCGTATTGCAACATGGAGCTACGCGCTTACCAGCAGATCATTGGAGAAATTCACGACCAAGGCGCTGAGCTAATTGCCATTAGCCCGCAAACACCAGACCAGTCCATGTCTATTCAAGAAAAGCACGATTTAGAGTACTTGGTAGTAAGCGATGAAGGCAATACCGTAGCAAACCAATTTAATTTGGTTTACCAATTGCCAGAATACCTAGTTGAGCTTTATAAAGCTATCGGTCTAGATGTAGCTAAACACAACGGAGATGATACTTGGACACTTCCTGTATCTGCAACTTATATCATTCAGACAGATGGTACAATCGCTTATGAATACACAAAATCAGATTATAAAGACCGTGTTGAACCTTCAGATGTACTACAAGAATTAAAAAAAATTAACTAACCTAGCAATAGAAAGAGCAATCCAAACATCAGTATTGATGTTTGGATTGCTCTTTTAATTTTGAAGTTTTTTTGAATTAGCTACTCTTGATATAAAAATAGTTAACTTTCTGTAAAAAACATTCACAGTTATAATCAGCTTAACAGAACTGAAAGCCAAAATACGTCTAACGAGGTTATACTGAAATGACTAATTATTTTTCATCACTCACTTAGAAAAAACTTATTTCTTTTATATTTTAGGAGTATTAGTCGACTCGTCATAAACAATAAACAAAAATCCATAATGATCCCTATTATCACCTACAGCATTTAATGTTGTTCGCTTTTTTTTCGTGTATTCAGAAATAGGAAATGATGCAAAAATAACAACAAACATACACATCATACATAAACTTGCCAACCCTATTAATATGGACATTTTAATACCGCCCTCCCCTGTTTCGTTAAGCATAGCCTATGAAACGGGTTTCAGAGCAAGCACAGAAATAAACTTTAAATAGGAGTGATCATCGTGGCAAATATTAAAGAACTCGCTCGAATGGCAGGAGTTTCAGTAGCGACAGTCTCCCGCGTATTAAACAATCATCCGTATGTTAGTGAAAATAAACGGAATGCAGTCGAACAGGCTATGAAAGCATCCAATTATCAACGAAACTTAAATGCTGTACATTTAAGTAAAGGCAAAACCATGCTAATTGGTGTGATTGTCCCTTTTGTAAATCATCCCTATTTTGGTTTATTGGTTGAAGGAATAGCCAATGAAGCGGTTAAAAATAATTATAAATTAGTTCTTTTTCAAACAAATTACGAAGAAACAAGAGAAATCGAAGCGTTGGAAATGCTGAAGCATAAGCAAATCGATGCGTTAATCATTTGTTCTCGAAATTCTCCATTTAGCGTGGTAGATGACTATACTAAATACGGTCCCATTACCCTGTGTGAAGATAGCAGAGAAAAAAATATGTCTTCTACTTTCGTTGATCATTACAAAAGCTTTTCTCAAGCACTGAATTATTTGCATAGCAAAGGGCATAAAAAAATTGGTTACTGTTTAGCGCGGAATTCAGGGTCTAATAGTAGATATAGAGAAAAAGCTTATGAAGATTTTCTCAAAAAAATAAATGAGCCGTTTGTTCCCGACTATGTATTTTATGATTGCTTATACTTTGAAGATGGACAAACCGTAATACAGCGACTGATTGGTATGCACAGTCCTCCTACAGCTTTGATCGTTACTAACGATCAAGTAGCTGCTGGAATATTGGTTTGTTGTACGGAAGAGGACATATCGGTACCAGATCAATTGGCCATCCTAAGTTTTGACAATCAGCCCATTGCACAAGTCATGAACATAACCACTCTTGAAATCCCATTAGTAGAAATAGGAAAAAATCTATTGCTGCAAGCTATCAATCATCGACAAGTTCATCATGATGAGTTATTTGTAAAAATGATTGAACGAAAAACCGTTTAATGATAATGGTAGACGAATCAAAGTCTTGACGCACACTCTAGTCATCCTTAGCATAGCCACAAAGTTAACAATTTATAATCATTTGCACTATCTACTCAAAATCGCAATCTAATTACTTTAATATTAAATACTTTAGTGTTAAAGTATTTTTTGTGAGTAATCCCTCTTATGAGCTAAAAATTCAATCAATACACATAACGATACGTGGTTTCTGTGCATCTTTTTTTCAAACAGAAAATTAGAATTGGAGCGTGAAACGAATTGGAGACAGAAAATTTATTTAAACTTATCCACACAGTAGAAGCGATCACGAACAGAGCAATCGTTGATTGGAATGATATTTTCCCTCATAATATAGGTGTTTCTCCTATATTGGTTTTAAGCGAATTAGAACGAAACGGCCCGCAAAACCAAATGAAACTAGCAGATTTACTTGGCTTTACTGGTGGTGCCATGACAAATATTGCATCCAAACTTGTGAAACTTGAACTGGCCATTCGGACATTTAATGACAGTGATCGCCGACAAGTTTTACTGAAAGTTACACCAAAAGGATCTTTATTGCTTCAAGAAGCGCAAAGGTTAGGGAAACGACAGCACATCGAAATGTTCCAAGTATTGGATGAAGAAGAGATTGCTCAATACTTATCTATTAACGAAAAATTATTAAAAAGTTTGAAAACCAAAAAAAGTAATCGATAGGAGCGTTAACTATGAAACGAGTTCATGGAAAAGTAGCATTAATAACAGGAGGAGCTTCTGGCATCGGTCTTTCAACAGCTAGTCTTTTAGCAAAAGAAGGGGCAAAAGTAGTCATTGCTGATTTTAATACAGCTGGCGCAAAAGAGGCTGCCGCTAAAATTAACGAAGAAGGCGGAGAGGCTTCGAGTATCTTTTTAGATGCATCGAAAGAAGATTCCATCAAAGAAGCCGTTGACTTTACAGTAAAACAGTACGGAACAATTACCGTATTATTTAATAACGTCGGTTTGACAAATCTTCAAAAAGATTTAGATGTCGTCAACATTGACTTGGATGAATGGGACCGACTTATGAATGTAAACTTGAAAAGCGTGCTGTTAGGTGCTCGATTCGCCATTCCCCATATGATTAAAGCTGGAGGCGGCTCGATTATCAATACCGCTTCCATGTCCGGATTTACAGGAGATGTTATTCGTTCTGCTTATGGTGCTTCAAAAGCAGCTGTTGTCAATTTAACGAAATACACAGCTGCACAATACGGCAAAGACAATATTCGATGCAACGCGATTGCTCCAGGACTAATTTTGACACCTGCTGCAAAAAATAACTTAACTCCTGAAGTATTATCTATTTTCGAAAAATACAATGCCCTTCCTTACCATGGCGAAGCAGACGATATCGGTTATACAGCTCTTTTCCTTGCCTCTGATGAATCTAAATTTATTACAGGACAAACAATCCAAGTCGAAGGCGGACATTATATCGCAAATCCAACTGTGCCGGACTTTAAAGCTTTCTCAGAACAAGCTTAAGAAAATAACTTGTTAGAAACAGATACATAAAAACTCTTCTATGCTGTTGTAGGAATTCCCTACATACTACATGGAAGAGTTTTTGTGTGACAGTCATTATTGGCCGGTTAAAATCATGGCTGTCTATTGACTTTAATACCACTTGATTTGGAAAAAAGGGACTATGACAAATGGATATGACAAGCAACCTTTTGAGTTCAGCCCCTTTGAATCTAAAAAAATGACGTAAAACTGACTTAGAAAATATCTTCGGTCCTACTAAAGGCAATTGGGCATTCCCGACAATTAATTCTAATAAATTCAAAAGAGCACACAGCAAATCCGAGATTACAGGTCGCGATTTAAAAAAACAGACGGAGAAAAGGGACACCCTTTTCTCCGTCTGTTTTATTGTAGAGACTTAGGAGACAGTCCCTTTTCCGTTTAAACTAACGCTTATTGCTTGCGTGTACGAACTGCGACTACGGTCGTCAATGCCGCTAACATTAAGCCGGCCAGTACCCACATGAATGGGAATGATCCGGTATCAGACATACCACCCATGCCTGTTTTCGGCATTTCGGCTGGCATTTCAGTCGCGCCGAATTGGTCTGGGAATTGATCGACAATCGCTGCAGACAAGCCCGCTGCTGGCATTTGCATGTGTGCATACGCCTCGCGAATCGAGCTGTACGCTGCGTCATAATCACCCGCTACATACGAATCAAATGCCGCCAGTAGTTGCCCAACGTGAGCAGTTAAACCTTCTTCCAGTGCTGCTGCAGGAACGCGACTTTCTGTTGCTGCGTCTAAGAAGGCTGCTTGGTCTACGATGTACTGATCAAGCTCGGCACGTGCTTGTTCTTGCCCTTCTTTGTTGCCTTCACCGGTTGCTGTTACGTAATCCACAAAGTAACCAATGTGCGACTTCCATGTTTCTTCAAATTGTGCACCGGCTTCGTCGCCGTAAACCGATCCTACGGCTGCACTTAAGTCATCTGCGTTCGCAAGAAGTGCCCCTGCTGCTTGGTCAAAACTTTCGGCGCCGTCCGCGCCGTCTTGCATCGCCATAACCGCAAGTCCTGCGTGTTCAGTGAACGTTGTGTTGAGTGTGGCACGCAAATCAATGGCCGGTGTATCGGCACTGGTGTTGTCAAATTTATCCGGGAATTGCGTCGTGATCGCTACAGACAGGCTTTCGGCGAACATGCTCATGTGTTGAATCGATTCGCGCTCAAGTGAGTAAGCTTTTTCAAAATCGCCCGCTACATACGCGTCAAACGCCATGATCAACTGATCGACGTGCATGTCCAATCCTTCTTGAACCGCCGCTGCTGGCAAGAGTCCGCCTGTGGCGGTATCAAAGAATTTCGATTGTTCGACTTTGTAAGTTTCCAGTTCCGCTAACGCTTGATCTTTGCCTTCTTGGTTGTCTTCAGCGGTTGCTGTCACGTAATCGACGAAATAGCCGATGTGCGACTTCCATACTTCGTCAAACTGTGCGGCGCCTTCTTCCCCGTAAACTGAACCAACGGCTGCAGACAAGTCGTCAGCGTTTGCCAGTAAGGCCCCTGCTGCTTGATCAAAATCTTCTGCCCCGTCGACGCCTTTACGCATCGCTTCAACTGCTAGAAATGCGTGCTCTGTTAAGGTCGTATCCAGTGCGATGCGCAGTTCCGCCGCAGGTGTTGTCGTGCTTACTTCTGTTGCAGTTTCGCTTGTTGAATGACCGCCGTGGCTGTCGGCAAGTGCTGCTGTTGGTACAAGCAACGCTAGGCTAAGTGGTAGGGCTAACAGTAATTTGTTTAATTTCATACTAAAATCGCTCCCTTTTTCTTGTTTTTTTTTCGTTATACAGACATAACGCAAAGGGCATTTTTTTAGATCACTTTATTTTTAAAAAGATTGAATTAACATTTATTAGAGACAGGCTTAATCAACCTACATACAAGAAAAGATTTTTGCTTATTCACATATAATTAGTGACGATTTCAATCTATTTTCTTTTCATTAAGCTATTGCAACTACTTTGTTGTGTGATAGTGGTTGAATCAAGCACTAGCTCTACGCCCAAAATGAGCAATTGACTTTTCTGCACATTTATATAGAAGGAAAAATCTTTTTTCAAAAAAAGTAATCTAATTCTCCCCTTACTGCGTTTTATAGGCAAGAACAAAAAACGAGGAGGAACTAAAATGATTAACAAAAAATTCGGGTTTATTCTCGCTGCATCAATCTTGTCATTAGCAGCTTGTGGGGAAGAACAAACGTCGGGTAACGAAAAGGCTGAACCGGCAGTTGAGGAACAAGGAAGTACCGCAGAAGAAACTACTACTGAAGAAGTAGAAGAAGAGCCTGCGGAAGAAGTTGTTGAAGAAGAGGAACCAGCTGAAGAAACAACAGAGGCTGAACCCGTAGAAGAAAGCTCACCTGAAGCAAAAAGTGGTACCGCTTCTGATTTATTATCAAATGGAGACAAGACGAGCTTTGTGTTTAACGAAGCAGGTGAATTTTCGATATTCTGTGAACCGCATCCTGTTATGCAAATGACCGTGATTGTTGAAGAAGGTGCTGAAGCTATGGATAAAATAGAAGTCGATATTGCAGATTATGCATTTGGCGAAGAAACCATTACTGTTGCTCCTGGAACAACGATTGAATGGACCAACCAAGATCAAGTTCAGCACAATGTTGCATTTAAATAAGATAATATCTTTTAGCAAATGAATTTCAATACACTAGCACAGGCAATATTAAGCTATTGCCTGTGCTAGTTTTTCATAATTCCTTAAATAAATGGATGTCCCTTCACCATATCCAAGGTCACTATGAATGAGGAGGTTTCTAATGAAATACAGACACTTTAAAAATGCAATTGAAAGTGAATACAAAAAACCATTAAAAGACTTGATGTACGAAGTTTGTGTAGTCAAGAACCTAAATGCTGTAGAAGGCTCCAAAAAAATTGGGATAGCCAAGGAAGTATTTGTCTATTGGCGGCATTTTTATCGCCTAGAAGCAAGGCAACGATTATTTGACCAAACAATAAATGAATTAAATAAATCGTTTTTTAATGCCACTAATGAAAAAAAGATTAGTGAATGCTGAAATTCCAGTTTCTCATAAGGATTAAATCAAAAAAGATGACGCCGGCAAAAACGCCGACGTCATCTTTTTTAGTTCGATCTCTATCAACTTACACAAGCTCCGGAAATAAATAACGTATCAACTTCATTGTCACGCGGCGCGATTTTCCTTTGTACGGGAAAATATGCATATACATAGAGGGATTGAAGTTCGCTTCAATAATTCCATAAGCATTGTTAGCCGACGCTGGAACTTCAATACTTTCAATAATTAAATCAATGCCACTAATCTTAGCTCCAAGAGCAGCTACTGCATCTACAGCTATCTTTTTATAGTCATCTGAAATTTGGTCGGTAACATCAATTGAATCGCCGCCTGTGCTCACATTTGAGTTCTCGCGCAAATAGAGGATTTCGTCTTTTTTTGGAATTGAATCCAATTTCTTTCCTTGCCCTTTAAGCATTAACACTTCTAACTCGCCTAATTGAATCTTTTCTAACGGTGTTCGGTGATCTCTGCCTCTCAGTGGATCCTGGTTTTTTTGAGCTACTAATTCTTCAACCGTGTGTTTACCATCCCCGACGACATTTGCTGGAATTCTTGACATAACGGCTTGTACTTCGTCATTCATGATAAAAAATCGGTATTCTGTTCCGTTAAGAAACTCTTCTATTAACACAGAAGAATCTTCTTCAAAGGCCAGTGTAAGAGATTTTTGATAATCCTCATAGCTTGCCCCTTCTTTGAAAATCGAAATTCCCAAACCATAATTTGTCGATTTCGGCTTTACGACAAAAGCTTTAGTGGAAAATAACTCAAAGGCTTGTAAAGCTTGTTCAATGTCGTTAAATTCTTCACCTGCTGGAACATGGAATCCCTGCTGCTGAAGAATTTTCTTCGTTACGGTTTTGTTTTCCATAATTAAAGTCGCAATATAGCTGTCTTTACTGGTCATATTGCCATTCTTGACATATTCAATATGATTATTCAGCTTCAGTTTTAAAAATTGATCTTGACGGTCTACAATTTCCACTTGAATTCCTTGCTGCATTGCATCAAATATTAAAAATTGAGTGGACAATTCCATATCTGTAAATGAAGTTAATTGGTATGGTTTTTCCCATGCAGTTTCATGATATTCTTTCGCAATGCACGTGGCTACTTGACCTTGACTGCTGTCTTTACTTTTTTCAAAAAGCTTTCCTGCTAAAGTTTTACTTGGGTCTTGTAACATTTCTCTAAAATTAGCAAATAAGCCTTCAGAAACAGCTAATCCTAGCAATTGTGTCAATTGCTCTATTTCATCAACGATAGTTTCAGCTTCTGCTTTAAATTGTGTAATTGCCAATGGGTGTTCAAGTGCCACTGCTTCGCTATAAAGTTCTCCTTTTTTAACCCATTCGTCACAATCCATCTCTTCATCTTTCCATAACATATAAATCAAGAACAGATGCAGAAACTCTGCTTGTTCATAGCTAATTCCATTTTTGTCAAAAGGATTAATATCGATGTTTCTTAATTCGATATATCCAATGCCGCGTTCTTCTAAATCTGCAACTTGACTTCCACCTCTTAAACGGACAGCCGAGTAAAACTCTTTTTCTTCACTGAGTATTCCCTTTTCAATCATTAAAGAAATATCAGCTATATAGGTTTTTAAACTACTATAGGATACTTGCACATTGTTTCGATTTGTATAACCGTATTTGCTACTTCGAATGCTTCTCACTGGCTCATCTAAAGAATCATTGTCAAAGAAATTCTTTTCACTGCTAGGAGAGGCCCCATACAAATAGGTAATTAGCCATCTATAGTGCAAATAGTTTCGAGTAATTTTCATATAAACTTCAGTTTTAAAATGAGGAAAAGCTATGATTTCAGACTGCGCCTTAAACAAAGCTTGGAGCAATTCATCACTAAATTCAAAGTTATAGTGAATACCACTAATCATTTGCTTGCGACGACCATAAGAATGGGCTAATGATTGACGGTATTGAACACCTTCATCGTCAGCTAATTTTGCAATAATAATATCTTTTTCGTCTTTTGGTAATTCCGGTGGCATACTTAGTGGCCAAAGCATTTCGTTTTCATCCATCGACCGATAAGCCACTTCATGAATAGCTGTTAAGTAATCAAAAAGTTCTTTTAGTGAATCCGTAACCGGTGTAACCAATTCCATCTGTGTCTCCGCAAAATCACGTTTGATATAAGGATGGTCATCGCTCATCGCTATATTTTCAGGATGGTTTGTGTGAACCAACATCCCCGTCAAATCAACCCGTTGACCTTCTTTTTCAACACCGTAACGAGCTTTTGACAAATATGGTTTTACACGTTCATTGACTAACATTTTTTTCATATCCATATATTCTCTACCTCTTAGTTAACATATTTTTTCCGAACTTGTTGTTATTTTCAAACTATACATTGAAATAGCAATAGCAAATAGCATCAATCCTGTTTTGATTATAACGCATATTTGTTTTTGTATCGTCATACTAGGCTTGGTCGCAGAAAATCTTACATCTAGTGTTTCTTAAGTTCAATCTGCTTTGCAATTTTTTAAAAATGAACTAAAAACAATAGGACATCCCCACATTTAACTGCAATGTAGGCATGTCCCATTTTACATCTTATTTTAAAATGAGAATCATTTTAAGTTCTTCATATGGAAGGCGAAATGATCATCCAAGAAAGTGGAGATAAAAAAATAACTATGATCATAACCAGCGTTTTTCGTGTACTCCACCAATTGGTTATTTTCTTTAGCATTTTTTAAGAAAGCTGTCTCTTCCAATTGTTCTGGATAAAACGAATCTTGAGTTCCTTGAGAAATCAGGATAGGTGGTGCATGAGTTGTTTTTACTAATTCTGTCGCATCCCACTCTAACCAAGTTGCTTTATCTTTGCCTAAATAAGTTGAAAAAGCTTTTATTCCCCATGGTACTTGGCTTGGACTCAAAATAGGGGAAAAAGCAGAAATTGCTTTAAAACGTTGTGCATTTTTCATCCCAATGACTAAGGCTCCATGACCGCCCATGGAGTGGCCCATGATGCTTTCTTTGCCTGAAAAACGAGGGACCAGTGTAGACGCAATTTCAGCTAACTCTTCTGTAATGTACGTATACATTTTATAATGCTCTGACCATGGTTGTTCAGTAGCATCTACATAAAAGCCTGCACCTTGTCCAAGGTCATAAGCAGCGTCATCTGCAACAGCTTCTCCGCGCGGTGACGTATCTGGAATTATAACCGCTACTTGGTGTATTTCAGCCAATCGTTGAAAACCACTTTTTTGACTAAAATTATCATCTGTGCACGTCAAGCCTGATAGCCACCAGATAAGAGGAATTTCTTTCTTTTCATTATTGGTTGGTAAGTAAATGCTAAATGTCATATCACATTGCAAGGCTTCCGAAAAATGACTGTATTTACGTTGTTCCCCGTCAAAAGCTATTTTTGTTTCAACATTTTTAAGATTCATTGTATCACTCTCCATAAGTTAAAATCGTACGAATCGACTCACCTTTATGCAAAAGTTCAAATGCTTCGTTTATCTCTTGGAATGCTAAGTGATGCGTGATAAACGAATCCAAATCAATGTCCCCGTTCATAAAGTCTTTGACCATGCCAGGCAATTCCGTACGTCCTTTAACACCACCAAATGCCGATCCACGCCATACGCGTCCTGTCACCAATTGGAATGGACGTGTGCTAATTTCTTTGCCCGCACCTGCGACACCTAAGATAATGCTTTCGCCCCAGCCTTTATGACAACATTCAAGAGCTGAACGCATAACCTCAACGTTTCCGATACACTCAAAGCTATAATCAACGCCGCCATCGGTCATTTCAACAATTACTTCTTGAATCGGCTTATCGAATTTCGACGGGTTAATAAAATCAGTCGCACCCATTTTCTTCGCTAGTTCAAATTTATCTTCGTTCAAGTCGATCACAATAATACGGCTGGCATTTGCTTTTACCAATCCTTGAACGACCGCTAGCCCAATTGCGCCTACTCCAAAGACTGCCGCTACAGCACCTTCTTCAACTTTCGCCGTATTTTTCACTGCGCCCATGCCTGTCGTAACACCACAACCAAGCAAGCAAACTTTATCTAATGGAGCATCTTCATCCACTTTTGCTAAGCTCACTTCGTTCACAACCGTGTATTCACTAAATGTGCTCGTGCCCATGTAATGATAAACCGGCTCTCCGTTATAAGAAAAACGCGTTGTGCCGTCTGTCATTAAGCCTTTACCTTGTGTTTCGCGCACTGCACTACACAAGTTTGTTTTACCTGACAAGCAGAATTTACACTCGCCACATTCCGCTGTGTAAAGTGGAATCACGTGATCTCCTGGTTTTACAGACGTTACACCTTCTCCGACAGATACCACGACACCGCCGCCTTCATGTCCTAAAACAGCTGGAAAAACGCCTTCTGGGTCATTGCCTGATAACGTAAACGCATCCGTATGACAAACCGATGTATAGAGTATTTTTACCATGACTTCTTTTGCTTTTGGTTCTTCTACATCGATTTCAACGAGTTGAAGAGGTTCTCCTGCTTTAAACGCGACTGCTGCTCTACTTTTCATATTTATGCCTTCTTTCTTTTTGTTTGTTTTATACTATGTATCTATCATTACATACAAAAATCCTTTAAACAATACTGACGATTTTGTCACTATACACGGCTACTCCTTTTGCAAATGTTTAAGCGAGATACAAAAAGAAATGTCTAAGTCCAATAATCTTCCAGTCAACTTCAGCTATTGTTTCATCAGTGTCATTATTTGATAATGACTTTTTTGTTTTTAATTTTTCAGTTTCACACTTTTTCATATTAAGGACTTTTTCTGATCTAAATGCAATCGCCGCTCTTTTATTCATGCCATCTCCCTCTTTCTCCTGTTTTTTAGCCGAGACTTATCTTTTACCAAAGTCCTTTTGAACAGTACTGACTTTTTTGTCATTACAGGTTAGTATAAACATAAAGGAGTGAGAACACTTGGAAATTCATTATAAAGAAAAAACCTATTTCTCTGGAAAAGATTTGGCATTGTCAGCTATTGGCGGCCGTTGGAAAATAGCTGTTATCTGGTGTCTATTACATGATTCTCCACTACGACTGAGTGAAATACAGAAAAAACTTCCCCAAGCCAATCAGCGCATGTTAATTAGGCAACTAAGAGAATTAGAAGAAGACCAAATCATAACTCGTTTTGTTTATCCGGTTGTGCCACCTAGAGTAGAGTATCAATTGAGTGATATCGGTCTTCGTCTAGAGCCTGTAGTTACATCTATTTGTAATTGGGGCGACGAATTTAGTGACTTTGTCAGAAAAGAAGCCACTAAAATTCCAGTCGAATAAACACTTTGTCTAAACCTTCATTGACTGCGTATCAGTCAATGAAGGTTTATTTTTTATCCCTTTCAAGTTGACCAATAAATTTTACTATCCTTTTTCTCAACTCTTCTCAATCCAGCTTTTTCTAGCACACGAATAGATGCAAAGTTGTCGTAATCGCAACTGGCAATTATTCTGTTGATACCTGACTGCGTTTTCCCCCATGCTACTAAAGCTTGTGCCATTTCGGTTGCATAGCCATGGCCTTGATAACTCGGGACGATGCTATAGCCTAGTTCCAATTCATCTTGCTTGCCGTCTCGGTACCGAAAACCCATATCTCCTATAATGGTTCGCGTCTGATTATGTACAAGTATGCCTTCCCATTTATTTTCGTGTGGATATTCGCTAAATTGTTTTATTTTATATGGGATGATTTCTTTGTAAGCAGTCATCGGGTAGCCGTCAGCTACTCGGTATGTTGTGATCTTTTCCAGATCAGCCTTATTAGAAATTGCGGCTTTCATCATTGCCACAGTAAATGTGATTAAGGTCAATCTACTTGTCTGAATGTATGGCACTTTCGATTTCCCTCCTTCCTACTATTCACGTAGTTTTGTTCGGTGTAATTTTTACGCTACTCGTACTTTCTCTTTTCAATGCAAAAGTCCTTTAAAAAAGCGAAAGACCTTTCATACAAAATAAAAAAGGAGCTGTACTCAAAAAGTCATTGTTTATGACCTTTTGAGACAGCCCCTTGTACTTAATTTTCTTCTGCTAATCTATATGCTTTACGACTTCGCAAGCTAAGTACTAGCCATAACAGCAGATTAAAGATGACAATAAAAGCGCCAAGCACTAAAATACTCGTAATGAAAGTATGTGTTCCATATGCCGAAGACATCGATTCTCGGAATCCGAGGATGGCATAGCTCATGGGAACAAAATCATGCACCGTCTGGAAAAATGTATTTGTTAATTCTACAGGAAATGTACCACCACTTGCACCCAATTGGAGAACGAGAATAATCATTGCCACAAATCGTCCTGGATTTCCAAAAGTAATACCTAAGAACATAATTAAGAACATGTAGGTAAGTGAAGTGATGACTGAGACCGCAATAAACTCTCCGATGTGATCGACTTGAAGATGGAAACCGAACAGCATAATTGCATCAACAATGAGTGCTGCTGCTGTTGCTTGGATAAAACCAAGTGAAAACTTACTAAACCACCAGCCAACTCCTGAAGTCGGGCGTCCAGCTGGTGCGTTAATTGGGAATACTAAATTGAAAGATAAAGCTCCGACGAAAAGAGCAAGCGACAAAATATAAGGTGCTAATGCATGACCGTAGTTCGGTACATCGCTCCGTTCACTTTCTGTTGCTGTTGCTGGTGCAGCGATCATTTCGTAATTATCATCTGTTACTTGTTTGCTTGCTACATCTTCTGCGCCATCAGATAAACTTGTAGTAAGTTCAGAAGTTCCTTCCTCTAGCTCTGTAAGGCCTTGACCTAATTCACCAGAGCCGTCTTCTAGTTTGCTGGCTCCGCTATGTAAATCAGTTGCTCCACCAGCAAGTTCACCTGCACCACTTGAAAGCGCTGGTACGCCCTCGGCTAGCTGATTTGCACCATTTGCCAAATCACTGGAACCCGAATTTAGCTCTGCAGAGTTAGCCGCAAGTTCAGCCGTTCCTTCTTGAAGCTGCCCTGCTCCTTGTGCTGCTTTTGATACTCCTGCTGTGTATTCAGTTGTTCCTTTTTCTAATTCTATAGACCCTTGTTGCAACGCGCTCGCACCTTCAACAAGTCCAATTGAGCCTGAAGCAAGAGAAGATACACCGTCATTCAGTGAAGAGCTTCCTTCTGCTAACCGGTCAACTGCATCTGCAAGCTGAGGTAGACTTTCTGCTGTTTTTTCAATTCCCGCAAGAAGTTGTCCACTTGTCTCAACCGCTTGCTCTGCTCCCGCATTGAGATTCTTCACACCTGGAATAAGTTGATCGTTCAGTGCATTTCGGACAGCTGAATATCCACCAAGAGCTTCTCGGGCTGCAGGATTTACTTGATCTACAGCACTGTTCAATTCTGCTACTTTCTCAGGCATGGATCCGAGTGATTGAAATGCGGGAATAATTTGCTCGTTTATGTTAGCTGATACAGCAGCAAGACTTTGCTCGAGCGTTTCAAGTGAACTTTGTTGTGCTGCTGCTTGTTGCTGTGTACTTCCAGTTACTGCAGCTGATAATTCGGCTTGTTGCTCCGCAGTTAAACTGCTATAAGTAGCTGTTGCTTCAAGAGCTGCCACTGTTGCAGTTGAAGAAGTTGGCTGCATTTCGCTAACAGCTTGTTGTGCCGCCGCTAGATTCGCCTGCAATTTTGATGCATTCTGTGCACTACTGGCTGAAACAGCACCATTTAATTGGTTAACGTTTTCTTGAATAGCTAATAAACCTTGTTGCAAATTGTTGAGTTGATCTGGTGTTGGAAGTTGGTTATTTAATGCACCAAGTCCCTCTTGAAGAGTGGTACTGCCATTAGCCAGTTTAGCAAGACCCTCACCAAGCGCAGCTTGACCTACTACCAACTGTTGAATGCCAGAAGAACTCCCTGTTAACTCGCTTGTTTGTGTTTGAAGCTCATGTAAGCCATTATTTAGCTGTGCACTACCAGCTTCAGTAGCTGTCAGACCTTGACTCAGTTGTTCTGCTCCTGGAACGAGAGAATTTAGACCTTGTTCTAACTTTTGTGATCCTTCAACAAGTTTTGGACCATTATTATTTAGCTCTGCGGTTCCTTCAGCAAGTCCAACCACACCGCTTTGCAACTTGCCTACTCCTGCTGTATAAGAAATAATCCCTTTATTCAACAGGTTCGCTCCTTGATTTAAATCTGCGGCTCCTGTAGCAAACTGTCCGGCACCAATTTCTAATTGCTCTGCGCCTTCCTGAAAAGTTAAACTTCCTTCTGAAAGTGTGCCAAGCCCTACGATTAATTCTGCATTGCCTTTTTGTAATTTGACAGTTCCATCATCAAGTTGTTCCGCACCTTCTGCTGCATCTCCTAAACCTTCACCCAATGTATCAATTTGTTCAAATACTGCTTTTACGTATTCTTTTGTCACACTTTCTGCAATTTCCTCTTTAATCGTCGTAGTCGCTTGTTTACTTATTGATTTTATAAAAAATCCGCGACCGGGATTGGTTTCATACTGCAAATCCATCGGTTTTGGATCATCACTCATTACAGATGCTGCATGTTCCGAGAAATTGTTTGGAATGGTCAAAACCATAAAGTATTTCCCATCGTCCATTCCTTGCTCTGCTTTTTTTGCATCGGTAAACTGCCAATCCAATGCATCATTCTCTTTTAAATTTCCAACTAACTCTGAACCGATATCAAGTGTCTTGCCTTCATATTCTGATGGTACATCTTCATTAACGACCGCTACCGGTAAGCGTTCTGTTTTTCCGTAAGGGTCCCACGACGAGCCTAAGAAAAAACCACTATAAATAATCGGGATAAACATCATAACAACCATGGTTCCTAACAAAAGTGGTTTGGAAAATAATTGCTTCCATTCCTGTTTAAACATTTTCATTTTAAATCATCCTGTTCTTTTTTCAATACATCACTTAACGTTTCTCTATTCCAGTTTAATGTTGGTAAATTCGACATCCCTAATCCTTCTTTCAAGAGATCTGCAGCCGTAACTTTAGATAAATATTCAATCAATAACCGATCTCCTTGTGAAAAAACATTTTTAAGAATTTCTTGTCCTTTTTGTGCATACTCTCCATCTTTAAAAGCGAGACGGATTAACCCTGTATCTGGGTAAAGTTGTATTGGTCCTTCCATTGCTTCAATAACGTCAAGCATTGTAATATGCGTTGCCGATTTTGCTAGTGAAACGCCGCCATTATTGCCAGGTACCGAAACAGCAATTCCTTGAACGACTAATTTCCTCGTTATTTTCTTCATATAAGACGGTGAAACGCCCAGCCTTTTGCTAATTTCATCTGAAGCAAGCGGCGCGCTGCTTTCTTGCGTCGCCAGCAACACAATAATACAAATAGCCTGCTCGACACCCTTTGTTAGCTGCATAATCTGCACTCCTTTTCTGTCTAATATAAGTTAACAGTTATTTTCAATGTTAAGTAGCTATTTGCAATATCCATTGTGGATATGCAATGTCTATTTAGGTATATTACTCTTTTTTGACGAAATTGCAATAAGTAAGTCGAAATATCATTCTTTTTTTACAGAAAAAAGCAGACAACCCGAGTAGAATCGGTTGTCTGCTTTTTCGCATAAAACAGTTGTACTTCTCTTAAATGATTAATTTTGGTCTTGTGCTAGTCTAAACCCACTAAATTGCCATCTTTTTTCTGGCGGAAAAAAATTTCGGTATGTTTCTCGGATATGTTTTAGCGGCGTTGCGCATGAACCTCCGCGAAGAATCATTTGGTTGCACATGAATTTTGCATTGTATTCACCTAATGCACCTTCTAACGGTTTACTCCCTGGATACGGTGAATAGGCACTGGCAGTCCATTCCCATACATCTCCGAACATCCTAGACAACAATTCACTTTGTGAATCGCTACTGCTTGCTACAGGATGGTAAACTCCCTCATCCAACGTATTTCCATGAATAGCAACGCTTTGAGAAGCATATTCCCATTCAGCTTCAGTAGGTAACCTTTTGCCTTTCCATCTACTAAAAGCATCTGCTTCGTAAAAACTAATATGACTAACCGGTTCATCGAGTTCTAGGTCCTGTATGCCCGCTAAGGTAAAGATTTGCCAGTGCTGTTGTTTGTCTTTCAGCCAATAAAGTGGTGCTTTCCAATTGTGTTCTTTGACTATACTCCAACCATCAGAAAGCCAATATTCCGGTTTTTCATAGCCTCCGGAATTTATAAATTCAAGAAATTCTCCATTGGTTACAGGTTTTGTTGCCAATTTGAAAGGTTCAAGCCAAACCTTGTGACGCGGACTTTCGTTATCAAACGCAAAGCCATTCCCGTCGTGACCGATTTCGACCAATCCTCCCTCAAACTCAACAAACTGCGATTCCTGCTGTTTACTTACTGGACGTTTTTCAGTTTCTGTATACGTAGGAAAAAGTGGATTAACAAAAAAGTTGTATTTTATATCCATTAAGATCAATTCCTGATGCTGTTGTTCGTGTTGAAGGCCCATGTATATTAAAGCTTCTATTTCTTCCTTTGTTTCACTAGCTGATTCAGCAAGTAAGTTAGTTACTTGCTGATCCACATAATTGCGATATTCAATAACTTGATTTACAGTCGGTCGTGATAGCACGCCGCGTTGGTGGCGTGGTTGATAAGGTCCAATCGTGTTGTAATACGAATTAAACAAAAAATCAAAAGCTGGATTGAACTCTTCATAATCCGATTTGAATTCTTTTAAAATCATACGCTCGAAAAACCAGGTGGTATGGGCAATATGCCACTTTGCTGGACTCACATCTTCGTGGGATTGAATGATAAAATCTTCCGTTTCTAAAGGCTCAATTAGTTTCATCGTAACGCCTCTAATTTCTGCAAAGCGCTCTGCTATAGACGTATTTTCTACTGCTTTCATCGAATAACTCCCCTTACCTACTAAAAATTTCCTACTTACTTTACATGTTAATAAGTTTCTCTATTCTTCAATCAATTCTTTTTCGATTAGAAATTCTCGAGCTACGTCTTGCGGTTGCTCTTTATCAACATCTACTTTAGAATTCATCGCCAACATTTCTTCTTCGCTGATTTGCCCAGCAAGCTCGTTTAAGACATCTTTCAACTCAGGATATTCTTCAAGTGTTTCTAATCGAACAACTGGAGCTGCATCGTATTTTGGAAAGAAGTTTAAATCATCTTTTGTCGTCGCTAGGTCGAACAACTCAATTCTGCTATCTGTTGTAAATGCCGGAATAACGTCTACATCTCCATTTTTCACAGCTTCGTACATAATAGAGGGATCAAAACTTTCGGTAGCCGAAAATTTAAAATCATAAGTAGCTTTTAAATCTTCATAGCCATCACCCTGTCGTTCATAAATAGAGTGTGGTCCACCGAAAGTGACATCCTCAGAAGCAGAAATCGCAGCTAAATCAGAGTAAGTTTCAGCATTAAAGCCGCTATCTTTAGAATAAGCTAACGTATAGCCATTTTCAAAACCCAGCGGCTCTAACCATGTCGCTCCTAGTTCTTCTTCATACCCTTCTCTAACTGCCTCGAGCACTTCTTCAGATGATTGACCTGGTTCTGAATCACGTTTCAGCACATCTTTTAATCCTGTACCGGTATACTCAACATACATATCAATATCACCTTTTTCCAAAGCAGGTGTTAAAATTGACACTTCTCCTAGGCCATCTTCATACTCAACCGTATACTCTGATTTGGACTCTATGTACTCACCTAAAATATAAGGCAAAATATACTGCTCAGTCCAAGGCTTTCCTCCAATAATAATTGGCTCTTTTGCATCTTCTCCCGAACTACACCCGACCAAAGCGATTGAAGCAATGATCGACATCCCGACTACTTTTTTATTCATATTCATACCCCCTATTTTTCAGTAAAAATCAACTACTTTTAAACGATCAAGCAAGTCAAATATCTATTTTTTCTAACTCGCATTTATATCGTCTCTTTTCGAATACCCTTTTTCTAAATTTTCAATCTCACTTTTTCGCTCGCTTCTATTTATTGATACTATGCATTGTAAGTTGGAAAAATAAAAGAATTAGTGTAATTCAGCCGCCATCATATGATTTTCAGTTTGTGCTGTATAATAAAAAATAAAGTTCCCTTACATTCAAGTTAGCATAGACGATTGCTAGTTGATTACATGTGACTTTCAATAAGGGATTACGGTATTAGAAAAACAGCGGCGGATACGCAATGAAACTTACCGAATCGAAAGGACGGATTCACATGATGACAAACCTCTCAGATATCCCTATCTTCTCAGGTATCTCAGAAAACGATTTGCAGCAGATTCTTCTACTGCTCAAAGAGCGTCAATTCAAGAAAAATCATATGCTCATGTTTGAAAATGATGAAAGCGAAGATATTTACATTATCCGTTCTGGAAAACTGAAAATTTTTCGTTTGCACGAAGACAAAGAAATTGTGCTCAGCTTTGCATTACCTGGAGAAATTTTAGGAGAAGTTGAAGCTTTATCTCTTGTTAATTACCGAATTTCTTCTATTGAAGCACTCGAAAATGTTGCAGCCTGGCAAATTAAGAAGACAGACTTCTTGGAGCTTGTGGAACAATACCCAGCGATTTTAAGAAATGCCTACAAGATCCTTGTTGAACGCACGCGTATACTAAATCGCTTGATTCGTTATTTAAGCTTGCATGATGTCCGAACAAAAGTCGCGAATTTACTCGTCGATTTCTATTTCAATTTTGGCGATCAAAGTAATGACGGCTACAAAGTGGACTTAAAAATCAATCAATCCTTCCTCGCAACGATGCTTGGGATTACACGAGAATCCATGTCTAAAACTTTGAACGAATTTCAAGACGAAAAGATAATTGAGATTCGTGAAAAGAATATTTATATAGTAGATATGAAAAAACTCGAGTCTATTTGCAATCAAGCAGAAGAAATACAAATGCTTCGCAAGTGGAATAGTATGTAATCAAAAAACAGCTACCTTATCCTCTGCTTTTTTTGTGAACAAGTTCACAATAATAAGGTAGTTGTCTTCACAGCTCACTTCTTTTTGTCATGTTATGATGCTTTGTAAAGATGCAGTTACATGCAAAAGAACAACAACGACAATGGAGGTTTTTCTAATGAGTTTTCATATTGAAGCAAAAGCAGGAGAAATAGCAGAGTCAGTGTTACTTCCCGGAGATCCGTTACGCGCAACCTATATTGCAGAAACTTTTCTTGAAGATGTAAGTTGCTACAATAATGTGCGTGGCATGTTGGGGTATACAGGCACCTATAAAGGAAACCGCGTTTCTGTTCAAGGAACCGGAATGGGTATGCCCTCAGCATCCATTTACATTCATGAGTTAATCAATGACTATCAGGTAAAAAATCTTGTGAGAATCGGAACATGTGGTGCAATTCAGCAAGACGTGAACATTCGCGATGTGATTATTGCACAAGCTGCTGCAACGGATTCTGCGATGATCCGCAAAGATTTCCCAGGAATTGATCTTCCTCAAATTGGAAACTTTAATTTAATCAAAAATGCTTATGATATTGCTACAGATAAAGGACTTACGCTTCATGTAGGAAATGTATTTTCTTCTGATAGTTTCTACTCTGATGACCAAGCAACAACTAACAAGCTTGGTCAGCACGGTGTATTAGCTGTTGAAATGGAAGCAGCTGCTCTTTATTACCTATCTGCTAAATTTGGTGTAAGAGGATTAACGTTGTTAACGGTTAGCGATCATATTCTTACCGGGGAACATACGACTTCACAAGAAAGACAAACGACTTTTAATGACATGATTGAAGTGGCGCTGGAAACGGTAGCAAAATAAAGTTTCAATTTTAAAAAGAGTGTTGACCCATACCGGTCCCACTCTTTTGTTATTCTATCTTGTTTTGATATTGTTGAAAGTAACCAAAAGAAAAATCACACTCGTCGGAAACGTATGGTCATCATGAAAAATAAGTCAACACACATGAGAACTTTTAATCTACCTATACAAAACAACTATGGAGGCATCGGCTGTTATGAATAAAATTATTAAAGGAACAGGCTTTTCAAGTATTAACCGACAGGAAATCGAAATATTGGAAGACTATCTTTTCTGTATAAATGATGATGGCTTTATTGCTAAACGTCTTTCACCGAATGATCAAGATTACAACATGGTATTGAAACAAGCTCGCAGTGAAGAAACGCTGATGGAACTAACAGAAGGTCAGTATTTGCTTCCTGGGTTTATCGATTTGCATATTCATGCTCCTCAATGGGCTCAAACCGGCACAGCACTTGATTTGCCACTTTATGAATGGCTTAATACGTACACATTCCCACTAGAAGCTAAGTTTTCAGATATAACTTTTGCCGAAGAAACTTATAGCCACTTAGTCGATACATTGCTTGGAAACGGCACAACAACCGCTCTTTACTTTGCGACCATCCACGAAGAAGCAAGTTTTTTGCTAGCAAAAATTTGTGCCGAAAAAGGACAACGCGGACTCGTTGGAAAAGTCGTGATGGATGACTCGGCTGAAAACCCGGATTTCTACAGAGATGCTAGCCTAGAAGAAGCATTAACAGGCACAGAACGCTTTATTCAACGAGTAAAAGAGTTGAATAAAACAACAAAGCAAGGTGTCTACCCAGTAGTAACGCCGCGTTTTGTACCAAGTTGTACATCTGAAGCTTTAGAAGGATTAGGGAAAATTGCCGCTAAACACGATGTTCATATCACTTCGCATTGTAGCGAGAGTGACTGGGCACACAATCATGTGAAAGAGCGTTTCGGCAAAAATGACGCACAAGTATTAAATGATTTCGGCTTATTGACTGAAAAAGCGATTATGGCGCATGCTAATTTCTTGAGCGATGATGATGCAAAAACGTATATCGAACAAGGAACTGCAATCGCTCACTGCCCTATTTCCAATGCTTATTTTGCCAATAGTGTAATTCCGGTCAAACATTTTGCTGACATGGGTGTTGAAATTGGACTCGGTACGGATTTGTCGGCAGGTTATGACCCTGGAATTTATTCCGCCATTCGCCAAGCCGTTATTTCTTCTCGCATGCTAGAAGATGGTGTAGATCCTTCTAAAAACGCTGATTCTCGCGGACGTGCTGATTCGCGTATCACGGTCAATGAAGCGTTTTATTTTGCTACAGCAGGTGGCGGTGAAAGCATTAGCCTGCCAGTTGGTCGACTTGCGAAAAATTATGCTTTTGACGCACAAATTATCGATACCAAGATAAAAGACTCATCCATGCCAATTTTCGAAGGCATGAACTCTCTCCAAGATATTTTTCAGAAGCTCGTCTATATGACGCAACGTCGCAATATTATCTCGGTGTTCGTCCAAGGCGAACGAGTAAAATAACTCCAACACAAAAACCTTCAAGCAACTAAATGCTTGAAGGTTTTTGTGGCGATGGGGCCTGCATTCAAATAAAACAACGTATCTGATTTTATCTTACTTACTAGTTAATGTAAGAATTTTACTTACGACATATTCAGCTGACTGAAGCGCTCCTTCTAAATGGCCACTATACTGTGAATTTGTCTCAGTTCCTGAAAAAAACACTTTTTCTTCCCAGTCACCAGCTGATGGCGGTTGACCATAACTCGCATAATTTTTGAATGGGCTTGAATCTTCTTCAACTGCAGTATTAAAATCGCTAGACCAATCTTTATAAAGAATTGCTTGGGGATTTTCAGCGTCTCTGCCAAACAGTTTAACTAATTGATTAGCGACCAATTCTTTTACTTTTTCTGGTCCCATATGTTGACGCACTTCAGAAGAAATCCCGAAAAATCCGAAGAGCGCACCTGCCCCATTAGTAGGCGAAGCATCGTAGATTTCTTGCAAGGGACCAACCGAACTCAACACCAAACCTGACAATCCAGATTCTCTCCAAAATGGACGATCAAAAACCACAACCACTTTTGCTTGTGAGCCCATCCATGTCGGCTTTTCTGCAATATCAGTTAAAAGTTCTGTCGGAAGTGCTGGGGAAAATCTAATATGACGTGCTACAAGACGCGGTGGTAATGCCAAAATAACCGAAGCTGCACGCATATTTTCTAACTTTCCACCTGCTCTTTCTACTGTAACCATAATTTTTCCAGGCTCGTCCATACAGATTTCTTTAACACGAGTTTCTAACTCAATCATTTCTGCAGGGATTTGCTCTGCCAATGCATCTATTAAGGACCGCATTCCCCCCGTTAACCGAACTCCTCTGGCGTCAATGTGTTCTTCCATAACACAGCGCTCTGGAGGCTTTGTTTGAAACCGTTCCATTAGCATGTCTCCTTCGTTCTGCTGAACGAAGTTCACCAACCCTAATTCTTCTACTAGAGCCGAAATTTTGCGCTCGTGTTGCGGCCAAAACCACGTTGGCCCCAGATCAAATCTTCCGAGATCCTCTTGATTTGGAACAGACTCACTTAAAATTCTGCCACCAATTCTATCTCGTGCTTCAAGCACTTTACAAGTTATTCCTTGTTTTGTAAGTAGTAATGCCGCGCGCAAACCGCTTAATCCTGCACCTATAATGATGACTGGATTATTCATATGTATTCCTCCTACTGCTACGTTTAGCTAGATTGTTCGATTGGAAAGCTGTACATTCCAAAAGCTATATCCATCATTATAATGCTAAAATTCCTTATTGCACCTATGATGGGTTTGTAGTTTGCAAATTACTATTTTGAGTTACCTTTATGTGAAAAAAAAAGACCTTTATTCAGCTACAAAAACTGAAAAAGATCTTTTCTTATTCAGAAGATATTATTGCATATATCATAACGGATTTCATCCTGTCTCACGTAAATACTTATACATTTCTTGGCTCAGGTTTGAGACGAAAAACTACAGACTGTAGCCTCATCTCAATCCCTGCGAATATACAATCAATAGCTTTAATAATTTAATCCTAAGACGAATTACTCAAAATTATCTATTCGGTCAACATCCCACATCTACTAAAAAATAGATTTCGACTATAATTCGTTTGAGAAAAAGCACTAGTCTATTCTAGTTAACCATATGATCACTCCCAAAAAAATTACGAAACATTTGGACTGTTGTGTCGCGATTCATCGAGGCAATCGACGTGGTTAACGGGATTCCTTTCGGACAAACCTCTACACAGTTTTGCGCCATGCCGCATTCTTGAATGCCGCTCTGTCCCATGAGTAAGGTCAACCGTTCATCTTTGTTCATCGCACCCGTTGGATGGGCATTCATCAAGCGTACTTGTGAAATAGGAGCTGCCCCAATATAATTGGTTTTGTCGTTGACGTTTGGACAAGCTTCTAAACAAACACCGCACGTCATACACTTTGACAACTCATATGCCCACTGGCGTTTGCGTTCTGGCATGCGCGGACCTTCGCCAAGATCATAAGTTCCATCAATCGGAATCCACACTTTGAGTTTTTTCAACGTATCAAACATCGAACTGCGATCAACAATCAGATCACGAACAACTGGAAATGTTTTCATAGGCTGTAGCCGTATAGGATGTTTTAATTGGTCAACTAAAGCTGTGCATGATTGGCGAGCATAGCCATTGATAACCATCGAACAGGCTCCACATACTTCTTCTAAGCAGTTCATATCCCATGTGACAGGCGTCGTTTTTTCTCCTTTCATGTTGACAGGATTTCGTCGAATCTCCATCAAAGCAGAAATGACGTTCATGTTCATCACATAGGGTAATTCAAATTCTTCCCAGTAAGAACTTTCTCCCGGCGTGTTTCTTCGTTCGATTTCAAAAATAACGGTCTTCTGCACATTTCCCACGATTCTCATCTCCTTTTAATCAGCGTAGCAATAGTTTTATTGTGTAAACTAAACGTTATTGACTTTTTCCATAAACCCCAATTCCTTTTTCTCTATTTCATACTCAAAAGATTAACTCTACCTTAACATATTTATCAGAAAATTGAGATAATGTGGTATACTAAATGAAAATGATGCAAAGTATGAGGAATTCGAATCAATATGCTGTCCCAGATAAATCTAAAACGACAATGAGGAGGAAGTAACATGAAAGATCCACAACAAACAGCACTTGATCGCTTTCATGCGATTGACCAGATGATTAATGAAGGACTAGGCAGCGGCACGATTAATCCGAGCTATACAAAAACTCATTTAAAGTTAAAAGAAAAACAAGAAGCACAATTACTTTCTGCCTTGTCGGAAAAGCCTTTAGACAACAAGCCTATTAAGAAGTGAAGAAGCAGTAACAAGCTAAAACTATTGTAATTTGGTCCCTTTGCCTCAATGACAAACTAAATGATTTATTCAAGTAAAAGACGTCTAGCCAGCACTTGAAAATAGGTGCTAGCTAGACGTCTTTTTGTTGCTTAAAAAAGAGCGTATTTATCTCAGTTGACAACTGTCACTTTCTAGCTTTTTTCATAATCACTGATAAAAGTCTGCTCACTTACTTCTGTAGTTAAGACGAATTTGTGAAATCGTCTTCATAGGGTGAATTTCTATGGTAATCTATAGGATACTCTGTATAAAAAAGTAACTGTACTAGGTATGAATTTCGGATAAATCATTTCGATGAATTCATTTGGCACTGTCTATACAACTATTCCTCTGTTTCAAAGCGTTCCTGCCATGACATCATACTGTGCCTCTTATAATCATCTTGTTTTAGCTTAACTGCAAAACAAAAAAGATGAAAAAAATGTGCATTCAGCTATAATGGGACACGTTGAGTAGTTAAATTCCAATACAGATGGAGGTACTTTTGTAATGAATACTATCCGATCAGAAGAGCAATCATGAGCTACATTCCTATTTTTCATCTGACCATTCCCGCTATATGGATTGCTGTTTTGTTAGCAGCTGCCGTAGCTAAGCTTTTCATGCGTTTTTTTACCGGAGAAAAAATTGGAGAATGGTATTGGAATGCGCTGACGTTCTATATCCTTACCTGGAAACTCAGTTACAGCCTGTTTCATTTCGAAAACTTTCGTAATATGCCTTTATCCATCCTTTATTTTAACGGCGGTTTATATGGACATTTCCTTGGAATTGTTGTCGTTAGTATCTATTTAATTATGGTGCAGAAAAAACAATGGAAGGTAGCGAAGCAATCCGCATTTGCCTGGCTTTTGTTCTTTTTATCTTATCAAGCAATTCTGCAAAGCTTTGAAAAAAATGTGGTTGAAGCAATTTTACATACTTTGCTTCTGATTATAAGCATTCTGGCTATTCGCTTTCTCGCAAAACGTACTGACGTCCCGAACGTATTATTGCTTGCCGCATTATTAACATTAGAGTTGCTAATTTCAAGTGCATTTGGTTCGCTTTGGTCATGGCAAAACGCAACATTCATTTTACTAGCGATTGTCACTAGCATCATGTACATCCGCTTTGAACAGAAAGGACAGACTCTATGATTAAAAAAATACTTTTTGGAATTCTGCTTTTAGCTGCTATTGGCATCATGGCGCTCAATTTCTTTACGAAGAGTGAATCAACTAAGCAATCAGAAACCATTACACCTACTTCAACAGGACTCTCTCTAGGAGCAAAAGCACCCGATTTCACTTTGACCGACCAACATGGTCAAACAGTTCAGTTATCCGATTATCACGGCAAAAAAGTTATTCTCAATTTCTGGGCTACTTGGTGTCCTCCGTGTCGTGCAGAAATGCCACACATGCAGCAATTTCATGAAAACAATCTAGATGGCGATGTCGAAATACTGGCCGTCAATTTGACAGAGCAAGATAATGGCGAACAAGCAATCGGTTCGTTTATTGATGAATTTGGCTTAACCTTCACAATGCCTATGGATGAGACAGGTAGCGTCGCTCAAACTTATCAAATTCGCACTGTACCAACAACATATATCTTGAATACAAAAGGCGAAATTGCTCAAAAAATTATTGGCCCGATGGATGAGCAAATTATGAAAAATCAAACAGACAGCATCGATTAGTTTGTTAAGTAAGCTTTAAGTTACCTATCGTAGATGATTCAGAAATAACGAACGGAGAGGAGGTGTCGAATGACGCCTCTTCTCCGTTTCTATAGTACATTTTTCTTCTGTAGATGAGTATTTTCTAGCTCCACGTTTTTAGCACATATGCAAGTCAAAAATTCATTCATTTGCGTCCATTCACTAAGGATTTTTTGGAATCGCTCAATCTTATTAAGAAGTGCTTGGAAATCTTTTTTCTTTGGTACAACTCTATAAATTCCGATATCATTGCCAGCGTCTTACTGTTCTACGCCAAATGATTTAATGATTTTCTTAGTTCAATTGATTGGCTCCCGTCCTCGTATAAAGAATCTAAATTCCAACGTTTAATCGTTTCTCTCTTTGGATAAATTAACAATAACTCTTGTGATTTTTATTCTCTATACTCCTTTTGGATGTTAGACATATTAATCTCAATAGCTTCTGTATCCATCCCTTTACTCGTTAAGCTTTATCATTATCTCGAGTATCAGACAAGCCTTTGTAAAAGCTAGGTTTTTTCACCATCGTAATAAAATCTGTAAAATTTGCACTAAATTCATTAACTTGAATAAACCCAAGCTTTTTGTATAAGTAAATGGCTCTCTGGTTAAATTTCGCTACAGTCAATCGAATAGAGTGACTATGATAATATTCTTCGATGACTTTAACAATATATGAGCAGAACTCATATCCGTTACCTCTTCCTACTAGTTGAGGATTCATCCCTAATCCCATATCAAAAAGGGGTTCTTCGTATACTTTGAACTTTTTCCCACTTGGAACTTGGGCGCTTTTACCGGTACAGAAGAAACCGATTAACTCGCTTAAATCATTGGTGATAACAAAGTATGAACCATCCATCATTTCAGCCAGTGTCTCTTGCGTTAACTTATTGTTGTAAAAATCATAAGGAGAATCATACTCCCATTTCAATATTTCAACCGCTATTTTCCTATTCATGGCTACATGGTCTAATTTCACCTTCAGCACCTCTGTCATTCTCATTAACTTTTACCCGAAGAAAAACCTTCAAATAACCGTCCTCCATAAGGCAGTAAGACTTCGTCAACCAGTTGGATAATTTTTTGTTTGTTGTCATTTTTATAAAATTCCTCAAAAGCCTCAATAAAATAATTAGCAAATTCACAATCATAGTGTCTCAACGATCGAATTATCCATTTTGACGAACCACTCCATTGCTTGTTCGTTCGTAGTACAAATTCACTTATGAGTTCAGCTATAGCGCCAGCAGTAAAGATCGCTTCGGCTCGGTCATGACATCCGATAAAGTCATCGAGTAAATCGGTAATAACGTATCGTTTAGTATCGATGATTTGGGTTGGCCACTCTTTCGGACCCCTATCTAGTAATACCTCCGCTTCTGCTTTTACTCGCTCAATAATTCCATTGTCTTTTAAAACCACCCCTTCGGCTACCATCCTAGGCATTGAAGGTCTAGCTCTTTCGCAATCACTTGAAAAGTACTCCTTATACGAAGTCAAATTGTGAACAAATACTTCAATATTCCAACCAAAATCGATAAATGATTCTCGGTAAGAAGAACGTAACTGATGATCGAATACCACAATATCAAGATCAGATGTTGCTGTGGCCTCACCACGAATTACACTTCCTGCGAGCAATGCTGCATCACAGGAGGGATGATTCTTTTTCACAAATTGCTTAGCTGCGTTAATTGGATTCTCTTTATGATCCTTCTTCATTGTCTGAACACCTTCTTTCTACGCAATCTAAATCTATTAACAAATTAGACATGCAACGTGAACATAATTTCCTACTAAAATAAATTATTTCTTTGGTTGAAAATACAAAAGTTCATCAATTTGAGAAGAGGCTAAATCCTTTAGCTCTTCACAAAATACCGGTAACCTCGCTTCGATTTCTTCCTTACTGCCATATCGAATTTTTGTTTCCTCAGCAAGATCCTCTGAAAGCAAACAAAAATGGCTATAAGCGGTTTCCAGTAATTGAAGCAACTGCTCTCCTCTCACTTCACTAGCAATTTGTCGATTGCCGGCACTATAACCGGTTATATATCCTTGCGCAACCAACTTTAATTTAGCCGCACATGTTGAAAATTGATGTCTGCTGTAACGAGGTGTATCCGAAAGAGCGATAAAAAATGTCTCGTAGAGATTCATAAAGTTGCCGGCCATTCCTCTTGAATAATAGATACTAGGATAAGGGTCAATTAGACATAACCCATTTTCATCAATCAAAATATTTTCTGGCGAAGCATCTTGATTAACAAGTTGCGGTTTCGTAAATGCTTTTTTTCTACTAGTCACAGCTAATTGAAGTGCTTTACTAACCACACTGTCTTCAAACTTCGGATGTGCAAGGCAAAGCGTTTGATAATCTGTTAAATGCTCCTTGCTTTCTTCTTTCAAAAATTCGTGTACATCTCCATTTAATGTGTCTTTTAGTCCATTTTCTTCTGACCAAGTTAGATAACCAAAACCACTCAATCCATGTGGAACATCTTCTGTTTTACGATGGATTGATCCGACTTTACTGCCTATCTGAAAAGCCGCTTTTTCTGTCATACTGTGTAAATCAATTTGTTTTCCTCTATATGTTTCTAACGTGTAAGTCAGCTCAGTCGACACATGGAATTTAAAAAAATCCGGTGCCGCCCCTTTTTGAGCTTTATTTACAGCCCAGTAGTAGAGTTCAGTGCCTGCATACTCTGCTTTAAATGCCTCTTCATCAAACGAGACAGATTTTCCATAAGCAATCGCTTTTGGAATTCGAAGCACTAATTTTTTTTCTTCTCTACATACTTTCCAGGCATAATGCCAGGCTCCTTCACCGAGAAAACTCGCTCGGTTGACTCCAGCATGCACCAATGCTGCTTGTAATTTAACTTCAATCATTTCTTCTCTTCCTTTCTTTTTTTCACGGCATTACTAGAGGTTCTAGTTAATCTGCTTAATATTCTGTTTTCTTGAAACCTTTTTTCTATTGTAACGTAAAGAATAACTAAATAGATTAACATTTATTACAAAAAATATAAAATGGAGGTAGCTATGAAAAAAATATTCATAATTCTTTTAACCCTTTCGACTATCGCATTTGGCAATTGGGCAAGTGCCTTTGCTCTACAACTAGCTTTCTTAGATATTGCAATCCCATTCGCAGGGTTGGCCTTAGCCCTCGTTTACTTTTTTAAATCTAAGGGTGGGATGACGAGTCGTCGATTAGATATGTCAATTCAAGGACAAACAGGAATTCGAATGGAACAGAAAGTTCACGTATCAGAAAGGTCTTATATTTTTATTGGTTCCGTCTTATACTTCGTATTGGCACTCGGATTTACTTTCTATACGTACCGAGAGTATTTCTTGACTTGACTAAATGTATCCGTTCATAAATTAAAAAAAGGACACCCGTTGTAGACATCTCTACTCCTTCTTACTATATTTACGACTTTAAAAGGCTCATAGAAAAAAGGATAGAATGGCTCATAAGTGAGCTGCTATCCTTCTTTTTTTCGTTTACGATCCGCTTTTGTGTAGTGCAAAACTCCTTATAAAATCTCGCTGAATCTTTATTTTTGAAACCACCTAACAATACACAACCAAAAGCCAGTCTGGCAATAGTAGGTAGTGTCGTGCTACTGTAAAGCATGAAATTGATGTGCATATTAACTACAGAAATCTAGCTTTCACTATTCGGCAAATAAGGTATAAAAAAGACTAAAATAACAAACGCCAGTAAGCTCATAGCAACAAATTCAATCCAATCGAATGAGTGATCCTGCCATTCTTTTGTCTCGAGAATAAATTTCGGTGTGTGCATCAGCAACCCTATTATCACCGGAAACAAAAAAGTGTAAGCTCGAAGTGGATAAAGAGTAAATGTTGTTCGCGATTTTGCAACAAGCTGTTCTTGAAAGTATAGTCCCAAAATAACTACAATTCCAATAACGAATGTCCACATAAAATAGCAGGAAAATGGTTTCATAAAACTCTCCTGCCCTTTATTACTAAATAAATACTTCAATATACTTCTATTTACGTAATGAAAAGTTAGAAAGTTTCTTCTATTCAAAAACGTTTTCTATTTGATAAAGGTTTAAGAGTAAACAGATATTTTTCTTTATTCAGCACCTAATTATTACTTAATGCAAAATCACAAATTTTCCGTTAAAAGGTCTCTTCATCTAAAAAACAGCCTGATTTTTAAAAATCGGCTGTTTTGTTCGCTATGTGTCGTTATTAGAAGATTCTTCTTTTCCACAATGCCCCCCCAATTAAGACAACCAAGATCAACGCTATTAAAAGTGTACTAACCCATGAAGTCGAGTCAGTACCCATTGCAGGCAAATCTACATTCATCCCGTAAAAACTAAATACTAATGTTGGAAGAGTTAAAAACACAGTAAATAGCGTTAGCGTTTTCATCGTATTGTTCAATTCGTTTGATATGAGCGAAGAATATGAACTTGTGATGCTGTCCAAAATTCTCGTATACAATTCGGTCGTTTCAATCCCTTGATTGTTTTCTATTTTCACATCTTCTAAAAGATCTTTATCGTCTTCGTACAACTTGATCGAATGGATACGAAACAGTTTGGTTATGACGGTTGCATTTGACTTTAACGAGGTGAGAAAATACACCAAACTTTTCTCAATTTCCATTAGGTCATAAAGTTGCTTGTTTGTTAATGAGTCACGCAAGTTACTTTCTATTTTAAGGCGATGCTTATTAAGGTGTTTTAAGTTGTCCAAATACTGGGTTGATATGGACAATAATACTTCTAAGGCAAATCGACTTTTCATTAAGGTGCTGACGTTTTTCTTAATGAGTCCGTTTAAAAAGTTACTTGGCTGCTGACAAACCGTGACGATGTAGTCGCTCCCTAAGATAATGCCGATGGGAATAGTGATATACGAATTAAACTGGTCGTTGGTCACATCGACGATTGGAAAGTCATTAATCAGCAACGTGCTATTCGTTTCTTCGTCATATTCAATACGAGCACTTTCTTCCAAATCTAATGGATCTTCTAAAAAATCCATTGGGATCTTACAAGAACGAGATACTTCCTCAAGTTCTTCTTTTGACGGTGCGGTAATATTGATCCAGCAATTGCTTTCGAATTTTTTTATTGTTTTTAATATTCCATCCGGTGAGGATTTATAAATGGTTAACACGCTTTACTTCCTCTCTATTTTAATCGCACAGTTATTGTCGATTCGACTCTTATTTTAATACTAACCGCGTACCATAGAAAACGGTCTCACTTTCTTTTTAATTTTAGCAATAAAAAATAAAAAAAGCAGGTGTTCAAAAGAAAAAAGGAAAAGATGTCGAGCTTTCGACAGCTTTCCCTTATTGTATGTTTGTTTAAATGAGCATAACCTACTGAAATGCCGACAGAGACTGAGCTACTTCTTTCAGTTGCGCTCAACTTCTATAAGCGAACTGTATTCTTTCTCCGTTCGCTATAAATACTCTATCCAGCACCTATTACGTAGCAGATTAATAGCAGTAAAATAAAAGTCAATGAATTTTAAAAAAAGCAGCAACTTTCCTATGAAGCTTCCTCCACCGTTGAATTTTTTTAAGTCATCAGAATGTCTCTACTTGCTTTAGGTGCTCTTCCGTATGGAATCGGTTCTGTATTTAAAAGTTTGCTTCCTACTCCTACGACATTCCTTGGCATATTTCGGAGTACGTTCACTATCAAAACTTAATATTCCAATCGGTTTTTAATTGAGTTAGCAAATCCTTTGGCGGATTTTTGATAAAATACGAAGTTCCTTCTTTGTCTACTTGAATCGTTCCATCTTGATAAAAGAGAAAAGGCAGAATATCCTCACTTTTACTGTTGACACTTGGTTTGTTGTAAAGCAACACACGGTAACTGCCTGACTGTTCTAGTGTAGCGGTTCTTTTTTGAATCTCTTTTTCGTTTGGTTCAAACAATTCTTTCCCATTTAACAGGTCAATCAACTCATTAGCCTTATCTTCACTTTTGACGAAAACCTCTTCATAGCCATCCGTTTTGACCAGTGAAGAAGCATCGGAAACCAAAATTCCCTCGTAACCTTTTGGATTTTCAATAACGAGCGTTTTTGAGACATTCGTATTTGAACATCCACTTACCAATAGAAAGAGTACAAAGGGGGAAAAAACCAAAAATAACTTATTCATCGCTTTCATACAAATCCTCCACTTATCGAATAGATGATTTTAGCATATCACTAATGGTAAAATTTACAATGCTAATTGTCACTTTGAGAAATACCGTCTAAAAGGAGATAACTATTGTCTCACTTTACGTCTCAAGTTAAACAGAAAAAAGGCTCATCTTTATCACTCAATTGAACCTTGAAAATAAGAATTAGAATAACTATTAAACACAAGTAACTCAAGCCGAACAAAGCTTATGATCAAAACGATATACATTCTTTGTCATCCTAATTTGGATAGTCTTTTCCATTTACGAAATCAAGTTATCCTATTTCTGTCAAACTCCATTTAACATGACCATTTATACAACTCGCCACAAATTCTCCTTTTTTTAAAAAATAACTCACTCTTTTGAATGGATTGAAGCACAGACTCTATTCGTCAATTGGCATGATTTATTTGAATAGATTTTCCCAAACTTATAAGTAATTAAGAATGCGCTTAGCTCCTCTCTTTGCGCCTAAACACGAACTACGGTTGCATAGTTCAAAAATTTAGTTGAATCGATCCAGTGAAAATGGTGCAATGTTTTGTTCAGTCTTCCCAGAACTGATCAATTCACTCAAAATTTGACCAACGGCACTGCTGAATTTAAAGCCGTGTCCAGAGAAGCCTGCAGCAATAGCGACGTTTGAGTAGTCTGGATGTAAATCGATAATAAAATCTTCATCAGGAGTCAATGTATACATACATGTTTTTCCATACTTTAGTTGTTTTACTGAAGGCATATAATGATTTAAAAAGTTTCTTAGATCTGTTCTGTCTTCATCTAGCTGTCCAAATTCTGGGATGGATTTGTCTGGATCAATTGATTGTCCTCCATCGTGGCGGCCAACTTTTAATCCGGAACCATCAATGCTCGGAAAACCATAATAGAATCCTTGAGATGTCGCAAACGTAAAAGCTGGAAAATTCGTATGATTGTATAGATTTTCGCCAGCATCAAACCAAGCAAATGTTTTTCTTACTGGATTTAACGGCAGATTTAACCCCAACATGGAAAGAAGGTCTCGAGACCATGCGCCTGCTGAAATCACCAAAGCATCCGAGCTAAAAGTCTGAGCCTCAGTTTTGACGGTAACTCTTTGATCATGAACCGATAATTCGTTCACTTTACTATCCATCAAAAGTGTAGCACCGTGCTGCTCTGCAAGTGTTCTATATGCTCTAATACACGACTCGCATTTTAGTATGCCGGATGCAGGTTCAAAACATCCGATGTACTTGGCAGATATCGTTATGCCGGGCCAACGTTTGTTCACTTCAGGTGAGGCTAGAGTCTCAAGTGGTAACGAATAGGTTTTTGAACTCGAGATGATGTTCTGGATAAAATCAGTTTTTTCATGGCCAACGTTTAACACACCAGTGGCAGAAAATAATGATATTCCCGTCATTTCCTCTAAGTCGTTCCATAATTTTTGAGCCTGAAGTGCCAAAGGGACGTATTCTCCACCTTCTCCATATGCATGCCGAATGATTCTTGTTTCCCCGTGATGACTTCCTTTATTGTGCGGAGGGCTAAAAGAATCTAGTAATAACGTTTTCTTTCCACTCTTTGCTAAAAAATAACCTGCTGCCATTCCCATCGATCCTGCTCCAATTACAATTACGTCATAATGCATCGCACGTCCACTCCCATCAAAAAAGTAGTAAAGATCAGGTACTGGATTGTCTTTATAGCTTTTCGATCAGCTAGAAAACTGAATCAGCAATCGACAAATTGAAAAAACTTCCCTATTATCAGAATACGAGTACGGCCATATTAAATCAAACCGCTGTCGCATACAGCAATTCAGTAAATAGCGCTAGATACACATATACCCATCTGTTGTGTATTTCTCTAACAGTCCTCACTATTCTTTCTTTATAAATAAGGTAGTTTTTAAATTGCGTAATTTGTCACAAAAACTAGAAAGTAGGTTACCTTTTTTATATTCAACGCTTAAAAAACATCTCTGAAATTCACATGATGTCTTTGTTTAAAATTATTTCAAAATAAATGATTGACAAGATTAGAAGCTGTAAGTATAGTGTTGAATAACAGTTAAAACTTTTCTTATATAGTTTAAAGAAACGCGATGAGTAGGAGTAGTAAAAGTGTATTAGTTGGTCAAGAGAGCTGCGGGTTGGTGCAACGCAGTCCACTAATCCTTTGAACTTGCCTAGGAGTGGTAAAGCACATAGAGCTATCTATACGCTTTAACGATTCACCTCCGTTACAAGGTGGTCAAGTAGGGTTCATAAAGAACCAATTAGAGTGGTACCGCGGTTTGCACAAGGCATGTCGTCTCTTCTTTCATGTACTCATGAAGGAACAGACGACATGCCTTTTTTGATTTTGTATTTTGGAGATATTTTGAAATGAAGGGTCAAGGGCATTTAAACGAGCACGAGTACTTAAACTAAAAGATAATTTTAAAGAAACGCGATGAGTAGGAGTAGTAAAAGTGTATTAGTTGGTCAAGAGAGCTGCGGGTTGGTGCAACGCAGTCCACTAATCCTTTGAACTTGCCTAGGAGTGGTAAAGCACATAGAGCTATCTATACGCTTTAACGATTCACCTCCGTTACAAGGTGGTCAAGTAGGGTTCATAAAGAACCAATTAGAGTGGTACCGCGGTTTGCACAAGGCATGTCGTCTCTTCTTTCATGTACTCATGAAGGAACTGACGGCATGCCTTTTATATTTTAGGAGGTAAGAAAATGGAAAACAATAACGAGAAATTGCAGAGAACGATGACATCACGTCATATCATGATGATGGCATTGGGTGGTGCTATTGGCGCCGGATTATTTAAAGGGAGCAGTGCAGCCATTGATATGGCAGGCCCAGCCGTACTTATTGCGTATTTAATAGGTGGTATTATTCTATTATTTGTTATGCAGGGCTTAGCAGAAATGGCCGTCCGCAACAGCGAAGCAAGAACTTTTAGAGATTTGGTGCAATCAATTTTAGGAAAATATCCTGCTTATTTTCTGGACTGGATCTATTGGAAGATGTGGGTATTAAATATCGCAGCTGAATCAGTAGTTGCAGCTATTTTCATTCAATATTGGTTACCTAATTATCCGATTTGGATACTCGCATTATCTGTTTCCATATTGGTTACAGTCATAAACTTGTTATCCGTAAAAGTTTTCGCGGAAACAGAATACTGGCTGGCATTAATCAAAATTGCTGTTATCGTAGTGTTCATTGTAGCCGGGTTAATCCTGTTACTCGTCACATTTGGTAACCACACAGCTATTGGTTTTTCTAACTTAACAGACCATGGTGGTTTTTTGCCGAATGGACCCTCCGGTTTAGTCGCCGCTATGCTTGTTGTGATTTATTCTTATGGAGGAACTGAAATTATTGGTATTACATTAGCCGAAACCAAAAATCCAGAAAAAGCTGTACCAAAAGCTGTAGGTGGCACACTTGTACGCATCATTTCCTTTTATTTACTTCCATTTTTTATTATTGTCAGCTTAATTCCTTGGAATGAAGTAAACGGAGTAGCGGAAAGTCCGTTTGTTATGGTATTTAAGATGATTGGTGTACCAGGCGCTGATCATATTATGAATGCCGTTGTCATACTCGCTATTATTTCATCTATGAATTCGGGCTTGTATGGCTCATCGCGCGTCCTGTATACGCAAGCTGCAGATGGTCGTATTCCTAAAATCTTTGCACATTTATCAAAAAGGAAAGTACCTGTCTACGCCATATTCATGTGTACAGTTGCTTTATATGCGGGTGTCATTATTTCTTTATTTGCAGGCAGTAAAACCTTTGAGTTCTTAATGGGTTCACTTGGCTATACCGTATTATTTATTTGGCTAATCATTGCGGTTGCACACCTAAAATCCCGAAAAATACATCCAGAAAAAACGAGTGCCTACGCAGTAAAATGGTTCCCCTACACAACCTGGGCAGCCATCATCGCTTTGAGCGCTATTCTTATTGGAATTGTTGCCACAACTCCTATAGTCATTACAGGTGTTACATTAAGCATTTATATCTTTATTACGCTAACATATATCTTCAAAGGTCGTTTTCATGAAGATAAAAGTGAAAACCAAATTTTGTAAAGGAACTGATGGAGCGTTCTTTTCGTCAATGACTTTGTTAAAAAACTTGCGATTTTCACCGTTTAAAATCCGATTCTCTATAAAATTATTATTCGTTAATTTTGACATTAATGAAAGATTTGAATATTTGTGTTAAAATTCAAATTAATCAACTAATTGAGCTTGAGAGTACTGCTTTTTGTAAATTAAAATACAATTATTCAACCAATTCACTGAAAGGACGTGCTTAACGGATGTGGATTTTTGTCATTCCGATAACTTCTCTATTGGCTTTCGGAGGATTTATAGAATGGAAACGTAAGAGAAGAAATGATTTCACTCATAAAGTGAGCAATCCCCACACGCGACCTGGAGAAAGTACAAATTTTAAAATGGGCGATAATAATTATACTAGCGGTGGAGAGTAAGTTCTATTTTCTTCATAATAGGCTCATTACTGGAGCAACAAAAGCGTATTCGAAGAAAATCGAATACGCTTTTGTATTGGTCTTCACTGTAATACTAAAAGATTTTTCGTAAAATATACTTTGCAGACAAAAGAGAAAGAAGATGCTGATCAAAGTCTATTTTTTTCTTTCTATTCGAATAGCTTCCAATCGACTGCGATATGTAAATCCCAATTTATTGGAATTCAATATGCGTCTTCACCATGACCTTCTACAATACACGTTCCCCTTCATTATCTATCAATTTGAAATGGATATCAGTCGATGTTCCTCCACCAATATGTTCTTGGACATCTGTTACGTCGAGTAATTCATTTAAATGCACAGTTTTTTCTTGATTAGCTTCTATAGTGATACGATACGGACCGGCTAAATTCATAAGCGACTCCAATTCTACAGTCTCTTCCATAAAAATAGTATCTATAAACTCTAATTCAAATGATACTGCCTCGTCACTCCGATTATGCAAGATAAAATTGCACTTACCACTCATTTTTTTATCTACCAACTCCAAATTACATTGGCCATTATTGTCATAAGATATTGCTGCAACCCCACTTGCTAACGTTTCTTGATACGCCGCGATAAGAAAACTGGGTGAAATTGCATATGCAACGACAACTAGAAATAGTATTCGAAATTGATATTTTTTTAAGCCTTTGAAAAGTAAAGTTAAAGCGGCGATAAACAAAATCGATCCTATTATTCCAAGTAAAATATAACCATCTTGATTGAGGATTGGAAACGACATGAACGTAATACGTGCGTCTATCATTACATTATTTGGAAAAGGAAAAAATAAATACATGCATATAGCTAGAATAATAAACGAACTAAAGAGTGCTAATTTATTTTTTATCATCTATCCTTATTCTCCATTTTTGGACTCTCCTCTATAGTGTAAAAATGTCTAATTTTCTCTATGGCCAATTCAAGTATGTACACTTTTTTCCTATCATTTTATATACTGCTGTAATTACTTATTGATTTAACATCTTCTAATGATACAACCTCAAAACCTATAGCTTATTCTTTTTGTGCTATTCGTTAATTTACTCAGGTATTGTATCTCCTTCCATTAAATAAAGAAAATCAAATCTATGCCATCTTCAGAATCGCTTAAAAGTTCACTTGGCTATAAACAATAAAGAGAAAAAGCTGTCTTCCGCTGTGGCTCTTCCAATAATTGGTCAACTGTTAACTGACTATCTAATTGACCCAGATAATTATAAATCAGCGCAAATCTAGCTAAACTCTCGATTTTCTTCCTACTGTTTCCCTTTAATTTTACCATGTTAAACGGCCATTAAAAGAAAACTCTTTGTATGCCACTCTTAGCTAATATTCCATAAAGCAAAAAGCCATAGCTTTAACTACTTCGAATCATTTTTTCGGAATTTACTTAATCTGTACATAAGGTTTAAAAGAGCTTCTTTTTAGCATCATTCCTTCCGCCAAGTTGCATTATGTAACTATTTTTAGTCAGCTTAACTCATAAAATAACTTCATGACAAGTACATTTCCCAACAAATGACTTTAGAAGTCCCTTTTAAAAAGAGTGAATATTCCACCTTTATGAAACTTCACTCTTATTTTAGCGTATACAATAATAGAAGTAACCTAACATTTATTTCAAAAAATACAAAAAGGAGTGAAATGAAAACACTAACGAGTACTTTGCTAACTTTTCTATTTATTCTTATTGCTTAATACAAAAGTCTTGAAAACAATTAATTTCATTGCAGACGGTATGCATTTTCTGCCAATGTTTGTTCACTTAGGAATTTTATCGATCTTTTTGAAGGAGTACGCTATTAAATGCATTCGCCGTATCCTGTACTGGATGATTGTGCCTCCATTATTGATTTAATGGTCCTGATCTATTGCTTTACGACAATTGCAAAACAATTTGCTCAAAAAAAATAGATGCAAGCATCTTCTTTTACACAAATGAAGAATGCAAGAGTGAACGATAAAGTGAATGAACTAGCCCCAAATCACTTTACACCTCATTCCCATTTGAGAACTTCAAAAAAGAAAGGAAAAGTTCGTATTAGCTGCTCTCCTTCTTTTTACTTCATTCTTTAAACAGTGAACTACTTTTGAAAAGTTATATTTGCAAGCTGAATACGTGAATTTAACAATGGAATTTACCTTACTATATATAAAACTGATTAATAAGGAGGTCGAATATTTTGTTTGAGATATTTGTAAAAAAAGTTAATTCTGACATCGTCATTAAATGGCTTTTCTCAAAAGTAACAATTCCAATCTCTGATATTGTAGCCATTAGTACAGATGATACTTATGGCGGAAAAGAAAAGCAGGCAATAAGACTTGGAATGCCCTATGGCACGACAGATAGAGTGGTTATCATCACAAAGGAGAATATGTATATTTTGTTTACAACCAATTATGTTTCGATACAAAAAAAACTCAACGCATACATCAATTCATTTTAATAACTGGACTGTTAAAACCGTCGGCGCCTTTGCGCATTCGGTTTTTTGCGTTCTCAATCTATCGCCTAGCTTAATTTTGGCTAAAGGTAATAGCTCTTTTTCTGCACAATCAATCCACCCCCAACACCAATTGCTATGAATATGGATGCTGTAACTAAACGAACTGCAAAACTGTCTGTTAAAAACAAATGATGGGCAGCTCTTTCTAAAATTGCGGCGAAGATCACTATCCAAACTACAGTCCATTTTTTCATAAATTATCCTCCTATTATTGTTTTCATTTCTTAAAACCGAATCCAACTTACCCCCATAAGTAATGTACAAACCTCAGCTTCTGGCCATTCATTTCAAATTCTTCATTATCAATCCCCCCCACTTGTTTGAAATCGTTTTTCTCCAATACCTTTTGAGACGCTTGGTTAACAGTCGTCGTTTTTCCGCGTATTTGTTTTACACTTAAATCGGTTTTTAAAAGCAGCTTCAATGCCTGATTCCCAATTCCTTTTCCCACGTATTCTGCGCCTATTCTAAATCCAATATCCGCTATATTATTTCGTTTATCAATATCGACTAAGTTAACCCTACCTACAATTTCTCCAGAATTATTTTTGAGCAGATAAAAATTAGGAAGGCCATTCTGTTGTTCTTTAGGTGTTGCCATTACTAACTCCATATTTTCACTCCGTCTCAACCTTTTTCAATCATTAAATTTTGTATGAATAAACATACTATGCCTTAACATATTTTGAATGCAACTTAATTTCACTTTTGTTACATTCAAATCCTAGTGTCAACCCACTGACTTCTTTTGGATATTATTGAGGATATGTTCAGATTTTATCTAATCTAATTAAAATCGAAACTCATACATTAAATATACTTTGACCTCCACACATTAGCTAGATAATTTTGGAAATAAAAGCGTTCTTAAAAGTACGGTATCACGAACAGAAAAGGAGAAAAGATACGCTGCGTCCGGCTTCTTTTCTTTTCTCCTCTAAATCTGCTTTTGATAAACAGGAATATGTTAACTAAAATAATTCGATATTTTTACTTTTAAATTTATACTTATTTACTCAAATCTTTTTAACGTTTCATTAAAAGTTTTGTTCATGACTTTCGGGATGTTTTCTAAAGAGCTATTCATTTGTCCGATAGCGTCTGTTCTAAACAAGCTATCATAAGAGCCTGTTTTAATTTTAGTTTATCGAATATCCCGAAACTTTTGTACTTCACTTACGTAAGTAACATATAGATTAAATATAATTTATTTCAAGAAAGGGGCTACGCATCATGAATAAGTGGTTTGCTTTTTTATTACTCTCTTCTGTACTACTACTCTCAGCTTGTAGCGATACTAATGATTTAGTTGGGAAAACTTTCGATGTTGCTTATGTGCCAGTACTCGAAGAGGATATTGACAGTCCAGATAGGTATAGCTCTATTTTGACACTAGAATTTTTAAACGAAAATACGATAACGAGTCCTGTCTACGGAGAAGGAACCTATGAGTTAACCGACGATAACCTTGTCCTTTTTTATGAAAATGAAAATGAGTCTTTAGAAATAACAATTGGTGTTGCAGAAAGTGATAAAGATTTTAGTGAGTATTACGCATTAATCAATGACCTTGATTATCAGATTACTGATTCTGATAAAATAAGTCATTTCCAGAATCTAGCCTTTAAATTAGATAAAGATAGGCCCATCGAATTTATAAAAGATTAAAAGTTGTTTTTTAGAATGGCGTTATAGAAAGCTGTTTACTTATCAGAAATTTACGTATAACAAAAAAAGACAAACACATTGTGGTTTTAAGAATTCTAAAATGGACACTCTTTACGAATAAGAGGAAGGCAAAAGCACTTATAACTAGCTTCTGTTTTCCCTCTTTGTTTTTAACATCATTTTCAGTTTTTTATAGGTGGTAAATTACTGTCTATAATTCGGAATATGTAAAATAGTTAAGTTTAAGTAATGAACAGAATATAATCTAAGAACGAAGGTATTCCTAGTTTCTTTCTTCGCCTTATGCTCGCATATGTAGCAAGAATCTAAGCTTTAGTCCATCTTTCGAAACAACAATTCAAATATTTATTGATTTACATTTATGGTAATCTAATAGGAATTTAAATTACATTCTGGATAAGAGTGATTGAAAATTAGTGCGGAAAATAGAGTGGTTAAAGTGGTTCCTCGCCTTACTCATATGGAAACTTTTCTTAAAGCAATAGCCTCATATCCAGGAACCAGCAGGAAAGATCTATTCCTTGAAATATTCAATCTTTCAGAAGAGGAATTCGAAACAAGATCGTTTTTTGGCATATTTCATTTAGAAAGTGAGATCAGGATACTTGAATCGCAATTAAATAAGATACACAGCCTTACTTATGAGAATTTTATAAAGAATGAATTAACGCTTCTCTGTAAAGAATTCCCGGTTTCAAAAGCGATAGAGTTTGAGTTGTTCATTCTTGATGAACAGGATCAATTTGTCAGAGAAAAACTTGGAGGAGTTTCAGCATTCACTGACTGGAATGGCAAGCTATTTTTCGCAGTTTTTCCTGACGCTCAAGTTCGTTCAACCCTAAGGTCAGTCATTAACCATGAATACCATCATCATTGGCGAATGCACGCATTGACTATTACCAAACAGAATCAAACGTTAATGGACCGGTTGATTTTAGAAGGTTTAGCAGAACATTTTGTGGAAATCAGATTAGGCGATGCCTATCTTGGTCCCTATAAAGATGCACTAACCGAACAACAAGCCAAAGATTTATGGGAAAGTACATATAAATTATGTCGCACCGAACTAGGTGGAAGAACCGATGTCTACATGTTCGGAAGCAAGGAAGAAAAATTGCCTTTCTGGGGCGGTTATTCCATTGGATACTATCTCGTGAAGTGGTATCTGGAGAAAAACGAAGGAAGTTCTATTGAATACATGACATCCTTGTCTAGTGAAAATTTTATATTTTAATTCATGTCACATAATCACAGCTATGATCCGTTTCATAAAAACAGTTGTACCGACCAAAAAAGTTTAAATAGTTTGAATAATATATTATATTTATAAAATAATGGAAACAACGCTTCTATATCTCGATGAAACAGTTACTCCACTTTTAATTTTATTTTATTATTTTAGAAATTAACTTAATCCTTATATCGTATTGTTAAAGGAGGTATAAGACAGTGGATAAATTACGTAAGTACTCTTCAAAATAACAATTTTGAGGAGGACAAATAATGACTATAGTATTCAAAGAAACCAAGCAAATTGATCAGAAAAATTTACTAGTACTTTACGAAGATGTGGAATGGTACGCCTACACTAAAGATATTAATCAGTTAGAACAAGCAATATCAAACTCATTATACGTATTATCTGCCTGGGATGAAGAATGTTTAATTGGCTTAATAAGAATTATTGGCGATGGCCTTACAATTATCTATATACAAGATATCCTAGTATTGAATAGCTACCAAAACCACGGTATTGCAACTAAATTGATGGATCGTATTCTTGACAAATTTAAGGCTGTGCGTCAAAAAGTGCTGTTAACTGAAGAAGCTCCAAATATTCGTCACTTTTATGAAAAAAACGGCTTTGATTCTTGTGACAAAGGAACACTTGTGGCTTTTGTAAAACTGACTTGATTGACCACTAAATCCTTTTCTATTGGTTAGTTTTTGCATCAAAAAAAATATTGAAATGAGAAACTTTGTATATAAAAAAGAAAAACCTTCATCAAAATACACTAAACCCCAAACAGATCACTTCAAAGTAAGTGATCTGTTTGGGGTTTAGCTAAAAGAATCAAAAGTGGTAATTTATTTTCCGAGAATTTTTGGTGTGATGCTCATCCTTGTTCATCAAAGGCAAGTAAAAAATTCACTTGTGCATTCTAATTGCTTTCATTCTCTTCGTTTTCTTTTAAAACAGGAAAAATAGGATTATTATTAATTTTATGGGTACCTTCAAGCATATTAATTTCTAAAGCATCAAACTCGATCCGGTATGATTCTGGGGTTTCTCCGTTCATATGGCTAACATGTGCAAACGGATAAAACGTCAGTACCGTCGCTTCGGGATTTAAGCCTCTCATTGTTGCTGTCCAGAAAAGGTCCTCCTGTGTATTTGCTCCTCCGTAAGCAGTCCCCCCGTTGTGCGGAACTTTATAGACATTCCCTAAATTATCTTGAGCAATTAATTCGGCTTCTACAGCTCCCGACTCTTTTAATAACGATGGATCAACTAATTGCTGATAAGCAATATTCACCGCAATATCCGTAAAAGTAACTTCAGTAAAATGAACCGTCACGCCACTTCCCAAAACTTTTTCATCCAGAACGATAGGATCCTTCTTCAGTTGGTCCACCGCAAACTCAAACTTCCAATCTCCTTCAATCTCTCCTTTTTTAGTATAAAGGCTTGCTGGCTCCCAAAGTACATTGACTTGGGCAGCCTCTTCGTTAAGATGTGGAATACTGTTTATGCCAACCAGTATATCTTGTTTCATCTCCCACTCCATTGAAGTGCTTACGTCTTCTGCTTCCAATAATGTTGGAAATCCAGTAATATGAGTCGAGTCATCCAATTCCACATCACCCATGACCGTATACGTAAAGGTTACATTGGTTCCATCATAAACTGCCTGGTCAATAGAAATCGTCACTCCGTTACTCGTTTTCGACAATCCCACTTTTTCGCTGAATCGTTCATATTGTAATAATCCTTCTTCTTTCTCCGAAAAAATTGAAAATACACTGCCGATGATTGGCAACTCTGTCATATAATTTGCGAGGGTCGGAGATGCAGTAAGAGTTGCTACTGAAATGCCAGTAAAAAGGATAGATGCTGCTATAGCAGGAATTAGCCACTTCCGTCGCTTTCTTGCTTTTGTCCGAGCTAGATCAAAGAATGCGTTGCTAATAATCAAATCCAATTGATCTTCTGGCACTTCTATTTGCTCAATCGCTTTTTTAATTAGAATCTCTTTGTCTTTCATCTACATACACTCCCTTCAAGTTTTTTTCAATAATGCCATTCCCCGATGAATATTTGTCTTCACCGTAAAATCCTGAAAAAAACGTAGCATCAAAGCGGTTTTATATTTCTCTGGCAACAAATTCAAAGCATTTGCCACATCGAGTTGCTGGGCAACATCAATAGAAATAATATTTTCTGTTCTTTGTTCTTCTGCTTCACTTATCACAATCAACTTTTTCTTTTTCTTGATAACTGCTAATGCTTTATTGATACATATCCGCGTCAACCAAGTCGAAAAGTAGGATGGTTCTTTTACTTGATGCACTGATTCAATAGCCTGAAGAACCGTCTGCTGAAAAACCTCGAGCGAATCTTCTTCGTTCTTCACGTATGTATAAGCCGTCCGGTACAGTTTTTCTTTTTCATTTTTTAATAAGTGCTGAAGCGCCAAGCGGTCTCCTTGAATCGCTGCTGAAACCATCTCTTCATCATGCTGCATCCACCTCATCCTCTCTTTACTTATTAGATACATCTATACGTTGAAACGTTTCGTTTATTTTAATTTCCTATTAAAACTTTGTCATTTCTTATTGACATACAATAGTTATGCCTTCATTTTAAGGATTTTCTAATACTCTTTCATAGGAAAATCTAATTCCCTTTAAATTAACTTCTTTTTCATTCACACAAGATTTTACGCTCTCAACAAAAAAGAACAAGCTCAAAGTTAAGCTTCTTCCCTGCTGATAAGGGGTCATATACAAACCTCTTCTTGTATACTTTTCTAGTACGGGAGAAAAATGAAAATAAATTTCAAAAAACACGACTTTTGTTTTTTCATTACGTCTAACAAGTAGAAATCATAAATGAGGGGGAGAGATTCTTTGACTAGAGAGAGGAAAAACGAAGTCACTGATTGGTACCAGCAGCACAGTGATTCGATATTCAGGTACATATTGTTCATGGTCCGTGATTATCAACAGGCGGAGGATTTAACACAAGAAACGTTTATTAAAGGATTTCGATATTATGATACCTTTGAACGCAAGGCAAATGAGAAAACTTGGCTTTTTCGCATTGCCCATAATCTCACCATCGATTTTTTACGAAAACAAAAGCCCTTAGAATTGTTAAAAGACCTTGTATTTCTTGGAAAAAACACGAGTACTTTGCCTGAAGAACTGGTGGAGATAAAAGAAAGCTCAACAGAAATTTACCATGCGTTAGGTCTGTTAAAACCTGCTTACCGCGAAGTCATTATCCTGAGAAAAATTAAGGAGTTCACTATAGAAGAAACCGGAGAAATTTTGAATTGGTCAGAAAGTAAAGTGAAAAATACGCTTTCTCGTGCACTTTCTGCACTGGAAAAGCAATTAAACAAGGAGGGAATTATCCATGAAAAACACTGAGGGTACGCATACTTCATTAGACAATCAGTTGAAACAATTGGAACAGGATACTAGTTGGAACCAAAAGCACAAAGCAAAATTGCATACTCAACTATTATTGAATTTGGACAAGCAAGAATCTCGAAACCGATTTTTCACTGGCTTTAAATTCACCTCTAGTTTAGTCCTTTGCTCGATCCTTTTAGTTGCCGGAGTTCTGTTTCTTTCACAAAACATTCTTCAAAATGATAGTGGTTTGACGACAGGAACTAACACGGGTGAAGAAACTACTTTGGTAGCAAGTGAAGAGATAGATGTCGAAAAAACCAAAGAAACCATTCAAGCAGTTATAGAAGAAGAGTTCAACGGACCAGACAAGAAGTATAAAGAATTATCGGAAGCTGCCATGGAAGCCCAAAACAATATAGAAACTCAAGAAGAGTTTGATGCTTTGCAGGAAACACCCATATGGCAAGACTATACGGACTATATGGTCGATACGTACGCTTCTTATTTCACCGAGAATGGCTATGACCTTTTTTTAACCGCAACACCTGCTTTTATGTACAGTGATTTTGATGGCGACTACAACCTGACAGCTTCGGATATTAACATCAGCCAGAATAAAAACAATTTGAACATGTTTCAATTCACTTTTCAAGTGGACTATGAAAACGCAAACGGAGAAGTCCAGTCCTACTCTTTCGAAGGTGAAGCCATTGCTTCTGAAGAAGGAAAAATTGAGAAGCTGCAATTTCTAGATAAGGATGACTTACTTGCAGAAATAAATGAAGATATTTAGTGACGCTGCCTTTAGGTAGCGCTTTTTTTATGTTTTAGTTAACTGTTCTTCGCCCTTTACCTTCCGTTCACAAAAGCATGCTTACGCAAACCTCCAAAAGAGATCCGCTATCTTAGCTTCTTCACTTCCGATAACTTATGACATGTAAACCTGAAATCTTTTTACTTTTCCAATGAAACCCACTACTACTTTTTTCTTTTCGAGTCAACTTTTCTATTCAACGTTATTCTATAGCCTCTCTACACACATTTGTTTCATGTAATGGCAACTGTGAGAGGAATCCATTGGATTTTAGCTCGATTCATCCCATTCTTAACTTGGCTTAATTTGCTGCATATAACTAGCAATGTCCTCTTCAGACATCTCACTAGTAATAATTTTTATAATCTTTTCTTCAGAATTAACCAGTAACGTAGTAGATAGAGGACGAATATTATAAGCTTCCATCACACTCTTGGTTTTATCAATCACAATCGGAAACGTTAAATTCCGTTGTTCCGCAAACTGTCTTACTTCGTAATCAGACTAGGCAATGTTAGCGGCCAAAATTTGAACGCCTTGTTCCTTGTACACCTAATAATGGTCTTCCATCAACGGAAATTCTTTTTCACACGGTTTGCACCAGGTTCCCCAGATGTTCACAAACACGCATTGGCCTCGGTATTCCGATAATGGATGTTTGTTACCTTTAAGGTCCACTAAGGTAGAGTCTTGAGCTTCATCTCCGACTTGCAGTAGTTCATTTTTTCACCTACAAAGCTGTTATAAATCGTAAAGATGATGGCTTCTATCATCACTAGTAAGATAGCTACCCGCATAGACGTTCGATTTTTCTGTTTTACTGCCACATAAAATACTTCCATTTCTATCTATCTCGTTAGAAGCCTGTAAATCCGCCAGTGAATTAGGAAAGGAACGCGATAATTTCTGTCATTATATCAAAATACAATAAAACACCCATCAGAATCATCAAGGAGCCACCAATTGACATGAAAAGCGCACTTTTTTCTTTAGAAAGCTCATTTTCTCTATAAACAGGGATATCACAAGAAAGAGAATCGCAAAACCTAGCACATAAAACAACATATAGAGGAGCCCTCTATCTGAATCGGCTACGCCAAGTACAATGACCCGTGCCAAAATCGATCCGGTACAAGGCGTCCAGCCTCCCGCAATTCCAATGCCAATGAGCACCGAACCGGCATATCCAGAAGGTCTTTTTTGAAAATAGACTTTTTTATCTGATAGTAAAAAATCAAACTTTAAAATTCTGGTTAGTACCAAACCAAAAAACACCATCAGAATTGCTCCCAATTGTCATAAAAGAGCCTGATTTCCCAAGAAAAATGACCCCATGAACGAAGTGGATAATCCTAATGCTAAAAAGATAATAGAAAAGCCAATTGAGAAGAGAATGGTGTGAATCAACGCATTGCGCCTCATCACGCCTTTCCGGGTTTTCAAGTCATTTACCGACACACCGGTAATATACGACAGAAACGCTGGATACAGCGGTAAGGAACAGGGGAAATAAATGATAACAGTCCTGCGCCAAACGCAAGAAATAAACTGACTTCTGCCACGTGGATAACTTCTTAGGATACACTCCAGTTTAAAATTTCATACTCAATACTAGTTTCTAGAGAATTTACTAGATAAACCGAAGCAAGAAAACCTATCACTTATTTTTGACCATTAATACGATCATTAAAATTGAAATCAACGCAAAAGCAATGAACGCTAAGAAAGGAATCGTCACAAATCCTATCCAGTTGATGTACTCTGAACTGCATGGAATACCACTGACACAGGGTTTTATTCCTGCAAATCCTGGCACTTTCTGCTCTAGATAGTGGAGAATTGAGATAATTCCTCCTAAGAGCGATAAAGGCAGGACGTAGATAAATACCTTTATATCGTTACGGAATGTTGCAATTCCTAAAATCAGAATCAGCGGATACACGGCAATTCGTTGATACCAACAAAGTTCACAAGGGACGAATCCTCGGATTTCACTGAAGTATAGGCTGCCAAGCGTCGCAATTAATGCTAAAAACCAAGCACCGTACAACAAAATCGCATTTTGACTGGATTGCTTTCTTCCATTTTCCATTACTGTTTACCCGTCAATTCTTGCTCAATCAACTCTTTAATCGCTTCATAGTCAAACGGATCTTCTACTGTCTGCCCATTGATAACAATGGTCGGTGTTTGCGCAACTCCAGCTTCTTCCACTAAAACCGTATCAATTTCCACAGCGTCCATTGTGGCTTGCTGTTCCATATCTTCTTTCAATTTCGTTTGATCGATTGATGGATAAGCTACTGCCACTTCTAAAACTTTTTTTGGTGTGACCCAAGCTGCATCATGGTTTACTTCTGGCTGTGCGGCAAATAAAGCTTTATGAAAATCCCAATACGCTTCCGGGCTTTGCTGATAGACGGATTCTGCCGCTAAGGAAGCTAACGTGGATTCCTCTCCATGAAAAAGAACATTGATATAAGAAAACTTCACATCTCCTTTATCGATGTAATCTTCAACCAATTGTGAATAAACCGTTTCTCCCCATACTTTGCAAGACGGACATTTAAAGTCCCCAAATTCCACGACAGTTACAGGAGCTTCTTCTTCGCCTAGCGTCGGCTGCCCACTGGTATTAATTTCTGCTGTTTCCACTGCTGGTGTTTCCTGTTGATTGGTGAAAATCACAATTGCGACCAAAATTATAACTGCTAAAGTTGTTAAGAGAACCAAAAGTTTCATCCCTGATTTGTTGTTTTTATTCTTCATAAGAACCCTCTTTCTTTTATTGGTAAAGTAAATACATGACCACTTTATCTTAACAGCTAGTTTCAACATTAACATAGTCATTTGAGTATTAGAATTGACAACTTTTTGAATTCTCACTACACTAAGCTTAATCAACAAATTCATAAAAGAGGTGAGAACATGATCGAAGTTGAATCCACCAAAAAGATGGATACGTGCCAGACGTTTTGTTACGACGAAGAAGTTGTAGAGAGAGTACAGCCTATACTTGAAAATATTGGCGGAGCCGAATTGATCTTTAAAGCGCTGTCTGATGCTACCCGTTTGAAGGTTGCCTACGCTTTGACTTTGGAAGAAGAGCTCTGTGTATGCGATGTTGCCAACATTTTAAACACTACCACTGCTACCGCTTCACACCATCTGCGTTATTTACGGAATATGGGACTAGCAAAATACGAAAAACGAGGGAAGCTGGTATTTTACTCTTTGCCACATGATCATATCCGTAAACTGGTGCAACTAGCAGCAGAATATAACATGGCAGGCCGGTAAAAATAAAAGCAATGAAGCTACAAGTCGACAATTTGCATGGATTTACTTTGTCTTCAAAGCAGATCTATCTCTCACAATTTAAGTGCCTTTAATCAGTAAACAAGCCTTTTCGATTTAAGAAAAGGCTTGTTTACTATTACTATTAACAGCTTTATTTCCAGTGCTCAATCAAGTACTCTCTTATTTTTTATCTATCCTGATTTCATTTAACCACCAGTTAAGTGATGCACTTACTAAAGAAGAACCTTCGGCTACTTTTGTCTTAGTAATCTCATGCTATTGAGTATGACCAATAAAGCAGCACCTGTGTCAGCCAAGACGGCCATCCATAAGGTTAAAAGTCCTGGGAAAATTAAGAGCAAAGCAACCACTTTCGTAAGGAGCGAAAACCAGACGTTCTGTTTGATGATAGTTAGCGCTTTTCTACTTAAGTTAATCGTGTGTGGAAGCTTCTCTAAGTTGTCGGCCATTAAGACAATATCGGCTGTCTCCATTGCCGTATCTGTTCCTGCACCGCCCATGGCTATTCCAAGATCTGCCGTTGCCAGTGCCGGAGCATCATTAATCCCGTCCCCGACCATTGCTACTTTTCTTCCTTCTTGCTGCAGTTTTTTAACTGCCTTAACTTTATCTTCAGGCATCAATTCAGCAAAGTACCGATCCACACCGGTTTGGGCTGCAATTTTTTTTGCTGTTCCATTATTATCGCCCGTCAACATGACCATCTCTTCCATGCCAACACTTTTAAGCTTCTGAATAGCTGTAACAGTAATAGACCGAATTGTATCAGCTACCCCAATCACCCCTATAATTTCTGAACAGGTTCCAATGACAATTAGCGTATGTCCTTCGTTTTGCAAGGTCTGAATACGATCTGTCACAGATGACAATGAGACGCCCATTTCCTGATACAACTTGGGATTGCCCGCGAAATATTCTACTCCATTGATGGTCGCCTGTGCGCCTTTGCCAGGGATTGCTTTGAACGACTCTCCGGTTTTCACGGAAATCTGTTGTTCATCGGCATACGAGATAATGGCTTTGGCAATTGGATGGATTGAGTGTTCTTCAATAGTCCGTGCAATGCTAATCAATTCAGTCTCAGTTCCGTTTACCGCGACTATTTCTGAAACTTTCGGTTTTCCCTCTGTTAACGTACCGGTCTTATCAAAGGCAATGGCATTTATCGCCCCAGCTTTTTCAAGGAACGTTCCTCCCTTGATCAACACTCCATTTTTAGCTGCATTTCCGATAGCCGAAACAATAGCAACGGGTGTCGAGATGACAAGCGCGCAAGGACAAGCAACTACCAATAAAGTCAGTCCTTTATAAAGCCATTCTTCCCATGTCCCAAAACTAGCTAGAGGAGGCACTACCATAATTATTAGCGCAAGGACAAAAACAATCGGTGTGTAAATACGTGCAAACCGATCTACGAAGTCTTGCGTGGGCGCTTTTTGTTCTTGCGCCTCCTCGACTAGATGAATTATTTTTGCGATGGTCGTATCTTCGACAAGTTTTGTAACCCGAACTTCCAAGGAACCACTTTCATTGATCGTTCCGGCATATACAGGATCGTCTTTTTCTTTATCAACCGGCATTGATTCCCCTGTGATTGGCGCTTGATTGACACTTGAAGCGCCTGAGATAATCTCTCCATCAAGTGGAATTTTTTCACCCGGCTTGACAACGATGGCATCCCCAATAGCCACTTCTTCTACCGGTTTGGAAATCAGCTGACTTCCTACTTTTACCAGTGCTTCAGAAGGAGCCAGATTGATTAAACTCCGGATCGATTCTCTTGTCCGTTCAATCGAACGATTTTGCAATGCGTTCCCTAAGGCAAACAGCCAAACAACCGTTGCACCTTCGAACCATTCTCCAATTAAAGCTGCCCCGATAGCTGCAGAAACCATTAAAACATTCATATCCAGAGATTTACTTTTCACAGCATAAAAAGCACTTCTGGCCGGCTTATAGCCTCCAAGGATAATAGTTACAGCATATAACATGGTAACCAGTGTTTCAGAAACGCCAGCAAGAGAACCAAAGAAACCAATAGCTAAAAGCAAGCCTGATAGGGTTGCAGTGGTTATTCTGTTTTTGTTCTTTTCTTCGATTTTTCTTTCTTTTGAAACTAGAGAGGCATGGAAACCGGCTCTTTCAACTTCTTTGATAATTTCTTTGTCCTGGGCGGTGTGAAGAATTTGCATTTTTCCGGTAGAGAAATTTACCTTCACATTCTGGACTGCCGGGTTCCTTGCAAGATGCTTTTCAATCGTCACAGCACAAGCTCCGCAGTCCATCCCATCTACTCGATAGACCTGCCCAATTTTTTTTGTTTCAACTATATTTGTTTCAAAACCTAATTTTTTCACTTGCATTGGAATTTGATCGGCAATTGAAGAATTGCTTACACCAACCCTCATTTTTCCAGCACTGTAATTAATATTTACCGTCTCAATCCCTTTTACAGTATTGAGGCTCTTTTCAATGGTTGCCGCACAAGAGGGACAATCCATTCCCTGGACCATATACGTAAATGTTTCAATTGATTGTTCAGTTGGCTTTTGTTCTTTCGGTTCGGTTCCTATGTTATTAATACTGTCATTATCAGTTTCACAACATGGAATATTTTTTTCCTGAATTGTCATAGGCTGTTTTGAGCTTGTACAAGAAGTGTCTGTACAACAGCTTGTCTCTGCTTGTTTTTCTGAAACTTTCATTCGATCTCTCCTATCTGCTACTTCTCGTTGAAAGAGAAATTTAGTACTCATACGAAATGATAAGACCTCTATTTTCAGCTGTTAGAAGGCATAAAAATTACTGATAAAAAATCGATTTTATTCTACTTCATAATTAGAACAGCGCTTTTCTTTTTTAATTCTTCAAATAACACTCTAATATTCGTTTGAATATGTAAATAAAGATTAAATTATTATAGAATATTTGTCAACAACTGCTACTTAGATAAAAACGATATCAGATAGAACATTTCTCAATTAAATAACCTTTTGTAAAAATACACTCTCGCAAATACAAAAAAAGAAACTCATACTTGAGCTTCTTCTCTTCCGATAAGTTATGATATGTAAACTACTAATTAATACAAGTTTATATTTTTCTTTTGATATGCAGCCCATTTTTATAACGAGAAGTGAACTAAAATAACCCGTCCAACTTTAACTACTTAGCTGGACGGGTTGAGAAGCAGTCATTTTCTTACTGAACTTTTAGTGCAGTGCCAATTACCTTCGACTCAATCTCGTCATAGGGAACAATCGAGAAGCTATCTGCTTTGAGATTCAATGGCATGAATCGTACCACAAATTCTTCTTCATTTTTTTCCGATACAGGTGTTTTCTCATTCGGCAGCCACTCCCCACTTTCGGAGATGATCTTGAATGTCTGCTGAGGTGCAGAGGTTGCCTGTGGGCTTTGTCCATAAACATTTACAGAGACCGGTGTAATAACGACTTTCTCAATCATCATTTCGCTTCCATCGTCCATCACGATAGACTTGTTCAACTCAATGATTTGCGTTTCCTCCATCAATTGCGCTTGGGACACTTCAATATCGAACACAAATGGTTGTTCCAAAGTGGTATCCCAGTTTAGTGTGTCATAGGTTACTTCCAACTGAACCGTTTCGCTCTGCGGAATATTTTCCAGTCCAATGGTTCCGTAGATGGCATACATTGAATCACTCATCTCGATAGTCTGCCCGCCATTCGTTATTCCCACTTCCTCACCGTTTATTTTGGTCTTTGGAAGAAGGAAGTTCTCTGAGGTAAATTCGGTTCCCTCTGCAGGTTCAAAAGTGGAACTGATTAAAAGTCGATCGCCATCCACCATGATTTCATTAACGGTCATTTTCCCGTATGCATTTTCTGCTGTCTCTCCGATTGCGGTCTTGTAAGTGTCATAATTCAAGGATTCATTACCTGTAATGTACTCCTCAATCGGTTTTCCGATAAAGGGCATATCCGCCAGCGAAGGTTGGACCACAAATCCTGCGATTCCAAATACTACTAATGCTCCCATCACTTTCCCCCGCCATTTTTTTGATTGTTTTTTATGTGGAAGTTTGCTCTTTACTCGCTTTTCCCACTGCTTTTCCTCCAGTTTTGTCATAGGAGTTTCCTCAAATTTTGATACGTCTAATTGAAGATCGTTCAATTCGTCATAAATTGACATGCCATCACCCTCCATTCTTCAAAATCACCATTTTTTTTAATTTCTTTCTTCCGCACGATAATTTGTTGTGTACCCAGGATTCTTTTTCCTGGAACTGTGAAGCGATTTCCCTTAGAGGTACTTCCTCCAGATAGTACTTTGAAAAGATGTCACGCTCTTTTTGACTTAATCCACTCAAGAGTTCTTCCACTTCCTCCTCATAGCTCGGTTGAGTTGAGGAAGGGTAGAGGTCATCATCTATCTCGGTGGCAACCGTCCGGTTACGGATTCGATCGGCCTTCCGCTGATAATCAATCGCTTTGAATTTGGCTATGGCCGCCACCCACTGCTTGAATTCATTCTTCTGAGGATTATAAGAATGGATATGCTGCCAAATTGCCAAGAGCACATCATCCATGCATTCTTCGAAATCCTGATGGTTTCCGTACATGTATCTTCGGATAATGGTGTTCAGCAATCCGCCATATGTTTGTATGATGAAGGACAACGCATTCTCGTTTCCTTCTCTCACTTGCTGCACCACGTTGTCTTCAGTAATCTTCAACTGGCATCCCCCTTTCGCAGTTTTTCTTTCTTACTCTCTAATACGAATGAAAAAGAAGGATTCTATCACTTTTTTCAATTAGCAGAAGATCTTTTTATAACAATAGCATCGCACTGCAAATTCAGTGACAATCTCAGAATCTCCCTGTGCTCAAACCGTTCGTAAAAGTACACTTACTCGAACAAAAAAGAAGAAGTTCTCGCTTGAACTTCTTCTCTTCTGATAAGTTTTGATCTGTAAACTAATTAATGAACGGTACTATTATAGTTTTTGGAGAGTTATGTATCATTAGGATTCGCGGTTTAAAAGTTGAAAACCCTTTAATAGAGGCACTTTATTAAAGTAGCAGCCATTGAGGGGATAATTCAGCATCACTTATTGTACATTTAAATATTTGCAGTAAGGTCCAAAGCTTCCCATTCTTCTCTTAAAATTCCCATACGAATGGAGTCATAATAATTATCTTCATAAAAACGCACTTTTCTAATCCGAGCTTCTAGCTGCATCCCTAATTTTTCTCCAACCCGAATCATTCTTTCATTGCCGGACCAAGTGGTCAACCCCACCCTTACGAGTGGCAATGAGTTAAAGATATGATCAAGCCAAAGTCTCAGAGAGCGAGTTCCGATCCCTTTATTCCAATTTCGCCCTTCGTGAATGACAATTCCTACCTCTAACCATTTAGAATGTTCGTCTTCAAAATAGTAAGAGACAATCCCACAAACTATATCGTTGCTTGTAATGACCCAAAAATTCTCCTGATCCACCAGCATTGGTGCGGTTTCGAGAAATTTTTCGTAAGGCTTGGATTTATGGGGGAAATATGGAGCATCCCACTTTTTCCATTCTGGCGCATCTTCTTTGTAGATTAATTCCCAAAGTACTGGAAGGTCTCTTTCCTCCACAGGACGAATTGCTAATTCTTCATCTTTATACATACGAGTCCTCTTTTCAATTTTTTATTCATACGATTGAAAAGAAGATTAAATCAATCTACTTTTCAATCACCTTATATATTTTTGCGTTTTTCATACCTATCACACCTTTCTATGAAGTGGTTTAATTATATCATTGAGACCGTTTGTAATTATTGGTTTTTTCAAAATACTCTACAAATGAAATCCTTAATGGTTTAAAAATTATCATCACCCATAAAGATTATAATGTTCATTGTTAATTATTTAATTTCGCAGAACAGATTAGCGTTCGCAAAAGCACACTTTTGTTAATACAAAAGAAAAGAAGCTCATTCTTGAGCTCCTTCCTTCCGATAAGGGGTCATATGTAAAATCGAAGTTCCTTTTCAAGAAGTGCCTACAATTCTACAACCACCACTTTTCTTGAGGAATCAAGACAGTCTCCACACCTAGGTTTTCTTCGAACCAATCTTTTATTAAGGTCTTTTTGACCAAATACTCGGATGCTGAATGAGAAACTCCAATAAGCGACATAGAGGATTCTGAAGCATATTCTTTAATTTGGTCATACCGTTCTCTCCCATATTCATTATTGATATGACAATGGATTTCGCCCGAGATGTATGCCTGTACGCCCTTCTTTTCCGCTTCTTGCATCCAATGCACTTTATCTCCACAGCCTGCTACAATCGCTATTTTTGATATTTCTTCTAGGGCTTGCCCTTCAAAATCAATATATGGAAGATCAAAAATCTTTTTCAATCTTTCTATCAATTCATTTGAATTTAAGTTCTCAATGGTACAAATGAGGACAAGATCCTGGTTATTGACGCTCCCTGGTAGAATACCGTCCACCACTTTTGCGTTTAGTTGATTGGCAATTGCCATGCTTATCCCCAAATTGGGATGATAATCCAGCGGAATATGGCATGTATAGCAAGATAATTGTTTCTCTTTCATTAGTTTAATATACATCTCTTTAATTGGGACGAAGCCTTCTCCCCACCTGCCCTGTGGATCTCCACATTCCATCAATAAAGGATGGTGCATAAACAGCAAGTCTCCTTCGCTGCTCTGAGCGATAAATTGTTCTAATACATAATCTGTCGGAAAAACGGCTAGGAAAACTCGTTTTGTCTCAGGAGCGCCTTTAATCATTAAGCCATTAAATAGTTTACTGAACTCTTCCTCAAAAGCCGACTTCCATTCAAAATTTACTTGGTCATACACAGCGGGAATAAGACGGCTAAAAGCCGGATCTGGTCCAAATGCTGCTATTTGAAGTTCAGCATTTAATTTCTGTACGATTTGTTGTAATTTCACTAAGTTTCTCCTCCTTTTTGCATGATCTATAAAATGAAATAAAAAAACACACGCATCCCTCTAAAAGGGACGAGTGTGTTTTGGTCTCGTGGTTCCACCCAGCTTCCCATCAACTCAAACAAACAAGTTGGCGGCTCTGTTTCAGCTTTATCGCAGCTTCTGCGGTACCTATTACTCTTTTTTCACAGGTACTACTCAAAGGTGGTAAATCTTTCTGCAGCGTTAGGAAGTTCTCAGCGTTACTTCCCTTTCTGTAAACCGGTCAGAAAAATTTGTGTCCTCATCATTGCATTCGGAAATTATCTTTCAATTAGCATATAGTTCGTTTCTTTTTTTGTCAATTCATCCCAGAGAATATTTTAAAAAGAGTTTCTGTAAATTCTTTTGACTGTTTAATTTCGAGATTTATGGGATCGCTATTTAAAATCATTTTAAAACTTCTGATAAATTCTGATATGTAAACCTATGTTATTAGGTATACTGACTGCCGGCACTAATTAAAAATTTTATCGTTACGCCGATTGTAAAATTAAGCTAGACAACTAAAAAAGTCATTCATGGTACACTCTACATGTATTTTCCGACCAAAGAAAAACAGAGGAGTGACCACGAATGACCTACACCCATCTTACCACGGATGAACTGGTGATGATAGAATCCTATCACCGCCAAAACATACCCGTGGCGATTATCGCAAATCAAATGAAACGTTCCAGGCAGCCAATTTACAAGGTCATCAATTTCCTGAAATTGGGACATACAGCCCTCGACTTTTACACACAATACAAGAAAAACAAGAAACGCTGCGGACGCCAAAAAATCGTTTTGCCGAAGAAACAAATGACCTATATTCAAGACAAGGTGGCGCAGGGCTGGACGCCTGATGTCATTGTGGGACGCGCCGAGACAGCGATCGACTGTTCCGTGCGCACCATCTACCGCATGTTCAAAAATCGGGTCTTTGATGTTGCCACACTGCCGATGAAAGGCAAACGGAAACCCAATGGTCACGAGGAACGCCGCGGAAAACAGGCGTTCAAACGGCATATTTCCGACCGGGAAAACGATTATCCTTCGTTCAAAGAAGAGTTCGGGCACATCGAGGGCGACACCATTGTGGGCGTCCGCCACAAAAGTGCAGTGATCACACTGGTAGAACGGCTGACGAAAGTCATCATCGCCATCAAGCCTGCAGGACGCAAGGCGTGCGATATCGAAACCGCTTTGAACCAGTGGTTTCAAGGAATCCCAAAAAATCTGTTCAAATCCATCACGTTTGATTGTGGGAAGGAATTCTCCAATTGGAAATCGCTGTGCAACCAGCACGACGTCTCGATTTACTTTGCGGATCCCGGCACGCCATCCCAGCGCGCCTTGAATGAAAACTCCAACGGCCTCTTGCGAAAAGACGGCCTGCCAAAGGAAATGGACTTCAACCAGGTAGACCAAACGTTCATTTCCTCAGTGGCTGACAAACGGAATAACATCCCACGGAAGTCGCTGGATTATCGCACACCCTTGGAGGCATTTTTGAGTCACCTGAATGGAATGGGTCTGTCTAGCTTAAATTGACAAACGGAATTATATGAAAAGGAAATTTCCAATATTCTTTACGCAGAGCTAATTTTCAAATCAGTAAAATGTCAATACACTAAAACTGTAGAAACTGTTCATATCCTTCGGTAAAAAAATTAAATTTTCCTTCTTTTATATTTTCGGAATGAATAAAAGTCAAAAAGTAATCTTCATCATTTTTATAGGTAATTTTAAAAAGCCAATTTTCTTCAACTTTTTCATTATTTTTATAGACAGACATTCGATGCTTTGATATTACTTTTAGATCATCTACGTAACCAGCTTGCAATTCATCTTTGGCATGGAGTTGGTTGATAGTCTGCTTATCATCCTCCGTTAATTCCAAACCCTCTTCTATTAATACATATTGCTGATCATACTCCTCACTTTTTTCTAAGTACTGTTCTACGATATAAATGCTATCTTTATTGTAAAAACCATAGTTTCTTGGAGTTAGTAGATATGATCCCTCAACCTCCCCGAATTCCGCAAGATCTTTTGCGCTTACCATTTCTTCAACATTGTCTTTACTAGGAGTGGGTTCATAATAAAACATGAACAGGAATATGAGGTAACCTGTAGTAATTAAAGCAATAAGTGACGAAAAGAAAATAAATAATCTCTTTTTCATAGCATCTCTCCTTTAGAGCTTCGTATTTCAGCAACTCTTTTTCTCCTCAACATACCATATAAACCCATTCAAAAAACAGGAAATTCTTACAATCCAGTTTAGTCTTTCTTCTTTGCCATATATTTTATTAACCGTCCTTAAAAGTACACCTACATGAATGAAAAAAGAAGATGCTTAGAACCAGTATCTTCTCCAGTTTGCTTTTATAAACTTCCGATAAGCTGCGATATGTAAACTAAATTAAATTCATCTTTATTCGTTAAATTGATATTTTGCAAACATATAAAATTGTTTAATGACATCTGAAATTGCTTTGGCAGAGTCTTATATCTTTTGGATTTGCCAACTTTTTATGCCTAAAAATCCTTTTAATTGAGAACTTTATTTTTAACGTAATATTTTCCGGTAGAGTTTGAAGTTTAGAAGAAAAGAAAAACCATGGATGAGTTCCTTTATAATTCCCCTCAACCATGGTTTATCTACCAATTATTCTATGCTTTTATTAAGAAACATCTTTCTTACTATACTGAAGTCATGCTTTAATTCTATCTCTTTGATATCCCATTTTTCCTTGCGGATTCTTTTAACGATCATCTCTAGTGCCTCTGAGAAGTAAAACATGATAAATTCTCGCAATTCTTCACTGGATTTGTTCCTCCATTTTTCAGGTGGCATGCCGATTTCCAAAGCGATATATTTCTTTTTCTTACTTAACCACATATTTTTGCAACCTTCAAAATCAATAATCCATATTTCTCCTCCTACTCTTAGAGTAAGAGCTATCTCCTCAAGTTCTGAGCAATAAATTTTGTTGCAGTACATACCTAACAATCGATTTAATTCAATAACATGAGGTAGTAAAACTTTGCCTAAAGTAGGATCGCCCAATTCTGAACCCATTGTCAAATAATAATCTGGTTTATTATTCATTTTTTTACATCTTCCTTTTCCTTTTACCTGCCCTTCTTTCTTTGTTCTCAGGTCCGGGATACCTTTCAACTAATCTTCTTTCAAGTCTAATCATTTTATTCCTTGGACCTCGTTTTACTGTTAAAACGTTACCACCATTTCTCTGCTTTTTCGAGTACCTTTTGTTTGGATCTGCATGTTTAGTAATTCCCCACTTCAGAAAATTTCCATCTCGGTCCTACTTTTGCAAAACTGCTGCTCGATGTCTAAGCGACGGAGCCTGCTAATGCCCAGCTTCGTTTACCTAAGATCTGTTGCTACTTCCGATAATTCATGATATGTAAATTGAGTATTTGATGAAAACTCTCTTCTTAATTTATTTACACAAGATACTTTACGCTCTCCGATATCTTACCTCCTTCACTAGTCCCTTCATTTTATAATAATTCATTATTCTAATCCTAGATGTTCACGGAAAGTATGCCCATCATATTGCTTTCTGAAGATTTCTCTTTTTTGCATTTCAGGGACAATTAGTTCAACGAAGTCTTCTAAACTACCGGGTAATGTAGGTGGCATGAGATTAAATCCATCTGCCATACCCGCTTCAAGCCAGACCGCCATCTGGTCTACGATTTCTTTTGGGGTGCCAATCAGCGTGAAATGACCACCGCCTGCATTGAGATATCCTAATAGTTCTTTCACTGTAGGTTGAGTATCATTAATAATTTCCAGTATTGTTTCGTAACGTCCAACTGGACCCGTAAATTCTTCTACCGGGGGTAATTGAGGTACTTTTTTATCGATTTCCCAACTAGAACAATCTTGTTGAATAAAGAGACTCAATTGTTTTAAAGCAGTTTCAATAGGTAATTTTTCATCCAATGCTGCTTTTTTGGCTAGCGCTTCTTCATGAGTACGGCCAACATACGTTACTAAGCCTGGGAATATTTTAATGTGTCGATTGCCGTCTTCATTTCTTTTAGCTTGTTCAGCCAATTTGTCACGGAACTTTTTCGCTTGGTTTAAATTCCAAGACACTGAGTAGACTGCATCCGCATATTTCGCAGCTAACTCAATGCCTTGTTTAGAGGCCCCAGCTTGCATGGCTACTGGTTTGCCTTGCGGACTTTTTGGCGTAGTGGAAGGACCTGCCACTTTAAAATAGGTACCTTTATGATTGACAGGTTGTATGTTTAAAGGGTTGATTAACTGTTTTTCTGCTCGATCATGAAGAAACTCATTACTATCCCATGATAGAAATAGCTTATTCATTAAAGTAGCGAATTCATCAGCCTTCTCATAACGTTTATCACGAGCAGGTAACTCTTCCATACTATGATTTAGTGCTTCCCAATCCCTCATTGACGTAACAAGATTCCAACCAACACGACCTTTGGTAATGTGGTCTAAACTTAATAGCTGTCGTGAAGCTGTGAAAGGATTAGAAAAAGTACTTGAAATGGTTGTGACTAATCCCACATGATTTGTCACTTGAGAAATTGCTGTCAAATTGACTATGGGATCAAACCAAAATGCCGGCATTTCATTAGAATCGTTAGCTGGAAATGATTGATTGTCAGCAAAAAACACAGCATCAAAGTAACCTTTTTCAGCTACCTGTGCTAAGGATTGATAATAGGAAATATCACCAATGCGCTCGACGCTTGAGTCAGGCATTAACCAAGCAGCTTGATGATGTCCACATCCATACAGCAAAACACCTAAGTGAAGTTGTTTACCTTTAGTTTTCGCCATTTATTTCACCTCAAAATACATCATAATGAACGGTTTTGCATCTCCGTTTTTTTAAATTTTCTTTGGCAATTTGAATTGTTAATTCATTGTCAAACCGCCATCTACTATGAAATTCTGACCCGTAATACCATCCGCATTTTTTGAACATAAATATGCGACCATATTGGCTACATCTTCAGGTGTCGTCACCTTTTTCAATGGCGTCGATTGAGCGATGAAATCGAATACTTCTGGCGTTGTAACAGCACTGGCATCCGTCGTTTTTAATAATCCACCCGAAACCACATTCGCCCTTATACCATATTGTCCTAATTCGGAAGCGATATTACGGGTAAAACCAATTAACCCTGCCTTAGCTGTTGTATATTCGTGGTAAGGCACGACAGGATTCTGGTATAAATTCGTACCAATACTTATGATGCCTCCATTTTGTCGTTCAATAAATTGAGGTATAACACTTTGAACTACATTGAATGCAGCCTTTAACGTACCATTTAGCTGTTTTTGATAATCATCCCAAGTTAGTTCTGTAAAGGACTTCTGTTTGGTTGGATCAAATTTAAAGTCTACTAATGCGTTGTTAACTACGACATCTATTCGACCAAAATACTCCGTCGCTTTCTTTACCAATACGTCTACTTCTTTACGATTCGTGACATCTGCACGAATTGCAATAGCATTCTCTTTACCGATCTCAGAAACGAGCTCAGCAGCAGCGCTTTCGCTTTTATAGTAGTTGATAACTACTTTAAATCCTTGTTGTGCCAATACCTTTACAATAGAAGCTCCTAAACCTCTACTACTGCCTGTTACCAATACTGTTCTACTCATCATATCCACTCCTATATTTTTAATCTTGCTGAAACTCAAATAATAAAATGATAGAAAAACAAAAAAATACGCAACCTTCCTAATAGGAAAGTTGCGTAAATACAGATAACTACATAGTAAAAATAAGACATCATCAGTCTTCTAGTATGTATTAGAGCCTACACTTTCCTACGCTAGTGTTAACTAGTTCAGGTTCAAAGGGTTTGAGTAAACACTCATCTCAGTTAAATAACACCCCTAGTGAATATATTTAAGTTGTCTTCAACAATGTATAGTCTTTAGAATTTTATGTCAAGCTGCAACCGTCAAGTAGAATAACTCATCATATTTCCGACGATAAGCTTTTGATGCAGCTTCTCTTTTTCCGATAAGCTGCGATATGTAAACCTACATCTTTTGAGATTCAAGTTTTAAACCTTACAGAACAGTATTCTGAATGTATCATTTTTTCTTATGAAATTAGTTCGGAATGATTTCCTCGTAAAGCCAGTAGAATCAAGGAAATGAATATAACTTAATTAGGATTAAGTTACATTCGATCGCTAAAATTTTTTTGAGTTTATGTTTTCGAATTATTATAACTAATAAACAATTTAGCTGTTATATTTAATTAAATAATAGAATTGGAATGAGGAGAAATAGATGCAGCCAACCACAATAATCGAAATAAGCTTTATTCTAGTTGTGACGGCGTTACTAAGTGTAGTAGCCCTTTTTTTGAGAAAACCGTTAAAAATCCTTATTTTAATAGCAGCAGGTTTTATTTTAATAGGCTCAATCATTTTTTACTCCACCCGCCTGATTATAGTGGAGAATCAAACAAACGAGGCTATTCAGCAATTAGATACTCACTTAACTAATACATTTAATGGCGAGTCTTGGGAGATTTTCGATACAGATGATTACGAAATAAAGAAAATTAAATTTTTGCATGTAATTTTTAATAACGAGCCGATGATAGTCTACGAGTATAAAGTAACTGAATCAGCTATCAAACAATTAAGTTTCTGGGGTAAGGAAAATGGAGATAATGCTGAAGTTCTATTGGAAAATGGGATAGATCCCCAACACATTGAATAGCAATGACGTTAAAGAAACGAATGTAACTTAATTCACATTAAGTTACATTCGTTCTGAAGTTATTAAAATATCCTTAGTTGATTAGACAGCACTGTTTCCCTCGCATTCAGTCCGAGCCTATCTAGCAATGAATTCGGAAGTATAAAGGTCATGTAGTCTTTATTTTGCATAAGGCCCAGAGTCAGTTCTTTTTGATTTGTTTCCCCCGAAATTTCTTCGCCAATTATCGCCATGTTGAAGGGAGACCTGCTGTAGACGGTCTCTGCTAACCGTTCATATGCTTCATTGATTGTTTATTTTTATCAGTTGTCAGAGGATAACGATATGGAAATGCCTTCTCAAGTGCAGCTTGTGGAATGGAAATGTCCAACCAGTCCGATTTTCCGTTTATTCTAGTGATTGTCTCCAAACAAGGCAATTCTTTTTTAGTTGCGCCGATTGTAAAATTAAGCTAGACAACTAAAAAAGTCATTCATGGTACACTCTACATGTATTTTCCGACCAAAGAAAAACAGAGGAGTGACCACGAATGACCTACACCCATCTTACCACGGATGAACTGGTGATGATAGAATCCTATCACCGCCAAAACATACCCGTGGCGATTATCGCAAATCAAATGAAACGTTCCAGGCAGCCAATTTACAAGGTCATCAATTTCCTGAAATTGGGACATACAGCCTCGACTTTTACACACAATACAAGAAAAACAAGAAACGCTGCGGACGCCAAAAAATCGTTTTGCCGAAGAAACAAATGACCTATATTCAAGACAAGGTGGCGCAGGGCTGGACGCCTGATGTCATTGTGGGACGCGCCGAGACAGCGATCGACTGTTCCGTGCGCACCATCTACCGCATGTTCAAAAATCGGGTCTTTGATGTTGCCACACTGCCCATGAAAGGCAAACGGAAACCCAATGGTCACGAGGAACGCCGCGGAAAACAGGCGTTCAAACGGCATATTTCCGACCGGGAAACCGATTATCCTTCGTTCAAAGAAGAGTTCGGGCACATCGAGGGCGACACCATTGTGGGCGTCCGCCACAAAAGTGCAGTGATCACACTGGTAGAACGGCTGACGAAAGTCATCATCGCCATCAAGCCTGCAGGACGCAAGGCGTGCGATATCGAAACCGCTTTGAACCAGTGGTTTCAAGGAATCCCAAAAAATCTGTTCAAATCCATCACGTTTGATTGTGGGAAGGAATTCTCCAATTGGAAACCGCTGTGCAACCAGCACGACGTCTCGATTTACTTTGCGGATCCCGGCACGCCTTCCCAGCGTGCCTTGAATGAAAACTCCAACGGCCTCTTGCGAAAAGACGGCCTGCCAAAGGAAATGGACTTCAACCAGGTGGACCAAACGTTCATTTCCTCAGTGGCTGACAAACGGAATAACATCCCACGGAAGTCGCTGGATTATCGCACACCCTTGGAGGCATTTTTGAGTCACCTGAATGGAATGGGCCTGTCTAGCTTAAATTGACAAACGGAATTTTCTAAAAACTTTTCCTTCGATGCTGAACCTATGAATTACTCATCCGGTTGGCATAATTCTTCTGCAATTTTCTTGATCCGATCCATGGTGATGCCGTTTCTTTGCTCAATGGCCATTGGATGGCTCGTCGGTTCCAATTCAATGAAGGGACGCATTCCGACCGAACGTGTGTGGACCATCGTTTTCAATTCCAGCGTTTCGGGATAACACGGAATGGAGGTTGATAACCAGCCGAACATGGGATCCAATTTTCGTTCTCGTCCTTCCGTTGCCCAGTACTCCGTTGTTAACTCAAAATTGGATTCACTCAAGGAAACCCATATATCCCAGATAAATGGCCCTTCGTCATCAGTTACGGGAATTTCAATTGCTCCTCGGATGAAGAAATGTTCATCATCCACAATGCACAAATCTTCATTCATCTCAATCCGGCTTTCCCATTCCTCTTCTGGAATGTCCTCGCAGTAATCGGGCACTGGGCTTCCATAACTCATAGGAAGCTCCTCGTGGTGTTCTCCACAAATCTTGCAGAAATATCCTTGTTCAATTTCACTCATCGTTTACTACTCCTTTTCAACTGGTTCTTTTAAAAAAATTCATTTGGTAAGATTTTTTCTTTATTTCAAATATACTGAATCAGACTAGAGATAGCTAGTTAATTTTGGAAATAGAAAGTGTTCGTAAAAGTACACTTTTCCGAACACTTAGGGGAAATAGTCATTCATCTTTAAGTTTCAAGAACACACTTTGTAACGTTTTTTTATATTTTAATAATAAATATGTTACAATATAAAAAAGAGGTGAAAACCAATGGAGCTCTATCAATATCTAGTAAATAAATATGGATACGATGAACCCATTCTAACGGAGCAACTAAAAGAGGAGCTCAATCTGAATCCAAATACACTTAGACAATATATTAAGCGACTTTCTGACAAAGGTCTGCTTACGAAAGTCCAGAACGGCATCTATTTCATTCCAAAAAAGAAGCCGATGTTTGGCTCGGCTGTGTTAGATACAGACCTAGTTATTCGAAAGAAATTTTTGGAGGACCGGGATCGTATTATCGGTTACAAGTCAGGCACTAATTTCGCCAATGCTTTGGGCCTGACTTCCCAAACAGCAGCGGTGGCAACCATCGTGACAAATAATGCTTCCGCTGCAAAGCGGGAAGTGAACATCTACAAAAAACGGTTTATCATTCGAAAATCGAGAGTAAGTGTGAATAAATCCAACTATAAGCTTCTTCAAGTGCTTGACCTATTGACTAATTACGAGCAGTACAGCGAAAAACCGCTTGAAGCAGTAGAAGAGAATATCCTGGCATATCTAGGAGATGTTTCAATGAGTGTGAGGGAAGTAAAAGAATATCTGAGTGCTTACCCGACCAAAACAAAACTGAGAGTCTACGAATTGGGGTTATTTGATGCGATTGCACGAAGAGAACGAGTTATTCATTGAGTTGATCCGGTCGGCAGCTGCCGCTTCTGGATTACAGAATTTCCAGATTGAAAAGGATTATTATGTATCGCTATTTCTGAAGCAGCTGGTCTCCACCTTTCCTGGCATTGTATTTAAGGGCGGCACCTCGCTTTCTAAATGTTACGATGTTATCAAGCGTTTCTCAGAGGATTTAGATCTTAGCGTTCCGCTGGGAGAAAGCAATAAGCTGCCGAGAAGCGAAAAAAAGAAGCTGAAGACGGCGATTGAATCTGTCATTCAGGACCTCGGCTTTGCATTGCTTAACCCGGAAAATATTCGATCTGGTCGAGAATTCAATGAGTATGAAATTGGCTATCGAAAAGCATTTGAAGGTGACAGCGAGATGTCACCTCATATTCTTGTGGAAACGAATGTTGCTTATCAACCTTTTCCATTCGAACAGCTTGAGGTCAGTAATTACATCACAAAGTTTGTCCTATCGGCAGAGGGAGACGAAGCAGAAAAAGAACGGTTTCTGGATGAATACGGGATGAAACCTTTCGCGGCTAATGTGCAGACTATTGATCGAACGTTTCTGGATAAAATCTTTGCCATCTGTGATTATTACGAGAAAAAAGAAAGTACTCGTTATTCGAGACACCTGTATGATCTTCATATGATTGTGAGAAGTGGATTCGTTGATACAGAAGGATTAAAAAGGTTGGTTCCTGAAGTGATCGAGATTCGAAGAGACGGTCGGGATACGGCTTCCTGTCGGTCTGGCTACGAACTAAAAAAAACACTGAACGAAATCATTCGGACGGATTTTTATAAGCAAGACTTTAATCGCAATACGAAAACATTCTTGTCAGAAGACGTGTCTTATATAGAAACCATCGATAGCTTGAAAAAAATAATCGACAGTGACTTTCTGCCAACTATCATCTAAATATAACGTCCAACCAGTTAGCTGGTTGGGCGTTTTTCATCGAAAATATGAAAGCTATGGTTTTTAATTTGTAATCGAAAAGACCGGAGTTACTCCTTCCTATCAAGCTTCAGTGAATTGTTCAGCTTAATTAATAAGTGGTTCTGCTTCCGATAATCCGGAATATGTAAACTGAAATTTCAATACCTTATTATCTCTAGGCTAAATAGAGAAATGAACGCTACTTTTCTACAAATATAGGCGTATCTTTCTTACTAGAAAGATACGCCTATATTCTTTAACTATTCGTGCAACTTTCATTAATAAAGAACACGTTTTTTTAATGCCTCTAAACTAACCTTCTGGTGCATCATGCGTTTGATACTTATTTAATAATTTTAGCTAAATGTTCAGTTAAACGAACTAGGTTGGATACAAATCCATATTCGCTGTCGTACCAAGAAACGGTTTTGACAAGCTGCTTATCTCCATTTTCAACGATATCCGTTAATGTTGCATCAAAAACTGCACCCGCTGAAGTTCCAATGACATCGGAGGACACAATTAGTTTTTCGGAGTATTCAAAAGATGGATTTGAAGCTTCTTTCATAGCTTTATTTACTTCTTCAATTGTTACTTTTCTTTCTAAGTTTGTATAAAACTCTACGATTGCCCCACCTAAAAGTGGTACTCTCACCGCTGTTCCATCAATAATTCCATTTAATTCAGGAATGACTCTTCCGACAGCTTTCGCTGCACCTGTAGAAGTTGGAATTGCATTCATTGCTCCAGCACGTCCGCGTCTCATATCCGAATGCGGGCTATCATGTAATTTTTGTGAAGGTGTATAAGCTTTAATTGTCGTCATATAACCCGTCACAATCCCAAAATTATCATGCAACACTTTCGCAACTGGAGCTAGGTCATTGGTTGTACAAGAAGCTGAAGAAAGTATCAAGTCCTCCTTTGTAACAATGTCCTGATTCACACCATAAACGACCATTTTTGTTTCTTCATCTGCTGGGGCAGTTATAATTACTCTTTTAGCACCTGCATCAAGATGTACCTGAGCCTTATCAGCAGTTTTATAAATCCCTGTTGCTTCTAACACGATATCAATTTGCAATTCATCCCACGGAAGATTTGCAGCATCAGCTTCTTGGTAAAAGTTAATTTTCTTATTATCAATAATCAAGGCATTCTCATGTACCTTAACATCGTGTTTTAATCGACCATAAGTTGTGTCAAATTCCAATAAATAAGCTAAGTTTTCAACAGTGGCCAAATCGTTAACAGCAACTAGTTCTAGTTCTGAATGGGTATCTAATAACCTTCTGAATGTCGTTCTTCCTACACGCCCAAATCCATTGATTGCTATTCTTGTAGTCATTTTTTTCCTCCTCATTAGTTTTATGCTTTTAAAAGTTTCGCATTAATCGCGACAATGATCGTGCTTAAGCTCATAAATACGGCACCAATCGCCGGACTGACCACAATTCCCCATGGTGCCAGAACACCTGCAGCCAGTGGAATGGCAAAAATGTTGTACCCGGTCGCCCACCATAAATTCTGTATCATTTTCCGATACGTTTTTTTAGATAGATCGATTAATGCAACGACATCATTTGGGTTGCTTCGGACAAGTATGACATCTGCGGTCTCCATTGCAATGTCAGTTCCAGCCCCTATCGCAATTCCTAAATTAGCGGTTGCAAGTGCAGGTGCATCATTCACGCCATCTCCAGTCATTGCCACTTTCCAACCTTTTTCTTTAATTTTTTTGATTTGATTAGCTTTGTCATCTGGCAATACTTCTGCATAAACTTCATCGATACCGACTTGTTTCGCAACCCAATCTGCCACTTTCTGATTATCGCCTGTCAGCATAATGGTGTGGATTCCTTGCTCTTTCAAGACAGATACGGCTTCTTTTGCAGTTTCACGAACTATATCGGCTAGTGCTACCATTCCAGCAAGTCGGTCATTCACTAAGACAAATACAACGGTCTTACCTTCTGCAGATAACTCATTGAACTGGTGTTGATCGTAGACAAGTTTGTTGTCATTCACATACCTTGGACTGACTACATTGACTTTCTGGCCATCTACTTGACCCTGTATTCCTTTCCCTGTGATCGATTCAAAATCACTCACTCGTTTTAGTGTCAGTTTTTGTTCTTTTGCAGAATTCACAATTCCTGCTGCGATTGGATGTTCCGAATTTTGTTCAATTGCAGCCGCAAGACCTAGCACGTCTTCTTTCTTGAAGTCGTTACTCGGCACAATATTTGTAACTCCGAATTCTCCTTTTGTTAAAGTTCCTGTTTTATCAAAAACAATCGCATTTAAATTACGTGCATCTTCAAAACCGGTACGATTTCGAATCAATAAGCCTTTTTTTGCCGATAGAGAAGTCGAAACCGCCACAACAAGTGGTGCTGCTAACCCTAATGCATGAGGACATGTAATAACCATGACCGTTACCATGCGTTCTACTGCAACATCTACAGAGTAGCCCAGCATCAGCCAAATAGTAAATGTTGCTAGACCTGCGACTATTGCTAAATAAAATAGCCATTTAGCTGCCCGATTGGTTAAATCTTGTGTTCTAGATTTCGATTCTTGAGCTTCCTTAACCATTTTAACTACTTGTGATAAATAAGACGCTTCCCCGGTCTTTTCTACCTCTATAGTTAATGACCCTTCTTTATTCACTGAACCGCCAATAACTTGATCGCCTTCCACTTTATCAATGGGCAACGATTCTCCTGTCAACATGGATTCATCAATGGTCGAATTACCTTCTACAATCTGACCATCTACTGGAATTTTTTCGCCTGGCTTTACGAGTACCCAGTCTTTGTTTTTGATTTCAGATAACGGTACATCCTGAACTTCGTTATTTCTGTCTATCCTATGAGCTTCGTTTGGCATCAATTGGATGAGTTGCTCGAGTGCGTTAGATGCGCCCATGATAGAACGCATCTCGATCCAATGACCAAGTAGCATAATAACAACTAAAGTGGCTAGCTCCCAGTATAATTGATTGCCGTTCCATCCAAATACCACCATTGTGCTGTATCCATAGGCAATTGTAATAGCTAAAGCGATTAACGTCATCATGCCCGGGTTCTTTTCTTTGAGCTCGTGAATGCCACCTGTTAAAAACGGCCATCCTCCATAAAAGAACACTAGGGTCGATAACGCAAATAAGAGATACATATCATTATCAAAACGCCAATCGACTCCTAAAAATTGTTGAATCATGGGGGATAATGCCAAGATAGGGATCGTTAAAATCAATGATACAAAAAAACGTTTTTTAAAATCTTCTACCATATCGTGATGACCTTGATGACCTTGATGACCTTGATGACCTTGATGACCTTGGTGATTATCAGTCGAATGTTTTTTCTCCGTGTTCATTTCTTGTTTGTGCGGATGGTGTTCAGTTGAATGTTTTTCATGATTATTGTTATCGGTCTTCATGTAGCACTCTCCTTATTTTAGTGACTTGAATTTAAATCTGTTAAATCTTAAAAACTGGCTCCGTTGTTATTGAACATTTCCTTTATTGAGCAAGGGTAACCACGTTTTTGCATTATCTTTTGTTAGAAAAGCTTCCCCTTGTAAGGTGTACAGCGCAATTTCTTCACTATCATTTGGATTTTGAAAGATAAAAGCAACACCATCTTGCGGAAGTTCTGGTAAAGTGACAATCTCTTCTTTTTTGGTTTCAATTGTATATTTAATCAATGAAGCGCTGGTACCGTAACTTGCATAAAACAAGGAATCTTCACTATAAAAAACAGCTGTTCCTTGATCGGTTTCATCTGTTACACGACCAAAATTTTCCCCGCCGTCTTCTGACACATATATCCCTGTAGAAGTAGCTGCCGCAACCAAGCTAGAATCATTTGGATGAAGGGCAAGTCCAGAAACTTCACCTTCTAACCCATTCACATTTACGGCCTCCCATGTCTCTCCTTTGTCATTACTCTTGTAAAAACCTGGTTTTAATAATGAATTCTCTTCTGGATTTAAGAGAAAGATATCTTGGCTCGTATAGCCTACAGCCATTGCGTGAAAGTCCGTTTCACCCTCAAAAGCGATGTGTTTTAACGACTTTCCTCCGTCCGTACTTTTTTGAATCCCAAGTGGATTCAGCATATCAGAATCCGCACTCGGATGTCCTGATGTATAAAAACCTTCTTCTACAGCATTAAATCCCATATAATCAAAAAAGTTATCGGAGATGGCAAGCCACTCCCCTTCTCTATAAATCTTGGGACCTGTATGCGAAGCAAAATATACGCCTCCATCATTTCCCGCATACCCCATCCCGTGAACGTGATTTAATTCACCTTCAAAAGGGATTTCCCTATTTTCATCTCCAGTATTGCTGCACCCTGTTAGAATCATTCCACTTAAAATTGCGCTCAGAAATCGTTTTTTTCTATTCATTTTCTATGCCTCCATCATTTCGCTCTGTTTATTTGTATAGTTAATCATAAGTTTAGCTGAATCATTGCGACTTTTTGTGCAGATTTCTTTATTTCTTTAACTGGTTAAACTTATGTACAAATAAACGCCATCATCTCTGCACTCGATATGCATAACTCTTTGATAAAGTAAAATAAATCACAACAGAAAGAAGGCACAAATATGATACAAAAGAGATTTTTACTCGGACTCTTTTCACTTTTAGCGGTATTAATCTTAGCTGCATGTACGAATATGGGTGAAGGAATGAACTCAAACATGATGCAGAACGAGGACAATATGGAACCCGGTATGGAAGACACCAATCAAGGCGGAATGGGGAGTATGATGAATCATGGAAATGTCCCTTCCCTTGTATCCTCTGAAGGAATAAATGAACTCGCAATTCCTCCCTTACTGGAAAAGCAACAAGGACAAGAATATGATTATGAAGTAATAGCTCAGGAAGGAACTACTGATTTTTTTGAGGGTATCTCAACTGAAACGTATGGATATAACGGGGACTTACTTGGTCCTACACTTAAGATCGAAGAAGGAAAAAGTGTTGATGTTAAAATTACAAATGAATTGAATGAACCCACCACCTTTCACTGGCATGGCCTTGAAGTTGCTAGTGAAATAGATGGCGGACCCAGTGATGAAATTCCGCCAGGAGAAAGCCGAATTGTTACGTTACAAGCCGATCAACCAGCTGCAACACTGTGGTATCATCCGCACGTTCATGAAATGACTGCCGAACAAGTATATAGAGGGCTTTCTGGAATGTTGCTCATTGATAGCTCAAACAGTGAAGATTCAACTATTCCGAACGAATATGGCGTTAACGATATCCCACTTATCTTTCAAGATCGCCTGTTTGACGAAGATAAGCAACTAGATTATGACAACCTGATGGATGAAGATGGAACTCTCGGTGATATCTCGATGATTAACGGAACGCTAAACTCAAAACTGACCATTACAGAACCGATTATGCGTTTTCGATTATTAAATGGATCGAACGCACGAAACTACACATTCAGTTTGAGTAATGGTGCTAGCTTTACCCAAATTGCTTCTGATGGAAGTTTGCTCGATGAACCCGTAGAAGTTGAAGAATTAACACTCGCGGCTTCAGAGCGTGCAGAAATTCTGATTGATTTTTCAAAACTAACGTCTGAGGAATCTCTTGCTATCATTAATGATGAAGGTGTTGAATTGTTGCCATTTGATGTTGAGCTTGACACTTCTACCGTAGATTCAACTGAAATGTGGACAACGGAAGAGCCATTTCTATCGCAAGAAGAAAAAGAAATGCCTGTTGAAAAAAATATTGAATTATTTGGCATGATGGACATGGTAACGATTAACGGTAAGAAATTCGATCCAAATCGCATTGACTTACGCCAAGAACAAGGTGTTACTGAAGTGTGGGAAGTGTACAATAAAAAGGATATGATGGGTGGGATGATTCATCCGTTCCACGTTCATGGGACGCAATTTAAAGTGATCTCTCGTGATGGCAAAGAAGTGACTCCACGTGAACAAGGGTTGAAAGACAGTGTATTAGTTAATCCCGGAGAAAAAGTGAAATTGCTCGTCACTTTTCCTGAAAAAGGTGTCTACGTTTTTCATTGCCACATTTTAGAACATGAAGATAGTGGCATGATGGGACAAATCGAAATTTATTAACCAATCAAAAAAATGCTCCGAAAAGTAAAATGGCTTCTTTACTTTCCGGGGCATTTTTGCACTTTTTTAAAACTGACTATTTCTATTTTAAGCCGTGCGCTTTAAAAAGAAACGCTCGCCTGCAAAAATTAACAGAATAAAAACAAAAGATACACCGACAACAAATAAGTCAGAGTTTATCTTCACCCAAACGAACGCAGTTAGTATAACAGCATCTAATAGTAGAGCAGTTAGTACGATAACCGAATTAGCTCCGATTTTTTTACGTAAGTGTTTGAACACTCCCCAATGAATAATCATATCCATCACTAAGTATAGGATGGCACCCATTGAAGCAATTCGACTCAAATCAAAAAAGATAGTCAGAATCATAGCCAATATAATCGTATATACTAGTGTATGTTTTTGAATCCCTCCAGGCATGCCGAAATGTTTATGAGGAATGAGTTTCATTTCGGTTAACATGGCTAACATTCTTGAGACAGCAAATACACTGGCAATAATTCCTGAAATTGTAGCAATGATTGCAATGCCTACAGTAAACCAAAGCCCGTAATCCCCAAAGGCAGGTCTTGCAGCTTCTGCAAGCGCATAGTCTTTTGATTTAATAATTTGTTCTAAAGGTAAATTACTTGACACTGCCCATGCAATTAATAAATACACAAGCAAACTGATAGAGATGGAAATCATAATGGCTCTACCCACATTTTTATTTGGCTTAGTGATTTCAGATCCACTATTCGTAATTGTCGTAAATCCTTTAAACGCTAAAATGGTTAACGCTACAGCAGCAATATAACTAGCAATTGTTGGATCTACCGAATTTCCGGCATTTTCTGCAGGAGTAAAAGAAAATCCAGCAACCTTTAATCCGCCGATGCCAAAGACAGCTAAGCCTGCAATTTTTAGTAAAGAAGCAATCGATGTAAACGATTGAATAAAGCGATTTCCAGAAATATTTACTAGAAACGCAAAAGTTAGCAACACCACTCCTAGTAATGGGACAAGATAGCTAGTTTGGTCAACATCAAAAAGTTGCAACGTGTACGTTCCAAAAGTTCTTGCTACTAAACTCTGGTTGATAACCATTGAAATCGCCATTAATAAAGCCGCAGAAGCAGTAATTGTTCCTTTCCCATAAGCTTTCACTAAAAACATCCCAATGCCACCAGCAGATGGATATTCATTACTCAGTTTAATATAAGAGTAGGCACTAAATGCTGTAACTATTCCCCCTGCAATAAATATTAATGGAAACCAAATTCCTGCAAGTTGTGCGACTTGTCCAAGCAAAGCAAAGATACCCGCGCTAATCATTACTCCAGTCCCCAAACCGACAGCGCCAGTTAAGGAAAGACTGTTCTTTTTATAATCTGCCATTCTTACGCCTCCCGTTTGGATAATAGTACCCCAACATAAATATGGCTGAACTGTTGCTACCAGTTATCCGTGTTGCGAGTACTTGAGTTTTCCCTAGACAATCTATAAGTAAACTCAAACCAGAGAACTCCACATAAAGTGCATATTTAGCTACTTATAAAAAGTAGCTGACTGAAATTTTTTATCTAATTTATTCGCTAAAAACTGAAAAATATTATCGATTATTACACCGAATATGGATAGTCTTATTTAGAAGAAGAGTTTATGAACCCACACATCGTTTCGCAATTAATTATAGAAAGGGTTAGGACACATGTTGATTAAATATAGTAAAACCTTTCAAAAAATCGCAATGGGTTTATTAAATAGTATGTCCATTGAGAATGATTTACAAGTTTCGAAAGAAACTATACGCAAATATGAGGAACGCGACAATTATCATCTGTATTTTTGGAAGGAAAAAGAAAAAATTATTGGACTCACGGGAATTAAAATACGTGATCCTGTTTTGATTGTGCATCATATTGCGATTAATCCCTCTTTTCGAAATGAAGGTATTAGTCATGCAATGATTGCAAAAGCACAACACCTTTAAGAATAAAAAGTCATGACCTCCACCGAAGAAACCTAAGATTTCCTTACTAAATGTTGGGCAGAGAAATAATTAATCCAAACTCTCATCCATAAAGAAAGAGCTTCAAATGAAGCTCTTTCTTCCGATAACTCATGATATGTAAACTAGAATAACTCTAACGCAAAAAAAGTCTTACAACTTTATTTACTAATATATTTGATATAACCAACACACACTACAATGCTAAAGACTACAATGATTCCATAGAGTGTACCTATAATAGAACCTATAAACTCTAATCCTAACGGAAGTAAAAGTGTTAAGAGACCAATTCCGTATAATAATAGTCCAACTGCAAAGGCTAATTTTTTTTTATCTCCCTTGAACGTTTTTTCATCATATCCAGCTATTAAAGATAATTCTTTTTTCTTCCAGATCATAAAACCAAACAAAAAACAAATAATACTGACAAATAGACAAACAATAAAACCACCTAAGGGCATACTTTAACTCCTCCTCTAGTTAAGGATTACGGTTTTTAAAAGATAAAGTTTCAACTAACTCAATATTTTCGCTACATCGCTATGTTGATAGTTGATGAAGAACTTGAGATTTTCCATCGCTATTTATATCTCTGTTAATAGAAACTCATAAATGAAATTATGCATTGGCATGTTATTTATATTTTACATTTCAATGTTCTAAGAAATAACCGTTCGTAAAAGTACACCTACATGAACAAACTGGAGAAGATGCTTAGGACCGGCATCTTCTCCAGTTTGCTTTTATAAACTTCCGATAAGCTGCGATATGTAAACTAATAGCTCAGTCAAAAATATCTTCTTAAACTTACCCTATGCGAGAAGAACCCCTTCCCTCCGACTATTCATTTTCTACTATTGTACTTGTAGGCAAATGGCTAATGAGTCTTTCCAATGTTTTGTATCGTTCATTACTCGTATAAAGATTAAACCCTTGCCCATCATGCCAAATTATTATAACTGTAGAATTTTCCTCCATTTGAAAGTAAGGCAACATATAAGGCTTCTCTTTTCTCATTATTGTTTTTTTCATAGCCAATTTGTACGTGCAGTTATCGGTAAAGGAAAAGGCGAAAAATTGATTGGCAGCTGCCATCCAAAACGTCTCTTCTAAGACAAGCTGCAAATCTTGTGCACCCTTCAGCGTGATCGTGAAAACGGGAAACATTCTGCTTTCAATACCTTCTACACGAGAAGTATAAGAAATCGCATTGTCGTTAAGCAACTTTTCAAGTTTTATTGCTTGATCACTGTAAGGTTCAAAGGTAAGAAAAACAGGGAACGAATCCTGCGTGCAAATAAATTCAGACAAGAATTCACGGGTTCTATCAGGATAGTCTTCATAATCTGAAGTTCCGATATACCATTTCGAAACCTTCTGGGAATCATTAAATATAATGAACTCTTCTTCCGATTCCCAATCTTCCCGACTTATATAAATCTTGGCCAAAGTCTATCACCCCTTTAGATTTTCTAATGCCCTTGAACCATACAAAGCTCTGTTCTACTTTTCAATAGGTTCGGTAAGTTATCATTTAATTTTATGCCATGTATATTAAAAGATACCAAATGCGTTCGGATATATAATCCCATTTCTTTTGAGATTCATGCTTTAAAAGCTTACAGAACTGCATTCTGAATGTATCATTTTTTCTAATGAAATTAGTTCCGAATGATTTTCTGGGGAAGCCAGTAGAATCAAGTTTTTGAATAAAACAAGTGCTGCTAATGCTAGAAATCTTTTACTATTCAGTGTCACTATTCTCTAAATCAAACAAGTAATCTGCCGATATGTATGGTGTGACTTTTTTAGGTGAGTTGAATTTTTCATTCTTCGTAAATATCGTAAGGCCGACCTCATATACATCAATGAATGTCTCGACTTTATCAAAATCAAGGTTTTTAAATTCAGTCGGGCTATCCCAATTTCTTGTTGGGACTAGATCCACTTCAGAAATATCTTCCCCAAAGAAAATAAAAACTTCCAATCCATTTAAAACTAATTCAACCGCATTAGTGCAAACCCATTCTAATATGTCAGTCGAATCAATTTTGATGATATAACCGTCCGAAGAAAATTTATAGTGAGAGATATTCTTCTCTGAAATACTCGTTTCTATATGTTCAAAAATCACAGATTCCAGTACGAAAAAAACAGGGAAGCTACTGATATTTTGGATCAGCGTAAAAAGAAAATCAGTTTCCATGTCCCTAATTCCGACTGCAATTGATTCAAACTTACCTTTCGGAAGAACAAAATCATTGATCAAACTGGCATCTGAATATTGAACAAAATATTGCTTTTTCAATTGCTTCCCTCCTACTTAGACTTATAAGCGAATGTAACTTAATTACACTTAAGTTACATTCAGATTGAGTAAAAAAATCAATTTAAAGTTCTTTTTTAGAAAAAATGAAACCTTACTGGAAGTAAATAGGTATAACAAAGTGCATTATTATTTATTTAGCGTATGTATGAAAGGTGGAGAAATCAATTGTTCGTTTATTTTCTAGTAACGTTCGTTGTCGTCTTTTTAGCCATTTTAATCATTAATTATATCGTGAATAAACTTTTAAGAATAACGAACAAGACTCATTGGGTTATGTCTATCGTTGCAAGTCTCGTATTCACGTTAATTTTCATAGCAATACTTGGCTTATAAACATTGAAACTGAATGTAACTTAATTGGTAATAAGTTACATTCATTTCTACTAATAAAAATATTTTCTATTGAAAATTTTCCATTCAACACTTAACTGTTATGATAAAATAACAGAAAAAACAAAATACTTATTAGGATATTAGGAGGTTGGAAATGAAAAAGATAATTCTATTATTCGTTACAGCACTTATATTAAGTGGTTGTAATACTGGAGATGGAACTGTTTCTTCAGATAATATTACTCCTGAAGAAACTTATAGCTTTACAGGCAGCAATGAAAATTGGGAAGTATTATTCGAAGTAGATGTTGTTAACAAAGATCAGGGGGAGAATCAAGTTGATGAAAACGGTACACTTACATTTATTGGTGAAGACGAAGCTCCCAAAATGGTAGATTATAAACTGAAAACCGGCAGTGGTGTAAACAGTAATGAAGGAACTGGCGTACCAATATACGATGAGGTCGGAAGTTTTGCGCAAGGCAGTTGTGGAAATTGCGTTCCTATGGAAGCTGATGAGGAACTTGAGTTAGAGATTATATGGGATGGAAATACAGAAAAAATAATATTAAATTCTAATGAATGATTTGCTCAGCAGGTAGATATTTTTTATTGAACTTGAATGTAACTTAACTGCACATAAGTTACATTCAGTTTTTTATATTCCGAGATGGTAGAGATAGAGATTTCCTTCATCCAGCCTTTCAATCATAGAGAGCAATCTTTCCAGTAACTCAAGAACATCGTCTCTACTAAAAATTAAACGTTCATGCGTCCCTAGTATATTTTTTTTGGAAGAAAGCACAAATTCTCCAGTCAGCTCCAGTTTTTCAGGGGAGTTTGTAAACAAAGAGTGCCAGGCACTAAAAATACTTTTCATAGTGGCTGCCGACGTTTGATCAAAAAGGGTAACCCCATAATAATTTATTCCTGTTTCTTCTCTTGTCATCGATATTGCTGGATTTTTGCACGGAATCCAGTTTAAAGAATCTGCTATGTATTGAATCAAATCGTCGGGGATATCTATGGAGTCAATAATGTCTAGATTTTTCTCATTTCGCCTCATCAAATCTTTATAAGCAACTGTCTTGGTTACTAAGGAAAATTCGTGTTCTAAGCTCATACTTCGTCCCTCCCTTAAGCTTTTAGTTTCCAAGGTTTCGAATGTAACTTAATTGCTATTAAGTTACATTCAAAATCTCGGTTGATTACAACATTTTCTCTCTGTCAGGTTCTTTTAAAAAAGCATCTTCACCTTCATCAAAACCTTCAGGTCTCCAATGATCTTCCAGCAATCCACTCTCTTTAAACAATTTTCGAAGCTTTTTAATGGCTTCATCCCAAGACGAAAATACTTCAAAAGCGTATGGTGGTTCTGTCTCATTATCATTCCATACAGCCCATTTTTTATTAGGAAGCTGAGTAGCATGGTACCAAGTATCGCCTTCCATTTCATAGATACCAAAAGTATTTTCCGAAGCAATATTCCAATCCAGATAGCCTAATTCCTTCGCAAATTGATCGTATTTTTCAAAGAACAATTTATGCACAAACTTTTTTAAATGCCCCATATCTTCACTTCCTATTTCCCCTGTTTTCCTCATATTTGAATGTAACTTAATTCACATTAAGTTACATTCAAACCTTTTACTTTTCTGATTTTAATAGTTGAACAATGAATTATAACGGTTGTTTGTGAAAAAAGAAGAATTTCATGTTGGAGCTTCTTTTTACTCAGTGGAAGAATTTCATCATATCCCCATTCATCAAGCCCTCTTTTGCCTCCATCTACAATTTTATAAGGTGTGTTCGAATAAACATTACGAGTAATATCATAATCCATGAAAAATTTACGGACGTTAATCCATTGGATTTCATAGAGTTCGCCATTATACTGCTCAATCAACATTTTAACCACTGTAGGGTCTTTGGTTTGACCATTTTCTTGGTTCAAAATATTAATCGAAACTACTTTGCCATCATGAAATGAATTACTTTTTAGAAAGATAGCTGTGCCTTTATTGAATCTATTTAAAAGTTTTTCTTTTTCTTCGGTATAACCTTCTAAATCCCAATGATCTTCGTCTACTAAATATTTCATCCTCCAATAATTCCTTTCTCAGTTATTCATTCCTCTTGTTACTAATGTTGAATGTAACTTATCTGCACATAAGTTACATTCAAAACCCTGATTTTATTGGTTATTTCTCGGCCAATTCAGCTGCCCATCGCTTAAACCAATCGGATGGTAATTCCAATTTCGAAAGATCCATCTTCATCAATTGTTCATGGGAATAAAATTCGTACCAATGCAAATCCCATTGACATTCAATGCTTTGGGCCACATAATAGGCCTCTTCGTCCTGACCGCTTAAATCTTCATCCAACCAAGCCGTTGTTAAATTATCACACCACATACAAAAATCCACCTGAGGGAATTGGTTTTCTTGCTTGCATACGGTGTCTAAAAGACTCTTAAGATTTTCATAGGAATAGGGAAGCGTGATGCTCGTTTTATTCCAATTCCATTCCACAATGTAATCCTCCTCTTAATTATCGTTCAACAGAGATGTCTTTTTATGATTTTTATGTTTATGATTTTTATGTTTCACCAATAATATCATATTGGAATTATATTCAAAGAAATTTCATCAGAAAATAAGCGTTCGTAAAAGTACACTTTTACGAACAAAAAAAGAAGAAACTCATTTATAAGTTTCTTCCGATAAGGAGTCAATAGACTTCAGTCTATAGGGGAGAGTTTTTGCTAATCTGAACTGAACCCTAAAGGTATCCATGAAAGTTACTTCTTAAAATTTATGTATTCTTTTTCTAACTGTTTATAGTCGCAAGAAATTTTAGCAGGGAAATTACCACCCTTGATTACATCTTCATACCATTTTCTAGCTTTTTGTTGGACGTCTTCTTGATTTCTAATTATGTAACTGTATTCTTTTTGTAACAGCCTTTCATAATGTCTTTCCTCTTTACTAAAATCCATTTCCTCGATTTCAGTAGGAATGATAGGAAACATATTATTTATATGGAGAACTGCTAATTTTTCTGTCTGATCTTTACCATTGATCTTAATAACTGAATTGTTTCTGATTTTATCGTGCTTTTCAGGTTTGTAGGATGAAATAGGTGCGTAATATTGAAAAATACCAATAATAAGAATAACACCAACATAGGGTCTGGCTCTATTTTCATTACTGTTGTTAAGAATCCTTGGATCAATAGTTTTTAAAAAATTAATGTAATCATCACTTACTCTAAAGAACCTTAATTTATCAGCTGTCATTATGTCCCCTTCTCTTTCTATAAAGAGAAGGAGACAGTGATCAAATCACTGTCTCCTTCAAAATTTTATAGGTCGCATTATCTGGCAGCGAAACGCCAATTTTATCGGTCACACTTAATGGCGGTGAAACGCCAATTTTATCGGTCACGTTTTATGGTAGTGAGACACCAATATTACTTATTACCTTAATTATAGTATTAGGATTGACTATTGTCAAAGGCAAACGCCCAGTTAGGAATTGGGCATTTTCTGTTACCCGTTTTTGGTCTTTTTTCGCGAGCAAATTTACTTTCGTTTTTGGGTCGCAATTTTGATAAAAAGAACAGCCTAGTAATGTCATTAATTCAGATGTTACTTTCACCAGTTCTAAGTGTTATTTTTTATAAAGATTTAAACCACCTGTAAATTTTTAAATATTGCAGAGGTTGTAAGATTTTTTAAACTTCCGATAATCCTGACTATGTAAACCTATTGTCCTTAAGTTTTCTCTTTTAGCTCAAGAGGATCAATATAAATCAATTCATTAAAGTTCTCAACATTGCTTAAAGTGACTATTTATTTAGCAAGTTGATTTAAAGCAGAGAATTTGTTCAAAGCGGTTTTCCAGTTGATTTTTTGATCGTTTTCAATGGCGTAAAGCAGTTCATGAAAAACTGGCTGTAATCCATAGAATTTTTTTACCCTATCTAATAAGAACTCCTTATTTTCAATGTTGGTGTACCATCCCAAAACATCCTTTGTAAAATCCATTCCAAAAGCCCAATATAATCCTGCAAAATCAAAAGCTGGATCTCCTATTTGCGCATCTGTGAAATCAATAATTCCATTAATACTTTCCTTTTCTTGACTATAAATAATATTTGAGGCTGTTAAATCTCCATGTATAATTGTTTTTTCATTTGTGAAATTAGAAAATTCATTAAGAAAACGATTAAACACTTCATTGATTTCTTTTTGCTGCTTACTGGTTAGAAACGGGAATAGTTTAATTTCCACTTTCTTGTGTAGGCTTTCCCAGTACTTTAATGAGTGTATAGTTCCTATATTAGAATGATTGAGATCCGTTATGTCTATACGATGCAATTTAGATAAAAAATCACCAATTCCCCGAGCATTGTATGGATTACCTCTGAGATTATTAACCGGAAGTTCACTTAGAGAAATGCCTTCCAAGAAACCATATTTTACTCCTCTCAACTCCCTACCTTCATACAAGTACTCATAATTTGGAATAAGTAACAAGGGTTTTTTTCCTTTCAAGTTTTCTAATATTTTTCCTTCGTCCTCAATTTTAGATAATACAGCATTCGATTTGGGAAATCGAAAAACGAGTTTTTCATTCAAAATTAAAATATCATTATCCCAACCATCGCTGTTTGTTTGTACACTATTTATAAATAAGTCAGGGGAATTGTTTTTTGCGAAAACTAACATTTCTTCCTCGGTCATAAGTATCTCCTCCTGTTTAGAACACAAAACCTAATATAAAATTAAACTGCATCTATTCATATTTCAACATTTATATCCATTAGGATTTCCTTTACGAGTATAGCCGATAGAACATAGAAAACCGTTTAGTAAAGCGTTCGTAAAAGTACATGTTCACAAACGAAAAGGAGAAGGAACTTCAATAAAGTTCCTTCTTCCGATAATGTGTCATATGTAAACTAAAATCCCCTACTCCTGCATCTCCATTAGCAACATTTTAAATACATATGATTTAAAACTGTAGTAAAATGATTACAATATTAACCATTCTTATAATTCAGCGCATCAAGAATGCACTTGGAGAATCAGGAAATTGAGGAGCAAAAATATGAAGCATATTTTAATCATAGAAGACGATGAAAAAATCCAGCAGTTTCTGCACTCTATTTTAACGGAAATCGATAACAGTTTTTATTTGCATGTATCGCCAAGCGCTGCACAAGCGCTTGAAATTGCGAATACCCATGAGATTTCCCTCTTTTTCATTGATATCCAATTAACGGACTATAAAGGAACAGACTTAGCGAATGAATTAAGGGCATTGCAACGGTATAAATACACGCCGATGATTTTTGCTACAGCCATTGTAACTGAGGAACTTAGAGCTTACAGGGAAATCAAATGCTATGACTATCTGATTAAACCCTTTACACGAGAAGAAGTAAAACAGGCAGTTTATGGCGTTCTGGATTACATGAAACATGTACACATCAACCAGCAGACTGTTCGATTCGAACAAAAAGGCTTTATATTCGAACATCGTATGCAGGACATTGTGTACATCGAATCATACGGGAAGAAAATGATTGTCCATTTAAAAACAGCAGATGGTATATTTCAAGAAAATCTTTCCGGATACTCTTTAAAAGCTATACATGAATTGCTTGAGGAAGGACCTTTTCAGCAAATCCACAAAAGTTACATCATCAATAAAGATTATGTTAAAAGTATTTCCAAAGCGGAAAATACCATAAAACTTCAAGGGCATTCGGCGATTCTGCCAATCGGGCAGAAATACCGAGATGTCCTGATGAAAGTAGGAAATTGATGGGCCAATTAGTATTTCAAACCGCCCTTGATGGCCTGACCCTTTACTTGATCATGTTCTTATGCGGAAGAGAACCCATTGCTTTTAATAAAAAATCAATTCTCTGGTATACGATTTTGGTTTCCTTTTGTCTCTTGGCTAGAATCAGCTTCATGCCGATTAGTGAAGGGCTTATTGCAGACATCGCTTTTCAAAATTTCGAATTGCTTCCTGTAAATTCATTAACGGGAATTATCGGCCTGATTTGTGTATTGTTCTTGCTAAATAGTGTGGCCTTTAACTTAAATCACCTTGAAGACATTTTCACAACCCTATTGGCACTTATCATCTGGTTTATTTTTCGCCTACTCAGTATCGGCTTCGTTGATGTACTGGATTTAAACAGTATCTATATTCGGCTTTTCCCTTTTCTTTTGGCTGCACTTATCTATTGGCGATTCTCAGCGAAAGCCAAACAGATTCTTAGTGACAAATCAAATACATTTACGAAGTTTATGATTGTGAATGTCTTCATTCTTTTTTTAATCTTGATTGTTTCGGCTAATTTTGAAGCAATCGTTCTTTTGGAGAATCGGATCTCCTTATTTCTTCTCCTATTCTTCATCAGCGCATTTATGAGCTGGTTGCTACTAGAACAGCGAAAAGCTGAAGTCACGGAAAATCGAATCGATGCAACTGAGCAATTCTTGCCAATTATTGATGAATTGGTTTTGGAAGTACGGGCAAGGCAACATGAATTTTCGAATAAGCTATTGGCGATTTCAAGCCTTGTCGAAACAACAGACGATATTGAAATGGCGCGCGAAAAGTTGCGCACCTACATTGAAACAGCAAATTTATCGAACGGCCAATATGAATTGCTGAATATGGATCATAAAGTAATTGCCGGTTTTCTTTACACAAAAATGAAAAGGGCTGAACAACTTAAAATCGAACTGCAAATCGCTCGAACTGTTTCCGTCCACGATTTCCCATGTGAAGATGTTGATTTAATCGAGGTACTCGGCATACTGATTGATAATGCATTGGAAGCGAGTACGAGTGGAGACAAAATAACCCTTTCCATGACGAAAGCAAACGGCCACTTAGAATTAACCGTTAGCAATCCAGCAACTTATAAGAGCAATGAGCAATTCATGCAGCTATTCGATATCGGCTATTCCACCAAATCAACAACGGCAGCTAAGAGGGGGTATGGGCTTCATAATGTAAAAGAAATAGCCCATCGCTACGGTGGCCGAGTCATTGCAAGGAATGAGCAGAAAGGCGTTCACCTGATTGCATTAGGCATCCGATTTTAAAGCACATACAATGGTTTTAAGGGAACGAAAATTCTTCGTTCCCTTAAAACCATTCTTTATTTCCAACATATTGTTAATGCCTAGTTCATTCATTATAGTTGCTGTATAAGGAGGATTGACCGAATGAAAAACTTACTATTACTCGAATGGCGCAAGGTGAAATACCCCGTACTGATTGTTGCAGCTCTCTGTACGGCGCTATCGATTTATTTATGCAGTACTGTTTACCAGAATTACGCATTAGAAGAACAGCTGGAAGCATGGGAAGTTGGGATGCGTATTTTCAGCCTTATCTTCCCTTTAATCGCTGTACTTCCCACAGGGTGGATGATGTACTATGAACGAAAAACCGGCTTCATCAACTACACTTTGCCTAGAGCCAGCAAAAAAGATTATCTTACAGCCAAGTGGATCGTAATGAGTGGAAGTGCTTTTCTGATGATTTTCATTCCATTTTTTGTTGGGGTGCTCGTGGTCTTGTTTATCAACAATCCCATCGACGTATTTTACTCCAGAGTAAATCCTGATACGGGTTTGGGTGAACCCTATGTGGCAACAAATCATATCTTCGGTTCTCTGTTTACCGAACAGCCTTTGATTTATGGCTTTTTAATGAGTGTATGGAAAGGTCTTCTGGCTGTGCTGATTGCAAGCATGGGATTTGTATTCAGTTTACATTTCAGTAATTTATTCATCATTTTAACCGGTCCTTTTGTGTATACCATTTTAGAAAATTTTATATTATCCGTGCTTCCTTTTGAAGGATATCGGCTACTGACAGCATTTGATCCCTCAAGCGTTTTAACAACCTCTTTAAGTCCTTTCTCGTTCATAGTCGGACCGGCTCTTGCATTGATTACCATTTTGGGGATCTCGTTTTACATGCAATACGTTAAAAAAAGTTCGATCTATTCCCTTTAGGCGGTGAAAAATTGGCGATCATCTTATGGCGGGATATCCAGAAAATCTTTTCCCTCCCCCTGCTATTAGCAACAGGAGGAATGATGCTTTTTGCTTTAGCAGAGCGTCAGCTGACCACCGACAGCATGCAGCAGTTCTTGCTCAGGATGCTATCGGACCACTATTATTTAACATTTTGTCTTACTCCATTGTTCTTTCTCTACCTGTACAGAAGTTTAGAAGAAGAACTTCCTTTCGTTTTAATCCGAAGTAAAACTTTTTCAAGATATTTCTTTAGGAAATCTATGGCGATTGCAGTAAACTCCCTCATATTGGTAGTGTTCCAAGTGGCAGCCGTAGGCATTGCCAGCACAGGGCTTGCGTCTCGGAATGTATTTCCAACAAATAGCGTTGCAGAAAACGAACTGTTTTTTGAATTCACCAAGTATTGGGAAACCCCATTATTCGCTGCACTTTGTAGTGCGCTATTCCTGGTTGTCGGTTTTAGCTTAATCGGATTCATGCTTCAAACAATGCACCACTTTCTTGAAAAACGAGCGATTGCCATAATCGGAATCCTTCTGTATGTCGTAATGATTCTTGCACTTAAAATCCCAGCACTCAGCAAATTGCCCTTCGTTCCAAACCGGTACATCATTTTGCACTACAACTTTTATTCTTCAACTGCTTGGATTTGGACAGCTGCCGGAGTAGCTATAGCCGGAACTGCCGGCTTTCTCCTAATCCGGTATGGGTGGAATCGTCAACTGAAAATAAAGATAAGGTCACAGCCAAAAGGACTTTTTTTCTACTATGCCCGAAGCTTATGGTTACCCAAGCACCTGGCAATTTTATTCAGCGTCATTCTACTGATTTATCTTCTGAAGGGATTAACCACCCCTACTTTAACCGTTCAGGAATCTTTCTTAAGATATTTCTACGGACAAGTACCCGGCCAATTTCAGGTCATGAGTTTATTGGAGGCATTGCTTTATCATGGCGCTCCCCTTTATCTGATTGCTATTTTTACTGAATCTATGACTCGAATGGATAATTTACCAATTTTCGTTAGAATCCAGCACAAGTTTAATTGGTTCAAAGTGATTGTGGGCAACAGCCTTTTACTCGTAACTGTTTATGCGTTGATGACCGGGCTACTGATTGTCTTTCTTGGGATGCTAAGTGGCCAAAACTGGGATGGAATCTCGTTTGCTGGAAAAGGTGCTATAAGTGCGGACTGGATCTTCCAGCTAATCTTATTGAAAATAGGCGAGTTCAGCTTGCAGTATCTTGGCTTTCTCGTGCTTTTTTTAGTAACGAAGAATGTCACACTGTCTTTTCTTCTTGTGTTAGTTACCCACTCCCTTTCTGTAATGCCGTTTCATTCACTTCTTTACTTTCCAATTGGCTTAAGCACAGTAGCAAGACTCGATATGCTAGAAGAGTCCATAGGAATACCGGTTTTCCAAGCTGCAGTTATCCTAATCGGCGGTATTTTCTTTCTTTACAGTGTTAGTTATGCAAGTTACAGACGTTTTTTTAATTAAGGAGGATAAATCATGACTACAATGATTGAGGTTCATAATGTAACGAAGGTTTTTGGAGGACAGACCGTTTTAGAAAATATTGATTTAACCGTAGAAAAAGGAAAGACCGTGGGGATCGTAGGAGGAAATGGCAGCGGTAAATCTGTCCTATTCAAAACCATTTGTGGGTTTACCAAGCCCGATAACGGATTTATCAAGATTCGGAATGAGGTATTGGGAAAAGGAATTGATTTCCCTGTAAATGTCGGTGTGTTTATCAATTCACCAGGTTATATTGAAATTTACAGCGGATTCAAAAACCTTCAATTTTTAGCAGCCATCAACAAAAAAGTGACTGACCAGCAAATCAAGGACACAATGACTCTTGTGGGCTTAAACCCGGACAATAAAACCAAAGTAAAGAACTATTCCTTAGGAATGCAACAAAAATTAGGAATTGCTCAAGCTATTATGGAAGACCAAGATATCATCATTCTTGATGAACCCTTTAATGCACTTGATTATAAAACCTATAATGATATAAAAGAGGTTATTACAAATCTTCAAGCATCAGAGCGCACCATCTTATTAACGAGTCATCATTTTGCAGATATTGAAGAGTTATGCGATGAAGTCTATGTGATATCAGAGGGCAAACTACAACCTCTGACTAATGAAATGAAGTCTCTCTATCTGAAAAGATAAAACTAAAAGTGATAAGCTAGTTTAATGATCTACCTACCTCCCGTAAATCTAATGTTTATAAAAGTGGTCAGATATAACCAAAAAGAGGAAAAGATGCTAAGGCAAGCATCTTTTCCTCTTTTACATCTACATCGTTAACTTCCGATAACTGATGATATGTAAACCGAAATTTCAATATGGTTTTCTTAGTTTCATTTATACAATATATTTATACTCTTTTTGCAAAATAAAATAATTGATGGTCTCACTTTTTGCGGTTATACGCTATCACTAAAATGGCGGACACTATCAGTTCAACGATAAAAACTAAAAATACAATCCAACTCAAATTTAATTGCAAGTACCCATCTCTACCTATATAAACAGCTAACCCAATGCACCCATTGAACCATGCGTGACTTAAAACAGTGAGAAGTAAGCTCTTAGTGTATTTATAGATGGCTGTGAATGAGAAAGATAAGACTATTCCTAAGAACGCATACAATTCAAAAGGAATAGCACTTTGAGGTGTACCTAATATCAACCATAACGGTAAATGCCATATACTCCATATGATTCCCACAATTATGACAGAAGGAAAATAGCTAACTACCCTTTCTAATCTAGGCTGCAAAAACCCACGCCAACCTAATTCCTCAAGTCCACCGCCAATTATGAAAAGTGGTAAGTTTAGAAACATATATAGAATTGCAATAGGCTCGTTTATTCCAAATGCAATCCAGATCATAAGAAAACGCCAAATTATAAAAAATCCAAATATCAGCCATGCTTTGCTGTTTATTTTTTTTCCAAAAACAAACTTAAAAAAAGATGTTTTCCCAAACTCCTTATTGTACTTCCGATAAATAATATAAGAACCAAAGGCGGGCCCTAACCCGCCAATTAACATAGGCAGCCAAAATAATGGTTCTCCATACCAAAGAGCATCAAAATATCTATTCCCTATGATAATAGTTAACCAAGATAACCATGTTATAGAAAAAGTACAAAAAAGAAAAAAGCCGATTTGCACTAGCGAGTGATTCTCTTTTTTCATATTTTCATCTCACCTTAACTCTCCCTAATATTCTACAGATATTTTTTGTCAATCGATCTTATTATCCATAGTATAACCGATACAGTTGTGTCCATTTGAAAAAATATTGATAACAGTCAGAAAAACTATTTCGTCAATTTAGAAAGCTCAAAATAATTGAAAACATCACCAACACTTTCTATTTCATCTGATTTTCATTTGTTCTAACTTTCTCTACAGAATACATAGAATATTTTTTGCATAGTATCTTTTAAAAAAAGCACTTTATATCCTCGTAGTCACATTTGATTCTATCAATAATAAGGGTAGCAAAATTTCGAATTGTGAAAGATAAGGCGTTCGCAAAAGTACACTTTTGCGAACGCTTTAAAAACGGCTAAAAACGAACGAAAAGGACGTTCGTAAATGTATCAAATGACTTTACGAACGTCCGCGAAATTGCAAATACTTTTACGAACGGTTTTCAGGTATAATTAAGGAAAACAATCGATTAAGAGGTGAATTATGGAACATCGCAAATTTGGTTACATACGTGTCAGCAGCAAAGACCAAAATGAAGGACGTCAATTGGAAGCCATGAAAAAAATGGGCATCAATGGACGAGATATATATTTGGACAAGCAAAGTGGAAAAAACTTCGAACGAGCGAACTATCAATTATTAAAACGGGTTATCCGAAAGGGAGACATTTTGTACATCCATTCGCTGGATCGTTTTGGGCGAAACAAAGAAGAGATTCTTCAGGAATGGAATGACCTGACGAAAAATATCGAAGCTGATATTGTGGTGTTGGATATGCCTTTACTCGATACCACTCAATACAAAGATAGTATGGGGACATTTATTGCAGATTTAGTTTTGCAGATTCTTTCCTGGATGGCAGAAGAGGAACGGGAGCGCATTCGGAAACGGCAGCGTGAAGGAATCGACTTGGCATTGCAAAATGGCATTCAGTTTGGCAGGACTCCTGTTCTTGTATCAGAAGAATTTAAAGAGGTTTATAGAAAATGGAAAGCTAGAGAGCTAACAGCAGTCGAAGCGATGCAAGAAGCCGGAGTTAAAAAAACTAGCTTTTATAAATTGGTAAAAGCTCTCGAAGAAGAGACAGCTAACATATTATAATAGAAGGAACTCATTCATCTCTAAGCAAATAAGATACTCGCAAGGAAATTTAACAAAACTTAATCTATCGAATTTCCTAATTGTATATTAAAGTAAAAAAGAACTTCTCGTCCACAAAAGAACATTTTAAATTGAAATGAAAACATATTGGAGGGATTATATGTACGACAAACAGCTTTATTCCCGAACGCTTCTTTTAATGGCCTTAGCTATCTTTGTTATTATTTGGGTATTAAAAGGTAGAGTATTTGATATTAGTATTATTGCGACAGCACTAAGTGCAGCAGGAGCAACTTTATTAATTGATAAACTCATTTTTAAACAGGTTATTTGGAAAATAGCACCAAATTTATTTTATAAATGGCTTACTACTATACCTTTCCTTGGAGGAAAATGGGAAGGTCATTTATACTCAAGCTATATTTATCCTGATACTGGGATGCCTGGGGAACCTATCCCTGCGAAAATGGAGATATTCCATGAATTTGAGAGTATACATATACGCTTGGAAACAAATAAATCTTACAGCAGTAGCTATGTCAGTGATATATCTATTGATGAAGGTAAACAAAAGTATTTATGCTACCTTTACGGGAATGATGCTGATAAAGATAGAGAAATAAACCCGAAACATGACGGGGCTGTAAAATTAAGAATTAAGCATGACGGCGAAATAAAGTTAGAAGGACATTATTGGACTGGAAGATCTACTACCGGAAAAATGGAATTCAAAAGAACATCAAATAAAAACTCCCGTGCATAATGGGAGTTTTTATTTGAATAAATATGCTTTGCCTTCAACTAAGAACCGCTGCGCATCGTTAAGAGTATATTTTCTGGTAGCATGGAATAAATATAACAATTCCGATACTTCTCCCCACTCTTTAGTTTTTTCAGAATTTGATGTCTGGGCAATTAAGTAATCAAAGCATTGATGGACATCTTCTGTTAGAGTCAGATTATTGAATCTGTTGTTCGGTACATTCCATACGAGGGATTCTACTAGAAAAGATGATACATTTTCTACGTCATAGCCCTCATCTAGTAAGTTGTATCTTAATCTCTTAAAAATTCGCACCATTTTCTTATAGCGTCTAGAAGTTTCGTTGTTCTTTCTTACACCATTACTATAATGTTGTTCAGGAAAATTAGTAATTCTCTTTTGTGAATGTCTTGTCAGAAATTCCGTGCCTGTAAGATAACTTCCATCTTTTGAATATCTTCGATACTCAAAACAAGGAACAACATCTGCATCTACGCGATATGAATTAAAATTTATTTGTATTGCTTTGTTGCCCGGCTCAACGTTTTCACTCCCAAAATGGTTTATCATAGCCGTTTCAATATCGTTCCTGTATTGAGCAAAGGTATAGTCAGCGTCTGAATTACCAAAGTCTTTATGACCTTGCCCATCTGGATAATCTGCAAAAAATACATCTTTCAATTTTACAGCGATATCTACATCACTAGTTAGCCTTACGTTAGTATTGTTATGATAGGATCCCTTCGGAATCACTTGAATGTCGCGGTTTTTTAGTGCCACTGATTTACTTAAAGCATCCTTAATCATTCTAATTGCATTTTCACACTTTGCTTCTTCACTTTCACTTGCTGGCTTGGACCAGCTTTGAAAAGTGGCTTCTAAACTTGATTTAAATTCAAACATGCTATTCCTCCCACTTTCTCTTTGGTTGTCCTTTTTATAATAAGAAAATAAAGATAACTCACTTAAAAGTTCAGTTAACCTTGATTTTGGAATTCTGATTACAAGTTCTTCTTTCACTAACAAGTGAAATATTAATTATCACCATTTTTAATGGTAATGTTTTAAATAAAGTCATAGCGATTCATCGAATTTCTAGTCTTTTTTCTTTTGGGGTGGTGGTGTTGGTGGCTTAGCAGTACTAACTTCGGTTTTTTTTGAACCATAATTATTAATGTTGGTTCCATGACGGTTTTCTTTAGTATTTTTGTTAGGCATCATTTTCGACCTCCTCATTTATATTATAAGAATTACCAATTTCTATTACTAAATTTTCTCCTACTACAAAATCAAAATAGATTAGTTGCTGACTATACAAGTAATCGCTGTCCTCAGTAAAAACATCAACTTCTGTCAAAGCTAACTCTCTCTTACCTGGCACATCTGAGAAATGCAGAATCTTCCCTAAATAAGTCAATTTACTTTTGTTATCTCGAATGGTCACCCAAGAAACTTCATTGTTAGATATAATACTTTCCCATACTTCTCCATCTCCAAATTTTTTAGAGAGCTTAATTTTAGCAGCTAAATTATATAAAATTTTATAATTTATTAAATATGACAGAACCACTCCTAAAAGAAAGCCTATTATAGAAACTTGGATCACTTCCGACAGATCAATGTTAATGCGAGAGTCTAAAATATTAACAAAAAATGAATTATGACTAAAAAGAGAATGTATAAAGTAAGCAATAATAGACAGCAAATAAGAATGCAGGAGAAAGTATTTTAAATCTTTTTTTGAATGATTGGTAAACAAATCAATTACCAATATTGCTATAACTCCTGGGATTAATAGTATTAATAGTTTTAATGTAAGTTCGCTAAAAGACACCCATATACTCCTCCACTGAATTTATGTATTCTTTAATATTTCTCTCACTAGTCTTATGTAATACGGTATTAAAATAATGAAGTTTCAATAATTTGTGAAATTAAATGATATTTCCTATTTTTATATTATATAAGACTTTCTAAGAGTATGTCTGTTCGAGGCTATTTATTTTTCCATAACAAATAATATTCAATTTTTGAATTGATATGCAACACAATCGCTATTGTGTTGTGTTTCTAACTTTTGCTTTGCCTCTCTATTGCATGCCCATTCACTCAATCGGTTCGGCCGGAACAAAGAAGAGATCCTCCGGGAGTGAAGTTATCTTACTAAAAATATTGAAGCCGACATCGTCGTACTGGATTTGCCATTGTTGGATACGACTCAATCTAAAGACAGTATGAGAAAATATATTGCGGACTTGGTTTTACAGATTCTATCGCGGATGGTGGAAATAGAAAGTGAAAGGATCCGAAACGGCAGCGTGAGAGAATTGATTTAGCACTGCAAAATGGCATTCAATTTGGAAGACCGACTGTTTTTGTTTCTGAAGAATTCAAAGAGGTTTATAGAAAATGGAAAGCCAAGGAGTTAACAGCAGTCGAAGCCATGCAGGAAGCCGGAGTAAAAAAGGCCTGTTTTTATAAATTGGTCAAAGCACTCGAAGAAGAGACAGGTAACGTATTATAATAGAAGAAACTCTTTTTCCGTTATCAGAGCTATTAGGATAGTGTAACTCTATATTTCAATTAAAAGGAGGGGAATATATTACACAGAATATAATTTGTTAGAAAATTTATATTCCACGTGATATAATCATGGTAGAAATTGAATTCTTGGCAGATGAACATGGCAATCAACAAGTAATAGACTTAATCACCTCCATTGCTGATAGAGCAATGAACGATGAAGATTATGCAGAACTTGCAGCTCGTATAGCCCAGCTACTTGATTACATGAAAGACATAGGAGTTCCTCCTATAGAAAAACGTACGTTATACGGTATCAGCTCAATAGGGAATCCCATCACACTAGTGGATGTGGTAAAAGAGCTGAACCAACATCCCCCACTGATGGAAGCAAGAGCGAATTGGAGACCAGTAGGAGCTTTTAGAGCTATATTTTTCTATGAAATAGACGATAAAGGCAACCAATCCATTTACTTCACAAAAGCTGTCATCAAACAGGCGACCTATTCACGAGACTTTGAACATGCAATTGTTGCAAGTGAAAAAATGTTGGACAAATTTTTTAAACCTGAGTAAAAAAGGAGAGGGTTTAAATGGCAAATAAGAATTATAACGATGTGATGGGGATCTTAAGACAAGTGCCGAAAGTAAATGAACACTTGAATAAAATTTCTGTTATTATGGGGAAAAAAATACTCAAGAGGCGCCTTGAGCTAGGTTTGACGCAAAAAGAGGTTGTCAATATGATTAAAGATCATGGAGATACCTTTACACAGGCGACTCTATCGAAGATTGAAAGTGGTGCTGATAATATCAAATCCGAAACATACGACAAAGTTTTCGTGGCTTTAGGTGGTCTAGAAGATTTAACTCCTACATTTAAGGAAAATCCTAAAAGTAAAGATTTAATTCATTCATAGACATCTATAATAGAAGAAACTCAAAATAGAACTGGAGAGAAAGAAGAACATCTTCTCTAGTTCTATTTTTTGTGCATAAAATTTCATCAACTTAATATAGAACACAATCATTTTAAACAAAGGATTCGTTACTTAGTAAGAGCCTAACTCGAAACTGTATACTTCCTCTTTGCAATTGACACAATAGCCTTTCCCGTTGGTTAATGGCACTGGACAACCACATTCACAACGTCCAAGCACATTATCAGATGCCTCTAAAGGAACAAACCTATTTTCGCAGTACTTACATTTTTTCATGTAGCTATTATTTTCTTTCCCACATTTAGAACATTTCAATTTTCAGTCTCCCTTCATTCTGGATACTTCCCTTTTTCAACTCTTTATACTGAAGCTACTTTTTACTTTCAAGTCTCTTTTAAGTGATTTTTGGTAGACCATAAGAAAATCTTTAATGGGGACTTTTAAAATCTCTTCACGGTTTTCTGTAAATTCAACTTGAGCATTTTTGAGAATGTCTTTCATCAATTGCACAGAAACCGTCCAATTTTCTAAGTAATAATTCTCTTCTAGCCATGTTAAAATAATGGGTCTCCAAACATGATTGGAAGACAAGATATAACTAGCGCCTTCTATTCGTGTCGTTCTCATTCTTTCTAGAAACTCTTTATATTTCTTTTCGGGAACGTGTGAGGCTAAGTTTCGGACCTTTCCTCTATTCAGTTCATAAAAATATTGGCGAAAACGTTCATCCAGTTCTTTTTCCTGGGGGCTCATGGCAGTGGATGCTGAAACTGCTCGCGGTGAAGAAACCGATGGTTCGATTTGTGGAACAGCTTCTTGAAGTTCTTCTGTCTTCTCTCCCTCTACTGGGGCAACTGCAGCTTCTTTCTCTTCTTCTCTGATTCTTTGGAGAAGTGCGTTTTGTTGCGCTTGCTCTTCAAGAATCTGTCTCTCCCTTTCCTTTTTCCTCTCCACAGCTTGCAAGACACTCTCTTTGAACGTCTTCCGGAAAGAAAGCTCTTGTTCCGGATCTCGTAGCATGAATGCCTCATTCTCGATATGAAGTGCTTGGCTAAACGGAACTCTTGATGTCTCACCAATCAGAAATCCTCTATAGATTTCACCTCTTGCGTCATCAATAAAGCGAAAAACACGAATATAGTTTTTATCTTCAATCTGTGAAATATAGTAAATGCTTTTCAGGTCTATTTTCCGATTTGAACTCAGCGCTGAAGTAGTATACGCCGACACGTTAAACAACTCTTCTCGGTCTGTATAAGTTGCGATTTCATTCTTCCAGGCGTGATCCTCTTTGCTGGTATGTGAACTCAACCACTCGATTTCCCACAATAGAATACTACTCTTCATCGTTTCGGCTGCAAAATTCGCTTTATCGATCAACCAAAGTGGTATTAACCCATTTTCGATGAAGTACTGATGCCGTGCTTTGAAGTTCCGACTATGCTCCAAGCTCTCATGTTCTGTCATATCTGTTAATACCGTAATGGCCCATTCTTTGCTGCCTATTTGTACATATAAATCCGGAAAGTGTTTCTTAAAACGTGGAACACGGTACCCTTCCGTAATCTCAACTAGATCTCTTCCAGTGGCTGCTGTGTCTAATTCGTCTTTGATCAGACTGACCAGTACCGGATGCCGAAAGGATTCTCGTTGAATTTGTTTTTTGTACTGGCGATACGCACGCTCTACTTGCTTAGATTCTAAGCAAGCCAAGTTGGAAGGGTGCGCGAAATAAGTTCCTCTATCATCTCCTGACCTGACACGCATAGATACTTGGCAGTACGGGCAAACATATAAGTTCTTTTTTGCTAGTTGTTTTAACTGATCAACGGAATAAATCTCTTTGAGTGAATCAATAAATTCTTCTGTGTTATCCCCTTTGTTTATAGCAAAATTCATTTTTTCCTCCTTCTCTGCTTTTTCTCTTAGTAAATTCTGTGTTGACTTACATTTATTATACCTTAAATTCCCAATAATTTTGATTACATAATTTATTTACTTTCAAAAGAACAAGTATTTTAGGGTGGTATTTTGTTTTTTAAATGAGCTTTATCAATTCTCATTTATCTATAACTACCGGTAGTTCAACGAATGAATATCTGCGTTGCAAGTAGAAAAGAACTGCCACAAAAAGCAACAGTCCTTTCCTGTTTTTACTTTCTAAAATTCATTTTGATAATGCATTTCTTTATAGATATTTATCAATGGTTCCTTCAGATACGGTAAGATAATGTTGAATTAACGTTTCCAGCGATTGATGGCCGGTTTGTTGCGCGATAGTTGATAGATCTGCACCGGCTGCGTGCATCGCTACCACTTGGCTTTTCCTGAAGTTGTACCCGGTAAGCCCCGTCCAACGCTGCAAAAATTGATAGTACCCGATTTCACTGATGGCTGTGCTTTCATAACGTCCATTCTTATACATCCTCCCCACAAAGTAATTATCTGGTTTCAGATGGTATTCGCGTATGTATACGCCGATTGCTTGGGTAACTTCTGACGTGAGCCGTTTCGTATGCCATCTTTTTTGCTTCTTCAAATAAACATGCACGCATTTGTTTCTTATATCGAAATCACTTATTTTTAACCGTACCATTTCGCTAGGTCTGTTAGCGGTTACTAAATTTACTAGACAAATCGCCTTTGCTCTTATCGGGAGACAATTGAGCATATCCATCAACTCTTTCTTATCAATGGCTGACTTTCCTCGAACTTGAGTCAAATGAGCGTATTGATCTTCCTGATACATTTTTCGTATGCCTGAAAGCTCGTATGCTACCCTAGCTTCTCCTTTAAGATCTATTTTATGAATGACACTCAAGTACTTTCTTATAGCTGCCAATCGGCGTTCCCATGTTGTTTTCTTAACTTGCTGTTCAGTCAGTGAGATGTACAAATAATCAAGCATCGCTTCTGTGCCAATTACTTGGCCTGTGCCGCAGCAATAGTTCTTATATTTCCGAATATCGCCCTCATATTGTTTTGGGATTTCCTCCATCTTTTTTTCAATATGAATTTTTCTGTTGTGATAACGTTTCTGAGTCTCCAGAGTGTCCTGGTGAATTGCCAATTTGAAATCCGTCATTTTTCTTCCTCCTCATTTCTTTTCAAAATCATTGTGAAACACCATTTATGATAGATTGATTTTGAAAAAAGTAATGAGACAAAGCAAAAGAGCCAGAGAAGAAAATTGACGCATTCTTCTCTGACTCTTATAAACCATCGTTTTTGATAATGAAGACATTATTTTCTTCTTGGTCCATTAACTTCTAATGTATAAGCCCATTCAGCTATGCCCTTCGTTAGTTTAATATTATTCTCTATGACTCCATCACAGAATTTTTCTCCTATAATTATAAAATCAGATTCTGTTTTTATAGAATCTATTCCTAATTTCTTGTGAAAATATTTAATAGTATTTTTAAGATTAGAAGCTTTTCCGCCCTTATGGGCAAATTTATTCCTTACCAATCGACACTCATTAAGTAGGGCGAACTCTGCTTTAAATTGTTTAAAATGAGTGCTGTCAACACTAGTAAGATAATATTGAGCTTTGCATATGTCATTATTACCTTTCCAATCTTTGAATTTTTCTATTTTTGTCTCCACTAAAGATGCATGATTAAGACACGTTTCTACTAACATATATTCTGTGAATGCATAAATACTATTTAACAAGGTCATTCTTGATAAATTCACAAAGTCTTTTCCGTAAATTTCTTTTGGACACGAGAAAAAATCTCCTGCTTTATATTTTGCTGTTAAATCATTATATAGCTGAACTTCTTTTCTTAATTTTGTTTCTACAAAATCTGAATAGGAACTAAGAGAATTAAGAGTTTCTATTGTTTGGAGTGGTAAACTAATATCGAATTCTTTTTCTCCAGCCATGTTACCAACTCTTTTCTCATTTTTAAAATTACCATTTTTCGTTCAATTCAAGAGAACAAGACCGACATAATCTGAATTTTGATTAGTTAACGCATTTTTTATAGCTAAAGATTCGTAGTAATTCTTTCCAGTCGGTTCATCTTCGAAAACTACGTTCTTCCCAACAATTGAAAATACTTCTTGTTTGATCTGCTCTAATTTTACATTGAAAAATTCTTTTCTATTATTTACGAGATTTACTCGATCAGTATTAAAAGCAGCGTGCAGGTGACTTTCTAAATGAGGTGCATCATCTGTTAAAATCATGGCATGAACGTCATACTCAAATGGAACAGCTGCCCCACTTAATTCTCTGATCCGATCAGCAGGTTCTAGCCGTCTCGTCATCCCAATTTTATAAACATCTTTACCAAATGCCCCAATATTAGAGATAATATAGACATACCCCGACTTGCCTACTAAATGGATATACTCTAATTCTTCTCTTTTCTTCTCAATTAATTCTAAAGAATCATACAACTCGTTTATTCTATTAAGCACTGCACTGTCATCTTCATTAGCCTCAATATTTTGTTTGTGCAATGCGGATAGCTCTTTCTCTACCTCTTTTTGGTGCTTATTATATTCCACCGTCTTTTCTTTGATTTCACGTTCCACTTTTCTTCTTTCACGTTCTTCTTCTCTTAAGACCCGTAATTTTTCTTTTTCCTCTTGCTCGAACAATTTCAACTCATACACTAACTTTAATTCTTCAATTTTCAATTGATGGTATTCATCACAAATCACTAACGCGTTCTTTGCGTTTAGTTTGTTTATTGAAGCCAGTGATTTATCCATTCTTGATTCCACAGTGTCAAAGTTAGCATACTTTAAAGAAGCAATAGCATTGTCGCATTCAATATTATAAGAACGAATCATGCCTTTGATATTTAAGTCAGTCATCTTTCGGCCTTCACGTAGGCTACCATTTACGGTCCAGGAAGTCCCTTCTATCACCACACGTTTTTGTTTAATCATTTCTCTTTGCTTTTGATAGTTATCATTAAGTTCATCTTTAAATTTTTCGGTTGTCGTAAAGGGGAAATCTTTTTTGTAAAACGCTACTGATTGAAAGTTCCGTTCATCTCTAGCCATGACAAATGATTCTTTCAATTCTCGATAGTTATGAAGAACCTTCTCTTTATTGATCAATTGCTCTTCTAACTCTACTAAGTCGTTTTGGTGCTGCTTCACTTGCTCTTTTTGAAATTCTAATTTCTGATCTAACTCTTCAATAAGTCCCCTCTCAATCTCTGTAGCTTTGAGATATCTATCTTCAGCAGTACGATTGACTTCTTCAATTAGATTCGAAAGTTCAAGTGATGTTTGAGTTCTCTCATTAGTTACTTTATTAAGAAACGTTTCATCTTCTTGAATTTTCTCTTTCAAGAAATTCAGATGAGTAGTTTTTTCATTTATTTGAGATTCGAGTGCTAATATCTCTAATTTATTATCCTCGACTTTCGCTTCGAAAGAACTTACTTGTCTTTTTAATACTTCTAAGTTATCGATGGTCGTACTCATCTCTTCCAGCTGGTTTTGCAAAGCGCTATAATCACCTTGCAAGTTTTGAAAATCTTGCTTGAAATGTTTATTTTCACTTTGTTGCAGTAATAAATGAACATTTTTCTCTTCTAATTCTTTTTCCAAAGCTCCTATTCTATCCTGAGCTTCTTGATAGGTCTTCTTAGTAACGAACATGGCGAGTACCTCCTTTTTAACTTTGAGAAAGAGAAAATCTATTTGTCTACTTTTAATGAATGCATGCCTTTTATCTTACTTAGTAAATCATTAACTAATACTAATTTATCACAAATAGCTATTAAAGTACCTTTAAATTGTAATATTTGTTGTTGAATTCCATTTACAATCATAAAAACAGATTTTAAATAAAAAATGAACTAAGTCCGAATAATAGATATTAAATAAATATCTTTATTTGGGATTTAGTTCATAAGATTATATTTTTAGTATAGGTAATCCTCTATGCCTTATACTTAAGTGGTATATTTATGGGAAGTTATTGCCATTGAAACTGTTGAATTTTGTAACTTACTGGCACTTAGACTAAAGAAATAGATGAGTAAAGAAAATTAACTTTAAACAAATACTCCATTTTTTGGTGATGTATGCTGAAATTTAATTAAAGGGGTGATAACTTGTCATTTACCATCTATATGATCATCGTTAATACCTCATTTTGGTTTCTACTCAACTATAGCGTTTTTTTAGGAACTCCTTTGTTACCTAAAGGAATTTTTCAAAAAAATTTCTTTTTCAAAGAAAAATCATTTGAAAGTAATTTATACAAATCAATACGAATTAAAAAATGGAAAGATAAATTGCCGGTTATGAATTCTACTCTTAAAGGTTTAAATAATGAACTAAATCCTGCATATCTAGATAAAATGATTTCACAAACATATTATGCTGAATTTGGGCATTTGATCATCGCTGTATTGGGTTTTCTTTGTATATTTGTTAACCCGAACGAGTATTTTCTGATGGCTTTTATAAGTGCTATAGTTAATTTTTTCATTCATATCCCCTTTTGCTTAATTCAACGATACAATCGTCCAAGATTAGTCAAAGTAAAATCGAGAATAGAAACTAATTCTCGTTCCTTAGTATTTGGAAGAACCACATAGATTGGACTTTATGGGTTGCGCCCAAAGAGAGAAATACCGCAAGTAATCCGAAGTGACGTTAAAGAAAGTTTATTAAAAAGCTACGCTTGATATTCTGACATTCTTTTATCTTTTAACCGAATAGTAATAAAATGTACTTGCAAAATGGAACAGTAGTATCATGGCTTTTTGATATATTGGCTTAATCAATTATGTAATTATAAAAGGTTCACCTCCAATAAATAGGACAGTTTAATGAATTGAAACCGATAAGGCATTCAGCCGTATATAAGTTAAGGAGAACAGAGAATGCATTTTCTACTGGATGTAATACTAGAATAGCCTAATTTTATATAACCTACAAAAATCGCTAAGGAAGTGATAGTAGAATGAAAAAGGTATTTGAAGCTACGTATGAGAATCATCAAATACAAATTGAGAATAGATGGTTTAGAGGTGAGAAATTGTATGTCGATGGAGAATTGCAAGATGAAAATCTTGGCTTATCGTTTAGAGGGACCTTACAGGGCCTTATTAGGAATAAAGGGAATGAATCAAAGAGTATAAAAGTGACTCTAGGAGGATTTTTTAGTATCCACTGTAAAGTCTTTGTTGATAATGTAGTAGTTTCCTCATTTCAAATTAAAAGTAATTAAATACCACTAAAATTTTTTTATGAGTTATGCACAATGATTCACAGTAGCTCGAGTCGATTATTAAGTTCCAAATGAGACTTCTGCTTGGAAATAAGAACTGTATCAACATTCCTTTGATACTATAACCAAGTCGTATATTCATGGATAGAACCATAAATAGGGATATTGATCATCTAGTATATGTTAAAATTGGTTTTACTTATGACGAGGAGGGATTTAGGTGGAATCTAACTTTATAGAAATATTAATTCTCGTTCTCATTCTTTATTTATTTGCTACGGTCATTAAACTTAGTGGTCAAATCAAAGGGATGAAACACACGTTAACTCAATTGTCTAAAGGGATGAATATTCCTGAAAGTCCAATTGATCCTGAAATCAAAAGATTAATCGAGGAAGGTAATGACGTTAAAGCAATTAAAAGAGCACGAGAACTATTTGGATATACATTATTGGAAGGCAAAAAATATGTCGACGACATGAAAATCGAATATAAATAAGGTAGTAAATTATCGCGTGATTTTATTGAAATGAATAATTCTCTACTAAGGGATGTATTTCTTGTTACAGAAGTGCATCCTTTTTCTGTGTGTGAATTTACATAGAGCAAGCAATAAAGAGTGAAAGATCGTGCGTAAAAAAAGACGATAGTAAAGACAATCCTCTATTTCCATAACTAATCGATATTAGTTATGGCGATTCCTAAAAAATTAAAAATAATAGATATAAAAAAATAGAATTTAAATAATACGTACGAAAACACGTACGATACTACAGACTTTTTCTGTTCTCGAATAATGTTCTATAGTATACTTTATTTAAATGAAATAATAGGAGTTGATCACGATGGGTATTCATATTCCAGAAAGACCTAAGTTCAGCGATGAACAAATCACAGCAGCTGGAGTTGCTTCTAAAACGTTCGGCAAAGTACGAGCTGCTGCAAAAAAATCACCCCAATATATTTTGGCCAACAACAAGCTCGACAGTGTTGTGTTAGATTACGCACACTACCTCAAAATGTATCAAGAGCTTGAAACGTACCGCGAATTATTTTATATGGACGAAATCGCCCGTCGTGCTGAATACGCTGATGCGCATCCCGAAGACTCTATCTCACTACGCGAAGCTGTAGGAGAAACTAGCTATGCTCAAATTATGTCTAGTGATCCCGATGAAGTTGCAGATGACGAGTTATTCGAATAAATGAGCCAAGATCGGTTTAAGATTCGGTTCGATAAGAAGGCTCAAAGGGAATACGATAAGCTAGATGGCAGCGTAAAAGGACATGTGAATAAGGGATTAGCAAAGCTACGAACACGGGCTGATACACTTGGAAAAGAACTTGAAAACAAGCGAAATATGAAGTTGCATGGTTGTAAGGAATTGAAGTTTAAAGGTAGTGGCATTCGAGTTATTTATCGAATTACAGGTAGAACAGAGGACGAGTTAGAAATCGTCATGATTCTTGGTATAGGAGATCGAGACGAAGACAAAGCATTTAAAGATGCTTCTAACCGACTTGCAGATTTCTTAAAAAACCTAGAAGACTAAATAATCTTAAGAGACCTCCAGTAAGGAGGTTTTTTTATTTGATCATACTTTCAACAGTAAGGCTTCATAGTAGAAAGTGTGGACATAATAATAGAGGAATAGTAAAGACAATCCTCTATTATTAGAAATAACTTCATAACACAAAAAGAATATAGATAAGGCACTTGAATAGTTAGTTGAACCTCTAACTGCTCAAGTGCCTTACTTCGTTTATTCTTATTTACAAAACCGTGCTAGTTAAAATTTCTTTCATCCCAAACTAATTTTTTGGGATAAATATTTAGTTTTCCTCCAAGCACTGAATGGTACTCGATTAATTTTACTTTCATCTCACGACATCCACTATAAAACGTAGAAAAAAGTCCCGCGGGTCCACCACCAATGATATTTACGTCAAAAATCTCTTTAGGCTTCATCGAAAAACTCCTTTCTTTAAATTTTTCTACCCTTGCCATATGGAATGCATACAGGGGTCCCATATAAGGGATCTTTCCCTATCTCACAGCGCATGGAAAATACATCGTTAACCATTTGAGGGGTGATCACCTCTTCTGGTTTGCCTTGAGAATAAACATTCTTATCGCAAATGGCTACAATGTGATGCGCATAACGGCACGCTAAATTTAAATCGTGAAGAACCATCACGATGGTTCTGTTTTCTTTTTCATTTAACTCAAACAGAAGATCTAAAATTTCGATTTGATGCGCTAAATCTAAATAGGTTGTTGGCTCATCTAATAAAATAACATCTGTTTTTTGAGCAAGGATCATCGCAATCCAGGCACGCTGTCTTTGACCACCTGATAACGAATCCACCGTTTTTTCTTGAAATTCTTTCATATCGGTTAGTTCTAACACACGATTGACGACAGACTCATCTTCCTCCGACCATTGCTTTAACCAGCTCTGATGAGGATACCTGCCCTGTTTAACTAGTTGTAAAACTGTTAGACCTTCTGGAGCTAACGGAGTTTGAGGAAGAATAGCCAGTTTCTTAGCTACTTCTTTTGTGGACTGTTTTTTTAACCCCATCCCATTTAGCAAAATCTCTCCAGTTTGTGGTTTGATAAGTCTTGCTAAAGATCGCAACAAGGTCGATTTTCCACAGCCATTGGCTCCAACAAAAACGGTGATTTCTCCTTTTGGGATGGTTAATTGTAAATCTTCAATGACTTTAGTTTGACCATAGCCTAAGGATAAAGAATGTGCTTCTAACATACGTATTTCCTCGTCCCCTTTCTACCGCATTATCCATTTCGATTTCGAAATAGGAGATAAATGAAAAATGGTGCGCCAATGGCAGCCGTAAATACGCCCGCCGGAAGATCTAAGGGTAAAAATGCAGTGCGCGCCACAAAATCAGCTAACACCACAATCATTCCGCCAATCAATGCCGATACCGGTATAAGTGCAGCAAATGAGCGACCAATCAGTAACCGCCCAATGTGTGGTGCGATTAAGCCAACAAATTCGATTCCTCCCGCGAAAGCTGCCGCCGTTCCCGCAAGAACAACACTGATCAGTAGCAACAAAAAACGCCTAGATTGAACTTTCACACCAAGCCCAGTCGCAATATCATCTCCCAATTCCTTGACACTTACAGAACGTGCCAGAAAAGCCGTCAACGGAATAAATAGGAGAACAAAAGGTAACATCGAATAGACATGTCCCCAATTTGAACCGTATAAACTGCCGGTCAACCAGAGATAGGCTTTGGTGGTTACAGCTGTATCGCTCAACACAATCATCATTAAGACAATCGCTTTCATCGCAGCTGCGATTCCGATACCGATTAATACAAGACGAATGGGTGTTACCCCGTTATTCCATGCCAGCAAATAGATGATTGAGGCGACAATTACTGCCCCTAAAATGGCAGCTAGCGGCATAAATACTGCACTAACCGTTCCTAAGAAAACCACAATAAAAATAATTGCGCCCGCAGAAGCTCCGGCTGTGATGCCGATAATGTCTGGCGAGGCTAAAGGATTCCGTATAATTGCTTGCAAAATAGATCCTGCCACGCCTAAAGCTGCGCCGACCATAAAGGCAAGTAACACGCGTGGCAATCTCAGTTCGTTCAGTATAAAGTCCGGTTCTACAATACCCATTAAATTTTTAATGATGAGCCATGGACTGATAAAACTACTCCCAATCGACAGACTCATCATCAATATCGCGATAGCTAATAAAGCGAGTGCTATTACAGTAGTAATGGTTTTTTTATCGACTTGAAAAGAAAAATTTTCTGATTTATTTTTAACCGTAATGTATCTAGCCACTCTTCACCACGCCTTTCCGAGCAATGTGAATGAAAAACGGTGTTCCAATTAACGCCGTCATCACACCAATGGGCATTTCTTGTGGAGCAATAATAAATCGAGCAGCCACATCTGCCAGTAGCAGTAAGCTAGCCCCCATTAAAGCACTCAAAACAATCACCCACCGGTAGTCAGGTCCGACGATTCCTTTGACTAAATGAGGAACAATCAAACCAATAAATCCAATTGAACCTGCTACGGCTACGGAGCCACCAGCCAATACAATAACGACTATACCAATGACCACTTTTAACAAGGCCGTTCGTTGACCTAAGCTCTTCGCTACATCTTCTCCTGCAAGTAAGATGGTCACGGGTTTCCCTAAGAATAAAGCAATGATTAAGGCGACTAGCATATAGGGCAAGACGGGAATAATCATATCTAAACTTCTTCCCGATACCGATCCTGCTAACCAAAATAAGATGCTCTGCAGTCGTTGTTCATCAACCACAAGCAACCCTTGTGTAAATGAAACGAAAAGGGCAGAAATGGCAGCGCCGGCTAAGACCAATCTAATAGGCGACAACCCGTCTTTTCCTAGTGAACCCAGAAAGTAGACAGAGACCCCTGCCACTCCTGCACCTAAAAAAGCAATCCACATATACGACTGCAGGGAATCTACAGAAAAAAAGGTCGCTGACAAGACGATAAAAAATAACGCTCCTGCATTAACGCCTAAGATATCTGGAGAGGCTAATGGGTTTCTCGTCATCGCCTGCATTAATGCACCTGCTACAGCTAAGTTAGCGCCTATAAAGGTTGCAATAATGGTTCTTGTCATTCTAGAAGTTGTGACAATAATGTGTTCGGTATTCGTTGCATCAAAGTAAAGAAGTGCTTCGATCGTCGTCCAAAATGGAATTGAGTTTTGCCCTAATGAGAGACTCAAAACAAATGAAAAAATCATCACCATAATAGAAGCAAACAAAACAACTAATTTAAAAGGTTTATGAGCTGACAACTTCCTCATATTTATCCCTGCTTTCCATAGCCATTAAAGAAAGTAAGGGATGGGATTCCCCCACCCCCTTCTCGTTTTATTTTTCTAATCCGAATCGATCGTACATATCATCCAACATGAGATTCGCTGAAATGATCCCGCCACCAAGATTCCATACAATTTCGTCTACCTCATAAACTCGATTTGATTTGACAGCGTCAAGATTTTCCCATAACGGATGGTTGGTCCACTCTTCATACGTTTTAACCACCGCTGGATCGTTTTTGTCCATGAAAATATAAAAAGCATCCGCATTCATTTCTGTAATGCTTTCTTTGTCTGTTAATTTGATGATATCTGGACTGTCATCTTGCATATTTTTGGGTCCTTCAAATCCAAGTTCAGCTAAAATGGATCCTGCAAAACCGGTGTAGTAAATACGAGAGTGATCTGCTCTAAAATTCAACACCGCAACGTGCTCTGGAGCTTCATCACCCATCTTCACTTCTAACTTTTCTTTAAAATCAATGACTCGGTTATCCCAATCCTCGATGACTTCTTGAGCTTCAGTTTCTTTATGTAAGGCTTGTCCCATCAGATTAACCGTGTCTTTAAAGACAAATACGGTTTCATGAACAATCGTTGGTGCAATGGCTGACAACTGTTCATATACTTCTTCGTGTCGAATTTTAGACGCAATGATTAAATCCGGCTTCAATTTGGCGATTTCTTCTAAGTTTGGCTGTGTTTCTTGTCCGACGATTGGAACTTCACCTAACTCTTCTGTTAAATAATTGTAAACGGGTTGTTCATCCCATGATTCCACAATGCCAACGGGCGTTACACCAAGGGCGACGGCTGCATCATTTGCGCCTTGATAAAGAGTCACCACTCGCTGGGGTGTTCCTTTAATTTCTGTAGTTCCCATCGCATGTGTGATAGTTTGACTCTTTTCATCACTTGCCGACTCTGCTTCTGTATTAGACGATGCCGAGTTGCTACACCCTGCGATAACTAAAGATAACGATATTAACGCTATACTTAAAAAAATTGTTCTCTTTTTACTCTGATTCGAATACAAATCGCTTCACTTCTTCCTTTTTTGATTAAGTTCTTATTGATAATGAAAATCATTATCAATAAGAACTTAATTTTTATTATAACGACTCTCTACTTGTATAGCTACCCTTTTTCAAAAGTTTTCTATTTAACAATTATTTAGAGCGCGTAAAATATGTTATGCAAATGAATAAACAGAAAAAAAGAAGACCATTTCTTGTGGAATTAAGTCACCACAACTAATTCACAGAAAAAAGGCCTTCCCAGGGACTCAGTATACGGCAAACACCACAGAAAAACTAACGTAAATGTGGCGTTTATCAACTACTAGAACCACCACGCGGCGAATAATAAACGACCAAAAAGCACAGATTTCTTATTCAGAAATCTGTGCTTTTGATTAATGATTTATTTATTTCGTACATGGATTAGATACTGGATGTTGGTGACCGTTAAGATAATAATGATCGTAAAAATACTAAAAAGCTGTGAAGAATCTGAAGCAATCGAGTATAACAACAATAGGATCACCGCTCCGACTAAAAGAGAATTCATCGTATAATGAGTTTTGTATAACCCACCAAGCATGACATGTTTTTCTCCGTCATCAGAAACTTCTAGTAACTTTTTTGCGTAATCTGTGTCATTGATTGAAGGAAGTTCACGCTCTGGATACATTTTTTGTACAAGACTAGAAAGTATGAAAGAGAGTGCAGCGCTGACAAACGCTAAAGCAATACCTGTCACAAGCATCCAAAAAGCTTGACCTGTTATAGCAGTCACACTTAAAGCTGCTAAACTGATCAACATGGCAACGTTGGAACAAAGACTGGCGTCTGAATACCGTCTGTACATACGTCCTTCTGCGGCATCTTCATCATCTCCGGTAAATTCTTGATTGGTAAGTGACAAAACGCTGAAATAGAAATATATCGTAAGCAAAGTTAGTAGTGCTGCGATTGCTAGAAGAGCAATATTGCCTATAAATGCATAGCCAGACAAATCGATGCGAAAATCGTCTTCAAGTAAAACTAGCATTCCGAAAAATCCAACCAATGCGCCAATAATCAGCTGACCACTTGTTTTTAACATTTTCTTCATCCTAACTCCTCCTCGTCGAATTGAAAAATCTCTTGAACCGGTTTATCAAAGACCCGCGCAATTTTCATTGCAATGAGCAACGAAGGCATAAACTCTTCGCGTTCGATCAAACTTACGGTTTGGCGTGAAATCTTTGCACGTTTCGCCAATTCTGTTTGATTTATACCTAAACTCGCCCTTAACTCCTTTAACTTTGTTTTCATGTCTTCACCTCTTTATAACTAAAGTGTAAACGATACGTTTCAAAATGACAAATATATTAGTCAAAAATGCGACTTTAATGTTAAAAATTCTTTTTACAAGCAAGACTAGTTAAAACGAGAAATGTTCTCTATCAACTATATTCTTGAAATAAGGTACAATCAAATTACTCGAGTATATGAAAGAATTATCTGATTTCCCTTAAATTAAATACAATTCTAAATGAGTTGTTTTTTATTTCCTGTTAAATGGGGACTGTATTTATGGAAAGTCATTGTTAATGTTAATGCAAGGGCTTATCGGTATGTTCGGTTAAATAATATGTCATTAAGAGAGCATAACCTTTAACAAAAGGACCATTTTGTAGAATATATAGGTAACTTCTTTACCCTTTATCCGTCTAACGATAAAAGGAGGGATTAGCTGAGAATGCGAATATTATTTTTAAGTTTGTCTGTTTTTATTTTATCAACAACTATTGGATGTTCTAATTCTTCAATTACACCAGAAACTTATACAACTCAAAATCCGGACGCAAAAGAGATTTTAACATTAGACCCTAAGGCTGATATATTTCAACTCGATGGTGTGATTTATCAGACTGGAATTGAGTGGGTTGAAGAACTGTCTTTAACCAAAGATGAACAGGTAGGAGAAATAAAAACAAGAAATGATACTGATACAAACTTTGAAGATGGTATGTCGAACAAGTTGCCTGTTGGTGCAAAAATTTATTCAGCTGAAGAATCGGATGAAGTTGCAGGGCCAATTTTACTCGTAGAATCAGAGGGGAAACTCCTTAAATACTACGGACTTGTAGAAGGTTAACCAATTTACCTATATCCATAATCGGATACGATTGTTGAGTAAACTTTTTAGAAAAGAATAGCCTTTGTTTTAGAATTGAGGCAAAGACTAACCTCATCATATAAATTCATATGAAGTAAGTAAAACCAAATGAGATTCTTTGCTCAGAAATGAAAATAGTATCGACAATCCTCTGTTTTCTATACGCCGATTGTAAATTAAGATAGACAACTGAAAAAGCCATCCTCTAAAGAAGATGACTTTCCTTTTTTCCGACGCCTGTATCCTCGGTTCCTCATATATAAGGATGCAATTATTTATTCTTGCCGTGTGAATATCATTAGAACCTAGTTGAATTCTCTTTTCATCAATCCACATTTCATCTATTTCACTAAAGTGATGCGTCTTTACTACATTACGTACTTGTAATACTGTTTTAAGAGATTCAATTTAGGCTCATAAATAGAGCTGAGGAATTAATTTTCGATTTCAAGAATAGCCTCGATTTCTTCTTGGACCTCTCGATTCACCAAACGAGAACGTTTTTTTCTCAATTCAAGATCCATTTCTTGGTCAATAAAGTTATTCGTATGTTTATCAAAACAATTAAAACAAATAGAGTAAAAGTCTTTATTCTCTTTCTTTAAAAAATTAAATTCCCACGTTTCAAGTTCCAAATAACTTACTTGATCTTTCGTTTCTTTTCCACATATTTCGCAAGTTGTTTTCATGATAAAAAAATCCTTTCATACAACTACCTTTTATTTTTTTCCTGACGCTCTTTGATTCTTTTTAAGCGCCCATGATATTTCAATATATTCGCTTGTGATTGTTTGGCATCTTCGCTAGTAGGCTGCAAGTTGGCAATATCCCAATATTTAATAACGACATCTAATACTTGGTCAAAGTATTGGAGTGGTCCATAATTCGTATCTATGGCAATGGTTTTCATTCTATCCTTAAAGTCTGGCATAACGGCACCTGGCATAGAAAAATTAATAATTACTTTCTCAAAAAAAACAATGAAATTCGGATCAAGTTCAAGATGGGCTTTCACTGTGTCGCGATAGAATGCATAATGAAGTGCTTCGTCTTTCGCTACACGTCGAAGTAATGTTGCTAAATCTTTGTCGTAAAGACCCGCTACCTTAGCTACATTATTATAAAAAACGAGTGTAGCTAACTCTTGCAAAGTAGTATAGGCCATTGTTGCTAGAGGATTCGTGAAGTCCGGAAACCAACCACTTTCAACTACTCGTTTTCTTAATTGATGCAATCTTACGGGATCAACATTTCGTGTCACCAATAAATACGTTTCCAGTAAGTTAGAGTGCTGGTCTTCTTCAGCCGTCCAAGTGCGTACGAAATCATTTATGACTTCCATTGAATTTTTAAATGTATAATCCAAATGCGAAGTATACCAAGGTAAATTTACTTCTGTAAGTAACGCTGTTTCTACCGCAATAACTACACCTTCTGGAAGAGTTACTTGACTCTCCTCCCAAGGAACTCGTTTAAAGGACATGGCCTTGTCCCATGGTATAAATTCGTGATAGCTCCAATCAATATTTGCAGAACGTTCCTTATGTAATTGATATAATTCTTTAAGGCGTGGTTCTAAGCGTATATCTAAATCTGAATTTAACATGATCTATTCTCCTTTAGGTGTTTTCCTAACTTTAAACCATTTGAATTTTTTTAACAATAAGAAAAGCAACTTTAACTGATGCTGATGAGCTTCAAAAATGCATGCATTCAGCTTATTTAAAGTATTCGGATAGGATAAACATTAACAATCTACCTCCAATGAATGTAGATTATAAAGATGAAATAGCTTTTTTTCCAGTTTGGGTTGTGGAGTTTAATAACCAACTAATCGCTGGATTGGTATTAGTATTTGAAGAAGATTATGCATCACTTGCTAATATTGCTATAGATCCTGACTTTCAAGCTAAAGGTTTAGGGAAGTTTTTACTAAACTTTGCAGAACAGGAGATAAGAAATAGAGGATATTTAGAGATGAAATTGGCTACTCATGTTTTATTCACTGAAAATGTATTATTTTATCAAAAACGAGGGTGGGTTATTGTCGATCAAGATGAAACTAAGGTCTATATGAAAAAGTATTTGAAATGAGTTTTTCACACACGGGTGCGATTGTTGAGTAACCATTTTGAAAGAAGCACTTGGTAATGCATCCCAAAAGTTGGAGTTTAAATCTAACTTTTGGGATGTTTTTATATGGCAAAATTTCTATAGAGCAACCGAAAATAAATACTCGGTTACAAAGTGCTATCGCCAATCTTCTTTTTTCTGTACTTAAATGGCATATTTTATGAACTCTTGTTGGAAAAGCAATAATCCAATACACTCGCCTCTCCCATTAAAACAGTCTTTGCAGAAAAGTTCGAGACGATGATTGTAAGAGGTACAGTCGATACTCAGTCATTTTATAATCTCTGTGCTGTCCTCTAGACACCTTAAAAATGTTGAAAGGAGGATACTCCGCTCTTCATAAAACAAGGACAATAAATTTTACGCTTCGCTTTACTTACTCCATGCCTTCTTAAATACGTATTTATGTGCCTAGAAGTGTGAAATTATTGCTTAAACTTGTCTACTTCGTATTTAAAAGTATCTCTACCGCTGTTAATATGTCTAACAACATACCTTTTTCTCTCGCTGTGACAGAGTTGTATTTTTACTTTTATCGTCATCCCCCTACTATCCACATGTATTTTTTATTTGCGAACACTTATTTTGGCTAGTTTTTCGTTTAGCAATGTTTTTTCTAATTCATTTAATGCCTTTTGTTCGTCGCTGCCATCAGCTTTAATGTCGAACTCAGAACCAAATGCAATTCCTAAAGACATAACCCCTAGTATGGATTTTAAATTGACCGTTTTTTGGTTATAAACCAATTTGACATCTGCTTCAAACTTGTTTGCTACGTTTACTAAAATTGTTGCAGGACGCGCATGGATTCCCAATTCATCTGTAATTGTAAATTGTTGACTAACCATCTTCTTCAAACTCCTTCGCTATTTGTGTTCCCCAAATTTTTTCCGCAATATTTTCCATTTTTTCATAAGTATTAACTAAGCTACCAAAGCAAACGATAGCTTAGTGTAGGTGAATACCGCTATAGTACCTTATCCCTTTAACTCAATTGCCTGGTCTAATACTTTGTCGCCTTGCATCATTCCATATGCCATCTGATTAATAATATCCACTTTGATTCCCAGTGGTTCTACTTGTTGTTTAATCTTTTTTTCAAGGTATCTAACTTGTGGACCAATCAAGACGACATCAATTTTTTCTAAATTATTTTTTAATTGTGATTCTGCAACTGCACTAATTTCTACGTTCATCTGTCTTTCTTCAGCCGCTTTTTTCATTTTGTTCACTAGCATAGAAGTAGACATTCCGGCCGAACATACCAAAATAATCTTCATTTTTTTGCCTCCTCAATCATTTGCATTTTTTCATACATATCGATCATTTCACTCGCTAAGTCTTTCACTGTTATTGCTGTCATCAAATGATCTTGGGCATGAACTAAAATCACAGAAATTAGGTTGACTTCTCCGTTCGCTTCTTCTTGCAAAAGCTTAGTTTGCTGCTGATGGGCTACAGTAAATTCCTCTTCGGCTTCTGCAATTTTTTTGCGAGACTCATCAAATTTATAGTTTTTTGCTAAAGTAATCGCTTCCATTGAACTAGACCGTGCGTTTCCAGCATGTAAAATGATCGTGAATGACAACATTTGGATTTCTTCTACTGTTTGCATCGTTATTCTCTCCCCGCTTGTTTTCTTAAAGCTCTTGCTCCTACTATAACAAATGGAATATACATCAATGTAGCGAGCACCAGATTAAATACTTGCAGTGCAACCCCTCGCCAACTCCCACCTGTCACTAAATAACCACTTAAAATGGGTGGTGTAGTCCATGGAATTATGGCAACAGTCTTTGGTACCAAGCCGCTAGACAAAGCTAGATAAGAAGTGATGGTTAAGGTTACAGGCACCATTATAAATGGGATTAACATAGCCGGATTAAGTACAATCGGTAAGCCAAAAATTACAGGTTCGTTGATATTGAATATTGCGGCTGGAGAAGAAAGTTTTCCAACTTCACGATAAGGATGATTTTTTTCTTTTCTGATGACAATAAAAATCGCTGCGATTAACGCAATTGTTGTACCTGATCCCCCCATAAATACATACGAATCAAGAAATGGCTTAGTTACTGTATTTGGCACATCAAATGCGGAAACCCCACTTTTGAAAAGTTCTAAGTTTTCTTGAATCAAGGGCAAATACAGTGGTTCAATAATAGAGCCAATAATATTTGTTCCATGTAACCCGAAGAACCACAATAAGTGATTCAAAAAGGCAATAAAAATCGCGGCTGGCAGTGTATTTCCGAGTCCTTGTAACGGTTGTTGAATCACGATAAAGATAAATTCAAATACACTTATCTCGGCAAAAATACTCATAAGGGCCTGGAAGCAACCCACTAAAATTAAGATAATGGTTGCTGGAATTAAAGCTTGGAACGAACGTGCAACCCCTTCAGGAACACCTTCTGGCATTTTAATGGTCCATCGTGATTTTACTAAAATTCGAAATAACTCTGTCAAACCAATTGAAAGAATCATTGCAACAAATAAACCTTGAGCTCCCAGCCAAGCAAAGTTCAATCCCCAATCTTCTGTTACTGGAACAAGCATAATGTAAGCTGCAGCAGATATTAAACCTGCAGACAAACCATCTATTTCATAGGACTTTGCTAGATTGTAAGCAATCGAAAACGCAACTAAAAGTCCTAAAACTGCGAATGTTCCATTCCAAATACTCCCCCCGACCGCTTGCCAGTTTCCTTCACCTAATACGCCATTCATCCATTCTACAAAATTGAAAGAACCTAATGGCGGAAAGTTATTGATTAAAATAGCCAGTGATCCTACAATAATTAACGGCATGATAGAAACAAAACCATCACGAACTGCTACAAGGTGACGCTGTGCACCAATTCTACCCGCAATCTCAATAAACTTTTCGGTAACTTTACCATTCATCCTGTCTCCTCCTCGAATTGTGGTAAGTAATCTTTGTGTGCTTTTAACAGTTCGTCTAGCAAGATTTTACTGCCCTTTTCATCACTCACTAGAGGATTCATAATCATTGCATTATACGCATCATTGTAATTGCCAGAGAGACCGGCTTTAATAACAAGTTCTTCAAATGCCTTCATTTGGTAAACCACTCCTTTAATCACTGAAGGCAGTGGACCGACCGAAATGGGCTTTGCCCCATTTTTAGAAATGATGCAATTGGTTTCAATTACTGCGTCGTAAGGCAAATCCGGAATAGCACCATTGTTGAAGGTATTGACTGTTTGTACGTCTTTTTTGTTATTGTAAATGGAATTCATTAAGCTGCAAGCCACGTCGCTATAAAATGCACCTCCACGTTCTTCAAGTTCTTTCGGTTTATCATTTAAGTTTGGATTTTGATAAAGTTCAAATAATGATTTTTCTAGTTCTTGTACATTTTCTGCACGCGTTCCGTTTTCATTAAACGCTTTAATGTCCTTGGCTAATACTTCTTTTGTTTGGAAGTAATATTGATGATAGGGATTAGGCAAAAGCTTTGTTGCATCGATAAATGTACTTGACCAGCCAAGATTCACGATATTCGCGGGAGAGTAATCCAAACCTTGTTTTAATTTGTTTAGCACTTCTTCTGTATAATCCAGCCCATTCACTGTCACTTTTTTTCCGAAAACAAAGTGATTTATTCCGATGAATTCAATTTCTACTTCCTCTGGCGAAACATCCAAAATCTCAGCTGTAGAATGGCGCATATTAAAAGGAATATTGCACACGCCGATAACTTTATCGTGCGCTGAATGCTTTAATAGCGTTTCTGTAATAATTCCTGCTGGATTTGTAAAATTGATCATCCACGCTTCAGGACAAATATGATGAATATCTTCTGCCATTTCCATCATGACCGGAATCGTTCTAAATGCTTTAAAAATTCCACCAGCTCCATTTGTTTCTTGTCCGATAAATCCATGACTTAATGGAATACGTTCGTCTTTCGCCCTTGCTTCTAATCCTCCGACTCGGATTTGTGTAGATACAAAATCAGCACCTATTAAGGCTTGTTTGCGATCCAATGTCCATGTCAGGTTAATAGGCTTACCGGATTTCAAAATCATTCTTTTTGAAAGTTCTCCAACTACTTGTAGTTTGTCCTTTCCATTTTCTACGTCGACCAATACAATGTCCGTTACAGGCAATGAATCATGTCTTCGAATAATCCCTTCAATAATTTCAGGGGTATAACTTGAGCCACCGCCGATAACAACTATCTTTAAACTCATTTCACAAAACTCCTTTACCGTTAAGATGAAAGCGCTCTCACTCTATTGTGCAAAACATACTAATAGAGCTGTAGATCTAGCTACATGTAGACCTTCTTAAGCCACGCCTAATTAGTCAATTTATTCTGTTAATAATAACTTTTTTTCTTAAATGTAATGTATCATACATTTAAAAATTTGTATATAACAAAAATACATTTAACTTTAATGTGATAAAAGTTTGTTATTGTATCTTTAATCTTGTACACTTTAGACATTAATAATGAAGGAGCATTGCAATGGATAAAAATCAGGCACTTCATGCTTACATTAAAGAAGACTTACTTAATCAGATAAAATTAGGGACTTATAAAGTAGGTGACAGAATTCCAACCGAGTTAGAATTGTGTAAAGACTTTAATGTTAGTCGGACGACTGTTCGAACTGCACTAAAACAACTTACTATGGAAGGTTACCTCGTCAGAAAACAGGGCAACGGTACTTTTGTTGCAGAACAAAAAGTGAAACAGACACTTTCCCATACTGTTGAGCGCTATAGTGATCAAATAGCAGTTCAAGGTAAAAAAGCAGAAATATCGCTTGTCAGCATTCAAGTAATTCCTGCTACAGAATCATTAAAACAAGTTTTAAATGTATCTATCGACGATCCAATTCAGTGCATAGAAAGAATTAGAAAAGCAAATGGAGAGCCAACACAATTCGAAATTTCTTATATTCCATGGTCATTAGCACCTGGTATTACGCAACAACATGCAGAATCTTCTTTGTATGAAACACTAAAAAAGGTTTATCATTTACAAATTGCTAAGACCACTGAGCATGTAGAAATTATCTTTCCAGATGAGCGAGTTGCTCAGCATCTGCAGTATAAAGAAGGATTGCCTTGCTTTTATATCGAGACCGTAGCAGAGGATATAAATGGCAATGTATTCGAGTATTCACGCTCCTACTTTCGAGGAGACAAAACAAATTTTGTCATCAGTCGCAATTACTTGATGGACGAATAAGTAAAGGGGGCTTTATTAGTGAGAGTGCTATTTAATGCAGATGACTTTGGATTAACTGAAGGTGTGACGGATGGAATCATCCAAGCTCACACCAATGGGGTTGTTCAATCCACTACACTTATGATGAATGGACTTGCAAAAGACTATGCTGTAGAAAAAGCGAAACAGTTTCCCTCTTTGCGCGTAGGAATCCACCTTGTGCTAACTTGGGGAGTGCCTTTAAGTAAAGAGGTACCGTCATTAATCAATGCGCAAGGCTTGTTTAAATATACAAGTTCTTTTGAGGAGATGGATCCTCCGCGTTTGGAAGACGTAGAAAAAGAATGGCGAACTCAACTAAATGCCTTTATCGCTACCGGCATTCCGCTCCATCACATAGATAGTCATCATCACGTCCATGGCTGGGAAGCATTAAAAAATGTCGTACTAACACTTGCTGAAGAATATTGCGTTCCTGTTCGGTATGTAGATTCTTTGAAAAAACATCCGACTGTTCTTTTATCAGAAGTTTTATGGCTGAATTTTTATGACAACGGGATTAGCAAAGACATTTTCAACAGCCTTCAGCAATTTAAAGGCAAAACAGTCGAAGTAATGACCCATCCCGCAATCGTAGACGATCCATTAAAAGCGATAAGTTCCTACCAAGAGAAAAGAGCAGAAGAACTTTCCATCTTGTGTGCATTAAAAATTCCAGAATGGGTGGAGCTTATGGAATGAGTATGCTTCTGTCTCTTTTCTTCTTTTCGCTTTTTCTACCGTTTTAGAATTCCTCCTAGCTACTGAAAATAAGACGTTTCAAATAGCAAATTCTGCTTGTTAAATTTGACTCTTCGGCTTTATTTGATGCAGTTTGTCTTTAAGCTGCTTCTGTAGAGACTCTATGTCAAACTTAGGAAAATCCCAAGGCATGCATGTGGTTCATTTATTAAGTACGAAATACATTTGAAATGTTGGAAAGCCGCCTCTTGAGCGGCTTTTTCTATTAATATTTTTGATGGCTACGCCTCGCAATAAAAGCTTAAGAAAATTCTTATTAGTTTATTCCAATTATTTGGATATACTGTCCGAATACAATGAAATACTGTCCATTTTCCAACAAATACTGTCCAAATCTCACAGGATACTGTCCGCATCATATACTTTACTGTCCAAACGCCAAAATGCCTCAAAAAAAGGGCAACTCGCGCGAAGCGAATTGCCCTTTCAACCACTATTATCATACTTTTACTGCAACGATTGGCGTCATAACACCAAGAATGTCCATTTCTATTTTTAATAATGGACTTAGCCCAGCGAATCGCTGGATTAGTTTTTACGTTCGTTCATTTCTGAAACAGCGCCATTAAATTTGTCGAAGTCGAACTCGACGCTATTGGGTTTGTAGAAAAACAAGATCGATTCTTTTTCGCCTTGTGCAAGTAAGAACGTGACGACAGCCTTTGGACTTGTCATATCAATTCCTGCTTGGTTGGCATCCGTAAGTTTTGTCAAAATGTGTTCCGGTGTCTTGCTCACTCTAGTTGCCCCTCTCCGATTGCCGGCAAATTGCGGATGTCTAAAATGGTCGGCAACTTATTAAAATCTGGTCTTTGCGTCATGTCCATCAACATCGCTGCTGTTTCTTCTGGGCTGCTTAACAGGCCATTTTCTTTGTAGTGAAGAAACTTTTCCAGTAAAGGAAAATCAGCCGCTTCGCTTTGGCGGATTTTTTCTTGCATGCCCGTATCAATGATTCCAGGTGCTACTGACACTACTTTTACATCGGCATTTTCTGCGTCCAAGCAAGAGCTAAAATGATCCAACCCTGCTTTTCCAGCACAATAAGCGCTCCATCCCTCATAAGCTTTGCGGCCCGCTCCTGAAGAAATATTAATGATTTTTTTGTGACTCGACCGGTCTTTCAGCTGTGCAATAAATGCACCACACAATAACATCGGCGCCGTTAAATTAAGGACAATGCTTTGGCTAACTTGTGCTGTGTCGTTTGTATGAGCAAATCCTATCGGTTCAATCGTCCCCGCGTTATTTACTAGCACAATGGTTTCCGTATCTTTCGAAATCCACTTTAATGCCTGTCCCATCATATCTTCAATAGCATCTAGTTTTGTTAGGTCAAACGCCAGAAAGTTTTCATTTGGCCAGTTTTCTGGTTTAGTGCGCGCAATTCCAATGACTTGGTGACCTTGTTCATTAAGTTGTCGACTCCATTCAAAACCGATTCCTTTGGATGCGCCCGTAATAATATATGCTTCTTTTGCCATTATTTTTTTCCACCTTGTTGATACATAATTTCTCCTGCTACGACGGTCATTACGGTTTCAACTTCTAAAATCTGTTCTTCGTTACCCGCAAATAGATCTCGGTCAAATACCGTGAAATCGGCGTCAAATCCTTCACGAATAATCCCTCGTACGTTTTCCTTGCCGATCGTCGCGGCACTCCCACTGGTGTACAACTGAACGGCTTCAAAGCGTGATAGTTTTTCTTCTGGCTGGTAACCTGCATGCGTTTCATAGGGCTTCCTACGTGTCACCGCAGCGTAAATCCCAAGACGCGGGTCTGCCTCTTCAATTGGCGCATCCGATCCCCCGGCACAAATCAAGCCGTGGTCCAATAGTTTTTTCCAAGCGTATGACCATTCTAAACGGCCTTCACCCAGCCGTTCCACTACCCAAGGAAAATCAGACGTCACGAAACTTGGCTGAAGATCTAACGCCACTTCGATTTGTTGCATGCGCGCTACTAAATCTTCACGGACGACCATCGCATGGATAAGACGGTCCCGTTTGTGTGCAGATACCGGATGTGCTTCAATGGCGTCTAACGCCATTTCAAGCCCAAGGTCTCCAATCACATGAATCGCTACAGCTTCTCCGTGTTTGCGTGCAACAGACACCAGCCGTTTTAATTCCTCATCTGACTGAATTGCCACACCGACAGTAGACGGATCATCATTATAGGGTTTGCTTAACAAAGCTGTGCGCCCACCAATCGACCCATCAGCAAAAATTTTCATTGGGCCGGGGTCAATAAACGGTTCAGCATAAGAAGCGTTTTCCATCATTTCCTCAAACGCACTGTGCGCTCTTAACAAATGTGCACGGAATTTCATATGGTCTCCAATCACATTTTTAAAAGCCTCGAGCGGTCGTGAATAATGACCGTAATAGCCCATGTCTTCTGTGTGGGCGCCCGTTAATCCGAGCGATAGTAAATGATCTACTGATTTTTGCAAAGCACGTGTTAAATAATTAACGCTAACTTCCGGGACTTGATTGGATACTAAATCCTGTGCTGCATCTAATAAGTAACCCGTCGGCTCTCCATCTGCATCCCGCACGATGAGTCCACCTTCTGGGTCTAGACTTTTCTTTGTAATTCCCGCAAGTGCTAATGCACTCGAGTTCGCCAAAATTGCATGACGGCAAACTCGTTTCAGCAGCATTGGTGACTTACTAATTTCATCAAGCTCATGGCGATGGAATATTTTACGGTCTGCAAAATTATTTTCATTCCAGCCTTCCCCGATAAACCAGTCGTCTTCTTTTAGTTCTTTCGTTGACTCAATTAATTGTTCACGCATTTCTTCTGAGCTTTCGATTTTTGACAAATCGACGCGCATCAATTTTTCACCGTGGCCGATCATGTGCATATGGCTATCAACTAATCCTGGATACATGCTCGCGCCTTTTAGATTAATTTCCTTATCAGCGAATGGTTTTAACTCTTCATAAGCCCCAATCTTCTCTATGCGATCGTCAGACACTAACACAGCTTCTGTTGTAGTACCTTCTGCTTCCATTGTATAGATTGTTCCCCCATGCCATAACGCGTTCATCTAATCACTCCTTTTCTCTCTCTTCATCATATGTTTATTCGCTGCTGCATTCAATACGTTTAGTCTGATTATTTATTGATTCGTCCGTAAAGCAAATGCTCTTTCTTTTATGTTATACTGTGTTTACTTATAGAAAGCAGAGGTGAACCCTCCAAGTCGGAGGGACGAATTGGACAGTATACTCATTCTCAATTTGGTTATGGTTGCGCTTTTAATCGGGCTGACCGCTTTATTTGTTGGATCGGAGTTTTCCATTATCCGTGTCAGGATGTCCCGCATCGATCAACTCGTTTCAGAAGGCCATAAAAATGCCATTCTAACGAAGAAAATCATTAGCAATTTGGATTATTATTTATCCGCTTGTCAATTAGGGATTACCGTAACGGCACTTGGCCTTGGTTGGCTTGGCGAACCGACTGTAGAAAGGCTCTTGCATCCGGTTTTTGAAAACTTTGGGATCGAAGAACCGACTGCATCTATTTTCTCCTTTATCATCGCATTTACGGTGATTACATTTCTTCATGTGGTAATTGGCGAACTGGCGCCTAAAACTCTAGCTATCCAATATGCGGAGAAAATGGCTTTTGTTTTTGCCAGACCCCTTTATCTGTTTGGCGTCATCTTAGCGCCTTTTATCTGGCTAATGAATGGCTCAGCCCGTCTGCTTTTACGTACTTTTGGTATTGAACCCGCAGAACACGAGCAGGCCCATTCAGAAGAAGAACTGAAAATCATCATGACGAAAAGTTATCACAGTGGTGAGATCAATCAAACGGAATTGTCGTATATGCAGAATATTTTTTCTTTCGATGAACGGTTAGCAAAAGACATTATGCTACCCCGAACACAAATGGAGACCATTTCACTTGAAATGAGCCATAATGACTTGATGGAGATTGTGCGAGACCATCAGTATACGCGTTACCCTGTTACCGAAAAAGGGGATAAAGACGACATTCTCGGTTTTATCAACGTCAAGGAAATGCTGACCAATTACACGTACCTACAAGATTTAAATGACAGCATCGTCGTTCATGATATTCCCTTTGTCCATGACATGGCACCGATTCAAGACGTGTTATTGAAAATGCAGAAAGAACATGTCCATATGGCGATTGTTGTCGATGAATACGGCGGAACTGCCGGAGTGATCACGATGGAAGATATTTTAGAAGAAATTGTCGGGGAAATTCGGGATGAGTTTGACGAAGACGAACGCGACGAAATTAAAGCCGTCGATATCAATAATTATTTATTGAATGGCCGTGTGCTGTTGTCCGATTTAGAAGATCGTTTTGCGATAGAATTTGATGATAGCGAAGATGTTGATACCATTGGTGGTTGGATCCAGTTAAAAAACACCGATATTGGTGAAGGTGAATCGGTAGAAATGCCGAGTCACACCATCACAGTCCGTGAAATGGAAAATCATCAAATCATTCGTGTCTTGTTAACACGCAATACCGAAATGTTGGAAACTGAATAAAAAAAATCCCCGATAGCCATGGATGCTATCGGGGATTTTTTTAGTTGAGTAGTTCTGAAACTGTTCTGGTCACTTTTAGAAGCCCCCTAGAAAGTATCGCCAAAAAATTTACTTATCCAGATTACTTAATAACGTTTTTTCGTATTCGAATTTCTTCATAAGCATTTCGCCTGAATAGCCTTCTTCGATTAATGTGGCTAAGATTTTTTTAGTTTCATCTGTTGCCGCTTCTGGGTGTTCGCCACGGTCAAATTCAACGACATTTTCTGCATCTGTGATCCAGTCTGAGAAACTGCCCATATACAATCGTAACTGATCATAGCCCTTTTCTGTCATGATCGCATACAAGGCAGCTGCAGTGACACCGCTGCCACAGTAGACAACAGCAGGTTCGTGTTTTTGAACAATGTGGCTAATGTCGTCGCCTACATGAAATTCGTCTTCAGCAACAAATTGAGCCCAATCTAAGTTTCGTGCTCCCGGAATCCGTCCAGCTACCGGATCAATTGGTTCAACAAGTCCTGCATAGCGTTCTGCAGAACGAGCATCAACTAAGACCCCTAATTCATCGCCACTAATAATGCTTTTTACGTAAGCTTGATCGGCAAAAATAGCTCGGTTAAATACCGGCTCTATTTCCGTTGGCTGGTATGTTGATTGATCCTGCGCGACTTTAATTCCCTGCTCTTTGAGCTGACTAAAGCCTTTTTTGCTAATATGAACTTTTTCAAATCCTGCATATTTCAACAACCACCAAGCGCGTGTCGCATATGGCGAACCACCTTGGTCATAAATAACAATTGAATCGTTATGTTTCAAGCCAGTTGATTTGATTAGCTCGGTCAGCTGCCGGTCAGATGGCATTGGATGTCGCCCTTCAGAAGATGACATGTCAGACATATCATTTTCCAAATCCCAAAATACAGCTCCTGCTACATGCTCATCTTCATACGTTTTTTTGCCCGCTAATGAATTTTTCAAATCGAATCTTGCATCGATCCATCTATGGTTTTCGGTATCGATTGTTTCAATAAAAACTGACATCGTCTACACCCTTCCGTCCATCAAATTTGAATACAATTGTTTCCACTGTGCCAGCTTTTCGGATTGTTGCAGTAACGTCCGCTCTGAGTCGATTTGGTCTACGGCTTGGCGTAAAATATGCTGACGCAATCCCTCTGCTTCTTGTTCAATCCAAAATTCTGCCCAGTTGCTCAGTACTTTTTTCTCTTTATCTAAATAGCTTAACGCATCAGGTTCCATCAAAGCTTGCAGCGCATCACGTAATTTCTCTTTTTCGTTTTTCTCAAAAAAGCTTTTATTGTTTTTATAATATGATTTTACCGATGAATAATCTGCTTCTGTAAACGGCTTGGTCATGTCTAGCGAGTTCGCTTCTTGCACTTCGTATGGAGTAAACGAAAATCCAGAATTTTGTTCTTTTAGTTTCGCCGTATCTTCTTTAAACCGCGATTCTAGTTTCTTTTCGATAAACTGACACAGACGGAAATTTGTGACACGCAACTCCTGCTGAAAATCAAAGCCTGTCATTTCATTCATATCCAGTAACGCTGTATCTAGTGCTTGCTGTGCCGATTTGTTCGAAAAAACGGACGGGTTAAAAGCCTCTTTAAAGAAATCATTAAAACGGTAAAAGACTCGTTGATTGACGTAATACAGCAATTCGTCTAATTCCTGTAAGGCTTCGCGCTCTAATAGCTTTGCAATGGATGCCGAGAAGAGTTTCCGCAACTGTTGCTCAAGATGCTTAAGTTCACTAAGTCGCTCATCTTTTCTTAATAAATTCTTTTCCGTATCTTCGATCAAACTGCCGAACCGGTTGACTGCTTTTTGCTCTTCTTCTGCAAGTGATTGGACAGCCATACCTTTTAGTTCTTCTTTTAAGAAATACTGAAACGCTTCTTCAAATTGCGGCATTCCTGAATGCTCACGGTCACGTAGCGCCAGTAGGCTAGAAACCCCAAACAGACGTGGGAAACGAATGCCAAAACGCTGTAGTTCGTCCTGTACATACGTCACAACGGCGTCTTTTTCTTCCACGTTATTAGCCAAATCGATAGCATTGACGACAAAGAACATTTTATCCATTTCAAATGCGTCTTTAACTCGCCCAAGTTGAATCAGGAATTCTCGATCTGCTCGTGCAAACGCATGGTTGTAATAGGTGATAAACAAAATGGCATCGGCATTACGAATATATTCAAATGCAACATTGGTATGGCGCGCATTAATTGAATCCGCTCCTGGTGTATCGACAAGCGTAACACCATTTCGTGTTAGTTCACAATCATAATAAAAATCGATTTCATCAACAAAACAGCTTTTCTCTTCTTTTGCTACATACAATCCGAAGGCTTCACGATCTGTCCGGATCGTCTCACCTAAACGATCTTTGAAATTCGGGTAGCCTTTGTTAAACGCGTTAATAAAGGATTTGTGAACTTGTTGCTCAGTCGGCGTATCTTCCGGTAACTTTGACGACTTGGCATATGCATCATCAAGAGAGGTGATTGGCACACCTAATGCATGGAAAGAATTTTTAACATCTTCAGTCATTTGCGCATGCGTTTTTAATCGCACATCTGCTGTTTCATGTGGATGTTGCTCTGAGACTGGACGAATACGGTTGATTGTAGCGGTTGTGGGGTTTGGTGACACCGGCAATACCGTTTCTCCCATTAAAGCGTTGGAAAAAGATGACTTCCCAGCACTAAAAGCGCCAAACAAAGCAATCGTGAATTCCTGACCTTCTAAACGACCTGCTTTACGTTTTAAATAGGCCGCCGTTTCAGCAAAACCTTTGATTGGATCAATAACTGCTGCTGTACGATTAGCACGCTCCAGTACAGCTTGTTCGTCAAACTCTGCCACTTCTGCTATTTTTATTTGCTGTTCTTGTTGCTGTTGCTGTTGATCGTCTTTTTCAAGCATAGATGAATCGAATTCGGTCATATCCTCAATGGAAACTTCAAATTCACCTAGCCATTGTTCTACTTTTTCTGCTGCCGCTGTTTTTTGTTTAGGTAACATTGCCGAATAAGAACGTTTCACTTTATCGATTTTGCTATCCATTTCCTCAAGTGTTTGAATTGCCAACATTTTTTTGGAAAGTGTTTGTGATTTCATATCAATTTCCGTGTTAGCGTCATCTGTCAAACCTTCAAACTTCTCTTCTTGCGCTTTTTTCCAACCATCCGTTTCACGAATGAACCAACGCTGAACAGCCGTTGAAATACTTTTGGCAAAGTTTAGTACGGCATCCCCTGTTACGGAAGCTCCTGCTGGCGTTTGCTCTTTTACAACAGAAAACGGCACAGTAAAGACGATGTCATCAATTGCTAAAGATTCACTATCACTCAATAAATTAGCATCTTTCAACGAAGACTTCATTAACTTTTTTATGTGAGTGGTAATTTGAGATGAAACCGTCGAGTCAAGTCGCTCTTGTACGTCTTGCTGTCTTTTTTGGCGTTCTTCTTCAGTCTTTTTGCCACTGAACAACATGCCAACTTTGAAGTTCGGTTGAACAGATTTCAAGTAGCTCGTTAGCGCATTACGTAGTTCATAAGGCATGATATTCGAGTTTTCCAGTAGTTCTTTGCGATTCTTTTCAAATGTCGCCTGCCAGCTCTCAAAATCCTGTACAGACATTCTACGAGATACTAATGCATGTTCTTTTTTCAAATCCTCACGCATTTCCCATTCTTGTGGATCCAGAACAGCTGAAAATGCATCCAGACGTTCTGCTTTTTCATCTTCTAAGTACTTAATGTGCTCGTCTTTTAGCTGACTTAAAGCAGAATCAGAAGCTTCGCCAACATGACCTTCCCAGTTTTGCATAGTTGAAGATACTAAAGACTTGACCTGTTCAAAATCATTCCCCGGAAACTCAAAATCTTTTAAAGACGTGAAGAAAATACCTTTAGGAACGACTCCCCAAGCTGCAAACGAATCGTGAACAGATTGTTGAAAATCCACAAAGCTCATTTCACTGTTTTGATGCTTATCAATTTGATTAACGATTAAATACAATTCCGTGTATTTCTGCAATTCTTTCGTGAAATTAAAATTCAATTCGGATTGAACATGGTTATAGTCCATCACATAAAAGACCATATCTGCCACGTGAAGAGCCGATTCTGTTGATAACCGGTGAGCGTCATCCGTTGAGTCAACGCCCGGTGTATCCATAACTGTGATGCCTTTTGGCAAAACAGAAGCCTGGTGCCCAATGTCAATTTGCGTAACTTCTCCGCTCTTACAAAATTCCTTTACCGCATTAAAATCGTAATTCTCAGGAAAGTAAACCGGCTTTTCGTTTCGCATATTCACAATCGCAAAATCCGTATCCGCTTTTTGGACATTAACAATGTTAGCACTGGTCGGAATTGGACTAGATGGCAACAAAGTCTCACCCGTTAATGCATTAATCATCGATGACTTGCCAGAGGAAAAATGTCCAGCAAAGCCAATGATAAAATTATTTTTTAAGATTTTTTTTGCAAATAAATGAGCTTTGGCCTCGCGTTCGGTATCTTCGTTATCTTTAAAAATCTGATAAAGGTGGGCCGTTTCAAATAATTCTTTATGATGATCAACAACTGTCATTTAGAAATCTCCTTCTCCGCATACTATTATCTATCATATCATTTTTACGAGCGAACGAAAAACATCCTTCTCAATTTAGAGAAGGATGTTGATCTTCTTATGAAAATCCGTGGATAGACATGCCACCATCGACAAAAAGCGTTTGTCCAGTAATATAACTTGCTGCGTCTGAAGCCAAAAATACTACGGGCGACGCTACTTCTGGTAATTCTCCAACACGTTTCATTGGTGTTACTGCTAGGATGGAATCCAAGTATTCAGGATCACTTAGAATTTTTTCTGTTAACGGCGTTTTAAAATACCAAGGTCCGATCGCGTTGACACGAATATTTTGAGGTCCCCATTCCATCGCCATGACTTTGGTCATCTGAATAATGGCAGCTTTTGAAGCTGCATATATAACGCCAGTCTTCAAAGCACGGTCGCCTCCGACTGAGCTAATATTAATGATTGAACTGCCGCTGTTCATTTTTTTAACAGCTTCTTGTGAAAACATAAAGACACTTTGTGCGTTAGTATCCATGATTTTATGCCATTCCTCATCCGTTGCATCAGACAATGAAGAACGGATATTCATTCCGGCATTATTCACTAAAACGTCGATTGCTCCAAATTGCTGCACTGTTTTTTCAACTGCCGCTTGAATCTCAGTACGTTTTGTAATATCAGCAATCGTATAAGCCGTACGATCGTTGCCAATCTCCTGCTGCGTGTTTTGCAAATCTGTTGCTGTCCGGGCGACCAACATGACGTTCGCGCCTGCTTCTGCAAATGCCACGGCAATCGCTTTTCCGATTCCTTTACCAGCACCTGTAACAATGGCTGTCTTACCTTCTAAACTGAATGATTTTAACATCGCTTATCGCCTCCGCTCTCATTATAATCAAAACATTCGCTATTTGTCCTGTTCTATATGAAATTGGCGTTTTCAAACCACTTCAATCAGCAGTGGAGCAGAAAAACATTGAATGCATTGCCAGTTATCATGATTAAAAAAAGAAAAAACCGCCACGAAAATTCGCGGCGGCTGATGATTACATAGTGAGTTGATAAATTTTTGAATATTTTTCTTCAAGGTATTCCGCTAAATAATCTGCATTTAAGCCTTCCCCTGTAACGTCTTTTAAAATATCCATTGGCTTTTTAAAGGCACCATGACGATGGATATGACGAGTTAGCCATTCACGAATAGGCTCAATGTTTTGCTGCGCTAATAATTCATCGTAGTTTGGCAAGTCTTTTAGCATGGCGTTTTTAAACTGTGCTGCATACATATACCCTAGTGCATAAGAAGGGAAGTAACCAAAGCTTCCTCCCGCCCAGTGAACGTCTTGCAACACGCCTTCTGCATCATTCGTAGGTCGTACACCTAAATATTCTTCGTATTTATCATTCCACATTTCTGGCAAATCACTTACTTGAAGGTCTCCATTAAACAAGCCTTTTTCAAGTTCGTAACGCACCATAATATGCAGTGCGTATGACAATTCGTCTGCTTCAATGCGAATTAACGATGGTTTGGATTCATTGATTGCACGAACATAGTCGGTCAGATTAACCTTGCTAAACTGGTCTGGCGCATATTCTTTCAATAAATTAAAGTTTTGCTGCCAAAAATATTCATTTCGTCCGATAAAGTTTTCGCAAAACAACGACTGTGATTCGTGCATGCCCATGGATGCACCAGTTTCAATAGGAAGACCTGCCAATGCTTCTCCGAGATTTTGCTCGTACATTGCGTGGCCTCCTTCGTGAATTGTACCGAACACAGCTGTTCGGAAATCATTTTCGTCATACTTCGTCGTTACCCGGATATCTTGGCGATTAATAGAAGTCATAAACGGATGCACTGTTTCATCCAGTCGACCGGCTTCAAAATCATAGCCTAACTGCTCGAGCATTTGACGGCTGAAATCTTGTTGTGCTTGTTTTGGAAAATAGTCGTATAAAAACGCCGTTTCCGGTTTATTCGATGAGGCTGCAATTTTTTGCAGCAATGGCACAATGCGTTCACGAAGTTTGCCGAACACTTCATCTAGAATTTCAGTCGTCATACCAGGTTCGTATTGATCGAGTAGCGTATTGTAAGGACTGCCGTTTTTCTCTCCCCAGTAACCGATCATTTTTTTTGTAGTACTAACTAGTTCTTCTAAATAGGGAAGAAACGACGAAAAATCCGAATCCGACTTAGCTGTTTCCCATACGGATTCTGCTTCAGATTTTAATACAACAAATCTCTTGTATTCCTCGGGAGGAATTTTTTTGCTTAAATCAAATTCTTTCCGCGCTTCTTCTACTGAACGACGGATAAATGGATCTAATGTTACTTGTTCTGCTTCCAAAAGAGACAATAACTCACCGAATTCATCTGAAGTCGATAGGCTAAAAGCGGCTGCTGATAACGTGCCAATGCTTTCAGAACGAAGCTTCGTTCCTTTTTTGGGCGCACCTGTCCGTATATCCCAGTGCAATAACGCAATAGCTTCTTCGTAGCCTTTTATCTTACTAAAATGTTCAGTAAACTGCTTTTCAAGTGACAAACAAATCCCTCCAATGGTTGTTGGAATAAGTGTATCATAAGAAAACTGCTAACTTAAAAGTTTTGAGCCGGAACTGGCAAAATTGTTTCCCATAAATGTTCGACACGCAGTTCATCTTCGTTTAACAGTAAATGAATTTCGCCATGATCTTTAGATGTTCGGATCAAACGACCAATGCCTTGTTGAAGACGAAGCTGCATGAAAGGTAAATCAATTTCTTCTAACGGATTGTGGCTGAATTTGCGTTTCGCATCAAAAACAGGGTCTTTTGGTGGGAACGGCAAATCGACCATAATCACTTTCGTTAATGCTTCACCCGGTAGGTCGAGTCCTTCCCAGAGATGATAGGAACACAACACTTGGAATTTGCCATCTTGGAATTCTTTAACGACCGTCGACAGTTCACGGTCGCCTTCAAACTCGATTGTATAGTGATGATCTAAAGGCAGAGATTTTTTAAAATTGTCCATATCGAATTTCGATGTAAACAATACCAATGTTTGGTCTCCCGTACTAAATAAATCATAGACACGCTCAAACTTCTGTTGCTGCTCTAGCGGATGTTTAAAAATTTTCATAACATCCTCGTAATCAAATGGAGACGATACTGAAAACGATTGGAATTTGTCGATACCGAGACTATCTGACAGATAAGTAAAATCTTTTTGAATCGATAATGTAGCGGAAGAAAAAACAATTGGGGTTTTTCCATCAAACAATTTTTCGTCCAAAATATCAGTAACAAGACGTGGCATAATAATTAATGTCTCGATCTCGTCTTTTATTTCTAACCACGTTACAGCATCGCCTTCTTCTACAAACAAACGCATCGAGAACGTATATTGCTCAAAATACTCTTCTGCTAAGCGCAGTTCATATTCAGGAATTGTAAACAATTCTCCTTCAAAAACAAATTCCTCCATCATTAAATCGATGTGGCGAACGAGCATGTTTCCAACTTTGACTAGTTCTGGATCTTTGGTAATCGCTTTGCGGTCTTCGTCACTTTTAACTGTGTGAATGCGCAGCAAACGGAAAAATTCATTGTGAAGATCGATTGTTTGCTCGATCATATTCAATGTTTTTTCACGCATGCCATCTGAAAGAATGCTTTCTGTCACATCTTGCAATGTGCTTTCTTGCACTTCGTATGTCAACGCACGTTGTGCCGAAAACTCGAGTAAATGACCTTCATCTAAAACAATTTGAGAGAATTCAGGAAGCAGTGGCGTTTGCCCTTCTCGTTTACGTGCTTCTTTTGTCCAAATATGCTCCATTAAGAAATCATGTGAACAAATGACCAAATCTGTTGCCTGCCGGTAATGATTGCGGTGGATAGTCTGCCCGCATTTATTGCGCATATCGCACGCATTACAGTTTTGAACCGGGTGGTAATTTACTTGCTGCCATTCTTCATCCGTCACTTCTGGATAACTTGAGCGTTCTCCGTACGGATAGGTATTTTGCATGGAAAACGTCTTATTAACAAATTCTGGCAAACTGTCTTCGATGTCATAAAGAAAATCAGCATCGCTACGCTTTTTTGCACCTTCTAAACGCTGCAAACATAAATACTGATCACGTGATTTTGCTAACCGGACATCGAGATTTAAGTCAAACAGATCATTTAAACGATCAACGTCTCCGCCTTTTTTCACCAATTGCTCGATTAACGTCTCATCTGCACATGAAATAAGTGCAGGTTTGCCCGTATAACGTGCGTAGGCGATGGCTGGCAATAAATAAGCCATCGTTTTACCTGTACCAACTCCTGCTTCTGCAAACAGCACTGATTTTTCTTTTAATGCTTGTTCAATTTGGAAAGACATAAAAACTTGCTCATCGCGCAAATCGTAACCTTTTTCAGGCAGTATGTCATAAAATATATCGCCAATCCAGTCATTGAGTGATTCAAAGAACGTTTTATCCTTAGTTAAAGGGAATGGTAGTGGTTGTCTCATAAACTCTCCTCACAGAGAAACGGAAGAGCCGATGCCCTTCCGTTTCGTCTCATTTATTTTTTAGAACGTTCTCCCCAAAATTGGAAAAGATCCGTACGGATAAATCCATTAAATAATTTACGTTTTTTCGTTGCAGGTTGTCCGTAAAGTGTTTCAAAACGCCCCATCGATGACAGCATATAAACAGACCAAGTTGTGTGTTTTGCAAAGACACGTCCCATGTCTGCAATCATTTCTTCAATAATTTCAATTTCACCAATACGCTCTCCGTATGGTGGATTCCCTACAACAACGCCATTTTCTTCTGTTGCAACAAAGTCTTTGACCTGTCGCTGTTCAAAGTGAATTAAGTCTGCAAATCCAGCTTCGCGAGCATTTTCTTCTGCAATTGTCAGCATGCGGTGATCGATATCTGTCCCTGTAATGTTCAAGGGTTGATCATAATTTGCCAACTCTTCTGCTTCTGCACGGACTTCATCCCAAATTTCTTGTCCAATCCATGGCCATTCTTCGCTATCAAAGTCACGGTTGTAACCAGGCGCTAGATTTTGACCAATCATCGCTGCTTCAATAGCAATGGTACCTGAACCACAAAATGGATCTACGAAAGGACGATCAGGCGTCCATCTTGACAATTTCACAAGTGCTGCAGCCAATGTTTCTTTTAGAGGCGCTTCACCTTGATCTAAACGATAGCCGCGTTTATGCAAACCAGCTCCGCTCGTATCAATCGATAATTGAACTTTATCTTTTAAAATCGATACTTCAATTTTAAAACGAGGCCCTGTTTCATCTAAAAATGAATTGTGATGATAAGCTTTTTTCAAGCGCTCAACAATTGCTTTTTTAACGATTGACTGACAGTTTGGCACACTGTGCAAAGTAGATTTTACTGATTTCCCTTGAACTGGAAATTCAGCATCGAGTGGCAGAAATTTCTCCCACTCGATTTCTTTTGTGCGTTCAAACAACTCATCAAACGTGTAAGCATTAAATTCACCGGCAATAATTTTCACGCGGTCAGCCGTACGCAACCATAAATTGGTTTTAGCGATATCTCGCTCATTTCCTTCAAAAAATACTTTGCCGTTCTCGGTTTCTGTTTCATAGCCTAATTCTTTTACTTCGTTAGCTACGATAGACTCAAGGCCCATTGCAGCTGTTGCGAGCAATTTAAATGTTGTCATAATGACTCCCTCTCCAGTTGTTCACTATTTCAGTGTTTGTTTTGTTTACCATTAAAACGTTATCGATTTATAAGGTGTTTGTAAAATCTTAAATTGTACTATGATCTTTTATCGTACCAGTTAATAATAAGCGCCTTTCGATAGGCATCAAATTAAACAGCAGAAAATCTATAAATTTCTACTAAGCATTCATCTCATAATATGAAGAAAGGCTCCCCTGACAGGAGAGCCTTTAATAAGCATTTTAAGACCATGTGAAATTCTATAAGCCATGTTTTGTTTCCACGTACTCAAGCGGTTTGCACCTCGTACTAGTGGACAGCAACCATCTATCTGCAAACTTACGTCTGCCTCTTCATCAGTTCATTTCCTTCAGAAAAGTGCCCCTACCATAATTTGGGTTTCTCGCTCACGGGGTTTACCTCGTTCCACCTGTATAATTTCTTATACAGCTCCGTCACTGTGGCACCTTCAGGGTATTTAGGCCGTATCCGAAGACTTAGGCGTTCTACCCGCCGTCAGCTATTGCTAGCTGCCTCAGCTTATTGTTTCACTGAGCGCGATCACTACGGTCATCTCAGAACCGTGCGAGCATGGACTTTCCTCTCCAGCGAAAACGCCAGAGCGATTGCCAGAATTTCAAATGGCTTACTAAGTATACGCTACTCATCACAATAAAACAATTGTTTTAGTTATTGTCTAATTTGTTGCCAAATACATGATTTTCTAGATGAGACAAGCGTCGTAGAATATCAAAATTTGTAGTACCTGGTGCCGGTGTCGCCTGTTTTCTTGGAGTATTTTCCAATTCCGTCCGTAAACGTTTGTTTTCATTTTGAAGTTGTTCGATTCGTTTTGAGAAAGCTTCATAGTCCTGAATGACTTCATCCAAGAAATGATCGACTTCGTCTTGATTGTAGCCACGCATAGCTGTTTTAAAATCTTTTTCTAGTATGTCCTTAGACGTAAATTTATTTTCCATTTTAATCGCCCTTCCATAAAAAACTACCTTATGCTAAGTATAGCATAAGGTAGTTTTTTCGTGCTCAGTCTTCTTCATTTTTTGGATTCTTTTTTCTCTTTTTCTCTTCTAAACGTGACTGTCTTTTGACAATATCCATAACGAGTGATTGTCGCACATGCGTATGTTCACTTGCCTGTTTTGCAAATCCTGCCATGATAATGGCCTGCTCTAAATCGCGTAATTGATGTTCATACAGTTTTGCCGTATGAATCCACGCTTCTACTTCGATACTGCCACGCAAATGAGGTGCTGCTTCTTTAAAAAGTTGGACCGCCTCTTCGTACTGACCCGCTCGTTTTTTCTGTATTGCTAGAAGATAACGGGCTAAAGCTGAAGATGCCCCTCTTTCAGCGGTGACATGTTCGAGATATGCGGCACTTTGATCAAATTGCTTTAAGTCTGCATACCATTTACCAATATTTGTATAAGCACCACTTGTTTCCGATTCCAAATCTTCCATTAATAAGTTAGAAGACACAACATATAACGACACCAGCGATAAAATATCCAATTCATTATGATAAAGAACTTTTGCTAAACCGTCCGGAAATCCACTTTTGACGGCATCCAAGTAAATAGCCGGAATTAAATAGCCAGGCACATCGCCTTGTCGAGTAAAGCCCAGTTTTTCTTCTTCAATCGTGCTCAGCTTCATGCGGGCCAATTCATTTTTCCAGATTCGTTTTGTACCGTGAAACAAATCAATTTGACGTGGCACCGGCAACTTCGGCAAAATTTGTCTGTGCATGGTCCAACGAGACGTCAGTTGCGGCCAATCAAAGCTTTTGCCGTTATAGGAAAAGATAATCGGATCGTCCGTTTTCCACAACCCTGTTTCATAGAGAAACGCCGCTTCGTGGGAAGGATCTGGCATAATGTATTGCATCATTTCAAAATGATCATTGCGCTTAACTAACAAACCAATTAAAAAAATATAAGCACCGGTCCCACTAAGGCCTGTCGTTTCTGTGTCAAAAAAGACAAGCGGATCCTGTTTGCTCAACTTAAAAGGGTGATCAAAATCTGTATTCTCCCATGCCTTTAAGACGAGCTCAAGTTCATTCAAAATTACTGAACCATGCTTGGTGTCAAACGGATAAATAATCTTCTTACGAAAGACAAATCCAAATTTGTTTTCTACAAGTTCTAGTCCAATTCCATTCCACTTATCTTCATTGAGCGGCCGTTCTGCTGCTTTATCCGTCTGTTTTTTTACAGGCTTCTTTTTTAGCATGCCTTTCATTTGGAGAAGTTTGTTTTCAAACGACATTTGTCTTCACCTCTCTTTGCGAAGCTCATTCAACAGTCGAATCACATGGCCTTTCATACTGACGGCTGCATCTTGTGCACCGATGCACGATGGACATCCGTCAAGACATGGACATTCTGAGACATGTTGCTGGGCTTTATCAAGCAACGGCTGCCACAGATCGTAAATTCGTTCACTGATCCCAATACCACCCGGATAAGAATCGTGTATAAAAAAAGACGGTCTATCGTTATGTGGTGACTTTACTTGGGGCACAACATGGACATCGCGGCGGTCGCATTGAACGAATATAGGAATAAATGACTCGATCGCATAGGCTGCTCCGGTCATTGTGTCTGATAACTCTGCTTCTGTAAAGTCTTCCGGTTTCGCAAAACTCAACCACGTTGACGACGTGTGAAGTTCTTCTGGCGGCAAGGAAATTGGTCCAGAACCAATGTTATCATGCGAATCAAAACGGATCTTCTTAAAAATCGTTGGCATTGCAAGTACCGCAATATCACCATAAAACACTTCTGAACCATTCATTTCCTTGTCTTTATCTTCACTCATCACTTTTAACTCTACTGCTAAATTGGCATCTGTGAAATAATCGACGTCGACTTCTCTGACATAGGCTTTCTTTTCTTCCCAGTCTAAAATTTCTACTTGAAATTGAGTACCTTGATGCAGATAAATGGCTTCTTCGTGCAATAATGTCATCGCACTAAAACGGTCCATTTCTCCAATTACACGTGTATCTGCAGGAATAGACTGATCGATGATGACGACATTTTCCTGTGAAGCAGAGCGCAGCGATATATCGTGCGCTGGGAAACGATCACTCATCCAGTGCCAACGATTTGATGTACGGACGAGTACACCTTCTTCCTGCAAATATTCGAGCAGCTCTTGAACTTCAAATTCTCCGTACTGGTCGTCGATTCGAAATGGCAATTCAAAAGAAGCGCATTTTAAATGATCCATTAAGATAATCATATTTTCTGGATGGATACGCGCTTCTTCTGGTGACTGATCGAGTAAATATTCTGGATGATTAATGATGTATTGATCAAGTGCAGTCGACTGTGCGACATAAATAACGAGCGACTCATCTTGACGACGTCCCGCTCGTCCCGCTTGTTGCCACGCACTAGCAATATTGCCCGGATAGCCTGTCATGATACACGCTTGCAACTGACCAATATCCACGCCAAGTTCCAATGCATTAGTAGACACGACACATTGAATGGACCCATCACGCAATCCTTTTTCAATCGCCCGCCGCTCTGTCGGCAAATAGCCCCCCCGGTAACCTTTGATTGAATCATCTTGCAGTTTCATTTTGGTCACGGCTTGTAAATAAGTAACCAGCATCTCTACACGTACACGACTTTTCGCAAAGACAATGGTTTGAATGCCATTTTTGATCAAATGAGTAGCAAGATCTCGTACTTCTAGTATGGCACTTCTGCGGACACCAAAAGTTGGGTGGATAATCGGCGGGTTATAAAAAACAATATGTTTTTTTCCAGAAGGTGCACCGTTTTGGTCAATCAGCTCATGTGAACTGTTCGTCAAATTTTCCGCTAGCTCTTTTGGGTTGGCAATTGTAGCAGATGTACAAATAAAAACCGGATTGCTGCCATAAAACTCACAGATCCGTTTTAGCCTCCGAATGACATGCGCTACATGTGTCCCAAAAATGCCTTTATACGTGTGCAGTTCATCAATCACTATATAATGAAGATTTTCAAAAAGTGATACCCATTTTGTGTGATGCGGCAAAATAGCGGAATGCAGCATGTCTGGGTTCGTCATCACGATTTGCCCAGCTTTTCGGACCTTTGTTCGAATCGCTGGTGAAGTGTCTCCATCGTACGTATAGGATAAAATCGCCTCTTCTGTTTTCTCAATTAAATCATGCAAATCGCTTTTCTGATCCTGCGCTAATGCTTTTGTCGGAAACAAGTACAACGCTCGCGCACCCGGATCATTTAAAATTTTATGCAGCACCGGCAAATGATAACAATAAGACTTACCTGAAGCTGTCGGGGTAACAGCCGTAAACGACTTGCCTGCCGTCGCCAAATCGAATGCTTGTCGCTGATGCGTATACAATTGCTCAATTCCTTTCTTCCGAAGAGCTGCTTTCAAGCTAGCGTGCATCTCCGGTGGAAAGTCGGCATATCGAGCCGGTTTTTCTTGTCTCGTATGCCAATGGACAATACGTTCCATCATGTCCGGTTGTGTTTTCCACTCTTCCATTAAGACAGGTAGCGTTTTTCGCTTAATCATGTTTAGTGCTCTTTTCGTCAATGGCTAATATAAAAGTCTGCAGCGTATACTGTGCGGCTTGAATGGTTTGGATAAAGCGTTTCTTACTTGTTTCTTTATAAAAGCTTTGAACGAAAAACTGTGTCATGCCTTCTGCCGCTGTATCAATTTGAGGCTTATGAACATATTTTGGCCGCTCCTGCTGAATATACAGCAACGATTCTTTTTGCCACTCATTTATTTTTCCGTGCCAGAAATCGGCATAGGGTTTAACGTCTTCGTAAAAATCAGGAACCGCATCCATCTCACGCATTTCATAAAAGCGGTCTAGGCATTTTCCACATTCATCAAATAATGTAGAAGAGAGTTCTCTAACTGTCATTTTGCAATCCCTCCATTGCCATTAGTTTATCATATTCACTGAAACGACACGACTTTTATCGAACAGACATTCTTTCCTGTTGAATCCAGTCAAAAAATCTGGTATTGATAGAATAGAATAAGTTAGCCACTTGTTTTCACTTGTTGCTTTTTTGCGAATCCATTTCTGGGATTTTCACTTTGGCGTCATTCGCTTAATCCTATTCTTCGCGTCTCTATACTGCTTCACATAACCTGAAGTGGTAGATTTCGACTTGGTGAAACCTTTCATCATATCAGTCGTCTAAACGCTTGTGATATGATAGAGTAAGCGAGGTGTATCACAATGGCAATCAATTACCCGAACGGAAAAAAATTTGTTCCGTCAAAAAATTCAGCTACTAAAGAAACCGGGACCCCCAAAAAGAAAAAAGATTTTTCCTTTAGTAACCGTGGTAAAACATTAGAAGATGAATTAAATGAAACCAATGATTATTATCTTCAGCTGGGGTTAGCGGTCATCCATAAAAAACCAGTGCCGCTTCAGATTGTCAAAGTAGAATATCCATCCAGAAGTGCCGCTGTTATTCGAGAAGCTTATTTCCAAGCTCCGTCTACGACAGATTACAATGGCGTTTGGAATGGACGATATATTGACTTTGAAGCTAAAGAAACCGAAAACAAAACTTCTTTCCCGTTGAAGAATATTCATGATCATCAAATTCATCACATGTCTCAAGTCGTTAAACAAGCTGGAACTGCATTTATGATCATCCGATTTTCTTCTTGGCAACGATATTTTATTATGCCTTTTAAAGAACTTGAATTTTTTTGGAATCGGATGATCACAGGTGGAAGAAAATCGGTTACTTTGCAGGAAATAGAAGAAACTTCATTTGAAATAATACCTGGAGCATTTCCACGCATTAATTATTTGCCTCTTCTAAAAAAATTTTAACTAGTACTACTTATATGAAAGTGAGGAACCGATTTTGAGTGATAAACAAATTTCGCGTGAAGAACGCCGAAAAGCAATCGAACGCCAAAAAAAGACCAATAACAAAAAGAAAAAGAAATCTCCCGCAATAACATGGATCAAGCGTATTCTACTGGCGATCGTTGTCATAGGATTAGCAGGACTTGTGTTCGGCGCCTCTCTCTTTGCGTTCTACGCAAGCAGCGCACCTGAACTTGATGAAGAATTATTGCGTGATCCTATTAGCCCGACATTCTATGCAGCCGATGGCGAAACAGAAATCCCTTATATTACTGCTGAAAACCGTGAATATGTCAATTATGAAGATATTCCAAAAACGATGGAAGCTGCTATTTTAGCAACTGAAGACAATCGCTTCTATAAACATTCGGGAATTGATGTCATTCGACTGGGTGGTGCAGTCATTGCCAACATTACTGGAGGCTTCGGCTCACAGGGAGCTAGTACCATCACTCAACAAGTTATTAAAAACTCTTTTTTAACGAATGACAAAACCTTGAAACGAAAAGCACAAGAAGCATATCTTGCTTATAAACTAGAGCAAGAATATGAAAAAGAAGAGATATTTGAGATGTATTTCAACAAAATTCTGATGTCTGGTAATATTTACGGTTTTGGCACAGCTGCTGAAACGTTTTACGGCAAACCCCTTAACGAGTTAACACTTGCTGAATCTGCGTTACTTGCAGGAATGCCGCAAAGTCCGAATGGTTACAACCCATTCACAAATCCTGAACGTGCTGAAGAACGACGGAATATCGTTTTAAGCCTAATGGAACAACACGGGAAAATTACCACAGAAGAAAAAGAACAAGCTCAAACGGCAGTTCTGGCAGACTCATTGGTCCCTGAAGATCAACGCCAGCCTCAAACGGCAAACACTGAATATACGGCCTTTATGGAAATGGTCGAGGATGAACTCGAAGCATTAGAAGGCGATTATTCACTTGGTGATGGATTGACAATTTACACTACTTTAGAACCTTACGTTCAAACTAAAGTAAACGAAACAATGGCATCTGATTTGTTTTTCGATGATAAAGTTCAATCTGCTATGACGGTCGTAGATACCAAAACAGGTGGTATCAGCGCGGTCGGCGCAGCACGTGAATACTCAGGCGATGTGCGACATAATTTCGCGATTGCGAAAGACCGTCAAGTCGGATCTACTATTAAACCAGTATTGGATTACGGTCCTGCTATCGAATACTTGGACTGGTCTACTGGCCAAACAATTGTAGATGAACCTTCTTCTTATGAAGATGGTCAAGAAATTCGCAATGTTGATGGTCAATTTCTTGGAACTATGACTATCCGCGAAGCACTTTACCGTTCGCGTAATATCCCTGCTATTAAAACGCTACAAGAAGTCGGAACAGAAGATGCTGGAAAATTCATGAAAAATGTAGGACTTGAAATGGATAATATTTTTGAGTCTTCTGCACTGGGTTCAGCTGAATTTTCAACAGTAGAAATGGCAGGAGCGTTTGCTGCCTTTGGTAATGATGGTTCTTTTATTAAGCCTCATACGATTAAGAAAATTGTATTCCGTGACGGCTCAACCGAACAAGTCGTTGCACCCGAACCGGTACAAGCCATGAAAGACAGTACTGCATACATGGTAACGGATATGCTTAGAGATGTTGTCGATTTGAATGTGCCGGGCTCTACCGGTAAAGAAGTGGCGATTAACGGTCTGGACATGGCCGGTAAAACTGGAACAACTAACTATTCTGCTAAAGAACTTGGAGAGTACGGTTTAGACTCTAGTTCGGCACCAGATGTTTGGTTTGCAGGCTATACGACAGACTACTCCATTTCTGTTTGGAGCGGCTATCCTTCAAAGAAAACACCTATCGATACCGCATCAAATGAACGACTATTATCTCAACGTTTATTCAAAAATGTAATGTCACAAATTTCATCACCTGAAACAGCTCGTTTTGAACAGCCGGATTCGGTTACAGAACAAGTCGTTGAAATAGGCTCGGATCCATTAAAATTGGCCAGTGCTTTTACACCGTATAACTTAAGAAGTTCTGAACTGTTTGCACGTGGTACGGAACCAAATTCAGTATCACAACGCTATGTCGTGGAAGATTTAGATACCCCCACTCGATTACGCGCTAAAGTCAAAGATCAATCAGCTGAACTGTCTTGGAATTACGGAGATGACGATGTATCATTTGAAGTGTCCGTTGAAGTTGATGGCTCTCGCTCAGTTCTTAGCACCTCATCAAGCCAGTCTTATACATTTAATGGCCTTGAAGAAGGGAAAAGCTATACCTTTAGCGTTGTAGCCGTTAACAGCACGCAACGAAGCGATCCTGCATCGACTGTAGTTGAAGTTGCTGCTGCACCTGAAGAACCTGAAGAAGAGCCAGTCGAAGAACCGGTTGAAGAAGAGCCAGTTGAGGAAGAGCCAGTTGAGGAAGAACCGGTTGAAGAAGAACCGGTCGAAGAAGAACCAGTCGAGGAAGAACCCGCTGAAGAAGAACCAGTCGAGGAAGAGGAACCAGCCGTTGAAGAAGATCCAATTGATGTTCCAGAAGATCCGACTGAAGAAGAAGAAAGCGAAAAACCGGCTGCCAATAATAGTGAAAACAACAATGCTACTAATGGCAATGACAATAATAAAGACGAAGATAAAGATAAAGACGACTCCAACTAAAACAACCCACCTCAAATGCATTTGAGGTGGGTTGTTTTAGTCGTTCAAGCGTTTTAGTTCAATCCGTTTTCTTGCCAATATCTTCTTCAGTTCAGTAAACAGTTCATCCAATTGACGATAAGCCGCATACGTTCCAGAAGACGTCTTAATAAAGGTCAGGCGTTCCGAACCGTTTAACGGCTCAAACCCATCATCCTGTAAGGCATCGCGACAGTGAGACAGTAGACGCTGATACAATTCAAGACCTTCTTGGATGGTGACCTTAGTCTGCTTACTGCGCTGCTCATGCAAATTGGCCAGTTCCGTCGTGATTCGAAGCCATTCCAAAAAATACGGTTCCAGCTGCTCTTTAGTTAATTTCTGTGACGATTTCACGTTTAACAAGTCCTTTTTTTTGGCGTTTTTGGCCTTCACGGCAACGGTCAAAAAGTGGACAAATAGGACATCCTGGATTTTGTGATTTGCAGTGATACCGACCAAAGAAAATAATTTGATGATGTGTTTTAGACCAATGGTCTGCAGGTGTTTTTTTCATAATGGTTTCTTCTACCTGAAGCGGATTGTCTTTCCAACGGTTTAATCCCAGACGTTTGGCAACCCGTTCAACGTGCGTATCTACTGCTAAAGCTGGAATACCAAACGCTACAGAAACAACGACGTTTGCTGTTTTCCGTCCGACTCCTGGAAGTGTCATCAGCAGGTCTCGATCAGCCGGTACAATGCTATCATAATCGGCGATCAAAATTTCACTAAGTGCTTGTATATTTTTAGCTTTATTACGAAACAATCCAATTGAACGAATATCTTGTTGCAGTTCCTCCAAAGAAACCGAAACATAATCTTTTGGTACGTGGTATTTCTGAAATAAAGTAGCAGTCACACGGTTTACTAGCTTGTCTGTACATTGTGCAGATAACAGTGTCGCAATCAATAAATCAAAAGGATTGCGGTGCACCAATTCACAATGTGCCTCTGGAAACATAAGGTCCATTTCTTCTAGACAGGCTAGCCATTTTTTTTTTGACATCATCTACTTCACCTTCTAACTGCGGTCTTCCAGCCAATTGTAAAACTGAACTTTTTTCACAACGTTTTCTGTCGGCTGAATCCGGATATTTTTCTCTCTGAAAGAACTTGCGTGCTTCGTAACTTGAGAAGAAGTTTTGATGTTTTTCTTTTTCCACTCGAACAAAATACGGTCGACATAACGCAAACTGATTTTTTGTGAAATAACCGCTTCTTTTAGCGCCATACGGATTACGTCAGGTGTATGACCATCATGATCCATCCACATAGAGATGGTTTCAATTTCCATCGGCGATAAGAAACGACCAAATTCTTGCTCAAACAGTTGGAAAATTTCTCCTTCTAGCTCTTTTTGCGTATTTTCTTTGATTTCATGCTGTTCTTTATAGACACAGTCTAATAACCGATCCCATAAAGGTTGCAACGAAATGACTTCTGTTAACACATCGCTTTCCGTCGTTTGTTGAATGGCTAAATAGCCTTGTTGCATCAATTTTTGTAGCATCGTCGTTACACTTTTTTGAGAAGTCATCATGCGCGCACCGATTTCGTCTGGTGTTGGAAATGGGTTTCCAAGTTGCTGAAATGCTTGTATATGCATAAGCAACATAGCTTCTTCGTCTGTAATCTTCAGTTCTTTATAAAACTGAAAAAAAAGCTGGGAAATGGTAACATTCCCCTGCTCAATCCACGTTTGTAGTCGATTAGGTTGTTTCATATCCCAACCACCTTTCTGTTTATTCGATTTTATGGGTATAACCGGTTTAGAAGACGAGGGAACGGAATAGATTCTCTAATGTGTTCAACGCCGCTAATCCAAGCTACTGTTCGTTCAAGACCTAAGCCAAATCCAGAATGCGGAACCGCTCCGTATTTGCTTAAATCCAAATACCAAGCATAAGCTTCTTCATCTAAATTATGCTCTTTAATCCGTTGCTTCATTAGCTCGTAGTCATGGATTCGTTCTGATCCTCCAATAATTTCTCCGTAGCCTTCTGGCGCAATCATATCTGCACATAACACTACATCGTCACGTTCTGGATGCGGCTGCATATAGAATGGCTTAATGCCGATTGGGTAATGCGTGATAAATATTGGCATATCATAGCTTTCTGCTAACGCCGTTTCATGTGGCGCTCCAAAATCTTCGCCCCATTTGATGTCATCAAAGCCATTATCATTTAGCCATTTAATCGCATCGTCGTAAGAAACGCGCGGGAATGGTGCTTTTATTTTTTCAAGTTTCGATACGTCTCTTTCAAGACGCTCCAATTCCAATTTGCAGTTGGTCAATACCGCTTGTACGATATGAGAAACATATTGCTCTTGTACTTCAAGGCTCTCTGCATGCTCTATAAATGCCATCTCCGGTTCGATCATCCAAAACTCGATTAAGTGACGACGCGTCTTCGATTTTTCTGCCCGGAAAGTTGGTCCAAACGAGAATACTTTTCCAAGTGCCATCGCTGCTGCTTCCATATACAACTGGCCAGACTGCGATAAATACGCATCTTCGTCAAAATATTTAGTAGCAAATAATTCAGACGTTCCTTCTGGAGATGAGCCAGTCAAAATTGGGGGATCTACTTTGACAAAGCCATTGTCATTAAAAAATTCATAGGTCGCACGAATAATTTCGTTGCGGATTTTCATAATTGCGTGCTGTCTACGTGAACGCAACCACAAATGACGGTTATCCATTAAAAATTCTGTACCATGTTCTTTTGGTGTAATTGGGAAATCTTTCGCTTCATGGATAACTTCAACGTCTGTAACAGCTAGCTCATAACCAAAGGCAGAGCGCGTATCTTCTTTTACTTCACCAGTAACATAAACAGACGTTTCTTGCGTCAACGCTTTCGCTGTAGCGAATAGCTCATCGCCTACTTCAGCTTTTACAACCACGCCTTGTACGAATCCTGATCCGTCACGCAACTGTAAAAATGCAATTTTACCACTTGAACGTTTGTTAGCGATCCAAGCTCCTAATTTAACTGTTTGTCCGTTATATTTAGCCATTTCGGCAATCGTAATTTTTTTCATCCAGCAATAGCCTCCAAAGAATAATGTTGTCTTAGTCTTTCCATTTTGATGTTACGAATTGATGAATCCGCTCTACCGCTTCTGTCAAAGTTTCGAGTGACGTGGCGTAGGACAAGCGAATCGTTGCATGCGCGCCAAATCCAGATCCTGGAATAACCGCCACATTCGCTTCTGTCAATAACGCCGTTACAAAATCATCAACTGACGAATAGCCCGTTTTTTTAGCCGCTTCTGAAACGTCTGGCAACAGATAAAAAGCACCTTGAGGTCGCAATACTGTAAACCCTGGAATCGCCTGTAATTTCGGATAAATCGCATTTAAACGCCCTTCAAAAGCCTGGCGCATTTCCTCTACTGCATCTTGTGGTCCATTATAAGCTTCAATGGCCGCATATTGCGAAGTTGTTACTGGGTTTGATGTAGAATGACTCGCCAAATCTGTCATTGCTTTGATCAATTTAGCGTCTCCCGCTGCATAACCGATTCGCCATCCCGTCATCGAATGCGATTTCGATACGCCGTTGATTACTACGGTGCGATTTTTTGCATCTTCTGAAAGAGTCGCGATAGATGTGTGAACGATATCTCCGTAAACTAATTTTTCATAGATTTCATCTGAAACGATTAAAATATCAAATTCGCGGCAAACTTCCGCTAACGCTGTTAATTCTTCTTTGGAATAAATCATTCCTGTCGGATTGCTTGGTGTATTAAGTATGATCGCCTTTGTCCGTTCTGTGATCGCTTCTCGTAACTGCTGTGGTGAAATTTTGTATTCCTGACTAGCTGTCGCCTCTATGTACACCGGAACGCCCTGTGCCAACTTGACTTGCTCAGGATAGCTAACCCAATACGGAATCGGAATAATCACTTCATCGCCTTTGTTCAGCAGAACTTGAAACAATGTATAAAGCACGTGCTTTGCACCAATGCCAACCATCACTTCTTTTTGACAGTAGCTCAACCCTTGATCTCTTTGCAATTTATGGATGATGGCTTCTTTAAGCGCCGGAAGTCCGCCTGCTGGCGTGTATTTTGTTTTTCCAGCTAGCATAGACTGATAAGCAGCTTCAAGAATATTTGCGGGTGTATTGTAATCCGGTTCGCCGGCGCCAAGTCCAATGACATCGACTCCTTGTGCTTTTAATTCATTTGCTTTTGCAGTAATTGCCAAAGTTGTTGAAGGTGTTAACGTTTGTACACGATTCGCTAAGTTGATCAATTTTTTCAGCCCTTTCACAAATTCAATATGCGTTTCCACCAAGTCCCATCACTTGCTGACAAATAGACATAGTTTAAACTTTCTTTTTCATCTAAAAAAGCAACTTCCCATACCGGTCCATCTTTTTCCATTCCTAACTTAGTATGCAATATTTTTTTGACAGCCATTTCATCCATAACAATTTCACGTGCTTGTTGAGCAGTAATTTCGTCTTTAAGAAGAGCTGCCTGCATTTTACCTCCGTCTTTTGGAACAAATACAGCGGTTAATTCACCCTTACTGTTTGTGCCAAGTACGGTGACGGATGCTTCAGTATTCGTATAGACGTAAGCACGCTCCACATCTTCAATCAATTGCTCGCTTTTTGCGCGATCAATGGCTAGTTGCTCTGTTTCTGAATACGGCTTATTGCCAAGAAATAAAACAAGAATGATGATGGCAACTGCCAAAAAAGAAAGAAAACCGATTATGAATGTAATCCATTGTCTCATGTAATCACCTATGTTTTATATATTGTAAAAATTGCTTTGTCATTATTTTCTTTGTCGAGCGCTAGTCCGAACATTAAGTTCCTGTCTTTTAACGTTCGGTTCAAGGCGTCTACCACTTTATATAAATCTGCTTGATACGTAAGTTCCACTGTGGAGATTACTTCAATTTTTGATTCCATGTTTGCGCCCATCCTTTCATTATATCATTGCTTATTATACCAAGCTTCAATATCGGTTACCATCTTTTCTAAAGACACTTTGGATACTTTGACTTTTGGCAATGCACTTATAAATTCACGACCATAGGATTTCGTCTCAATTCTTCGGTCGAGCACAATAAACAAACCTTTGTCATTTTTTGAACGAATCAATCTACCGAAGCCCTGTCGTAAACGAAGTACCGCCTCCGGCAAAGCATATTGTAAAAATGGATTGATGCCTTCACGCGTGATAATCGCAGAACGCGCTTTGAAAATCGGCTCATCTGGAGACGTAAATGGCAAACGGACTACCACTACCGCGCGAAGTGCATCTCCCGGCACGTCGACACCTTCCCAAAAACTATTCGTCCCAAACAGCACAGACTTCTGGAAACGCTGGAAAGATTTCAATAGTTTCATCCGACTACCTGAAGAAATTCCTTGCGCAAATAACATGTAATCATCGAGTAAGCCGGTGTCTTGAATTAAATCCACTGTTTTGCGGAGCATATCCTGTGACGTAAACAAGACAAAACAGCGACCTTCTGTCACAATTACGGTTTGAATAACAGCATCTGCAACCGATTCGATGTACTCGTGCTGAGAAACATGCTGGATATCGGGCATATCTTCCACAATATAAACATGTGCGCCTTGATAAAAATCTTTTGGAGGTTCGAATTTTAGGATTGGCACATGCTGAGGTATGCCAATTTGATTGACGATAAAGCGTTCATTTGCCGGAACAGTCATCGTTCCAGATAACCAAATAACAGCTTTGCCTTCACGCGCAGGAGCCACTACTTTGTCGACTAAGGAAGCTACAGCAAATGGTCTCTTGTACAAGGACAAACTAGTCGGCAAACTTCTCAAATCCCCTTCAATCCAACTGACTTCTTCAATGACTGGAAAAACAAAAATTTCACTAAACTCCACTGCTTTAACCATCATTTCTTCAGTCCAATAGCGCCAGTCTGCTATCGTCAGTTGATCTTTCATGGTTTTTTCAGACAACCGTTCCGCTTTTTGTAAAATAAGCTGCGACAAATCGATCCATTCGTTTAAATAATACAACATTTCTGTGAAGCGACTGTCTGAAAGCGACAGTTCACTCAATAATGCAGAATTCTTTTTGTGTCGACTGTGGGCAAATCTAGCAGTAAATTCAGCAGCTATCAAGCCTGAAACCTCATCGAAAAGGGCTGTGAATCTTAAAAACAGTGACTCGAGTTTCAACATTTCTGGAACTGTTGAAAATCCAGTCCGCTCTGCGGTTTCAAAAAGGGCTGACGCTAATTGTTTGTCGTCGAAACTGCCAATTTGACCAAAAATATATTTCCACTGCGTGTACACAAACGTTTTCTCGTGCTGCGACACTGCCGCTTGGACCACTTGATGCGCTTCATCCCAAATATAAGCACCTACATTAGTCAAAATTGTTTTTTTACTCAAATGCTGATTCAATAAAAATGCATGATTTGTGACAATGATGTGTGCGTGTCTCGCCTGATTTAACGCAAACTCGTAGAAATCTGCTTTTCTTTCTTGCTTTGACAATTTGCGTATATGTGAACGACGAATTTTATCAACGACAAATTGGCCGCCACTGGAGGCGTTAATTTCATTTAAGTCACCTGTTTTTGTGGCTGTCAACCAGACTAGTACTTGCATAATCGTAAACGTTTCATCGTAAGATTCGTCATCACTTTGTAGCAATTCAACAAATCTGGTCAAGTCGATATAATGAGATAATCCTTTAATTAAAGAAATACGCACCGGCGAACCAATAAAGGCTTCGATCATTCGACCTTCTTTTAACACCAACTGATCTTGTAAATGTGTCGTATACGTGCTAATTAAAACTTGCTTACCGGTATCGAGTGCATAATTGACAGCTGGTAACAGGTACGCAATTGTTTTGCCCATACCGGTTGATGCTTCAATCACAACTTCTTTTTTTTCATTTAACGCATTTTCAATCGTCGCCATCATGTCATATTGGCTTGGTCGCTTTTCAAAATTCGGAAAGACCGTTTCAAGACCTTCACGCCAATCGCGTGGGATGGGGCTGTCGATCCTATCTTTCTCAAATATTTTTCTGGCTTTTAATGGTACTCCTTGGAACCGATCAAAATCATCTGATTGAGCGCTTCTTTTTTTCTGTGTCAGCTCAAAGAATAGCCTCGACAAATCGGACTTTAACTGGAAAGAACGTTTGTGAAGAAATGCCAACGTGTCATAAGGCAACGATTCCAAGTCATTTTTTGCACGTAAAAACAATAAAGCCGTTGCCATCGCATCATCGTCTGCACGATGAGCACTCTCGAGTGGAATGCCAAGTTCAGAAGTAATGTCCTGCAACTTAAAGCTAAAAGCTGTCGGGTACATAAGTCTGACTAGTTCGACTGTATCCATCGTCAATCCTTGCCATTTTGACAATCCACTACGTTTTAGCTCGGCTTGCAAAAAGGGTAAATCAAAATTGGTATTGTGTGCGACAAAAATAGCATCTTGCATTTTTTCATAGATGGTTTCTGCATAATGCTCAAACGTCTTGGCATCTGCTACATCTTCCTCTGTAATATTTGTTAAATCCTGTATAAATAACGGAATTGTGCGCCTAGGATTAATAAATGTTGTATATGTATCGGTAATTTCACCGTTTTCAATCGTTACCATTGCCAGTTGGATGATCCGGTCACCTTTTGCAGGGGAATGGCCCGTTGTTTCAATATCGACAACGACATACTTTTGCGTGTTCATCTTAGCCCCTCTTTCTTAGGTGATTGCCTAAAAAAATTGTAACATATCCTACCGTTTTCCGCTTTCAAGATGAAAATTCAATCTTCTTCGCTACACTCTCAGGCAAAAGAAAAACAGCCCCGAATTTTTTCGGAGGCTGTTTTTTACATGACTGTCGCTTCAGGTTCATAGTGAATGATTTCTCTGATTTGATTGTTGGCATCCATAATAGCAACAGTCGGTTTATGATCACGAGCATTGTCGTTCATCACATATGCATACGACAAGATAATCACGATATCTCCTCGTTGCACAAGACGCGCTGCTGCTCCGTTGACGCAGATCACACCACTACCGCGCTCTCCTGCAATGATATAAGTTTCAAATCGTGCACCGTTATTGTTGTTGACAATATGCACTTTTTCATTGGCTAACATGCCAACAGCATCCAGCAAATCTTGATCGATGGTAATACTACCAACATAGTTTAAATCAGCTTCTGTCACCGTCGCACGGTGAATTTTTGAATTGAGCATCATTCTAAGCATGGGTCAGTTCTCCTTTGGATTAAAAATAATGTTATCAATTAAACGCGCCTTTTCAAACTGTACCGCTAAAGCTAGAATGGCATCCTGCTGAATAGTAGTCGTTAATGTTGGGTAATCAAGTAATTCGATGTAATCGATTTTTCCAGATGTATGTTCAGTTAAGTAGGCAGTCATAGATTCGATTGGATCCTGTCCCTTTAGAAATGTGGCCTTGCCCATTTCCAATGCTTTTCTCAAGTGAGGCGCTTCGTTCCGCTCCGCATCACTCAAGTAAACATTACGAGAGCTTTTCGCGAGGCCATCTTTTTCGCGAACCGTCTCTCCACGTCTTATGGCCATTGGAAAATTAAAATCTGTCACAAACGATTCAATAATCGCTAATTGTTGGGCATCTTTTTGACCAAAATAAGCCAAGTCAGCTTCTGTTAAATGAAATAACTTGGTAACTACTTTTAAAACCCCATCAAAATGCCCAGGTCTTTTCGCACCGCAAAGCACATCAGCTTGAGCGCCTGCAAATAGTTGAATTTGGCTTTCGCGCGGATACATTTCGTCAACTCTTGGCGCAAAAATCACGTCAGTACCGGCTCTTTTAGCAAGCTCTTGATCTCGTTTTAAGTCTCTTGGGTAGCGATCAAAATCTTCGTTCGGTCCAAATTGAGCGGGATTCACAAAAATACTCATGACCACTTTGTCGTTTTCCGCTTTTGCTTTTTCGACTAGCGAAAGATGACCTTCATGCAAAAAACCCATTGTTGGCACAAGACCAATTGTTTTGCCAGCTTTTTTGGTATCACGAACCCATTCTTTTAGTTCGATTACCGTTTGTAAAATCAACATTTTTTCTCTCCTCTCGGGAAGAAAACCATATAAAAAGCCCTTCTGCTGAAAAAAAGACAGAAGGACAGTAAATGTACGCTTGGTTTCCTCCGTCCCTGTCATGAATCTGATCAAGGCAGAACATATTTATAAAGAATTTTGGGTGTCTTGCGATTGTTCGGTGCAGTTCAAGAGTGATACTGCCCGTTGAAAATACTATACCAGAATTTTTTAAAAAAGCATATTGTATGCTTAGCGATTAAATTATTTAAAGAGACTAGTGAAAAACCGATGTATCTCTATTATGGCGTCTTCCTAGATTTGTTAGTCATTTCAATATCAGCTGAATAAATACCATGAAGTTTACCGTCAGCGGTCCGTAATTGCAAGACGCCGTCATCGGTAATGCCTTCTGCGATGCCTTCAAGTGTCTGATTGGTCATTCGAGCTCGTACCGGCTGACCAATTGTCGTCGAATAGCTCTCCCATAAGATCTTCAGCATAGCGAAACCTTCTTCGATATACATTTGCGTATAGAGCTCCATGTAAAACAGCAAAGACTGAACTAATTTTTGACGATTTACCGCTTCTCCACTTTCCATTTTCAGTGAAGTCGCGATATCTTGTACCCCGGCATCAAAATCGTCTTTTTCTTGATTGATGTTTAAACCGATACCAATAATCAAAGCTTGAATCCCATCTGCGTCCGACTGTAATTCAGTCAGAATGCCGGTACATTTTTTGCCATTCAGTAAAATATCATTTGGCCATTTAATTTGCGGTTGCAGCCCTGTCACTTCTTCGATTGCCCTAACGACTGCTACGGCAGTTACGAGCGTAAATTGAGGTGCTTTTTGCGGTGCCACATCAGGACGCAAAATAATACTCATCCAAGCACCCTTGTTAGCCGCAGAGTCCCATTTCCGAGCCAATCTACCACGTCCAGCTGTTTGCGTTTCTGTAAGTACTACTGTGCCATCAGGGGCACCTTCTTGCGCGAGTTGATGCGCGATGATTTGAGTTGATGCGCAACTTTCGACATATTCTATTTCTCGACCAATGCTCTTTGTTTTCAAGCCCGTTTGTATGCCGAGTGGTTCTAATGTATCTGGCAACATCACAATCCGATAGCCTTTTTTCTTGACAGATTCAATGCCGTACCCTTTTTCTTCAAGTTCTTTTATGTGCTTCCAAATTGCCGTTCTCGAAATACCCAATTCATCTGCTAAATGTTGACCTGATACAGCTTCACCATTCGACTCAATCAATCGTTTTGCTATCTTAAGCGTGACGGTGATATTCATTTTTAAACCAGTCCTTTATGAGTTCTTTGTCATTCTCCAATTCACCATAGACAATGAGCTTTTCCATTTTTTCAATCCATACTTTTAGCCAAGGACCTGATTTGTCACCGCTCCATTGCATTAAGTCCAGACCGTTTGCTGCGATATCAGACTTCGATTGAATCGGTAATTGTTGCTTAGCAGCTGTTAAGTTTTCTACATTGTCAGTTACCAAAGCGGCCATCTCCAATTGTTCGATTGAATAGTGGTAATACGTCCATTGGTCCCAAGTTTCGAGCTTTGTTAGTTCCAAACTTTTTTCAATGAGTCTCTTTTCTTCGTTGGAGAACCGGTATTCTTTGACAGCTGAAAACTGACGATTTTGCTGATGTAGCAGATAAAACCAACCAAACGTAGACGTACCATTCGATTTATAGGGTATCCAGTCTACTTGAAAAAGTTCGCCTGCTGGCAAAAATTTTGTTAATACCGAATCCCATAAATAAGCCATACTTTTTTGTGTTCTGGGATTGACGAATATTTTATCGATTTCTGACTTTAATCGCTCGACTGCAATTGCTTTGATTAAGCGTGCATGGCGACGAATCGAATGTAAGGTCTTCATATCGATTATGAAATCTAATTGTCCTGTAAAACGAATTGCTCTCAGCATACGTAAGGCATCTTCTTCAAAACGCTCATCCGGATTGCCAACTGCGCGAATGATTTGATTTTGCAGATCCTCTTGTCCGCCAAAAGGATCGATAATCTCCTGATTTTCAGTCATCGCCATCGCATTGATCGTAAAATCGCGACGTCGTAAATCTTCTTTGAGTGATAAAACAAATTCGACTGAATCCGGTCTACGATTATCAGAATAACCGCTTTCTGTTCGAAATGTTGTCACTTCAATACCTTCTCCGTCTAGCAGTACCAATACCGTGCCATGGTCGATGCCTGTATCCACCGTTCGTTTAAACAGCGCCTTCACCTGTTGTGGTAATGCAGAAGATGCCACATCGACATCTTGTGGTGCTTTTCCTAACAACAAATCACGGACAGCTCCACCGACTATATAGCCCTCAAATCCAGCATCTTTTAGCGTGTCGATTACTTTTATGGCCGTATTCATTGTTGCTCAGCCTTCATCATCAACTGTTCATATAAGCCTTCGTACTGTTCTAAAATTTTTGATGAATGAAAATGCTCAGTTACAGTCTCCAAAGCACCTTGTCGCAAATTTTGTAAATGCTCATCGTCACTTAATATACGGATCGCATATTGCGCAGCTTGTTGTGTATCTCCTAGTTCAACAAGGTAGCCATTATTTTCTGGATCAATAATTTCAGGCATCCCGCCGATATTGGAGCCAATTACGGGAACACCGCACGCCATCGCTTCGAGTAGAACTAAGCCAAATGCCTCTTTTTCAGACAACAACAGTTTAATGTCACTAATACTATAAAATTCAGCAAGGCCTTCGCGCTTGCCAAGAAATAATACGTGATCTTCCAACTCCAAATCCCTTACTTGCTGAATAATTCGGCTCATTTCGGGTCCGTCTCCTACTAATAATAGCTTGCAATCCAGTTGTTGACGCACCAAAGAAAACGTCTCTACAACATCTTGAACACGTTTCACTTTACGGAAATTCGAAACGTGAATCATTACTTTTTCATTAGCACCGATGCCTAATTGCTCTTTTAGTTTCGTAGCATCTTGCGGGAAATATTCTCTTTCGTCAACAAAATTATAAACTGTCTCTATTTTTTTATTCGGTTTAATAAGATCATAGGTCTGTTCTTTTAATGAATCTGATACGGCTGTAACAATATCTGATTTTTCAATCCCGTAGCGAATTGCTTCTTTCAATGATGAATCAGAACCTAGTACTGTGATGTCTGTGCCGTGTAAGGTCGTTACAATTCCGATATTTGAGCCCGCCATGTCTCGCCCAAGAATGGCGCAGACGGCGTGTGGAATCGCATAATGAACATGCAAAAGATCTAAGTTTTCATTTTTAATGACTTCAGAAATTTTGGTAGCCAGCGCAATATCATAAGGCGCATATTGAAATACGGAATACGTATTAATATCAACTTGATGATTAAAGATATTTGCATAGGTTTTATTTAGCCGAAAAGGAGTACTGGATGTTATAAAATGAACCTCGTGCCCTTTTTCCGCCAGCATCTTCCCTAATTCTGTAGCAATAACCCCAGACCCTCCGACTGTTGGATAGCAAGTAATGCCGATTTTCATTTTTCGCACAGTTCCCTCTCCTATCCTCTTCTTTCTCCGAGCAATCGCCAATCAATAAAACCATGTTGCAATCCTTTAAGTAAAACTTCAGCCGTTCCCATATTCGTAGCCAGTGGAATGCTGTAGACATCACATAGACGAATTAACGCTGTTACGTCAGGTTCATGGGGTTGGGCAGTTAATGGATCACGAAAAAAAATAATCATATCCATTTCATTTTGCGCGATCATTGCACCAATCTGCTGATCCCCTCCAAGCGGTCCTGACTGAAAACGAATAACCAATAAGTCTGTTTCGTCTATTACTCGCTGACCCGTCGTTCCAGTCGCATACAGTGTGTGCTGAGACAAAATTGACTCGTAAGCTATAGCAAATTGGATCAAATCATCTTTTTTTCGGTCATGGGCAATTAATGCAATTTTCATGTCATCTTCCCCTTTAGTCGATTATATGTTCTAAGCCATAAATAAGTTCTTCTTTTTCCATTACGGTTTTGATAGATAACACAACGCCTGACATAAACGAACCTCGATTAAACGAATCGTGACGCAGCGTTAGCAATTGTCCCTCTCCTCCAAGCAACACTTGCTGATGAGCAACCAACCCCGGTAACCGCACGCTATGTATGCGCATGCCGTCATAATTAGCGCCACGAGCACCTGGCAGAGTTTCTTTCTCACGAATATGTCCTTGTTGATAGATCGGGCGTTGTTGTGAAATCAAATGAGCGGTCTTCATCGCAGTTCCAGAAGGCGCGTCTAGTTTTTGGTCATGATGCATTTCGATAATCTCAATATCTGGTAAATACTTAGCAGCTTGTTCAGCAAATTTCATCATTAATACAGCTCCAATGGCAAAATTGGGTGCGATGATGCAGCCAATTTTCGAAGCTTTAGAGAGCGTTTTCAGCTCTTCAAGTTGTTCATCTGAGAAACCGGTCGTCCCAACAACAGCACGTATGTTTAATTCTAGTGCTTGCTTTGTATGTTCATAGACAAATTCAGGTGTCGTTAAATCGAGCAGCACATCCGGTTTGGTGATTGTGTGCAGCTCTTGAAGATCGATAAAAACCGGTACCGTGTAATGAGAAGGAAATAAATTAGTATCTGCTAACGTGCGACCAATTTCTTTATAGTCTAAAACAGCAACTAGTTCCATTTCGTCGTTGTTCATAACCGTATGTACAGCTTCTTTGCCCATTTTACCTCTTGCTCCTGCAATTGCCACGCGAATTGTCATTTGACTTCATCCTTTCTTGTCCAACGATCTTTATCTCTACTAGAAAATTTCTCCATCACGCGGTCATGAGCCTTTGCCAAATCAATGTCCATCGAGTTTGCCATACAAATTAAAACAAATAAGACATCGCCCATTTCTTCTTCCATGCTGTTAGCAGCTTCTGAACTCTTCTTTTTCTTTGGACCGTATTGATGCATCACTTCTCTTGAAAGTTCGCCGAGTTCTTCTGTCATTCGCGCCATCATTTCCATCGGTTGAAAATAGCCTTCTTCAAATTGTCCAATATATGTATCAACGTCTTGTTGAAGCTGTTTCATCGTTTTTTCACTGTTCATTTCATCACGCTCCTCAGTCAATCGTAAAGAAAACTAGAGATGTTGTCAAAACTCATCTTTTCAACGATAATACAGAAGTTGACATTCTTGAAAGGGGCTTGGATGATTTGAAAGAACTAAAAATTAAAAATATCTTTTTCATCGTTCTCGGTGCCGCTATTTACAGTTTTGGATTTGTTCACTTTAATATCCAAAACGAATTGGGAGAAGGCGGTTTTGCTGGAATTACATTGATTTTGTACTTTATCTTCCATTGGGATCCTGCATTGATGAACTTATTGTTGAATATTCCTCTATTCTTTATCGGATGGAAGCTCCTTGGCAGAAAAGTTTTCCTGTATACCGTTATTGGAACAGTAGCTGTTTCTGTATTCTTAAAAATCTTTTTAATCTATGAAATTCAAATCAACTTACAAGATGATTTGTTTTTAGCAGCCTTGTTTGCCGGTGTTTTTGTGGGCATTGGACTTGGCATTATTTTCAGATTTGGAGGAACTACGGGAGGCGTAGACATTATTGCCCGCTTGGCCCAAAAATACATAGGCTGGAGCATGGGCAAAACAATGTTTTTGTTTGATGCCGGCGTCATTATGCTGTCTTGGTTGACATTCCTCGATCATCGCTCCATGATGTACACACTCGTTGCTGTTTTTATTGGTGCACGAGTTATCGACTTTGTTCAAGAAGGCGCTTATTCAGGTCGTGGCGCTTTGATCATTTCAAATTCCCAAGAAGAAATCGCCAGTCGCATTGCCATTGAGATGGACCGAGGCATCACAATTCTTCGAGGGTATGGGCACTTTACAAAAGAAGAACGTGAAGTTCTGTATTGCGTTATCGCAAGAAATGAAATTGTTCGATTGAAGAGCATTATCAACTCTGTTGACCCTCACGCATTTGTGTCCTTAATGGATGTTCACGATGTGATGGGTGAAGGATTTACACTTGACGAAGAAAAAAGACCGATTGATTAATTTTTCTATATTAAAAAACGGCCCAAACGCGGGCCGTTTTTTTATGAGCGATTCATATTGGTGTAAATCAAAATTAATCTGGCAAGTTCAAGAACTGCAACTGCAGTAGCTGCGACATAAGTCATCGCTGCTGCACTCAATACTTTTTTTGCGTGACGTTCTTCTTCATTGCGAATGATGTTATGCGACAGCAATTGATCCATCGCTCGGCTAGAAGCATTAAACTCGACCGGTAAGGTCACTAACTGAAAGACGACTCCAGCAGCTAGTAAGACGATTCCAATCAGTAACGCCCCGCTCCACGCAGAAAAGAAACCAATCATAATAAAGATCCAAGACATATTAGAAGATACATTAACAATTGGCACAAGACGATGACGCAGACGCAAGAACGAATAATCTTCCGCATCTTGAATCGCATGTCCAACTTCGTGAGCCGCAACCGCTGTTCCTGCAACCGATGCTTCGTGATAATTATGACTGCTGAGTGCTACTGTTTTTGTCAGCGGGTTATAATGGTCACTAAGCAGGCCACGACTTTCTATGACTTTAACGTCTCGAAGATTATTAGCATCCAAAATGATCCGTGCCACTTGTGCGCCACTATGACCAGAAGTCGACCGAACTTTTGAGTATTTTTTGTATGTTCTTTTTAATTTGAATTGCGCCCAAATCGGGATGATTAGCAATAGGATAAAATAGAAGATATATCCGCCCATTCCCATGTATAAATCAACACCTCTTTCTTTCTGCTTGATACGTTTATTTTACTTGCATTAGTCAATATTGGTCAACTGAAATGGACTGCTTTTTATTCAAACGAACAACATAAAAGGCGAAGCCGACACAAACGATTGATAGCCAGAAAGTAAAATAGCCAATTTGACTCGTGTACTCACTCAAGGTGCTATAAATTGGCATTTGGCCGAAAACATAATCAATAACGTCATTGTGAAGCGTCCATACAGCAGCCAGCGTCGCCGATAGCCAACCAAAGCGATAATGCTCAATATACAGCACCGCTTGAAGCGCCATAGCGAAATGGGAGCCAATCAACATCCAACCAATCCAGCCGATGGAACCAACTTCCCAGAGCGTTAGTAAATTCATCGCCACTGCCCACAACCCGTATTTGATTAATGTAATAAATGCCAGCGCTTCAAACAAACGGCTTCTTTTACCAAAAATCCATAGTCCCAAAACAATGGTAAAAAACAAACTCGCGGTCGGACTATCAGGAACAAAAATCAAAAAACGCGGCTCTGTTATTTTCAATTGCCAGCCATACCATATGTATCCATAAATTGTACCAGCTAGATTGACCAGAAATAGCAAAATCAAAAATGGCCGGTACATCAACCAAGCTGAAATTTTAATCGCGAAGGAAAGCATTGTTTTTCTTCCTTTCTAAGGTAGAAAAAAAGAGCCGGTTTCCCGGCTCTTTTTTTATTATTGATTATTCTGCTTCAAGGCCTGAAATAAATTCAGCTAAGACTTGCAGATCTTCATCTGTTCCGTCCCAAGATGGAGGCATCACTTGAGCTCCATCTTTTTCGATACCATTGACAGCAATTTCAGCGATTTCTTCAGGAGTCAGACCAGTACCAACAAGTGTTGGACCAACTGCTCCTTCTAAGTTATCGCCATGACAACTGATACATGCCGCACCAGCATAAACTTCATATCCTGGATCCGTTGTATCAATTTCCACTTCTTCTTTAATTTCTCCTTGCGCTTCAGCAGCTTCCCAGTCATGGTTGGCTACTGATTCCCATGTAAGGAAAATAATTGATGCGATTGCAAGAATCATAAATCCTGTAGGCAATGGGCGTTTCGAAGGACGTCTTTCCGGTCCACGATCTAGGAATGGCGCCAACATAAGTGCACCAAAAGCAAGACCTGGAATGATGATAGCACCAACCACGTTAAATGGTCCGGAAGCAAATTGGTATTTCAGTAATTGGTATAAGAACAAGAAATACCAGTCTGGCAATGGAATATAAGCTGTATTCGTCGGATCTGCCTGTCCTTCAAGAGGTGACGGATGAGCGACAGTTAACAACAAATAACCGATTAAGAAGACTGAACCAATCATCCATTCTTTCAAAAGGAAGTTCGGCCAGAAAGCTTCTGTTTTACCAGGGTATTCGGAGTAATCTTTAGGAACATTCGGCTGACGGAATTCCAAACCTGGAACACGCGAATCCCCTACAAATTTCATCCCTTTTCCGCGATGCATAGTGTTCCCTCCTTAAAAAATCCTTGTTACGGAATGATTTATAGCGGTCCTGAAATACCCTGTCTTCTGATCATGATAAAGTGAGCAGCTAGCAACCCAAGCAAAGCTGCAGGCAAGAAGAAGACGTGGATAGCGAAGAATCGTGTCAAAGTCTGTGCACCAAGGATTGTTGAATCCCCAGCCAATAGAATTTTGATCGATTCACCGAGCACGGGTACAGATGCCGCAATTTCAATTCCAACTTTTGTTGCAAATAAAGCTTTCATATCCCATGGAAGCAAGTAACCTGTGAAACTTAATCCAAGAATGACGCCGAATAACAAAACGCCAACTACCCAGTTCAATTCACGAGGTTTCTTATAAGAACCTGTAAAGAATACTCGTAATGTATGAAGGAAAATCATGACCACTACAAGCGAAGCTCCCCAGTGATGCATCCCACGCACAATTTCTCCAAAAGCAACTTCATTTTGAAGATAATAAACCGACTGCCAAGCATTTTCAATATCTGGCACATAATACATTGTTAAGAACATACCGGATAAGATCTGGATTACTGTAATGAAAAATGTAAGTCCCCCAAAACAATAAACAAATGCTGAAAAGTGGTGTGCGGGGTTTACGTGCTCAGGTACTTCATGGTCAGCAATATCACGCCAGATAGGCGTGATGTCTAATCGCTCATCAACCCAATCATATAACTTGTTTAGCACTGGTGTCGTACCCCCTAACTATTAAACTAGTGTGTTTTCTCTTACTGCACCGATAGCTACAAAGCCATCTTGTTCTTTCACTTGGTACTCATCGAGTGGTCCAAGCGGCGGTGTTCCTGCAATGTTTTGTCCGTTTTTCTCATAACGGCCTGCGTGGCATGGACAGAAAAATTGTGTCGGGTGTTCCGGAGAACCCGCCCAGTTCACTGTACATCCTAAATGTTTGCAAACAGGTGAAAGCGCGATTAACTTATCGCCTTCTTTATACACCCAAGCTGAATTCGTCACTTCAGATACATACCAAGCGTCTGTTTGTTCAAACGTAAAGTCGACACGTACTGGTTCTGCCGTGATATCAGCTACAGCTTGATCAGTTAAAACGTAGTCTCCGCCTTCATGTTGCTGAAGTATCGGGTCTACCGCAAAACGAACCATTGGCATCAACATTCCTGCTGCCATGAAACCACCTACACCTGTTAATGTGTAGCCTAAAAATTGACGTCGTGATACACGATTATTACTCATCCTTTTCCCCCCTCTAACATTCAAGGTCAGTCCAATGGACATACTCATTCAAATATAATTACTAGGACAACCTAATGATATATCAATCAAATCTTTAGGTCAATATCGCATTCAGCCTAATCATGCAGTTTGTGAACATTTCATGAATGATGTGACCATTCTTTTGTAAATAGCGGCAATACCTGCCTTAACTGGTCTTCCATCACCGAATTTTTAAAAGATTGATCCATATCTTCAATTGGAATCGCAGGTAGCCATAACACATTTTTAAGACTGTCAATGGTTCGCCACTCTGAATCTGTCGTCAAATAAAAAACGTGTTTGAATTTCGTATGTCCCAATTCTTGCGACAGTTCTTCAGCAATTCGTTGACGATTTGCTCCTTTGCCATAAGAAATGGGCGGGAACAAAAGGATCCGCCCTTTAAATTGTTTCTCTAATAAAGCAGTCAAGTTTTGTAAGTACTCAGAAGCTCCTGCACTCGATTTCATGCCTGCTTCACTTAAATCTAACTGAAGAAGTGGCACGACTGCTGTATCTATATAATCTTGTTGGCTCAAGTATTGATCTATCTCTTTTCCGATAAAATGCATAGCGCTTTTTCACTCTCCATCTTTTTTTATCGCTTTGAACGCTTTCAACATCGCGGACAATTCAAAAAAGCGGTCACGATCATTAGCGTCCAAGGCTTCATCAATTTGTTTGTAAATCGTTTCTTCATGGAACACGGACATGCTTTCCTCAAGAATTTTTTCAGCAATTTGACGATCTTGCTCGTTAACAGAAGCATCCTTAGGGATATATGGATTTTCTTCCAACACCGATAAATACATGGTAGGTGGAGGAATGTTCGGGAAATTCAATTGAATATATAAATGTTCGTCCGGATTGAGACGTAAATCGTGAAACGATTTCTCAGCATCCGCCGTCATCAAGTTGCCTTTGTAGAAACGAAACGGAATTTCTTTGGAATCGGTTGAAGACATGACCATTGCGCGCGGACAGTAATGCGCTTCTTCAACAAAATGGGTTTTCTCAAGCAAATCTTCGTTGCTCAACATATAATTGAGAATCCAAATACATTCACGTCTTTTCATTTTGTATGATTGCAGAAACCAACGGACAAATTGCTTTTTTTCACCTATCGACACTGAAGCGGTCATGAAACTTCCTCCTTTCAGTCAAACGACTGTTGCCAATCAAACCATTCTGGATTTTCTGGTTCTAATGCCTGTAGCTCTTTAATCATTTCGAGAGCAGCAGCTCTTTTTCCTTCTTCTATTAAAAATAATGCGTATTTCTTAAGGAAAATAACATCATCTTTAAAAGCTGGATAAGCTTTTTCATAATACACGGTCGCCTGCTCATAGTCTTCACTGCGTTCGTAAGTTTCAGCAATCATCGGATAAAGACCAGCCCAATCATCTCCACTTTCAATTACCATCTGCGCAAGTTCAAGAACTTCTTCATCCATCTCTTCGGCATGGAAGTAAGACACCAGCGTATAGATCGCTTCCATATATTCTGGATCTAATGCGATTGCCTGGCGTAAATGGCCAACACCTTCTGCTGATTTACCAAGTTTCATGGCAAGTTTACCTGCAAACAAATACAATTCCTTGTCAAATTCATCTCTAGTAATTCCTTCGTTTATCGCCTGATAGGCTGCCTGATAATCTTCTGCCATATTCAAGCTTTGTGCTTTTAATAAGTAAGCAGAAAAATAATCCGGATCAATGCCAATCAATTCGTCAAGCCGACGTACAGCCATGTCATACTGGCGTGTTTGAAAAGCTGCAAATGCTACTCCAAATAAAACGTCTGGCGTAGCTTGATTTTCCAACGCCTTTTCGTAGTATGGTAATGCCTCTTCATAAGCAGCTCCTGCACTGTAAACTTCAGCAAGTCTCTCTGAAAGATTGACTCCTTCAATGACAATTTGTTTTGACTCCAGTTCTTGATAAATTTTTGCCGATTCCAGATAACGGCCCGAGTCGAGAAGTAGTTCTGCTCTCGCTTGTTGCAGAAGCGGTTCATCAGGCATCAATTCAATCGCTTCATTTAAGCGACTTTCAGCAGCTTCTAGCAAGCCTTGAAGTTGGAACAAGTCCGCTAAAGTTACGAGCGCTTGGGCATATAATTCGTCGTCTTTAGACACTTCCATTAACGCATTTAACGCATCATCTTCGCGATCAGCATCAATCAGCAAGTTTGCTCGATCGATAACCAATTGCGCTTCTTCCGGAAAAATATATTGCAAATGCTCAAGTACTTTAATCGCTTCTTCTACAAAACCGATTTCTGCCAGCCATTCCGACAACCCGTATTGCTCATCAGGATCTCCCTGTAGCAAGTAGTCATCCAGTAATGTATTTAGAAGTTTGGGATCTCCTTGTTCGACTGCTTTTTGTATCTGTTCTATGTTAGCCATACTATCACCTATTCCTTCACATTCTCACTCTCATCCTACACGAAATCTTGTTATTATCATACTAAAAAAACTCCCCATCAGGAGAGTCTAGTTGTCAGTAAATTAAGTTGTTCAAAAAAGTTAGGGTAGGAAACTGAAATGCATTCAGCGTCATCAATGACAACTTCGCTAGATGCTATTAACGCAGCAATTGCCGCCATCATCCCAAGGCGGTGATCGCCGTAAGAAGTCATTTCAGCACCGGTTAAAGCCGTTGGTCCATGAATGATCATGCCGTCTTCAGTCGCTTCAATGTCTGCGCCCATTTTCGTCAATTCTTTGACAACAGCAGAAATACGATCTGTTTCTTTCACGCGAAGCTCTTCAGCATCTCTGATCACTGTCGTTCCTTCAGCCTGTGTAGCAATAAGGGCAATCAAAGGAATTTCGTCAATCAATCGTGGAATCAACTCTCCGCCAATTTCAATTCCTTTCAATTTACTCGAATGAATTGTTACATCTGCGGAACGTTCTCCTTGCGTATCATGTTCTTCCAATTCAAAATTAGCGCCCATTTGTTCAATCACATCTAAAATACCTGTCCGCGTCGGATTAATCCCTACATTTTCTAGCGTCACTGTGCTCCCTTCAGTAATTAACGCAGCACCTATCATAAAGGCCGCAGACGAAATGTCACCCGGCACCTTCACATGTGCAGCCGTTAGCTTTTGACCACCTTCTAACTTAATCTGGTGGTCTTCACGTGTAATCGTAGCGCCAAAATGTTCTAGCATGATTTCTGTATGGTCGCGCGAAGCGATTGGCTCATGAATAATCGTTTTGCCATTTGCTTTTAATGCAGCCAATAAAATGGCGGATTTTACTTGAGCACTAGCAACTGGCAATGTATAGTCAATCGCCTTTAACGGTGTTCCTTGAACTGCTAAAGGTGTGTATTGTCCGTCTTCTCGCCCTCGAATATCTGCACCCATTTCGCGAAGCGGATCGATGATGCGTCTCATTGGACGCTTTGCAATAGACTCATCTCCCACTAAAATTGAATGAAAAGAAGTTCCCGCCAATAATCCAAGCATTAATCTTGTTGTCGTTCCCGAGTTCCCGGTATCCAAAACTTCAGAAGGCTCTTTCCAAGAATCTTCTCCTCTACTTTGAATGGTCACTAAGTCTTCTGTAATATTAATTTTTACGCCCAGCTTTTTAAAACAGGAGATGGTGCTTAGGCAATCGTCTCCCATAAGAAAACCTTCTACTGTCGTTGTCCCTGTTGCCATAGATCCAAACATAATAGCTCTGTGAGAAATTGATTTGTCCCCTGGAACTTGAATGGTGCCTTTTAAGGCTGGTTTTTTAAACGCTAAAGATAATACCACGGGCTTATCCGTCCTTTCAGGAAATATATGTATCGTATACAGTTCGCGTCATCATGCATTTTTGTGCGCGCGCACGATCTTCCGTTGTTTGGAAACTGATAACAAGAATACCAAATACGTCTTCACGCGTTTCCAAAATTCGAAGATTGACAATACTGATTTCTTCTTCTGCTAGATAGCCAGTTAACTCCGAGATAATACCCGGTATATCGGGTACATCGATATACAAATCGAATACCGAGAACATCGCACCATGCCCAGAAATCGGCAACTCGTCCCGTACTGTCTTAGCATGCGAGAAAAATTGTTGAATCGGTTCTGGATCATTTTTTTTAAGCATCTGTTTTAATTGTTCCATTTGCTCCATCCAATTATCCAACTGCTGAACAATCATTGTATTATTTTGAGTGGTGATATCTCTCCACATTTCGGGATTTGCCGAAGCGATACGCGTCGTATCCCGGAAACCACCAGCCGCTAGTTGTCGAGCAAAAGGAAATTTATCCTCTTGATCTAATTGATGAACCAGTGATGCTGCAATCAAATGTGGGAAATGACTCACTATCGCTGTCATATGATCATGCTCTTCTGCTGGCAATATTTTAATTTTCGCTTTGGTAACTGACAATAATTCCTTTAAAAATTGTAAACGTTCATCGTCCGTCGCGTTACCAGGTGTTAAAATATAATAGGCATTTTCAAATAACACTTCTTTTGCTGCTTCTACCCCACTCTTATGCGATCCCGCCATTGGATGACCGCCTATAAAAAGATGGTTCAAGCTTTTCGAAGATTCCATTATTTGTATTTTAGTACTACCCGTATCTGTCAAGATGACATCATCTTTCAACTGCCAATATTTACTTTGTTCCATTAACTTGATTGTAGCCCCTACGGGTGTAGCAAAGACGATAACATCAGCTTCTGATGCTGCTTGTTCAAGTGATGGCGGCGAACTATGTATGATCCCCATTTTAAAAGCTTTTCTAGCGGTCAATGGATCGGCATCGTACCCTGCGACATGGACATCCTGATTACGCTGAAGCGCTTTTGCGAGCGACCCGCCAATCAGGCCTAATCCAATAATTAAAATATGAGTTGTCACGTCGAACTCACCTGGCTTTTAGCAGATAAATCCGGACGCAGCTTTATCGCTTCGTTCAAATAAATATGGTGAATGTCTTGCTGACCCAGCACGGTATTAACGTGCATCATGACACGGATACATAGAGGCATACTCCCAGGAACGTCCATTTCATGTGTGCACATGACGGGTACATATGTCCATTCCGCAATTGTCCGAACAGCTTTCGCCGGAAAAGCAGATGAAATATCAGTCGTCGTCGAAATGATGACTGACGCAACATCATCTGGTTCAATATTGTTTTCTTTAGCCATTTCTAACACTAGCCGTTGTGTTTCTTTTAATACTTCTTCTGGCTGGTCTACAGAAACTGTAATTGCACCTCGTACTCCACGTATCATCTAATCACTTCTCCTATCTGTAAGACTAACTTTTCATAGGTTGCACGTGCGTGCTGCTCTTCAATTTGTTCTACAAACGGTTTGCCTGTGCGTTCAAGTAAAACAAAATTCAGTGTTCCTCTTGAAGATTTTTTATCTTTTTTCATATAAGGCAACAATGCCTCAAAATGAATTTCTTGTAGTAAATGAAGGGGATAGCCATTTGTACTAGACCACCTGATAAATTCAGCTAATTTACTATGCTCTGACAAAAGAAGAGCATAAGACATTCCAAGCACGACGGCTTCTCCGTGTGTAAGTTTGCCATAACCCAGATGTCCTTCTAATGCGTGTGCCAACGTATGACCAAAATTCAAGTATTTACGAACGCCGCCTTCAAATTCGTCTTCTTCAACAATCGCCGCTTTTACAGCAATGCCTTTTTCCAAATGGCGATTCAAATCGTCTTCTGTCATGTCTTTAAAGTTCTCAATAGCCAATAATTCATTCAGCCACTCTTCATTAGATATAAAGGCGTGCTTGATCACTTCAGCCATACCTGAACGTACTTCTTGAACAGGTAAAGTTGCCAGCAATTTACTATCATACAAAACGGCTTTTGGTTGATAAAATGTACCGATCATATTTTTTCCTAACTCATGATTGATGGCTGTTTTACCGCCGACTGCACTATCATGAGCCAAAATCGTCGTTGGAAGCTGGATAAACGAGATGCCCCGCATGAAAGTCGAAGCAACAAATCCGGCTACATCTCCTGTCGCGCCTCCACCAAAAGCGAGTAGCAAAGAAGCTCTTGAGCAATTTTCGGAAAGCAGAAAGCTGTGACACGCCATAAAGGTTTCCACGGACTTTGCACTTTCTCCAGCCGGAATTGTTAACACACGAACGTCCCAATCTGTTAAATGAGCTAATAAATACGGTAAATGAAGCTCTGCCACTTGTTTGTCGACGATAACCACAATTCGATCGGCATTATCTAGCAAAGGGCGATAAGCATTTGCGAACAAATCGAAAGCTCCCGCACCGATATGAACCATATAAGGATGATTTGCCTCGACTCGCAATTGCTTCATTCTTAAAACTCCTTCGTGTATTCCAGGTAATTTTTCAGATTATCTACTAAGCGAGGCATTTGATCTGCGTCGAACTGATCCAACAATGCGTTTGCGACTTCCCATGCGACTACGTGCTCAGCAACAATCGAAGCTGCCGGAACGGCACAGCTGTCAGAACGCTCAATACTTGCTTGAAAAGGTTCTTTCGTTTCAATATCCACACTATTAAGCGGCTTATACAAAGTCGGAATCGGCTTCATTACACCTCTAACGATAATAGGCATTCCAGTCGTCATTCCGCCCTCGAAACCTCCGAGATTATTCGTTTTGCGTGTGTAGCCATTTTCTTGATCCCAAAGAATTTCATCATGAACTTCACTGCCTGGTTTTCTAGCCATTTCAAACCCTAGACCAAATTCAACCCCTTTGAAGGCGTTTATGCTCATAATGGCAGCTGCTAATTTAGCGTCCAGTTTCCGGTCGTAATGGACATAGCTACCAATTCCAGCAGGCATGCCTTCCACGATCACTTCTACTGTTCCACCGATAGAATCACCGTTTTTCTTGGTTTTATCTATTAAATCCATCATTTCCTGAGTCACCGTTGGATCAGCGCAATAAACAGCATCATTTTCAACAATTTCTCGAATTTCATCTACAGACTTTCCAAGGTAACTTTCTGGATTTACTTTAATTCCACCTATTTCAGTCACATGTGAAACAATTTTGATGCCGAGTTCAGCAAGTAACTGCTTTGCTACTGCACCAACTGCTACGCGTACCGTTGTTTCACGTGCTGAAGAACGTTCTAAGACGTTTCGAAGATCACGGTGACCATATTTCATACCGCCATTTAAATCAGCATGACCAGGACGTGGACGCGATAACTGACGCTTTACTTCTTCTGTATCCTCTATCGGCTCAATCCCCATAATCGATGTCCAATGTTTCCAATCGTCATTTTTCACAACTAAAGCGACAGGTGAACCTAAAGTTTTACCATGTCGAACACCTGACACAATTTCAACTGTATCTTTTTCGATTTGCATTCTTCTACCACGACCATGGCCGCCTTGTCTTCTTTTTAATTCTTTATTAACTATTTCTGCCGTTAAAGGCAACTGCGCCGGCAATCCCTCGATGATGGCAGTCAATTGCGGACCATGTGATTCTCCTGCTGTTAAATAACGCATTTACGCTTTCTCCCTTCAACGTGCTAAAGTATTTATGTACCACTATACCACAAGGTATTTCTTCAATTCTATATGAAAATTAGATAAAGTGAAACTTCAATCAATTGAGATTTTTTTCCTTCATCACTTAAGCACTTCCAACCTAAAAAAAGAGCAGCCACATTTCTTGGCAGACTCTCAAGATAAATAAAAAAAAGCAGCTAGGCTGCTTTTTTAAAAATTGGATTAGTTAACCCAGTTGTTCATTGTTTTTTCATATGAAACCAATTCTTCTTCTTTGAAGAACAAGCCGATCTCGCGTTCTGCACTTTCAGCAGAATCTGAACCGTGAATCATGTTTTTGCCGACAGTAACTGCGAAGTCGCCGCGGATAGTTCCTGAAGCTGCATCTTTCGGGTTTGTCGCGCCCATCATTTGACGTGCAGTCAAAATAACGTTTTCGCCTTCCCAAACCATTGCGAATACAGGACCTGAAGTGATAAATTCAACCAATTCACCGAAGAATGGACGCTCTTTATGCTCGCCGTAATGCTCTTCAGCCAACTCAGTAGGAATTTGCATCAATTTAGCACCTACTAAGTGATATCCTTTTTTCTCGAAACGTGCGACGATTTCTCCGATTACGTTGCGTTGAACGCCATCTGGTTTAACCATTAAAAATGTTTTTTCCAATGTAAACACTCCTCTATTAAAAGCTCGGGCATTTTGCCCACCTTAAAAAATACTATCATTGTCGAGTCATTTGTCAACCAACAACTTAAAAATTTCGTTTACCGATAAAGAATGCAATTTTTCGCATCGTTTTTACTCCTGGTCCTTTTGGCAAGAAAGAAAGTTCGCGTAACGCCTTCTGTAAGTATCGTTCACTCATTGCTTTCGCTTCTTCGATTCCGGAACTATTGCGAATGATTCCGACAATTTCCAATCGTTCATGGTCGGATAGTTCCTTATTCAAATTGGCTTTTAACAGTTGATAGATTTCAGGATCTTTCCGCGCACATAAAATAGGCAAGGTGATATTCCCTTGAATGAAATCGCTGCCCGCTGGTTTTCCAAGTTCTTCATCGGTAGAGGTAAAATCAAGAATATCGTCAATAATTTGAAATGACATGCCGATAAAATACCCAAAACGACGTAAATGCGCCGCAGTTTTCTCATCGGTACCTGAAACAAGCGCACCCAATTCACAGCTTGATGAAATCAACAACGCAGTCTTGCGCTTGATGCGGCGGAAATAATCTCGCAAATTTTGATCTAATTTATACTTGTCTTGAATTTGAATAATTTCGCCTCTGCACACTTCAATCAACGTTTTAGATAATATTTCATGAACTCGCGGAGCTGTAATTTCAGTAATGCGTTCTAACGCTCGCGCCAAAATAAAATCACCTGTATACATCGCTACGCTGTTATTCCATTGTGCTTTGACTGTCGGTCGGCCTCTACGAATTTCTGAATCGTCAATGACATCGTCGTGCACCAGTGAAGCCATGTGAATCAATTCAAGCGGCACTGCCACTTGCTTCATCACATCAATATTGTAATCACCAAATTTTCCAGCAAGCAAAACAAAAACAGGTCGGATTCTTTTCCCTCCGGCCTGTAATAAATGAAGAGACGCATCATTTAAAAGGAGAGACTCGGAATCCACTGCCTGTTCCAATTCCTTCTCGATCATTTCTAGTTCCGGTCTAAGGTCGGAATAGAGCAATTTCAACTTCATCTTTTCCACTTAAAATCCTTCTCCCGCTAGTTTACTTTTTTTATTCCTAAATGGAGGGCGGCGGCGCCTCCTGTATAAGGCTTGTATTTTACTTTTTCAAATCCGACTTCCGCAAACAGTTTGGCTAATTGTTTCATGCCGGGGAACGATTTTGCCGATTCCTGTAGCCATGAGTATTCTTTGTAACTTTTAGCAAAAAGCTTACCAAATACCGGCATTATGAAACGGAAATACATTCTAAAAAATGGCTTGAATACGATATTTTCGGGTTGTGACGTTTCTAGACAAGCAATCATTCCACCTGGCTTTAAAACACGATGCATTTCAGAAAGGGCTTGACGGTAATCCGGCACATTGCGCAACCCAAATCCGATGGTCGCAAAATCAAAAGAATTATCCGGGTACGGCAGTGACATTGCATTGCCTTGGATCAGTTTGATTTGAGGCATATCTTTCGTCTTGTCGTGGCCAACATTTAGCATGTTTTGACTAAAGTCTAGTCCAACTACACGTCCTGTTTCACCTACTGCTTCGCCAAGCGCAATGGTCCAATCAGCGGTGCCACAGCAAACATCAATAGCTGCAGCTCCTTTTGGAACTTGCATTTTGTACATCGTATCTTCACGCCACTTGTTATGCTGTTGAAAACTAATAACTGAATTCATTTGATCGTAATTCTCGGATATTTTCTCAAATACTTCGTGGACTCTTTGTTCTTTCGTTTTAGGCATATCAGTCATCCTTCTCGGGTCAGCTGCTCAGCTCTATGCTGGTGCGGGGTTATTTGATGGAGCAAGAATTGTGCAAGTTCGTAATCCAATGAACACTCATCAATAGATTTCACTATCTTCTCGTGTAAGTTATCAAGTTTTTCCACTAGCCAGTGTTCTACATAATTTTTATGATTCAAGTTACTAGTTAATTCACGTAGAAAGTTGGAGTAGTTTTTAGACTGCAATCGCTCCAATTCATCGGCGTAACGTATATAAAGCAACGCCTGTTTTGCAAGTGATTCATATTCAGTGTAGCCGTAGAATTTATAAAAAGAAATTAGAAGTTCGGTTTCAATAATGGTGATGGCTTCTTCTACCTCTGCAATAGACCGGTCCATCCCTTCAAAAAAAGAGGTTTTCCGTTCGCTCACTTGAATGATAGCCGTTGCCAATTTCTGGACCATAGCAATATTCTTGCTATTGACCAACATTTGGTAATAAATTCCGCTGTATAAATCACCAGCCAACACGGTCAATTGTTGCTCTTTGCTAATTGGGTTATCTTCTCTTACTTGATCGTGTGCATGCAAAGCCGCATAGACGATGGAAACCGTTTTTGCAGAGGATTCAATTTCTGCCGACCATGTTTTTCCACTGAAAAAAGGCAACAGTAAAAAAAACAAACGGGACTCTTTGACAGAGGGACCTTCTGTAAACTGATCGAGTGTCCGTTGCCGAACAGCATCTAAGACCTCGATTTCCATAGAAATAATTTTCGATTGTATTTGGTGTCCCTTCATACTGCTTGCTCCATTCATGATTTAGCCATACTATACTAGTATATCACAGGCAAAGCCTTGCCTTCAGCAATATCGTTTATTTTTTAGCTTCACTTTCAACGATACCGTGAGCAGAATGAATCTCCGCTTTGCCACGAATTTTCATAGCTGAAGTATGCTCGGTAAATTGTGCAATCATTACTTCGCCTTTATCTAATTTTTCAGTATGGTGAAATTTTGTGTCGTTACCTCGAGTTAATCCTATTACATTCACGCCGTCTTCTTGAGCGCGAATAACAATGTATTCTGTCTGAGCCATTTTAACACCCACTTTTTTAGTATTAGTTCATATTGATATATGTGATTACTTCAGAACGCTTGATCGTATCGGTTTCGAGAACTCCGCGCGAAACAGCTGTTACCGTTTTTGCGCCTGGCTTCTTGATGCCTCTCATGGTCATGCACATATGTTCCGCTTCGACCATTACATATACACCATGTGGATTTAATGTTTCCATTAGTGAATCTGCAATTGTCGAAGTAATTCGTTCTTGAAGCTGAGGTCGTTTTGACACCGTTTCTACAGCACGAGCTAATTTACTTAAGCCTGTCACAATTCCGTCACGAGGAATATAGGCAATATGTGCTTTACCAAAAAAAGGAACAAGGTGATGTTCGCACATTGAGTAAAAAGGAATATCTTTGACCAGCACCAATTCTTCATGACCTTCATGAAACACCGTTTTAAAATATTCTTTTGGATCTTCTTTCAATCCAGAAAATACTTCTGCATACATCTTAGCTACCCTTTTAGGCGTATCCGCTAATCCTTCTCGGTCTACGTCTTCCCCAACTGCCTCTAAAATCATTGAGACCGCTTTTTCTATTTTAGCAAGGTCTACTTTTTGGGCTTTGACATCTATCATTTTACTTCCCCCTGTTGAAAACGAATCGGTTATTTGTTTTGGCAGCAGGATGGCTGCTGCTATTATTTTTATATGCGTTAGAAGTTCACTATTCAGCCTTAAGGGCTTTACCCATTAAGATTAAGCAATGCGCTTTATCGGTTTGTTAAGATGCCTTAATGTGCGGCTGAACACCGCCGCTTCGCCAAGGCGTCTTATGCTTGTCGGGTCTTGACGGCTTCCTGCGCTTTTCTCTATTGGCTAGCTCCGAAAGCCAGCCCCTCGAGATCATAAGGCACCTTGGCTGTGCGGCTGAATACCGCCGCTTCGCCAAGGCGTCTTATGCTTGTCGGGTCTTGACGGCTTCCTGCGCTTTTCTCACATGAATCGTAGCACACGCACAGGTGTTTCGCAAAATCTTGGCTCAAAAAAAGGATGACTTTTGCAAGATTGTGTCTCGCAAAAGTCATCCTATGTACAGAGGCTAAAGCTTACTTCACTGCGTCTTTAAGCGCTTTACCTGGCTTAAATGCAGGAACTTTGCTTGCAGCGATCTCGATTTCAGCACCAGTTTGCGGGTTACGTCCTTTGCGGGCCGCGCGTTCGCGTACTTCAAAGTTACCGAATCCGATCAACTGTACTTTTTCACCTTTAGTTAAAGCGTCTTGAATCGTCTCAAATGCAGCGTCAACTGCTTTGGCAGCGTCTTTACGAGAAAGCTCAGCTGCTTCAGCAACAGAGTTCACTAATTCTGTTTTGTTCATGCTATTCACCTCCTCTCAAAGGGGATGCAACCATCAATCCTGTAAAAAGAGTATCACATCGAAAATCGCATAGCAACAACAAACAGCCCACTTACCGAATAAAACCACCAAATACTAACAAAATTTTCTAAAAAGCGGCTATTTCTATTAAAACGCGGCAAATCAATGTTTTATTCTGTTAAGAATATCGGTTCATTATTTTCATCTACGGTGTAAGGAAGTGAATAGGCAGGGACGACAGGATTGTCTTCATAAAGAATAAAACGAATATCCTGACCTGGTTTTAACTCACCCTTGTATTCTTGGAGTGCTGTAAAAAGATCCATGGCATAATCGATATAGACATCTCCATTACCGGTAATTACCATTGGTAAATTTCTTCCACTATAAGGGCTGACGACAGTCGGTTCCTCAGAAAAACCCATGGCTTCATGATTAAATTTATAGACATTGTCTGAAAGAATTTCAGCAATCGGAGCTTGTCCACCGTTAGCACTTTTTCGCACGTTCACAGATCTTATCGCTTCCGCAGCCTGTAAATCAACCAATTTTACCGTTGGATTTTCTTCAACGTCCATTAGAACATACTGAAAAACACCACCCGTTTCAAATGCATTTGTTGGTATTTCTGCAGTATACGTAGGAACAAGTTTCGAGAAATCCACCGGGTATTTGATGTATTGATCTATATCCATATCACGCGTTTTTATTGGTAATAAGCCACCCGTAGCGTCTCTATACTGATTTACTGCATTTTGCACAGTGATTAATTGATCTTCATAAGGAATTTGGTTTTCAGCTCGCTCATTTTGCGGATATCCGCAAGCTGTTAAAAATCCACCCACTAGCAAGAGCATCATAATCATTGCCGTTTTTTTCATTTTTCTCACCTCACGCGCCGCCTGTTGGGCCACTAAATACTGTGAATACCATGATGAAAAATCCTAGTATTAGCAAGATATAAGCAATTAACGCAAAAGTAAATTTAAGAATTCCGTTCTTCAGTTTATATCTGCTCAAGTAAATCATACCCATAGAAATCATCAAAAAAGCAATTCCAGCAAATGACACCCACATTTTATCTAAAGCACTCATAATTGCCCGCCTTTCGTAGTGTTTCAGTCCATAGTATAGCACAAAAAAAGAAGAGTCAGCCTTAAGCATCCTCTTCTTTTGTGACAATTAAAGCAAGTCTATCAAATCTTCCATTTCGTTCTTTTTCATGCGCCCCATCAACTTTCCAACTGCGTCATCTGTTGACACATTGTCAAAAAGAACCGCGTAAAGTGCAGCAGTAATTGGCATCGGTACATCATATGCTTTCGACAATTGATAAGCCGCTTTAGTAGTCCGGATTCCTTCAACAACCATGCCCATTTCTTCTAGCACTTCATCTAAAGACTTTCCTTTACCTAGCATATTGCCTGCTCGCCAATTACGCGAATGGACACTCGTACAAGTAACAATCAAATCTCCCACCCCGGTCAAACCAGAGAAAGTTAAAGGTGTTGCTCCCATTTTCACACCGAGCCGTGCAATTTCCGCTAACCCGCGTGTCATAATAGCCGCTTTTGCGTTATCCCCAAACCCTAATCCATCAGTAATCCCAACTGCTAATGCGATAATATTTTTTAAAGCACCACCAATTTCGACACCAATTACATCCGTATTCGTATAAACGCGGAAATACCCATTCATGAATAAGTCTTGAATTCGAATGGCCGCTTCCGTATTCTCACAAGCTGCCGTAACAGTCGTTGGATGCTCTTGAACCACTTCTTCAGCATGACTTGGTCCGGACAGTACAACAACATCTTCAATCCATTGCTCCGGAATTTCTTCACGGATCATTTCGCTGATTCGCTTTAAAGAATCCGGTTCAATGCCTTTAGAAACATGAACGAATAAGACTTTGCGATCAAGATTTTCTTTGATATCCTGGCAAACTTCTCGGATTGCTTTTGTGGGTACAGCCAAAACTAAGACATTCCCATGTGCTACAGCCTGTGGCAAATTGCTTGTCGCCTTTAAACTGTCTGGTAGTTGTATCTCTTTTAAATAACGTTTATTTGTATGTTGATTAATTTCATCAGCTTGTTCCTGACGATGTGTCCAAAGCAGTAAATCATGGCCGTTTTGAGCAAGTACATAGCTCAATGCAGTTCCCCAGCTCCCTGCCCCAAAAACAGAAACTTTTTCCATAAGTTAAACCCACCTTTTTATCTTAAGTACGAGCTCTCGTTATAAGACGAAGAGGAGTTCCTTCAAAGTCGAAACTTTCGCGAATCCGGTTTTGCAAGAAGCGTTCATAACTAAAATGCATTATTTCAGGCTCATTTACAAACACTACAAATGTCGGTGGCTTAATGGCGACTTGTGTTGCGTAATAAACACGCAAACGACGGCCATTGTCCGATGGTGCTGGATTCATAGCAACTGCATCTTCTATAACTTCATTTAGAATGCTCGATTGAATTCTTCTTGAATGATTATCATTTACTTTGTTAACGATTTCTAAAATACTATGCACTCGTTTGCCACTAATTGCGGATACAAACATAATAGGAGCATAGTCAAGGAATAAGAAATGCTCACGGATTTTACGAGAAAAAACATTCATTGTTTTTTCATCTTTTTCGATAGCATCCCATTTATTAACAATAATAATTACTGCTTTACCTGCCTCGTGAGCATATCCAGCAATTTTCTTATCTTGTTCCTGAATACCTTCTTCGGCGTTCAAAACCACTAAAACAACATCTGAGCGTTCAATCGCACGCAATGCACGTAAAACACTGTATTTTTCTGTTGTTTCGTAAACTTTCCCTTTTTTACGCATTCCAGCTGTGTCAATGATGACATAAGGCTGCTCATTGTAGACGTACTGTGTATCAATAGCGTCGCGCGTCGTTCCCGCAACTTCACTGACGATGACACGTTCTTCTCCAAGGAATGAATTTACGAGAGAAGATTTGCCGACGTTAGGACGACCAATTAATGAGAATTTAATAACATCATCTGGATATTCCTCATCATCGTCTTGAGGGAAGTTTTTAGCTACTTCGTCCAGTAAATCTCCTAGGCCTAAACCATGGGATCCTGAAAGAGGGAAAGGTTCGCCCATTCCCAACGTATAAAAGTCATAAATCATATGGCGCATGTCAGGATTATCAATCTTGTTAACTGCTAAAATAACTGGTTTTTTCGTCTTATATAAAATTTTTGCTACTTGTTCGTCTTGATTAGTCACGCCATCGCGTCCATTTACAAGAAAAATAATAACGTCTGCTTCATCCATAGCAATTTCTGCCTGCTGACGAATTTGTTCAAGAAACGGCTCGTCTCGAAGATCGATACCGCCTGTGTCTATAATATTGAATTCATGTGTTAACCAATCTGCCGAGCTGTAAATACGGTCACGCGTTACTCCTGGAATATCTTCCACAATTGAAACCCGTTCTCCTACCACGCGATTGAATATCGTGGACTTACCAACGTTCGGCCGGCCAACTATTGCTACTACCGGTTTTGACATAATCACTTCATCCTTCCACTTCTGATATGCCTATTATACACGAAAAAGGCGATGGCATCTGTTAAATGTCCATCCCCCTTATATGTGCAATATTCAGTTTTTCTTCACATTTGCATAGGATGCCGGATTAAAGCCTCTGGCGATGAGATATTGTGCTAATTCTCCCGTGATAACTGCTGGACATTTTTGCAAATCTACCAAGTTATTTGCTCCAAGAGCTGTCATCATCATTGCCAAGTCTTCATAGAGCGCATGTATATCATCGATTAGCTGTTTTTCGCCTTCTTGCATCGCCGTTTTTAAAAAAGCACCTGCAAGACCTACCGCATCAGCTCCCAGCATAAATGCTTTAATCATATCCTGTGCATTTTGAATGCCGCCTGAAGCAAAAACTGTTTTATCAAAAACACTCTTTACTTCTACAATTGCTGCTGCTGTCGGAATACCCCAGTCGTCAAAATAAGCCATTTTTATCTTGCGACGTTCATTTTCGATCAATGAAAAGTTTGTGCCGCCAAAGCCACTGACATCAATTACTGAAACTGCACTTCCCTTCAGTTTCTCCGCAGTTTCACGAGATATACCAAATCCTGTTTCTTTAACAATTACCGGAACATCAAGCTTCTCAGCAATCGCTTGTATGCGTTCAAGAGCTCCTCGGAAGTCACGATCTCCTTCTGGCATCGTCAGCTCTTGCACAACATTTAAATGAATCTGTAGTGCATTCGCTTCTATCATCTCGACTGCATCTTGCGCTTGTTGCACGGTCGCTTCGCTACCAAGGTTACCAAATAAGATACCATTCGGATTTTCTCTTCTGACAACCGTATAAGACTGCCGCTCATTCGAATCTTTAAGCGCAGCCATTTGAGATCCTACAGCCATAGCCATCCCGGTTTCCCGAGCAACTCTTGCCAACAGACTATTCAATTGTTGAGTAGCCCGTCCACCACCGCCTGTCATCGCATTAATAAAAACAGGTGATTCTAAATTCAAATCACCTATTTTTGGCTTTATGCACCTATTAGAAACCGCTGAGTTCGGTAAAGCTTGATGAACAAATCGAATATCGTTAAACATATTTTTTTTACTTTGCCCTGTCGATAAAGCAAATTGTATATGATCCATTTTACGCTCAGCTCTTGACATATTATTCAGGTTTAAAACCTTTAAGTTTATCGCCGATCACATCACTAATTGAAAAACCAGAAGACTCTTCAGGCATTTCGTAATTCGAGAAATCTTGGTCACCCTGTTTTTCTTGTAATTCTTTAATACTAAGAGACAACCGCTTGTCCGCTTTATTGACTTCAAGTACTTTAACTTGCACTTCTTGACCTTCTGATAATTCTTCGTTCGGCGTTGCGATGTGTTTGTGTGCAATTTGTGAAATGTGAACAAGACCTTCTACACCCGGTAGAACTTCTACAAACGCCCCATAACTAACAAGACGCTTAACCGTTCCAGTATGAACAGAACCTTTTGGTGCTTTTTCATCAATCGTGTCCCATGGTCCAGGAAGCGTGTCTTTAATAGACAACGAAATACGTTCTGAATCACGATCGACAGATAGTACTTTGACCGTAACTTCTTGACCTTCGGTTACGACATCAGAAACTTTTTCCACGTGTTCATGAGACAACTGTGAAATATGGACCAAACCATCTACACCACCGATGTCAACAAAAGCACCGAAAGAAGCAATACGTTGCACTTTGCCTTTCAGCTCATCTCCAGCATGAATTTTTTCCATCACTTTTTCTTTTTGCGACTCTTTTTCTTTTTCGATAACGGCACGATGCGAAAGAATCAACCGATTATTTTCTTTTTCCATTTCTACAATTTTAAACGTCAATTCTTTTCCTTTATAGTCTTCAAAAGACTCAACAAAGTAATCTTCCACTAAAGAAGCCGGGACAAATCCACGGACACCTAAGTCGACCACTAAACCGCCTTTTACAACGTCTTTAACTTCAGCTTCAATAATTTCACCAGACTCAAATTTCTTCTCCAATTCGCCCCATGCCAGTTCGGCATCCACTTTACGCTTGGATAAAACGAAATTCTCATCTTCAATTTTTGTGATGATCAAATCCAGTTCATCTCCAACTTCTACCGAATCTGATGCTTTTTCAATATGCAGACTTGATAACTCACTGATTGGAATAATACCATCAAATGGTGCACCTTCAATTGTTACCGTGACTGCTTTTTCTTCTATTTTTGCTACTACCCCTTTGACGCGATCTCCTGTTTGGAAGTCACGGTTTTCCATCATATTCGTTTCCTCTGACATAAGTAGCCCTCCTTCACAAACTATCCATCTTCTATTTTATGCGAATTCTCTAATAAAAACAAAAATTATCACTTATTACTCGCATAGTCATTAAGAATATTCTGGATACTCGACATAATGGCTTCAGTTACCTCATCGACTGAAGCTTTTCGTTCACGAAAAGGTGCCATGCGGATTGGCTCGCCATAAACTACGCGCACTTTTCGAAACGCTTTATACGGTCCGATAATTGCACAAGGCATAACGTCTGCATTGCCACGAAGTGCAAAAAAACCTGCTCCGCTAAGGCCTTTTTGTAATACTCCATCTGTCGAGCGTGTTCCTTCTGGAAACAAACCAACAACTTCTCCACTTTTCAATATTTTTAATGCCGTACGAAGAGCTTCTCGGTCGCTCATTCCACGTTTTACGGGAAAAGCATTTACTTTCGGCAAAATTGATTTGAGTATCGGCGCATTGAATAATTCTTCTTTTGCCATGAAATGAACCGTTCTAGGAGCGGTCATTCCAACAACAGGCGGATCGAGTGCATTGATATGATTCGAACAAAGAAGAATGCCGCCTTCTTTCGGGAAATTCTCAATTCCGATTACTTCGAAACGATACAATGGGCTTAATACTGTTTTTACAAGTCCTTTTCCAACTGCATATAAGTTCACTTTACATCAACCTTTCTTCAGCCAATTTCAATATTTCTCCGGCTGCCTGATCAATTGTCAGGTTAGTTGTATCAAGAAAAATAGCATCTTCCGCTTTTCGCAAAGGCGCTACTTTGCGTTCACTGTCCATTTTATCCCGCATAGCTATTTCCGCCTGAAGCTCCTCAAGCGGAGTTAAAATATCTCTATTTTTGTTTTCTTCGAATCTTCTTCTGGCACGTTCTTCAACCGATGCCGACATAAATACTTTTAAAGCAGCACTTGGAAGGACATGCGTGCCGATATCTCGACCATCCATAACGACTCCGCGCCCTTCTGCTAATTGCTGCTGCAATTCAACCATGCGAAGACGAACCAGTTCATGAGCGGCCATTTGAGACACAGCTTTTGTGACATGTTGAGAACGAATTGCCTCAGTCACATCTTTTTTATCAAGAAATACCAACTGTCCGTCTTCTGACGGTTGCAAATCAATTTCAGTTTTCTGTAGTAATTTACCGGCTTCTTCATTACTAGCCAAATTAATCTTCTCTGTTAATGCTTTTAATGTAATAGCTCGGTACATGGCACCGGTATCGATGTAAACATAGCCCAGTTTTTCTGCTACGATTTTTGCAATTGTGCTTTTTCCCGCAGCTGCTGGTCCATCGATTGCTATTTGTATCGGTTTCACCAAAATAGTCACCTCATCCTATGTATTCATCATATTTTAACATAAAAAAAAAGTCTTTATGTATAAGACTTTTCCTCGGTATTTACTTTACTCTTCTGACGGTATAGAAGAAGGATCTTCGCCATAATGCGACATGGAAAGTTGGTGAGCTTGTTTAACTTTCAGAAGACCAAACCACCATAAGAACAGCATAAATGGAATAGCTCCGTATATAATATTATCATAAATATACAGGCTACTATTATATGCCCAGTGAAGAATTACCGAACTGACAAGTGCCCAACCAATCCACCGTCTGCGCTTATGGCTTTTACTAAATTTGGCTTTCCCAAAATAATAGCCCATGACAACACCAAATAACGCGTGGCTCGATACCGGCAAGAATGCTCGTATAAAAGCAGTCTCTAATCCGAACTCAAGTAAGTACAAAATATTCTCAATTGTAGCGAATCCAAGAGAAACACTCGCCCCATACAAAATTCCATCGTAAGGATCCTCGAAATCGACGTGACGATAGACTGCAATTAACAAGACCAACCATTTAAAAAACTCTTCAATTACACTCGAAAACAAAACATTTTGCATAAAGCTATTCGTAAAGACACCTTCAGCATTGAATACATATTGAACAAAAAGAATCGGGAACGTCAATACGGCTCCGTACACAAAACTTTGAAATATCAGTTTTGACGGTTCACCTGCAAATTGATCGCGCAAATACAAATAACTGAAAAGCGCCAGACCCGGGGCTATTGCTACAGTTAATAAAATGATCATACGCGTACCCCTTTATTCAGATTCCCTTCATTGTAACATGTTTACCTATATCATTTTCAGCTCTCTTTTAACGAATTACCGCTACCGATTAAAAGCATCTGTTTTCACATGTTCTTCGACTGACAACAAAACTGCGAGCTTGATGCGCGCTTTTTTACTATCGTAATCGCTCCCTAAAATAACGCCACGATTTAACAAATCATGAGCACTACCTGGATAACTATAAACCGGATAAGTATTGCCTTCTTCAGCACTCGTTGTCAAAACGACCGGTATCCCTTGTCTTACAGCTCGATCAATTGCATCGACCATGTGCGGAGATACCTGCCCTCTACCTGCTGCTTCCAAAACAATCCCTTTTGACGGCCCTGCCACTAGCTGATCAATAACAAAACCATCTTGACCTGAATAACATTTAATAATATCTACTCGAGGCAACGACTTTGTTACAGCATGCACCTCATGGATAATTGGTTTTTGGTAAACACGTACCGTATCGTTATCAATAATGCCGAGATAACCATGCCCAAACGAATCAAAGCCTTGTAAATTACTGGAGTGCACTTTCTTCACATATTTCGCACTGTAAATTCGTTCGTTAAAGACCACAACAGCTCCAATGCCTCTCAGATTAGGATTTACTGCTACATAAATTGAATTGCGTAAGTTTGAATAGACATCGGTGCCAACTTCTTCAGGAGATCTCTGTGACCCTGTAATGACCACAGTCCGATCATCATCGATTGTCAGATCCAAAAAGTAAGAAGTCTCTTCCAAAGTATCTGTTCCGTGTGTGACAACGATTCCTTCAACTTCAGGATCTTGAAGTTCTTGTAGAATCGCTTCTCTAACTGTCAACATCTGTTCAAAACCAATGTGCATGCTTGGCAATTGGAATACATCGACTACTTTTACTTCAATTTCTTCTGGGAGTTGGCAAAGTTCCGCCAGTTCTTTCCCTGAAATTGCACCAGACTCCAAAAGCCCATCAGAAATTTCCCGACTTGCAATGGTACCACCCGTTGTAATTAATGATACTTTTTTTTTCATCTTAAAACTCCCTTTCACGTTCGCAGTGTTTACTGTCCTTTGAAATCTATTTTAAAAAAGATCTATTTAAGGTCTATGTTCTTTTTCAGCAATCGCTTCTGCAATTTGTTGCCCATGAAAACGCCCATTTTCTATAAAAATTTCGTTGGCATTGTTGCCTGCAGCTATTACACCGGCAATATATAGATTGTCTATATCTGTTTCCATTGTTTGTTCATCAAAAGTCGGTCGACCTGAAATCGAATCGATGGAAATGCCCATTGATTTTAAAAATTGATGATCTGGATGATAGCCAATCATAGCAAAAACAAATTGGTTAGAAAGTGTTTCTTTTTGGTCATTAACCGTCAGTTCTACCGTGCTGTTTGTAATGCGATCTACCATTGAATCGAACAGCATCGTAATTTCACCTTTTCTCACTAAACCATCAAATTCTGGCAAAATCCACGGCTTGATACTTTTGGAGTAGCTCGTGCCGTGATAAGATACTGTCACTCTACTACCAGCTTTATGTAAAGCTAGAGCCGCGTCTACAGCCGAATTTTTACCACCGATTACTAACACATCTTGATCAAAATAGGGATGCCCCTCTTTGAAATAATGCATCACTTTTGGCAGTTCCGCCCCTTCAACTTCAAGTTTATTTGGCTGATCGTAATAGCCTGTTGCTGCTATTACATATTTCGCCTTGTATTGAGTTTTTGAAGTGACCACAGTAAATAATTCATCTTTTTCAACACGTTCCACGATTTCGAACGGCCGCACTTTAATACGACTTCTTTTAACCACTTCCCGGTAATAAACCAAAGCTTGATTTCGTTTTGGTTTCCGTCCTTCTATAATAAAGGGCACATCGCCAATCGCTAGTTTTTCACTCGTACTGAAAAAAGTTTGGTGTGTTGGGTAATTGAAAATCGCGTTGACGATATTGCCTTTTTCAATAACTACTGTTTCCAATCCACGTTTCTTCAATTCGATTGCGGTCGATAACCCACAAGGTCCACCGCCAATAATAAGCGCATCTACATATTCCATTTCAAACCATCTCCTGTACTTTATTCTTAATTAAGAATAAAGGACTCTGCTACTTTATGACAATTGTTTTATCTTTTCTAATTGCAGGCGTAATTGTTAGCACATGATATTCTGCCTGTGCACCCAGTCTCAAATGCAGAGTCGTCGTACCAAAACCATTACTGATTAATTCAATTCGGTCCTTCTTTATTTTCATCGAGCCCTTATCGAATAAACCGAATGGACCAATCCGAATTTGACCGCCGTGCGTATGACCAGCCAGCAACAAATCGGCTGAATACGGTCCTTTTACTTTCCAAAAGTCAAAAGGTGTATGTGAGACAAACAATACAGTATCGTTTTCTTTAACATTTTCGAAAGCATTTTTGAATCCGTTCGGTTTATAGGCAAAATGATCGAGTCCGACCAACTTCAACTGTTCATTGCCAAACAAAGCTACCGACTCATCCTCTAGCACAATTACATCAAATTGTTTGAAAATTTCTCTGAGTTTATTTTCGTCTACTTCCCGGTCGTTATTGCCCCACACAAAATACACAGGTGCACAAGCACGTAAGTTTTTAATATTTTCTTGAACCCGTTCAAGCGGTACGCCTTTTTCTACTAAATCGCCGCCGATTACAATCACATCGACAGGAAACTTGATCAAGTCTGCTTTAATGACTCTCCTATGGATATCGGCAATAAAAAGAAGCTTGAACGGTTCGAATGCTTTGTCTGTGGGTAATTTAACCGTTTGCTGGATGAGCTTTTCTGCAAAGGCATTGCGCACCATCACTAGCAGAAAAGCGAGCGCTGCCAAAGCGATTTTCATTAAATATTTCATGCAATGATTCCTTTCACAAAGAACAAAAAAACATAAGCAAGGCTTATGTTTTTTTATCTTATTTTGCTATTTATCTTCTGCGATGTCCAATACTCGGAAACCAGATTTCTCAAGTTCTTTGACAAAACGATCGATATTGTCTTTCTTTTTAATCTTTAGAACGATGCGACGAACCATTTTATTGGTTTCATCAAAAGTAACAAGTGAAATAACCGACTCTTTGTATTTCTCGATAATCTCTCCCAATCGTCCAATACGCCCTTCTGATTCTACTGAAGTGAACGTAATACGATAGCCTGACTGGTTCATCCCAAAGGCACTTTGTAATTGATTGACAATATCAAAGCGAGTAACAATCCCTAAAAATTGATGTTTTTCAACTACTGCAATAATTGGAAAATCATTTAATTCCACTAACGCTTTTTCATAGACATCATTGATGCTCAAATAAGTGTCTTCATTCACGATTACATCGCTGACCTTAGTTGAGCTAACAAAATCTTCTTTCGTTTTTCCTGAATAGAAAAACGCACGATAAGCATGATACCAAGTGAAGATTCCTTTGTACTCAGTGCCTTCAACTACAGGTAAAGCATCAATTGTGTGTTTTTCTAGTAAATCAAAGCCTACTTGTACCGAATCGTCCATTTTGACTGCATAACATTTTTCTCTTTCAACCATTACACTTTTAACAAACATTTGCTCGCCCCACTTTCTATGATGTTACTGTTATTCCCTAATTACTTACTTGTTAATCCGTCGAATGGCTTAAGGTAAAACCAAAGTTTGACCCGGACTAATACTATTCGAACTCAAGCCATTAGCTTGTTTGATTTTTTCTACCGCTGCTGCTGCTCCTGCTGCTCCGTAATTATTTACTGCAATACGGTAAAGCGTTTCGCTAGATTGTACTACGTAAGTCTTACCATTAGCACTTGGTATTTCCTCTTTTTTATCTGCTTCAGCTTGTGTTTCTTTTTTCGCCTGTGCTTCAGCTTGTGCTTCTTTTTTCGCCTGTGCTTCAGCTACAGCTTTGGCTTCTACATCAGCTTTTTCTTTGGCGGCTACTTCCGCATCAGCTTTAGCCTTTACTTCAGCTTGTGCTTTAGCTTCCGCTTCCGCTTTTTCTACTTTTTCTTTTTCAGCGTCGGCCCGTGCTTTTTCCGCCTTGGCTTTCTCAGCTTTGGCTTCTTCTACTTTGGCTTTCTCAGCTTTTTCTTTTTCTTTTTCATCAGCCGCAGCAACAGAAGATTGGGATGGTTGGGCATTCATCTCAAAACTCACTTCGTTTTCTGCGGGTTTGGCTGTCAATGAATCGTCGGGTTCAAATACGAAAGCTACATAAATCAGCAAAGAAACCGGAATTAAGATAAATATAAAAAATAATGCAGGCATCAAAAGATTTTTAGTTTTTTTAGTTTTGGGTTTTTGTGCCTGTCTCTGACCTGCTCTCGACAATGCCGAATTTTTGTCCACCGATATTTCCTGTCGATTCTTTTCAATCGACTCATGATAACTTTGATTCCCCATACATGACTACCCCTATCTGTACTAATATATCTATTATGACGAAAAAAGGCTCATTTGTAAATGACAGTTAATAAGATTCTTACATAGGTAATATTACACTTAAACGGTCTTGCCATTCAAGTGGCAATCGCTTTTCTTTCGGTGAAGCAAAGGCTTCAAAAATTTGATAATCAATTCCGTCGTTAACGCAGCAGTTGGTCGGTTTATCTATTAGTTGTTGATCAAAGCATTCGATGATGTAACTCCGCAGACAAGTTTCGCGCGAAATCAATTCACGAATTTTTATCGCTTGTTGCCTTTTTCCTTTTCTCAGCAATTCCATTTGCTTGATGACACCATCTAACGGCAACTTTGTCAGCCAATAAGCGATTACTCGAAAAGCCGTCTCCCGAACGATTCCTTGATCGATTAAATAAGTAGCAGTAGCTCCTTTGCTATAAACTGCTTCTATCTCGTGCTGTGTTGGTAAATCATCCATCACTAAACTTTCGAGCAATACCTCGTCCCCTTGTGCATACAGTAAAGTAGCTAAAGCCGGTTTATCATCTCTACCAGCTCTTCCAACTTCTTGCACATATCCTTCAATAGAAGTCGGCAGTTGAAAGTGGATGACGTGACGAATGTTCGGAATATGAACACCCATGCCAAATGCATTTGTGGAGCAAATCCATTGCACTTCTCCGTTTTGAAATTGTTGCTGTACAAAAATGCGATCTTGGTGCTCCATACCCCCATGGTAAAAAGCTGAAGAAATTCCTTGCTCTGTTAATAGCATAGACAGTTGCTGGGACTTTTTTCTAGTTCCTGCATAGATAATACCGGGACCATTAAACTTCTGAACAAATTTTTTCAAAAAATCTACTTTTTCACGACTGTCATCAAATTTTTTCAAATCATACACAATATTTTTTCGATCCATCGGATGACAATACACAAACGGCTTTTTCAAAGCTAAATACTCTTTTATTTCTTTGGTGACTTTGTCCGTAGCAGTTGCCGTCAGTGCCAACACTTGAGGGGAATTCAAAAAAGGCAAAATTTCTGAAATCCTTAAGTAATCTGGTCTAAAATCAAACCCCCACTGCGAAATACAATGTGCTTCATCAGCAACTAGTAGCGAAATTTGCATCTGCTGTAATTTTTGTTTAATAAACGGTTGGACAAGCATTTCTGGGGATATAAAAATGAATTTATAAGAGCCGAGCTTAGACATAATTTTTTCTTTGTCTTCTGGCTTTAAAAATGAGTTGATGGCTACTACGGATTTCTCTCCCATTTTTTTTAATTGAACCACTTGATCTTGCATGAGTGATAATAAAGGTGAAACGATTAAGATACTTCCAGGTAAAACTTTAGCCGGCAATTGATAACAAATAGATTTGCCCATTCCAGTTGGCAGTAGCGCAATAACATCCTCACCTGCGACTACTCGCTCGATAATTTCGCGCTGACCAGGACGAAATGAAGAAAAACCATAGCTTGAATACAATAATTCCTCGAGATTCATCTTCGTTCCCTCCTAATCGCTAGCGCAAGACGTATTTGAAAATAACTGACTTCAGGTAAAAATTCTTTAATTTCACGTAATCTTTTCGTTTTTCGACGTCGGCTTTCGGCAATAATTGCCTCGTACTGTTCATGACCCACAAATGGGATATAGTTAAAATAAGGATCGTTCATTGCCAATTCGACCACATGATCTTCGATCGTACTGGTTTTTAATTGGCGTAATGACGCAATTTGTTCCAAGTTAAATCCTCTTTCGAACAATTTTTCTGTGCGCTGCGCTGTTTCGGTCAAGGAAGACTGCTGAATAATGCCTTCCATGAGACCTACCAGCAATTGAGGCTTGGACTGTTCGATCACTGCCATCCAACCATGCAAAACTTCTACTGTCATTAATTGAACATCCAGTAAGGATAGTTCTTTAGAATCGGCAATTTGCTGCCACGTTAAGCCACTTATCGTAAAACCCGTTAAACGCTCGATCAAAATCATTTTATGTGTTTCAGAAATGTCCGTTTCGGCTAATGTAGTAAAGAGTTCTTTTTTAAACGCTTGAACTACAGCTAAATCACGAAACTGAATCCGTTGCAGGTATCTTTTCACCCAATTTTGCACTTCTTCATTACTGACAACGGGGTCAAAGCTTTTTACGCGTTGACTGACGTGGGACAAAGTTTGAACAATTAGTGACAAGCGACTAAAAAACAAATTTTCGTTCCCTCGGTATTTCCAACCATTCAACGACGACGGGGCAACACTTAACTTTAACGCTTTTTCGGATAGTTCAATAACTTGTTCATTTGCTAGTAAATAACCTTGCGAAAACAAGCCTTGAACTACTTGATCATAGGCTTTCTTATCCAGTTTTGGCAACACGCCAAAATAAGGATAAAGGCCGAAATAACCAATATCCTGTATCGTTTGCCCAGACTTCTTTCCTTTTATCAAATGATAGGGAGAAGAGACGGTTCGCTGCCGATCGACAGTCTTCATAATGGCCAAAATGAGTTCAGTAACTAACAAGCTTGCTCCCCCTAACGGTTTTAGGTTGAAAAACTGTTCAAACACCTTTAGAATAAATACGATAGTATAACTGAACTTGTTCGGAGATAAAGGAGTGGAAAACAATATGGCTAAGTATACCATTGTCGACAAGGACACTTGCATCGCTTGTGGTGCTTGTGGTGCTGCTGCACCTGACATTTATGATTATGATGACGAAGGAATCGCTTTTGTTATTTTAGATAATAACATGGGAACAGAACAAGTTCCAGATGAACTCGAAGAAGACATGGAAGATGCATTTGAAGGCTGTCCAACAGATTCGATCAAAGTTGCAGATGCATCTTTCGAAGGCGATCCGTTAAAATACGAAGACTGAATCAAAAAAGAAGGCGTACTGGAGAATCCCTCCAGTACGCCTTCTTTTAATTTGTGCTAATTCAAATTCCGTCAAATCTACACGGCTGTTTTCACTTTTCTTTGTCCAGACTCAACCAGCCATATTTTAGGGTCACAAGCCACACTGGCTATGCGGCTGAAAAAATGCCGCTTCGCCAGTGCATCTTGTGCCCGTCAAATCTACACGGCTGTTTTCGCTTTTCTATATCTATGATAAATAATAGGATCTTTGCTTTTCGATCCATGTGTGCATGCTGCTGAATACTAGCAGGACGACCGAAGTTAACAATAGACCTTTGATTAAGTTAAATGGTAATATCCCTAAGACGATTGTGCCAAATAACGCATTGCCCGTTTCAGCAGGCACATTTAAAAAGTACGTATACATTGGCAAGAACACAAAATAGTTTAAAACACTCATACCAATTGCCATAGTTAATGTTCCCACAGCTAAGCCAAAAATCATGCCTTTTTTATTCGCTACTTTGTGGTAGATAGCATAAACCGGAAGGATAAACAGCAAACTTGTTATAAAGTTAGCCATATGACCAACAGGTACACCTGTCGGACTTCCTGCAAAAAGCCAATCCAACACGTTTTTGAAGAATGCTACTAAAATCCCTGCAACTGGCCCCATCGTGATGGCTGCAATTAATGCCGGTACGTCACTAAAATCCACTTTCAAAAAAGCCGGTAATGCAGGTAATGGAAAGTTAAAAAGCATCAATATAAATGAAATACTGCTTAACATCCCAATCACAATCATCGTTTGTAACTTTTTGTTCTTCATATTCCTCTCTCCTTGTCGTGATTCACCAGAAGAAAAGCTTGGACCCAACATTTACATATAAAATCCCTTAAGCACTAGTACTTAAGGGAGAAAAGGCACACTTAATAAGCGTTCCGTCTACATGTAAACGACAAACGTCCGCACCTTCACCTTCTCCCATCCAGACTATACTGTCGGCTTTGGAATTTCACCAAATCCTGCGTTTTACGGCTCGCGGGCTTATGAACAGAGTTCAATTACCGCCGGTAGGGACTTTCACCCTGCCCCGAAGATGAATCGATATTTTGTTATAGCCTAATCGTAGTATAAAAAAGAAGCGTTGTAAACAAATTTGTTTACAACGCTTCTTTTCCTTATTGTATTGGCCATTCTAATAAATTAGGCGCTAGTGGAACGGGTAATGGCTGAGTAAAATCAAACCCGTTCCAACTATCAGACTGTAACCCTTTTACTGCTATTTTTTTATCAAAAGAAGCTGCAGTCAACGCCAAACTTTCAATCATTCGAACTGCTTCTAAACGATCCATTGTTTCTAAATCGACTGAGCCCTCAAAATCAATTTGCACCAAATCTCCAGTTTCTGATAGTTGAAAATCCACATTTTGTGGAATTGTAGCACGATAAAAGTCGTTTGGGCTTTGCGCAAGCGCTTCGATCGCTTCAGTCGCTGCGGCGAAAGGACTATCGTATCCCGGAGCAAGATAAATTTCGCCATTTGTCGTTGTAAATGAATAATAAGCAACATCTTTCTGTTTTGGACTGATTGCTTCTACAGATCCTACCTGGGAAAATTCTGCTGCAGAACCATCTTCATTGACTACTGTAATTTCAGCGACGTCTGGAAAAGTCGCCGAAAGTGTATTGAAATACACACCTATACTTGCAGAAGCCAAATCGTATTGGTGATCCTGCGGCAAGATGTGGCGTATTCCTTTCACCGTTTTTTCTAAATTACCTAGATAGGGGTGGTACTCATCGAAACCTAATTGCGTTTCGTCAATATCGTCTGCATATTGCTGATACAATTCAAGCGATGATGGTACTAAATCTCCAAATGCTGCTGTTATCTGATTTTCTGGAACAAGAAAAGAAACGGGCACCACGTTAGCATTTTCGGTTAAGCCGATCGTCATTAATGTCTGGTTTCCAATCGTTTCTTCGTAAACTGAAGTTCGCAACACTTCATCTGCTTGCGCTACAGAAAATTGATTTGATTCTTCAGTGCCAGATCTTTCAGCTTCAGACGAGCTATCAGCTTGCTCTGAACTGTCAGTTGATGTTGCTACTGATTCTTCATTTGAACTGTCCTTATTTTGAGCAGCATCCAAGCCATTTTGGCTGATAATAGAGGAGACCAGCATTCCAAAAGCAATAAATGCCAATGCCGCTACAAGCAAGGGCAACCATTTTTTCGGACGCTTTTGACCTTTCTTTTGATCAACCAGCTGACTGTAAATTTTTTCTTTTGCTCGATTATCTTTTATTGAAGGGAAATCATTTAACAAATCTTCGATGGATTTATCGGTCCATTTGTCATTTGACATTGTCGTCTCCCCCTTCCCTAGCTATTAATTTTTCACGTAATGCTTTTATTGCACGATGTTGTGTTGTCTTCACTTTTCCTTCAGTCCAGCCTAAAACTTCTGCAGTTTCTGCGATCGACAAGTCTTGAAAAAACCGCATTATGACGACCATTTTCTGATCTCCTGTACACGTATCCAATGCTTTATAAAGAAATATTTTATCTTCATTCAATAAGGAAACTTCTTCTGGGAGTTTTTCAGACGACACCAATTGTTGTGTTTCCCAATCAAAATACGCCATCGAATGTTTTGTGCGTACTGCTGTTTTCCGAAAATGATCGATCGCCACGTTTTTTGCAATCGAAAAAAGCCATGTCTTTTCTGAACTTCTTCCTTCAAAGCGATCGTATGCTCGAAAGGCACGAATATACACTTCTTGCATTAAGTCTTCTGACACATGCCTATTTTTCACCAGATAAATCAAAAACTGAAAGACATCCTGATGAAATTCATCGTACAGTCGATGGAAAACGGAGTCATTCAATATACTCCCTCCGCTCTTAAGATTAGTCGTCTTCGTCTTTAGAAAGTTACATATTTTTCAAAGGCAGTAGGAAGGCAAAAGAAGTTCCATGCCCTTCTAAGCTTTCTGCGTATATTTTACCTTCATGGGCTTGGATAATGTTACTAGCGATGGCTAAACCTAGTCCTGTGCCACCTTTTCCAAGTGTTCTCGCTTTGTCTGCTTTGTAAAAACGCTCAAAGACAAATTCTAAATCTTTTTTTGAAATACCTATCCCGTTATCATTAATTGAAATTTTTGCGTACTCCTGCTGTTGTTCGACACGAACTACGACTTGTCCGTTTGCAGGTGTATGTCGTATAGCGTTATCTATCAAATTTGTCATGACTTGTTCAATTCGGTCTTGATCCATCTCACTAGCTGCCCAATCATCGATTGTCGTTTCAAACCTTAATTGAACGTCGTTTTCTTTGGCAATTTGTGAAAACTTCAATGTCATCCGCTCGATTGCACTGTTCAACTGAACAATTTCTTTATAAAGTCGCATGTGGCCTGATTCCAAACGCGCCAAATTCAGCAAGTCAGTAATCAATCGACCCATCCGCTGCGATTCTTCGTAAATAATTCTGGTCATTTCACGTCGTTCTTCTTCAGATGCCCCAACATCATCTAAAATCGCTTCACTATAGCCTTGAAGCATCGCAATTGGTGTTCGCAACTCATGTGATACATTAGCAATAAAGTCTTCTCTCAGCTTCTCTAGGCGATGCTGCTCTGTCATATTGTGCAAAACAGCGACAGCTCCCCGTATCGATTCGCCACTATATAAAGGACTGAAATTAATGGCGTAATAAGCACCTTCAATTTCGAGTTCTTCTTCAATTTCTTCTTCTAGACCTAGTACATGGTCAAGCATATGAAGCATTTCAGGCGGCAATGGCTGCGCTTTAGTCGAACCATTTTTAAAAATCCATTGCTGCAGTAACTTTTCAGCCGGTGGATTGCTCAACAAGATGGTTTTATCTTGATTAAAAGTAATGACCGCATCGGCCATTGATGTCAGAATACTTGATAATTGTTCTTTTTCTTGATTGATTACTTCCACATGATGCTTTAATTGACGGCCCATTTGATTGAACGCTGTAGCCAATTGACCAATTTCATCACTAGAAGTTGCCTTGACTTTTGTATCGAAATTTCCTTTCGCTAACTCAAAAGCACCTTCTCGCATTTTGCGGAGAGGAGAGGTAATCCGTGAGGATAAAAAGAAAGCAAAAAATGTTGTCAATAAAAGTGCGATAAACGCTGATAGAAATACAATATTAGTAGTTCGTTCTGCAGTGCGGTCCATCACTTCCAACGATTGATAGATAAATACGACACCATGGCGGTCTTCACCAGTCTTTAACGGACTAGCCAAGACAATATACGATTCCAGACGATTTTGTTCTGTTAGTGAAGGCAGGAGCATTTCTTTCATCACTGTTTCACTTGTCTCAAACACTTTTTGAAAAGAGGGTTCATTTAATATTTTTTCTCGGGTTTCAGCGCCATTCAATCCGTCATGAATGTAATAGCTACTATCAAAAGGCTCTTCAGCAATTACAGCATTGGTTTCTTGCCCAATAATATCCTCTATAATTTCTAACGAACTGGTCACTTCTTCATGATCATTAAAAATATTCGCAATCATATTGGCTTCACTGTTCAACGCTTCTTCCACTGTTTCACTGTGATAGTTCCCCAAAAACTCTAAAAGTAGAACTGTCACAATAAAAAGGACAAAGGAAACGAGAAGCAGGATCGTAATCCACAGCTTCCCGACAACACTATTCCATATTCTATTCATTGCCGACCTCAAATTTATAGCCGACGCCCCACACAGTAACAATCATCTTCGCAGCCGATTCAGACACGCGATTCAATTTTTCGCGTAACCGTTTAACGTGTGTATCGACTGTTCTCAAATCACCAAAAAAGTCGTAATGCCAAACTTCTTTCAGCAAATGCTCACGGTCAAAAACTTTGTCTGGTGCTTTTGCTAAAAAGTACAATAATTCATATTCCTTTGGCGTTAAATTTACTTCCACACCATCAGCCGTGACACGATGCGCATCGTGGTCGATCGTAAGATGAGGGAAAACTACTAAGTCTTTTGAAGCAGTTGAATTGGATATCGGTGAATAGGCAGATGAACGGCGTAAAATTGCCTTAACACGCAATACCACTTCTCTAGGACTAAACGGTTTAACAATGTAATCATCCGCTCCAGCTTCAAAGCCTTCTACTCGGTTAGCTTCTTCTCCTTTAGCAGTAAGCATGATAATCGGTGTCATTTTTGTTTCACGCAATTCTGTAGCAACTTCTACACCGTTTTTTTCAGGCATCATTAGGTCGAGCAAGATGCAATGATAATCCTTTTCCAAAGCCATTTCTAATGCTTGAACACCATCTTCAGCTTCTTCTACTAAGTACCCTTCACGCTCTAAATACATTTTCAGCAATCGTCGAATCCGCTCTTCATCATCTACCACTAAAATCGTAATCTCTTCAGACATGCTAACCCCTCCAACTTTCTTCTATATATGTATCATTGTAACGATAACTCTGTAAAAAATAAAGAAAAGCGCCAGCATGTATCAACTCAGAACGCTCTAATTTACCTAATAAATAAAAAGCCTTTTCCGTTTCCGGAAAAGGCCTATCTGTTTATGCGTAAGAATGTAACCCGGCAATTATTAAGTTGACTGCTACCAAGTTGAACATGATGATCACAAAGCCAATAACAGCCAGCCATGCAGACTTCTCACCTTGCCATCCTTTACCTAAACGCAAGTGCAAGTATGCTGCATAGAATAACCAAGTGATCAATGCCCATACTTCTTTCGGGTCCCAGCCCCAGAAACGTGACCAAGCAATTTGTGCCCAAATCATGGCGAATATTAAGGCACCTAGGGTGAAGACTGGAAATCCGATAATTACGGCGCGGTAACCAATTTCATCCATCAGCTGCAGATTAACATTTTTAACGAATGGTTTCAGAATTGCAGCAATACGCTTTCTGAAAACCAGACGAATCAACCAATAAAGAACTGTCCCGACCATCACTGACCAAAGAACAGTCGTCAGTTTTGCAGCATCAACAATGGCGGGCGTTTCGATTAGTGGTGTCATCGCATCGTCTGTTAACGCTTCGTATTCATTCATACCAAAAATAGGTGGCATTGTATATGTGATCGCAGCTTCTTTAGCTTCTTTATCTACATAATTAAATTCTGCTTCATAGCCTGTAACAGAAAAGAACGAACTAGCTAATACAAAACCAAGTACTAATACTAGTGAGTACATAATTGCTTCAAGCCAAAAGCGTTGCTTAGATTTCTTCGTAAGGTCTACTACCTTTAATAGGTAAATTAGACCTGCCGCGGCACTAATAGCTAAAATTCCTTCTGCAATAACAACCGTGCTGACATGAATTGCCAACCAGTTTGTTTGCAGGGCTGGAATAAGTGGGCTAACTTCACTCGGGAACATACTAGCAAATGCGATGATCAGTAAAGCAACAGGCAGTACGATCATACCAAGAACCGGCGTTCTGTAGAGGAAGTACAAAATGACAAATCCACCAACTAAAGTCATACCGAAAGCAGTTGTAAATTCAAACATATTGCTTAGCGGTGCATGGCCAGTTGCGCCCCATCTAGTAAAGAAATAGCCTAGATTGGCAGCAAAACCGATAAGGGTAATAATAATCGCAACATTGCCCCATCGTTTTTCCGATTTAAATGTTCCCTCTTTATTGCCTTTAACTGCTCCACCAAAAACGAATGTTGCAATTAGATAAGCAATAAATGCTACATATAATAGGTTTGAACTTATATCAGCTAATGTCATGACAATATTTCACCTTCCTTTTCCGCTTTCTCTGTTTGGTCGATTTCATCTTGCTGATCTGTGTAAGCAGGCAATGATGCATACTCAACAACTTGATCAAGATCTTTCTTTAAGCCGAACCAGTTTTTATTGGTATGACCCGCAAGCAAGATCGTGCCATCCGCTTTCTGTTGAATCCAGAAACGTCGATGGTTAAAGTACATCCCTTGTGCCACACCAATCATGAAGATCAAACCGCCAAGACCAAGAATCGGCAAAGTGCTATCTTTCCGAACTGTAAGACCCGATACATCACGCGTTTCAACACTTTGGAAAGTCAGTTTAAAGTCATTTTCACCTAATGGTTCTACTGTATTTTGAATCGTAATAAAACTTGTTTCTGCTTCTGGTGTTTCAGGAGTAGTCAATTTCACCAAGAAGCCAGGATTATTCGGCAATGGTGTTGCCGTTTGTGGTTCACCGTTTTCAAAGCCTGAAAAATCTGGGTAGTAACCAAGTAGTTCAACAGTCGAACCACCTTCAAGTTCGTAATTTTTTTCCGGATCAATCAAATCAATGGTCAGTTCACCAAGCGATTCTTCTGTTTTTTTGTTAGTCAAAGCAAATGTCATTGTTTTCAATTCATCCAAACGGTAATCCATTTGGTAAATCGCATAGCCATCGAATTTTAAAGGCTGGTTGACACGAATCGGAAATTCTTTAACAACCTCCTGGCTATCAGCTGCTCCAGGCAATGCATCTTCTTTCTTCTGATACAAAATAACATCCGTTTGATAGTTTTTCGCTACCGTACCTACACGGTCTAAGGCTTCACCGAAAATTTCTTCTTCGCCTTCACCTGAATAAGTTTCAAGTTCGAAGTTTTCGCTTTCTAGGTAATAGCCTGGCACTTCAGGAATGGCTCTAGTTTCACCTTCACGCAGCCATAAACTCTCATCGATATAAAAACCAGGAATCATGCGCAACATAACACCAAACAAAAAGATAATTAGTCCAATGTGATTGACGTACGGACCCCATCTGGAATAACGGCCTTTTTCAGCCAGCAATCCATTTTTATCCGTACGAACATTGTACTTTAACTCTTTTAACTTTGTTTCAGCTTTTTGTAGCGTGTCCTCTGAACCAAGTCCCTCAGCGTAAATACGCTGTTTTTCCATAAAACTTGGATGACGCAGAACACGCTGTTTTTTTAGTGATTTATAAAGCGGGACAAAACGGTCTAAGCTAGCAATTACTAAAGAAATAGCAAGCATGCCTACTAAGGCGATAAACCAATAAGAACTGTATAAGTCATGAAATCCAAGAGCATGATAAACCCGCCCTATACTGCCATAAGTATCTGCGTAATAATCCTTTATTGTTGCTTCCGTATTTGCCGGAACAAACGCTTGCTGCGGCAGAATCGTACCAATTGCTGCTGCTACCAGCAAGATAACAATAATACTGACGCCCACTTTAACACTTGAAAAGAAGTTCCAAATTTTGTCAATAATAGATTTGTTATACGTTTGTGAACGTCTTGCCGTTCCTTCATAACGCATGTCCACCAGTTTGCTCTTTTGATCTTTTTCAGTCAAAGACCGCCCGCACGATTCACAAAGTTTCGTACCCGGCGGATTTACATGACCGCATTGACATTGCAAATTCTCCATCCCAAAAATCTCCTTAGTCAGGTTTAATTTCTTCCATAAACCCTTCAATATCCTGTTCGGTCATTTCACCTGTAATGATGCGCTGAATATTTCCTTCCGGATTAACAAGCACTGTAGTTGGCAATGGCCTGATGTTATAGGCCGTCATCACACTTTTTGTTTTATCAATCACTACTGGAAAAGACAAGCCGTATTGATCCGCAAAAGATTGGACTTCAAAATCCGATTGAGCAATGTTTACTGCAAGCACTTGAACGCCTTGGTCTGAAAAGACATCAAATTGCCGATCCATAGCTGGCATTTCTTTCGCACACGGTTTGCACCACGTACCCCAGAAATTCAAAAAGACACCTTGACCTTCATAATCTGATAATTTGTGATTATTGCCTTCAAGATCTACTAAAGCAAAATCAGGAGCTTTATCACCGACTTTAAGTACACTGACATCTTCAGCTGTTGCACTGTTGTAGATGGTATAACCTATAGCAGCTATTAAAATCGCCAAAATTGCCGTTCTCATCACAGCTCGCCTTTGCTTCTTGTTGTTGTTTTTCTTCTTTCCTTGCTCATCCATGCTTGTTCCTCCTTCGAGGTATATTAGACAAACCTAATTATAACAAAGTTTAAACAGTCACAAGTCTGGAGTTTTGAAGGGTTTGTGAACGTTAGACGCGTTTGCCTGTATCCGCTAATACACGCAATAATTTGACTTCATGCGAAGAAAGTTCACGTGATTCACCAGCATTCAAGCCGTGTAGAGTTAGAAAAGCAAACTGCTCACGACTCAGTTTCTGAACTGGGAATCCAATTGCTTCAAACATTCTACGGACTTGGCGGTTTCTTCCTTCATGGATGGTAATTTGCACGATTGCTTTACCTGTCTTTTTATCACCAGACAGTAGCTTTACTCTAGCAGGTGCTGTCATGCCATCTTCTAGTTTGATGCCACGTTCTAGTTTTTTCAAATCGTCTCTTTCTGGAATCCCTTTTAAGCGAGCTACATACGTTTTATCAATTTCGAACTTTGGATGTGTCAGCATATTGGCAAATTCGCCATCGTTCGTCATGATCAGTAAACCAGATGTATCATAATCTAAACGCCCGACTGGGTATATCCGTTTTTCAATATCCGTGAAAAAATCTGTGACGACTTTCCGATTTTTATCATCAGAAACAGCGGAAATGACACCGCGTGGCTTATACAGCAAATAATAGACCTTCTGCTCTTTTTCAAGCTGAACGCCTTCTACTTCGATCTTATCTGAACTTGAAACTTTTACGCCAAGTTCTTTAATTGTTTTTCCATTGACTCTTACTTTGCCGTCCAAAATCAATTGTTCTGATTTACGTCTTGATGCTACGCCTGCGTGTGCAAGTACTTTCTGTAATCTTTCCATAAATAAGTTCACCTCATTAGTATTTTTTTCGAAAAGCGTACGCGCCTGATGAACACAGGTGCTGCGGCCAAACAAGCGAAAAACGGAAATGTGTCTCGTTTCTTGTTTAACCGAGCCAAGCACTGCAAATGTATTACAATAACTCGATATGCCGTTCGTTCCTCTCGGAATTATGTCACATTTTCTGTAAAAGCGGAAGCGCTAAGCTCAAAAGAAAAGAAGACTGTCAATAACACAGCCTTCTAGAACAACCTTACACTTTTACTTCTTCTTTAAAGGCTTCTTGAAAATTTGTCATAAAAAGATCCGTATCTTCATCCAAATCATTTGCTGCTTCTTCAGGTAATGGTGGAAGTTCGTCTAAACTTTTTAATCCAAAATAATTTAAAAACTCGCTTGTCGTTCCGTATAAAATGGCACGACCGGTTCCTTCTACACGTCCTGCTTCTTGAACAAGTCCTTTAGCAGTTAACGTTTGAAGAGCTTTTTCGCTTTTCACTCCGCGTAAGTCTTCTACTTCAACTCGTGTAATAGGTTGCTTATAAGCAATTATCGCTAATACTTCTAACGAAGCTTGAGACAATGCTTGGACCGTCGGATTTTCCACTAACTTTTGAATTGTCTCAGCTACTTCTGGTTTAGTGACAAGTTGAAAGACACCTGCTAATTCCTTAAGGGCAATGCCACTGACAGAAGCGTCATAGCGTGAATGCAATTCACTAATTCCCGCTTGCAACTCTTCATTGCTCACTTCTGTTAAAAATTGAAGCTGTTTTAATGTTAGGCCATCATCTCCTGCCACAAAAAGCAGTGCCTCTATTTTACTCGAAAGATTCGTCTTCATATTCCCACTTGTCCTTTCTGAGCTCCACCATCAAATCCGTGAAATTCATTTGTTGCTCTACTGCAATGACTTGACGTTTCATCAACTCTAAAATTGATAAGAACGATACCACCAATACAGTCTTATCATTTGATGGAAATAAATCATTAAAAGACGTACGACCTTTTGACAATTTTAATTGGTCGACAATAGCTGTCATTTGTTGTTTGATGGAAATTTCCTGACGAGTGATGCGCGCAGACAAAGGCGATTTTAGCTGTTTCCGACGCAGCATCTTCTGAAAAGCCCCAAGCATATCATACGCATTCACATCAAGATCAACTTGCTCACCGGGAATAGTTGCTTGTATTTCCGACAAATCCATTGGGGCTTTCGTATAGATGGCGGAACGATTACTTTCTAACTCTCTTAAATTCGAGGAAGCATCTTTGAATTTACGGTATTCTACAAGTCGCGATACCAATTCTTCTCGTGGGTCCTGCTCATCAAAGTCATACTCTACTTCATCGAGCTCTCCCTCATGCACTGGCAGTAAGGTTTTACTCTTAATCGCAATCAAAGTTGCCGCCATAACAAGATACTCACTCGCTTCATTCAATTCTAGAACTTGCATCGCACGTATGTGTTCCATATACTGTGAAGTAATCTGTGAAACAGGAATATCGTAAATATCAATTTCCAAACGGTGGATTAAATGCAATAATAAATCAAGAGGACCTTCAAAGGCCTCCACTTTCACTTCGTAAGACATTACTATACCACCTGACTGTTTAAATACTCATCTATCCCAGTTAATGGGCAATTATTCTTTATTATAGTAGAAAGGGGATCAAAATGCATCCACTTCACCATCCGCTGTTTATTCAGTATATTATTAATTTTAATCAAGAAAAAGATTTTTTCGAATGCCATGAAGTCGGAGAAGATTATTGGAAGTCTGTTGCCCCGAAAGACAAATTACATCCCTTGACTGGCTGGATTCAATTAGCAGTCGGCATGTACCATTGGCGAAGAAGCAATTATCCCGGTGCACTGCGGTCGTTTATCCGCGCCAAGGTAAAGCTTTCTGCAGGAGGAGTTTGGGTTGACGGCGTTGATCATGAAAAGCTAATCGGTATTTTAACCGATTCGATTAAAGCTGTCACAGAACGCAAGCCTTTTGTCGCACAAGACATTCCTATTATTTCAGAAAATCTAAAACAAGCAGTAGAATCCTATCGTTTAGAAAATCCGCTAACGCTGCAAGATCCTTATTTCCTCATGCATAAGCATAGACTTCGTGACCGATCTTCAATCATTAGTTTACGCGAACAAAAAAAAAGGCGAAACCTTTAAATTAAAGGTCGCCTTTTTTTTCTGGACATTTTTTGAGAAACGCATCTGTTTCTTCCGTTGAAAGCATTTCTCGATCTTGCATTATACGCTGGATTTTGCCTATCATTTCACGACCGATTCCTTCTCCGCGATGAGAAGGATTCACGGATATGTGATGGATGGTGAAAGTTTCTTCGCTAACTTCCACACCTAATAGCCCGACAAAATCATCCTCTTTTTTCCAAAGGAACAATTGCCAATCGGGGTTTTCCTCGTAAATATGCATCGTTTGTTGAAGCTTTTTTAACTCTCGTTCTTTCGGCATGAACGACATAAGCCCCATAGCAATTTTTTCGAATGATTTCTTATATCTGAATAACATAATTAAATCCCTCATTTTCGTCTAAAAGCGGCTTTTACCATATTACTATAGATCTCTTGATAACTCAAGAGAGCCTTCTTTATCCGCTAATGACATTTTCTGCAAAAAAGATCCAGTAAATAATCCCCCACGCCATCGCCATCGCTAGAATAAAAAGCAGTAAGAACAGGTTCCCTTTTTTCATCTTTGGACAGCCTTTTGAGAATAAGGTAAGTCTTGTTTGATCAAATCATCATTCGTTTCACGTTTTACAACGAGTTGATGATTGCCGTTTTCAACAAATACAACAGCTGGTCGTGCAATGCGATTGTAATTGCTTGCCATTGAATAACCATAAGCTCCTGTGCAGAAAACACTTAAAAGGTCTCCTGCTTCTACTAGTGGCAATTCAGCCTGTTCGATAAGTTTATCTCCTGACTCACAACATTTCCCAGCAATTGTGTATTGCTCGGTCGCAGCCGCATTTGCTTTATTAGCAAGGAGCGAACTGTATTTCGCTCCGTACAAAGCAGGACGAATATTATCGGACATTCCTCCGTCAACCGCAGCGTATTTCCGCGTTCCTGGAACTTCTTTTGTTGATCCAATCGTATAAAGCGTCGTTCCGGCATCTCCAATCAAGGAACGGCCTGGTTCAATCCAAATTTCAGGAATCGGATAACCCAATGCTTCAGAAGTTTGTTTCACGGTTTCAATCATTTTACTGACATAGACAGCTGGTTCAAGGGGTTGATCTTCTGCAGTATAGCGAATACCAAAGCCGCCACCTAAATTTAATACGGCACATGTATAATCGAATTGCTGTTGCCATCCAGCCATTTTTCGCAGTAATTTTTCAGAAGCTAACTGAAATGCACTCGTATCAAAAATTTGTGAACCAATATGACAATGTAGACCCATTAGATTCAAATATTGGTGATTATAGGTTTGCTCGAATGCCTCGTCAGCTTGACCATTTTTCAAATCAAAACCGAATTTCGAGTCTTCTTGTCCGGTCGTGATGTAGTCATGTGTGTGAGCTTCAATGCCTGGAGTAACACGCAACAAAATATTCATTGATTGCTTGGTTTGCTCGGAAAGTCTCTTTAATAAGTCGATTTCATAAAAGTTATCGACTACAATGCAACCGATTCCTACTTGAAACGCCATCTGCAATTCTTCCAGGCTTTTGTTGTTGCCGTGAAAATGAATTTTTTCAACCGGAAATCCCGCCTTGACCGCTGTGTATAATTCTCCAGCAGAAACCACGTCTAGTGACAGATTTTCTTCTGCTGCCACTTGATAGATTGCAACCGTCGAAAAAGCTTTACTGGCGTAAGCGACTTGATAGCCAATTCCGGCATCTATAAAGGTTTGTTGGAACGCTCTAGCGCGTTTACGGAATAATTGAATGTCGTAAACATAAAGTGGTGTGCCGTAATTCTCAGCTAACGCCACTGAATCGGTCCCACCGATCGTCAAATGACCTTGCTCATTAATTGTTTGTGTGCCATATAAATGCAAAAAAAGCGCCTCCTTATGATGTGTTATTAAAAGAGTTTAAGAAGAAAGAGCAGAATTATCCCCTACTATTCACTAAAAAATCTCTCTTCTAGTTTCACTTATGTATATGAAAAATCTTGCTGAGCAATTACCCAGCAAGATTTTGTCAATCGGTTATCAAAGCTGAAATCAGTTTGATTTTTTCAACCGGTCTACTTGTATATTCGATACTATTATATATCATTTTAGAACATTCTGCGAGCTCTTCTGTATTTGAATAAATTGTAGCAATGGCCTCGCCAGTTTTTACAAAGTCTCCAACTTTCTTATGAAGAACAATGCCAACAGCTAAATCGATAACCGATTCTTTTGTTGCTCTGCCTGCACCTAACACCATAGCCGCTGTGCCGATTTCGTCCGCTTCCATAAATGAAATATAACCTTCTTCTTTAGAGGGAACTTCTGTTATAAATTTAGCTTGTGGCAATAATGTGACATCATCCACCACCGCTGGATTTCCGCCTTGATCCTCAATAAATTGCTTGAGAACTTCCAAAGCTTGCCCGTTTTCAATTACTTTTTCCAGCATCGTACGTGCTTCTTCTAAGGTTGCGGCTTTACCACCAACGACAACCATTTGACTGCCTAGTACCATACACAGTTCGGTTAAATCTTCCGGACCTTTACCTTGTAATGTTTCGATTGCTTCTTTAACTTCTAACGCATTACCAATCGCAAATCCAAGAGGTTGGCTCATATCAGAAATAATCGCCATTGTTTTTCTGCCTGTTGCATTGCCAATTCCAACCATCGCATGCGCTAGTTCTTTAGCGTCTTCAGGCGTTTTCATGAACGCACCTTCGCCCGTTTTAACGTCTAAAACGATTGCATCTGCTCCTGCTGCAATTTTCTTACTCATAATCGAGCTTGCTATTAGCGGTATGCTGTTAACGGTTCCCGTTACATCACGCAGTGCGTACATTTTTTTATCTGCTGGAGTCAAGTTACCACTTTGTCCAATTACCGCTAGTTTATGGTCATTTACTTGTTTGATAAAATCTTCTGTTGAAAGTTCAACATGAAAACCATCGATTGCTTCTAGCTTATCTATCGTTCCACCCGTATGACCTAGACCACGACCACTCATTTTTGCAACTGGAACGCCACATGCCGCAACTAAAGGTCCAAGGACCAATGTTGTCGTGTCTCCCACTCCGCCGGTAGAGTGCTTATCCACTTTAATGCCTTCGATTGCTGATAAATCGATTTGGTCGCCTGACTCTGCCATCGCCATTGTTAAATCTGCGCGTTCACGCTCTGTCATGTTTTGAAAATAAACTGCCATTAGAAAAGCGCTCATTTGGTAATCAGCGATGTCTCCATTTGTATAGCCCGTGATGATGAACGTAATTTCTTCAGTCGATAATTCGTTGCCGTCTCGTTTTTTTTCAATCAGGTCTACCATTCTCATGAATATTACCGCCTTCTCCATTTAGTTTTCATTTCAAATAAAACATACTTAACCATTTAATCGAGACAAAAAACTTTTTCCGAATTTAGGCATATCCACCGAAAAGTTCTCCGCAATGGTTGCGCCAATGTCTGCAAATGTCTTTCCTGTTTCAAGCTCTTGACCACCGCTAAAACGTGGTGAATAAGCTAAAAGTGGCACATACTCACGCGTATGATCTGTACCAGGGAATGTCGGGTCGTTGCCGTGATCTGCAGTAAGGATTAACAAATCATCTTGCTGCATGTTTTCCAATACTTCTGGAAGACGCACATCAAAAGCTTCTAACGCCTCCCCGTAACCTTGAGGATTTCTTCTATGTCCATAAAGTGCGTCAAAATCCACAAGATTTAAAAAGCTTAATCCATGAAAATCTTCTTTAACGACTTTCACTAGTTTATCCATGCCGTCCATATTGTCTTTTGTGCGAATTGCTTTTGTGACACCTGCACCGTTGTAAATATCATCGATTTTTCCGATGGCAATAACATCTTTGCCACCATCTTTTAATTCGTTCATCACCGTACGGTCAAATGGTGCTAAAGCATAGTCATGGCGATTTGATGTCCGTTTAAATGCTCCAGGCTCTCCAAGAAATGGGCGCGCAATAATACGACCTACTAAATATTCGGGTGCTAATGTCAATTCACGTGCAATTTCACAAATCTGATACAGTTCTTCTAAAGGAACAATTTCTTCGTGAGCTGCGATTTGCAATACAGGATCTGCAGATGTGTAAACAATAATTGCGCCTGTTTCCATATGCTGTTGACCCAGCTCGTCTAAAATTTCAGTGCCACTTGCTGGTTTGTTGCCGATTACTTTACGACCTGTCTTTTCTTCAAGTTGCTGAATTAACTCTTCTGGGAAACCGTTCGGATATACTTTAAACGGGGTATCAATGTTCAACCCCATGATTTCCCAATGCCCTGTCATTGTATCTTTTCCAACAGAAGCTTCTTGTAATTTGCCATAATAAGCAGCTGGCGAATCTACGTGTGCAAGCCCTTTCACGGGCACGATATTGCCGAGACCTAACTTTTCCATGTTCGGCATTATTAATCCGCCTACAGTTTCTGCAATGTGTCCGAGTGTGTCTGATCCTTTATCACCGTATGCTTCAGCGTCATGCGCTTCTCCAATGCCTACCGAATCTAATACTACTAAGTGAACGCGTTTAAATGGTTGGGTCGTCATAAGTATTCCTCCTTATTTTGCTTTTAGTTTACCACACTCTGCCTTCTCGTCGGAAGTCAGACCTATTTTATGCGCGTGGATGGAATTGAGAATAAACGTCTTTCAATCGCGTCTTACTAACATGTGTATAAATTTGAGTGGTAGAAATATCTGCATGTCCAAGCATTTCTTGAACTGCACGAATATCTGCTCCATTTTCCAGTAAATGCGTAGCAAAAGAATGGCGCAACGTATGCGGCGTTAACTCTTTTTGTATACCCGCTTTTTGTGCATGCTGCTTTAATAGTTTCCAAAACCCTTGACGAGTCAAGCGTTTACCTCGTTGGTTAATAAACATCGCATCGGTCTTTTCTCCACTCTTCAGTAAGTCGAGGCGACCTGTTTCCAAATACGTCTGACAAGATGTTAAAGCAGATTTCCCTAAAGGAATAATCCGTTCTTTGCCGCCTTTTCCAGTACAGCGAACAAATCCCATCGTCAAGTGAATATCTTCTACATCTAAATTGATGCATTCACTAATACGCATTCCACTGGCGTATAATAATTCCAACATCGCTTGGTCCCGTAATCCATTTGCTTTATTTGTTGCAGGTGCCTGTATGAGGGCATCCACTTCTTCAACAGACAGGATATTCGGCAGTTTCTTATCCATTTGGGGCATCTCTAGGTGAACAGTTGGATCGGTTTCGACAATTCGTTCACGAATTAAGAATTGGTGGAAAGAACGAATAGACGAAATATGGCGCGCTACTGTTCGCGGCGTTTTGGTTGTTTCTTTCAAATGACGTAAATGATTCACTATATGTACTCGTTCAATGTTGCTTAAGGATTGTAACTGCTCTACTTCTTTCAAATATTGAAGATAGACGTTAAGATCTCTCCTATAAGATGTTAATGTATTATCTGCTAGTTGTCTTTCAACTCGCAGAAAATGCACGTAATCGTGGAGTGCATCTTTACCAAAATTCATCCGTCTGCCTCCTTTATGTTTTGTATTTAAGGCAATCAGTCCCGTTTTTCCATACAAAAAGGACGGCCTACATGGGCCGTCCTCTAGGCATCTGTTATTCTGATGGATTTTGAGAGTTGCTGTCATTGCAGCGCCAGCAGATGCCATGGAAAGTAAGACGGTGGTCTTTGATTTGGAAATTCCAACGTTTCTCTACTATGTTCTCCACATCTTCTAGGAGATCTTCCTGTATCTCATCTACTGCTCCGCATTCTAGGCAGACAAGGTGATGATGGAAATGCGCTGCGCCTTCTTGACGCAGGTCATAACGCGACACGCCATCGCCAAAGTTTATTTTGTCGACAATTTTCAGTTCTGTTAAAAGTTCTAATGTCCGGTATACAGTTGCCAATCCGATTTCCGGTGCAATGTCTTTCACTAAAAGATAGACGTCTTCTGCACTTAAGTGGTCTTCTTCATGATCCAACAAAACTCGAACTGTCGCTTCCCGCTGTGGCGTCAATTTGTAACTCGCAGCGTGTAGTTGTTTTTTTATCCGATCAATTCTGGTTTCCATGCGACGCCCTCCCTCAAACTGCCTCTATTATATCAAAAGGGAGTTCTCAATTACAACAATACTATTCACCCTTTAATTATAATCGTTATAAAGAGATAATGGTTTCAATTCTCAATTAACAAATGTTGCTTTGCCCATAAGACCGCGAATGCTGTTTTAGCATCATAAATTCGTTCGTCCGCAACCATTTGTTCTGCTTCTTCGATCGTTACTGCCATTAGTTCCACAAATTCATCGTCATCCAAAACCGCTCCATTTGTTGCTTTACTCAATCCTTGGGCTGCAAACAAATGAATAATTTCGTCGGCAAATCCTGGAGAAGTGGCGAAAGTTTGTATTTTCACCAACTTTTCAGCCGTGTAGCCTGTTTCTTCTTCCAATTCGCGCATTGCGGTAGTTTCAGGAGCTTCTCCTGGTTCTAACTTACCTGCTGGAATTTCCACAAGAGATCGTTCCAACGCTTTTCGGTATTGTTCAACCATAATGATTTTTTTGTCCGTTGTAATTGCGATAATAGCGACAGCACCAGGATGTTCAATCAGTTCTCTTTTTGAGGTGTGACCATTCGGAAGTGACACATCATCAACTTTTAAATTAATAATTTTCCCTTCGTATAACCGATTAGAATGGATCGTTTTTTCTTCAAATTTTTTCATGGGAATCCTCTTTTCATTTGTGGTTTCTCTGAAAGAAAGTATACCATATTAGATACGACAGACTAAACGAGGTGGAGAGATGAAGAAAAATTTATTAGGTACGAGCGGGATTAGAACAAGTGAAATTGGATTCGGCTGCATGTCTTTGCCAACAGACGTGAAAAAAGCAAGCCTGATCGTTGATGAAGCGATTGCTCAAGGTATTAATTATTTTGATACTGCGGATTTATATGACAAAGGAGTCAACGAAGAAATTGTGGGCAGCGTATTAACGCATCACCGAAAAGAAATCATCTTAGCTACTAAGGTTGGAAACGAGTGGAACAACCAAACAGGTGAGGTTAAATGGAACCCCACCAAGTCTTATCTTAAAAAACAAATTCATACGAGTCTGAAGCGCTTGCAGACAGATTATATTGATGTGTATCAATTACACGGTGGCATGATCACCGATGACGTTGAAGAAACCATTGAAGCTTTTGAAGAATTAAAAAAAGAAGGGTTGATTCGCGCTTATGGTATTTCTTCGATACGTCCAAATGTAATCAACCAATTTCTTGAGAAAAGCGACATTGCCTCCATCATGATGCAATATAGTTTACTAGATCGTCGCCCTGAAGAATTGCTGGACAGCATTGGTCAAGTTGGAACATCAGTCGTTACTCGCGGCACTTTAGCAAAAGGCTTGTTGACTGGCGAAGGACTCCAACGGGCTGGTAAAATGGACGGCTATTTGAACTATAATGCAACCGAATTGAAAGACACTTTAGAAAATCTGCTGGCAGTTCATGACAATCTCCATGCTTTAGCGCTGCATAGCATATTGCAGCACGACACGATCAGTTCAGTAGTGGTAGGCGCTAGTTCAGCAGACCAGATTAAAGCAACCATCAACGCATACGAAACTTTGGTTTCACCCGAGCAAATTTCACAAGCAAAAACATTGACACGGCAAGATATTTACCAAGAACATAGAAAATAGTTAGTTTTTTGCAATTGAAGACTTCAAAATTTTATGATATTGCCACTATACAAATACTTAGAAAAAAATTCAAAAAAATTAGGCGTAGATTGCCCTTGCAAAAGAGCAATCTATGCCTTTTTGCGTTATTTCAATTTTTTTAGCGGGAAAAAACTCCAAAATACTTAATGTTCTTTATCGCGGAAAGCTATACTCCTGTAAAAACACTAGGTTTTAGTACGACTTTATATAGCAATCCCAAATTTTATAAAAACATTTTTTTAAAATCCTAATCCTCTTTTTAATGAATAGCTTTGACTTGTTTATTAAATTTTCTAAATATATGGAAAATTAAGTTGTTTTTATTTTATTTTTTGTTATTATGAATAAATAGGTTCACTAATCATATTTAAAAAGAATAGTTATTCCTATAACCAAAGTACTTTATACTCATTTTTCAAGGAAACTTGAAAAGTTTATATAGCAAGGACAACACCAATTAAGGAGGATGAAATATGATAAAAAAGATTTTCACTACTACAGCCGTTTTAGCTTTAGTTTTAACAAATGCTCCATTAGCAACATTAGCAGCAACTAGCTTGGAAGAACCAACGAATGTTAAACCGTCTGACTACGCAACAGATGTCAGCTTAAATCCCACTTTGGAAGCAATCGTTAAAGATTCTACCGGTGCTGGCATTAAAACGGTTGATTTTAAAAAAGGATATAAATATGACTTTGCCAACAGTAAGACGATGTCGGGCTTCACAAACGATACCGCTGACAATCCAATTTCTGTTGGCATTCAAACCGGTGCAATACCTTTAACGAAAGGACAAATTGATGCCATCTCAGCTAATGATGGCAAAACAACCGTTACAAAAAGTAGCAAAGGCTTTCCTTCACAACGCTTTGTCGTTGATGTATCCAAAGATTTAGCAACAGGCAATGCAATAGAGCTCTACTGGGAAGGTAAAACATTATCAAGTGGTTTGGCCAACTTATCTGCATGGGACTATAAAGCCGGCACCTGGATTGCTTTAAATCAAGCACAAGGAAATTCCAAAGGACAAGAAATTATCCTATCAGCTGAAATTGATAAAGAACGATTTGTAAAAGATGGCAAAGTTCAAGCTATGGTCCATGACTCTGGGACTGTGACAAATTCTAAAGAAGAAGACTTTACGATGTTGTGGTTTACAGATACTCAGTACTATGCAGAAGATTATCCTAAAGTCTGGACTTCCATGACTGATTGGATGATTAAAGAATTTAATAAAGGAACGTTTGAATATGCAATGCATACTGGAGATCTTGTTAACCAATACGATAAAATCGAACAATGGGAAGTAGCGAAAACCAACTTAAACCGAATGGATGCTGCCAACATTCCCTATGGCGTACTCGCTGGAAACCGAGATGTTATGCCTGATCGAACACAAAAAATTTATGATTATACGCGCTTTGGTGAATATGCTGGTGTAAATCGCTTTAAAGACAACGCTTGGTTTGGTGAAGCAATGAACGAACAAAATCAAAATCATTATGATTTATTTTCATTCGGAGATCATGACTTCATCATGCTCTATCTCGGGTACGGAAAAGATGGAACAACTGAAACTGTCAATTGGGCTAACAAAGTACTTAAGCAATACGCTAATCGAAACGCCATTCTTGGTATGCACGAAAATATCAACTCCGTGGCACAGTATGCAACCGAGTCTGCAAGGATTATTAACCGAGAAGTAGTTAATCCCAACAAAAACGTTAAAATGGTTCTTAGCGGCCACCACCACGGGTCAAATTACCGTGTGAAAAAAGTACCGAATGAAGATGGTACGAGTCGCGAACTATTGGAAGTATTAGGTAACTACCAAGGGAATCTCGCTCCAGATCGTGGAGATGGTTATTTACGTTTACTTACATTTGATCCGACTGATGAAACACTTGATTTCGTTTCGTATTCTCCTTATCTTGAAGATACTAATTTCGATCAATTTGATCCTGATAAAGAAAGCTTTACGGCGAATTTTGATTTGGCCGATGTAAAAGCTAAAGAAAATCCAAGACAAATTGAAACAGATTACTTGGCTGTTAATATCTTCACCAATCAATCAATTGGGCAAGATAAAGAGTTGAAATCAGGCGAGAAAGCTTCTGTCGAATGGAAAAACCTTAGCAAAAACACAAACTATCAATGGTATATGAACATGACTAACAGCAATGGAGAAAGCGAAAATTCAACGATTTATCAATTTACAACAGGCGCTAAAGATCCTAGTCCTAATCCAGACCCAACGCCTAATCCAGACCCAACACCTAATCCAGACCCAACACCTAATCCAGACCCAACACCTAATCCAGACCCAACGCCTAATCCGGACCCAACGCCTAATCCGGACCCAACACCTAATCCGGATCCAACTGGATTTACAGATGTACCAGATCGATATTCACTATCAGTAAACTACCTTCTATCAAAAGGCATTACAAAAGGATTAACACCGACCAAATTCGGCACAGACATGACGATTAAACGCGTTGATGCAGCCGTCATGTTAGCTAAAGCATTAAATCTTAAGACAACGGACATAAAAAAATCTAAATTTACAGATGTTCCTGAACGAGCTGCAAAATATATAGATGCTTTAAAAGCAGCTTCGATTATTAATGGTAAATCGGAAACTACGTTCGGTTCAGATTTAGACATCACGCGAGGCGAAACAGCTATAATATTGAAAAACGCCTATGAGTTAGAAGCCAGTAAAAACGGGACACATTTTACTGACGTATCTGACAGGTATGAGAAATCTGTTGCTGCTCTAGTAGAATATGAAATTACTAAAGGCCTAACAGCAACTAAGTTTGGGACAGAAAGTTCGCTGAAGCGTGGAGAATTTGCGATTTTCCTTTACAACGTTAATCATCTAGAGGATTAGGTCGCGTATATAAGACGCTAGTTTATTGCTTAAAACTGAAATAGCACACCCGCTAGCTGCTCTTATCATTAAGAGCAACTAGGCGAGTGTGCTATTTTTCTTTTAAAAACTTGCATTTTCAGTATCTTTATTTAAGCAGCGCTTATTGATATCTTCACAAAATACCCTGCAAATCTAACTAGCCAACCCTATAACAAGTGGGTTGGCTAGTTAAATTAAAACTTGTTTCCTTTGTCTCCGTGACGTTCTAACAATTCGGCAAACGACAGGTTTTTTTCGCGTTCTTTCCGCTCAAATAAGCGACGTGCTTCTTTTTCTTCTTCTAGCGCCTGCTCTTCTTTGAGCAGTTCTTTTTTTGTTTCTTTTAGCCTTGACAACATGTCTTCTGAAAACATACTGTTAGATTCTTCTTTTCGTTTCGCCATCGATCTTCTCTCCTTATGCGCGTTTAATAATCGTCGCGATTCCCTGACCGCCACCGATGCAAAGCGTCGCAAGACCCGTCTTGGCATCGCGTTTGATCATTTCATGTAACAGTGTGACGAAAATACGTGTACCACTTGCACCAATCGGATGACCAATCGCAATTGCTCCCCCGTTAACATTTAGAATATCATGGTTAAATGCCAATTCGCGATCGACTGAAATCGACTGGGCCGCAAATGCTTCATTTGCTTCAATTAACTCGATATCCCCTAGAGACATGTCCGCTTTACTTAAAGCATTTTTCACAGCTTGAACAGGACCAATCCCCATAACAGATGGATCAACTCCTGCAGTGCCACTTGCTACGATTGTGGCAAGTGGTGTTAATCCTAATTCTTCTGCTTTTGCTTTTGACATAACTACAACTGCTGCTGCTCCGTCATTGATACCTGATGAGTTGCCAGCTGTTACACTGCCCTCTTTTTTAAATGCCGGACGTAACTTCGCTAGTTTTTCTTCATCAGAAGAGCTCTTGACGTATTCATCTGTTTTAAAGATGACTGGCTCTCCTTTACGTTGCGGAATTTCTACTGGCACGATTTCATCGTCGAATCGTCCTGATTCGATCGCTGCAGTAGCGCGCGCTTGTGAACGAGCTGCAAATTTATCCTGTTCTTCACGTGTAATTTCATAGCGATCGCACAAATTTTCTGCCGTAACACCCATATGATAATTATTGAATGCACAAGTCAACCCATCAACGAGCATACTATCAACTAACTTCTGATCGCCCATACGGAAACCACTGCGAGCGTTTTCCATCAAATAGGGTGCACGACTCATGTTCTCCATGCCACCTGCTACAACGATTTCTGCGTCTCCAGCATAAATTGCTTGAAAAGCCGATTGAATCGATTTTAATCCAGATCCGCACACTTTATTAATGGTCATAGCTGGTACACTTTCCGGTAGTCCTGCATGAACGGATGCTTGTCTTGCTGGATTTTGACCTAGTCCTGCCTGTAGTACATTCCCCATAATGACTTCAGAAACCTGATCTGATTGAATTCCTGCGCGTTCAATCGCTTCTTTAATCACAATTGCCCCTAATTGTGTAGCTGGAATGTCTTTGAGCGCCCCTTGAAACGAACCTACCGCTGTTCGGACAGCGCTTACAATAACAATTTCCTGTGACATTTACTTTTCCCCCTTGTTTGATTGTTTGCTAGTTGCTCTTTTATCCCTCTCCTCTATACAATGGAAAGTAGGGGGGATACTATGTTCAGTTTACCAAATAACGCAACGATTATCGAGGTTGGGCCGCGAGACGGTCTCCAAAACGAAGGGAATCTTGTTTCGACTGAAAATAAGCTCGAGTTTATAACCGCTCTGCAAAATGCTGGGATTCAAGAAATGGAGCTCACTTCATTTGTGTCACCAAAATGGGTACCTCAAATGGCAGACGCCAAAGAAATAGTCGCTCAGACAAAAAAAGTCGGTCGTCAGTTTGTACTAACACCCAATGAGCGAGGCGTTACTGCTGCACTTGAATCAGGCGCAACGTCTCTTGCTGTTTTTGTAGGTGTTTCCAATACATTTAATAAGAAAAATATTAATAAGACAACAGCAGAAAGTATGGCAGCGTTACAGCCATTAATTTATGACTTAAAAAAACAAGGGATTTTTGTACGCGCTTGTATTTCAACTGCCTTCTATTGTCCATTTGAAGGGGCCATTGCTCCAGAAGCTACTTTATCGCTTTGCCGTCAGTTCGTGGAATGGGGAGTCGACGAACTAAGTGTTGCCGATACTATCGGCATGGCAACGCCAAAGGAAAGCTATGCTTTGTTCACTCAATTAGTGGAAGCTTTTCCGAATGTTTTAATGACTGCGCATTTTCACGATACTCGTAGAATGGCATTAGCCAATATCACAGCGGCTCTTCAAGCAGGGGTAACCCGCTTTGACTCTTCTGCAGGTGGTTTAGGCGGTTGCCCTTTCGCACCAGGAGCTACTGGCAATGTCGCAACAGAAGATGTTGTGAATATGCTTCATCAAATGGCTATTCACACTGGAATTGATTTGGATCTTCTGTGCAAAGCTATTGAAAAAATTGAGCCACACGTAACGAATCCCGTAACGACTGGTATGTATACATTGTATAAAAATAAGGGATAAGGGGTTTCTGCGATGAAAAAAAGATTGCTTTGGACTTCTGCTATCATTTCCAGTATTTTGACTGCTTCGGCTACCACTGCCGGATTAATTGCCAGCAACCGCTTAATGTATGTAAAGAAAAAAGACGATCAGCAAATTTTAGAAAGAGAAACGACCGCAAAACGTTACGACGAAGTTTGGTACGCTAATGTACCAAAAAGTGAGCGATGGATCGAATCCAAAAATGGCTATCCCATCAAAGCTATTTTCTTGGAACCACATGATACCAACCGCTTTGTTATCATTTGTCATGGTGTCACTGAATCAAAAGTCAATTCTTTTAGATTTGCACGGATGTTCGAGCGATTAGGGTTTAACTCGGTTGTCTATGATCATCGGCGCCACGGTGACTCTGGAGGAAAAACGACTAGCTTTGGGCATTTTGAAAAAATCGATTTAAAGGCTGTCGTAGATGCATTAAAGCTGCATGTAGGTGAAGATTTGTTTTTCGGGATACACGGTGAATCCATGGGAGCCGCAACAACACTTCTTTACGGAGGTTTGGAAGATACTGCAGATTTTTATATTTCAGATTGTGCGTATTCCGATATTTATGAACAGGTGCTCCATGTTATGAGAACGACAACACCGCTTCGCACGACATTAGCTTTGCGGCTTGCAAGTCTTTTTTTAAAAATACGTGATGGCTATTCCATCGCTAGTGTATCACCGCGGGAAACCATTAAGAACATAAAAAAACCTATTCTTTTTATCCATAGCATTCACGATGACTTTGTTTTGCCGAAAATGAGTGAAGAACTTTTTGCATTAAAGCAGGGACCAAAACAATTAAAACTGTTTTCAGAAGGGGCACATGCACAGTCTTTCAATAAAAATCCTGAGGAATACGAAGAAACAGTCGCCAAATTTCTAATGAACTACGACTTGCTAACACCCACATATAATGAAGCGTAGCCAATACCAGAGGATACTGCCCCCTCTTTCGAAATCTAATAAAAAGCACTCCGCGGAGTGCTTTTTATTAGATTTCTTTCTTTTTGTTCAGGATGAGCTTCATGCCAGCTTCCCCTTCTACGCCGATGAACAATTCGGTAATGGGGCCGCTTTTCACAATACCGGTAACATGCAGCTCAATCGTAGCCAGTTCATAATCCGTCATATCCTTTACTAACTCCTGTATCTTATCCAATGATAGCGGAAACGCTTTTTTTATATTGGCGCTTTCCAAATGAAAATTCCCAGCCTCCTTATCATCTTCTTCAATAACCGGCAAGTAAAACATCAACTCTTCACGTTCATCCACTTGCAACGCCTCCTCTATTTTTAATCTCTAGATTGCAGTAGACATGGTGTCTTCTAACTACAATACCCGTTTCTCTTCAAGTTAATGAACAAATGAAGACAAATAAAAAAAGCACTCCGAAGAGTACTTTTTATTTTTTAGCTGGTTTGCCAGGTTTCGTTGACGCTTTATTCATTTGAGTCATCATTTGATTGATTTTTTTCTGAGACGGTTTTTGTCCCATTTGCATCATCATGATTCGTAGCATTTCTTCGTTGATTGGTGGATTATCTTGCAAATACTTCATCATATAGCGACGTGCGATAAAGAATCCAAGTGCAACACCTGCGAGTAAAGCCACGATAACGATTACGATCCAGATCCATGTATCCATTCTTGTTACCTCCTTCGTGTTGCGTAAATAAGTAGTACACCACATTGGATTATACTATAAAAAAAGAATCGTGACTATAAGTAGCTAAATAATTAAAAAATGGAAGCAACAAATGCTTCCATTTTTTATCTTACTGTTCGTTGATTAGGTTTTTCACTTTGCTTGCTACGTTTTCAACAGTGAATCCGAACTCTTCCATAATGCGCTCGCCCGGTGCACTTGCACCAAAACGGTCGATTGCTAGAATTTCGCCTTCATCGCCTGTGTAACGGTCCCAACCAAATGAAGTTCCCACTTCTATTGCAAGACGCTTTTTAACCGTTTTTGGAATAACAGATTGCTTGTATTCCTTGCCCTGTTTTTCAAAACGATCCCAAGAAGGCATTGAAACAACAGATACGTTGATACCCTCTTCAGCCAATTGCTTTTGTGCAGCTACAGCTAAACTAACTTCAGAGCCAGTTGCTAATAGCAATGCTTGCGGATTTTCAACAGGTGACACAACATAAGCACCTTTTTCAACTCCAGCTTCAGCAAGTTCGCCGCTGTTTTCTAGAATCGGCAAGTCTTGACGAGACAGCACCAGTAAAGTCGGTGTCGTTTTAGCCGTTAATGCTAAACGCCACGCTGCTTTTGTTTCATTCGCATCTGCTGGACGAACAACGCTTAAGTTCGGCATTGCGCGAAGAGAAGCTAAATGTTCAACGGGTTCGTGAGTTGGGCCATCTTCTCCCACTGCCACACTGTCATGTGTGAAGACGTATGTTACAGGAAGTCCCATTAAAGCAGCTAGGCGAATCGCTGGACGAACATAGTCGCTAAAGACGAAGAACGTTCCACCAAAGACATGAAGTCCGCCGTGAAGAGCCATGCCGTTTAAAGCAGCACCCATTGCGAATTCGCGAACACCAAACCAGATATTGCGACCTTCAGGATGGTCAGCGTCAAAGTCACCGCCGCCTTTGATGTTTGTTTTGTTAGACCCAGCAAGGTCAGCACTACCACCAAAGAATGAAGGCACTGTTTTAGCGATTGCGTTAATCATGTCTCCAGAAGAAGCACGAGTTGCTTGTTTCTTGCCGAAGTCGTATGTCGGGAATTTCGCATCAAAGTTCTCCGGAAGTTCGCCGCGAATCGCCATTTGTAATTGTTCTGCTAGTTCTGGATGTGCTGATTCATACTGGCTGTACATGTCGTTCCAGTTAGCTTCAGCTTTAGCGCCCAACTCTTTCGTTGCTTGCTCAAACGTTTCGTATACTTCTGTTGGCACATAGAAATCCTCTTCAAATGTCCACTCGTAATGCTCTTTCGTCAATTTCATTTCATCTTCACCAAGTGGCGCTCCGTGTGAATCTGCTTTACCCGATTTGTTTGGAGAACCGTAACCGATAACCGTTTTAACTTCGATTAAAGTTGGTTTGTCTGAAGAACCTTTGGCTTGGGCAATTTTTTCAGATAGATCGTCCAGTTCGTTGCCGTCATCTACGCGCAAATAATTCCAGCCGTAAGATTCAAAGCGCTTTTGAACGTTTTCAGAGAAACTTTTTCCAAGGGGTCCGTCTAACGAAATATCATTACTATCATAAAGTACAACCAATTTATTCAGTTTCAAGTGACCTGCAAGAGAAATTGCTTCTCCGGCAACGCCTTCCATTAAATCACCGTCTCCGCATAGAGCGAATGTGTTGTGATCAATGATTTCTAAGTTTTCTTTATTGTATGTAGCCGCCAAATGACGCTCAGCCATTGCCATACCAACTGCCATACCAATTCCTTGGCCTAGTGGTCCGGTTGTCGCTTCAACGCCTACAGTGTGACCAAATTCCGGGTGTCCAGGAGTTTTCGAATCCCACTGACGGAAGTTTTTGATTTCATCCATTTCTAAACCATAGCCGCTTAGATGAAGCAAGCTATATAAAAGCATAGAACCATGTCCTGCCGATAACACAAAACGGTCACGGTTAAACCAATCCGGATTTTTCGGGTTATGGTTCATGTGTTTAGTCCACAATGTATACGCCATTGGAGCTGCGCCCATTGGCAATCCTGGATGACCAGAATTAGCTTTTTCAATAGCATCAATAGAAAGTGTACGAATTGTTGTTACTGCAAGTTGATCTGCGTGGGTTGACATAGTAACATCCTCTCTCAAACAAAAATTTAATCCTATTCTAGTTTAGTCAACAATAGGAAAGAATACAATGAAAAAGAGAATAAGTATTTAATTCAAATACTTATTCTCTCGAATATTTTTGACCTTTTCAGGAGTTACATCATTTCCTTCAGGATCAATTACTTTTACGTTTTCAATTGTACCGCGCATGGTTTTGCGAAATGTTTGCAAATACTCTTGGCGCAGAGAAGATTGTTCTTTTGCTTCTTCTTTAGACAAACCTTCTGTTTTAGACTTGCGAGACAATTGGTTAATACGTGCTAATTTTTCTGGTGATAACATAGACATCCACCTTTCTTCTTTTCATATCGTACAAAAAAAGTAAGATTTCTGCAATGTTTTAGTCTTCCATTAGTCGCTCGTATTCTTTAAAGCGCCGATGAACCGTTGCCTTGCTAGCTTGATAACCAAACCCCTGTAGCGTAACAGCAATTTCACTGAACGTCAGGCCGTTAGACTTCAAACTTACAATTTGGTCAATAGGCAAATCAAGACGTTCGCGGCCTTCAGGATTTCCTTTTCCCTTTAGATTCTTTTCCGGCTTATAGCCATTATCCACAGCGCGTTTCATGCCCCGTTTAATTTTGGCATTATGTATCTTGCGCTGATATTCTTCTACGATTGCTAGGATTTCAAGCACCATGTCATCCATATCATTTAATGCAATCGGTCCTTGATCTGATAAGGTATAAACCTCAACTTCGTACTTTTTCATAACATGTAAAAGCGCAATCCGCGCGTGTCCCCTGCCCAAACGTGTTTCGTCCTGAATGAAGACAGCATCAACTGGTTGTGTCTTGATGCTATTTAACATTTCTAGCAGTCCATCTCGATCCATTTCATACCCACTATGTTGATCCGAAAATACAGCTTCAACTTTATAGGATTGTTCATATGCGAATTTCGTCAGTTCTTCTTCTTGTCTTTCTAGTGAAGACTCCTGCGTGTCTTTAGTTGTGCTAACACGGCAGTAAATTAATGCGTTTTTCTTCATTCAGCATCACCTGCAAATTTAATGGTTTCATCAGGAGCAAACTTCAATTGATCACTGGGAATTTTAAGAGATTGCCCTGCAATAATTTTAGAAGTTGAAAGATTATTTTCTTTCATAATATCTTCTATCCACTCGTGATGAGGGGTCTTGCCGCTGAAAGATTCAGCTAATGTCCAAAGTGTGTCGCCTTCTTCTATTTCAACTTGGCTCATTTGTGCACTGTTTGTATTATGAGACACAATCGCGTAAAAAGTAAATACAATGATTAAAACAAAAAATGCAACTAGAAAAGAATTTTGTCGGATGGTTGTCAATTGAAACGCCTCCTAGGAATGTGTGTTCGGAATATATGTTCTCATATTAATGCGAACAAGTGTTTTTGTCAACAATAAAATTCGAACCTATGTTTGCATTTCATAGCCCGAGTTGGTATACTATTGGTAGAAATCAAGTAGAATTACTCAAATGAGGTGAAACTGTTGAAAAAAGTATCTAAACGCCAAGAAGATATTCTGACGTTCATAAAAGATGAAGTTCGCTTGAAAGGCTATCCACCGTCCGTTCGTGAAATTGGTGAGGCAGTTGGTCTGGCATCTAGTTCGACTGTACATGGCCATTTGGCACGCCTTGAAAGTAAAGGTTTGATTAGACGAGATCCAACAAAACCGAGAGCAATTGAAGTAATCAGTACCGATGAAGCACTTATTGATAAAAGTCCAGTGTTACACGTACCGTTGATAGGTAAAGTAACTGCCGGCATTCCAATTACAGCTATTGAAAATGTTGAAGAGTATTTTCCTCTTCCCCAAAGCTATGGCACAGAAGATGATCATATCTTTATGCTCGAAATTATGGGTGAAAGTATGATTGAAGCAGGAATTTTAAATGGGGATTACGTCATTGTTAAACAACAACAAACAGCTAATAACGGGGACATTGTTGTTGCCATGACAGCTGAAGACGAAGCAACCGTTAAACGTTTTTTCCGTGAAGAGAATTTTTTCCGACTGCAACCTGAAAACTCTTCGATGGATCCAATTATCGTTGATCAAGTTTCTATTCTCGGCAAAGTTGTCGGCGTTTATCGTCAAATTCAATAATATAAAAAACACCGAGAACATGTTCTCGGTGTTTTTTATATTATTATTATGTAAACAACTTTATTGTTTGCTGCAACTAAAAGCTAAAATAACCGGAATCCGCTTTCTTCTCTCGTACTCTTCTTGGTCTTCAAAGTATTGTCGATTGGGCATTCCTTCTCGAAGATCCGTAATGCTAAATCCCGCTTTTCTCAGCGCTTTAAAATAACTTTCAGTAGTGCGGTGATACTTGACTACTATTTTATCAATCCAAGGTTCTTGTCGCTCACCTTCTACAAAGTAATCGTCAACGATCCAGTTCCCTCTTTTTTCTCCTGTTTTTTTACTCGCAAACGAGGATGTGGTTAGCGGATGTTGAACGCTAAAGACAAACTTTCCATCCTCTTTTAAAGAGGCATGAACATTACGAAACAATTCATCTATCTCTGACAAGTAATGAATTGCCAAGCGTGAGGTCACATGATCATAATGTTCTTTTGGAAAATCGAACGACTCCATCGTTGCGAATGTCATTTCAGCATGTAAGCCCTCAATATTTTGTTGTGCGAGTTTATACATCTCTTCAGAACCTTCTACTCCGTGATAAAATTGCGCACCTGCTTGTAGCAGCTCTTGCCCAAACAAAGCATCTCCACATCCCAAATCCAATATCCGTTTGTTGTGCACCGTTCCAAGCAGCTCATAGATGACTGGCTTTTCAATGCTATTATTTGGACTATCTACACGATTTCTTCTTAGTAGAAAATTTGCTAAAAAGTCCTTTTCTTCGTAAGCACTTGGTCCTTTAAAGTTCATCTTACTCCTCCTCTAGTTAACGTTTTGTTCAAAAAAAAGAGGCTACCGGAGCAGCACCTTCTCTGCAGCTAGTTTAAAAAGACATCTTTTAAGCTTCGCTGACTGTTATATGTTTAACTAAATTAATTGTAATGCGATGAATATTACCTGTTTCCGTATTAGAAATTTCGTAAGTGCCATTGGATGGAATTTTGCTTAATGCCGACTCTTTATCCACAGCCTGAACCTTATGAACGATGGTGTTTCCTTGGTCAAAGTTGAACTCTACACGAAACGTCTTCATATAATGGCCTCCTCTAATCTAGTTAATTTGTCTTCGTGAACCAGTCTACCACATCTAAAGTTATTGCTGCTTGTATAATTCTTTATAAGCGATCACTTTGAGAGCTAGTAGTTCTTCTTCGTTTAGATCTTGTTCTAAGGTTTGAATCACTTCATCAACAGACATCGTGCCGTCTTCAATTCCAGACTTCATCTTAGCCAAATCTGTTATCCCAACTTTTTTAATGACTGTACCGGCAGCATCTCCAGCTGTTTGGAATGGTAAGGGCTGGTCCTGTTGTTCTGCAACTTCCACTTGTTCTATGTATTCGAGCATTTTCGGATCACTTTCCACATACTCGATTACTTTTTCCATCTGACCATTATTCCGCATTTCTTTGGTTACTTCTGCAACCATACGATCTGCCGAAAAGTCTGGTCCTATGACATAAGCACCGATGCCTGCAACTGAAAAAAATATTAAAAAAATAATAATTGTCATTAAAAAACGCATAGCCGTCCCTCTCCTCCGTTTTAGTTTATTATAACAGTAGACGGATAGAAGTGTATAAAGTTACCAAAAAAGAAAAACCTTAATAGTGATTCTCTACAGAACCAAAATTAAGGCTACCTCTCTTATTCGCATATTCATTAATTAATCATCGTTTCCGCTGCTCAGCAATCCACCAATCAATATGTTCTAAATTAAATATAATGACATCTTTGTAGGCTTTGCGATGCGGAATCTTTCTTTTCGACATTAAGTCTGTAATCTGCTCTGCAGCCAGTGGATAATTTACTGACTCCAAATAATTAACCAAATTTGAAAGCCCTTGTACTTTCCTCAATTTAATCCCCTCCCACAAAATCCTCCTTTTGGTTACCCAAAGGAAAATTCAGTACGAGTTACTAAATATTTAGGCTGCATTTTAGTATAACCTTTTTGCAGGTGCTTTAAACCTTTAGGATTTTATACTTCGTATTTTTTTGATTCACTGGCAAACATATTTGGAGAAGAAGTTGTTTTCTATAAACAAAAAACCGTTGGAGCCTTAGAGCCCCAACGGTTTTCAACTTAATACATTTTCAAGTATTGCTCACGTTCCCACGGGTGGACGCTTGTGCGGATTATATACCTGGTGTTTTTATGTGTATTTGTGTGAGGTTAAGTGTTGATAAATCAACCTTCTTAAATATCAACTTTGTTTATTTGTGTTTATTTGTAGTTGGTTCGTTGGGCAAAAGTTGGGCAATTTTTAAAATGCTTGTTGGGCAAAATAAAAATGCTAATATTTAAGTTCCTTCAATATAAAGGTGATAACATATTTGCCAACCTTACTATCCTATTCTTTATTATGGCCGCCCAGTAACTTGGTTCTCGCTATGGCTGTACCTGCAGCTGTTCCAGATATGCCCCGATAGATTGCCGAGTAACCATATTTCTTCCGGATAGAATCCATGGCCGCATCTAATCTGCGCTGTTCGAATTTTCGTTCGTCAAATAGGCTGAGCTGCATCGATGATTCTTCTTCTAAATTGGTGATGGAGACCGAAATCTGACGGACTGGTTTGTCTTGATGAAATGCCCGAAATAATTCCTGACACACTTCATATATTTTCATCGTCTGATTGGTAGCCTCGTCCACCGAATGCGAGCGCGAGAAACCTCCCCCGTATGCCGTTTTGCTGTAACCAACGCCTAAGTGAATCGTACGGCCTGCCACCCGTGCCTCCCTTGTTCTCATGGCCACATCCTCACACATCTCCAAAATGATCGTCATGATCTCCTTTTCTTCAACATAGTCCCGATATAATATCTGCCCTTTGCCATAACTGACTTGCCCTTCTACGATAGGCGCCCCCAGTTCGGATAGATCAATACCGTTCGCATGTTGGTACAATTGATGGCCCATAATACCAAACTTTTCTTCCAGCCATTCCAAGTCACTGTTTGCCAAGTCTCCAACTAAATAGATACCCATGCTGTTCAGCGTCGCTTCTGTACGGAATCCAATTCCCCACATTTTACTTAGTGGCGTGACTGGCCATAATTTTAAGGGAACATCTGCATAAGTCCATTCTGCAAAACCCGTTTTCTTTGCCTCTATATCCAGCGCTAGTTTCGCCATCAGCATATTGGGTCCCATCCCGACTGTGGAAGGCAGCTTAAACTTTTCAAGAAGTTCATCCTGAATACGCCGCATCGTGTCTGCAGGTGGTCCCCATAACTTTTCTGTTCCGGTTAAATCGACGAAGCTTTCATCTACGCTGTACACATGAATGGCTTCTTTTGGTACATAGCTTAATAACAAATCTGTGATTTGCATGGATTTTAGTAAGTAACTTTTCATCTTTGGCTCAACCAGTAAGATGTCCCGATGGTCGGGTATTTCAAATAGGCGTGATCCGGTCTTAATGCCGAATCGTTTCTTCATCATGGGAGAAGCTGCTAAAACCACGCTTCCTTTTCGTTCCTGATTGCCTACTACTGCGATACAGGCTTTCATCGGATCCAGTCCTAATTCGACGGCAGCGCAACTGGCATAGAAACTTTTCATGTCGATACACGCTATGGTTCGGGTTGATACGCCTGCCAGTTCCATCTGATCACCCCTAAAATAAGAACAATTGTTCTTATGATACCACGGATTTTAGGTTTACAATCCTATTTAGGCAAATAAAAAACCCTCATCCACGTAAGGTTGAGGGTTTTGGTTTACATTCTAAAAGTCAAATAAAATCTGAAAACAATATTTTTAATTTTATGCCATAGAAATGTTTAATAAGTCTCTAACCAAATCTAAAACTTGATAATCAGATAGCTGATTATAAAGTAAAATAGAACCATCAACAGAAATCCTGAATGTAACAGATTGCTCCGGCATGTCGAAACTTACTATGACAGCTTTTAATTCTCCTGAACTAATCATGCTTGCGTAATATTGAGTGTTATGAACACCAGTACCTCTCATTGTAACTCCGCTAACAGTCTCGATTGATACATCGAACTTTGCGCTGCGAACATCTGTAGCTTCTCGAATTATATTTAAAATATCGAATTGATGTCTCTGGAATTTCAAATCATACAACTCTTCAAATTTCAACCTTACTTTTTCCGAATCATCTTTTCGGCAAAGAGTAATTAAATGGCCAACATTGTCTGTTGGATTATTTTTGAAATATGCTTCATGTACCTCTTTTCTAATAACCTGATCAACTGTTTCACCTTTTACGCGAACTGTTTGATTGTAAACTTCATCATTAATAATTCTAAAGTTTGTGTAACCAGAAGGTGAAGTTTCATTTTTCATTACGTAGGTTTCAATTTTTTCATCGAAATGATTTATTCTCTGTGTACTCTCACGATGATCAACTTTTAGTTCACCTTCATATACTCCTTCTACGACATCAAAAATCCCAATACTTGTTATCATCAAATCACCCTATCATTAAAATGTCTTTGGAAACTTCTTCTATAATATCAAAAGATCTCTCATTTAGGGTGATTTTGTTTTTAAAAATTCGCAATTTATTTTTATTTCTTGAAAGAGCGTTATTGTTATGGTTATTTTTAAGGGTGTTTAAATCAAATACACATTCAAAATGTTCAATATTGCTTTGGCCTAATCTCTGAATCATTAATCCGAAAAACGGATTAAAATTGTTTGTAAAATTAATATCTAGATTATAATTTTTTTCAATATATTCTAATTGTTTTTCTAACTCGTTAAACAGAAGTCTTAAATCAGCTAATCTAAGACGTGCTGTTTTGTAAGTTACATTCATTGGCAAAAAATTTAAATCTACTTTTACATTATTGTTTCTAGAAACATCGAGATCATATATGGCAAGTAAAGTAAAGTCGCCAAAAGTATATTGCTTTTTATTACTTAAATTAATTGTCTTATGCTTTTCTTTAAATACCTCATCTATAGACTTTTCAAGAGCTTTATAGAAATCAGTTTCCTTTGATATCGTAAAGTTAGCATGAACTTTCCATTTTGTATCTCTCCATTTTTTAAACTTCTTTACTAAAAAGAAGTAGTATTTTGGATATTTATTATATAAATACTGATGTAAATTTAAAACGACTAAAATAGATGGTATGCCCCACTTCAGGATTCCAAATACTATGTCCATATTCATACCCCTTTTCTTACTACCCTAAATAATACTTAGTAATAGTATTATATTCATTAAGCATTCTAATTTACTATATTAAATATTAAATTCCTTTAATTATATCTCCTTAATTATAACTTATTAGTCATGGGAATTTTCATTTTAACAGTTTTTACGATGCAAATTAAAAAAAGCCTAATGGCCGACTCCCGGCAATCATTAGGCTTTTGTGAAGTAATACTATTTAGTATCCATCTCTTATTTTATTCTTATTCGGTTCTTACTTTATTCGCTCTCCGCCAATTAACGCAGCGCCTGCAATCAGGTTGTTCAGATACAACAGTTCACTCTGCGTCATGCTGCCATCGAGTATCGCTTTTTCATGAGCTGCAGAAGAAAACACATCGCGTTCTCTGGCCTTCTGGAAAGTAGCTGCAATTTCTTCACGCTGTCTTTTTGTCAGTTCCAATTCTTCCGCCTCCTCTGGCTTTGGTGTAGCTACTGTTGCAGGTGGTTTCTTATTCTGTTTGTCTAGTATCGCGTTGAGCGTTGCTTGTGAAGCTTTGCCCCATACTCCATCAGGATCAAGATTGTTCGCTCGCTGGAATGCTTCAACAACTTCTTCAGTGCCGTCTCCAAAAATCCCGTCTACAACTAATTTATAGCCGGCCTTTACCAAATCAGCTTGAATATTTTTGATTCTTGGATCAGTGTCACCATTTAAGAAGTAATCTCTGTTCTCTACCTTGGATGAAACCTGTACAGGCTGTCCCTGAGAAAGAGCTTTTCGTACCGTGTTCATATTGATGCCAGGGCACGCTGTAGACGTGCCGCTAAATTCGTTGTGCCCCTTTACAGCACTCACTGGAAGACCGAAGCGTTTCAGTGCAATTCTGCAGCGTTCATCCCATGCTTTTTCTTGCGCTGGTGTGAATGAACCATTACCAACTACGCAAATATGGTAGATGTTCGTGTTATGGTTGGCCACGCCATTCGTAATTTCAATTGGATCGTAGCAAAGCTGCACAGAACCATCACGTAAGATGATTTCATGATAGCCTCCTGTTCCCCACCCCTTTACACCGTTCCACGTTTTCCAGAATGCAAAGAAGTCACCAGCCGTAGTTGCTGAATGATGACGCGCAATGTTTCTGATAGCTGATTCTGACCTAGTGCCGTTACTTCGTTTTGTTTGGCTCCGAATATCGTGAATTTTCGTCATCTTAAAATCCCCCTTCTTTTGACTGTCCATCGCGCTGTTTAACTACTTCGAATAGCCCTACACTGGCAAGCCCTGCAAGTCCACCAGCCCAGAAACGATTAACATAATCTAAGTCCGTGAACGGTGCAGCTGCAAAGCCAATTAGTAGTCCCACTAGTAAAGCGATGACCGGAATAAAGTTAAGGGGTATATTCACTGCCTTTTTAATCATTTCTACCAGTGCTGTGATGATGGGTGCGAGAATTGCTGCAAATATTAATACTGCTGCCATTTCAAATTCCTCCTCTTATTTAGGTGCTTCTACGATTAAGTAGTAAATCACGCCGCCTGAACTGGCTAACGCCGCTAAGGAACCTGCTATCTTTAAAAAGACAGTAGACATCGTATTCCATCGCAACATCTTCAGTTCATGTTCTTGTGACGCGCTTTCTGTTCTAAATCCCATAGCTTTCTCCACGAGAACATATAGCTTGTCCACTTGTTGTGTAACGATAGCGCGCGTTTCCCTGTTTTCAAGTGTCACTGTCGTTTCAAGCTTGATGGCGTTATTCTTCATTTCTTCCATTTGTTCTGCGTGATCTTCCAGTGTTTGTTTGATGACTGCTATGTCTTTCGTGTTCAGTTCGACTGTTCGGAACATCCCCAACTCGTCTCCTCCGCTTGGCATCCTCTTCCCCCTTTTTCATCTGAATTTTGACATATAAAAAAGAGCGCCCGATTGGACACTCTTTAAAGCTTAATTCTTCTATTCGCCCATTTTGCTACGAATTCACCTACCGTAAAAATCTCACCATTCTTTTTCCAACGATAAAAAGTCCGATTGTGCTTTCCACAAAGATGTGTAGCAAAAACGCTATTATTACAGTCCAGGACTTCGCAAACTTGCAACGCATTGTGTCGTTTCGATGGATGTAACGGTGCATCTCCATTTGTCCGGTTTCTGTAATAATGATATGCGCAAAGTCCTTTAAACTTTATTGGTTCGCTGCAGTTCTCAACTGTGCATTCTTTCAATTCTAATTCCCCTTTCCCAGTCTATTTCTTCGACAGGGAAGTACGGGAATCCTTTAAGCTTTTAAATTGTGTGCTTAGTCAACAATTTGTACCAACCACAAGGCATCTATATTTGTGTATTGTTGTTTCTTCGTATAAATGTTACCCTTATAAAAAATGTAAGTGGGTGAAAATATGATACTCTTCTATACAATGTCCTCGTGGGTTTTACTTTCTTCGTTAGGTCAACCGAATACACTATTGAAAAATTCCTATGTTTCAAGAGCCTTTCTTATACTATTCACAGTCCTTTTGTTGTTAGCTATTCCATCTAGAGATTTCCATACCTACGGTGGAGACATGAATAATTATGTTAACTTTTTTCAAAAAATAGCCGGAATGTCTTTGGTTGATACTTTTAAAATTGCTATTTGGGAACCGTCATTCGTGTTCACACAGTGGATTATATCAAGATTCACCAGCAATCCTTCTATTTATATAATCATCACCGTACTTATATACATATTGACACTCGGAAAATCTATTAAAAACATTTTTTCACCTTGGCAGATGATGTTCATTTTGTTCGCCTACCTTAACTTTACTTTTTTCTATGGTTATATATTTAATGGGGCACGACAAGGTTTTTCTATTATGCTTCTACTATTAGCCATTTCCATTTGGCTCAGCAAAGGTCGTAACTTGTATTTCTATATTGCTTTAATTCTATCGGCATCTTTTCATCTTTCTGTAATTCCAGCAACTATCATTTTGTTGTCGTTAAAGCAATTCAATTTTAAAATTAAAACGCTTTTGGTTTATTGGGCATTCTTTAGCTTACTTTTTATCAGCGGATTTAATCAATTCATCATGCAAATTCCTTTTGTCAATTCGATAACTCTCATTCAGTCATACGCAAGTTCCGCCGCCTTGGAACATTACGGCGGCGAAGTTAATAATTTGAAATTTTATGCTTTCAGTGCTTTTTTCTTAATCCTAGGTTTGATACTATATAAAACAATAAAGTTGGAAAGTGCGTTAAAGCTTACTTACTTAAAAATAATTAAAATATACACTGCTTTGAATTGTTATTTTTTGCTTTTGGGATTTGTGTCATTTTCAGATAGAATCGCAATTTATTCATGGTTCCTTATTCCGATTTTGGTTTTATTTCCGATTTTAAACAAGGAAAAACATTCGCCGTTCTTACTCTTTATTGTTTTACTTATCTTAGCTTTAAACGGAATTAGTAGTACTCAAGGATTTTACGACTTTGGTTTTTAAAAGAATAAATTTCAGGAGAGGATATAATCCCCTCCTTTTTTTATTGTCTTATTTTCATCCCTTTTAGTCTCTACAACGAGTTATTGTCCCCATCCCGGAAATTCCAATTTAACTGCATATCTTTCAGGAAGAAGAGTCTTGTCGTCTTTATTTGCTTCTGTGTAAAAGGCAACCAACTCATTTTTATTGGTTGGTCCGAATACACCCATTAAACCCCCGTCAACATAATCTACAGAATACGCATTCATCAAATTGTCAGATTGCCATATTGGTGTAAATGAATATCCGTCTTTTGTTGCGAATACATTTGCTGGAATCACATCTGAGCCTAGAGAGTAGCAATGCCACCCGAAAAACGCACTTGAATTTGCCCCATAGGAAATAGCTGGCTTAGAACCAACAAAATCACTTTTATCTAAGTCAATTCCACGCTTGCTATACCAAGCTTTATAAGGAAAAACTTGATTCCCTTGCGTTCCTCCCGGCAACCTGTCATAACGCCAAACAAACATAGAGCCGTTTGTATCACTAATAAATAGAACACATTTTGGCAAAGGAATAATAGCGGTAATTCTGACATTTAAATCAGGTAGACCATACGTTGTTTGCCAAGTATTTCCTAAGTCATTGCTGTAGAAAATATTATCATTCACTCCATAATCGCCAGAAGAAGCCCAAATGATTCCCTCGTATGGATCATATCTAATATCGTGGAAGTGGCTGACTGTCGGATCGGGATGTTGCAAAATTATTTCCCACGTTTCTCCACAATCTTTTGACATGAAACATTTATTGTAATTGACTCCACCACCGTACCCCGCAACTAAAACGGTATCGCCATGAATGTCAACACCGAAAACACTCGCTACGGCTGTATTAAATTCGTATTTCATTTCAAAGTTTTCTTCGTTTATATCCGATAAGTGTACACGCCCTCCAAAATCAGTAATTGCCAACAGCTTTCCGTTGTCGAATTTATGAATATGTGACGCTCTTCGGTCAAATTCTGGATTGGCAGTTGATAACACGGGAATCCAATTCCCCCCAAAGTCTACACTTTTAAATATTCTAGAATCTGCATCTCTTACCCCATAGAGTACGCCCTCTTTTGTAAGATGGCGAATTAATACACCATTTGTATTTTGTACTTTTGTGTTAACGGGTAGATTTAGCGGAAGAATCGGATCTGGTAAATTCATCTTCTCTGTTACTGGTGGCTCATTTACCACTTTAACGTTCAAAATATCCTCTGTATTAATCCCGTTTATTTTAAAATTAGGTGACTTCATTTTATTTTACCCCCATTACTGTTTTCGGCATTAAATCTATTCCTGTTTTCAAAACCCTGTAAATAGTATTGCCGTAATGTCCGTTAACCGCACTGAATCCATACAAGAAGTCTTCTCTGATATCGGTAATTGCGAACGGTGTTTTTCCGCCCCAAATCTCATTTTTACCAGAATCTAGTTTGCCTTCATTTGTATAAATGGAACCATTGCTATCCAAAAATAACCTTGCTGAAATCCCGTCGACTTCATAATACTTCTGCCATATCACCGTGGGTGCAGAAGTCGTATCTGCTAGTTGCTGATTCAGTTTTGAGATTTGATACCCCCTCTTGTTGTTACCATTCGCGGAGTAAGTTTGAGAAATCCTGTAAATGCTGCCATCATTGGTTAATCTGATATAGAGATTGTTACCGTATGCGTTTGGATGCGTGACGTTGTACGTCCAAACCACATTCGGGCTTGTAGTTGCATTAGCTGCACTCTGATCAAATTTAACAATGCCGTATGCGTGCGAAACATATAGGTCATCGTCGTTATCAATAGCCATATAAAACGAATTTGTCACGCCTTGAACAACATGTTTTAATTCCCAAATAAGATTCCCATCAACGCCACTTTGTTTTCTTAACAACATCGCGCGGTTTTCGTCAAGCGTACCTGAGCTGCCAATTGAATAAATGTCACCATTTTTGTCGACAAAACTATCTTCTATTTCCACATAATTAGAAAGATTATAGTTAGTCTGCCAAATCACCGTCCCGGTAATACCGGATACTTTTTCAATCATTCTATGTCCCGCGCCATTAGTACCAATTATCAAAACGTCATCGTTCTTGTCTACCATGATACGTGTTATTGTAACGTCCGAATACTCACCCATAAAATTCGCATATGTCCAAAGAGGAACATTGCTATCAAGTGAACTACCGAACTTTTTGACAGTCTTAGCAGTGTCTGCCACATATACAGCGTCTTTACCTGCTTTAACATCAATAACAGTCGATTCTAAATCTATATTACCGTACACTCCTAGACCACTTACAGTCACATTCCCTACATAACCATCTTCGTAAGGTTCTAAGAAATCACCCAACAATTGCGGCGAACTGGAATTCTTTTCAGACACAACTAGCTCGCCTTGATTATTTGTCTTTATTGATTTAGCAAACCCATTACCATCACGACCAGCAACTCTCATCATCTTATCAGCCATCTTATACTACCTCCCAAGGCGCATTTTCGTTTGTTATGGTGTCTAAGAAGTCGCTTAATTCCACTCTCAAAGAAGGCTCCATTTTATCGAGAGTCACTGAATCATCTTGCGGAATACTCAACAAGTTAATCGACCCTTGACCAGTTAACAATGCAATCGTGTTTTCAGATAAATCTTCCGGCTCTGCTTTTACTCCTTGCCCTATTTTTTCTGCCAACTGTTGACCAAGACCATTCAACCTTGCCCCTAAATTAACGTCGTTTCCACGTGCTGCTACGACCTCAGGATTGTTGCCCCCAGCATCCGCAATGACTCTGTCTAATTCTCCTCGTACGGATTGAGAAGTGGATTCCGCACTTGTTGAAACCGTCTTTGCGTCTTGAGCAACGGCCAGTGCTTGATCCGATATCCCTTTTGCTTCAATTACGTTAGCATTAGCTGCATTTGCTACCTGGTTTGCTGAAGTGGCGCTCTGGACTGCGTTTGCTGAATTAGTTAGCGCTGACTCCGCTTTTGCATCAATTCCTTCCGCTGTTGTTTTAGCCTGGCTCGAAATTGCAGTTGCAGAAGCCGAGGATTCATCTAGTTTTTTGGCTTTATTATCTAGCTTCTGAAAGTTTTCGCTAATCTCAGATCGGCGCCATGGATCCGTACCCACCCAATCATGCATATTAAGATAATCAGTTTTGCGTGATGACATCTATTAACTCCTCCTCTATTGGAAAAAAGACATAAAAAGAATCCCACTATGCTTGATAGGGGATTCCTGTAATTTCTTGATATTGTTCGGCTGTAATCCATTTTGCTTTGACGAAGATCTTCACGTCATCGTTGTCATATCGATTCGAGTCATAATAGCGTTTTATGGAATTATACATTTGAATCACCTGCCAGTTCTAACATAGCCAAACGCATCATAAATTCGGCATTTTCTCCTTCGAGCGTTTCAACTTTAGTCGACAAAACTTCTACCGTCTCTGACAATGGGGCAGAAGGAGCAACAGGAGCTGGCTGGTCTGCGTAATTGAATGTGAGTTTCTTTGTTGAGGGAATTATTGTATAACTTTTCGCCAAACGAAAGTCTTGTGCATAGGCCCCGAAAGCAAGCTCTATGTAATCAAAAGTCGAGCGTACGCGTTTATTTAATTCATTGTAAGTAGCAATATCCTGCGCTACAGTAGTTTTAACAACATTACCTTCACGTTCACCCGTGTCCACCAGGATGCGGCCTGTACTAATTTCATAGTAAATACGTCTACCTATTTTCATGGTAATTCCTCCTTATTCATATGCAATCCAAAATGCCGGGTTACTAAGTAAAGAAGCCCGCTTCAGACGAAATCCGCCTATATTTACGTAGTTGCCAAGAGAGCTTAGTAGGTAAGACTCGTTTGACCCACCTAAATAGACGCGAGTCGGGTCAAGGTCAAACGACCAAAACGTGTGAGACAGCGCCGAAGTTTCTGCCCCAACGAGACCGATAAAAATAAGTCGCGGCTTGAAATTGAGACCGGACACTGTAATCGAGTCGCCACCGCCCGACGCGTTGCCTTTCGCCCACCTCGCTCCCGTTTCGATTTGTCCGACCGCTGTAGCGAGCTGTGCAAACGTTGGGTCTGCTGGAATGACTACGCGCGGATCAACGCCAGCAACGGCTTGCTTGACGGCCGCCTTGCCGTTACTGGCTGACGTAAAAGCCGCATCGGCCCGATCATATGCTTTTTTCACAGCATTTGAAGTTGCGGCTTTAGTTACATCGATACTTGTTACCGCATCAGATAGTTGAACGTGTCCAACTTGTAATGTCGTAGCAGGTTTATTCGTATGAAGATCGAATTGTGCTTTTGTCACTTCACCCGCCAATGAACCATCTGCTTTTAACACGTTGCCATTTGCATCGAGTTTAGCCAATCCGTTAGCCACTCCAACTTTTTCATCAATGTCATCAATCACGCGCATAAAATAAGCTCTGTTGACGTTTTCAGTCCCCAGAGCCTTTTCAATATTTAAATTCGTGCTATATTCTGGCATGACTTACCCTCCTTCTGGTTCTAATGCATCGAACTCATCCCAAGTAAGTAATTGCGCATCTAGTATATCGAAAGTCCAATTTTTAGCATCAAATTGATTCCACTTGATATATTTGAATGCAAATTCAACTTGGATATGCGCGGGCATTGCTTCTTTAAGAATCTCTTTTAATCTTTCAATGCCTGCTGGAACGCCGATAGTATCTGTAAATTCAATGATGACGCGATATTCTCCTGGGAACTCAATAATATTCACCGCTCCACCAGTATAAGCTTTCGCCATTTCTTCTAAACTTCTTCTAGTAATAGCGCCAAATCCACGTAACCTCGATAGAACTGCTGATCGTCTCGTTGAATAGTCGAACTCGAGTAAATCCCAAGACATGTTTTCCATATCTTGAACTAGATGAGTTTCATTGACGTCCCATGTTATTTGACCGGATTCGCTTACTTTTAAACCGAGTAACACTTCCCACTTCCATAACTGTGTTGTGGCTAAATCGGCGTATCGCCCATCTTGGAAAGTATAAAAGTCACTCCAGATCGTTTCTAATTCATATGCGTTCGTCTCTTGAAAGAATCGAGCTTCTAAAATATCTTGCCACCATTTGGGTATGGCCATCTCTAATCGTTCACGAATGTCTGTGTATCCGTACATCAGACCACCTCGTTAAGTGTAACCGTCCCTAATACCGCAATTGCTCCAGTAGGAATAGATACATTAGATGTTCCTGTATTGATAGCGAAATTTGTGAAATCAGTAACCCCTTCAGTATCCAAAAGAATATTTTGTACACGAGTGACGCGTAGCAAATCACCTTTGCCGAAATCTAATTCATTTAAATGCTGAGTTAATACTAATTTAAAATCGTCTGTAATGGCTTGTATATCGCTTGTAACGGTAACGTCGGCACTGACGTTTATCAAAATTTCATCGGCACCTTCTACAGTAATTGCGTTGGCGTCTATAGGACGATTTAATTCAATGTAATCGACTACTTCTTGAATCTTTAGTTGCGAGGGCGCTCGGTGTTCACTATTTAACAATTTCACCTTCACGGTCCCTGGACCATTCCACACAGGGATGACAAGAGCATCTTGAATTCCTGCTATTGATGTGGCCCATTGATAGTAGTCATTTGCGTTACCTGACGCTGCAGGTCTTCTCATGTAGTTAATATAACGAGACCCTAGTTCCTCGTCTGATTCTTCGTCAAATCCATTAACTGTTTCAATTGGATTAGTTACACTTATAATACCTTCTAGGTTGCCTACGACACCGCTAATAGAATTGGATGACACGTTACCATCTGCACCTTCAAAAACAGCTACAACAGCAACGTCTGTACCACTGACAGTAGCAATGACGTCTTGAATAGTGATAAATGAGACGTTAAATGTAGCTGGTGCGTATAATTCAGTTCCAGATGGCACTAAGGTGTCTTCATCTGCCGTAATCTTAACGATTCCAGTTGATTTCCCACCGCTTTTTCGAACCATTCCAAACATGGCTACCCATTTATCTAATCGATTACCGAACATGCTAATTTCTCCAGCTTCATCAATAATAAAAGTTTCATCTCTTACAGCTTGAAATTCCGCATATAAGTTAGAAAATTCATCGGCAACTGGCGCTTGTAATGTGTACATAGGCGAACCTTCTCTAACATCAATCGTAGGATCTGTATTATCTAAAAGGTTCGTTAGTATTTGAGCTGATAATTCATCGTTCATTTCGTAATTCACGAAACCACCACACTTTCTTGTTGGCCATTCACGAGGATTCCGACGTAGGCTTGCCTACCGTTAAAATCAACGCTCACTTCTAAAGACTGAATCAACTCGTGCTGTGTCCCTAATTCTTCAATATTCCTTACAATCTCTCCTTCAATTACTCCTCGCGGCAAACTATCGGCAATGAGTTTTTCGAAAGGTGTTCCAAAATCCCTGTAAATCGGATAATGATCTCGTTCTGTCTTACAACCAATACCTAGCCACTGTATTGCTTTGTCAGTGCCGGTAATTCGTTGAGAAGTCATCCGCCCTTGCACGAAATCAATAAAAAAATCCGCTGCATCAGTACGGACATCTTCGGACGTTTCTATGGATTCGGCGTCTATTTCAATGATACTGACGTTTTCGGGTATGAGTGCCACACTATTCCTCCTTTCCGATGATAAAGCCTTTCAAAGAATTTTTTTCCATATCGTAAATGACATAGACTAGATCTCCCATCTCCAGACCGTTATCGATCATGATGGTTCCTGCTTGTCTACCTAAATCACCGTCAAAAATCATATCAAAACGGTGATACTGAGGCATCAGATGTGCCATCGGTTGTAAATTACTTGTCTCAAGATTGTTCCCCTCCAACCTAACTGTTAAGGGTGCCTCATCAATTACGGTCGCTCGTGAAAGAATAACATCTTTATTGTAGCCAGTTTCTTTCATGACTCTAGCTAAGTCGGCAATGGGATTTCCCTTTTCGCGCGTGGTATTCATTTGCTGACCTCCCGTTTAAACCATTTTAAAGAAAAGGTGATTTTAAGTATCTAGTACACGATTAATTTGCATGTAGTGTTTACCCCAGTATCCAGAAGTGTACGAGTGTTCTAAACAACCAGATGACGCAAGGGATACACACATTCCTGGCGTAGTCACCACGCCAACATGCGAAACACCTGCTCGGTACGTGCCTTTAAAGAAAACCAAATCCCCTGGAAGCGCTGCTGATTTCGCAATCTTCTTGCCCTTCGTTACTTGCGAAGAGGTGCCGTGACCAATATTGATGCCATTCTTTTTATAGATTAAGTAAGTAAATCCAGAACAATCACCAGAACCACTATCAATATTTTTTCCGCCAAATTTATACTTTAGTTTTCCTTTATAACTTCTCGATAAACTGACGATTTGTTCTCGCTTAGTAGAAACCTTTGTCCCTGAAGTAACATTTATTTTCTTTAAGTAACCACTTTTCAGACTGCTCCATTTACTGGCTTTGGTTCGCGCGTCTGCTCGACCTTTGCCTTTTTCAATAATGGCAATTTGCACATTTCTTCGACCGAACTTTGCAGTAGCGCTTTTTCCTTTAATTAACACGTCTACTCGCTTACCTTTTATCGCTCCGCCTGTGTCTTCAGCTAAATATACAGAAGAGTACTGCGGGAACCCTGGAACGTAAATGTGAACAATGGAACCGTAAGGGATAACGTTTGGATCTACTGCAATCGTTCGATTGTATGTCCACTTCGTTCCACTCGCCGTTGTCGAGTAATCACCGTTGCCATTTATTCCACCTAATTTAGGGTCGTAGGCAGTCGCAACATAGCCAGAAGTATATGATAGCCCACTCGCTTTTCCGACTGTGCCTCCGTCTTTGTTATCCTTACTACCGTCATTATATTCAGCAGGAGCTTCATACCGAACTAATTCTTGTTCAATTTTTTTCGATAATTCTAGTGACATTGTATTCGCATCGCTATGAGTGTGAGAAGTAACATAGTAATAATTATTAGCGCCAGTGAATTCGTCATAAACTTCAATTAATGTTCCTGCTGAAATGGTGTAGTCAGCTAGCGCCTCAATGCTGATTTGGTCTGATGGTTTTTTCAAACGAGCAAGCAGAGCGTTGGCCAATGTCCCTAAACCACCTGGTCCGGTTATGTCTGGATCGTTTTCGATGATGGTCATCGTGCCATACTTCTTTTTTAACGCCGCATCATAACGAAATTGCCGAGGGTTTTTAGGATTCTCTCCACCAGTCATCACAACTTGTGTCTTTACATCTTCTATTGAAATATCTCGTTTAGCCGAAAGTAGATTTGCTCCGCGTTCAATCATCGTACGTTGCAAAGATACTACCATTTCACGAAGAACCAGTTTACCTTGTTCAGAACGCACCATATACCGCTTACCTGTGCGCAAGTATGTTTCTGATAAGACGGTCTGCATAATTGACCAAATACTTTTATCAATAAATTCTAATTCAGGAAATACATATCCCGTATTCGCGATTGATCCAACAGGAACATCCGCCAAACTACAAAGATCTTTAATGATTTGGTCACCGCGTCGTTTTTTAAATGATTTGGTGACTTCGTTTTGATTAAGGTACCAATTGTAATCGACAACCTTCATGCTTTCTTGTCCAACAGAATCTAAACTACGTTTTACAATAATGCCTCGAAATAACTCTCTCGGTTTGTCAGGTCTCCCTTTTTCTTGCTGGTACATCAGCACAATTTTGACCATTAACCCTTCTTCAAAAGGTAAATTCCGTCGGTCGGTTGACACTTGACGATTCCATACGGAAATATCAAAAGATTCATTTGCAGTATTAATGTCACCATCATAACTGTGAGATTGAACCATCGAAGTAAATTCCCATCGATACGAATCGTTGTACAAGTAAAATTGGAGAGTAGGCTTCAAACGCTCCTCAGTTGTCGAATACTTTCGTGTGTAGGCCATCCACCCGCCCCCTATTTTGGTATTGTTAATTTTTGACCAGGATAGATTGTGTATTTATCTCTTGATTTCGCTTTTTTATTAGCTGCGTCAATATTTTTCTTATTCGCGTTGTAGAGTTTTGCGTAGTTCGCTTTTCCATAAAAAAACAGCGCCACTTTGCCTAAGTAGTCACCTTTCTTCACGGTATAAGTAGTCGGTAATTTACCAGCTGTCGGTTTCTTTTCTGGCGTTTTGACGCCCCCATTGCCACTCGTCTTTTTCAACGCGACTCTCCGGGTGTGCGGCGCCTTGTAATTCATGAATTCGGCAGAATAGAAAACATCACCAATATTTCCAGCCCGCTCATTTTCATAATCCAAACTAGTTATGACCACACTTCGATTCAAATCGCCTTCTTTGCTGTATAGACGCAACGGCTTTTCTAAATCAATCCATTGGCGAAGCTTCTGAATATTTTTTGAAGGTGTTTTATACGTCCCTTTTGATTCAGCGACGTAACTGGCATCGTAGTTTGCAGGAAAGAATGCTTCTAAGGTGAACGTATCTAACTTGCTGCCACCAAAAATGACCCGTTCACCTACTCCGACAATGTCAATAACCTCTGCTTTACCTGAAACGGAAGTTGGAAGTGTTTCAGGTAATACAGGCAACTTGATGAAACTTTTCGGATTTTGTTCTTCCCATATAGAAATGTGAATATATTTCCTCATGCTAATCCACCTGCCGAAATTACGTATTTCAATTCATCTACCAGTTCTCTGGCCATTTCTTTAGTTGTTAGGTTCGCACCATTTATATTAATGTCTCCAGTAAAAGAGAACGTTGATGCCTTTTTAGATTGTCCTTTGGATATAGTTCTGCCGGTTCCAGTGCCTTGTCTTGATAAAGCAGCAGTATTTAATACAGGTTTTTCTCCGGATGATTTAAGAACACCCATGCCACGCAAGGTGTTTGATTGCCCAGCTGTGAGCACAGCTTCACCAGAATGTAATTCTGCGATATAGCCATTTTTATTTACTCTTGCTAATCCAGTTGCATGAGATCCATCAATGTAGTTTGGTGTGAAGAAGTCTCCAACGGCTGAAACTCCATTTGTCACCCAATCTGGTATCTCGATACCTTTTATTTTTGAAACAAAATCATCTACTCGTCCCATTAGAGTATCGAAAGAATCTCTTACCAATCCGAGATATGTTTTTATTCCATCTAGTGCAGGTTTTGCTACTTCGTACGTTTCGGTGAATTTTTCGCCGATATATGTAAGTACCGGCTTAATGATTTCTTGCCAAACTAATTCAAGGTAAGCAAATGTTACTTCAATTCCTACCGCCAATAATTTAAGTATAGGGCTAATAATTCCCCACAAAATTTGAAATGCTTCCCACACTAGTTTTAATAGTGGTAGGACAATTGTATTAAAAACGGTACCAACAATATCTCCTATCAATGAAAAGGCCGTTCCTAAAGCGTTGAAAATCGGTTGCAAGATTGTCCATAAGTCTTGGAATATCACCATGACACCTGGACCCATGGAAACAAAGAAATCCCATAAACCTTGACCCACTTCCTTTACACTTTCTATTTTACTTGTCATGCCATCCACTGCTGCCATGACCGCTTCAGAAGCTAGGGCGTCTTGTATGGCTGTCTTGACCGCCTCAAACACTACTGGCAACGTTTCTTGCATCCAAAGAATGGCGGGATTGTTCCGGATGGTGTCGAACGTGGCTGCAATCGATGCGATAGCCGTCATAATACCAGCTGCTAGTTTTTCTCCGTCTATACCTTGAAGTTGCTCTGTCATCCATTTCATACCTTGAACAGCCACTTCTAACACTGGTTCTCCCATTGCCGCTTTTAAATCTGTCCACGACTGACTCAAGTTACCCACGACGTTTTCAAATCCATCAGATTCTTTTGCGGCCATTCCCATTGCGCCAGAAATTTTATTGGCATCTTCGACCATTTGGAGAAGAGTCAATTGCTTCTGTGCTTCAGATAAATCCTTGAATGATTTTCCGTATAATTCATTGGCTGCGGAATTTCTTGTAGTTTCTGTTGCTGATAATCCAAGAGCTGCGTCATTCTCATAGTTCATTTGTGTTATCGCAAAGGCTTTTTATCCTCTGCTTCCGGGGTTTTAACCGCATGATGGAATGTTGATTCATTCCCGGCTCAGCATACGTTTTCACCCTCGTTTAACGTTAGGCTCTTTCGAGACAACTCTATAAGTTGTGTGCCAACCACTCGTGGGGATATTTTTGCTCTCTTATCGCTCAATCCCTATGCGTTACGGTGGCGAGTGATGTTCTCGCTTACCACGGCACTGGCCTATCACTTAGACTTAGCTTCCGCCGTTTTTGGTTGGTTTTTCAAGCTGCATTTCTGCAACAAGGGGCAACTATTTTACCCTTAAGGAATGACTGCAGGCTCTCGGTCGTATCATCTAATGCTTTATCATAGAATGCGGCCGAGTCGGCAATAACACGCATGGAACGATCCGCTAAGTCCAGTGACTCGGCAGTATCCATCCCACCGGTCTTTGCGAATGCCGCAATCTTCGTGAAACTGCCTTTCATTCTGTTCTCTAGTATCGTGGTTTCATCAGATATTGCTCCTAATTTATCAGCAGCATCAGCTTCCATACTTCCGAATACCTCAGAAAATTGAGCTGTCATTGCTTTACCGTCTGCTGCCGCTTGAATCATGCTGAGACCTAAATCTTTAATTTGATCCACAGCAACAAGAGAAGCGATAATACCAATGGCCATTTTGAACGCGCCACCTATTTTATTTCCAGCGTTCTGCCCTTGGTTTCCAAGGTTATCAATATCCCCGCCTGCACTCCCACCAGCATCTCCTAGCCGTTCCGCTTCTTGTCTGGCACGCTCCAATTCCTGTTGCAAATTGAGGACGTGCTGAGAACTTTGGTTAGTATCGTTCCCGAAGTTTTGCACTTGCGTTCCCGCTTGTCGGGCTGACTGTTCGATGTCATTCCACAAGTTATCCGTTTGACGCATACTTGATTCTAATCGATCGAACATGCGCACAGCGTTTCGTATAGGGGTAGTGAATTCGTCTGTTAATTTGAGGGTGGCTTTTAAGTCATACGCTATGATACTCACTCCCTTCTAAAGGGCGGCTTAAATAATTCAGCAATTAAGCCCTTTTTATTTTTTTCTTATTTTTAGCATCTTCACTTTCCACTAAAATCGAAGCGACCAACATCCGGCGGCGGAGTGGTTCCATCTCTAGGCTGTCCACGATGTCGTACTTGTTCGCCGTGGCAATGCGGATGGAATGTGCAGTCGCCATCATGTAATCGCTTCGTATTAGTTTTTTAGCTCTTCGATTTCCTTGTCTTCCGCTTCTGCTGTATTTGAACCTAATTCATTGATTTTTTTTAATAGCATCGCGACTTCAGAAACTAGAAAACGGCTGTTAATTGCTTCTTCGTGCGTTTTGGCTCCCAGTCTACTAAGTACTTCCTTGTCATAAAAGTTAAATGGGGTGCCGTTAATCTTTTGAATGGCTGTTGCAATCATGTCCATCGGCAAGCCATCTTCATTGCGAACCAAGACACCACTTTTATTCGTGTGCGAATTCTTTTTTCTTATGTTGTTCACCGTTTTCCAGTCCAAAGCACGTAATTCGACGGTAATTCCAGCACTTGGCAACTCTAATTCTCCAACCGGTCTAACATCTCTCTGAAACCATTTTTCTAATCCTTTGTTCTCCATGTCTTTTTCCTCCTCAAGGTATAAAAAAAGAGGGCATACGCCCCTCTTACTCTTCAATAATTTCAAATGAATCAGCTGTAAATGAAAATTCTTGTTCCACTACGGTTCCGTGTTCACCGTTGAAAAGTGGGAATGAAGAGAATTTTACGCCGTACAGTTGTACTTTATATGGACTTTCCACTGCAGGATCCTCGTTCACCATCAACAGGTTAGTGACAGGAGGTGCGAGTTTTGGATTTCTCATAAAACTAGTTAATCGTTTGATAAACTCTGCATCATACTGGTGTCCAGTCATGCTGCCAGAAATCGTGTAGCCAGAGAACTTCTGTCCTGGATTTAATCTTCCAGACTGACGTACTTCTTCGTAAGCTGTTTCTAAATCTGCATTGACACTGTGAAATTGCGCCAACCACTTCCCGTTCTCAATGACTTGTGCATAGGTACCGGAAAAGGCTTCGTGTGCTTGATATGGATTCATTCCTTACGCCCCCAATCCGATCGTGATATAAATTTCTTCCATGGCTTCAAGGTCTCTCATAAATGCTGTAACAACAACTTGTTGAGGCCCAGCGCCCTGTTCTACTTTGATGTACCAAGTATCTGCTTCGATGACGCCCTGATATTCCAATAAGCGTGCATAATCCATTAGATCTGCTCGCATGGACAGACGTTGATTCGGTCCATTTGCAACTTTGCCAATGTACTTATTCTCAATCAGAAACTTCCAATCACGAGAAATTGTGTGCTTAATGGCCACACGCTTTAGGCTGGTAGCTGCTGTAGTTAACCCGCGAATTAAACGGACGTTTCGCCCTGTGTACTCAAAGGCGATAGCTCCTGCAGCCAGTGCGTCCCGAACCTGCGCATTGCTTAATCGAACGTTAACATCCGTCGCTCCTGGGATTTCCAAATAAGTAATTGACCCGGATAACGGAGTTGATGCCCAGGCTCCAGCAATTTGTGGTGCGATTTCCGAACCAGAAAGAACCTCATCTCCGAATACAGGTGCATTAATGATAGTTGCGATATGTTCGCTGCCATCAGTATTCGCTCTAGCGATACTTGCGGCTACATCAGAATCATCAGTGACTCCATAAAACATCTCGTGCCGGTTTTCGTTCTCTTCTTGCGAAGTCAACCATGCTTTCCAGTCAGTTGCTTCCAAAGTAGTTAATGCGTGATCAAAAGTTAGGGCTTCAAAAAACTGCAGTTCGAGAGCTTCTTGAGCCTTTGTATAATCTAGTTCGCCTGCAGGCTGTGTATAAACAATTACCTTTGCCGCTCCGCCTCGGAAAGCACGTGTAATGTCAGCGAGATTACTTACACCTACAATTGTTCTAGCTTCGCCATCTCCATTAAATTCATAAAGAGTATTGGCAGTTGCTGTGACGTTATAATTCTTTTTTACAATTGCAACAACGCCGTCTGAACCCTCGATAGCAGCTGATGCCGCCTCGACAAAGTTAATCCAAACACCTGGTCGGCCTTTGTCTTTTGTAGTAAAGGTCATTTCTCCATCCTCCTCGTTAAAAATATCTTGTTAGATTGTTTCTTCTGGTAATTTCATGGCGTCCAATGTATTGAACTCAGCGCCTTCCACTTGTCCGAACGTTAGATCTTGCATCAGAACCGGCACTGTTAGATTGATTAAGTACTGTTCCATGCGTGCATATTGTTCTTGCGTACGCACTTCGCCCGTTTTCGTTTCCAGTATCGATAGGATGTATCCTTTTCCAGACTCGGTTTCTTGTGGTTGTCCAACGCTATAAGCTCTAATGCGTGTAAACCACATGCTTGACTCTTCGTCTTTATAAGGAATCGTAATGCCGTGAATAAAGGCTTTGGCGATTCGAGTAGATATCTGAACAACTTTTGCGGTGTGTTCATGGAAATAGAGCACCTGCCACCTTCGAACGTGTTCACTTTGCCATCCATTAATCATCCGTAGTTCTTCTTCTAAGAAGCGAAAGACCAACATCCCGTTATAGGGTTGCTCCGGCAGATTCAGCAACTCAATCGCTGTATCTATCGGTGTAAATGGTTGAATGTAGTTGGTTAGTATATCTAGTTCAAGTAACGGATCCATTTCCTCACCTCCACTTAGTGTCCAGATTCCTTTCGATTTCGCGTTCAACGATATCTCGGGACCTCGCTTCATCCATCGTGTCTTCTAGCCAAGTAAGAGAAGTGCCCGCTTTCTTTGGCCTATATCCTCTTCTGGAGCCGACCTCGTGCAAGAAATAAGCGTAGTTAAATCCCCGTTTGTATGAATTCGATAGCAATGTTCCTTCAAACTTTCCGATGTCGATTTGTGTTTTCATTTCGGAGCGCAAAAACCCGATGTCTTCCGGCGCTTTCGGACGTGCCCGCTTCACCCAATCGTCCAAGGCTTCATGCAGACCGTTTATCGCGCCATCCGTAATATCAGATGGCGTTTTAAGTAGCAACTGTCTAAATAACGGTCCATTTTCTAAGTTCGTCATATGGCAATCCTTACAAAAGAAGAGGAACCACTGAAGCCTCTAGCAGGTGATATATTTTGCGGCACACGCCTTGTTTCATTTCCAAACTCATCAACGAATGAAAATTCATCTGAATACAAGACTTGTAACGCTTCAGAACGTTTTAGTTCAGCAGCACGAATCGAAATCGTTAAGTTCGTAATGACTTCTTTTCCAGCTTGATTCGTAGTCCGTTGGATTTGATTGGTTACGCGCGCACTTAACTCATAGGTCATATAAGCAAGCGGCTCCTTGTACTTGTCCCAAGCAGTAATCCGTTTCAGGGCAATGGTTTGATTGTCGACGATGATCATACTAATCTCCCCACCCTGGCACGACTCTTCTGGCTCTCTAACAATTCGAAATAGGCTAGTACATCTGGTGCAATGCCATCACCTGTTGCGTTATCATCGAATGTCACCGATACACCTTCTAAGCTGTAGGATTTAGCTCCAGCTTTTCGGATGTTTTGTAACGCCACTCCTTCTTCCCCATCTACACTCGCACTTTTCGTCATGTAGAGCGTTTGTAACGCAACGACTTTAGGGGTCAGCATGGATTCGGCGTAATACAGCGACAACCGTTCATAAGCGGTAAAGACAAATTCTTCTTTCTCCACTGGCGTCAGCGCCTTATAGTTCTCGGCACCGGACAATCTCAGCAGATAGGCATCCGTTTTAGCAAAGTCCATCATGCCGATCACCTCCAATTAAAAAAGCCGGAGCGGATTAGGCTTCGACTTTTTGTTTTTCTTCAATTGCTTGAATCAGTTCGGCTTTCTTCAGGCCATCAAAGTCTTCAATTTCTAAGTCTTTAGCGACTTCTTTGAGTTCTGGAACTGTTTTGTCCGATAGAGAATCTTTTTTCTCTACCTCAACAGCAGTTACCTTGTCGCCAAGGCGTTTTGCTTGTTCAACGGTTAACTCAATTTCTTTCTCCGGCCCAACTACTGAACCGCGATGTACAAGCTGTGCATTTGATGTATATTTCGGCATTTATTTTCCTCCTTAAAATTAAAATAGAAAAAAGCGCCTGCAATAGACGCTCACTTTGTTTTCTTATACATCCAACCAAACGATAGCGGTTGGATTTTTCAATGCAGGGAAAGCCGTTTCGCCTACAAATACAGCCTGTTGTGGCGGATTCGTCGCTTTGATTTCCGGCACAACGTAAACGCCTGGTTGGTAGTTATTTTCAACGGTTGGTCCAAGTAATAGCTTGCCGAGACTGTTGCCAATCAATACGATGCGGTCTTCTGGCAATAGACGCTCTTCGCCATTTCCAACATCAACCATTTCATCCGTCACCATGTAATCTGGTAATGACAAAGCTGTGAAAACGTTGCGAATATCCGCAGATGTTAAAATGCGGCGATCTGTCGGAGAACCATAAATTTGCGATTTGATTTGTTCGTTCTGCAACAAGTTTGACTCAGCCGCTCCCGACATGTGCATGATAGCTGGCGCCTGTCCACGGTTAGCTGCCTTAAATCGCTTCACAGCCGCTTGCAGGTCAGCCAGTGGTGTAGCGGTTGCTAGAGTTGCCCAATCAGCAGTAGCCGTTAGTTTGTTTTCTGCAGGAATCAAGAAATCCACATTTAGGTCAATGTCGTTTTCAACGAATTCTAAACGACCTTTATAGATAGCAGCAGCACGGAAGAATTCTTCTGTATCAAGTACACCTTCAATTAGGTCGTCTGTTTCGTTGTAAACATAATCGATAACGGCAGAACGTTCACCATCAGAGCGGGGACGATTAAATTTGATCAGTTCTTTTTCGTCCAATTTGAAACCGTGCTGAATTTTAGATACCGAACCATAAGCAACGCCAATTCCTGCTTTATCCCGGAGTGGAGCTCCTGCGTTCCATGCTGTAATGCTGGCAGCGCGTGAATATTTACCTGTAGCTACTCCATAAGAGAAATCTACATCAAATGTCGTATCGTTTGGCATATGGGTAGCCAATAGGCGACGGCGTGCCGGTGGGACGTTTTCTACATACCCCTGAAATTGTTCGCGTTGAAATTCTTCTAATGTTAATGGCATTTATTTTTCCTCCTCTAATTTTCCTTAGCGTAGTTTGTAACGGCTTCCGGCTGCTGTAATGAATGCTGGTGTTAGTGTCACTTTTGTTTTATCTAAATAAGCTTCTTCGTATCCACCGACGAGTGCATCTGAACCAGTTTTCACAGATACATCATGCGTAGTTACATATGGAATAACATCTGTTGCCAAGTCAGTCCAAGAAATAGCTTTGCCTCCTGCGATTGGAACAGATACCGGCGTTCCTGCTGGTACGACTCCAGCTGCAAATGCTGTGCTGTCAAGTGTCAGTCCACCGACTTTAAATACTTGACCTTGCGTAGTTTTCAGAATTTCTTTTTGAACCGTAATTGAATCTGTACGTGGTTGTAAATTCATTACTTGTCATCTCCTTTTGAATGTCGTTGCTTCGCTCGTTCCGCTCCAGCAGAATAGGCATCAACTTTTTTCTTTTTATTGCCTTTTTGCATGCTGCCAGGAACATAACTCGCTTTTTTCTTCTTCGCCGCTTGCTCCTTTTCGTCCTCATCGTCATCGACTGCAGCAGTGAAGTACTTTGCGTACTTGCCTTCTTGTAAATCTTCCAACAATTCATCCAAGTTCAACGGCTCGCCGTCTTCATCCAACTCAACTTCTTTCAGGTTTATGAATTTCACAAACAAGACGGGATCGATACCTTCATCAATGGCGAACTCTTTTGCAACAGCTCGCTTCTCGCGGGCTTCGGCTTTCAGGACTTTTTCATTTACTTTCGACGTGTCCGAATCGTCACCGCCGTCACCTTTTTCATCCAATTTGTCCCGCTCCGCCTTTAAGCGACGGTATTCCGCGGGATCCACGCCCTTGAATTTCTTCAAACGCTTATCGAGTTGTGTTTTCAGTAACACTTCATACTTCGCTTTAGCTTTCGGATTCGATTTCAATAATTCTTCTAGGTCAATGTCGTCGTCATCGTCATCACCTGAATCATCACTATCGTCGTCATCCGCATCATCATCGTCATCCGCAAAGAATTGAAGGTCGAGTCGGAGCGGCCGCACTTTTCCCTCTTCCATTGGAGCGGGAAGGTCGCCTTCAAAAAGGTTTTGAATCACGGCTACAAGCCAAACGTAAATTGTGTAATAAAATTTCATGTTGTTACCTCCTCTGCGTAAGGTGCAGGAACCAATACTCACGAAGTTTAGGGTCCCGATCGCGGATATGGACCAAGAAAAAAAGACCTTACCAAGAAAGCTTCTGGATTGACCCCATTACACCAAAGTTAGGGAAAGCGCACTATGTCAATAATCCCGATAGTTTAAATCTCGATTGCATATCCTGCGATTTTATGTTTACAAAACGTCGCTTCTCGTTTTGTTTGTGTAGAGACACCGAAATATTCGAAAGTAATACTGTTCGCTGATTCTTTAAGAATTTTGACACGTTCGAAAAAACAAGTTGTTCCGTTTTCCATCCAAATTACTAGTGTCTTATCTTTCAAATCGTTCACCCTCTCCAATCTATTTGCTCGTAAGCCTGAGCCGGCAGATGATGGATCACATCCTTTCAATCTTTGTCATATCCAAGAACTCGATATCCATCCGCAATGATTGCGTTACCTTCTTTAAAAGAGATTGAAGCAACTACTTCTCCGCTGTCTGTTACCACCGTTATTTTTTCCGGTGTTTCCATGATCCATCACCACCTTTCGATAACGTATTTCAATTATTAGTGGTTCTGTCTACGTTGAAACGCATAAAATCGACAACTTCAACACTTTCACCGCGACTTAATCCACCTTTTGAATTATTTTTGCCCCTGGTGTATACAACAGAGAAGTTTTTAGTATCCTTAATGCCTAACAACTTTAAAACTTGTTCATATGAAATCGTTTCGTAGTTATTAAATAGCATATTGCTCCCATTAACTACTAAAAGTGTCGTGTCACCCATATCCTCACGCCTTCCGTTCTTCTAGTTGAGCTTGCAAAGCTGAAACGAATTCTGCATCGACCTGCAAATCATCCACTAGGAAACTTAAGGTACAGGAGTTTATTTCTGAAGCATCCATGTTTAAGTTGATGCCTGTCATCTTGTCAATTTCAATTCCATCGACCAATATTTGATAATCGAAAAATATTAAACCGTCAGATTTATTCGCAGAATTAGAAACGTCTTCTCTTTTCTTGATTTCTACTTTCGCCATATGCTCATCCCTTTCTCAGAACATAAAAAAGACACCCTATTGGATGCCTAAGAAATATCCCCTCTTGCACGTTCCTTAGCCAACGCTCTCCGACGTTCCCACTCTTCACGTCTTGCACTACTACTCTCAGCAGAATTCAACGCTCTAGCAGTTTCGGAGTCCGCTACATTCACGCCTCTGATTTCTAAGTAACAGCGACAACGAATGTTTAACCCAATTCTAGAAAAGCCGTGTGGATGCTTGGCTTTGTCGCCATCAACATAGAACCAACCGTCAGCATCTGCTTTCTGGCCGTTCAATTCTTGATGCGCTTTCCTCACCTTTTTGTCGCGCATAGAATTCCAGATTACATCGACATCGACGCCCTGCTTCTCAGCCTGCACCACGCTCTCTGTCTGCGCTTGGTTCTGCATACGAGCTGCCTCTTCCTGTACCACTGTTCGCACTCGCTGGGCATCATTGCGGACAACTTCTGAAACGCGTCTAGTTACTTCGGGTAAGGGTTCGTTCTGACGAAATGACTCCTGGAATGTACGACGAAGTATGTTCGTTGTGATCTTTTTGTTATGAGCCATCGTTTTTGATAACGGAAATCCCGCTTCAAAAGCGTTAGCGACCATTCCTGTGGTCAATGTTTGAATCAGCGGCAGTTCCAACTCTTCTTCGTATGTTTCCACGAACTTCTCGTAAGCTGACTCGAACGCCTCTTTCGCATTCCCTTCGACCAGAGCGGAAACATTTACATAATGATTTGCAACAATGCCCATGATGCGAGAGAAAAAGTTTTTTTTACGTTTTCCTCGATTCATGTTCAATCCTTCGCCATTATCGAAATCGGTATATAGATCAGTTGTGCTCAGCAAAAGAGCAGCCAGTAACGCGGCTTCTAACGCCCCGATTCCATCTGGCTCCTGCTGGGCTTCTAGTTCCTCTTGGATAGCTTCGTTATCAATCACTTAGCTTCACCTGCCTCAACAGGGTAAGCAACATCTTCCGCTTGCTCTAAGCGTTCCAGTTCCCGCTCAATCCATTCATCACTGGCTTGAGGGTTTAGGTTTCGCAAAGTGGTTTCTAAGGACTGTGTGCCCTTAGTGAATGCATCATTATTTTCCGTAACCAATTCTTTACGGCTATAAGGAATCATTTCTTTTGTTTCGATATCAGGCTCCTCAATAATGAGGCGCGGCTCTACTCCTGCGGGTAGCATTACTTTTTCTTTGTTATGGACCAACCATAAGGCTGATTCATACAATTCTTTTAGGAACACGATGTATTCATCCCGAATTTGTTCTGCTTTCATAATCGAGGTCAAGAGGTCGTACCATTTCGCTTCACCCGATTGCGCACCACTACCTTCAGAGAAGAGATCGACTGCCTTCTCACTGGTTCGCGTTTCAGCTAACATGTCACGTTGCAACGACCTTACCCACTCCATATTCCCAATCTTTGTTGTATCTAATTGAATAAGCTCAAGAGCCTTGCCGTTTTTATCGTAGGTGATGATGTTGAAGTCGCGATGGTCAATCACCCCGTCTTTTCCATACTGTTCATACGACTTATCTTGAGCGGCGTCGAATATCTCTTTCGAAACAGCAATCTTGGGTTCGCCATTCTTTGTGAAAATGGAAGAAGCTTTGGTCAGTGTCCAGTTGATTTCATCTTGCCTGCTGAATTGCCCTTGCAGTACGCTCCTGCCAAGTGGTGCATCAAAGGTCGGGTCGTTAGACCAAAACATGATAAACGTTGTGGAGCGTCCTTCGTAAACGGATACCAACTCATTCATACCCAGAATCTTTTTGGTCTCTTCTTCATCAACAAGAGAAGTTTTCGTATCCTTGCCGATTTCGTAGAGCAGATTCATTGTCACCAATGAGCGGCTGTCATCCGTTTCATCAATCTCAACCCGCTCCCGGTAGACATGTAGATATTCTTTGTCTCCTACCTTTTTAAAGTAAGAGAGATCCACGCCTAAACCGTCTTCATGCGGAAAATAAAGATCGCGCTTTTTAAAATCAATACGGATGCCGATGTGGTCTAATATTGGAACGCCAACAATGCCACCATCTACCTGGTGCTGCACAATGTTTTGCCAATGCTTGAACTGCAACCGGCTATTTTTAGTGATTTGATTGATAACTTCCTGTTGAATGTCGTCAACTCGGTTATTGACTGAATCTCCTTGCGGTCCTTCAATCACATCATCTACATCACTTTGCTCTTGCGTCCGCTCATTAAATGGAACCGATGATTTCACAGCGCCAATAGAGCGGCTCACGTAGTTTGCTGGTATCTCACAAATAGGCTTAGCCAAGTTTGCAATGATATAAGGCGTCTTAACATTTGGAGAGGTCTTCCCATCGATGTCGTCAGCGTCATAGGCTTCTTGCTCATCTATCAGCCGTTTCGCGCGAGGGAATAGTTCAATGTGTGTACCGTTATACAACTTTCTGAAATTAAAAATATCGCCATGCGCTTTCTTTACTATTGAGTCATTCCATTCTGTCCAATCAATCACGTTTTAATACCCCCTCGCACTGCTATATACTGAGTCGCCCTTTAAATCGGCAACTTCGTAATCATCTAAGCCATACCATATGGCCGATAACGTATGTGGATCAATAGAAAAGTCATCTTCAACAACCTCGTCGTTCTTATTGACTTTGAATGTCAAGTCTTCTAATTCATATATCGTATTGTGACAAGCATCCGAACAGATAATCTGTTTGAATCGTTTCACTTTTTTGGTGTATTGCAATCGAGAACCGGCGAATTTATCGGCGCCTTCCATTCGGAACCCGCTCTTGTTGAAATAAGCAATGGTCTTTGGTTCGGCTGGATCGCCCTTTATATTCTCTCGCTTCAAGTGTTTTAAATCTTCAACCGTCACATCATCGGTCTGCCGATTCTTGTAGTATTCCTCAAAGATGTAAAGGATCTGTTTCTCGCGATCAACCACCATTCGCACTAATGCGTTATAAGAAGTCTGAAAGCCGAAGTCCATTCCGGTTCTCCGGAGCGGCCGTCTGATTTTCGGAATCTCTGCCATCACTTCAGCGTGTGGTTTCACTTTGAATTGTGGGAACACTCTCACCCCATTAATGCCGAACTGTCCTTGACGAGCAATTCGATACAAATCAGGGTCAAAGGCTTGCAATTCATCCAGCTGCTCCACGTAGCTTTCTGGAAGGAAAAGATTGTCGTCTGCTGTCGAATGGTGATAATACGTGTTGCCCACGACGATTGTGCGGCGTTTATAAAGTTCTCTGTCGTCAAGGACCAACAACTTGTTTCTGACATCCTTGAAGAAATACTTAAATGTCCAGTTGCTTTCACTCACAGGATTTGTTGAAAGTATCATGTGTAGATCAAGTGTCGGATGCCGTAACCGTCCAAGCAGCTCTTTAAATCCTGCGTATTTAACCTCTGAACATTCCTCAATCCAGATAATTGAAATGTTGTTGATGGATTTCAGCTTGGCTGTTTTGTCCATCCCTTTGAAGATAATCTTCGAGCCGTTAGGGAAGCGTATCTGCATCGGTGAAGACACGGAGCGGATTCTGTGACTCAACCCCAAGTCTTCAATTATTTCCGTCAGCAATGAGAACGTCGAGTCTCTGTGCGTGTCATAGACTTCCCTCACCACCAGAGCGGTCCGTTTCTCTTCCAGCAGCTTTAGAATCAATTTGAATGCTGCATGGTAACTCTTGCTAGATCCGTAACCACCAACTAAGAACTGAAACTTCTGATTCCAGTCAAACAAGAAATCTTCGAAATGAGGATTTACTTCCTTTTGGATAGCGACCATCAGCGACCACCCTTTCGGCTAATCATGATTTCGATTGGGCCATCGTCGTTATCGTCACTCAGCTTTTCAATTTCAGCATTTCCTTTAGCAATATCAACTTTTAGTTTTTCTTCCTGCAGCTGTTTCTTATCGTTTTCAGATAACAGGTCGAAGTACTTGGAGAGCATTTCTAAGGCTTTCATTTTGTCAGCAAGCTTTACGGATATTCCATCACGACCTTGCTTAACCTCAGATAAAAGCGAACCGTCTACCATACTTGAATCACCTAAATCTAAATAAGTATATGGCTGCATAATCTGTTCGCCGTCTTCATCTAAAAGCCTTTCTCCCGTAACCACATTGACCGCTGGCGACTCTCTTGTGCCAAACTGGACATAATCCGTAATGTCAGCAAATGCAATCTTGATGTATTTTTCAAGCACATCCATAGCATCAATGAAGAGACCTTGTCTCATTTCGCCCTTGAGCCTTCTGATCTCTTCACCAACCTTACGATTTCTTACCAGCTCACTTCCGGTGACATGCGCTCTGTCCGGACTATAACCTGCTTTAATAGCTGCCATTGTTTGGTTAAAGCTCTTAATGTAGTAAATGCAAAAAAGCCTCTGTTTATCGGTTAACCCTTCCGACTCTATAAAGACTTCCTTAGGAGTTGCATCCTTTTTGACAGATGCAACCTTTTTCCTTTTAGTTGCATCTTTTTCAGAAGGTTCTCTCGACCAACCTTCACGACTCTTTCTGCTCTTTATCGTACCGAGCTTCAAGTTATGTTTTTCAGCTAATGCAGCGATAGTAATCTTTGATGATTCCCATTCACTCTGTATCTTTTCCCAGTTGACCATCTACATCAACTCCGCCCCCTCAATAAGACTCTCTAATTAATCATCAATCCAATCCCAATACGCTGGATTCAAAGAAGCATACGTATGAAATTCGCCATCTAAATACAATTCTTCAAATTCATAATTCACTAACCGTCGATATGCGCTCTTTCGTCTGTCATCACTCGGACGAACAAACAGATACTCGTTCTTTTTCAGCTGATTTCTGAACTGTATGATGATATCCAAGGATTTCTTTAATCCTTCCAGTCCACAAGAGCCTGTAATCAATTCATCATCTTGTTTGCTCGTGTGATTGAACCAGTCATTCGCCTGTTTACGAGAATTCGAGATGATGATAGCAACATTCCAGACATTCGCCTCTTTTTCGAATACCGATTGCCGATTGCGAAAAAAATAAAGATTCAAGAGTTGGCTGTTGCTAAGACCAACACAATAACGAACTTCTGACTTCTTGCGTTTCACTAGATCATTCAAAGTCACTCAGCCCTCGTTTTTAGACATAAAAAAAGCACCTCCAAGTGAAGATGCTCAAAGCCCTAGTGAAAAAAGGGGCTTAATCTCGTATTTTTTAACTGCATATCCGGGCGTGTCACTCGAACGACCTGCCTACCCGTACCTGCCTTCCAGTGTATCAAGGATTTTCAAAAACAGAAAAAAGAGAACTTATGGCACATTTGGAACATTAGGCACTCATATTCCGGATGACCGCATCTTTAATCCGTTGGATATGGGTATGAGATAATCCCATGTGCATCCCGATCCAGCGCATGCTTTTGCCTTCTAGTAACCAATGAAGAACCTCGGCTTCTCTTTCGTTTTCAACCTTCTTCAGTTTCGATTGGATGAGCTGGATATCCTTTTCGAATGCGTGAATCTTCTTCCAACGATCATCTCGACGTTCAACTTCTTTCAAAATAGGATCACTCGGATCTCCACTTCCTTTGGGCATAGCTGCCTGCAGCCCATATTGCGCGACCATGCTCACGTTAACTTCATTCATGGATTCCCTCATGATTTTAACGCTGTGCAGTTTCCAATGATAATCTTTTAATAAATCCTCAACCTGCCACTTATTCATGCGAGCTCCCCCTATCGATTCCGACGAATTGCACCGCCGCGTGAACGTCTGTATGTTTGCTGATTGCTTCCCATGATTTCTGCCCATTCTCTTTTACTGAGCGATTCTTTCGGTTTTGGCAATGTCTTTGTATTCGGACTTGCTCCCGTAGCTTCTCGGCTATCTGTGAACCCTTTTTGAATAAGCTGTTCCTGAATCGTTCTCATAGTTTCCAGCTCCTTAGTGGATAATTTTTCGAATCATGTGATTTGGTTTTCTGTTTAGTACCTGATGGCGAATGATAGGCCGCTTCTTGAAATCAATTGGAGGGATGCTGAAATTCGTGTAATTCGCTTGCTCAAGGTATTTCGTGTATTCATTCACTTCTTTTATCGCAGTTGAAATTGATGACCAAATAGATTTGACGACCTCTGCCACTTTCTTGAATGCCGCAATGATGCCGACAACTGCCAATTTTACTTTTGGCATCATTTTAAAAACATGAAAATCTATAGATCTAAATGCCTTTTTTACAACATGTTCGTCATACATATCCTCTTCGGTATAGCCTTCCTCGTACATGTAGGTAACTAGCAATTGTTCGTCAGTTTTCATCCTCTTCACTCCTTTTAGGTAAACAAAAAAGGGCGCCAAGCAAAGACACGTCCTCTCGTGTCCTTACTCAGCACCCTGGTTGTTCCAGTAGCACTTTTGCAATATTTATCTACTTACCAGTATAACTCAATTCCCATACGGATGGCTTATTATCTTGCCAAGTTATTACTTGTTTTCCGTATCCTGTAGGTGGTGAGTCCAGCTTTTGAAGCCTGCCGTTCATCACCCTATACACTGCGTCTTTCATCAAATCCACTTCTGCAATCATGTCCTCGTCTCTAGCTGCCATTCCCATCCTCCTCAAAACTCTTAAATCACAGCGATCCTCAGTCGCTTACTTCTTCAAAAAATATAAATATTCATTAGAATTAAATACTGCAACAACTTCCGAGCCGTATAAATATTGTTCACCTATGCTGTTTTGTGGATTATAGAAAACCAAAGACTTATCGGCTTTCACATGGACTTTTTTTGCTTCTACTAGAATCGATAAGTTTGGATTGATGGCGACTTCGTATTTATTCATTTAATCACCCCCAATTTTTTGGTTATGGCTCTTCTCATCCTTTGCGCTCTTTCATCACAGCGCCAACAAATTTCTTTGTGCGTCTTTTCATGACAGATACCACAATGTTTCATCAATACACGTACCTTACTCTGAAAGAAACCAAGGTCACTTGACTCATGCGAGAGAAGATAAGTATTTCTCGCTTAATTTCTTTCCAGGAAGTGTACTTGTCATCGTCTTCGGTTAACAGCTGATCCACGACCAGTTGAACAGCGACTTCATGTTCTTGTTTAGTCTGAGCGAAATCGGTTTGAATATAATAAATAATGCCGTTGAATTCCGGAATCAGACCATTCGGCACTTCACCATGTGTAGTTGTTATTTTGAAATTGAAACATGCATCTTGATCCATCGTTATTCCTCCTCAAAATTAGCTTGCTTTATCGTGACTTCCGTCCGCGGACTTTCTGAATACCGTTTCGTCATGATCAACTCGCAGACCAATTTATCATCGGTATAAATAATTCCACTCAACCCATCCATTACAGACTTCGCATAGTTGTCGATGTCACTTTTAACAGCCGGCAATAACTCACCACGTATTGCCTTCTCTTTCTTTTTGTTGCTCCAACTCGCAGGTATTTGCTTATAAAAATGCAATTCCAACGAAAGAGGGCATTCTAATAGCTTCTCTGGCTTATATTGTGACGAGACAAGCCTCACATACTGCTTAAAGTCCCGTGAATTAATCGGATCATAGAGAACCGTCTTGCCAGAAAAACTCTTTCCGGCTCTTGGTCTCCCTTGCGCTTGAGCTTCTCCGTGAATGACAAAGCTAATGGTTTCCAATGACTCGCTCCCTTTCTATTGTGAAAACACATTCATCATCAGTATTCCAATAGCGACCAGGACCAGTAGCAATAAGATGAATTGTATGTGTTTTTTTAATCTGCAAAATTCCATAATTCATTGACCCACTCTTTAGGATGTTCACTCATTTCTATTTTAGAAAGCCGATGAATGGTATTGCTGTAGTTATGAAGCGTTGTAAGTAATCCGATTTCTGCCGTTTCACTTAACAAACTTTGTCCGGTAGTTATAAAACAATGCTCATGGCAGTAATACTTGTCCATCAAATGACTGGCATGACGTTCGGTAATTTTTATAACTTTTCTCCACCTTGGCTTTTTCACTCTCTTGCCTCCTAATAAATCAATTCCAACTTGTCCCACTCTTCCAGTAGTCGTTCATTGCTGAGACCTTCATAGTAGCTGCGCCGAATCTTGGTGGCTTTGACTAAATCATCGATAAATTCATTGCGGTCCTGTTCACTCATGATTTGTCTCCTTTAAATTTTGGGTCTTTATTAAATGCCAAGCGATGATAGTATGTCACCATGTCTCGGTGGTATCCAAGGACATGATGATAGTCTACGAATTTAATAGCCTTATTAGCGTGATAATGACATAAAGCTCCGTACCAAAGTGTTTTTAATGGAATGGTGAACAGATACTTTAATTTCACTTATCCCACGCGTCCTTTCCGCTTATGGATTTCCGCACTCATTTTACTAATCGTTTTCTCGTTCTTCTTCAATCGCCCTTTTAAATATTCAATCTCCTGTTCCGTTTTCAATGCTTCCAGTAGTTTAGAAAGTTTGGCTACACTCACAGTCTTTTGGTTGCTTAGAATGGCTGTGAGTTTGATTTGTGCTTGTTTTTTATTCATATAAATAGCCTGTATCTTGACGCTGGTAGTTGATTTGGTTCTTCTTCATGTAAGCTGTCTCGATTTGTTCCCATGTGAATCCGAGCATTTCGCCAAGAATCACGAATGAAGTCATCAAGTTTTCATAGCCTCTGAAATCAAGTGCGTAATAAAGTTCCAATACATCATTTGCAACTTCTAAAAATTGGTCAATAAGGCTATACTGCGGCAAAGTTTTTAGTCTGGCTATTGACCGTCCTTCAAAACCTAAATGCAGTCCAATCGACAAGATAAAATGCAGACAGTCCACATATTCTTCAAGCAGCGGATTTTTATATTTACGTTCCACAGTGTCTACATTCCAGTTTTTCGGTGTTGGCAGAGTTGTCGGCACTTTAGTTCGCGCTTCTTGATTCGCACTCCAAAACTTAAACCCACGCCACTCATTCGCACATTCCCCCAACTCCACTTGCAAAGCCAATATCCGTTTCGCCAACCTATCTTCATCTGCTGCCGTTGGATGATTCTTCTCAATCTCCGCATCCAATCCACGTTGCACCTCAAACAATTTATCCAAATTCATTATGTGGTCCCCCTTTGATTTACAAGCTACGTTCATCTTTGCGCACAGCTTCAGTAGCCTGTGCGCGTTCCTCTTTTGAATATCGTCTATAGCATTGAGCAAAAGCCACGATTGATGTGATCCAGAACGATAGTACAGCTGCGTTTAATATTAGAATCATCATTTGCCTCCTTTTTCACTCTAACAAAATGGGTTTGTGCTGCATCCCTAACAATTGAGCATAAAACTTCATGTCTTCATATTCGAATTCCTCGAAACGATAGGATTTCATGACGTCAGTCGTGTAATCAAAATGCCAACCGATGTCGGATGTCGTCGACACGTAAACAGTCACAACATCCGGCAGCTGACCCTTATTTGATTTTTTTAACTGATGTTGATATATGACATACTCCATCAGCAATCTCCTTATCAACAATATGGTCGAATCGTTTTAAATCATGTCACTCATTGACTGTGAGTTATTGCTTATATAAACCTCTATAAACGTTTCTATTCGTTCCATTTTCGAAGTCAAGTCTAAGGTGTCATCAATAAGGATTATGTTTATAGTTCTAACTACTTCATCAGCTTCGCTCATTATTTATGCCTCCATTTCGTTCAACTATTGACTAGCTATAAACATTTTCTCGACGCGTCTAAATTCTTCAATGCTGAATAGGTCGCCTTCCTTTTTGCCTGACCACTCGAGCCACTCCAAGAATTCTTTGCCTGAAAGCTTCTTATCAAAATGGTGTTCGTTCAAACGCACAATTATTTTGTCAGAAGGTTCCATTCGACATTTCACAGTCTGACCTTTTTCTTTTTCGATGTACGCTAACATTTCAAAGATGTCTGTTTGATTCTCAGGAACTTCATAGATTTCCAACGAGCTCACTCCTTCTCATTCATCCAGTCAATTAATTGCCAACCTTCCGCTTTCATCCGCTTAATTCCGGCAGATCGGTATCGTCCGAACTGCCACACTGGAATTCCTTCTTCCATGTGATAAAAAAGTAACTCTCTCCCCCGATTCATCAGAGTCAAGCATTCACTTTCGTTTCGATGTCTAAACGCAAATGTGTTTTCAATAACAAAGCACGCAAATCGTAGTACTCCATGTTTTCGAGGCTTTCTCCATTTGGACTTTCATGGATGCCATAGCTTTTGAGTTCCTCAATCCAAAAGGTAGTGTGAATATGTCGATGTTTATGTCCCATTCCTCATCCTTCTTCCTGTTTTAATAATTTTTCCAAAAAAACATTTAGTTCTCATGTTTTTTGAAGAATAAATTGACAGTTAATGAGCAAAAAAATCAGAAGGGCAAATCGTCATCAGGATTCCCTGTATGGCTTTCTACCTCTTCGTTGGGTTCTCGTTGGGCTGTCGGTGATGAATCACCCTGTGCGCCCTGCTGTGACTTTTTAGGCTCTAAGAATTGCACGCTATCACAGACGACTTCAGTCGTATAGATACGCTTGCCGTCCTGCCCTTCATAGCTACCGGTTTGGATTCGTCCTTCGACACCAGCGAGACTCCCTTTCTTTAGGAAGTTCGCAGTGTTCTCAGCTTGTTTACGCCAAACCGTACAATTTATGAAGTCTGTTTCCTTCTCACCGTTTGCATTGGAGAAGGTTCTGTTGACCGCCAAGGTGAATCTGGCTACTGCTGCACCAGAGGCGGTGTACTTTAAATCTGGATCTTTTGTTAGTCTTCCGACTAGAATGACTCGATTAATCACTCAGCATTCTCCTAGTCTGTAAAATTAGTTAGTTCCTGCACCCATTCTTTCGGATGCTGGTACATGTCGATTTTCGATGTACGTTCAATAAGATTTGCGTAGTAGTGAACGGTTTCGAGAATTTCCATTTCTCTTTTCTCGCCCAGCCCACCGGTCGGCCATTGCATGCTGACGTTTTCGCTCCAGTAATATTGGTTCATCAGTTTGGTTGCATGAAACTCAGTGACTTTGATTATTTTCCGCCAGCGGATGCTTTTCATTATTCGTCATCCTTGTATTCGTAATTATCGATTTCGGCATTAAATACTAACCAATCCGGTTGCTCTTCCTTAATGCTTATTGCAAGTTCATAAGCTTCTTTCGAACCACCGACAGGCAGATTTGCAAATACTACAGCGTCTTTAAATGTGTATTCTCCAACGTTGTGGCCAAAATCTTCATCGGCGTAGCAATACTCAAATTCAACGTTAGGAAAGATCCAAGCAAGCTTTCGTATTAAGCCCGGGACTCCGTTCCATGCAGTATCGAAATAAATTGTATTACCGGTACTTATTTCGTCCGATTGAGAGTATGCGTTCCACTTGGTTCCCCAGTTCCGTCTGGCCCATTCAAGGCAAGTGTTTTCGGAACCGTACTTTTCCTCATCTTTTTGCTGTATTCCGCTTACTTCTGGCTTGCTGCCATAAACCCATAACGGCATTGGAGTAATTTTATTAAAATCAATTGTTCCGAAACCATAAACCTTTTGGTCTTGTTCTTTTTTATCCACGCTGATGAAATAAAGAACTTCAGCAACTTGTTCGTCAGTTCCGATAATTTTTAATTTGTTAGTTACATGATTTGGCATTATCCATTCTCCTTTTTCATTTCAATTTTCCATCAAATATTAGACATGGAATCCATCCGATGTATCCGACTGATCTCGCATCAAGCAGCCACTTTAACCACTCGATGATTATTGATAAGTTCTACCGCTGCCTCATGATCCAGATTAGTCAGCTGCTTCAACTCTTCAAACAGCACACTGAAATTTCTTGCAATCACTGGGTCTTCATTCTCCTGCCACGCACCGGCAATTAAGATGAGTTGGTCGAGTAATCTATTCATTTCGATTCCTCCTAGTTTTGTAGTAGATGATCAAACTTAGATAAACGTCCTTTGGCAATTTGCCGGCGGTAACTGGTCGCTTTGTTTTCAATCGATTGCGAAATTTCAACAATGCGGTCATAAGAACGCTTGCCGATCTGTTCTGCCAAAAACTTGGGTTCCAAATTGGAAGTGGCCATAATCGGTTTGTTGCGGCGGTATCGGTTGTCGATGATCAAGAAAAGAATTTCCTGTACCCATTCGCTTGTTTTTTCTGCGCCAATATCATCAATGATTAGCAAATCGCAGACGTTCAGTGCCTTTAATATTTGTTCTTCGCTGTCGGTATTGCCTTTGTCGAAGGTATTCTTAATTTTCTTCAAGAGATCCGGCATCGAAACGAACACGACGACTTTCCCTTTTTTTCGCAATTGATTATGAACAGCAGCCGCTAAGTGTGATTTACCGTTTCCAGGCACGCCCCATAGCAAGATGGACTCAAGACCGAACTCTTCAAAGTTGTCAGCGTAGTATCGAGCAATCTTTTCTGCGTTTTCTGCACCTGGACGTGAGTCGAAGTTAGCAAAATCGGATTCCTCAAACCGTTTGCCTAATTCGCTAATAGAGAACAACTCGCGGACTTCGCGTTCTCGCTGTGCATTTTTATAGGTTTCAAGCTCGGCTTTTTGAATTTCAGCCTCACATTTACAGATAGGTTGAACCCATCGCGTTTTTCCTAAGACGTCTATTTCTAACGGTGGTACGATTTCGTTACAGTGAGGACATTGAACGCCTTCAGAGTGAGAGTCCGTCCCAGTCTTCGTCAGTAGATCCTGCATGATGTTTTGAAGTGGTTCCATTCGAGTTCCCTCGCTTCCGTCTTTCGAATTCTTTATCAGCAGCTTCTACACCAGCCAAGGTGGTAATTCGCTGATCGCTCCATGATTTCAAGATGCTGTCAGCAAAATTCATTTTGTTTCGTGCATTGCCTTCGACTGAACGTTTCAATGCCTCATGAACCAACTCCTCAGATGATTCATCAATCATGATGGAAATTCGTTCGGCAATATGCGGTACCAAGTGACTGATGTTTTGTTCATAGAAGCGAAATGCTTTACCGGGAGCATCAGCAGCAACAACTGTTTTTTCTTTTGGTTCTTGTTCTTGTTGTTCTTGTTGTTGTTCTAATTCTTCTTTCTTAGTTCTTAGTTCTTCTTTCTTAGTTCTTGTCGGCGTATCGTCATACGATTCGTGGCACGATTCGTCATACGATTCGTTACTCAATGAAATATTCTTTTGCTTCATATAGTTCAGAACCACTGCACGAACCGAATCAATAGGGATTAACGGCGCGATACGAGCTATCCAGTCGGTTCTTTTAACGTGTGCTAGTTCCGAGAGGACCAAGTCATTTACTGGCTTTCCGCCTTTCCGATAGGCAGTTTCTGACCATCTGAGCAACAGGATTTCGCGTGTTTCTTCGTCATAATCAATCAATTGGTGATGTGATTGAAACCGGTTCATGAGTGCGTTGATTGTTTCGATGGAATATCCCAGCTCGAAAGCCATTTTCTTTTTCGTAATGATGTAGATGCCTATCTGTTTAGTGGCTGGGTTCGTCATGAGATATAAGTAAAACAATTTGTCCTCCGGTGTAAACTGTTCCTGTACTTGCGGATCGTTCCAAAATTCGGTATCGACCATTCTAAACTTTGCCATCCTCTGTCACTCCTCAATGTGCTTGCTGTAAAAATGAAGGGGAGCTCCTCAACTCCCCTCTGAATGCTTAAACTAACGTTTGTGCGAACTGTTTAATCTGCTTTTTCTATTTGTTCAAGCGGCTTAAAATAATGTTTAAAAACTTCTTTTGAAATTTCCATCCATTCATATTCGTTTTCGTTTAAACCTTCCAATCTAATTTCACCCATTCCACCACGGCATTTTTCCCACAATGAACCCGTTTCAACTTCAAAAAAATTATTGTCGTCAATTTCCTCGTTTTCGTCCAATTTGTTTAACGTTAGTTTTTCAATACAAATGTATTGAATCATTAAAACCGCCCCTTTTCTATCTACACTTCACTAATCCAAAAGCCTGCCCATTTCAATCGAGTTTGATAATTTCTTAGTGCTACGGCAGTAGTCGCATTGTTCACAGCGAGTCGGTGCTATTTCGCCACTCTTGACGCTGATCATCTTCTCCATTACTGCTTCCACGAAATCAATTTCAAACTGGAAGCGCTCTGTATCGAAGTGAATGACCGCTTTATCCGGCGGATCTTCTTTCGTGACAGCGACAATATACGGGTTATACGTAAACCCTGTGTTCAATTCGATTACTTTGCGGTAAATCGCCATTTGAAGAACGTAATCCCACGCTTCGACAAAGGAAACGAACATCTCATACTTTGTACTCCAAGCACGCTTAGAAAGGCTCTGGGTAGTCTTTAAATCCGTAAACGTTTTCCGACTGTGATTGATGGAGTCCACTTTGATTTTCCAAGGAGCTCCGAACAATTCGGCAGTGAATATTTGTTCCTTGTCGCCTTCCATTGCGAACATAGAAAAGGGATCATCTTGAATCGTTTGAATCATGGCATCAGCAGTTTTGAAGTCAGCGTATTTATCGCCTTTGCGGTTAAAAATCGCCTCCTGGTTCTCTTCTAGGAGCTTTGAAAACTCTTCTGGTGTATCGAATGCCGCGTGTGTATAAGAGCCAACCAGCAGCGCACTGGACTCTTTGCGGATGAACTCGCCCTTTAGTAAAGCCATCGCCTTTGCGCTGCACTGATTGAACTGCTTGAATTGGGAAACTGAAAAGTATTGTTGATTCGCTTCGGTAGAATGATAATTACCGCTTGTCAGTTGAAACGTTTGGCTTGTCACCATCTGACTTCACCTCTTCTTTATCTAAATCCTTAATACTTGGCTTCTTAGTGGTCTTCTCTTCTTTCTCAAACGATGCAGCAAGTCCACTCTTCTTATCCTTGCCGGCATTCTTATCGAACCAATCATCCGACTTGCTCAATCCGTCTTTAATGGAGTTGAAGATGTTAATCAGTTCCACAAAATCGTGTTCTGTAAATGAATCAGCGTTGTAACCGAATTTGTCTTCAATCATTTCCTGTGTTACACGATGCTGTTCTTTGAATGCGTTTAAGGCTTTGGCGATACGATCTTTCAACGGTCCTTTGTTGTTGCCAGCCAACGTCTTACCACATTCCTCTACAGCTTTCTCAACGATGTCTCCAGGAATAATGCCAAGGATGCAAGCTCGCACTCGACGAGACCCGTTATTGGCAACTAACTCGTAAATATCACGTGGATCGTCTAGCACCTTCATGCCAGTTTTGGTTTTGATTGAATGCTTGACCGTGAATACTTTTTCTTGGCGTGTGTTGGTTTCCAAGTCCCAGGCATAAGCCAGGGCAATTGATTCTCCGTTACGTTGCTCCAATTCCTTCACCCCGAATGACAAGTTGCCCCAGTTCTGCGCCAACACTTCTGCTAATCGAATTGAAGGACCTGTTACCTTCGTTCCACCCCTTGGGTACTGGTACATAGCAACTGCTGCTAGCGCTGGACGTTTACATGAATCCAAGATGCGTTGTTCTGCTTGATACACGTTCCGAGGGAATTGCTTAGCAAGGAAAATCGCACCTTTTACTTCTTCCATTTCTCTTGATGCTGTTGCTTGGGCTAAAACGCCACCTTGGTTCTGTTCATTAAATTGCATTGATAGTTCGCTCATTGTGATTCCTCCATTTTTTTGATAGTATTGAGATACGATATTTTTCTTAAAGACCTGAGTCAGCTAGTTGCATAGCTGGCTCTTTTTACTGCCTAATTTCCGGCTCCGAATACTTCTGTTTGATATCCTGCCAAACCGAGAAGGTCATACCATCCGGCCAAACGTTATTTTCAACTGCATCGATTAATTCATTTTCAAAGCAGTCTTCGCATTTTTGTGGATTTCCTGCAGCTTCAGCAGCGATGAAACAACCACAACCTTCGCAGAAGACTTCCATCAAACCTGCTTTTGTTTCACTAGCCATTCTTTTTCAGCTCCTTCGAAAGAATCTAATTCCGCTTCCAAGAATTCGCGTGTAACAGGACCTCTCCAACAAACTTCATCTACGATGTTGCCTGCTAAGATGGATTGATAAACTGCCGGCAAGCGTTTCATGCGTTCTTTCAGATTTTGGGTGTCTCGATACTCCTGCAAATCTTCAACTTTACGCATTATCTTTTCTCCTCCTTCACAATGATTTCATCATTACCTATATCCACCGCATAACCTTTGGCGTTCAATAGGGTGATAATAAAAATTGCCTCTCTCGACGTGCCAAGTTCATTAAAAGAAAAAAGAGTAAATTTGTTACCAAGTTCGATTGATCGTTTCAAAATGTACAGAATCTGTTGCATCTTAGGTGATTGGTCGAACTCATCTAAACTGATTGCTGCTTGACCGTGCGTTATCATTTGTTCACCTCTTTCTGATGGTTTGAATCCCATCAATAAGACCAGGAACGAAAGGGGAATAACGCTCCTGAGCTTATTGACGAGAGCCAGTGCTCTCGCTTATACTTGAGTTATCGAAACTCTTTAATCGCCGTCTGACCTAGCCGTCAGTCGGTTTTTTCATGCTCTTTTTCAAAAGTCCCTAATTGCGTACCGACCAGCATGCTCAGAAAAGAAACTAAAACCATGCTGCCTAAGATGTGTAACGGATCACCGAATTCCATCATGCTAACCATCCTTTCGCCTTCCATCTCGGGATTAATGATTTGATTCTTTCTTTAATAGAAACTTTGTATTCAATCTGTACTTGCATCAGCAGATTATCGATATGGATTCGCGCATCCAGCAATTCGTCCATCATGGTTAGAACGGATTCTTTTTCGTATGCATCCAGTGTGCTCGGTGGTTTGGCCAGGCAAACCTTTTTAATCATCTCAAGACCTTCTTCAATTTCTCTAGCTGCATTAGCCTTAAATGCTAGCCGATGCTGCTCAATATTCTTGCCACGTAAGACTGGTGAGGTCATCCCACCAGAAAATTCATAAAGAATATCCATCGTGTATTCCGGATTGTCGTAGAGAGTAATTGATTCTTTGGCGATGTCTGATTGCATAGTACGTCGGTCATTTTTGATATGACTGATCAATTGCGGGGAAACGTTTAAATCCAACGCTATTCGTTCACCAGTCTCTTCCCCTCCTTCTAGTAATCGATTTAAAGCACTTCCAACTTTTGCCGAACGCTTCATCTTTCCCACTCCTTTTTGTATGGTTGACTATATTTTTATATACATCAGGTCGTTGTATGATTGTTATATAGAGAGACAAGTCCTCGCTTAGCTCTCTTGCCTCTCTTTCAACCAGGTCAACAGAAATTCCTCAGTTTCTCTGGCCGACATGTACCATTTCCCACCAATCTTAAATCTAATTTTCTTGAATCGATCATCGTAGAAAAACTGATCTAAGATGAAGGATCTACTCATGCAGGTCTGTCTCTCTAGCTCATTTACATCCCAAAATGTGTGTCTGTGCTCCAAATGATTTAAACGCTGTCTGATTTCCTCGATAATCATCCCTTCCAATTGAGCTTCATTCAATTGCACTAGCTGTGACATCGCTTTTCACTCCTCCTGGGCGTCCCTCGCGCCCTGTTCTTTATCCACAGCTTCTTGCACCTCTGGAATTAAAGCCTCTAACCCTTTTCGTGTGTCGTACCCCAACTTGTCCAACTCTTTCAAAAGGATTTCTCTTTCTTTTCCGTGAATTTCTTGAGTCCTATAAAATATTAAGTTCATCTTTTCTTTTTTCTTTTCAAAGATTTCATTAAAGTTGAATCTCGTATCGTAATCAGAAAAAAGAATTGAATTATCAACTTCCGCCAAGACTTCATCGAACTTATTGAAAGAAGTTTTAGATATTTTTTCGAAGAATACCCCGACTGGATAATTCCCTGGTTGTTCAGGATCTCTACCAAATGCGTACCTATAGCATTCAACTTTCAATTTATTCGCTATATCCAAAACCTCTTCACTAAAGCCTTGAGCGATCAAACAAGTTACTTCGACATCTTCTCCGAACGAATATTCAAAGGCTTGATAAACATCTTTCCTTTTAGCTGTCGACTTTTTTAGTTCAATTACTATGTTTCCGTTTATTAGAAGATCCGACTTTCCATAGCCAACGACTTGCTGACGTTTAATTTCGATTTCTTCTCTAAAGTAATCTTGAAAGTTAGATAAAATAAGAATTTCTAAATCTATCTCGTTTGAAAATTCTTCTCCTTTTATCCGATAACGCTTGTCTATTATTTCAGCGGTCATGTAGTTGTAAGAAAATATAGACATAACTCCTGGGCTTCTTGTCTGAACTTTTTCTGCCCATAAATAGATTTCGTCTTGTACGATTATTGAATTGAACTCTTTGATGAAATTTCCGTATTCGTTGTAATCGGAAGAATTTAGTAAATACTCTGCATAAGCGTGGCAATATGCCGCAAAAGGATAGAAATGAAATTCTTTGCCTGAAAAATTTTTCTTATATTGTTCAGGAAAGTTGTGTTTCATTGAATTAATTAAACTGCGCTTTTTGAAGTCCAAAGAATCATTCATTTTTTATTGCCCCCCTTTTAACTATTCAACAACTGAACCTCTCTTCTTGCTGCCGAAAATTCTTCCATAAGTAATTTCGCTAATTCAACTTGACCCTTACCAGTAACTAATGGTGTTCCGCTTTGTACATCGCCCTCAGTACGTTTAATTAGTTTTGTAGACAACTTGAACCAGCCTCGCTCTATGAAATGCTGTTTCGGGAAATTCTTCTCTCTTCCGACTTGTTTGATCAAGTAGCCGTTATCACGTAGCCAAGCCATCAATTTGTTTCTGCCGATACTCACTCCGTGTTTGTCGTAAAGGATTTTTGCTAAAGCACCAACTGTAATAGATCCATCGCTGTCCCCGACTGCTTTTCCGTAACTTGTAAACTTTTCATCTTCAGCAATTTTTGATTCAAGCAACATTATTTTCTTTTGTTGAATCTCCATAGCGCGCTTGATAACCATTTCTGGACTATTCCAAAGTTTTTCGAGTTTCAAGAAATACTGGCGCGCTTCCTTGCCTTTATCTGTTCGCTGGATCATCGCTATTTCTTTGGCCATGTCGAGTTTGATTTGGTGGTCCGTTAAGGTAGTTATATTCCCTTGAGCTGTTGCTCTTTTTTGAGCAATAGCTGTAAAGTCGATTTCTTCTTCGAATCCATAAGTGACCATTCGAGGGAACCAATCTTTATACGCTGTTCTTACTTCTAAGAACTCGTGGAGCTCTCGGCCGCTTAATGTAATTTCTCCTGCTTCGTTTTGCAATGTCGGTATTAATTCATGCATATAAATTCCTCCTATTTTTTATTCAAAATTTGCTAATTAAAAACTGATAACGAGATTCTTAGTTGTTTAATATTTCTAACTTCTCTGTCACTCTCCCGAATCAACTGGTAAAATGTAGTTGATGGGAGGTGATTATATTGAACGAATACAAGAACTTTCAATTATTTAGTGCATACACAGATCCTGAAAGACTGGGAAATGGTATTCGCGAATTCGAAGAGGTCGGTTGGGTAAATACAGGAACCATACTCGCAGACCATCGGCCCCTTTTTATCCAATTGGCTTGGCCTCCGGAAAAAGGAGACCCGGTTTATCCGGAAAACTACGAAAAGCCAGACCCTAAAAGAACGCTAACACCCAAAGATTTGAGAAAATCGAATCGGTAGCTAATGGGTTGTCTGGAGAGAAGACAATCTTCCAACCGCGTGCCAGCATCCGGTCGACGTCTTCTCTCTGGTTTGTTATAAATAACTCTTCCGTCGGGATACCTAGTGATATTCCAACTCCGATTTTTCTTTGACCCTTCATCTAACCCTCTCCTTTCTTAGACTGCTGCTCGCTTAAGTAACGAAGTGTTACCTTCTTCTTCAAAAAAAATGGTCCAATCAAAACCTAGAGCCGATCCGATAGATTTTGCAGCAACTACACTTGGTTTTCTCTGTCCCGTCTCAATCATCGTGTAATACGGGCGCTTAATATCAGCTTTTTCAGCAACTTCTAATTGAGTCAGACCCTTTTTGTTTCTGTATTCTTTAAGCCAGGCTCTTTGTCCGCTTTTCATACTCTCACCTCCTATGTATCGTTCCGTTACCTTTATATTAGTATCATTACGTTACATTGTCAACAACAAATTCAAAAAAAGTTTCATTTCGTTACATGACGTATATTGTCACGTATTGTTACGTTAATATTATAGGTACCGGAGGTGTTTTTTATGTTAGCACAAAGATTAAAAGAATTACGAAATAGAAAGAAGAGAACTCAGCAAGATGTGGCAAAGTACTTAGGTCTTACTCGTCCTGCTTATACTGCATACGAAAGTGGGAGTCGAAGTCCTGACTACGACATATTAATTAAAATCGCCGATTACTTTGACGTAAGCACTGATTATCTTCTTGGAAGAGATACTAAAGATGAACAAACAGAACAAGTCAGCCTTTTCCCGTTCGATAAACTCGGCGTTGATCAAGATGAATACAACAACCTCTCCCCCTACCAGCAAGAAGTATTAGACTGGGCCATCAATGAAGAAGCTCTCTTTTTCAAGAACAAAAGTGACAACGTATTAGACATGATGGAACGTCTCGAAATTGCTTACGAAGTGGATCAGGTAATGCAAAAGCGCAAGAAAAATAAATAATCCTGTATTTATTTCAAAATTTTGTTAATATTAAAGTAAATATAAATTTGGAGGCGTTACTATTTATTTTCTAGCCGTATTTCTTCCCCCTTTAGCTGTTTTATTGGCAGGCAAGCCTTTTCAAGCGCTCATGAACCTTTTACTTTGCTTATTAGGTTTTCTTCCAGGTGTTATTCATGCAATATTGGTCGTTAAAGATAAGAAAGATGAAGAACGTATGATTCGACAAGCCCAATTGATTTCGGGTTCTAGAGATAACTAAAAAATAATGAGTGACAGGTGGAATTTTTATGGGATTCTTTGATAGAAAAGCGAAGTGTTCAGTTTGTGGAAAAGAAACTGGATTGAATCGTTATCGAATTGCTGATAAACGCTGGGTTTGTCCATCTTGTTTTGAACTAGCTGGATTCACAAAGGTTAAACCACTGGATAAGCCTATTCAAAAAATGACAGCTATTGAAATTCAAGAGATCATTGAAAAAAATGGAGAATTTGATCAGGAAATCGGGCCAGAGGCAAACAAACGAACCACTGCATTATTAAGATCCGCTAAGAAACAGCTCAGTGACGAAAAAATCATGTACTGGGTATATGGTGTTTATAAAACGAAGTCGTTAGGGAATGACACCATCCGAAACGGCTTGTTCATCGCTACAGAGCGTCAGATTTTCTTTTATGCTGAACGCTTTACTGGTTTCGAAACAGAAAGCTTCCCATTCTCCAATATCTCTAGTCTAGAAATCGGAAAAGGATTGACCGGCCATAAGATCAATATCATCGCTTCCGGAAACAAATCAGAAATGTACGGCATTAACTACGGTCAAGTCGATCAATTTGTCGAATATGCCAGAAGCAAAATAGGAAAATCTTCTTCAACTCCCTTTGCTCCAGTATCGGTAGACGTCGCTGAACAGTTACGGAAATACAAGTCACTACTTGATGACGGAATTATTAATGAAGAAGAATTTATTGCAAAGAAACTAGAATTACTAAAGCTTTAAAAAATCGCCCTATATTGGGCTTTTCTTTTAACCTCAAAAAGAACATACGTTCCATAAGGAGAGACTTTCATGGGTTATACATATAATGCGTCAGAAGATTACCTAAATAATTTTTATCGGTCAATTGGAATTCATTCCCCACATCAATTAGACCTAGAAGAAATTGCCTATAGAAACGGACTATCAGTTCTTTATTTACCTACAGAATCTATGAATGTAAAAAATGCAATTGTGTTAGATGAAAGAGTTACGACTGCTGAACAATGGCAAGACTTTGGACACGAACTTTGTCACGCGCTCTGGCACTCTGGCAATCAAATCACTATGCCGATGCCGTATCAGGTCTATCAAGAAAATAAGTCGAATAACTTCGCTCAGTACGCCTGCATCCCATCTTTCATGCTCCACAACATGACGTTGCCAAATAACGAAAAAGAAGCCGTTTGTCTGCTCATGGAGACGTTTGGCGTCGAACACTGGTTTGCAGAGAAACGGCTGCGTCAATACATACAGAACTTAATCTACGGATAATTTGTATTCCGTAATGCCTTGAAATATACAAAGAATTCATTAAAGCTATTTAGAGGGAGGGATTGCAGTGGCATCCTATCGTAAACGAGGTAAAACGTGGCAGTATCGAGTAATTGTGATAGATCCATACTCTGAAAAGAAAAGGGAATATACCGAGAGTGGATTTTCTACAAAAAAAGAAGCACAATTGGCGGCAGCTAAAAAAGAAAAAAGCGTGCTGCAGGGCTACGGGAAAGGTGAGTTTGCATTTGCTGCCTATGTCCGGGAATGGCTGGAACAATACGTAAAAGACAAATTACGGCCCAACACATACAAAACATACCGGACCGCTTTAGAGAATCACGCGATTCCCTATTTTGGGGGAATAGGCATTCATGAAATTAAACCGATGATGTATCAGAAGTTCATTGATAGCTTGAGTGAGAAGAACCTATCGACAGAATCAGCCAGGCGCATCCATAATGTTTGTTACCAAGCTTTAAAAAGAGCGATGATCAATAACTACATCGAAAAGAATCCGGCCGAGAATGTGCAGATTCGGAAGAAGCAGGTTCAAAAGTTGAAATACCTCGAGCCTACCTATTTAAACGCTTTATATCCGGAGATTTACAAGCGTGGTCAAGTCTATGGTGTTTTCTTTAAGTTCCTGTTTGAAAGTGGCGCACGCAAAGGAGAAGCTGCCGCATTGAAGTGGCCAAGAGTAGATTGGAAAAACGATATTATCTATATAGAAGAAACCCTCGACTTTCAGCCTGATCATCCAGACGAGTTATTCGGACCAACTAAAAAAGAAGGATCTGTCCGCGCGCTGAAGATGCGAAAAGTTTTTATGAAAGAGCTGCAGGAGCATCTGAAGTACCAGAACCAACGAAAATTGCATTTAGGGGAAGCTTATCGTCATGATTTGAATTTGATCTTTTGTCGGGAAGATGGTTCTCCTCTGCCGAAGTCAACTTTGTATAATGTCTTTAAATCCTGCTTAGCTAAAATTGATGCCCCACCCCTTCCGATTCACTCAACTCGGCATACACATGCGGTCATGTTGCTGGAAGCTGGCGCCGACATGAAATATGTCCAGGAACGATTGGGTCATCAAAATTATCAAATCACAGCAGATGTTTATAGCCATGTTTCGAAGAAGATGGAAGAACGCTCAATCGAGAAATTCGACGACTATATGAGCACTTTTTAAATAAAGTTGGGCAAAAATTGGGCAAATAAAAAAAGTTGCCCAATTGGCGACTTTTAGAAGAAAAGAAAAAACCGTTGGAGCCTTAGAGCCCCAACGGTTTTCAACTTAATACATTTTCAAGTATTGCTCACGTTCCCACGGGTGGACGCTTGTGCGGAACATGTCCCATTCAATTTCTTTCGCTTCGACGAAATTATTTAAAATGTGTTCGCCTAATGCTTTTGTCATAATTTCATTTTTTTGTAGCTCTTGTAGTGCGTTATACAAAGTGCTTGGCAGATCTTCAATACCGACTGCTTCACGCTCTTTTTGGTTCATCATGTAAATGTTGCGGTCTACTGCTTTTGGTGGCGTTAGTTTTCTTCTGATGCCATCAAGACCTGCACCTAATAGTACCGCCATTGCTAGGTACGGGTTTGCTGCTGGATCAACTGAACGTACTTCAACACGTGTAGACAAACCGCGTGATGATGGGATACGTACTAACGGGCTACGGTTTTGGCCAGACCAAGCAATATAACAAGGTGCTTCGTAACCTGGAACTAGACGTTTGTACGAGTTTACAAGTGGATTTGTTATAGCTGTATAGCCTTTAGCGTGCTCAATAATACCTGCGATAAACTGGTAAGCTGTTTCACTTAGTTTCAAGTCGCCCGCTTCATCAAGGAATGTGTTGCGGTCTCCGTCAAATAATGAAACGTTCATGTGCATTCCTGAACCACTTACACCGTACAATGGCTTCGGCATAAAGGTTGCATGCAATCCGTGTTTACGCGCAATTGTTTTAACAACTAACTTAAAGGTTTGAATGTCGTCACAGGCTTTTATTGCATCTGCGTATTTAAAGTCAATTTCATGTTGTCCTGGTGCTACTTCGTGGTGAGAAGCTTCAATTTCAAAGCCCATCTCTTCAAGTTCTAGAACGATATCGCGTCGGCAGTTTTCGCCAAGGTCCATCGGTGCTAAGTCAAAATAGCCGCCGTGGTCATTTAGTTCTAATGATGGTTCGCCTCGTTCATCAAGTTTGAACAAGAAAAATTCTGGCTCTGGTCCTAGGTTAAAATGCGTAAATCCTAACTCTTCCATTTCTTTTAATACGCGTTTTAAATTAGTGCGCGGATCTCCAGCAAATGGCGTGCCGTCTGGGCTATAAATGTCACAGATTAAGCGCGCTACTTTCCCTTTGCCTGTAATCCATGGGAACACTGCCCAAGTATCAAGGTCTGGGAATAAATACATATCCGATTCTTCGATGCGTACAAATCCATCGATAGAAGATCCATCAAACATCATTTTGTTATCGAGTGCTTTGTCCAATTGGGATGTCGGTATTTCAACGTTTTTGATGACTCCAAGAATATCTGTAAATTGCAGACGAATAAAATTAACGTTCTCTTCTTTTACTAATCGGTGAATGTCTTCTTTTGAATACTTGCCCATGTTCTCTTCACTCTCCTATGAATGTTTTATGTAAGCCCATTTCTTTAATGGAAGAAACGGGATAAATCACCTTGTCTAAAGCCACCAAGTTCGAAGGGTCGAGCTTGATGTTTCAATTGTTCACGCAGCAAATTTCGCAACTCCGCGTCACTTAGATTTTTTGACTCTACCTGATTGTTTTCAGGCGAGTTTTTTAACTCGTATAATTTCTTAATGCCGGCGATATTAAGTCCTTGATCCAAGTAGTCCTTGATTTCAAGTAAAGCATCGACGTCGTTTAACGAAAACATACGCTTATTCCCATCGGTACGGGCAGGGCTAATTAACTTGTGCTCTTCGTAATAACGGATTTGTCTCGCAGTAAGTTCCGTCAGCTGCATAACTATACTGATTGGAAGAAGCGGCATCGTCCGTCGAACCAGGTTCGTCATAAGTTTCACTCATTTCAAGTAGTTATTACTTGTACAGCATATATCATGTTAGATTATTTGTCAAACACACGTTAAGTTTCCTTACATTAAAACTCCCCGCTTGCAATATGCGAGGAATCGATTAGATTAAGTTAGCTTTTTTCAATACGTCAACCGAGTTTAAAACGGCAATTTTAACGTGTTCATAGGTAAGTCCACCTTGTACAAACGCTGTGAACGGTGGCCGAATGGGACCATCCGCTGTCAGTTCAATGCTGGAACCTTGCACAAACGTTCCTGCTGCCATAATGACATCGTCTTCATAACCTGGCATATAAGCCGGTTCCGGTTTGAATTGCGCATTGACTGGTGAACTCGCTTGAATCGTTTGGCAAAAAGCAATCATCTGCTCAGCCGTTTGAAACGATACCGATTGAATCAAGTCTGTCCTCTCGTCACTCCAATGAGGCGCGGTAAGCATTCCCGCGTCTTCTAAAAGTGCTGAAGTAAAAATTGCCCCTTTTAATGCTTGAGAAACAATATGTGGCGCCATGAAAAACCCTTGATACATATCGGGTAGTGCATTGAGTGACGCGCCTGCCTCTCCCCCTATACCCGGCGATGTCATGCGGTAACCACATTTTTCAACCAGATCGGCTCTACCGGCGATGTAGCCACCAATTTTAGCGAGTCCACCTCCAGGATTTTTAATCAGAGAGCCGGCAATCAAATCCGCGCCTACTTCAATCGGCTCACGCGTTTCCACAAACTCGCCATAGCAATTATCAACAAAAACAATAGCTTGTGGCTTTATGCGACGAATACCCGCAATCATGCCTTCGATTTCTTCTATCGTAAAGGAAGGTCGTGTGTCATAGCCTCGCGAACGTTGAATGGCGATGACTTTGGTCTTGTCATTTATTGCTTTTTCAGCTGCTAGCCAATCAATTTTATTGTTAGCGTCCAGATCGGTATGCTGGTAACTAATACCGAAGTCTTTTAGCGATCCCGTATCCTTGTCACCGCCTGAGACAATAGAATCTAATGTATCGTAAGGCTTACCTGTTAGATAAAGCAGTTCGTCTCCTGGTCTCAATACACCGAACAACGAAATGGTAATGGCATGGGTTCCAGAAATAATTTGCGGCCGAACGAGAGCCGCTTCCGCTCCAAAAACATCCGCATAGACTCGCTCAAGCGTATCTCGTCCTTCATCGTCGTACCCGTAACCGGTAGATGGATTAAAATGATGGTCACTAACGCGCTGGTTATGAAAAGCCGTTAATACTTTCTTTTGGTTTATGTAAGCTGTTTCGTCAGCCAATTCGAGCTGTCTCTTGATAATTTTTTCTATTTTAGTAATTGTAGTAAACATGTAATTCTCCATTCTCTTGAATTTCTCTTTTCTATTATGCGGCATGACTTGAAATAGCGTCAAATTCTGCTACAATTCATAGAGTTGTATGTTGAGGAGGAATAGCTCTATGGCTTGGGAAGTACTGAGCGCCTTCGGTACGATTGCTTTTGCAATATCCGGCGCAATTATTGCCATGGAAGAAGAATACGATATTTTTGGTGTCTATCTTCTCGGCGTTGTCACAGCCTTTGGTGGCGGTGCCATTCGAAATTTATTGATCGGCGTGCCTGTTTCGGCGCTATGGGAACAAGAATTCATGTTCCAACTGGCCTTTGCATCGATCACGATTGTCTTTTTGTTTCCGCATAAACTGCTTGGCCACTGGAATCGCTGGGGCAATTTTTTTGATGCTATCGGATTGTCAGCGTTTGCTGTTCAAGGAGCCATTTATGCTGTTGAACTAGAATTGCCACTATTTGCAGTTGTTGTAGCAGCCGTACTTACAGGTTCTGGCGGAGGAATCATTCGTGATTTACTAGCAGGAAGAAAACCACTTGTGTTAAAATCTGAAATCTATGCGGTTTGGGCTGCATTGTGCGGATTGTTCATCAGCTTTAATTCAGCATCTTCTGACCTTATGCTTTATTCTTTATTTGTGCTGATCACCATCCTGCGAATTTTGTCCTATACTTTTAAATGGAGATTACCCGCTCGTAAAATCCAAATCTCGTAGAGGCCTGTACAAATGCTGGATCATTAAAATCAAGACATTGGAGCTTGACTGTAAACTGAAGAGCTGAAACTGCATACTTTTTAAACACAAACAAACCACACAGCAAAAACGCTGTGTGGTTTGTTTGTGTTTGTTATGCGATTGTCTCGCCGTTCCAGGCAGTCATGCCGCCTTCAACGTTGATGGTCTTCATATTTTTTGATTCCAAAATGTCACAAGCCATTTCACTCCGACGACCCGCACGACAAACCAGATGATAGTCTTTGGTTGCGTCTAGCTCTCCGCTACGCTCTTCCACTTCACCGAGCGGAATGTGTTTAGCTCCTGGAATCATTCCAAAAGCCACCTCGTCTGCTTCACGAACGTCGATGATGCGTAACTCTTCTCCAGCTTCAACTCGTTTTTGCAATTCATCTGCTGTAATAGTCTTCATAAAGACACCTCCCGAAATTTAAATCGAATTCACTTCAAAATGCTATACCTCAACAACATAACTGTCAACCCGAAAAGCGTAGGTGCCCGTTTAACTCTGACAGGCATAAGAAAGAACAGCAGTGTGGCGTCTTTTGCCACACAGTTGGGCTGGCTTATGACCCGAGGAGCTGGGCACCGGAGCTAGACAACCCGAAAAGCGTAGGCAGCCGTGTAGATTTGACGGGCTTAAGACACACTGGTGAAGCGGCGTCTTTTGCCGCACAGCCAGAGTGGATTAAGACCCTAGAATCTGGCTGCTGGAGCTAGACAACCCGAAAAGCGTAGATGCTCGTTTAGCTCTAACAGGCATAAATCAAAAAACCGGCCCGCACCTACAGTCCGACTTTTTTACTCTTCGTGTTCAATCGCTACAGCTTTTGACGGAGAAAACGTCGAAATTGCATGTTTGTAAATTAACTGTTGTTTGCCATCTGTTTCGACCAGCACCGTAAAATTATCATAAGATTTAATGGTCCCTTTTAATTGAAAGCCATTAAGTAAGAAGACCGTTACATAAATATTATTTTTACGCAGTTGATTTAAATAGACATCCTGAATATTAACTGGTTTCATGTAAATCCCCCTATTTCTCTGTTTGTGTTTGATTGGCCATCAGTTTATCAATTCGACAGTTTCTGTCAGTTTCCTGCATAACCACTGTTATTTCATGGAGATTTTTTTCGAGATCAGCCAGTGCATCGATCCAGAAAATCGGTAGTTTGTTTTTAAAATAAGTAAATTGCCTTTTTGCGTATTTGCGTGAGTTTTGCTTGAGTTTTTCGATTGCTCGTTCTAAACTTTCTTGTTCATCCAAATAAGCGTAAATTTCTCTATAGCCAATGGCTTGAATAGACTGAACGTCGCGTATGCCTCTTTGCCGTAAGGCTTGCACTTCTTCGATCAAGCCGCGTTGCAACATCGTCTCCACTCGTTGATTAATACGGTCGTATAGGATGTCTCTTGGCATGTCTAGTCCAATAATGACTTCATTGTAAATCGGCGACAACGCCAAATTCCGATCTCCTTTTTGCTGACCACTCATCAAAATTTCAACCGCCCGTATGACACGCCGCGTGTTGTTCGGGTGAATGTCTGACTGCGGATCCAACTTTAACAATTTGGCATACAGTTGTTCAGGACCCGTTTGTTCTAGTTCCTTGTTTAACTCATCTCGAAGTTGTTGGTCGACAGGCTGTTCTGAAAATCGGTAATCAAAGAGTACGGCCTGCACATACATCCCTGTTCCCCCGACAATAATCGGCAGCTTTCCACGCGAGCGAATTTCAGCAATTTTCTCCCGCACTAAGAATTGGTATTCTGCAACTGAAAAACTCTCGTCCGGCTCTTTAATATCCAGCAAGTGATGAGGAATTCCTGCCATTTCTTCAGGTAAAATTTTCGCTGTCCCAATCGTCATATCTCGGTAAATCTGCATCGAGTCCCCGTTGATAATTTCACCGTTTAACCGCTTAGCTAATTCAAGGCTCAGCGCAGTTTTCCCAGATGCCGTAGGTCCAACAATGGCCACCACATCAATCATTTCCGCACATCCAATCTCCGATTAACTCAAAATAATCTTTTCGATTAAGTTCGTTGAGCAATTCATGCCGACCTTGTTCTGCTAGGTAAACTTTAACGTTAGTCATCCCTGCTTTGTTGAATTGTTTGGCTGAACTGAAAACACCTTCACCGTTATTTCCGACAGGGTCCATTGCACCGCTAATAAACAAAACCGGCAAGTCTTTTCGAATTTTGGCGATTTCTTCAGACTTATTCAATGTTGCAAGCCCGGAAAATAAATCAATGTAAAACTGATTAGTTGATTCAAAACCACACCAAGGATCTGCTTCGTATTTCGCAACAGCCTCTTTATCTCGACTCAGCCAAGCGTAAGACGAACCTTCTTCTGCGAAAGGTTTATTAAAATTGCCAAAAGTCAATTTCCCAAGCGCTTTGCTAGGTTCTTGCTTTCCTTGTAATTTTGCCGATGCGACCGCTACAGCCATTCCAACTTTACCGGAAATGCCAGGATTTCCACCAGTACCGGATAATACGATACGACTGATTTCTTCACTGTGCAATTGCATGTAACGACGAGCCACAAAGGACCCCATACTATGACCGAATAGCAGCAATGGCAGATTTCCCGTTGCCTGCTGGATTTCAGCAATGACGGTATGCGCATCTTCCACTACTCGTTCAAAGCCGTTATCATCTGCAAAGTAACCTTGAATCCCGTTCTGTTCTGCCGTTTTCCCGTGTCCACGTTGATCATGTGCAGATACCACAAAGCCGCGAGACATTAAGTATTCCGCGAACTCTTCGTAGCGACCGATATGTTCAGCCATCCCGTGGATAATATGGATATGGCCAATCGGATTTGGTGGTTCGTAACGCGCATAAAAAAGTTCATGTCCATCAGAAGCATTCATGTAATTTTTGGTTACCTGCATCGTTTACACCCTTCCTCACTACACGTATTCTCTATTCATACCCGAAACGCTGGCAAATTAGACGCCAACTTTTAATTCATTACACGTTTGAACATTTTCTCCACATCGTATGTCCTGAAATGGATAATCACAGGACGACCGTGCGGACAAGTAAAGGGTTGTTCTGCTTGTTTCAAATCTACCAGTAACCGTTCCATATCGTGTTTCTGCAAAAAATGATTTGCTTTAATCGAGCGTTTGCAACTCATCATAATGGCTGCATCTTCCCGCAATTTCTTAATATCTACTTTTCGCTCGTTCAAAATTTGTTCGATCAAATCTTCAATAACTTCCTGTTCAAATCCTTTTGGAAACCAAGTGGGGTATTCCCGAACAATAAACGATGTATCGCCAAACACTTCTAAAAATACGCCACTATCAGCCAAAACAGCTAAATGGTCTTTTAACCTCAACGCTTCATCTCGACTGTAATGGAATGTTAACGGCAACAGTAAAGTTTGTCGTTCGTTGCTGTCAATATCTCCTACTTTTTCACGAAAGTATTCGTATTTGATGCGTTCTTGTGCTGCATGCTGATCAATCAAATAAAAACCATCATGGCTTTGCGCCACAATATAAGTGCCATGAATTTGGCCCACCACTTCCAATTCGGGAAATTGAGGGCTTTCTTGTTGTTCCTCGTGTTCTGCTAATGGTGGCAATTCTTCAATAAATGGCGTTCCATCTTGAAGTGGCTCTTCTTGTCGTTGAACAACTTCCGTTTCGTGTTCAACGGGTAGCTCTGACCATTCTTGTGCGGGCAACTGTTTTGTTTCTTGAACTGTAAACGAACTTTTCCAGAGATCTAATTGTTTAGTCGGCGCTTGTTTGACGGGTTTTGGTTGATCGATAATCGGTGCACGCACAACTGAACTAATCGTGCGTCGAATCGTTTCATGGATCAATTCCATCAATTCTTTTTCTTTACTCAAACGAATTTGTTGTTTTGATGGGTGGACATTGACATCTGTCAAATAAGGATCCCCTTCAATATTTAATACGACAATTGGCTGCCGCTCAAGCGGCAAGAACGTATGATACGCCTTATGAACCGTGTTGGCAATCGCATAATGTTTGACCCAGCGTCCGTTTACAAACAATGAAATATAGTTTTTATTGGCACGGGTGATTTCAGGAAGTGACGCATAGCCCGATACTTTATAGTCATGTGACTGTCCCTCGAACGGAATCATTTTCTTAGCAATCGCAACACCGTAAATGTCGGCTAATACGCGCTTGATTTCTCCACTGCCTGAGGTTTGCAGAATCACTCTGCCGTCATGCATCAGCTTAAAAGCAATACCTGGATAGCTCAGCGCAAAACGGTTCAACAAATCGATGGTATGACCCAATTCTGTCTGCAATGTTTTCATGTATTTTAGCCGTGCAGGTGTATTAAAAAACAATTGATCGATTTTCATATCCGTTCCTTTTCTAAGAGACCCCGCGCGTTGCTCGGTTAAACGTCCGCCTTCCATCTGCACAAAAGTTCCACTCGCACCATTTGATGTATGCAAAGTTACTTTCGAAACTGAAGCGATACTCGCTAGTGCCTCACCTCGAAACCCCAGTGTCCGAATCCGGAATAAATCATGCTCATTGGCAATTTTACTTGTGGCGTGTCTGGAAAATGACAACAATGCATCATCAGCATCCATACCTGCACCGTTATCAATAATTTGAATAGAGGTTAGCCCCGCTTCGATGAGTAACACTTCGATGGCTGTGCTTCCAGCGTCGATGGCATTTTCCACTAATTCCTTAACGACCGAAGTCGGCCGTTCGACGACTTCACCCGCGGATATTTTATTGGATAGAGGTTCGTCCATCAATCGAATGATGCCCATTTTCTCACTCCTTAGTCGTTAACTTTTGTTGCAAATCGTTAAGCATCTGCAAAGCTTGAAGAGGTGTCATCGCGGATACTTGAACGTCCTTAATGGTCTGTAAAATTTCGTCTTTTTCTGTATCTGCATCATCAAAAAATGATAATTGCTCGATTGTTGTAGGCTGCTTCTTTTTATCTTCTTCAAAGGTTTTGAGCAATTCACGTGCACGGGCAAGAATGGGTTCTGGTAGATTCGCCAGTTCAGCAACATGAATCCCGTAACTCTTGTCTGCTGGTCCTTTTTTCACTTTATGAAGAAACACGACTTTACCCGATTGCTCCATTGCCGCGACATGGACATTATGAAGCTTGTCCAGCGAATTTTCCAATGCCGTCAACTCGTGGTAATGCGTAGAGAAAAGTGTATTGGCACCAATTTCTCTATGAATGTATTCAATCATCGACTGCGCTAATGCCATGCCATCGTATGTTGATGTACCGCGACCGATTTCATCAAACAGCAATAAGCTGTTTTTTGTCGCATGTGTAATCGCATATTGCGACTCGAGCATTTCGACCATAAAAGTACTTTGGCCTGACACTAAGTCATCGGCTGCTCCAATACGCGTAAAAATTTGATCAACAATTGGCAAATTTGCAGATTCAGCAGGAACGTAACTGCCAATTTGCGCGAGCACAATCGTTAGCGCTACTTGTCGCATATACGTACTTTTCCCCGACATGTTGGGCCCTGTAATCAACAACATATTTTTATCTTCCGCAAGGACACAATCATTCGGTACATAATGTTGCTTATTGAGCATTTTTTCCACAACCGGGTGGCGTCCTTCTATAATCGATATTTCTGTCGAATCATTAAATTCAGGTTTGACGAAACGGTATTTTTCTGCCACATTAGCAAAACTCAAAAAGACATCCAGTCCACTGAGAGAAGAAGCAAGTCGCTGAATACGTGAAATGTATTGTTTGACTTCCTCTCGAATCGCCACAAACAACTCATATTCAAGTGACAAACTTTCTTCTTCAGCCGTTAAGATTAATGCTTCTTTTTCTTTCAGTTCAGGAGTCGTATAACGTTCTGCGTTAGCGAGCGTTTGTTTGCGATCGTAGCGTTCTAAATCAGCTAAATGCATATTGGCTTTAGAAATTTCAATATAATAGCCAAAAATGCGGTTATAGCCAATTTTCAACGATTTAATGCCCGTTAATTTGCGTTCTCTTTGTTCAAGCGCGGCAATCCAATCTTTGCCGTTACGCGAAGCATCTCGGTATTCATCAAGCTGTTGATGAAAGCCGTCGCGTATAACGCCGCCTTCTTTTGAAGACAATGGGGGACTTTCGCTAATCGCTTGCAATAGTTCACAAACTTCTATGCAGCGGTCTAGTTTGCCACTAAAGTCCTGCAACGCTAAATTGCCGGAATTCGCTAATTCTTCAATGAGTACAGGAACTTTCTCAAGGGAACTTCTGAGCTGTGCTAAATCACGTCCACTGGCGCTACCAAAGGCAATTCGACCGGATAGGCGTTCCAGGTCATAAACTTCTTTTAATAGCCCCTGAAGCTCTACACGCACGAAATACTGGTCAATCAATGCCGCTACCATTTGCTGACGCTCTTCAATCATTCTTTTGTTTGCTAGTGGCTGATGCAACCACTGCTTTAGCTTTCGGCTTCCCATCGCGGTCATGGTTTCATCTAGGAGCCAAAGCAAGGTCCCTTTTGTTTCGTTGCCCCGAATCGATTGCAATAATTCCAAATTCCGCTTTGAATGAAAATCGATACTTAGTAATTGATTATTTTCTTTATAGGAAAACGCTTGGATATGATCAAGTGATTGTTTTTGCGTGCGAGAAATGTATGTCAGTAACCGATGACTGCTCATCCGCAAATCTTCGGGACAGTCAGCGACTTGTTCTGGTGATAACGGATAGGCATTTTCCATCGTCTCAATGGATAACACCAGTTCTTGTTCTTCTTCAGTCAGCAAAACGAATAATTGCTCTGAAACGACCAGCTCGCGAATATTCAAAGATTGCAATTCCTGCAACAAAGCTTTTTCCGTCCCCATTATGTACGTAGCTGTTGCTTCACCTGTGCTGATATCGACATAGGACAAACCAAATCCATCAACAAGTTCGTCAGCTGCAGCTAAAAAGACGTTCGATTTAGAGTCAACGCTTTTTCCTTCTGTATGAGTACCCGGTGTAATTAACCGGACAACTTCACGCTTCACAACACCTTTTGTTAGTTTTGGATCTTCTACTTGTTCACAGATGGCCACTTTATGACCTTTTAAAATCAATTGGTCGATATAGTTTTTTGCTGCATGATGAGGAACCCCGCACATTGGAATTCGGTCATCCCCAGTTCCACCACGGCTAGTTAAGGTAATTTCTAGTATTTGCGACGCTTTAATCGCGTCATCGTAGAACAACTCATAAAAATCGCCCAAACGGAAAAATAAAAAAGCATCCAAGTATTCAGATTTCACTTGAAAATATTGTTGCATCATTGGTGTCGGTGCCATATTAAAACCTCTTTCAAATCGATTGTCGTTTTTCTATTATACCAAAAATACAGCTGGAAAAGAAAAAACTGAAAGAGCTTTGGCTCTTTCAGTTTACTTCTGTTTACCTACGTTTTAATTCGGGCTTGCATTTAGCTCTATTGGTCGGAATGTTTTATGCCGTCGGGACTAAGCGGTCGTTTATGCTTTTCTTTGTCCAGCTCCAGTGCCCAGTCCCTCGGGGTCTTAAGACAGCCCGGTCAAGTGGCACAAACACGCCACATGCCCTGTCTGTCTTAAGCCTGTCGGGACTAGACGGGCACTTATGCTTTTCTTTGTCCAGCTCAAGCGACCAGTCCCTCGGGTCATAAGCCATTCTGACTACGTGGCAAAGTACGCCACTTCTTCAGAGCGTCTTATGCCGTCGGGACTAAATGGTCGTTTATGCTTTTCTTGTTACCCGCAGCTTCCTGGTTTGTCGTTGCGGACTTTTGATCCGGTTTCGCCGCGCAGCAAGTCGCCGCCTGTTTCAGTAATGATGTTATTTGTTACTTGGTTGGCAATGGCTGTCGAAACCATCTGCAATAAAGAATTGACGTCGCTCTGTGATTGTTTGAATTCTTGAACAATCGGCACAGCGTCGATTTCTTCTTCAATTTTCGTGATTTTTCCTTCGATCAATGTCAACGCGCGCTCTTTGCCATACGCTTGGAAATTGACTGCTTGTTTCTGCAAACTTTTCAGGCTGGCAATTTTTTCACGAATTTGCTGGTTTTCATTAATTTGTGCTTCTGCACGTTTAAAGAAATCCACTTCTTCTGTTGCCGCAATCATATCTGCTACTTCGCGCGCTTTTGCGACGATTTCTTGTTTTGTATACGTCATTTTAAGACACCCATTTCCTGGTCTGACACGACTTCTATACTGTCATCGCTCAACGACCATGTTTTAGTTTCAGTCAGTCACTTTATTTTTTAGGCACAAAACCTACCTCGACGTCTAAATACATCGAACCAGATTTTTCCCTTTTGCGAGCAGTTTAATCGATTTAAAGAATTTGCAACAGATTTCATAACGAAATTTGTTTTAAACGCTACCTCATTATACTGAAAATCAGGCACGCACTTCAAGGTGTCTGCTTGAATTGTCGGAGTTTCGTCAAGAAGTTGAAGGTTTAGCCTTGGAATGGATAATCTTCATTGATATATATGCGTTCAAAACTAATCGCTTTCCCTGTTTGGTCGTCAACTTCAGTGAAAAAGCCACTGACTACTGAACGTCCACGCTTTGGTACTTCGAAACGTGTTGGCATATTGGTCTTGAAACGATAAAGTACAGCTTCTTTATTCATCCCCAAAATTTCATCATACGGTCCTGTCATCCCCACATCTGAGATATAGGCAGTACCGTTTGGCAAAATGCGTGCATCGGCAGTTTGAACATGGGTATGCGTCCCGACAACAACTGAAGCGCGGCCATCTAAATGCCAACCCATCGCGATTTTTTCACTTGTTGCTTCGGCGTGAAAATCTACAAATACGAGCGGTGAAATGGCTTTAGCTTCAGCCATTAGCTCATCCACTTTTTGAAATGGATCTTCATGCGGCGGCAAGAACACACGACCATGCAAATTGATGACCGATAAAGTTTGGCCATTTTTTGTAACAGTCGCCATGCCACGTCCCGGTGCTTCGTCTGAGAAGTTAGCTGGACGGATCAAGTAATCGACTTCATCAATAAAATCAAAAATTTCTTTTTGATCCCATGTATGATTGCCCATGGTTACCATATCCACTCCCATAAACAAAAGATCCTGGTAAATAGCCTTGGTAATGCCGCGTCCTGCTGCTGCGTTCTCGCCATTCGCAATGATAACGTCTGGTGAATACTTTCTTTTCAGTCTCGGTAAATACGATTCAAGTGCATCTCTTCCAATGGATCCAACAATATCTCCAATAAATAAAATTTTCACAAACTCACCTTTTTCCATAAGAAAAAGGCTTCTTTGAATAGACATTCATCGAAGCCTCACCCTTATTATTTTGCGTATTCAACTGCTCTTGTTTCTCTAATAACCGTTACTTTGATGTGACCTGGATAGTCTAACTCTTCTTCAATCCGTTTCCGAATGTCACGAGCAAGACGATGTGCCGTCATGTCATCAATTTGTTCCGGACGAACCATGATGCGAATTTCACGTCCCGCTTGAATCGCGAATGATTTCTCCACGCCTTCATACGACTCGGAAATTTCTTCAAGTTTTTCTAGGCGACGAATGTAGTTTTCCAATGTTTCACTTCTGGCACCTGGACGAGCGGCAGACAATGCATCTGCTGCTGCGACGATGACCGAAATGATGGAAGTCGCTTCTGTGTCACCGTGATGGGAAGCAATACTGTTAATCACTACAGGATGCTCTTTGTACTTCGTTCCAAGTTCTACACCGATTTCAACATGGCTTCCTTCTACTTCGTGATCGATGGCTTTACCAATGTCGTGTAGAAGACCAGCGCGACGAGCGAGGGTAACATCTTCTCCAAGTTCAGCTGCCATTAAGCCTGACAAGAATGCTACTTCCACAGAGTGCTTCAGCACATTTTGTCCATAACTTGTACGGTAGCGAAGGCGTCCAAGAATTTTGATTAAGTCTGGATGCAAGTTGTGCACGCCTACGTCAAATGTGGTTTGTTCACCAATTTCACGAATTTGTTCATCCACTTCACGTCTTGACTTCTCAACCATTTCTTCAATGCGCGCCGGATGGATACGGCCATCTGATACCAGTTTTTCTAGAGCCAATCTCGCCGTTTCACGGCGAATCGGATCAAATCCTGATAGAATAACCGCCTCTGGTGTATCATCGATGATTAAATCGATTCCCGTAAGAGTTTCAAGCGTACGAATGTTACGTCCTTCACGCCCAATGATGCGCCCTTTCATCTCGTCGTTTGGCAAGTTCACTACTGAGACAGTCGTTTCTGCTACATGGTCTGCTGCAAAACGCTGCATCGCCAAGGACAAAATGTTTTTTGCTTTTTTGTCTGATTCTTCTTTGGCGCGAGCTTCGGCTTCTTTCATCATTACCGCAATATCTGTTGAAAGTTCTTTTTCAACATCCTGTAAGATAATCGACTTGGCTTCTTCGCGTGTCAAAGAGGAAATACGTTCCATTTCAACTTGCTGCTGATGAACTAACTCTTCAGCTTTGCTCTCCATCTGTTCAATATGCTGTTGTTTTTCTACGAGTGCTTCATCTTTACGCTCTAAACTCGCTTCTCTTTTGTTTAATGCATCATCTTTGCGATCTAAATTTTCTTCTCTCTGCAACAACCGATTTTCTTGTTTTTGAAGTTCAGATCGGCGTTCCCGAATATCAGATTCTGTTTCAGTACGCAATTTGTGATTTTCGTCTTTTGCTTCCAAAAGGGCTTCTTTTTTCTGCGCTTCGGCTTCTCTCTTTGCATCTTCGATGATCTGCTCTGCAGAGTTTCTCGCACCTGCCATTTTGGACTCATTTGATTTTTTCATTACAAAATAACCAACAACTACACCGACGATGATACCAAGCAAAGCGAAGATGATCGCGTTATCCATTCGGACACCTCCTCTTGCTATTAATTTTTTTCGTTTTAAAGAATAATAATGAAACTTTTCTTATCACTGCAACAATTTAAAAATTAGTAAATTATACAATTTTAATTGTATAGCTGGACTTATGTCGTGTCAACCCAGGAAAAGCCGAAGCGGTCGTTCAGCTCTGACAAGCAAGTGATGGCTCAAAGGTAGTTTGGGCCATCACTTTGCGACGAAGCACAAAAGGCTACAGGAGCAATTTAGGTTTAAGCTGTCCAATTTTTGTATAACCTTAAGTAGCTTATGAACCGAAGAGTTGGCCGATGGAGCTACACAATAGAAAAGCCGCCAAGCATAGCTTGCGGCTTTTTCTTTCTTATTCTACTTGCCTGACGAGTCGTCTTCATCCATCAACAAGTTAAAATCTTCTGCTGTATCTTTGTTTCCGGCAATTGTATAAGTTGCTGCTTCCATTCCAGAAGATTCACGAATTTTATTAGAGATTTCATTGCGAATTTCTGGATTTTTAAGCAAGAATTGCTTAACATTTTCACGACCTTGACCGATTCTTTCTTCATTATAAGAATACCATGAACCGCTCTTTTGAATAATTTCCATGTCAGAACCGATATCGACAATTTCACCTTCTCGTGAAATTCCTTTTCCGTACATAATATCAACCTCAGCTGTACGGAACGGTGGAGCTACTTTGTTTTTTACTACTTTTATTTTTGTTCTGTTACCGATAATTTCAGTTCCCGATTTCAATGCTTCTGCACGACGGACTTCTAGACGGACAGATGAATAGAATTTCAATGCACGACCACCAGGAGTGGTTTCTGGGTTACCGAACATCACACCAATTTTTTCGCGAATTTGGTTAATGAAAATAACGATTGTATTTGATTTGTTGATGACACCAGACAATTTACGAAGAGCTTGAGACATTAAACGTGCCTGTAACCCCATATGAGAATCGCCCATTTCGCCTTCAATTTCAGCTTTTGGTACTAATGCTGCTACTGAATCGACAACGACGATATCAACTGCTCCACTTCGAACAAGTGCTTCGGCAATTTCAAGTGCTTGCTCGCCAGTATCCGGTTGAGAAAGCAATAATTCATCAATGTTAACACCTAAATTTTTTGCGTAAACAGGATCTAATGCATGCTCTGCATCAATAAATGCTGCTGTTCCGCCTGTCGCTTGAACTTCGGCAATAGCATGAAGAGAAACTGTTGTTTTACCTGAACTTTCCGGGCCGTATATTTCAATGACACGCCCACGTGGATATCCGCCTATTCCTAACGCTGTATCCAATGCCAAAGAACCACTTGAAACGGATGATATATTACGGTCGGTTTTTTCTCCTAATTTCATGACAGAACCTTTACCGAATTGCTTTTCTATTTGTTTTAACGCCATATCTAATGCTGCTTTACGATCGCTCAAAAGAAATCCTCCTCTAAATGAAAACCTATTTTCTATCTGTCTCTATTATACTAGCTTATTGAGAAATACACAAGAAAAAAGCGAACGTTTATTCGTGTTTGTTTTTCGGAATTTTATTTTTAAATGTCTTATATAGAGCATTTCCCATTTTTGACTAGAAAAAAACACGCAAAATTAAATTTTGCGTGCATCTTCTTCAGTTAATATACGAATTACATAATGGAGTGCCAATTTAACAGCCCGCAAACGATTGGTATTGCGCATACCGGACAACTGAAGACGGTAAGACTGAGAACCTTGTTTAGTGGCAATGCCTATCCATACAGTACCTGCTGGCTGATCCCCGTGTGCATCTGGTCCTGCTGCACCAGTCAGTGAAACGCTAATATCCGTTTTGAATTTTTCTCGTACCGCTTCTGCCATAGCCAATGCCGTTTGTTCACTAACGACTCCATATTCAGCAAGCAATTCAGCTGACAGTCCAAGCTGGTGAACTTTCATTTCTTCATTATAGGTAATAACGCCGCCGGATAGCACAGCACTCGCACCTGGTACTGAAGCCAATTCAGACTGAAAGAGCCCAGCAGTTAAACTTTCTGCTGCTGAAATTGTCTTCCCTTGTTCAGTTAGTAGCTCGATTGCTTTGGAAGCTAGCGAATCGTTATCGTAGCCATAAAGGTAATCGCCCACTACATCTAAAATTTCATCTCTAGCGCCATTGATCAATTGCCAAGCTTCTTCTGTCGTATTGGTCTTAGCTGTAATGCGCAGCGTTACTTCTCCATCTGCTGCCAATGGTGCGATCGTTGGGTTTGTTTGCTTATCAAGAATAGAATGCAATCGATCTTCTAGTTCAGCTTCACCGATGCCGTAAAAACGCAATACATGCGATAAAATGACATCTGCTTTGTTCAATAAATGCGCGAGCTTTGGCTTTGCTTCGAATTGGAACATGGGCTCCATCTCTTTTGGTGGACCAGGCAATAAGATATAAACACGGTCTTCTTTTTTGTACATCATACCCGGTGCCATTCCATTATAATTGACGAGAACTTCACTATCTTTTAAAACCAATGCTTGTTTTTTATTGTTTTCGGTCATTGGACGCCCTGCACGTTCAAAAAAAGCAACGATTGAGTCGAGTGCTTCTCCATTCATTTCGAGCGTTGTGTCTAGGTGTTTAGCGATAGACTCTTTTGTCAAATCGTCTTTAGTTGGACCAAGCCCACCTGTGAATAAAATAAGGTCGGCGCGGCTTTCCGCTATGTTAATGGCATCTTCCAACCGAGCGGCATTGTCGCCGACTACCGTGTGGTAATACACATTAATACCGAGTTCTGCTAAATGATTGGATAGAAAACGAGCATTTGTATTGGTGATTTGACCTAATAACAATTCTGAACCGACAGCAATAATTTCTGCGTTCATCTATTCAATCCCCTTTGGATTCATTTATTTTGAAGTCATTAAGGCGCGGCGGTTGGCGTAAAAATAATCCCATCCAGACCAAACTGTGAAAATCAATGCGATATAAAGCATGATTTGACCGAATGGCAAGCCGACTAAAACAAAAATCGTATCATGTAACAACAAAGCAGAAATTGCTAAAATTTGAGCTGTGGTTTTGATTTTTCCTAAACCGCCAGCTGCGACAACTTCACCTTCGCCTGCCAATACTAAACGTAATCCTGTAACGGCAAATTCACGGCTAATGATAATAATCACAATCCATGAAGCTGCAAATCCAAGTTCAACTAAAATAATCAAAGCAGCTGAAACTAACAGTTTATCAGCTAAAGGATCTAAAAATTTGCCGAAAGTTGTGACTAGGTTATATTTACGCGCATAAAAGCCATCCACCCAATCGGTTAACGATGCAAAGATAAAAATAAGTCCTCCGACAAAATGAGTAACGGGCATTTCAGCTCCAAAAAGTGTCATTGTGCCCCAATCAAAACCGGCCAACATAACCACCATGAAGACAGGAATCAATAAAATCCTCGAGATGGTAATTTGATTTGGTATGTTCATTAGTATTTCTCCTCTCGAACTTTCGTAAAAAATAGCCACTCTAAAGATGGCTATTCGGCGCCTGTAAATTGAATAACGATATTTTGGGTTTGTAGTTGCTGCTTGTACTCAATCTCTTCACCATTCAACAGCAATGTAATATTCGAATAGTCACCTAAGCGTAACCGAACAACGTCCACTTCCGACAAATCGATTGCTTCTGTTTCACCAGATTGCATCACTCGTGCTCTCGAACTTAATTCTTTCTGGTTTTGATCAGTGGCCGTAACCCAAGATGGTCCATCAGCCACTATTTCTAACTGAGGATTTGACGGACCCTGCCATGAGTATGTGGTTGTATCTCCCTCAATTTCTCCACTAGAAAGAACCGCTTTCGACACTTCAGGCTCTTTTTCTTCTTTTTCTGCAGTCGCCTTTTCTGTTTCTTCTGGTACAGGAGCCACAGATTCTTCATAAGGAACACCGACATCGCTCTCTGTCGGTATATTTGTTGAATCGCTATTTGTCGAAGCACTATAAAAATACCAGACGACGGCAAGAATCAAAACAATAAACAGCGCAACAAGAACTTTAGGAATAATTTCAGCATACGCTTCACTCGGAGCTGTCCGCGTAATTGCGCGCCTCCTAGAAGTAAAGGTATCAGGCATTTCTTTTGGAGCAACAGGTTCATTTGCAGACAGTTCCTCTTTATGCTGTTCAAGCAGTTCTTCTCCACTTAGCCCGACTGCTGCCGCGTACTGCTTGATAAAAGCACGTACATAAAACGTACCCGGCATCATGCTGTGATTCCCATCTTCTATGCCCGCCAAGTAACGCTTTTGTATCTTGGTCAAGTCCTGTAAATCTTCTAAACTAAACCCTTTGGCGATTCTGGCTTGTTTCAGCCGAGTACCCAAGTCACTCAAAACAATCACCTACCTACTTAAAAGTTGAATCCATCGCCAAACATATTTCCTTGTGATTTCTCATCCATGAACGTATTTTTCTCCAATACTTCATACGTAATTTTTTCTTCCGGATGGTGACGTAGTTCAATAATATAATCAAAATCATCAATGCTATATTCTGATTGCTCGACAAACTTATCCGGATGCTCTACTACTTTAATCGTTGGCATACGCATCATTTCCCGAACCAATTGCATATGACGTTCATCAGCTGAGCGGCGTGTAACAATACCGTCTAAGATGAAGATGTTGTTGTCGTTATGCTCATCACCCATCAACTGATTTCGAACCGTTTGCTTGATCATGGTAGAAGATAAGAAAATCCATTTTTTATTGGCGCTAACGCTTGCAGCCACGATTGACTCCGTTTTCCCCACACGAGGCATGCCTCTGAGTCCAACTAATTTGTGACCTTCTTGCTTAAAAATTTCTGCCATAAAATCCACCAGCAATCCTAATTCGTCACGCACAAAGCGAAACGTTTTACGATCGTCAGCATCTCGCTGAATATATCTGCCGTGTCGCACCGCCAATATATCGCGTAGCTTCGGTTCACGGAACTTTGTTACAGCAATCGTATCGATAGTTGATAAAATTTGTTCAAAGCGCTCTAACTGTACGTCATGTTCTGCACGTAACAGCATGCCGCGACGACCTTGATCTACACCATTTATCGTCACGATATTTACTCGCAACATTCCCAGTAGAGAAGCGATATCGCCGAGCAGACCGGGACGGTTAACTTGGATTTCATATTCAAAATACCATTCTTTCATGCACTATCCGTCCTTTCTCCATATAGAACTTCCTAAAAGCTATACGCGTTAAATTTCTGCTCTCTAGCGAAAAGTATACTGCAATAGATAGAGTGTTTGGCCTACGTAGGTTGAACGAATGATTTTCACTTGTTGATGTTTCGCAAAACAGCTGTGCTTTCGGGATCAGAGGATATGGGACATGCAACTGGCATGACAGAACGTCGCGGTGCCAGTTGCCAAGGGCTCGCGCCATATCTTTTAGGCAACAACGAAAAAAATTACTCCCTTCTTACTTAACGAGTTACTTAGCACTGGCACGTCCACGTGCCAGCGCTAAGTAAGAAGCTATGCCCAAAGCGGCCGAAGCGGTGTAAAAAAGTCGGCTTTTTTCATTCAACACCTATAGTTGAAAACCACTTTCTTACGTTTGACATCCTCAGTTAATATACTAGCTGAATTGTCTTTAACAAAAAAGAGCATATAGTTACGAAAAAGCCTGAAAAGGCCATTATATTAACCAGCCACCATTCACTCGCAACGTTTGACCTGTCATATAATCCGCTTTCCCATTAACTAAAAAATCTACCGCATTCGCTATGTCCTGCGGAGCACCGAGACCAAGTGGAATCTCTTCCTCAATTTCTCGCAACTCTTCTACAGAAAATACAGCATTCATTTTCGTCTGGATAAATCCAGGTGACACGGCATTAACACGTGTTCCTGATGGTGCCATTTCTTTGGCGTACGCTTTCACAAAGGAGAGTTGCGCACCTTTTACAGATGAATACATGGTTTCCATGGAAGCACCTACCTCCCCCCAAATGGAAGCAATAAAGACGACGTAAGATCGATCGTAGCGATGAAAAAATGAAGAAATTGAACGAATCGCTGCGATTGGATTTTTCACATGGACTTGCCATAGTGAATTCATGTCTTGGTCCGAAGTATCAATCAACATCTTCATCAGCGATTGACCGCTCGCAACAATAACACACGACGCATCAAAGACGTTGTCAGTAAGCTGCTGCGCACCTTCTTCACTAGCAAAGTCAGCCTGCACTGTTATAAATTCCTGCGCAGGGTAACGTGTTGCCAAGTGCTGGGCGAGTGGAGCTGTCGAATTGGTATTCCAGTGTAAGTATAAAGACCAACCACCCTCTGCCAACTGCTGCGCAATGCTTTCACCAATTTCACCAGATGCCCCTAACAGCACAGCAAACTTTTTCACTCTGCATCCTTTTTCGAAGGCATAATCGTGAAAACAGAATGCTGAGACTCGTGGCTAACCAAAGCAAATGCCTGTTGAAGATCAGCAACTTCTAACTCTTCAAGTACAGGAACTACATCAAACAAATTCATTTCATTAAATGCATAATTCGTGAATTGATTCGCAATGTATTCTGGTGAGTTTAATGCTCTTAAGAAAAAGCCGATTTTTTTGCGGCGAACACGATCCAGATCATCTTGTCCAAAAGGCCATTTTTCAACAGCATTTTGAAGCGTGTGTTTAACTTCTTTAATGAACGTTTCGGGTTTATGAGTGTCGGAACCAATCAAAGCATAGCCAAAGCCACTTTCTAACGAATAATCAAACGAATACGATTCATCGATCCAATCATTTTCGTACGCTTCGTGATAAAAATCCGATGTGCGTCCAAACAACAATTCATACGCAAGTTGAGCAGCTAGTTCGTGCTTCAACATCTCAGGTCCAATCATATCGAGTTTCTCCGGCTTCAAACCATAGAAAACTTTTGGCTTCTGAACGCTCATTTCTAACACACGTTCTTTAATCGCTACTTCTTTTGGCTCTTGTGGATACATACGTTCGATTTCAGTTGGTTCTGCAAACGTTTTTTGTGCTTGGTCTTCTTTTACTAAAGTCATCATTTGTTCCGCATCCACATTTCCAACGATAAATAAAATCATATTTGATGGATGGTAAAACGTGTTGTAGCATGTATACAAATGTTCTGCTGTGATGTCTTGAATCGATTCCACTGTTCCTGCAATGTCAATTTTAACCGGATGGTTTTTATACAAGTTTTCGATAATCCCAAAATACAAGCGCCAATCCGGCTGATCGTCGTACATTGTGATTTCTTGTGCAATAATGCCTTTTTCTTTTTCTACCGTTTTTTCTGTAAAGTACGGGCTTTGCACAAAATCCAATAATGTTTTTACGTTTTTGTCAATTTCACCTGTTGCGGAGAATAAATAAGCCGTGCGCGTAAACGACGTAAAGGCGTTTGCTGAAGCGCCTTGTTTGCTAAACTCTTGGAACACGTCTCCTGCTTCTTTTTCGAACATTTTATGTTCTAAAAAGTGCGCGATGCCATCTGGTACTTTAATAGCTTCCGTCTCACCTTGAGGTACAAAATGATTATCAATTGAACCATATTTTGTAGTGAATGTAGCAAACGTTTTCGAAAATCCTTTTTTCGGCAAAATATAAACGGTTAAACCGTTATCGAGCGTTTCATGAAAAAGTGTTTCACCTAGTTGATCAAATTCAACTTTATGCATTTGTGTCATCCTCCTTACCAGATAGGAAGTAAGTCATTTCTAAAGACAATTCCTCAGCGACTTCTGCAATATCTTCTTTCGTTACGTTTTTCCATTTATTAATCATGTATTCAGGTTCGAAAGACTCTGTCAATTCCATATACTGATCGTATATTTCAATTTGTCCACGTGCAGAATCTAGTGCTTCTTTTAATTGATTGATGAGCAGCGCTTTTGTCTGATCAAGTTCAACATCTGAAATATTGCCTTTTTTGACTTCTTCTAATTGTTCCAAAACCAAGTTCACAGCTTTTTCTTCTAATTTGGAATCAATGCCTGCTAAAACGAACATCAACCCAAATTGTGAAGCAAAAGAACTGGATACGTAATACGCCATACTTTCTTTTTCACGAATATTTACAAATAGCTTTGAGTGCGCATAGCCACCAAAAACACCGTTCATCAATTGCATAACCGGGAATTTTTCGTGACGGAATGTAATTGGTGTAAAGAATGCCATATGCAGTTTGCCTTGCTTCATGTCTTCGTGTTCAAGGACACGTGACTGCTCAGGCTTAACCAATTCCATTGGAGCCACAGCAATTGCTTTTTCACGATCTTTAAAATGGAAAAACTCACGGATGTATGACGCGATCATTTCCGGCTTTACATCGCCTACTGCATAAATTTCAATTTCATTTTGAGTGAGCATTTCTTGGTATTCAGCAACTAATTGCTCGTTCGTAACCGCTTCTACTGCTTGAATCGTGCCGTTTGATGTAATCGAAGCAGGGTGGTTCGGCAAAGCGAGCTCCATCATGCGCTGCTGTGCATAGCGTGTCTTGTCATCAAACACCGATTCAATGCGTTGAACAATCGAATGTTTTTCCCGTATAAAAATAGACTCTTTAAATAAATCATTTTCAACATTAGGTTTGAATAGAACGATATACATCAAGTTCAGTACTTTCTCAAGTACACCTTTTTCAGAAAGGTATTGATCATTAACCGTTTCAACATTCAAGGTCACAACATGTTCGTTGCCTCGTTTTGAGGAGTCTATGTAAAGAGAAGTTCCGTAAAGATCATCCAATACCATACGAAGTGCAGTGTGCGAAGGATAAACCTCGTTACTATGCTGCAAAACGTTTGCCAAAATCGAGCGGGCAGACGCTTTTTCCTCCGTCAGTTTATCTTTAAATTTGATTGAAAAATTTATCGTTTTAAACTGTGTTGTTTCATTAACGTGTACATTCACGCCTTTAGCGATATTAATGGTTTCAAACATGTAGAATCCCCTCTCGTCGTTCATATCTTAACTATACCGAACTTTTTCCGTTAATTGCAAATAAAGAAAAGCGCAGGTACTAAATACTAACCGTATTTACGTACATAAAAAAAGAGCCGTCGCAACTGACGGCTCTTTTGAAAGTCTTATCGTTGTCCTTTAATGTAAGGTTTACCATTGGCTAACGGTGCATTGGCACGGCCAATAAAGCCAGCTAACGCGATAATTGTTAAGACATACGGCAAGATTAACAAGAAGACGTTTGGAATTTCTGAAATATACGGAATGCGCGAACCGACAATACTTAATGATTGAGCAAACCCAAAGAACAAAGCAGCTCCCATAGCCCCAAGTGGATGCCATTTCCCAAAAATCATCGCAGCTAACGCCATAAATCCTTGTCCGTTAATCGTTGCATGTCCAAAATCATTTGTAATGGTTTGCGAATAAATGGCACCACCAATACCTGCTAAAGCTCCAGAAATCATAACGGCCACATAACGCATTCTTGTAACGTTGATCCCCATGGTATCTGCGGCCATCGGATGTTCCCCAACTGCGCGAAGGCGCAAGCCAAAAGGTGTTTTGTAAATGACAAACCATGCCACAAACGCTACCGCAATCGCAAAGAATGAGGTATTGTATACCGATTTAAAGAATAAAGGTCCAATAACTGGAATATCTGATAAAAACGGTACGTTATATCGTGAAAAACGTTCTGTGATGAAATCGGTTTGTCCTTTTCCAAAAATACTTTTCACTAAGTAAATTGATAATGCTGCTGCTAACAAGTTAATAGCAACCCCAGAGACTACTTGGTCCGCGCGGAACGAAATTGATGCAACCGCGTGCAAGAGTGACAAGAGTAATGCCGCTAGCATTGCCGCGACCAACGCAAGCCACGGTGTCGCTCCGCCAAATGTATCCGCGAACAATAAGTTAAATAAGATTCCGACAAATGCGCCGATGACCATCAATCCTTCGAGACCGATGTTCACAACCCCTGATTTTTCCGAAAAGACGCCGCCAATCGCCACTAAAATAAGTGGCGCAGCATAGAAAATCGCTGAAGGAACGATGAAATATAGAACGTCAAGGAAACTCATATTACTTCGCCTCCTTCTTCTTAGCTGCTGCACGGAGCAACAGCAAACGAATAATGTAACCAGATGCTACAAAGAAGATAATCACTGCAATAACAATTTCAACAATTTCAATTGGAATACCGGCCGCATTTGGCATATTTAACGCTCCGTATTTTAGCGAGCCAAACAACGTAGCACCAAATACCACACCCAGTGGCGTATTCAATCCAAGTAACGCTACTGCAATCCCGTCAAAACCGATGCCCGTAAAGCCACCTTTTGATGACACATACTCAAACGTTCCAAGGGCTTCCATTGCACCTGCAAGTCCAGCAAACGCACCGGAAATAACCATAGCTAAAATGATGTTTTTATTGACATTCATCCCTGCATATTGAGAAGCGTTTTGGTTAAAACCAACTGCTTTTAGTTCAAAGCCCAGTGTAGTTTTTTCTAAAATAAACCACATGACACCCACCATCGCCAAGGCAATAATGATTCCGTAATGTAAACGAGAGAAATCCGTCAGTTCTTCTAAAAAATCAGAACGTAAAGAAGCACTTGCAAAAATATTTTCCGTACGGTCACCACCATCAGAAACTGTACGAATTAATGCATTGGATACGTGTAAAGCAATATAGTTCATCATAATTGTGACGATTACTTCATGAACATGGAATTTTGCTTTTAACAGTCCCGGTACAAATCCCCATAATGCGCCAGCTACCGCTGCAGCTAAAATGGCTAGAGGCAAATGAATAATTTTTGGCAATTCTACTGCTACGCCTACATATGCTGCTGCAAACCAGCCAACAATCAATTGTCCTTCAACACCAATATTAAAAAGCCCTGAACGAAACGCAAATGCTACCGCAAGACCTGCTAGTAGATAAGGAGTGATTTGTCGAACCGTTTCACCTATTGTATACAAGTCTCCAAAAATCCCATTCCACAGAGCAGCATAGCCTTCAAGTGGATCGTAACCACTTACTAGCATAATCACCGCTCCGACCAAGAGGCCTAAAATAACGGAAATGACGGGGACCAGAATATTCGTCGCTCTATTCGACATGCTGATTCTCACCTTTCTTCGTCAAATCCTGTTGCTTTTTATCGACTGTATGACCCGCCATTAACAAGCCTAGTTCTTGCTCAGTAGTACTTTCTGGTATTACAATATCCACGATTTCACCGTCGTGAATAACCGCAATACGATCTGAAACGTTCATCACTTCATCCAACTCGAACGAAATTAACAAAACTGCCTTACCGTTGTCCCGTTGTTCAATCAAACGACTATGAATAAATTCAATTGCACCTACGTCCAATCCCCTGGTCGGTAATGCCGCAATCAGTAAATCAGGGTCACGATCAACTTCTCGGCCAATAATAGCTTTTTGTTGATTTCCTCCGGATAAGGATCTTGCCAATTCCGACGGCCCTTGAGTGCGGACATCAAAATCTTTTATAATTTGCAAGGCTTTTTCATTAATCTTGTCGTAGTCAATAATGCCCGACTTGGAAATAGGTTTTTTATAATAGGTTTGAAGTGAAATATTATGCCCTATCGGAAAATCCAATATGAGTCCGTGCTTATGGCGATCTTGAGGAATATGTCCAACGCCCGATTCTGTTACTTTTCGCGGTTTCATATTGGTAACATTTTTGCCATTGAGAGAAATCGTCCCGCTTTTCACTTTACGAAGACCCGTAATTGCCTCGATCAGTTCAGATTGTCCGTTGCCATCAATTCCGGCAATCCCCATAATTTCACCTTTGCGAACGTTCAGATTCAAACTTTTAACTTTATCAATTCCGCGGTAATCTTGAACAACTAAATTTTTAATACCCAAAATTTCTTCACCCGGGAAAGCTTCTCCTTTTACCGTGGTAAATTCCACTGCGCGACCGACCATTAATGAGGCAAGGTCATTCGGATTGGTTTCTGATGTAGTAACTGTGCCAATTCCCTTACCTTTTCGAATAACTGTTACGCGATCAGAAACATCCATAATTTCTTTTAGTTTATGCGTAATCAAAATAATCGACTTGCCCTCAGCTACTAATCGTTTCATAATTTGAATCAATTCAAGAATTTCCTGAGGTGTTAATGAAGCTGTTGGCTCATCAAAAATCAAAATCTCGGCTCCACGATAAAGCGTTTTCAGTATTTCTACACGTTGCTGCATTCCCACCGATATGTCTTCAATGATAGCGTTTGGATCTACATTCAAACTGTATTGCTCTGATAAGGCTTGAACTTTTTTGGCGGCGTCTTTTTTATTGGTAATTCCGTATTTAGTTGGTTCGCTTCCCAAAATAATGTTTTCGGTAACAGAAAAATTTTCGACTAGCATAAAATGCTGGTGGACCATGCCAATTCCGAGATCGTTAGCTATATTCGGATTAGAAATATCGACTTTTTTACCATGAACCCGAATTTCTCCACCTTCTGGCTGATACAGACCGAATAAGACGTTCATCAAAGTCGATTTACCCGCACCATTTTCTCCTAATAATGCATGAATTTCTCCCTTTTCCAGTTGCAGCGTAATGTTGTCATTGGCGACAAATGTACCGAACTCTTTACGGATATTCAGCATTTCGATTACATATTCCACTGTTGTCACTCCCTCAAAATCGCTGACTTCTTTTAAATTCATTAATTAATTAATACATGAAAGGCTTCTGTTGCAAAAAGCCTTTCATCTATTAATTTCTAGCTTGTAGACAAAAAAAATCATAAAGACCGGTCAAACCGGTCTTTATGATGACCGTGCTACAAAATAGCTATTACTTTACTGTTTCTGGAACTTCAATGTCACCATCGATTACTTGTTTTTGGAATTCTTCAATTTTCTTCATTACATCTTCAGGGATTGCTCCACGTGAATCAGCAAGACCTACACCTTCATCAGCTAAACCATAAGTAACTGTTTCGCCACCTGGGAATTCGCCTGCCATCGCTTGTTCAGAAATGTTGATAACGGCTGTATCCACACGTTTTAATACCGAAGTTAAAGTAACGTTAGCGTCACCAGTTTGACCTTCATCGTATTGGTCAGCATCTACGCCAATAACCCAAATATTGTCATCAGGATTTGCTTCTTTACGTTCTTTTGCTTCAGTGAATACGCCATTTCCTGTACCGCCAGCTGCGTGGAAAATGATATCTGCACCAGCAGAGTACATACGGTTAGCAGTTGTTTTACCTAATTCCGCTTTATCAAAAGCTCCTGTGTATTGAACATCGACTTTAATTGAATCGTCTACTGCTGCAACGCCTTCAAGGAATCCTGCTTCAAAACGCTCGATTACTGGAATTTCCATTCCACCGACAAAACCGATTTTTTTCGTTTCTGACATTAGAGCTGCTGCTACACCCGCAAGGAATGCGCCTTCTTGTTCTTTAAACAAGACACTTGCAACGTTTGGAGCGTCTACTACTGCATCAACGATTGCAATTTGAGCTTCTGGCTGCTGTTCAGCAATTTCTTTTACAGCACCTTCCATTAGGAAACCAATACCGTACACGACGTCAAAATCACGACGGATTAAGTTGTTCAAGTTGGTGTTGTAATCTGCATCAGATGCAGATTGAAGATAGTCAAAACCGCCATCGCCTTTTTTAAGACCATTTTCTTCGCCAAATTGTTGTAGCCCTTCCCAAGCAGATTGGTTAAAGGATTTATCATCTACTCCACCAACATCTGTAACCATCGCTACTGAGAAATCAGCTGTTTCTTCTCCGCCTTTTCCTTCATCAGTCTTGTCAGTTGTTGTGTCTTCGTCGCTTCCGCAAGCAGCTAGCATTGTACCAGCAGCTAGCATTAATGATAAACCTAAACCAAATTTACGTTTCGTCAATGTAATAACCCCCAAGGTTTTTTTGATATTAGCAGGAATTTGCTGTTTTACACACGTTTTCGAACTACATGGAAACTGAATTTATCAGCTCTAAAGTAATTCTTTGAATAAAGCACCAATCGATCGTCCTCATCGTAGTGGAGCTGTTTTAAAACAAGTAATGCTGTTTCCGGTTCACATTCTAAAATTGGCGAAGCCTCTTCATGATAACCAGTCGGATCGATAAACGTTACCGCATAGGAAATATGAATGTCCCCTGTTTCTTCAATCGCCTTAAAAATGGAACTTTCAGTACGTCCTAAAAAATCTGTAGGCAAATACGCAGCAGGAACCTTGTCTATGCAATAGACGACTGGATCTCCGTTTGCCGTACGAACGCGTTCAATCGTAATAACAGTATCGTCGGCGGTGCAGTGAAAGCGCTTTATATCTTCTTCAGAAGAAAGGTTCTCCAACGTGCTCAAGTAGATTGCGCCGGGTTCCATTCCTGCCTGACGGATCATATCGGAAACACTTGTCAATTGTTCAATCCCTGAAGAAAATAGGGGTTTTGAATTGACAAATGTTCCAACTCCGTGGCGTCTGATGATAATATTATCTTCTTCCAACAACCGTAGCGCTTCTCGCAAAGTCGCACGGCTGACTCCAAGTGTTTTTGACAATTCAAATTCCGACGGCAACTTCTCTTTTTCTTTGTAGACGCCTGCAGCAATATCCTGCTTCATTCGATCAATCACTTGAAGATACAATGCACGATGATCTGATTTAATGGTCATCCGATTCACCACCTATGATAGAGATCAGACATCTGATGTAAAACATTCCTACTAATCAAAATTACTATACCACTTATTAGATACGAAATAAATAGCAATTTGTCGAATTCAGCGAATTTTCGCATCACAGTCATCTTAAATAGTGATCATTTTATCACAAAAACCTTCGAATACTTCAATATTCTTCCTGCTTTGGAACTAATACAGTCCGTGGCTTACTACCTTCATAAGGTCCAACCACACCACGCTGCTCCATTTGATCTATAATTCTAGCGGCTCGAGAATAGCCGACACGGAAGCGGCGCTGCAACATTGACACGGATGCTGTCTGCATTTCTGTAACGAGTTGCACGGCATCATCATAAATTTCATCTGTTTCTTCATCTATTTTCGTTTCATCGATTTCACTCGGAATCATATCTTCTTGGTATTGGGCCTTTTGCTGTTCAATAACAAAGTCAACAATTTTTTCAACTTCTGAATCCGATAAAAATGCCCCTTGAACACGCACAGGTTTTGATTGACCCGCCCCAAGAAAGAGCATATCTCCACGTCCAAGTAATTTCTCAGCTCCACCCATATCGAGAATTGTTCGCGAATCAATAGATGAGGACACCGCAAAAGCAATACGCGACGGAATATTCGCCTTAATAACGCCCGTAATGACGTTAACACTTGGACGCTGTGTCGCTATGATTAAGTGAATCCCAGCAGCGCGCGCCATCTGTGCTAGACGTGTAATCGCATCTTCCACTTCATTTGAAGCAACCATCATCAAATCCGCTAATTCATCGACGATGACCACAATAAAGGGTAATTTCGGGTGCTTGTCTTCATTTTCCTCATTGAAAACACGAACATATTCGTTATAGCCTTCAATATTACGTGTTCCTGTATGTGAAAAGAGTTCATATCTTCTTTCCATTTCCGAGACGATTTTCTTTAACGCTTGTGCTGCTTTTCGTGGATCCGTTACAACAGGCGCTAACAGATGCGGAATCCCATTATAAACGTTCAATTCGACCATTTTCGGATCGATCATCATCATTTTCACTTCATGGGGCTTAGCGCGCATAATAATACTTGTGATAATGCCGTTAATGCACACCGATTTCCCGCTACCCGTCGAACCAGCAACTAGTAGATGTGGCATTTTATTTAATTCGGTCATCACCGCTTGTCCTGTCACATCTCTACCTAAAGCGAATAATAGTTTGGCATCCGGCTTGTTGTTCTCTTCTGATTCTAATACTTCACGCAAGCTAACTATTGAAACTTCCGAGTTTGGCACTTCGATACCGATTGCTGATTTACCTGGAATGGGTGCTTCAATTCGAATATCACGTGCAGCTAAAGCTAACGCCAAATCATCATGCAAACTAACTATTTTGCTTACTTTCACACCGGTATCCGGCAACACCTCATATTTTGTCACTGCTGGTCCTAAATGCACTTGTGTCACTTTTGCCCGCACACCAAAACTTTGGAACGTTTTTTCGAGTTTCTTAGCATTTTTTTGTATGCCTGAATATTCTCCGCTTTGGTCGTGATGCGGCGGCAGGGTCAACAAGCTAAGAGGCGGCAGCTGATATTCTTCATTTTCTAGTTCTTCTGCCGTCGATAATAACTGAACGTCTGCTGTTTTCGTTTCCTTAGCAGACTGTTGTGGTGCTTCCGTCTGTCTCGGTTTTACATTTTCGGTAAAGGCTGAAATAATCGGCTCTTGTTGTTTTGGTCGGTATAGAAGATCTTCTTGTTCATCCTCTTCTTCATAAGCCAATGATTCATTGATTTCTAATACTTGTTCAGCCTCCGACTTTTTACGCGGAGTGCGTACTTTTTTGGGTTTGGCCTGTTGGAAACGATTCATTAACGCATCGATAGCTGGACGTGCACTCGGTATTTTTTCTGCAATAAACGGTGCGGCTGCTTTTCCCGTTAAAATAATCGCCCCGATCGACAGTAAAATAATTGCGACAATCCATGTGCCAGCTGTATCAACTAACACATGCAAGAGTGCGTACAACAGCGCACCAATGAGGCCACCTCCAGTTGCCAAATAACTATTCCAAACAGTGCCCGTCATTTTTGTTGTACGAATTGTTTCGTCGATGACATTTGATGAAGTAATCGGCAAAATAGTGCCAGCTGTCCAGATTAAATGACAGATTAGCAAAATACCAATTAAGACAAGTGCAGAACCAAATGCCACTTTCATTCTTGGCTTTGGCCATTTCCGCTTGACCATCACATAAATTGCCAGATAGATAAGCACTACCGGTAGTAGAAAGGCCATATAGCCCACTAAAAACTCGGCCATATTGTAAAACATTTTGCCAATAACCCCAAGCTGGAATGTCATCAATATCGCAACCCCTACTAATACTAAGCCAATCACTTCATAAGCAATCATTGGCATGGGCTGTCTCTTTCTATTTTTAGACTTTGTTTTAGGTTTTACTTTTGCTCTCGCTTTGGATTTCGCTTTCGTCGTTACACGAGCCCTGTTCATTGCAATCCCTCATTTCTTTCATAATCGAAAAAGGATTTCCGCCGATTAAATCGGTATGGAAATCCTTCTACTTTTTTCTTAGTATTCCATAATAATTGGGATAATCATTGGACGACGTTTTGTTTGTTGGAACAAGTAAGAATTCAATGTATCACGAATTTCTTGTTTAATATTGTTCCACTCGAATGCGTCTCTCGTAACGTATTTTTCAACGACTTTTCGAACAAGTCTTGTCGATTCTTCCATCAATTCCTCTGATTCACGAACATAGACAAAGCCGCGTGAAATCATTTCCGGACCTGATGCAATTTTCTTTTCTTTGCGGTTTAACGTAACCACGACGATAAAAATACCATCTTGCGACAATAATTTACGATCACGTAGAACGATGTTTCCTACGTCGCCAATGCCGATTCCATCGATTAAGACATTTCCAGCAGTAACACGTCCACTCATCCGAACTTTGCCGCCTTTGTATTCGACGATGTCCCCTTTGTCAGCAATAAAGATCTCAGACTTATGCAACCCAACTTGTTGAGCTAATTTAGAGTGCGCGATTAGCATTTTGTATTCACCTTGAATCGGAATGAAATACTTAGGTTTCATCATATTGAGCATCATTTTCAAGTCTTCTTGACTACCATGTCCTGATACGTGGACTTTCTTACTTGCAGTTAATACGTTTGCACCGGCTTTTGCCAGTTTGTTCATTGTTTGGAACATAGGAACTTCCATACCGGGTGATGGTGTGAATGTAATTAATACTGTGTCGGTTTCTTTAATTTTAACGTCTTTGTGTTGTTTACGAACCATTTTGTCCAAGGCTTCCAGTGGTTCACCTTGGTTACCTGTAACGATAATCACAACTTCGTCATCACGGTAGTTTTCCAAATCTTTTAAGGAGATTACAACATCTTCATGAACGGTTAAATAGCCAAGACGCAATCCAACTTCATAACTATTTTCAAGACTTCTACCAGCTACCGCTACTTTTTTACCTGTAGTTGCTGCGATGTCAAATACTTGCTGAATACGAATAAAGTTTGATGAATACAGAGATACCAGTACACGACCTTCTGCAGCTAGAAATGCTGATAGAATATGATCAGCAACCACGATTTCAGAAGTTGTGTACCCTGGACGCTCAGCTTCAGTTGAATCAGACAACAGCATTAAAACGCCGTCTTCTCCAAGTTTCGCCATTTTTGCGATATCTGGCTTGTAACTTCCTTTAGCCGACTGATCAAATTTAAATTCACCCGTATGCACGATGGCACCTTCTGATGTGTGGAAGACGATTCCAAGTGCATCAGGAATACTATGTGTCGTATGGAAAAACGTTACATGTGTTTTATCAAAGTTCATCCGGCTTTTATTGGTCACTTCAAAAAACTTCACATGTTTTAAAGAGCCTTGTTCTTTAATATGTTCTTTAGCTAACGCAATTGTTAATTTTGATCCATAAACTGGTGCTTGAATCTTTTTCATTAGATAAGCGATTGATCCAATCGCATCTTCATGACCGTGAGTCAGAAAAACTCCCTTTACACGGTCTTTGTTTTCTTCTAGGAATGTCATATCCGGAATGACGATGTCAACACCTAGCATCTCATCTTCTGGGAACATCAATCCGCTATCTACAACAAATAAATCTTCATCAATTTCTATTACATACATTGCTTTGCCGATTTCGCCGACGCCGCCTAAAGGGATAACTCTTATTACTTCATTTTTAATTTTACTCAATTTATTTCCTCCTAAAATTCACCCGTACGCATCCATAGACTTCATTATACGGGAATGACCGGAAACAGTCCAAAGAAAAAAACAAACCGAGGATGATCGGCTTGTTTTAGGGGTCTGTAACTTCTATCAAATAACATTTTCTTCGATTAGCGCTTCAGCAATCTGAACAGAATTCAAGGCTGCTCCTTTAACTAGATTGTCTGCAACTATCCACAAATGAAAGCCATTTGGATTGTCTAAATCCTGACGAATACGTCCGACAAACACTTCATCTAGGCCCGCAGCCATTAATGGCATGGGATAAATTTGATTTGATGGGTCATCCATCAATTCAACACCTGGTGCGTCTTTAATCGCTTGTTTAACCTGTGCGATAGTCGCTGCACGCGATAGTTCTACATACACTGATTCCGAATGGCCTGTGACTACTGGCAGACGTACACACGTGGCTGCTACGGCTAAAGAATCGTCATGCATAATTTTTTTAGTTTCATTGATCATTTTCATTTCTTCTAATGTATAACCATTATCAGCAAATTGATCAATCTGGGGAATCACATTAAAGGCAATCGGGTAATGATTTTTTGCCGATTTAACTGGTAGCATTTCGGCTTGTGCATCTTTTGCGTTGTCAAAATCAGCTGCCTGTGCTTTTAATTCGTTAATTGCACCGATGCCGGCTCCAGAAACAGCTTGATAAGTCGAAACTACAACTTTGGTCATTCCAAACTGTTCTTTTAACGGTTGCAACGCACAAACCATTTGGATCGTTGAACAGTTTGGATTGGCAATGATTCCTTTGTGAAGACCCAGATCGCTTTTGTTTACCTCTGGCACAACTAATGGCACGTCTTTGTCCATTCGGAATGCGCTGGTGTTATCAATAACAATTGCTCCTCGTTTAACGGCTTCAGGTGCAAATTCCTCTGAAATACTGCCACCTGCGCTGAACAATGCAATGTCTATCCCTTTAAACGATTCAGGTTTCGCTTCTTGAACTGTAAAAGTTTTCCCTTTAAACTCAATTTCTTTTCCGGCAGAACGGCTCGAAGACAAAAAGACAATATCTTTTATCGGGAAATCCCGTTTTTCCAATTGCTCTTTCATTTGCTGGCCAACTGCTCCAGTTGCTCCCATAATTGCTACATTATACGTTTTCACAATATTCGCTCCTTCAATGATGATTTGAATTATTGTAACATAATTTAGTCTGCTAAAGGAATAGAAAACACAAAAAAGCTTCCTTAAACTAAAGAAGCTTCAGACTGTAGATAAAGTATTATTAAACTGAATAGTAATGCATAATTTCCAACCGGGCTGGCCACTTCGCTTTCCGTGGGCTCAGCTTCAGCCCATAGCTGTCAACTTAAGAAATAACGTGGAGTATGCCCATTAAATTTGTACGATATGGGGGTTTGAATTAGGGGAATATCGGAAATGGTGATAACTAAGAACGCCAACTAGCCTCCCTTTTTTGGGGGAGGCTGTGGGTGGGTGGGTAATTCTAGTTGAGTTGAAGGCGTTTCAAGGCTGTTCCTTTAGCGGAATTCGGCTTCCGTGCAGTCCTGCTGAGTAAGTGGGAAATCAAGGGGACAAAAGCCAGAAGCGTCTTCTTTTTTTGTTTGACGGCTTCATACATTTGTGCCAAAAACTCACAGGCGATACTTCGAATCGCGATGGTTTCACTAATTTCTTTCTCCTCGATTTCCCAAATCGCATTCCGAAGTTGATACGCAATCAATTGGCTTAACAGGAAAACCAGTAATGTGGCATATATATGGCAGAGCCAGCGCTCTTGTTTGATCAACCGGAAATGATCGATTTCCAAATAGGATTTCAATGCCTTAAAGATCAATTCAATTTGCCAACGCATGCGATACAACTCAACGAGGTGCGAACCTGAAACCGGTTCGGGTAAGTTGGTCATATATCCGGTTATTCTGGCTAAATCACGAACCAACTGCTTGGGTTTCTTCCCACTTTTGGTCGCCCGGCGCTGAATTTTTTTCAGTCGCTGTTGTCGGTCTTCTTCGCCATGGGCAACTAGCACACATCGTGCTGGAAAATGCGCATCGTGCCCAAAGTAAACTTGTTCCAGTTCCAAGATTTCTCCCGGTACCATGTTCTCGCAAAGGAGATCGAGTTCAATGCGTTGATACTCACTACTCTTCACCACAGATCCATTCGGATGATAGGCAGGGAACGGGTTTTGATAGGCCAAATAAGCGTCGTTTCGAAACTTGGTGAGAAAGTAGTTGTGGTTTTCATCAATCTTCTCCAATAAGTGGAAATGGAAATAGCCAAGGTCTTGCAAGCACAATTCTTGCTCGTCCAGAAACGGCACCCGTTTCCCTCCCATGACGGTGTCGTTGACGTTGTCCAGATCGACACGCAAAAAGGTCAGTCGTCCCGTCAACACATCAAATTCATGTTGGATTTTCACGGAGGTTTGGCGTGTTTTTTTCGCGCGCGCTTTCAATGAATTGGGCACATCGATATGCGTGGCATCTAAGATGCGCAAGCTCGTAAACGGCCAATCCACGGCCACTGGATGTTTCGCTAGTTCAAGCGATTGCTGAATCTGGAATAACTCTTCGACCAACCGTTGAAGAAAATGGACAGCTTGCTTAGTGAACTTCTTATCGATTGCGGTACGACTGATGTCGATTTCCTGATCGGCCAAGAGCTTGGTGCTGAGTTCTTGCAAGCTCGGATCGATGAAGTTTCCATGGGCCTGAAAAAGCAACGACAGAAAATCGCTGGCGGTTAGTTTTCTCTTACGTTGAATAAATCCCGTTTCTTTGGCTAGGGCGTCGACCTTTTCTGGTTCCAGGAATGCAAATAGTGCATCCAGGTAGCTGAGCGTAGTTGGAGCTGTCATAGAAAAAACTCCTCTCGTTGATGGGTATTCTTCCATACCATCTTTCGAGAGAAGTTAGTCCTTTTTCTTAAGTTGACAGCTATGTCAGCTTCAGCCTCCTCGTCACTGACGTTCCTGCGGGGTCTTCAGCTTTCGCTGTCCCACAGGAGTCTTCGTGGACCAGCCCAGTTGAAGGCTTCTTACTACGAACAACGTGAGATTCTTTAGTGCGCTTCACCGTATAAATAACGTGTTAAAAGCTTTTTGCCTACTCACTCTAGGATTCGGAGCACCTAGTGACGAAGGGCAAAGATATGCTCCTGCATCGCTGCGCTAGCTTCGTCGCAAAGCCACTGCCCGAAGTTCCTTCGGTCAGTGGCTTTCCTGCGGAAAAACGAAGGGATGAGACCCCGCAGGAGCTTGCGACGAGGAGGCTCAGCGCGGAGTCCGCGGAAAGCGTCCACTAGGTGCGGAGAATCCCACATGCATACAAAAAATGAGTAACTATTCTTTTGTCTACAAGCTGAAGCTTCCTTAAACTAAGGAAGCTTCTCAGGCTGTCGAGAAACCCTCTCGACAGTCTTTTTTTGTTTATTTCGATACTTTTTTGATGTAAACTGAAAGAAAAAAGAAGGAGCGAAGTCCCATGATTGGTCCCGTCAAAAATCACCGTCATGAACAGGTCACCGTCTCAATTGATGAACTCGTGCCACACGACCATTTTCTTCGTACCGTTGATGCCCTCATTGATTTTTCTTTTATTGAACGGATTGCTTCGCCTTATTATTGTCCGGATAACGGCCGTCCCGCCATTCCGCCCATTACCTTATTCAAAATGATTTTCATCGGCTATTTTTATGGCGTTCGTTCAGAACGCCAACTGGAAAAAGAGATTCGGGATAACATCGCTTACCGATGGTTTTTGGGCTATTCCCTCGTCGACCGGATTCCAGATCACTCCACCATCAGTTTCAATCGGAAGGGCCGATTTGAAGACACGTCGGTCTTTGAAGAAATTTTCGACGAAACGGTTCGTCAGGCAAAAGCCCACGGCATGGTGAGTGGCCGCGTGCTTCTATCCGATTCCACGCATATCAAAGCGAATGCGAATAAGAACAAGTTTATCCGAAAAGCAAAGGCGGAAAAAGTGGTGAGCTACCTGGGGGAATTGGAAGAAGCGGTCGTAGCTGACCGGGAGGCCCATGGAAAAAAGCGCTGAAGCCGAAGGTGATTCGGCCCGTTGCCAAAACCAAACCGGCGATGACCCGCGAAAGCGTGACCGATCCAGATAGTGGGTTCCTCATGCGAAACCAGAAACCTCAAGGTTTTTTCTATCTCGACCACCGAACGGTGGATGCCAAATACAATTTCATCACGGATACGTACATCACGGCCGGCAATATGCACGACGCCGTTCCTTATTTGGACCGGCTCGCTGTACAAAAGAAGAAGTTTGCTTTTCCGGTGGAAGCCGTCGCCTTGGATGCCGGCTATTTTACCGGCCACATCTGTAAAACGTTAAACGAAGCCGGAACATTTGTGGTCATGGGCTACCGCCGTTTCAAAGGCGGTAACCCGAAAGTGCCGAAACGGTTATTTACGTATGTCCCTTCACTGGATGCGTATGCTTGCCCCATGGGCTGCAAGTTGTCCTACGCCACCACAGATCGAGAGGGATATCGGCAGTACAAAAGCCGGCCGGAGGATTGTGAACATTGTCCACTGCGCTCGGATTGTTTTTCCGCGAAAAGCAAGCAGCGCTCGATTTTCCGGCACATCTGGGAAGACGAAAAAGAAAAGGTGCGCGCCAACAAGCGCACCCCCAGCGGAAAAAAGCTATACAAGTTACGAAGCCAGACCATCGAACGGAGTTTCGCCGATGCGAAAGAACTCCATAGTTTCCGTTACGCAAGGCGACGAGGGCGCAAGTCTGTCCAAGAACAGGCTTATCTGACAGCCGCAGTGCAAAACATCAAAAAAATGACCCTTCTGCTTAGCAGAAGGGTCTAAAAACTTCACGTTCTTTTGTTTCTTGACCAATCCACTGAGAAGATAATCGATAAAACCTTAGTTTCTCAACAGGCTGTGAAGCTTCCTTAAACTAAGGAAGCTTCTTTCGGACGAATAATAGAAACAGCGGGTGCTTCTATTAGAATTTCTAATAAGTCAACTACTTTTTCGAGTGATACTTGGTCAATTTGTGTTAACACTTCTTCGTAAGATTGATGTTTTCCTAGCAGCAATTCATGTCTGCCATTGCGGCTCATGCGTGCGCTCGTACTTTCAAGCCCAAGCATCAAACTGCCTTTTAACTGTTCTTTAGAGTCTGTGACCTCTTGTTCTGTAATACCACCATTTTTTAATTCTTTAAGTAAACTTAAAATGACTTGTTGCATTTCAGCCATTTGCTCATCTGAAGTTCCTCCGTAAATCGCCAAAGTTCCGTGGTCGGAATATGCCGAATGATAAGAAAAAATAGAGTAAGCTAAACCCCGTTGTTCTCTAATTTCTTGGAACAATCTCGAAGACATAGATCCCCCGATAATATTGTTTAACACTGTAATGTTATAAATATCTGGATCGTTTAAAGATAAGCCCGGATAACCAAGACATAAATGACCTTGTTCCGTTTCTTTATTTTTTAAAGAATAGCCAGACATGAAATTAGGAAGTTCATACTTTTTAGGGCTTTCTTCTTTTTCAAAATGCCCAAATAACGTTTCAATCTTCTCAAGTAAGGCCGGAGTAATATTACCTGCTACTGACACTACAGTATTCGCTGGTGTGTAGTGGTGGTCCATATAATCGCGAATTTTCTCTGGTGTAAATTTCGCTAATGTTTCAGCAGTTCCAAGTATGGGTGCACCAATGGAATTTTCGGGATACATCACACGCCAAAGTTGCTCATGAACATCATCGTCAGGCATATCTTCTGTCATGCTAATTTCTTCAAGAATAACTTGACGTTCTTTATCAAACTCTTCAGGGTCCATTTGTGAGTGGAAAAACATATCTGCTAGCACGGTTACTGCGTGTTCTGCATGATGGTCTAATACTTTGGCATAGTAGCATGTATATTCTTTTGAGGTATAAGCGTTGATGTCTCCGCCAATACGATCAAATTCACGAGCAATTTCTTTAGCTGTTCGTGACTCCGTACCTTTAAACAGCATATGTTCGATAAAATGGGTAATGCCATTTTCTTCTGGCAATTCGTCTCGGGATCCGTTGTTCACAAAGACACCCATTGCGACAGAATGAAAATGCGGGATATGTTCGGAAACAATGCGCAATCCATTTTTGCAAGTCTGTGTAGTCACCATGTGCATGTTCCTCCTCATAGTAAAAAATTGCCGACAAAGTCGGCAATTTCCGTATGGTTAACTTTATTCTTGGTCTTGTTTTTCAGCAGCTTCTTTTTGTTCTTTTAAAACAATCTTACGTGACAAGTTTACACGGCCTTGACGGTCAATTTCAATTACTTTGACTTGAATGACTTGATCCATTTTCAAAACGTCTTCTACTTCTTTAGTCCGTTCTTCTTGGATTTCAGAAATATGAAGAAGACCGTCTTTGCCAGGGAACAATTCAACAAATGCACCGAACTTCTCAATTCGCTTCACTTTGCCTTCGTAATATTCGCCGACTTTCGCCTCGCGAACGATGTTTTCAATCATTGCTTTCGCTTTCGCGTTCATTTCTTCATCAACAGATGAAATGAAGATTGTACCGTTTTGTTCGGTATCAATCTTAACGCCCGTTTCATCAATGATTTTGTTGATCACTTTACCACCAGGTCCAATAACATCGCGGATCTTGTCTGGGTTGATCTTCACCATGATAATTTTCGGTGCATATTTAGAAAGAGTCGTTCTCGGTTCAGCAATCGTCGCAAGCATGGATTCCAGAATATGAATACGACCGATTTGAGCTTGTGCCAATGCCTCTTCCAAAATTTCACGAGAAAGACCGTCGATTTTAATGTCCATTTGAAGAGCCGTAATGCCTTTTGCAGTACCCGCTACTTTAAAGTCCATATCGCCAAGATAATCTTCCATTCCTTGAATGTCAGAAAGAACAGTATAGTTTTCGCCTTTTTTCACTAGACCCATTGCAATACCTGCAACTGGAGCAGTTAAAGGTACACCTGCATCCATCATCGCAAGTGTTGACGCACAAATACTTGCTTGTGAAGTTGAACCATTCGATTCAAGTACTTCTGCAACAAGACGAATTGTGTAAGGGAAATCTTTTTCGTTTGGAATAACCGCTTCTAATGCACGTTCACCAAGTGCCCCGTGACCGATTTCGCGGCGTCCTGGTCCACGAAGGAATCCAGTTTCACCAACCGAGAACAACGGGAAGTTGTAATGATGCATAAAGCGTTTTGTATCTTCAATGCCAAGGCCATCAATAATTTGAACATCGCCTAATGCACCTAGTGTACAAATACTCATTGCTTGCGTTTGTCCACGAGTAAACAATCCTGAGCCGTGTGTGCGGTTAAGAACACCGACTTCAGAAGACAATGGACGAATTTCAGAAGGTCCACGGCCATCCGGACGAATTTTTTCGTCTGTAATTAGGCGGCGAACTTCTTCTTTGACCATTTTATCAAGAATTTGGCCAGCTTGCTTCTTAACTGCATCTTCTGACTCTTCATATGCAGCCATTGCACGTGCTTTAACTTCATCTATTGCTTCGTTGCGCGCTTGTTTTTCGTTAATTTGAACAGCAGCGTTTAAGTCAGTTTCCACAGCTTCTTTAATAGAAGATGTCAATTCTGCATCTAATTCATACAATTTGATATCTGTTTTTGCTTTACCAACTTCTGCAGCAATCTGTTCTTGGAAAGCGATCAATTTCTTGATTTCTTCGTGACCGAACATAATAGCTTCTAAAATGATTTCTTCAGAAACTTCTTTTGCTCCTGCTTCAACCATGTTGATCGCATCTTTTGTACCAGCTACGATCAAGTTAATCGAGCTTTGCTCAAGTTGTTCATTTGTTGGGTTGATGATGTATTGTCCGTCGATTAACCCAACAATGACTCCAGCAATCGGTCCACCAAAAGGAATATCTGAGATCATTAATGCAAGTGAAGAACCGAACATTGCAGCCATTTCTGACGGGCAATCCTGATCGACAGACATAACCATTGAAATCACTTGGACTTCGTTACGGAAACCGTCTGGGAATAATGGACGGATCGGACGATCGATTAAACGACTTGTTAACGTCGCTTTTTCAGATGGACGGCCTTCACGTTTAATGAAACCACCAGGAATTTTACCGACAGCGTAAAGACGTTCTTCGTAGTTAACAGTCAACGGGAAAAAATCTAAAGGTTTCGGCGTTTTTGATGCCGTTGCCGTAGATAAAACTGCTGTATCGCCATAACGGATTAACGCTGCTCCGTTTGCTTGTTTTGCTAATTGACCGACCTCAACTTGCAACTCGCGGCCAGCCCAATCAAGTGTGTAAACTTTTTTTGTTTGCTCCATATTATCGAGCTCCTCTCTCTTACCGTATATCTATATACTGTATGTATCTACTAGTAGTGTATCAAAAAGGCATCCAATGTGCGATGCGATAAATTAAAGTTTAATCCATAAAGAAAAAGCGGGACGAATCCCGCTTTTACTGTTTACTATTAACGGCGTAGGCCAAGTCTTGCGATTAACTCGCGGTAGCGAGCTACTTCGTTTTCACGTAAGTATTTTAGCAAGTTACGACGGCGTCCAACCATTTTGAATAGACCACGACGTGAGTGATGATCTTTTTTGTGAGTACGTAAGTGCTCATTCAAGTTGTTGATGTCTTCTGTAAGAATAGCGATTTGAATATCTGCAGACCCAGTATCTGTGTCGTGCACTTTGTATTCGCTAATCAATTCATTTTTGCGTTCTTGAGTGATTGCCATACTGTTTCCACCTCCTAATTTCTAATATCCCCTATTACCGAGCAAACGTTGGTGAATCGAATTGCCAAGCAACGGTTTGTACTTTCAGTACTCATAAATAATAGCATAAGACTTTTTCAAAATCAACCGTACGAGTTAATTTATCCCTGCAAAAAACTGTTCAGCTGTTAATTTATCCGATTGAATCTGTGCTTTCAATTCGTCAATCCCTGAAAATTTTTGCTCATCCCGGATCCGTTCATACCACTCGACTTCTACCATTTCCCCGTAAATGGATTTATCGAAATGAAGAATATGGACCTCGATTACTTGTTTTTTTACATCTGGATCGTTGAAGGTAGGCTTGTAACCAATATTGCAGACACCATTATATAGCTGTCCTTGCACCTGAATTTTCACCGCATAGACCCCGCGGCTCGGTACGATTGCACCAAGCTCTGGCTCCACGTTAGCTGTCGGAAATCCAATCGTACGGCCTCGTTTGTCGCCATTAACTACAGTACCCAGAACTCTGAACGGTCGACCAAGCAACTGGCATACTTTTCCGGTTTCGCCTTGCTTTAATAATTCACGAATACGGGTCGAACTGATTTTCTCGTCACTTTCTTCTAACTTCTCTGCAACGGTTACATCATAATGACCCTTGCTCATTAGTTTCATCAATGCCATATCGCCTTTTCCTTTGCTACCAAAAGAAAAATCGAATCCAGCTGTCACGTGTTTTACTTGAAGGTTTTTAACAAAAATTTCGATAAATTCCTGTGGCGTCAATTTAGCAAATTCAGAAGTAAAGCGGACGATAAAACAATAATCCACGTCCATCTCCTCTAAGATATCCATTTTTTGCTGCATAGGTGTAATATAAAAGACTTCTTCTTTTCTTCCGCCCAATACAAGCGATGGATGAGGATCAAAAGTCATGACTGCTGACTTTATATTTTTTTGGTGAGCTTGTTTAATGGCTTCTCCTATGACGCGTTGATGTCCTTTATGTACACCATCAAAAAAACCTAACGCCAGGGAGATTGGTCCAGTTTCACTATCTGGTTTTACATGGTTCGGGTAATTCAAATGAATAATTTCCATATTACACCTCGTCTGCTGTCGGAAAACCGAACATTTTTTCAGGTTTCATTTTATCCGCTTTTTCAGGGTGATTTTTATAGAGTGCCACTGGCTGCCCCTTGTAGGTTAAAGCTACAAAACCCATTTCATCTAGTATGGCGTGGCGCGCTAACACTTGACCATTTTTCACAGCAAAAACTTGTTGCTGTTCAATTTCCAAAAACGGAAACGCACTTAGGCCATAACTTAACGGTTTTAAAATATCATCCATATGCCCATTTTGAGCAAGTTCAGCCACTTCAGCAAGTGTTACACAATCTTTTTCACTAAATTTCCCTGATTCTGTGCGTGTTAGTCTCGACATATGCGCAGGATAACCTAGCGCTTCCCCAATTTGCACGGCCAATGTCCGAATATAAGTTCCTTTGCCACAACGGATGCGAATGTTAAAGCTAATTTTTTCACCGATCCATCGCTGATCGTCATCAAGCAATTCAATCGAATCAATGCGCACAATTCGTTCAGGTCGCTCAACCGAAATTCCTTGACGGGCATATTCGTATAATTTTTTGCCATTTACTTTGACTGCTGAATACATCGGTGGAATTTGTTTAATGTTACCGGTCAGCTGCAGCAAAACTTCTGCCACTTGCGCTCGCGTAATCACTTTTTTGGAAGCATCTGTCTCAACTGTTTCACCTGTAGCATCTTCTGTATCTGTTGAGTAGCCAATTGTTACTTCAGCTTCATAGGTCTTGCCTTGGTCCGTAATATATTCAGCCACTTTTGTCGTGTTCCCGATACAAATCGGCAATACCCCATCCACTTCAGGGTCTAGTGTGCCCGTATGTCCTACTTTTTTTGTTTGAAGAATTTTTCTGAGTTTAAAAACACAATCATGGGAAGTCATTCCTTTTTCTTTCCATAATGGTAAAATTCCATTTAGCGCCATTTTGTTGATCTCCTTTGCTTGATGCCAAAAAAGCCTGCTGTCTACAATAGACAGCAGGCTTTGATTTCAATCTTCTTTTGGTTCTTGAATACCACGCAATAACGTATCAATTCGATTGCCGTACGCAACCGATGAATCGATTTCAAAAGACAATTCAGGAGTTTTACGGAGACGGATCCGCTGTCCAATTTCGGAGCGAATAAATCCTTTTGACTTCGTCAACCCAAGCAATGTCTGTTCTTTTGCATGGTCTTCGCCTAATACGCTGATGTATACTGTTGCCTGCTGGAGATCTCCTGTAACTTCAACATCTGTTACAGTGACAAATCCGATACGTGGATCTTTCAGTTTTCGACTGATGATATCACTAAGCTCTTTTTTCATCTGCTCAGCTACACGATTCGCGCGCATTGTCATTGATGGTCCACCTCGTTCTTACAAATATTCTTTTTCAAACTCCAAGCATTCCCATGCAGGATTGCTTTCCAAATAGTAGAGAACTTGTGCCATTTCTTTATCTGCCACTTCTTTTGATGAAGAAACAATAACAAAAGCAAGGCGGGTTCGCTGCCATACATTTTGGTGATCAATCTCTGCTGTAGAAACATTGAATTTTTGCTTGCTACGGGTCAGCATACTCTTCACTACTGCCCGTTTATCTTTTAACGAATGTGCAGTTGGAATGAAAAATTCACATTCCATATACAAGATCATTTGCGTACGATTTCTTCCATAATATATGCTTCGATAATGTCTAACTCTTTAACATCATTGAAGTTTTTAATTGTGATCCCACATTCGTATCCTTTTGCTACTTCTTTCGCGTCGTCTTTAAAACGTTTCAACGTATCGATTTCGCCTTCAAATACAACGATTCCTTCACGAATGACACGGACGCCGCTATCACGCGTGATCTTACCTTCAGTTACATAACTTCCGGCAATTGTTCCGACTTTAGAAACTTTGAATGTACTACGGATTTCTGCTTGTCCGATAATTTTTTCTTCAAATTCAGGATCAAGCAACCCTTTCATAGCAAATTCGATTTCTTCAATTACTTTATAGATAATGCGGTGTAAACGGATGTCGACGCCTTCAGCATCAGCAGCACGTTTTGCGTTTGCATCTGGACGAACGTTAAAACCAATAACGATAGCGTTTGAAGCAGCTGCCAATGAAACATCAGATTCTGTAATCGCACCAGCACCCGTGTGGATAATTTTCACATTGACGCCTTCTACATCAAGTTTAAGAAGAGATGCAGCCATTGCTTCAACGGCTCCTTGAACGTCAGCTTTGACAATCAAGTTTAACTCCTTCATTTCGCCTTGTTTCAATTGATCAAACAAGTTATCAAGTGTAACGCGTGTTTTCTCAGAACGCTGAACTTGAAGCGCTGAAGTTGCACGTGTTTCTCCCACTTGACGAGCAGTTTTCTCATCTTCGAAGACAACAAAACGGTCACCCGCTTGAGGTACATCATTCAAACCGGTAATCTCAACTGGTGTTGATGGTCCCGCTTCTTTTACGCGGCGGCCAATATCAGACACCATTGCTCGAACGCGACCAAATGTATTTCCGACAACAATCGGATCTCCAACTTTTAATGTTCCATCTTGTACTAGAAGAGTTGCAACAGAACCGCGACCTTTGTCAAGCTCTGCTTCAATCACTGTACCAATTGCACGACGTGCGGGATTTGCTTTTAGTTCGCCAACTTCTGAAACTAGTAAGATCATTTCAAGTAATGAATCGATGCCGTCTCCAGTTAAAGCAGAAATTGGAACGAAGATTGTTTCGCCACCCCAAGCCTCTGCCACTAGTCCATGTTCAGTCAATTCTTGCATGACACGATCAGGATTTGCACTTGGCTTATCCATTTTGTTGACTGCGATAATAATTGGAACTTCTGCAGCTTTGGCATGGTTAATCGCCTCTACCGTTTGTGGCATAACGCCATCATCAGCCGCTACAACGATAATCGCAATGTCAGTCACTTTTGCTCCGCGCGCACGCATTGTTGTAAACGCTGCGTGTCCAGGAGTGTCCAGGAACGTGATTTTTTTGCCGTTGTCAACTACTTGGTAAGCACCAATATGTTGCGTAATTCCACCTGCTTCTCCAGCAGTCACTTTCGTGTTACGGATTGAATCCAGCAAAGTTGTTTTACCATGGTCAACGTGCCCCATAATTGTGACAACTGGTGGACGCTCTTCATTAAGATTTTCATCTTCTGGTTCAAAATAAACTTCAAGATCGGTTTTATCCACCAAGATCTCTTCTTCTACTTCAACCTCATATTCAGCACAAATTAATTCAATTGTATCTTTATCCAATTCTTGGTTAATGGTAGCCATTGCACCAAGCATGAATAATTTTTTAATAATTTCAGACGGCTCGCGTCCTAATTTTTTTGCCAGCTCAGCTACTGTCAATGACTCACTGAAAGTAATTTTAGCTGGTAACTCTTTTTCTTTTTTAGGCATTGGTGGCAACGGATTTACCGGTTGTTGCTGTTTGCCTTTACGGTTACGGTTTTGGAAGCCGTTACGGTTTCCACCACCAGGACGACCTGAAGAACGTTGACCCGGACCTGCTGTTGGTTTAGCTGCCTTTGGCGTAAAGTTTGATCCTGTTTTGGCTGGTGCTGTTGGTCGTTGGCCATTCCCTTGTGAACGGGATTGTCCTTGACTAGGAGCTGCTGCCGGACGGGATTGACTTTGTCCTGATGGGCGTGACTGTCCGCCTTGTGACGGACGGGATTGTCCACCTTGTGATGGGCGTGATTGGCCTTGTGACGGACGGGATTGACTTCCCGATGGACGTGACTGGCCTTGTGATGATGGACGTGACGGGCTTGATGGTGCTTGTGTGCGCTGTCCAGCTGAAGCGTTTTTGTAAATGCCGTCCAACTTTGTCACATCTGTATCTTCTAATGTCGCCATATGGTTTGGCACTTTAACATTAAGCTTTGACAATTCATTGATAATTTCTTTACTTGGCTTATCTACTTTTTTCGCGTATTCATGTACTCGAATTTTGGTCATCTGCTCGCCCCCGATTAATTTCTTCAATTAAGCTGATTAGTTTTTTTGCAAATCCAGAATCTGTGATTGCAATTACTACTCGCTCTTCCTTACCTATCGCATGTCCCAATTCATACCGGGACCCAAAAACACGGAGTTCTACTCCATTGGATTTACATTTATCGTGCAACTTCTTGTGTGTATTATCAGAAGCGTCTTCAGAAATAATTACTAATTTCGCTTTCCCTTTTCGAACTTCGCTCACGGACATCTCTTCACCTGAAATGGTCATTCTTGCACGTGTGGCTAATCCAAGTAATTGAAGGATTTTTTGTTTGTTCATTATTTCAACTGCTCTCTAAGAACGACGCGAATTAACTCATCATAAATTTCGTCTGGAACTTTAACTTCTAGTTGCTTGTCCAGTACTTTCTTTTTGCGGGCAGTCGCGATGGCATCTTCCGATTTTGAAAGATATGCGCCGCGTCCTGATTTTTTGCCTGTCAAATCGACGGATACTTCGCCTTCTTTCGAACGGACAACGCGGGTCATTTCTTTTTTAGGATGCATCTCGCCTGTAGCTACACACTTCCGTAATGGAATTTTCTTTTGCAGAGCCAACGGACATCACCTTTTCTACGTTATTCTTTTTCTTCGTAAAAATCAAAATCGTCTAGTTCTTCGCCAGATTCAACTAGTTCAATGCTAGAATTTTCATTTGGATAAATTCCTAGTTCGCGTGCATCTGTTTCACTTTTAATATCGATTTTCCAACCTGTTAACTTCGCTGCTAAACGGGCATTTTGTCCACGTTTACCGATAGCAAGAGATAGTTGATAGTCAGGCACAACAACGGTTGTGGATTTTGCTTCTTCGTTTACTTGTACATCTAATACTTTAGATGGGCTAAGCGCATTTGCTACAAAAACGACCGGTTCTTCTGACCATTCTACAATATCGATTTTTTCTCCACTTAATTCGTTAACGATTGTCTGAACACGACCACCTTTAGATCCAACGCACGAACCTACTGGATCAATATCATCACGGTGGGCAAAAACGGAAATTTTCGAGCGATCTCCTGCTTCGCGTGCAATTGATTTGATTTCAACAATGCCATCATAAATTTCAGGCACTTCGTTTTCGAATAAACGGCGCAGTAGTCCTGGATGTGTACGTGATACAAACACTTGTGGTCCGCGTGTCGTGCGTTCTACTTTCGTGATGTACACTTTAATGCGGTCATGCGGTTTGTAATGTTCATTTGGCATTTGTTCTGTCTGCGGTAACACAGCTTCAACCTTGCCAAGTCCAACGTATAAATTGCGAGCGTCCATACGCTCAACGATACCGTTTACGATATCATCTGCACGATCAACAAACTCTTCAAAGATTAAGCCACGCTCAGCCTCACGAACGCGCTGAGTAACAACTTGTTTGGCTGTCTGTGCAGCAATACGACCGAAGTTTCGTGGTGTTACTTCTTGTTCCACGATATCTCCTAGTTCATAAGCTGGATTAATAACTTTAGCATCTTCTAATGAGATGTGAAGACGTTCATCTTCTACTTCTTCTACAACATCTTTACGTGAGTAAACCAGCATTGTTCCTGTGTTCAAGTTCAAGTCTACACGAACATTCTGCGCTTGGTTAAAATTCCGTTTGTATGCTGTTACCAATGCCGCTTCAATCGCTTCAATCAAGACTTCACGTGAAATCCCTTTTTGTTTCTCTAGTACTTCAAAAGCATCCAATAACTCACTGCTCATTTTATTCACTCCCAGGTTCTTCAATCAGGTTTTACAGAAAAATCAATGGCTAAACGGATCACTGCGATCTTGTCTTTTGCGATATTAATTATTTTTCTGCGTGTTTTGATTTTAATTTCAATTTCTACTTGTTCATCATCGTAGGACTTTAAATAACCCTCAAACTCTTTAGCATCTTCAACCGGTTCATAGGTTTTGATGTAGATAAATTTAGTAAGGGCTTTTTCAAAATCTTTTTCTTTCTTCAATGGACGTTCAGCACCTGGAGATGAAACTTCCAAGAAATAGTTTTGTTCAATCGGATCTAATTGATCCAAAATTTCGCTCAACTTTTCGCTTACTAAAGCGCATTGGTCAATATCGATAGGTGCTTCTGGATTATCTACATATACTCGTAAAAACCAGTCGCGACCTTCTTTTAAAAATTCCACGTCTACAAGTTCCAATGCTAATTCACTGGTAATGGGTTGTACTATTTTCTCGATTTGTTCTGTAATTTTGCTCATATAAGCCTCCCGCCAATTTTATGCCAAACAAACAGAAAAGAGCGGGAGAACCCACTCTTCTGCGACAGAGCTATCAATAAATGTTACTACAATAATACCACAACCGGCACCGCGGTGCAACTGGCTAGAACAAGGATAGCTGATTAGCCTCAGGCATGCCTTCAAGGCAACCGTGATCATCCATGTATTCGATGATTGTTTTTGAAACACGACCACGTTGCTGCAAATCTTCTTTTGATAAAAACTCTCCATGCTCGCGTGCAGCAACGATCGATTTTGCCGCATTGGTCCCGAGTCCTGGAATGGCATTAAAAGGAGGAATCAGGCTATTTCCTTCAATAATAAATTCATCTGCAGAGGATTTATACAAATCGACTTTTTGGAAAGTATAGCCACGCTCCACCATTTCGAGTGTCAGTTCCATAACCGTTAATAAGTTTTTCTCTTTTGTCGAAGCTTCCAATCCTTTGGCATTAATTTCGCTAACTACAGTCCGAATCGCTTGTGATCCTTTGGCCATAGCATTGACATCGAAATCTTCCGCACGAACCGTAAAGTAAGCCGCGTAATAAAGAACCGGGAAATGTACTTTGAAATAAGCAATTCTTACCGCCATCAATACATAAGCAGCAGCGTGGGCTTTCGGGAACATATACTTAATCTTTTTGCATGACTCGATGTACCAGTTCGGCACACCCTCTTTTTTCATCGCTTCCTCAAATTCAGGCGTTAACCCTTTACCTTTTCGGACTGACTCCATAATTTTAAACGCTAATGAAGATTCAAGCCCTTGATAAATCAAGTAAACCATGATGTCATCACGGCAACCAATTACATCGGACAGCTGACAAGTTCCGTTTTGAATTAATTCTTGCGCGTTACTCAACCAAACGTCTGTCCCGTGAGAAAGTCCTGAAATCTGAACCAGTTCCGAGAATGTATTTGGCTTTGTTTCTTCTAACATCTGCCGCACAAATCGCGTACCAAATTCAGGAATGCCAAGTGTCCCCGTTTTGCAACCAATTTGTTCTTTCGTTACACCGAGCGATTCTGGTCCAGCGAATATTTTCATCACTTCAGGATCATCGGTCGGGATGGTTTTCGGATCGATTCCTGATAAATCTTGTAGCATGCGAATAACTGTCGGGTCATCGTGACCAAGTATATCAAGCTTCAATAAATTATCGTGAATCGAATGGAAATCAAAATGCGTTGTTTTCCATTCAGAGTCTTGCGCATCCGCCGGAAACTGTATCGGCGAAAAATCATAAATGTCCATATAATCAGGTACGACAATAATTCCTCCTGGATGCTGTCCGGTACTTCGTTTAACGCCCGAACATCCTTGCACCAGACGATCGATTTCTGCTCCGCGCAACGTCATATCACGATCATTTGCATATCCCCGCACGTACCCATAGGCTGTTTTTTCCGCAACCGTACCGATCGTTCCTGCACGGAATACATTGTCTTCACCGAATAATTCCTTTGTATAGTTGTGGGCTTTTGATTGATATTCACCGCTAAAGTTCAGATCAATATCGGGAACTTTATCCCCTTTAAATCCTAAGAAGGTTTCAAACGGAATATCTTGACCTTCTTTTTGATATGGCACATCGCAATCTGGACAATTTTTGTCTTTTAAGTCAAACCCAGAGCTTACCGAACCGTCATCAAAGAACTCTGATTTTTTGCATTTTCTACAAATGTAATGTGGCGGCAGCGGATTTACTTCCGTAATCTCTGTTAATGTTGCGACGAGCGAAGAACCAACCGACCCACGAGAACCCACTAGATAGCCATCGTCCAATGACTTTTTAACAAGCTTATGTGAAATCAAGTAAATAACCGCAAATCCGTGACCGATAATGGACTTTAGTTCTTTTTCAATACGCGCCTCTACGATTTCTGGTAAAGGCAATCCATAAATCTGTTTAGCCATGTTGTAGCTCAACTCACGGACCTCTTCATCGGCTCCTTCAATCTTCGGTGTATACAATTCATCCTTAATGGGTTTCACAACATCAATCATGTCTGAAATCTTCAAGGAATTTGCTACAACTAGTTCGTGCGCTGTTTCACTTCCAAGAAATTCAAAAGCATCTAGCATTTCATTTGTCGTTCTAAAATGTACTTTTGGTAATTTGGTTCGATTCAGTGGATTGGCTCCACCTTGAGATCCAATCAACACTTGTCGGAAAATAGCATCTGTCTCGTCTAAATAATGGACATTGCCAGTAGCAACCAGAGGAATCTCTAATTTACGGCTAATTTTCACTAATTTCCGGATAATGTCTTCCAAGTTCCATTCATCACGGATCATTTCTCGTTCGATTAAATGCGAGTAAACCTCTTTTGGATGAACTTCCAAATAATCATAAAATTGCGCTGCTTTTTCAACTTCTTCCATCGATTTTTGCATGACCGCTTCAAATACTTCACCTTTATCACAACCTGAACCGACTAACAGTCCATTTCGATGTTTTTGCAATAGTGAACGTGGAATACGCGGCACTCGGTAGAAATAATCGATATGTGAAGCAGACACCAGCTTGAATAGGTTTTTTAATCCTTCTTGATTTTGCGCAAGTAACGTACAGTGAGTTGGACGTGCACGTTTGTACGCATCCCCACTACCGACATAGTCATTGATTTGATCGTGATAAAGAATCCCTTTTTGATCTGCTTCTTTTAACAGATGCGTCAATAAATACGAAGTCGCTTCTGTATCATAGATGGCTCGGTGATGTTGTGTCAGCTCAATGCCAAATTTCTTAGCCAAGGTGTTTAACCGGTGACTTTTCAACTCTGGATGAAGCATGCGAGCCAGTTCTAACGTATCAATGGTGGCATGCTTTTTATCGATACCGTATTTTTTATAACATACGTATAAAAAGCCCATATCGAATGAAGCATTATGGGCAACCATAATATGATCGCCTGCCCATTCATGGTATTTGCGAATCACTTCTTCCACTTCTGGTGCGTTCTTGACCATGTCATCTGTAATGCCAGTCAAATCAATTGTCGTCGATGACAGCTCATGATGAGGGTTGGCAAAGCTTTCGAACTTATCAATAATTTGGCCGCCCTTAATTTTTACAGCAGCTAGTTCAATAATGGTGTCGTATACAGCAGACAACCCTGTTGTCTCTAAGTCAAATACCACAAACGTTTCTTCTTCTAATAACGCATGACGCTCTTCATAAGCAATCGGTACCCCGTCGTCTACTAAATTTGCTTCTAAACCAAATATTGCTTTAATGCCATGTTTTTTACTGGCAGCATAGGCATCCGGAAATGATTGTACACCAGCATGATCGGTAATTGCGATTGCTGGATGTCCCCATTTAGCCGCTTGACTGACGAGTGAATCGACAGAAGACACAGCATCCATTTGACTCATCGGTGTATGCAAATGCAATTCGACACGCTTTTCTTCCGCTGTATCCCGGCGAAGTTCCGGTTTGATCTCAACCATATCTTGCGCCATCATGACTAAATCACGAACAAAAGTGTCCGTTTGGATCGAGCCGCGCGCTTTTAACCACATGCCTTTTTTCGCATTAGCCATGAGTTCAGCATCTTCTTTATCACGCGAGAACATCTTGATAAGAATTGAATCAGTATAATCCGTTATTTTAACTGTTAACAGCGAACGTCCACTTCGAAGTTCTCTCACTTCTGCATCAAAGACGTAACCTTCAACTGTCACTCGGCGCTCTTCATCAGTGATGGATTTAATCTCTACAATGTTTTCATCTGGCTTGATAGCAGTACCCATCTGGAATGGTCCTGAAGGAGCTCCATTTTCTCTCTGGTTGGTTTCTCGTTTTTTCATATCTGATAGTGCTTTTCTAGCCATTTCTTCTTCTTCACGTAGACGCTCTGCCATAAATGCTTCGTGGGCAGCTTCCTGATTTTCGTCAGACAATTGGAAATCGATCGCGACATGTGGAAATCCAAACTGACGGTATACTGCTGCTAGTTTTTCGCTGTATTTTGATTTTAACGCCATCATTTCATGTTGATGATTGCATTGTAATAATAGTTTATTGCCATTCCATACAGGTACTTGCGACAATAAGCGATCACGCAGTGGAGGTGCCATGTCTGCTAATTCTTCAACCGCGTATTTCCAGTAAGACAACACAAGATTTTCTTGTGCTGTTTCTTGCGTTGTTTCAATAGTTAATTGAACGGAAGCAATCGGAGAAAAGGTGCTATAAAGTCGTTCTTTAACTAATAAGTACAAATCAATCGGCAGGATATTCTTCAATTTCACAAGAAATTTCCACGACCGCTCTTTTTTATGGACCGTCATCCGTGTCAATTCAGCCTCTTCAAAAAAAGGCATGTGCACATCGTCCGTTAAGTCGAGATGCTGAAGCAGCAAGTTGAATCGCATTTTGGAGTCTTGCTCGTTTGTCATAATGATCCCCTTCATGGTAGTGATTTGAGAAAAGCGAATTGTAAAAAATTGCTTTAGGCGGACGCTTTCCACTCTTCCTTTAAATGCTATGTGTATAGAAGTAACTAAAACCATAAAAATATAGAAATTAATAAACAGGAAGGTAAGTGATTCTTTTCCTAATCAGGAAGGTAGCTATACCCGTTCATTAAATTTTGATAGCTCATTTGAGACATCCCTGTAGATTCTGAAGCGGGCAGAAAAAGAAAGGAAAGTACAATGTGTACTTTCCTTTCATCATATCAGATTTCACTGTTATTTTTTAAAAAACTGCTGTATTTTCTCAAGTACTTCGTCGCGCGTCCATTCAAATGTTTCACCTGTACGACGTATTTTAACTTCCAAAATTCCTTCTGAAGCTTTTTTGCCAATGGTGATACGGATTGGTAAGCCAATCAAATCTGCATCTGCGAATTTCACACCTGCACGTTCTTTACGGTCATCAAGTAGTACTTCGTAACGATTTTCTTTTAATAGCGAATAAAGTTCCTCGCCAAGTTCACGTTGAGCATCGTCTTTAACGTTGACTGGTACTAGATGAACTTCATAAGGAGCAACAACGTCTGGCCAGGTAAAACCATTTTCGTCTTGGAATTGTTCTGCAACTGCAGCCAATACACGTGATACACCGATTCCGTAACATCCCATAATGTAAGGCATTGCTTTGCCTTGATCGTTCAAGAAAGTTCCTTTTAGCGGAATGCTGTAAGTCGTCCCTAGCTTAAAGATATGTCCGACTTCGATTCCTTTAGCAAATTGAATCATTCCTTGACCGTCCGGTGAAGCATCGCCTTCTTGGATAAAGCGCAGGTCGTGGAAAGCAGGAACTGAAAAATCTTTTCCTGGTGTAACATTTTTATAATGGTAACCACTTTCGTTAGCTCCAGCAATCCCATTTACAATGTTTTCTACTGCATGGTCAGCAAACAATCGAATATCTTCCGGCAAATTGATAGGTCCAAGCGAACCGATATCACAACCTAATAAGTGCTGTACCTCTTCGGGAGTTGCCATTTCGACAACTGTAGCACCTGTAGCGTGTTTTACTTTAACATCATTAACTTCATGATCACCTCTTGCTAAAACGATGACCAGTTCATCATCTGCTTTAAAGACCATCGTTTTGATGCATTTTTCAGCAGTCGTTTGGAAGAAGTCCGCTACATCTGCAATGGTATTTTTGCCTGGCGTTGCAACTTTTTCCACCGTTTCAGGAATTTCACCTGATACTGGATAGCTTACGTTAACTGCTGCCATTTCAATATTCGCTGCATATGAAGAAGTATCCGAGTAAGCAATTGTATCTTCGCCAATTTCTGACAACACCATAAATTCGTGATTGTCTTTTCCGCCAATTGCACCAGAATCTGCAATAACTGCACGGAAGTTTAAACCAAGACGTGTGAAGATGTTCTTATATGCTTGCATCATGACATCGTATGTTTCGTCTAAACTTTCAGGTGTCGCATGGAATGAATAAGCATCTTTCATTAAAAATTCACGACCACGTAACAAGCCAAAGCGAGGACGTTTCTCATCTCTAAATTTTGATTGAATTTGGAATAAGTTCAATGGCAATTTCTTGTAAGATTTGATTTCATCACGCAATAAGCTTGTGATCACTTCTTCATGCGTTGCGCCTAGGGCAAATTCGCGGTCGTTACGATCTTTCAAACGCATCAATTCGTCCCCGTAGGTATACCACCGGCCTGATTCTTGCCATAGTTCGGCTTGCTGAAGTGCAGGCATGAAAATCTCAACGCTGTTCGCTGCTTCCATTTCTTCGCGAATTACCGTTTCAACTTTTTGAAGTACACGTTTACCGAGTGGCAAGAACGAATAAATACCACTCGTATTTTGTCGAATAAATCCTGCACGTAATAATAATTGATGCGATTTCACTTCTGCATCTGCTGGCGTTTCACGTAATGTCGGGATAAAAGTTGCTGTTTGTTTCATTCCAAAATACACCTCAACTGACTATAAAATTTTTAAGACGAAAAGCTTTGGACAGGCATATAGTTGCCTGTCCAGTACTGCCCACTTGCTATTATTTAAAAGAAATACTTTTGAATGTCATTCCAGGTGACGACAATCATTAACAGCATGAGAAGCATAATTCCAACAAAATGGACCATTCCTTCTTTTTGCCGATCCACCGGTTTGCCCCGCACCGCTTCAAGAATAAAGAACATTAAACGTCCACCGTCAAGTGCTGGTAATGGCAGTAGATTCATGATGCCGAGATTAATGCTGAGCATACCTGCCCAACTCATCAAAGTAAAGAATCCATATTTAGCTACTTCTTCAGTCGTTTTGTAAATGCCCACTGGACCAGAAAGTGCATCAATTGTAAACTGGCCCGTTACGAGCATACCAAGCAAACGGAAAATTTCTTTAAACCAAAAGATGGTTTGTTCTGCGCCGTAGGCAAAAGATCCAAAGAAATCTTTTTCTACCGGACTTTCGTAAAGTACACCGATTACACCGATTTCTTCAGCGGATTGATCTGAAATTTCAGGTGTAATGGTAAAGTCTAACAGCTCACCGTCCCGTTCAACACTAAAAGCAAGCGGATTCCCCGCATTCGTCTGAACCGATTCAACTAGTTCATCCCAAGTGCCAATTTGTTTTCCTTCAATTTCAGTTACCAAGTCACCATTTTGCATTCCAGCTTCTGCCGCTGGACTTGCTTCCGTTACTTCGGTAATAACAGGTTCAAAAGTTGGGACACCCTGCATCATGCCAATTGCTGTAAAAATAAGAAATGCCAAAATGAAATTGAAAAGCGGTCCTGCAAAAATTGTCATGAATCGTTTGCCCACTGATTTCGAATCAAATTGTCGGTCGTAAGGGGCCAAAATGGTTTCTCTGCCATTTTCCTCAACAACCGCGTCACGCGCAACTTCAATGCGTATTAGCTTTTCATCTTCATCATAGCCTTTGATCCACAGTTCTTTTTCAAGGTCTGCTTCTTCTACTTCAAGAAATAAAATTTCAGGGTAAACATGCTTCTGATTCATGATGATTTTTTTAGCTTGGCCTTCTTTGTTTAAAAGAACACCAATACGATGACCTGCTTGAAGATGGATTGTGTCCATATCTTCGCCTGCCATACGTACATAGCCACCAATTGGTAACAAACGCAACGTATAAAGCGTTTCTCCTTTAGTAATACCCAAGATTTTCGGGCCCATACCAATCGCAAATTCACGGACTAAAATACCGGCTCGCTTTGCAAAAAGGAAATGACCAAATTCATGAAAAAATACTAAAGCACCGAAAATTATTATAAACGAGATAACTGTCTCCATTTTAAACCCATCCTTATAAATTTATTCGGTTTTGATCTTTAGTCATTTTAGCATGTTTTTTACAGATTTTCTTGTTTCAGCATCTACGTGCAGAATGGTTTCAAGATCTGGATTGCTTAAAACTTCATGGTGATCCATTGCACGTTCAATCATTTCTTCAATTTGCAAGAACTTGATTTTTTCGTCAAGAAACAGAGCGACAGCCTGTTCATTTGCTGCATTTAAAACAGTAGTCATCGTACCACCTGCATTTCCAGCATCAAAGGCTAACTGCAAAGCATGAAAACGTTTATAGTCCATCTTTTTAAAATTCAATTGACTAATTTCAGCTAAATCCAATCGTTTTGCTGTCGGTCGTGGAAGTCGATTAGGATAGGACAATGCATACTGAATTGGCACTCTCATATCAGGAGTTCCAAGTTGTGCGATTACGCTCGTATCTTGAAATTCGACCATCGAATGAATAATACTTTCTCGGTGAAGCACCACATCAATATCGGCATATGCAAAACCAAATAGCACATGAGCTTCAATGACTTCTAAACCTTTATTAACCATAGTCGCCGAATCAATGGTGATTTTTGATCCCATTGACCAATTCGGATGATTCAAGGCATCCTGTACCGTAACATTTTTTAACTCGTCACGAGTCAAATCGCGAAAGCTACCGCCAGAAGCGGTCAAAATCAACCGACTAGCTTGATCTTTTTTCTCTCCATTGAGCGCTTGGAACAATGCGGAATGTTCACTGTCGACCGGAAGGATGACTGCACCAAACTGTTTGGCACTATTCATAACTAAATGGCCTGCTGTAACGAGCGTTTCTTTGTTAGCGATTGCAATGGTACGACCCAGTTTAATCGCTTCTAACGTCGGCTCAAGGCCCACACTGCCAAGAACTGCATTAACTAAGATGTCAGCATCCCAAACAGCAATTTCGATTAATCCTTTCGCACCTGAAACGAATGTCGTCGCTGGGAATTCTGCTGTCAGTGTTTTAGCATCTTCCGCTTGCTGAATACAGACAATTTCCGGATTGAATTCAACGATCAATTTACGCGTAACATCCATGTTTTTTCCGGCAGAAAATCCAATCAACGAAAATTCATGCGGATGTTCTCGGATGATATCAGCTGTCTGTACACCGATTGAACCGGTAGCTCCCAATAAAACAATTTTCTTAACCATTCAGCAAGTTCCTCTCTTAGATAAAATGTAAAAAATGAAGCAAAGGCATAACAAATAAAATACTATCAAAACGATCCAATATTCCGCCGTGCCCTGGCAAAATCGACCCTGAATCTTTTACATTGAAATGGCGTTTTAGCGCAGATTCTACCAAATCACCCATTTGTCCGAAAATCGAAGCGATAATTGTGACGATGACAATCAGGATGATTGAGTGATTTAACGGTATAAAGTAGTTAAATATCAATGCAATCCCAATTGCCCAAACAATACCACCTACAAATCCTTCAATCGTTTTGTTCGGTGAAATTTCTGGCCAGAGTTTCCGCTTTCCAATTTTGCGCCCTGTAAAATATGCGCCTGAATCGGTAAACCAGACTACCAATAATGCAAAAATTAAGTAACTCAAGCTTGCTTCGCGTGTTTCGATAAAATAGAAGAAGCCGATTCCTACATATAAAGTTCCTAAAACAGCAAAAGCGGCATCGTCGAAAGTAAAACTATTTTTCACGACAACTGTATGTATCAATAGAAGAATAACGGCTAAAAAGGCAAATTCGACTTTTTCATAACCTGTCCATTCAAATACTTGGTCTGCCCAACGATCAGGGAGCATAAACGCATAAAGTGCTAGCAAAGAAATAAGACCGGGAATACTCCGTAGACTCCGGCCTTTCATTTTCAAAAGTTCCTGCAACGCTACTGTCCCTAGCAAATAAACCAGTAGGACAAACGGAACACCTCCATAAATAACAAAAGGAATGAAAAGAGCTGCCGCAATGACACCTGTTATAATCCGTTGTTTCATTTCACTTCGTCTCCTTTCAACCCTCCGTAACGCCGATTGCGTTTCTGGTAATTCCCAATTGCTTCCAACAAGGAATCTTCATTAAAATCGGGCCACAAGGTTTCCGTGAACCAAAACTCAGTATAGGCCAATTGCCAAAGCATAAAATTACTTAAACGGACTTCGCCACTTGTGCGGATTAATAAATCCGGTTCTGGCAACCCTTTTGTCATCAACCCCCCAGAAATAAGGTCTTCGCTTATATCATTGATATCTAAAGTCCCAGCAGCTACTTGCGCTGCGATATCTTTTACAGCATCCACAATCTCTGCACGGCTGCCATAGTTTAAAGCGAAGTTTAAGACCAGTCCGGTATTACCCTTTGTAGCTTCTTTCGCTTTCTCAATTGCTCGTAATGTGTGTCCTGGCAAATTATGACGATAGCCCATCATTTCCACTCGCACATTTTCTTCAATCAGTTCCGGTAGAAAAGTTGTTAAAAACTCTTCAGGTAACCGCATCAAGAAATCCACTTCAATTTTTGGTCGCTTCCAATTCTCAGTAGAAAATGCGTATAAAGTTAACACATTCACACCCAGTTCGTTGGCAAGCTTAGTCACTTTGCGAACAGTCTTCATCCCTTCGTGATGACCTGCAACTCTTGGCAGTGCACGTTTTTTTGCCCAGCGTCCATTACCATCCATGATAATTGCAATATGAGCCGGAACCTTTTCAGTTGAAATCAAAACTGAGCGATCTCCGGTTCCCAAAGACTGATCAGTATTTCGTTTTAATAGTTTATTGAACATATTTAATCCTCCACCTAGTACAAATCGGCATGTCTATAGCTTATCATATCAAAAAAAACAGCATTGTGCGCTTCTTTAAAGAGACAGCACCGATTTTTTGCATGAAAAAGCGTCCTGTTTAACAGGACGCTCGACATGAAATGAAGTTCGATTTAAACTTCCATAATCTCTTTTTCTTTACCTTTAACCATTTCATCAATTTTCGTAATGTTATCGTCCGTTAGCTTTTGGACGTCGTCAGAATAACCACGCAAGTCATCAACTGTGATTTCACTTTTCTTCTCCAGTTTTTTGAACTCGTCATTCGCATCTCGACGAATATTACGAATTCCGACTTTTGCTTCTTCCGCTTCTTTTTTCACTTGTTTCACAAGATCTTTGCGGCGTTCTTCTGTCAATGCAGGTACGGCTAAACGAATTACCGAACCATCGTTTGATGGGCTCAGCCCTAAGTCAGACTTAAGGATTGCTTTTTCGATATCACCAAGAACTGATTTGTCATACGGCTGAATCATGATCAACCGTGCTTCAGGAATCGAAATTCCTGCCACTTGGTTGACTGGAGTCGGAGAACCATAGTAGTCAATTGTTAACTTATCAAGAATTGATGGAGTTGCACGCCCCGCACGGATAGAGGCCAAATCACGCGAAAAAGCTTGAATTGCATTAGTCATTTTAGATGTAGTTTCATTCATTACTGATTTCGGCATTAGATTGTTCTCCTCACTACTGTCCCGATTTTCTCTCCGAGTACAGCTCTTTTTATATTTCCATTTTCCATAATTGAGAATACTACGAGTGGAATATCATTGTCCATACATAGTGTTGAAGCTGTTGAATCCATCACTTGCAAGCCTTGTTGAATCACATCGAAATAAGAAAGTTCTTCATATTTTACTGCTGTAGAATCCGTCTTCGGATCAGCTGAATACACGCCATCAACATTGTTTTTCGCCATTAAAATGACATCGGCTTCAATTTCTGCTGCACGTAATGCTGCTGTTGTGTCAGTTGAGAAGTATGGATTTCCTGTACCTGCTGCAAAAATGACAACTCGTTTTTTCTCTAAATGACGGATGGCTCTTCTGCGGATATAAGGTTCAGCTACTTGGCGCATTTCAATAGATGACAGGACACGCGTTTCTACATCTTGCTTTTCTAATGAATCCTGTAACGCCAATGAGTTCATTACCGTTGCCAGCATGCCCATATAATCGGCTGTGGCACGATCCATTCCCATTTCAGAACCAACTTTGCCTCTCCAAATATTGCCGCCCCCTACTACTACTGCGACTTCCACTCCGAGTTCCACCACTTCTTTTACTTGGCTTGCGACTGATTTGATGATTTCAGGGGACAATCCGAACCCCTGTCCACCTGCCATTGCTTCACCACTTAGTTTTAATACAATGCGTTTATATTGCTGAACACTCATCGGTACCCTCCGTTACACTTTTATTGAAAAATAGGGAACACATTCTTGTGTTCCCCAAGATAAAACATATGATAAAAAATCTTATTTTTTGTTAACTTGGCTCATAACTTCATCAGCAAAGTTGTCTTCACGTTTTTCGATGCCTTCTCCAACTTCGTAACGGATGAATTCTTCAATCGATCCACCAGTAGAAGTAGCGAAATCACGAACTTTTTGATCAGAGTTTTTAACAAATGCTTGGTCAAGCAAGCAAATGTCTTCGAAATATTTACCAAGGCGGCCTTCAACCATTTTCGCAACGATTTTTTCTGGTTTGCCTTCGTTTAATGCTTGCTCAGTCAACACTTTACGCTCGTGTTCTACTTCGTCAGCAGAAACTTCGTCACGTGAGATGTATTTAGGGTTTAATGCAGCAATGTGCATAGCGATGTCGCGTGCAGCATCTGAATCTGTAGAGTTTTCAAGAACTACAAGCACTGAAATTCGTCCACCCATGTGAAGGTATGGTCCGAAAGCATCTGCATCTGTTTTTGTACGAATTTCAAAACGACGCAATGTGATTTTTTCACCAATTTTAGCGATTGCGTTTGAAATGTGGTCTGCAACTGATAAACCATTAGACATAGTTGATGAATTTGCTTCTTCAACAGTAGCTGGTTTTGTTGTAATCAGGTGCTCGCCCAATTCTTTTACTAAGGTTTGGAAACCGTCGTTTTTCGCAACAAAGTCAGTTTCAGCGTTTACTTCGAAGATAATTGCTTCGTTTTCTTTTACAAGAATTGAAGTAATTCCTTCAGCTGCAATGCGGTCTGCTTTTTTAGAAGCGCTTGAAAGACCTTTTTCGCGTAGGAAATCAAGTGCTGCTTCCATATTACCGTCTGTTTCTACTAATGCTTTTTTACAATCCATCATACCCGCGCCTGTTTTTCCGCGCAATTCTTTCACCATTTGTGCTGTAACTGCCATGATTAATTTCCTCCTTCATAATTTGTTGCTATTTTCTCAAAAAAAGGTGATAAGAGGGGTTGGCCGCTTATCACCTGTGTAATCGTGAATTACTCAGCAGATTCAGCTTGAGTTTCTTCATCTTCTTCCGGTTTTGATTCAAGCAAAGCATCCGCCATTTTACCAGTTAACAATTTAACTGCGCGAATCGCATCGTCGTTTGCAGGAATAACATAATCGATTTCATCCGGATCACAGTTAGTATCAACGATACCAACGATTGGAATGTTCAATTTCATTGCTTCTGCAACTGCAATGCGTTCTTTACGTGGGTCAACTACGAACATTACGTCCGGTAGAGCTTTCATATCACGGATACCGCCTAGGAATTTAACAAGACGTTCGTGTTGTTTTTTCAACTGAACAACTTCTTTTTTCGGTAGAACTTCGAAAGTTCCATCTTCTTCCATGCGCTCGATTTGTTTCAAACGGTTCACACGTTTTTGGATTGTACCGAAGTTAGTAAGTGTTCCACCCAACCAACGTTGGTTGATGTAATAGTTACCAGAGCGTTCTGCTTCTTCTTTGATAGCGTCTTGAGCTTGTTTTTTCGTACCAACGAAAAGAACTTTTCCGCCTTCTTCGCCAACTTGTTTCATGAAGCTATAAGCTTCTTCCAGTTTGCGAACTGTTTTTTGTAGATCGATGATGTAGATACCGTTACGTTCCACGAAAATATATTTTTTCATTTTCGGGTTCCAACGACGAGTCTGGTGACCGAAGTGTACACCAGCTTCTAACAATTGTTTCATTGAGATTACTGCCATGATATGTTTCCTCCTGATAGGTTATTTTTTTCCCTCCGCATTTTTCTTCTCTGAACCGTTACCCGGATTGGGCACCCACGACTCAAATCGAAATGCGTGTGTATTTAACACCATTTGAAATTATATCACGCTAACGCTTTAAAGCGCAACACTTTTATCTTAAATAAGGTTAAATAGACAGAAGAAAAGATGTCAGGATAAATTCCTGACATCTTGAAATTCGTTTAGTTCATTTTTAATTGTTCTAGTTCTGCAAGGAATTTTGCGTTTAATACTTTGATGTATGTCCCTTTCATTCCTAGAGAACGTGATTCGATAACACCAGCACTTTCAAGTTTGCGAAGTGCGTTAACGATTACTGAACGTGTAATTCCTACGCGGTCAGCGATTTTAGAAGCAACTAACAATCCTTCGTTGCCATCAAGTTCTTCAAAGATATGCTCGATAGCTTCAAGTTCACTGTAAGAAAGTGAAGAAATCGCCATTTGTACAACTGCTTTGCTGCGTGCTTCTTCTTCGATACGGTCACCTTTTTCGCGAAGGATTTCCATCCCTACTACAGTAGCGCCATATTCACCAAGAATTAAATCGTCGTCATGGAATTCTGCATCCACACGTCCAAGAAGCAAAGTTCCAAGACGTTCGCCGCCACCATTAATTGGCACGATCGTTGTTAAACCGTTTTTAAACAATTCGCGTTCTTCTACAGGGAAGATTGTGTGCTCACTGTTAACATCTAAGTTTTCAGTCGTTTCAGTGATGTTTGAAAGCTTTTGTGTATACTCAACTGGGAATTGACGATCTTCAAGCATACCTTTCATACGATCATTCTCGATCTGTTGGTTAATTGCATAGCCTAATACTTTACCTTTACGGCTAACTACGAATGCGTTGCATTCGATTACTTCGCTTAAAGTCTCAGCCATGTCTTTAAAGTTTACTTTTTTCCCGCCTGCTGCTTCCAGCATTGAGTTAATTCGTCTTGTTTTCCCTAATAAATTCATTTAAATGAACCTCCTACATAAATTCTTGCTCTGTTTATTCAATATTCTAAAGGTTTTTACTCTTTATTGAAACTATTTCGCCTTGTTTTACAGAATAAATTGTGACAAGTCTTTGTTTTTCGCCACATTCTCGAGTTTTTCGTTCACATATTGAGGGGTAATGTCAATTTGTGCCGGTGAAATCTCGGAAGCTTCGAAAGACAAATCTTCCAACAGACGCTCGAGTATGGTATGCAGTCTGCGTGCGCCGATGTTATCTGTGTCCTGATTTACTTCATATGCAATTTCTGCAAGTCTGACTATTGAGGCATCATTAAATTGTACCACAACTCCCTCTGTTTCGAGAAGAGCTTTATACTGATTTATTAAAGAATGTTTTGGTTCCGTTAAAATTTTAACAAAATCTCCCACTTCTAGCTTCTGTAATTCAACACGAATCGGAAAACGCCCCTGTAATTCAGGAATCAAATCAGACGGTTTGGACATATGGAAAGCTCCAGCAGCAACGAATAACATATAATCCGTTTTAACCGCACCATATTTTGTGGACACAGTAGAGCCTTCAACGATTGGCAAAATATCACGCTGCACACCTTCTCGTGACACATCTACAGATGAAGAACCATTCTTGCTAGCAATCTTGTCCATTTCATCAATAAAGATGATGCCATGCTGTTCTGCGCGCTCAATTGCTTCTGATGCCACTTCTTCATCATCCACCAATTTTGCCGCCTCTTCAGTTGTTAAAATACGACGCGCTTCTTTTACCTGCAAACGACGTTTTTTCTTTTTCTTTGGCATAAGGGAAGAAAATGCATCTTGCATACTCGCACCCATTTGCTCCATGCCCGAACCTTGCAATGCATCAAACATAGAATTTGAATTTTCAACTACTTCTACAGTTATCCACTCATCTTCTAACTTACCTGCTTTTAAGTCCGCAGCGATTTCTCTTCTTTTCACACGAACTTCAACTTCTGCAGTCGGTTCTTCTTCTTCTTGTTCAAGCTTCTGACCAAATAGCATTTCTAACGGATTTTGGTTTGCTTGTTTTTTACGCATCGAAGGAGCTAACAATTTTACAATTCGTTCATTAGCCGCCGACTCTGCTTGAAATTGAACTGCTTCAAACTTTTCCTCTTTGACAATACGAACAGCTGCCTCGACCAAGTCACGAACCATCGACTCGACATCTCGACCCACATAGCCAACTTCTGTAAACTTGGTTGCTTCGACTTTGATAAATGGCGCCCCTGTCAATTTAGCAATTCTGCGAGCAATTTCTGTTTTTCCGACGCCTGTAGGTCCGATCATCAAAATGTTTTTCGGAATAACTTCTCCACGCATTTCTTCGTCCAAACGGCTTCTTCTGTAGCGATTGCGCAAAGCGATTGCTATGGAACGCTTTGCGTCTTTTTGACCAACGATATAACGATCTAAGTGATCAGTAATTTGTCTTGGCGTTAAATCTGACTGATTTTTCATTCGGACAATTCCTCCACAACAATTTGATGATTTGTATAAACACAAATATCTGCGGCTGTTTCTAAAGCCGATTTTGCAATTTCTGCAGCTGTAAAATGATCACCTGCATATTTCTTTAACGCCCGCCCTGCTGCTAGTGCGTAGTTGCCGCCCGAACCGATTGCTAAAATTCCATCATCAGGTTCAATTACTTCTCCAGTACCTGAAACGAGCAACAATTCATCTTTGTTCATAATGATGAGCATTGCTTCTAATTGACGAAGCATTTTGTCTCCGCGCCATTGTTTTGCTAATTCGACAGCTGCTCGTTGCAAGTTGCCGTTGTACTCAGTCAGTTTTCCTTCGAACATTTCGAAGAGAGTAAAAGCGTCTGCGACTGACCCTGCAAATCCAGTCAGAACTTGTCCGTTATAAAGTTTCCGTACCTTTCTGGCTGTGTGCTTCATGACAACAGCATTACCAAATGTTACTTGACCGTCGCCTGACATGGCGCATTGGCCATTGTGGCGAACAGCGAATATCGTAGTTGCATGGAATTCTTGCATTGTGAAATTCTCCTCTCTAAGCTCGCGGGTGTGAATTTAAATACGTATTGCGCAAATGTTCTTTCGTCACATGCGTATAAACTTGTGTAGAACTCAAGTGGGAATGCCCAAGCAGTTCTTGGACGGTCCGAATGTCGGCTCCGTTGTTTATTAAGTGAGTTGCAAAACTGTGGCGAATCATGTGCGGATAGATTGAAGAATTGACAGAAGCCTTTTTCATGCACTCGCTCAAAATGTGGCGAACTCCACGATCGGTTACTGCCTCTCCCCGGCTATTTACAAATAAGTAATCGTGTTTTTGATTCTTCATCAGTTTAGGACGCGCATCTTCCATATAATGTTCCAACGCGTCTTGTGCGAATTGCCCATAAGGAATGTAACGTTCTTTTCTGCCTTTGCCCATCACCTTGACAATCTGTATGGCTTGGTCTAAATCACCTAAGCGAATAGAGACGCACTCGCTGACTCGCATTCCTGTCGCGTACAACAATTCTAAGAGCGCGGTATTGCGTACTGATAATTTGTCTTCACCTAGAACGGACTTAAAAAGCTGCGCAAGCTCTTCTTCATAAAAAAATTGTGGGAGACGTTCTTCTTTTTTTGGATGGTAGAGAGATCTAAATGCAGCTTCATCTAGTCCAAACTCACGATTGCCGTAACGGAAAAATGATCGAATCGCAGAAATTTTCCTAGAAACCGTCGTTCTAGACAACTTGGCATCATATAGCTTTGTCATATAGTTTCGGGCATGTATATACTCAACTTCTCTAATGTTAGGTACGCCTTCAGCATTCAAAAACAGAAAAAAATCCGCCAAATCATGTTCATAATGGTGGACAGTGTGTTCTGAATAATTTTTCTCTAATTGAATATAGGTCATAAAGGATTCAAGCATCTTTTCTTTCTCCATATGTGCTCCACCTTTCACCAAATAGAAAAGCCTCTAAATTATAACAACATTTAGAGGCTTTTATCAATTAAACCGTTACTGTATTCATATAATTTTGAATTGATTCGAGTGCACGGTTTGCGTGTCTTTCAGCACGTTCTTGTTTCGAACGAATCCGTTCACCTAGCTCCGGGAATAACCCAAAGTTAACATTCATCGGCTGAAAATTCTTGCTGTCTGCTTCAGTAATGTAACGTGCCATGCTACCTAACGCTGTGTCCGCTGGGAACACTAGCAATTCTTCGCCCAACGCTAATTTCGCTGCATTGATTCCTGCTAGTAACCCACTTCCTGCAGATTCTACATACCCTTCGACTCCAGTCATTTGACCTGCGAAGAAGATATTGGCATCTGCTTTCAGCTGATACGTCGGTTTCAGTACGCGTGGTGAATTGATGAACGTGTTACGGTGCATCACACCATAACGCACAATTTCCACATTCTCTAAACCGGGAATTAATTTCAATACCTCTTTTTGAGGTCCCCATTTTAAATGCGTCTGGAATCCAACAATATTGTAAAGTGTTCCAGCAGCGTCGTCTTGACGAAGTTGAACGACCGCATACGGACGCTCGCCTGTTTTCGGATCTTCTAGTCCTACTGGTTTCATCGGACCAAACGTTAAGGTTTTTTCACCTCTAGCCGCCATCACTTCGACAGGCATACAGCCTTCAAAATAAATCTCTTTTTCAAATTCTTTCAGAGGCACAACTTCTGCTTCGACAAGCGCGGTGTGGAAACGTTTAAATTCTTCTTCTGTCATCGGACAGTTCAGGTAAGCCGCTTCGCCTTTATCGTAACGGGACTTCAAATAAACCTTATCCATATCAATACTGTCTTTTTCAACGATTGGCGCTGCTGCATCATAGAAGTATAAATATTCTTCGCCAGTCAAGCCACGTATTTTTTCAGCAAGCGCAGGAGATGTTAATGGGCCTGTCGCGATAATCGTAATGCCTTCTGGAATCTCTGTTACTTCTTCGTTGATTACTTCTACTAACGGATGGTTTTTTACTTTGTCAGTAACGGCCGCCGCAAATTCATGGCGATCCACCGCAAGTGCCCCTCCAGCCGGTACAGACGCACCGTCTGCTGATTCGATAATCACTGAATCCAGTTTACGCATTTCTTCTTTAATAACTCCAACTGCATTAGTTAAAGAGTTAGCACGTAGTGAATTGCTGCACACCAACTCGGCAAATTTGTCTGTATGATGGGCTGCTGTCTGTTTAACAGGGCGCATTTCGTATAAACGGACATTAATCCCGCGTTTTGCGATTTGCCACGCTGCTTCACTACCAGCTAATCCTGCCCCAATTACGTTTACATATTTCGTCATTTTCAAACACCTCTATAGTATTATTGAACTTCTTCTTTATAATCACAGCTTGTGCAATTGATTTGAACGCCTTTTTTCACTTTTTTCTCTACCAGCAACTCGTTACATTTCGGACATGGGCGTTCAATTGGTTTATCCCATGATACGAATTCACATTCTGGATAACGTTCGCAGCCGTAGAATATCCGGCGCTTCTTACTTTTTCTTTCAACAATTTCGCCTTCTTTACATGTTGGGCATTTCACGCCAATATGCTTGACGATGGCTTTTGTATTTCGGCATTCAGGGAAATTGCTACAAGCCATGAACTTACCATAACGTCCCAATTTATAAACCATTGCCGAACCACACAGTTCGCAATCTTCACCAGCTGGTTCATCTTTAATCTGTACTTTTTCCATTTCATTTTCTGCCACTTCGACATTTTTTTCGAATTTCTGGTAAAAAGCATCGATAATGGTGCGCCATTCAATTTCGCCATCTTCCACTGTATCCAAATCATGCTCCATTTTAGCCGTAAATTCGATATTTAAAATGTCCGGGAAAAACTCGAGCACTAGCTGATGAACAATTTCACCTAACTCCGTTGGAATAAAGCGTTTAGCGTCTAATGTAACATAGCCGCGTTTTTGAATGGTATCCAAAGTTGGTGCATAAGTTGATGGACGTCCAATCCCTAGTTCTTCAAGTGCTCGTACTAAGCGAGCCTCTGTAAAACGCGGAGGTGGCTGCGTAAAATGCTGATTTGGTGTAACGTCGACCGCTTTCACGATATCGCCTTCAGCCATTTCCGGCAGTATATTATCTTTTTCTTCTTTTTGGTCATCGGTGCCTTCAATATAAAGCTTCATAAAACCGGGAAACTTAACCTGTGAACCATTTGCACGGAACACTGCTTCACCGTTTTGCAACTCTGCCATAACTGTATCTAGAACAGCCGATGACATTTGGCTCGCTACAAATCGATCCCAAATCAATTTATATAGACGGTAAAGATCACGTGATAAAATGCTCTTCATCGATTCTGGCGTTCTCATCACGCTTGTCGGTCGAACCGCTTCATGGGCGTCTTGTGATTTTGCTGACTGCTTAGCTGGCGCTTTTTGTGTTACGTATTCCTCGCCGTAGTTCTCGACGATAAAGTCCATTGTGTCTTTTTTTGCCGTATCCGAGATTCGGGTAGAGTCCGTTCTCATATACGTAATCAAACCCGTGATGCCTTCTTTCCCTACTGAAATACCTTCATACAGCTGTTGTGCAAGCATCATGGTCTTTTTAGCTCGGAAGTTTAATTTACGAGCAGCTTCTTGCTGAAGTGAAGAAGTTGTAAAAGAAGGCGAAGGGTTTCTTTTTCTTTCTTTTTTCACTACGCGATTTACGGTAAAGTTTTTTCCTGACATGGAAGACATGACCGCTTTAACGTCAGCCTCATTATGCAATTTCATTTTTTCTTTTGTGTTGCCATAAAATTGCGCTTCGAAGTTTTTCTTCGCTTTTTCGAACTGTCCAGTGATTGACCAGTATTCCTCTGGTTCGAAGCTCTTGATTTCATTTTCTCGATCGATAACTAAACGCAACGCGACAGATTGTACGCGTCCAGCTGATAAGCCTTTTTTTACTTTTTTCCAAAGTAATGGGCTGATGCTGTAGCCGACAAGTCGATCTAATATCCGTCGTGCTTGTTGCGCATCGACTAAGTCCATATCAATTTTACGCGGATGCTTAAATGATTCCTTAATCGCATCTTTGGTAATTTCATTAAAAACGACACGGCAATCTGAAGTTTGATCAATACCGAGTGCCGTCGCCAAATGCCATGCAATTGCTTCTCCTTCTCTGTCGGGGTCAGCCGCGAGAAAGACTTTTTTCGCTTTTTTCGCTTCTTTTTTAAGATCTTGTAAGATTGGTCCTTTACCTCTTATCGTAATATATCGAGGTTCATAATTGTTTTCCACGTCTACACCCATTTGACTCCGGGGCAAATCGCGTAAATGTCCAAGTGAAGCACGGACTTTATATTTCTTACCCAAATACCGTTCGATCGTCTTAGCCTTTGCAGGCGACTCAACAATCACTAAAAAATCCGCCATAACTATTTCCTCCTCATAGAGGTTTCTCAAAATGCTTAAAAGAATTACCTGTTGCAAAATGTATAACAGATTTTAGCTTAATGCAAGGCTTTTCATTTTTTTCATTGTTTTTCAGCTGTCATTTGTTGGTATTCTTCGAGTACTTGCCAGCCATTCCACACGGGTTTTGCGCCTTCTAAAATTAATTTATGCGGTCCTTCAGATAATAGCGAACCAATATCTCCAGGAACTGCAAAAATATCTTTTCCGTGATCTAGCGCATGTTCAATTGTACTCAAAGTACCACTTTTCACTAGAGCTTCCGTTACAACAATTCCTTTAGACAATCCACTAATGATGCGATTTCTCATCGGAAAATTCCATTTTAAGGGTTTCATATAAGGGGGATACTCAGTCAAAACCAACTGTTTTTCTTCTATTATATCGTTTAATGCGTTGTTTTCTTTTGGGTAAGGATGCAAAAAACCACTACCTGTAACAGCAATCGTTCGACCACCTAAGTCAATCGTTTTTTGATGGGCCATCGCATCCGCACCTCTTGCTAATCCACTTACAATGATAAAGTTGTTCTCAACAAGAGGGGGAATGATTGTGTGCAACGCTTTTTGCGAATAAGAAGTGGCTTTCCGAGAACCAATAATGGCGATTTTTTGAGGATTTGCGAGTAAAGTGAGGTCTCCCTTAGCATAAATTACAGCCGGTGGATCGATTAATTCAAATAAACTTTCGGGATAGAAAGGATGTTGATAAGACATGGGGAGGATCTTATATTTGTCGTAGGCTTCACGTAAGGGATATGTCAGGGATTGTCTGTAAGAGGCTTTTAGTTTGATTGCTTGTTCTAATTTAATGTTCAGTAGTGACATTAATTCATTTGGTGATTTTTGTTCAAGTGCTGATAAATCTGGATCATCCGCCAGTAGTGGCAGTAATTTGTTCAAGCTTTTTGGATATACGTAATGCAGCGCTAGTAACCGTTCTGTAAATTCTTTGTTCATGTTATTCCTCCTGTTCTTTTTTAAGGTAAAAATGCATATCTTCGCATGCACTTATAGTCCATATTAATAGGTTTTACACTTGCTGTAAATAAAGGAAAATGAATAGTAAAGTTTTTTACTAACCATATGACCGTTCGGACAGAATCCTTTTAATGGATTATCAAAAGCTAAGATAAAACAGTCAGTACTGTATCGGTTTTGATAAAATCAGGAATTCTATAATTAATCCAGTTATTGCCAGTTTGCTTTCACCGGATTTTCACAATGCAAAAAAAGGCTCAAAATACTGATAACACAGCATTTTGAGCCTTCCTTATAGATCAATGAGTTTTACACTTGTCGTATAAACCTTTTTCTTTAATCACTTTAATCAACGTTTCTCCAATTACGGATGGAGTGTCTGCAACTTCGATTCCAGCTTCGTTCATTGCTTTGATTTTATCAGCAGCTGTTCCTTTACCGCCAGAAATAATCGCACCGGCATGGCCCATACGTTTTCCTTCAGGTGCAGTTTGTCCGCCGATAAATCCGACAACAGGTTTTGTCATGTTCGCTTTAACCCACTCAGCAGCTTCTTCTTCAGCTGTTCCGCCGATTTCACCGATCATAACAACTGCGTACGTATCTTCATCTTCGTTGAATTCTTTCAACACATCGATAAAGTTTGTACCGTTTACAGGGTCTCCACCGATACCGACAGCTGTCGATTGGCCAATTCCCTCTTCAGACAATTGGTGAGTCGCTTCATACGTCAATGTACCTGAACGTGAAACAACGCCAACATGTCCTTTTTTGTGAATGTATCCAGGCATGATGCCGATTTTACATTCGTCCGGAGTAATAACGCCCGGGCAGTTTGGTCCAACAAGACGTGTTTTCTTGCCTTCCATGTAACGGTTCACTTTCACCATATCCAATACAGGAATGTGCTCAGTGATACAAATTGCCATGTCAAGCTCAGCTTCAACAGCCTCAAGAATTGCGTCTGCTGCGAAAGGTGCCGGTACGTAAATTACAGATACGTTAGCGCCTGTAGCTTTTACTGCTTCTTCAACAGTATTGAAGACAGGTACGCCTTCAGCTTCAGTTCCGCCTTTACCTGGTGTTACACCCGCAACGATTTTCGTTCCGTATTCAAGCATTTGCTTTGTATGGAAAAGGGCAGTTGACCCTGTAATTCCTTGTACAAGCACTTTTGTGTCTTTGTTAATGTATACACTCATTTTTGTCCCTGCCCTTCTTTAGCCTACAAGTTCTACGATCTGTTTAGCGCCGTCTGCCATTGTTCCAGCAGCTACGATATTAAGACCTGATTCATTCAGCAGTTTTTTACCGATTTCTACGTTTGTTCCTTCAAGACGGACTACTAATGGCACTTCAAGGCTTACTTCTTTGGCAGCTTGAATAACGCCTTCTGCAATGATGTCACACTTCATGATACCGCCAAAAATGTTAACGAAAATTCCTTTTACATTCTTATCTGAAAGAATGATTTTGAAAGCTTCCGTTACTTTTTCAGCGGTCGCACCGCCCCCAACGTCAAGGAAGTTAGCGGGTGTTCCGCCGTAATAGTTGATCGTGTCCATTGTTGCCATAGCAAGTCCGGCGCCGTTAACCATACAGCCGATGTTCCCATCTAAAGAAATGTAGCTTAAGTCATACTTAGAGGCTTCGATTTCTTTTGCATCTTCTTCGTCGAAATCGCGAAGTTCCACAATGTCTTTGTGGCGGTAAAGAGCGTTTTCATCGAAATCAAATTTCGCATCAAGCGCTAAAATATTGCCGTCGCCAGTTTCAACTAACGGGTTAATTTCAACGATAGATGCATCTTTTTCGATAAATACAGTGTATAGACCAAGCATGAATTTCGCTGCTTTGTTTACAAGCTTTGGCGGAATATTCATGTTGAAAGCCATGCGGCGTGCCTGGAAACCAGTCAAACCGATTACTGGATCGATAATTTCTTTAAAGATTTTTTCAGGAGTGTTTTCAGAAACTTCTTCGATATCAACTCCGCCCTCTTCAGAGCCCATAAGAGTAACACGAGCAGTTTGGCGGTCAAGCACCAATCCGATGTAATACTCCTTCTTAATGTCAGATCCTTCTTCGATCAACAGGCGTTTAATTTCTTTGCCTTCTGGACCTGTCTGATGAGTCACAAGAACTTTACCTAAAAGTTCTTTTGCATATGTACGGACTTCATCCAGATTTTTAGCGATTTTAACACCGCCAGCTTTGCCTCGTCCACCTGCGTGGATTTGCGCTTTAACCACGACAACATCCGTACTCAGTTCTTTCGCCGCTTTTACTGCTTCTTCCGGAGAAAAAGCAACAGTGCCGTAAGAAACTGCTACGCCGTATTGTCTGAGGAGTTCTTTTCCTTGATATTCATGGATATTCATCTGTCATCCTCCAATCAAACATCTTTATCGTAATTTTATTGCCTTTACCATTGTATTAAAGTTGTCACAAAAAGTCCACCGTTGTTCGTTATTCCGACAAAACTTCATCTATTTAAACCAGTGAATTTTTTGTCAAAAGAGATTTTATCGGTTCGAATGTTGATCGGTGGATTTTACATGGACCATATTTTTCAAGCGCTGTAATATGATCTTTCGTGCCATAACCGGAATGTTTTTCAAATCCGTACTGTGGATATTGAAGAGCGTATTCCGCCATAAGGGCATCTCTTCCTGTTTTCGCTAAAATAGAAGCTGCTGCAATGCTTAAGCTCTTAGCATCACCTTTGATGATGGATTCACAAGGCATTGGCAGTTTGAGCATCATCGCATCAGCCAGTACGATATGAGGAGAAGGGGAGAGCGCCAGTGCTGCTTGGGTCATCGAGCTTTTTGTTGCCTGATAAATATTAAGCCGATCAATTTCTTCAGGGGACTGGACATGAACCGAATAGCTAATGGCAATCGTTTTAATAATTTCTGCAAACTGATCGCGCTTAACTTTACTCAACTGCTTAGAATCATCTAAACCCACAAGGCTCGAGCAGTCCTCAGGCAAAATGACGGCAGCTGTTACCACAGGACCAGCTAGTGGACCTCTTCCGGCTTCATCAATTCCTGCTACTAAATCAGCTTTGGCTTTTCTGAATACATCGTCGAACACTAATTTAGAATTATGATTTTCCAACAATTTTTTCCGATGCATTTGCTTGCGTAGCCAAGATGCTAATAAAGTTTGAACACTTTTACGCGTGTCCTTTTCAAGCTCCTCCATCCACGGTTGCCATTCCGTTATGCCATTCAATTTTTCTTTTATTTCCGTAGTTGTTTGCATCGATTCAACTTCTCTCACCATTTAATTTTTTCTGAATTATTCGTGCTGTTTCACTACACCATCGCTTTTTTCAATTCCAATGCTACGGTTAAAGCCGCAACGCTTGTGTCACTTATCAAAAAAGCTGTTCCTCAAAATCGAGGAACAGCCGGTAATCGAATAGAGGAAACCCTCACTCTTCTTCAATCATTTCATCTCTATAATCGAACGTCACTTTGCCCAAATGCTGGTTCCGAATATCGCGAACAATTATTTCAGCGGTTGTTTCATAGTCGATTTCGCCATGCTGATCTAAACAACGACGCTTTTTTCCGATATGATCAAAGGTATTGACGATTTCTTCATCCACATGGTCAATTCCATAACGCTCCATCATGCGTTCTGGATAGCGTTCTGCTAGAAATTTCAGAGAATAAATAGCCAGTTCCTGCATTTGAATAACTGAATCTTTGATTGCTCCCGTAACGGCCAGTTTCAATCCAGTCTCAGGATCTTCAAACTTCGGCCATAAAATACCCGGTGTATCCAATAGTTCAATTTCTTTCCCGACTTTAATCCACTGCTGAGCTTTCGTAACACCTGGCATATTTCCAGTTTTCGCTAAGCTTTTTTTCGATAAACGGTTGATGAGTGTCGATTTACCGACATTTGGAATTCCAACAATCATCGCTCGAATGGCACGAGGCTTAATACCTTTTGAAATCATCCGATCCCATTTTTCTTCAAGTATTTCTTTTGATGCTTTCGTAACTAATTGCAACCCTCTGCCTTCAAGTGAATTGATGGCAACTGCACGAGTACCTTGATCTTCGAAATAACGAATCCATTTTTTCGTTTCAACTTCATCGGCCATGTCCATTTTGTTTAAGATAATAAGACGTGGTTTTTGCTGAATCACTTGATCGATCATTGGATTTCGTGAAGATAAAGGCAATCTGGCATCCACAAGTTCGAAAATAATATCCACTAACTTTAGTTTTTCAGTAACTTGTCTTCGCGCTTTCGCCATGTGTCCAGGAAACCATTGTATCGTCATAAAACCACTCCTTATTTTACAATTCCCGCTTCAGCCAATGGCCAGAAAACAAAATTTGTGTCCCCGATCACTTCATCGGTCGAGACCAATCCAATATGGCGGCTATCTTTGCTTGCACGGCGATTATCCCCCATCACAAAGATAGATCCTTCAGGTATGGTACTTTGTCCTTCGGTAACATCTTCTAAGACAAAATCTTCTGTCAGTGTACCGGTAATTCCTTGCTTATAAATGTCTAGATAAGGTTCTTCTACTGCTTCTCCATTTATATATAATTGGTCATCTTCATAGGCAATGTGATCACCTGGCAAACCGATTATACGCTTAATATAATCTTTTTGTTCAGGGGCATGAAAAACGATAATATCGAAACGGTCAGGTTCCCCAACTGAATAACCAATCTTGTTGACAATCATGCGATCTCCGTGCTCTAAAGTCGGCATCATTGACTCTCCATCTACTACAATCGGTGTGAATAAAAAGAAACGGATAATTGCTGCCAAACCGAAGGCGATCAACAGAGCTTTGGACCATTCCCACATTTCATTTTTCTTCTTCACTTCAGTCTCCATGCGCGTTCCTCCCCAAACTTACTGTTTTAATTGTACAAGGAATTAAACTTTTTAGCAAAAAGAAAGAGGGCGCAAGCGCCCTCTTTCATTAATACAAGCTTATCGAATTTCTTTGATACGAGCTGCTTTACCGCGTAGGTCACGCAAGTAATACAATTTAGCACGACGGACTTTACCACGACGGGTAACTTCAAGTTGTGCAATTTTTGGTGTGTGTACAGGGAATGTACGCTCAACACCAACACCGTAAGAGATTTTGCGAACAGTGAATGACTCACTGATTCCGCCTCCGCGACGGCCAATTACGACTCCTTCGTATACCTGAATACGTTCGCGTGTACCCTCAACAACTTTAACGTGGACGCGAACAGTGTCTCCAGGACGGAACGTTGGAAGATCCGTACGAATTTGTTCTTTAGTGATTTCTGTAATAATGTTTTGCATTATTTTTCTCTCCTTCTACAGATGTTCTTACACCAAATCAGCTGTTGCAGCGGAACATCGTGATCCTGTACTTCACATAAAAGTACAGTGTCCATAATACCACTGATAACCTGACAGCGCAAGAGCAAGCTGCACTCTATTTTCATTTCTTTAATTGGGCGATTATTTTTTTCTGTTTGTCATCCAACCTGATGTGTTCGAGCAGATCTGGTCGTCTTTCAAGCGTCCGTTTTAAGGTTTGTTCTTCGCGCCATTGATCAACTTTACCGTGATTACCGGAAGTTAAGACATCTGGTACTTTCCAACCTCTGAAATCGGCAGGACGGGTGTATTGCGGGTGCTCTAGAAGTCCTGTAGAGAATGAGTCGCGAATTGGCGAATCGGCGTTACCTAGCACCCCAGGAAGCAGTCTAACGACACTATCAATGACCGTCATGGCTGCAAGTTCTCCTCCGGTTAGCACAAAGTCTCCAATTGAAATTTCATCTGTGACCAAATGTTCCCGAATTCGTTCATCATAGCCTTCGTAATGTCCGCAAATAAATACTAGTTCCTGTTCGTTTGCTAACTCTTCAGCTTTTTGCTGCGTAAAGCGCTCACCTTGTGGACACATTAAAATAACGCGTGGTTTGCTGTTTGGCGTGAGACTTTCAACCGCATTGAAAATCGGTTCTGGTTTTAGAACCATTCCTGCTCCGCCACCAAATGGGTAATCATCAACTTGGCGTTTGTTATCGGCAAATTCACGAATGTCCACAACGTTTAACCTAACTGCATTTTTATCCTGCGCTTTTTTCATAATTGAATGTTGAAAGACCCCTTCAAACATCGGCGGAAATAACGATAGAACATTTATGTTCATCAAGACAATAACCCTTCTATTACTTCGATCACGACTTTCTTTTGGTCAATATCAATTTCTTGGACGATTTCTTCAGTATAAGGAATATAATGCTTCTTCCCCGACTCAGGTGTAACTTCCCAAACGTCATTGGCACCCGTTTCCAAAATTTCACTGATCTTTCCGAGTTCTTGCCCTTCGGTTGAAAACACTGTGCACCCCAAAATTTCATGATGGTAATACGCATTATCTTCTAGTTCAGTCAAATCATGTTCAGAAATTCGCAAATAAGATTCTTTAAACGGCTCTACGTCATTGATATATGGATAACCCTCAAAAGTTAGTAACTCGAAGTTTTTATGTCGGCGCTGACTGGCGATTTTTACCATGATTGGTTTTTTTGCATCCGGCATGAAAAGCCCGAGCTTCGTCCCAACTGCAAAGCGTTCTTCTGGAAAATCCGTACGCGATAAAACACGTACTTCGCCACGAATTCCGTGTGTATTGACAATCTTTCCTACATTAAACCATTGCATAAGCAAACATCCTTTCACTTTTATTTTTCTGAAAAAAAAAGAAGGAACCTGGGCTCCTTCTTCTTAATCAACAATATCGAGATACGTTTTTTTCTTATGATAACCACCTGCTGCTGAGTACACAATTGAACGAACAGCTTTCGCTACACGCCCCTGCTTCCCGATCACTTTCCCTGTATCCTCTGGATGCACAGAAAGCTTGTAGACAATTCGGCTTGCGTTTTCGTCAGTAACGACGCGAACTTCTTCCGGATAATCAACTAACGGTTTGACAATGCTCTCAATCAGCTGCCTCATAAAAAACTCTCCCTTATTTGTTTAGTTTTTCGTTATGGAATTTCTCCATAATGCCTTTTTGAGAAAACAAGTTACGTACAGTATCAGATGGTTTTGCACCATCATGAAGCCATTTCAATACTTGCTCTTCGTCGATCTTAACTTCAGCTGGAACTGTCAGTGGGTTGTAAGTACCTACTGTCTGGATTTGACGGCCGTCACGTGGAGCACGTGAGTCAGCTACTACAATACGGTAAAAAGGAGATTTTTTAGCTCCCATACGTTTCAAGCGAATTTTTACTGCCATTTCTTAAAGCACCTCCGAATAGTTTCACACAAGATATTATATTAGCAAGCTTTAAATAGTTTGTAAAGTATTTTTTCTTAACACCTTGAAATCTTTACTTAAAAAGTGAGTCTAGGCCCGGCATTCCCATTTTTTTTCTTCCTTTTTTCGTGTTCATACCAGACATTTGCTTCATCATTTTCTTCATGTCTTCAAACTGTTTTAGCAGTCTGTTGACATCTTGAATATTGGTCCCCGACCCTTTAGCAATTCGTTTTTTTCGATTGGCATTAATGATTTCGGGAGTGGTTTTCTCTTTTTTGGTCATCGAATAGATAATCGCTTCTACGCGATCCATTTGGCCTTCATCGACTTTTGCGTTTTCTAACCCTTTGATTTTATTGGCACCTGGCAACATTTTCAGTATCTCATCCAATGGTCCCATTTGTTTGACTTGTGTCATTTGTTCAAGAAAATCATCAAAAGTAAAAGTAGAAGTTCTGAACTTTTCTTCTAACTCTTTTGCTTTTACTTCATCGACATTTGACTGCGCCTTTTCAATGAGCGACAGCATATCGCCCATGCCAAGTATTCGTGACGCCATACGTTCGGGGTGGAAAGCTTCAAGCGCATCCATTTTTTCACCCATCCCGACAAATTTAATCGGTTTTTGAGTGACAGAACGAATGGATAATGCCGCACCGCCTCGTGTATCACCATCAAGCTTCGTTAAAACGACGCCAGTGATGCCAATGGCTGCATCAAAATTTTGAGCCACGTTGACAGCATCTTGCCCTGTCATAGAATCGACGACCAAGAAAATTTCATCTGGCTCTTTAAGCGCACGAATATCTTTCAATTCCTGCATCAACGCCTCATCGACATGCAAACGCCCTGCTGTATCAATAATGACCGTATCCAAATGCTCTGCCTTCGCATGTTCAATTGCCTGACGCGCAATTTCCACAGGAGACATGTCTGTCCCTTTAGAAAAAACCGGAAGCGATAACTGCTTACCAATCGTCTCTAACTGCTGAATTGCGGCCGGACGATAAACATCGGCCGCTACGAGTAGCGGTTTACGATTGTGTTTTCTGCGCAACAAATTAGCAAGTTTTCCCGTGGTTGTCGTTTTACCGGCACCTTGCAAACCAACCATCATAATGACCGTCGGTTGTTTTGTGGAAAACTCGATTTTCCGCTCTTCGCCACCCATCAATTCTGTCAGTTCATCTTTAACGATTTTAACGACTTGTTGTCCTGGTGTTAGGCTGTCCATGACATCTTGTCCAATCGCTCGTTCACTGATTTTCTTGACGAATTCTTTCACTACTTTTAAGTTGACATCCGCTTCGATCAAGGCGAAACGAACTTCACGCATCATTTCCTTAACGTCTGCTTCGTTGACTTTACCTTTACCTTTTATCTTAGTCATCGTCCCTTGCAGGCGTTCGGATAAACCTTCAAATGCCATTCTTTCCGCCTCCTAATCCCATTCCTTTAGTTCGCCCAAAAACTGCTGAACGCGCTCTTCTGTGAATGGCTGTTTTTCAAATGACGAAACCAGTTGCTGCCGTTTCTGAAACTTTTCAAATAGCTGCAACTTGCGTTCATATTCTTCTAGCATTGCTTCTGTCCGGCGAATGTTATCGTAAACTGCCTGACGGGTGATATGGTATTCTTCGGCAATTTCGCCCAGTGAATGGTCGTCTAAATAATACAGCATCATATAGCTACGCTGTTTTGGCGTCAGTAACTCCTGATAGAAATCAAACAAATAGTTCATACGTGTTGTTTTTTCTAGTCCCATCATTGACGCTCACCCCATTCATTCTATTGCTTAGAATACTGAAAATCGACAAAGCTGTCAAGTAATTTTACTTGTCTGCTTTTGCATCTTCCAATTCTTGCTCTTTATCCAATTCTTCAGCAAACAAGCCGTAAACGTATTTTTGCGCGTCGAAAGGTTGCAGGTCATCTAGTTTTTCACCAAGTCCTACAAATTTCACAGGAATTTTTAATTTATTGCGAATCGCCAAGACAATTCCGCCTTTTGCTGTCCCATCTAGTTTTGTTAGCACAATGCCTGTAACATCGGTAACTTCTTTGAATGTCTGCGCCTGGAGCATAGCATTTTGACCGGTCGTAGCATCAAGTGCCAGTAATACTTCATGAGGCGCACCGGGAATTTCACGAGAAATAACACGATGAACTTTTTGCAGTTCGTTCATCAAATTGACCTTGTTTTGCAGACGTCCTGCCGTATCGCAAATAAGTACGTCCACTCCGCGGGATTTAGCGGAACGTACAGCGTCATACATAACCGCTGCTGGGTCTGACCCTTCACTTTGTTTAATCACATCTACGCCAACTCGCTTGCCCCAGACATCCAATTGCTCGATTGCACCGGCACGGAATGTATCACCTGCCGCAAGCATAACGGTCTTGCCTTCATTTTTGAAACGATGAGCGAGTTTTCCGATAGTGGTAGTTTTGCCAACACCGTTAACTCCAACCATCAAAATGACCGTCAATCCTTCAACAAAATTGATTTCATTGATTTCTGCTTCACCAGCTTCATAGATTTCCACCAGTTTTTCCGAAATAACGGATTGGACATTTGACGTATCTTTTACGTTTTTCCGTTGCACTTCAAAACGCAAGTCGTCCATTAACTCAATAACCGTTTCGAAACCGACATCCGCTTGCAACAAAATTTCTTCTAGTTCCTCAAAAAAGTCTTCATCGACTTTTCGGTATTTCGCTACCAAATCATTGATTTTTGATGTAAAACCAATACGAGTTTTGGCTAATCCTTCTTTGTATTTTTCAGTTGATTCTTCAGCTTCGGTATTGCCAGCAAATTTATCTTTTAGTTTTTTGAAGAAACTCATGTGTATCCACTCCTTTTTCAGGTTTTTTCTTCGAGCCTGACCGAAACCAGTTTCGATATCCCAGATTCTTGCATGGTGATGCCATATAAAACGTCGGCACCTTCCATTGTCCCTTTACGATGTGTAATGACGATAAACTGCGTATCTTCGCTGAATTTCTTCAGGTATTGACTGTAACGCACGACATTCGATTCATCAAGCGCCGCCTCGACTTCATCAAGCACACAGAAGGGTACAGGACGCACATTCAAAATCGCAAATAATAAAGCGATCGCTGTAAGTGCACGCTCTCCACCAGATAGCAAACTCAAATTTTGCAACTTTTTACCAGGTGGCTGGGCAATAATCTCTACACCTGTTCTCAACATATCTTGCGGATCTGTCAATACTAAGTCAGCAGAGCCCCCACCAAACAACTCTTTAAAGACCCGTTGGAACTGCTTGCGAATGGCATGAAAAGTATCGTCAAAACGACTAGTCATTTCTCCGTCCATTTCTCGAATTAATGTTCGCAATGTTTCTTTCGCTTCGTTTAAATCGTTACGTTGCTCTGTTAAAAAGGTATGGCGGTCAGAGACATGTTCAAATTCTTCGATTGCACCAATATGGACAGGCCCCAATTCTTCAATAGATTGTTTCAGCAATTTAACTTTTCTACGAACAACGACTTCTTCATCAATCATTTCAAACTGTTTTGCTTGCTCTAGTGTCAGCTGATAATTGGTGTCAAGCTGGGTAATAAAACTTTGAATTTGAACTTCTAACCGTGTTGATTTGACTTCATAAATTCGAATCGCTTCCACATAGCCTTTATAAATACGTTGGTGTTCTTTTAAATCTTCTTCCAAACCAGTTAAGGTATCTTGCTGTCCTAAGCGTTGTTTTTTTGTCTGCTCAACCGTTTGCAACATGTGCATTTTTTTCTTTGACCAGGTCTCAATTTCTTGCAGAATTTCCTTGTCTGAATACACTTTTACTGCTTCTTCTGACTGAATCCATTGCAACTCTTTTTGATTTTCTTGCAGTTTGTAATTGCTTTTCTCGAGTCGCTCAAAAAGCTCCGCTTCACTCACTGTTAATTGATTGAGACGTTCTTTTGTTACAGCATCTAACGACTTTTGTTCTGCTAATTTCTCCAAAACTTGATCACGTGCTGATTGGTTTTGCTGCTTAAACAGCGTGAGTTCGTCAATTTCCACGGTAATAGCAGCCAATTCTTTTACGATGCTCTCACGGCGTATAGATGCTACTTCTTTTCGTCCAGTAATGGCTGTCAAATCATATTCTTTGTTTTTTTGTTCTGCTTCAAAAAGATGGAAACGCTCTAACGTTGTCTTTAAAACAGCTTCAATTTCACGAAGAATGGTCGAACTTTCCGCTTCTGAATCCCGGTATTTCTCCCCTTCATTTTTCAAGGCTTGAATGGATTCCTCTGCCACTTTCACTTCTGCCTGTTCTTTGATTACTGTTTTTTCAGCGTTTATGATGGTCTCTTTTAACTCTGCTGATTGCACAAGCAATTGCTCAAGTTCAGCTTTTCGCGTGAAGAATGAAGCTTGGGTTTTGTTAGCACCGCCTGTCATCGATCCACCGGCGTTCACGATATCGCCATCTAAGGTTACGACACGGAAGCGATTGCCGGTTGCTTTAGCAATCGCTGTCGCGCCTTTCAAGTCTTCAGCGATAATGACATTGCCTACTAAATTTTCGATAATCATCGCATACTGTGCATCGTAATCGATTAATTCGCATGCCATATTCACATAGGCTGGGTGCTCCCGCACAGTAGCCAATGTATGTTCTGGGATCTTTCGCGATTTCATGACAGTCATTGGTAAGAAAGTAGAACGTCCCGCCCTCTTTTTACGAAGAAAATCAATGGCTTCTCTAGCATGCTGCTCGTTTTCTGTAACAATGTGCTGACTTGAAGCACCTAATGCCGTTTCAATGGCCTTAGCATAAGTTTTCTCTACTTGCGCAATTTCAGCAACTGCTCCTCTAATGCCTGCTAGCTGGCCTTTTTCACGTGCCATTAATACTTCACGGACACCTTGAAAAAACCCTGAGAAATCGGCTTCAAGTTCCTGTAAAGTACCAACGCGAGCCGCAAGCTGTTTTTCAGACTGATAGGCTTGAAACAGCATCGCTTGCTTTTGATCAAATGATTGCTTTTGCAGTTGATAAGAAGCTTCCGCGTTTTTATATTGCTGACGCTTGTCTTCTAACAAGGTACGAATGTCTGCAACATTTTTTTCTGCATGCGTTTTTTGGCTTTTCAATTTCGATAGTTCCAACTCAAAGTCAGCCCGTTGCGAAGTAATTCGTCCGGTTGATTCTGACAGTTGTTGTTCTTGCAAACCAATATTTTTAAGTTCGTTTTTGACTGTTGCCTGCTCGTTCATCAAATCGATATAGACCGACTTGCAATTTTCAATTTCGTTGTCGATATCGGCCGGAGTTCGGTTCAACTGCTCTTCGAGTTGTTTAATCGTCGTCCGTATTTTTTGACGCTGTATTTTGCGTTCTTCTAATAACACCAACTGCTCATTGTGTTTTTTCTGAAGCAAAATATTTTCTAGTTTTTCCGCATCTAAATTACTTTGTAATTGCTGCGCTTGGCGATGAGCATTGCTTTTTTTCTCGGACATCAACAGTTTGCGTCCTTGCCATTTCTCCGTTTCGGCACTCGCTTCAACTAAAGCATTTTGCGCTTGATCTATTTTGCGATCCAACTCTGCGAGCGCTTGACGAATTTCAGCGACTGCACGCTCTTTCGTCGTAATTTCTGCAGCTATTTGCTGCTCTTTTTCTAAGTGAACTGCTGCTTCTTGCGCTAGTTGATTGAGTTCCTGCTCCAAGTTGCTGGCATCATGAGCCAACAAGGCGATATCGGCATCTTTTAACTGTTCGTTCATATCCAAAAAATCGCGTGCAGTGGAGGCTTGAATTTGAAGCGGCTCCATACGACCATCCAATTCATGTAAAATATCCAATACACGATTAAGGTTTTCATCGGTTTCATTTAGTTTCATTTCAGCTTTTTTCTTCCGCTGCTTGTATTTCAACACACCTGCAGCTTCTTCAAATATAGATCGACGTTCTTCTGCTTTTGAATTCAGAATTTCATCTACTCGTCCCTGCGAAATAATGGAAAAGGCTTCTTTACCCAATCCAGAATCCATAAACAAGTCTGTAATATCTTTCAATCGACAATTTTGCTTATTCAGCAAATAGGCACTTTCACCACTGCGAAAAACCCTTCTCGTTACGCTAACTTCGCTGTAATCGAGAGGGACACGCCCGTCCGTATTATCTAAAATCAACGTAACTTCTGCAAAATTTAACGGTTTTCTTGAATCACTGCCCGCAAAAATAACGTCCTCCATTTTTGCACCGCGTAGTGATTTTGCTGATTGTTCTCCGAGCACCCAACGGATGGCATCGGTAACATTGCTTTTGCCGCTACCATTTGGTCCGACAACGGCGGTTACTCCGGGTACAAAGTCGATGCCGATACGATCAGCAAATGATTTGAACCCCATGATTTCCAATCTCTTCAAAAACATTACGACTACTCCTCCGCCAATTCTTGCAATTTACGGATTGCCAGCTGAGCTGCCTGCTGTTCCGCTTCTTTTTTCGATCGACCATTACCGACGCCAAGTTCCTTATCCGCAAGCGATACACGAGTCACAAATACACGGCTATGCGCTGGTCCGATTTCATCAATAATTTCGTAATTCAATGCTCCGGTATTTTTTTGTTGAACCAATTCTTGTAATTGGCTCTTATAATCCATCACATGCGAAAAAGCACCGATTTCCACTTTTGGAAATAATACCGTTTCCAAAAATGCGACAACAGGATCTAATCCTTGGTCTAGGTAAAGAGCGCCAATATACGATTCGAAAACATCTGCCAATAAAGCTGGACGTGTTCTTCCACCTGTTAACTCTTCCCCTTTACCTAAAAGGATATATTTACCGAACTTTAGTTCATTGGCAAATAAAACCAGAGAAGGTTCACAAACGATTGCTGCACGCAACTTTGTCAACTGGCCTTCGCTCATTTGTGGGTATTTCGTATACAGATAATGCGAAACGGATAATTCCAATACCGCATCTCCTAGAAATTCCAAACGTTCGTTGTCGGTAAATTGTTTTCTTCGATGCTCATTCACATAGGATGAATGGGTAAAAGCTTGATGCAATAAGGCAGGTTTATTAAATGAAACATTGAGTTCTTTTTGCAGTTGTTCAAATGACGCTTTGACACTTTCTTTTATGGTACTGGTCTTTTGGTGATTTACTTTTTTATTCATGGCCATTTTTATCTGCCTTCCTTTGTGTACTTCTTTCAATTTTACCTTTTTTTCAGCGATTGTGCAAAAGAGAATTGACGCACAATCGCTTAGTGTAACAGCAATTGTGCGTCAATGGTTTTAAGTATAATTTTCTGGTAGAACGTTTAGCGCCCAGACTCTAGGATCATAAGTCTCTCCAGCTATGCGGCAAAGTACGCCGCTTCGCCGGAGTGTCTTATGCCCGTCGAGTCTACACGGGCGCTTTCGCTTTTCTTGGTTACGCTTGTTTTTTCTCGATATACGTTACTGCGTCGCCTACTGTGTTCATGTTTTCAGCGTCTTCGTCAGAAATCTCCATATCGAACTCATCTTCAAGTTCCATAACAAGTTCTACTACGTCCAATGAATCTGCACCTAGGTCACCTGTGAATGAAGCTTCAAGTTTCACTTCGTTCTCTTCTACACCTAGACGATCCACGATTACTTTCGTTACTCTATCTAATACTGTTGACAATGTCGTCACCTCCCCTCAAATCAGTATACAAAAAAATTACCTACATGACCATGCCGCCGTCAAGATGAAGCGTTTGGCCCGTCATATAGGATGCATCATCCGAAGCTAAGAATAGCGCAGCTTTTGCAACATCTTCTGGTGCACCAAAACGACCTAATGGAATTTGTCCCATCATCGCTTTTTGAACGTCTTCACTCAATTTTTCGGTCATATCGGTTGTGATAAAGCCAGGAGCGACAGCATTGGCTGTAATTCCACGACTTGCTAGTTCACGCGCTGTCGTTTTCGTCAAGCCAATGACACCCGCTTTTGCTGCAACATAGTTTGCTTGTCCAGCGTTGCCCATCACGCCTACGATTGAGGCAATATTGACGATTCGGCCAGAGCGCTGTTTCATCATTTGGCGTGTTACTGCTTTTGTGCAAATAAATACGCCTTTTAAGTTAATATTGATGACATCGTCCCATTCGTCATCTTTCATACGCATCATCAAATTATCACGTGTGATACCCGCGTTATTCACTAAAATATCAACAGATCCAAACGTTTTCATCGTTTCATCGACCATCGCTTTAACTGATTCGGCATCTGAAACATTGGCTTTCACTGCAATTGCAGTACCACCATTAGCCTCAATATCCGCAACTACTGCTTCTGCTTTTTCTTGGCTACCGCTATAATTGACAACTACTTTTGCACCGTCTGCTGCAAATTTACGCGCTATTTCTGCTCCAATTCCACGAGATCCACCAGTAATAATGGCTGTTTTCCCTGCAAGTTTAGTCATTTTGCCAACTCCTCTACCGCTTTTTCAAATGACGCTAAGTCATAAACTGGCAAAGTTTTAACTGAGCGATCAATTTTTTTCACTAATCCACTCAATACTTTCCCAGGGCCAATTTCGATAAATACGGTTACACCAAGATCAATCATTTCGCGCACCGATTGTTCCCAAAGAACTGGTGAATACAATTGACGAACAAGAAGATCTTGAATTTGTGTCGCATTTGTTTCCGCTTTTGCTGTAACGTTTGAAACGACTGGTATTTTCGCATCTAACAAGAAAGAAACGCTCAGTTCTTTCGCTAAATCTTGGGATGCCGAACGCATCAATTCCGAGTGGAACGGTCCGCTGACATCAAGTGGAATGGCACGCTTAGCTCCACGCTCTTTAGCGACGATACACGCTTGCTCAACTCCTGCTTTTGTACCCGAAATAACGATTTGTCCTGGGCAATTCAAGTTAGCAAGTTGCACAACACCTGTCGTGTCCGTCACTTCATTTGTTACTTTTTCAAGTTCTTCACTTTCCATACCAAGAATAGCAGCCATTGTCCCTTCTCCTGCTGGGAAAGCTGTATTCATAAACAATCCACGCTTATGTACAATGTTAACCGCTGTTGGAAATTCTAACACATTCGAAGTTACGAGCGCGCTATATTCGCCAAGGCTATGACCCGCTGTATAATCCGGTCTAATCCCTGCTCGAATCAATCGTTCTGTAATCATTGAACTAACTGTTAAAAGAGCTGGTTGCGCATGATAGGTTAACGTCAATTCTTCTTGTGGGCCTTCTAGCATCAACTTAGATAAATCTAAATCAAGTGTTTGGTTGGCACTTTCAAAGAAATTACGGCTCGTATCGTCTGTTAAAAAGCTTTCGCCCATTCCAACCATTTGCGACCCTTGGCCTGGATAGATAAATGCAATCTTAGTCTTCATGTAAAGCCTCCTTTTTCAGCGTACTGTAAATTGTTCCCGTTACATCAAATTCAACCATCGTACGTGTTTGGCGTATCGCATTGAATAAGGCATTAGCATTTGACGAACCATGCGCTTTTATAACGGGTGCTTTTAAACCGAATAATCCGGCGCCGCCATATTCGCTATAATCCAACATGCCTTTCAACCCTTTTAAATCATCTTTCACAAGAAAAGCCGCAACTTTTGTTTTAACTGAGCTCATAAAGACATCTTTCATCATCGCAAAAACATTCATCGCCGTTCCTTCGATGGTCTTCAACACCATATTGCCAGTAAAGCCGTCGGTCACCACAACATCAGCCACACCATTTAATAAATCACGTGACTCAACGTTGCCAATAAAATGGACTGGCGCTTCTTTTAATAATGGAAAAGCGGCTTTTGTTAAGTCATTGCCTTTTTTCTCTTCGGTTCCGATATTCAAAAGACCCACTGTTGGATTGCTAATGCCGCGAACTTTTTCAGCATAAATGCTGCCCATAATCGCATATTGCACAAGATGTTCCGGTTTTGCTTCTGCATTGGCACCCATATCAAGCATGACAAACCCTTTGCCATCAATAGTTGGCAAAGTTGGGGCTAATGCTGGACGATCCACCCCATCAATGCGACCTACAACAAATAAACCTGCCGACATAAGAGCCCCTGTATTTCCTGCAGATACGCAAGCGTCGGCTTCGCCATCTTTTACAGCTTGTGCCATCCGAACCATCGAGGCATCTTTTTTTCGTTTAACCGATCGCACAGGATCATCTTCTGAAGTGATTACTTCTTCACAATGGACGATTGTTAACCGGTCATGTTCCGTCAGAAATTCTTGCATCTTTTCTTGATGGCCATATAGCTGAATTTCGACATCTGCGAATTCTTTTAAAGCTTTATATACACCTGCAATAATTTCTTTTGGCGCATGATCTCCACCCATTGCATCTACTGCTATTTTCATTCTTTGTCACCTTCACTTTGCTCTGTCATACGGTACATTTCAAAAGTGCCAATAAAAACCGTCTGCTGTTCTACCGATGAAACTACTTTAACAAACGCCCTGTTTTTTTCAGGGTGGCTGTCGATTACTTCTGCTTTTGCAACAATCCGTTGCCCGGCAGTTACCGGTCGCAAAAATTGCAGTTCCGACTTTACCGTTAATGCCAGTTCTTCGTTCATTACTGCCACGGCCAACGAATTGGCTTGTGCAAATAAGTGATGACCTCTGGCAATCTGATTACGTTGAAAAACGTGTTCTGGCTTTACATCAAAAATCGAAATCGCTCTTTTGTCTAGTTCAATGTCAATAATCTCACCAATCACTTCATCGATTGGCAAAGACTTCACTTCATCTTCGAAGGTTTTCACGGCTACGTGTTTAATGCGTTCGCGCAGCTCTGGAATGGCAAGCTCCATTCGATCTAATCGAATGGTTTGAACACTAACGTCAAATGCTACCGACAATTCTTCATCGGTGACAAAAGGATTTTCTTTGATTGAGTCTTTTAACGCTTGTTGCCGTTGTTTTTTTGGTCTTTTCACTGTGTCACCGCCCGCTATTAGCACTTGGTACTAATATGAGTATATAAATAACAAAAAAAGAATGCAAGGAAAATAATGATTCCTGCATTCTCAATCTAACCGGCCACCTGTTAATATTCCTGACTGTTCTATCTGTTGACGTAAACAACGCATATCATCCGCTTGCCAAAATTCGTCGCTGCTGATTAGTTTTTCAGCATCTTTTCTAGCTGCTTCAAGCGCTCGGTAATCATGAATCAAATCGGCCATTTTAAATTCTGGAATCCCACTTTGTTTACGGCCGAAAAAGTCACCCGGACCTCTTAACTGCAAATCTTTTTCTGCTAGCACAAAACCATCGTTGGTTTCAGTCATCGTCGTCATACGCTCTTTACCAATTTCTGTCTTCGGGTCTGCCAACAAGATGCAATAAGACTGTTCACTGCCACGTCCAACACGGCCTCGTAATTGGTGTAACTGAGACAAACCGAAACGTTCGGCGTCGTAAATAAGCATAAACGACGCGTTTGGTACATTAACGCCAACCTCTACAACCGTTGTTGACACTAATACGGCAATTTGTCCTTCTGAAAATTCGCGCATTGTCTGTTCTTTTTCATCTGAGTGCAAGCGTCCGTGCATCAATCCAACCGTAAAACGCTCATTGAAATACATCGATAGCTGCTGAAACAAATCAACGGCATTTTGATAATCCAGTTTATCGGATTCCTCGATCAGTGGACAGATGACATAGGCTTGTCGTCCTGCAGCCAACTCTTTTTCCATCCGCCCGACAATTTTGCCGAACATCTCCTTTTTCATCCAATAGGTTTCAATTTCTTTACGACCTGCTGGCATTTCATCGATAACGGATACATCCATTTCTCCAAAAGCAGAAATCGCCAACGTTCGTGGAATTGGTGTAGCCGTCATAAATAGAACATCAGGATTATAGCCTTTATCCTTTAACACACGTCGCTGATCCACGCCAAACCGGTGCTGCTCATCGGTAATAACAAGACCGAGCTTGTGGAATCGTACTTCTGGCTGAATCAACGCATGCGTTCCAATTAACAGATCGATTTCCCCATTTGCTAACTGTTCCAAAATCAATTGTCGTTTCTTTCCTTTTACTGAGCCTGTTAAAAGAGCAATGTTCACTGAAAACGGACTGAACCACTGCACCAATGTGTTAGCATGTTGTTCCGCCAAAATTTCAGTAGGCGCCATTAACGCACCTTGTAGCCCTGCTGTATGAGCTGCATATAACGCAATTGCCGCTACTACTGTTTTACCTGACCCCACATCCCCCTGCAGGAGTCGATTCATACGGAACGGCTCTTTCATATCTTTGCAAATTTCATTGACCACTCGTTTTTGTGCAGCAGTCAAATTGAAAGGCAATGAGTCAATAAATCCCTTCAACCGTTCGAGATCGTAATCGATAAAAGAGCCGCCTTCTTCCTCACGATTTTTTTTACGAAGCGCTTGCATCTTTAATTGAAATACTAATAATTCTTCGTAAACAAAACGCCGACGCGCTTGTTTGACTTTTTCACCATCTGGAGGAAAATGAACCCATTCTAAAGCATCTTGTACCGGCGCTAATTGATAGGCATCAACAAACCTTTTTGGCAAACAATCTTCCATGTCTTCTTTTACTAAATCCAATGCTTGGCGCATCAGCTTGCGAAATGTCTTTTGGTGAATACTGCCTTTTAAGCTGTAGACTGGTTCGAAATCCGCTCCATTTGTCCTCGGCCCAATCGTGTGACTTGATACCGTAATAACTTGACGTCCACGATCCCATTTACCCGTTAGTGTAATAATTTCTCCCAACTGCAATTTCGCTTTAACATATGGCTGATTGAAAAATATAGCCTTTATCAGATGGCGCCCTACTAACACCCGGACTTGCGTTCGCGATTTATTTTTACCTAAAAAAAGGACGGAAGGTTCGCTTTCGACCCTTCCCTCCACTGTTACGCGTTCATTATGAGGTGTATCGGCCAGATCTTTTAATTGAAAATCCTCATGGCGATACGGAAATGTCATGATCAAGTCATGCAATGTCTCAATTTTCATTTCCTGTAAGGTTTCGGTTGCTTGCTTCCCTACTCCTTTTAATGTGGCGACTGACTCTTTACTGCCCACTTCCGACAACTGCTCCTCCAAAAATTTTGGATTCAAGCCATTTTCCAGTAGGCGTTGCGGCAAGTCCGCCTTTTGCGGTTTCTCTTAGCGCACTCGGCATCGATTGGCCGATTTCGAACATCGCACCAATAACTTCGTCACACGGAATACGGCTAGTCACACCAGCTAACGCCATGTCTGCCGCTACTACTGCATTGGCAGCTCCCATTGCATTACGTTTTACACAAGGCACTTCTACCAATCCCGCCACTGGATCGCAGACTAGACCGAGCATATTCTTCATCGTAATGGCAAATGCTTCTGAGCTTTGCTGAGGCGTACCACCAGCCATTTCAATAATAGCAGCTGATGCCATACCAGCGGCTGATCCGACTTCTGCTTGACAGCCACCTGCTGCACCTGAAATCGATGCATTATTGGCCACAACAAAGCCAAAAGCGCCTGCTGTAAATAAATAACGGATCATTTGCTCGCGTGTTGGATTTAATTTATTTTGCACAGCAAATAACGTACCTGGCACCACGCCAGCAGATCCCGCTGTTGGTGTCGCACAAATTGTTCCCATCGCTGCATTGACTTCGTTAGTCGCAACCGCTTTACTAACTGCGTCAAGCAGCAAATCTCCAGAAAGCGTATTGCCTTTTTCACGGTAAGCTTGCAATAGTACAGCATCTCCACCCGTTAATCCTGAGACCGAGTGAACTCCTTTTAATCCTTTTTCTACCGCTTCTTCCATGACCGTCAAGTTACGATCCATTTGAATCATGATGTCTTCACGCGATCGATTGGTCATCAGTATTTCTTGTTCAATCATAATTTCAGAAATTAATTTCTGTTCTTTTTCAGCCCGTTCAACTAACTCTCTTACATTACGGAATAAAGCTTCCATTATCATAGCCTCCAATTTAATCGACGATTCGTGTCACCTGCGTGATATTCGGAAGTTTTTTCAATTCGTCCATCACTTCTTTATCAACATTTTGATCTACTTCGATGACCATCAATGCCATATGTCCTTTTTCTTTCCGAGAAACTTCCATGTGACCGATGTTAATATCGTATTTGTAGAGGCAATTCGCAACATTGGCGATACACCCTGAACGATCTTCATGGACAACTAAAATTGCCGGATGGTTCCCTGATAAACGAAGCGGGAAGCCATTTAACTCAGTGATTTCGATTTTTCCGCCACCAATTGAAATGCCCATCATCGACATTTCAGATTTTTCATCTCCAATGACGATACGTGCTGTATTCGGATGATCAACATGACCCGTTTCAGGAATAAACTCATAGGTCATCCCGGCTTTTTGCGCTTCTTCAAACGACGTTTTGATGCGTTCATCAAAAGTATCATAGTCTAATAATCCACCGATGATGGCAACGTCTGTACTGTGCCCTTTATAAGTTTCTGCAAACGAACCGTAAAGGTGCACTTTTGCCCAATCCGGTTGTCTCCCGAACAAATCCCTCGCTACTCTTCCGATGCGGGCTGCTCCCGCAGTATGCGAAGAAGAAGGCCCAATCATGACTGGACCGATTATATCAAAAACAGATTTGAACTTCATGGCTCAAACCCCTCACTTTCAATTTACGTATACTGTTAGTGTACATGATTTCGACTTATTTAACAAAAATAAAAAGCGCATACATTCGTATGCGCCTTAGCCATTTGACTATATTGAAAAAACAAAAATAAAAATTATTCTACAGCAAGTATGAAAGGATACAATGGCTGTTTACCATTATGAATTTCAACTTCAACCGCGCTATTTAAAGACTCAATAAATTCGCCCAATTTCTGAGCATCTGCCGCTGTCGCATCTTCTCCATAAAGAATTGTGACAATTTCCGCTTCGTTGTCTACTAGCTTTTTAGCCAACTCTTCAGTGACACGTTCTAGATTGCTATCAGAAACGATGATTTTCCCTTCGGAAATACCCATGAAATCATCTTTCTTAATGGCAATGCCATCAATCGATGTATCCCGAACAGCAAATGTGACAGAACCTGATTTCACATGTTTTGAAGCACTTGCCATTGCTACTTGGTTGGTTTCTACGGTTGCTTCCGGGTTGAAAGCGAGTAGTGCTGCCATTCCTTGAGGTACATCTTTAGTAGGCACTACAGCCGCTTCAATATCTAAAAGTTCAGCCGCTTGTTCGGCTGCCATAATAATGTTTTTGTTATTCGGCAAAATCAAAACACGCTCTGCACCAATCGATTTAACAGCATTAACGATATCCTCTGTCGATGGATTCATGGTCTGCCCGCCTTCAATGACATACGAAGCTCCAATACTACGCAACAGTTCTGAAATTCCTTCACCCATGGCAACTGTTACAACCGCATAAGGATGTGTCGCTTGTTGTTTAGGTGCATTTTTTTGGAAGCCTTCGCCAACAATATCGATATGCTGTTGACGCATATTCTCGATTTTCATACTGATCAAGCTGCCGTAATCCTGACCATATGTAAGAACTTTTCCAGGTTCTTCCGAATGAATATGAATTTTCGCCACTTCCTCATCTGCGATGACCAATAGCGAATCCCCGTAACTACTCAAGTCAGAACGAAATAAAGCCTCATTAAATTCTTTTTTGCCTGTTTCGAACTTCACCATAAATTCTGTACAGTAGCCAAACTCAATATCGGCGGTATCCATAAAGCCAGCAATGTTTTTATGATGCTCTGCACTGACCAAATCGTTCATTGAATGATGTGCGTGTTTTTCAGGTAATTCTTCCCCTTTTAGCGAAGCAAGAAAGCCTTCGTAAACATATACAAGACCTTGTCCGCCGCTATCAACAACGCCGACTTCTTTTAATACGGGAAGTAAGTCAGGTGTCCGTTCCAAAGAAGCTTTTGCTTCGGTCACTACAGCCTCGAACCAAACAATGAGGTCTTCTTCTGTTTTTGCTGCTTCCATGCCTTTAGCAGCCGCATCTTTTGCGACTGTCAAGATTGTTCCTTCAACTGGTTTCATAACCGCTTTATACGCTGTTTCAACACCGTGTTGAAGAGCTTCTGCAAACTTAAGCGCTGTCAATTCTGATTCTGAAGCAATGTATTTACCAAAACCTCTGAAAAGTTGCGAGAGAATAACACCCGAATTTCCACGTGCTCCCATCAATAAACCTTTAGATAAGGCACCTGCTGTCTTGCCAATATGCGCTTCTGCTTGAGCTGTTGTTTCTTTTGCTCCAGAAGTCATTGACAAATTCATATTGGTCCCCGTGTCTCCATCAGGAACGGGGAAAACATTTAATGCATCAACATAATCCGCATTTTGAAAAAGATGGTGAGATCCCATCTGTACCATTTCTGCGAACTTTACTCCATTTAATGACTTCATAACTGATTCTTCCTCCTCCTACGGGTTCGTTACACGAACTCCCTGGACAAAAATATTGACTGCTTTTACAGACATACCTAATGTTTTAGTAATGGTGTACTTCACTTTGGACTGAACTTGATAAGCTACTTCAGAAATTTTCGTTCCATAGCTAATGATGACATACATATCAATAACCAAATTTTCATCTTCTTGGCGCACAAGAACTCCTTTGGCAAAATTTTCTTTGCGGAGTATATCTGTCAAGCCATCGCGTATTTGGTGTTTCGTTGCCATGCCTACAATGCCATAGCATTCGATTGCTGCGCCGCCTGCTATTTGAGCAATTACATCATTGGAAATATCGATTTGACCATATTCATTCTTTAATTCAATCGACATTGAAATTCCTCCTTGAGTCCTATTTCACTCTTCCCATTCTACCTCAAACCTTTATAGATGAAAAGCCGCCGTTTAAGGTGTAAAGGTTTTTTTCTTTAAAGACCTTCAAATATAGTTGCAAACCCCATATTTCTGTGTTAAATTATTAAAGTATGTGAAACGAAAAACGAACTGAAATTCTATCATAATTTTCAGCTTCACTTGTGAGGAGGGACTTACATGCCTAAAGTATGTGCAGTTAGTGGACGTAAAGCTCGCGCGGGAAATGCCCGTTCGCACGCAATGAATTCGACAAAACGTACATGGGGAGCAAACCTTCAAAAAGTTCGTATCCTTGTAAACGGTAAACCGAAACGTGTATGGGTTTCTGCGAGAGCAATGAAATCAGGTAAAGTTGAGCGCGTATAATCGCTCATGGATAATGCCAGGCTGATCTAATCAGCCTGGCATTTTTTCGTTTTTCACCATGGGTAAAGCACCTTTACACTAGCAATAAAATAGACGGAGAAAAGGTATATTCTTTTCTCCGTCTATTTTATTTGAGAAACTGTATAAGTAGTTCTATCGAAAGTTTACTCCATCCCTAAGCATCTGAACTTTCTATCATCAGACAATAACCGCTGTTGATCGTTACACTTCCAACATTAAAAAGTTCATTGCTGACGAAGCGTGTCGTTCCAAAAGAAATGTCTTCATCCGTTACAGGATATTTAAAACCCGTTAACGTCAAGCCTTTAACTTCCTCTGCAAACGGATAAAACGACACGTAGCGGAAACGCTGATCTTTTTCAATGCGATGAGTCCCAGGACTTAAAAAACGGAGCCGGTTTTGATTGTTCAACAACACAAAGCGAGTTTTCGGAAATTGCTGTTGATACTTGAACAAGACGTGCAAAACGCTCATGTAATGATCGAGTCGGCCTCCTGTTACTCCCGAAATTATGACAAGATTTGGATGATAGCCCATTGCCGCCTCAAGTCCGAGTTCTGTATCAGACTGATCTTTTTCAGACGGAGAACGTGACAACTCAGGCAAAGCGATCCGTATTTGTTCGTACTCTTTAACGCTTACCGAGTCGAAATCACCGACAGCCGAAATGGGTTGAATTTTTTTGGCGAGCAATGTAAGTGTTCCCGAATCGACGCCTATATACAAAGCTTCTGGAAATAAAGAAAAATCCGGCAGTTCATCTGCCGGACCTCCTGCGATTAAAACGATGTTCAAGAAATCGCCTCTTCTCCTGCTTTCTTGATTGCTTGAAGAGCTTGTGTACGGTCATTTTTGCTATAAATAGCGGAACCTGCCACAAAGACAGTGGCACCTGCTTGTGCACAAGGCACGATTGTTTCTTCATTGATGCCTCCATCAATTTCAATGTCGATGGATAAGCCTTTTTCTTTGATTATATCAGCCAATTGTTTAACTTTTGGCACTACCGAATGAATGAATTTTTGACCACCAAATCCAGGATTGACTGTCATAAACAACACGAGGTCGATGTCTTCAAGAATGTGTTGAATGGTTTCAACCGGCGTATGTGGATTTAACACGACTCCCGGTTTAACACCAAACGAGCGAATCAACTGAATTGTCCGGTGCAAGTGAGGGCATGCTTCTACATGTACCGTAATATAGTCAGCTCCCGCTTTTGCAAATTCTTCAATATAAAGATCTGGATTTTCAATCATCAAATGAACATCCATTGGTAATTTAGTCAACGGCTTAATAGCATTTAAGACGACTGCTCCAAATGAAATGTTCGGCACAAAATGACCATCCATAACATCCACATGAATCCAATCTGCTCCTGCTTTTTCTACTTCTAACACTTCTTCTCCAAGTTTTGCGAAATCTGCTGCTAAAATAGACGGTGCAATTTTAATCATTTGAATACCTCGGCTTTCGACTCATAATTTCTTCTAAAAACTTCAAGTAATGCTTGTAGCGATATGCTGGAATTTCTTTCGCTTCAACTGCCGCTTTAATCGCACACTTCGGTTCATTCATGTGTAAGCATTCTCGGAACTTGCATGCGTTAGAACGTACCGCAAATTCAGGGAAGCACGCAGACAATTCTTCCCGCTCCATCGTTTCAAAGTCAAACGAACTAAAACCAGGCGTATCAGCTAGTAAACCATTATTAACGGCGATCAACTCCACGTGGCGCGTTGTATGTTTGCCTCGGTTTAACGCTTTGGAAATATCGTCCGTCTTTAATTCTAGTGACGGTAAAATCGTATTGAGCATCGTTGATTTTCCAACTCCAGATTGTCCTGCTAACACACTAATTTTGCCTTCAAGGACCGGCATCAATCGGTCTTTTAAATGCGGATCGTCTATGAACGTCGGAATCACTTCATAACCGATTTTTTCATAATCTTCAATATAAGATTGGATTTTTGCGTGTTCTTCTGGCTTTAACAAATCCATTTTCGTTAAACAAATAATGGGTTGAATCGAATGTGATTCAATAGCGGTTAAAAAGCGATCTAACAGTAATGGATGAAAATCAGGTTGTTTTGCTGAAAATACCAAGATTGCTTGGTCAACATTGGTAATTGGTGGACGTACCAATTCATTTTTCCGTTCATGGACATGTAAAATTGTGCCTTCTAACTCATTATCTGCTTTATAGTCGACGTAATCTCCAACTAAAGGTGTTATTTGGCGATTGCGAAAAACTCCTCGTCCACGGCATTGAGTGTAACGTTCACCATCCTCGTCTAATACATAATAAAATCCGCTTAATGCTTTTCTGATTTGACCTTTCGGCATTGTTTCACTCCTTTCATTGGCTATTCTACAGTTGAATAATCAAAGGTTTCTTCTAAAATAATTGTGGAATCACGAACAATTCGGTAAGAGGCACTTTGACCTTGTGCTATTTGCAACTCAATGCGATGAGATTGATCTTCAGTAATGGTAAACTCCTCAAATGGCTCTACCATTGTATGTGTATTGTCTTGAATATAAACTTGAATGGTCTGTTTGACCGGTTCTTCACCTTCAGCAGCAGGCTGGGCCGGTTCATACGGAATTTCTGCCGTGTGAATGTAAGTCTTCAGTGGCTGTTCTGCTTCGCCTGCTGATAATGTCACTTCAATCGTTCCACCCGCTACGAGTTGTTCTCCAGCTGCTGGGCTTTGAGACATAACTTTTCCAGCTTCTACTGCATCTGATGCTTGTTCTGAAACAATACGGATATTAAACCCCGAAGACCGAGCATAGTCGTTCAGATTTGCTTCTGTAAATCCAGCTAAATCTTCTACATTTCGAAGGTCTTCACCTTTACTCACTATAAACTCAACATCCGTTTCACTGACAATCACTTCTTCACCAGCTGCTGGTTGTTGACTCAAAATGGTCCCAACCGGTTCTTCAGAAAATTCTTCAGTAGGTTTTACTGAAGCAAACTCTTTGTCGTTTAGAGATTTTGTGGCTTCTTCTAGCGTGTTGCCGATAAAATCAGCCATTTCGACTTTTTCTTTCCCAATACTAACAAATAACTGAACTTTGGTTTCACGGTCCCTCATTTTCCCAGCTTCTGGAATTGTTCGAATCACATGATTTTCTGCTATTTCTTCTGAATACCCTTCGGTTTCATCGCCTATAACAAAGCCAGCTGCTTGTAGCTCTTCTACCGCTTCGGTGCGTTCCATTTCTGAAACATCAGGCACTGCTACTTGTCGCGGCTCAAACAGTCCAGGAAATGCAATTGCTTGCACCAGACCAGCTAGTAATAAGAAAGACAACACCCCAATAATCCACGGCCATTTCTTTTTCTTCTTTTTGATAGGAGCTTTTTGTTGTTCTTCTACTTTTTTAATAGGTAGCGGCATTGTTTTTGTGTTTGCCTCGCTACCATAAGCTGCCGGGTCTTTAATTGCTGGCATGGCACGTGTTTCATCTTGGTCCACTGGCACAACGAATTTTGGTTCGTTTAGTCGCTCTGGCATCAAAACAGTCGCGAGATCTGCTTCCATTTCGTCAGCAGATTGATAACGATGTTGCACATTTTTAGCAGTTGCTTTTAAGACGACATTTTCCAAGCTTTGTGGCAAAGAAGGAACCGTGTCACGCAGTGAAGGTGTTTCTGTTTGTAGATGCTTTAATGCAATAGAAACAGCTGACTCGCCTGAAAATGGTAACTTACCAGTAATTAATTCGTACATTACAATTCCGAGTGAATAGATATCGGATTTCTTATTGGCTGTACCACCTCGTGCCTGTTCTGGCGACAAATAATGGACGGTTCCTAGTACCGAATTTGTTTGCGTATAGGATGTTGCACTTAACGCCATTGCAATTCCGAAATCGGATATTTTTACATTGCCTTCTGCGTCCATCAAAATATTTTGCGGCTTAATGTCCCGATGGACGATTTGGTTGTGGTGGGCATGCGCCAAAGCCGACGCCAATTGCCTCATAATCTCAACAGCACGCTCAGGAGCTACTGGTGAATGTTCGATTATGTATTCTTTCAAGGTTTTTCCTGGAACGTATTCCATGACCAAGTAATGAATCGACTTATCTTCGCCCACATCAAAAATGTTCACGATATTGGGATGTGCCAAACTAGTCGTAGACAAGGCTTCTCTTTGAAAGCGCCGACGCAATTCTTCTTCATTAGAGAAATCATAACGCAAAATCTTGATGGCGATATCCCGGTCCAAAATCATGTCATGTGCTAAATATACATTGGACATCCCACCGCCACCGATCAATTCCTTGATCTTATAGCGGCCGTTGATACTTTTTCCAATCAACATAATTACACCTCCTTATCCATAGAGGACAGAAGAATTAACGAAATATTATCTTCTCCTCCTAGATCGTTGGCCAAATTTACTAGCTCCTGGCCCTTTTGGGATAAAGGAGCCGTAGCACGAACGATGGAGGCAAGTTCTTCTTTCGGAATTTTATTGCTCAAGCCGTCTGAACAAATTAATAGGTACGAAGCATCTGCAAATGAAAAATCGATTAACTCTCTTTCAATCCCCGATTCAGTACCAAGTGCACGAACGATCCAATTTTTCTTTGGATGCGCTTCCGCTTCTGCTTGAGTAATTTCACCACTGTCTACAAGTACGTTAACGTAAGAGTGATCTCTTGTAATTTGCTGTATCGTCTCGTTAATTAGATACGCACGGCTGTCACCAATATGACATAAAACACCTTCATCGCCTTCAATTAGCGCGGCGATTAATGTCGTGCCCATACCTTTACATTCTTGATTAGCTACCGAGTGGTCAAACACTACACGATTAATCGCATCGATTCTTCCTGAAAGCCACTCCTTTTTGCTATCTAGTGTCAAAAACGCTGTGTCGTCATCTTCTAAAAAGTAGTGACTCAACTGATCAACAGTCATTTGACTAGCAACGTCACCAGCCTTGTGACCACCCATACCGTCTGCTACGATCGCCAACATTAGTCCACTTGGTCGCTTAAGTACTGCAACACTGTCTTCGTTCACGACGCGAATTTTACCTGTATCGCTCTCAACCACATACTGAAACAAATTACGACACCCCGATTCTCTTTAAGCTATTGCTGTCTTTTGTGTCTTTTTGAAAGCTGCAATGAAAAAACCATCGCTTCCATAATCCTGCGGAAACACTTGAACAAAACCTGTATGTTTAATGCCCATTGTTGCTGGCAAAGCTGCCTGAACCTTCTCCATTTCAGGATGTTCTTTCAAAAACCGTTCAGCTGTCCCTCTGTTTTCAACAGCATCTACTGTGCAGGTGCTATAAACTAAAATGCCATCCTCTTTTAATAAACGAGCTGCTTGGTCCAGCAATTCGAGTTGAATTTCTTGTAACCGCGCAAAGTCCGCTTCTTTTTTTGTGTACTTAATATCAGGTTTGCGCTTAATAACACCTAATCCACTACAAGGTGCATCCACGAGAACACGGTCAAATTGCTCTTCGCCAAAACGTTCGACACTTTGCTTGCCATCACCTACTATTGTTTCAATAACAGTGTGACCCAGTCTTGCAGCATTTTCATCAATTAGCTTTACTTTGTGCTGATGCAAATCAAGCGCGTACAAAGTCCCGCTATTGTTCATTTTTTCAGCGATATGAGTCGTTTTCCCACCCGGTGCTGCACACATATCTAGAACTGTCATACCTGGTTCAACTTGCAAGGCGTAAGCTGGAAGCATCGAACTTTCATCTTGAATCGTAATAAAACCTTTTTCAAATGTTGCCGTTCTCGCAGGTTGGCCATTTGTAACGATTAAACATTCCGGAATCAGTTTGCTTGGTACAGCTTCTAATTCTTCTGACTGAAGCATTTCAATCACTTCATCAACCGAAGCACGAGCTGTATTAACACGCACTGTTTGTGCTGGTGTCTTGTTATTCTCTAACGCCATTTCACGTGTTTTTTCTAAACCGAATTGCTCTGCCCAGCGTCTAATCATCCATTCGGGATGACTTGTTTCGATGGAGATTTTTTCGAATGGGTCGCTGATTGTATTGAATGAGCGAACACCGTTTCGCTGCACTGAGCGCAATACGCCGTTGATGACAGACGCAACTCCCCCGTGCCCGCGACGTTTAGCAATTTCAACTGCTTCGTGAACGACGGCGTGTGCAGGAATTCGATCTAAATAAACAATTTGATACAAAGACAGTCTCAACAAAGTTTTGACCCATGGCTCAATTTTCCCTTTTAAGTAAGGCTCTAAATAATAATCCAATGTCATTTGGTGTTGCAACGTACCGTACGTAATTTCTGTCAGTAAGCCCCTATTTTTAGCTGCGATGCCGTAGCTTTCGATAGTTTGATGAAGCAATAGGTTACTGTAAGCTTGCTTGTTTTCAACAGCCCAAAGAATCGAAAACGCAGCATCTCGGACATTGCCTTGAAGTTTTTTATTTTTCATTGGAATAAATCTCCTACCTGGATGTTAAGTCCTTTTAAATAATCTTTTGCTGTCATGCGTTTTTTTCCAGCTGGTTGCAACTCAGTAATTGCTAAAACACCTTCACCCGTCTGCACCAAAATCGAATCTTCGGTTAAGCCGACTACTTGACCCGTACGGCCTTTTGCGTTTGACGAAGTTTTTTCTGTCCACCAGATTTTCATAGTAGCTCCATTAACACTTGTATACGCGACCGGCCACGGGTGTAAACCGCGTACTTGGTTGTAAATCGCTGTAGCCGATTTCGACCAATCGATTTGTTCTTGTTCGCGCGAAATATTGCGTGCATAAGTAACGGCCTGATCATCTTGTGGAATACGATTATTGGTCCCAGCAATTATCGATGGTAACGTTTGTTGTAACAAGTCACGCCCTGCAACACTCAATTTATCGAACATACTACCGGTATGATCTTGTTCTTCGATTGACACAGTTACTTGCGAGATGATGTCGCCTGCATCTAGTCGGTCAACCATATACATGATTGTCACACCCGTTTCAGACTGACCATCTATAATGGCTTGATGAATCGGAGCACCACCACGGTATGCTGGCAGTAAAGAAGCATGCACATTGATTGCGCCATACTTTGGGGCTTCTAATAGTTCACTTGGTAAAATTTGTCCAAATGCTGCGGTGACGATTAAGTCTGCTTGTAAATCTAACACCTGTTGCAGTTCATCTTTGTTTTTCAGTTTTTCTGGTTGATATACGGGTAAGCCAAGACGCAACGCCTCTTCTTTTACAGGTGTTGGTGTCATTATTTTTTTACGTCCCACTGGTCGATCAGGTTGCGTGACTACTGAAATTACATCGTAGCCTTCTTCGACCAGCATACGTAATATTGGTGCTGAAAAAGCCGGAGTTCCCATAAAGACAATTTTGGTCAAACCTGTTCCTCCTCTGCTTCTTGCTGACGAATCATTTCATCTAATTCTTCTTGTGTAACATATTTGGTGATTTTGTTAGTAAACAAGATACCATCTAAATGATCCATTTCGTGTTGAATTGCACGAGCTTCGTAGCCTTCTGCCTCTAATTCGTACCAAGAGCCGTCACGTTCTTGTGCTTTAATTTTTATGTGGTCGTAGCGTTCCACTTCTCCGAAAATCCCTGGAAAACTTAAGCATCCTTCGATATCCGTTTCAGCGCCTTCAAACAGCACCAATTCTGGGTTAATCATTTCAATCGGTTCTTGACCTTCACGAAAATCGACAATGGCTGCTCGGACTGCGATGCCTACTTGAGGAGCAGCGATTCCGACGCCATCTGATTCAACCATTGTGTCATGCATGTCATCTAAAAGAATCGCTAAGTTCTTATCAAAAGTAGTTACAGCTATACATTGTTTCTCTAATACTTCGTTAGGGTGTTTTATAACAGGTCTGATTGACATATTCATTTCCTCTTTTCTCTTACATGACCGATGTCGGGTTCATATCAATCGACAAAGTAGCACCTTTTTTTAGCCACTCCGCGCGGTACATTTTGATCAACTGCTGCATCGTATCGGTCAGTTTCGGTTCTTTTTTGTATTTTATCAAACATTGATAGCGATATCTATTGTTGACACGAGCAATTAGCGAAGCTGAAGGTCCGATGATCAAGGTTCCAGGGGACAACTGACTCTTCAAATAACGGACTGCTTGTTCTGCATATTCGGCGACTGTCATTAAATCCTCATGCGTAAACTGGATATTGACAACATAATAATACGGCGGGTAACCGCTTGTTCTGCGCATCGCCATTTCTTGCTCGTAAAAAGGTTCGTACAATTGATCTTTTGCTAACGTAATTGCGTAATGTTCTGGCGTGTACGACTGAACAAAAACAGTACCTGGTAGAACGTCACGACCTGCTCGACCACTAACTTGCGTTAATAATTGATAGGTCTTTTCTGCCGCACGAAAGTCAGGCAAATGAAGTGTCGTATCCGCTGACAGTACACCGACTAATGTGATGTTGGGAAAGTCCAGTCCTTTGGCAATCATTTGAGTGCCAAGCAAAATATCTGCTTTGCCTTCGCCAAATGCTGAAAGAATTTTTTCATGTGCGCCTTTCGTACGTGTCGTATCAACGTCCATTCGTAAAACTCGAGCTTGCGGCACTACTTTTGCTAACTCTTCTTCGACTTTCTGTGTACCGGTTCCAAAAAACCGGATATGCTCACTTTCACATTCCGGACAGGTTTTCGGTACACGCTCGTCATAGCCGCAATAATGGCACCTCATCGTTTCGCTTGACCGATGATACGTTAGTGAAATATCGCAATTTGGACATTGCATGACCGTACCACAATCACGGCATAGTACGAACGATGAATAGCCGCGTTTGTTAAGAAACAGCACAGTTTGCTGTTTTTTCTCTAAACGATCACGAATAGCGTCCGCCAATTGTACAGAGAACATGGAACGATTGCCATTCCGCAATTCTTCACGCATGTCGACAATATGAACTTCAGGCAAAGGTTGATTTTTTGCACGTTTTTCCAGCACTAATAATTCATAGACGCCTTTTTGTGCGCGCGCGTATGATTCGAGTGAAGGTGTCGCACTGCCCAAAATAACCGGACAATTATGATACTCACTGCGCCAAATTGCCATGTCTCTTGCATGATAGCGCGGGGAATCGTCTTGCTTATAGCTTGATTCGTGCTCTTCATCGAGGATAATTAGACCCAAGTTCTGAAACGGCGCAAAAATAGCCGAACGCGCCCCGACAACTACTTTCACTTCAGCTCGTTGGATTTTACGCCATTCGTCGTATTTTTCACCAGCCGACAAGCCACTATGAAGAACTGCAACTTGATCGCCAAATCGTTCTTTAAAACGAATGGTCATTTGAGGCGTCAGTGAAATTTCTGGTACGAGCATAATTGCTTCTTTGCCTTGCTTAAGCACTTTGTCAATTGTCTGTAAGTAAATCTCTGTTTTCCCACTTCCCGTAATACCGTGCAATAGGAAGGTTTTGGGTGTATTCAATGCGCTATCAATCAGATCAAAAGCAGCTTGCTGCGCTTGAGTCAATTTCAAGAAAGATTTCTGTTCAATTGCCGTTAACAGCATTGGATCGCGGTAAGATTCCATATTGGAAATCTGAGCTGCGCCTTTTTCAACCAAACTATAAATAGTTGGCAAGGTAACCCCGGCTTCTTTTTGCAGTTGAGAAGATTCGATGGCCCGTCCTGCATTTTTCAGGAAATACTCCATTAGCTTTACTTGTTGTTTTGCATTTGCGCGAATGTTTAAAGCTTCTAATGCTTCTAAACTACTTGAGATATGAACCATTCGCACCTTTTTTACAGCAGTTTGCTGCTGAATGTCCGTATCGGCTATAATGGTTCCTTTTTCCATTTCTTTTTTTAATAGTCCGTAGACATCGACTGCATCCTGCAATCGAATGAATGGTCGGCTTTCAAAATAAGGGCGTAAAGGAGGCGCAATTTCTTCAAGCGCTGCATTCAGCACAAAGCGTTTTTCGTATTTTGCACGCAAGGCTGCCGGTACCATAACTTGCAGCGCATCAATTTCAAAACATACCGTTTGTTGCTTCATCCACTGTGCCATTTTTAATAATTCTTCATTTAATACAGGTACTACGTCCATTAGCTCATGGATGGGTTTTAGACGTTTCGGATCAAATTCTGAGGACGACTTAATTTTCGTAATGAATCCTAGCACTTTACGGTTGCCGAACGGTACTTTCACACGCATCCCTGGCTCTGCCAAAACTTCCACTTCGGTTGGGATGGCATAGTCAAAAGGCCGGTCGATTGGATGTGCAGCAACGTCTACGATAACTTCAGCTATCATGCGATTCTTCTCTATCCGTAATCAGCTTAAACAATTGGCGTGCCAATTGCTGCTTGGGCATCATGTCAAAAATTTGCTCAAAGTCATTTTTCCCATAAATCGTAACTCGATTCGTATCCGATTCAAACCCTGCTTGGACTTCTGTTACATCATTGGCAATAATGTAATCTGCATTTTTACGCGCTAGCTTATCTTTAGCATATTGACTTACATTATTGGTTTCAGCTGCAAAACCAATCAATATTTGATTGGTTTTATGCTGACCAAGATGTTGAAGAATATCAACTGTTCGTTCTAGAACAAGGGTTGAATTGCCTTGTTGTTTTTTTATTTTTTGATTGGCAATTGCTTGTGGTCTATAATCGGCAACTGCTGCTGTTTTAACAACATAATTTGCCGTCTCGTATTGAGCTGCTACTGCCTGCAACATGTCTTCAGCGCTTTCCACTAGAATTCTTGTTACGCCACTCGGTACTGGTAATGAAACCGGACCACTAATCAAGATTGTTTCAGCACCCATCTCAGCTGCTGCTGCGGCCATGGCATAGCCCATTTTTCCGCTGGAAAAATTAGTCAAAAAACGAACCGGATCAATTCGTTCACGAGTTGGTCCCGCTGTTACAACTACTTTTTTACCAGCCAGTATATATTCACTTGAAAAATAATCGTTGATTAATGCTGTAATTTTTTCTGGTTCTTCTAAACGACCTTTCCCAACATATCCACAGGCAAGAAACCCTTCAGATGGCTCGATAAAACGGATGCCGTCTTCATGAAGCTGCTGGATATTGCGTTTGACTGCCGGATGGTCATACATATGGACATTCATTGCTGGTGCAATCCAAATAGGTGCAGTTGCAGCAAGTAAAGTCGTTGTCACCATATCATCACCGATGCCATTTGCCAATTTCCCGATAACATTGGCAGTGCCAGGCGCTACAATAATCAGGTCTGCCCAATCCGCAAGATCGATATGCGCAATGACAGAAGAATCCTTTTCATCAAACGTATCCGTGTAGACATCGTTTCTCGACATGACCTGAAAAGTTAGCGGTTGCACAAATTGCTGCGCTGACTCTGTCATCATCACTTTTACAGAAGCGCCGGCTTGAGACAGTTTACTAACAAGTGCCACCGCTTTATAAACGGCGATTCCTCCGCTGACACATAATAGAATTTTATGATTCTCCACCAACTGAAACACCCTTTCTAAACAACAAACTCCCAAAGAACAAATTTGCTCTGGGAGTCGTCTGTTGCGATTAATGGTTAAATTTCATCTTCATATATTGCGAATTCATCTTGTTTTTCTTGTGTTAAAACGCCAGCTGCTACTTCTTCAAGTGCTTTTCCAACCGATTTAACTGAAACGTATGAATCTAGTTTTTCATCACCGTTTTCGTGCAATTGGCGTGCACGTTTTGAAGCAAGTGCCACCAATGAGTATTTTGAATCAATGCGGCTTTTTAGTTTATCAACGGATGGGTATAACATCAGACATTCTCCTTTAGCATATCAAAGTATCTTCTTTCAACACGCTCACGCTTGCAATGTTCTGCAATAATGATGGCATTGATTCGATCACAGGCATTTTCAACTTCATCGTTTTCTACAACATAATCGTACAAGTTCATCATTTCCAACTCTTGACGAGCGGCTTGCAACCGAGAAGCAATCACTTCATCCGATTCAGTACCACGTCCGACAAGTCGCTCTTCTAATTCTGATAAACTTGGTGGTGCTAAGAAAATAAACAAGCCATCTGGAACTTTCGAGCGTACTTGTGCTGCACCTTGAACTTCAATTTCTAGGAACACATCGCGGCCAGCATCGCGCATTTTGTTAACATACGCAAGCGGTGTACCGTAATAGTTCCCAACAAATTCTGCGTACTCTAGCAACTCATCTTGCTCAATCAATCTTTCAAATTCACGTTTTGTCTTGAAGAAATAATCTTCTTCGTCAACTTCTCCTTCACGAGGCGACCTAGTCGTCATCGAGATAGAGTATTCATAATTTGTATCCGGCTGTGAGAACAGCTCTTTTCGTACCGTGCCTTTGCCAACACCCGAAGGCCCTGATAGGACGATCAGCAGTCCACGTTGGTTTCTCATTTTATCCCTCATTTACCTCGTCATCATTTTCTACTTAAACGCAGGAACGCGGTCTTGGTAAACACCATAGAAACCCATCCATAGCTATTTGCTACGCGATTCCCAGATCAGTTAGTTTGCCGACGTGTGAGTCTAGTGTGATAATGGAAACCATTCGGCTGACCGGAGATGCTTTCAATTATCAACAAAAAGAAATATTGCGTTTCTCACCAAACTCTTCGCCGCCATTTACGACCAATCGTTGTTCTTCGTTTTCTTACTAACTGTCTTATTATATCATAATACACCGTGAAAATGATAAGATGGAACAAAACGATTTGAAAGAGGGATATTTAATGGCATTTGATGGATTATTCACAAAATCGATGACTGGCGAACTTCAACAACTGGTCACCGGCAGGATTTCAAAAGTTCATCAGCCCAACCAGCTTGAACTACTTTTACATATACGGGCTCAAGGAAAAAATCATAAATTGCTCATTTCGATTCATCCATCGTATTCACGGATTCACTTGACAGCAGCAGCGAACGTCAACCCTTCTGAACCACCGATGTTTTGCATGTTGTTACGCAAGCATATCGAAGGCGGCGTCATCACAGAAATTTCTCAATACGGAATGGACCGTCTCATCATGCTGAAAATCAAAGCAAAGAATGAAATCGGCGATGACATTGAACGTGAGCTACACGTTGAAATGATGGGGCGACATTCCAACGTTATTTTAATCGACGCTGAGCGAACCATGATTCTCGACAGCCTGAAGCACTTGCCGCCAAGCGTCAATTCGTTTCGGACCATTCTTCCCGGACAGCCGTATATCTTTCCACCTGCTCAGGAGAAAAAGGATCCATTTGAATCCATTGACGAATTGAACAAAGCTGAACCCTCTGAAATTGTCGGTCAGTTTTCTGGCTTTTCGCCACTCAACGCACGTGAACTTGCGTTTCGTCTAGAAAGTTCTGCGGATAAGACTGAAACGACTAAAGCGTTTCTTGCTGACTTCTCAAAAGCTGATCCGACCGGCTATTATGTCGAATACCAAGGAAAAAGCTTCTTTTCTGCCAGCCCATTAACCCATATCGCAGAAAACGGTCTTGAATTTAGCACACTCGGTGAACTACTCGACCGAATGTATTATGCCAAAGCCGAACGTGATCGTGTAAAACAACAAGCCGGTGATTTGGAAAGATGGCTACAAAATGAGATTTCCAAACTAAAACTCAAGCTGAAAAAACTAAAAAAAGAGCAAGACCAAGCTGAAAAACGCGATGTTCTTCAGTTAAATGGCGAATTAATTATGGCCAATCTTCACCGTATGACTAAAGGCATGAAGGAAATCGAAGTTGATAATTATTACAATGATGAAAAAGTGACCATTACGTTAGATCCGCGTAAAACACCAATTGATAATTCACAGCGTTACTATTCACGCTACCAAAAAGCTAAAACAGCCGTTGTCAAAACGCAAGAACAAATAAGTAAGACAGAAGAAGATGTCGAGTATTTCGAAACCTTAATGTCTCAAGTTCAACAAGCTGGCATTTCAGATATTGAAGAAATTCGCGAAGAACTAGCTGAACAAGGATTTATGAAAGCACAGAAATCAAAGAAAAAGAAAAAACCTACTAAGCCTTCTGTGGAGTCTTACGTGTCTTCTGCGGGAATACCCATTTCTGTCGGTAAAAACAATAAGCAAAACGATTACGTGACATTTAAAGTAGCAGCCAAGTCTGATGTATGGCTGCATACGAAAGACATTCCAGGGTCTCACGTCATTATCCATGATAACAATCCGGATGAAACGACGATACTTGAAGCAGCCACAATCGCCGCATATTTCAGTAAAGCAAGAGAGTCGTCTTCTGTTCCTGTCGATTACACCGAGGCACGACAAGTAAAAAAACCGAATGGCTCAAAACCAGGTTTTGTTATTTATTTCGAACAAAAAACCGTGTTTGTAACGCCTGATGAAGAACTGGTTATTAAGTTAAAAAAATAGTTTATGTGCCGGAAAGCTCTTTGCTTTCTGGTTTTTTTGTAAAAATTAAGAGGTTTGTCTAAACAATAGCTTTGGACATCGCTCTCGCAATTAGCCGGAGTTTAATAATTTGAGAGTACATACTCTCCCTAAGAGCAACCAGCTATTTAGTTTACATAATTAAAATACCGTTAACACAAAAATAAATTCAATTTGAAGTTAAAACATTGCCCTAGTTTAGAGTAAATGCTATGTTCTAAAAGGATTTAAATTTAAGGGGGCTTTATTACATGAATACATATTTCTTGAAAAAAAAGACGTTTTTAACAACCGGTGTACTTGCTACATTGTTATTGGTTGGATGTAGTAATGAGGAAAGTTCAACCACGAAAGAAACATCAGCTTGGGACGAAATTCAAGACAAAGGTTCTTTAACAGTCGCTACTTCTGGTACATTGTTAGCAACATCTTTTCGTGATTCTGAATCTGATGAATTAACCGGTTTTGAAGTGGAAGTTGTACGTGAACTCGGTAATCGTTTAGAACTTGATATCGAATTTAAAGAACTTGGATTTGATGAGATGTTGACGAGCGTAAATACAGGCCAAATAGATCTTGCCGCAAATGATATTGAAATTACAGAAGACCGTGCCGAAGAATTTATTTTTTCGACGCCAATTAAACATTCATACGGCACAGCTGTTGTTCGAAAAGATGATTTATCGGACATTTCAAGTTTAGAAGATTTACCGGGTAAAAAAGCAGCTGGGGCTTCTACTTCAATTTACATGGAAATTGCACGTGATTATGGGGCCGAAGAAGTTACTTATGATAACGCTTCAAACGAGGTGTACTTAAGAGACGTGTCCATCGGTCGGACAGATGTTATTTTAAACGATTATTATTTGTCGACATTTGGAGTAGCGGCTTTTCCTGAACTAAATATCACCATTCATCCGGATATTAAATACGCACCATCAGAAGTGGGTCTTGTCATGAACAAAGACAATACGGAACTTGCTGACCATGTCGACACAGCTCTAGAAGAAATGTTGAAAGATGGTACAATTACGGAAATTTCTAAAGAATTTTTTGGTGGTGCAGATGTCTCTATTAAACCTGATATTGAAGAAAATTAAACAGGAGGTCATTTGATGAATGACATTGAATGGGGATTGCTATTCGATCCCGCTTTAGCGATTGAATCTTTGCCCTATGTGCTTGAAGGCATCGGTTATACATTGCTGATTTCCGTTGTTAGCATGATTGTCGGTATGATTATTGGCTTTTTCTTATCACTTGCTAGAACGTCTAGATTATTCGTCTTGCAATTTCCGGCACGCCTTTATATTTCCTTTATGAGAGGCGTACCGATACTCGTCATCTTGTTTCTGCTGTATTTCGCTTTGCCGGTCGTCGGCATCGAATTTACAGCTGTACAAGCCGCTTTAATTGGCTTCACGATTAACAGTGCCGCTTATATTGCGGAAGTTTTCCGTTCTTCATTGGCATCGGTTGATAAAGGGCAATGGGAATCCTCGACCGCACTGGGGTTGACCTACTGGCAATCGATGCGACGTATTATTCTTCCACAATCTATTCGTATTGCGATACCTCCTTTATCGAATGTTTATCTAGACTTGATCAAAGCTTCTTCATTAGCTGCGATGATTACCGTTCCAGAAATTTTTCAGAAAGCACGAATTGTCGGTGCACGCGAATACGATTTACTGACGATGTTGATTTTAGTGGCGCTCATTTACTGGGCAATTTGTTCGGTTATGACGATTTTGCAAAACTACCTTGAAAAACGTTACGCCGATTACATTTAAGAAGCATCCGGAGAGTGTTCTTCCGGATGCTTCTTTCGATTGATCGCATATATATTTCTTGCATATAGAGAACTTCCCACATATGGCCATCCAAGTCTATAAAGCTGCCATAATACATAAATTCGTCGTCTACGTTTTCATTTGCTGGTTGAGCTCCTGCTGTTAATGCCAGACTGATTAACTCGTCTACTTTTTCTTTGCTGGGAGCTGAAATAGTAAGAATAACTTCTCTTTGGCTAGAGGTATCTGCAATTTCTTTTTTTGTGAACCCTTTAAAATATGCCTCAGTCAAGAGCATCACATAACTAGTGGGCCCAATAATCAAAGCTGCACCATCATCATTGGTCATATTGTTTTCAAATTCAAATCCGAGTTGCTTGAAAAAAGAGACCGACTTCTCTAAGTTTTTCACCGGCAAATTGACGAAGATGTGACTCGATTGGATACTCATGCTGTTGCCTCCCTTTTTCTTTTTATCTTTTTAACATTAGTTATTCGCTGTAGCCTTCTGTTCTTCCTGCAAAGAAAAAAAGATCCTCAGAAAGGATCTTTTAAGCTAGCCGATATCGCATCAAATAAGGCAGCATGAGACTATTTACAGGAATGATAATTAACACAGCCAGTATAAATGTTTGTGTGCTAGTTGGATAAGATAAAAGATTGAAAGCAAAAATTGGTCCTATTACTAGTAATGAAGCTAAAATGCGGGACAGAAATTGAACTTTATAAAGCTTTCCACAATTTTGGCAAGCAATCGGCTTATAAGCAAGCCACAAAGATTTACTAACTTGTTTCCAAGTAAATGAAGTACGGCAGATTTCGCATTTCTGCATTAGGTATCCGCCTTAAGCTTATCTACATATTGTTTTGCTTCTAACAGCGACCAGCCGAATTCCTGTCGCGTGCGTTTTACCGCTTCAATTGTTTTACCTTGTTTTAAAAGTTCGCGAAGTTCTTCATTGACCTTTTGTTCTACCGATGCCATCTCTGGCATTGTTTGTTTAAGCAGTTTCTCAACTTTACTGACTCTGTTTTCAAGTGTTTCAATGTGTTTCTCTACCGCGCTATATACAATATAACCGGCTATAAGAATTGTTCCGACTACAATACTAATCCACGTTAAATCCATTTTCAGCCTCCTAAATAAGCTTTTCCACGTTGATAAAATCCGTTCATTTCTTCTTGTGGCACTAACGCACCGCCAGTTGACCAAACAATGTGAGTAGCTGCAGTCATCGAAACTTGGTTGGTTTTTGCGTAACCCGAAGCCCTAATTTTCAGTGGACCCAGCAATCCGGCTGTAGCAGATGGTTCAATGAAGATTTCTTCACTATCTGCTAGAAGAGTCAATAATTTAAATAGCTCCTGATCTTCAATCGTATAGATGCCACTAATGGTTTTTTCACTAATACCAGAAGCAAAGCTCGACGGCCTTCCAACTGCCAGTCCGTCTCCTTCTGTGACGTTATCGATGCCGAAATCTTGGACGCAGAGCTTTTCTTTTTCACCTGTCATTAATCCGACCAACACGGCAGGAGAATGCGTTGGTTCCACGAAAAAGCAATGAACCGCATCTCCGAAAATTTGGCGCATTCCAAATGCAATGCCACCAGGTGCTCCGCCTACTCCACATGGTAAATAGACAAAAAGTGGATGGTCAGCATCCACTTGAATAGCTGCAGCATCTAATTGTTGCTTAAGACGAAAAGCGGCAACACTGTACCCTAAAAATAAATGTTCAGATTTTTCATCATCAACAAAATAAGCATCGGACTTGGCGAGCGTTCTCTGTCGTCCTGCAGCTATGGCTTCACTAAAATCTCCTTCAAATTCTACGACAGTTGCTCCTTTTTCACGCAGTAAGTCTTTTTTCCATTGTTTCGCGTCTGAAGACATATAGACGGAAACTTGGAATCCGAGTTTGGCGCTGATAATACCAATACTAAGACCGAGATTCCCGGTAGAACCTACGCCAATCGAATAGTGGCTAAAAAACTGCTTGAACTGTTGAGATGAGAACTGCTCATAACTTTGTTCCGTTGCCAGCAGTCCTGCAGCTATGGCTAATTTCTCTGCATGATGCAGCACTTCATAAACACCGCCACGTGCTTTAATGGATCCAGCAATTGGTAATTCATTATCGCATTTCAAAAATAACTTTCCTTCAATTTCCCCGTCGTAATGATCATCGAGTTGCTGTTTCATCATAGGAATTTCACGTAGCGGTGATTCTACAATGCCGTTAGCTGCCGCAGTATCTGGAAACTCTGTTGCTAAATACGGCGCAAATCGTTGCCAAAGCTGCTCTGCTCGTTGCATATCTGCTAAATTCACGGCAAGCCCAGATATGTCCGCCATTTTTTTACGTTTTGAATTTAACCAAAAAACTGTCTCTAAATTAATCATATTTTTCAGCATTGGATATTGTTCGATCCAGCTGTTGATTTGTTGTTGTTGCATGAACTTGAAATCTCCTTTCATTCGAATAGTCTAGTAATTACATTATAAAGGAGCCACTAAAGAATTTCATCCTTGCTAATTTTTCATCAACTTGTTGAAAGGTGACTCACCCCTTTCGTTACTCCTAATAAAGCCAGTCCAATCAATAGAAATACCCACCACTGAATTTGGATGACTGGACCAATTCCTTCAAAGACATAGCCAACTCCCATTATAAAAGCAACTCCGGCCATACCAAACAATCCGGATTGAACATAAATTTTCCAGTTTTGAATTTCCTTTTTGAAAACAGAAGAACGAATAATTCGAAAAACAATAAATACACCTAGAATACCAACCAGAAACAATGCCAGTAAAATTAGCAACACACTTCCTAATGCAAAATCATTATCTACAGGAATAAAAATCGAAATCACACCATTTAGGATTCCATATGAAAGTGCAAACCAACCTGCCAACCCAAGCATGAATGATGTCGCAAGCAACATAATATTTCGTTTATCCTCTTTCGGTATATTGGCAATGAGTTCATTTGCATAAGCTTCTGGAGAATCACCAAACAAATCCGTAGCATTTTTGCCATTCTCCTGCCCTTCAATTATGTGATCTAATAAATCCATCAACAGCTCTTCTGCTGCACGCTCATCAACTCGAAGATCTGTTCGTATATACAGCAATAAATCTTCATAGACTTTCTCGTTTTTAGAAGTTAAAAGCTCTCTTTTATCGTTATTCTCCTTAATCAGTTTACTCGTTCCTCTCATCGTGTCCACCCCTTTTCAGTAATTGACTGACCGGCTCGGCAATTTGCAGCCACTCAAAAGCCATTTGCTCTAGCTCCACTTTTCCTTCCTCGGTCAAAAAATAATACTTGCGATTCGGCCCGGTTGCAGAAGGTCTCATTTCACCGCGGATAAAGCCATTTTTCTGCAGCCGAAGTAACACGGGATAAATAGTGCCATCACTAATGTCCGGCAACCCAATTCTTTGTAGCTTTTGCGAAAGTTCATAGCCATAGATCGGTTGCTCTTCCACTACAGCCATTACACAAGCTTCTAAAACCCCTTTTAGCAATTGGCTTCTAAGAGCCATATCAGTCTCTCCCTTCGGTACTCGGCAATACAAGATAGTGTTTCAAAAAATAACTACCTTGCATTACCAACTAGTTGTTTATAGTGTAATCAGTTTACTCATTTATGTCAACAATTTCAACATAGAAAAAAACCGACCAATTGGCCGGCTTTACAAAGTTCCTGCTTTTAACTTTTCATGCCAATCTGCAAGCATCGGCAGTTCGTCTTCACTAATAGCACCCGTACTCAACGCCTGTTCAACAAGCGCTGGGAAATCCGTTAACGTGTGGAACGTGTAACCTGCTCCTGTGAAGGCCTCGATGGATTGCGGTAAATCGTAAGTGAAAATCGCCACGATTCCAAGTACGTCAAAGCCTGCTGCTTCTAACGCTTGTGCTGCTTGCAAAACAGAACCACCTTTAGAAATCAAATCTTCTACGACCACTACTTTTTGACCTTTTTCGATTTTGCCTTCAATCATATTTGTTTGACCGTGTTCTTTCGCTTTCGAACGTACGTAAACCATTGGCAGTTCGAGTATATCACTAACCCAAGCCGCATGCGGAATACCTGCAGTGGCAGTTCCTGCAACCACTTCACAGTCAGGATAATATTCGTTAATGGTTTCTGCTAGACTGGCAGCAATGTCTTTGCGTACTTTTGGGTAAGACATTGTCAATCGGTTATCACAGTAAATCGGTGACTTAACGCCTGATGCCCAAGTAAAAGGATCTTGCGGACGCAATTCGACTGCACCAATAGATAGTAAATGATTTGCTACTTTTAACTTCATTATTGTCCACTCCATTCTGTTGCAATCTGGCTGTAACTTTCTGATGGGTTGTCAGCTTTTGTAATGGCTCGACCGACCACAATATGACTAGAACCTTTTTCACGCGCTTGCGCTGGAGTCGCGATGCGTTTTTGATCGTTTGCTAAAACGCCTGCCGGTCGAATGCCTGGTGTGACACGCAAAAATTCTTGTCCGCATGCATCTCCTATAGCTTGTGCTTCTAGTACGGAACAAACCACACCGTCTAATCCTGCTTGCATCGCACGTTTTGCGTAATGCAATACGGATTCTTCCAGGCTGACATAAATCAATTGATCTTCGTGCATCTGTTCTTCACTAGTTGAAGTCAATTGTGTCACAGCAATCAGTTTTGTATCACTATCCGCTAGTCCACGTTTAGCTGCTTTCATCATTTCAAATCCTCCTGCAGCATGAACATTGACCATGTCCACCCCAAGTTTAGACAAGCCACGCATAGCAGATTCAACGGTATTAGGAATATCGTGTAGTTTCAAGTCTAAGAAAATTTCATGACCGAGCGATTTGATGTAACGAATTAGCTCAGGCCCTTCTTGGTAATAAAGCTCCATGCCTACTTTGACAAAAAGCGGCTCAGAAAACTGCATTAAAAATTCTTCTACTTGTTGTTTTGATGCAAAATCTAAAGCAATAATGGGTTTACTCACAGACGGTGGCTCCTTCCGACAAGTTGTTCGACTGAATCAAATCCAAGTTCATGCAAGCGTTCGGGTAGTTGAGCGATGATTTCTGGGCACACAAACGGATTGACGAAATTGGCTGTTCCGACCGCTACAGCGCTCGCGCCGGCTGATAAAAAGTCGATGACATCGTCCACATTTGTTACCCCACCCATACCGATAATTGGCAGCTTAGTATGCTGGCTAACTTCATAAATCATCCGCAATGCGACCGGTTTAATAGCTGGGCCTGACAAGCCACCTGTAATATTGGCGATAATCGGACGTCCAGTTTTCGTATCCATGCGCATGCCGAGTAATGTATTAATCATCGTAATGCCATCCGCACCACCTTCTTCGACTGCTTTGGCGATTGACACGATATTCGTCACGTTCGGCGACAATTTAATATAAACCGGCACAGCAGACACTTCTTTTACAGCACGTGTTAATTCACGTGCTACGTCTGGATCGGTACCGAACGTGATGCCGCCTTGCTTAACGTTTGGACACGAAATATTGATTTCCAGTGCATGGACATTTGGTGCTTGTGAAATAGCTTTCGCGACTTCGACATAGTCTTCTGTCGTCGTTCCTGCTACATTGGCAATGATCGGCACGTCGTACTTTTCTAACCATGGTAATTCTTGACCGGCTACTTTTTCAAGGCCAGGATTTTGTAAACCGATAGCGTTTAGCATACCCGATGCTGTTTCTGCAACTCGCGGAGTCGGATTACCAAGACGCATTTCAACGGTCGTTGCTTTAATCATGATAGCGCCAAGCTGCGACAAATCGTATAATTGCGCATACTCTTTACCAAAACCGAAACAGCCAGAAGCTGGCATAATTGGGTTTTTTAAGTTGAGTCCTGGAAGTTTAACTGTTAAATCAATCATGAAATCACCACTCCTGCTGGAAATACCGGCCCATCTGAACATACTTTGATGTAATCCGTTTCACTTTTCGTTGTCCGGCAAACGCAAGCGAAGCAAGCTCCAATGCCACAACCCATGCGCTGTTCATAAGACAAAAATCCTTTTTTCTGTGGATAAGCCCATTGCACCGCTTCAAGCATCGCCGTTGGGCCACAGCTGTAATAAGTATCAAAATCAGTTGGTAACTCATTAAGGATATGCGTGACAAACCCTTGCGTACCATGAGATCCATCCACTGTCGCAATATGCGTATCTCCAAGTCCACGAAATTTTTCTTCGTAGAAAACGGCTTGTTTGCTTTCAAATCCGAGGATATGGACAGTTTCGATACCGCGCGCGTTTAACTGTTTGGCGAGTTCATATAGCGGTGGAACACCGATTCCTCCGCCAATTAAATACGCTTTTTTCACAGCTTCTTCTACTGGAAAGCCATGTCCGAGTGGTCCGAGTACGTCTAAGGTATCACCGGCTCTTTTTTCAGCCAATAACTGTGTACCGCGTCCTTCTGCTCGGTAAATCATTGTGAATTGCGAAGCTTCTAGATCGATCGAAGCCACTGAAATTGGGCGCCGCAACAACGGTTCAAAACTATCGGCCACACGAATATGGACAAATTGTCCGGGCTCTGCCATTTCATTGGCAAGAACCCCTTTTACAGTTAGTTCAAAAATATGATGGGCGATTTGCTGCTGTTTGATAATTTGCATACGTTCTTGTTTGATCATATACCTGCCCCCATTTCCTCCGCTGAGAAGGTCATTGATTCGATGACACGTAGCATCGCTTCTGCCGTGTCTAGTGAAGTTAGGCAAGGAATGCCATTTTCAACCGATTCACGACGAATGCGGAAGCCGTCACGTTCTGGCTGTTTGCCTCTCGTCAATGTATTGATGACAATTTGCGTATCGCCATTTTGAATCGCATCGAGTAAGGTTTTTCCTTCTGAACCAATTTTGCCGACAGGTACTACAACAATCCCTGCTTCTTCAAAAGCTTTTGCCGTTCCGCCAGTCGCCATGATTTGGTAGCCGATTGCTTTAAAGCGTTTAGCTAAACCAATTGCTTCTTCTTTGTCTTTATCCGCGACTGTTAATAACACCGTACCGTGATCTTTCACTTCCATACCTGCTGCTGCTAGTCCTTTATACAAGGCTTTTTCAAGTGTCGTGTCTTTCCCCATGACTTCGCCGGTAGATTTCATTTCTGGCCCGAGTGTAATGTCAACACGGCGTAGCTTGGCAAAAGAGAAGACCGGTACTTTGACGAATACTCCTTTTGAAATTGGTGCAAGTCCTGGTGTAAAGCCTTGGTCAACGATGCTTTGCCCTAAAATTGCTTTTGTCGCAATATTAGCCATTGGAATTGATGTAATTTTACTCATGAATGGCACTGTACGACTTGATCTTGGATTGACTTCAATCACAAAGACTTCCCCTTTCGAGATAACATACTGGATGTTCAATAAGCCGATGATGTTCAATCCTTTTGCTAATCGTGTGGTGTAATCAACGAGTGTATCAAGTAATTCTGTTGAAATGTTTTGTGTTGGGTAAACTGCGATCGAGTCACCTGAGTGAACGCCTGCGCGTTCAATATGTTCCATAATCCCTGGAATTAAGACATGTTCACCGTCTGAAATGGCATCTACTTCAATTTCGATTCCTGTTAAGTAACGATCAACGAGTACTGGATGTTCTGGACTTGCTTCTACTGCGTGTTCCATGTAGTATTTCAAGTCTTCTTCGTTGTAGACGATTTCCATTGCGCGTCCTCCAAGTACATACGAAGGACGAACGAGTACCGGATAACCAATGTCCGCAGCGATAATGATGGCTTCGTCTGCATTTACAGCCGTTTTTCCTAAAGGTTGTGGAATGCCGATTTCGTGCAAAGCTGCTTCGAATTTATTGCGATTTTCTGCTCTGTCTGTATCTTCTAGTGAAGTTCCTAAAATTTTAACACCGTTTTGCTCAAGTTTTTCAGCTAAGTTAATGGCCGTCTGTCCGCCGAATTGAACGACAACTCCTTTTGGCTGCTCCAGATCAACGATGTGCATAACATCTTCGATTGTCAGCGGTTCAAAATACAATTTATCGGAAATCGAGAAATCGGTTGAAACGGTTTCCGGATTATTGTTGACGATTATCGCTTCGTAACCCGCTTCTTTAATCGCCCATACAGAGTGCACCGTCGCATAGTCGAATTCAACGCCTTGACCGATACGGATTGGGCCTGAACCGAGAACAATGACCGACTCTTTGTCTGTTTTTACTGATTCATTTTCATCTTCATACGTGCCGTAAAAATAAGGCGTTTCCGATTCAAACTCTGCCGCACATGTATCGACCATTTTGTAGACCGGCATTAATTTTTGTTCTTTGCGCCAGTTATACACTTGCTGCTCTGTTGTGTTCCAAAGTTTGGCGATTGTCCGGTCTGCAAAGCCTAAACGTTTGGCACGTTTTGCTACGTCGTAGTCAAACGCTGCGTTTTTCAAATCTTCTTCGTATTTTACGATGTTTTCGAATTTCTTCAAGAAGAATAAATCGATTTGGCTCCATTCGTTAATGGTTTCGATTGATACACCGCGGCGAAGTGCTTCGCCGATAAAGAACAAACGCTCATCTCCCGCTCGACAAATACGTTTTTGAATCCATTCATCACTCATGCTATCCGCATTTTTTAGCTCTAAGTGGAATTGCCCTGTTTCTAATGAACGGACAGCTTTTAAAATAGACTCTTCAAATGTACGACCCATCGCCATAACTTCGCCGGTTGCTTTCATTTGCGTTCCTAAATTGCGTTTAGCAGATTCGAATTTATCAAACGGCCAGCGTGGAATTTTCGTTACCACATAATCAAGTGCCGGCTCAAATGCAGCATATGTGCGCCCTGTCACGGGGTTCATCATTTCATCCAAAGTTAAACCGACAGCAATTTTTGCAGCTAGTTTCGCAATTGGATAACCTGTTGCTTTTGATGCTAGTGCAGAAGATCGACTAACCCGCGGATTTACTTCAATGATGTAGTAGTTAAAGCTAAATGGATCTAATGCCAACTGTACGTTGCAGCCACCTTCAATTTTCAAGGCGCGAATAATCTTCAAAGATACATTGCGCAGCATTTGATATTCGCGGTCGGATAAAGTTTGGCTTGGTGCGACAACGATGGAATCACCTGTATGGATGCCAACTGGATCAATGTTTTCCATGTTACAAACGACTATCGCCGTATCGTTTTTATCGCGCATCACTTCATATTCAATTTCTTTAAAGCCCGCAATTGATTTTTCTAGTAAACATTGTGTAACCGGGCTGTATTTCAAACCACTTGCTACAATTTCTTTCAGTTGATCATAATTCTCGCAAATGCCTCCGCCCGTTCCACCTAGTGTAAAGGCTGGACGAACGATCACTGGATAACCCACACGGTCAACGAAATTTCCAGCTTCTGTCATGTTGTGAATAATATCTGAATCTGGAACCGGTTCGCCAAGTTCGTTCATCAACGTTCGGAACAAGTCACGGTCTTCTGCTTTATGGATGGCTTCAAGCTTGGTACCTAAAATTTCAATATTCAACTCATCTAAAATACCTGACTCATCCAGTTCAATCGCCATGTTTAGTCCTGTTTGGCCTCCAAGTGTCGGAAGCAGTGCATCCGAACGCTCTTTACGCAAGATGCGGCTAACGAATTCCAGTGTGATCGGTTCGATATACACTTTATCTGCAATTTCCGTGTCTGTCATGATAGTTGCTGGGTTTGAGTTAATTAGGATTACGCGGTATCCTTCTTCTTTTAACGCAAGACACGCTTGTGTTCCTGCATAGTCAAACTCTGCTGCTTGTCCGATTACGATGGGTCCTGATCCGATTACGAGTATACTTTGAATATCTTGTCTTTTAGGCATGTTGTTGCTCCTTTCGAGTTGCGTTCATAACATCAATAAAGCGATCAAATAAGTAGTTGGAGTCTTCTGGTCCGGGTGATGATTCTGGGTGGTATTGAACTGTGAATGCTGGGTAATCTAAGTGTGCCAAGCCTTCGTTCGTACCATCGTTTAATGCGCTATGCGTTACTTTTAGACGAGTTCCTTGCAAAGTATCTTCATCCACAGCGTAGCCATGGTTTTGTGATGTGATTTCGATTTTCCCTGTAACTAAGTCGCGTACTGGATGATTTCCTCCGCGATGACCGAATTTCAATTTGAAGGTGTCCGCACCGCAAGCTCTTGCGAATAATTGGTGTCCTAAGCAGATGCCGAAGATTGGAACTTGACCAAGTAGTTCACGTACCACTTCTACACATTCCTCTACATCTTTTGGATCTCCAGGGCCGTTTGATAGCATAACGCCGTCAGGTCCCCAAGCAAGAATTTCTTTTGATGTCGTGTTATAAGGAACGACAATGACGTCGCAATCGCGATTATTAAGCTCACGCAAAATGCCATGCTTCATGCCGTAGTCAATTAATACAACCCGTTTGCCACGACCAGGGCTTGGATAAGGACGTGCTGTTGAAACTTGCGCCACTTGGTCGCTTGGCAAAATCGTTTCTTGAAGCGTCTTCACGACTGCTGCTAATTGAACCTCTTCACCTGCTGCTGTTAAGACACCTTTGATGGCACCTTTTGAGCGAATCAAACGCGTCAGTTTTCGTGTATCAATACCTGAAATTCCAGGAATATCTTTCGTTTTAAATAACTCGTCCAAGGTTGAATTATTTCTGAAGTTGGAAGGGAACTCAGCAAGTTCCCGAACGACCATGCCTTTTACTGCGGGTTCAATCGATTCGAAATCGTCGCTATTAATGCCATAGTTGCCGATTAGTGGGTAAGTCATCGTGACAATTTGTCCGCAGTAAGAAGGATCCGATAAAATTTCCTGATAACCCGTCATACTCGTATTAAAAACGATTTCCCCAACAGAAGCACTATCGCTTCCGAATGCTGTTCCTTCAAATACCGTACCGTCTTCTAAAATTAAATAACGTTTCATTAATTTTTCTCCTCCTGCCATACGATTTCGCCACCAAAGATGGTTGTTACTGGCCACCCTGTACAATTCCAACCATTAAATGGTGTGTTTTTACCTTTTGATAAAAATTCTTCTACTTGAATTGGTTGTTCTTTTTCAAGATCTAATAATACGAGATCCGCTGTTTGCCCAATTTCTAAAGTGCCATATGGCAAGTTGAACGTTTCGCTCGGTTTAATCGTCAACCAGTCGATTAGTTGTTGTAACGTCCATGTGCCGGTTTTGACAAAGTTGCTATAGAGCAGTGGAAATGCTGTTTCAAAACCGACGATTCCAAACATCGAACCATTCATGCCATTTGTTTTTTCTGCTTCCGTGTGCGGTGCATGGTCTGTCGCGATAAAGTCTAGCGTGCCATCAAGCAAGCCTTCGTGTAACGCTTGCCAATCTTCTTTTGCACGTAGTGGTGGATTCATTTTGTAATTGGCATCGTCCGATGGAATATCATCTTCTGTTAAGAGCAAATGATGAGGTGTAACTTCAGCTGTTACGCGCACTCCTGCACGTTTTGCGTCGCGAATGACGCGAACTGATTCTTTTGTGCTGACGTGGCAAACGTGATAATGTGCGCCTGCTGCTTCTGCTAGTAAAATGTCGCGTGCAATATGCACCGATTCCGCAATTGCTGGAATCCCTTTAAGCCCAAGTTCTCTACTGCGTTTGCCTTCGTGCATGACCCCATCGTAAATCAAGCTATTGTCTTCGCAATGTGCAACGACTGCCATGTCAATTTCCGCTGCTTCTTGCATCGTTTCGTACATCATTCCCGCTTCTTGAATGCCGACACCATCATCCGTAAAAGCAAAAGCACCGTTCTCTTTTAGTTCTTGTAAGTTTGTACGTTCTTTTCCTGCTTCTCTGATGGTGATTGACGCGTACGGCAAAACTCGGATAAGCGCATTTTTTTCAATCAATCCGTTGACTAGCTGCAGATTTTCTTTCGTATCCGGAACAGGACGCGTGTTTGGCATCGCACAAATTGTGGTGTAGCCACCTTTTGCTGCCGAATGTGTTCCACTTTCGATGGTTTCTTTCTGCTCACCACCGGGTTCACGCAAATGAACATGGACATCAACAAATCCTGGTGCAATCATCCGGCCTTTGCCGTCAATTTGGGTCTCATTATCCGCTTGTAACTCTTTACCGATTTCTTTAATTTTGCCTTCTTTAATACGAATAGTTGTAGGGGTTAATTCTCCATTTTGCAGCATGTTTACGTTTTTAATGAATAAATTCAAGTTAATCTCTCCCTTTCAATGCGTATTCAAGTACTGCCATCCGAATAAAAACTCCGTTTGCCATTTGTTTAAAAATTCGTGAACGTTCACATTCGACTAAGCAATCTGCAATTTCGACGCCGCGGTTGATTGGCGCAGGATGCATAATAATGGCACCATCCTTCATTTTCTTTTCGCGTTCGATCGTTAAGCCGTATTGCTCATGGTAATTTTCTTTCGAGAAAAGAGCTGATACTGCATGACGTTCATGCTGAACGCGAAGCATCATGACAACATCTGTAGTTTCAATAAAGTCACCCAAATGCTCGGAAGATTCGTACTCTCCGCTCCAGTCCGCCGGGCACACAAAACTCACTTTTGCTCCTAATTGTTTGAGTGCCGCTGCATTTGATTTTGCGACACGGCTATGAGCAATGTCTCCAACGATGGTGATATGAATGCCTTCGATCCGTCCAAACTCTTGATATATGGTCATTAAGTCTAAAAGAGATTGTGTTGGATGTTGACCTGAGCCATCTCCACCATTGATGACAGCAACGTCGCATCCTTCTAGTTGTTGATAATACTCTTCTTCTTCATGACGTATAATGACTGCACCTACGCCAATTGCTTCCATCGTTTTTACTGTATCGTAAAGTGTTTCACCTTTTAAGATGCTAGAAAAAGCTGTTTCAAAAGGTAGTACAGCGAGTCCCATATGATGCTCTGCCATTTCAAAACTCATTTTTGTTCTTGTGCTTGGTTCGAAAAACAAGTTGACGACCGTGCCATCAATTGGCGCTCTCTTGCCTTGCTGAAATTCTCCAGCACGCTTAAGCAAACTCATAATCGTGTCATTTTCTAAGTTGTTCATAGATAGTAAGTTTGGCAAAATCGACTCCTCCTCTCATTCGTCAGACAAAAAAACACCTTCCCAGAGGCAGGAAGGTGTGAGGAAAAAAGGGTAGTGTTTACCCATTCTTCAACCCTTTCCATGCCTCTCTGGACATTCATTAAAAGGTAATTATTCAGTTCCGTCGTCTACTTCTTCTTTGTTCATTCCGGGTAGCACTAAGTTCAAAATGACACCAACAATGGCAGCGAGCGCCATTCCTTCGATTGAGAATGTTTCACTAAATTCAATTTTAGCTCCGCCAATCCCGATAACCAAGATAACTGAAGAAATCACTAAATTTCGGTTGTTGCCAAAGTCGATGTTGTTATCTACTAGCATACGCAAACCAGAAGATGCGATAATACCGAACAATAAGATCGAAATTCCGCCTAGAACAGCCGTTGGAATTGTCTCGATGACGGCCATCAATTTGCCAAAGAACGAAAAGACGATGGCAAACACTGCCGCTCCAAAGATGACATAGACTGAAAACACTTTCGTAATTGCGAGTACCCCAATATTCTCACCGTATGTCGTCTTTGGCGGGCCGCCAACTAGTGAAGAGATGAAGGTTCCAATCCCATCACCTAGTATCGACCGATGTAAGCCTGGGTCTTTTATGTAATTTCGATTGACAATCTTGCCTAGTACCAGTTGATGACCGATATGTTCAGAAATCGTGACGATGGCAATTGGGACCATGACGAACAACAAGGTTGGTGTTACTTGAAAAGAGTAATCCACTCCAGGAATTAAGAATTCTGGTACTGCGAACCATTTCGCGTCAGCAATGACGCCGTAGTCAATAATGCCAATGGCAGCTGAGTAGCCATACCCTACGATAATACCGATCAAAATTGGCATCAATGAAATGATATTCTTAAAATAAATGTTACAAATGATAGCGGTTAGCAGCGTAACAATAGCTGCCGAAAAATGCAGCAAGCTATATTCTGAAGCATTCCCTACTGGAATGGTCATGGCCATATTTACTGCTGTTCCCGATAAAGCCAGTCCGATGACAATGATAACCGGCCCTACAACAATCGGTGGAAGTAATTTCATCAACCAGTGATAGCCTGTTTTCCAAATGATCAACGCGACGATTGCGTAGACCAATGAAACAAACATGGCGCCAATCATTGCTGAGCCAATCCCGCCAGTTTTCGTAGCAATGGTAATCGGCAAGATAAAAGCGAATGAAGATCCGAGATATGCCGGTACTTTAAATTGTGTGATGAGGATAAAGATGATTGTTGCAATTCCACTTGTTAACAATGCGATAGCTGGACTTAAGCCAACCAATTGCGGTACCAATATTGTTGCGCCAAACATCGCGAACATGTGCTGCAAGCTTAGCGAGATCCATTGTCCTGTTTTTGGTTTATCTTGTACGTCTAAAATTGCTTCACTCAATTTCCATTCTCCTTTGTTTCCGACTCTTTATTCGTGAATGGCAACGCGGTCCACTTGATCGCTTTCAACCATTTGAACAATGATTCGTTCATCACTTGAAGTTGGAATGTTTTTTCCGACAAAGTCCGCGCGTATTGGCAATTCACGATGTCCTCGGTCAATCAATACTGCTAGTTGAATTTGTGCCGGTCGTCCTAGGTCCATAACGGCATCCATAGCTGCGCGTACAGTGCGTCCTGTATAGAGCACATCATCTACTAAGATGACTTTTTTATCGAGTATGCTGTGTTTAATATCAACTTGTTGAACTAACGGTTCTTGGTTTTTTGTTTTGATGCTCAAGTCATCTCGATAAAGCGTAATATCAAGTTCGCCTTTCATAATGGGACGCCCTTCGATTTTTTCGATTTTTTCGGCCAGTCGCTTTGCGATAAATGCACCGCGCGTTTTGATACCAACTAATATACAATCATCGATGCCTTTATTGCGTTCGATAATTTCATGTGCAATACGTGTAATTGCCCGGCTAATTGCCTGTTCATCTAAAATATCTGCTTTTTCCACCATAAGATCCGCTCCTTTTTTGCAAATAAAAAACCTCTTGCCAGAGAGGCAAGAGGATAGATGCGCAGAAAAATTCAGCACGGAAGACAGACTTCCGGCTTGCGTAAATACCTTTTCAGCCTCTCTGGACTGTTTTTAAAGGTGTTCATTATTCGATTCGTTTTTTTAAGTATAAAGAAAGAAGGTCCCTTTTGTCAATCCTTGTCGCGAAGAGATTCTAGAAGTTCTGCAAATTCAGCTGGTGGCTCTACAGAGAACTCCATGTATTCGTTCGTTTTCGGATGATCAAAACCGATAACCTCCGCATGAAGTGCTTGACCGCCAACATCCATTGTTTTCTTCGGTCCGTACTTTGGATCTCCAACAAGCGGGTAGCCAATGTATTTCATGTGCACACGAATTTGGTGCGTTCTGCCTGTTTCTAGGCGGCATTCTACTAATGTAAAATCACCAAAACGTTCCAAAACTCGGAAATGTGTTACGGCATGTTTTCCTTTATCAACGATTGCCATGTTTTGGCGTTCTTTTGGATCACGAGCAATCGGTGCTTGAATCGTTCCTTTATCGTGAGGAATGTGACCATGTACGAGCGCTACATATTTACGCGTAACCGTCTTTTTCACTAATTGATCAACTAATGACGTATGGGAAGCGTCATTTTTGGCCACCATCAACAGGCCAGATGTATCTTTATCAATTCTATGGACAATCCCCGGACGCACTACACCATTGATTCCTGACAAATCTGTACAGTGATGCATTAAGCCATTAACCAATGTGCCTTTAGCGTGTCCCGGAGCCGGATGTACGACCATTCCTTTTGGTTTGTTAACTACGAGTACGTCTTCATCTTCATAGACAATTTCCAAATTAAGATCTTCGGGAACTACATCTAATTCTTCAAGTTCAGGCGGTGTGACAACGATAACATCCTGCAAACGAACTTTGTAATTCGGTTTTACTTTAATGCCGTTAACTTTTACGGCGCCTTCTTTGACCCAATTGCTAATCTGTGAACGTGACCAGTCTTCATCTATTGATGACACAGCTTTGTCTACCCGTTCGCCTGTCATTTCTTCGGTAATTTCAATCGTTAATTCTTCCATTAAGACACCTTTTTCTTTTGTTGTTTTTCGTCATAAATAATAAAAATAATCATCAACACGACACCAATCGTTAATGCAGCATCTGCAACATTAAATATCGGGAAATCATAATTGACCACGGGAATTAGCACATCTACAAAATCGACAACTTCCCCGCGTAGCATGCGGTCGATAAAATTACCGATCGCTCCACCCAAAAGAACCATTAAACTAAGCTGGAACAATGGTTGCCCTTTTGCATGTTTATGAAAATAGTAAAGAATTCCGATAACAACTGCCACGGTAATGACGGCAAACAGCCACATCTGTCCCTCGAGCATGCCCCAAGCAGCGCCGCGATTACGGTGCGACAACCAGCCGAGATAAGGATCAATTACTGAAATCCTTTCACCCAATTCCATATTTTTAAGGACCAACCATTTTGTCCATTGATCTAATGCAATGATTACTAATGCGATTCCATAATAAATAAACATCCATATCCTCCGTCAATTCATCAGTCAATCTATTTTAACACAATGTAAGGGGAAAAAGTAAAGGGTCTAGAGAAGCCGAATTCCAGCTCTCTAAACCCTTTCTTTTTTAGCGGTAGTTTCGATTAAGCAAACTGCGTTTCTACAACACTTGCACAGCGAAGACACAAGGTTGGGTGTGCTTCACTTTGACCAATTTCCTCAGAAATTGTCCAGCAACGTTCACATTTTTCACCTTCAGCTTTTTGAACTGTAACAGAAACTTGGTTCAATTTCACTGCATGTTCTGGTGCTTGTTCTTGCGTTCCACCGTATTCATATTTCGATACAATGAATAATTGAGCAAGATTTTCGTCAGTAGAAGCTAATAAGTTCGCAAGTTCTTCATCACCATAAACTGTCACTTTTGCTTCTAATGATTTACCGATTGTTTTAGCTGCACGCGCTTCTTCTAATGCTTTTAAGACATCATCGCGAACATCCATGAAACGGCTCCATTTCTCATCCAATCCTTCAAATGCTAGATTGGAAACAGCTTCTGGGAAGTCAGTTAATTGAACACTTTCTTCTTCTACAAAGCTTAGGTAAGACCATAATTCATCTGCCGTATGTGGAATGATTGGTGAAGACAGTTTCAAAATCGCCATCAGTGAATCAAACATAACCGTCTGCATCGCACGACGATGAGGATGATCTGCACGTTCGATATAAACAACATCTTTCGCTACATCTAAGTAAAACGAGCTTAAATCGTTCGCACAGTAATTGTTCAACGCATGGTAGATTGTTGAGAACTCATACGTTTCATATGACTTCCGTACTGTTTCTATCATTTTCTGCAATTTCATCACCATGTATTGATCCATTTCACGCATATCTTCAAATGCGACACGATGCTCTTTTTCATTAAAATCAACTAAATTTCCATGAAGGAATTTCAGTGTATTACGGATTTTTCGGTATACTTCCGATACTTGCTTAAAGTTTTCATCGGAAACACGAACGTCCGCCGTGTAATCTACAGAAGCCACCCAAAGGCGCAGAATATCCGCTCCCATCTGGTTCATAACTTTTGCAGGAACAATAACATTCCCGAGCGACTTACTCATTTTGCGGCCGTTGCCATCAAGCGTAAAGCCGTGGCTCAAGATACCTTTGTATGGTGCGATACCATTGATCGCAACACTCGTTGTTAGTGAAGAGTTGAACCAACCACGGTATTGGTCGGATCCTTCTAGGTAAAGATCAGCCGGATAGTGCAAGTCTTCTCGCTCCACAAGAACACCTTGGTGAGAAGATCCAGAATCAAACCAAACATCCATAATATCCGTTTCTCTAGTGAACAAGCCATTCGGGCTACTTGGATGCGTGAATCCTGACGGCAATAACTCTGCTGCTGAACGCTCAAACCAAATGTTCGATCCGTTTTCGCGGAACAACTTAGCCACGTGGGCAATTGTTTCTTCTGTAATGATGGGATCTCCATTTTCAGCGTAAAACACAGGAATTGGAACGCCCCATACGCGTTGACGTGAGATATTCCAATCTCCACGGTCACGTAGCATATTGTAAAGACGCGTTTCGCCCCATGCTGGAGTGAACGAAGTTTCTTTGATCGCTTTTAAGATTTGGTCACGGAATGCATCGATCGATACGAACCACTGAGCTGTCGCCCGATAAATTACTGGCTTTTTCGTCCGCCAGTCATGCGGATACGAGTGTGTAATAAACGAAATTTTTTCAAGAGCGCCTGCATGATCAAGTGCTTCTGTGATCGACTTATTCGCTTTTTCATAAAACTCGCCTTCAAACCCAGGCGCTTCGTCTGTCATGACTCCACGTTCATCAACTGGACAAAGAACATCCAATCCGTATTTCTTACCGATTAAGAAGTCATCTTCACCGTGACCAGGAGCTGTGTGAACGCAACCAGTACCTGAATCTGTCGTAACGTGTTCTCCGAGCATAACCAAAGAAGTACGGTCATATAACGGGTGTTTTGTTAGGATATGCTCTAGTTCAGCTCCCTGCACTAAGCGAACAACTTCGTAGTCTACCCATTCTAATTCCTCAGCCACTTCTTTTAATAACTCTTGTGCCACAATATAAAGAGAACCATTTACGGAAACTTCCGCGTAATCCAACTTAGCGTGTACAGAAATACCAAGGTTAGCTGGGATTGTCCAAGGAGTTGTCGTCCAGATTACGAAGTTTGTGCCTTCAGCCAATACGCCTTTACCGTCAGTGACTGGGAAAGATACATAGATTGAAGGAGATTTTTTATCATGATACTCGATTTCTGCTTCAGCAAGTGACGATTCACTTGATGGAGACCAATAAACCGGTTTCAATCCTTTATAGATATAGCCTTTGTTGGCCATTTTACCAAACACTTCAATTTGACGTGCTTCGTATGCTGGTTTTAATGTGACATATGGATTTTCCCAATCGCCACGAACACCGATACGTTTGAATTGAGAGCGCTGGTTATCGATTTGTTGGTAAGCATATTCTTCACATAGCTTGCGGAATTCCGCTAACGACATTTCTTTCCGATTAACGCCTTTGTTTGTTAAAGCTTGTTCAATTGGTAATCCGTGCGTATCCCAGCCCGGAACGTATGGTGCATGAAAGCCCATCATTGAACGAGAACGAACGACCATATCTTTTAGTACTTTGTTTAATGCGTGACCCATATGCAAATCGCCGTTCGCGTACGGAGGTCCGTCATGAAGAATGAAGAATGGACGACCTTTTGTGCGGTCTAGCACTTTCTTGTAAATGTCCATCTGTTCCCATTTTTGTTGCATCTCTGGTTCCCGGTTCGGCAAATTACCACGCATCGGAAAATCTGTTTTCGGCATTAATAACGTATCTTTGTATTCCATTTCCATTCCTCCTATAGGCATAATAAAAAGCCCCCATCCCTGGTAAAGGGACGAGAAGCTTAAACTCGCGGTACCACCCTTGTTGCAGCTCGATAGCTGCCACTCGATCACCGTAACGTGGCGTAGACGGAATTGGGTACTGTTGTTCACCAATTCTGCTCAAGAGTGATTTTCATCTATGAGGTCGTATCAGGCTCTCACTGTCCCTGACTCGCTAAATCATCCTACATAGCCTACTGTCTCTATCAGCGCGTTTTTTTGTATGTCGTAATTATAGAAGTAGAAAGTCTCAGAGTCAAGAGTTCGACTCTTCTTTATCCTTCTCAATCTTCTCTAAATTCTGTGTGTCGATATCGTATTCTAATAAGGTTTCCCAATCATCTGTTTCAATTAAATCTAATTGAGCTTCAACGAGCATTTTGAAACGATTTTTAAAGATACGAGATTGTTTTTTCAATTCTTCAATTTCAGTAGCAATGCGACGTGCTTTTGTCAACGACTCGTTAACAATACGATCAGCATTTTTTTCAGCTTCCTTGACAATCAACTCTGCTTCTTTCTGAGAGTTGCGTCGAACTTCTTCCGAAGCTTCTTGAGCGACGAAAATTGATTTTTGTAAGGTTGACTCGATTGTATTGAAATGGCCAACTCGTTCGTCGGTTGTGCGTAACCGTTCTTCTAAAGTTGCCTTATCTTTTAACAAAATTTCATAATCTCTCATAATTTGTTCCAAAAATTCATTTACTTCGTCTTCTTGATATCCACGGAACGCCCGGCTGAATTCTTTGTTATGTATATCTAACGGGGATAATGGCATTGAGTAAACCTCTCCTTAACTTGTCATGTTATCTTCCTATTATACAGTTCATGGCGCTAAATTTCAGTATTATTTCGTATTTTTTCCGAACCGTCTAGTTTTTTGCTTCTAAGCGGCCAATCTGTAGTCGAACCTTATCCTTCTTGGTGCGGCCTTCGATCATAATCAACCGAACACGACCAAAGCCTCTTGAAGAGATCATATCCGATTCGTGCAGTTCGAATGACGGCTGCTCTTGCAAAGTCCAGTTGACTTTCACTTTTCCACCGTGGATTAACGCCGATGCTTTCTGGCGAGAAATGTGATAAACCGAACTCATTACCGTATCCAATCTCATGGAACTGACCGTATACGATTCTTCAATCCATTCTTCGCTCGTCTCGATTAATTCTTTTTCGTTTGTTATTTCGTTTAACTGAACTTTCACTTTTGCTGCACTAACAAAATTACTTTGCATATAAGGACTGATTTCATTCATAACTGCAAGTTGAACACGTTCGTTATCTATGCGAATGTCTCCAAATTTACTGCGGTCAAGCCCCAATGACATTAATGATCCTAATATATCAGGATGACGCAAGTTGACAAATTTCGATGGATACTTCAATTCAAAAACAGTAATATTAAAATCTTCCTGTTGTGGTTCAAAATAAGAAGGATACAGTAACACTCGTTGTCTTTCTGCATTTTTAAAAACGCCAGACGTCATCATTTTCACGTCGCTCGATCCGATGACTGCTTCAACAATAAAGCGCTGTCGCGGATCGAGAAAATCAGTCAATCTTGGTGAATAACGGTCTTCAACTTCCCGTAGCCAGCCCGAAGCTTGTTCGATAAACTGCTGTTCTTCTTTTCTAAAATGTTGAAATATCTCTTCCATACGAATGCTCCTTCACATGTGATTGGTTTTTAAGAAAAAAACCTCACATCACGTGAGGTTTAGGGTTAGGCTAAATAATTAAATAACACGATGATGCCTTGACTAGCTAAACTCAAAGTGAATATCGCAACAATTGGTGAGATGTCGATCATACCGATTGGCGGGATAAAGCGTCTGAATATATCCAAATAAGGATCCGTAATTTTAGAAATCATTTGTCCAAAGCTAGATTCTTTTATGCTCGGTACCCAACTCATGAATACACTAACAATTAGAATATAGAAATAGATATTAATCGCCGAGAGTAATAAATTAACAAAAATTATCATATTATTTTAAGGCACCTTTCTTATTGTTGCTCGTCGTAGTAATAATCTGAAATGGCGCCATCCACTTCTACAGTGTCTGGTACGCATAAGAAAATATCCGTTCCAATACGTTGAATATCTCCACCAAGAGCGTAAACTGTCCCACTCAAAAAGTCGATGATTCGTAGACCTTGATCTTTTTCAATGCGTTGGAGATTAACAACGACAGCCTGTTTGTTTTTTAGACTTTCCGCTATATCTTGTGCTTCTGCATAAACTCTAGGTTCTGCCAAGCTAACTTTTGAAGATTTTGAAGCACTTTGTAAACTAACTAAATTAGGCACAATGGTCTCCTCTACTTTCTGGCGCCGCTCTTTCGGTGCTTTTTTCGGTTCTTGCATCGCAGCTGGTTTTTCGTAACGTGGAGCTGACTTTTGCTGTGTCATAGGTTGTTCGTGCACTTGCTCTTCTTCATACTCATCTAAGTAAAAGAAATTTTTAAATTTGTTTTTCATACTCATCGCTTTGCCTCACTTTCCGACCCGACTAACGCTGTTCCAATTCGGACAAAAGTTGCTCCTTCTTGAGCAGCGATTAAGTAATCATTGGACATGCCCATGGAACATTCTGTACACGGTGCGTGGGTCCAGTGTTTCTCTGATACTTGGAGTTGGAGTAATTTTAATCCTTTAAATGCTTCGCGAATAATTTGTTCGTCTGTAGTATTTGGCGCCATCGTCATCAATCCAACTACTTGAATTTTATCGAAGTCTTTTAGAGATTCAATAAAATCAATTGCGTTTGCAGGATCAATTCCACTTTTTGACTCTTCACCAGATACGTTAATTTGGACAAAACATTTCACTTGGCGACTTGCACGTTTTTGGATTTCTTTCGCTAAACTAGAGCGGTCCAAAGAATGCAAATAATCAATTTCGTTAATAACTTCTTTTACTTTTCGTGTTTGCAAATTGCCGATATAATGCCAACATACATCTTCTTCAATTGCTTCAAGTTTCGATGCCAATCCTTCTGGGCGATTTTCACCCAAATGGAGGATTCCAGCGTGAACTGCTTCTTCCGTACGTTTCACATCCACTTGTTTAGTCACAGCAATAATTTGTATATTATCTTTAATAGCATTTAACTGTCCGGTAATTTCTTTAAAGACGGGTTCAATAGGTTTCATATATTCACAACTTTTCTATAGAAGTCCCCTACATTGTACCAAGTTTCAGCTGATTTATCAATTAAGCTCTTTCCTAAAAAAAACAGCTGCCCAACGGCAGCTGTTTGGATTAACGTCTCTTTTGACGATTGCGTAAGAAAGTCGGGATGTCTAGTGCATCGTCGCTTTGTTTTTCTTGTCTTTGAGGCTCTTGGTTGTAGTAAGGTGGTTGTTCTTCACGACGTTGCTCGTCACGGCGTTGATCTTCGCGACGCGCATCACGAATTGAAGGCGCTGGAGTCTGTTGTTGAATCGACTGCACACGGCTTGAATTCAATCCAGATCCTCTTGGTGTTCTTGGTTGAAGTTGCTCTTCGTTAAATCCAGTCGCAATAACTGTCACGATGATTTCATCTTTTAAGTTATCGTTAATAACAGAACCGAAAATCATGTTTACTTCTTCATCAGAAGCTGATGCAACAATATCAGCTGCTTCTTGAACTTCATAAAGGCTAAGATTAGATCCACCTGTAATATTCATCAAGACACCTTTAGCACCGTCAACTGAAACTTCAAGTAACGGACTTGAGACAGCTTTTTTAGCTGCTTCAGAAGCACGGTTTTCCCCTGAAGATACACCGATTCCCATTAATGCAGAACCTTTATTCGACATAATTGTTTTAACATCGGCGAAATCTAAGTTGATCAATCCAGGAACGGCGATCAAATCAGAAATACCCGATACACCTTGACGAAGAACATTATCCGCTTCACGGAATGCTTCCAGCATTGGTGTGTTTTTGTCAACGATTTCAAGTAAGCGGTCATTCGGGATAACGATCAATGTATCAACAGATTCTTTCATAGAAGAAATACCGCCGATTGCTTGAGTAGAACGCTTGCGACCTTCAAAAGTAAATGGGCGAGTAACAACACCAACTGTTAAAGCGCCAAGTTCTTTAGCAATTCCAGCAATAACTGGTGCTGCTCCAGTACCAGTTCCGCCGCCCATTCCTGCTGTTACGAATACCATATCCGCTCCGCGCAAAGCTTCTTCGATTTGCTCTTTGCTTTCTTCTGCAGCTTTTTTCCCCACATCTGGGTTAGCACCGGCACCAAGTCCGCGTGTCAATTTCCCTCCGATTTGAAGACGTACTTCTGCTTTTGAAAGGTTCAAAGCTTGAGCATCTGTATTTACTGCAATAAATTCTACACCTTGTACTCCATGTTCGATCATGCGGTTTACAGCGTTGTTTCCTCCGCCACCAACACCAATAACTTTAATTACGGCCAGTGCATCAATATTTGTATCAAATTCCAACATTCTTTTTCCTCCTAAAATTGCTTAGCTTTTATAGTTGCAAGCTAGATGCAACATTGATTTTATTCAAAGAATCGATCAAACATCTTTTTAGCTTTGGTTACGACACCTTCAGAATTTTGCTTTGGTTGCTTTTGTTTTTTAGGTTGCTGCACTTCTTGGTGCTCAACTTTCGCAGTTCCCGCAACAGCCCCACCATTTCCAATACGGCCATAAAAGACATCTTCCATGTATGCATATTGAATTAGACCAACCGCTGTCGTGTACTGTGGTTCACGTACGCCGATAAATTCTGGTGTGAATAGACGAACTCGAGTTTGCAAAATATTTCGAGCAAGTTCTGGAAGTCCATCCAATTTAGCCATACCACCAGTTAAAACAACTCCTCCTGGCAGGTCTTGAACGCCCAAACGATAAAATTCATCTAAAATCAGTTCGAAAAGCTCTTCCAGGCGAACTCCGATTATTTCAGATATGTATTTTTGGTTATATTGTTCTGTTGAATCCGATCCAATAACAGGAACCTCAAATACTTCGTCTTCTGAAGCATCTTCAAAAAATGCATGGCCATACTCGAGTTTAATTTTTTCAGCTTGATCTGTCGGTGTCTTCAAAATAATGGACAAATCTTTTGTTACGTGGTCGCCTCCAACTGGAATAACAGAAGAAGCGGTCAAGTGGCCGTCTTGGAAGATGGAAATAGAAGTAGATCCTCCACCGATGTCAATACATGCTGTGCCATGATTTTTCTCGTCTTCAGTCAATGCATAATTTCCTGCTGCAAGTGGTTGTACATAAATATCGCGGATTTCAAGTCCCGCTCTTTCTACACAACGAAGTACATTGTGTAAAATTGTTTTTGAAGTTGTCACCATTGTACCATCCATTTCAAGGCGGATACCAATCATGCCTCGAGGATCTTTGATTTCACCCAAATGATCAACGATGTATTGTTCAGGAATGATGTTTACTAGTTCCCGCTCTGGTGGAATCGACATAACTTGAGCCGCTTCCAATACACGATCTAGGTCGTCATCGGTAATTTCCCGATTCTCGCTGTTAACTGCCACAATTCCTTTAACAGGCTGTAGCACCGCTTTGTTAGCCGGAATTCCTAATACCACTTCATGGATTGACTTACCGATCATGCGTTCTGCTTGATCAACCGCTTTTTTAATGGATTGCACCGTTGCATCTATGTCAACAATCGCACCTTTTTTAATTCCATTAGATTTCACATTTCCAACGCCAATAACATTCAGTGAATTGTTGGCCATTTCTCCAATTAAAACTTTAATGGATGACGAACCGATATCTAGACTAACGTATAATTCTGATTGACTCAATTCGTGGCACCTCCTTATTAAACTGCTGTACTTATATTCTATTGCAAATCGTGCACCTTGTCTAAGAAAATCGCGAAACTTAAAAAAATTTCCTTCAATTGTTTAAATTGTTTCTCTAACTGCCTTTTTTTCAGCCCATTTTGCTAAAATAATGCGGCGGATGACCGCAATGTTTTGAAATAGTCGAACACCGAATGCAAAAATAGCAGCCAAGTATAAATCTACACCTAAATGAACACCAAGAAAAGCAAGACCTGCTGCAAGGACGATATTGAAAAAGAATCCTGAAACAAATACTTTGTCATCGTACACTTGTTGCAAGTGGGCACGAATTCCACCAAATAATGTGTCGAGCGATGCCAGTACGGCAATCGACAAATAGTTAGCATATTCAGGTGGAATATGGATATCTGTCAATAGCCCGAGCGATATACCAAGTATTAAACCTAAAATGGACAGCCACATCGCTATTCCTCCTCTGTTGACTGTAAATATTTGGTGTCTATCACTTCATCATACGCTTCGATGATTAGATCTTTTTTAGGAGCCGAAACGGTCAGTGTTAGATTATCGATATAAAAATCATCTAAAATACGTGAAGACAATAAATGATTATACAGCTTTTCTGAGTCTTCCATAGACTCAGAAATTATTTTTATGGAAAACGGAGGCAGTTCTATCGGTTTCGCGTTAACCGTCGTTTGACCATTTATATCTCGTATTGCTGTCGTATTAATAATTCGCTTATTGTCGATTGAAACATACAAACCGTTGTAACGATTAATTTCATTGACTAGCCGAATAAGCAAATCCGGCGAGATCCCTTCTATTTCGAAGCCCAACGCAACCGCTTCCATTGAAGGTTCAACGAGAATTTCTATTCCCGGTCCCGTAGTCTCCGTTAAACCAGCTGCATTTCTCAATTCCCCTGCAGTTTCCCGCAAAGCTTGTTCGGGGCTGGCGTTTGTGTCCACATCATATTTGTTCAACGTCTCATCTAACGTGCTGATTTCTGATAGCAGTTGTGAGTGAAGTTGCTTTTCTCTCGACAGTTCTTGTCTTACTTCCCATACATCTCGCGTATCTCGGGCATCAGGTTCATTAATCGTGTTGTATTGCATAGCAGTCATTAAGCCGATTACAAACATAATCACTGTAAATCGGGTAAGAATTCTTTTTTTCATCTAACTCTCCCCTTATTCACGATTCTGTCAGCAAAGCGGCCATTTTAATAACCTGCCCTTCATCCAATGTGACGATAATGTTGTCATTGAGCAGTTGATCCATAATTCCGCCAGTCAATTCCATCGATGCTGTCAGTACTTCAGGTTCACCGATAGCTTCAATTACGAAAGGAGCGGGATATTGTGCACCATCTACAGTTATGACTGGTCCTGTACAAACAATGTATGAATTTCCATGAATACGCTGACCATTGATTGAAATAGCCTGTGCTCCTGAAATATACAATTCATTGATTACTTGGAAAACGTGGCTTTCGTGCACAATGTAATCGTTTGGATTAACTGAATTTGAATCATAATCCCCGTCTTGCAATGTCACTTTTAATCCACTTCCCTGTACGGGCACTAAACCGAGATATCTTCGAAGCTCTTTGGCTTCTTCTGCATACTCTGTATAGCGATTTTCGCCATCGGCAAAGGATTTTTCATATTCTTGAACTTCGCTTTGCTTTTCTTGCAATTCATTTTTCAACTCTTTATTGCGCTCTTGCTGATCAATCAACTCTTTGCGGTAGCGTTCTTCCTGTTCGAAAAATGCACCACCCGTAAACTCTGCCGTCTCTCTATTAGCATTTGATAAACTATAGGAATAAGCCATAATAAATCCGAGCACCAAGAAAACCAGGGAAAAAACAACCGATTTGCTAAAACTTTTACGGTTGCTCTTCTTCGGTTTCTTCATCTTCAGGACCCTCCTTTGCAAAACCATAAACATCCGCATAAGAACGGAAGAATATTCCCACTTCCATATCAATTATGCCTTGTTGATCATCTTCTAATTGCGCGATGACAGATGGATAGTAATTCATCTTTTCTGCTAATGTGCTTAAAATACCACGAACTTCATTTCCATCATTCATATATAAGGTCACATAATCCGCGTCTTTTTGCTCAGGATCTAGAATAATTTGGGAAATCAGCTGAAGTACTTCAGGATCAATATCTGTTAGCTGATCAATTAACTTTTCTCGTATTTTCTCATTTTCAAAGTTTGAGTAAATCGGACCATCAACATTTGTCACTGGCTGATCTAAAGCCAAGTTATTCGACAAGACAATCTGATAGCTGTTACCGCGATCTAGATATCCCATTTGAACATATTCCTTTAAATCAATTTCCACACCGGTCAACCAATTTTTCTTAACCGTCGATTCTTCCACCCACTCCAACTTTTCCAGTTGTTGCGCAACAGTCCCTGCATCAAAAGACCACATCGAATCTCCGATAGCTAGTCCACTTGCAGCTTGGTAGCTTTTTTGGTCAAAGAGAACGGCACCTTTAATAGTGATGGTCTGGATTTCACTGTACTTCGACTGGCTGTATAATAGTACGGCAAGCAAAGTGAGAAAAATGAGCAGCAGCGCCACGAACTTGCGATTGGTTCTTTTTTTTCGCCGCTCGCGAAGCGACGGGATGCGTTCTTCGATATCAATCACTTTGTCCATAATTGCTGCCCCTTATCTATTATTCGTTTGCTTCTGTCATTTGTTGAACTGCTGTAATAAAAGCATCGCCCCGAATTTCAAAACTATCGTATTGGTCCCAGCTTGCACAAGCAGGTGATAGAAGAATTGTATCGCCACTAGCAGATTCTTTAATTGCTTTGTCAACTGCATCGTCCATTTTTCCTGCTTGAACTATCGTTGGCACACCACAATCTTTTGCAAACGTCGTGAACCGCGCTGCTGTTTCACCTAAGGTCACTAATACTTTGACACGATTCATAAATGGACGAATTTCTTCAAGTGAATGGTTTCGCTCTAATCCACCCGCTAATAAGATGATGTTTTTCGGGAAAGCTTCCAATGCGCTCTTAGTCGCTAAAGCATTGGTAGCTTTTGAATCGTTATAGAATTTGCGCCCCTGCCACTCAACAATAAATTGAGAACGGTGCTTTACACCCGTAAATGACGTTAAGACACGTGTAATGGTTTCTTTTGTTCCGCCTTGAATCAAAGTTGCTGCTGTAGCAGCCAAAATGTTTTCCAGATTGTGCTGGCCACCCAGCATAATCTTCGAACGTTCAATCAATTTTTCGCCTTGCCAATAAACAAATTGATCGTCAGCACTGATACTTGTAGCGGTGCGTCCTTGCAACGTAAAAGGAATAAGTTGCGCTTTGCAGTTCTTTGCATGCTCGACTAGAATTGGTTGATCTGCATTATAGATAAAGTAATCTTCTGCTGTTTGGTTTTCAGTCAGCTTCATTTTAGAAGCTCGATAATCCTCTATTGATCCATGATAATCCAAATGCGCTTCATACAGATTTGTAATAATTGCGATATCTGGACGGAAATCTACAGTTCCCTTCAACTGAAAAGAAGACAATTCCGTTACAATTATATTTTTTACTTTTGCTTTTTCTGCGACTCCACTTGCTACTGTTCCAATATTTCCTGCAATTAATGGATTTTTATTGTCTTGGTTGAGCATATGAAACAATAAAGTAGTTGTTGTTGTTTTACCATTAGAGCCCGTAATTCCGATAAAGGGAGCTTCGCTAATTAAATAAGCCAATTCAATTTCAGTCCACACTGGAATTTGCTTTTCTATCGCTGACTCAATCAATACATTGGAATAAGGAATTCCTGGATTTTTGACAACTAATTCAAAGCCCTCTTCTAACAAATCTTCAGGATGTCTGCCACAAATAACGGTAACGCCCATATTCAATAATTCCTGTGCTTCAGGATTTTCTTCAAAAGGCTTAGAATCGTTAACGGTAACAAATGCACCTAGCTTGTGAAGAATACGAGCAGCAGTAAATCCGCTTTTCGCTAACCCTAAAACCAGGACTTTCTTTTGATATAAATGTGGAGCTTCCTTCATTTACATTACCTCCAAAAAGACGGCGATTGCCGCACTGATAAGACCGACTGACCAGAAAACAAGGACCACTTTCCATTCTGACCAACCGCTCAACTCGAAATGATGGTGAATAGGGCTCATTTTAAAAATTCGTTTTTGACGCAATTTAAAGCTACCTACTTGTAAAATAACTGAAGCTGTTTCGATAACAAAAACTAATCCGATTAACAACAACAATAATTCTTGTTTTAGTAAAATCGAGACCATTGCAAGTGCCCCACCTAATGCTAGCGAACCTGTATCGCCCATAAAGACTTTTGCAGGATATTTATTGAAGATCAAGAATCCAAGCAGTCCGCCTGTTACAGAAAAAGTGAAAATCGCGATGCCTACTTCGTCTTGATAAATAGCTAATACACCAAATGCAGCAAATGCAATAGACGCTGTTCCAGCTACCAATCCATCTAGACCATCTGTCAAATTAACTGCATTGGAAAATCCAACCAACCAAAAGACGATAAAGAACACGTATAGCCATGATAACTCAAATGAGATGTCAGTAAAAGGAATAGTGACACCTGTCTCAAAGTCAGTCCCACTCAAAACAAAGAATGAAATGACCGCTATAACGATTTGAGCAATTAATTTTTGTAGCGATGTTAACCCTAGATTGCGCTTTAGTACTACTTTGATAAAGTCATCCAAAAAGCCAATCAAGCCATATCCAAAAAGCACCAACAATAAAATTAGTATTTTAGCAGTTACCAAGTCAGCAAACCAAGCGACTAGCAACACCGTGACAATGATTGAGATTAGGAATACCAGACCGCCCATAGTCGGCGTACCCGTTTTCTTCATATGTGATTCAGGTCCTTCTTCACGTATGCTTTGTCCGAATTTCATTCGTTTCAATAACGGTATAAATACTGGCATTAGTATAACCGTTAACAATAAAGCAATTCCTAAACCCATTACTACATAACTATTCATTTATAGAGCTCCTTTAACACGAGATTACTCGGTTGTTTCGTCTGTTTGTGTTTCTGAAGTTGAATCTACTTCTAGTTCTTCAACTTCAGGGTTAACCGTTTCTTGTAGTTCTTCTTTTGCTTTGGCTTCTGCGCGAGCAGGATAGTATATTTCAGGTGGATGAAGTTCGATGACTACTGGCTCATTTTCCTTCACCAGTTGGCCTTCTTCAACACTTTGCGTTAAACCATATCCTTGCCCAGCAATTTCTAGCGACAATCCGCTTAAGGATTGATATGCGAGTAGCTCGCGTTTAGACCATCCACTGAAATTAGGCAAAGCCGTTTCCCCAGAAGTTTTTAAAATCACCCGCCCACCTTTTAACACTGTACTCCCAACTTTTGGGTACTGAGAGATAACTTCTCCAGTATTTCCGGTAACAATAACTTCTAGTCCTAATTCTTTCAATTCTTCCGTGGCTTCGGTTACGGACTTACCTGTATATTCTTCAACAGGCATCGTGGTCGCTTTCGCCATATTTTCTGGCTCAATATTTAAATACTTTAAGCTATTTTCCATGACAGATGTAAAAATCTTGGCGACCGGTACAGAACCATATTCATCGGCCGGTACGTTCGGTTGTTGAACACCAATATAGATCAGTAATTCAGGATCTTCAGCAGGTGCCATACCAAGGAAAGAAAACAAATAATTGTTTCGTCCTTTTAAATAGCCACCGCCTTCTTTTGGAACTTGGGCAGTCCCTGTTTTGCCTGCTATTGTGTAATCTTGCAATGCAAATCCTCGTGCTGATCCTACTTCAGAAGTGACAGTTGAAGCTAAAACTTCTCTAACTTGATCAGCTGTTTCAGCTGAAATGGGTTGTCCGGCTTCTTGCGGTTCACTTTTAACAGTGACTTTTCCTGTGTCGGCATTTTTAATCTGATCAATAACATATGGTTTCATCATAACGCCGTCATTTGCAATTGCCGATGCTGCTTGAATCATCTGAATCGGAGTCACTGTAGACCCTTGTCCGTATGCGGTCGTCAATTTATTGATCGGATATTGATCCAATATTTTTCCAGTTGCCTCTTTCGGTAAGTCAATGCCTGTTTTTTCACCAAAACCAAAAGCATCCACGTAAGTCATAAAGGTATCTGCTCCGAGTCGTTCCAGTAAATATGCCATTGATACGTTAGAGGAGCGTTGGAAACCTTCTAGAAACGAGATAGTTCCCCATCCTTCTCCACTGTTATGGTCACCAATCGTACTGTCCAGTAAGGTGTAAGTCCCTGATTTATAAGTTGCGTCAGGGTCCCATTTGCCTTCTTCGATTGCAGCAGCAAGTGTAAACATCTTCATTGGAGAGCCAGGTTCAATGGTCAATTCGATGCTTTCGTTCAGCCAGTTATCAGATAAACCTTCTCGCGTATTGGGATTAAATGTCGGACGCTGAGACATTGCTAAAATTTCACCTGTTTTTGGATCAGCGATTACAGCGATCATACGTGTCGGATCGTATTCCTCTTGCACACTGGTCATTGCGTCTTCTAAAAAATTCTGCAAGGTTTTATCTAATGTCAGTTGGACATCTGCGCCATTAACTGCTGGAGTAATAACAGATTCATTATTCGGCAAGAGGAATCCCCATTTATCGGTATCGAATTCCATTTTCCCGTTTTTACCGGTTAATACTTCGTTGTGTATCGATTCTAGTCCGATTCTACCGGTTGTTTTTGTTTCACCATCTTCTAACTCTTCTTTCATGGCATAGCCGATTAAATGCGAAGCAAAGACACCGTTAGGATATAGTCGTTTTAAATCTCGAACAAATAAAAGACCTGGAATGTCTGCTTCTTTCATTTCTAGCATCTGTGTATGACTGATTTCACGACCAGCAGAACCGAATTCCACTTGATAACGGTCTTTTTCAATCCCTGTTTTCAAAGTTTCTAAAATGCTTTCTTCCGAAGCATCCAAATACCCCGCCAATTTCTCAGCAGTTTCTTCGGCATCCACTACATGCTGCGGGTCGCTCGCTTTTTGAGTAACCGATTCGTCGAGTACTGCAACCAGTTTATATGTCAATGTGTCTTCAGCAATAATTTCTCCATTACGGTCGATGATACGTCCACGTTCAGCAGTTAACACTTCTTCTTGGCTGTATTTCGCTGCAGCTTTAGCAGCGAGTTCTTGCCCTTCCACTTTACCCGTGGCTTGTATTGTTACAATTCTTGCCAGTAAAAGGAAAAAGAGCCCTGCAAATAACAAAAACAGCAGAAAGGCTCCTCCTTGAAATCGAAACTTTTTTTTCATTGTCCAGGCACTACCTTTACATTTTGCTCATTTAACTTAAGGCCAAGTTCTTTTGCTTTTGACCAAATGCGCTCATAGGAAGATAATTCGCTCACCTGTACCGACAAATCTGTGTTTTGCTTCGTTTTTTCATTGACTGATTGTTCAATTGTTTGAATTTCTTGAGTTGACGCTTGAATCGTTGACTGATTCTGCAAAACCAGCAATGCACACATAATACAAACTGTTATAAAAGTCGAATATAAAATTTTTTCACCTTTAGTAATTAAACTTTTTTTTCTTGCCGGTTGCTGACTCGGATTTTGAGGAGTGGCCGGCTGTTGGATATAAATTTCAGTTCTTGCATTCAGTGCCATCTGAACACGCCCTTACTCGTTTATTTTTTCTGCAATTCGTAATTTAGCGGACCTTGATCGATTATTATGTGCTAGCTCTTCTTCTGAAGGCAGTATAGGTTTTCTAGTAATAAGTTTTAGGATTGGCTCCATTCCCTCTGGAATTACCGGTAAATTCGGCGGCAATTCAGGAAGTGAAGATGCTTCTTTAAATATGGCTTTACACAGTCGATCTTCAAGCGAATGAAAAGTGATTACACTAATTCTTCCACCGATTGAAAGAACATTGACTGCGTCCTGCAGAGAAGTTTCAGCAGCGCCAAGTTCATCGTTCACTGCGATACGAATGGCTTGAAATACACGTTTTGCAGGATGACCGCCTTTGCGACGAGCAAAAGCAGGAATGCCTTCTTTGATGCATTCGACCAATTGGCCAGTTGTTTCAATGGGTTGCTTTTCTCTTGCAGCTTCGATTTTGCGTACGATTTGTTTAGAAAATTTTTCTTCACCATAGCGATGGAAAATTCTTACTAAATCTTCGAAAGACCATTCATTTACTACATGATAAGCGCTAAGTTCAGCACTTTGATCCATTCGCATATCCAGAGGCGCATCATTATGGTAACTAAAGCCTCGCTCTGGTGTATCCAATTGAGGAGAAGAGACGCCTAAGTCATAAAGTATGCCATCGACTTTTTCCACTCCACGCATTTCCAATTCTTCTTTTAAAAACTTAAAGTTGGCATGGATAAAGGTGATTCTATGTAAATAATCTTGTAGTTTTTCTTTTGCATGAGCTATTGCCGTTGCGTCTTGATCGAAACAATATAAATGACCTTGGTCAGATAATTGCTGAACCAAATATTCGCTGTGTCCTGCTCCGCCCAGCGTACAATCCACATATATGCCATCAGGACGAACGTTCAGACCATCGACAGTTTCATGCAGTAAAACCGTGGTGTGATTGAACAATCCATTCCCCCCGTTCACTTTTTAAAAGTCAAAATCAGTTAAATTTTCCGCGATTTCATTAAAGGAATCTTCGGATTCTGCAAAATAGCTTTCCCATGAATCTTTTGCCCATATTTCAAAACGATTGGAGACACCTAAGATAATGCATTCTTTTTCAAGTTTAGCATGAGAAATTAAGGTTGTCGGTATATTGACGCGTCCTTGCTTATCAAGTTCCACTTCTGTAGCGCCTGAGAAAAAGAACCTTGTAAAAGCACGAGCGTCTTTTTTAGTGACTGGCAACTCTTTAAGCTTTTCTTCAATTTTCTGCCATTCGTTCATCGTGTAGCCAAATAAGCATTGATCCAGGCCGCGGGTGATGACAAAACTGTCACCTAACTGTTCACGAAACTTGGCTGGCACAATTAGCCGTCCCTTTGCATCAACGCTATGTTGATATTCGCCCATGAACATACCCTTCACCCCACTTATTGTAATAAATGTACCACAATCCCCCACTTGTCACCACTTGTTTTTGAAATATTTCAAGTTTGTTACAGGAAAATATCTCAACAAGTTATTTTGACATAAAAAAAGCCTACATATGCAGGCTTTTTCAGTCAAATATAAATAATCTTATGATTTTTGTCATAACAGAGCGGAAGTGCTAAAAGGTCTTTCACAAGCCCAGTTCCATACTGATTCATGTAAACAAATGGACTGTACACGCGTTCTTGAAATCCACCGTTAGGTAATAGTTCGTTTTCAATAGCGGCATAATGACCAAATTCAATACTGTTTTGAAGTATCACTTCATCTTGCAGTTTATGCTTCAAGAAATTTATTTGTTTACTGTGCAACTGTAAATTCTTTTCAACGATTGGGGTCAATCCTTTACTGATTGAAGAAAACTGTTGATTGATTTTATTGTACATTTCGTCAACCTGTTGCTGAAGTTCGCCAATTAACGCTTCTGCTTTTTGCTCACGAATCGATCCCATCAAATTATTTCTCATCACAGTAATTTGACGATCGCTGACGACAGCATCAAAGTCCAATTCGTATTTCTCCAGCAAACGCTGTGTTTGACGATTTATCAAGGTTAAACTCAAGCGCGGCATAATGACTGGTAGTTCCATATTAAACAATGCAAAAGCGTCTTTTAAGGCCGCCCAATAAGCGATTTCACCAGGTCCTGCGACAAAAGCCAAAACTGGAAAGACCATTTCCTGCATCAATGGGCGCGTTACGACGTTATTGCTTAAAAGTTCTGGATTGTGTTGAGCAATTTCCAAAAGCTGCTGTTGAGTATAGCGGATGGCTCCATTATTTGCGACAAACTCTTGATTTTGACGTTCTAGTAGTAGACGCTCTCCTTTTACCGTAATAAACAGATTGGCTGCCGTTTTTTCTGTTCCAATTACTGCACTGTAACCATCTTGTACCAATGATTGTTCTGCTGCTGTAACCGATTCCGTAATTTCAGCTGCCTGTTCAATCATTTTTATAAAGTAAGGAGATTCGTATTTGCGTAGTTCTTCATTTGCAGCATCAATATAAAGCAAGCCTTCTTCTTGGAAGAAATAGCGAAGAAGCGACGCAAAAAAGTCGGTAAAGGAAATAGACTGCTCTAATAACCCAAAAGCCAAATCATGAATTTCTTTAGAGTGCTCAGTTTCGGGCATGCTGCGAAAATACTCTTCTAAAAAAGAAGCAGTTTTAGATTTATTAAGCTTTGCAGCAGACGCTGAGCTTTTGCCATATTCAGCGTGTGGGATATTCAATTTGTCCACTCGCCCACTGACTTCCCGGTACAGATGACTAATTTCAGCCAAGTCGTGATCTTCACCAGCAATCCAAAATAACGGCACTACAGGTGTCTCTAATTGGTGTGAAGCTTGCTTTGCTAACATGATGACCGATATCGCTTTATGTATCGTATATAAAGGTCCTGTTAAAATACCTGCTTGTTGTCCTGTGACCACTACTGGTGCACCGGCTTCAAAATACTCTACGTTGTGTTCTGCTGCTTTAGACATTTCACTGCGTCCCATATAAGCTCGCATAATGCCTGCTAGTTTCTGGCGATCAACAGAATGGTTTTGCAGTTTTTTCAATCTTTCAGGAAATGATGCCATTTGCGGATCGTATGAAAAATAATGGCGGATTGACGATTGCCCATTTATATAATCACTCATTAGTTTACTCGTTGGCTCTACGTATTGTTCCTCTACCTTCATAAAAAAAAGTCCCCTTTTCCCTTTACATTCAAATCTACTATAGCAAACGCATCACTTAAAGAAAAAAAATACGCTTGCTAAATTGATTTAACAATAACTGTCACTAGGCCAATTAGCCATACGACCGCGTAAAGAGAAGCTAGCAGCAAAAAGTACGTTCTCCATAGCTTTCGAAAAAACGGAATGATTTCAATTTCCTTAGCAGTTCTCCATTCAATGATTAAAAGAATAATGGCCAATACCAGCGCCACAAAATAAATATACGCAGAGATAGAATATCCCCATAAAATTTCTACACTAGCCGGCACGGAAAAAAACAAGACAAATGTTGTTATATCCGATGCTAAGCCTAACGCTTTTCTTTTTCTTCTTTTCAGTGAAAGAAAATAAATAACAGCGAAAAGGAGAAAAGGAATATAAAGAAAAACAGTTCCAATTGTAGATATTATCGTCATTTTGCTACCTCAACTGTTTTCAAAAGATGATATAAAGATTTAAAGAGTGGCAATTCCAACTTCGTCCGATTTAACACATACAGCATCAATCCCTCAACCTCCATTGGATCACCCGCTAGACGGTCTGCCAGCATTCGTGATATAGCATTAGGCTCTGCCGCACACGAAGCTGCTACAAGTTCAATAGGTTGTAGCGATTCAATTTCTGGAAATGCGAGATAAAGTTCATTATATAGATTTCTAAACAACTCATAAGCATGAGGATTAGTAACCAGCTCACCGTTTTGAATTTTCATCATAGCTGTTAGTGGATCGATTAAACTGGCAAGCAACACATTTTCAAATAGCTGCGCTTCCACACGTTCTACCCAAATAGCTTTCCAACTCGCCGCCTTTAGAAGACCTTGGAATTCCTCCACGTGACCTTTGACTAATCCGAACGTCACTTGTGGAGTTTTGTCAAAGTGAATTTCAGTGTCACTCAATTTGACACAATCCGTTTCCAGAATTGCTGCTGCAATATGGCGATGTGATAAAGTTTTCGCTTTTTCTAAAAACAGCATTCCTTGTTGCAGAAAAATAATTTTATTGCTTGCACACCGAATTTTCAACAATCTTACTATCGGTGACAGCTCTTCGTAAGTGCTTGTCAACACAACAAAAGCATCCGAATCGATGTGCTCGAGATCCGCATAAGCGGTCAGTTGCTGACGATTTTCACCATGTATAATTCCGTTCTCATTAATCAACGCCACTTGTTCTTGCTGTTGCGAAATCACTTGCACTTCATGACCGGCTTTTTTTAATAGATAAGCCGTCAACAATCCGGTGACTCCAGCTCCAATAATTGCAAATTTCATAAAATCACTCCTTACAGTGCCAAAAATTTTCTTAAAAAAGAAGCCTGCCCATATTAGGCAGACTTCCAATAATAGTTTTTATTATACAGGATAAATCGGATGTTTTCGATATGGCAACGGCAAATCTTTTGTTTCGTAAAAAGATAGACGCTGTGAAAGGACTGAACGCAATTGATAAGGTGCCACAATTTCGTCGATAATCATTTCAGATGCCAAGCGATAAATATCGATTTCTTCTTTGTATTCTTGGTGTTTTTCTTGAACGTACTTAAGTCGTTCTTTTGGATCTTCAATGGCTTCAATTTTATTTGAATAAACAGCATTAACAGCCGCTTCCGGACCCATTACTGCAATTTGCGCTGTTGGCAATGCGATACAAACGTCCGGCTCGAATGCAGGGCCTGCCATCGCGTAAAGACCAGCTCCGTATGCTTTTCGCACAATAACTGAAATTTTCGGTACAGTTGCAGAACTCATCGCAGCGATAAACTTCGCGCCGTGGCGAATAATACCGGCACGTTCTACTTTCGTTCCAATCATAAAGCCAGGAACATCAGCGAGGAACAGTAATGGAATCGAGAACGCGTCACAAAGATTGATAAATTTAGCGCCTTTATCAGCTGAATCACCAAATAATACGCCACCTTTTACTTTTGGCTGGTTAGCCAGAATGCCGACAACCTGACCGTCAATTCGCGCGATACCAGTAATCAATTCACCGGCAAATAATTTTTTAATATCAAAAAAGCTACCTTCATCGACTACTTGATCAATCAGTTCATACATATCAAATGGCGCATTTTGGTTTTCTGGGATGATTGCTTCTAGCGATCGCCCTGCTTTCGCTGCTTTAGCCGCAATTTTTTCAGGCTTGATGGCAAAGTTTGATGGAAAGTTCGTCAAGTAGCGACGCGCTTCTGAAATGGCTTCTTCTTCAGTTGTCACTAAAACATCGCCCACACCACTAACCGTACAGTGCATACGGGCGCCACCCATTTCTTCAAGCGACACTTTTTCACCGATAACTTTTTCCGCCATGCGCGGTGATCCTAAGTACATAGAGGCGTTGCCTTCAACCATAATGACGATGTCACAGAAAGCCGGAATATAGGCGCCACCCGCAGCAGATGGTCCAAATAGTAGACATACTTGTGGAACCATGCCGGACATCCTTACTTGGTTATGGAATATTTTACCTGCACCGCGGCGGTTTGGGAACATGTCCAGTTGATCTGTAATACGCGCACCCGCAGAATCCACTAAGTACAGCATCGGTACTTGCATTTTTTCTGCTGTTTCTTGAATGCGAATAATTTTTTCAACAGTGCGTGAACCCCAAGAACCTGCCTTTACAGTAGAATCATTCGCCATCACACAAACTGTTTCGCCGTTTACTTTACCGATAGCTGTGACAACGCCATCAGCTGGCAAGTCAGCCGCCTCTACATTAGCAAAACGCCCATCTTCCGCGTAGTTTTCATCATCAAATAATAATTTCAGCCGATCACGGACAAAGAGTTTATTGCTTTCTTTCATTTTGTCGTGATATTTTTGCTGCCCCCCAGCAAAAATCTTTGAAAGTTTTTGTTCTAGACGTTCGTTATATCCTGTTGTTTCAGTCGTTTTTGTCATTTCGTTGTCCCCTTTGCTTTACCGATTATTCTCCGACAGTCATCAGTACGTCGCCTTCATTAACAAAGCTGCCGACTTCCACATGAATTTTCTCCACTTTGCCGCCAACTTCAGCTTCTACTGGAATTTCCATTTTCATCGATTCGATTGTTAAAACCGCCTGCCCTGCTGTTACTGCCTGTCCTTCAGCTGCTAATATGTTTAATACCGTTCCTGCCATTGACGCTTTTAGTTCTTTCATAATGTGTGTTCCTCCTTTGTTTTTTCCATCCATTCCGGTAATACTGCCGTTGCATAATTGCCTGAGACAAATTGTTCTGATCCAATAAATTCCTTAAATAAAGGAATATTGGTTTTTACGCCATTAATTGTAACACGATTAAAAAAAGTTTGTGATTTTGATAATGCATCTGCACGATCACTACCATGTATGATGATTTTCGAAATCATTGGGTCGTAAAAAGGAGTTACTTGATTGCCTTCTTCATAGCCAGTCTCAATTCGTGCGCCTTCCCCCCACTGGAGTTTTTCAAGCTTTCCAGGAGACGGGAAAAAAGTTTTAGGATCTTCTGCGTAAACCCGGTATTCAATAGCGTGTCCCTTCGTTTGGATCTTGTCTTGAGAAGGTAGTTTGCCCCCGTCAGCTACAGTCAGTTGCCACTCAACTAAATCTAGCCCCGTAACTTCTTCAGTAACCGGATGTTCTACTTGAAGACGCGTGTTCATTTCAAGAAAATAAAATTCATTATTAGAATCGACGATAAATTCGACGGTTCCAGCATTCGTATAATTCACGGCTTTTCCTGCTTGTAATGCAGCGGCGCAAAGACGTTCACGAACATCCAGTGGCAAATTGGGCGAAGGCGATTCTTCAATCACTTTCTGGTTGCGGCGCTGAACTGAACAATTTCGTTCATATAAATGAACGAGATTGCCGTGATGATCCCCAAAAATTTGTACTTCGATGTGACGCGCATCCGCGATAAACTTCTCCAGATACACAACGTCATCTCCAAAATAAGCTTTGGCGCGATTTTTTACCGAGTCGAATTGTTGAGTGAGCGCTTGCTCATTTTCACAGCGAACCATGCCAATACCACCACCACCTGCACTTGCTTTTAACATTAATGGATAACCAATCTCCACCGCTTGTTGCAAAGCTTCTTCAAGCGTCGTCACGCCTTCTTCAGTTCCTGGAACAACCGGTACTCCTGCTTGAATCATCGTTCTACGAGATTCGATCTTATCACCCATTTTTTCGATGATGTCGCTTGAAGGGCCGATAAAAATCATTCCGGCTCGCGCCACTTTGCGTGCAAAATCGGCATTTTCCGACAGCAGACCATATCCCGGATGGATAGCATCAACTCCACGTTTTTTAGCTTCTTCAATAATTTTGTCGATTTGTAAATAAGACTGTACGACCGGATTTGGACCGATCAGTACAGCTTCAGTCGCTTCACTGACGTAAGGCAGATCCCCATCTGCTTCAGAGTGAATAGCGACTGTCTCGATTCCAAGGCGATTGCATGTCCGAATAATTCGACGTGCGATTTCTGCCCGGTTCGCGATTAGGATTTTCTTCATATTTGAAATACCCCCTATGTTTTCTCCCTTCTATAGCATATACGAATTTTGTAAGCGATTTCAACTATTCGTTGAAATATTTCTTTTATTTTGTTTAAAACCGCTTTACTCATTTGGTAGTTGAATAAAAAAAGAAACCCTCTCAAAAAGGATTTCATTTTTTTGTTTTATTGAGAAAGCGGTCGACTGCTTCGTGATGTGCATCTCGTTCCCACAACACAGCACATCTTCTAACCTCTTGTTCGACCCGTTCAGCTAAATCTGTTTTTTGCCATTTGCGAATGGCTATTTCTTTATAAGCCCGGTGCACGTCCGGATGAATTTTTTTCATCTGACTAAAAAATGCCTCAACATCTTGCTCGTCATCAACAATCACCGATGCCCAGCCAAATTCTTTCAGTTCACTAGCCGTGTATACGTTTGCTTCACTGAGCATTTTTAATGCTTGATCGTGCTGCAAGTTTTCCAATAGATAAGTTCCGCCACCCCAACCACTCGTAATAGCGAGCGTGCCTTGTATGAAGCCACATTTCGCATGACTCCACACAAGCCTATAATCGCATGCTGTGGCAATTTCACAGCCACCCCCAACAGCAGTGCCATTAACGACCGCAACTACCGGCACAGGCAACGTTTTGATTGAATACAGCACATCACTCATCCGCTTTAACATGCGATAGGACTGCTCTTCAGTTCGCAAGGTATGAAACACTGACAAATCACCACCTGAACAAAAAGCCTGTTTACCAGAAGCTGTAATAACGACCATCTGGACACTTGCTTGTTGCGCTTTAACGACTAATTCTTCAAGTCCTGCTGTCACTTCATTGTTCACTGCATTGCGTATATGGGGCCGATCAATGGTAAACGTCATGATGCCATCCGTCAGGTCGATCGTATAAGACACAAAAATCCCTCTCTTCATCCCGTTTTCATATAGGAGTTTCGCACTTATTTATGTATAGAGAAAAAGGCTATCGAGAGCCATGGCCTCTCAATAACCTTTCAGCAACAAATACTGTTTTATTTGCTTGCTACTACTTCTTTCCCTTTGTATGATCCACATGCTTTGCAGACGTGGTGAGCCAATTTACTTTCGCCACAGCTTGGGCAAATTACCATGCCCGGCACTGACAATTTAAAATGTGTACGGCGCTTTCTTTTAGCGGTTTTGGACGTTCTTCTAGCTGGTACAGCCATTGGTGACACCTCCTTACACTAATTCTATTCATCTGACTGATCAAAATACTTTGCTAAATCAGCAAGTCTTGGATCCGGTTTTGGTGGTGCCGCTTCTTTCTCTGCTTCGTACTCTTCGTCTGTTGAATACGACCAATCATTTCCGCCTTTTATAACAGACTGATCAGCGTCTTCCTTAAACACTTGAATCGGAATCTCCAGCAAAACAAGTTCCTCTAGTAGTGGCTGAAGGTTTATAACTTCAGTTTCTACAAAGTGAACATCACTAAGCTTGTCTTCTTGACCTTTTCCAGACCAATCAAAGACTTCAACCGTATCAACGTTTATCGGAAACTCAACATCCTCCCAAGTTCTAGCACAAGGTAGCGTAAGCATACCTTCGAGATGGAGTTGGCACGTTAATTGTTGCGAACCAATTGTGCAATGTCCTGTAACATGTACAGGTGAAATTTCCCGAATATCGCTATTCCGTAATTTCACTGCATCCAAATGAACCATTTGGTCAATTGGCAGTCCGTCTTTGCGATGCTTTTGAAGCTGTTGAATCGCTATTTTCATAAGTAATCACCTCAAGACAACAAAGTTGATTATATAATGCACAGAAAAAGATGTCAAGAAAAAATCTTGTCACTCTATTTCAAACATCGGTATACTGGAGTTAATTCTACCAAAGAGGTGAACAAATTGAAAGCTGTAGGAATTATTGTTGAATACAACCCTTTCCACAACGGACATCGCCACCATGCTGAACAAGCACGCATAGCGTCTGGTGCCGACCTCGTCATTGCGGTCATGAGTGGCCAGTTTTTGCAACGCGGTGAACCCGCATTTACGGACAAATGGAAACGGACACAAATGGCGTTAGATGCGGGTATCGATTTGGTAATTGAACTTCCTTACGTTTATGCTACGGCACAAGCTGCCGATTTCGCGAAAGGCGGAATTGCATTACTTGACGCAATCGGCTGTGACTCTTTTTGTTTTGGCAGCGAACAAGGAACGATTGACCCTTTTTTGAATTCTTTGCAGTTATTGACTGAGCAGTCCGACAACTATCAACAACTTATCCATGACGCTATTCAAACTGGCATTAGCTACCCAAAAGCCTTGAACAATTCCTACTTAACTTTGACAGGCAAGCAACCGAATTTTGCGAATTTAACGCAACCCAATAATATTTTAGGGTTTCATTACCTAGAAGCTGCTCAAAATTTGGGTTCCTCTATGAAACCGTTGACCATTCAACGGATTGGTGCAAATTATCACGACTCAATAGAAACAGGTCTGCCGATTGCCAGTGCTACTGGAATTCGTGAAGCTTTTTTTAAGGGAGATTCGGTTGATGAACTATCCACTTATATGCCTGAATCTTCAATTGCCTTATTAAAAAAAGCGCAAGACGAATATAGCTGCTTTGGCAGCTGGGAGCAATTCTACCCTTTGCTGCGGTTTACTATTTTGCGTTCAGGCCCTGAACAAATAAAACACTGCGCTGAAGTAATAGAAGGTATTGAAAATCTAATTTACCAGTCGGCAAAAACAGCCGACAACTTTGAATCCTTTATTTCACTAGTCAAATCAAAACGTTTTACGCGAACTCGGATTCAACGTATGTTAACGCACATCTATACAGGCTTCACGTGGTCTATGCTAAGGTCTTTTGACTCTCCCACTTATGTTAGGCTTCTCGGTATGTCTAACAGCGGAAAACACTATTTAAACCACAAAAAAAAGAACATCACGCTTCCCCTCATAAGTCGCGCAGCTGATCTGGGCGACCCAATGGGAAAACTTGATATTCACGCCACCACCATGTATTTACAAGGCATGGGCTCAGTTCATCTAAAAAAAGAGTTTACGACTCCCCCAATTTACCGGGGCTGAAGCTCCTCTAAATAAGCTAACGCATCTTCAACTGTTTCGACTGGAACAATCTTCATTGGTGTTCCAATTTTCTCAGCGGTTTCAACAGCCGTTTGGTAATTGCTGTCACCACCACCCTCAACTGGTTCACTCGGTGCAAAGAAAATGTCAATGTCTGCAGAGTCGGCTGCCATAATTTTTTGGTCGATGCCACCGATTCTACCGACTGAACCATCACTTTCCATTGTACCGGTACCAGCAATGTTAAAGCCTTTCGTAATGTCTTCATCCACCAATTGGTTGAGGATTTCAAGCGTAAACATTAGTCCCGCTGACGGTCCGCCTATCGTATCGGAATCAATTTCTACTTCAGGCGTCGTTTCAATGCTTTTATCTTCAACAAAAGAAATGCCTAAACCCACTCGTTTTGTGTCTGAAGGCAATGGGGCTAACTGGATGTCTGTACTAATTTCGCGGTCTTTGCGTTTGTAGAGAACTTCCACGCTGTCCCCAACCCTCTTGTCGCTTAAGTAATCGATAAATTGCTGCATTTCGGTAAATTTATTGCCATCCACCTCAAGCACACGATCACCTGGTGATAAGACGCCGTCTGCAGCCCCTCCCATCAGAACACTCAAGACAAAGACACCATTATTGCTAATTTCGTAAGGAAGTTCTGCTTGCTCAAATGCAATTTGCAGCGCATTCACTTGTGAATCAGACATTAGTTTTAACTGGCGTACATTGTATTCTTCGTCGCTCTCATGAGGGCTTCTTACTTGTTCAGGCTGAAGAACTTTATAACCATCTCGAACTTTCGCCCATACGTAAAGTGCCGGTGTAGCCGTCAGCATCGAGACCGTCATTAAGCTGAGACTGCCCTCATCGTCTTCATCTCCTCCGGCAACTTCGACTAGCGGTGACAACTCGTAGGCCCCGCCTGGTCTCGTTACATAAGCATCTAGTTGATAGGAAGAAAGAAAAATCACCAGTGCTATGACGAGAACAAAAATGAATAATCGTTTATTTTTCATCAAATTCTTCCCTTCTTTAACCAGCATCTTGCGCTTTGTCAAATCTACAAAAAAAAGTCACGAGATTCGTGACTTATTGGAATTTCAACTGAAGTGCTTTTTCAACTACATCAGGAACTAGGCCGTTAATATTGCCTTGATATTTCGCCACTTCTTTTACAATGCTTGAACTAAGGAATGAGTATTGGTTATTCGATATCATGAATAAGGTTTCAATATTTTCGTTTAAAAACCGGTTCATCGAAGTGATTTGCATTTCGTATTCAAAATCACTGACAGCACGTAAACCACGGATAATGGCATTGGCCCGCACTTCAACTGAATAATCGATTAGAAGACCTGAAAATGAATCCACTTTGACGTTAGGCATAGACTCTGTAACTTTCGCAATCATTTCCATTCGCTCTTCAACATTAAACAATGGATTTTTGGAAGAATTATTCATCACTACTACTTTTACTTCATCAAAAATAGTAGATGCTCGTTTAATGATATCCAAGTGACCCATGGTAATCGGATCAAAACTCCCTGGAACTACAGCAATTTTAGTCAACTTGCTCTCCTTCTTCCCCCTGATAGCGGTAAATTGAAATCATCGTACTGCCATAAAGCTCTTTTTTATAGCGTTCAAAATACATCGTTCGATCTGGAAGTTCTACTTCACGATCATGTTCACAAACTACAACCGCATCTTCTGTCACAATTCCTAGTTCTCCCGCTTGGTCCATCAAATCATAAGATTTTTTCATATGATAAGGTGGATCGAGAAACAACAGCCTGGCCTGCACACCATTTTTCTTAATCGCTTTTAATGCACGTTCTGCATCTGCCCGGTGAACTTCAGCACGGTCGGTTAAACGGACTTTTTCCAAGTTTGCGTGAATTGTTTCAACAGCCCGCTTGTCTTTATCCGTAAAGATGACGTGATCAATACCACGGCTTAGGGCTTCAATTCCCAATCCACCACTTCCTGCAAATAAATCCAACGCGTATCCTCCGTCAAAAAATGGACCAATCATATTGAAAATAGATTCCTTTACTTTATCTGTCGTCGGTCTGGTCGAATTGCCCGGAACCGCTCTCAATGGAATTCCTTTAACAGAACCTGCTACAACACGCATACTTATCGCCTCTAACTTAAATGATTTTCTTGATGCATTTTAACTGCCTAATGGTAAAATGAAGACTGGAAAGGACGTGAAATGATGATACAACGTTTTATTGAACTCGGAGAAGGGTACGGAGATATCTATGAGCTCCGTGAGCTAATCACAAGCAACAAACAACGCTTTATGCACGGATTTGTATTTGTTTCAACAAATCCGCAGGGACACAATGTATTGTCAATTGCAGCAGTATTTAAACCGGCTTCGGAAGGAAACTTTATGCCGATCTATCTTTGCCGTGAAGGAATTCCAGTCGACTCTAAGCGTTTAGCCGTTTTTGAGCAAGTCGTTTCAGAACTCGGACACAGTCCCATCAAGATGGAAGTCAAGCACTCATCCGTATATGCAGATAAAAAAATCTATCATAGCCATCTAATTTCAGTTTTAAGATTAAATCACTATATTCCGCCTATGCAATAATCAAAGACCGATTTTGTAATCATATTCCTTTGCTTTATCCGGCTTGGCGTTTTCATATTCTGTTTTAAGAAATGGCCGTTGGGATTCGAGTACTTGTTTCACATAAGGTAATTTGTTCAACTTTGTTTTGGTTGCTTCGATAACTTCTTGGTCCATATAAAGGACTACATATTTCAATTTACGTGAAATATAATGAACGTGCCCGAATTTCCGTAGCGATTTGGCTTGTTTCAAATGATGCACATAGACAATGAGGCCTTGGCGATCATGCATAACTATCCCTCTTTTCTTAGAGTCTAGAATACCATAGGAAAGAAAAAAGCCGCAACCGAATAAACTGACAGTACGGCAAACTATTCGCTATACTGTTTTTATTAGAGAAATCCAGGGAGGTAATTTACAGTATGGGAAAAAAGACTACTATCGGTTTAGCAGCTGTAGCCGTTGGAGCCGCAGCTTGGGCAGGCTCAAAGGCTTTAGCTAATCCAAATCAACGTCCTGCTAAAGAAGTACTAAATTACGAACAGCCGATTGTGCTGGCACATCGTGGAGGTGCCAAACTGGCACCTGAAAACACGATGGCTGCCTTTAATCGCTCAGCCGAACTTGGCGTCCACGGCTTTGAAATTGATATTCGCATGACAAATGATGAAGAAATCCTCGTTTTTCATGATGAATTTATTGACCGGACAACAGACGGAGCCGGTAGAGTTGCCGATATGTCACTCGAGCAATTAAAAGCTTTTGATCTCGGGTATCATTTTATCGATTTAGACGGACAACATTCCTACCGTGGCAAAAATGAAAAAGTGGTCTTGTTGCGCGAACTGATTGAACAATTTCCGCAGCTATATATTAATATTGATATTAAGGATGCACCAGAAACGTATGAGGGCAGTTTAGTGCCTTCAAAACTGTGGCGACTGATTGATTCGCTCGGAGCCCAAGATCGCGTGGCTGTTACTTCTTTCTACGATGAACAAATCGATCGTTTTAATTTGTATGCTCAAAATCGTGTAGCAATAGGTGCCGGAGAAAATGAAGTCCGGAAAGCGTTTACGTCTTTTAATAGTCAATTCGGGCATTTGTATCAGCCACGAGCAGATGTTTTTCAGATTCCTGTAAAGTCTTCTCTGTTCCGGTTAGATTCTTCTCGCTTTATCGCATTTCTAGAGAATTTGAATATTCCGGTACATTATTGGGTTATCGATGAACCAGACACGATGCGTGCATTAATTCATGCAGGTGCAAAAGGCATCATAACGGATCGCCCTGATCTTGCTGTCGCTGCTATTTCAGAAACTGCAGAATAATAGGCATAAAAAAAGTGCAACGCAATCGTTGCACTTTTTTTATGAAAATTTTCGAAGTCGAGTCGTTATGCCGAACACGAACAACCGCCACCAGTGCCACAGCTGCTTCCACAGGAAGAGTCTGAAGAGAAAAACGGATTAGAGGACGGGATTTTCACTGCCTCTGATACCGATCGGCCGATGATAAAGCTTACTTGATCCATTAGATCCTGAAGCTCGTTCTCCATCAAACGCAGATTGGCTACTTTTTCATTTAAATCTAAGCGACGCTTATCCACCCGGATTTGCTTCATCACACGCGAGTATTCTGGATGATATTTGCCAAAGCGTTGAACTTCTTCATATTGTTCTTTTAACCTAGCAAAGGCATGGATTTCATTTGCTAGATTTTTATCGTTATAGACAGAGTCATAAGCTTCTCGATAAAGATCGGCTTGCTCTGATTGTAGAATCATTTGGCTCAACTCATCTGCAAAGTCAGTTATTTCAGCCCATTCATAGGTCATAATCATAGCATTTTCCTCCTTTACGCTTTAATCATAGCAGATATTTTTGCATTTCACTATAGACTTGAAAGGAATGTCCTTATGTGTACAATAACTGAGCAATTTGCTCGCATTATAGAAAATAGTAACGAGGAAGATTTAGCTATTTTAACTGATTACTTAAGTAATTTCGAGAAAAAACAACAAGGCGAATTTTCTACTTATTTGAGTGCTAGTCTAAACATGACACGCATTACAGACGAGCAATCTTCTGTCGTCACTATACCGAATACGCCATTTATTCATAATAATGTAGCCATTCCACACGGCGGTATTCTTGCAGTTTTGCTCGACACGGCAATGGGTACTTTGGCAAACAGTAAATGTCCAAACGGCACTACAGCTGTCACAACAAATCTGACCATTCATTATTTGACGGTCGCTACCGAAGAAACCATAAGTGCACGTGCCCATATTATTCGTAGCGGGAGACATACGATGGTACTTGAAGGAAATATCTTTCAAGCAGACGGAAAACACATTGCGACTGCAACCGGTTCTTTTTTCATTATTCCTGAAAAAAAAGAGTCAGTTACTGCTTTACAGCAGTAACTGACTCTTTTTCAAGAAAAATCTGTGTATAATATTTTCCGAACGCTCCCACTCCGGTTTCAGTGTATTGGTCATTCAGTAAGGTTTTACGGTGAATGTCTGAATTGATCCATCCGTGTGCAGTTTCTGCTGCATCATAATAACGTTCAGCTGTATTGACAGCTGCCTCTTTGAATAAGATATTGCCCTCTTGCAAACGCGCATGTAAATCTTTAAATTCTATTTCTTCAGAAGAAAAATTCTGTCTGGCCATATCTTCACTATTGGCTTCAGCAACAATGCTTGCTTGCGGATCAATACTTAATGTTTTTGATTGATGACGCAGACGATAAATATTGACTAAGTCGGCGATTTGCTTAGCATTTGCCTGATCAATCGATTGTTGCATAGTGGAAGAAGGAGCTTGGATTGGCAGCAATTCACCAGAGAACATCATGTCGTATGGATGATGACGAATTAAAGTCTCAGCGTCCATAAAGCGAACAGCTTCTAATACACGATCAGTAGAGTCAATATAGAGCTGTGCGTAAACGCCATCGAATTTAACCAGGATGCGCTTATCCATATCTTCAGCAGTGACATTGAATGTATAAACATTAGCGCCATATTTAACCGTCACTTCATTTTCTAATATGGTAAACCGATATATTTCATCTAGACTTTGCCCAATCTGATAAGGAGTGGCATCTGTTGCAGTACCTGCTGTATAAACTTGAACTACTTTGTCGTCTTTTATCCCTACCATTGTAAAGTGAACATAGCTGGCATTGTAGATCCACCATTCGTAGCCGTAAGCAGAAGGTTCTTTCCGTTCAGGTTCTCCGTACTGTTCAATCCAATGATCGCTAGATTTACCTATATAACTTGAAATTCCTTTTAGAGGACGATCAATATCCAAAGACTCATCTGTAATATGTTCGCTCGGCAATGGATCTGCCGTGCGCGGAGCTTCAAGAACATCATTCTCGTTTATTGAAGGATCCAAGTAAAATAACCCGATCAGAACTATCGATAGAAAAATCATAATACGCAACAAGTCTTTCAACCGAACAGCCCCTTTGCTATTGTATCTTCCTCATTATAACAGTCGCCTCTACACTGACACAATCTAGCCATTGCAACAACTTAAATTATGATCTATTATTAAAGGAGCATGTAGTCTTTTTTGTTAAAGAGGAGGAGAGATCCTATGTATTTTGAAAATACAGGACTTGAAAACATTCACGTTGATGGCGCATTACTTGAAAGCATTATGAACAAACAGAGCTTGACCAAAGAAGGTCAGTGGGATTATGAGCGTGTCACTTATGACCGTAAATTCATCGTGCGTGAAGGCACTTATTATTTACGCGTATTTGCTTATGCTACTTCTGGAGACGTCGATTCAAACGATGCCACAATGCGCGTCTTAAAACCCGTACTTGGTAAGCATTATTATCCACACGGCGTTGAATACGGTGAAGATGAAAATTTCCCAGAACACTTGGTTAAAACTTGTATCGGAATATTAGACGCTATTAAAAAAGACGTCGAAGCTTTCGAAATCAGCGTATGAAAAATCCCGCAGTTCATCAATTGAACTGCGGTTTTTTTAACCAATTCATGAACATTTTAACTTCATAAGGAGGATTTAATACGTGAAGTGGTTGACGAAAAGAACAGTAACAATCGCTATTGTAGTAGTGGCTTTGATTTTAATTTCAGTTTACATATTACCTGTTTCTATCCCTCTGATCATCGCTTTGATCACTGCTATTTTTTTAGAACCGCTCGTAAACTTTATACATAAAAAATTCAAATGGCATAGAAAGTCTGCCGTCATCTCTGTATTTATCTTATTTTTATTAGTAGTTTCTCTGCTGCTTTATTGGATTGTTACTCAATTAATCGGACAAATCATCCAATTTTCTAAGATGGTTCCAGAGTACACGAATTCCCTGTCCGTCATGTGGGATGAGTTTCAAAGTTTTTTCTTTCGCTCAACACGAGATATGCCAGTTGAAGTCATTTCTTCATTTGAAACTGAACTGGCGGGCTTTATGGAAGGAATTCGCAATTGGGTACTGACCATTGTCAATTACGATACAGTAACAAATTTATTGACTGGTATTCCTTCTTTTCTTGTTAGCTTTATTGTCTTTTTAATTGCCTTGTTTTTGTTTATGTTGGATTTACCCGATTTGAAAATCTTGCTTTTCAAACGGCTAAAAGAATCGACAGCTGAAAAAGTTCGTTTCATGTTTGCACGTTTAAATAAAGTGATTTTTGGATTTCTAAAGGCTCAATTTCTCGTAAGTTGTATCATCTTCATCGTGTCACTCATTTCTTTAGCTTTCATTACCCCGGAATATGCTATCGTTATGTCTTTAATCATTTGGCTAATTGATTTCATTCCAATTTTGGGATCTATTATCGTTTTAACTCCTTGGTTTGCTTATGAATTTATAACGGGTGACGTTGTCCAAGGAACTCAATTAGCAGTTCTAGCATTAGTTTTATTGATTATTAGAAGAACGGTAGAGCCAAAGGTTATGGGTACACAAATTGGCCTGTCTCCATTAGCTACGCTAATCGCGATGTTTATCGGATTGCAGCTGATTGGTTTTCTCGGATTTTTTATCGGACCATTGATTGTTATTCTCTTTACATCAGCACGCGAAGCTGGAATGATTAAAATGGATTTTAGAGTATAGAAAAAGGGGCTGTCCCAAAAGGTCATAAACAATGACTTTTTTGGGGTACAGCTCCTTTTGCATGTGTCAAAACAGGCTACTTTCCTTTCCAGCGCTCGCTTTCTGCGGGCACGGCCTCAGCCGGCTACACCCTCTCCATTCCCATCAGCCGTTCTGGAACGAAAAAATGAGACAAAAAATCGTCCATTTCTGTAAAATGAGAGCCATCACACCACCAGTAGAAAAAAAGATTTTATGTGAAATCTGAAGTTGACTTCTCCGAAGGATAGCACGGAAAAGTGATGATGGACGTCCTCTTTAAACAGATAACGCAAAATTGACGGAGAAAGTGTGTTCGGTCTATCAAGAGCAATCCGTCATTCCGGTAATTTCTCCTCTGGGACCTCGATAAAGTGCACACGGCGTTCGGGATTGTGGCATTGTCACTTCTACATTTCAGGCGATAATTCCAAAAAAACAGACGAAGAAAAAGGAATTCTTTTTCTTCGTCTGTTTTATGTTAGAGACTGATTGGACAACCTCTTTTTTATCCACCTAAAATAGCTTTGAATACTGAGGTTGTATGGCCACCTTCATAAAATACATAAAGGAGTAAGTAAACCATGACACCAGTGATTGCTGTAGAAAACCAGACAACACTAGTAATCGGACCAATTTTGCGATGCTTCGTCAATTGATTTTTCCAGCCCCAGTAAATAGTGAAAAGGCCCATGATTCCACCGGTTGTAGCCAAGGTAATATGAAAAATCAAAAATACGGTATAAAAGATTTTTAAATCATCTGGCCCGCCAAAAGCGGTATTGCCGATAAAAATAGTCCGAGACATGTAGATGATGAAGAAAGTGAGTGCCGAAGCCCCTGCTCCCACCATCACTTTCTTGTGAGCTTCAATTTTGCGGCGAAGGACTAGATTCCAGCCAATCGCTACTAAAATTGCGCTTAATACGATAAAAAATGTACTGATAGTCGGCAATAGCGGCAAATTCATTTAAGTTATTCTCCTTTATGATTCAAGCATTGTGTCTGTGGTAAGCCATATCTTTACGGTCTTGCAAAGATTTTGCTGTAATTGCATCCGCATTTTCTGTTTCATTACGTAACCACTCGTAGAATACTAGCCATAAGAAACCTGTAAAAACAAGCTCCTGAAGCACTTTCATTGTAATTCCACCAGTTCGTTGATCTTCAATCGCTGACATCGTAGAGAATAGCTCAGGACCTGATAGGTTAAGCTGCGATAGCGTTCCAGCAGGCACACATAGCGCCATTGCTTGCAGCCAAGCTTCACCATCCGTATAGGTTGCGTAAAAAGGAGTTCCACTAAAGATGATCAATGCACATGCAGGGGTCATTAACACGCTAAGTCCAAATAAATACCCCAATTTCTTCAAACCATGAAATTTATGCATGCCTTCCATTTTATTCACTACCGGCCACCAGTAAAATATAGCAGAGGTAAACAATATAACGTTAGTCACTCCGTGAATGAGCATATCTTGTTTAACAAAATCAAAAACCAATGGAATGTGGTAGAGTGAAAAGACCATTCCGAACAAAATCAGAGCAAGCATTGGATTAGTGAAAAAATTAAACAATGGCTTGACAACTGGCAGATTGATAAACGCTCTCCACAGATAAGTTGGTATCCCCATAATCAACAATGGCGGAATCAACAGAAGCAATAACGCCATCTGGATCATATGCATAGTAAAAAGAATATGTCCATATAAATCTACAGGCGAACCTTTAATAATATAGAGCAGAATTATACCAGTTACAAAAAGTCCAGCTTCTTTTATGTTAAGCGGCTGATGGCCTTTAAACTTTCCGCGCCATTTTACAGTGATTAAAAAATAGAGAATCGTCACTAAAACGAGGACGGCTAAGTAAACGGGACTCCATAAAGCTTGGAATCCGAAGATACTGATTGGCATGGAACGGACCTCCTTTTCCTCAAGTACCCTAATTATATAGTGGTCTATGAACTATATCAATGAACGAACTATGAACAATACAAAACACAGACAGATTCATGTCGAATCTGTCATGAATCAAGCGAACGCATTATTTCCATAGCCCGATGCCTCATGACTCTTTGTCGCTTTGTGTACACAACAAATCAATGGCAGAAAAGAAACTGTCATGTAAGTCTTTAACATAAAACAGACGGAGAAAAAGAATTCTTTTTTCTCCGTCTGTTTTTTTGAATTGCGGTCCAGAATCCCGAAATCGGTGTGCATTTTTTCGAGTTCTCCGAGATGATTTTTACAAAACGATCGATTGTCCTTGATAGGAACGACAACACTTGCTACACCAATTTGCATCTGCTGTAGATTTCTGTCATCGATTTATTAGCAAAAGCTGATTTGACCTTTGCTTTCATTTTAAAGAAATGGTCTTTTAAAAGATCCAAACTGGCTAATGGCAGCCAAGACGCTAAGAAAACAGTCCCTCTCAATAGACATCCGTTCATTCTGTCGCACGCAAAAAGGAGCTGCACTCAAAAAGTCATTGATTATGACCTTTTGGCACAGCCCCTTTCTAAGAGATTCTACCACCAAATAATTGTTACGAATGTGAGAACCGTGATGAAAGCTACAAACATTCCACAGAACATAAAGAACGCAACCATGCCGTGTCCTTTACCGCTCATGTGCATGAAGTAATACAGTTGAAGAATTACTTGAATGCCTGCTAACAATAAAATAATAGGAACAATCAAGTAAACCGAAAATCCAGCCGCAACCATAGTAAAAGCAATTAATGTTAAGAAAATCATAATTGCGAAAGTTGCTAGATGGCCTCTCATTTCATCTGCTCTTTTTTTCTTGACGTATTCGAATTCTGCCTGCGATCTAACATGAATATGTGTATCGTGTGCCATTATCCGATCACTCCCATCAAATAGACGACAGTAAAGATGAATACCCATACGACGTCAATAAAATGCCAGTATAACGAAGCTAAATAGAATTTTGGTGCATTGTACATGTTCAAACCGCGTTTTGCGTTACGAAGCATCAAGGCAATAAACCAGCTAAGACCGAATAGTACGTGCGCACCATGCGTTCCAACGAGTGTAAAGAACGCCGAACTGAACGCACTATTGGTATAGCCAAATCCTAAATGGACGTAATGATTAAACTCATAAATCTCCAATCCAAGGAAAGTTAGACCAAGCAAAACGGTAATCCCAAGCCAAGCCTGCATGGCTTTAAAATTATAGTTTTTCATGTGATACATAGCGTAAACACTTGTTAATGAAGATGTTAAAAGAATCATCGTCATAGCAAAAACTAACGGTAGTTCAAAAAGTTCAGCGGCAGAAAATTCCATGCCGCTTGGCCCTTTGTCTTTTAATGCAAGATATGTTGCGAAAAGAGTCGCAAACGTTACTGTCTCAGCTGCAAGAAGCAACCAGAAGCCAATAAACTTATTTTTCCCTTCCATCGTAGCCGTCTCAGGGTGTTCGGGCCATGATTGAGGAGTATATCGTTGATTAATGTCCATCAGTGTTGCCTCCTTTCGCATCTTTCAGTAATTCTGCTTTTGTAATGTGGAAGCCTAAATCATCTTTTAACGAGCGAAGCAACATTGAACCGAAAGTAATGACTAGTCCAAGAATCAAGACCGCTAATGCCCAAGGCTTGTCGCCATCAAGGAAGTACAATGCACCAAATGATGCGATGAACATTCCTAGTGAAATTACGAAAGGAATGATTGAGCCATTTGGCATATGGATATCACCAAGAGGTTCTGCGAAAATCATGCCTTTTTTATTGCCTTCCATTTTTTCGATCCAGTACGTATCAAGACCACGAACTAATGGTGTTTGTGCAAAGTTATAAAATGGCGGTGGAGATGGAATAGCCCATTCCAATGTACGACCGTCGCCCCATGGGTCATTGCCGACACGCTCATTTTTAACCGTTGTAATCACGACGTTGACAAGGAGAATGATGACACCAATCGCCATCAAAACAGCTCCAACTGAACTAATTGCGTTAAACAAATCCCAGCCTTGATCTGCGCTGAACGTGTAAACACGACGTGGCATACCCATTAACCCTAGGAAATGCTGAATGAAGAATGTTAAATGGAATCCAATAAAGAAGAACCAGAATGTCCATTTTCCTAATTTTTCGCTAAGCATTGTTCCAAACATTTTTGGCCAGTATAGATGTGTACCTGCAAGAATACCTAGTACAACACCACCGACAATAACATAGTGGAAGTGAGCTACGATAAAGTACGAATCATGCAATTGGTAATCCAAAGGTGCGATTGCTTGCATGACTCCTGTAACTCCACCAGCTACGAACGTAGGGATGAACGCTACAGCGTAAATCATTGGAACAGTAAAGGAAATATTGCCTCCCCAAATTGTCAGTAACCAGTTAAAGATTTTAATTCCGGTTGGAACAGCAATGATCATTGTCGCTAAAGCGAAAACAGCATTAGCTGTTGGCCCTAAACCAACTGTGAACATATGGTGAGCCCAAACCATGAATCCGTAAAAACCAATTAGGATTGTAGCAAAAACAAGTGCCGTGTATCCGAAAAGACGCTTACGCGAGAAGATTGCAAAGATTTCGGAGAAAATACCGAAAGCCGGCAAAATCAAAATGTAAACCTCAGGGTGACCGAAAATCCAGAATAAATGCTCCCAAATAATCGTGTTTCCGCCCATTTCAACTGCAAAGAAGCTAGCATCGAACATACGATCAAAGATCATAAAGAATAGTCCGACTGTAAGTGGTGGGAAGGCCAATAAGATTAGAGCAGAAGCAACAAAAGTTGTCCACGTAAACAATGGCATTCTCATGTACGTCATACCTGGTGCGCGCATATTGATAATCGTTACTAGGAAGTTAATCCCTGCTATCAATGTACCAAAACCAGATATCGTTAATCCCAGTGAATAAAAGTCGATTCCGTGACCTTCAGATGCAAGTGCGAGCGAAGCATAGTTCGTCCAACCTGCGTCTGGTGCGCCTCCCATAAACCAAGAAAGGTTTAAGAAAATACCACCAAAGAAGAATAACCAGAAACCAAGTGAATTTAAGAATGGGAAAGCCACATCACGCGCACCAATTTGCAAAGGCATAATGGCGTTCATGAAAGCCAGTAAAATTGGCATGGCTGCCAAGAAAATCATGGTCGTACCGTGCATGGTAATAACTTCGTTATATGTTCCAGCACTTAGGAAATCATTTCCTGCTTTAGCTAACTGGATACGGATCAACATCGCTTCAACGCCACCAACAAGGAAGAAGAAACCACCTGAGATGAGATAAAGGATCGCGATCTTTTTATGATCGACAGTTGTCATGAAGTCCCATATTGTAGCGCCGAAGCCCTTTTTTTGAGCAATAGAACTCACAGTGAATACCTCCCTTTTTTAAGCTTTTTTCTACTCTTCAACTGATAGGCCCATTAGATAAGCCGCAAGAGCATCAAGTTCTTGATCTGACAGTGCTTTTCCATTATTTAATGAAGCCGCTTCTGGCATTAAGTTACCAGGTTTGTATTCTTGTGGATCTTGAATCCAATTTTTAAGATTTTCTTCGTCGTGTTCCAAGTATCCAGCAACACGGTTACGATCGCCAAATGTTGCTAAGTTAGGACCAACGCCACCAGTTCCGCCAGCACCAGAAACAGCATGACACTGGATACAAGCTAAACCGTCAGCTCCAAACAATTCTTCGCCTTGTTGAGCAAGATCTCCTTCAACTGCAGCTGGTTCTTCGGCTTGCATAGCTGTTACCCATTGGTCAAACTCTTCGCGATCCACAGATTTCACTTTGAAATCCATCAATGCGTGAGAAGGTCCACAAAGCTCAGCACATTTACCATAGAATACACCGTCTTCAAGTTCTGCTGACTCCTGGTCAAACTCTAAATAGAACGTGTTGACGTTTTCAGGGTTTACATCCAATTTACCGCCAATAGATGGAATCCAAAACGAGTGTTTAATGTCCGCTGAAATCAAGTTAAAGTAAACGCGTTCATCAGTCGGTACGACCAATTCTTGAGCAGTTACAATTCCTTGTTCCGGATATTCAAATTCCCACCAGTAAAGTTTTCCAGTTACGTTGACCGTTAAGTTAGATGACTTACCATCTTTTGCTTCAACGTCCATCGTAGAAACGTCAGCCAAATCAAATGTTGAATAAACTGTTGGAACAGCAAGAATTAAAAGTAAGACAATCGGAACCGCTGTCCATAAAAATTCTAATTTCGCGCTTCCTTCAACTTGTTCCGGAATCATGTCTTCCCCCATTTTCGAACGGCGGAATTTAACGATTGCTAAAACGAAAATAATTGTTACAACGATGATGACAAATAGCATAACAACTGATGATAAAATCAACAGATTAAATTGATCTTGAGCAACTTTGCCCGCTGGTATCAAGGTCGAAATCTCTTCGCGCCCACATCCCGCAAGAAAAACCAATAATGTGGTCATCAATGCGAAAAGCCGCCATTTTTTAATCCCTTTCATCATAGCTTTTCATACCCCTCTCTTGTATAAGTAGTTTCTCTGTAGAAATGGTGTTTTAGATGAAGACAGCAAAAATAATCATTGAAACAAAAAGAATGGTCATATAGTTCAATGAATAAATAAACATCGTCTTCGCCCATTTCAAGTCATCAGTCACCTTAAAGCCACGAATAGCTAATACAAGCCAACCGATGTTTAAAAGTGTCGCTAAGATGATGAAGCCTGTCCCAAGTTCCATTAATAGGAATGGCAACGGGAAAAGCATTACAACCCATGCAAGCATAGATTTCTTGGTTCTGTGAAAACCTTTAACTACCGGTAGCATAGGAATATTCGCTGCCCGATATTCTTCTGTTCGTTTCATAGCTAACGCATAAAAATGCGGTGGCTGCCAAATGAACATGATCAAAAACAATGCCCAAGCACCCGTCCCGAGTGTTGGTTCGACAGCAGCCCATCCGATTAGTGGAGGAATAGCACCAGAGATGCTTCCCACAATCGTGTTGCTGACATAACGTCTTTTTGACCACATAGAATACAAAACGACATAAGCTAAAATTCCGGCAATCCCAAATAAACCAGCTGATACAGAAGCGGAAAACAAAAATAATTCGCCTATAACGATGAAAGAAATCGCAAGTGCCAATACAGCTGATGGCTTGAATCTTCCTGTTACTGTCGGACGTGATTTTTTACTTTCCATCAAAGGGTCTATATCTGTATCAATATAGTTGTTCATAGCTGCTGAACCCGCAATGATTAATGCTGAACCGACAATCGTATACACAAGGATATCCAGCTCATTCAGAAAATGTCGGTCGGAAAACTGAAATGCAAGCCACAATCCTGTAAAGACTGTAATCAGATTAGAATTTACGATTCCAATCTTTATAAGTGCCAAAAAGTCTTTCAGAAATGTAGTTGCTTCCGGTGTTTCGTTTGTCTCTGCAGACATTGCCCGGCCGTTTGACATATAAGTCCCTCCTTTCAAAGTTGTAAGCATACTCCGCTAATCATAACTATATCTAAATTCCAGTTGTTTTTCTACATATAACTGAAATTTCCTGATAAAAGAGATGATTTTCACGTAATTGGTCTCACAAATATACATCTCTTATCATACCCTAACGGCTACACTATTTTAAGATAGAAAAATAATAGTTTTTGAACAGTTTGTGAAGCCCCCTTTATTATGTCCAAATCTTGAAAGTTTCCACTATTGCTGATTTCTCGTTGTATTTTGAAGTAACATTCGCTATTATCGAGTATGCAGGTAAATAGGAGTTTAAAATTTTTTCTATAGAAAAAGTAGGTGGTAACTTGCAGCAAAATAAATACATTAAATGGTTTGCCGTAGCGGCTACTATAGGCATGTTATTGATTCTTTTAGGCGGCGCTCTTGTCACAAAGACCGACAGCGGCTTAGGCTGTGGACGAAATTGGCCAGATTGTAATGGCAAGTTGATTCCAGATAATATTACAGCTGAAGTATTAATCGAGTTTTCACATCGTCTCGTCACAGGAGTAGTTGGTATACTAATTGTCATTTTGGCAGTATGGGCATGGAGAAAGTTCGGACACATTCGTGAAACTAAATTCTTAGCAGTCATGGCCGTTTTCTTTTTAGTCTTGCAAGCATTGATCGGCGCAGCGCAAGTTCTCTGGGGACAAGGTGATTTCATTCTAGCTCTACACTTTGGAATCTCTTTGCTATCGTTTGCTTCTATATTGCTTCTGACTTTATTAATTTTTGAAGTAGATCGGAAGTTTGATGCAGATCGCTTACAAATTGGTAAGAAATTACGTCTTCACACAATCGGCGTTACTTTGTATTCTTATCTCGTCGTTTATACTGGCGCTTTGGTTCGTCACACAGAGTCTAGTCTCGTTTGTGCAGATTGGCCGTTGTGTCGAAATGACAGTTTCGCATTGCCGAGCAATATGTATGAATGGGTACAGATGGGGCATCGTGCCGCTGCCGGCTTGATTGTCATTTGGTTAGGCTATATCGCTTGGCATGCAATCAAGCAGTATAAAGATCAGCGCGTCATTTACTGGGGATGGAGCATCGCTTTCATCATCGTTTTACTTCAAGCAACGACCGGTATGCTTGTTGTGCTAACAAAACTAAACTTAGTTGTCGCATTGCTTCACTCTTTATTAATTTCTATGCTGTTTGGTTTACTGTGCTACATGGTGCTGCTTGTTTCACGCAGCCGTATCAAAAAATCTTCATAAAAAATAGGGCTGGCGCTTTTGCGCCAGCCCTATTTTTTATTTTCTTTCCATTTCAATTAGCAAATCTCCTGTAGAAATACCGTCATTAGCAACTACATGGATTGCTTGAATCGTTCCAGCAAAAGGAGCTTGAACAGTTGTTTCCATTTTCATCGCTTCTGTCACGAGTAAATGGTCACCGCGTTTTACTTTAGCGCCTGTTTCTGCAAGTACTTTTAATACTGTTCCAGGCATTGTTGCAGCAATATGGTTTTCATTTGTTGGATCTGCTTTTGGTTTGGCCGTATTATCGGTTTCCACCATCATATCCTGAATACTCACTTCACGCGGTTGGCCGTTCAATTCAAAATAGATAATGCGTGTCCCGTCTTTTTGTGGTTCACCAATTGATACCATTTTCACCATAAGTGTCTTGCCTTTTTCAATTTCTACTTCAATTTCTTCGCCCAGTCTCATTCCGTATAAGAATGTTAATGTATCAAGAACAGATACGTTGCCGAATTGGGTATTCGTCGTTGTGTATTCATCAAATACTTTTGGATAAAGTGCATAAGCCAAAACTTCATGACTTGTTACTGGACGTTCTAATTTATCATACAAAGTTCTCTTAATGGCATCAAAATCTGCCGGTTCTAGCAGTTCACCTGGACGAATCGTAATTGGTTCACGCTCTTTTAGAATGACTTTCTGAAGTTCTTCTGGGAATCCGCCATGTGGTTGTCCAATATACCCTTCAAAAAATTCAATAACTGATTCGGGGAAGTCGATTGTCTTGCCGCGTGTGATTACTGTTTTTTCATCTAACTCATTTTGAACCATAAACAATGCCATATCCCCTACTACTTTAGAAGAAGGAGTTACTTTTACGACATCTCCAAATAATAAGTTGACGCGTGAATACATTGCTTTTACTTCTTCCCAGCGCAACCCAAGCCCTACAGCTTTAGCTTGTTGCTGAAGATTGCTGTACTGACCACCTGGCATTTCGTGGACGTAGATTTCTGAATGTGGGCTATTCATGCCACTTTCAAAATCTACATAGTATTTGCGAACGTCTTCCCAATAATGAGACATTTTTTCGAGATTTTTCACATCTGATCGAATTTCACGTTTGCCACCGCTCATAGCATAATGTAGAGAACTTGCACTTGGTTGTGATGTAAGACCTGCCATTGACCCTAGAGCTGTATCAACGATATCAACACCTGCTTCAATCGCTTTCGAGTACATATAAATTCCGTTACCACTCGTATCATGCGTATGAAGGTGAATTGGCAATGACACAGTATCTTTAAGTTCGGATACTAAACGATATGCCGCTTCTGGCTTTAACAGTCCCGCCATATCTTTAATCGCTAAAATATGTGCGCCTGCTGCTTCTAATTCTTTAGCCATATCTTTATAATATTGAACCGTATATTTGTCTCGACTCGGATCCAAAATATCTCCAGTGTAACAAATTGCCGCTTCAGCGACTTTGCCCGATTGGCGGACTTCATCAATCGCCACTTCCATACCTTTGATCCAGTTTAAGCTATCGAAAATACGGAATACATCGATTCCTGCATCTCCAGATTTGCGAACAAATTCACGAATCACATTATCCGGGTAATTCTTATAGCCGACCGCATTTGCTCCTCGGAACAACATTTGGAACAAGACATTCGGAATATCTTTACGAAGTTTGATCAAACGTTCCCAAGGGTCTTCTTTTAAAAATCTGTAAGAGACATCGAACGTGGCGCCTCCCCACATTTCCAAAGAAAATAGATCACTCTGCAAACGAGCAGTTTCTTTCGCAATTTCAAACAAATCATGCGAACGAACGCGTGTAGCTAATAGAGATTGGTGAGCGTCACGGAACGTCGTATCTGTAATTAACACATCTTTTTGTTCATGAATCCATTTCGTTAATCCTTCCGCTCCTTGCAAATCAAAAATTTGCTTTGTGCCATTTGGCGCTGGAGACAAGAGATCGATTTCCGGTTTTCTTGGAGCCGTATGAATTGGTTTCTTTTTCTTCTCAATTCCAGGGAAGCCGTTAACTGTCACGTTCCCTATATAACTTAATAATTTAGTACCGCGGTCTTGTCGGACTGGGAAGATAAACAACTCTGGAGTCGTATCAATAAAGCTCGTATCAAAATCGCCTGTAATAAAGTTTTTATGTTTTACAACATTTTCTAAGAAAGGAATATTTGTTTTGATTCCACGGATACGGAATTCCTGAAGATTGCGATCCATTTTAGCAGCTGCTTCTTTGAATGTTAATGCCCAAGTCGATACTTTCACTAAAAGAGAATCGTAATAAGGTGAAATAACAGCCCCTTGGAAACCATTCCCTGCATCAAGTCTTACGCCAAATCCACCACCCGAGCGGTAAACCATCAATTTTCCGGCATCTGGCATAAAATCATTCAATGGATCTTCTGTCGTTACACGTGATTGAATGGCAAAACCGAATAATGGAATGTCACTTTGTTGCGGAATTCCTACTTCTTCGCTATGAATCATATGTCCTCTTGCGATGTGAATTTGCGCATGAACAATGTCGATTCCTGTAATCATTTCTGTAATCGTATGTTCAACTTGAATACGCGGATTTACTTCAATAAAGTAAAATTCATCATTTGCTACGAGAAATTCGACAGTACCGGCGTTTATGTAGTCGATATTTTTCATTAACTTGACTGCAGCATCACAAATTTCATTGCGTAATTCATTGCTGATTGAATTGGAAGGTGCAATTTCCACAACCTTTTGGTGACGGCGCTGGATCGAACAATCTCTTTCGTACAAATGGATAACATTGCCCTCAGAGTCCCCCAAAATTTGAACTTCAATGTGTTTTGGTTTATCAACAAATTTTTCCACATACATTTCATCGGATCCAAATGCAGCTTTCGCTTCAGACTTCGCACGTTCATAAGAAGATGCTAATTCTTCGTGAGATCTAACAATTCGCATTCCACGGCCACCACCGCCAAGAGACGCTTTGATCATTAACGGGAATCCGGCTGTTTTGCTGAACTCTTCAACTTCCTCAAGTGAATCAACAGGACCATCTGTCCCTGGAATCACAGGAATACCAGCCGCAATTGCTTGTGTGCGCGCTTTTACCTTGTCTCCGAACATGTCTAAATGCCGCGAAGTTGGACCAATAAAAACAATTCCTTCTTCTTCACAACGTCTAGCAAAATGAACATTTTCAGATAAGAAGCCATAGCCAGGATGAATTGCATCCACATTGGAATCTTTAGCGATACGAATGATGTCTTCGATATCCAAATAAGCGTCAATTGGTTTTTTTCCTTTACCAACCAAATAGGATTCATCCGCTTTGTACCGATGAAACGAACCACTGTCTTCTTGAGAATAAATCGCAACTGTTTGAATTTTCAGTTCTGTACAAGCGCGGAAAACCCGAATAGCGATTTCTCCGCGGTTGGCCACCAAGATTTTGTCAATCTCCTTCACACCGCAGCACACCCTTTACTTTTTGGTTTTTTCGTATTTATTGAACATGGAAACATTCATTAATACTCCCATAGCTAAAGATAACAAAATTACGGACGTTCCGCCATAGCTGATAAAAGGAAGTGTAACACCCGTCAACGGAATGATGCCCGTTAACCCTCCTAAATTCACAAATGACTGGATTCCAATCATACTGGCAATACCTGCTGCAAGCATTCTCGCTAACGGATCATGTGTTGTCATCGCAATCCAAAGTCCACGAAGTACAATAAAGCCTAACCCACCCAAAACAAACACTACACCCAACACACCCAGTTCTTCAGCAATGACTGACATAATGAAATCGGTATGGGGTTCCGGTAGATAGCCCAATTTCTGAATAGATTGACCGAGTCCTAAACCACTCAATCCCCCAGAGCCAATAGCTAGATAGCCGTTAACAATCTGAAAACCAAATCCTAATTCATCCGAAAACGGATTAAAAAAAGCATCCAGACGTCCAAGACGTTTTTCAGTAAAAATCATATCTCCTGCAAAAATCATGAAAGGCACAATAATAATAGATGCTGCCGCAATAAAAATACCTGCAAGACGGATAAATGGTTTTAAGCGAACACCACTCGCTGACATAACCGATAAACCGACCGCTCCAATAATTAGCATAGAACCAAGATCGGGCTCAAGAAATACAGAAAACAGGACAAGCGTCAAAATAATAACAGGTGGTATAATCGCATCATTCAATTTGTTGATGGTGCCATTGTGATATTTGTTTGAAAACACTCCTGATAAATAGAGAATGATGCCGACTTTTGCTACTTCTGAAGGCTGTATATTAGCAAATCCAAGGCTGATCCAACTTTTAGCACCACCCGCTGCAAAACCGACAAAATGCACAGCAACCAAACCAGTAAAAACCACTGCTAGAATGATCATCATCATCCATCTCTTTTTAAAATGTTTGTATGGGAAAACTGCTGCAATCGCGAAAACTGGAAACGCAATTGCTAAATTTATTAATTGTTGTATGTAAAATCGGTCCGGCTCAGAGCCATAATAATTGACTGACCAGGCCATACTTGAACTGTAGATCATAATCAAGCCAAATATTATTAAAGCCAGATAAGTAAAAAATAAAGGATAATCAAAGAACTTTGCGTATTTCTTGATGTAAGATTTCATTTTAATACCTCTTTTAAATTTGATGGATTAGGGAGAAAATGCAAATCGCTGCATAAATTTGATAGGTAACAACAATTTTAAATGAAATGCCAGTCTGCCTGATATATGAAAAAAGGCTACCTTAAAGGCTGACTTTTCAATGGTGTCTGGCACCAACGAACCTCTAATTGATGAAGAGTCTAACTAGAATATGTCCTTAAATTTTAAAAAAACTCAAACAAATTTCGTTTGAGTTTTAGATCATTTATTTGTATACGCTTCGTGAAGAATGGAAAGTTTCTTTTCCAGCGTATCCATTAAATTTTTTCCAGCCTCACGTTCGATTAGCCCCAGCTTAACCGCAAAATCGATTTCACGCGATAGGCCGAACATTTGGGTGTCAAGCACCTCTTCATATAAAGGACAAGATGGCAATGTCAAATGATCCATTTGCACCTTAATCAATTGCTCAATTTTTTCTGCATCAGCTTTGAGGAGTTCCAAGGCCTTCAGATGGTATGTTTGTTCTTCTGTATGTTCCATGAGGAATCCCCCCATATTATGAGTTTTCTTCTCTATTTTCCTGTTTAAAGTGTATCTTTTAAAAAGAGAAAATGCAAGCCTCTATAATGAAAGAGATGAATCCCTTTAGGAACTTGACACAAAAAGGTATACTATTAAGAGAGCAACTATTTAAGATGGAGGGTTTACCCATGGAATTTATTGTACCTTTTAAAGGTGAAGTGAAATTTAAACTTATATTAGATCCTACTGTATGGATTTTTGACGACCGTAAGTTGAATTTGGAAACGTATTTTCAAGAAGAGCGAATCGAAAAAGACGAACTTGAAGACTATAAGCGTGGAATGGGTGAACATTGGTCTCGTGAAATCATGGAAGGCAGTACCGTACCGCCGACTTTGAATTCAGAGAAAACCTATAAGAGTAAAGAAAAAAAAGAAATGCTAACAGGAACTTTCGGCATTCTTTTCAAGCCATTCCTTTTGAATGCAGAACCTTTTGAACATGCAAAACGTGTAGTTTTTGAAACCTTAAACGGTGAATTCGAATTTCCAATTGAGCATGCTGCACAACTAATTTTCAAATTTAGTGATCACGGTAAACCTTTAAAAGAAGATGGTCCTGTGCACGTACTTCTTCCAGACGGTTCTAATCAGGAAAATCCAATTACCGATATCCAAGCCATTCGAGTCGAATAGGAGTGATTCATTATGCGTGTGAAATGTGTAATCTGCGATAAGATTGAAGAGTTAGTCGATGATACACTCCAAGCAAAGCGCCTGCGCAATAGACCGATCCATACACATATGTGCAACGAATGCCACGACCGGATCACAGATAGAACAAAAGAACGCATTGCCACGGGTTCTTTTCGATTTTATCGTAGTTCCCGTAGCATTGAGGATGATTTCTGATGAAGCTCTTAAAAGGTCTCTGGATTGGCTTTTGGAGTGGGTTGATTTTAGGACTTTTAATGAAGTGGATTCAATCAGTCACTGGCGTTCAAATATATACACTATTACTGAATGTTGATTTTGTTCCAGTGATCGGGACAATACAATGGTCAGAAGTTACGGAATTTATTTTTCATATGACGATTTCACTGATTATCGGTGTTGTCTTTGTTTATTTAGCCAAACGACGAAATTATTCATTTGGTCAATTGGTGCTCATCAGTTTACTGATGTCAGTTCCTTTCCCGTTTCTTTACTTTTTACTATCTTATCTTGCAATTGAAGCTAATGTTCCAGCTGTTACAGATTGGGGAGCGTTTCTGTATTGGGTTTTTTCTCACCTCACATACTCCTTGTTGCTGCCTATTCTCTATAAAACTTTTGAACGCAAAAACGCTGTATCTCAATGAGATACAGCGTTTTCGCGTTTTTCGCGCCATAAGCGGATTTTATAAAGAATCAGTATGAGCGCTGCAATGACTAGCCCTTCAACAATTGGTAAGAAAAAGGCAAGAAACGTAAGCCCTAAACCACCGATTGCCAAAAACAAACCAATCGCTACATTTTTTCCAAGTGATAACTTTTTAGCAAACCCCAATTTATAAACAAACGCCGAGAGCAGGAAAATTATCGCAAACAATGCGTATCCTGCCATTTCAAAACTCGGCAAATTTTGATACAAAATTCGAGCTACCGGATACATATTGTCATAGACAAAAGCTTGTTCGTCCACGGTTATACATCCTTCCTATTCACTTATTCTTCGATGGCAACTTTCTTTTTCTTAGCCATACGTTCACGTTCGTTTTTATCAAGAATCTTTTTGCGCAGACGAATCGTTTGCGGTGTAATTTCGCAATACTCATCATCGTTCAAGTATTCAAGCGCTTCTTCAAGACTCATTAAGCGTGCTTTTTTCATTGTTGTTGTTTGGTCTTTGTTAGCTGAACGAATGTTTGTTGCAGCTTTAATTTTTACGATATTTACTGTAAGGTCGCTGTCGCGGTTATGTTGTCCAACTATCATACCTTCGTAAATTTCAGCGCCAACTTCAACGAATGAAGTTCCGCGGTCTTCGATCCCCATCAAGCCGTAAGTCGAAACTTTACCGCGCTCCATAGATACCAATACGCCTTCACGACGTCCGCCAACACGACCAGAAGCAACTGGCTGGTAGCTGTCGAATGTGTGGTTAATAATTCCATAGCCACGAGTTTGCGTTAAGAATTCAGTTGTATAACCGATTAAACCACGTGCCGGTACGTTAAATACCATACGAACTTGTCCACTACCATTGTTTACCATATCCAACATTTCACCTTTGCGCTCACCCAATGACTCGATAATTGCGCCAGTGTATTCTTCAGGCACGTCCACTTGAACACGCTCAACAGGTTCGCAGCGAACTCCGTCAACCATACGAACGATAACTTCAGGTTTAGAAACTTGAATTTCGAATCCTTCGCGACGCATATTTTCGATCAAAATCGACAAATGCAATTCTCCGCGTCCAGATACTACCCAAGCGTCAGGCGAATCTGTTGCGTCTACACGTAAAGATACGTCTGTTTGTAATTGAGCATCCAAACGTTCTTGGATTTTTCTTGAAGTGATCCATTTGCCTTCTTTACCTGCAAATGGGCTGTTGTTAACTAAGAAAGTCATTTGTAGAGTTGGCTCATCAATGCGCAAGACAGGCAATGCTTCGCGATGTTCTGCAGGACAAACCGTTTCCCCTACGTTGATGTCTTCCATACCCGAAACGGCAATCAAATCGCCAGCTTCTGCTTTTTCGATTTCCACCCGTTTTAGGCCCATGAAACCGTGCATTTTCGTCACACGGAAGTTTTTGAATGAACCGTCTAGTTTCATCAATGAAACCGATTGTCCAACTTCGATCGTCCCGCGGAATACGCGGCCAATTCCGATACGTCCAACATAATCACTATAATCAAGAAGAGCTACCTGGAACTGAAGTGGCTCATCTCTGTTATCGATTGGCGCTGGGACGTGTTCCAGGATCGCATCATAAACAACCTGCATGTTTTCTTCTTGATCAGCAGGATCTGAAGAAAGACTTGCTGTACCGTTCATACCTGATGCAAAAATAACCGGGAATTCCAATTGATCGTCATTCGCTTCAAGTTCAATGAACAATTCGATGACTTCGTCAACCACTTCTTCAGGACGTGCAAAGTCACGGTCAATTTTGTTTACAACTACGATTGGCTTCAGGTTTTGTTCTAATGCTTTTTTCAGTACGAAGCGCGTTTGTGGCATACAGCCTTCATAAGCGTCTACTACCAATAGAACACCATCAACCATTTTCATGATACGTTCAACTTCTCCACCAAAATCCGCGTGTCCAGGCGTATCTAGGATGTTGATTTTAGCGTCTTTGTATTGAATTGCAGTATTTTTCGCAAGAATTGTAATTCCGCGTTCTCTTTCGATGTCGCCAGAATCCATTGCGCGTTCGTCAACGTGTTCGTTTGAACGGAAAGTTCCGGATTGTTGTAGAAGCTGATCCACTAGCGTTGTTTTACCATGGTCAACGTGGGCAATAATTGCAATGTTTCTTAAGTCGTTACGTAATTTAGTCATAATTTCACTCCAATATTCTTTTTTCATGCCTATAACTGTGCTAGTATAGCACATATAGGTGTAAAACCCTAAGATTTTATTTCAGTTTGTAAGCTACAGGAGGCAAATCAAGTGAAAAAATCAATAAAAAACATTAAATGGATCTTCGTATTGTACTCTTTGGCAGCGTTACTAGCGATGGCAGGAATCGGCTTGGCTGTTGGCTTGCGCAGTGTACTGGGCATATTCGCAGCAATCTTAGTCCTGTGTTTAATCATGGGCATGGGATTCAAGAAGAAAAAAGAAATGCGGGAAGCCGGATTACTATAATTATAAAAAAAGATGCGGAATTCCGCATCTTTTTTTACTTGAATTTTATATATTTTTCTAACAATTTTTGATGAATTGCGGGATTAGCTGCTATAAAAGTGTCTTGTTTTAAAAGATTTGCTGGGTCTCCTTTAAAATTCGTCGTTATTGCACCTACTTCTTGAGCAATAACCATACCCCCAGCAATATCCCACGGAGATAACCTCATTGAAATATACGCATCAAAACGCCCAGATGCCACATAAGCAAGTTCAAGTGCCGCCGAACCATAAGAGCGTGTACCGCGTACATCGCGAATCAATTGAATGATAGCTTCGTGATCTAAATAACGATTTGGGATTGACCATGTCGCATTCATTGCTACGATGGATTCGGATATGTCTGTTTCCATAAGCGGTCTTAGCTTTTCATTGTTGCAATATGCTCCACCGTCTTTAACTCCGTGGTATAAATCATCGTTGACAACATCATATATATAGCCCAGTTTACCGATCCCATCTTCGTATATTCCTAGAGATATAGCAAAGTTGCGTTTTTGATGAACAAAATTCATCGTGCCATCGATTGGATCGAGCAACCAAATAATTCCGTTCGTGTTTTGGATATCATCTCCAAAGCCCTCTTCTCCGAAAATTCGATGCCCTGAGAAATCTCTGCGAATCCGCTCGATAAAAAATTGTTCAATTTCTTTATCCATATTGGTTACCAAATCATTGGCATTTGATTTTGATTCAATCGTGATATCCGTTAAAAAAGAATTACGAATCTGATGCCCTGCTTCTTTAATGAGTGATTTTATGTATCTATCCATAGCATGCAAATCCATCTGTGCATCCCTCCTTGTTTGTTTCAGTATAACGAAAAAGGCATCTGCTGTCTTACTCTAGCAGATGCCTTTAATGTATAGATGAATTAGAGCGCATGGAGGGCCTCCAGTTCTAGGTGAATTTCCTGAAGTCGCTGTTTACTTTTAGACACTTCATGGTCGTCCTTTTGCTGCATTGCATCAAACAGTGAAGCAAGTTCATAATCGAGTTCTAACTTTAATACATGTACATATTCCTTCTCTACATCCGCTTTGCGGATTATCTGAACCATCTGTTTCATAATGAGCACCCCTTTCTCATCAAAGTCGGAAGATTCCGACTAATCTTGTTGCAACTTTATAATAACATTTTTTTCTAACGAAATCCATTGGCAGGAACGTATTTATATTCTTTTTTCCCAAACTTCGTTAAAATGAAACCTGATTGCTTAAATTAGAGGAGGATATTTATTTGAAACCTTACTGGAACGAACAAGATTTTGAAGTTTTTAACACTCCTGGCTTAGATGCTAGAATGTCTGCACTGACTGATATTGTCCGGCCAAAATTCGAAGAACTTGGCATTGAATTTTCATCATTTTTCTCTAGAAAAACCGGAAATGAATTTTTCCCTCACGTAGCTAAACATATGCGAAGAACTGTAAATCCGCCAAATGATAGTTGGGTAGCCTTTGCACCTTTTAAAAGAGGCTATAAAGCCGTTCCTCATTTTCAAATTGGTATGTGGGAAAGTCACGTATTCATTATTTTAGCGGTTATTTATGAGGCTCCGAATAAAACTGCAATGGCGCAAAATTTATTGCATTCTGATGTATTGCAACAGTTGCCAACCGATTTCACCGCTTCAGGAGATCATATGAAACCGCAGTCCAATACCTTATATGAATTAGGTGACGCAGGTATTGAAAAACTGCTAATTCGGTTGCGTAATGTAAAAAAAGGCGAATTTGTAATTGGCCGCCATTTAACTAGAGAACAGGCCGCTTCTTTAAATAAGGAACAATTTTTTCAATTCACAGAAGAAACTTTCCAAGCTTTACTGCCTGTTTATACAGCTTTACTCCAACCGGCAAAAGAACCTGTCAGCCGCTAAGGCTACAGGTTCTTTTTTATTACTTGTTTTTTAGTTTGATGGTTTCATCGCCTGTTCCAGCTTTCATTTCTTTAATAACCGGAAAGGCTACATACCCACTTTCTTCTTCAAATTCACGAAAATAGGTTTTTTCTTCTGATATCGAAGGAACTACTTGCTTGAACTGACGATAGCGCGTCAATAAGTCTTGTCGGGTAATGCCTTTTTCATAGGCCATTTCAATTGCTTCAAAAAAACCGACAACATCAATAATTTCTTCTGTTGACCATTCAATTGAAAATGGATAAGAATAATCCATTGTTCATCCCTCATTTCATCTAGTAACTGACCATTTGCCTCGGATTTCTTCAGCCTGTTTGACCATTGAGTCAATCAGTTCCTGAACTGTCGGCTCATCTTTGATCAATCCAGTCACTTGTCCCGCCCACCCAAAGCCTTGGTCTGTTTCTCCATTATAGATGAAACGCTTGTTGGCTTCACCACTAATGTATTCTTTTAAAGCCTCATAAGTGGGCGCGTGACTTTCAATCTCTAAAATTTTGTCGGTCCAACTATTACGTAACGTTCGCGCAGGCGCACCAATGCTGCGTTTGATAATAACTGTATCGTTCTCTGAACTATTGATTAACAGCTGTTTATATGCTGCTGAGGCATGGACGCATTCTTTTGTGGCAATAAAGCGTGTGCCCATTTCAATTCCTTCAGCACCTAATGCAAGAGCGGCCATCCAGCCCCGTCCGTCACCAATTCCTCCTGAAGCGATAACCGGAATCTTTACAGCATCTACCACTTGTGGAATTAGCACCATTGTCCCAATATCGTCACGCCCCAAGTGTCCGCCACCTTCTTGACCCACGACCATAACAGCATCAGCACCGAGACTTTCTGCTTTTTGAGCTTGCCTTTTTGCAGCAACCAATACCAACTTTTTAATGTTGGTCTCTTTTAGTTGCTCGAATATTGGCGTCGGATTGCCACCGGTCATCGAAACAACCGGCACTCTTTCTTCAATCGCTACATTCAACATATGAGAAAACGAACGACCGTGATCGCCAATTGCAAAATTAACACCAAAAGGCTTGTCCGTCAATTGTCTTACTTTTTGAATCTCTGTTCTCAATTCTTCAGGCGTTGACAAACTCATTGCTGTAATTTGACCAAGTCCTCCTGCATTTGACACTGCCGCAGCTAGTTCCGCATAGGCTAAGTAAGCCAATCCCCCTTGAATAATTGGGTAACGAATTCCTAATAGTTCCGTCACTTTTGTTTTGAATTCCATCAACTCACTCCTTTTCTCTCTATAGGTCATGTATTCGCTTTCACTACGGAAAATCCTTTTAATTTGTACTATAGGTGAGTACATCATGCTATAATTCATTTTGTTTTCATTTTATTTAGCGAGGTGGGCTTATCATTGTCTCAATTAGAAACTCCGTTATTTGATGCGCTTCTCAAGCATCGAAACCGGCACCCAATCCAGTTTCACATTCCTGGCCACAAAAAAGGGCAAGGTGTAGATCCAGCTTTTAGAGAATTTGTCGGCGACAACATTCTTTCTATCGATTTAATTAACATCGCTCCTTTGGATGATTTACATTCTCCAAAAGGTGCCATCAAAAAAGCGCAAGAGCTAGCTGCTGAAGCTTTTGGAGCAGATTATACATTCTTTTCTGTACAAGGTACAAGTGGCGCAATTATGACAATGATTCTTAGTGTCGTTGGTCCCAATGATAAAATTCTAGTGCCAAGAAATGTCCATAAATCTATCATGTCAGCTATTGTTTTCGCTGGTGCTATCCCGATTTTCATTCATCCTGAAGTAGATCCTGATCTTGGGATCTCTCATGGAATTTCGGCGGAAGCAGTAGAAAAAGCATTAGTTGAGTATCCAGATACTAAAGCCGTACTAGTCATTAATCCGACTTATTTCGGCATAGCCGCTGACTTAAAACGGATTGTCGATATTGCACATTCGCGGAATATCCCTGTTTTGGTCGATGAGGCACATGGGGTTCATATTCATTTCCACAAGTCATTGCCGATTTCCGCAATGGCAGCAGGAGCAGATATGGCAGCAACTTCTGTCCATAAACTAGGTGGATCTATGACACAAAGTTCGGTGCTAAATGTACGAGAAGGTTTAGTATCGCCGAAGCGCGTACAATCGACGCTTTCTATGCTAACGACGACGTCGACGTCCTATCCAATTTTAGCGTCTCTTGATACTGCACGCCGTCAATTGGCAATCAATGGCTATGATTTGATTGATCGGACGATTCGGCTAGCTCAAGATGCGCGCAAACGCATCAACAAAATCCCCCATTTACACTGTGTGGGTAAAGAATTACTAAATTCGTCCGCCACTTTTGATATGGACCCGACGAAACTATTAATCAGTGTAAAGAATTTAGGTATTACTGGACATCAGGCCGAGGAATGGCTGAGAGAAAACGCTAATATTGAAATCGAACTTTCCGATTTGTATAATATTTTATGCCTCATCACAATTGGCGATAGCCGCAAAGAAGTAAATCTATTGATCAATGCACTTCAACGTATGACTGAGACCTTAGAAAGTGATGCCGTAGTCATCGAACCTGTCGTATTGATGCCAGACATTCCAAGACTCGCAATGACACCACGTGACGCTTTCTATGCAACAACAGAAGTTATCTCAATCAATGAAGCAGTCGGACGCATTTCTGCTGAATTTATCATGGTCTACCCACCCGGTATCCCTATTTTCATTCCTGGTGAAATCATCACCCAAGAAAATATCAACTATATCCATATGAACGTAGCTGCCGGGTTACCCGTACAAGGACCAGAAGACGACACACTGCAAATGCTACGGGTTATAAAAGAACAACAAGCGATTAGGTAACACGAAAAGTGAAAGTGCCTGGTCAGCTCCGACAGGCATAAGACGGCCCAGCAGTGTGGCGTTCTTTGCCACGCAGCTGGGTTGACTTATGTCCCGAGGAGCTAGGCACTTGCAACTGGACACCGAAAAGCGTAAGCAGCCATGTAGATTCGACAGGCATAAGACGCTCTGGCGAAGTGGCGTGTTTTCAGCCACACAGCCAGAGTGGCTTATGTCCCGAGAATCTGGCTGCTGGAGTCTAGACAACGAAAAGTGAAAGTGCCTGGTCAGCTCCGACAGGCATAAGTTTACATAATGAACCCCCCAAAAAACGATCCACAGAAATATACCTGTGGATCGTTTTTTTACATACCTTCGATTGTTTTCGGGTCCACAAAGCCATATCCTTTATCTTGTAGTCCTCGGATAATTCCGGGTAATGCCTCTGCAGTCCAATCTCGATCGTGCATCAATAAATTAGCACCATTATTTAAATACTCCGTATTAACCATAATTTCTGTTAATGCCGCAGCGTCTTGATAGTCTTTTTCCCAGTCGTAGCCGTAGGTCCAGTTCATGAGAACCATCTGTTGGTCTTCGACAAGTTGTTTGCTAAAGTCAGTATTAGAGCCAAAAGGAGCACGGAAAAACTTTGGTTTTTCTCCAGTAATTTCTTCAACAACTTTATTTATCTCCAAAATTTCTTGTTGCTGCTGCTGCTCAGAAAGATTTTTTAAATTTTCGTGGCTATATGTATGATTTCCAATTACAAAGCCCATATCGTAGATTTCTTTTAACTGTTGCTTTTCCTCATCTGTATCTAAAAAATGACCATTGACGAAGAAAATTGCTGGAATTTCTTTACTTTTCAACGTTTCTGCCATTTCTATTGAATGCTTGTCCGGCGCATCATCAATAGTTACTAATACTACTTTTTCAGCAGCATCTGCTATAGGTTGTACTGACCAATTAGCAGGATTAATGCGATATTGTGGTTCCGACGTTACTCCTTCTTTTGGTTCTTCTTCAACTTCTTCTTCTTTTGTTTCAATTACTTCTTCATCTTTTCCGGCTTTTTTTCCTTCAGTTGCAACTTGTTCTTCAACTGTCTTTTCTTCCTTATTTGTAACTGCTTCATCGTCATTTCCACATGCCGCTAGTAATAACAGGGCGGTTACCAAAACCATTGCTTTTCTATTTATCAATCCAAACACTCCTTTGTCATACAAATCTTACCATGAAAAATAGCTTTTCTCCAAAAAAAAGAAGCCGCAAAAGCGACTTCTCTACTATTTATTTAATAATGTGAATTGGTGTTCCAAGAGCTACTTCAGCAGCTTCCATAGTGATTTCAGCAAGTGTTGGATGAGCATGAATCGTCATCGCGATATCTTCTACTGTCATTCCAGCTTCGATAGCAAGACCAAGCTCAGCGATCATGTCTGATGCGCCAGCTCCAACAATTTGTGCACCTAACAGCAAACCGTCAGATTTACGCGAAACTAGCTTCACGAATCCTTCAGTTGCGTTTAATGAAAGAGCACGGCCGTTTGCAGCGAACGGGAATTTCGCAGCCGCAGCTTCGAATCCTTCTTCTTTTGCCTGTTCTTCAGACAAACCAACGCTTGCAAGTTCCGGATCTGTAAAGCAGACCGCTGGAATAGCCATGTAATCAACTTCAGACTTTTCTCCTGCAATTGCTTCTGCAGCTACTTTACCTTCGTATGAAGCTTTGTGTGCTAACTGAAGGCCAGCTACTACATCACCGATTGCATAAATGTTGGAGATGTTTGTACGACATTGTTTGTCGACTTCGATCAAGCCACGGTCAGACATATTCAAGTTCAATTCTTCAAGACCCATTTCGTCTGTATTTGGACGACGGCCAACAGTTACAAGAACATAATCTGCTTCAAGCGTTTTTTCTTCTCCGCCCGCTTCATACGATACCGTAACGCCAGAATCAGTTTCTTTTACACCTTTAGCAGATGCTTTAGTGATAACTTCAACGCCTTTTTTCTTCAATCCTTTTTTGACGATTGCTGTCATTTGTTTTTCAAACCCAGCAAGGATATCCGGTGTGCCTTCAAGGATCGTTACTTCAGAACCCATGTTTGCAAATGCAGTACCCAGCTCTGTACCGATATATCCGCCGCCAATAACGATAAGTTTTTTCGGAAGCTCAGTAAGTGCCAAAGCGCCAGTTGAATTAATTACGCGTTTTGTAAATTTGAAAGTCGGGATTTCGACTGGACGAGATCCAGTTGCGATAATAGCATTTTTAAATTTATACGTTTGTGCTGAATTGTCATCCATAATGCGGACAGTGTTTTCATCAACAAAATAAGCTTCACCGCGTAAAATTTCAACTTTATTGCCTTTCAGAAGAGACTCCACGCCGCCAGTCAATTTCTTAACGACGCCATCTTTGAACGCTTGCGCTTTTTCAAAGTTAAGTGAAACTTCCTTTGCGATAATTCCCATGTCTTCTGAATGCTGAGCTTCCTCAAAACGGTGCCCAACAGAAATCATTGCTTTTGAAGGAATACAGCCGACGTTCAAGCAAACGCCACCAATATATTCTTTCTCTACGATTGTTACTTTTTGGCCAGTTTGCGCTGCCCGGATTGCTGCAACATAACCGCCAGGGCCTGAGCCAATTACGAGCGTGTCTGTTTCGATTGGGAAATCTCCTACTACCATAATTTTTACGCCTCCATTAATAGTAATTCAGGTTCACTTAATAAACGTTTAATATGATTTAATGCGTGCTGTGCTGTTGCACCATCGATCATTCTATGATCAAAGCTCAATGACAATGCTAACACAGGTGCCGCTACAATTTCACCATTTTTAATTACAGGTTTCTCTGCGATTCGGCCAATTCCAAGAATCGCTACTTCCGGATGATTAATAACAGGTGTGAACCATTGTCCACCAGCAGAACCGATATTCGTGATTGAGCATGATGCACCTTTCATTTCAGCAGCTGATAATTTACCATCACGCGCTTTTGTCGCTAAGCCATTGATTTCATCAGAAATAGCGAATACTGATTTACGGTCTGCATTTTTAATAACCGGAACCATTAACCCTTTTTCTGTATCTGCAGCAATTCCGATATTGAAATAATGCTTCTGAATCACTTCGCTTGTTTCATCGTCAAACGATGTGTTTAAAGCTGGGAATTCACGCAATGTGCTGACTAACGCTTTTACTACATATGGTAAATACGTTAACTTGATTTCTTTTTCTGCTGCAATGTCTTTGAACTTTTTGCGATGTGCTACAAGTTCTGTCACATCTACTTCGTCCATTAACGTTACGTGCGGAGCAGTGTGTTTTGAATGAACCATCGCTTTAGCGATTGCTTTACGAATTCCTGACATTTTCTCACGCGTTTCAGGGAATTCACCTTCAGGAGCTACTGCCGCTTTCGGAGCTGCTGCTTTATCAGTGCTTTCTTCTGTTACTTCTTGTGATACTTCTTCAGAAGCTGCAGGGATTGCTGCTTTTTGATCGCCGTTCTTAAACGCTTCCACGTCTTCTTTTAACACTCGTCCATTATTACCAGATCCTGTTACTTGCTTAATATCAACATCGTTGTCGCGTGCAAATTTACGAACAGACGGCATTGAAATTACGCGTGCAGTCGGATCAGACTCCTCTGTTGAGTCAGCCTGTGGTTGAGATCCAGCACCTGTTTGTTTTTTCGGTTCTTCTTCTTTAGCAGATGCTTTATCCACATCTCCACCAGATTCAGCTGTACCGGCTTGGACTTGTTCTTCTGTTTCTTCTTTTACTTCAGGAGCGACTTCTTTTTTGTCACCGTGACTCCCTTTAAAACTCATTTCTTCAGCGTCCGGTGCATCGATGCGAACTAAAATATCGCCTACTACTGCAACCGTTCCTTCTGCCACCAATACTTCTTCAACTGTTCCTGAAACAGGTGAAGGAATTTCGACAACGGCCTTGTCATTTTGTACTTCGACAAGAATATCGTCTTCTTCGATTGTGTCCCCCGCTTTTACGAACCATTTTACGATTTCACCTTCATGGATACCTTCTCCGATATCCGGCAAACGAAATTCAAAAGCCATGTATATCACCCTTTCGGTTCTGTCTAATTTAAAAAGTTAAAACTTTCTTCGCTGTTTCGATAATATCTTTCGCATTTGGCAACCAAACTTCTTCCGCTTGTGAGAATGGGAATATTGAATCTGGTGCTGTTACACGAAGAACAGGTGCTTCTAAGGTAAGAATGGCACGGTCTGTAATTTCAGCTACAACACTCGCTGCAATTCCAGCTTGTTTTTGAGCTTCTTGAACGACCATAGCACGACCTGTTTTTTCAACTGATGCGATGATTGTTTCAATATCAAGCGGTTGGATCGTACGAAGATCGACCACTTCAACCGAATAATTTTCTTTTTCCAGTTCTTCTGCAGCTTTGATACTTTCTTGTACCATTGCGCCGTAAGCGATAATCGTTAAGTCTTTCCCTTCACGTTTCACATCAGCTTTACCTAAAGGAATTGTGTATTCTTCTTCAGGTACTTCTTGACGGAATGAACGGTATAGTTTCATATGCTCTAAGAAAATAACAGGATCGTTATCACGAATTGCTGAAATCAACAATCCTTTAGCATCATAAGGTGTAGACGGAATAACCACTTTTAGACCTGGTTGAGCTGCCATCAATCCTTCTAATGAATCAGCATGCATTTCAGGTGTATGGACACCGCCACCAAATGGTGAGCGGATTGTTACAGGAGAAGTTAAGCTTCCACCACTGCGGAAACGCATACGTGCCATTTGCCCGCTAATCGAATCCATTACTTCAAAAACAAATCCAAAAAACTGAATTTCTGGAACTGGACGATATCCTTGCAAAGCTAAACCAATAGCCAAACCGCCAATACCTGATTCAGCTAATGGTGTATCAAAAACACGGTCTTCGCCGAATTCTTTTTGTAGACCTTCAGTCGCGCGGAATACACCGCCGTTATTTCCTACATCTTCACCGAAAACAAGAACGTTTTCATCATTCTTCATCTCTGTTTTCAGAGCGTCGGTAATTGCTTGGATCATTGTTAATTGTGCCATGGCTTACTTCGACTCCTTTGCTTTATAAATATCCAACTGTTCCTGAACATTAAACGGCACATCTTCATACATAAGCTCTAAAAGATCTGATACTTTCTGTTTTGGAGCACCGTCAGCTTTTTTGATTGCTGCTTTAATTTCTTCTTTAGCTTTATCGATTACTTCATTTTCTTTTGCTTCATCCCAAATGCCTTTTGCTTCCAAATATTTACGGAAACGAATAAGAGGGTCTTTCTTTTCCCATTCGCTATCAATATCTGATGTACGGTAACGCGTAGGGTCATCGCCCGCCATCGTATGTGGTCCATAACGGTAGCAAAGTGTTTCGATTAATGTTGGTCCATCACCTTTGATTGCGCGTTCACGAGCATCACGCGTTACAGCGTATACTGCAAGTGGATCCATACCATCTACAAGAACACCAGGAATTCCAGCTGCAACTGCTTTTTGAGCAATCGTTTTCGCTGAAGTTTGAAGTTCGCGAGGAGTCGAAATCGCATACTGGTTATTTTGCACAATGAAAATAGCCGGTGCGCGGAACGCGCCTGCAAAGTTGATTCCTTCGTAGAAATCTCCCTGAGAAGAACCGCCATCACCTGTGTAAGTAACTGCAACAGCTTCTTTTTTACGTTTTTGCATACCTAGAGCAACACCGGTAGCTTGAATAAATTGAGCACCAATGATGATTTGCGGAGGCAAGATATTCAAACCTTCAGCCATTTGGTTCCCCATGAAATGTCCACGTGAAAACAAGAATGCCTGATGAAGTGGCCATCCATGCCAAATCAATTGTGGAACGTCACGGTAACCTGGCAAAATGAAATCTTCTTTTGACAAGGCAAAATGAGAAGCTAGTTGTGAAGCTTCTTGTCCTGCTGTCGGAGCATAAAATCCAAGACGTCCTTGACGGTTCAAAGAAATTGAACGCTGATCAAGAATTCGTGTATATACCATCCGGCTCATCAATTCCTGTAGGTCTTCGTCCGAAAGTTTCGGGTCAGCCTCTTTGTTAACGATTTCGCCTTCTTCATTTAAAATCTGAACCATTTCAAACTTTTCTTCGATTGCATTCAGCGTCTCTACTGGATCGAACTGCTGTGATTTTTTCGCAGCCATAAAAGCAACTCTCCTTTTTATCTGTATTAAAATAATTACATACAAGTTATGATACAATTTCGCATTCCTACTTAGTATACGTTACGACAAAACGTGGGTCAATCATAGAGAACCTGACATTTTTAAGTAATAATAATTGCATGACAATTTCGTTTTCTTGAACTGTATCAGTTCGTTTAATACTCTGTATTATAATACAGAGTCATTTTTACACGTCTTTTATAGGACAGAAAAAGCGACCATAAAGGCCGCTTATTCCTCACTTTCATCTATTTTTTTCATTGTGGCATCTTTTAATTCATTGACCTGTTTGGTTATTTCGTTAAATGCTGTAACAGCCAGTTGAACTTGTTCGTTTTGTTCATTTACTTCCGCAGCTTTTTCTTGAAGCAGTTGCAACGTAGTTTCTTCCTTCTTCAACATCTCATACAATTCTTTTTGTCTTTCTATCAACTTTTCATAAGCTTTCGTAAACTCCGAATGAGCTGTGAAGCGTTCTTTCATTTTTGTCTTCAGCGCTTCCACGTCTGCTTTTACAGCTACTTCTTCGGCAGCTTTGATCACTTTATCAATGCCAGTGAAATTTTCTTCTGCAGACTGCATTGATTCTTTTTCAGTTTTTAAGAACTCTAGACGTTCGTCTGCCGAATCAAGCGCAGTTTGTGCTTGTTTAGCTACTTGGTCTTGCTCTTCTTGTGTCAATGCCATAATTTCTTCAAACAATTGCTGTTCTGTTTTCTCCCGCTTTTCCAAATCGTCTTGCACTGCACGGTACTCCTCTTCCGCATCGAAAGTATCGTTAAGTACTTGATCTAAATCTCCGCGAATTCCTGAACCTGAACAAGCAGTTAACAAAAAAATTGCGAAAAAACTTAACACTACGGCTGTTTTTTTCATCTAGTTCACTCCTTAATTCCCATGAATTAACTATAGTATGCACATATGGAAAATACAACTACGCTCTGCAGCTTTTTCTTTTTTCAAAATAGAAAAATTGCGTTATAATAAAATACATAGCAAGACATTTGAAAGGATGAAATCAGTTGATACGAATGAAAGATATAATACGCGAAGGTCATCCTACACTCAGAAAACGTTCTGAAGAAGTGAAATTTCCACTGTCTCAGGAAGATCGTCAGTTGAGTAAAGACCTTATGGAATATGTAGTTGACAGCCAAGACGATGAACTGGCTGAAAAATATGATTTGCGTCCCGGTGTTGGTATTGCAGCTCCTCAAATAAATGAAGCAAAACGAATGTTCGCTTTGCATTTTGACGAGAGTACAGGAGAAGATCTTAGTCTCGTTGCCATTAACCCTAAAATAGTCAGTCACTCTATAGAAAAAGCTTATTTAGCTGCTGGAGAAGGTTGTTTGTCCGTTGATCGTTCAGTTCCTGGATATGTTCCAAGATATGCGCGAATTACTGTTAAAGCTTTTAATCCAGATGGTGAAGAATTCAAAATGCGTTTGACAGGGTTACCTGCTATTGCATTCCAGCATGAACTTGATCATTTGAATGGAGTCATGTTCTTCGATCACATCAATCCAACAAATCCTTTCGCTGAAATTGAAAATGCGATTGCAATCGGAAGAGACACGGCTGAATAAGCCGCGTCTCTTTTTTATTCTATATGCTCAAGCACCTAGCTCGAACAGGCGCTTTCGCTTTTCTTTGTCAAATTAATTTTAAATGCTTGAACGCTTTTGCTAGACCGTCGTTGTCTACGTGTTCTGTTACATAGGATGCGCGTTTTTTGGTTTCTTCGTGACCATTTGCCATTGCGACACTATATCCGGCGACATCCATCATGTCTAAATCGTTCAATCCATCACCAAATGCGATTGTGTCTTCAATAGAGTGACCTGTTGCGCGGATCAACTTTTTAATTCCGCTTGCCTTAGTACCACCTTTTGGTGAAATATCACAAGAGACGCGGTGCCAGCGGACAAAGTCCACTTCTTTAAATGCATCGTGGTATTGCTGTTCTTCTTCTTTTTCACAGAACACCAGTGCTTGGTAGACTTCGTGATTCAAATGAAAATCTTTCTCTGTTTCAGGATGCGGTATTTTCAACGTCTGTATACTTTCTTCAATATCCGGATGGAAATCGATAGAAGATACCATTTTCTCTTCGTTCATAAAGACAACGGGATGATTGCGTTGCTCTGCATACACAAGAATTTCATTTAGCATTTTAGCTTCGATTGCTTGCTTATGAACCACTTTGTTGTTATGTGAAATGTACTGGCCGTTGAACGTAATGTACGTATCGATTTTTAGTTCTTCTAGAATAGAAGTAATCATAAATGGTCCACGTCCAGTGGCAATGGCTAAGTCATGTCCATTCAATCTTGCTTGTTGTAGTGCTTCTTTCGCAGAAGCCGGTAGTTTTTTGTTTGAATCCAACAAAGTTCCATCGATATCTAGCAATAATAATTTCGGCATTTTAGAATCTCCATTCTTAATATAATTAGCGTTGAATACACAGGTTCAGCTTCTTTACAATTGTCAGAAAACGCAGTATAATCGCGTTAAGGAGTGATTAGCCATGCTGAAACGGTTGAAAAGAAAACTTCTCAGACAGCTCAATGGCATCATGAATAAAAAGAAAATCGCATAAACGTTTTAGCCCTTCTTTATAAATAAGGAGGGCTATTCTTTATTTTAGTCTAATGTCATGATAATATAAAGGAAGTGCATCTATTTGAGCGTGGAAAAAGGAGAGCAAACAATGATTTTTAAAGTATACTACCAAGAAAACCGTTTTGAAGTACCTGTTCGTGAAAATACACAAAGCCTTTATGTGGAAGCAGCATCCGAGCGCGAAGTCCGACACCATTTAAAAGATCGTGACTACAATATTGAACTTGTTCAATTACTTGAAGGCAATCACCTTGAGTATGAACAAGCTAGTCAAAATTACGAAGTTGAGAGCGTCGAATAACGATGAAATTCGTTAAAAATGATCAAACAGCTGTTTTTGCACTCGGCGGACTGGGTGAAATCGGCAAAAATACGTATGGTGTTCAATTTCAGGATGAAATTATCCTAATTGATGCCGGCATTAAATTTCCGGAAGACGATTTGCTCGGAATCGATTACGTTATTCCGGATTACACGTACTTAGTAAAAAACGTCGATAAGATCAAAGGTCTTTTCATTACACACGGCCATGAAGATCATATCGGCGGTATTCCTTACTTACTTAAAAAGATAAATATTCCTGTATATGGCGGAAAACTAGCATTGGGCTTATTACGTAAAAAGCTTGAAGAACACGGTTTATTGCGTCAAACAAAAATGACTGAAATCGAAGAAGAAGATGTCATCAAGTTCCGGAAGACGGCCGTTAGCTTTTTCCGTACAACTCACAGTATTCCTGATGCATTTGGTGTAGTTGTAAAAACACCGCCCGGCAATATTGTCCATACAGGTGATTTTAAATTTGATTTCACGCCTGTAGGAGAGCCTGCCAATTTATTGAAAATGGCTCAAATCGGTAGTGAAGGTGTTCTTTGTCTTCTATCCGATAGTACCAACGCTGAAGTTCCTGACTTCACGATGTCTGAACGAAAAGTCGGCGAAACGATTAAAGACATTATGAGAAAAGTCGATGGTCGCTTGATTTTTGCTACTTTCGCTTCAAACATTTATCGTCTGCAACAAGTGACAGATGAAGCCGTTGCACAAGGACGCAAAATAGCTGTTTTCGGCCGTAGTATGGATAACGCTATGACGATTGGTCGCGAACTTGGTTATATTAACGCGCCTGAAGATGCGTTTGTGGATACACAAACCTTGAACCGTCTACCTGCTAACGAAGTACTTATTTTATGTACCGGTTCACAAGGCGAACCGATGGCTGCTCTTTCAAGAATTGCCAACGGGACTCACCGTCAAATCCAAATTCAACCAAATGACACGGTTGTCTTCTCATCTTCGCCAATTCCGGGCAATACGAGTAGCGTCAATCGAACAATCAATTTATTGTTCCGTGCCGGTGCAGACGTTATTCACGGATCGCTTAACAACATCCATACGTCTGGTCACGGTTCAGAGCCTGAAAACAAATTAATGCTTCGTTTGATTAAACCAAAATACTTTATGCCAATTCATGGTGAATATCGTATGTTAAAAACACATGCCGGTTTAGCTGTTGAATGTGATGTTCCATTAGAAAACACATTCATTATGGAAAATGGTGAAGTTCTTGCTTTAGGTCAAGATGAAGCTTCTATTGCAGGGCGTGTTCCTTCCGGTGATGTTTATATCGACGGTAGTGGAATCGGTGACATTGGCAACATTGTGTTACGTGATCGTCGTGTTCTTTCTGAAGAAGGTTTAGTTATCGTTGTTGTAAGTGTGGATATGCAAAAGAACAAAATGGTTTCGGGTCCTGATATTATTTCACGTGGATTTGTTTACATGCGTGAGTCAGGTACGATGATTTACGAAGCTCAGCAAATGCTTAATCGTCACTTAAATAAAAAAATTCATAGCAAAAATACGGACTGGGCAGAATTGAAAAATGATATTTCTGATGTTCTTGGACCGTATTTGTATGAAAAAACAAAACGTCGTCCAATGATTTTGCCAGTAATTATGGAAGTTTAATAAAATGGCATTTAAAAGGTGTGTGGGAGTAACTTCCCACACACCTTTTTTATTCTTCCTAAACGCATGAAGACCCGTAAAAGAATCACTTTCTTTTACAGGCCTTTCTACTAATTCATCATTTTTTTCTCGAAACGATTAATATCTGCATCAGAACCGATGATGATTAAGATATCTTCTTGTTCAATTTCCATGTCTGCTTGCGGAGAAACGATAATATCGTCTCCTCTTTTAATGGCCACAATATTGATGCCATAACGCGCCCGAATATCGAGACCGATCAAGGTGTAGCCTGCAAGTTTATGATTTGCTTTGATCTCCATAATAGAATGTTCATCCGATAGCTCCAAGTAATCCAATACGTTGTTAGAAAGAATATTATGCGCAATCCGAATGCCCATGTCACGTTCGGGATGAACCACTTTATCAGCACCGATTTTATTCAATACTTTCGCGTGATAGTCATTTTGCGCCTTTACCGTAATTTTCTTTACACCAATTTCTTTTAACATCAATGTTGTTAAAATACTCGCCTGGATGTTTTCACCGATGGCCACAATAACATGTTCAAAATTCCGGATACCTAGCGATTTTAACACTGCCTCGTCTGTTGTGTCGGCCACAACAGCTTGCGTTGCGATCGAAGCGTATTCATCGACTCGCTCTGAGTCTTTATCAATTGCCATTACATCTGCGTCTTGTTCAATCAATTCTCTTACAATGCTACCGCCAAAACGGCCAAGTCCAATGACTACAAATTCTTTTTTCATATCCATCCTCCAACTGTTCAAGTGGCTTTATTTTAACATAGATCATCCTAGCTACATCAATGCTTGTTAAATTTTTGCAAACTAATCGAAAAAGTTATCGCATTCGCTAATACCGTATACGTGAGTTGATAAACTTATTTCAATAAAAAAAACCCGCTTATCGGCGGGGATCTAATGGGCGTTTTGGACGGTTTTCACAATACTCGCAACTAATATCTGTACATGGTTCTTCTCGCCATTCGTTGCAACTCGCGCAATAACTTGCATCAAATTCGTCATCAAAAGTCAAAGCTGCTAAACACGTATGACAATACGTATGGACATCCATCCAGTTGATAAATCGCTTGTCGGCTACTAGATACAATCCTTGCTGGTCTTGTTTGTAGTTCATAATTGAAGATTTTTGAATGACACGGTTTTTAGGGTCAAGAAAGAAATTCATTTTTCCGTTCACATTGATCACTCCTAGAGTTTGGGTCGAACTGTTTGTATATTTTTATATGCATTCACTTGAAAATTCCACTTATAAATGTTTGCTTTAAGTTAATTGGCTTAGCGATTTCGTACCTATGCAGGAGCACCATGTATGTTAAAATTGGTTGCCAATAAAATCAGCTATCTCCCTGCTATCTATCATATCATTATTATCTCGTTTATTTATTATTTCACACTTTCTCTATGATAGTAAAAGTTGCTAGTGAATTGCAATAGATAACAATCCTTTATTGAAAATAATTTTCGGCTTGAAAAAATAGTGTCATTCCGTATAATGAATATATGCTATTAGTAAACTAAAAGTATATTTTAACTAAACTTTCTGCAAATATTCATATACAAAGAATCGAGGAGAACTCTGGTGGATATCGGCACAAAAATCAAACGCCTTCGATTAAAAAATGGATTAACTCAAGAAGAGCTTGGAAAAAGGACTGATTTGAGTAAAGGTTTTATCTCCCAATTAGAACGGGACATGAATTCCCCTTCTATCGAAACGTTTTTTAGTTTACTCGAAGTGTTAGGAACCACGCCAAAAGAATTTTTTACGGAGGATCACGAAGTTAAAATCGTCTATTCGACCGCAGATCATATCGCACATGTTGATGAAGATGCGGGCTATGAAGTGGAATGGCTCATTCCTACATCCAACGAAAAAGAAATAGAACCTGTCTTTTTAACGCTTCAGGCAAACGGTCATTTTAAAGAGTTTGAGCCATCTTCAGCAGAAACCTTTATCTATGTTCTTGAAGGACAGGTGCTGCTTCAGATTGGCGATCATCAGTACGCTGCAGCTGCTGGAGATTCAATTTACTATGAAGCTTCTAATCATCATCAGCTTATCAATGATTGCGATGGTGTTTCAGAAATGATCATTGTCACAACACAATCTTATTTATAATTCAGGAGGGATCTTATGGCGGAAATACCCATCATTCGCTTTGAAAATGTGACGCAAACTTACGAAGGAGCCGGCAATGTTTTAAATAATGTTAGCTTCGAACTCGAAAAAGGAAAATTTTATACATTGCTTGGACCTTCTGGTTGTGGAAAAACAACCATCTTACGTTTAATTGCAGGATTTGCAACACCTACTAGCGGCAATATTTATATTGAAGACAAAAAAATGAACACGGTACCTGCTAATCAGCGTCAAGTGAATACGGTATTTCAAGACTACGCACTGTTTCCTCACTTGAATGTTTTTGAAAATATTGCGTTTGGCTTGCGGATTAAGAAAGTAAAAGGTCCTGAAGTTGAAAGACGTGTACGAGAAGCACTCGCTTTTGTTAACTTACAAGGCTATGAAAAAAGAGAAATTTCAGAGATGTCTGGTGGTCAGCGTCAACGTGTGGCAATTGCACGAGCTATCGTCAATGACCCCGAAGTTATTTTGCTAGATGAGCCACTGTCTGCTTTGGATTTGAAATTACGCACTGAGATGCAGTATGAATTGCGGGAACTGCAGCAGCGTTTAGGCAAAACCTTTGTCTTTGTCACACATGATCAAGAAGAAGCGCTCGCCATGTCGGATGAAATTTTCGTTATGAATGCAGGTAAAATTCAGCAAAGTGGCACCCCTATGGACATATACGATGAACCTATCAATCGTTTTGTTGCGGACTTTATTGGAGAATCGAATATCGTCAGTGGAGAAATGATTGCGGATTACCAAGTTCGATTTGCCAATAAAATTTTTGAATGTGTCGATGCTGGACTCAATCCGAATGAGCAAGTAGAAATCGTCATCCGTCCAGAAGATTTGGAAATCACGCCAAGTGGAACAGGCAAAATGATGGTTACGGTTGATACGCAACTATTTAGAGGGGTTCATTTTGAAATTTCAACCATCGATGAAGTTGGCAATGAATGGCTTGTGCATTCTACGAAAAAAGTAGAAGTCGGTTCTCAAATTGGCTTAGATTTTTCACCAGAAGCTATTCACGTGATGCGTCTAAACGAATCGGAAGAAGCGTTTGATGCACGTCTTGAGTCCTACGGAGCTTCAGTCAATGAAAGATAACCCCTCACGTCCGCTTTACCTTGTCCCTTATTATTTATGGATTGCCTTATTCGTCATAGCGCCAATTGCGTTAATCTTCTATTTTTCATTTTTGGATTTGACTGGCGCTTTTACTTTGGAAAATTATCAGAATTTCTTTTCTTCTGTTTATCTGCGGATGACGCTGAGTTCTTTCTGGTATGCGTTTTTGATTACGTTAATCACTATTGTGATTGCTTATCCAACGGCTTACTGGCTAACAAAAACAAAGCACAAACAACTCTGGCTACTACTCATCATTATTCCTTCGTGGATTAATTTATTGCTAAAAGCTTATGCTTTTATCGGTATTTTTGGATTGTATGGACCTGCTAACAAGCTTCTCCAAACGCTTGGGGCAGGTCCCTGGCAAATCTTATTTACTGATTTCAGTTTTATCTTTGTTTCCGTTTATATTTTTATTCCGTTTATGGTGCTGCCAATTTTCAACTCGCTAGATAAAATAAACCCTGCATTGATTGATGCTTCCCGAGACTTAGGTGCTTCAGCTTTCACAACATTTAGACGTGTTATTTTTCCATTAGCCATCAACGGCGTAAAGTCAGGCATTCAAGCTGTTTTCATCCCTGCCCTTTCCCTTTTTGTTATTACGCGATTAATTGCTGGAAACAAAGTGATTACGCTAGGGACAGCCATTGAACAACAATTCCTTGTGACACAAAACTGGGGAATGGGTTCAACCATTGCAGTGTTTTTAATCTTGTTTATGATCATCATTATGATGCTGACAGGTCAGAAAGAAAAAGGAGGCTCGTATAATGGCAAAACTAAGTAAAACGGCAAAAGTCTATTTGGTGCTGGTCTTTGCCATTCTCTATGCGCCTATTTTCTACTTGATCTTTTATTCTTTTAATAGTGGTGGCACAATGTCGAGTTTTGAAGGATTTACTTGGGAGCATTACGGTGCGGTCTTTAATGACACAAGATTACTCATTATTTTGATGAATACGGTAATTATTGCCTTATTGTCTTCACTTATTTCAACAGCAATCGGTGTTTTAGGTGCTATTGGTATCGTATTTTTACGAAATCGCAAAACGCGCAAAGCTGTTTTGTCCTTAAACACCATTTTGATTGTCAGTCCAGACGTCATTATTGGCGCATCGTTTCTAATCTTGTTCACGTTGGTTGGTGTCAAACTCGGTTTTGCATCTGTCTTAATTTCACACATTGCTTTTAGTATTCCAATTGTGGTGATTATGGTTTTGCCAAAACTTCAGGAAATGAGCCGGTCATTGATCGATGCTGCAACAGATCTTGGCGCATCGAAACGTGATATTTTGACGCGCGTAATTATCCCTTATATTAAGCCGGGTATTTTCGCTGGATTTTTCCTAGCATTAACTTATTCGTTAGACGATTTTGCGGTAACTTTTTTCGTCACAGGAAACGGTTTCTCGACTTTATCCATCGAAATCTATTCAATGGCACGAGCGGGAATCACGTTAACCATCAATGCGCTTTCCGCATTAATATTTGTTGTAACACTTGGCTTGGTTCTCGGCTATTACTTCTTTAATCAACGTGCGGGACAATCTCCTGGGACTGGAGGCGCCAAACTATGAAAGAACTTGTGAGAGTCGCAATCGCGATTGTTGTCATTTCGACTATACTGTTGTATACCGTCAATGTATTGGAAAAAAGTTCAGCAACTTCAGGCGGTGGTACCATTTCAGTCTACAACTGGGGCGAATATATTGATCCTGAACTAATTAAGCAATTCGAAGAAGAAACCAATATCTCTGTAGTTTATGAAACATTCGATTCAAACGAATCAATGATGACAAAAATTGAGCAAGGCGGAACCACTTATGATGTCGCGATGCCTTCTGAATATGCGATTGAAAAAATGAAGGAAAACAAATTACTACAACCGATTGACCATGCGCTGATTCCGAACTTGAAAAATATTGATCCTTATTTTCTTGATTTGCCTTTTGATCCAGGCAATGAATATTCTATTCCTTATTTTTGGGGGACTGTCGGTATAGCCTTTAACCCTACCTTACTAGACGGACAGACGTTTGAAAGCTGGAACGACTTGTGGGATCCGTCACTTGAACAAGAAGTCATCCTAGTTGATAGCGCCCGTGAAGTGATTGGTTTGGGGTTAAACAGTCTCGGCTATTCGTTAAATTCAACCGATATGGATGAATTGCGAGAAGCGACAGACAAGTTGAAAACAATGGGTCCCAACGTTAAAGCCATTATTGGCGATGAAATTGTTGAAATGATGCGACGCGAAGAAGCAGCGGTAGCTGTTATTTGGTCCGGCCAAGCTGCAGACGTCATGTGGGTTAACGAAGACATTGATTACGTTGTCCCAGAAGAAGGCTCGAACTTATGGTTTGATAATATGATTATTCCTAAAACTGCGGATAATGTAGAAGGTGCTCATGCTTTTATCAACTTTATGTTAGATCCTGAAGTAGCTGCTCAAAACGCAGATTATGTCGGGTACTCTACACCAAACGAAAAAGCGATTGCTTTGATGGACCCAGAAGTTACAGAAGATAAACGGTTTTATCCACCTGAAGAACTTCGAGAGCGACTAGAAGTCTACGAAAACTTAGGACTTGAAATGCTTGGCACTTATAATGAGTTGTTTTTAGAATTCAAAATGGATATGGAAAATTGACAGGCAGAACGTTTGCCTGTTTTTTTTTTGCGTTTTGAGGTATAGTATGTAGATTCTAAAGACTGAAATTTAGCAACACGAAATAATAACGAAAGAAGGTCCCTCTATGGCCGTACAATCAAATAAATCGGCGCTTTATGTGCTGATGTTTAATATGTTCATTGCGATGAGTGGTATTGGACTGATCATTCCCATTATGCCTGCTTATTTGGATACATTTGGTGTAGCAGGTCAAGCACTCGGCACATTAATCGCCACTTTTGCTTTAGCACAGTTTTTATTCTCTCCTCTTTCAGGTCAGCTTTCCGATAAATACGGTCGCAAAAAACTAATTATTTTTGGTTTGATTGTCTTCGGACTGTCTCAACTTGCATTCGGTATATCTACTGAGTTATGGATGCTTTATGTAGCTCGTTTTTTTAGTGGATTGGGAGCAGCCTTCCTGATTCCGCCGATGATGGCATTTGTTGCAGATATCACGACATACGAAGAACGAGGTAAAGGCATGGGTCTGCTTGGTGCTTCTATGTCACTTGGCTTTATGATTGGTCCTGGGATTGGTGGTTTTTTGGCCGAAGTTAGTATTCAATTTCCGTTTTATATCGCTACTGCAGTTGCCTTAATTGCGGCGTTGATCTCCTTCGCTGTGCTACCCAATGTGGTTCCTACGATTCAAGCAACGGATAAAAAATCCGAAAACTTGCTGCAACAGATGAAGCGTTCTACTTATACTCCTTACTTCGTCATGTTATTGGTGATGTTCATCTTCGCTTTTGGTTTATCTAACTTTCAATCGACCATTGCTTTATATGCTGATAAAAAATTTGGTTTCACACCGAAAGAAATTGCTGTGTTAATCACAGTTGGTGGGTTTGTCGGCGTTATTGTTCAGACATTTGTAATCGACAAACTCTTTAAGCGTTTCGGTGAGATGAAAGTTATATTGGTTAACCTTCTCATATCTGCAGCTGGGATGATTGGTATTCTGTTCGTTAGTTCTTTCTGGGCTATTCTTTTAGTATCAGCGGTATTTTTCACTGCAGCATCTCTACTTCGACCTGCGATCAATACGTTGATTTCAAAATTAGCGGGTGATGAACAAGGCTTTGCCGCCGGTATGAACAATGCCTATATGAGTCTTGGCAATATGATTGGTCCGGCACTTGCAGGTATTCTTTTTGATATCGATATGAGCTATCCTTATATTTTAGGAACTGCCATTTTAATCACCTGTTTCTTTATCGCCAACACCTGGTCGATGCGAAAACAACAACTTTTGGCTACAAGCCGGAGTTAAACAACAGTAGCTCAGACCTAAAAGGTCTGAGCTACTGTTGTTTAATGGGAAAATACAAAAGTGTTATTTTTTACTTTTCGCTTTTATTAATTGATCAATTGCCATAGGCGAGGAATCTTTTTCTTTTGTAGCTTTTTTCTTAACTAGAGGTGTCGGTAGTCCGAAACGACGAAGCGTGATATCCGCAAAAAACAAGACCATTGCGATAAACAAGACAATCAGCTGAATCGACCGAATACTACCACTCTTGTAAGACATATCTCGAAAAGCTACATCTAATGTCTCTAAAACCTGTCCACCTGTCCGTTTGGCCAATGTTGTTAGTAAAGACATGTTTGCCTCTGCCGGGTGGTATTCATCTCCATAAGGGATCGTCAGGCCTGTTTTATAGGCTGCTCCTGTTTCGTTACTCACGCTCAAAAATACTAATCCGGGTTCAGCATCGATTTTCACGTCTACTTTTCCAGGTGCTACCGGTTCCGTCTGCAGCGGAATCTCGTTGCCTTGCTCATCTACTGCCGCAACCGTTAAAATTGCCGAGCTATGAGTAGGATCCTCGACTGTGTAAACGCCTTGTTCTTTTCGTACCACTGAAAAAGGAATTTCTTCAAAACTAGGCTGTAATTCAGCTGCAGTTTTATCCCAAAACTCTGGCCACTTCGACCAGCTCTGAAAATCACCGCTCCAGGCCCCGCTTCCGGATGTAAAAGCAACTGTTTTTCCAAGGCCATAATTCCAACTCGCGAGTACCGGATCTTGTTCTTCACTTTCGAGTGCCACCGTTGCTGTATTTTTCGCTGTCGTTGCAATATAGGTATTCAACTGCGGGACACCGTCTGCAAACAAATTATTCCATTTGCTGTCGTATACCACCGGATAAAATGGCTTATCCACAATGTATGTTCGTGACATCATGATCGTCTCACGGGATAAAATAGCGGGAATTGTCGTGGCATCCGTAACGTCGTAAAATCGCCCGCTACCTGTATTAGCTAGTTGCTCTAGTAAGTTTCGATCTGCATCTTGTCCAATAGAGACGGTCGATAAGGTAATATTATTGTCTTTTCCATTCTCGATCAACGCGTCATAATCATTGGATGTTGCCGATTGTCCATCTGTTAACAGGATAATGTGTTTGCGCTGCAGTTTTAAATCTTCTAGTTCCATATAGGCTTGCTGCAACGAACGATAAATTTCAGTTCCGCCACCAGGTGTAATACTTAAAATTTTATCTACTGCATTTTCCGGATCTGCTACTTTAGCTGTCGGTAAGATTTCCCACGGTTTGTCATCAAAAGCGATAACTCCTAATGTATCATCGGGACGCAACAATTCAACCGAACGAGCAGCTGCTTCTTTCGCTAGTTCCATTTTCATGCCCATCATACTTCCCGAACGATCCATAACAATCATCAATCCCAGTGAAGGCAATTCATGCTTGCCTTTGACTTCCATTTCGACTGGCAATAACTGTTCAATTGGCGTTTTAAAATAGCCACCTAAGCCAAAGCTTTGATCGCCACCAACCATCATAAATCCAACACCAAATTGACGAACCGCTTGTTCAATAATTGTCATTTGTTGTTCTCCTACAGACGTTCCAGAGACATTATCAAAAATAATCGAATCGTAACGAAGGATGGCAGACAAACTACTCGGCAATTGATCCGCAGTTAGTTCCGTTACGCTTAAATTATTTGTATCCAATAAACGTGGAATTGGGCTTGGAACACCGCCATTGACGACTAACACTTCTGGGTTTCCAGAAACTTCTGTCATGCTAAACAATGAATTGTTTTCAAGGTACGCATCTTTCGCCGTTTCTAAACGGACTTCATACTTTTGAAGCCCTTCCGAATTGGCAGGATACGAATAGCTATAGACATTTTGACCTTCAACAACTTTGATTTCTTTCTTATCCACCTCTTTATCATTAGCAGAAAAAATAAGTTTAGCTGTTGATTCGGTACTTGAGTCAATGGCTACAGTAAACGTTTGCGATTCACCTAAAAATGCATGTGGAGGTGTTTCAAAACGACTAATCGCCAGATCATTTTTAGCGATTTGTTCGACCGGCCAGATATCCACTTGAAGGCGCTCAGACTGAAGTCGATTTAAACTTTCAATAGCAGACGATTGTGTTTCATTGCCATCCGTTAAAATAACAAGTCGCGTCGCTAAGTTGGTATCTCCACTATTTGAAGCAAGTTCTAACGCTCGCGCGATATTGGTGTGGCTACTGTTTCCAATGGTTAGTTCTGCCGGTAAAGGTTGTGGATCGTTAGTCATTGGCAACAAGCTTTGGAAATCCTCTGCAAATGTATAGACCGCGATAGATTGATAATCTTTTTTGGCCTCTACTGCTTCTTCAATTGCCACGGTCATTGCTGTTTGCATTCCTTCAAGAGACGCAGAACGGTCCATAAGAAAAATAACTTGTTCTTCTTTTACAGGACTGAATAACGAAGGAGCTGCCAAAGCAACTATCAACAAGGTGACAGCCACGGTTCTTAAAACAAACACAGCCTTTATCACTTTAGAGCTAGCTGAAAAATGCTTGAGTGCAAACCAGCCAAAATAAAACAGTACCGGAATGAGTAACAGCAGCCAGATGGGTTTATCGAGTTGTAATTCCACGACGATACACCTCCCATTCCAGAAGCACTAACAGTAAGACAATTCCTATAACAAATGGCACAAACGAAAAGCGGACGGTATCTTGTGCTGCTTTCGCCTGCCCCATTGCATAAGACGCCCCAGCAGAAAGCTCTTTTTCTTGAGAAGTTAACTGTACGATCATAGTCATGTCTTTTTCGTCACCCACCACTTGGTAAACACCCGGTTCATTAGGTGCCGCAAAAGGCCCGTTCCTTTCAATATAGGAATGGCGATAAGCACCGTCTCGAAAAATTTCCCATTCTCCGGTTGGTGAAGCTAACGATACAGATCGGTGTTCGTTCGGTTGGAAAAAACCAAGAAATTCCGCATCGCCTGATAAACTTTCCATGGCGCTCCATAAAAACAAAGGGAACGAAGGAGAAAGTGGCCAGTCGGTCAATTGAATATCTGTCAGCACGACAATATCTCCTTTTGGAGAAATTTGAATAAACGGATGGTCATCTATGGTGGCGATGGTTTCATAGTTTTCAAAAGACGGGTACAGTTGTGAAACATAAACTTCGTCCAATGAGGCATATGTGAAAAGCGAATGCGGCTTTGTCTCAATTTGTCCGGTCACTTCAAACGGATTTTCATCATTTCGCCCAAACATTAAAATGGGTGTTGTTGCTTCTAGTAAGTCACGTTGATTCGTAACTATGGGTAATCCAGCGTCAGGCTGCAATTGAGTGGCTTCGGCTAAACTAACATCTAAAGCGAGTGAACGAAAACCACTTGCGATTAATTCATGCAAAGCCGAGTCAATGACAATTGCGTTAACTGGTGGGGCCAAATATGTTGCCATTGTGTTATCCGCCGCATAATCATCCGATACCTCTAGTTCTGCTTGCCATAGCTTATGATTTGGCAACGCTTCAAACGGAACGAGCAATTCTTCCGCCGCTTCGATTTTTACTTCTACTGCTTTCTCGAAACTGCCAGACGATAAACGGACAGTAGCATTCATCGTTTTTTCGCTATTATTAACTACTTGAACTATACCTCTTATCCCATTGTCCGTTTCTGAAAGACCCAATTGGCGAATGGCTACATTAGTCAGTTTTTCTGAAAATCCATGAACTTGATAACTTTGTCCGGTTTTATTGGCAAGGATGGCACGATCCAAGTAATCGGTAAAAATATGAATAATCGTTGAGTCATTAGTCGCGAGCGTATCCGCAAATAAAATCGTTTGCTCCATTTCGGCATTTTCGTAACTTACCGCTAATTCGTCAATTGCTTTTTCGACTCGCTCAACATTTTGCTCATTGCGAATGACCACTTCCGGGCTAACACCCGTCGTAACAATTGTCACAGGCTTACCTCCTGCTTGTGACGCCAATTTCTTCATTTGGACCTGCTGCTTTTCAAAATGCGTTGGAGAACCAGCTAGCATCGTTGCTGACGTATCGACAATAAATATAAAATCATTACCAGCTAATGTTTCCGATTCGCTGAAAGGCTCGATTAACGCCACTACACAAAACATAAGGGCTGCTAATTGAAGATAAAACAATAAATGATGCTGCAATTTTTTTAAATAAGGCGATGCTTGCAGCTCTTTCATTCGTTCTTGCCAAAATAACGTTGAAGAAACGCGCTGGTCTTTGTACTTTTTTCTAAAGAAATAATAGAGAATGACGGCTAGCGGCATAATTGCCGTCCAAATCATTCCCCAATTTGCTACTCCCATGCCGCTTCACCTCACCTAATCCAATTTTTTCGTATCATTTGATGAAATAACACTTGCTCGATTCCGTCTTCTACGTGTACCGGCAAATAAGCAATACCATATGTGCGACAAAGAGATTCCAAACCTTGACTGTGCAAGTCACTTTGCTTTTGGTAGGCACGAAGTGCTTCTTCTGTCACCGTCACACTCGTTACTTGCTGCGTCTCATCGTCGATAAAACGCAAATCACCTTTGTAAGACGGCAGCCGTTCATCTTGTGTAGTCAAATGAATAAATCGAATATCGTGCGCAAAAGTCGGAGCCTGTCTGAAAAACACCTGCCAATCTGCAAGTGGTTCTAGTCCATCGGATACAATGAATAATACCGTAGAATCTTTAGCAGCGTGAAAACTTGCCTGACTCGCAAATGACACGTTTTCAGGGTTGGGCATAACAGATACGAAATGTTCAAACAGCTTTTTTGCCGATTTCCCTTTTTTACGAAAAGGAATCAGTTGTTTTTGTCCAGCAGACACCGTCAAGCGGTCATCTCTTCCTAACACCATTAAACCGAGTGAAAACGCTAATTGCTTCGCAAACAGCCATTTATTGTCCATTGATTTTGAACTATCAAGTAAGATATGGATACGCATTTCTTGTTCATCTAGAAAACGTTTAATATAGATACGTTCAGTTCTTGCATAAACGTTCCAGTCAATATGGCGTACATCATCTCCTGGATGGTATTCGCGAAAATCGGAAAAATCCAATGAACTACCAAAACGCATTGACCGGTGAGAACCTTTATGGTGTCCCTTGATTTTTGCTTTTGTTCCAATTGCATAGCGACTAAGACGTGAGCCCCAATCAGCTGGTAAATTTAATAACGTCATTTCAATACGCCTTTTCCTGCTGTACTTAGCACACTATCAATCAGTTCATCTACATTTTTACCCATTGCTTCTGCTTCATAATTTAATAACAAGCGGTGCCTCAGTACTGGTTTTGCCACATGTTTTAAATCGCCAATTGATACATGATACCGTCCTTCCATTAAAGCACGTGCTTTTGCTAAACGGATCAAACTTTGCAGACCACGAGGACCGCTACCGTATTGAACAAATTGCTGGATTTCTTGATGTTCTGAATGCTCTGGATGCGTATTTTGAATGATATCGACAGCGACCATTAAAATGTCTTCTGCTATCAACACTTCTTTCACCATATCTTGTGCATCAATTAAGCTGGCTGTATTCATTTTTTTACTAAGAAGAATTAGTTGAGATCCCGTTGTTCTGCGGCTAATTTCCGCAAGCTCCTCGCGACTTGGGTAAGCAACTAGGATTTTACAAAGAAAACGGTCCATTTGTGCTTCAGGTAACGGATACGTCCCTTCCATTTCAATAGGGTTTTGTGTTGCCAAAACGAAAAACGGTCGCGCCATTTTTTTCGTATCACCAAGTATGGTCACTGTCTTTTCACCCATTGCCTCTAGCAGCGCACTTTGTGTTTTCGGTGTAGCACGGTTAATTTCATCTGCAAGTACCATTTGGTGAAAAATCGGACCTTCTCGAAAAGTAAATTGTTGGCGTCCTTCTGCATCTCGTTCAATAAGACTCGTCCCAGTAATATCCGAAGGCATTAAATCGGGTGTAAACTGAATTCTGGAAAACGACAAATCGAGCACATCTGAAATGGTCCGAATCAACATTGTTTTACCAAGACCGGGCAAGCCTTCTAGCAAGGCATGACCATCCGCTAGAATAGCGTACAAAGAAAACTCAACCGCGCTTTCTTGTCCGACGATAAACCGTCCAATTTCGGATTTGACTTGTTGAAGCAATTGGCTCATTTCTGTAAATTGATCGGTCGTGTATGTCATAAAAAGCCCTCTTTTCTATTTGTCGGATTCAATATCTGTAAAGTATTGTTCTACAATGGTTTGTAAATCAGCAGGCAGTTGGAGACGATCTGCACTTGAGAAATATGAAGTTGAATAATCTCCCACTACGTCCGCATAAGGCTGGACCGTTCCTTTAGTTGCAGGAACAGCACCATATTGTTCGCCGGCCGCTTGTCCTTCTCCCACTTTTCCGCTATCGACTGATATGTCACTTCGACCTCCAATTCGAGAAGGTACAGTTAACAAATCTCGGCTTCCTTGACCTTTACCAGCTCCGCTGCCTTGTCCTTGTCCTTGTGCTTGCCCTTGTCCTTGTCCTTGTCCTTGCCCTTGCCCTTGGTTTTGTGATTGGCTACTTTCTGACTCTCCAGCTGTTTCAGTAGTTTCACTTTCTCCGTTTTCTGATGCTTGCCCACTAGAATTAGATTCACTAGATTTCCCTTCTGCGTCAGAAGATTTGCCTTCAGAAGAATCATTGTCTTTGCTACTAGTTGATTGTTCTCGCTTGGCTATAGTTTGTTGTAATGGAAATGCTACAGGTTTTCCCATATTACTCAAAGCTGTTTGTGTGTTTCCGGCCTTCTCAGCTAATTGCCCAGCAGCTTTTTCAATATCTTCGCTAATTTCTTTAGCATCCGGGTTTTTTCCTTTTGCCAGCTGGCGTTTTTTCAAATCTAATTCTTTTTGTTTTTTGACGATTTCTTTTAATATAGCTTCTGGATTTTCTTTATCTTTGATTGTTGCTTGTAGTGCATCCAATTCTTTTTTAACTACTTTTGTTTCTGCTTGTTTTTTTATCTCATTAATTTCTTTCTTAATATCTTCTACCAATTCAAGTTCTTTTTCCACATCATTTGCTTGATTTTGCAAATTACTAGGAAACACTAAAAGCAAGACCATACACGTCGCACTAACGACCGCTCCGATTAACCACTTAGGACGTAGCCATACTTTGCGTTCTTTGCGGAATAGTCGGTAGCTATACGGAATGATTTTGGCTGTTTCACGAGATAATTCTTTAGTTAATGTGTTTTGTTCTGTTAGCTTCCACACGGTTAGCAACTGATTATGAGGTGTAAAACGGTCCAATTCTTGCACAGCTTGTTGCACGTTAGGTAAGCCTTTACTAGACAACACAATCAAACTTATCACGATAGCAACTCCTGCTACATATGCATAAAATTCATAATAAGGAAGCACGAACAACCGTGATATTAACAGCAATACTGTAGCTAAAGTCAGACCTACAAATAATGCAAACTGAAAAACACGGCTGATATGAAGCATTTTTAACAGCCGCTCAACTTTTTTAACATAGCTGCGTATATCACGATTGTTCATGAAAGTCCCTCCTTATTTGTATTTATTCATATTGACGCGCAGCTTTTTGACAGCCAATAAAAGACAGCCGGCTGATACCAAAACATAGAAAATGGCATAACCAATCCACAGAGGAATGGGGACCATCGTTAAGCTTTGCAATTGCTCTTCCATTGAGGGCTGCAGCAAAGTTAGCAACACTGCCGGCGGGTTAATGGTAGCCCAAAAATGAGCCATTGGTGAGATTGAAGACACCGCCGAACCCATTTGAGAAACTTGAACCGAAATCAGTAAGAAAAAGGCGGTAACACCAGCGATGAAAATCATGGCTCCGTATGTTGCGATAATGGCAACAATGGTTTTTCGAATCAAGGTCGATAGCATGACACCTATACTAGCAATTGCCAGTAAGGTCAGCATATAAAACAAGAAAATATAAAATAACTGACTGGGCGAAACGCCCCCGTATAAAAACACTAAACTGTATATTGGTAACCCCGACACAATCATCAACAACAAAAAGGCGATGGATGATGTCATTTTCCCAAAAATAATTTGGAAAGAAGTTTGCGAAGTTGTCAGTAAAATATTCAAGGTCTGTTTTTCACGTTCTGTACTAATGGTCCCAGCTGTTAATGCTGGCGTAATGAATAAAATCAATCCTAATTGAATATACGTCATGATGCTAAATAACATAAAACTTTCATCCGGACGAAAAAAACCATTACCTGTTAAGGATGTAGCTAGAAAAATGAAACCGAAAACAAAGACGCTCATCGCAATTAAATAAAACAAAATCCCGGTAAAGCTTTTTAAGTTACGAAAGCGCAATTTAAGTTCTTTCACTAGTACGGGATTGCCAAAAAGGGTTTTCATCCGATTTCCACTCCTTTTGTAATCGCCATAAAGACATCTTCCAAATCCGTCTCTTCTTCTGAGAACGATAAAATCGGCAGTTTTTGGTGGATAGCTCGTTGCAACAACTGCAGTTGATCTTCATCTGTTCCTCTGTAGAAAAATTGAATGCTATTTTTGTCTTGTTGTACTTCTATTTGAGAAACAAACGGATCCATTTCAAAAAATGCAATGACGGATTGCATATCGCCCACTAGTTTGACACGGAGTACTTTTTCACTTTGAAGTTGCGCTTGAATGTCAGCTACAGAACCCTGTGCAATCAATTTTCCGTTATCAATGACGCCAATGCTATCGCACATTTCAGCAAGTTCTGGAAGAATATGAGAAGAAATTAAGATCGTTTTGCCCATAGCTTTTAACTCTCGTAAGATATCTCTCATTTCTACACGTGCACGTGGATCTAGTCCTGAAGCAGGTTCGTCTAATATTAAGATGTTCGGATCATGAATCAGCGCCCGCGCTAAACAAAGCCGCTGTTTCATGCCGCGAGACAATAAGTCGACGTAGTCATAACGCTTATGTTCTAAATTAACCAGTTCCAAAAGCTTCGGGATTAATACAGCGCGTTCTTTTGGCTTGATCCCATAACTAGCACCGTAAAAATCTAAATATTCATCTGTTTTTAGTTGGTCATAAACACCAAAGAAATCGGGCATATAACCAATTTGCTTGCGCACTTCTTGAGGGTTTTTCGTCACACTTATTCCATTAATAAAGGCATCACCAGCTGTTGGTTGAAGAAGCGTAGCCAAAATTGAAAAGGTGGTTGATTTGCCTGCCCCGTTTGCACCTACAAAGCCGAAAACTGTACTGTCTTCAACTACTAAATTTAAATCTTGTAAGGCATAAAAAGACCCATATTTTTTTGTTAATCCAATTGTTTCAATCACGGAGCAATCACTCCTTTCAATTTGACTTTCGGCACAACCACTTCAGGGTTGCTCGAACTTTCGGTAACTTTCAACTTTAGTTTGATGGCGCCTTCTGGACCGATATATTGTTTTGCATTTTCAGCAAACTTTGGGTTAGCCTCTGTAATTTCTTCGTAACTTCCGCTGTCCACATTGAATAGGCTGACAGTGACGTTTTGTCCTGTTTTAGTAAGTGCTAATTCAGTCCATGTTGATTTTTTCAACTCAATTTCTTCTGGCAAAGTATAGGTCAGGTCAAATTCACCAGGTTCAAAATAATAGAGATACGGATCATTTGAGACATTTTCAAAAAACCCTGTATTATTGGCTGCCACAAGATCTAACGTCAAGGCATCTACATTTAATGTGATATCACCTTCCAATGTTAATTGCGGTTTAAAACTTTGTGCAATCAGGTGGACAGATTCTACAGATGCTCGTTGATTTTCAAGTGTGATTGGCACAATTGCATCTTTCGTATAAGCGATTACGTAAGGCGATTTACCGTTTTCAGATAATTGTTCGAAAGATGTGGATAGTAAAGTTTGACGACGCGCTTTTTCCAACTCTTTTACATTTGCTACTGGCTGATAGGCATAGGATTGACCGACAGGCGCAGCCGGTGACAAGATCGCTGATTGAACGGGTTCATTAACTTTCAAGGTTTCACCAGGATTGAGCTTACCGACATCCATAAGACGTGTACCTGTCCAAATTGAAATCTCTTCAACCGCAAACGGAAAGTTATTCTGAATAGTTCCCGTAATTTTTTCGTCAGCTACAGTTAAATCGATAGCGAAGTCACCACTATCTTCTATATAGGATTGTCCCATAATCGATTGTACAGACCAGTAACGCATATCTCGCAAAGTCATTTGACTATTGGTTGCACCTCTTTCCAACATTGCCGAAAGATAAGGCTCTGTTGAAGAAAATTCATTAGCTATGCGACTAGTCATTGTAGTAGAAGCAGGCGCTGTAAACTGGTAGTTGCCACCGCGGTTTGACAATAATGAATTAACGTAATAACCTTTTAATCCACTATCCGCGTCTACTTCAAAAAAGCCAGTTTGTTGAATTTGTGGATTACCAATTCGGTCTTTTGCACCAAAAGCGAATAATCCAATAGAAGTTAATACAGCAACTGCTGGAATGATAACCCAGGCATATTCTCGCTTGTCTTTTTTCTTCAGTACGATATAGAGTACTGGGACAATCAATAAAATATAGAATAATACAATCGCCAATATAAATGGTTTTGACACTTCAAAGCTTTCAAACAACTCGTTAACACTTCCTACTTCATAGGTCATATAATCGAGTATGGATTGTCCACCCATTGAGTTAGAGTTTGTAGCAACTGCTGGAAAAAAACTCGACATCATTTGGCTGTAGCCTTTTTGTGTGGAAACCGTTTCGTCTCCAAGCGAAAAACTCATTTGTGTCAAACTACCCGAGCCAACTGATTGTGTGGCAGCAAAAACTTGACCGTCTTTTTGCAGCTTAGCTGTCGCCCCTTCTTTGACTGTTGCTTGAAAAACAGGAACTGCTGTTTCTAATCCTGGAACTTTCACATCGGTCACATCGGCTAATTCCAAAGGCAGGTATTCGCTCAAATTGCCAAGTTCTGCTTGTAGGTTAGTTGTGGATCCTGTAACAACGTGTCCACCTTGTTGAATCCATTGTAAAACTGCTTTTTGGGTAGATGCCGGTAAATCACTATAAGCAAACTCATCAATGACCAAATAATCGATCATGTCCCATGCCTGCACTTCAGTCGGTAATGTAAATTCTTTTAGTTGATTGAGGTGAAACACTTCGATTCCTTCACTTGTTGGAACGTTCAATTGCTTTAAAGGGGATAAACGATCTGGATTATCTGTTAACGTCGCTACAAATAATGACATTGGTGTATAGTAAGATGGCTGTATCGTTTTCTTGCCTTTAAACTTAATGGACTTTCCTTTTTCCCAACCACCTTCAAACAAGAAGATACTTTGGTCGCTCGGTGCCCCGGAGTAATACATATCAGATAATCCGGATGAAGCGATTTGCAGCGTTTTGCTTTCGCCTTCTGCAAGATCTATTGGCAAGGCCATACCAGCTCCGAGGTTATACGTCTCTGAAAAACTGAGTACCAAATCTCCAGAAAATGCTGATCCTTCATTGGTTACTGTGAACTGAAGAGGCAACCCTTTTTCATACTTTACTTTATTTTGAAAACCAGCACTCGAATCAATAGTGATTTGTGGCGCTGCTAAAGAAGGTTGTGGCATAGTAAACAAAGTCATGAATAATGCGAAAACAAAAAATGCCAGCAAGCGTTTATGCATGATAATCCCCCTTTTACTCGTCTCCTTATTAGTACGCTAGTAAATTAAATTAGTTCCATCTTCTCACAATTAATTCTAAATAATTTGAATCAAAAATTCTTGCTGATGATATCCTAGTAAACAAGCTTCTCGTTGAATAAGAAAGTGTTATCTATATTTCCATTGTTAACTAGAAGATATTGAGCAAAGCAATGGAGGCTCCTGCGAGCTCTTTTCAACTGGTGCGAAGTCCTGTAGCGCCAGTTGTATGACTCACACCCTATGAACCCAAAAGCACAGCTGTTTTGCGGAATATCGACAAGTGGCAATCATTAGTTCAATCTGTATCGTTCTATTTATTTAATTTTCCTTATACAAAAAAGCAGACAGCCTGAGCTGTCTGCTTTTAACTTTTTAAAAAGAAGCCATGTAGAAAATCTGGCATCAACTCAAGAACTTGTTCATCAGGATTCAATTTTGAATGATGCAGTCCATACGCTGACGAAACACCTGCCCAAAACATAACCCCTGGAATTTGTTCGGTAAAGTAACCAAAATCTTCACCAGTCATCGCGGCATCGCTTTGTATTGCTTGGATGCCTTTAACCTGGCTGGCGTAGCGCAAGAAATTTTCTGCTAAAGTCTCATCATTTTTAACTTCAAGGTAACTCGAACCGTAATCAATGTGGACTTGGCAATTATTTGCTTGTTCAACCGCTCGGCAAATTGCTTCAATACGCTGTTTAACTTGGCTCATCGATTCACTAGTAAGTGTGCGAATTGTACCTTCTAGCCGTGCATGTTCCGCAATAATGTTCTGTACCGTTCCAGCGCTTAACTTGCCAATGGTGAGCACGGCCGAATCCATCGGGTTCACATTGCGACTGACCACGGTTTGGAGCTGCATCAGCATAGAAGCGGCTGCAATCGCCATGTCTTCTGTCAAATGAGGAAAAGCCGCATGTCCGCCTTTACCATGAAGATCGATAAACAGTTCTGATGTATTGGCAAACAATAATCCAGATCGTGTACCCACAGTACCAACCGGCAGCTCTGGTGCAATGTGCAAAGCATAAATACAATCAGGTAGAAAATCCGGCTTGTCGGTTTTCAGCCATTCCCGAAAAGGCAAGGCGCCTCCAGGTCCTTCTTCAGCTGGTTGAAACAAAATGACAACATCGTCTTGAATGGGTTCATCAATTAGCTTGTGCAACAACCCGATTGCAATGGTCATATGAATATCATGACCACATGCATGCATAAATCCTGGATGCTGGGATTGGAATTCCAATTCGGTTTCTTCCATAATCGCCAAAGCATCCATGTCTGTTCGCCAACCAATCATTTTTGTCGGGTTATCACCACGTACTTTAACTGCAAGACCTGTCCGCCATTTTACAAGTTCAATACGTTCTTGAGGAAACTGAGAAATGATGTCCATTAAATAAGCTTGTGTTTTTACTTCTTGAAAACCAATTTCCGGAATCTGATGCAACGCTCTTCTAATTCTCACTAATTCCATTGGGTTCACCGATTATAGCTGTCTTAGTTCGTGTTTGATTTCTGTTTTTGAACGAGTCTTTTCGTCCATTAATTTCAATACGCGCGCTGGTGTGCCGCCCACTACGGAGTTTTCAGGCACATCTTCGATGACGATTGCGCCCGCTGCGACAACTGCACCTTTACCAATACGAACGCCTTCGAGAACTACTGCGTTGGCGCCGATCATAACATCGTCTTCGACAATAACAGGAGTTGCTGATGCCGGTTCGATAACGCCGGCTAGTACTGCTCCAGCACCGATGTGGCAGTTTTTCCCAACTGTCGCCCGACCGCCCATAATTACGCCCATATCGATCATTGTACCATCGCCAATAACAGCACCGATATTAATTACAGCACCCATCATAATGATACAATTGTTTCCGATTTCTACATTTTCACGGATAAATGCACCGGGTTCAATGCGGCTATTGATGTTTTTCATATCTAGTAGTGGTATCGCTGAATTTCTACGATCGTTTTCCACTACAGAATCTTCGATAAGCGCAGCATTTTCTTCTAGTGCCGTTTGAATATCTGCCCATTCGCCGAATACAGTTACTGAATTGCCTTGTCCGAAAACTTTGGACTCTGTGCCATAATCCAAATCAGCAACGCCTTGACCTTTTATGTACGCTTTTACGGGTGTCGCTTTTTTTGCATTTTGTATGTACGAGATTATTTCAGTTGCATCCATCTGTTTCATCAATAAAACCTCTTTCTATTAAGTGATGTTGTTATTATATCTGATTTAGCATAAAAATTCATCCACTTCATCTTAATAAAGCGGCATGTTTTTCAACGATATCAACAAATGCTTCTACTTGGCGCAACTGAAAAGCAGATTCGTATCCAATAAGCCATGTATCTCGTGTTAACTCTAACTCTTCTTCATTATTAGTCAATGGCATCATATGAACTTCCTCAGTTCCTGTCAGCGTAATTGATGGCAAGATTGCATAGCCAATTCCGTTAACGGCCATTTGCTTACATGTTTCAATCTGATCAACCGTAATTTGTCGTTTCGGATTTGAAGCAAAATGTTTTTGCCACCATTGTTGAATTTCTTCATAGTAAGTAGAATCACTTTTAAACTGGATAAACGGCCGATCGGTTTGAAGAAGTTCCTCAAGTGAGCGAATTTCTTTGTCTACCAGATACAAAGTATCTTTGAACAAATGCAACTTCGGTCCTTTCCAATCTGTATGGCCACGAACAATCCCAATATGAGCTTCGCCGTCGTATAACGCACGAACTATTTCTGAACTCCATCCTGTAATCAACTGAATTTTCGCTTCTGGATAAAGTGTCACAAAGTCCTTTAATACTTTTGGCAACCAATTTTGTCCAATAATCGTAGCACAGGCAATTTTTAACGTGCCGTGCACTTTGGAAGTTAACGTATGCAGGACTTCGAATACTTCTTCTTTTCGCTGTATGGTTTCATTGGCATATTGAATGACCAGTTCTCCGGCAGGTGTAGGCGATAATCCTTTTTGCGAACGAATAAATAATTGTTGGCCCCAGTCTTTTTCAATAGACTGCAACCGCTGCGATAAGGCTGGCTGTGATAAAAACAGACGCTCTGCAGCTTTTCTCATATTTCCTTCTTCTGCCAATATCTTAATAATTAACTCTTCATTTGACACGACTTTTCACTCCTTTTTTCCCACGAAGCCCAAAAATCAAAATAAAACTAAGCAATGCGAAAAATGCAGTGACTAAATAAACATGTTGAAGCGATTCAGCTAATGCTTGTTGTAAAAACCTCAATGACTCTACTTGAATTCCTGCGCGAGCATCTGCACTAAGCAAATCATTGATAGCGCTTAAAGAATAGTTTTGACCACTGTCAGCGAAATAACGCAGTAATGAACTGTTGAGAATACTACCTAGCAATGCAACACCAATTGTACTACCTAAGTTCCGCATGAACATGTTTGAAGCAGTGGCAGAACCACGCTGTTCATAAGATACGGCAGCCTGAATTGCAACGATAAACACGGTACTAGTTAAGCCCATGCCAAGACCAATGGAAAAACTCGACATAGCCGCCCATAAAGGACCGAATCCGGGTTGCATCAAAACAAACAACAAAGATCCTATTAGTAAAAAAGCACCACCAGCGATAGATGTTTTAAAATACCCGATTTTCAGCAAGAGTCTTCCCGAGAAAAAAGCAGCTAATGGCCATCCGACTGACATAGCTGTTAACGTGAAGCCTGCAATCGCGGCAGGTTGTTCCATGACACCCGTTACATATGTTGGCAAGTAACTAGAAATTGCTATTAAAATAACACCATTTGTCAAAGAAACCAGGTTGGCATAAAAAATAGTTTTATTGCGCCAAATCTCAAAAGGCATCATCGGATCGACGGCTTTTCGCTCTGCCCATATGAATAGCACAAAAAACAAGATACTGGCAGTTAGTAAAATCAGTGATTTCGTAGAAAACCAATCAAATGATACGCCGCCTTCAACTAACAGATACAACATAGTCGATAAAGCAGCTGTCAATAAAGCAGCCCCTTTATAGTCAATTACCGGTTTCTTCGTATTGACTGGCTCTTTTAAAAACAACAGAACACCGAGCAGCGAAATAATCCCAAGAGGCAAATTGATCCAGAAGACGTATTCCCAACCAATCGTGACGACGAGAATCCCTCCAATTGCAGGACCCGTAACTGCCGAAATTCCCCAGACACTTGATAGGTAACCTTGGATTTTAGCCCGTTCTTCTCTAGAGTAGATGTCTCCGACAATCGTCGTGGCGATTGGCATGACGGCACCTGCACCCATTCCTTGGATAAATCGGTAAAAAATAAGTTCATCTATTGAATTGGCCAATCCACATAATAAAGAACCGAGTAAAAACAAAAGCATACCGACAGCAAATATACGTTTACGTCCGAATATGTCAGATAGTTTACCGTAGAGTAACACGGTTACAGTACTCATCAACAAATAGGCTGAGAACACCCAACTATATTTTGAAAACCCACCTAGTTCAGCTGCGATGCTTGGCATGGCTGTTGAGACGATTGTCGCTTCGACAGCACTGACGAACATGGCGAGCATGACAGACGCTAAAACGAGTGGTTTTTTTGTTCCTTCCATTCAACAAACCTCTTTTCGATTAGCTATTAAAAAAAGCGAAAGCGCCCGTTACGTCTACACGGGCGCTAAAGTTTTCCAGCTAATATGAAACGCTAAAATTTAACTTCCATCGTAAAAAAGGCCTCTATGACGAGACCTTTTCCAGTTACTGTGCTCATCTTTTCAATTGATAAATTTGTTTTTTTAGCTGCTTTAGTACAACACGCCGCGTCAAAATCCCCATAAACATTTCTTCGTCGTCTACTACACATAGAAAGTTCTGGTTAATGACCATATCAAGCGCTTTTTGAAAACGTTCATTGACGTGGATCAAAGGCAAATCTTTTTCCATGATATCTTCCACGCGGATATCAGAAAGCCGCTCGTATTCTATATGATCCATTCCAAGAATCGCGTCAGTTATCCGTTGTGCATTGATTAAACCGCAAAAGCGGTATTTCGAATCCAATACCGGAATGGCTGAATAGCCTGTCTTCGTTAAGACGAGCAGTGCATGTTCGGCACTGTTCCCCATTTGAACATGCGCTACTTTCTCGGAAGAGATGATATAGTTTTCGATTGGTGTATCAAGAAAATCTTTGCTTGGCAATGAAATCATGTACTCTACTCCTTTTAAATCTCCTGTATTAGACGCTGTCTAGTTAGACTCATCATAACACATCAAGATTTCGGAAACTAATTAATTGTTGCATGAACTTACTTAAAAAGGAAACTTATTCAGCCACTGCCCACCATCTAAGGTGACGATTTCCCCATTCATATAAGAAGCCTTATCTGACATGATAAAGGCGGCCAGTTCAGCCACTTCCTCGGGTTTTCCAAGTCTGCCAAGAGGAATTGACTCTAATGTCCGTTTAGCGGCTTTCTCAGATTCCCAGAGCTTGTCAGCTCCACCCGTTCGTTCAATCGGTCCAGGCGCAATACCGTTCACGCGAATACCGAACTGTGTACCCCATTCAACAGCAAGCGTCCGTGTCAACGACATCACGCCTGCTTTAGCTGCAGCTGAATGGGCAACTCCTGCTCCAGCATTCCAAGCATACGTTGCCAGCATATTTACAATATTGCCTTTTGTACCGTTCTCAATCCAATAGTTTCCGACTGCATGCGAACAGAAAAAAGTTCCATTCAAGACAATATCAATTACTGATTTCCAGCCATTTGGCGATAACTTTTCTGCATGAACAATAAAGTTTCCAGCAGCATTATTCACCAATCCGTCCACTCTGCCAAATTTTTCATGAGCGAATTTTACCATTGCTTTAGCATGTTCAGGTTCCCGTACATCCATTTGAAAAACTTCGACAGAACCGCGGTCTCCTGCAATCGCTTTCACAGCCTCGTTGAGTTTTTCCATATCGCGTCCTGTGATGACGACATTAGCTCCTTCTGAGGCAAATTTCTTAGCCATGTGCAGTCCCATACCACTTGAGCCACCTGTAACAATAATCGTTTGATCCGTAAACATGTAAACATCCCCTTTTGATTAAATTACAACACATAAATCAGTGCTCTTTGTTTGCCCACATTTCGTTAGCTAAACTGCAGACAGTTTCGATCACCTTAACTAAAGCATTCTACAAAGTCATTGATTTCCCCTTTTATTGCACATGGAGCTTTTGTATACAGTGCTTAATAATTTTGATATGATAAAGCTGAACTACTCACTATTTTGTAAGAAAGGAATGAGTTCATGCCAGTTACTAAATCAGATTCAGATATCGCGCAAGCCATTTTCACTGTTAACCGCCATGCAAAAACTGCTCCTGATAATCATTATTTGTATGCACTGAAGAAAGAAGCGTTAAATTTAATGATTATACAACAACGTGCATTAAAAATTGGTTTACACTTCAGTAAAAACCCTCAGAAAAGTCAACAGCAATCTTCAGTCCTCGTAAAATGCGGCAATTATTATTTTCACATGCTTCCGAAAAAAGAAGACTTCTCGTCGCTCGAACATTTAGGCCACTTGGACGATACGTACCGCAATCCTCCTAGCCGAATGAACTTGAAAGTAGCGAAAGAAATTTTACGGATGCTGACTGGATTAGAACCGCAAAAAAAAGAAGTGGTACGTTCTAACTTCACTAAATCCTATCAGCCAAGACAAGTTGACCGATTTTATTCACCTAAAAAATCCTATTTTGATTGATTTTTAAAAACTGGAAACCTGTAGAGGTTTCCAGTTTTTTTATGATCGATAATATTCTACTAAAGCTTGCGTACCTTGTTCTTCGTGACCTTGTGCTGCTACTTTTTCATACATGCTTAGAGATAAGCGAAGACCCGGTAAATCCAATCCCCAGTTTTCTGCTTCTTCTGCCGCAATTTTCATATCTTTTATAAAATGCTTGATGTAAAAACCGGGGCGGAAATCTTCATTAATCATTTTAGGTGCTAAGTTTGACAGTGACCAGGAACCGGCTGCGCCTGAAGAAATAGAACGCAGTACACGTTCAGGATCTAATCCCGCCTTCTCTGCATAAATAAGCGATTCACACACCCCAATCATTGTGCTGGCAATGTTAATTTGGTTGCACATTTTGGTATGTTGCCCTGAACCAGCAGGACCTTGAAATACGATATTTTCACCGAATAAGTTGAAAACTGGAGAAATCTGCTTGAAAATTTCTTTTTCTCCACCTACCATAATCGATAATACGCCATTTTTAGCACCGATATCGCCACCAGAAACGGGTGCATCCAGCGCATGGAGACCTTCCAGTGTAGCTGCTTCAAAAATTCTTTGGGCCAACTGTGGCTGAGAAGTGGTTAGGTCCACAAGTATCGTTCCTTTTTTAGCATTCCCCAATAGGCCTCGCTCACCAAAATAAACTTCTTCAACATCAGCTGGATAGCCCACCATAGTGAAAATGAGTTCACAGTTATTCGCTACTTGCTGAGGTGAATCAACAAGGAATGCACCGGCTTTTACTAAGCTTTCCGCTTTTTTAGCAGTTCGTGTAAAGATTGAAACCTCGTGCTCATGGTCGAGCAAATGCTTAACCAAACTACTGCCCATCACGCCAGTTCCGATAAATCCAATCTTCATATGTAGTTCCTCCTTTTGTATATAGCTTCAGTTTAGCAAACATCTTTAGGATATTCACTTATGTAGATACAAGAACTACTCTCTCGCTTATTAAGCGCAAAAAAGAAGCCGATCCGTAAACGGACCGACCACAAAAGGGGGAAATGAGAATGTTGCTGTTGTTCAAGTATACTATGCCCGACTTGAAAACAAATTAAACATTTTTATTCAAATAGTGATTTTTTATTTTTTCAATTTCAGCGATAAAGTTTGAAGCTTGTGATTCCGGCAACTGTTTATCGCCATATCGGACACGGTCGTAGGTTTTGTAAAAAGAAGCTGATACGTCCCAATCCATTCGTGCTATCCACTCTCGGACTGTCTCGTGACTTTGCCGTTCTAGTTTTCGCTCTTTGGCCATTAGTTCAAGACTGCGAAAAACTTCTCTAATTTGATGCAAGTCCCTGCTAGCTGGAGATTCCTTAGCAGTCGATACGAACAGTTCTGTAGATAAATGATTATGCCTTTTCATACGGATTGTGCTTTTGGGTACAGGCGTTTCTGAATCCGGCTTGATTTTTTTCAGCCATATTATCAGTACTACTGCACTTATGACCATCACGATTCCTAAAAGAATTTCAATTGGAAAATCTGACGGCATTGTTTCGCTTACCAAAGTTTCACGTTGCGCTATTTCCTCATCGGGACCAAGTACCTCTAAGGTTTCTTGCATTTCTTCTTCTGTTGATAAGCCTGCTAAAAATTCATTTACCTGCTCAAGCAATAACGCAAGTGGCCAAAATACAACCCGTATCATTCCTCCCACTGCCCATCCGGCTAATCTCCGAACATCATCAGCTATATAAAAGATGCTGATTGCTACCACGGAAGGAATGCTGACGAGAAGTCCAAACACACTCGCTACTTGGCTAAATTTTGCACCGGCTTGTCTCGTATGAAGATAGCTATAGAGCAATTGCGCACCTACATAAAATAAGATGGCAACAGGCACGATGGAAAACAGGAGGCGACTTGTTTGCTGGTTTGGATTTAGCAGTACCAATATCCAGCAGATGCTAAAAACTACGGTGAATTTCATTAAAAAATAGTGACCGTAATTGAATTCTTTGTAACGTACTGAATACCGTGCATGAAGCAAGTAAACAGACAGCATCCCTAAAATAGTCGTCAACCATAACGGCATACCCATTGCCCACATACTTACTGTCGCAACAGTGGAAAGACCGATCCCTCCTACTAATTGATACGAATACCTTGAAAAAAGGAGGTACGAACTAACGGAGACTAGCCATGCGAGCAACAACCAAATCCAAGCTACAGACAAGGCTCCTTGTGTATCAGCAAAAACCAGGACCAACGCAATGATAAAAGCATCTAGCATAAAGTGAATGGCAGATGGTAAGCGTGATGTCATGCCAAATCACGTTCCTTTCTGCTTGGCAGTACGGTCAATTCTGTTTGACCACTCCATTTCGTAATAAAGCGTAAAGCGTCACTTGGTGTATCAGTTAATAGATAAGTTGTATAAGGCAGTTCTATATGCATATCCAAATGTCCCAGCATTGTGCGGTAAGGCAGTGTAGCATTATTTTTGGAAATAATCGATAGCAGTTCTAACGCCTGATGTCGTTGCTTTTGTCCGAGTCCTGTAGACAAATATAAATAAGGCATTTTACCGGCTGAACGAATATTAACTGCTACTGCATAAGGCACACCGGCGCTAAAGCAATTCTCAATATAACTAGCCAATTCTTCAATTCTATCTTCTAAATCATGAATAGTGCCATAAAAGGCTGACACGTTAAGCGCAAAGAGCATTGATTCATTAGCTACTGTCGAAAAAATTTTTGTCTGGTATTGCTGCATTCTAACACTGGCTTTCCAATGGATTTGATTGAATTGGTCTGTTGACACGTAATCCCTCGTACCAATTGGCTGAAAGGCATCATCAAACAAAGTATGTTGCAAATTGAATTGACCCGGTTTTTGACGGGATGGCGTATACCGAAAAGGGTATTTTTGAAGTTTTGGAAAGACCAGCTGCTCATGTAAAATCGCCGGCTGATACTCCAGAGTTATGCTGCCTTCTCCAAAAGGATGAGCAATGAGTAGCTCCATTTTCTGAATACGCGACAGTCCTCTTCTTTTACCTGTAATTGGCACATCAATTTCAATTGTCTGCTTACTGCCAATGGTAAAAGGAAGATCAACTTCTACTAAATCTCCATAGCTCACTGCACTGTCACCTTTCGGCTCTACTGCATCATGAAACCAAATTTTCAATTGACCGTTCCAAATGGGCAAGCCTTCATTTTTAAAAACAAGTTCCCAAGAAGAATCTCCTCCATAAAGAAGACGCTTACGTATGCGGTTGTTTTGAAAAACCAATTTCTTGCCGGCTCGGTCTAAATAGAGAATTTGCAACCCCACTACTGTTGCTGCAAAACAGATGACAGCTGCAGCTAAAAACTGTAAAAATATCATTGCCATAAAGAATAAGGCAATTAATAAGCCCAATACCCATTTCATATTTTTCGTATCGTCAGCATGGCGCATCCACACCATCTAAAACGCCTCTACCGGTGAAGCAACAGAAGTGGCAATTTCACGTAAAATAGCTGTGGGCTCCTGAATGAGCATACCTTCAGCTGTCAGCATTAACCGATGGACCGCGACGGGTTCGAGTATATACTTTACATCATCTGGCGTTACGAAATTTCGACCTTCGATAAATGCTCTTCCTTGAGCTGCATGAACAAGTGCCAGAGCCGCCCTAGAACTCAAGCCAAGTTCAATTGATGGATGTTCACGTGTTGCGCGGACAAGTGAAACAATATACATTTCAATGTCTTCGTGAACTGCTACTTTACTCGCTTCAATGCGCCATTTCCGAACATCTTCAACTGATGCCACTGGTAGAATTTCTTTTTTATGGGAAACGTTATCTCGAAAATTCCGAATGATAGACAACTCTTCTTGTTGATTTGGATACCCAATTTCTAGGCGAAACAAAAAGCGATCCAGTTGTGCCGCAGGAAGTGGAAATGTTCCTTGTTGCGATTCCACGGGATTTTGTGTAGCAATGACGATAAACGGATCTGGCAATTGTATAGTTTCTCCATCAATGGTCGCCTGTTTTTCTTCCATCGATTCCAACAGGCTTGACTGCGTTCTAGGTGTCGCTCGGTTAATTTCATCCGCTAGTAGTAAATTAGTTTGAACTGGGCCAGCCCGTAATTCAAATTCCTGCGTCTTCGGATTGAAAAAACGAATGCCTGTAACGTCTGACGGCAAAACGTCTGGTGTAAATTGAATTCGCTGAAATTGACCAGCAAATGACCCCGCAAATGCTTTAGCCATCCACGTCTTACCTGAACCCGGTACACTTTCAAGCAGTACATGTCCCCCTTGAATCAACGCAATTAACATAAAATCAATCTCTTTTTCTCTACCTACTACTAATTGATTTAATTGTGTTCTAGCCTGTGTTAATTTCTCCACATTGTCCCCTCCGCTTCTAATTATGCTTTCTTATTTCGACGGTTCTTCGGTGTAGATATAACTGGTCGTTCCGTGATGATAGGCTGTGCCTTTAAAATGCTTAAAATCCTCACGTTCAATCAAAACCTTGCGGAATTCTAGAAAATCTTCTTTTTCAATTGTAATAGATTCGATTTCACCATTTTTTAACGCTTCGAGTTGCTCGTTATAGTCAGTCATGAATTGTTCTCCTTTTGTCTTAGTTTTACTAATTCCTTCTGGTATAATACTAAACGGACGCTACTATTCTATTTAGCATATACTGTACGAGACTGTCTTAAGACATGTCAAAAAACACCTGTACTAGAATTAGTATACAGCAAGAAAACAAGTCGAACACCTTTGTCTTTACCGAGTCATTAAAATGGAATACGGCTTTAATTTTTAGGAGGATTTACATGATTAACTTTTTAAAACAGCATCCGTTGATTTTGATGCTGCCACTAGCTTTCTTTTTATACAATTTAGCTTTTGAAAATACTGCTATTTTTTGGTATATGTACACATTTGCGATGCTGATATTAATGTCTCTCGCTATTATATTCGTTAAAATTTTTGACGAGCTTGTTACGTGGAAATCTTTGGTTTACGGATTAGTCTTTGGAACACTTCTTTACGGGCTCGTTGCTGCCGGATTTCAGCTATTACTATTAACACCTTTCAATATAGCTGGATCTGTCAAAAGTTTTCTAGCAAATTTTGCACCTGTTACGATTTGGCACTACCTACTATTAATGTTTATCATCGTACCGGGTGAGGAAATTTTTTGGAGAGGACTTGTTCAGCAGAAGTTTAAACACTATTGCTCGACGCCATTGGCAATTTTAGCGAGCTCTGTTTTGTTTGGTCTGGCACTGGCATTAGGTGGATTTTGGCCAGGAGCTTGGACTGGAATCATCACAGGATTGATTCTTGGTTTGCTTTATGAATGGAAAAGAAGTTTACCTGTTATCATCGTTTCTCATTTGGTTATGATCGTCTTGTTATTTTTGATTTTCCCACTAGCGATTTAAAGTGAAACATTCCTCTTTCTGGGACGTCTACTAGACAAACCGATAGGAGGAATTTTTTTTATGAAGAAGAACTTATTTTTATTCTCATCCGCTCTAATGATCGCTATGCTATTGGCAGCTTGTGGAACTGCAGCTACTGTCGAAGAAGACACTGAGCCAGTAGAAGCACCAGCTGAAGACACCACTGCAAGCAAAGACGAATCAGTTGAAGAAAGTACTGAAGACACCACTACAAGCGAAGACGAATCAGTTGAAGAAGCTGCAGGTACCTTAATTCAAAGCGATGAACAAAACTACGAACTGCATGTCTTAGATGGTTACGAACTAACAGCAGAAGAGCCAAACAAAGATTCACTGTATGTTTCGGATAATTCAGCCGTTTTTATGAGAATTGAGACGTTTTCTCCTGAGGACATCGATTTTGCTTCTGCAACAGAAAGCATGAAACAAACCTTAAAAGCTGTTAATCCAGATACGGAAGCAGTTGAAGCCAGTAATTTCGATGGTGCTAACTTCAAACAATCTGCGGCCTTCGAAGTGCCAAGTACTGAAGGCAGTGTAACCGGGATTGTTTACGAAAACGATAAACTGATTGTGCGTCTAACTATTTTTGATGACAACACGGTTAACGCAACAGAAGATTTTATCTCTATGGGGAAAACGATTCAATCAGTTGAATAATGAGTACTCCAATAGAGACATCCATCAATTCAAAAAGGCCATCCAAATTTTGGATGGCCTTTTTTGAATTAGTATGATAAATCTTTGATCGACAAACCTAGTTTTTTCATCAATTCAATGGCTTGCTCTTTTTCTTCATTCGATAACGCTTCTGTTAATTCATGCAATTTTTTTTCATGTTCCGGAAAAATCTGTGCCATGAATTCTTTACCTTGGGCTGATATTTCTGCATAAGTGATACGGCGATCACTCGGACAATTAACACGCGTAATATAGCCTCTTTTTTCGAGTTTATCAATAACATAAGTAATAGAACCACTTGCTAGTAATATTTTGCCACCTATTTTTTGAAGCGGTTGTTTCCCTTTATGGTACAAAAGCTCTAAAACCGCAAATTCAGTTGGATTTACGCCACTCGCCTGGAAAAATTGATTGGTCTGTTCAGTGATTGCTTTATGTGCACGCGACAGCACAATAAATAATTTCAGAGATTGTTTGATTTCTTCGTTCATCCTATTCACTCTTTCCGCTATTTAAGCTGCATTGCACTAATTATAGTCTTTTTCTTCTCAAATGACACCTTCCTGGGTCTACCCGATAATTACGCGTTCTTTCGGATAGTGGAATTTAGTTGGATCTGTTTTACCGCCAATTGTGAAGAGGAAAGAAATCAGTCCAACACGCCCAACAAACATTAAAGCCATGATGATAAACTTCCCGATTTCTGACAAATCACTTGTAATGCCTAAAGACATTCCACATGTTCCAAAAGCAGAGGTGATTTCAAATATGATTTCCACAACCGTAGCAGTGGGCTCCGTAATAAGAAGTGCAAGGGTCGCCGCAAAGACGATAAAAAATGCCAAGAAAATAACTGCGAACGCCCGAAAGACATCAATTAGCTCAATTTCGCGCTTGAAAATTTGAATGGTGTTTTTTCCTCGTGCAAAATTAATCAAAAACAAAATCGCGATTGCAAAAGTAGTTGTGCGAATACCGCCACCAGCTGAACTTGGAGATGCACCTATAAACATTAAGGCACTCATAAAAACATTTGTGGCGTCACTGAATTGCGTGATGTCGACTGTAACCAAACCGCCTGATCGAGAGGAAACCGAATGAAAAATCGACGCAAATATCGATTCATGCCAGCTCATCGATTTAAACGCTTTTACCGATTCTAATAAGAAAATACCGATAGCTCCAACTGCTAGTAACACTGCAAATATACTCGTTGTGATTTTTGTGAAAAGAGAAAAACGAAAATATTTTTGCTTATTCGAAATAAATTCCTTTAGTTCAATTAATACCGGAAAACCAATAGCACCTAAAATAATGAGAATCATATTAATAATTTGGACAAAATAATCATTAAAATACGGCATTAACGATTCGCCTGTAATATCGAATCCTCCATTAGTGGTGGCTGTAATTGAACCAAATACACCATGTAATAACGCTTCTTGGAATGTTGGAAAATACTGCGTAAAATAAATTGTTAGGATAATTGCACCGACCGCTTCTATTAGCAACATAATTTTCACAATTTCGCGAATCAGTTTAACAACGCCCGCCATACTCGATTGATTGTGATCAACCATGATTAATTGGCGTTCACGTAACCCAATACGTTTACCCACAAGAAGCCAGAAAAATGTTCCGATGGACATAATTCCAATGCCCCCAAGTTGCAAGATAAACATTAAAACAACGATACCAAATACTGTATATGTTTCCACAACATTAATTACGGATAAGCCCGTTACGCTTATAGCACTTACTGCAGTAAACAAGCTATCGATTAAGGGGATGGTCATCCCTGGTTTATGGACATTTGGTAACCTCAATAATAAGAAGGAAACAGCAATTGCCACAAAATAATACGAAACAATAACCTGTGCAGGTGTTAGATTTCGTACTTTTTGAAATGAATTATTCATAAGACATTGATTCCCTTCGGCGTTTTACTCTCTTCTCATTCTATGAAAAGATGAGACAAAAAGAAAGAGAAATCGATAATCTATTTTAGTTGGTCCAATGAACAAGCTTTTAGCAATTCAAAAACAACACCTTACGTCCTCTAGAACAGCTGTCAGTGCAAAGAAAAAATTTACTCGTTGTCTTTTGGTTTATGTTCTGCATTCGGAGATACATCTTTATTCTTTTGTTTATAAAGCTGGTCTTTATTGCTTTGTTTAGGATTTTTTCATTGTTCTTTTGGTCGTTTGGTATTGACTGAGACTTATTTTTAGTAGTAGTTGATGGATTCTTTTTCTGTTCTACAGCTCTGTTGTTTTGCTGCTGTTTCTGTGTCTCTTTCTGTTGTTTTTTTTCCGTAGATTTTTCTTTTTGAACTGGCTTTACCGGATCTATTTTTTGCTGTTTTTCTATAGGAGCGCGAGTTTCAACTTTATTGAGAGACTTTGATGGATGGATATTTTGTGTTGATGTTTTTTGTTGTTGATTTGCTCGGATAGACTGATTTTCATTTTTCTTTTGAACTGCGGGCGAATTCGGTTTCGGACCTACTACTGGCTTATTTTCCTTCTCTTTTTTGTTTATGTCTTTGGTGTTATTCTGTTTTTTGTGTTCATTCTCTGCTTTATTTTCTTTTGTAGGCATTTCTTCTTTTTCCTGATTTGAATCGTTTACTTTAGGCGATTGCTGAATTTCCAAAGTTTCAACTTTATGAATCAATTGTCCGACAGGCATTTGGTTTTCTTTTGAATGACGCCATTGTTCTTTTGTGGCTCGCTTTAGTTGAATTGCCAGTTGTTCATTTTTCACATCTGAAGAAACCGCCATAACAACTTTCTTTATAGACTCGTCGGTTTTGTTGTCATTTTCTTCGACTGCAGTAATGGTGATTTGCTTTGTTCGTTCTGTGACTGCCAGCTCAAAGACCCGATCCAATACAACATGAAGAGAATCATTTTCCCAACCGCCGAGTTGTTCAATCAGCTGTTGCCCATCGCTATTTAGTTCACGGATAGATACAACCTCATAGTCATCATTTATCCCTAGTTCTATGCCTGGATTGATCTGAACTTGGACATAGCCAAATGCTTCTTCAGCGGGAAACACTAAAACAGAAACGAACAACGCAACAGCAGCTAGAGCCGCTGTTAGAGGAGCCATAACGGGCTGTCGATAGATTGCTCTTTTCTTATCAGCTAGATCAAACAAAACTTCTTCTCCTAGTACAGGTTTGCCCACAGGCAGTCCTTTAACGATTCGACCATCTTTCAATAGAAAAACAGAGCGATTGTTATTCAATTCAATGCATATTCCCAATTGTCTCCGCATTAGTTTAATCGCCCCTTCAAATATTCTTTTAAAAAATGCAAATCGCTCATCTGCAGTAAAGCCATTGCTATTATGTATTTTCGATGGCGCTCTATCGTTTTGCGCGACACCTTTACGAGCGCTTCAATGTCTTTGATTGGCAACTTTTTCTTGTCCATCAAGTATTGTTTATACTCATCAGTTTCGGCTACTAACTGGGCAATTTGAATAGAAGTAAGACGTGTATCTTGATGAACTGGAGACACTTTTACCAGTATTTGAAAAGATAAGCCGAATTGTTGAAGCATTTTTTCATACAGAAATATTTCTTCACTTCTTTTCTGATTTTGCTGTTCTATCGAATAAGCCATAGCTGCAGCATGATCAGCAAGGCCATTATGTGCTTCTGGCTCTTCCGCTGTCATGAAGTCGTGGCTAAATTCATCTCTTCGGCTTTCTTTACGTATAAAATCAATTAGCCGTCTGCGAATGACGAGGTGAGCAAATGTTAGAAACGAAGCATTATTGGTTTGATCGAATTTTTCAATTGCTTCGTTGAATGCAGAAAGTGCAATGCTGTATTCATCATCATGGTCATCGATAAATCGCTTGCATACTTGAGAAGCTGTCTTTTTCATAAAAGGTGAATAGGAAAAAAGCAACTCATGCAATACTTGTTCATCGCCACCTTGTGCTTGCAAAACCATTATTTCAGCATCAGACTTTTTGTTGCGTCCGAACCTTCCACCTAATAAAGCTAAAAGCACACTATTCACCTCTTCTCTAAGTCACTGCCTCCAGTTAATTGTAACTTTGGAATGCGTGTTTGAAAAGAGGTGGACTTTACTGTTCTTACCATTATTCGCTTTTATAGTTATTTTTTTGTCGGTCTCTACACATGTTGTATGAATGATGATTTTTTGTAAAACAATTGCGGGGTATCCATATAAATACTTCCCTTTTTGTTCACCTTATTTATTGTCTTGCTGCAATTTTTCAGTAAACTGCCTACAGAACGGACTGAGGTCTACTTTGACGGACACTTTAGCGGACACAGCCAGGTTGCACCGTCTTCATTGTCATCAACCATGCTATTTTCTTCGTTCTCTGCGGCACTACAAAAAAACAGACAGAGAAAAAGAGTTCCTTTTTCTCCGTCTGTTTTATGATAGAGGCTGATGTGACAACCCCAGCTTTTATTCTTTAAAACCGTTTTTATTTTACTTCTTGTTCTTTAGCTTGCTCTCTGTTCTGCTTGACTCCAAGGATTCCGCCTACCACGACAATGCCGAGTAATACTGACCAGAAGACCAATGTCCAGCCTGTAGAGTGTGGGAAGTCAGTAGGCAAGATACCGACGTTTTCGTGAGATAAAGTCATCACTAGCAACTTTACTCCAACCCATCCAACAATAACAAACGCTGCTGTTTCAAGTTGCGGGTATTTCTCAAGCAATTGTACGAATTTATGTGCCGCAAATCGCATAATGATTACACCGATCAATCCACCGGCCAGCATAACCATAAACTGACCTGAGTTAATGCCACCAATGTCATTAACGCCAAAAACATTTAAATGTGGCAATGTAACTGCTAAAGCTACTGCTGCTAACATTGAGTCGATAGCAAAAGCAATATCGGCTAATTCCACTTTCAATACCGTCATCCAGAAACCTGAACCTTTTTTCTCAGGTTTACCATCAACGCCTTCAAGGATTTCATCTGTATCTCCCTTGCGTTGATCGTAGAGACTCTTAATTGAAATGAACAATAAGTAAGCTGCTCCAAGTGCTTGGATCTGCCAGATATTTACGAGCAACGTGATCATGAATAAGGCTGCAAAACGGAACACGAATGCTCCTACCAATCCATAAAACAACGCTTTTTTCTGTTGTGCTTTCGGTAAATGCTTAACCATTACCGCCATAACTACTGCATTATCTGCAGCTAATAATCCTTCAAGTCCTACTAAAACGAGTAGTACCCAAGCATATTCTAATAAAACTGCTTCCATTCTGCTTTCTCCTCCTGTTTTTTGCCAACAAAAAAGACCCTTGCCTAAATAAAGGCAAAGGTCTCGCTAAGCAAATTTCGTTTGCTATCACAACCGATGGCTACTAACCATGTATTGACGACTGTGAAATAGGTTTCCCTATAGCTACTCCCCCTTGACTGAAAGTCAAAGTGTATTGAGTTGTAATGTTAGTATAGCATCATTTCAAATCCAAAGAAAGTTTAACGGATAGCAATTTGAAATTTTTTGTCATTTTTATGTACGTTGTAAAATTCAACCATTGCAGGCATAGTCGCTATAAAATCTGCACAGTAAATACCGCTTCCTGCCAATAAATTTTCCGCTTTTTGTGTATCAAAATCAGCTGACCACGTTAAATAATCTAAGGTTTCAATTTCGACACCCACCCCTCTTCTTACGAAACCAATAGACAAAGACATCTTCGCTAAGCTATGAGGCACTCGTCCTTTGGGATTTTTCCCTGTCATCAAATGGACCATACCACGATATATTTCTTCCACAGGATGGGGATTGGGATCCGTTAAATGAACAGTTTGTCCGGCAGCGGCTGCCAATTCACTAAGATACATCGATGCTTCCAAAATATAATCGATCGGCACGACATTTAGATACGATTTGGAACGTCCAACGAATGGAATAATTGGTAGAAATTTTACTCGATCAATTAAATTCAAGAAAAAGTATGGACCATCAAATTTAATGGTTTCCCCTGTAATCGAATGTCCACGGACAATGCCTGGTCGAATAATTGTGACAGGTACTTGTTTCTTCATCTCATTTACTAGTAGTTCTGCTTCGAACTTCGTTTCTTCGTAAAAGTTTTTAAACGCTTCTGGTCGTTGCAATTGGTCTTCATAAATAGTTCCTTGTCGATTTCCAGCTACATAGGCTGTACTGAAGTAAACATAGCGTTCTACACTTGGCAATTCTGAAACGAATTCATTCACATGACGAGTTCCTTCCACATTGACTTTCCATGCCAAATCTCTTGGAACTGCCAAGTCATAAATAGCTGCAAGATGCCAGAATGTCACCTCTTTCTCCTGTAAATACTCTTTATCAGCCTTTGTAAGATTTAATCCACTAATAGTGATATCTCCTTCAATCAGCTGGATCGTTCGACAATTTGTTTCTTTTTCGATTCGCTTGGCTTCTTTTTCTGCCTTTGTTCGTTCCGACGATAGGATAATGGCAGAAATCGCTTTATTTTGCTGTGCATGTTTGTACATCAATTGACTCGCAATAAATCCAGGAAAACCAGTAAACACAACTTCTTTCATAACTTCAACCCCTTTTTTAAATCATACTAAATTTTCCATCAATATGTTTGATAAGTAAGAAAATAATTCACTGAGCTCCCTCTATTACGAAAAGTTTCTTTGACATTCACCTTATAAAGTAAAAAAAAAGTAAACCCGAAGGCTTACTTTTTATTCATTCTTCTTGTTTGTCGATCGAATAGACTATAGACAATTGGCACGATATAAAGTGACAGTAAAGTTGAACTGATAAGCCCACCAATAACGGTAATACCCATCGGCTGATTAATTTCAGTACCTTCGCCGATACCAATTGCTAGAGGCAATAAGCCCAAAATAGTTGTTAATGCTGTCATCAGAATCGGACGGCGGCGATCATGAACCGAGGTAATAATGGCATCATAGGAATCCATGCCATCCTCTTTTCGTTGATTGATATAATCAACCAGCACAATCCCATTATTAACGACAATACCCACCAGAACAAGCAATCCAATGACAGCAGTAATGCTAACCGGCGTCTGCGTAACGAACAGTGCGATTGCTACGCCGATTGCCATCAATGGCACCGTGAACATAATAACTAGTGGATACTTGAACGATTCAAATTGTGCAGCCATTACAATATAGACAAGCACCACTGCAAGCATGACGGCAAGTAACATATCATTGATCGAGTTATCCAGTAATTCCCGGTCCCCGCCAAACGAAATCAGTGTGTTATCATCCAACTCTAACTCTTCAATTGCGACGTCGACTTTATCAGACATGTCACCTAGTGTAATACTCGATTGATGTTGCAACGTGAAAGAAACGCTATCTGCCTGATCTACACGTTGAATACTCACAGGACCTTGAGCAACTTCAATTTCAGCTAACTCCTGGAGTTCCACAAATTCGCCTGCAGGTGTCCGAAGAGATAAAGTGCGTAGTTTTTCAAGACTGTTTCTTTCCCCTTCTTCATAAGCCACATAGACACTGAGAACTTCATCATTTTCAGCCAATACCTGAGTAGCTAAAACACCTCGTGTAATGTTATTGACAGATTGAGCTATTTGGACCGGTGGCAGGCCATATTCAGTAGCCGCCTCGCGGTCGATAGTCATCTGGATTTCATCAATAGTTTCTTGACGATCATTCGTCAACTCTGTTACTTCAGGAAGTTCGGTTAATGCCGCTTCAATATCGACGACCGCTTTGTCCAGTCTTGAACGGTCTGTATCCGTTACAGTAAAGGATAACGTATTTGGCGAAGAACCGGCTGCTGTCTGCAAGTTAAAGCTGACTAACGCACGCTCTCCTACCGTTTCCAGAACTCGAGGCTGTACGTCATCTACAAAATCAAAAACCGAACGATCCCGATCTGCTAAATCTACCAATTTCACGTAAATTTCAGCAACATTTGTTTCCGCAGATCCTTGCGCTTGTCCCTGTTGAGTCGAGCCAATTAGGCTAACGTACACATCGACATCTTCTTCAAGTTTCAATTCTTCTTCTATCAGATTGACTACTTCATCTGTCGCTGCTCTTGAAGAACCATTTTCCAGTTCTACAGAAACACTGACAAACCCTTCGTCTGTTGCCGGAATAAATTCTGTGCCGACTTGCATGATGCCAAAAGCACCTACCACTAGTAATACCAGTGCTGTAAACAACACGATAATTCTATGGCGCAAAGCCCAAACGACCGATCCTTCAAATGCTTTGACACTTCTAGAAGTATCTCTCTGGACTTTCGGTTTTGTACCAGGCTTACCCAACATCCTTGATGCCATCATCGGTATAACGGTCAAAGCGACTGCCAACGATGCAAAAAGGCTAAAGGATATCGTCAAAGCAAATTCAAAGAAAATTTCTCCAATCAATCCGGAGATAAAAATAACCGGTATGAAAACCGCTACAGTCGTAAGTGTTGAAGCAATAATTGCACCTGCTACTTCTTTTGAACCTTCAGAAGCAGCCTTTTTGGCGTTTTTGCCCATCGCCAAATGGCGTTCAATATTTTCGATAACGACAATGGCGTTATCCACTAGCATTCCAATTCCCAACGCTAGTGCCCCTAGAGTTAAAATATTCAAAGCAAAATCGGCGAAAAACATAAGAACAAATGTAACGATAACAGAATAAGGAATCGCTACACCGATAATGATTGGACTTTTAATGCCACGTAGGAAAAAGAATAGAACTAGCATGGCAAAAATTCCGCCTAGAATCAGTGTCTGTCCAATATTACCGATAGCCAGTTTGACATAGTCTCCTTGGTCAAACAGAATATCTGCCTCCACGCCTTCAAAGCGCTCTTCACTGAGCAGCTCATCTAGCCTTTCTTGGAATGCGTCTGAAACTTCTGCTGTATTTGCTTGAGATTCCTGAAGAGCAGACAGTAGGACAGCTGGCTCTTCATTTGTTCTCGTTTCACTGCTACTTTCACGTTCACTAATACCAACCTTTGCTACATCACCGATTGTGACATTATTGCCGTCTATCGGATCGATAGTCAAAACCAGGTCCTGTATTTCCTCCACATTAGTCAGTGTACTAATAATGCGGGTTGTTAGGTTTCGACCATTTTCGGTCTCAATCGGTTCCCCAGGTAAAGAAATATTGTTTGCTTGAATCAGCTGAACAACGTCCGATTGCTGCAAGCCTTTTTCTTCAAGTGCTGCCTGATCTAATTCAATTTGAATTTCCTCTATTAAAGAACCTGAAACATTGACACTTGCTACCCCGTCTGTTTGACGAAGTTCTGTCTCTAATTCTTCGGCAATCACTCGCACGTCTGCATCCGGATCACTTGAACGCAAAGACAACTGCAAGATGGGGAATTGAGAAGGATCGAACTTTAAAAAGCGCGGATCATTCGAATCGTCTGGAATCGGCGTTTGATCAATTCTTTGTGCGATATCTGATTGGACATCATCTATATCTGTTGACCAATCAAATTCCAGCAAGATAAAATTCGAGCCTTCTTGGCTATTCGATTGAATCGATTTGATACCCGGCAATGTCGCCAAATTTGCTTCTAAAGGCTTTGTTACTTTTTCACTTACTTCTGTCGGACTAGCACCTGGATAATTAGTTACCACGACACCAATCGGCGGGTTAAGTTCAGGGATCAACGTAATCGGAATTCGTGTAAATGATACCGCCCCAAGAATAATGATCAAAAACATGATGACCAATGTAAAGACGGGCCTTTTTATCGAAAAATCACTTATTCTCATCTTTTCAAACCCTCTCTTTACTGTGTTCTTCTATCATAAGAAAAATCCTTTATAACCGCAAATTTAACAGAGCTTGTTCACTTATCTGCCACTTTTTTACTCAAAAAAAAACCCGCTAGTAGCAGGTTTTTTATAACAAACTATATAGTCGAATATTAGGATTTTTATCTTGGAACCAACGTGTCGCAAACTCATTCTCGAATAAAAAGACGTATCGATCGAAACGGTCACGCACAAGCATTGAACGCCCACTTGACATCGATTCTTTCACATCTTCCTCATTTTCAATCCAACGTGCAATTTTGTTACCAACCGGCTCCATACGCACATCTACGTTATACTCATTTTTCATACGGTGTTCGAATACTTCAAACTGAAGTTGTCCGACAGCCCCTAAAATAACTTCTTCTAGATGAAGCGTTTTGTAGTACTGAATCGCGCCTTCTTGAACTAATTGAAGAATCCCTTTATGGAAATGTTTTTGTTTCATAACGTTTTTAGCCGTTACTTTCACAAAAAGCTCTGGGGTAAACTGCGGCAAACTTTCAAACTCGAATTTCTTGCCACTTGTAATTGTATCACCAATTTGGTAATTTCCTACATCGTGTAACCCGATAATATCGCCAGCTACGGCTTCATTAACCATTTCGCGGTCATCTGCTAAAAACTGTGTAGTTTGTGATAGTTTAATCGTTTTTCCGGTACGCGCTAAAGTAACAGTCATTCCTCGTTCAAATTTACCAGACACGATCCGTACAAAAGCAATTCGGTCGCGGTGAGCAGGATTCATATTGGCTTGGATTTTAAAGATAAATCCTGAAAACGGCATGTCCACTGGATCAACTATTTCCTCTTGTTGCGTAATACGCGGCTGCGGGGAAGGAGCAAATTGCAAATAGGTTTCCAAAAACGTTTGCACACCAAAGTTAGCCAATGCACTACCGAAAAATACTGGCGTCAATTCACCTTTTTTTACACGATCAATCGAAAAGTCATTACCGGCTTCATCCAATAACTCAATATCGTCCATTGCCTGTGTATAATAAGAAGTTTTTTTCATTTCATGTTCTTCGATCATTTTGCCGTTTTCATCAAGTTCAAGAAAGCGATCTCCTGCTGAACGAAACGGTTCAATGCGTTTGTTAAAACGGTCATAAATTCCAAGAAATTCTTTCCCCATACCGATTGGCCAATTCATGGCATAAGATTGAATGCCAAGTACTTCTTCAAGTTCTTCCATTAATTCTAATGGCTCTTTCCCTTGACGATCCATTTTGTTGATAAAGGTGAAAATTGGAATGCCACGCATTTTGCAGACTTTAAAAAGCTTAACAGTTTGCGCTTCAATTCCTTTGGCAACATCAATAATCATGACTGCACTATCAACAGCCATCAATGTACGGTACGTATCTTCACTGAAATCTTGGTGTCCTGGTGTGTCAAGAATATTGACACGATGTCCGGCATAATCAAATTGCATAACGGAAGAAGTTACAGAAATGCCACGTTGTTTTTCAATTTCCATCCAATCGGATGTTGCGAACTTGCCGCTTTTCTTTCCTTTAACTGTTCCCGCATCACGAATAGCTCCACCGAATAATAATAGTTTTTCGGTTAAGGTCGTTTTACCGGCATCCGGGTGGGAAATGATAGCGAAAGTTCTTCTATTTTGAATTTCATTCGTTAATTGGTCTGACATGTTTATACGCTCCTTTAATCTACTCTCTTCATCTTAGAGAACGAACCTGAAAAAAACAAGGAATTTTAACGTCTACAGAAAAAAGAAGCCGTTGGAGGCTCCTTTTCCACTAAAACTTCTTCAATGCTTCTTGTATCGCGATTTCTTTATCACTGTGTGGGTATTTGGTGTTGCCGATAATTTGATAATCTTCATGCCCTTTTCCAGCAAGAATAATAATGTCGCCACTCTCTGCTTGCTGAACAGCATGCTTAACTGCTTCTGCACGGTCACCGATACAAGCAAACTGCTCATGTGTCATGCCACTTTTCAGGTCTTCTAAAATACTGTCGTACGTTTCATCGCGTGGGTCATCTGTTGTCAAGACCACATAATCAGCAACCGATGCTTTTTCAGCCATAATCGGACGTTTAGTCTTATCACGATTTCCACCCGTTCCAACAAGAAAAATAATGCGATTCTTTTTAAAATCTTGAACGGCTTCAATTGCTTTTTCAATCGCATCAGGTGTATGCGCATAATCAATAAAAATCGATACAGGTGCTTCAACTTCCACTTTTTGCATGCGACCTTCTACCGGCGCAATTGCCGCAAGTGCTTGTAAGATTTCATCTAACTTATAGCCTTCTGCGTATAAAGCGGCAATCGCAGCTAACGCATTAGAAACATTAAATTCACCGAGCAGTTTCATCGCTACCGGAAACTGGCCTGCAGGACAATGCAAGGTGAACGTAGTTCCTGTATGCGCCAATTGAATATCTTTTGCTCGGAATTGTGCATCATTTTGAATGCTGTATGTGTACACCGGATGAGGCGTCATTTTTGCTATTTCACTAGACCACGGATCGTCCGCATTTAAGATGGCTTGCTTTTGATTGGCTACATCCTGGCCAAGCTGTGAAAATAATAACGCTTTGGCATGACCGTATTCTTCCATCGTTCCGTGAAAATCTAAATGATCGTGTGTCAAATTAGTAAAGATAGCCGTATCAAACTCTACACCAGCTAAACGACCCAAAATTAAACCGTGCGACGAAACTTCCATCGTCATATGCGAACAATCTTCGTCACGCGCACGCGCAATCATCTGTTGTGTCGTCAATACATCATTTGTCGTATTAGCTGATGGATGCAATTGGCCATTCAAGTTAAAGCCGATCGTCCCCGTCATTGCCGATTTCTCGCCTAATTCCATTAGCATCGAATGCAGAATACCAGCCACACTCGTTTTGCCATTAGTTCCGGTAACTCCAATCATGTGAAGAAGCTTAGAAGGATAATCGTAAAATTTAGCAGCTAGAAGTCCCAATGTTCGTGACGTACTTTCGACAAGAATCACTGTTGCATTATCTATTGTTAAAGGTTTTTCTGCTACAATGACTGCTGCTCCTTGGTCTGCCGCTTGTTGGGCAAAATCATGGCCATCTACTGTGTAGCCAGTGATGCAAACAAAAATTGAATCTTTTTTAATATCACGTGAATCTATAGTTAAATGCTCAATGCGATCAGGCAAGGCACCTTTAATCTGCTTATACGGAATGGCTGTAAGTAACTCTTTGCTGTTCATGAAAACACTCTCCTAACTCTTAAGAAACCATTGAAGACAGCACGTATGCATAAAGCAATGCTGCTGCCGCTTGTAATGAATCTGTATGCGTACGTTCATATGAATGGGAAGCTTCAATTCCAGGACCAAACAAAGCATGCTTCACATCATGTCCTGCACTGATGGCAGCTGACGCGTCTGATCCATAATAAGGATAAATATCCACTTTATAATCGATTGCATTGGTTTGCGCCAAAGAAATTAAATGGCGTGTCAGTCCATAATGGTAAGGACCACTTGAGTCTTTTGCACAAATGGAAACCGTGTACTCATCCGACTCTTGGCCGTCTCCAATAGCTCCCATATCAACAGCGATATATTCCTGTGTTTCTTTCGGAATGCTGGAGTTTCCACCGTAACCGATTTCTTCATTGTTTGAAATATAAAAATGTGTTGTATAGGGCAGCTGCTCTCCCGTTTCACTAAAATGTTTTACCAATTGAAGCAGTAGCGCGGTACTTGCCTTGTCATCTAAATGACGAGATTTAATATAACCTGACGCTGTCGCTTCAAATCTTGGTTGAAAAGAAACAAAATCTCCTACTTCAATACCTAAGTTCTTCACTTGTTCTTTCGAAAATGCTTTTTCATCTAGACGCACTTCCATATTGTCTGCACTACGTTCTGCTGTACCGGCATCTTTATAAACATGCACAGTCGTTTGATGTAAAAGGATTGTTCCAGAAACTGTTGAACCGTCCGCTTTATGTACGAGGCAATTTTCACCTTCAATTGCATTGAATTTAAAACCGCCAACTAACGATAGTTTTAAACGACCGCTCGACTTGATTTCTTTCACCATAGCTCCAAGCGTATCGACATGCGCTGTCAGCAAACGGTGCTGCTGTTGATTCTTTCCTGGGATCGTCGCAATGACTGCTCCCTTATGAGTCGTCTCATACTCCACATTCCACTGTGTCAATGCAGTACGAATTTTTGACATAACATTCATGGTGTATCCAGATGGACTTGGAATTTCCACTAATTCTTTTAACAAATCGATTGTTTCGTTTTGGTTCCATTGATAAGTCATCTCTACCACTCCTCGGTTCTTTAATCATATCAAAATCAATGATGTTCGCACAGTCCCGTCTTATAGTATTATAGTATTAGTTAGCTAAAAAAATTAGTTAGACGCGTCATTTTAGTCACAATATACCCAATTAGGACTGTACTCACTATTCATAACTTTCTAAGTAGGACTGATATCATTTTAAAGCAAAACGCTGAGGTGACTTATGGAAAGCAAGATTATTAATCGCAAAAGAAGCCAATTGTTCATTCATGTATTCGGATTTTTAAGTATTTTCCATTTTTTGCTCAATCAATTAATAGAAACAAATACAGCAGTGGTTTCTCCGCTTTTCGGAATTTCCAGTTATTTTTTATTTCTTTTGGCTATGTCTAAAATGAAAGAACGCACCTTGCAGTATGCTATTCTTTTTGCTATGAATCTGTACATCTTCATTTTGAACGTTGAATCTTTGTCTCCTATTACACTTATTTATTTTGTCGTACCAATTATTATTTCTGCTTTGTACAATGATACCAAACTTATTCTTATCCTCGGCTTAGCAACTGCCATTGAATTCACACTCCTATCAACACTGTTTGACCGCTTTGATACTGGAAATCCTTTTTCTTACACACAATTATCCATCGTTATTTTTATACTATCGATATTATCGATTACCTTGCTTCATAGTATTTACTTTAGTCGCTATTGGAAGCAGCTAGAACTAACTAATGCATCGATGGAAAAAGCTTTGTTATCCAAAGAAGGTTACTTACAGTTATTTTTTGAAACAGCCAAAGATGCTATCGCTGTTTTCGATCCAAACAATAAAATCATCGCAGTCAACCCTGCTTTTGAAGAATTGTACGGTTGGACCTCTGAAGAATGCATAGGAAACACCTTGCCACTTTATCCACAGGACATGAAAGAAGACGTCGAGAGACGCACATTGGATGTTCAGCAAGGAAAAAGTTACTCTCTCTTAGAAACAATAGATCTTCGAAAAGATGGCAGCCGCTTTCACGCGTTAATCACCTTGTCACCTATTTTTGACCATTCCCAAAAAGTAGTAGCGACATCCATCATTTCTCGCGACATCAGCTACCAAAAAGAATCCGACAAACTGATTTTACAATCTGAAAAACTCAAGCTTGCAGGCGAAATTGCAGCTGGTGTCGCTCATGAAATTAGAAATCCCATGACCGTCATCTCTGGCTTTATCCAAATGATGCATCGCGATCCGAAGCATCTTTTTCCGGAATATACCGAACTGATTCAATCCGAATTAGACCGGATCAACTTGATCATTAGTGAGTTTTTAGTGCTTGCCAAACCACAAGCCGTCACACAAAAAAAGTTTAGTATTCAGCAAGCATTGGAAGATATTCTTACCTTGTTCGGTTCTGAACTTAATCTGAACGGCATTGAATTAAAAAAAGAATGGCAAGAAGACTTCCAAGTCAACGGTGAAGAACATCATTTAAAACAAGTTTTTATTAATTTATTGAAAAACGCAGTCGAGTCAATGGAACAGCCAGGAAAAATACGAATAACAATCACTTCTGAAAAACATAATAAGTTTTCCATCAGCTTCGAAGATTCAGGTATCGGAATTTCCGAAAAAGATTTAGACGGTATTTTCGAACCTTTTTATACGACCAAAGCTAGCGGTACAGGACTAGGGTTATTGGTTTCTCAAAAGATTATACGAGAACATAACGGCACTCTCACCATATCGAGTACGGCCGGACTAGGGACAGTCGCAAAAATCATTTTGCCCGCTTATTAAAGAAAGTGGCACTCGTTAAATTTCCCTCAGTCTTATCGCATGCCAAATAATAGGATTTTTTTAAAGTCATAATTTAAAAGACGAAGGGGCGAAATCAACTGATTTCGCCCCTTCGTCTTTTGTGTTTTTATTTAGTTTTGATTAATCGCGGTCATCATCTTCTTCATCTGAAGCAAGGTTTAGAATAGAGCCGTCTTTAGCATTAACATCAACTTCATGTTCTATGCGTCCATCTTGAACTTCAACCTCGTAGTAAGCAGGATTTTCTTCGGCTTTTAGCTCAAACCCTTCGAAAGTTCCATTCACTGTAGCTAACGCCGCTTTAATCGCTTCGTCAGAACTAATAAATTCTCCCACTGTAGCTGTCTGAGATTTTTCAGCGTTGTCTTTTTCACGCTTCTGCTCAAGTACTTCACCCGTATAAGCATCAAATTCAATGTCGTATTCGTAGCCATCAAAATCAATTTCTACTTCGTAATTGGCTCTTTTGTCGTCTGTATCCAATTCAATATCCGTAATGCGACCATTTGCCAGTTCAAGCGCTTTCGCTGAAATTTCTTCTGTGCTCATCATTTTTTCAGTTGCGACTTCTTGTACGTCATCAGTCACTTTGCCATTAACAGCTGCTGTTTCCGAATTGGCTACTACAACGCCTCCAAAAGCTAAAACCCCGACTGCTACTGGAATATACACTAATTTCTTCATGTAATTTCTCCTCCTCATTTGTTGTTACTCTTACAATAACCTCTTCTTCTGAGTAGAAGATTAAGGCAAGATGAGAAACTGATGAGAAATGAATGCAGATTCGTTCAAGTCAATTGTCCCATTCGACTGTCATTGTATCGCCACGAACTGCATGAATTTGAATTGTCGCTTCTTGATCCGTTTCGTCATTCTCAATTTCAATCAAGTAATAGCCACCATCTACGGTCTCCACGAATTCATCGTCTTGAACTTCTCCTGACAATGTTTTTTTAGCCAGTCTAATCGCTTCGTTGCGTGTAATAATCCGCTCGAGATCCGGTTCTTCTGACGGAACTACTTGAACCGGCTCTTTACTGATTGTTAATACTTCCCCTGTTGCAGCAGATAGCACCAAAGTCGAGACTTGCGTTTCTTCCTCGACTTTAACGGTGTACTCGTTTCGATCTTTGTTGTAGGTGTTGCTCCCAATTATTCCTTCAACTTTCTCTAAAGCCATCTTTTCTGCCTGTTGTTCGGTTAATTTTTTAGCTTTTTCCGTTTTTTTTAGTAGTTTCATGCTTTCTACTTGGCCGTTTTGTCGGTTTACTAGAGCGAGATAGCGTCCATCTGTCCGTTGGAATTCGACTTGGTAATCTTCTCCAGAGGCTGTAGTTTGTTCAATACTTCCCCCGTACAAGCTAATTACCGTTTCCTCGGCCTGCTCTTCTGAAATTTCAGGAGAAGTGCGTGGAAACAGCAGAAAGGCTATTACTGACCCACCAAGTAAAATCGTCGCTAAGGTCATCAAAATCCACTTTCGCATCATCATCCCTCCTGTTTCAAGTGTACATCAGCAACATTAGAATTCTCTGAGAAAGTAATGGTTACTGTCGTACCCAACTGCTCGATGCTCTCCAGACTAATTTCAACCTTCAATGAATCAGCCAGTTGTTTTGCCAATGATAGACCTAACCCAAATCCCCCAGTTTCTCGGTTCCTTGCTTTATCTACACGATAAAATCGTTCAAAGACAAAAGGCACTGCATCTTTTGGAATGCCGATTCCTGTATCACGAATCTGAATAACGGTGTCTCCATTTTTTTGAGCGATTACCTCAATTTTATTAGCGCTATACTTTCTGGCATTGTCCAGCAAAATATAGAGAAGCTGCTTGAACTTCGAGACATCTGTAACGACCGGTAGTGACTGTTCAGCTGTAATCAACTCGAACTCACGATCATAAGATGTGTTCATGGCCGTGACGGTTTGCGCCAGTATATCGACTACATTTACAGTGATCCATTCCATTTGTGATTCGCTTCGGCGAGCAATATGCAGCAATTGCTCGATCAACACCTTCATCCGGTCGGTCTCTGCACGTATGGCTACCAAACTTTCCTCCGCAATTTTTTTATCGTGCATGCCTTGTCGCTGGAGCAGTTTGGCATAGCTGCCGATTACCGTTAGCGGTGTCTTTAGTTCGTGGGAAGCATTCGAAACAAATTCTTCTTGCTTGGAATAGTTTTCTTCTAACAAGTCCATCATTTCATTGAAGGTATTGCCCATCTCAGTCAATTCATCGTGTGAATTGCTTGCTACCGGTAGTTTTTCAAAATTACCGTTACGCTGTATGCGTGTCATGGTAGTCGTCAAATTGGTAATCGGCCGTGTAACAATTCTTCCTAGAACGACACTCGAAATAATCACGGGAATCATAGCTAGCAAAGTGACAGCAACTAAAACCAGCCGCAGCGTCTCCAAGTTTTTTGTCGTTTCCTGCATCGACTGTGCAACTGTAACTTCTGCCACTTGGCCATCCGTCCAAATAATCGGTGCTTTAACATAAGCAAAGCGCTCGCCTTCCACGTTGATTGTGCCCGACAGCTCTTCTAGTTTATCGGGGAGCTTGACAGTTACCGTTGGAGATTGGATAGGTGCTAGTTGTTGACCATCAGCTGTCGTAACTTTCACAAGCCCATTAACAGGGACATAGGCACGCAGCACCGTACTTGGATCTTCCGTTTCCGTATTATTAAACTTCGCCACCAGTGCGTTCGTTTCCGTCTGAAGCTGTTCAACTTCTGTCGAATACGTCAATCGGCTAAATGAAAAATAAATAACGAAAGCCAAGATTAACAAAATCACCAGCATCAACAACGTGGAGGAAATATGAATTTTATTTTTTAGTTTCATGGCTTTGCTCCTTCAACACATAGCCCACTCCACGAACGGTTTGGATATACGTAGAACGTTCACCCAAATCTACTTTCTTCCGCAAATAGCGAATATAAACGTCGATTACATTGGTGTCTCCGTAATAATCATAGCCCCACACCGCATTCAAGACTTGTTCACGGCTAAGCACTTGCTGTGAGTTTTTAATCAAATACAGCAATAAATCAAATTCCCGTGGCGTCAATTCAATCATCCGTCCGTTACGTTTGACGTCCCGCGTACTTTCGTTCATTTCCAGCTCATGAAAACGGTGAAGCGCTGAATTTCCATTACCGTTTGATAGGCGCAGACACGCACGAATTCGTGCCAGCACTTCTTCAATCTCAAACGGTTTCGTAATATAATCATTGGCACCTAAATCCAAACCAGCCACTTTATCTTTTACATCGTCTTTAGCTGTTAGCAAAATAACCGGAATCGCCGCATCCGATATGCGGATACGCTTTAACACATCCAAGCCGTGGATTTCTGGCAACATCAAATCGAGCAACACCAAATCCCAGTTCTGCTCCCGGAACTGAATCAATCCTTCAGATCCTGTATGAGCAACGCCTGTTTCATATCCTTCAAACTTCAATTCCAATTCCAATACACGCGCAATGCTTTTTTCATCTTCAACAATTAAAATGCGTTCTGCCATTGCCATCACCTCTTACTAAGTATCATATCAGATTCATGAAAAGCGCAGGCGCCCATGTAGATTCGACGGGCATAAGACAGACCAGCAGTGTGGCGCTCTTTGCCACGCAGCTGGGTTGGCTTATGACCCTAGAATCTGGGCGCCGGAGCCTGGACACTGAAAAGCGCAGGCGCCCATGTAGATTCGACGAGCGTAAGACAGACAGAAACGAAAAAAACGACCCGAAGGCCGCTTATTTCAGTACTGTCTTGATCCATTTCGCTTTATTTTTGTAGGGTGGAAACAGTAAATTTGTCGATAGTTTAGTTGATTTCTTCAAGATGGATTTAGCGTGTGTAAAGGTTTCAAAGCTGGATTTACCATGATAGGAATTGATACCCGACGTTCCGATGCCACCAAACGGTAAATAAGAGCTACCCACATGAGAAACCGTATCGTTAATACAGCCGCCGCCAAATGGTAATTGATCTAAGAAAAATTGTGTCGCACGTTCATTTTCTGAAAACAAATACGCCGATAATGGTTTCGGCAAGTTACGGATTTGACGCAACAATAACGGCAAGTCTGTATAGCTAATAATTGGTAAAATCGGACCAAAAATCTCGTCTTCCATAGAGGGACTGTCCCAGCTAACATTGTTTAGAAGGACCGGTTCGATATACAAGTCATTGCGATCCGTATTGCCGCCATAAATAATTTGTCCCGCTTCTTTGCGAATAATTTCAGTCAATCGATCAAAATGTTGAGTGTTGACGATCCGCCCAAAATCAGGACTCTGTTGTGCATCTTTGCCGTAAAAGCCTTTTATTGTTTTCGTTAAAATTTTCAGGAATTCTTCTTTAACCGATTCGTGTACACAAATATAATCAGGTGCCACACATGTCTGACCGGTATTCATCAGTTTCCCCCAAGCAATTCGTTTTGCAGCAAGTTCCAGGTTCGCTGTTTGGTCGACAATCGCCGGGCTTTTGCCTCCGAGTTCTAAGGTAATCGGCGTTAAGCGCTCGGATGCAGCTTTCATGATGACTTTTCCGACATTCACACTGCCGGTAAAGAAAATATAATCAAATGAGGCATGAATCAATGCGGTTACTTCTTCACGTTCGCCTTCGACTGCACGAACATAGTAAGAAGGAAATGCTTCTTCAATTATAGTACCAATTACTTTTGCCACGTGAGGTGTTGCTTCTGAAGGTTTGACTATCGCACAATTCCCACCGACAATCGCTCCAATTAATGGCTCCATCACCAATTGGAATGGATAATTGAAAGGCCCAATGATTAACACAGAGCCGTATGGTTCACGGATAACAAAGCTTTTAGCCGGCTGAAGATGAATTGGTGTCTTGACGTGTTCAGGCTTCATCCAGTCTTCTATATTTTTTGCCATGCTGCCGATGCTATCGAGTACAAAACCGACTTCTGTTGCATAAGCTTCAAATTCACTTTTTCCTAAATCTTTTTTCAAAGCATCGATAATCTCTTTTTCATGAGATTGGATCACGCTTTTTAAGCGGTACAATTGTTCAATTCGAAAATCCGCTGGTTTCGTGTCACCTGTATAAAAGTAAGCACGTTGTTCTTCTATCATGCGTTCCACATCAGTTGCTGTAAAATTCATTGTCCAACCTCCTCTAAGTTTCTTCAGTATAGCAATTTTGGCATTGCATAAGCGAAGTTAATGACCTTAAGTTCTTTACCCAAAAGAATTATAGAAAAAACAAAGAGTTATTCCATCAGTAAATGATCGATATAGCGTTGAACAATTAATCCTTCTTCGAAATTAACCAATAAAGTAGACTGGTTATTCATTTCTTCAAACAGCGACGGGACTTCTTCAAATTCTTCAATCAATTGACGGTCTTCTCCGTACATTGATTTATAAAGGGTTGTCCAGTTTTCTAGAGTCAGCACGCCCTGTTCTCCATACACTTTAAACTGCAATAATTCTTTTTGACCAATATTGCTAATCCCTGTCAGTAAAAAAGGAATTTTTGCTTCGGTAAGTCCGTGTGCAATGAGTCCAGTTTCGCATTTATCCGCTTGTTCTGGATAGGTAATATGATGAGATGTAAACGACAATGCTCCAAAGAGACGATGCATTAATTGAAAATAATGAGGGAACACTTCACGAACAAATCCACCTTGGCTCCTTGAACCAATCCACGGATTTTGTTGCCATAACCTCGGCCAGTCTGGGAAAAAAGTTTGAAGTTCGATTCGGACAATTTTTCCGATATCGCCTTCCTTAATGCGCTTGGCCATTTCACGAATTGCAGGTTTATACATTAAGGGGAAATGCATGGCAGTTTGCACTCGGTTATTTTGTACAGTTTTTACCATCGCTTTGCCAGCTTCAACATTGTGGGCCAATGGTTTTTCGCACAGGATATTAATCCCTGCACTAGCTGCACGTTCAGCGATTTCTTCGTGAAAAGCGGGAGGCGTCGCAATATAAACCCAATTGATGTCTGAATGCAGCACTTCTTCCACTGATTTCGCCATAGGGATTCCGTAAGTTTCACTAATTTGCGTAAGACGCTCTGTTTGTGGATCAAAAACTATTTTTATGTCCACATGATGTTCTTGTTCCAGTTGCTTAATAATTCGTTCGCCAACAATTCCTGTTCCAATGATGCCAATTGAAATCATGCCAAATCTCTCCTTTTAATGCTTTTCAGCTTTTTTACCTTATTTGTTTATTAGTGTAACCTTTAAGGGTATAGAATAGTCAAACAATACAATTAAAACCAGGGGGGAAATAAAATGAATGAACAGACCTATTGGTGGGAAACTATTTTTACGGGTGAATTAGAAGTTGGGGTTAATAAGGAAAAATTAGAAGGTCTCACGGAAGAATCGCTTTTGTATTACGCTGAAACAGCATCACCCGCGGAGACAACACTTTAATTGCGGAAACGGATTAGACTCTATCACTCCCGTACATAAAGGCGCCTTTTCAATTTTTGATTGAAAGAGGCGTTTTATTATGCCGTTTTTTAGCGTTAACGACGGGAACGATCGACTTAGAGCCGTTATCCAATTGCCAGGTAACATAATTATTTATATACTTATGAAGAACTGAAAGTGGGGATTGTGATGAAACTAAAATTGATGCTAGTTGCTGTATTATTCCTATCGGGCTGCGGAATGTTAGAATCGACCGACACTTCTGGCACCACGGACCAAATTGATGTGAAAGTAACGCAAGTTATTGATGGCGATACTATAAAAATTATATACGAAGGCGAAGAAGTGACGGTTCGCTACCTATTAATAGACACACCCGAAACCAATCATCCACGCCTCGGCAAACAACCGCTTGGTAGTGAGGCCACTGAAGAAAACAGACGTTTGATCGAATCTGGTGATGTATCGATTGAATTTGATGTCGGTGACCGCTTTGATGATTATGACCGTTTACTTGCTTACATTTATGTCGATGGTGAGAGCGTTCAAGAACAAATGCTAGCATCTGGACTGGCCAGAGTTGCTTACGTCTTTCCCCCAAACACACGTTACCTCGACGATTTTGAACAAGTAGAGCAAGTCGCCAAAGACAGCCAAACAGGCATTTGGCAATATGAAAATTATTCAACAGACCGCGGCTTTGACTCGGAAGCTTACGGACAAGAACCAACTAGCACTCCGAGCACGCCCCCTAAAGAAGCAACTACCGACTGCGATATTAAAGGCAACATAAACCGCAGTGGCAATAAAATCTACCACCTGCCAAGCGACTCTTCTTACGAGCAAACCAATCCAGAAGAATGGTTCTGTTCCGAACAAGAAGCAAAAAATGCCGGCTTTAAAGGTGTTGGACAGTAGGTTAATCGACTTGTAGCAATACAAATCGCCACATGCTACTAACCGAATGACCCTAAACAGGCTTCTTTTCTTCTTTGTAAACTATTGACTTTTTCTGCGGACGAGCTATACTTATATTTGTCCTGGAAATTGAGATTCCTTAGCTCAGCTGGGAGAGCGCTACCTTGACAGGGTAGAGGTCGCTGGTTCGAGCCCAGTAGGAATCATACATGTTAATCTATCAATGGTTTGAGGCACTTTTCAAACTTCAATGGTGTAGTGGTTGGATACCGAATAAGAATCCACTACCAAAGACCGCTTCCTTATCTGATTGAAATCAGAGAGGAAGTGGTTTTTTTATTCAAGTTTACTATGCAAGACTATAGAGATGACAAGAAGCTTCTAAACCTTTCTCTTAAATTCCTAGAAATCTATATACTAACGTTAAAAGAGCTTCATATGTTCTGTGTAGTTTAGTATTTTCTAAAATCCTATCGTATATATTAAGCATTACTTATTGTCAATCTTCCAACAAATAAATTTGATGAAATCAAAAACGACTTCTACTTAGAAGTCGTAAAATGAATATATTATAGCTTACATTTTCATCATTAATTAAAAATATGTGTAACCAAAATCTTTACTCATATTCACCGTTGATTCTTTCGATTATCTACATACTTCTACTAGAGTCCTACGGCATTCACAGCATACGTCGCATCTGCATTACTGAACCCTTCAAACTCTAATTGAGCGATCAAACCGCTCCTTGAAAAGGATGTGTATTCAAGATAATTTTTAGCCATTTTTACGGCTTGCTCTCTCCAATTCGTATTAATTTTGTCCACAGCATACTTCGCATCTGCATTACTGAATCCTTCATATTCTAATTGAGCGATCAAACCGCTTCTAGAAAATGATGTGTATTCTAGATAATTTTCGGCCATTTTTACGGCTTGTCCTCTCCAATTCACATTAATTTTGTCCACAGCATACGTCGCATCTGCATTACTAAAACCTTCATATTTTAATTGAGCAATCAAACCGCTTCTAGAAAATGATGTGTATTCTAGATAACTTTTAGCCTTTTTTATCGCTTGTTGTTGTGACACCGTTTCGGTCTTGTCAGGTGACTTGATAAAATCATCATTAAATGCTCTTGCCAGAAAAGCAGAAAACTGTTCTCTGTTCAAACTATTATTGGGCTTGAACGTTCCATCTTCATAGCCGCTTACGATTCCCATCGCAGCTAAATTCATAATAGAATAATATGAGCTCATCTTCTTGCCCACATCGCTAAAAGAGACGGTAGGCGTGATCGTCTTATTGAAAAAAGCTCGATTTAATATTATTGCCATTTCTGCTCTTGTTACTACTTTGTCGGGCTTGAACGTTCCATCAGGATACCCCGATATTAAAGAGTTTTCAGTAGCTTCAGCAATATAGCCACTTGCAATTTTTGAAGAGCTTACATCTGAAAAGCTTGTATTTCTTTGTTTTCCATCGTAGCCCATAGCTCTCCCTATCATGATTGCCGCTTGCGCTCTTGTGACATTACTTTTCGGACGAAAAGTACCGTCTGGAAAACCTGAAATCACCTTTTCTTTAATAAGATATTGAATCTCATTATAAAAGCGATTACTTTTCTCTACATCCTTTAAATTAGTAGCTGCTAAGGATTGATTAGTAAAAATACCACTAAGCATAAGTAATAGCACAACGAACACTATAATTTTCTTCACTCATATTACCTCCTTTTTTCTTTTACTTTATCATATCCAATAGCCTATAAATATGTAAATTGTCAATTCAAGTCGAACGCGGCAAAAAATTCATGAATGCCTCAAAGGGTTTGTTGTAATTCAGTACCTTTCGTGGCACTCGATTGAACGTCAATCCACCATGACAATCGCAACCACTTCATCGATCGGTAACCTATACTTTTTCTCTGACTCCACACAAATTAGCACTCTACTTCTTACATCAATGCCTTCAATTGTTCCACGGTACTCATGGATGACACCTTCTTTCCAACTTTGAATTACCACTTCACATTGTCGCTTTAACGCAATATCCATTTCTTCTTGAAGCAGCTGCAAATCGTCTTCAGTTAACTGTGGCTTCGGTACTTGTTCATCTTTGGCATACCATTCCCGAATCATTTCAATATGCTCGGGTAACATTAACGCAGTCCACTTGATGCGTCCGCGGTCTTTGATGTCTCCGACAACTTTTAAATACTTATTGCGTTTCATTCGGATCGCCCCCTTATTCTTTATTGTGCCCACCGATTAATTTCGTTCGTGCGATCGCAGTACCCGCTTGTGTAGCTGATACACCGCGGTAAATAGCTGAATAGCCATATCTTTTACGAATCCGATCCATCGCTTCTCCAAGCTGTCTGTTTTCAAACTTTTTTTCGTCAAAGAGACTTAACTGCATCGATGACTCTTCTTCTAAATTGCTGATAGCTAATGATATTTGCCGAACTGGCTTGTGTTGAAAATACTCTCTGAAAATGCCTTGGCAAACCTTATAAATTTTCAATGTATCATTTGTCGCTTCGTCAATGGACCGTGAGTGGGAAAATCCACCACCGAAAGCTGTCTTGCTGTAAACGATGCTTAAGTGAATGGTCCGTCCTGCACGTCTCGCTTGGCGTGTTCTCATCGCGACGTCTTCGCACATTTCCAGGATGATGGTCATGATGTCTTGTTCTTCTATGTAATCCCGGTATAAAATTTGTCCTTTGCCGTAACTAATTTGTCCTTCGACTAAAGGTGTCCCCATATCTGACAGATCGATGCCGTTGGCGTGCTGATGCAGCTGATTTCCTAAAATACCAAACTGTTTTTCTAGAACTGAAACATCAGCACAAGCCAAATCACCAACAGAGAAAATCCCCATATTGTTTAAGGTCTTCTCGGTTCGAGACCCAATGCCCCACATGCGGCTCAACGGTTTAACGGGCCACAACTTCATGGCCACATCGGCGTAAGTCCAAAAGGCAAATCCAGTCTCTTTCGCTTCTAAATCCAGTGCTAGTTTTGCTAGTAGCATGTTCGGTCCTCCGCCGACTGAAGAAGGCAGTTTAAAGTGCTCTAGTATTTCTTGTTGAATGCGGCGCATCGTCATTGTGGGTGCTCCCCATAACTTTTCAGTTCCTGTAAGTTCAACAAAACTTTCGTCCACGCTGTAGATGTGAATCGATTCTTTCGGCACGTAGCTTGCTAATAACTCTGAAATGGCCATGGATTTCTGTAGATACAATTTCATTTTTGGCTCGATCAACAAAATATCTCGGTGATTTGGAATTTCAAACAGTCTTGTACCTGTTCTCACACCAAAACGTTTTTTCATCATGGGTGATGCAGCCAATACAACACTGCCTTTTCGCTGTTGATTCCCGACAACTGCAAGACAAACTTCTAAAGGGTCAAATCCAAGCTCGACCGCTGAAACACTGGCGTAAAAGCCGCACATGTCGATACAAAAAATATAAGGTTCCGGTAATTCATGCATCTTCATAATTACCACCTCCAAATAGAACATTTGTTCTTATTCTATACCACAGCTATACTAACGGCAATCCTTTTAAGGAAAATAAAAACAGCCGTTTGGTAATTTAGCAAATGAACATCAGACTAGTACCTGTTTTTTAGTAACTGTCCATAGTTTTGTACTCAGACAATCAATTTGCACTCCATATAAGTTAGTGATCTTTTGAAACACCAAACTTTCTAACAACTTTACATTTCTCTTTTAACCGTATATGATGAATAAAGTAAGCAGTTCGACATCCAACATTTTTATTGTTTTTAAGATTAGTAAAAATCATTGGGTGCCAAACCCACTGCAAGCTTTAGGAACAAAGTTTGCTTTGAAAAAGTCATCACCTTCGGGTGGTGGCTTTTTTCGTATTTTCATAAACCAAAACAATGAAAAAAAACCGTTCGGGCATTGGCCCAAACGGTTTTGTCTTTTTTACGCTGCTACTGTTTTAGCAGGTTTCTTTTCACGTGCCATCCATTGAATTCCGAACAAAATTACGAATAGTATTGCGCCAATTGTATCAGACAAGCCTTCTGGATAAATCAACGCCAGTCCAGTCGCAAATGTAATAATGCGCTCGAACCAGTTTAGTTTTCGGTACCAGAAACCAATGAGTCCTGCTCCGATGGCAACCATACCTGAAAGAGCTGTAATTAATACCCAAATCAATTCTGGCCAGCTTGTATCAATCATTAACAGCGCTGGAGATAACACGAACATATATGGAATGATGAACGCTGCTGCTGCTAATTTAGCAGCAATAAAGCCGGTTTTAATCGGCTCTCCACCTGAGATACCTGACGCTGCAAATGCAGCAAGTGCAACCGGTGGTGTAATATCAGCAATGATACCAAAGTAGAAAACGAATAAATGGGCAGATAAAGCGACCACTAGTGGAACTGCTGCTCCAACTGGCTCATCTAACATTAACAGCGTAATAATAGCAGGTGCTGCAATTGTAGACGTAATAACATAGTTGGCAGTTGTTGGAGAGCCCATGCCCAAAACAATTGCTGCTAGCATTGTGAAGAACAGCGTTAACAGGATGTTTCCTCCTGAAGCTGAAACTAGTCCATTTGCCAAGCTCAATCCGAGCCCGGTCTTAACAACTACTCCAACGATAATACCTGCTGCTGCTGTGGCTGCTGCAACTGCTAACGCTGTTCTTGCACCATCGACTAAAGCTAAAATCATATCTTTAAAGCTAAGTCGTGTTTCTTTGTTGAAAGCACTAACAAAAATCGTTAACAAGATTCCGTAAAGTGCTGCTTGCATTGTTGGCACACCAATCAATAAAAATACGATGATGGCAACAATCGGCGTAAGTAAGTAAATCTTTTTTAATACTTCATTACGATTTGGCATTTCTTCTGGAGAAAGACCCTTCAGGCCAATTCGTTTGGCTTCGAAATGAGTCATGATCCAAACACCTGTGAAATACAAAAGAGCCGGTATAGCAGCGGCTTTCGCTATTTCCCAGTAGGTTACTCCTCCAATAAATTCAACCATTAGAAAAGCTGCAGCACCCATAATTGGTGGCATTAATTGACCGCCTGTTGAAGCCGCTGCCTCTACTCCACCAGCAAACTCTTTCTTGTAACCCAATTTTTTCATCATCGGAATCGTATAAGAACCTGATGTGACAACGTTGGCCACTGAACTTCCGGAAATGGTTCCTTGCAAAGCACTTGAGAAGATTGCTACCTTCGCGGGGCCACCAACTAAATTACCTGCGAGTGATACAGCCAAGTCATTAAAATACTGCCCGACCCCCGTTTTCACTAGGAACGAACCAAATAACAAGAAGGTAAAAATGAAGGTAGCTGAGACACTGATGGGTGTTCCTAAGATTCCATCGGTAGTATAGAACATCAGTTGGATAACCGAATCTAAATCCTGTCCCCTGTGGCGTAAAAACCCTGGGAAATAAGGTCCGAAAAAGGAATATGCCAAGAACAAACTGGCGATGACCGTAATTGGCATACCGACTGCTCGCCGTGTTGCTTCAAGTGTCAGCAAGATTGCTAATATCCCGACAATTAAATCCAATTCGGTAACCCGTCCAAGACGGAAGACTAAATCATCATACATAATTGGCCAATAGGCAGCTACGCCTACTGATAATAGCGCCAGTATGTAGTCATACCAGGCAACTTTGTGACGAGCCCCTTTGCGTTTTCTAGCAGGAAATAATAGAAAGATTAAGGACAGTGCAAACCCTAAGTGAACCGACCGCTGAATGTAAGCAGTATACTGCCCAAAGATAGCGGTATACAATTGGAATAAGGAAAAGGCTAGTAAACCGAAAAAGACCACATGTTTAATTATTCCACTTAAATCTCTCGTATTGGATTCAGGATCGTATTTTTGTAGAATTTCCTTTTGTTTTTCCTCTGAGATGTATGATTCATCTTCTGGTGGAAGCTTTTTCTGTTGAAGTTCTTCTGGAGATAACTTATCGCTCATCAATTCTCACTCCTTTTCTTAGTTGAAACAGGGATAAGTGCTCTACGCGAAACGTATAGGACTGTCCTCTTTCAAGTGTTCTTTTTAAATCCATCTGATGTCCTTTAGTTTTGAATGACAAGTTGGCATCCACATCTCCCACAAATAACCGAAACTCCGGAATTTCCTTTGTCATATTCTTGATAAAGTATTTACCGTCTTTTTCGACAAAGGTCTCTCCTTCTCCTGCATTTGAAGGCATGCCAATGTTAAAGTCTTCGTATTCAAGTTCTGTCATCATTATTCTATTATCGCTTACTACTTTGTAGCTTTCAATAACTTCTGATAAGTGAATTGAATGCGTATAGATTAGTTGGAAGTACGGGCTGACAACTGGTACATAAGCCGCTACTTCTTCAGTCTCATTGTCGATAAACACATAATACTTCTGGGAAGGGATAAATGCGATTAAGGAGCTGATGATGAGGAGGATGGTTACGAAAAGAAGGATTTTTTGTATCCGGTTACACCGCATAATCTGTTCTCCCCTATGTAAACAAATAACTGACGGCAAGCTTGCGCTTTACCGTCAGTTAATCGCTCATTCAATTAATTTACTTCATCGAAATATTTTTGTGCACCTGGATGGATATCGATTCCAATTCCGTCAAGGCCTGTTTCAGCTTTGATCAATTCAGCTTTTGCATGCTGGATTTTATCTGTGTTTTCGTAAATTGCTTTTGTGATATTGTAAACAAGATCTTCTGAAAGGTCATTCTGCACGACTAACATCGCTAAAACAGAAACCGTTGGAACTTCTTCAGTCAATCCGTAAATACCAGATGGTACAACGTCGTGCGCATAGTAAGGATATTTCTCGATCAATTCATCGGCTTTATCCTTTTCTACAGGAATGATTACTACATCAGAAGTTGCGCCTAAGCTTTCAACTGCGCCTGTTGGTGTCCCAGCAGTGATGAATGCTGCGTCAATTTGACCTGACTGCAAGCTTTCTTGTGATTCGCCAAAGTCAAGATTCTGTGCATCAATATCGTCCATTGTCATGCCATGGATTTCTAATAATTGTTCAGCGTTAATATAAGTCCCAGAGCCAGGTGCACCAACTGAAATTTTCTTCCCAGCCAAATCGTCAAATGAAGCGATACCTGAACTTGAAGTTGTAACTAATTGAATTGTTTCTGGGTAAAGTGCCCCAATAGCAGAAACCGTATCAATCACTTCGCCTTCGAACATATTCGATCCTTCAGCAGCGTAAAATGCCGTATCTGTTTGAACAAATGCGATTTGTGCATCTCCATCAGCCAGTGCCGTCATGTTTGCAGCAGATGCCTGTGAAACTTCGGCAGTTGTATCTAAACCTGTCTCTGTTTCAATAATGGATGCCATTGCGCCACCAAGTGGATAATACGTACCTGTTGTTCCACCTGTCAGAATACTAAGGAATTCTGGATCTTTAGAAGCTTCTTCTCCGCCTCCACCTTCAGTAGCCTTGTCATCTCCACAACCTGCTAAAAACACAGATCCTGCAAGAGTAACTACAGCGAATAAACCAAATTTCTTTCTCAACATAAAGTGACCTCCCTTTTCTAAACTAATTTTTGACGTTCTTATTCATAATAGCATGTCTTTCTTACTAGATTCAATGCATTTCGAAAAATACAACCGCTTACATAAAGAACATTTAGAATACTCGTTTACGTCTCTGCACCTTCTACATACGTTTCAGGAGCTGTGTCTTCCGGAGCCAAATCTTCAAAAGTCTTACCTTGTTCTTCCAGATCACGCGTGCGGTGAGCGATACGCGCTGATGCGCATGCAGCAACACTAGCGACTAAATCATCCAAAAAAGTATGAACCTGTCCACCGTATTTAGTATCCAACTCATGGATAATGCCTGTTTTATTTTTGTCCAAATGACCGAATGTCGTTACTGCGATACTGCCATACGTTAACACTGCACCGAGTCCAATCATTTCATCAACGCCAAAAAGACCTTCATCCGAACCTACAATTTGTTGAAGTGGGCGGGATAGTTTACCTTGTTCAGCAAGTTCATCTAATTCAATTCCCACAAGTAAGGCATGCTGCATTTCACGTTTACGTAAAACACTTTCAACGGACTCCATACAATGTTCGATTTTAAGTCCTTCGTTAAAAGGCAATTGCATATCCAAAACTATTTTGGCTATGTCTTCATTTGTAACGCCTCTACGTTCTAATGCTTCATGAGTAGCTTTTGTCACATCATCTGAGTGAACCCGGAATCTTCTGCCATCCATATCCAAAACCCCTCTCATCTTAACTTATTCATGTTCCTTTCCATTATACCTTGTCTATGCAATGTGGTACAATTTTCTTACAAAACCCTAAAGGAGGCATAGACATGACTACTGGAAAGGTAGAAGATTTATCGATCTACAGCAAAGAGCTTCAAGAAGATATGCAACTGCTTGTCTATCTCCCTTCCAATTTTTCACCTTTGTATAAATACACACTCGTTATTGCTTCTGACGGCAAAGATTATTTTCAGCTGGGGAGAATTCCGCGAGTTGTGGATGAATTATTGGAAAATCGAGAAATAGAAAATATTATTGTGGTCGGTGTTCCGTATAAAAGCGTAGCTGATCGCAATAAAAAATACGAGCCGACTGGCGAGCAACATGGCGCTTACCTGCGCTTTTTAGCACACGAACTGGTACCGTTTTTAGATGCTAAGTACCCGACTTATCAAGTGGGTATGGGACGCGCTTTGATTGGTGACTCGTTAGCCGCGACTGTGTCCCTAATGGCAGCTTTAAAATACCCAAATATTTTTGGGCGCGTAATTCTTCAGTCACCGAAAGTTGGCGAAAACCTATTAACGGCCGTGGAAGCTTTTAAATCAGCAAACTCGTTTACCGTTTATCATGTAATTGGAAAAGAAGAAACAGCCGTAAAATTGGGATCAGGAGAAACTGCTGATTTTCTCGAACCAAATCGAAAATTAAATAATTTAATGAAAAATAAAGGGTTTTCGGTCTTTTATGAAGAATTTGAAGGAGACCACACTTGGAAGCATTGGCAGCCCGATTTAAGACGTGCACTTATTCAGAACTTCGGCATGTAAAGGCTGATGATGCTCCAAAGTAGCATGAGCAACATACTTATAAGATGGTTATTACAGACAAGGAGGTCATTAGGATGAAATATGGAGTCGCAGCTTTTCCTTCAAAAAAATTACAGGATATTGCCAATTCGTACCGGAAAAGATATGATCCGCATTATGAGTTAATCACTCCTCACATGACATTAAAAGATCCATTTGAGGTGGATGCATCACAGATTAAGGAAATGGCAGCAGAAATGCGGAATATTGCAAGTCGCCATAAACCATTTAAATTGCATGCTACGCGTGTTAGCACATTTTCCCCGGTTAACACTACTTTGTATTTCAAAGTAGAACCGACTGCTGAAATCAAAGGGCTACATGAGGATTTAAATTCTGATTTCTTTGGTGGCACGTCCAAACACTCTTTCATACCGCATATCACAATCGGGCAAAAATTGTCTGATACAGAACATGCTGATGTCTACGGTCAGTTAAAAATGGCCGGCATTGATCACGAAGAAATCATTGACCGGGTGCATCTGCTTTATCAATTAGAAGATGGATCGTGGACGGTTTATGAGACATTCCGTTTAACTGGAGATGATCAATAAGTGTTGAAAGTTAAAATGGCTGAAAACCAAATGGAAAAAGAACAAGCTTTTGATATTCGCAGAAAAGTTTTTGTAGAAGAACAAAAGGTTCCTCTTCATATCGAAATGGATGAACATGACGATGGCGCCATTCACTTTATCGCGTATCAACTTGAACAGCCAATTGCTGCTGGGCGTATCCGTGAAGTTGAAACCGGTCTTGGCAAAGTTGAACGCGTATGCGTGCTTTCCGAGTACCGCGGTCAGCACATTGGCGTCATGATGATGAACGAAATGGAAGATTATGCTCAGACAAATGGCATTTTCAGACTCAAATTGAATGCACAAACTCACGCGCTTGCCTTTTATGAAAAGCTTGGCTATGAAATTACATCAGACGAATTTATGGACGCAGATATTCCCCATAAAACGATGGAAAAATCATTAAACTAAGAATAATAAAAACAGATCAACCGGTAAATCGGCTGATCTGTTTTTTTGCTGCTTATAAAATATGGAACCCGCTGTCTACATGAATAGTTTCTCCTGTAATTCCGCGTGACATATCACTGAAAAGGAATGCCGCTGTATCGCCCACTTCTTCAGGTGTCGTATTACGACGTAATGGCGCTTTTTCTTCAATTTCGTGTAAAATCGAGTTGAAATCACTGACACCTTTTGAAGAAAGCGTACGAATTGGACCTGAAGAAATCGCGTTGACACGAATATTGTGTTTGCCAAGGTCTGCTGCTAAATAACGCACGGACATTTCAAGAGAAGCTTTCGCAACACCCATGACGTTATAGTTAGGCATTACACGTTCGCCACCGATATAAGTTAGTGCAACGATACTACCGCCTTCAGCCATCAATGGTTTTGCATTTTTCGCGATATTTGTTAACGAGTACGCGCTAATATTATGTGCTAACAAGAAGCCATCTCGCGATGTATCTGAAAAATCGCCTGCTAATTCTTCGCCTTTTGCAAAAGCGATACAATGCGCCAATCCGTGAATTGTGCCAACTTGTTCTTTAATTGTCGTGAAACAAGTCGCAACAGCTTCATCATTGGTCACATCGCATGGCAAAATCAATTCATGGTTCCCATCCAACGTTGCGACTAAATCCCGTACTGATTTTTCAAAACGTTCACCTGCATAAGTAAAAATTAGATTGGCTCCAGATTGATCTAACGAACGTGCAATCCCCCAAGCAATGCTCCGCTTGTTGGCTACTCCCATAATGACAAAAGTCTTTCCTTGTAATGATATTGACATGTCCATTCCTCCTGCATCGATTATTATTACCTGGTACTAATAATACATCACAAAAAAGAAAAGTGCAATTTGCACTTTTCTAGAGGCGGCTCAAAAAAGTGGTAGCTAAGCCTAAATATATTAAAATCGAAATAATATCGTTTAACGTTGTGATAAAAGGACCTGATGCTACAGCTGGATCAATCTTCATCCGATGAATTAATAACGGGATAAAGGAACCGGCTAACGTGGCGACAAAAATAGAACTCATAACAGCAGTTCCGACGAGCATGCCGATTAACAATTCACCTTTCCAGAAGTAAACCAAGCCGACAACGACGACTCCGCACACAATGCCCGTAATGAGTCCCGTACCCGCTTCACGGAGTAATAATTTCATTTTACTTTCTTCTTCAATGTCCCCTGTCGCAATTCCTCGAACTGCTACAGCTAGTGCTTGTGTGCCACTGTTACCAGCCATACCCGCAATAAGTGGGATAAAAACAGCTAATAACGCTACTTGATCCAGCGTTGCTTCAAACATGCCCATCAAATTGGCCGTCAACATACCTAAAAATGTTAACAAAATCAGCCAAGGCAACCGTTTTTTAGCGGCAGTCAACGAACTTTTGTCAAACGTGTCCATATCTGATACAGCTGCGAGTTTCGAATAATCGTCTGAAGCTTCTTCTTCTAATACATCAATAATATCGTCGACGGTAATAATGCCTAGCAAATGCTGTTGAAAATCGACTACCGGCAATGCCAGGAAGTCATAATCCTTAATCATTCGCGCTACTTCTTCTTGGTCTTCGCTAACCGAAACACTGACCACTCGTTCGTTCATAATGGCACTAATCAGGGTATCTTCTTCTGCAAGAATCAAATCCCTTAACGTGACAATGCCTGACAGCTTCTTATCATCATCAACGACAAATACATAATAGATGGTTTCAGCATTAGGTGCTGCATTACGAAGAATGTTCATCGCAGAACGTACTGTCGAATTTTTCGGTACAGCTACAAATTCAGTCGTCATAATGGAACCTGCCGTATACTCTTCATAATGCAGTAGATCTTTAATTTGCTGCGCCGATTCTTTATCCATGATTGTTAAATAAGTGGCGACCTGCTCTTTATTTAATTCGTTTAAGATATCTACCGCGTCATCTGTGTACATATAGGACAACAAATCAGAAGCATAACGAGCATCCATCTCGAGAAATAGATCTTCGTAATCATCATCATCTAATTCAATCGCTTCAAACAAATCCGCCATCTCTTTAGGAGAGAGATACTGATACAGCAATTGCCTTGTCCCCGAATCCGCTTTCTCGTAAAAACTTGCTTGGTCGTATGGATGGTGGGATAAAAACTCATCACGGAATTCTTTAACATCTCCGCGTATAAGTAATTCAGTGAACAATGCTTCGTTTAATTCTTCATCGCGTACTACTTTTTCTTCCATCATGTATACTCCCTCCTTCCGAAGATCTTCTATGCTTGCTATAGTAGTCTATACGCTGTACCACTCATATGTATAGTAAATTTTTAAAAAGAGGTGTGTTCGATGAAATTTGATGTAATTGGTGACATTCATGGCTGCTATCAGGAGCTACTAAAGCTCATTGACCGATTAGGGTACGAAAAACAGCGAGATGTCTTTATTCATCCTGAAAACAGGCAACTCGCTTTTGTTGGAGATGCCACGGACCGCGGTCCTGAATCACTTGAAGTTCTACGTTTATTATTCGCCTTACAGGACGAGGGCATTCTTTACTATTCCCCTGGCAATCATTGCAATAAACTTTTCCGCTTTTTCAAAGGACATGATGTCCAGCTTGCTCACGGCTTAGAAATGACTGTGGCCGAATGGAAAATGCTGTCTCCACAAGAACAACAGCAATTTCGCAAACGCTATCTTGAGTTTTATGAACAGTTGCCTCATTACCAACAACTTGATCATGATTTAATCGTTGCTCACGCTGGACTAAAGGCTGAAATGGTTGGAAAGCCGCTGAGTAGAGGCATCGCGGTCTTTGTACTATACGGCGATATTACGGGAAAGTTTCACGCTGATGGTCGTCCTGTTCGCCGCGACTGGGCCAAATTCTATAAAGGTCCTAAATGGGTCGTTTATGGTCATACGCCGACGAGAGAACCTTATTTTATCAACAACACCGTCAATATTGATACAGGCTGTGTTTTTGGGGGTTCGTTAACCGCCTTCCGTTTTCCTGAAAAAGAAATCGTATCCGTCTCTTCCGAACAGCCTTATCAACCAGACCGCTTTTATCGTTACACTTAAATCAACGACTGCATGTCCCCATTTAATGACGAATGGAAGAACAGCCTTTCGTCTGTAACTGGATGGATCAACTCCAACTCTGTGCAATGCAGTGCTTGGCGCTTTATGAGATTTCTCTTGCCACCATACAAATCATCTCCAACTAAGGGATGACCAATATGCGCTAAATGAACGCGTATTTGATGGGTTCTTCCCGTATTTAATTGCAAAGAAACATGCGAATAGCCTGCTATCTTTTGAAGCAAACAAACTTCAGTTTCCGCAAATTGACCGTCTTCCCGAACTTCTCGCTCGATAATGCTGGCGTTTTTTCGACCAATCGGAGCTGTTATCGTAAATTTTTCTTTTTCTAAATGTCCATGAACTAGCGCCTCATATCGCCGCTTCATCTTTTTTTCCTGTTGTTGCAATGAAATCATATGATGAATATGGCGATTTTTTGCGATGCAAACAAGTCCGGAAGTGTCACGGTCGAGTCGAGTTGCGATATGCAAAGTAGACGGAATCCCATGGTCATTAAAATGCTTTGCAACAATATTGGCTAAACTGCCAAAAGGATGCTCACGGGACGGGATCGTATTTTGCATAGGCGGCTTTTCCACAATTAGTAACGCTTCATCTTCGTAGACAATTTCCAGTGGTCCGTCTTCTGCACTTAAGCCTTTGCCATGTTCTTCATTCGGAAAAATAACGGTCACAGCATCCCCTTTTTCTAAGGCATGCCTGACCGTTACTTCTGCACCATTCACCAGAATTTGACCACCTCCGTATTTAACAGAAGCTAGTGTCCGTTTGGAGATGCCCCATCCTCCTAGCGCGTCTCGGAGCAATCCCGGATTTTCAGCGGTATACGTCAATTGAAAAGGTTTCATAGCATTCAATCTGAAAGCTCACTGTCGATAAACGAGTCGTGAACACGTTGCCAAAATGGAAATGCACGGAATCTCGCAAAGCGCACTTTTTCCTTGGCCACTTTATACTCGATTGATTTAACGTCTTTATGGAGCAGTTGTAAGTGATCGACGGTAACCATAAAATCAGGGGCCTTAACAGGGCGCAATGCACATTTATGATGCCCAGGCAGCACCAGTGGGGAACCGACTGTTCGGAAGACACGGTTATTGATCGATGCCATCTCCGTCAATTGCATTGCTTGCAGCGATGGATGGATGATGGCACCGCCTAATGCTTTGTTGTAAGCTGTACTGCCTGAAGGGGTCGACATGCACAACCCATCTCCTCTAAAACGTTCGAAATGACTTTCATTCAAAAAGACATCCATTACCAATGTCACATCAGGAGATTTTACCGTTGACTCGTTCAAAGCCAAATAAACAGCGGGGTCGTCTAAGTTCTGATAATGAATGCTGACTTCGAGTAAAGGATATTCGATTACTTCATATTCTTTTTTCGCGATAGACAAAACAAGCTTTTCAATTTCAATCGGTTTCCAATCGGCATAAAAGCCAAGATGACCGGTGTGTATTCCGACAAAAGCGACTTCTGACAACTTTTCGCTGTATTTGTGAAAAGCGTGAAGCAACGTCCCATCTCCGCCGATAGACAAAACAACGTCTGGCGATTCCTCGTTCCATTCCATGCCAAAATCCTCTAAATAGTCTTTTGCGGTCCTCATCAAGTCATTGGATAATTTGTCTGTTCTCGATATGATATGAAATTTCATCGTTCTGCTCGACCTCCTTCTCTATCACTCAGGAAATGTGTACCGGGAGATTCCTTAAACTCGGTGAAATAAGCTTGGGCTTCTTGAATTTCATCCCGAATCTGGGACATCTCCTCGTCTAGTTGGAACGCGGCTTCTGCTGCTCGTTGAAGCCGATTTTTTATTTCTTCTGGAAAAACGCCTTTGTACTTATAATTCAAGGAATGCTCGATTGAAGCCCAAAAATTCATAGCCAGCGTACGGATTTGGATCTCTGCTAAAATCAGTTCCTCGCCGTTAATCGTTTGAACAGGGTATTCTACAATTACGTGGTACGATCGATAGCCGCTCTGCTTTTCGTTTGAGATATAGTCTTTTTCCTCTACAATTCGCAAGTCTTTACGTTGTTTTAGTAAAGCTACTACGGTTTCAATATCCCCTACAAACTGACACATCATTCGAATACCCGCGATATCCTGCAATTGATGCGCAAGCTTTTCAGAGGGTTCAAACGCAATCCCTTTTTCTAAAGTCTTATCGTAAATACTTGCTAACGGTTTGACACGTCCCGTTACAAATTCGATTGGCGAATTGGTGTTGTCATTTTCAAATTGGCTCCGCATTCCTTTAAATTTAATTTTTAATTCGTCTACTGCTTGTTTATATGGTGCTAAAAATCGATTCCATTGCCCCATCACCGGACCCCCTTACTTCTTTTAAGCTCGTGAAGCAAGTGCCTCATGAAATGCTTGCTCGACAGCGGTACGGAAATCTTCCCCGTAATTGTCGTTGCCTTCTATGTTTTCCACCAGCATCCACAGTTCTTCGTGAAAATTTGCTAATGGCATAATTTGCTTACCCCACGTCAGAAGCGGAACTTTTTTCAGTTGTAACGCTTGCGTTAACGCTGGCCATGTATGTAGTTTAAATTGGACATATATATAATCAGTACCTGTGTCCAACAAATAGACAAACGCCTGATGATCAGAATCTGTCAACATTTGACCGGATGCTTCAAGCGCTTCGGCCGGTTCCATTTCTTCGATAATAAACTCAATGTTTTTTTCAGTTATTTCGGTCCTGTTTACTGCCACTAATTTATGCAAATCGAACCTTCCTTTCTAGCTTGTTGATAATGATATTTTAACACAGCTCTGCCATTCGTTGCAGTTTGCATGCAACTATCCGATAATGAAGTTACTAGAGAGGTGTTTTTCATGACAAAAGAACTTGAAATTGAATTTAAAAACATGCTAACAAAAGAAGAATATACCCGTTTACTGAAAGATTATTCCGATTTTCATAGTGGCCCCATTACCCAACACAATCATTATTTTGATACCGCTGATTTCCAATTAAAACAGCAACTTAGCGCATTGCGCATACGCGATAAAAACAATCACTTTGAATGTACCTTAAAAATTCCAGCCCCAGTTGGACATTACGAAATTACCGATCAATTGACTAATGAACAAGCACGTCGCATGCTTGAATCACAGTCTTTCGAAGCTACAGAAGTAGCCGAAGCATTGTTAAAACTTGAGGTGCTGACAGAAAAGTTAACATCCATCGGCACATTAACGACCCATCGTGTGGAATTTGAATACTTGCAAGGCTTATTGGTACTTGACCATTCCGAATACAATGGACAAGAAGATTTCGAATTGGAATACGAAGTTTCCGATGCTGCAACTGGTCAGGAAAACTTTTTGAATTTCTTGCAGCAACAAGGCATTCAACAACGTCCAGCAGATAAGAAAATTGCGCGTTTTATGAAATCTGCTGCAGCACGTTCTACTGATTACTAGTTTCAATCCCCAAATCCTGGCAGCTCTGCAGTCGCTTTGTTTGAGATATTCGGGATCCGTTGGTAGAATGAAATGACAGCTAAAGCAAAGGAGACACGATGATGACTGGAAAACCGATTATTCCGTATGAAGAGATTGGTGCGGAAACATTATCACAGCTAGTCGACGCATTTTATGCTCGCGTAGCGGCACATCCAAAGCTGCAGCCTATTTTCCCAAATGACCTTTCAGAAACCGCCCGTAAACAAAAACAATTTTTAACCCAATATTTAGGTGGACCGAATCTTTATTCAGAAGAACATGGACATCCAAGATTAAAAGCTAGACATAACCCATTTGCTATCACACCTGCTAGAGCTCAAGCTTGGTTAGAGTGCATGAGCGAAGCGATGGATGAAGTGGGGCTAAATGGAATGTTCCGTGAAACCTTATACAACAGACTTGTTTTAACGGCACATCATATGGTCAATGAGTCTGATAGTGAGGAGGAGTTGGAGTGAGTAACTTAGATTTGGTCGAAGAAATTCATGAACCTGTGAGTTCTTTTAAACCAATGGAGCTGTATGTTTTTGTGGATCCGCTCAACCCAGAATGCTGGGAGATGCAAGGAGTCATTCGAAAATTACAAATTGAATATGGCCATTATTTTTCCATGCGTATTGTGCTAAGTACACAATTACTCAACTTAAATAAAACAATACTTTCAGCAAATATCGAGACCGACAACTTGACTCATCCCGTGTTACCTTCCGTTGCGATCAAAGCGGCAGAGCTTCAAGGAAAACGCTCAGGAAATCGATTTCTCCACAAATTGCAAGAACACCTTTTTCTTCAGTCAAAAGACGTTTCTTCTTACAGCGTTTTGTTAGAGATTGCAGAAGAAGCCGAGCTAGACCAAGAAGAATTTAAATTGGATTTTCATTCGGTGCATACCGCAAAAGCGTTTCAATGCGATTTAAAGATTACTCGTGAAATGGAAATTAACGAAGTGCCAAGCATCGTGTTTTTCAATGAATGCATTGAAGATGAAGGTGTAAAAGTATCTGGACTTTATTCATATGATGTTTATCAAACCATTTTACAAGAGATGATGGGAGAAGAAAGTTTAAATCGACAAACTCCACCTTCTTTAGATGATCTTTTCACTAAATATTCGACGATGGCAACTAGAGAAATTGCTTCTATATACAACATTTCTGAACAAACAGCAGAATGTGAGTTAAAAAAACAAGTACTTCAACAAAAACTAGAACGCATTTGCATGCCGAAAGAAACGTTATGGAAAGTTAAATAACCTGCCTCCCAACTTTGGGAGACAGGTTATTTTTTTTAGCGTTTATTATGCGTTTCGACAGTATTTATGTAAGTTGGACAGTATTCGAGCTGAATTGGACAGTATTTGGCCAATTTGGACAGTATTTCATTTGAATCGGACAGTATCACCAAATTTTAGGATAAAATAAAAAAATTCATCCTTCTATTAAACGTAAAAGACGCCTTCCACGTCCGGAAGGCGTCTTTCTATATTACACAAAGGGGATGGGAGAAATGTTCACGCTCAAACAAAGGGGTGTATGTTTGTATGTGATTTATTTCACAAGATTATCTTATCATGGAATAATAGTTAAATCAATATTTCACAAGCGATTTCACAAACTTGTCATATTTGTAGTCACAATGAAATCTCTAATCTACTCGTTTGTTATTCTTAAATAATATTAAAAAGAAGCAACCTCATGAGGGCTGCTTCTTTTTAAAGCTTTATTTATTCAGCAATAATTTTTCGAGTTCGTTTAATTTTTCTTCAAATACCATGCAAGCTTCTTTAACAGCTTTTGATTGGGTCATGTCAACACCGGCTTTTTTTAGTACTTCTATTGGGTAATCTGAGCTTCCCGCCTTGAGAAATTCATTGATATAGCGGTCCACTGCAGGTTGCCCTTCTTCTAGAATGCCTTTGCTCAATGCTGTAGCTGCACTAAATCCAGTGGCGTATTGGAAGACATAATAATTATAGTAAAAGTGTGGAATGCGTGCCCACTCCAACCCAATTTCTTCATCAGCTGCGACGTCAGGTCCATAATATTTTTGATTTAGCTCGTAATAAACTTCTGTTAAGCGATCTGCAGTCAATGCTTCACCGTCTTGGTCCATTTTGTGGATCATATGTTCAAACTCGGCAAACATCGTTTGACGGAATACAGTGCCACGGAAGCCATCAAGCCAATTGTTCAATAAGTAAATACGTTCCTGGTCATCATCCGTTGCCTCGACCATGTATTCATTCAATAAAGCCTCGTTTGTTGTAGAAGCCACTTCTGCGACAAAAATCGAATAATCCCCGTAAACATAAGGCTGATTTTTGCGTGAATAATAACTATGGACACTGTGGCCAAATTCATGCGCCAGCGTAAACAAATTATTCACATTATCTTGCCAGTTCATCAAAATATACGGATTGGTTCCATATGCTCCTGATGAATAAGCTCCGCTGCGCTTGCCTTTGTTTTCTTTCACGTCTACCCAGCGGTTATCGATGCCTTCTTTGACAATTCCTACATACTCATCCCCTAAAGCTTCCAGCCCTCTCAGCATAACGCCTGTTGCTTTATCGTACGGCATTTCCATCTTCACTTCTGGAACGAGTGGTGTATGCAGATCCCACATATGAACTTTGTCGAGTCCTAGTACTTCTTTACGCAAAGCAGAATAGCGATGCAATAAGTGAAGATTGTCATTGACCGTTTCAACCAAGTTATCGTAAACCGCTTCTGGAATATGGTCGTCAGCTAAAGCCGCTTGGCGAGCTGAATCGAATTTACGGATTCGCGCATTTACATTATCGCGTTTGATGTTACCTGATAAGGTAGATGCAAAGGTGTTCCGGAACTTGCCGTACGTCGCGTAGACCGCTTTAAAAGCATCTTCACGTACGCGGCGGTCGCTGCTTTCTAAGAACCGAATATAATTGCCGTGTGTAATTTGAACTTGTTGGCCAGATTCATCTTCTATCTCTGGAAATTCAAGGTCTGCATTGTTCAAGCTGCCAAATGTTTCGGAAGACGCTTGGGCGACTTCTGACATTTGAGCCATTAAAGATTCTTGTTCAGCCGGCAACACATGAGGACGCATCGAATTTAATTCTTTAAGTGCTTGCTTGTATAAACTCAATCCTTCATGGTTTGCGACATATTCATTTAAAGTTGATTCGTCTAGAGCTAAAATTTCAGGTGTTAAAAATGACAAACCTGCTGATACTTTTGCAAATAACGATTTGATTCGACTGTCTAGTGCTTGGTATTTTGAATTGGTCGTATCTTGATCGTAACGCATGTGCGAGTAAGTATAAAGACGTCTCAAGCGCTCCGTCAACTCATCTTTATAAACCAACACCTCATAAAGAGATTCTGCACTTTGTTGTAGCTTTCCTTGATACGATTCTGCTTTATCGCTAAGAGCGGTAACCTCTTCAAACTCTTTTTCCCAAAGCTCATCACTCGCAAATATATCTTCCAATCGCCATGTCAATTCTGTTGGAACTTCATCTCTTGTCAGTACTTTTTCAACCATTCTATTTCCTCCTCTATTCCATTCTTTCGGGAATCGAATTACACCTTATTTTCTCAATTTTCTCAAGTTTTTGCAATAGATATCATAGACGATATCCAAAAGATTGGCATTCTCCAGTTTTTTGTCTTTAAAAGCTACATATAGAGACAAATAATCTTCCATGATTAGCACGGCTTGTTGTGTTAGTGCAGGATTGATTAAAGTCAATTTCCCTGAAGCTACCAACGCCGCTATTGAAATGCCTTTATCGTAAGCCACTACAACTTGTAATTGCCACAGTATAGCAGGCTGCTTTATGCAGTCTGCACCCAGTAAAGGAATTCCAACTAATTTTGGAACATTCATCACATCTACTCGTAATTCATAGCACAGCCGACAAAATACATTTTTGATCCGATTTTCGGCATATAACTGATTGCGGATATATTTCTTTTTCACCTGGTAAAAAACTTCCATGACCACTTTGAATTCCTCTTTTGATAACGGCTTCGGCAATGCGAAAGGAAAAATCTGTTTAGTCGCTTGAAGTGACTTAGTTTTCCCTACCCACCGGTTTGGACTCACATAAAACAAATTGGACTGATAATAAAATTGGTTATTCGGTGGATAAAATAAAAGAATAAAAGAAACCTGACCTGCACTTTGTCGCATTGCAAGTTCGTCTGATTTTATCCGAAGCAGTCCAATTTCTTCTTGGCAAGGCTCTTTTAAGCCTTTAATCCAGATAGGCTGAATACCGATTGTTAGGTAACCTTTAGAGCGCTGCACAAGCTGCGAGACAGGTATTGAACTACATTGGAATTCAATAGCATAATGGCTATCGACTAAAAGATCCGCACGCTGGCGAATCGGGGGTAAGTATTGTTCTAGTTCAACCTTGAACTTTAACTGTTGGAAGAAGTGATAAAGCAGAAGTTTACCATGAAGATGTAAAGAGGATTCGGGTTCGCTGGAATGGTCGCAGTCTGAAAGAGTTTTGTGTGCAAAATGAGGAATATTAATTTGTCCAATTTTCAACAGCAGCGAGGCTTGACAGGAGGGGCAATAAAACTGTTCTTGCAAACGAATTTCCTGTAATTCTTGTCGGGTATGCTTGCCGGTTAAATAAAATAATTCCTGGCGCTTGGTTTTGGCCACTAATATAGTAATCACTCTCCTTTTATTCAGTTTATGAAATTAACAGGAGTTTGGCAACAAAAAAAGATCTCCTTCTCAGGAGATCTTAGCCGAAATAGTGAAGCACATTTGAAAGTGCATCCTCTGTAAAAATAGGTTTACCGTATTCTTCAAGACGGTGAATTGTGACAGGTGAAGTACGCAAATACTCTGCAATGATACTGACATTATTTTTGATGTCTTCTTGTGAATGAAGAATTTCATCGAAATTTGTATAAAGATAATACTTATTATCAAAATGGTAGATAGCTGATGCAATCGGCACGTACATTAAGCGCCTTGCAATCGGTAGCAATTCTTCCACTTCTGAGAAGACAAATGTATATTCAAGTTTCTTAACATCAGGTTCTTCAAAAACTGGCTCGAATTCATCAAATTCTGGAGCAGTTGCATCTTCGCTTGCAAACATTTTTCGACGTTCCTCTATATCATCAGGCAAGTCGAGTTTTTGCCCATCTTTAGTTAATTGAGCGCGTGTCACAGTCACTTCAAGACCTTTGTCCATAGCCTGGACTTGGATCCAAAGTGGACCTTCCATTACGAAATCGGCCTCTTCGTTGACTTCATCCATCATTTCCCAAAAAAGCTCTTCACTTTTATCTCTGTTAAACCAGATTTCGTCACGGCTAAACCCTCGCTCTTCAACGTCGAGATAGGAAATGTAAAATTTAACTGTGTTGTCGTTTATGCGTTCTATTTCCATTTTACACCTCTCCTTTACGGTTTGGACTAAGAGAACATTCCTCAGAGCCGTGCTGTATTACTTTTAATAAGTATAACTTCTATTGCAGATAAAGAAAAAGTTTATGCCTATCTCTACTGGCAGTTGCAAGTACATAGAGTTTAATCTACTTAACTGATTTATGCAACTAATTTAGGATAAAGAAAAGCTGCCCGAAGATCTCTTATGAAATACCATAAAGACCGGGCAGCTAATGCATTTATTATTAGTTCACCATACGCTGAGCTTCAAGCAACTGATAAGCTCTGACTTTACGTGGTAGGAATCGACGAATTTCATCTTCATTGTATCCTACTTGAAGGCGTTTTTCATCCATAATAATCGGACGACGCAACAAACCAGGATGTTCCTGAATTAACTCATACAAACGCTGAAGCGGTAAACTCTCAACATCTACATTTAATTTTTGGAATATTTTAGAACGAGTAGAGATGATTTCATCCGTACCGTCTTCAGTCATACGTAAGATTTCTTTAATTTCACTAATAGTTAGTGGCTCAGAGAAAATATTGCGTTCTGTATATGGAATGTCATGTTCCTCAAGCCATGCTTTTGCTTTTCTGCAAGATGTGCAGCTCGGAGAAGTAAATAGTGTAACCATCATAGTGGAGCACTTCCTTTCGGATTCATGAAAATTTTAGTGTATTTCTTTTTTCAATTTAGAATCATTATAGTTTAGAGGCTCTACATTCATTATACAACGATTGGAGCTATTTTAATAGCCTATCTCAATAAATAAATTAAAAAAGAAGCATTTCGTCACATTTTGACTATATTTTCTTTATACTTTGTAAGTTATATCTTAAATTTACCCTGTTTCTTTTTGTCGTAAACTCCCAAATCAAAATATTTTATTCTCATTTACCATTTCTTTTTGAAAATGTCTTTCATACTTATATATTACGTTTCAGTCTGAAAAAGGTTTCATTTTAAGCTAGATAATTTAATGAGTGATTTCTTGAATATATTTTTACGGCGTATAATCTACTCCCTCGGAATACGAATTTCCAGCGTTCCACAACAGAAACTCTTCTATTCCTTGATCATTGAGTGCTTTGATCTGAGCCTCTACTTCTACTTTTCCGTATCGCTTATAATTACCAGCGCCTAAGTAACTCGCTGTAAAGTCTTGAAGCCAAGGTCTTGAAACAGGTGCACTGTCTAAGCTTGCTAGTACTTGGTTTTCTACTTTCGCGTATTCCGTCACTAGTTGATAAGGTTCTAAGTCCGGTTTTGCGATTCCAAAATAAGAGGTCCAGTGACTCGGGTAAATCATGGATGAAATCACATCGACATTTTCAGAGATCTTCGAAAAATTCTGACCGATACCTGGCGCTTCTGGTAAAGTAGCTGCATAGCCGAAAATGTCGACCGATACTTCTACTCCATAAGGTTGTAATTGTTCTTTAGCGTAAGCCACAAAGTCCGTCACGGCCTCGACTCTTCTTTGTATAGGGTCAGCAGCAGAATCTTCGTAATCACCGAGTGAATAAGTTAAGTCACTCGCTCGGTTCTCAAAACCTTCTGGGAAGCGGACATAGTCGAATTGGATTTCTTTGAATCCAAGCTTTGCTGCTTCGATGGCAATTTGAACATTATGATCCCATACTTCTTTTAGAAATGGATTCACAAACGATTCTCCGCGGTTATTTTTCCATACTTGATCTCCGTCCATAAATGTTAGCTCCGGCCTTTGTTCAGCTAAGACGGTATCTTTAAATACAACGACGCGGGCGATCGGATAGATCTCTTTTTTTTCTAATTTTTCTAGCATTGCTCGCGGATCTTTTATTAGAGCTTGTCCCATATCCAGTTTCGCCAAATCTGAACCTTCTTCAGGTATGTACGTTAAGTGGCCTAAGTCTTCTTTTATATCAATAACCATAGCGTTTAATTCTGTTTTATCCACAAGACTAATTAGCGAATCAAAGCGTTCTCCTCCAGCCGAATGGGCCGTTACAAAAATTCCTCGTACAGCATCCGGGTAAATAAACTCCAGTCCAGAATCAAATTTGAATAGTTTGGATGATGCCAATACCTGAGAGTCAAGTTCAGCTGTTTCATAGGCACGCTGTGTAAAATCAGGCGTTTTATTTTCTTCATCTGCATATACATTTCCTATACTTACTAAACTAATGCTCACTGCACAAACGGTCATCCACTTCCACGTTTTCATCATTTGCTGCACTCCTTTTTCCATTATTGCATTAAGGCGACTAACGATGAGTACTAATAAAGAACGATCTGCTCGTTAAAGCTTTTCTTTATCCATCGTTCTTCCATTCTATCATTTATTTGACTTATAAAATTAGGAAATTACGAGAATAGTGAATAGAGTTGTTATATATGAACAAAAGAGTAATAAAAAGCGATGCCCATAAGGACATCGCTTTTTTTACTTCACTGCAGCTGCTTTTATAGACTCAAGTTCGCGCTCTGAACATTGAACAAAATGGCCAGGACTGATTTCTCTCATCCGAACATCATCAGCTTTTGTGTATTCGTGTACAGCAGGATCATATGATTTACGTACCCGGTTGCGTTCATAGTTTGGATCTGGCAACGGAATCGCTGATAACAAGGATTGCGTGTATGGATGCAACGGGTTCTTGTATAACTCTTCAGCAGGAGCTAACTCTACTAATTTACCAAAATACATAACACCGATACGATCTGAAATGTATTTAACCATTGATAAATCATGCGCGATAAATAAGAATGTTAGTCCTTTTTCAATTTGAAGTTCTTTCAGTAGGTTTACAACCTGTGCTTGAATTGAAACGTCTAGTGCAGAAATAGGCTCATCGGCAATGATAAAATCAGGATCTACCGCTAAAGCACGGGCAATTCCAAGACGCTGACGCTGTCCACCTGAGAATTCATGCGGATATCGGTTCGCGTGTTCTTTGTTCAAACCTACTGTTTCCAGCAAGTCATAAACCATTTTTTTACGTTCTGTTGCATTTTTTGCTAAGCCATGAATATCGATGCCTTCAGCAATAATATCCATAACTTTCATGCGCTGGTTTAACGAAGCATAAGGATCTTGGAAAATCATTTGCATTTTGCGGTTAAATTTCTTTAAATCTTGCTTTGATTTTTTCCCATGAACATTTTCACCTTCGTAGAAAACATCACCATCTGTTGCATCATATAAACGGATGATCGAACGTCCAGTCGTGGATTTTCCACAGCCTGACTCTCCAACAAGTCCTAAAGTCTCGCCTTTGTAAATATCAAAGCTAATGTCATCTACTGCGCGGACTTCGTTTGCTTTACCGATATTGAAATACTGTTTTAGGTTTTTAATTTCGAGTAACTTTTCAGCCATTATACCGCGCCCCCTTCATAATATCTGCTTCCCGGGAATTTCTTCATGCGTTCAATAACAGTCAAAGGTGGTTCTACCTGAGGCGCATCTGGATGCAACAACCAAGTTGCAGCAGAGTGCGTATCACTGACTTTGAAGAATGGCGGATTTTGCTCCATATCGATTTTTAGTGCATATTCGCTTCGAAGAGCAAAAGCATCTCCTTTTGGTGGATCCAACAAATCAGGAGGCGTCCCTGGAATCGCATACAGCTTTGCATCTTCTGTATCGAGTGAAGGCATTGAACTCAACAAGCCCCATGTATATGGATGCTGCGGGTTATAGAAAATTTCATCCACTGTGCCGATTTCAACAATTTTCCCTCCGTACATAACGGCTACGCGATCGGCTACGTTGGCTACGACACCAAGATCGTGTGTAATGAAAATAATCGAAGTATCAATTTTCTTTTGTAAGTCTTTCATTAACTCTAATATTTGCGCTTGAATTGTCACATCCAGTGCAGTTGTGGGCTCATCCGCGATCAAAATTTTCGGGTTACAAGCTAATGAAATGGCGATCACGATCCGCTGGCGCTGTCCACCTGAGAATTGGTGAGGATATTGTTTCATCCGCAGTTCAGGTTTTGGCATGCCGACCAAACGCAACAAGTCGATCGCAACTTTTTTTGCTTCTGTCTTACTAATTTTCTGATGTTTTAACAGAGGCTCTGTTAACTGACGGCCAATTGGCATTGTCGGATTTAAAGAAGTCATTGGATCCTGGAAAATCATCGATATTTCTTTTCCACGGATTTTCTGCATCTCGCGATCACTCAATTTCGTTAAATCTTGACCTCCGAACAAAATTTCACCATTTTTAAATTCTGCTGATTGTTCTGGTAGCAAACGCATAATGGATTTTGTCGTAACAGATTTTCCTGAACCCGACTCTCCAACGATTGCTAAAGTTTCACCTTTATATAAATCAAAGTTGACCCCACGTATCGCTTTAACTTCCCCACCTTGGGTATTAAAGGAAAGTTCAAGGTCTTTTACTTGTAAAATTTTCTCCATTATAAACTTTCCTCCTTAATCTTTCATCTTCGGATCGAGGGCATCACGAAGTCCATCACCGATCAAGTTAAACGCAATCATAATCAAACTCAGCAAGATGGCCGGGAATGCTAAAATATGCGGCGCAAATTGGATTAACGCGTAACCATCATTGATTAATGTACCAAGCGAAGCATCTGGTGCTTGAAGACCTAGACCGATAAAGCTTAAGAAAGCTTCAAAGAAAATAGCACTTGGAATGGTGAACATTGTATTGATAATAATTACGCCCAAAACGTTTGGCATTAAATGTTTCCATATAATGCGACTATCGCTGGCACCTAAAGTACGGGCAGCCAAAACAAATTCCTGGCTCTTATATTTAAGAACTTGCCCACGGACGACCCGGGACATTCCGGTCCATCCGGTTATGGTTAAGGCGATAATAATGGCCAGTATTCCGGGGTCCATAATTAAGATAAACAAGATAACAACAACTAAGTTTGGAATACCTGTCAGGATTTCGACAATCCGCTGCATGAAGTCATCCACACGCCCGCCGAAGTATCCTGAAACACCCCCGTAGATTACACCAATTAACATATCAATTGCTGCTGCTACAAAAGCAATGAACAAGGACACTTGAGTCCCTTTCCACACACGAGAAAACATATCGCGGCCAAGTCCATCTGTACCAAACCAATAATTGACTTCGACATTTTTCATTTCATACAGATCGACTTTTTGGCCACCCAAAGTTCCAACACCGTCTAAAATCCCTAATTTTTCTATACCCGGAATTTTCGGTGGTAAGTTTGCATGAGTAATCGTTTGCGCATTAGGCTCATAAGGACTAATCACTGGTCCTAAAAAGGCCATGATTGCAATCAAACCAAAGAGAATTAGACTGAACAAAGCACCTTTGTTTTTCCGAATACGGTACCAAGCATCTTGCCAAAAACTAACGCTTGGTTTTGTAATGCGTTCAGCTTGCTTCGAATCTAATGTAATCCGCTCAAACGAACCTTGCGGCAGTTCTGGGATTTTATCAATTTTCTGAGTCATTAATTTTTACCTCCTGAAAGACGGATACGAGGATCAATGACACCATACAAAATGTCTACCAATAGGATCACCACAATCAGGAATACTGAGAAGAAAATAGTAGTTCCCATAATGATGGAGAAATCGCTGACAATAATCGATTTAACAAATTGCTCCCCGATACCTGGAATTGCGAAAATTTGTTCAACAACAAGTGACCCCGTTAGAATAGCTACAGCCATCGGTCCTAAAACCGTAATCAATGGAATCAACGCATTACGAAACGCATGTTTAAATGCAATTTCTGATCCGCTTGCGCCTTTAGCTTTTGCTAACGTAATATAATCCGATCCAAGAACTTCAATCATTTCTGTCCGGATAAAACGTGCTGCCGTAGCAAGTGGGAACATCGCTAACGCGACAGAAGGCAGTACGCTGGACATAAAGCCATCTTTCCACAAAGCCACCGGGAACAGTCCCCATTTTAATCCGAACCAATATTGCAAGAGTGAAGCAAAAACGAAGGAAGGAATCGATATTCCGACAATCGCTATGAATGTGCTGGTGTAATCAACCCAAGTGTTTTGTCTTAAAGCGGCAACCATTCCCAAAAGAATTCCTAAAACGGTGCCGAGCAGCATGCCTTGGAAACCAATTTGAGCGGAAGGACCCATTCGACTTAAAATGACATCTGTCACTTCTGCTCCTTTAAACTGGTTGATAGAAATTCCTAGATCTCCTTGTACGAGACCAAACATATAGTCAAAATACTGAACCGGGAGTGGTTTATCCAAACCATATCTAGCCTCTACAACTGCCCTTTGTTCTGGAGATAATTTATCTGCGGAAGCAACAGGGGAGCCTGGTAAAATCTTAATTAAGAAAAAAGTGAATGTAGCAATTAATGCTAATGTGAGAAACATATAAATTAAACGCTTGCCAATATACTTCGCCATGGTGCACCTCCAAAAATAATTCTATTTGACAAATCCATCAAAAAACAATGAATTTGCAGCATTCATGATTTAGCAGAAAAGTGGTAATTTTCCGTCAATTACTTAGCATTAGAAAAGAGAGTATACCGAGCCAAAATACGATATACTCTCTTTCTATTTTGTTTTCACAGTAGCGGGATTAAGTTATTATTTGCCCGAAATGTATGCCCATTTGTAAGAGAAATCTCCACCGAATGGGTGTTTAATAATGTCATTAACGTAGGGTTGTTGTAGAGCCATTGCTCCGCGTTGGTAAAGTGGCGCGATAGCTGCATCATCTTCTAGAAGAATTTTTTCAGCTTTAGCCATTGCTTCCCAACGTGCAGCTGGGTCTGTTGCTAGTTCGCCTTTAGCTGATTCAACTAAAGCATCATACTCAGGGTTCGAGTAAGCCATTTTGTTTTGAGGAGATCCAGTAACGAACAAGTCGATGAATGTCATAGGATCCTGATAATCTGGTCCCCATCCAGCTGTTTGAATGTCATAGTCCTGAGCTTCATCAAGTTCTAAACGAACTCCAAAAGGTACTGCTTTAAGGTTGATTGTCAACCCTTCAAGATTTGTTTCAAGTTGGTTTTTCAAATAAGCGTCCATGTTTTTAGCAGTTTCAGTGTCGCCACCCAAGATTTCAAGTGTCACTTCTTCCACTCCTAATTCTTCAAGACCAGTAGCCCAAAGTTTTGCAGCTTCTTCAGCATCGAATTCAATTAGGTCGCCATTAACTTCACGGAAGTCCGCTTTGTTTTCATCAAAAGCAAACTCAGTTGGCACTAAGAATGTTGCTGGTAGTGAACCGTTAGCCAATACTACGTCAACTAGATCTTGCTTGTTAAAGCCTGACGCGATTGCTTTACGGATATTTACGTTTGCAAGAGCATTTTTCTCGCCCTTACGTTCTTGGTTCAGTTTGAAGTAGAAAACAGTTGGTTCCAAATCAGTTACTAAGTTTTCGTCATTTGCGTATTGCATTGCAAATTCACCGCTCAACGCAGCACGATCTTTTTCACCAGAGTTGTAAAGGTTAACTGAAGTAGCAGGTTCTTTTACTACGTCCCAGTTGATTGTTTCAAGTTTAACTGTTTCAGCATCCCAATATTCAGGGTTTTTCTGCATTTTCCAAGTTAAACCAGTTCCGTCCCAATCAGTCAATGTGAATGGTCCGTTGAAGATCAAGTTATCAGAGTTAGAAGCGTAAGCGTCACCTTTTTCAGTTACGAAAGCTTCGTTCTGTGGATAGAAAGTTGGGAAAGACATTAATGACATAAAGTAAGGTACTGGACGTTCAAGCTTTACTTCAAGCGTGTTGTCGTCTACAGCAGTAACTCCAAGTTCAGTTGGTTCCATTTTTCCTTCAGCAATATCAGTAGCATTTAAAATTGATCCGCCCATCATGTATGCTCCGTATGGAGATCCAGTAGCAGGGTCAATTGAACGTTGCCAAGAGTAGACAAAATCTTTAGCAGTAACAGGTGTTCCATCTGACCAGTTTGAGTCACGCAATTTAAATGTATAAGTTAGTCCATCTTCGCTGACTTCAGGCTCGCCATCCGCAAGTGCTGGTTCAGCTACGCTTTCTTGATTTAAACGGAAAAGACCTTCGTTAACATTGTTGAAAATGTTAAACGCAACTGCATCTTCAGCTAATGAAAGATCCATTGTTGGAATTTCTGCGCTTTCCATTAAGTTCAATACTTGCTCTGAGTCTAATTCCCCAGCTGTCTCTTTGTCATCTGGTTTGTCAGTTCCAGTTTCTTTTTCATCGCCGCCACCACACGCTGCTAGAAAAGCACTTAGAACTAAAACTAGGCTTAGTAGCCAAAAAATCTTACTGTTTTTCACTAAATTGACCCCCTCGAATTTTCTGAAAACTTGGTACACTCTTAATTATACATACATATTTTTTCTTGTACAGAACTTTTTTGCTAATTTTTACACTCTTGTAACAATTGCGTTACATTGACATTACAAGAAACCTTGGGAATGTTGGATTTGTAAGCGTTTACGCAGTCTACGATAAACAAAAAATATTTTGATTTTTTTTAGAATTTCTTCTACAATTGGTAAGAATCGAGGTGCCAATTTTGAAAAAATTGTTTTTTTCTATCGTAATTATTCAAGTATTGATTTTAATTACTGCTTTTTTTAGGACTGATCATGTCACGTTGTTGTCGTATATTAATAATTCATTTGTTTACGGCGGCATTTTATTGTTTTTGGGTTCTTGGGTTTTTGTCGTTCGAACAGGTGTGTTTGATATATTCACTATAAGTATGAGAAAGGCTTTCAAGCTAAAATCGACTCTTGAAGATGATGAGATGCGGCCGCCTTCTGAAGTGATTGCTTTTTCCAGTTCGTATCTGCTCCTTACTGGCACGATCACCTTGCTGATCATGATGGTTTGCCTAGTAATTTATAGCCTTTAGTATTGCTTCCTAAATTGGTTATGTATTATAATAATAGGATATAAAATGAGCCATGAAAAAGAAGAGTAAATGCAGTTCCTTCTATAAGAGAGTCTGTGGTTGGTGAAAACAGATGGAGTGCTGCATCGAATGGACTTTTGAGCTGAATCGGTGAATAGGTAGTAGCTGATTCCGTGTTCTTCACGTTATGAAGAAGAGTGGCCGGTGACGGCAACTAGGGTGGTACCGCGGAAAACACATCATTCGTCCCTTTTTTAAGGGATGTGTGTTGTGTTTTTTACTTTGAGGAGGAATAATAATGACCAAGAAGAAAATTTTTTCAGGCGTTCAGCCTACTGGTACGGTAACACTCGGAAATTACATAGGTGCGTTTAAACAGTTTACTGAGCTGCAAGATGAATATGATTGTATTTTTTGTATTGTTGATCAACACGCCATTACAATGCCTCAAGATCGACTAGCGTTACGTAAAAATATTAAGGCGTTGGCGGCACTTTATCTAGCCGTTGGAATTGATCCCGAAAAAGTAACTTTGTTTATTCAATCGGAAGTTCCAGCGCATGCACAAGCTGGATGGATGTTACAGTGTGTTTCAACCATCGGAGAACTAGAACGCATGACACAATATAAAGACAAATCGGCGAAAAATACTTCTGTTTTGGCAGGATTGTTAACGTATCCGCCATTGATGGCAGCCGATATTCTTTTGTATCAAACTGATATTGTACCTGTTGGCGATGATCAAAAACAGCATATTGAATTGACGCGTGATTTAGCAGAGAGATTTAACCGGAAGTACAATAATGTCTTTACTATGCCTGATATACGTACTCCTAAAAATGGCGCACGTATTATGTCCTTGCAAGACCCTACAAAGAAAATGAGTAAATCTGATCCCAACAAAAAAGCAATGATCACTTTGCTTGATGACTTGAAAACAATTGAAAAGAAAATTAAGAGCGCTGTCACTGATTCAGAAGGAATTGTTCGCTACGACCCAATCAACAAGCCGGGTGTTGCCAACCTTTTAACAATCGAAGCTGCGTTAACTGGCGAAAGTATCGATGATTTGGTGACAAAGTACGAAGGTGCGGGTTACGGAGATTTTAAATCTTCTGTTGCACAAGCTGTTATCAAACATTTAGCTCCTATTCAGGAACGTTATGCCGTACTTCTTGATTCTGACGAATTAGATACCATTCTTGACGCAGGTGCCCAAAAAGCTAATTTCCTAGCTACTAAAACCTTAACGAAGATGGAAAATGCTATGGGTCTTGGACGTAAAAGAAAATAAAAAAAGAGCTGCAAAATCGCAGCTCTTTTTTTATTTGGTTATTATTCTGCTGTAATTGCTTTTTCTTCACTCACAGCAAGATCAGACAAGTAAATGCCAGTTCCATCACCGATTGCATAATTCAATACGCGATTGTTAACCGGGCTAAGTAATGCGCGATATAGAGTCGGGAATACCGGCACTTCATCAACCATCAACTGCTGCCACTCTTTGTATACGTCTTGACGGTATGTTAAATCGAATGCTTCTGGTGAACGGCCTTCTTTTAAAAGACGCTCGTTGTCTTCGTTTTCCCAGCGAGCAAAATTGTATAGAGCTTCAGCTCCGTAAAGACCTGAAGGATCTACGTCAATTCCAACTCCCCAAGCTGCTTGGTAGACATCTACTTCTGGATCGTCTTCTCCGCCGTTACCAACACGGTCGTAGAATGTATTAAACTCAAGCATTTCCAAGTTTACCTTTAATCCAACTTTTTCCCATGATTGTACATAGTATTGAGCTAATGGCTCAGCAGTGTCTCCACCAGTCATCGAAATAAAGTTGATTTCAAGTGGTTTGCCTTCCGGATCTTCACGGAATCCATCATCATCCGTATCAACATATCCTGCATCATCCAAAAGCTTCATTGCGGCTTCAGGATCATAAGCTCTTCCTTCGTTTTTATCGTCATGGAATTCAGGATGCGACGGTGGAATCAATGTTGTTGCATTCCAACGTAATCCATTATAGAAACGCTCGCCAACTGCCGTGTTGTCTACCGCATGCCACATTGCTTGACGAAGTTCGACATCGCCCATTTTCGCATCTGGGTTAGGCGCTACTACGTTTTTCTCTGCATCCCATGTTCCAAGTTTAAAGCCAATATACGTATAAGCACGATCAATCGTACCTAAGTATTCAACGTTAGACATTTCAGCATTGTCCGGGAATTGATCTACTGGGAAATCACTGATCAAGTCAACGCCACCCGTTTCCAATTCTTGAACAACTGTTGAACTGCTAATTACTTTGATTGTCACACCATCAAGTTTTGGTGCTCCGCGCCAGTAGTCTTCGTTTTTAGTAAGCGTTACAGACTCACCAGGTACGATGCTGTCTACTTTAAACGGTCCAAAACCAATTGGGTTTTGACGAACTTCTGGTGAAGATGAAATATCTGCTACTGCCATGTCGCCAAAAATGTGCTTCGCTAGTGGATATGACCAAATGCTTCCTGTTAATAGAGAAGGTGTTGATTCGATGTACGTAATTTTCAATGTCTTCTCATCAACTACTTCAATGCCTGAAATCGTATCAGCTTTTCCGCTGTTATACTCTTCCATCCCTTCAATGTTCGTGAAATCAGAGTTGTAGCGAGGACCGTCGTAATCTTTGTTACCGATTACTTCGTGCGCAAACTGCCAGTCTTCAGCAGTTACAGGCTCGCCGTCGTGCCAGTTGACATTATCGCCGATTTTGAATGTAAATGTGCGTTCATCTTCTGAAATTTCATATGTCGCAGCTCCATCATTTGTATACACGTAGTTTTCATCCCACGTTAACAAGCCTTCATCAAACCAGTTTAAAATTTCTGCATCTGGTGCACCAGAGTAGAAGTTCCAGTTTAACGTTCCTTCAAATACCGTATCGGATACTAAACCAAATGTAATCGTTCCACCATCAATGGCTTCGCCTTCATTGGTTTTAACATTGCTAAAATCTTCTATTGAATACATGCCGTCTTTCTTTTTATCTCCGTCTTCAGCGCCTTTGTCGTCGCCGTCTTTCGCTTTATCGTCACCGTTACAAGCTGCCAAAATTAGGACAAAAGATATGATTAAAAAGAGTAAAAACTTAGACCTGTTATTCTTCCCCATTCTTTATTTCCCCCTCTAGTTTTAAATGAAATAATTGCTGTATACTGAATTGTTCTAGCCGCAGTTCAATTTCTCCCCCTTCTCCCCCTAATTTGTTACCCTCTTCGCTGCCGGGCATCGGTAGCGCGTTTTAACGCTTGCCCAACATTATTTATACTAAGCATCAATACTAAAATTAGAATTGATGCAGGTAACCAAATCCACCATCTCAGCTCCAGCGTTTGAGGATTTCGTGCGTAACTAATCAACGTCCCCAGACTTGGAGTTGACTCTGGAAAACCGAATCCTAAAAAGGACAATCCAGATTCAATTCCGATATTTGCCGCTAAGTTTAATGTCATCGTCACGATGATGATCGAACTTAGGTTTGGTAACACTTGGAAAAACATAATTTTAAAATCGGACGTCCCTAATGTTTTAGAGGCTTTTACGTAATCCAACTCTTTTTCCTGTAATGCTTTAGACCGAATTAGACGGGCGATTCCCATCCATAAGAAAGCCGTCATGATTAATGAAAACGATACAATGCTATAACCAGGGACAGCCGTAACAAAAGCGATGACAATCATAAGCGTTGGCAAAACCATGAAAAAGTCGACAAAACGCATGAAAACATTATCAACAGTGCCTCCGTAGTATCCGGAGATCAGTCCGACCAATATGCCGATAATTCCTGTCAGTAACGTAACGATGATTCCAATAGCCAGAGAGTTACGCGTCCCAATAATCAATTGACCAAAAATATCTCGTCCGCCGTAATCGGTGCCGAGCCAATACATCTCAGATGGCGCTTCATAAAGAGCAAACAAGTCCACTTTAATGATTTCAGCTTGATCCAAAATAATGGATGTCCCGAATACACCAGCAACAATTAGAAATAAAAACAATAAAGAAACAAAAGCTACTTTATCTCGTATTAATTCTCTTAGCAATATACTAAATCCAGATGGGCTTTTACCGAGATCCAAATCTGGAATTTGTGTTCCAACGTCTTTATCAAGTCTCATAGTTACACCTCAAAATTATCATTTATTATTTAATCCGGATACGTGGATCTACTAAACTTAAGATGATATCTGATAATAACGCACCAATAATTGCGGCAAGTCCGAATAACAGAACAAGGGCTGTCATGACGCTATAATCACGCAAACTAATAGAAGATAGGAATAACTCACCCATTCCTGGATAGCCAAAAATGTTTTCGATGAATATGGTTCCCCCAATCAATCCTGTGATTTCGTATCCAAAGAATGCTGCAATTGGAAGCAACGAGTTACGAAGTACATGGCGGTTATAAACCCGTGATTCAGATGCCCCTTTAGCGCGAGCTGTTACGATAAAATCTTTTTGTTTCGTATCAATAATCTCACTTCGTAAGTACTGAACGGTGGATACGGTAGTAATTAAAGCCATCGATAATGCCGGTAATAATAAATGATTTACTTTACTGATGAAATAGGCAAAGGTTCCTGGTTCTGTACCAGGTGCGACACTGCCGCTTGTCGGGAACCAACCAAGTTGGAAACCAAAAATGAACAACATCACTAATGCGAAAATGAATAAGGGTGCTGCAAAGCCAATGTACGTATAACCTGTAATCGCACGGTCCAACCACGTGTCATTAAAACGACCACTAATGATTCCAAGAGGAATAGCGATCAAATACGTTAAAATCAATGTTGCTAAAGACAACCACAACGTATTAATCATTCGCCCGCCAATTAATTCAGATACTGGCATTTTAAAGCGGAATGATTGACCAAAATCACCTTGTAAGACTCCTTTAATCCAGTCGATGTACTGCACATACCAAGGATTGTTTAACCCGAGACGTTCACGCATTGCCTCGATAGTAGCGGGATCAATACTTGGATCGATCAATCCTGTTAATGCATCTCCTGGCATGGCTTGAGCTAAAATAAAGACCAATAAACTTAATACAATTATTTGCGGGATAGTGATCAGTGTTCTGCGAACAATTAATTTCCACATACCATTCAACCTCTCTCAGCTAACGCTACTTGGTGGGTAGCTGAAATTGATTTTAACGAGTAGGGCAAACCTTCTTCATCAAAAAAGTCTTTTTCCAGCCGGTCATATTCAGCTTTTACCAACTTACGATTTTCATAATGCATATCTCGATTGCGTGGATTACTATCTGGAATAGCTGCTATTAAACGCTTCGTATAAATATGCTGTGGATTGGTAAAAATTTCTTCTGCTGTGCCATTCTCAACATATCTCCCTTTATACATAATGCCAATATGGTCACACATATGGCGAATGATTCCTAAATCATGACTAATAAATAAATACGTTAAATTTAGTTCTTTTTGGATTTCACGCATAAAGTTTAATACTTGAGCTTGGACCGATACATCTAATGCAGAAACAGGTTCATCAGCAATAATCAATTTGGGATTTAAGGCAATTGCCCGGGCAATACCGATTCGTTGACGTTGCCCCCCAGAAAATTCGTGAGGATACTTGTAAATAGCCTCTGGACTAAGTCCTACTAATTCCATCAGTTCTTGCACACGCATCCGTTCTTCTTTTGCAGATAATTTTTCATAGTTGCGGAGTGGTTCAGCTACTATATCTGCGACTCTTTTTTTGGGATTGAGCGATGAGAAAGGATCCTGAAAAATCATTTGAATATCTTTTCGCACATCAATGTACTCTTTTTTGCTAACTGTTGCCAAGTCTCTACCTTCAAACAGAACTTTTCCTGAAGTAATGTCATTTAATCCGATAATGGCACGACCGGTCGTTGTCTTTCCAGACCCCGATTCTCCAACAAGTCCATAAGTTTGACCTTGTTCAATCGAGAACGATACGCCATCTACTGCACGGACATGATCTTGTACGGTTTGAAAGACACCGCCACGAACAGGAAAGTGAACTTTTAAATTTTCAACTTCAATTAGCGACATAATTGTGTTCCTCCTCGACTTTTTCTGGAAAGTAGAAATCCTTGTAGCACGTACAGCGCACAAAGTGGCCTGTGCTTATCTCATGGAGTTCAGGTGAAGCCTCATGAGAAGAATCATCAATCCATGGGATACGAGAAGCAAAGCGACAGCCAGTTCTCGGTAACTTTTGTAAGGAAGGAACCACACCTTGAATAACATGAAGATCTGATTTCACTTCTGATAATGTTGGAATCGAATTTAATAATGACCGTGTGTACGGATGCTTCGGGTTTTCCATTAAGGTATAGATATCAGCGATTTCTACGATTTGTCCGGCATACATAACAGCGACTCTGTCGGCCATTTCAGCGACTACACCTAAATCATGCGTGATCAGAATAATGCCAGCATGAATGGTCTCTTTTAGTTCTTTAATCAAATCCAAAATTTGAGATTGAATGGTTACGTCCAGCGCAGTTGTCGGTTCATCGGCAATCAGCAACTCAGGCTGATTGGAGATGGCCATGGCGATCACAATACGTTGACGCATACCACCTGACAATTCGTGTGGATACTGATGATATGTTTTTTCTGGTCGCGGAATGCCGACCTGGTTTAATAGATTGATCACTTGTTTTTTTCTCAAACTCTTTGAGTTTTTCGGATTGTGAAGGAATATCGCTTCATCAATCTGAGCGCCCACTACCATAAGTGGATTTAGCGCAGACAGCGCATCTTGAAAAATCATCCCCATTTCGCTGCCTCGCAACTTTTTCATTTGAGCCGGATTTGCCGTTACTAAGTTATTTCCTTTATAATTGATTTGGCCTTCTATTTGGGCTCTTGTATGAAGACCCATAATGGAGAACGCAAATGCACTTTTTCCGGAGCCAGATTCCCCCACAATTGCCAACACTTCATTTTTTTTAACATTCAAGGAAACATCATCAACTGCAGCATAATAATTATCTTTAATTCTAAAGGACGTTTTTAGATTTTTGATTTCAAGCAAAACTTCATTCACATTTATCCTCCTCAAAATAAAGCGTTCTACCACTTCTTTTAACGTCTCACATTCTTTATATCCTAATAGTTTAAATATTCAGACTTAAACAGATAAAAAATGCCTTCAAATTGACGTTTGTCTTTCTAGTAATGATTGAGTTCACATCTTTTATTCACTATATTTAGAATAGCACAATAATTTAAGGTGTCGATAGTTTTTTTCATTTTTTATAAAATTATGGGTTTTTTTCTTTTCTTTTACTTTTTATAAGCATAAAAATGGCAATCTACAGGATCCTCCCGTAGATTGCCATTTTTGTCTTGTTACACTTTCTTGAATACTAACGAAGCGTTATGTCCACCAAATCCAAGTGAATTGCTCATCGCGTATTCAAATTCTGCTTTACGTGCAGTGTTTGGAACATAGTCTAAATCGCATTGTTCGTCAGGTGTTTCGTAATTTGTCGTTGGAGGCATAATGCCTTCTTGTAATGCCAGTGCTGTGAAAATCGCTTCGACTCCACCGGCAGCTCCAAGCAAATGACCTGTCATGGATTTAGTTGAGCTCATTCCTAATTTATAAGCATGTTCGCCAAAGACTGTTTTGACAGCCATTGTTTCATACAGATCGTTATAAGCCGTACTGGTACCATGTGCATTAATGTATCCAATATCCGTAGTTTCAACGCCTGCATCTGCCAAAGCTTGTGCCATTGCACGAGCTGCACCTTCGCCACCTTCAGCAGGAGCAGTAATGTGATAAGCATCTCCTGTAGAACCATAGCCAACGACTTCCGCATAAATCGTAGCACCTCGTGCTATCGCATGTTCATATTCTTCAAGAATAACGATACCTGCGCCTTCTCCAATGACAAAGCCATCGCGGTTTTTATCAAATGGACGAGATGCTGTAGCGGCATCTGTGTTTGTTGTCAAAGCTGTATTTGCTGTAAATCCAGCTACAGATAATTGCGTGATAGGCGCTTCTGCTCCACCTGAAATCATCACATCTGCATCGTTACGTTGAATAACTTTAAACGCATCACCAATCGAATTAGTGCCTGAAGCACAAGCTGTTACTGAACAAGAGTTGATTGCTTTAGCACCAAAGTAAATTGATACTTGGCCAGAAGCCATATCCGGAATAATCATCGGAATTAAGAACGGACTAATGCGACGAACGCCTCGCGTATTTAGTACATTCATTTGACTTTCGATTGTCTCCATACCGCCAATACCCGAACCAATCCACACACCTGTCCGCAAAGCTGTTTTGTCATCTAGTTCAAGCTTGGCATCTTTCATTGCCATGATCGAAGCAGCTAGCGCATAATGCGTAAAACGGTCCATTTTCCGAGCATCTTTCTTTTCAATATAATCTTCTATCGAAAAGTCATTTACTTCTGCAGCCACTTTCGCTGAATACAAATCTGCATCTAATCGTGTTAAGGGACCGACTCCAGATTTACCACTTTTAACAGCTTCCCAAGTAGTTTCAATATTGTTACCTAACGGTGTTACAGCACCAATTCCCGTAATAACTACACGGCGATTTTCCATTCTATCTTCTTCCTTTCGCATACCTAATTATTTGCCCCACTTCATAGCAATAGCGCCCCAAGTCAAGCCGCCACCGAATCCAACCATCACGATAACATCATCGTCTTTAACACGGCCTTCTTCTAAGTCTTCGACAAGAGAAATTGGGATTGAAGCTGCTGAAGTGTTACCATATTTTTGAATTGTTTTTGACATTTTTTCAACTGGCAAGCCTAATCGTTCTCTAGATGCTTCCATAATACGAATGTTCGCCTGATGAGGAATCAAAAAATCGACATCTTCTTTTTCCAAACCTGCTTTTTTGATGACATTTATTGCAGATTCGCCCATTTGGCGCACAGCAAATTTAAAGACTTCGCGGCCATTCATTACTAAATACTCGTCCTGATAGAGGTGTTTGCCTCCAGAACCATCAGCACCGAGTTCAAAAGATAAAATACCTCGCCCTTCAGAAACTTTCCCAATAACTGCAGCTCCAGCTCCATCTCCGAAAAGAACAGCCGTGTTGCGATCTTCCCAGTTAGTAATTTTCGATAGTTTTTCAACACCTACAACCAACACATATTTATAAACATCCGAATCGATGAATTGTTTTGCAGTAATAACTCCATACATAAATCCTGCGCATGCAGCTGAAATATCCATAGCCGCAGCATTAACAGCTCCTATTTCTTGCTGAATCACACAGGCCATCGATGGGAAAGGTTGATCAGGTGTAACCGTCGCCACTAAGATTAAACCGATTTCAGCTGGATCAATACCAGCATCTTCAATCGCTTTTTTTGCCGCTTCACGCGCCATGTCAGAAGTGTCCTGATCGTCTTTTGCAATCCGACGTTCTTCTATGCCTGTCATAGTGCGGATCCACTCGTCGTTCGTATCCATGCGCTGCTCTAATTGAAAATTCGTCAATCTTTCTTCTGGCAGGCATCTGCCCATACCGACTATTCCAGCATTCATCTTATGTCCCTCATTTCAATTATCATCATATATTAGTACCTGGTGTTAATAATACGCCATACTATACTCAATTTCAACTAACTGACATATTTCCGACAAAAAATATTCATTCTCTACAATCTTTCTTTCTGTCTTGAAGAGCTTATGCTATGATTAAACTAGATATTCTATGTAGAGGTGAAACTAGATGCAATATATTGGAACATTTTTTTGGTCATTCTTACTGATTTCATTAGTCAACTACGTGGTAAGTGCAGTACAAAACGTACCTTTCGACTTTATGGTCGGCGTTTACATTTCGATCGTATTTTCAATTTTAATCTTCGTTATGGTAGCGGTTATTCCTAGCGAACTAACTCCTGAAAAACACTAATAAGAAAAGAAGCGTAATCCGGAATTCCGGATTACGCTTCTTTTTTGTTGATAACAATTTGCTTATTATCGTCCATGGTTAATTCCAATTCGGTATGGGCAACAATTCCGCCTCCAATTAATTCCCGGGCAATATTTGTTTCAATCGTACGCTGGATAAAGCGTTTTAATGGTCGCGCACCAAAAACCGGATCGGTTCCTGCTTCAACGATATAGTCAATAACTGAATCATCTACGGTTAGTTTGATTTGTTGTTTACTCATACGAACGGCTAGTTCAGCAATCATTTTCTTCGCTATGCCATAAAAATGAGCGTTGTTAAGTGCGTGGAAAATAACAATATCATCGATACGGTTCAATAGCTCAGGTTTAAAATGTCTGCGCAATTCTCCCATCACAATGTCTTCAATATCGTGTTCATTGCTCGCATCGTTAATATAGGCAGAACCAATATTAGAAGTCATAATGACTACCGTGTTGGAGAAGTTAACTAATCGTCCTTGGCTGTCAGTGATACGGCCATCGTCTAATATCTGCAGTAAGATATTGGCAACATCCGGGTGTGCTTTTTCAATTTCATCGAGCAATACAACGGAGTACGGATTCCGGCGCACGGCTTCTGTTAGTTGGCCACCTTCTTCGTAACCGATGTATCCCGGAGGTGCCCCGACCAAACGTGACACACTGTGTTTTTCCATATACTCTGACATATCGATTCGAATAAAATGATCTTCCGAATCAAATAGATTTGCGGCCAGCGATTTTGCTAACTCTGTTTTCCCTACGCCTGTAGGTCCAAGGAAAATAAAAGAGCCAATTGGTTTTCTTTCGTCTTTAATACCCGCACGCGCTCTCCATACAGCTTCTGTAACCAGTTCGACTGCTTTGTCTTGACCAATTACGCGCTCTTTTAACGTCTCACCTAAACGCAATAACTTTTCACGTTCACCTTCTACTAATTTTGTTACCGGAATTCCAGTCCACCTTGCGACAATTCCTGCAATTTCTTCTTCCGTTACTTCTTCGCGCAGTAAGCGCTCAGTACCCTCTTGTTCTAAAGCGGCTTCTAGTGCGACTAATTCTTTTTCGAGTTCGGGAATTTTGCCATGCTGTAAGACAGCCGCCGCATTCAAATCATAACGATTTTCAGCATCTTCTAATTGTCTGCGGAATTGGTCTAATTGCTCACGTTTTTGTTGAATTTTTTTCAATGATTCTTTTTCTTCCGTCCATTGACTTCTCATGCCAGACGAAGAGTCGCGCAGTTCAATAATTTCTTTACGCAAGGTGTCGAGTCGTGCTTTGCTTGCTACGTCTTTTTCTTTCATTAACGCTTGCTCTTCAATTTCTAGCTGCATCAGACGACGCGTCACTTCATCAAGTTCTTGAGGCATTGAATCGATTTCTGTACGAATCATCGCACAAGCTTCATCAATTAAATCAATGGCTTTGTCAGGCAAAAAGCGTTCTGTAATGTAGCGGTCCGACATAGCAGCCGCTGCGACAATCGCACGGTCATGAATTCGAACAGCATGATGTAGTTCAAAACGTTCTTTTAAGCCACGCAAAATCGATACCGTATCTTCAACAGACGGTTCGCGCACCAGTACTTGTTGAAAACGTCGTTCTAAAGCCGGATCTTTTTCGATATGCATGCGATACTCATCTAGCGTAGTCGCACCAATGCAATACAGTTCTCCTCTAGCAAGCATGGGCTTCAGCATATTCCCTGCATCCATTGCTCCTTCAGTTTTCCCTGCTCCAACAATCGTATGAATTTCGTCGATAAACAAAATAATCTGACCTTCGCTATCTTTCACTTGCTTTAAAACGGCTTTTAATCGTTCTTCAAATTCTCCACGGTATTTAGCACCAGCAATTAACGCACTCATGTCGAGTTCGTAAATGGTTCGGTTTTTTAATCCTTCTGGTACGTCGTTACGAACAATGCGTTGAGCTAATCCCTCAACAATTGCTGTTTTACCAACACCTGGTTCACCAATCAACACGGGGTTATTTTTTGTTTTACGCGATAAAATTCGAATTACATTACGGATTTCCTGATCTCTACCGATAACAGGATCCATTTTTCCTGATTGCGCTTGTTCAACCATATTCCGGCCAAACTGCTCCAATGGAGATTTTTGTTCTTCGTTATTCTGGGATTGAACCATTTTATCCACTCCTTTAAAAGTTTGACTATCTTTGACTAATTAAATTATAGCTAATTATTCACTGTTAAGCAATTATTTCGACCTTTTTTTAGTACTCGTATCAAACAAAAAACCCTCACTGGAATAAATCCAATGAGGGTTTTTTACGTACTATTTATCGAACGCCAAGTGCCATTTTTGCATAGCGTGACATATGTTCTTTGCCCCATACTGGCTGCCAGACGATTTTTACATCGACTTCTTCTACTTCAGGTAGTTCATACAAAGCAGTTTTAACCATTTGCACGATCTGTGGTCCCATTGGACAACCCATAGACGTTAACGTCATCGTCACTACGGCAAAACCATCTTCTGTCAACATCACATCATAGATAAGCCCAAGATTAACAATATCGACTCCTAGTTCAGGATCGATTACTGTTTCTAACGCACCCATCATACTATCTTTCATATCTTGATCCATCTAAATCCCTCCCTTACTATTAAAACTATCTTAACAAACTTCATATGAAAATGGAATCGACATGCTTAGTTAGATAAATACTTCGCGAGCCATTCTGTCGCTTCAAGCATCCCTTTTCGGCTTACTGCATGTCCCGCTTCTCTTTCCCGAGTAAAGGTTATTTTTTCTGGTACCGCTTCGTAATGCTTCTTAAGTTCTTTATACAAGCGATAAGTTGGTTCAAAAGGTACCGTCATATCTTGTTCGCCGTGCCAAAAATAAATGGGACGGCCATTAAACTTCGCTTGATGTTGAACACTGTCAAAAATCGCTAAAGTCGAAAGCATTCGTTCACGCTCTTCTTCACTAACTGGCAGCTTGAATCCTCTTGATTCATATTGGGCCATTTGTGCTTGCGCTAATTCTACATAATTCCCTGCACCCATCATTACTGCAGCTACTGAAATCCACGGATAAACTGTCATTGCTCCTAGAGTGGTAATCCCACCCATAGAAGTGCCACCTACTCCTGGTTCTCCAACTACTAAGTCTTGCTTGTGCAGTTCTTTGTGTAAAAAGGCTAATTCTTCTATAGACGTCAGAACAATTTCCCAAAATCGCAGGCTGATCTGAACATTATCCAATCCTTCACTTCGTTCACCGTGAAGATGCGCATCCGGCAAAATTACACGAAGTCCTTTTTCAGCCAATTGGTAAGCGTAATGCAAGTTATGTTCTTTTGCACTCGTATGGCCATGAAAAAAGACAACCGTTGGCAATGCGACTTTTTCGCATTGATCTGGTGTTATATGAAGCAACGGTATGTGCCCCCAAATTTGTCGTTGAACTCTCAACTAAAATCACTTCCTTCACCTCTAATCGTACCAATCTTCTCGATTCCCAGCAAACGCCGATTCTCTCTAGCGAAAAGTCTTTTCCTCCTCTGAAATTTTTGACGAATCGCTTGTACTATCGCTACACTAGGAATAGATAGAAAGGAGACGGCTATTTTTATGAAACAACATTTAATTGTTCTAGATTTAGACGGCACATTATTGACCGATCAGAAAGTTATTTCCCCGAAAACAAAACGAACGTTAAATAAAGCAATGGAAGCAGGACATGAGGTAATGATTGCTACGGGTCGACCTTATCGTTCAAGCGAAACTTTTTATAAAGAGCTAGGACTAACAACCCCCATCGTCAATTTTAACGGTGCATTTGTCCACCATCCTACAAACAATCATTGGGGAACACATCATACACCAATCGGATTGAACGTTGTCCATGAAGTGGTAGAGTCTATGCATAACTTTGATTTCCATAATATTGTGGCAGAGGTCTTAGACGATGTGTATGTCCACCATCATGACGAAAAACTTATGGATATTTTTCGCTTTGGTGATCCTACAATCACAACTGGAGATTTACGCAATTACTTAAAAACAGATCCGACGTCTATTTTGATTCATGCTCCATATGAACGCGTACAGGAAATCCATGACCATTTATCTTCTGTACATGCAGAAGTAATCGATCATCGCCGTTGGGGAGCTCCGTGGCACGTGATTGAAATTGTGAAAAGTGGGATGAGTAAAGCCGTTGGACTAGATCGTGTTTCCAAATCAATGGGCATTGCACGAGAAAACATTATTGCTTTTGGTGACGAAGACAATGATCTTGAAATGATTGATTTTGCAGGAGTCGGTGTTGCCATGGGCAATGCCATTGAACCGTTAAAAACGATTGCCAATGAAATCACGTTAACTAATAACGATGATGGCATTGCTGAGTTGTTAATAGAGCGGTTGAAGCTGTAACTACAAAAGGGGGATTGACTATGAGACTATTTGCTGACAGCGCATCTGATCTGCCAAAAGACTTTTTCGAAAATGAAAACGTTGTTTTATTGCCGCTTCGTGTTCATATTGGAGATCAGGATTTCGAAGACATTCGAGGCATTCAATCCATTAAAGTGTTTGATGCAATTCGTGGTGGTGATCAACCTAAAACATCCCAAGTTTCACCTGAAGAAATGTGGTCAGCTTTTGAACAGCTGGCAAAAGACAAAGACGAGGGCTATTATATTGCCTTTTCTTCTGAGCTATCAGGTACTTATAATACAGCCGTAATGGTGGCAGATCAGGTACGTGAAGAATACCCGGATTTGAAGCTAACAATACTAGATTCAAAAGCCGCTTCGCTTGGCTACGGACTGTTAGTAAAAGAAGCCGCAAAATTGCGCTCCGCTGGACAGCCTCTCGAAACTATTATTAAGAAAACTCGTTTGATGATTGATCATTTAGAAAGTCTGTTTACTGTAGAAGACTTAGATTATATGGCTAAAGGCGGCCGCATTTCCAAAGGTAGCGCTTTTGTTGGCGGGTTATTAAATATTAAGCCATTGCTTCACGTAGAAGATGGCAAACTTGTACCGATTGAAAAACTTCGAGGACGTAAAAAAGTGATCAAACGGATGATTGACCTAATGAGAGAACGCGGAACTCAATTAGATCAACAGACAATTGCCATTAGCCACGGTGACGACGCAGAGTTTGCGGCTTTACTAAAACAGGAGATTGAAAGCAACTTCCACCCGAAATCCGTTGAAGTCCATATGATTGGTTCGGTCATTGCTGCACATACGGGTCCTGGTACACTGGCAGTATTTTTCTTCAATACAATTGACTAGGAGCTGATTGACGATGAACAAAATAGTTATTGTAGGCGCAGTTGGCGGAGGCGCTACTGCCGCAGGTCAACTGCGCTTCTATGATCCAGACGTGCAGATTATTGTTTTTGATCGTGATTCGACGATGTCTTATGCAGCATGTGGAACGCCGTATGTTATAGGCGGTGTCATCGAAGATGAAGAGTCAATCATTATGACCGATCCCAAACGATTTAAGAAAAAACGAGATATCGATGTTCACATGAGACACGAAGTAATCGCAATCGATCGAGCAGCCAAAAAAGTGCTTGTGCACAATCTGGAAAGTGGCGAACAATTTGAAGAGTCATACGATGCCTTAATCTTAGCTCCAGGTGGTTCTGCAATTGTTCCTAAAATCGAAGGTCTAGATACATCGAAAGTCTTTACCTTACGAAATTTTGAAGACATGCAAAAAATTGACCAGTTCATCAAAACTGCACAACCCAAAAATTGCGTCGTTTCAGGTGGTGGCTTTATCGGGCTAGAAATGGCAGAAAACCTTAAAAACATTGGCTTGGACGTTTCTTTAGTGCATAGATCCCCAACCATTATGTCTATTTTGGATACCGATATTTCATTAATGATCGAGAAAGAACTGGCACTTCAAGATGTTAAATTAATTACTGGAACAGAGATCAAAAAAACTGAAGGCAAAACCATCCACCTGTCAAATGGCATTGACATACAAGCAGATTTCATTATTATGAGTGTTGGTTTGAGACCGAATACTAGACTGGCTATGAAAGCGGGCTTAACAATTGGTGAAACTGATGGTATTGAAACAAATGAATTTATGCAAACAAATGATCCATCGATTTACGCCATTGGAGATGCTTCAGAGAATTTTGATATGGTAACGGGAGATCCCAAAAGAGTTCCACTTGCTTCTCCTGCGCATCGTCAAGCATTTATCGCAGCGAGTCACCTTACGGGCAACAAGGTAGCGAAAAAAGGTTTGCTCGGAACTTCCGTCTTGAAAGTTTTCTCATTAACTGCTGCAATGACAGGGTTAAACGAAAAAGCGATTCAAGATAAAAATTTAGCTTTTGCTACAGTGACGCATACCGGCAATTCGAATGCGGGTTATTATCCTGATCATTCCGAAATCACGTTAAAAGTCCATTACGATCCACAAACCCGTAAGATTTTAGGGGCACAATGTATTGGTGGCAAAGGCGTTGACAAACGAATCGATGTCATTGTGACAGCAATCTATGGTGGGTTGACGATTGACGATTTGCAGGCACTCGAACTTTGCTATGCACCTCCCTATTCATCGCCGAAAGACCCAATTAATATGGTAGGTTATAAAGCATTAAGTAAATAATGCCAACATCAAAAACAGGCAGAAAAAGCAATCCGCTTTTTCTGCCTGTTTTATTTTTTCGGATTATTTCGGATTTTTCTCAACTGTCGACTGTTTCGCTGCATCTGCTTTACGTTGTTTGCCTTTACGCCAAACAAACCACAAGAACATCATGAACACAACATACATAACAACTAGCGTTGCAATGTATGCAGAGTTGAGTTTACTTTCTTCTGTTACGTGGAACACTTCCGCGATTTCTCGATCTTGTGTTATTCGGTAATCCCCATTATCTCCTTGGCGAATAATATCACTTTCAAATAATCCACGTAATTCCTGTCCTTGTCCAATGACATCAGCTGATAGGTTAATGCTCTTTGTTGAAGACGCGTTGTTAATAGCAACAATCCATGATTCTTCGTTATTCGAACGTTTATAAACGAGCCATCCATCTTCATCGTGTAGCACTTCCAATTCCCCTGTTCGTAATGCTTCAGACGAATTACGCAATGACGTCAAGTTAGTGATGTGATCAACAAGTTCCTTATCTACGGCCATATCTAAAATTTGATGAGATTCATCCAACTCTGTCCCATTCATAGCAGATTCTGAACCGTATTGAACGACTGGAATTCCAGGCATCGTCAACAACTGAGTCAACAATAGCGTCCAGCGTGTCGGCGGAAATCCATTTTCCGCTACAATATCTGCTGTAAATCGAGATCCAGTCAATGAATCTACTTGAATCAAGTTGTTTTTGCTTTGCTCCATGATCGTCGTTACGTCAGTCATATCCTGATCAAAATTCTTATAAGCCGCACGTAATGTCTTTTCCACACCAGGCACCACTACCGCATCGAATGCACCACTGTCTGCCATTTCTTGATCACTTAAAATGTAACTATCTCGCACCTCTTTTATCGCTTTAGAAAAATCGCTAACAAAAGCTGCATCTAATTTGTCTGCATCTTGTAGTCGGAACCCGTCAACCTGATAGGCTTCACTAAATTCTACAAATGTAGCAATTAGCGCTTCTTGGACCTCTGTGTTTGCTGTATCTAGTGCCAAGCTACCGTCTTCGTTTTCTGTAAACCATTCTGGGTTTTCAACTGCCCACACATGATCTGCACTTACTTGTTGCGTCGGAATATCCACAATTACTTTCATTTCTTGATTATGGATTTCATCTACCAAGGTTTGAAATTCTTCTTCTGTACCAAAATGACGCTCGAATTTAGTATAGTCTTTTACTGTTTTGCCATCATATGTAGCTGTTGAAAATACAGGTCCTATTGAAAGAGCTGTAAAACCCATTTCTTTCGCAAATAATAGTTCACTGGCCATTCCATCAAAATCGCCACCATTAAAAGCCGCAGGATCTAATGCATTTACTTCATAATCATTATTAATCTTTTTATTGAAATAACGGTCAACTAACACATCATAGATAAGTTCATCTTTAAGTTCCCGCTCTTCTGCAGCAAACACTGGATTGACTAGTGCCAGTAGCAGTACAGTTGTTATTATGCTCAAAATCCATTTTGTCTTCAATTCTAAGTCCTCCTTCAATGAGGTTGTTGGTACATTCCACCCGATTCATTTTATCAAACTCCAGCTATCGCCGCCATGTAAAGTTAGTGTTTCAGCACTGACTTGCTGGAGTTTCGTCTAAACTGTGAAAAGTTGCATAGAAAAAGACAGGTGCTAGATGCACCTGCCTACTTTCCTTAAAAGAAATCCAATCCGATTGGCAACATGAAACCGATGAACATTGTTGCAAGTAAGAACAAGACAAACAATGCCCAGAACATCGTAACTGGTTTTTGTTTTTTCGAACGGACCAACACCATCTCCATCATTCCAATTGTCAAAACACCCAATAAGAACTTAATGCCGTATAACATTGCATCATAGGAAGAATGGGCGATAAACAATGTTAATCCTGTAATGATGATCAAAACATAGAACAATCTCAAGACCATGTGCAAAATTTTACGGCCTTTACTGTCGCGCTGCATAAATGCGGCGATCAGAAACAAAATGACTGCAACAACCCATGTCGTGATGTGTAAATGTGTAGTGTCTGTAAAAATGCTCAAAAGCTCACCTCTTCTAATAAAGTCCTTTCCAGTTTATCACAAGTTGGACGATGGGAAGAGCCTATATCTTATGACAAATGTGTGACGAGAGTCCCAATGGATTCAATCGACACTTTAATCGTGTCTCCCGCTTTTAGGAATTTTGGCGGATTGAAACCTTTGCCCACTCCAGCCGGTGTCCCAGTAAGAAGAACATCCCCTGGTTCCAGCGCAATATATTTTGATACTTCCGCTACAAGGTCATCCACACGACGGATCATGTTTTCCGTGTTGCCGTTTTGGCGTACCTCATCGTTAACTTTTGTGACGATTGATAGATTTTGTGCTTGTGGGATTTCATCTTTTGTGACGATGTATGGACCTAATGGACATGAGCCCGACAAGCTTTTCCCAAGAAAATACTGTTGGTGTTTTTGTTGCAAGTCCCGTGCAGTCAAATCATTTGCAATGGTATAGCCAAAAACATAGTCATAAGCCATTTGCTTTGGTATTTTGTGTCCGGCTTTACCAATAATAACAGCTAATTCGCCTTCGTAATCATAGGAATCCGTTACATCACTGTGAACCGAGACGGTTTCACCGTCAGCTGAAATACAAGTAGCCGACTTTGTGAAAACTACTAAGTCTACAGGAGCTTCTCCACCCATCTCTTTTGCATGATCCGCGTAATTCTTTCCAACGCAGATGATATTTTTCGGCGTTCTCGAAATTGGAGCTAACCATTCAATTTCTGAAAAAGAGTGTTTGAATTCTTCAGAGCGGTCAGATTGGACAGCGGCTTCCGTCAATTTACGGATTTGTTCAACAAATTCCATTCCTTGCGGGATTCCTTCAATCAATTGTGTAGGAAACGCAGGTAGAACTTCTAATTGCTGTTGAATCGCAACTAAATCCCATACAGCTTCTTCCTTTTTAACTTTTGGTCCAAATCCTTCTTTTCCTTCATAGCGAAATGATAACAGCTTCATTCGTCAAACACTCCTTTTCTGTGGTTGAATTCATTATACACATTCACGGTTTTGAATTGTTAGTTTTTTCGAAATTATTTCAATAAGTCCATTTTCTCCAGACACTTTCAAGCGGTCCACGCGAAAACTTCTCAAACCACAGTTCCGCAAAAATAAGCTGAATCACGAAAATACCTATGGCAATCAATGTCCCCGTCAACAAATCCACTTGGCCATATAATCCCAATCCATATGAATAGAAAATCAGTGTTGCAAAAATAGATTGCGTAATATAAGTCGTTAACGACATGCGTCCTACTTTAGCAACTGGAGAAAGTAGTTTCTGCATCGCGTTGTTCTGAGCTAGTAAAGCAATAATCGCCGCGTAGCCAATTGCTACAAGCGGTCCTCCGAAAATATCTTGCAAATAAACAAAAGCATAATTCGGTTCTAATAGAAACGGCAAAGATTTTAGCGCCAAACCGATTAACAGTGGGACAATCGCTAAAAACAGCCACAATTTCCGCTTTTCCTGTGTTCGTTCAATTAATCGCCATTTTGCAGCAGCCGCTCCAACCATTAGAAATGGCAGAATGGTAGCTATTAAGATAACAAAGCCAACTAAATTATTACTATAGGACCAGTCAGCCAATCGCTGGCTAAAAATTTCCGCAAAACTCCCTGATTGATACGCTTGTATCGAACTTTCGATTTCCATATACCCAACATAAATATTCGGATCAGCGGCTACTGCTAAAAATAAAATACCTAGTAACAATACATGCGGTACTGTATAAATGATCGCACCAAATCCTACTAACCAACTGGATGGCAAACGAATCATGCCAATAAGTAAAAAGCCCATAATGGCGTAAGTGATTAAAATATCCCCATACCAAATCAAAAAGGCATGAATCATGCCGAATAACAGTAAAACCACAAGTCGTTTACTAGCCAAAGGCATAAAGGGACGTTCACTCGCTTCTGCACGCATGTATTGCATGGCTAGTCCATAGCCAAACAACATTGCAAAGAGCGGGTAAAAACTGCCTTGGATGAATATATCGATAACAAAATAGATTCCTTCATTCATCGCTCCATTAAACCATTTATATGGATCGATATAGAAAAAAGGCGAATGGAAAGCTAGCATGTTAACGATCAAAATGCCAAACAGTGAGAATCCCCTCATTAAATCAATCGCTGTTACTCGTTCTTGAATAGAAACTGGCTGTAAGTTCAAAATAATCCTCCTAAATAATCACTTCTTGACTCGCTGCAAACAAATAGAGCCACCGTTCTTTTATTGAAATTCTCAGGATTGACTCGACTGCTTCTTGGTAGACAGTCAGCTGGACGCTATAGCGTTCGGTCATTTCATTTGTCACATTGCCCATATTCGCAACGCGATCGGTTTTATAATCCAGCAAAACCCAGCCATATTGTTCTTCAAAAAGACAATCGACGATTCCTTGGATAATTTGATGGTCTCCATCAGCGTCTTTTTTGGCATAGGTGAAAGGTACTTCTCGTTTAATATTTTTCGCTAAGCGTAGACGTCCAGCTGTTTCGCTTTTATAAAAGCGTTCAATTTCTTTAACACTCACTACTTTTCCTTCAGCAGGCGACAAAATTTCCATCCCAACTAAACTGTCGATGAATTCTTTTATTTCACTAACAGTCATCGTACGATCCAATGGGATATGTTGCATGACCGCGTGGACAGCCGTTCCAACATCAGCTGCTGACAACTGTTTGTCCATCATGAAATCTGGCCGGTGCAGCAGTTTTGCCGTTTTAGGTTTTGCTGTTTGAACGAAGGATTCGGGTTCATCCAGACGCTGCAACATCTGCAGTCTTTTCATTTCCGTCACCGATTGTTTAGAGCGTTTGTCGACTGCCCGCTGGTGTGGATACTGATAATTGAAACGCTCATTGACGAGTTGCTGATAATCTTCAGCTGTACTCTTGTCTTCTAGCAATTCATCCAAACCCACTATAGCTGGAAGCAAGGTTTGAGATTCGATAATTTCAACATCAAAATGAGAACAATGGTTAAGCAAATTGCCGTTACTGTTTAATGACTCTTTGGCATCAGGGTGTCTAGCTACAGCTGGACCAATCCAATCTAAATACCCTTTTGCACGTGAACGCATAAAATCTGGCAGCAGCACGTCATGTGTGCTGACTTTCCACTTTTCAACTAGCTTATCAATCTCTTTAACAGAAGCGGTCAAAAATAATTGCTCTTTTGCTCGTGTCATCGCTACATATAAAACCCGCATTTCTTCCGCTCTCATCTGTAGCTGTTTCATTTCTCTGACCGCCAGAAACGGCAACGACGTATATTCGATTCTTGTATCCGGATTGACTGCTTTTACTGCTAGTCCATAATCTTGATCAAACAAATACGATTTCCTGAAATCCATTTCGTTAAATGAACGACCGGTACCCGCAAAAAAAACGACGGGAAACTCAAGTCCTTTTGACTTATGAACCGTCATAAGCCGAACGACATTTTCTTTTTCACTAAGCGATTTTGCAGTTCCTAGATCATCTCCACGCTCACGCATCCGGTCAATAAAGCGTAGGAACCGGAACAGTCCACGAAACGATGTTTTTTCATATTCTAATGCCCGATCATGTAAAGCACGTAAATTAGCTGTCCGTTGTTTGCCATTTGTCATCGCACCGGCCATCTCATAATAATTGGTGTCTAAATACACCTGCCATATTAACTCTGCCAGAGAACCACGACGCGCAAGGTTTCGCCACTGATCTAGTTGAAGAACGAAACGTTGCAACTTCTCAGCGGCAGCGGTATCAATTCCAGTACCCGCACGCATAAAGGTTTTTACTGCTTCATAAAATGAAGCTTGAGGTGCCGCTAAGCGGATTTCAGCTAATTCATTTTCCTTTAATCCAACAAATGGTGCACGTAAAACAGAAGCCAGTGGAATATCTTGGTAAGGATTATCAATGACACGCAATGTGTTGAGCATAATCATCACTTCAAGCGCCTCAAAATAGCCTCCTCTTAATTCTGCATACAGCGGAATTTCAGCCATCTTAAATTCTTCTACAAAGTCTCCTGACCAAGTCATAGAACGCATCAGGACTACAATATCACGATATTCCAGTTTTCGTTGTTGCCGGGTCCATGGATCGTTAATCATTGTTTGGCCGTCCATCAGTTTCTTGATTTTTTTGGCGATAAAACGGGCTTCCCATTGCGATTTCACTAAGTCTTCGTCTACCAATTCCTCTTCCGTTTCAGGTTCGTGAATCAAAGCCAATTTAATCGGAATTGGCTGTTCCGGATAAGGAGCTTTTGCTTTTAGCGCTGCTGCTTCATCATAGTCAATTTCTCCCATTCGTCGTCCCATAATTTGAGAAAAAATATAATTGGTACCGTCTAGTATCTCTTTACGGCTTCTGAAGTTCGCATTTAAATCAATTCGCAATCCGGTATCTTTTGCATCGTAGCGAAAACGAGCATATTTCCCTAAAAAGAGCATTGGTTCGGCGAGACGGAAACGGTAGATGGATTGTTTAACATCTCCTACCATAAAGAGATTGCCGTCTTGTTCTCCGCCGGATTTCACGAGGTTCAAAATTGTTTCTTGAAGCAAATTCGTATCTTGATATTCATCCACTAACACTTCTTTAAAGCGACTTTGGTATTCTTCCGCAATTACAGAAGGCTTGCCCTCATCCATTAAAATTTCTAATGCATAATGCTCAAGATCAGAAAAATCTACTAACGCTTTATCAATTTTCAACGCCTTGTATTGCTCTGCAAACAGTTGTGTGAGCTCAACTAAGGTTTTCATCATAGGTGCCATTTCGCGCATTTCTTCAAGTAAGCGTTTGGGGGAGCGAGTAAAATAGGCGTCAAACAATCCACTGACAATTTTCTTTACTTCATTGCGTCTAGCTTTTGCTTCTTCTGCAATGTCTGGGTCACACGAATCTTTGCGAATACTTGCTGCCTTTTCCCATTTAAACGTTTTCGAAAAATCGTACAGGCTGTCCCAAGAATCCTCCAAAGAAACAATGGCTGCCTGGATGACCTCCGCGTCTGTTTTAAAAGTTACTTCTAATACGCTTGGACCATCAGGCTGTACCGCCAACTCAAGTCCTTCTCGAGTTAACTGCAATGCCTCTTCCAAAGCATGACGTATCGTCAATTTTAAATCGTCAATAAACGGCAGTTCATCAACTGTGGAAGATGCCGGTACATTGTATAACGTGGGCACTTGTACTAGCCAAGCTTCCGGATCAGGATGCACACGTGAGTAATCGTAAAGCTTGCTGAGGAGAACTTCCATCGCTTGGTCGCTGCGATCAGAAGTAAAACTGTCTGCTAAGCGGTACACCGCCTCTGCGCCTTGTCCTTCGTAAGCTGTCTCAAGAACGGCTTCAAGTACATCATCCCGCAACAATGCAGCTTCAGTTTCTCCAGCAATCCGGAAACCTGGATCAATTTCCAGTAAATACGCGTATTGTTTTACGACTTGCAAACAAAAAGAATGCAACGTGGAAATTTGTGCTTTATTAATTAGGCGCAATTGTTTTCTTAAATGAGTCGATTCAGGATTTTCTGCAACTGCTCGTTCCAAAGCATTTGCCATTCGGTAACGCATTTCAGCAGCTGACGCATTGGTAAACGTAACGACTAAAAGTTCGTCTACGGATATAGGATCTTCTTCGGCCAATACTTTTTCAATCATTCGATTAATCAAAACAGCTGTTTTTCCTGAACCAGCTGCGGCTGACACGAGCATATCTTGTCCTTTTGCCCAAATTGCTTGCCATTGTTCATCGGTCCATGTGGCATCAATCGGTTTTTTCGGTATCATCTGCAGCGGTCTCCTTTCTAATCAATTCAACTGCCTGTTGGGGTGACAAAGCTGAAAGTTTTCGGTAGTTTTGCTGTGGATCTGCCGGATCAAATTGGCAAACCGAGCGATAAGAACAAAATTGACAAGGTGTATCTTCTTTTACTTTATAAGGAGTAATGCTCGTATTGCCTTCTAGTATGCCATTTCCGGCATTTTGATGCTTGCCACGGACAAACCGCCGAATGGCTTGCATGTCTTCTTTCATGACTGTTTTTGATTGGCTAGCTGATACTGCACCACTTTTGTTGAGTCTGACAGGTATAACGTTGGAATAGCCAGCTATGCCGTCATCCATCGCTTGAATTACTTCTGGGTCTTCCACGACCAAGCCATTCATTTTAAAGGATTTTGCCAGTTCTTCTTCTAACTCTTGAGCCGTCATCAACTTTGTGAGCTTTAGCATAGGATTGTGCATATGGAAGTACAGTACGCCAGCAGGTTCGGCTTCTTCTCCAAGCCAGCGATCAGCATGTGTCAATGCTACATCTAAATACGTAAAAGTCTGTAGCGACAGACCGTGATAGACATTACTAAGGTCAAGATCTTGTTTAGATGATTTATAATCGACGACACGTAAATACGGTTTACCGTGGATTTCAGTCGAATCAATTCGATCAATGCGTCCGCGGACATTCATTTTGCGACCATCTTTTAAAGAGATTTCAAGTGGTGGAATGGTTTCTTTCGGTCCAAACCCTACCTCAAGTGCAACTGGGACAAAGCCAGAAACTTTGGCGTGCTTGCTTAACATGAAGGCTGTCTGACGAATAATCCCTTCTAGTTTATGTTGAATATAACGATAGCGGTGTGAACTAATTAAGATATGATTGACGAAATAAGGCGATAATTGTTCAATTGCCTGTTTCGCTAAGTTTTGACATTGTGTTTTTGTCAGTGATGACCAGGATATGCCAAGTCGCAACACTTCATCTGATATCCATTTAATCGCTGCATGAAAAAGATCACCCATAGCAGGAGCTGCCAATTTATATTGACTTCTTTCTTCAAGGCGCAAACCATATGCCACATAATGCGCAAACGGACAGCCATAATACGTTTCAACTCGTGAAACGCTAGAGGAAATTGGCGTACCATATAAAGGATCTGCAATGTTTTTGCGCAGTGAATCGGCTGTATTGGGCTTAAGTGGTGCTAAAATGCGGTGAATGACAGAAGACCAAAATGGATCTTCTTGATAGTAATGTAAAACGGCATGCCATTCTGCTGACAAATCCCCACCGCGAATTTGCGACGTTAAATAAGCTAAACTCGCTCGCGGATGCGAAATATATGCCAATGGAGAAGCGTTTAGCAGCTCTTCCGGATCGATAACAGCAGGAATCGTTTCAATCGCTAACATATCTTTCAGCTTTTGAATATAAAGAGAAGGCAACAGTGCTTTGCCTTCCTCATCTGCAATCGGAAACGACACCGTCAACAAATCCGATGCAGAGGTAAATGCACGGTAAACCATATAAGTCTCATCCATTAAACGCATTTTCGAAGTTGGCGCTAGTTCAAATCCGATTTGCGCAAACCACTCACGGTCTGTATCCGTCAAAATCCCATCTTGCTCGATTCGCTTTGGCAATACTCCATCATTAGCTCCGACGACGAATACCGATTTGATATCCATCAAACGCGCTAAATCAATTTTGGATACCATGACTTGATCTAATGAGGGCGGAATTCGTGAAAATTCTAGCGTCTCAAAACCCTCGTCTAAGATTTTCACCGCTGTTGGTAAATCGATTTCTTTATCTCCAAACATCAACACAAACTGATCCAGTACACCGATCCACTGGTTCCAGGCCTGTTCGTGTTCGGTAGCCGCTAATAGACGATGTTCCTGTTCTTCACGTTCTCTCAAATCTTGAATTTTGGCGTATACGTTCATTTTTTCTATGAAGAGAAACAGTGATTCCGCTATATCTCTTCCTGTTTTACTAAGTTTTAATTGTTCCTTTAACTGTGCCATCGGTTCTCTGATTACATCACGAACTGCGTGAAGCTCTAGTTGAGCTGCCAATTCTTCATCTGTTTGAATCGACGTATGAAATTCCAGTCCACGGTATTTTTTGTAAAACCAGCGCTTTTCCTCAAACCAACGCTCTCCGTATATCCCATTTGCTATGACAAAGTTCTCCAGCACATCACTGCGTTCTCTCCATTTGGAGACAGGCCCTTGAGGAAAAAACAAATCCGTCTTAACTGCCCGGAAAATTGATTCATAGGAATAATTATTGACAACTGCTTCAAGAATAGAGCGGCTGAATTCGATCAATGGATGATGGAGCATCGATTTTTTTTGACTAATAAAATAAGGAATTTCGTATTGCGGAAAAATAGTATTAATCAGTTCATCATAAATTTCAGGCTGTCTGTAGAGGATGGCAATTTCATTATACCGAAACCCACTTCTTACTTGGTCTCTTATCGCGCGTGCCACCGCATGCATCTCAGCTCTTCTGTTTGAGGCCTCGACTAGCGTAACATGACCTGATCCTTGAATTGTTGGAGTTGGAAACACATCAAAATGCTGTTCAATATGTTGAAGTTCTAAATTAGTAAATCGGCGTGACAAATCCAAATGCACCGAATGGTCAATCTCGATGCCTTCTTTCGCAGCTTGTTCAGTTAATCGTCTGGCCGTATTAGCAGACTGATAAAATAAAGCCTGTTCGTCGTTTGGATCTGTTTGTTCATCCATCGGTAAGGCGATTGTCACCGATTTAGCATGTTTCATTAATTCAAAAAGAATTTCGTATTCTCTCGCTGTAAATGTTACAAATCCATCAATGTAGATCGTCGCTGATTTCACTAAATCCGAATATGGAATTTTTTCACTCAGTAAAGCCAAGTGACCTTCAGAATCAACAAAAACTTTTCCTAAACGATTTTCAATCTCGGTAAGGATTAGTTCGAGGTCTTGTGCTTTATCGAGCAGCGTTCTCGGCGCCCCAGCTTCAGTTAATGAAGAACGGATTGATCCCAATTCTAGACAATCCACACAGTAGCGAGCGAACTCTTTCACTAGTTGTTCAATTTGGTCGGTAAAACCTCTTTTGCCTGCTGCCCGACGAAATAATTGAAAATCATCTCGGTGATCTTCCAATAAGCTGCGGATGAGCATGCGGTATCCGAACGTATCCACTTCTTTCCTGCTTATGCCTCCAACTTCTTGTAGCACACGCCAAGCCAGTCGTTTAAAAGTAACGGCCTGTGCTCGAATCATCCCGTTCATGCCGTAATCTGCCGCAAGCTGATATTCGGTGGAAAACGACATCTGATCCGGAACGATGAGGAAAATCGGTTCTCCGTCTGCTTGTCGTTTCAATTCATCTACTATTTCTTCTTGAACAAAACGAGTTTTCCCCGCTCCCGCTCTGCCGTATACAATGCGCAAAGACATATAATCACTCCCCAAAAGAACATTTGTTCTCATTATACGTTTATTAAAATTTGATTGCCACCTTTGGAATGGCTTACTGTTGTTGTTTTTTGCGTTCTTCTTTTGCTAAGCGAAAATCCGCTTCCACTTTTTTATGTAATCGCTTTTCAAGAATTTTACCGATTACATACAATAAAATAATGACTGCGATCACAATTGCCGTTCTAATTGGTTGTGTAAAAAGCGCACGCAGATCGTAACCCACATAAGAAATTGTAAAGACCATAACAAGTTTTCCCGCCATCACCGTCAATAAATAATAATGCTTGCGGATATTGGATAAGCCAGCCACAAGATTAACAAGCGCAGATGGCGTAAAAGGTAAGCAAAGCAATAGAAATAACGGACCAAAACCATTGCGTTCTACCCAGTGAATCAATTTTTGTACTTTGTCATGACGCGTCATGAAATTCATGAAGCGGGCTCGCCCGTATTTGCGGACCAGTAAAAACACAGCATAAGCGCCAATTACTGAGCCACCCCAAGATAGCAAGAACCCAAACCATAATCCATAAGCCGTGGCATTAGCAAAAACAAAAACAAATAATGGTAAAAACGGCAAGAAGGCTTCGATAAACGGCAACAAGAAGCCGATTAATGGACCAAATGCTCGGTAGGACTGGGTCAATTCAACAATATTCTCCATAGAAAAAAACTCTGTCATAAGCTCAGTCCTTTAATCTGTTTAATTTTTCAAAATACTAGCCCAAACTAAAAAGCTTTTGTGCTATGCTATTATAATTACTTTACACTCTTTCAAAGAGTTTGGAAAAGGAAATACTTATACATAGGGAGCGAAAAAAATGAACGGACGTGAGTTTTCTGCTGGATTAAAGGCTGGAACTAGCATTGCGATTGGTTATTTTCCAATTGCATTGACCTTTGGTTTATTAGCAAAGACTACTGGGCTTTCTTTACTACAAGCCACGGCGATGAGTATTTTTGTTTTTGCTGGTGCGGCACAGTATATTTCACTTTCTCTCATTACAGCTGGAGTCGCTCCAGTCTTGATTGTGTTAAATACCTTTATCGTTAACATCCGTCATTTCCTTATGACGGCGGCACTCAACGAAAAGATGCAGCCTGACGATCGCTGGAAAAAAGCGCTTTACGCATTTGGAATTACCGACGAAACTTTTTCTGTATTAGCTACACAAAAGGGCACTAAATTATCTACTGCGTTTGCTGTTGGTGTTATCGTCATCGCTTATGGAAGTTGGGTCATATTTACAGCAATCGGTCATTTAATCGGTGCCAACTTGCCGCAATTCCTACAAGCTTCTATGACCATAGCACTTTATGCAATGTTCGTTGGATTGTTAGTACCTTCAATGCGCGGCAATCGAAAAGTCGTCAGTCTAGCTATTTTAGCAGGTCTGACCAATTCCCTGTTTTACTTTACGGAATGGCTTTCAACGGGGTGGGCCATTATGGTTTCAACTTTAGTATCCGCTATCTTCATTGAATGGATTTCTCGGAAAGGTGTGAAGGCAACATGAATTCTTGGTATTGGTGGATGATCCTTGGCATGGCTGTCGTGACGTATATTCCCCGTGCCATTCCGCTAACTTTTCTAGAAGGCCGCGAGTTGCCTGCAGCCGTACAAAATGTGCTGCGCAATATTCCATATGCTGTTTTAGGTGCACTGATTTTTCCGGCAATATTTTTCATTCAAGAAAACGTTTGGTTTGGCATTATTGGTGCTATTGCAGCATTTGGCTTTGCCATTGCAGGTGCTAACGTTATGCTTGTCGTTCTTGGTTCTATTGCTGTGCTAGCAGTTTACAGTCTGTTTATCTGAAATAATGCACCGTAAATCGTACTGATGCGTAAACAATCTTTTCAAACAAAAAAAGCCGTTACTCATTTTCATGAGCTTCGGCTTTTTTTCTACGTTTAAACATATTTGTGGCATACCAGAATCCGGCAGTAAGAGAAGCCGCATTGGCGATAAACAATAACCACGTATGAGTGTATCCTGCATAAACAGCTGCTGCCATAAGCGCCACTGTTAAAATTAATGCCACAATGTGATTAAATGTCACTCTCGTAAACAGGATGACGAGTAATCCTGGCACGAGCAGAGACAGAAAGAATTTCGTTACCATTGATTCCATTTAGTTATCTCCTTAATTGACCACTAATAATCCCAGTCGGTGGTGATCGTGACGGAAAATAACATGCTGGCGTAAACGCACTTCCAAGTTATGATCCAGTACTTCCAGACGGCAATGAGCAGCATTAACTTGAATCGCTTCATACAGCTCCGACTCGTTTGCAATGGCAATACCATTTACTTTACGAATAACTTCTCCGCGCAATAGGCCCATTTTGTCAGCTGGAGACCCCGGCAACACATCAACAATCATGACTCCTTGAGATTGCGGTGTCACGGCAAAATTGCCGCCGCGCTCTCTTAACACAAAGTGGATGGAGATCGCGATACGTCCAATCACTCCTACAACTAATGCGACTACGGCTAGAGGCTGCCACAATAATGCGACCAAACCAATCACCACAATGCTAATTCCTAAAGTAGAAACCGCTTTGCCGACCAGTGGGTATAGGTAAACTGGCAATGTCCGTTGTGAGCGGCCAAAAAATCCAAAAACAAACGGGAATAGAATTAACGAAAAACTTGTTTCACCAATTGGCAATTGTGGCCAATATGGCGCATACGTATCAATTACCGTACCCGGCACGACTAATAGAATTGGCAATAGCCACAACCTTTTTGAAACATAAGCGGCCGCTTTAAGTCCGCGACCAGATTTATGCAACCTCGGCGATGCTGCTTCAGCAGCAGCTTTATCAATCATTTTCCCTTCAGCAAATACCAGTGCCCCCGTAATGAGTGCGACAGGAATTAACCACTGGTAGTCAAAAGCAATTCCTTCGAATGTAAATAAGCCAAAATTCAACGTCCAGCTATTGGCCTGAAACAACCAGCTGAGTGCTACAGCAGCTGTAGCTAGATAAACAAATGAGCCTGCTTGATAAAAGCTTGTTGCCATTAACAAAATAGAAATGATCGCTAAAGCAATTAGCCAATCCAGTGGCACGACGAGCCCAATTCCTGCAAATAGGACTGAAAATATGACTGCATATAACCAACCGTCTTTCAATAGTCGTTTAAATTCAGTTAATCCGTAAACAATTCGAATTCGAAAAATCCTTCTTTCTTTCTTTACACGATAATATCCCAACAACACTGCAGCGAGCAATGCTATGTATAAAACCGGATTTATAAAAAATCCACCAATCGCTAACATTAAATCCATTATCACTATACTTACACCATCCCTATCACCGACAATAAACGCTATCTCTCATTGTACCAAAAATTGCCGGCTTTCTACACTTCTTTTTCAGTTAACCAAATGCGGCATCTAATTGTTCCAAAATATCTTTAATGCCTTCAATTCCAGCAGACAATCGAATTACTTGGCGTGTCACGCCGACTTTCTCTTTTTCTTCAGCTGACAGTGCTCTATGCGACGTTCCATAAGGATACGATACAGTCGTTTCCACGCCAGCTAACGTAGGTACTATTTTGATCCAGCCAAGTGATGAAAAAAACTTCGACACATCAATTGTTTCCGGCAATTCAAAAGAAACGATTGCTCCAACTCCTGGATACCAGACGCGTGCTTTATCTGTTAAAAAATTAGCAATTGCCCCAGCATTTGCTGTTTGTGTTTTCATTCGGAGCGCCAAGGTTTTAATCCCGCGAATCGTCAGCCATGCTTCAAATGGACTTAAATTCAATCCTAAATTGACCACACGCTTTTCAGCAATGCCAATCAAGTCTGCATCTCCAACTAAAACGCCAGATGTAACGTCGCTATGACCCCCTAGATACTTTGTCGCACTGTGTGCTACTAGATCTGCCCCAAGTAAATACGGAGTCATTGTGTAAGGTGTAGCAAACGTATTATCTATCATAATACGTACTCCATAATGATCTTTTAATTGGCATAAATTCTCCATGTTTTCTAAGCGCAAAAATGGATTAGTAATCGATTCACTAAATAGCAATTTGACTTCAGGGAAATCAATTAAAATCCCTTCGATTTCACTACGATCCGAAAAGTCCGCAAAATGAACTTGGATTCCCATCAGCACTAACTCTTCCTTTAACAAATGAAACGTTCCGCCGTAAACATCCTGAGCAGCTAAAACATGATCGCCCGATTTTACTACAGATAGGATTCCAGCTAGAATCGCTGAAGTTCCAGAAGATGCCGAAACTCCTTTAGGTGCTTGTTCTAAATCAGCTACAGTCTGACCAAGTGCATCAGTGTTCGGATTGGCTGTTCTTGAATACAAATACGTACCATTGCCCTCGTAATAACCTTCAAGCTCTTCCAAAGATGAAAAAGAAAACGCTGAAGTTTGATAAAGTGGCATAACTTTCGATTGAATCGTACGTTCCTTCATTGTAGCGGTATGCACTGATTTTGTTTCGATTGATGTCATTTTTCCATCTCCTATTCCATTGCTTCCACTAATTTCTCCATCATTGGCAAATCCATTGGACCTACAACTTTGTTCTGAATACGTCCTTTAGTATCAATCATATACGATGTCGGGATAGACACCGCTTGATAAGTGGCACCAACATCGCCTTTTTCGTCCATCGGAATAGCGAACTCTAGCCCAAATTCTTCGACAAACTCTTCGATTTCCTCCAAGCCTTTGTCTTCTGTCGTTAAATTGACAGACAAAATGACTACATTTTCCTCTTCAGCATGCTCTTCGAAATAACTTTGCATATGCGGCATTTCAGCTCTGCACGGAGGACACCAAGTAGCCCAAAAGTTCAATAACACTTTCTGTCCTTGATAATCCGATAACGTCACCTCTTGACCATCTAATGTAGTCAATTGAAAATCTGGAGCTTTTTCTCCTTTAGCTAAACCCTCATCTGTTGGCAAAAAATCCACATTACTGCCGATTGCCATGTTATCAAGCGCTTCGGACTCCGCCATGTTGTTCTTAACAGCCCCGATTATAACGAGTACTACCATAGTGGCCAGTACCAATAATCCGATTATTTTTTTAGGCATCTGTTATTCACTCCATTCAACTTTCATCATACGATAAATGAGACCGATTATTCCACTAAGTTTCTTTAAAAATGTGACAGAATAACTGGAATCTAAAAAACAGCCGACATCCATATGCCGGCTGTTCCACATGCTAAACCACTCTTACACGCGCAAAAATTTTCTGATTGACATAAAGCTTCCCCATACCCCAATAAATACGCCCATCAATAAAATCAAGGCACTTACTTGGTAGATGAAAGGAGAGAAGTCCAATAGCTGGAATAATTCTCCACTCAAACGAGGTTGTGCAAATTCGGTAATTTTTTTATAAAGTAGCGCTACGAGACCAATCGGAATAAGAGAACCTAATATCCCAAGCCACATGCCTTCCAAAATAAAAGGAATGCGAACGAACCAGTTTGTAGCACCTACTAATTTCATGATTTCAATTTCACGACGTCTCGCGACAATCGTAATACGAATTGTATTAGAAATTAGGAACATTGCGGTAAATAACAAAGCCAAGATTAAAATCAAGCCCACGTTTCTTCCGGCATTTAGGAAATCAAAAAGTTTCTCTATTTTGCCTTCTCCGTATTTCACATCTTCAATGTTCTCAAGCTTTGCAATACTTTTCGCAACGGTTTCGGTTTGTTGCGGATCGGTCGCTTTTACATAAAACACATCAAAAAGTGGATTACTTTGTTCAAATAAACTCAACTCATCTCCAAAATCAAGAACCAAGTCTGTTAACTCTTCTTCTTTCGTTGAAAAATTGGTTGAGTCTACTCCTGGAATTTCACTAATTTGAGACTCTAATTTTTCGATTGTTTTGTCTTCAGCTTCTAAAGAAACGAAAACTTTGATTTCGACATCTTTTTCAAGATCATCAGCCACTTTGTTTAAGTTCATCATGATAAGAACAAATACGCCTACCAATAATAGTGTGACTGTAACGGCACTTACTGAAGCAAACGTCATCCAGCTATTTCGACCAATGCTTTTAAAACTTTCTTTGAAATGACGCACCATTGTTCTAGCCTTCATAGCCGTAGTCACCTCCAGCTACATCACGGACAATTAATCCGCCTTCAATTGCAATAACGCGATGTCTTAATGTATTCACGATATGTTGATTATGCGTTGCCATAATAACGGTTGTGCCCGCTTTGTTGATTCGTTCAAATAAATCCATGATATCCCAGGCTGTTTCAGGATCCAAGTTTCCTGTTGGTTCGTCAGCTATCATCACTTTCGGCATGTTCACAATTGAACGCGCAATTGATACACGCTGCTGTTCGCCACCGGATAATTCAGTCGGGAACATTTTGGCTTTATGTTTTAACCCAACTAAATCCAATACTTCCATGACACGTCTTTTAATATCTGCCGGTTTTTCTTCAATTACTTCCAATGCAAATGCTACATTTTCATAGACATTTAATTTTGTGAGCAATTTGAAGTCTTGAAACACAACGCCAATTTGACGACGCAACATGGGAACTTTCCGATTCTTCAATGTGGCGATATCAATGTCATCCACAAACATCTGACCAGAAGATGGCCGTTCTTCGCGATACATCATTTTGATGAATGTCGATTTCCCTGCACCACTTGGTCCTACTATATATACAAATTCACCTTGTTCAATTTCAACATTGAGACCGTTCAAGGCAACAATTCCGTTCGGGTATTTCTTGTAAACATTCTTCATTTGAATCATTTTTATTACCACCTACTAGTAATTGGCTTGCGCCAAAATTTTTTCCTTAGAATTTCACAGCAAACCCATTATAACACCTTAAACCTACTTTTTTATTACATTTTTGTATCATTTAAAATTCAATCTGAATAAATAGAATGATATAAAAACTGAATGAAAAAGGTATTTCGGATTAAAAATATTACATATTAATCCACTTAAAGAAGAGAAAAGTGTTAAAAACAACTAAAATTGAACAAAAAAATAAACCTGCTAGTCAGCAGGTTTATTTCATTTCAGCCAAATACTTCGCAACTGCATCAGCTTCTTCGCCTTCAATAAGCCCAGCTGGCATTGCACCTTGTCCATTTTCGATGACAGAATGAATCTCTTCTTCTGATAAACGAGATCCAACATCATTCAAAGCTGGAAAATTACCCGCGCCTTCTAAGTTCTCACCATGACAAGAAATACAGTTTTGTTGAACCACTTGCTCTGCATCGACGGCTGCAGTTTCTTCTCCGCCGCTGTCAGCTGGTGCATCAGGTTCTGATGTATCTTCTCCACCACAAGCTCCAAGAACAAGCGTTGCGCCAAATAGCATGACCATTAATTGCTTTTTCATTTAGTGACCTCCTCATATAGTTTATCTAGTTCTTCTTACAGTATACCAAAGTTATGGTCGTTTGAAACCTTCTCCCAAAACTTCAGAAGCATCGGACACGATAACAAAGGCGGATGGATCGATATATTTAACTAATTGTTTTAGTCTAGTAAATTCTGTTTGAGGAATAACTACCATTAATAAGGGTTTTTCAGTTCCCGAATATCCTCCTGTGGCAGCGAGTTCCGTTACACCTCGATCAACTTCATCGTAGATCGCGTCCCGAATTTCTTTCTGTTTCGTCGTAATGATATAAACCAATTTTGATTGACCGAAGCCAACTTGAACAAGATCAATTGTTTTCGTTGTTACATACAAACCAATCAATGCGTAAAGCCCTTTTTCAATATCAAATACTAATGCCGCGGCCAGCACGATAAAGCCGTCAATCATTGCAACACTTGTCCCTAAACTGACCCCTGTGAACTTTGTAATAATCTGTGCAGCTAAATCAGTTCCTCCTGTAGAAGCTTTGCCTCTGAAGACAATGCCGAGCCCAAGACCCACCATTATCCCCCCAAACAAAGCACCGAGCAAGGGGTCGAGTGTCCACGGTTCCCACGACTCTGTCAAGAAGACAACGAGTGGTAAAAACACAGTACCCACAGCCGTTTTAATCCCGAAATTTTTTCCTAACAAAATCAATCCTGCAATAAACAATGGGATGTTAAAAGCCCATTGAACAAATGCCGGTCTCCAGTCAAGTACACTTTTTAATATTGTACTAATGCCGCTTACGCCTCCGGAGGCTACTTCATTTGGCAACAACAATACGTTAAAGGCAATGGCCACAATCGCTGATCCTATAATTACGCTCGTATAGTCTATGAAAAACGTCAGCATTGGATGTGGATCTTTGCGGATACGACGATTTTTTTTAGTCATTTAGTTTTTTCCTCTTTTCTACACGTCGATTAAACCCTGTCAGAGTATACCAAAAGCTTCGCACTTTGTGAACTTCATTTGAGTAAAGCAGGATCACCAAAAAAAGCCTGAAAGCTGGTGGGCTTTCAGGCTTTTTGCAAAGCTAAAAAAAGAATAGCTTTCAGTTGCTTTGCTGTTCTTATTCCATTTTAGAACGCAATAAGGAATTGATAAATCCATCAATATCGCCGTCCATAACTGCTCCTAAATTGCCTGTTTCGTAGTTGGTACGATGATCTTTAACCATCGAATACGGGTGAAATACGTAAGAACGGATTTGACTTCCCCAACCGATTTCTTTTTGTTCCCCGCGAATCTCAAGAAGACGGGCTTCTTCTTCTTCAATCTTCAAAGCATATAATTTTGCTTTTAACATTTGCATTGCTTTTTCACGGTTTTTAATTTGCGAACGTTCCTGCTGGCACGTCACGACAGCTCCCGTAGGAAGGTGCGTGATTCGAACAGCAGAGTCTGTTGTATTAATGTGCTGTCCACCTGCCCCACTTGCCCGGTACGTATCAATCTTCAGATCCTCAGTGCGGATATCAATTTCGATTTCACCAGTAAATTCTGGCATGACTTCACAAGACACAAACGAGGTATGACGACGACCAGACGAATCGAAAGGCGAAATACGAACTAAACGATGAACGCCTTTTTCAGCTTTTAGGTATCCGTACGCATTGTGTCCTCGGATACCAAGAGTAACGGATTTGACCCCTGCTTCGTCGCCTGCCAGGTAATCCAATGTTTCAACTTTGAAGCCACGTTTTTCTGCCCATCGTGTATACATGCGTAGTAGCATCGAACACCAGTCCTGAGACTCCGTGCCCCCTGCGCCCGGATGCAATTCCAAAATGGCATTATTTTTATCGTATGGCTCGCTAAGCAACATCGTCAATTCATAATCAGCTAACTTAGAAATGAATTCTTTCATTTCTTTGTCGACATCTTCGTGCAAATCTTCATCGTCTTCTTCTCTTAATAACTCTAAAGACATTTCCATATTTTCTTGCGTTTCCATGAAACCGTAATACGTATGAACGATTTCCTTTAATCCATTCAATTCTGAAATAACGGTTTGTGCCGATTCCTGGTTGTTCCAAAAATCAGGATCAAGCATCATTTCATCTAATTCCTGTATGCGGGATTCTTTGTTCTCTAAGTCAAAGTGACCCCCTAAAGTCGGCCAATTTACTGGCTGATTTGTCGAGCTCGTTGCGGATGTCTGCTAATTCCATCATCTGTTCCTCCTCAAAATAACACCGAAGAGCAAATGCTCTTCGGTCCTTTCACACATTTCTTATAAAGCTGTACCGTGGCAATTTTTATACTTTTTGCCGCTGCCACATGGGCAAAGATCGTTACGGCCAACTTCCATTTGTTTACGGACAGGCGCCTTTTTCTTTGTCGGAGCTGGTCCATCTTCTTTCGGGTTAACGGCTTGACCTTTTGCAACTTCTTCACGCTGGAGGTTATTGCGAATTTCAGCTTTCATTGAGTACTTCGCAACGTCTTCTTCAATGGCTTCGACCATTGCCTCAAACATTGCAAATCCTTCGCTTTGGTATTCACGAAGTGGATCATTTTGTCCATACGCACGCAAGTGAATTCCTTGACGCAATTGATCCATTGCATCAATGTGGTCAATCCATTTTGTATCGATTGAGCGAAGCAAAACGACTTTCTCAAATTCACGCATCCGCTCAGGCGTCATTTCCACTTCTTTTTCATCGTAACGAACAGCTACAGCTTCTTTAATGAAAGTGATGAGCTCTTCTTGAGATTTGCTTTGAAGATCGGCTTCTGTCACCGTGTTTTCCGGAAGAAGATTCGCTGCAATCAATTCATTCAGTGATTTCAAGTGCCAGTCTTCTTGTTTTTCTTCTGCTGTATGCGTGTAGACCATACGTTCAATTGAACTATTGATCATGTTTTCAACTAGGGCACGCATATTTTCAGTTTCTAGCACTTCCATACGCTCTTTGTAGATAATTTCTCGTTGTTGACGAAGAACATCATCGTATTGAAGCAAGCGTTTTCGAGCGTCAAAGTTATTACCTTCTACTCGTTTTTGTGCGGATTCAACAGAACGTGTTACCATTTTCGATTGCAATGGTTGGGAATCGTCCATTCCTAATTTGCCCATCATCGCACGCATTGCGTCTGAACCGAAACGGCGCATCAAATCATCTTCAAGAGACAGATAAAATTGAGTAACACCCGGGTCACCTTGACGTCCTGAACGTCCACGCAACTGATTATCAATGCGGCGTGATTCGTGGCGTTCTGTACCGATAACTGCAAGTCCATCTGCTTCAATAACACCTTCTCCGAGCTTAATATCTGTTCCTCGACCTGCCATGTTAGTGGCAATTGTTACAGAACCTTTTTGACCAGCATTTAAAATTATTTCTGCTTCATGTGCATGATTTTTTGCATTCAACACAGAGTGCTTAATGCCTTTTTTCGTCAAATATTCCGAGATGATTTCTGACGTTTCAATGGCCACTGTTCCGACTAGAACTGGCTGACCTTTGGCATTACGTTCAGCAATATCATCCCCTACTGCTTTGTATTTACCGGCAGTCGTAGAATAAATCAAATCTACGTGATCTTCACGAATAATTGGCTTGTTGGTCGGAATGACAATAACGTACATATTGTAGATATTGCGGAATTCCTCTTCCTCAGTTTTCGCTGTACCCGTCATCCCAGACAATTTATCATACATACGGAAATAGTTCTGGAAGGTAATTGTGGCCATCGTCATCGATTCATTTTGAATCTCTAAACCTTCTTTGGCTTCTATCGCTTGGTGTAAGCCGTCAGAATAACGACGACCTTTCATTAAACGACCCGTAAATTGATCAACAATAACAACTTCTTCTTCTTGAACAATATAATCTACGTCTTTGTGCATGGTTACGTACGCCTTTAAAGATTGGTTAATCGTGTGATTTAAACGAACATGGCTAATGTCAAAAAGATTATCGATGCCGAATGCTTTTTCGACTTTTTCGATACCTTCTTCTGTTAACACAACGCCTTTTGTTGTTTCATCGTAGGTATAGTCTGTGTCTTTTGTTAACAAACGAGCAAAAGCGTTTGACTGCAAATACAATTGAGCCGCTTTGGCTGCCTGTCCTGAAATAATCAGCGGTGTACGTGCTTCATCGATTAAAATAGAATCGACTTCATCGATTACTGCATAATTTAGTGGACGTTGCACCATATCTTCTTTGTAAAGAACCATATTATCACGCAAATAATCAAAGCCCAATTCATTATTTGTACTGTATGTTACATCGGCCTGATACGCTGCTCGTTTTTCGTCTTTCGTCAAACTATTTAAGTTTAATCCGACAGACAATCCAAGCCATTCATATAACTCGCCCATCTCCAAAGCATCACGGCTAGCCAAATATTCGTTGACCGTTACGACGTGGACGCCTTTTTTACTAATAGCATTCAAGTAAACAGATAAGGTTGAAGTTAAGGTTTTACCTTCACCGGTTTTCATTTCTGAAATATTACCTTCATGTAACGAAACCGCACCCATAATCTGTACACGGAATGGATACAATCCGAGGACACGCTTGGATGCTTCACGAATTGTCGAAAATGCTTCTGGCAATAGGTCATTTAATGACTCACCTTTAGCATGACGCGCCATAAATTCTTCTGTTTTTGCTTTTAATGCTTCGTCAGTCAAAGCTGCAAAGTCTGAAGCTAGTGCTTCTACGCGATCTGCTACTTTTTCTAATCGTTTTAAATCCCGTTTATTCGGATCAAATACCTTATTTAATACTCCCAACATATCTATACCGCTCCTTGCGTAAGTGTCCGCCGATACTCAACATACCGGATGACTGCTTTAGCTTTTATCGTGCCCTAGTAAGCAATAATACACTTATCAAAATTATCATCAGTCTATTCAAAAAAAATCTCACTATTTATTTTAACACTGCGCAGAAAAGCGTGCAAATAATGGCGTTGTGTTCAAAGAACCAATTTGTGGAAATGCGGCAGATTACCAAGGAGTTGCTCCAAATAAACGTAAAACAAAAGCCTCTCGGTTTGAGAGGCTTTTGTGAGGTTATCAAATGGATAAAGCACCGTTTTTTATTGTGCAGAAGTTTCGATCAAGCCGTAACTTCCATCTTTTCGCTTGTAAACAATATTCGTGTCATTAGATTCTGCGTCCGTGAAGACGAAGAAGTTATGTCCTAGCATATTCATCTGTAAAACCGCTTCTTCTTCATCCATCGGTTTCAACTCAAATTGCTTCGTGCGAACGATTGTGAAATCCTCGTCCTCTTCTTCCGTTTCGTTTTGGTGGCGTGTATCATTTTCAGCAACTGCAAATGACACGCCCATACCATCTCGATCACGGAACTTACGGTTTACTTTCGTTTTGTATTTACGGATTTGACGCTCTAATTTGCTAACAATCAAATCTATTGCTGCATACATATCGTCATGCCGCTCTTCAGCACGTAATGTTAAATTTTTCATAGGTATTGTAACTTCCACTTTTGTTTGGTTATGATTATACGATTTCAAGTTGACCATTGCGGTAGCATTTGCACCGTCTGTAAAATAACGTTCAATTTTTTCTACTTTCTTTTCAATGTGATCGCGTATTGCTGGAGTTACCTCGATATTTTCGCCTCTAATGTTGAATTGCAACATATTAACTCCTCCTTCTATTGTGCTATCTATACAATTCTACACATTCCCTTGTCTTCCCTTCTTAAAACCAAAAAAAGTTTTAAAAATTTTATTTCAGGTAAACTACAATACAAGGAGATGAAGCTCATGTTTAAGGAGAAGACTGTCATAGTCACAGGCGCAGCTGAAGGAATAGGCAATCATATTGCAGCGCATTTTGCCGCTGAAGGCGCACGCGTCATTGGATTGGATATCAATCCAGTCAAATTAAAGGATGTCGAATACCGAAAATGCGACGTCGGAAATTTTGGTGAAGTTATATCTGTATTTAAAGAACTCCATGCAGACTACGGCGCCATCCACGCACTAATTAACAATGCTGGGCTGTCGACCTTTAAATCGATTTGGGAAGTAGACGAACAGGAGTGGGATCGAGTGATCGATACCAACTTAAAGAGTGTTTTCATTTGCAGTCGAGAAGCGGCTCGTTACATGACAGAAGACATTCGTTCAATTATCAATATGACTTCAACACGCGCTTTTATGTCCGAACCTCATACCGAAACTTATTCGGCATCAAAAGGTGGCATTTACGCGTTGACCCATTCGCTGGCCGCTACGTTCAGTGAAAAAGGAATTCGCGTCAACTCGATAGCTCCAGGCTGGATTCACACTGGAGACCATACTGACCTAAGAGATAGAGATCATCAGCAACATTGGAGCGGAAGAGTTGGAGAACCTGCAGACATTGCTCGCGCCTGTCTGTTTTTAAGTAACCCACAAAATTCATTCATTACGGGTGAATGCCTAAATATCGACGGCGGCATGACAAGAAAAATGATCTACGAGCACTAAAGAAAAGCGGAAGCGCCTGGTCAGCTCCGACAGGCATAAGGCAGACCAGCAGTGTGGCGCTCTTTGCCTCGCAGCTGGGTTGACTTATGTCCCGAGGAGCTAGGCGCTGGAGTCTGGACACTAAGAAAAGCGGAAGCGCCTGGTCAGCTCTGACAGGCATAAGGCAGACCAGCAGTGTGGCGCTCTTTGCCTCGCAGCTGGGTTGACTTATGTCCCGAGGAGCTAGGCGCTGGAGTCTGGACACTAAGAAAAGCGGAAGCAGCCATCTAGATTCGACAGGCATAAATTATATTGAAAATTTTTCTGAATTAAAAAACCGGCAGCTGCCGGTTTTTTTAATTCATCTCTATTTCTTTCAACTCTCTAATTTCGTTTAAAATAAGCATTTCCTTTACTGTGTTGCGCTCAAAATCCGCACCATATAACCAGCCTTCTTCATATTTTTGTTTCCAGACAATCGTTGCATCTACCGTTATTGTTTCGTGATTTAAGATAAATTTCATACGCGCCTTTTTTTGTCTCGCCGCCAATTCTTCCTCAGTAAATAGTTTTGCTCCCTTAGGAGAAATATCAAGCAGTAGACAATAAACCTTCTGAGATAAGGCGTCCTTGTTGCTTGAATCCAGCAATTGTAAATAAATTTCTCGTGGTGTCCCGAATGTGTAGCGAAAGCTTTCTAAGCGTTTATAAAACATCGTGGTCACTCCCAAGTTTTTTGTTTTGAACGATGGTTATGCTCGAATTAGCGTCATCATCTTAATTTCCTTAGCACCTTTATCTTTTAAAACTTTAGCTGCTAAACGCATCGTACTTCCTGTTGTATACACATCGTCAAATAGCAATATTTTTTCAGGGACAGGTTTTCCATTCCACCAAAAGACATCTTGTAAAGCCATTCTCTCAAGCTTTGGTTTATCCCCTATACCTACTTCACGTTTCCCTAGAAGATGTGTATATGGAATAGACGCCGCATCCAGCAATCGATCAACTTGAGAAAAAGTTCGGACTCTCAGTTTTGCTTCATTCATCGGTATCGGAACGATGACCGACGAATGATCACGCAGTTGTTCTTTCAAGAGCGTCGCAAAAACTTCGGATAATGCCACGTCTTGCAAAAATTTATATTGGTGCAAATATTCTTTCATAGCTGAATTATAGTGGTATAAGCTTTTCCCTGAGTCGATGATCCCCTTATATTCGGTCGTTTCCCATTCACAGCAATCCAAACATTTTCCTTCCACGCGGGCGCTGCATAGCGGACAACCTGCTACTGTTCGCTCAAAACTGTTTCGGCAGCGCTTGCAAATAACCTCTTCTAGTTCATTGAAAAAGATACTTCGCCAAGTTACTTGGAGCGGCATATGACTGTCACATAAATAACAATTCATTATCGTCCTCCATTGTAAGAAATAATGGTTTTTTTAGCTTGATCCATTTGTCGCACAATGCCGTTATGGAAAAATACGATTTCTCCATTTGGATAATCACTAGCTCTTCCAACTCTTCCTGCAATTTGGATCAATGCAGCGGCATCGAAAACTGATTGATCTGCACCTACCACTGCAACTTGGACATTTGGAATTGTTATTCCGCGTTCTAGAATCGTTGAAGTTAAGACACCAGGGATTTGTCTTTGACGCAGTTTCAAAACTTTTTCTTTTCTATCTACATCTTTTGAATGAACAGCCTCGATTGTTGGATGTATTTTTTGAAACAAAACAACCGCTTGTTCAATCAATTCAATTGTTGGGAAAAACAAGAGAAAAGGTTGTTTCTTTTCTATCTTTTCATCTACCCATGCTTTTAACTTTCTAGGGATTTTTCCTTTCGCAAAATCTTTCTCGTATCCCCACAAAGACCGGAATTCCGGAACCGGTAGCGGGTAACCATGAAAACGCCGAAATAATTGCGATTTGTTATTGATGTGCTTAACCAACTGATCCGAAGGAGTTGCTGATACATAGACAATGGGTGCTTCTTTTTTCTTCGCTTTTAAAACAGCACGTTTCAACGCGGGATCATAAGAATAGGGAAACGCATCCGCTTCATCGACAATCAAGACGTCAAAAGCATTTTCGAATCGATACAGCTGATGCGTTGTTGCAATGACAAGCTGCGCAAATCCCGGTTCAACTGGAGAACCTCCATATAAACTATGAATAGTGGTTGTTGAGAATGCAGCGCGCAAGCGTGGGGTTAGCTCTAATACTACGTCTGTTCTTGGAGCCGCAATACAAACTCGCAGTCCCTTCTTTAAAGCATCGAAGATTGGTGCAAAAAGCAGTTCGGTTTTCCCAGCTCCACAGACAGCATAAATAAGATGATCATTTTTTTGTAAGAGACTTTGTTGTACTTCTTGTGAGGCTATTTCTTGTAGAGGAGTAAGTTTGCCCGTCCAATTTAATGAATGGTGCTGAGGAAGTTTTTGGGAAGGGAGTGCCCACGTAATCAACTCGGTACAAGAACTGATACGCCCCATCTTTAGACAGTTTCGGCAGTAATAGCAGATTTTCTGACACGCCTCACAAAAATATGGAATAATTTTGTGTATAGATTTTTCAAGGCATCTGATGCATTGTTTTTCTGCAGTAATACCCAAACGGACATTGACAAAACCACTTAATACCGCTTTATCCACTTGCTCTTTAGAGAAAGGACCAAAATCCCTAAGCCATATTCTACCAGTCAAAAATTCTTCTAATTGATCCATTTTCAACCACCTTTCGATAGAGAAAAAGTCTCAGTAGGATTATTTTTCTACCCAACCAAGACCCATTGCTCCTTCTCCTAAATGTGTGCCAATAACCGGTCCAAAACAGGAAATTTCAAAGTCTACTTGTGGACATTCAGTTTCTAGGTATTCTTGCCACCGTTGTGCATCTTCTAAACGATTTGCGTGAATCACAGTTGCTTGTAGTTTTTGCCCATTTTTACTTGCTTCTTTTAACAAGTCAACCATTCGATTCATCGCCTTTTTACGTGTCCGAATTTTTTCGAAAGGAACAATTACTTTGTTCTGGAAATGCAAAATAGGCTTGATTTGTAACATGCCACCAACTAAAGCTTGTGCACTAGACAATCTCCCACCGCGCTGAAGGTGCTTCAGATCTTCTGCCATGAAGTAAGCTCTTAACGTTTTCTTCATTTCATGTAATTCCACCAATATCGTTTGAGCATCTGCACCGTCTCTAGCCATCTCTGCCGCTTTCACAACATAAAATCCTTGAAGAGCACATGTAAGTTCCGAATCAAAAGAATAAACTTTTACGCCATCAACCATTTCTGCCGCTTGTTGCGAACCTGCGTGAGTTCCACTAATGCCACTTGATAAATGAATGGAAATAATTTCTTCATAATGGGATGATAGTTTGCTATATAGTTCAACAAATTCCCCTAAAGGTGGCTGCGACGTTTTTGGAAATTCGTCTCTGGCTTTCCGGTAAAATTCTTCCTCCGTCATTTCTGCTTCTTTGAATGATTCGTTTCCAAATGTTACTTCTAGCGAAACCATATGAATGTTGAGTTTTTCAAGTTTTTCTTTAGGTAAATAAGACGTACTATCTGTAACAACTGCCGTTTTCATTAATCAATCAGCCCCCTCTGTTAGTTTATCAAAAAAGACATTAATAGATTAGACAAAATAAAAAAATTCCCGCAAAAAGCGGAAACTTTTTATTGATTGCCGACAAGGTGAACGCCGTTTACTTTCCACTCGCCGTCTTCTTTTTTAAATATGACAACTTGACGTGCCGATTGTTCAATCGCATCGTCCGAATTAGCATCCTTCATGTGAACATTAAGCGATGCAAAAACTTCGGCTCGATTCTCTTCATATTTTACGATTGTTTCATCACTTGTTTCATATTGACTATCGTAAGATTTAAAAGCTTGAACCAATGCCGCTTTGTCTTCCTCGCGATTAAATCCGTCGGGTTTCTCTGCAATAGTTTCCATATATCGATCGATATCTTCCGCATTAAAAGCCGCGATATACTCATCATAAGCTGCTAAAAGTTCGCGTGCCGGTTCTTCTGGCACTTCAGCCGCTAGGATATTTCCTTCGTCATCTACCGTAAAGCCCACTTGTTCTTCTTTTTCCTCATCAATACCATGCTCGACTGCATTGTTCTCACTTGCTGCATTACCATCTTCAACTGTATTTTCATTGACAGAGGGTTCTTCAGAATCTGAACAGGCAGCGAGTGTCAAAATGAGACCAACTGCAATAATCATTTTTTTCATCATGCATTCCTCCTGCGCTTTATTTTGCCATAGGCAGATGGCGAATACAATGAAGAAACTGTGTCATCTGTCAAAACAGAATTTTTTTTAGTTTTACGATACACTAGTATGTACAAATAAAGGAGGAAACCATTTGGAAAAAAGAGATGCCAGACAAATTCTAGAACAAAAAATGAAAGAAACGCGCCCTCAATGGAGCCGTAAACAACCTGCTCGTCCTAAAAGATATAAATCAAGTATGCAAAAAGTCGAAAATTATATCGTTTTAGATTTTGAAACGACGGGCTTGCGTGCAGGAAGTGATAAAATCATTCAAATCGGTGCGGTCAGATACCTCAACCATGAGCGTAAAGACACGATGTACCTGATGATCAATCCCCAATGCTCCATCTCAAGCACGATTACTCGAATTACGGGCATTACAAACAAAGATGTACAAGATGCACCCGTAATTGAAGAAGTCGCTCATGAACTCATAGCATTTATCGATGGGTTGCCCATTATAGCCCATAATGCTCCTTTTGATATGGGCTTTCTTTACGCCTTGGAAGAAATCACGCCGATTCCAGAATATACGGTAATCGATACAGTCAAATTAGCCAGAAGAGCCATTACTCAGACACCTAACCATAAACTAACGACATTAACAGCTTTTTTAAAACTCGAACACGATGCCCACGATGCCTTAGGCGACTGCTTAGCGACCGCGGCCATCTACCAATACTGCTACGACCGAATCTGAAGAAAAACACCAGTAGACAACAAAAAGTCCTTTAATTCATCCACAAAGTAAAAGACGGTGCATCTGCATTTAAGCAGATGCACCGTCTTCTCTATTATCTTACTTCAACCCAACCATTTTTAATGGCGGTCACAACTGCTTGTGTCCGGTCATTTACCTGCATTTTTTGTAAAATACTTGATACGTGATTTTTAACTGTTTTTTCAGAGATAAACAAAGTTTCTCCGATGACACGATTGCTTTGACCATCTGTCAACAATTGCAGAACTTCACTTTCGCGTTTTGTCAAAAGATGATAGGGACGGCGAATTTCCGTTTGATGGAAAGAGCCTTTGTTTTCACGTTCGCTTAAGCGACGGAATTCCATTACTAAATTGCGTGTAACTTTAGGGTGTAAATAAGACCCGCCTTTTGCTACCACTTTGATCGCTTGAATAATTGCATCTGCATCCATTTCTTTAAGCATGTATCCCAAAGCACCGGTTTTTAATGCGTGCGTCACATAGGATTCATCATCGTGGATAGACAGCATAATAACTTTTGCATCAGGAAATTGCTCAATCAATTCACCTGTAGCTTCTACACCATTTTTTTGCGGCATATTGATATCCATCAATACAACGTCCGGTCTATTTTCTTCATACAATTTGACAACTTCGGTGCCGTCCCCGCCTTCAGCAACAACTTCGAACGAACTTTCAAAATCCAGAATTCTTTTTACACCTTCACGGAATAATTGATGATCATCAATAATAATAATTTTTGTCATTATGTCGTCCTCCTCGAATACCCTATCTTACTTACCCTTTTTAAAAGGAATGTGAAACATTAAGACCGTACCGTTCCCAGGTGAGGAATTGATAAAAAAGTCTCCTTCGACTAATTCTATCCTTTCTCTCATGCCTGCTAACCCAAATGACTGGTTCTTTACAATTCCTTGATCAAAACCAGTGCCGTTATCTGTTACCATAATTTTTACTTGCTCACTTAACCATTCCATCTCTACGGTGATTACATTCGATTTCCCATGACGGATTGCGTTTGAAATCCCCTCTTGAACAAGACGGAAAATAGCAGTTTCGTAGTTGTTAGGCAATCGTTCTTCTTTGCCCTTGGATAAAAACTTCAATTTAATGCCCTTATTATACTCTTCAATAGTATCAATGTACTTTTTTAAAGTCGGTACTAGACCGAGATCATCAAGCGTCATCGGACGCAAGTCATAAATGATCCTTCTTACTTCAGTAAGTGCCTGTCTAACCATTTCCTTCAATGAAGTAATTTCCTGAAAAGCCGGTTCAGGACCTTTTTCACGATAGGTTCTTTCAATTAAGTCTGAGCGAAGCAGCACATTCGCCATCATTTGAGCAGGCCCGTCATGAATTTCTCTTGATAAACGCTTTCGTTCTTCCTCTTGTGCTTCAATGATTCGAAAGCTATAATCTTGACTTGACTTGCTCTTATCGATGGCTTCATCGACATTTTTAAAGTCTGACACTAAATAACTGCTAGCAATATTTATTTGATTGACTAGGCTTTCAGTTCGCTCAATTGTTTGAAGCAAAGTTTGAAGCCGTCGCTGTAACTTATCTCGCTTTTGCCGACACTTTTTCTCTTCGCTACGATTAGAGGATAATTGTACTTGAAGCTCGTTTGCTTGTTCATACACTTGACGAACCTGACTTTCAGTGAAAGAATCAAAAAACTGAGATACTTCCGCTAATCGCCTCCGGGCAGTACGTGTTTTTTCTTCTAAAAGATCTCCGGTTTCAATGACCGTTGTAATATCCATCCGGACCTCTTCCAGCTCGTCTTTCATCACTTCATAACTTTGGCGACTTTCTTCACTAATGGCGAAAATATCCTGCTTCGCCTGTTCCATTCCATCTAACATTGTATTAAAAATAGAATCAGGTGCTTTTCCACCGATTTTCTTTGCCATTTTAAAACCGCCTTAGCTATACTGACTGTATCTAGGTATTGTTCTTGCTTCTTTATACCTTGTCGGTTGTAATAAGTATATCACTATATACGTAAGACTATGTTAAATATACGTTACAAATTATCTGATTTCATTTTACAACAGGAGGAATCAAATTGCGAGAAAATTACACAACTGTAGGCGATACTGCCAACGCAGAAATACTTATCCAAAAATCTAGGTTTATTGGGCATGCTGCACGCGCAGAAAATGAACAGCAAGCTATTACATTTATCGAATCGATTAAATCGCTTCACCGAACTGCCACTCATAACTGTTCTGCCTATCTTATTGGAGAACATGGCTCTATCCAAAAAGCAAACGATGACGGTGAACCAAGCGGTACTGCTGGATTTCCGATGCTCGAAGTGTTAAAAAAACAAGGTTTACAAGACACTGTGGTTGTTGTCACCCGTTATTATGGTGGCATTAAGCTAGGTAGTGGTGGATTGATACGTGCTTACGGAAAATCCACATCAGCTGCACTCTCAGCTGCTGGTATCGTAGAAAGGAAGCTTCATTACTTAATGAAAACTTCCATTGATTATACATGGCTTGGCAAACTAGAAAACGAAATTCGCCAATCTCCATTTCCACTAAATCACATAGAATATATGGAATCTGTTGATCTTTATATTCATGTCCCCATTGAAAAAGAAAAAGAGTTTATGGACTGGATAAATGAACTGACAAATGGACAAGCTCATATCAGTATTACAGACAGCCAATTTCTTGAATGCCCAGCACCTTAAATTCTTTTCATTTACGCATCTCAAAAATCACTGTATACTGTCAAAAGCATAGAAAAATGAAACAGACTTTTAAAAAAATTAATACGTTTTCATTAAAAGATTGGATTGATCCGTATCAACTACTCGGTTAGCCCATAATTCATAGAGGAGCAATAGAGATGAACCGAAAAATTTATCGGAAAACGAAAGTAGACAAAAAAAGAACGATTATCAAAATAATCGTTACTTTAGCTGTCTCGCTACTTATCTGTGTCTCTGCTTACGGCATTTACTTAATTAAGCAAGCTGAATCTGCAGTGGATACCGCTTATGAACCTGTCGGTAATATAAATGAAGATGTTGAACCGCTTACAGATAACATTTCCATCTTATTTATCGGAGTCGACGACAGTGAACAGCGCAATCAAAGTGATGGCAATATCCGCTCAGATGCACTCGTACTGGCTACGTTAAACAATGCAGACAAATCCATCAAGTTGGTTAGTATTCCTCGAGACACTTACACATTTATACCGGATGCTGGAAAAGAAGATAAAATCACACATGCCTATGCTTTAAACGGACCAAGTTCTACTATTGAAAGCGTAGAAGAATTATTAGATGTACCAGTCGATTATTATCTCCGTATGAATTTTGATGCTTTTATCGAAGTAGTTGATGCACTCGGCGGCATCAAAGTGGAAGTTCCCTATGATATTACGGAACAAGATGAAAATGATTCAAAAAATGCGATTGAACTAAAAGAGGGAATTCAATTTCTCGACGGCAGCGAAGCACTTGCTCTTGCTAGAACTCGTCATTACGACAATGATATTGAACGTGGAAAACGCCAACAAATGATTTTAGAATCCATTATGGACCGCGCTTTATCAGCCGGATCTATTACTAAATATGGAGATGTCTTTGAGGCAGTTGGAGATAATATGAAAACAGATTTAAGTTTCCAAAACATGCGTGCATTGTTCGAATATGCCAAAGATGGCAAACCGGATGTTGAAACGATGACACTTGATGGCTATGATGACATGTCAACCGGCATTTATTATTGGCAGTTAGAACAAGAGTCCTTATTAGAAATTCAAGACGTATTGCAAAGCCATTTGGGATTGAAACCGGATACGTCTAATTTAACTGATATGGGCACTAATCGAGAAATTGCTGATTACCCACCTGAAGAAAACGAAACACCACAGTGAAAACTGCGGTGTTTTTTTATTGAATCGAACTAGTTAATAACTGAGAAAACCTTTTTCCACAAAAAAAATTGAACCAAAAGCGATAAGCTTCGAGTTCAATCTCTTTATTTCCCAATCAGACGCACTAAATTTAATAATGGACGGTAATTTTTCCCTGCCAAACCAACTACCTCTACAAAAAGCTCTATAGCGAGCAGCATAATACTAATTAGCAAAATGCCTCCCCACAATGTAGCTTGCGAAAACAAGAGTGCTGCAAGACCAAACAAAGCGGCAATTCCATAGATGATTAAAACAGTTTGACTATGCGAAAATCCGATATTTAACAGGCAATGGTGAAGGTGAGATTTATCCGCTTCTGATATTGATTTTTTCTCGCGAACTCGACGAACGATAGCGAAAAACGTATCTGAAATTGGAACACCCAACATAATAATAGGAATGATCAATGCGACAACTGTGACGTTTTTAAAGCCCATCAATGCTAGGACTGAAATCATAAATCCTAGAAACAATGCACCCGTGTCCCCCATAAATATTTTGGCAGGATGAAAATTATAAACCAAAAATCCTGAAGTGCTGGCGGCTAGCAAAGCAGCCATTGACATCACATAAACGTCGCCCATAATAAACGCCATAGCTGCTAAAGTTAATAAGGCAACCGTTGATACCCCAGCAGCCAATCCATCAAGCCCATCAATTAAATTAATTGCATTGGTAATTCCAACAATCCATAGAACAGTCAGTGGAATACTAAAGTAGCCAAAATCCAATACTCCACCAAATGGCAGATTAATAAAAGAAATTTCGAGCCCCCCACCAATTACGACGATTCCAGCGGCAACCAATTGCCCAACTAATTTTGCTTTGGCACTGATTTCGTACATATCATCCAGTACCCCTGTAATGATAATCAATAAAGCACCTATAATAATCGCTGTTTCAATGGGAATAAATGAAGCTTCAATAGCATTTGAAATTGGATCTTGAGGCTTAAATATAAAATACGCAATTAAAAACGAACCAAAAATGGCTAATCCGCCTAATCGCGGCATAATTCTCGCATGAACTTTTCGATAATTCGGTTTGTCAACTGCCCCTACACGAAAGGCAATGCGTTTGACAATTGGAGTTAGCACAATCGAAGCGATAAATGCCAAGGCCATCATGAGGTATAGCATATCTTTCCTCCTTAAAGTATCTTCTATACATATCCAATTGGTATTATAACATGCCACAGCAATAAAAGAATAAAAACATACTTGTCTTTAAGCTTTTCAAGCTTCTTTCTTCCTTACAAGTGGGACGTATTTTTACTCAGAAAGTTTCCACACTCTTGTTCAACTGATAATTTCGTTAATCAGGCATTCTTATTTCGCTGCCTACTAATAACTTTTTCTTTTTCTTTGCTTATTTCCACTTTCAAACTTAAAACTTCTTTTTTGCCACTCCATTCAAGTACGTCGATTGGAGAGTATGAAATACAAGTCCTGCTCTTTTCGCCTTGTCATTATCTACACGTATGAAACCCTCTGGAAATTCACTCGAACCATCTTAATTTCGGAAAAATCGAGGATTACTTTTTTCTCGATTAAACAAAACTACTTCATGCCCTTTATCCAATAGTTTCTCTATCATATGTCGCCCTACAAAAGAAGTGCCTCCAAGGACTAATACCATCATTTTCTCACTCCTTTATAAGTAATTTTACTTACTTTTTTCTTAATAGTATGATATATTGAATGGAATATAAAGAATTTTCTATTATTTTATTAGGGGTGTAAACCAGATGGATGACACGCTTCAAATCTACTCACTGAAAAAGGTGTGGACACATTCAGATGAAGCTGCTGTATTGAAAATGGATTACCAGCGCCGCGCAGATCTCGCAAAAGTTATCAACTGCGAAGGACTACTTGTTGACTTGTCTATGGATCAACACCCAGAAGTGAGATTTAGTGTTGCTATAAACGCCAATACCCCTCTTCAAACGTTGAAAAGGCTGAGTAAAGAAGATTTATGCATTACTGTTAAAGATACCGCTAAACAAACTTTGTTAAACCTTAAACTTCCAACAGATTGTCCGCTTTGATGTTTAACTTGTTTAATAGAAGGTTATTAGTAGTAGTAAGTTAAAATTTAAAGGAGGAATCATTGATGAGTGATAACAAAGGATTTTCCGACAAATTAAAAGGTGCAGTAAACAAAGGCAAAGGCGAAATTAAAGACCAAATTGGTAATGCTACTAATGATTCGAGTACGCAGGCTGAAGGCAAAATGGATAAAGCTAAAGGCAATATTCAAGATAAGATTGGCGATTTCAAAAATAATGATAAGAAATAAGAAAAACCCGGTTTTATGACCGGGTTTTTCTTTTTGGTTTTTTAAAAGTTTTCAAAAATTAAAGCATTCTGTTATAATAAATAACCGTGTATAAATGTTATTTATTAAGGAGCTTATAATGATAAAGAAGGCGCTTACAAAAATGGATATTCTGACCCTTGGACTTATGCTTTTTGCTTTGTTTCTGGGAGCAGGGAATATCATCTTTCCCCCTTATTTGGGTCAACTCGCCGGTGATCAATTATTTGTTGCTATTACCGGTTTTTTATTAACAGGGGTCGGTCTTCCATTATTAGGTATTCTCGCTATTGCAAAAGCGGGCGGAGATCTTCAGTCCATTGCCGGACGCGTCCATCCATTATTCGGTATCGTATTCACGTTAATTGTTTATTTAGCTATCGGTCCCTTTTTTGGAATCCCGCGTACAGCTACTGTTGCTTTTGAAATTGGTGCTTCTCCTTTTCTACCAGCCAGTTTCGCTGATTCTTTTTGGTCTTTACTAATTTTCACCTTTGTCTTTTTTGCTATTACTGTTTTGTTCGCGATGAACCCGACAAAATTAGTTGATAGAATTGGTAAAATTTTAACACCTTTATTAATAGTAGTTATTGGGCTATTGGCTATAAAAAGCTTTCTAACACCTATGGGCCCCATAAAGTCACCTATCGGAAATTACGATACGAAAGCTTTTTTTGAAAGCTTTCTACAAGGGTACCTTACGATGGATGCTATTGCCGCATTGGTTTTTGGAATTGTTATTATTCAATCTATTCGGAGCAAGGGAATTACCGATACTAGAATCATCTTAAGGACTACTGCCTATGCAGGGTTTATTGCCGCTATTGGTTTATCTGCTGTCTACTTGTCGTTAAGTTATATTGGTGCAACCAGCGTGGAAGCTATTGGCCTTCAAGATAACGGCGGCATTATTATCGCTATGGCGGCACGTGTTTTGTATGGAGAAATTGGAGGAATTATCCTATCTGCAGCAATCACCTTTGCTTGTCTGACGACTTCCATCGGTTTAGTATCTGCTACCGCTCAGTTTTTCTTCAAGATTTTACCTAAGTTTTCTTATATCACTTATGTATTTTTGTTCGCATCGTTTTCTGCTACCATTGCAAATGTCGGCTTAACACAGTTGATTGCTATTTCTCTACCGGTGTTACTGGCTATTTACCCTGTAGCCATCGTTCTTGTAGTATTGTCATTTTTTGACCATGTATTTTACAGAAAACCTTTCGTTTATACAATTGCTCTTTCTGTAACTGCAGTTGTCAGTATTTTCGATGCCTTACGTTCAACTGGGATTGCTTTCGAACAAATAGATTCAATTTTCCAGTATTTACTGTTTTTTGAACAAGGGATTGGCTGGATTCTCCCAGCTGTCATCGGAACTTTAATAGGAATTATAATTGCGCGTTCTACACATAGTAAAAACTAAAAGAGCTTTCCCGATTACTATCGGGAAAGCTCTTTTGAATTTAAAATAGTCTTTGTGTTGGTAGGTTTTTATCGTCTTTATTTTTTTGACTCTCAATATCGCGATGTTCGTGGGGATTTGCGCCTTCTTTAAAATCACCTTGTCGGTTTTTCATCAGTTTCTCTTCTTCAGAGTCTCTTCCAAACGGAGCTGGGCCTAAATTTGGATCTGCGCCTGGCGAAGGTTCATCTTGCCGATTATTGACACCCTCTTCGTGTAATAGATTTTCCGCACCTTCTTTTGTTTGAAGAGCTGGTTCATGATCTAGTTCTTTCTCGAGAGTAGAACCTTCATCCTTTTTCAGCCCACTGGTCGGGTGAATTTCATCACCCTTTAAGCGAGAATCCTGCAGACGATCATTGTCACTAGAACGTACATGTTGGTCTTCTCTAGAAACTTCTCGTGCGTAAATTTCATCAGATCCAGGATTGCTTGTTTGGTGGCGAGTGACTGTTCCGGAACTAGGCGTACCAGCAGTTCCTTCTTCTAGATTTATTGAGCTATTTGAATCATCGAAAGACGAAAAATTTTCATCTTCACCTGATCTTCCTTCTCCGTCCGTATAAAGAAGAACTGCACCTTTTTCAATTTTACGTTCATAATCATCTGTTCTCTCTTTACTCATATTAAAACGGTCTAATTCTTTTCTTACAACGTCTTTTCCACTTAGCAGCGTTTTAAAGCGATTGGAAAAAGAGTTTGCCTGATTCGCATGAACCCCTTTGCTACCTGCAGAGTCAATTACTTCTCTATCATTGGCCATCACATGAATATCTTCATCACGATAACCCTTTGTTTTCAATGACTCAATTACTGTTTCCATTTCTGACTTGCTGTAAACGATCTCAAATTCACGATTTCCTGATTTCATTTTATTAAACCTCCTGTGTACTGTTATTGTCTTTATCTACCTCATCATCGCAATCTTCTAAACCTGCAAAACTGCTTAATTCTTACACGAGAGCTGAAGATACAGTAAAGTTTTATTTATATTTCTTATCGCTCTGGCTATGTTTTGCAGCTTCACTAGAACCGCCTCTAGCTTTTTCAACTTCAGGATTTTCCTGAGTAGTAAATGAATTGTGTCTTTCGTCTTGAATTAATGTAGGGTCTTGTTGGAATGTTTCTCCTCGTTCAAAGCGGTCTTCTTGTTCATCAAAATTATTATCGACAGAATTAATGAATTGCTGTCTTTGCGAATCATTTGTTTTTTCTTTTTCTGCACTTACTTCGTTAACAGAAATCGTATCGAGTATCGTTTCTTCATCTTTATCTTGGTAGAGAATAATTCCGCCTTTTGCAAGATCTGCAGTATACCGTGCGGTTTCCGTTTCTGAGAGCTTTAATGATTTTACTCCTTCACGAACACCACTGTCTCCAGAAATGAATCCTTTAAATTTGTCAGTAAACGTATCAACTTCTTGTTTATCAAATGAATACTCTTCAAAATGCGATGTGTCTTTAGCCATGATATGAAGATTCTGCTCCTTATAGCCTTGGCTTTTTAATTCCCCAATTTTTTTCTGCAAATCACTTTCTGAGAAAACTACTGCCAGCACTTTAGTGTGTGAACTCATTTGAAAACCTCCGTCAATTTAATAGACTATTATAAGTAATGTTTACCCCTTATTGGGCATCCAATAAACTATTTTGTGATTAGAGTAAGAAAAATCTCTTCTTCACTAGTTACGATTTGTCAAATCGTGTATTTGTTTTTATTACTAGTAATCGTAGAAAAGAAGATTAGACAGAAACATTAATTTATTCCTATATAATAGTTCAATAGATCTATTTAAAAAGCTATTTTCATTTTTTCGCATTCAACATTTACCGAAGTAGGCATATTTTACCTTTTTTTCATTTTCTCATAATTCTAATATAAAAAGCAGTTTATTTCGAAAATTGATGATATCATAGCTTAAAGACATAAATCAAAGTGAAAAACAGGATGTGGAGGCGGCAATCATTGTACTTGGTGATCTATTTTCTTCTTACTTTTCAGATGGACCGAGGAAGGTCGAAAACATCTCTCCTACATGGCTAACGGAAGTACTGCCCTTGCAACAAGAAAGGAGAGCAGTAATGGACACGGGAATGCGTTTAAAATACCATCGTTTAAAACAGAAAATTAGCTTAGAAGAATTCTCCTCTGGCATACTGTCTCCCAGAGAGCTGAAAAAAATTGAAAGTGGCGTTAAAGACCCAGCGTTAAAAGAACTGGAAGCTTTGTGCAAAAAGTTGACTATTCCGCTGGCACCAAAAGATAACCCAATTGGAAAAGTTCTTGTAAAAAACTTTAAAAACTCATTATTACATCCGCACAACAAAGCCGAAATTATGGAACAGTACAACGACATCCAAGGCCATCCTTTACTGAGCGCTGATGAAGATGTGGAACTTGAGTACTCCATTCAACAAATTCGGTATTTCATTATTACTGGCGACCTAGATAGTGCCGAAGAAAAAATTAAAGAAATGGACCGTTTCAGAGAATTTATGAGTCAGGAACAGTTTTATTTATTCCATAAATACATCGGAAACTACAATTATATTCTCAACGATTTTGAAAAGGCCTTAAAAACCTATTTCGTTGCAGAAAAAATTGCACCGAATACGATTTCTGCTTCAGAACTTGGTGATCTTTATTATTCAATCGGCATCTCCAGTACGAAGTGTAGAGAAACAGAAATGGCTTTTAAGTATTCCGAAATGGCTCTGAAAATTTATCAGCAGGAATTCATTCCTAAACGCATTGTGGAATGCCATTTGAATATCGCAATTACTCATCAGCATTTCGGCAATTTCCGAATGTCGATGGAGCATTATAAAAACGCATTAACTATCGGCAATAAGTTAGAAATTGATATTTTACGCTTTACGACAGAATACAATATGGGCTACGCTTACTTCTTATTTCAGAATTATGAGCAGGCTATTACTCATACAGAAAGTTCATTAAATTACATCCACCCTGAGTACCCTGCTGACATCTTAATAAGTTATTGTGTTTTGATAAAGTGTAATTATGAACTTCAAAACTATGAAGCTGCCAAAGCTTGGTTAAAAAAAGGGTTGCATATAGTAGAAAATAAAAAAATAAGCATTCACTCTCCTACAAATCAAGCTTTTAAAGAAGCTTATATTGAATTCATCTGCTTAGACTATCTAGTGAACAAAAATTATGATGAATTCAAAGATCTTTTCGTTAACCAGTTACTACCCAGCCTAGAAAGCACAGAAAATTTCTTTGAAATGGGCTATTTTTTAGGTCATCTGGGCAAGGTTTATTATCTGCAAGAAAATTTTCAAGAATCAGCCAAAATTATGGACAAAGCAAGAAAAGCATATAAAAATATAACTATATTATCTTAGGGAGTGGAAGTTATGAAAAAAGGAATTACTATATTATTCTTCTCAGTTTTTGCATTAAGCACTTTACCATTTAACAATGGTTCAGGCACTGAAATGGCTGCTCAAGCTCGTGTTCCTGAGCCTTGGTCTGTCAAAACTGAAGTTGCTGCTCAAGCTCGCGTTCCTGAGCCTTGGTCTGTCAAAACTGAAGTTGCTGCTCAAGCTCGCGTTCCTGAGCCTTGGTCTGTCAAAACTGAAGTTGCTGCTCAAGCTCGCGTTCCTGAGCCTTGGTCTGTCAAAACTGAAGTTGCTGCTCAAGCTTGCGTTCCTGAGCCTTGGTCTGTCAAAACTGAAGTTGCTGCTCAAGCTCGCGTTCCTGAGCCTTGGTCTGTCAAAACTGAAGTTGCTGCTCAAGCTCGCGTTCCTGAGCCTTGGTCTATTAAAACTCAGCAAGTATAATTTTTTTGCTATCTTATCAAGCTGCCGCTTTTTTATAACGGCAGCTTTTTTATTCTACTCAAAACTTAGCTTCGTTAGAACAAGAAGACATCCTAGGATGAGTTAATCCTTGGATGCCTTCTTGTTTACCGTTCTTTTTTTATTGATTTTGTTTTTTGTCTATTAGACATTCATCAACAAAACGCTTGAAAATATTCATGGAAGCTTCGTCTCCTTGAAGAGCAAATTCTTCTGGATGCCATTGAATACCCACAGCAAACTGATGATTTTTGCTTTCCAGCGCTTCTACAAGACCATCAGCAGCATGAGCTGCTACTGTCAATTGATCTGAAACATCTTTCACTCCTTGATGATGGAAAGAATTCACGTTGAATTTTTTCTCCTTCATGATGTCGTATAATAGACTTTCATCTTCTAAAGTTACGGAATGTGTACGATGAGTTCGCATGGCATTCTGCTTATGCTGATGTAAATTTCCTTCGAATTGAGATTCTAAATCTTGATAATTAGTCCCACCTAGTGAGATGTTAAACATTTGCAGTCCGCGACACATGCCGATAAAAGGCTTATCTAACTCTAGAAATTTTAAGATTAATTCTTTTTCATATTCGTCACTGCCGGGATAAACAGCGCCGAGACGTAAATGAGGCTCTTCTCCATATAGCGTCGGATTAATATCCCCTCCGCCAGTAACAATCAGTCCATCTAATCGCTCACATAGCAACGGAATATCTTCTCTGTCTACGATAGGAACAATCAACGGCAACCCTCCTGCTCGAAGAATGGCTCTACCGTACACTGGGTCTAGCGAATAAGTCTGATCTTCTTCTACACGTGCCGTTATACCAATTACCGGTTTATCTTTTGCTACCATCATTTTTTCCTCTTCTCTATTTGTTCATATCCTCCTATATACCCTATCCAGTAAAATCAATAAACATTTAAGGGATTCAGCATTATGCTGAATCCCTTAAATGTTTATTTTTATTGGTTTTTCAGGAAAACTCTTTAAACGAAAAACCCTTCTCATAATGGGTTTTTAAAACAGTCTATTTTTTCTTCCTCTGCAATAGGATGGAATCGAAACTTGAGTAAGTCAATTCGGTCGTCCTTGTCTATTTCCACGCCTTCTTCTTGCAGCGTTTTTCTTTGAAAAAATCGAGCCTCTTCATTCCGTAGAACAATTTGACCTTTAGCGTTAACAATTCGATGCCATGGCAAACTATGCTTGGCACTCATGCTGTGCAATATTCTCGTTACTTGTCTGGCTCCACGCGGGCTTCCAGCAGCCGCTGCGACTTGGCCATAAGTCATAATTTTACCCAGCGGAATTTGTTTGATAATTCTTAAAGCTCTTTCAGTAAAAGTCTGCATCCGTTTCATCCGTCCCACCAAAATCTTTATAAGGCTTTTTTCTTTTGTTGTTCGACTTTTGCCAATAAACTTCCCGTTTTATATTCCTTCAGAAGTTGCTGCGCACATTCATATAATGGCAGATTCCCTGTTTCTACTGCAAGTCCATTACTTTCAGCGTGTACATACTTATAATACTCTATCATTCTATCGAGCAATTCCTCAAAACCTTCAAGTGATTGTTCATTTTCATGCTCTAATGGACGCGTTAAATCGACTCCGGTCGCTTCGTTGAGATAGAGAAACTTCATCTGATCCATATTAGCAACTGTGTGATCAAATAGTTGCTGGTTCTTATCCAAGCGATAAAAATTTCTCCAAAAAACAAAAATCTCTTTTGCCACTCCCAACTTCTTCGCTCCAAGAGACGCATTAAGTCCCTCTATTACACAAATTTCATACATAATCTTTCTTAGAGATTTTTTATATTCTCTTTCCACTACACCTTTATATTGCATATACTTCATCATTATACCTCCCCCAAATAATTTAGCTCTTATGTCTGCCGAATTAACATGATCATCAAATGTTTCCATATCTCCGAATAACGTCTTCTTCTTCTAATGACACCAAATTATCATAGGTTTGTTGATCATGTATTTGTTGCCCAATATAAAACACGGCAGGTTCGCAATTAGCAATTTCTTTTTTTATCTCTTGTTTCTCATTTTCTTCTACTTGAAAGTCTCCACCTAAATGAAAGAAGACATAGTAGTTTTCTTCTCCCCATTCAGCTATTTTTAACAATAAGGTCCGCATAGTCATTTCATTGTCCACTTCAGATAAACTGCCCCCAAGATGATAATAAATCGTATCGCCCATTGTCAGAACATAGCATGCTGATACTAGCTTGTTTTCGTGAAAGGCACCAAATAAGTGTAGGTTAGATCCCATTGAACCAATCAATGTTTCAAAGTAATCATTGGTAAAAAAATAATAGCTATCCGCTTCTTCTCTTCTTCTAGCCGCTGCGTAATACAACACTAGAAATTCAAACAGATGACGCACAGTTCCAAGCTTTTTTACTATTAATTCTGAAGCATTATCAACATCTTCTTTATTTGGCAGAAGTAATTTTTGAGGAAGGGTAAAATGAGCTTTTAAGTTGATTGTGTACGTTTCAAATAATGAAGAAATTTTTAAATGAGTTCCGAAAAATTGAGCATTTTCTTTCAGCGGATGAAAACGTACATATTCGGCAATGATTTTCTCATTCTGACAATACGTCATAAAAGATTTTCTGAAATTAGCCGTCAAGTTAGCAACATTTTTCTCCACGTTCAATATAGGTCCTCCATAACCAAATGGCGTTGTAACATCAAAATAAGTGATATCTCCGTCATTTACTACCCTTTTGATAAAAGGGTAAGCGACCTCACCATCATCATCTTTATAGTAAAAAAGCAAAGCTTCTCCTGGATCTAATTTTAGAGCTCCCAAAAAATATTGACTTGTATAATAAATGTCTGTTATTTGTAATTTATCAAGAATTTTTTGCCAGCGACTACGATCTTGTATCGCGATCAGTTCATACATTCATTCCACCCCTGCTCTACCTAGAAAATTACTTAAATACTGTCTGTAATTGGCGATTTTTTTTCCGTATGTTTCTATCTCTAGCATTTGCCGTTTTTTTCACTGAATGGGTGCTAGCTATTAAAAGGATGCTACTAATAAAACCAAAAGTACCAGCTATCGCTATCTTCATTAGTAACTCTTTCTGACTAAACTCTTTACTCCCATTTTCAGGAAATGCCTGTGAAATGATAGTGACCGGATTTGTTTGAAAAGAATCACTTACTTTAGTTTGAAAAACAGCTGCTACTGCATTAGCAATGCTAACTGACTCCTGACTACTAGCAGAAGAAACAGTAACCGTTAACACCCGAGAGTTACTGGCATAGCTCACAAGAATTTGTCCACGAAGAGCAGAAACAGATCTTTTTAACGTCAGATCTTTACTAACTTGATCCAGTACTTCCGAGCTTTCAATAAAAGCTGCATATGCTTCTATCATTCGGGAATCTATCTGCTTATTTTCCTTTAGCTGGTTTGATAATACCGATTGTGAATTTTCCACGAGCAATTGGCTAGACGCCTGATATTCTGAATCAATGATAAAAACAAAAATCAAGGAGGCTGTCAGCATTAGAAAAAAAGTAAAGCTGAGCGAAAAGTAGATTTGCTTTTTATAACTTGCCAATAAATACGCAATGATCTTTCTGCTTTTCACTAGATTTACCTCCTTGTGCTCAATAACAGCATGAATTTTATTTTTATTTCTAAAAATTCAGATTATTATAGTTCATTTATATCATATTTAGGTGGTTCAATCTACACTTTTAAGGATATTTTTAAAATAATTATTAATAAAAATAAGTATTTAGTCCAAAGACATGAATTTTATTTTATATTTTTATTCCAAATTAGGTAATTAGAATTAATTAAATTAACCGCTACTGAAGACTTACCTGTTAAGTTTAACCCCACGAAGTTCGTGTCTCATTCTTATTAACTTGTGGCAATTGCCTTGATTCCTATAGATGTTTACCTAGCTAGTGTTAACTTGTTCGTGATTAACCGATCAACACAGATAGAACTATGGTTTGTCCCTTCACCATTAAGAATTTTTCTTCAGCTATATAAGTCCAGACGTACCAAAAAAGCAGGGGTCCCGGAAGTCTCTAAAATAAAACAGACGCAGAAAAAGGTTCTTTTTCTGCGTCTGTTTTATTGAATAGCTCGCTCAGAATCCTGAACTAGGCCTGTATTTTTTGGATTTCCTGAAAGTAACGTCGCTTCTCTAAACTTTTTTCTTTTGTAGAAAGAACTTTTTTAGAGTTAAAATGGCTATGGCTGTGCTCACTGAAAGTACCTTTGGCGACGGGCATTAAACTATCTTTTAGCATGCAAAAGGGACTGCATCCTAATAGTCATTTTATGACCTTTTAGGCAGTCCCTTTCGTCTATAAACAAATTTAATTAACTTAAACCTTTGAATTTTTTATTGCGAAAATGGATTTGTTGTTCTGTTCACGGTAAGATTTATTTTCGAAAAAGTTAAAAATTCATCCTTTACTCTTTCCACAAGCCAATGATGCCATTTCTACGATAAATAATTTCTTTTGACTCCAAAGTCTTTAACACTTTTGTCAAAGTTTGATGTGAAATGTTAATATCTGCTGTAATTTCCTTGATCGTTTTGAAAAGTACACCTTCTGACGAACTATTCCTCAGAAAATAGTTTATGAACTTCTCTCCCGTTTCTGCCGTCTTTTCAGTTTCTGATGAAAAATACTCCCGGCATTCACTTAAGATTTTCTCTTCCGAAAAATTTTCTGTTCTACTGTGCATAAGATTTTCCAATATTTTCATCTAACCACCTCCAAAAATTGCAGCCCATCGAAGCGTGCTTACTATCTCTATACCCTTCCACTCTAAAGATATACATACTATTTCATATAATACTGATAATTCCAAAACCATATAAAAATACCCATTAAAAGGTTTTCTAAATAAAAAAACAACCAACAGAAATATATTCTGTTGGTTGTTTTGCAATTTCGTAAATTTCATTTTTTTAAGTTAAACGACTTAGTATTATCATTTTTTCATTGCGTCTTGAATAAAATCTTTTAATACATGTATTCCCATCACACAATCATTTAGACTAGACCACTCTTTTGGATTGTGGCTAATACCACCTTTGCTTCTGACAAAAAGCATAGCTACTGGAATAAAGCGCCCCAGATTCATGGCATCGTGACCAGCTCCACTCGGAATATAAGTTGGCGAAATTCCAAACTTATTTAAAGAAATGGCCAAGCGTTTCTGCAAATCTTTAGCAATCGGCACTGGCTGAATTCGCGTATTCAATTTAACTGTTACGTGAATGTCATTTTTGGCAGCAACTTTTTCAGCTTGTTCTATGAGTTGATCAATGAGTTGATCTCTTGGTGCTTCGTTTATATCTCGAATATCGACAAGTAATTTTACTTTTTCAGGAATTACATTTGCACCGTTTGGAAAAACATCCATTTTTCCAACGGTCGCTACTGCGGTTTCACTAACTGTTTTGGGAAACTGAGGAATCGATTGAATAAATTCCGCTGCCGCTATTAGGCAGTCTTTTCTGCCAATCATTGGCGTATTTCCAGCATGTCCGGCTTCCCCAGCAAATTCCACAGCAAGCCAAGCAGGTCCTGCAATGCCACTGACAATTCCGACTGGTTGATTTACTATTTCTAGTTTTTTTCCTTGTTCGATATGTACTTCTACAAACAATTCCAATTCAGCCAAATCTCTACCTGCAGCTTTAAATGCTTCCAGTGTACTGCCGTAATGCGTTAATACTTGTTCTAGCGTGTCCCCGTTATAATCTCTTAGTTGTGCCATTTCTTCTTCAGAAATAGTACCCGTCATCGCCTGACTTCCTGTTAATCCACTGTTAAATCGTGATCCTTCCTCGTCAGAAAAAATAATGACTTCATACGGTTTTTGAGGAATGTATCCCTCTTCTTTCCATGATTCTGCAACTTCTAATGCCGATAAAACGCCCAACGGACCATCAAAATTACCACCATTTGGCACACTGTCGACATGGGAACCCGACGCAATGGCTGGATGATTGTTCTTTCCTTCCAATCGAGCCGTGACATTTCCTGCCCCGTCTTCGGAAACCGTTAATCCCGCTTCAGCCATCCACTTTTTAACGAGAACTTTTGCTTCTTTTTCTTCATTTGAGAAACCAGGTCGTTTGACTCCGCCAACTTGAACAAATCCTATTTGAGACAATTCAACTAATCGTTTCGCAATACGTTTGCCGTTAATGCCTGAATGATCAAGTTTTGTATCGTAATCTTTTAATAACTCTTCATATAAAGGATTATCATTAGTAGTACTCATAACTTCCTCCTTAGTTTTTAACTAGTAGCCTGTGTATTATTTAGTTAAAAAAGACCACGCATATTGTGCATAAAGTTCTGCACCTGTTGTCAATGCATCTTCATCCACATTAAACTTCCCGTGATGATGCGCCCATTGCGTATCTTTTTCTGCGTTGCCGCTTCCGACTAACGCAAAGCTTCCGGGAACTTCATCTAAGTAAAATGAAAAATCTTCTCCACCCATTGTGGGTTCTTCATTATAAATAGCATCTTTTCCAAATGCTTCGATTGCTACTCTTTGGACCAATTGGGCACTTTCAGTTCCATTTATAACAGCTTGTGTACCTCTAATATAGTCAACTTCTGCAGTACCTCCGTAAATTGCAGCTGTATGATCCGCATAAACTTGTAACTGCTTTTCGATATGATCACGGATTGAGGGATCGAAACACCTGACCGTTCCTTCAATTTCAGCATTTTCAGCAATAATGTTAAACCGAGTTCCTACGACCATTTTCCCAATGGTTACTACTGCTGACTGCATGGGATCAACTGTACGAGAGACCACTGATTGTACATTCATTACGAATGAAGAAGCGATAATTGCCGCGTCAATGCATGCTTGCGGCATCGCTCCGTGTCCACCCTGTCCTTTAAACCGCACGTTAAAAATGTCTGCTGAGGCAAATGCAGGTCCTGGATTACAGGCCACTTTGCTGGTAGCTCCTTGAGACCAAATATGAATACCAAAAACGTTATCAACTCCATCTACAGCTCCTTGCTTGACCATTGCTTTAGCACCCGTTGCGACTTCTTCAGCAGGCTGAAAAATAAATCGAACATTGCCCGGAATTTCTTCTTTAACACTGACCAGTGCTTTAGCTGCTGATAAGAGCATGGCCGTATGAGCATCGTGTCCACATGCATGCATTTTGCCAAGATTTTTGGATTTGTACGGCAAGTCTGTATTTAGTTCTTCAACAGACAAAGCGTCCATATCCGCACGTAACGCGACAGTCTGTCCTTGTTTCCCACCTCTTAGCTCCCCAATAACACCAGTTGGCTCTGTCAGGCGTGCATCGATGCCAAGTTCAGTTAAGTAATTATAAACAAATTGAGAAGTTTCAAATTCCTGCCATGACAATTCGGGCTCACTGTGAAGCTTTTGACGTATTTGAATCATTTCGGCATTATTTTCTATAATGGCGTTTTTTATTGTTTGATTGATCATCTTCAATTCACTCCACTTTCTATTTTACCGTACTTAATAGGTTGAAGAATCAACACGGTGTTGCCGTTTATAGAAACCCGACAAATATTCCAGCTAATATAACAGAAACAATTGTGACCGTAATAAAGCCTGCCACTAGCATTGGCGGCAACATATGACTTGTTAGAACTTCGCGTTCTTCTTCGTCTTTAGTCAAGGAATTGATGACTTCTACCGTAATAATATAATCTGCTGGGAAACCGTAAAGAGCAGTCAAAGAAACTGCAAACGCCATTTCTTTACTAACTTTCAGAAGCTTACCGACGATTAATGAAAAAATGTACATTCCTGCAACACCAATAACAATACAGCCAATAAGCGGATACATTATTTCTACCATCATGCTTGGGGTAGCATTTTTTAAGCCATCAAAAATAAATAGCAATAAGCCCATAATCGCAAATCCAAAACCATTCGCTTTTTGTAGTGGGTGGCGTTCTAAGAAACCAATGCTACGCGCGATAACACCAAACAATAGACATAAAACGAAAGGACTGATTTCTACTACCGGAGCTATTAGAACAGAAGTTAAATAAGCAAGATAACCAACAAAAGCTAAGCGGAAAAACTTAAAGAAGTCGGTATTGTATTTATCCGGCATCTTCGCAAACATCCGTGGTTCTTTAACTGGCTTCCCTATAGTTTCTTGTTGTTCGCCAGGCATTTGCTTAGCTGTCAGTTCGTTATTTCTGTACCTCTTCAAAAGGTTTTTGCCTTCTCTTTTCAACATAATTGAGGTCAATGGATATCCTGCAAATCCTTGTACGACATAAATGACGATTGCAAAGACGGCTAATGTTGGAAGTCCTGCAGCAGCAGCTCCTTCTGACATGATCAAAGCAGATACCAATCCTCCGACTAGAGGTGGAATAGCAACTACCACAGTTTCAAAATCGAATAACAAAGTACCGATGCCAAATAACGCGGCAATGATTCCTAAAATACCTGATATCGCAATTAAGATTGTTTTCCACTGACTTTTTAATTCTTGCAAAGACAATAAAGTGCCCATATTTGTGATTAGTAAATAAATAAGCATGACGGCAACAGCCGGTGGAACTCCTGCAAGCGTAACAATTTCAGGAGGAAAGAATGTCCAAAATCCGAGTAAGAACAAAACTCCACTGACAAAAATCGAAGGAATCCATGCTTTTGTGCGAATTGAAACTGCTTCGCCTATAAATAATACTAAAATCAAAATTGCTAATGCCAGCATCTGAGACATACTTGTTTCCTCCTTTTTCTTTTTCAGCGAACAAACTTTTAGTATTTCGCTGAATTTTTCTTAATATCAAAATAGTAGCACAATATAACTCAATAATGAATGGAATAAAAAGACTATTCCAAAATAATATTCTTTTTAGTTTAACTGTCTTTTTTAGAAAGCGCTCCCAATCGCTATATATTGCATATTGAAATAGTTCATGCACTACTCTTGAAATGTGTACATTTCGTGAACATTGTGTAGTAAGCTTTTGCTTGAACGTTTACGCAATAACAATAAGAGGTATTTATTGAGGATAAGTGTAAATCAAAAGGAGGATTCAGCAGAATGAAAGGTAGACATTATATTAATGGTGACTGGACTGATACAGGAGATGGCAAGATTGAAGTGATAAATCCCGCAACTGGTGAAGTTGTCGGATCAGTGCCTAACGGAGGCGAACAAGAAGCCACCACTGCAATCGAGGCTGCGGCTTTAGCTTTTCCAGAATGGTCGAAAACAACTGCCTACCATCGGGCTGAACTTTTAATGAAATGGCATGATTTATTGCTCGAACACAAAAAAGAAATTGGTGAAATTCTGACGAAAGAGATGGGCAAGCCTCTTTCCGAAGCCATTGGAGAGGTAGAATATTCCGCTTCATTCGTCTCTTGGTTTGCTGAAGAAGGCAAGCGCATGTATGGTCGCACAATACCGGCGAGTAAAGAAGGCAAACGAATTCAAATTAACAAACAACCAGTTGGCGTGGTAGTATCTATTACACCTTGGAATTTTCCAGCAGCAATGATGGCAAGAAAAATGGCTCCCGCACTTGCCGCAGGGTGTACATTTGTAGCCAAACCGGCGAAAATGACACCATTGACGGCAGTCAAAATGTACGAACTTGCTATTGAAGCTGGATTTCCTAAAGGCGTCATCAACCTGGTGACTGGCAGTGCCAGCAAAATCGGTAAAGTGTTCACCAGTCATCCAGACGTCCGTAAGTTAACGTTTACCGGTTCGACTGAAATTGGTAAAGAATTAATGAAACAAGCATCAGAAACGATGTTGAACTTGTCTTTAGAACTAGGAGGTCACGCACCCATTATCGTTTTAGAAGATGCGGACATGGACTTAGCAATTGAAGGCGTTATGGCATCGAAGTTCCGAAATGCCGGACAAACTTGCGTATGTGGCAACCGCATTTATGTGCAGCAAAGCATTGTCGAAAAGTTTTCACAGAAACTTAAACAAGCTGCTGGCAACTTAAAAGTAGGCAACGGATTAGAAGAAGGCGTGCAGATAGGTCCTTTAGTCGACAAAGACGGTTATGATAAAGTTCAAAAACACGTTGACGACGCTATTGAAAAAGGAGCTAAAGTGCTTGTTGGCGGAAATGGGCGTTCAGAGAACAATGCTTATTTCTATAACCCAACAGTATTGGTTGATGCAACTTCAGATATGTTAGTCATGAATGAGGAAACTTTTGGTCCTGTTGCTCCCATTATGTCTTTTGAAACAGATGAAGAAGCCGTTAAATTAGCAAATGATACACGCTTTGGCTTGGCTGCTTACTTCTTTACTGAAAGCATGTCTCGTGGTACTTATCTATCTGAAAATCTAGATTACGGCATTGTCGGCTGGAACGATGGAGCCCCTTCTACTGCTCAGGCTCCATTTGGTGGAATGAAAGAAAGTGGTGTCGGTCGAGAAGGTGGCCAAGAAGGTTTAGATGCATTTTTGGAAACAAAGTACGTTTCAATCAAAATTTAAATTCTGCCGATAAAAAGAAGCTATCCGGAAATTCCCGGGTAGCTTCTTTTTCCTTTTATACAACTGTTTCACATATATTAATTCCTGTAGAAGATGGTTTTGTAACTAAACATTCGTATAGCGGAAATTCTTTTGCCAAGTGTTCCGCTACAGCCGTTTCTCTTCCTTTTTCCACTGCGATAAACAAAGAAGGTCCTGCTCCACTAATAGCTGAACCAAACACCTTAAGTTCAAGGCAACTTTGCTGTATCGCATCAAATTTAGGGAATTTGTCTTTACGATAAGGTTCATGAAAAACATCTTTTTGCATTATGCGTCCCGCTGTCTGCCAGTCTCCCTTTGCTAAAGCCGCAGACACAACATTGCCTGCAGCACTCCCTTGCACAGCCGTTTTATGAGATAAGGTTTTTGGCAGGAGTTCACGCGATTCTGAAGTCAGAAATTCCGTAGGAGGAATTAATATAACAACCCCAATTTCTACTTCTGGGACGTGAACAATTTCTAACTCTTGTTCATCAAAATAAGAAATCGTTAGCCCTCCAAGAAGTGAAGCTGAGATATTGTCCGGATGTCCTTCTAATTCTGTTCCGATTTTCAATTTCTCTTTCATTGACAGTTTTAACCCCATCAAACGATCGGCAATTTCGATGCCGGCAGCGATCGCTGTTGCACTGCTGCCAAGACCTCTGCTTAAAGGAATTACTGTATCCACTGCCAATTTCGCAGCAGGCAGTGATTGATCATACTTATCCGCAACAAACTGTGCCGTTGCGACAATCAGATTGTCAGTACCGGTCTCAATCTGCTGATAGCCTTGATTGTTGTATTCGACAAGCCATGTGATCGCGGGAGACACATGAACGACCATATGAAGATCTAATGCTAGACCAATCGAATCAAATCCGGGACCTAGGTTTGCGGTCGATGCAGGCACAGTCACTGAGAATTCTTTCCAGTTCATACGCTCACTCCTTTTTTCAAATCCTCCCAGAAACGTTCCATATCTTCTGGAACGAGAAGTGCTTTGTGCTGATTAACTGAAATTGCTGTTTCAGGATCTTTCAGTCCATTTCCTGTCAAAACAGCAACCACTTTTACCCCTTTTTTCAACATGCCATTTTCTACTTGTTTTTTGATCCCTGCAATAGAAGCACACGAAGCCGGTTCAGCAAATATCCCTTCAGTTCGAGCCAAGAGCTGATAAGCTTCAAGGATTTCTTCATCAGTAGCTGCTAAAATCGTTCCATTTGATTGATTTAAAGCATCCAGCGCTAATTGCCAACTTGCTGGATTCCCAATGCGAATAGCAGTTGCTACCGTCTCTGGATTTTCCACAACTTTATTATGGACGATGGGTGCTGCACCTGCTGCTTGGATGCCGAGAAGCACCGGACGTTTTTCACCAGTGCGCTTCGCATATTCTGTAAAGCCTTTCCAAGAAGCTGAAATGTTGCCTGCGTTACCAACTGGCAATGCGAAGATATCTGGTACTTGCCCTAATTGATCAATTACTTCAAATGCGATTGTTTTCTGTCCTTCTAAGCGGTAAGGATTGACCGAATTGACCAAAGCAATGCCTGCTTCTTGGCCAACTTCACGAACCATTTGCAGTGCTTCATCAAAATTCCCTTTGATTTCAAGAATCTCCGCTCCATACATTTTTGCCTGTGCCAGTTTCCCGAGCGCAATACGGCCTTCTGGAATGACAACAATCGTCCGCATACCGGCTCTTGCACCATATGCTGCAGCCGAGGCCGACGTGTTGCCTGTTGACGCACAGATCAATACAGTTTTGCCTTCTTCTTTTGCTTTGGCGACAGCCATCACCATGCCGCGATCTTTAAAAGAACCTGTCGGGTTGGCGCCTTCTAGTTTTGCGTACAGCTCAATTCCCCACTCTGTTGATAGTTTTTCCAAACGAACAAGCGGTGTATTGCCTTCTTGCAAAGTCAGTGAAGGGGTATTTTCTGTAACTGGAAGCCACTCTTTATGTTCCTCGATTAATCCTTGCCATCTCATGCAGTTTCCTCCCCTTCTATGCGGTAATGGCTGATAACGCTCGCCGTTCCTTCTAAGTCACTCAATACATCTAAATGTTGTTGTCGGGAAATCTGGTGAGTCAGCAAGACTAATTCTGCTTTGCCAACTTGTTCAGCGGGCGACTGCATAACTGATTGAATGCTCGCCTCGTGCTTACTGTAAATTGAAGTCATTTTGGATAAAACGCCAACTTCATCATTTACGAGCAAGCGATGGCAGTATTTCGCAAAACGTTTTGTTTCTGGTTTAATAACACGTTCGTGTTGCGCTGAATGCGCACGTTTTCCGTTGACACCAAGCTGTAAGTTGCGACAAGCTGCGATGATATCAGAAACGACTGAAGTTGCAGTTGGCAAAGATCCTGCTCCGGGACCATAAAGCATCGTTTCACCTACAGCATCTCCATATATGTATACGGCATTGAATTCATTGTTAACGGACGCCAATGGATGCGAGTTTGCGAGAAAAATAGGTTCCACTGAAACTTCGATGCCGTCTTCGTCTTTTGTTGAAGAGCCAACCATTTTCATCGTGTAACCAAATTTAGTCGCCAACTCCAAATCGCCATCACGGATTTCTTTCATGCCTCTGACGAGTACGTCATCTAAATGCACTTCTGTAGAGAATGCCAGTGAAGATAGGATAACCATCTTCCGTGCTGCGTCGATACCATCAACATCCGCTGATGGGTCAGCTTCGGCATATCCTAATTCAGTTGCTTCGGCTAATGCATCATCGTAGCTCATGTTTTCTTTTTTCATTTTTGTTAAGATAAAGTTTGTTGTGCCATTGACGATTCCCATCAAACTAGAGATTCGATCAGAAGCAAGACCATCTTCTAAAGTGCGGATAATCGGGACACCCCCGGCAACACTGGCTTCATAGAAAAGGTCGCATTTTTCAGCGTCTGCTAATTTCAATAAATCGTGGCCGTATTCTGCCATGACGTCTTTATTCGCTGTCACAACTTGCTTACCCGCTCTAAGCGCTTTTTCAATCGCTAGTTTTGCACCATCTATGCCACCCATCACTTCTACAATGATGTCGAGAGAAGAATCATTCAATATCTCTTCTATGTCCGTCGTGAATACACTCGGATCTAAACTAGAAAGTCGGTCCTTATTTGTATCTCTGACCAGTACTTTTCCGATTAGAACTTGGGCACCTAATTTATGATGCAAATCCTGCTGATGCTGCTGGATGATTTTAGCAACCCCGCTGCCCACTGTTCCAAGGCCTAATAATCCGATTGAAATTTCGTTTTTCATTGACGATTCCTCCCATGGTGTGTACACTGTGAAAAAACAATTGTTTTTGTCATAGGGACATTATAGTATTATATCTTAGTTAAAACAACCTTTTTACAGACTATTAAAAAAGATGGGACTTGATTAGATGAAAGTAAGCAAATTTGGCGGGACATCAGTAGCTAGTGCACAACAGATAAAAAAAGTGGCTGCAATTGTTAAAGCAGAGCCTTCTCGCAAAATCGTCGTTGTCTCTGCTCCAGGCAAGAGATTTGATGGAGACGTAAAAATGACAGATTTGCTCATTCATCTATCAGCAGCGGCATTACGTGACGAACCAACAGCAACTCCTCTTGCCAACGTTATGGAAAGATATGCTGAAATCGCTGATGGATTAGGACTAGACGAAGACATCAAGAAAATCATTAAAACCGATTTGTTGAACCGTCTTCAAGCAGACAAAAGTTCACCTCCTCTTTTTGCAGACTTAATTAAAGCGAGCGGTGAAGATAACTCTGCGAAACTAATAGCTGCTTACTTAACATCTATCGGGTTAGCTGCAGAATACGTCAATCCATTTGATGCAGGGTTGTTTGTAAATGACTTACCCGAGCGTGCACAAGCTCTTCCAGAAGCTTACGACAATTTGTCTGACTTGCGCAACAAAAAAACGATAACTGTTTTCCCAGGCTTTTTCGGGTATACAAAAAGAGGCCAATTAAGAACTTTCGAACGCGGTGGCTCAGATATTACCGGCTCTATTTTAGCAGCTGCGGTTCAGGCAGAGTTATATGAAAACTTTACCGATGTGGACTGCGTCTTTGCAGCTAATCCCCGTGTTGTTGAAAACCCTGTTGAAATCGAACAAATGACTTACCGTGAAATGCGTGAGCTTTCCTATGCTGGATTTGCGGTTCTTCACGACGAAGCCCTTATGCCTGTCTTTAAAGCGTCTGTTCCTTTATGTATCCGTAATACCAACAATCCATCAGCACCCGGAACGATGATTGTTGCAGAGCGAGATCATTCCTTACGTCCTGTTACAGGCATATCAGCTGATAGTGGCTTCTCAACTTTATACGTCAGTAAATACTTGATGAACCGCGAAGTTGGTTTTGGCCGGAGACTGCTGCAAATATTAGAAGACGAAGATATCTCATATGAACACATCCCGTCTGGTATTGATAACCTTTCCGTTATTTTGCGCAGTCACCAATTGACTGTTGATAAAGAGCAGCGCATTGTAGAACGCGTTAAATCAGAACTGCAAGCTGATGACGTTCACATCCGAAGTGATTTTTCTATGATTGTTCTTGTTGGAGAAGGCATGAACAATCAAAAAGGACTGACAGCTCGTGCCGCGAACGCTTTTGCTAGAACTGGTGTCAATATTGAAATGATCAACCAAGGCTCTTCTGAAGTGAGTTTGGTGTTTGGCATCTTGAAAGAAGATGAACAAAAAATATTGAACGAATTGTACAAAGAATTCTTTGAACCTGCTTTGGTTCATTAATCAACACTCCCCCATCTTTTAACTCTTGAGCTCGATACTCAAGAGTTTTTTATTTGTCTCGGTACATTAACTGAAAATTGTGATAGTATGGAATTATTCTGAGAGGGGGAACATGGATGACTGGCATTATTAAGCCTCACCCAAAACTATACGTAATGGACAACGGTACTTTGAGCATGGACAAGAATTTTTTAATTTCCATGCACAATCCGGCGAGTTTGGAAAACCCGAATCCGCCAAGTGAAATGGCTACATTTCCCGTTTATACAGTATTGATTGATCACCCGGAAGGCAAAATTTTATTTGATACAGCATGTAACCCAAATTCCATGGGTGCTGAAGGACGTTGGGGCAAAGTAACACAATCTCTTTTTCCGATTGACATGCCGGAAGAATGCTATTTGCATAACCGGTTAGATGAGCTTGGCGTTCGTCCAGAAGATATTAAATACGTTGTGGCTTCTCATCTCCATTTGGATCATGCAGGCTGTCTTGAATTATTCACCAATGCGACCATTATCGTTCACGAAGATGAACTAAATGGAGCCCTTCAAACCTATGCGAGGAACACGAAAGAAGGTGCTTATATTTGGGGCGATATTGATGCTTGGATTAAAAACAATCTACAATGGAAAACTGTCAAACGAACTGAGGATGGACTTCAACTAGCCGAAGGAATCAAATTGCTGAATTTTGGCAGTGGGCATGCTTGGGGAATGCTCGGTCTGCAAATTCAACTTCCCGAAACGGGTGGCATTATTCTTGCATCTGATGCTATTTATACGGCCGAAAGCTTTGGTCCTCCCGTTAAGCCACCTGGCATTTTATATGATTCTGTCGGCTATACATCAGCTGTTGAAAAAATCCGCAGACTGTCGCAAGAAACCAATTCTGATGTGTGGTTTGGTCATGACGCTGCACAGTTTAAGACGTTCCGTAAATCGACTGAAGGCTATTATGAGTAACGAATTTAGGATAAGCCAAAGTTGATTCACTAAAACTCAAAAGCCCTTCGCCAAGTACTGGCAAAGGGCTTTTATCTGGTTACATCCATATTTCAATAACTAAGACTCTGTCACCGTTTACGGCAATGTCCGTAAGAAATAACGGTTTCACCAATCACGTTAAGCTTTGAATGAATTTTTCTAATCGATTCATGCCTTCTTCAAGGTCCTTCATGCTGCAAGCATAAGAAATCCGGATAAATCCTTCTCCGTAACGTGTAAATGCAGAACCAGGAACTGCTGCGACTCCTGCTTCTCTTAATAACCGTGTTGCAAACTCGAAAGAAGTCATGCCGAATTTTTCAATTGATGGAAAAATGTAAAAGGCACCTTTTGGCAAAATCACATCAATGCCCATCACTGTCAGGCGACTGTAAACAAAATCTCTTCGTTTGATATATTCTTTATTCATTTCAGCAGGAACATGACGCTGATTTTTCACCGCTTCAAGCGCTGCATACTGGCTTGGTACGGATGCACAAATGGCGTTGTATTGATGAACCTTTAACACGTGTTTCATATACATTTCTGGGCCCAGTACAAAACCAATTCTCCAACCTGTCATGGAATGCGATTTTGACAGACCATGAACTAAAAATGTGCGGTTGCGCATCTTTTCAAAATGCGCAACCGTAACATGCTTGTCACCGTATACGTTTTCGCTGTAAATTTCGTCGGTTACGACAAAGACCTCGTGTTTTTCTAATACAGCTGCAACTTTTTCAAGCTGCGTAGAATCCATTGTGACGCCTGTTGGATTAGATGGAAAATTCATCAATACCGCTTTCGTGCGGTCTGTGATTAAGCTTTCTAAACGCGTTGGATCTGGTTGGAATCCCGTATCTGACATGTCCAAATAAACCACTTTGCCTCCACACAACTTAATAATTGGCTCGTATCCAGGGTAGGCCGGGGCAGGTAAAATAACTTCGTCCCCTTTTTCTAAAATCGCTCGAAATAGAGAATCCAAGCCTTCGCTTGCACCATTGGTAACGATGATTTCTGTTTTCGGCTCAAAGTTCAACTCATAAGTATCCTGAAAAAAAGAAGCGATTTCTGTCCGCAATTCGAGCATTCCTGCATTATGTGTATAGTTCGTATGATTGTGCCGGATCGCCTCGATTCCAGCTTGCTTAATTGGTTCAGGCGTTGGAAAATCTGGCTGACCGATTGTCAGGTTAATCGCATCTGGAAAATCGACCAATTGGTTTGAAAATTGACGTATACCCGAAATTTGAATAGCTTCGATCTGGCTGTTGATTGAAATAGGCATGAGTGACAACCTTTCTTTTAACTAAGTTCTATTATAATTAAGTTCACAGATAACTATAGCACACAATACTGTTCCTCCTGCTGTCGTATTGGAGCTTCAGAACCCGAGTCGCGCTCTAACACTTGCTGTATAATTTTGGCTAACCGGTAAAATTGAGCCGTCTTTCAGCGTCAATTGATAGTTTGAGGCGATGTCTCGAGATATCTCTTCTATATAGTCAATATTCACAATATATGACCGATGAACTGGCAAGAAGCTATCCGGCAATTGATGCTTTAAGTTTTTCAACGTATGAATTGCACAATAGGTTTCATCATCTGTATAAAACCATGTTTTCTTTTGGCTGCTTTCAATATGGGATACCTTGTTTACTGGAATGGGACGCCACGTGTCTTGAAATTTCCCTGTTAGGAATTGAATTGGTTTGTTTTTACGAACCAAGTAATCGGGGGGCAGAATAATAACAAGAACGCCTTCTTTTTCCACTAACTTGATCGGATAACCAATACCGTAATACGCTGTTCCGAGAATAGACTCTTCCACAAACATTTCGATTCGTTGTTTTTCTTTTTTAGCACGCGCAGCGATACTGCCGGGTAAAACCAGTTGCCCTTCTCGAATCTGCAAATCATGAACTCCCGCTTTATAGTAGATATAGCTCTCTTCATCTGCAATTGCAATCGATGCTTCTTTCGGAATCCAATCTCCAATGATAAATCCGATTTGTTCCAACATACTAGTAGTCATCCCCAGCTCCCCTTCCAAATGTGCTTATCGCCTAATAATCGCTCTTGTCGCCGAATGTTACTTTCCATCCTGTTTACAAGACAGTTAGAATTTTCTGTTATATATTAATATACATCAAAATAAACTGTATTAATACAGTTACTAAAAATTATTTTAGAGAGGAATGATTTAGTTGTTAACAAAATCGAATGTTACGATAACAGGTCAAGATGTACCAGGAATAGAGACGATTTTAACACCCGAAGCGCTAGATTTTATTGAAAAGCTACATCATAACTTTGATCAACGTCGTGTCAAACTGTTAAAAAAACGTCAAACACGCCAACAAGAAATTGATGCTGGGAAGAAAATTGACTTTCTTCCAGAAACAAAGCACATACGACATAACAAATGGACGATTGCTCCCCTGCCGGAAGATATGAAGGATCGCCGCGTTGAAATCACGGGACCCACAAACCGCAAAATGCTCATTAATGCATTAAACTCTGGTGCCAAGATGTTTATGGCTGATTTAGAAGATGCTACTGCACCAAATTGGTTTAACGTTATTGACGGTCAAATCAACTTACGTGATGCGGTTCGAAGACAAATTGATTTTGAAATTCCTGAAACCGGAAAAAAATACGCATTAAATAAAGAAACTGCGGTGTTAATGGTTCGACCTCGTGGTTGGCATTTGATGGAGAAGAATATTCATATTAATGGCCAGCCAATTTCCGGCAGTCTTGTCGATTTCGGATTATACTTTTTCCATAATGCTCAACAACTGATTGATCGGGGAACTGGCCCTTATTTTTACCTCCCCAAATTAGAAAGTCATTTGGAAGCTCGTTTATGGAATGATGTATTCGTCTTCGCACAAAATGAGTTAGAGATTCCACAAGGCACGATTCGCGCAACTGTGTTGATTGAAACGATTCTGGCTGCTTTTGAAATGGATGAAATTTTATACGAATTGCGTGACCACTCTGCTGGTCTGAACTGTGGACGTTGGGATTATATCTTTAGCGTGATTAAACGACTGCGTAATTTACCCGAATATATTTTCCCAGATCGCTCTCAAGTGACGATGACTGTACCGTTTATGCGCGCGTATACGCAACTTTGTATTCAAACTTGCCACAAGCGTAATGCACCGGCTCTTGGCGGCATGGCTGCTCAAATTCCAGTCAAAGGAAATGATGATGCCAACACAGTTGCCTTCCAGAAAGTCGCAGAAGACAAACGACGCGAAGCGATGGACGGCCACGATGGTACGTGGGTTGCACATCCTGGAATGGTTGCAATCGCGATGGAACAGTTTAATAAGCATATGCCAACACCGAACCAAATCGATAATAAGCGTGAAGACGTCCAAGTAACAGCTGAACAATTAGTTGAAGTGCCAACAGGTACCATTACTGAAGACGGACTACGCTCGAATATTTCAGTCGGCATTCAATACATCGCTTCTTGGTTATCTGGAAACGGCGCAGCGCCAATTAATAACTTGATGGAAGATGCTGCAACAGCTGAAATTTCCCGTTCGCAAGTATGGCAATGGATTCGCCATCCAAAAGGACGATTCGACGACGGCCGAAAAATTGATCTTCCTTTATTTCATGAAGTGTTGGAAGAAGAAGTTAGTAAAATTCAACAAGCAGTTGGCGAAGACAACTATTCATCTGGAAATTACGTAGAAGCTCGTGCGTTGTTTATAAACCTTACCGTACAAAATGAATTCGCTGAATTTTTGACACTGCCAGGTTATGAAATCCTAAACTAAATAATTGGAGGAGATCGACATGACAAACACTCAAACATACGAAATCCGGACGAAAAAAGAATGCCGGGAATGTGGTTGTGAGATAAACGAACAACGTGAATCGATCATTTATGAATGCGAACGCTGCATCGGGAAGCAAGAAGAATAACAATGAAAAGAGGAAAACCAGTAAAGTGGTTTTCCTCTTTTCATTGTTATTCTTCGATTTTTTGTAGCAATTTCTCTTGATTGTTAAATTGAATTTTACCGATTTTTCCTGCTACTGGCACGATGGCTTGTCCTTCAAAATCAACTATCTCAGTTTCTCCTGATTCGTTTTCATACATGACTTGGAATGTGAAAGGATAAAGGGTCCTCTCCTTTTCGCTTTGAGTGATTTCAATCGCAGAAGTTGTAAGTTTGTATTCTCGATCTGAATAACTATAGATAAATGCATCTGTGTTCCTAAAGGTTTCATAGGCATTTTCAGTAAAATAAGAAGCGTACGTACTGTTCATATAATCGATTAATGCGTTGTATTCTGGCGTCTTGAGCCAAGCGTCATACTGTTCCTCGTTCATACTGGCTGTTTGAATTGCCGTTGCTGCGTCCCATAATTGTCGGTACCTGTTGTCTGGTCCATTAAATTGTTTTTCAATGACGGCTTGAATTGCCGCTTTGTCTTTTTCAAGCGACTCGGTTGGTTTTTCAGCTTCTGCTGTTTTTGCTTTTTCGTTACTAGAACAACCTACGATGAGTAGACAAGAAACAACTACGAGTAGGAATCCTAAAAGCCATCTATTTCTTGTGAAAATGTTCATCTTTAATTCCCCCTTTGAATGGACTACAACCTATTTCAAAAAAATCATTTACTATTATACGAATCAGCCTCTTAAAAGTTCCAATTTTCTTACAACAAAAAACACCCTCAACACTCATCGTTCAAGTAAATCGAACGTTGAGAATTGGGATGCTGGTATTTTCATGAAATTTTTGTTGTTGGATCGTACGATGTTTTTTAATCAATCACTTGTTAGACAGTTGTCTTATTGTTGGTTGGATGATTTGAAACGGTATCGTCGATCTTCTTCAAGCTTGTTAAAAACTTCGATATAACGAATGCCGCCTTGTTCTCGTCCGTTGGGCGCTTCGTCTCCATCTAAAATTTCAGCAAGTGGACGTGCTTCTGGTTCGATGATGGCTGAATCATAATCATCCATCAAGCCCTGGAGCTCTTTGTAAGTTTTAATGCCTTTATCTTTTTTAACTTCTTCAAATAATCGTTGAGCTTCATCTGGTGATAATTCGACGTATCCGACGGTAATGTGTTGCTTTTCCATGTTAAAACCTCCTGTAGCTTAATCTATCGTTTCTTCTTCTATACCCGTCAATTGAAAATGCATAAACCTTCATTTGCCATCCACTGGAAGATGCTCTTGATTTCCGCTATGATGGAAAGAGCAGAAAAAATTGAGAAACCGGAGTTGATCGCTTTGCGCGTAGCTATATTTGATTTTGATGGAACTTTGTATTCGAAGGAAACGTTTCAGCTGATGATGAACCATTTAAAGAACCATCCTGAACATAGCAGCCGCTATCGTCAATTTTATCGTACCATTATGCCTCCTTATATCGGCCATAAGCTGAAAATTTATCCTGAGCAGAAAATGCGTGAACGTTCTGTCCAGGCATATTTAGCCGCATTGGACACTTTTACACAAACTGAACTTGAGCAGTATTTTGGGGAGATTGCTGAACAAATGCACGGCGATCTGAATCTGACTGTCGTCGAGCGACTAAAAAACCATGTGGAGAATAACGATTACGTCATGCTCGTATCTGGCGCTTTTACGCCACTTCTTCACGCAGTGACTAAACAATTGCCGATTAGGACCATTATTGGTACAGAAATTCTTTATAAAAATAACGTCGTCGATCATCGTACTCCCTTGTCACATGTTCAAGGACCGTTAAAAACAATAAAAATCAAAGAAGCACTTGCAGGACAAGATATTGATTGGGCTAATAGCTACGCATATGGGGATAGTCACTCAGATTTACCTGTACTTGAACTCGTTGGACATCCAGTAGCGGTTCAACCCAAGTCTAAGCTGCGTACAGTGGCTGAGCAACGGCATTGGGAAATCATTTAATCATAAAAAAAAGCGGACTGCAATTGCAGTCCGTTTTTTATGTCTCATTTAATGTTTCAATGCAAATTCGAATGCCTTTTAGTAGATCCTCGTGAGACCAGCTTGGAATCCCACCGTGCTCGATCGCTAATTCATGCGACGCCGGAATGTGAATAAAGCCAGTAAGAAGTTTCGGGTTATGGACCTTGGCGTAATGCAATCCTTCATACATGACGTTGTTGCATAGATATGCACCTGCTGTATTCGAAATGGTTGCGGGAAGCCCCTTCGCAAGCAGACTGTCCACCATTTTTCGAATCGGCAGCGTAGACATATACGCGTCTTCTCCTTGTTCTCTAATCAGCTCATCGACAGGTTTGTTGCCTTCGTTGTCAGCATCTCCGTCTTTGATGTTAATAGCAATTCGCTCTGGTGTAATTTTATAGCGTCCTGCTGCAAGTCCGAGAGAAATGACTGCATCTGGAACTTCCTCGTCGATAAATTTGAGCAAAGCCTTTCCTGAAGAATTAAAATCCACTGGCATTATTTTACCGACAACCTGGTAGTTACCAATGATCGTCCCATCTAGTGCTTCAACAATTTTCATCGTTGGATTGACTGTATAAGCCAAAAATGGCTCAAAGCCGGTCAATAATAACTTTTTCATTGCTATCTCCTCCTGTTTCAACTTGATACTCCACTTACCTATATTACAGACTTTTCTTGTCACAGTTCTTAAGAGTAAAGTGCACGATCTGTAGCGCAGACAAATTCTACTAAACTGGCTTTCCACTACTAGGAACGATTATTTATTCGATTTACCTAGTCGTTATTATACGCAATTTTGTCATTCTTTCCTACTAAGGACAGCCGGGTTAGATCAACACATTTTTTCTATTCTCTATTAAAAAACTCTTCTCAATTACCAACTATTGTGTTAAAATTCATTATACCGAATAATTATACATTAAACAGGAGGAATATACATGATTAAGAAAAAACCATTTATCGCTTTGTTGGCATCGTCTGCATTATTATTAGGGGCTTGTGGAAATGACAGCACAAGTGAAAGTGATTCAGGAACTTCAGGAGAAAAAAAGGTTTTGGAAATGGCAACATCCGCTGAATTCGCTCCATTTGAATCACGCAATCCTGAAGGTGATATTGTCGGATTCGACATTGACCTTGCCAACCATATAGCAGATGAACTTGGCTACGAACTTGAAATTACTGATATGAAATTTGATGGCTTGATCGGAGCGTTGCAAAACGACCGGGTTGATATGGTCATTGCGGGTATGTCCGCTACCGAATCACGTAAAGAAAACGTTGATTTTTCAACAGAGTACAATCATTCTGGCGAAATGTTTGTCACTGTCAAAGATTCAGAACTGACTAGCCTTGAGTCATTAGAGGGAAAAAGTGTTGGGGTCCAACTTGGAACGATTCAAGAAGAAGGAGCAAAAAGCATTATCGCTGATGAAGGCATCAATTTCGAGTTAAAAGCGTTAGATGATTCTGGTGCGTTAATACAAGAAATTTTATCTGGTCGTATCGACGCCGCCTACATGGATAAACAAGTGGCTCTTGGCTATATCGAAGCACAGGATCTGGGTGCATTTGATGACCCAACAACTGCTTCACCCGGTATGGCCGTTGCTTTCCCGAAAGGCAGTGAGCTAGTAGAAGAAGTGAATGGCATACTTGCTGAAATGGAAGAAAGCGGCGAGTTAGATAAGTTAAAAGAACAATGGCTGACTGAAGAAGAATAAATTACCTTGTAGAAAAGAGTTGTAATCGATGAACCTGGATTTTTCACAAATAGTTCCTTATATTCCTTTCATGCTAGAAGGAATTTGGACCACTTTAAAATTCGTATTTTTTGCGATTATTTTAGGTTCGATTCTTGGAACCTTGCTCGCTTTACTCAAAATAAGTAGTGTTGCACCTCTTAGATGGTTTGCCGATGCCTATACATCGATATTCCGGGGAACACCGCTAATTTTGCAATTGATGATTATTTATTACTCGATTCCACAGCTAACAGGCTATGACATTTCAGCATTTCTTTCGGCCATTTTGGCTTTTGGACTGAATTCATCCGCTTATATATCAGAAATTATTCGTGCTGGAATTCAAGCAGTCGATAAAGGACAAACAGAAGCGGCTCAAGCGCTCGGTATTCCGTACCGATCGATGATGAAAGACATTATTTTGCCTCAAGCCTTGAAAAACATCTTACCCGCATTAATGAATGAATTTATCACCTTAACAAAAGAATCCGCTATCGTCTCGACCATCGGCTACCTCGATCTCATGAGACGCGCACAAGTAGTGGGTGCCGACTTGTTCCGCAACTTTGAACCGTTGTTATTTGTCGGCGTCATCTATTGGTGTCTCGTGATGGGCTTGACGATGATTGGTAAAGTTTTCGAACGGAGGTTAAAACAAAGTGATTAAAGTTCAACAGCTTTATAAAAAGTTTGGTACGAATGAAGTCCTCAGTGACATTTCTACTGTTGTCACGAAAGGTGAAGTCGTATCGATTATCGGTCCTTCTGGTTCAGGCAAATCCACTTTTCTACGGTGTTTAAACTTACTGGAACTACCGACTTCAGGCATTATTGAAATCAACGGTAAAAACTTAACGGCTTCTAAAAAAAATATCCATAAAATTCGGCAGCAAATCGGTATGGTATTTCAGCATTTTCATTTATTTCCTCATTTGACGGTGCTTGAGAATTTAACTTATGCACCGGTGAAAGCAAAAGGCATCAAAAAAGAGGAAGCAGAATTGAAAGCACGATTGCTACTTGAACGCGTTGGCTTAGCTGAAAAAGAAAAGGCCTACCCAAACAGCTTGTCTGGCGGCCAAAAGCAGCGTGTTGCGATTGCACGTGCTTTGGCTATGGAACCGGAATTAATGCTGTTTGATGAGCCTACTTCGGCACTGGATCCAGAAATGGTCAAAGAAGTGCTCGATGTCATGAAAGACTTAGCAAAATCCGGAATGACGATGGTTGTCGTGACTCACGAAATGGGCTTTGCTCGAGAAGTTGCAGACCGTGTTTTATTTTTGGATCATGGTGTATTAGTCGAGGAAGGCCAGCCGATGGAATTCTTTAGTCATCCGAAAACTGCTCGTGCTAAGGATTTTTTGGATAAAGTCTTGTAACAGGTATCCTTCTGGATACCTGTTTTTCTATTTATCACTATTTGTTCATTTGATGCTCAAATGTGTTGGCGTTACTTCTCATTTCTGCATGTTATAATCGAAGCTGGCAAACACGCAGAAAACAGAGGTGGAAAATGTGTTTAGAAAAATTGTTATTTTAATAGGCGTCTTATTTTTCATGTCGCTGATTATCTTTACAGCTGTCATGTTCTTAAAAAATGAAGTAGAACTTTATTCGGAAACCGATGTGTCCTTAACCATTGAAAAGCCGACTTTCATTACATTCAGCGAACCGGAAGTCCGTAACAACGGTTCAGATCTTACGCAAGTTTACACGATGACTTTCCTTGGAATAGAGGTCGGCACATATACATTAGTCGATCGATCGCTTCAAAACGACACTTCCATTATTTTCGAAGAAATCAAAAACACCGGTTGGATTCCTTACACATTGTCGATGAATGTCAACAAGTTAGAAGACACCGATTTTAAATCGTGGAATCCACAGCCGGTAGCAAAACTTGACGAAGCGTTGTACGGGTTAGACTCAACGACCAATCCGCATGGCATTTTCACAACCAAAAATGGTGAAATTCTAATCGGCAATGTTTACGTATCGCGGAATCTACAACTAGGAAATGGCGACTCCGTGCAGGAATTGCGTCATGAAATTACGGATTTCACTACAGAAGAAGGCACCTTATCGAAAAACCTTTGGTTGCCACCTAAGCACTCAAGTCAAACATGGCTAATGGCAGCTCAACAACCGTTATTCGAAACAGAAGAAGATGAAGACCAATGGATTGCATTTTCACTCGAAAATCGTTTGTCGCAGTTAAACTGGCTGACGCCTCAAGGTCCTTACGTTAAGCTTCAATTGACGGACGACCCACGAACACAACTTGCCTATGGCTATATCGATAAGCGAACGGCCGACCTCTCTTCCCTTGAATGGAATGAAACTTCGCCCTCTTTGTTCTTTGAGTCCATGATACTAAATGCTGAAATCAATCAATAATCATCTAAAAAGCGTTAAAGCCCCTGCTTTAACGCTTTTTTATATTCTTTTCTTCTTTTCTTAATACCCAGGCAGTTAGCTTTCAAATTAACTAAAAATTCCGTATAATTAAAGTGAGTTAAAACCTTATTTCTGTTGCTACGTGGCGGCTGATTATTATATGAGGAGGTTGGTCATAATGGAACGCCGAGTACTCGATTCACAAGAAATAGAACTTCGGTTAGATGATGATTTTAATGCGATTCTGAATATGATTGGCGAAGGTGCACCCGTTTATACAACTTACAAAGAATTCAAGATAGAAAAAGAACGGCAGCGTGAAGAAAAAAAAGAGCTTCATTAATGTTGAATCATCGCTTTTCCGTTACCGGAGAGGCGATTTTTTTATAACAAAAAGAAAGTGGCATGCAAAAGGAGCTACACTCAAAAGGTCCTGATTTATGACCTTTTGGGGTAGCCCCTTTACTTAATCCATCATTTTTGCTACAAAATCATATGAGCGCAAACGATCTTCCTGATAAAAAACCGGCGAATTGACGATAATTTCATTGGCTCTTGTTTTTTGAATAAAGTTTTTCAACTTTTGTCTAACAAGATCCGGTGTTCCAACCATTGTCGATTCAGAATCTAATTTGTCCCGGAAAATCGCAATTTCGCGGTCTGTCCAAACTTCCTCCAAGTGATCGATGGGTGCTCTAAATGTAGTTGGCTCTCCTCGCATCAAGGAGAACATCTGCTGCTGCGAAGAAGTCGCCAACCATTCTGCACGTTCTTGTGTTTTTGCAACAATAATCGTAACGCCAAGCATCGCGTAAGGAGCGGCCAACACCTGTGACGGTTTAAAGTTTTGATGATAAAGTTGCAAAGCCTGCATCATGTAATCCGGTGCGAAATGACTAGCAAATGAAAATGGCAAACCTTTTAACGCAGCCAGCTGTGCACTAAATCCACTCGATCCGAGTAGCCAAAGCGGAATCTTTATATTAGTTCCAGGGTAGGCCCGAACACGTCCGACAGGGTTAGCTGAAAAGTAATTTTCTAACTCCGCAACTTGCTGGGGAAAATCATCTCCGCTACTATTCAAATTTCGACGTAACGCATGCGCAGTAGCTTGATCACTACCAGGTGCACGCCCTAGACCTAAATCAATGCGTCCAGGATAAATAGTTTCCAATGTACCAAATTGCTCTGCTATGACAAGCGGTGCATGATTCGGTAGCATAACTCCACCTGAACCTACACGAATCGACTCTGTTGCGCCTGCAATATGTCCAATAAGGACAGATGTCGCAGAACTGCCGATACCCGGCATATTATGATGTTCAGCTAGCCAATAGCGATTAAACCCCAATCGCTCCACATGCTGTGCCAACTCTACACTATTTTTAAAGGTCTGTGCTGTTTCTGCGCCTTCGTTTATTGGTGCTAAATCAAGCACCGCCAATGGGATATTTTCAAATTTCTTAATGTGCATAATTACGTTCACTCCTATTCTCTTCCATTGTAGCGATGTTTATCTGAACCGTCCCTTTTTTTGCTCAAGCACCGAAAAGCGTAAGCAGCCATGTAGATTCGACAGGCATAAGACGCTCTGGCGAAGTGGCGTGTTTTCAGCCACACAGCCGGAGTGGCTTATGACCCGAGAATCTGGCTGCTGGAGTCTGGACACCATGAAAAGTGAAAGTGCCTCGTCAGCTCTGACAGGCATAAGACAGACCAGCAGTGTGGCGTTCTTTGCCACGCAGCTGGGTTGACTTATGTCCCGAAGAGCTAGGCACTTGCAACTGGACACCGAAAAGCGTAAGCAGCCATGTAGATTCGACAGGCCTAAAGAAATTTTTCTTTTCCCATCCTCCCTTTACTAGTCAAGCTAGTTGCCTACCCACTTCTTATATTTGCATTATTTAAAATTCAACACTTGCTTTCTGTCATTAATTGATTTATGATTAGGAACATCTAAACAGAAACACTAAACTTAATAAGATATTTCTTATCTAGAGAGACGGAGGGATTTGGCCCTGTGAAGTCTCAGCAACCAGTCTGATGAAGACTACGGTGCTAATTCCAATAGGCTTCTGCCTAACAGATGAGAAGAATGCATTTCCGGACAGGGGCTTTCTTCTTTATGAAGAAAAGCCCCTGTTTTCTTATTGAGAGGATGAGTAATATGACAAAACACAGCTTGGAAACTTTATTAGTTCAATTAGGCAATCACAGCGATCCCACAACAGGAGCCGTTAATCCGCCCATATACTTATCGACAGCCTACGAACATCAAGGACTTGGCCACTCAACTGGCTATGATTATACGCGCACGAAAAACCCGACTCGCTCTGTTCTGGAAGAAGGATTTGCAGAACTTGAAGGCGCAGATGCTGCATTTGCTTGCAGTTCTGGAATGGCAGCTATTCAACTCGTTTTGTCTCTTTTTCGTCCAGGTGATGAATTGTTACTACCGGAAGATATTTATGGTGGAACATACCGCCTATTAGATCACTTTGCATCAGCTTATAATATTCACCCCAACTACGCCGAGTTCAAAGATGTCCAAGACACAGAACAAAAAATAACCATTCATACACGTGCACTTTTTATTGAAACGCCCACCAATCCACTGATGCAAGAAATTGATCTCGTTGCTTATGCCGCATTGGCTAAAAAGCATAAGCTTCTATTAATCGTCGATAACACATTTTTAACGCCATTCTTTCAACAGCCCCTATTACTGGGTGCAGACATTGTTATCCATAGTGCGACGAAATATATTGGTGGTCATAATGATGTTTTAGCTGGACTTGTTGCCGCTAAAGGCGATCGCCTTTGCGAAAAACTGGCAACATTCCATAACTCGGTTGGTGCCGTTTTGTCCCCTTTTGACTCTTGGTTACTGGTTCGCGGATTAAAGACATTGCCTTTACGGATGCGACAGCATGACGCAAACGCGAAAACCATTGCTGAGTTTTTGTCTCAGCAGTCGTCTGTGTCTGATGTGTTGTACCCTGGAAAAGGCGGCATGTTGTCCTTCCGTTTGCAAAAAGAAGAATGGATAGCTCCTTTTCTTGAACACATTAAACTCATCACCTTTGCGGAAAGTCTTGGCGGTGTTGAAAGTTTTATTACTTACCCCGCCACCCAAACTCATGCAGACATGCCTTTTGAAGAACGGACGAAACGTGGCGTTTGCAATCGGTTATTGCGATTTTCAGTCGGGGTGGAACTTGCTGAAGATTTAATTGCTGACTTAGCACAAGCATTTTCAGAACTAAATAAGGAGGTAGTCGAATATGACCGATCGCATTGAAACGAAGTTTATTCACTCTACTGGAGTCGACCCACAAACTGGAGCTGTCAATGTACCTATCTATTTATCATCCACTTTCCACCAACAAAGCCTGGATTCGTTTGGACCGTTTGATTATAGCCGTTCTGGAAACCCCACTCGCCTAGCGTTAGAAGAAACCATCGCTAAGCTAGAAGGAGGCAAGCGTGGGTTCGCCTTTTCTTCAGGGATGGCTGCTATTTCCTCTGCTTTTATGCTGCTGTCTTCAGGTGACCATGTCTTAGTGTCAGAAGACGTTTACGGCGGAACTTATCGTTTTATCACGGAAATTTTGGACAAATTCAATATCGAGTATACCTTTGTGAATATGACGGACTTGAACGAAATGGCTAATGCCATCCAGCCAAATACAAAAGTGATTTACTTGGAAACGCCATCAAATCCTGTTATGAATATTACGGATATTGAAATCGCTGCAAAACTAGCAAAAGCCAATAACTGTTTAACGTTTGTTGACAACACCTTTATGACACCGCTTTACCAGAATCCACTGGAGCTTGGTGCAGATATCGTTCTTCACAGTGCAACGAAGTTTCTGTCAGGTCATAGCGACGTCATCGCAGGTCTTGCTGTGACCAAAGATGAAGAACTTGGAAACCGTTTGGGCTTTATCCAAAACACGTTTGGCTCTGTTCTAGGAGCTCAAGATTCTTACCTGTTAATCCAAGGCATAAAAACTTTAGGTGCTCGGTTAGGCCAGTCGTCTCAATCGGCTCGCGTTATTGCTGAATACTTGCAGAACCATCCGTTAATTGAAGAAGTATACTACCCCGGATTTTCGTTCCATCCTGGGAACCCAATTCACGAACGCCAAGCTACAAATGCAGGAGCGCTTCTATCATTTCGGTTAGCTGATAAAAAATCCGTTCGTATATTTGTCGAATATCTGAGAATTCCGGTGTTTGCAGTTAGTTTAGGCGCAGTCGAATCGATTTTGTCCTATCCTGCAACGATGTCTCATGGCTCAATGCCTCCAGAAGAACGCGAAAAACGCGGAATCACCGACGGCTTGCTACGTTTTTCTGTCGGCTTAGAACATTGTGATGATTTGGTGCAAGATCTAAACCAAGCACTATTACAAGTAGCCCGTCGAAAAGGATTAAGCATCGCAAATTAATGTTTCTTCTATAGAAAGAACTTTTGTTCTAAGAAACCCTCTTGCCTCATCTGGCAAGAGGGTTTCTTATGAATAGAGAACTCGATTCATCTTGCAGTCCTCTATCAAATTCTTCTTGGCTTTAAGCTACCTCTTGTTTTTCGCTCATTTCCATTTTTGCAACAACAGGGAATCGCAAATGAATACTGATTAACAACTACTCACTCATTTTTTAGACACAACTATAAAAAAAAATAAGAGACTGTATTGATAATGATTGACATTCTCAATTGGAACTTTATAATTGATGATGAGAATGATTTTCATTTGAAATCTCAATTACACATTAAGGGGAGAGACATCCATGAATAAACTTTTTTATCTGGTTATCGCTTTATTAGTTCTTGTTTTAGCTGCATGCGGAAGCAATGATGCATCCGAACCGGCAACAGATGCACCTGAAGAAACAGCTGAAAGCAAAGAAGTTAATTTATATACGGCAAGACATTACGATGTAGATGATGAATTATACAAAAAGTTTGAAGAAGAAACGGGTATCAAAGTAAATCTAATTAAAGGTGACGCAGATGAGTTGCTTGAGCGCATTAAGCGTGAAGGAGATGGCACTGAAGCTGATTTGTTCTTGACTGCAGATGCTGGACGTTTGTACCGTGCTAAAGAAGATGGCTTGCTACAGTCCGTATCAAGTGACATACTAGACGAACAAATTCCTGAAAAATTCCAAGATACAGACCAAATGTGGTATGGCTTAACAAAACGCGCACGTGTACTTGTCTACAACAAAGAAACTGTAAAACCTGAAGAATTATCTACTTATGAAGCTTTGACAGAAGACGAGTGGAATGGCCGTGTATTGATTCGTGGCTCTGAAAATATTTACAATCAATCACTACTTGCTTCGTTTATTGAAATAGAGGGTGAAGAAAAAGCGAAAGAATGGGCTGCAGGTCTAGTAAATAATTTCGCACGTGATCCTGAAGGCGGAGATCGGGACCAAGCTAAAGCAATCGCTGCTGGAGTTGGCGACGTTGCTATTATGAACAGCTATTATTTTGGACAAATGTTGAACTCTGAAGATCCTGCTGAAGTAGAAGTAGCAGAAGGACTTGGATTGTTCTTCCCGAACCAAGATACGACTGGTACTCACGTGAACGTTAGTGGTGCGGGTGTTGTGAAAACAGCTAAAAACAAAGAAAATGCTATAAAACTTCTTGAATTCCTTTCTGCACCTGAAGCACAAGGAACGTTTGCAGAAACAAATTACGAATACCCAGTAAATGAAAAAGTCGAACCTTCTGAGTTACTAACATCATGGGGTGAATTTAAAGAACAGGACATTCCGCTTTCTGCTTTAGGAGACAATAATGCGAAATCAATTCTGATTTTTAATGAAGTTGGCTGGAAATAATGAATATGCTGTGCCCTTGCTGTATGTTTACAGCAAGGGATTTCTGGCGATTGGAGAAGGTGGCTTAACCATGCAAAGAAGATTAGCTAATATAAATATTTGGACGGTTGCAGCCATCGCCATTATCGCTGCATTGTTTTTACCGAATTTAACGATTGTGACAGGTCTTTTCACCCCCTCTAACGAGAACTGGGCACATATGAAAGAATTTGTCCTTTGGTCGTTTGTAAAAAACTCCTTAATACTCGTTGTAGCCACCGCTGCTTCAACAATTTTTATCGGTCTAAGCTTAGCTTGGCTGATTGCCCAGTATCAGTTTCCTTTCCGCCGATTTTTAAAATGGGCACTGATTCTCCCCCTCTCAATCCCACCTTTTATTGGGGCCTACACGTACCACGGGATTTTTAATTATACGGGTGTGATTCAGACAACACTCCGTGAGCGCTTTAATATGGAACTAAATCCAGCATATTTTGACATCATGAACTTGCCAGGTGCTATTTTCATTTACACGGTTTTCTTGTATCCCTATGTTTACACCATCACACAAGTTTTTTTGGCACAGCAGTCGGCTTCACTCATTGAAAGTACACGATTACTTGGCAAAGGCCCATGGCGAACGTTTTTCCAAGTAGTCGTTCCGATATCGCGGATTTCGATTATCGCAGGTGCTAGTTTGGTCGTCTTAGAAGTATTAAATGATTACGGTGTAGTGAAATACTACGGCATCCAAACCTTTACAACAGCGATTTTTCAAACTTGGTTTGGCTTAGGCGACATCGAAACATCTATTAAACTAGCCGCTTCTTTAATGGGATTTGTCATTGTTATTCTGCTGATTGAAAAAATTCTGCGCGGCAGACGTCAATATAGCTACGCTTCTACAAAAGTCAGACCGCTGCCACTTGTTAAATTAACCGGTTGGAAAGCTTTTGCTGCTGCTAGTTATGGCTTCGCTATTTTGGCTTTAGGTTTTTTCATCCCGGTTGCGCAATTGATTGACTGGACCATTTTAACTTTTGGAACCATTCCATTAGATGAATTTATGTCCTATATAAGAAATTCTGTTTTCGTAGCCGGATTCAGCGCTGCAGTCATTATCGTTTTCGCACTGATTGTCGGCAATTTTGCCCGCCTCGTTCATGGCAGACTTGCTAAATTATTGCCCAAACTAACAGTTTTAGGTTATTCTATTCCAGGAGCTGTTATTGCAGTTGCCGTAGTAACTGCTTTTGTTTCATTAGATGAATTTTTAGCACCACTATATAAACTAGTTGGCATGAACACGACACTCGTACTTAGTGTGAGCATCATCTTGCTCGTCACAGCTTACATCATCCGATTTTTCGCCATTGGCTACAGTTCCATTGAAACGGGTTACGACAAAATCGGCACCGACTTCCAAGATGCTTCTCGCCTTCTTGGAGCCGGACTGACAAGAACCTTTTTTAAGGTAGACATGCCAATGATGAAAGGTGCCATCATTAGTGGATTTATTCTCGTATTCATTGACGTATTAAAAGAAATTCCATTGACTTTAATTTTGAGACCCTTTAATTTCGATACACTTTCTACAAAAGCTTTCCAATATGCCAGCGACGAAAAAATCATGGAAGCATCTCAAGCTTCTTTGCTGATTGTTGGTATTAGTGCCTTAGCAATTGTGGTCTTTTATAAGTTTTTGGAAAAGGAGTTGGATTAATATGTTCGTAACCATTGAAAATCTTTGCTTTTCTTACCCAAATACAAAAGCTGTAGCACTTGATAATTTCTCTTTAGAGATTGAAAAAGGAGAGGTCATTTCCATCCTTGGGCGAAGCGGTAGTGGAAAAAGCACTGTCCTTCGCTTACTTGCAGGACTTGAAAATCCTTCAGTTGGAAAAGTGACGATTCAAGATCAAGTTCTTTGTGATCAACATACTTTCGTTCAACCTGAAAAACGTGGCATCGGCATGGTATTCCAAGATTATGCACTTTTCCCTCATATGACGGTTGCCGATAACATTTTATTTGGACTGTTCCGCATGAAAAAAGCGGCTAAGCAAAAGCGGCTCCAAGAAGTCTTAGAACTCGTGGAATTACAGGGTTATGAAAAACGTTATCCGCACCAATTAAGTGGTGGACAGCAGCAACGTGTTGCGATTGCTAGAGCGCTCGCGCCAAATCCACATCTATTATTACTCGATGAACCCTTTAGTAATTTAGATGCCGAACTTCAAGAGAAAATTCGGAAAGAGTTGCGTGATATTTTAAAGAAAGCCAATATCACCTCTATCTTCGTAACACACGACGAGAAAGATGCTCATATTCTAGCTGATCGAATTGTTAAGATCAAAGACGGCAGTACTGATTTTATTGGTCGTCCTTGTGATTTACTCGATGTTTATCGTCAAGAAGCTCGCAACGCACCTACTATTGTAGAAGAAAAAGAATTAGTTCGTATTTAAAAACAGCCCTCCAATAGAGTGGTTTACTAAACCCATACAAAAACCCATTCGAAAAAAATCGAATGGGTTTCTTCTATTATAAGGTGTTGTGTTCGCCGACGACTGACAAGCTTTCTGTCTTTTGCTTCACATCTTCTATTTCAATTGCTTTCCGAGCAACGCCCGTATCCATAGCAGCCTTTGCTACTGCCGCCGCAACAGCTGAGGCCACACGCAAGTCAAACGGTTTGGGTATAACATAGTCCTCATTCAGCTCATTTGCCTCTAGTAATCCCGCAATCGCTTCGACTGCAGCGATTTTCATCGCATCGTTGATGTCAGTAGCCAATACGTCTAAAGCACCTCTAAAGAGTCCAGGGAAGGCTAATACGTTATTGACTTGGTTTGGGAAATCAGAACGTCCCGTGCCAACTACTCTGGCACCGGCTTGTTTCGCCAAGTGCGGAAGAATTTCAGGGTTTGGATTGGCCATAGCGAAAATGATGGCATCATCATTCATCGTTCGGACCATATCTCCAGTCAATGCACCTTCTGCTGATACGCCGATAAAGACGTCTGCTCCTTGGATGACATCTGCCAGTAGACCTTCTTTGCGTTCGTAATTGCTCATTTCAGCTACTTCTTCTTTAAACGGATTCATGCCATTTTTGCGTCCTTTGAAAATAGCTCCTTTTGTATCACACATGATCACGTGACCAAAGCCAAATTTACTCAGTAATTTAACGATGGCAATTCCTGCAGCTCCCGCACCGTTAACGACAATTTTGGTTTCCTGTACGTCTTTTCCGACCAGTTTTAATGCATTGATCAAGCCTGCCAAAGTAACAATTGCTGTACCGTGCTGATCGTCGTGAAACACGGGAATTCCCATTTCCTTTTTCAAACGCTCTTCCACAATAAAACAAGTCGGGGCCGAAATATCCTCAAGATTGACGCCGCCAAATCCTGGTTCAAGCAATTTAACCGTTTGGATAATGGTTTCCGCATCGGTTGTATCCAAACAAATCGGGAACGCGTCAACTCCAGCAAATTCTTTAAATAATATAGCCTTTCCTTCCATAACCGGCAATGCGGCAAGCGGACCAATGTTGCCGAGGCCAAGAACTGCTGTCCCATCTGTCACTACCGCGACCATATTGCTTTTCATTGTGTAGTCGTGAACCTTTGACGGGTCTGCTGCGATTTCTCTACAAGGTTCTGCTACTCCTGGAGAATAGGCGAGGCTCAAGTCCCTTTCATTTTCCACTGCTACTTTTGACCGAATCTCCAATTTCCCCTGATGCGTCCTGTGCAGTTGCAACGAATCGTTTTTTAGCTTAGACATGTGCCTCATCTCCCTTTGTTCATAATTGTTTATTATAAAGAGTATTTTGATAATTGAAAGAGTTTTCAATTAATTTGATCAATGTTCAGACTTTAGGCGGATACAGTAGTAAAGTTTTTCTGTATCTACTGGTTAAAAAACGCTAACAAAAAGAGAACTGAAATTTCTTCAGTTCAGCTTGTAGACAAAAGAATACTTATTCATTTTTTTGTATGCATTTAGGATTTTCTGCACCAAGCGGACGCTTTGCGACGAAGCTAGCGCAGCGATGCAGGAGCATGGGTTTTCAGTGACGAGGAGACTGAAGCTGAGCCCACCGGAAAGCGAAGTGGCCAGCCTAGTTGAAGATTATACATCACTATTCAGTTTAATAAGACTTTGTCTACAAGCTGCTGAACTTTCTTCAGTTCTCTTTTTTAGTTAGATAGCTGTCCAGCCACCATCGACTTTAATGGTTTCACCGGTTACAAAATTAGCTAAGTTAGAAGCCAAATACAACACGGCTCCCGAGATATCTGCTGGTTGAGACAAGCCATCCAGTAAAATTCTACTGTCAATCTCATGTTTGAACGTCTCGTCTTTGAACATATTGACAGTCAACTCGGTTTCGACAAAGGTCGGCGCTACCGCATTGACACGAATTCCTTGCTTTGCCCACTCCACTGCGAGAGCTTTTGTCAGTTGCACGAGACCTCCTTTACTTGAACAATACGCCGCTCGCTTCACATAACCAACAAAGGCCATTTGCGACGCGATATTAATGATTCGTCCACTGTTTTGTTCGAGCATGTATCTAGCTGCTGCTTGACTAGCAAAAAATGCCGTCTTTAAATTCAAGTCGAGTACCGCATCCCAGTCCGCTTCTGTTACTTCCATTGCCGGTTTCGCAATGTTAATACCCGCGTTATTAACCAATACATCAACAGTTCCAAATTCTGACGCAGCTTTATCAATCAGTTTCTGAACTTCCCCGATATCACTCAAATCCCCGGAAACTGCGATGCATTTCGGATTGTATTCTTGTAGTTCCTTCAAAGACGCTTTGAGAACTGTTGTGTCTCGTCCAGAAATCACCACATTGGCTTTTAGTTTTGCGAAAGTCAACGCAATGTCTTTACCGATTCCTTTGCTGCCACCTGTGACAATTACTGTTTTGTTTTCAAGTTCAGAAAAATAGGCAGTCATTCTGAGGCACCTGCCTTTAAATCTTTTTTCAAAAAGTGAATTAAGGTCTGTTCTCGTTCTTTATTTAATTTTGCCGAAACATCAGGCTCCCACGAATAAAACCCTTCTCCTGTTTTATCCCCAAGCTTGTTTTCAACTACAAGTGTGGACAGCGTTTCGCCTGATCGCTGATCTGTCGCTAGCTCTTCAAACAAATAATTAGAGATTGCCGAGAAGACGTCAAGCCCTCCCATATCCGCAGTCATAAGTGGTCCGGTTACAGGCAACCTTCGCCCAATGCTATACGTGACAGCTGCATCAATATCTTCTTTTGAAGCAACTCCAGCATCCAGTAAAGCTTGCGCTTCACGGAACAAGGCATATTGTAGACGATTGCCGATAAATCCTGGAATTTCCTTATGGAGCAAAATTGCTTTTTTGTTCATTTCTTTTAAAACAGCCATTGCTCGCTCAACAGTCTTTGCATCTGTCTGCTCTCCCTTAACTACTTCTACTAAAGGAATAAGATGTCCTGGATTCCAAAAATGCGTTACGACAAAGCGAGCGGGTAGCCGCATCTCTTCAGCCAATAAACTCGGTTTAAATCCAGAGGTGTTGCTGGCAATGATCACGTCATCGCTGATCAACGTCTCCAATCGACTATAAAGTTCTTTTTTCAGCTCCAATACTTCGGGTACAACTTCGATAATGAACGTCGAGTTCAAAATAGCTTTTTCAAGAAAAGTGGTCAATTGAATTCGTTGTCTAATTTCTTCTGCTTGGTCGACAGTAACCAGTTTATTGTCTGTCATGACTTTGAGTTTGTTATGTAATCCTCTATCCGCATTGCTAAGATCTTGTTCATCGATGCCATAAACCGTTACAGTTTCGCCGGCCCATGCTGCCGATAAGGCAATTGAATGTCCCATCGTTCCTGCTCCAAGAATTGAAATTTTTTCCATCCCTTACACCCCTCTGTCGTTTGACTGTCTCACGCAAACTGCCCAACAAACAAGGAACCGAAAGTTTGTTGGGCAGTTTCATCTTATAATCCAAGTGAGAATAATACAACTGCCAGTGCAGCACCAATGAGTGGCACGACAACGGTTAATGCACCAAATGCAGGATACGCATCTTTATGTGTTTCACCTGCAATTGAGCGAATAGTCGTTACGACATAACCACCCTGCGGCATTGAATCGAGTGAACCTGAAGAAATGGAAACCGTTCTGTGTAAGGCTTCTGGATCGACTCCCATATCTAAATAATGAGGTGCAAGCAGGGGTAAAGCAATCGCTTGTCCACCCGAAGACGAACCTGTTAATCCGGCAATGACCGCCACCGCCAGTGCACCCCCAATTAACGGGCTTCCTGGAATACCCGTCATAACATCAACCGCTGTTTCAAAAGAAGGTGTCGCTTTGACAACTCCACCAAAACCAACCACTGCTGCCGTATTAGCAATCGCGATAACAGCTCCTACTGCACCTTCACTGAAGGCATGCCCAATATTACGGAAATATTTTCTGTTAAGAAAATAAGTTGTTGCAATACCGCCGCTTAACGCAATAATCAATGCCGAAGTTCCAAGCGAATTGTGGAAAAGAAATGAAATGCCTAGAACGACAACCAGTGGAATCATACTGAGTAAAGGATTTGGTAATTCTATGCGTTCTTCTGCAGCCGGATCGGTTTTCCGAGCGGTAAATCGCTCCCCTTTTACTAACGCTTTGGAAATCATTTTCTTCAACCACCAGTACCCAAAAATCATCATAAATAAGGCTACGATGATACTGACCTCCCACCCTGCATACGGTGTCGTTCCTAAAAATTCAATGGGAATCCAGTTTTGGATTTCAGGCGAACCAGCAGAAGTCATCGTAAAAGTGGTCGATCCAAAAGCAAGCGCCGCCGGGATAAAACGTCTCGGCAAATCAGCTTGTCTAAATAGGCTGAGTGCCATCGGATACACAGAGAAAGCGACAACGAACAAACTGACGCCGCCATAAGTTAAAACCGCACAAGCAAGAACAACAGCTAGAGCCGCACGTTTCATCCCAATTTTGCTAACGATCCATTTTGATACGCTGTCAGCTGCACCACTGTCTTCCATCACTTTACCAAAAATGGCACCGGTCAAGAACATCAAATACCACGAAGCGATAAAGCCTGTAAAACCGGTCATGTAATTTGTTAAAAAGTTAGCTGCCCCTTCCTCAGCAAGCTGAGGAAACAACGGCAATCCGTTTAATAACGCAACAAACAAAGCAGTTAACGGTGCTGCGATCAACAAGTTCATCCCGCGCATCGTCAAAATGATCAATAAAATTAAGCCACCAAACATTCCCAACATGCCAAGCATAAAACAACCCCCTATACCCCTTAGAGTAACTTATTTACTGCCGTATCTTCTGACTCTGAGAAGCGCCTGTTCTGCATGTCCTGCGAAGTTTTCAAGCTGGCATAAACGTGCTGCATATTCACCGATATAAGCACTCGCTTCTGGTGTTACTTTCTGATACGTAACGGTTTTGATGAACTTACCTACCCACAATCCACCTGTGTAACGAGCAGCGCCTTTTGTCGGCAGTGTATGGTTAGTCCCAATTACTTTGTCGCCATATGCAACATTCGTTTCGGGTCCTAAAAATAAACAGCCATAATTCGTCATATTTTCAAGGAAATAATCAGGATTTTCTGTTAGGATTTCAACATGCTCAAATGCCAAACGGTCTGCTTCAATACGTGCTTCTTCTATTGAATCGACTAGTAAAATTTGGCCGTAATCTTCCCACGAAACGCGTGCAACATCGGCCGTTACTAATGTTTCTAATTGGCGTTCGATTTCTTTAATTGTTTCATTTGCTAGTTCTTCTGAAGTTGTAATCAATGCTCCTGGTGAAGTTGGGCCGTGCTCTCCTTGACCTAGAAGATCTGTCGCCACCATTTCAGCATCCGCTGTATGATCTGCTACCACTAGCGTTTCAGTCGGTCCAGCAAATAAGTCGATTCCAACGCGTCCGTACAATTGACGCTTCGCTTCCGCTACAAAGGCATTTCCCGGCCCGACGATCATATCAACTGATCTGATTGTTTCCGTTCCGATCGCCATCGCTGCCATCGCTTGAATTCCACCAAGTAAATAGATTTCATCTGCTCCAGCAAGTGACATTGCGGCAATTGTCGCGTTTGGAATTTCTCCATTGATTGGCGGTGTGCAAGCGATTACACGTTTAACACCAGCAACTTTTGCTGTTAGCACACTCATATGAGCGGAAGCAACCATTGGATAGCGTCCACCTGGAATATAGCAGCCTACACTGTTCACTGGAATGTTTTTATGTCCAAGAATAACTCCTGGTATATTTTCTACTTCAACGTCATTCATAGAAGCCAGTTGTGCTTCTGCAAAGTCGCGAATATTTTTTTGGGCAAACTTAATGTCCTCGATAACATGATCAGGAACAGTGGAAACGATTTCATTTATTTCAGCTTGAGACAAGCGAAAAGATTCTGGCTGCCAATTATCAAATTTACCTGATAGTTCACGCACTGCTTGATCGCCATTTTTTTCAATGGCTAATAATGCCTCTGCCACTATTTGCGAAACTTTCGAATCGTTAGCGCTTACTTCTTCTTGAGATTTTCCTGCTTTCAATACTTTCATCATCATAATTCCTCCAAAAATTTATTTTTGAATACGTATGCAAAAATGAAACTATTTAGATAATATGCGCATTTTCGATAAATGTCAACACCTATTATGTCGTTTTCCGTTCAATAAATACCCCATCCACTTCTACAGCCTCTGCTGTGCCTGTATAGTCAATCATTTCAGCTAATAAATAAGTCACCGTTTCTTCTACCATTTTTTCAATCGGTTGTTCCCAAGTTGTCAGTTCATAAGCAGGCCAAGAAGACATGCCAATGTTATCAAAGCCAATCACTTTTACTTGTGCTGGAACTTGAATTTCTTTTTTCCGTAAAGCATCCATAACACCTAGCGCCATAATATCATTCGCTACAAAAAAAGCGGACGGCAGTGCCTCTTCTTCCATGATTGCAAGGGCTGTTTTATAGCCACCTTCATATGTATAATCTGACGAATACTTTTTGAAATTCAAATTGTGTTGAGTCACTACTTCGCTAAATCCTTCTTCACGTTCTTGACTAGTCGATGTATTTTCATTGCCCGAAATGTAAGCCATATCTTTCGAGCCTTTAGCAATCAGATATTCTGCTATTGCACGACCTGCACTCAAGTTATTGCAGCAGACCGAATAGAAATTAGAACGGCTCAATTTCCGGTTAAAAAACACCAACGGAATCTGATTTGCTCTGAAGCTTTCTGCAACATTTAGCGACATCGTTGCATCTGTGATGACCACTCCAGCAACATTGTAATTCAATAAGGTCTCAATATCTTCAGTTTGAATTTCATCGCTATTCGTATGGACGAATAGAATGCTATAGCCGAATTTTTTAAATGAAGCTGTAAACTGTGTTAAGACTTGAGGATAAAAAGGATTTTGTACGCCTTTCATCACTAAGCCTATAATTTTTGTTCGGTTAGTGATTAAACTTCTGGCAAACTCATTTGGCCGATAGCCCAGTTCTTCTGCTGCAGCCAATACTTTTTGACGTGTTTTTTTAGAAACTTTTGCACCTTCAAAATAGACTCTAGAAACAGACGATTGCGAGACACCTGCAAGCTTTGCAACATCTTTTGCATTGATTGTAGACTTCATTCTTTTCAACCCTTTTCCACTAATATCGAACTCTAGCTTACACTATAACTGCTTTTCTAGCATCCCTTGTGTTTAGTCGCAGTAAAAATTCCTGCAGGCAACAGCAGGAATTTTACTCTTTCATTTGCTCCGTTTTACTATTTTCTAAAACTGAAACTAGCAGGAATCCTTTTGTGCTAACTTGGCAATTTTCATTGGTACAAACTTATAAACTGTTACAAGTGAAACGAATCGTCGTATAGCGGTTTCATGTGCAAATCGTATTCTTTTTTTACGTCTTCGATGTCGTAAATAGTGCCAGCGTGTTCAGCCGTACTCATCTGTTCTACTTGTTCATGAACCAAATCGGCGAAATATTTTCCGCAGGCGACATCATTCGGATATTTTGCCTTTACTTTAGCTACCAGCTCTTCATCGAGTGTTTGGTTGAAAGCATGATACATAGCTGCATTGACGATTGTTAACGATTTTTTAGAAGCATAAGACACCATATAAAAATTTCCGTAACGATCTTTTAACAAATCTCTTTTCGGAATAATTTCCATAACTTCGCCCTCCTCCAGTTTTATACTGTTCCATACCCGTCAAGTCACTCGAAAAAACTGTAAGTGCGTAAACCTCTTGTTTTTCGTTGACAAAAAAAGACCCATTTGCAAGAAGCAAATAGGTCAACTAGTGTAATTCGGTGAACTGACATTCATCCTTTTTTTATAACTATAGGCGCCATAACTGAACCTTTTCAGGTTTTTTCTTTGCATCAAGCGCCCCTTTTAGATCAAAGACTATTCCTTGTTGCTCAATCAATAAACTGTCAAACTGCTGCCAACCATTTTCTCTATAAGGCTTGTGCGGAACAGCCAAAATAACTGCATGCGCTGGTTTTAGTTGGTGGTGAGGTGAAAGATGAGACTCGTAGTAGAGAGTGGTGTCTTCAGCGGAAGCATAAGGATCTGCTAATTGCACATCGATGCCGTGTTCTTTTAGTTCCTTGACGATATCGACTACTTTAGAATTGCGTAAATCGGGAACTTCTTCTTTAAAAGAAAGTCCCAAAATCGTCACACGACTGTTTGCAACATTAGTATTCTCCTGATTCATTTTTTTGATTAACGACTGCGCAATAAAACGACCCATTCCGTCATTAATTTTACGTCCTGACACAATCACTTCCGAACGCTGCCCCAAACTTCTTGCTTTGTCCGCTAAATAATGTGAAGCTAGTCCGATTCCCTGTCCACCAACTAAATTTGGCATTGTTTTTAAAAAACCGCGTTTACTTCCTGCCGCTTCTAGCACTTCTTGTGTATCGATGCCCAACTGCTCGCAGATCTGCGCCAATTCGTTGATCAATGCTATATTAACATCTTGTTGAATATTTTCAATCAACTGTGCTGTTTCAGCAACACGAATGGAAGGGGCTTTATGTATACCTCCAGTAACGATACTGCCATAAACCATCGCCAGATATTCTGTGACTTCTTCATTTTGTCCTGCAACTACTTTTTTCATTTTTTTAAAGTTGTTTTTTTTATCTCCCGGAAAAATTCTTGCAGGGGAATACCCGACAAAAAACTCCTTGCCAATTTCGTACCCAGAATACCTCTCGAGTAATGGAATACACAAGTCTTCAGTTACACCGGGTGCCACAATGGATTCGTAGACGATAACCGCGCCTTTTTTCATATGTTCCCCGACACATTTACTAGCCTTTTTTAAAGCGGATAAATCTGGCAGATGGTCTTCATCAATCGCTGATGGTACGGCTATGATAATAAACCCTGCATCTTTTAAATCTGAAGGAGTCGCCGTAAAAACAATGGTTGCTTTTTCAAATTCCTCACGGCTTACTTCGTTTGTCTTATCTAGTCCAAGCATCAAAGCCTGAATTCTAGCGGTATTCGTATCGTAGCCGGTAACTGGGTATTTATGATTAAACGCAATTGCTACGGGCAATCCGACATACCCCAATCCAACAACTGCTATTTTTAAATTTTGTAACATGATGACGGATATCCCCTTTCTCCTGCCTCTACCATATGCTCTCGGATTGCCCGTGCCAATTTGTCAAATCTTGCACAATTCTTATAGTAGAATGTCAAAAAAATAAAGCAGCTAGTATAAGACACTTGAAATTTGTTAAAGTAAATTCTCTTTTTCCGTTAGTAAGGTAAGTAAGATGACTTGTCCTTTTGAAGTTAACGCTAGTTTCCATGACACAACATCTTCAACTTTGTTTTGAATATGCAAACTGATGACAAAAGCTTTAAGCCGATCAAAATGCGGAATTTGGCTTCCGCCAAAAACAAAACGTGTCTGTGGATGTTTATCAATTTTCTCAAGCGTATTCAACTTATATGCATGCGATTTTAAATTTCCTTGTTGATCCAAACCACATGAAATTTCACCGAGCTTTTCCACAAATCCATTATCGCTTTCAACCGCCCCAATTTCCAAACTGCCAGATAATAACGATACCGTATTGTTTTCGCAATACGTTACAAGATGAATCGTATTTAAAGCATACGGATAGATTTTATTTAAGAAAGGATGCTGTTCTATCATGTCTCTATCTTGAAAAGGTATGTTGCTTCTCACTAGTTCTTCAAAACTAAATTCATCTCGATATTTTTCTACACCCATCCGAATTCACCCTTTTCCTGTTTTATTATTCTACTGAGCAACAAAAAAATCGCTGCTTAAAAAGGGAAATCTTCAAACGCAATCATTCAGGTACCGGTTAGAAATTCTTTTGTTGTTCGATGATTGAAATAACCAGTTTACGCGCCTCATCTTCAGATGCTGTTTTCAACTTTTTCAACAAACGGGCCATGTCTAGTTGACTAAGCCCTTGTGATTTTTGGAGTACCTTGTAGATAGACTTCCCTTGTAGTTGAAACAAGCTACTTTTATCTATAGCTGTTTTTAGTCCTCCACCATGAAGAATGTGCTGAACTGCGTAACTAGTTTTTGTTTTTTGCTCGAACAGCGGAAAGAAGTTTCCTGGTAGTTGTTCTTTAAAAACATGTGCTGGTAAACGAATGATGACGTACCGTGTCAAACTAGTTGTTGAAATAGTATTTATGATTATTTCAGCCAATCTTTTATTCGCTTCTTTGAGGTTTAACGGCTTTGCTGCGTGCTCAGAAGATACTAACACAAACGCATCAACGTGATAGCGAGTGGCTGCTTCTGCACTATTTTTTGTTCCAAACACTGAGGTGTATACTGCTTTTAATGGCATTTCTTCTGTGACATCAATTTGCTGTTGACCGTCTGTATGGTAGATTATATCGGGCTTGTATCGTTCGACTGCTTCAAAAAGACGTTTTTTGTCTTGAATATTTAAGATAATGGGAATAATTTCTATCTGTTTTTTCATCAGTTTTCTTACTTCGTACTCAACCGAATAAATCGATTGCGGTCCATGTCCGAGCAGTAAAATTCGAGCGGGTTGATAGTGAATGAGCTGACGGCTAATTTCTGAACCAATCATTCCTCCCGCTCCGATTACCATCACTATTTTGTCAGTAAGATGAGGTGCTTGGGGCAAGACTACGTGTTCCATTTTTTCTTCCAGGTTTTCAAATCCTACGAGCACAAATGTATGGAAATGGCGAAAGAGGACAAGAACAGGAACGAGACAACGATGAAGATTTCCAAGTAGTTGCTGTTTGCTAATCTTCATTCACTTTCTTCCTTTCCTACAGTTCCATTTGGTCATTCATTATAATTATGGTAATAGTAATTTTCCTTGTTCATCGGGTAATTATTCAACACCACTCCCAAAATTAAGGCTTTTGCCGTTGCTAAAGAATCACGTGCTTTTTCAACGCTTATTTTTTCTGATTTGCCGGTATTAACGACCAGTACCGTGCCGTCGCATCGATTGGCTAAAATTTTAGAATCGGTTACAGAAAGGATTGGCGGTGAATCGAAAAGAATATAATCGTAGGTTTCACGCATCTCTGCGATCAATTCATCCAAAGCATCCGCTTCGAGTAACTCGGCCGGATTTGGTGGGATTTGTCCACTCATAAGTAGGTCTAAATTTGCTATGCCACTCACTTTGACTGATTGCTTCAGGCTTCCTTTTCTCAACAATAAATTGGATAAGCCTGTGTTATTGCCGAGTTGAAATGTTCGATATAAAGTTGGACGCCGCATGTCTGCGTCAATCAATAGTACTTTTTTTCCAGTTTCGGCAAAAACGATGGCCATATTTGCAGCCGTTGTCGACTTTCCTTCTTCTTTTGCAGCAGACGTAAATAAAATGACTCTCGAATGCAAATCAGGCGTCGAGAAGTTAATATTTGTTCTTATTGTTCGGTATTGTTCCGCTGCGATGGAATGCGGATTAGTACGAGCCACCAATTTTCGCGGCATTAACCTTTTTGTCTTGTTCGCTGTCCGCATAATGATCCTTCTCCAATCTAGTTGTTAGATTTAACGGCTTTTCCATCTTTAAATTACTGTCTACTTGACTAACGACCCCCAAAATCTGAAGTCCAGCCATTTCTTCAATGTCTTCTTCCGAGCGCACTGTCGTGTTTAACTGCTCCAAAATTAGCGTAATGCCGACACCAAAAGCCAAACCAACAATTGCACCAATCACCATATTGAAAATCGGATCGGGACGAATTGGATTAGGATTTGCAGTAGTTTCAGCTGCAGCTAAAATGCTGACATTATCCACTTTCATCATTCGCTGAATTTCCTCTTGGAAAACCTGTGCAGTCGTATTAGCAACCAGTACCGCTCCTTCCATAGAAGAATCTTCAACCGATAAAGTTACTACTTGTGAGCTTTCAATATTGTTGACAGTTATCCGATCGGTCAATGATTGAACTGTTTCGTCCAACTGTAATTTTTCAATTACAGTTGTTAAAATCGCAGGACTTTTAATAATGACGTTATACGTCCCAATTAATTGCAAGTTCGTATCAATATCCAAACTAGTAAAGTCCTGATTAATGGCGGTATTTTGATTGATCAAAATTTGAGTTGTCGCCTTGTAAACCGGCTTTATAAGGGTATAACTTGCTACTGCACTAAAGACAACGAACGCAAGCGTAACAAAAATGATTAACGCCTTTCTCTTTTGCATCGCTTTCAGGAATTTATTCAGATTGAATGTACTCTCCATAATTAAATCCTCCTATGGTCTATCCTTTGTACTTCTTATTTTGAAGTGACTAGGTTAAATAGACGTTAAATAATCTAAAAATTTAGAAAACTAATTATTCGTAGTTCTTACTACTTATTTTATTTTTTTAATAAAAAAAAGGATGTAGTCAAAAAAATCATAAACAATGACTTTTCGGCTACAACCTTGCTGAATTTAAAAAATACAAAGATCGTCTCTTTTCTGTTAGAGGCTTATGGGACAGTCCCGCTTACGCTAGTATAAATTTATAGCCAAAACCCCGTACGGTTTGGATATAAATTGGGTTGGCTGGGTCTTGCTCAATTTTTTTCCGTAATTTACTAATGTGTACTTTGACTGTTTGGACATCTCCTTCAGAATAATAGCCCCACACTTGATCGTATAGTTGTTCAGCGGTCCAAACTCGGTTGGGAGTCTGCGCGAGCAACAACAATAATTGAAATTCTTTATGATACAGTTTGACCTGCGTTCCTGCAACGTAAAGTTCTCGGGCATCCACATGAATATGCAGGTCGTTATACTTCAAAATCGTTAGCTGTTCTTGTTCACCGCTCCTCCAACCATTTCGTCGAAGAATTGCACGAATCCGAGCTTCTAACTCATTAAAATCAAAGGGTTTGGTAATGTAATCATCTCCCCCTACTTCAAGTCCTTGAATTTTATAAACCAACTCTTTTCGGTAACTAACGAACAAAATTGGCAAAGTCGTTTTTAATCGGATTTTTTTGCATACTTCCAGTCCATTCATACCAGGCATTTCTACGTCCAACAAAATGAGATCTGGCTTTTCTTTTTCTATTAATGTTAAAGCTTGATAGCCATCTTCAGCTTGGATAACACCATATCCTTTTTTTAGCAGAAACAACCGCATCAGTTCGCGGATGCCTTCATCATCCTCAACAATTAACACAGTCGCAACATTCATCTGTTTTCCTCCCATCCTTACTGAAAAGTTAGCGGCAATACAATGACGAAAACGCTTCCTTGTCCTTCTATACTATCCGCCCATATTTGTCCTTTATGCGCTAATACAATTTCTTTGGCGATTGCCAATCCAAGTCCACTTCCTTTGTAGCTAGCAGAACGATTGATTTTGTAAAAACGGTCGAAAATATAGGGCAAGGCCTCTTTCTTGATCCCACTTCCATTATCAGCAATGCGAACCACCAGTTCTCCATCAGACTCCTCGTCTAATAATGCATTGTCGTTGTTATTAGCGACGATTTCCATAGATAACGTAATTTTGCCTTCTTCTGGAGAAGTATGCTTAACAGAATTCCATAAAATATTGGAAATTACTTGATCAAGACGATCTAAATCAATTACTAACAGCGAGTGACTAATATTATCGGGATTTTTTGTACCGAAAAATTCGAAAACACGGCCACTTTGAGTAACATCAGAAGCCATTGATTCTGCGAGCCTTGCGATCCACACGAGCGAATCTTTTTCCAAGAAACGCAGAGTCATATGTCCAGACTTGTATTTAGTCAACTCTACAAGATCTTCTGTGAGTCTTTCTAGCAGTAGTAGTTTTTTATGAATCATATCCAGATAGCGTGGGTTGTTTTCTTCGATTAAACTTTCTTTCACTGCTTGTATATAACTATGGATTAGCGTAATGGGTGTACCTAACTCATGTGAAATTGCTGACAACATTTCATTTCGAGACTTTTCAATTTCTTGAATTTCATCGTTCACTGTCAGTAGATTCATATTGGTAATTTCAAGTGCCATTGTTCGCTCATTCACATTGCGTTCAAGAAAGTAGTTCAGATTCGTAATTTCTTGAGTCAAGCTGCGCATATTTGCCAAGGTCTTAACACGCAACAAAAACTCTTCTTTATCACAAGGCTTTAGCAAATAGTCATTGGCTCCTGCTGTAAAAGCATCTTTTTTCTCTTGAAGACTGTCTGCATCCGATAACATCAAAATCGGCATTTCTGTTAATGTATACTCCAAGCGTATAAGTTTGCATAATTCATCGCTTGTCATGTCCGGTAAACTACCATCCATCACAATCAAATCTATTGATTGATGCGACAACAAATGCAGCGCTGCTTTGCCATCCTCTACACCGACTGCTTGATAGTTTGCTGATATCAGTTGCCGCAATAAAACAAGCCGATTGATTTCGTCTGTTTCAATCACCAGAACGTGCAGATTTTTTTTAGTAGGACGCTGCTTTAACAAGGAATCTGCTAACTGCGAAGCGGTCAATTCTTTCGTCTGATTTCTAGAGTCTCCTAGCAACGGAGCATTAGATGCATCCGTGCAAATGGGTAAAGTAACAATGAAAAGAGAGCCACTTTCTTTTAAAGACTCAAGTTTCAACGTCCCCCCTTGAAGTTCAATTAGATTTTTAGTGATTTTCAAATCCATCCCATGATTTCTCAACGGTTTTTCTTGCGGAATATTCCATTCAAAAAAAATTGGGATTTTCTTTTCCTCTATACTATTTCCTGTATCTTTTACTGAAATTTCTAAATCTCCTTCAAAAATCCTCGCCGATAGCACGATTTCACCTACACGGGTATGCTCAATAGAATTGTTGACAAGGTTACTCAAAATTTGTCGCAGTCGATCAGGATCTGCACATGGTTTTGGCAACGAGGCTGGTACTGTGTGATAAAGCTTGACGGCCTCATTTTTTAAAAGTGGCTTATAAATTGCGATCACATTCGTGCAAAGTTCATCAAGCGCAATCGCTGTCGTATGGCGCTGTAAAGAAGACGGCTTCTGTTTTGAAAAATCGACAACATCATTGATCAAATGCGCCATATTTTTGCTACTGGTCACCAGTTCATCCAATTGGGTTATCATCTGAGGAGACATTTTACCACTAGCAGATTGTTGAAGTGATTCTGCAATGCCAATCACACCATAAAGTGGTGTTCGCAAGCCATTTGATGCAAGCGCCAGTAACTCATCTTTTCTTTTGTTGTCATTTTTTAGCGTTGTGACTTTCAGCAGTTGACGGTCATTCGCTTGACGTTCCAACTGTTGTGTTTTTTCAAGCTTCATTTTTTCTTTTTTCAGCAATGCTTTAGCAGCAAGTAAGAGTATGCTCCAGCTGATAACGTACACGGCGTATTGAACAGTTTCGATATAGGGTAAAACCCCCGTAGCCGTTAAAAAGGAAATGGTGAGGATGGCTATCGATACGAACAAGGCGGCAGTATATGGAGCAGCATAAGAAATTCCTTTTTGCCAAGCGGAAAAAGCAAGAACACACGTTAAGACGATTGTTAGAGCAGAAGATGCAAAGCTGAACAGGCTTGTTAGTGAATAAGAAAAGAAAGAAACCATCACTGAAAACAAGACACACGCTACCATCCACTTAATAACCATAGAAAGCCAGTGTATGTTGAGAACACCTGACAACAATTCTTTAAGGATAAAGAACGTCATTAAACTCGCTGCACCACAAGCTACTAGTATCGTTTGATTACTTCCCCATTTGAAATCCGGCCAAATATAAGTGAAATTTAAACCTGTCCATTCAGCAGCAGTAAACAGTAACGAAACCGCCAAAATTAATAAATAAAGAAAATTTTTCTGACGATACTTAAAAAATGAGTAGATGCACCAGCCAAAAAACATCAGGCTTATTCCACTTACTAGTCCAATCATCGCCGTCATTTGCTGGGATTTAGCATCATATGCTGCGTGTTCCCAAACAGTCACAGGAAAGTATAGGACTCCTTGTGACTCAATTTTCATAAAGAATGTATTCTCACCTTTATTTAGAAGAGGCAACTTGAAAACCGGAGAACGGCTTGAATAAAGTTTTTTCGAATCTGACATTGTTTCTCCAAATTCCGTAATCGAAAATCCCCCAGAAGGTTCTGGTGAATAAAGAATGACATGATCGAGAAAAGGATTTGCAAGTTCAAGAAGCCATTCTTCAGTTTCTGCATGATTTTCAATCGTAAACTTTACCCAATAAACATCAGATGAAAATCCCATATTCGGAATTCCATTTTCATTTAAACTAAATTTCCAACTGTATGGTGGAGACTGCAGGTCACTAATTTTAAGCGTACCTTCTACATCTTCAAGAATCTGAAGATTTTTTGAAAGCGTCTTTTTCTTATCCTCTTCACTTAACAACACTACTTTTTCGCTGTCATTCGTACTAGCAATTTTTTCAGTATCGCTCAAAAAAAAGAACGCCAAGAAAATGCAACACACTTTCACACTAATAGAAGTTTTTTGGTAGAAATTGTTCATTTTCTCACCTCAACTAATCAAATAAGTAGGGAATTATAAGAGAATATTAAAATATAGCGATAGTCTAGAGTACATATTATTATTAAATGCTTCCAAAAAATATAACCATTAAAGGTCTATATAATTACTTAGAGAACCATTTTTTGTATTTTAATCAGGATTTATGGTTTGACAAAAGCATACCATTTTTTAAATTGAAAGCATACTTATTTTATTTCTGAAAATTCAAATACCACATATACGATTTATTACGATAAATCGTCGGTTTGTTTCTGAACACAAAAAAACACGAGCTGCATTTGCTCATGTTGGACTTACGAAAAACGAATTTTTTTCCAGTTGCTTGGCTTTGTACATCGCCATATCTGCACGCTTCATAATAGTAGAAATGGAAGTTTTCTCAGTTGGTGCTAATGCAACACCCATACTAATCGTGATGTACAATGATAACTCTTGCACATTGATTGGTTCTTTCGTGATACGGTAAATAGCATCTGTAACTTCTGATACTTTTTCCTTATCGGCTGCATCCGTCAGTAAGACGATAAATTCGTCTCCCCCTAAACGGGCAGCCATATTTTCTCCAACCATACAACGGTTCAAGCGATAACCGAACTCTTGAATAACCGCATCACCAATTTCATGTCCCCACTGATCATTAATGTCCTTGAAATCATCAATATCAATAAGTAGAATAGCTAAGTTTCTTTGGCTTGTGTCATTCTGTTCCAATTTTTCAGTTGCATACGCTTGAAAATAACGTCGGTTTGGTAACTCGGTTAACGAATCAAAATAAGCAAAATGATGAAGTTGACTTTCATATTCTTTTTGAATCGAAATATCTCTTGCAACCATAACCATCCGGTTAAATTTTTGATCTTCTCCAAAAACCGGCATTCCACTGACTTCTGTCCAAATCCAGCCTCTACTTTTATGCAAAAGACGAATTTGTAATTGAAACGTAGAACCTTCTTTTGCTGCTTGATTAAAGGCTTGTTCAGCAACTGACGTATCTTCAGGATGAACATTATAAAATGGTTTTTTTCCAATAATACCTTCTGCTCTAAAGCCAAAAATATTTTCACATGACGGCGACATATAGAGGTATTGTTTGTCTTGGTCCATTAATATAATGACATCGTGGACATTTTCCGCAATGATTCGGAAATTCTCTTCTCCAGCTTCATAGAGACCTGAAATTTTGTCCAACTCTGTCATATCTTTGACAATCATATAAAATCCCGGGATGTTGTTTTTCACACTTATTGGAATAAACTTCACTAAGCAAGCAATCGATTTACCTGACTTATTAGATATGCTAAAACGCCAATCTTTATTGTCACCTAAAATGGACAAGTGAAAATAGTTTTTTGCCCGTTCTACATCCTCCGTAATAACAAAGTCAAAAAAGCTTTTACCTGCTAATTCTTTCATAGCGCATCCACTGAGTATGCTGCCTGAGGAATTGCCTCCTGTAATATGTCCGTTAAAATCAACGGTGAAAATAGCATCTGCGTTATTATCAAAGAGGGACCGATATCGTGCGTTGCTTTCTTCTAGGCGTTCACGAATTCCTTCACTTTCTAGTTTGGCTATTTTCTCATTCGTTATATCTTTGACTAAGCTAACAATATGGGTACATATACCTTTTTCATCTAAAAAAGGTGTCATAACAGTTTTTGAATACAGCAACTTATTTCGGTTACAATAAAATGAATCTTCATAGCTTATACTTTGAGTTGTTTGAACGACTTCATTGTATCTTTCAGTTAAAAATGTTGTCATTGATGTGGAATGGACTTCGTTTAACTTCTTGCCAACTGAAGCAGAAACTAGTGAAGTCCTCTCTATTACTGCATTATTAAGGAAATCATACGTAAAAGAATTCGCTCCATCAACTCTTACAACAAACACCATTTCTTTAATTCCTTCCATTAATACGCGCGCAAAAGACAATGAAGCTACTTCGCTTTCCATCTCTGCTCCCCCCACTCCTTGAGAATACATATGTTCTTTTCAAAACTCTTTTTATAGTGTATCAGAGATAAAATTAGATTGAAGCTTTATACCTAAATAAAAAAATATTTTTCCTACAAAAGTTTTATTTAATTGATACAAATAATCCTTTTTTACAAACAAAGCTTCGAATTTCTTGCTATTCTTACGTACTTTCTTGCTTACAAGCCCGTCTATTATTGGCTAAAAAATAGCAAAAGCATCGTGTCGCAACTATTTTTACCATTGACTTCAACTATTGGATATACTAAATCTAAAAGGAGAATACTATGTGCCTGATCAACCTCCAATTTCGAAATCATCCAACTTACAAATTAATTATTGCTGCTAATCGAGATGAATTTTATAGTCGTCCTACTGCAGCTGCTCATTTTTGGGAAGATGAGCCCCATATACTAGCCGGTCGTGACTTGACACAAATGGGTACGTGGTTAGGTGTCACAAAGCAAGGACGCATTGCTGCATTAACAAATTTTCGCGATCCCACTAATATAGAAGCAGCTACTTTTTCTAGAGGAGCCGTCGTCAAAAATTTTTTAGCAGCTTCAACTTCCCCTAAAGACTATTTGCGATCAATCAATCCGAAAGACTATGCGGGTTTTAATCTGATTGTAGGAGATGTTGAACAATTGATGTACTATAACAATATTCAAAATAAATCTTACGAAGTTCCCCTGGGTACTCATGGACTCAGCAATCACTTTTTGAACACGCCTTGGCCAAAAGTGTCGAAAGGAAAAGAAAGTCTCACTTCTTATATGGCGCGTACTTCTACAGTTGACTTGGAAGAAATTTTTGCGATACTTTCAGATGCTGAACAAGCACACGACGCTCTTCTTCCCACTACCGGTGTTAGCTTGGACTTAGAACGAATGCTGTCTCCGATATTTATTAAAACTCCTGAATACGGCACTCGTTCTTCAACAATCGTCTTAATAACGCATGACAACACCCTTACATTTGCTGAACGAAATTATGAAAATGGCCAGTTTAAAGAGGATCGTCTTTTCAATTTCAAGATAAAGTAAAAAGAGAAAAAGCGCCCTCTGAATCCATTTGGGTGCTCTTTCTCTTTTGTAGCATCTATTCAAAATCAATTTACATTCTGTTGAAATTTGCGGCATTTTACGTCAATTCTTTGTATAGATAATAGTGAGTATACCCTTTAGGGAAATCTTCGAGTTTCCCCATCTCTTTAAATCCTAATTTTTTGTAGAATGCTGGTGCTTGGAAACTGAATGTTTCTAACCGAATAAGACGACAATCTTTTTTGCGTGCATAATCCTCAGCTTCTTGAATTAGTTGTTGCCCTTTTCCTAAACCACGCAGTGACTCGTCGACCCACAATATATCAACGAAAAAGCATTCCCAATCTATATGTCCAACAAGTCCACCCAGAATGTTTTCTTCTTCATCTTTTAACATAAAATTGACTTTCTCTTCTTCCGTGTAATCAATTAAATTCTTATTGTGCGTAATTAATTTGTATTTCATAAAATAGGTATCTTCTTCTTGATAGCCTGTATGTAGCGTTAAATGAGTCATTTGAGTCACCTCTTCTTTAGATTTCCTTGGTATTATTATACTATAGAAAATTCTGGTTTTACAACGCGGTTACGAAGTCGAGTTACTCCCTCAAAATTCGCACACAGCTTTTTCAATTTCGAGGCATGTGCGCTATGCTGGAAGGGTATACGTATAGCAAGGAGCTGAACAACATGAGATTAGGTTATGCCTGTATGAACACTGAATTGAAAACGGTATTTAGAACTTTACGTGTCGCGACTGCAGAGGCAGAAGGCACCGGCAAAATAAAGGAATTGACGATGAAAAATTTCGAGACAACACTGGAAATTCTTCGCTGGAATTTAAAAAACGATATTTACTTTTACCGAGCTTCTAGTTCGATCGTTCCGCTGTCCACTCACCCTATAAATGATTGGAACTGGTGGGAAGATCCAGAAGTGCTGGCCATAACAGATGAAATCCGCTTGTTTGTTAACACACATAACATGAGAGTCTCTGTACACCCTGGTCAATATACCGTCATCAATTCACCTAAACCTGAAGTTGTTCGCAAATCGATAGAAGATCTTGAGTATCATGACCAATTGATTCAATTGCTCGGTGGATCTGATATCATCCTTCATACCGGTGGTGCTTATGGAGATAAAGACGTAGCTAAACAGCGTTTCGCTGCTGTCTATTTGTCGCTGTCTCCTAGCATTCGGAAGTGGTTACGCTTGGAAAATGATGATAAAACCTTTACCGTTAGAGACGTTTTAGACGTCCACAGCATGTGTGGCGTTCCTGTATGCTTTGATATCCATCATCATAATTGCAATAACGACGGTGAGCCCGTTGATTTTTCTGAAATTCTAAAAACGTGGCAAGGTTTTGGCACACCGAAAGTTCATATTAGTACAGGCAAAGAAGGATTTACAGATTTACGCCATCACGAATTGGTTTCTGAATCCGATTTCCAACAATTAATAAGACAATTAAACGGCATAGATGCTGATATCATGTTCGAAGCTAAACTGAAAGAGCAGTCTGTTCTGCCATTCGTGCGTCAATTAATGAACAACTAAAACAGCAGCTTATTTACAGGCTGCTGTTTACACTGTAGACAAACTTAAAGAATAAGTAGTCGTTTCATCTTAGGTATACAGGATTCTGCACTCCATGCGGACGCTTTCCGCGAAGCGCTGAGCCTCCTCGTCGCAAGCTCCTGCGGGGTCTCATCACTTCGTTCTTCCGCAGGAGTCGCCGCATTGCGCTCCGAATCCTTGAGAGAGTACTGATGAAAAGTAGATTTGTTGGGTCTCTCGCTGATTTGAGCCATCTGCTGACAACCCGTATGGCCACGCAGACTCCTGTGGAAGCAGCAAAGCGACGAAGGCTGTAGGTCCCGTTAGTAACGAGGAAACTGAAGCTGAGCCCATGGAAAGCGAAGTGGCCAGCCCAGTTGGAGATTGTACATCACTATTCAGTTTAATAAGACTTTGTCTACAATCTGAACAGCAGCCTATATACAGGCTGCTGTTTTATTTACTTTTCGTTGTAGCAAGATTTGCAAATTCCAAAGTAAATTCGGTACCTTTTCCTTTTTCAGAGTCTACTAAAATTTGACCCTCCATTTGACTGATGATGCTATAAGTCACCATCATTCCGAGTCCGGTTCCTTTAAGTTTACTAGAGAAGTAAGGTTCCCCTAAACGTCTGACTTGTTCTTTTGTCATACCCACTCCTGTATCGGTTACCCGAATCCATACTTTTGTTGGAGATGATTTGACGGTAAGGACTAGCTTGCCGCCTTCTGGCATCGCTTCAATACCGTTTCGGATAATGTTGACTAGCGCTTGTTGGAATTTATAACGATCGATTAGAATTTCAGCACTTTCGTCCAGTTCATCTGTATGCATTTCTACATCTTTTCCATTTGCATAAGGCACCATAATTTTCAGCACATGACTGACTTCTGAAGCGACAATGATTGGTTCAAGCTGACCATACGTAGGCTTAGCGTATACTAAATAATCCTCGATTAACTCTTCCGCTGCATCGATTTCTCTCAAAATCGTTTGATGAAATTCTATCTGTTTTTCGCGACTGTACTCATATTCCTTCATTAACTGAACAAACCCTTTAATACTTTGCAAAGGATTTCTCAATTCGTGCGAAACGGCTGCTGCAAAATGGCTAACTGTTTCCATTTTTTCGTGTTTCAGAAAAGCTTCATACATGTATTCTTGTCGCTGCATATGTTCAATCATTAAAGCCGTTAACGCAATAATGGTACTTTGATTGATCATTAACATAATCCAAATACCCACAATATCGTGAATCGGATTTCCAAAGAAAAAAGCACCTGCGAACAAATTGAAAAGGAGTGAAGTAATTGAAATGCTAAATATCAACATAATTTTTCGAGAACGATTGATGCACATATAGAGCGGTCGCAAAAATGGCACTCCTACCGCAATGACAAATTGATTCAAAAGAGCGATGTACATTCCGTCTCCACCAATAATAATCCGACTGATCGAAGCCACAAGGAACAAAATGGCTGAAACCAATGGACCTCCGTATAGGGCTCCAACGATCATTGGAACTTGGCGCAAGTCAAAAATATAGCCATCGGTTATAAACTGATAAGGAAACAGCATACACAGTACAAGCGATACTGAAAAAAGGACAGTCATTATAAAGCGATGACTAACAAAGAAATTTCGTTGGCCTGCTGTCGCCAACATTTGATAAACGATGAGTGGAAACACAATAAAAAAGATATTATTAATCATACCCGTCATCATTGCTTCCAAGAAAGTCACCCCCTTTTTTAGTCCTGCGCTATTCACCGCGTCACTCATTTTTGTAAGGTTTAATCCTTTTCTGTCACTTCTTTCATAGGGTCATTTCCATTAATGTTACCACTTTTTATGTCTTAAATGGATGGTCTATTGCATCTCTCACCTTTTTCAATAGTCGTTCGCGTCTCTTTTTCATCCCAGCAAGTGAAATACCTTGTTGATCAGCTAAATAAGAAAGACTGTATCCTCTCACAAAAAGTGCCTCTAGCAACCATTTTTCTTTTGCGTCTAATTTGTTTAGGATTAACCATTCCGGCAAAGTTTCCATCTCTTCTTCTATGCCTTCTTCTATTAAAATACTTTCTAGTAGAGAGAGTTGATTTGTTCTCTTCGTTTCTCTTTTTAATTCATCAAGCATTGCTCCTCTAATACTACGATAAGCAAAAGGAGTGAAATGTCCTTTTCCCTCTTCAAAGCGTTGCCATGCTTGCCACAATGCGATATTGCCAAGTTGTTTAAAGGTATCGTAGTCACGATGAATATGAAGTTTGCGAATCATCGCAGAAATCATAGGGGCATACTGTACAGCAACTTCTTCAAAGTTTTTCATTGTTTTGTCCTTCTGAACGTTCGTTAATTCCCGGGTCTGTTCAGAATAAAATAAAAAAATAATTGTAGCCAGTTGGCCACCAAACGGTTTCCTTCACTTAAATTCCCTTTTTATACATCACAAATAAATTATTCATTTTATCTAATTGTCAAAATAGTGTATATTTTCAAAAAATATTTATTTTAAAAGTTATAAGTGGTAGAATTTTCATGTATTGTGAAAGGAGAGCTTGAAATAATGGAGACGTATGATAATCATTTGATTGGTTGAGCAGTATTGTTTGAAACAAATTATTTTAATAAGGAAGGAAAAAAGACTGGAATTGTGCCTAAAAATGGTCTATTCTATTCCAATCATTCGGTTCAGATCTTGATTGATAGTTATGCATGAGGGTCGTGTAAAAGCAACAAGACTTCATACAAAAAATAACACTTCTCATCTCTAAAGACGGATTGGCCGCATATCCCCCAAAATCATCTAGTAATCCAGATTGCGTATGCTGTTTGATGAATAAAAGATCTTGGTAGAAATTGATGTCTCTACTCGTATCCTCCAAAAGCAACGAAGTCACCTGCATCTTCTATACTTACGTTCGCGAAAGAAACAAGTCCTAATTATAAAAAGACACCTCTCTCTGCACTAGCTAGAATGCTAGTGCAGAGAGAGATGTCTTTTTTCATCTTTACAATTCCTTGGAATTATAACCTTAAGCTGCATCATCTCGAACGAGTAAAAAGGCGATTTCGATTGCCCAATTGTTTAGATCAGTTTGTCTATCCGCATCGGTTACGTAAAATTCAAAACGACCGTTCCAAATTTCATCTCTACCTTCCCAACGTTTGTCGATATCCAACCCTTCTTTCACAGCCCATTCTTCTAGTGCGATCAGCGACTTTTCCAAATGATCGGGATGTCCCTTATGCAAAGCCGTCGCATAGGACCCTCCCGGAATATATCCCACAACTACATGATGATCTCCCGTTACCATTCGTTTGACTGGCACACCTACTTCCATCTTGTAGTTGCCATTCGAATCAGCCATGCACCAATAGCGAAAAAATGGAGCTCCTGCCGGTTTACTATTATTCACCTTTAGCCAGTCAAACAACTCCCCCACAAGCCTGTTAATTGCTTCCCATTCCGATGAACCAGCAAGAACAGAAATTCCCACATACGGCTGTTCTGTACGTTCTTCTACAAATGGTTCACTGATATACTTCTGCACCATCCAACCATCTCCTTTATGAACAATTTACACAACTACTCCTATATGTTCTATACCCCCGCAAGCTCTTTTAAAATCTGTTTGAAAAGGTGTTAGGTAAATTAAAGAAGCCACTTGATTGTCACAAAATCAACATCTCTCCAAATTGACTTTAGGTAAACTAAAAGATAATCTAAAAAGAGTGACTGAGCGGTCACTAAAAGTGACTAGGTAGTTCGGGAGGGTCCAAATGAATAAAAGAACAGAAATAATGAATCAAGCTGTGCATTTATTTTCATTGAAAGGCTTTCATCAAACCTCTGTACAGGAAGTAGCAGAAGCTGTTGGTATTTCTAAAGGAGCCTTTTATAAGCATTTTGATTCGAAAGAAAATATGTTTATTGAAATTTTAAAGCAATACCACGAAGAAATCACGACAGAAATTTCCGAATCACAGCATGCTCCAGGGTCTAATAACAAAGACGTTTTCAAGAAGAAATTAGCCATTGAAATTGAACGTACACTTTCTAATCAGGAATTTTTCATGATGATTTTCAAAGATTTCACACTGACAGAAAGCGGACAATTAAAATCGGTGTTCATGGAGTTAAGGCAGTCGACGATGATTTTACACAAAACCATTTTAATAGACACGTATGGTGTAGAAATCGAACCCTTTTTGCCTGACTTAGTAGCACTACTTGAAGGATTGATGCAGCAATACATTTTCGTACTCGTATTCGAAAAGAAACAAGTGCCAATTCCAAAGCTCGTTACTTTTATCACGAGTGCGATCGATGCCATAGTGGACAATTTAGAAACCATGGAGCCAGTTTTAACTGAGGCACGTTCTCCCGCTGCAACGCTTGAAGAAGCTTTTCAGCAAGTCGCTCATAAAATTAGAGCGTCCGAAGAATATCCTGATAAATTACTAGCCTCACTGGATATGTTGAAAGAACAAGTTGCCAATAAAGAGTCAAAAGAATTTTTAATTGAAGCCCTACTCGTTTATTTGAAGCAACATCCTTCTATTAAGAACGAAGTATCGTATTTAGAAAACTTTATATAAAAAAGGAGTCTACAACTTGAAGAAAATTATCGACTTTTCATTAAATAACAAATTTGCGATTTGGATTTTGACTATTATGGTCGTCGTGGCAGGCTTATACGCAGGCTTAACGATGAAACAAGAGTCAATTCCAAGTATTACCTTACCTGCAGTTACTGTCGTAACAACTTATCCGGGAGCTGCACCCGATGAAGTTATGGAAGAGATTACGATTCCGATGGAACAGCGCATCCAAAACATGAACGGCGTTGAGCTAATGACTTCTTCATCACTAGCAAATGCGTCAACCATTCAAGTTCAATACGATTTTGAAGTCGACATGGATGAAGCAACACGTGAGTTAGAAGATGCGCTATCGCAAGTAGCCATTCCGGAATCGGCGAATGACCCTCAAGTTTCGCGTCTTAGTTTAGATGCCTTCCCGGTCTTGTCACTGAGCATCAGCGATTCTGGCAGTTCACTAGAAGAACTAACAGCAACTGTTGAAGAAAACGTGCTACCTGAACTTGAAGGAGTAGCCGGCTTATCCGATGCTCAAGTTTCTGGTCAGCGTGTACAAAAAGTGACCATGTCCTTTGATCAGCAAGCTTTAGCAACATACGGCTTGACTGAAGAAACCATTCAACAACTAATTCAAGGATCCAATCTGACGTTCCCGTTAGGCTTGACTGAGTTTGATGGCGAGTTGAAAAATCTAGTGATTGACGGCGACGTTACGTCCGTTGATGATTTGAAAAACCTGCAAATCCCAGCTGTCCCTCAAATTGCACCGGTTGCACCAAGTGAAACACCGGCAACACCTGGTACGCCTGGAACTGAAGCACCAGGTGCCGAAACACCTGTTGTTGAAACGCCAGCTACCCCGTCTGCGATTCCAACTGTAGCCTTAAGCGAACTAGCTGACATTGAAATTGTTAGTGAGGCAGAGTCGATTTCGCGCACGAACGGAGAAGAATCGATTGGGATTTCAATTGTCAAATCACCAGATGCCAATACCGTTGAAGTCGTTAATGGCGTAAAAGACATCGTTGCTGAGGTTGAAGATGAATACGGTTTGACCGTGGCTTCTACATTTGACCAAGGTGAACCCATCGAGAAATCAGTTGAAACGATGCTCAGCAAAGCGTTATTCGGTATTTTGTTTGCTGTCGTCATCATTTTGCTATTTCTTCGTAGTTTCAAAACAACGCTAATCTCAATTATCTCTATTCCTTTGTCGTTATTAATGGCGATTTTCCTACTGAACCAATTGGATATCACTTTGAATATTATGACGCTCGGTGCTCTGACTGTTGCGATAGGACGCGTTATTGATGACTCGATTGTAGTAATTGAAAACATTTACCGCCGGATGGCTTTGCCTGGTGAGAAATTACGTGGCAAAGAATTGATTCGTGAAGCAACACGCGAAATGTTCGTACCCATTTTCTCATCTACTGTCGTTACCATCGCGGTATTCCTACCACTTGCACTTGTTAGCGGACAGATTGGCGAATTGTTCTTGCCGTTCGCTTTAGCCGTTGTCTTTGCGTTATCTGCGTCGCTGCTTGTTGCTGTTACCATCGTACCAATGATGGCACATTTGATGTACCGCAAACAATTGCAAAACTTGGATGCCAATAAATCCACGAAAAAAGCACATAAGCCAAGTAAAATGACAGCAAGCTATAAACGTATTTTACAATGGTCATTAAACCATAAAATCATTACATTTGGTGGTGCTTCAGCGGTTCTTGTGGCGAGTTTGTTCTTGATTCCTGTTATTGGTGTCAGCTTCTTGCCTGAAGAAGAACAAAAAATGGTGATGGCAACTTATAGTCCTGAACCAGGTCAAACTCGTGAAGATGTAGAAGCTATCGCATTAGATGCAGAAAGTGCCATTGATGGACGTGAAGGTGTTACATCTTACCAATATTCACTCGGCGGTGGCAACCCACTGACAGCAATGGCTGGCGGAGGAGATAATTCCGCACTGTTTTATATTGAGTATGAGGATGAATTCGAAGCTTTCGGTGAGGAAAGCACTAATTTAATTGACGAATTAAACGGCTCTACTGAATCCGGTGAATGGGCGAGTCTCGACTTTGCTGCTACAGGAGCAAGTGGTCTAGAAATGTTCATCTACGGTGACAACCTAGAAGATATCCAATCGGCGATTGATCAAATTCAGCCATTTATGGAAGACAACCAAGGGCTGGAAAATACAGAATCGAGTTTAACCGAAGCTTATGATCAATTCACATTAGTCGCAAGTCAACAAAGCTTAAGCAAAAATGGATTGACTGCAGCACAAGTCGGCATGGCACTAAGCAGTGTTGCTGAAGCACCTGTATTAACGACAGTGACTCATGAAGAAAAAGACATAAATGTTTACATCGAAACAGAAGAAACACAATACGCTGGCATTGAAGATGTAACAGCTGTAGAAATTCCAACAGCACTTGGCACGACTGTCACAGTTGGCGAAGTCATGGAAGTAGAAGAAGGCAAATCACCCGATACAATTAACCGTAGAGACGGTCAAATGTTTGCTTCTCTAACTGCAGATGTACGCGGTAACAATGCCGCTGAAATCACGACAAAAATTGATGAGCAAGTAGCAGAGCTTGACTTGCCAGCGGGTGTCACAACCGATCATGGTGGTATCACTGAACAAATCAACGAATCGTTCACTCAGCTTGGCTTGGCTATGCTTGCAGCCATCGCGATTGTTTACTTTGTTCTAGTCGTCACATTCGGCGGCGCGCTTGCTCCATTCGCTATTCTGTTCTCACTGCCATTCACAGTGATTGGCGTTCTAGTGGCATTATGGATCACTGGAGAAGCATTGAGTGTCAACGCATTGATTGGTGTATTGATGTTGATCGGTATCGTGGTTACGAATGCTATCGTCTTGATTGATCGCGTTATCCATATGGAAAAAGCCGGATTGACCACACGTGAGGCTCTACTAGAAGGCGGTGTTACACGTTTGCGTCCGATTCTGATGACAGCCTTAGCTACAATTGGTGCGCTTATTCCACTTGCTCTTGGTGTAGAAGGCGGCGGTGGCGGATTGATCTCCCAAGGCCTTGGAATCACAGTTATCGGCGGATTGATCAGCTCGACTTTACTGACATTGGTTATCGTGCCAATCGTTTATGAAGTGGTATCGAAATTCCGTAAAAAACGCGTCGACTAAGTGGTACATTAATAGCAAAACAGGCAGCTCATAACCCGAGCTGCCTGTTTTTTTGCGTAGTTTTGGCTGACCGCACCTTGTTCGGTGAAAAGCGCACCTCATTTACCAATAACCGCACCTCAAACGGGCAACACCGCACCTCGCAGGCTCCTAACCGCACCTCAAACAGCAAAGACCGCACCTCACTCCCACTAAATTCTATTTCAGCTCCCCCAATTAAAATTTCTTAATATTCAGTTAAAATCAAGGAAAATTATTTCTATTCATGGTATATTAGGTGTATAGTATTGTCGGAAAAATCTTCTATCACCCGGATCCCTATACATACGTTGACTCTAGTCAGCGCACCAACTAAAGGGGTGAGAAAGGTGCTTTCTAAATGGCTTAAAGTCTCAGCAGCCTTCGTATTAATCCTGTTTACTGTCTTGTCTTTCTCTAGTCAGTCACAAGCAGCGAGTTCCACCTACATCACTAAAGGCAACACGACCGAAAAAGTGGTCGCTTTGACTTTTGATGACGGTTCAGATGGCACGAACATCAATAAAATCCTAGACATTCTGTCTGCCAATAAGGTCACAGCGACGTTCTTTTTAACAGGTTCCGGAGCAAAAAATCACCCGTCTTGGATTAAAAATATTTCAGCAAAAAATCATCAGCTTGGCAATCACTCTTATTCTCACGCTGATTTCACCAAACTGTCGGCCTCAAAAATAACAAGCGAGCTTAGCACAACAGAAAAAACCATTAAGGACATTACCGGAAAATCGACCAAACCCATTTTCAGAGCTCCCTTTGGTGCATCCAATGCCTCCGTCCTGAAAACAGTCGGTAATGCAGGATACACCCATACACTCCAGTGGAACATTGATACTGTCGATTGGAAAGGTGTTTCTTCAACACAAATTACCAATAAAGTTATGAATAACATCGTACCAGGATCCATCGTTTTGATGCATACGGGCGCAGGAGCATCTGGAACTCCGAGTGCTTTACCCGGCATGATCAGCAAATTGAAAGCGAAAGGCTATAAATTTGTTACTATTTCTGAATTACTGAAGTTGCCTACAGCACCTGTCAGTGGAACTAAATACACAGTCAAAGTTGGGGATACGCTTTACAGCATTGCAAGAACATACAAAGTAACGGTCTCCGCATTGGCTAAAGCTAATAACATCACCAACTATAATTTGATCAAAGTTGGTCAAGTATTAATGATTCCTGGAAAATCTACGCCTCCACCTGCTACTTCTATTAAATACACAGTCAAAGCTGGGGATACGCTTTACAGTATTGCTCGTAGCTATAAAACGACTGTCGCAAAAATCGCAACAGCCAATAGCATAACGAACGTCAACTCCATTCGTGTAGGACAAGTGCTAGTGATACCAAACTAGCAGAGTTAAAACTTAGAATGTTACGGCACAACGATAGAAAGAAGCTGGAATTTGTTTTCCGGCTTCTTTTTTTGTCTAAAATAACAAGTTATATATACCTATTCTAATAGAATGAGTGCAACTCTATAATAGTATGGATATTCCATTTTTTAATACAGGAGGAAAAAAAGTGAAACGTTTAGCTGTATTTTTATTACTGTTAGTATTTGCATTTAGTACAATGCCACTTTCTGCATCTGCTATCAAATCAAACGATGCTGAATTTGAACAATTTTTAGCTGGCATCAATTGGGAGAAGCAAGATTATTTAGCGTATTTAAAAAGCAAAAATTGGTCTTTAGACGAATTTGATACAGTTGACGAATTAGGCACCCCTTTAACTGAAGAAGGCGTTCAATTGTTGACTGCAACACTAGACTTAACTCGCGCAGAATTGAATGAAATTCTTTATGAATACGGTGACCTCGAGTATGGACAAGATGTTCTTGATGGCGTTTACTTAATTTTTATAGAGGATGTTGAATACTCAATTGAATTTTATCTAAATGACGGTGCAGGCACTCCGATTGATGCGATCAATCTTCAAGAGTTAATGGATAGATTCGGATTCACCTCTGAAAAAGAACTTGAAGAATTTTTGCAAAACTATTCGGATTCTCTTTCAAACTATGATTTTATCGAAGACTTGGAGTCTTCTATTGTTTTTTATACAGAAATGGATGATTACGAACTAGAACTTGATGGACTTTTTACTGAACTAGGTTTGACAGACGAAGAAGTAGAACGGCTGGTTGCTCACCTTGAAACATTGGATTTCGAAGATCCTGCTTTCGAGCAAAAACTAACACAATTAAGTGATCGCATGATGGCAATGGAAGAATTTGAATCGGCAGATGAGTTAACCGCTGAACAAATTGCTGAAGTCCTGGATATTTACAGCGACATGATTGACTTATTTGAGTTAAGAACCGCTTATTTCTTTGTAAAAGATGGTCAAAAAACAGCTGTTTCATTAGCGACTTTAATGACGCTTGAATCAACTGAAGGCGCTGATTTATTAATTGAAATTTATAATTTAAAAGATGTATTTTTGGCTGACGTTCTTTTGACTGCCGACATGTTCGGATCTGATTTAATCGTAGATACAGGGAAAGACCTGGGTGCTGTTGAAACAATCATCGCAACACCAGCTGTCGTACAAAAGCCAGTAGAAGTTCCTGCTACTCAAACTTTAAAAGGTGCAAAATTACCCGCAACAGCTTCTGATTTTGCAGCCCAAGCAATTTTTGGATTCGTACTACTTTTAAGCGGTTTAGCATTATTCCGTCGCTTTAAAGTAGGGAAAAATGAATGCTGATCAACCAACCGAAAAAAAAGAAGAACATACAACGGTTCTTTCTTACTTTCTCTGTCGTCCTTATCGTTTCGGGTCTATGGTTTAGTACGACAAGCACTGCCACTTTCGTAAAAGGCTATCTGCTTTATAAAACAGGTAACGTTGAAGCAACGGACTTTAGCAGTAAAACTGAGTCTCTTTTTGTTGCACATAGCGACAAACACACATCAAAAGAAACAACCCATTCTGAATATCCAGAAACGCCCGAAATCGGAGACTTAATGGGAGAATTGATTATTCCGAAGCTCGAAGCCACGCTACCGATTATACATGGCACCGATGAAGACGAACTTGAACAGGGCGTTGGGCATTTTGCGCAAAGCGTGATGCCAGGTGAACATGATAATTCCGTATTGTCTGGACATCGCGATACGGTCTTTCGAGAACTTGGCGATGTTGGCAAAGGAGACTTGCTGATTGTTGAAACCTATTCAGGCACCTTTACCTACAAAGTACGTCAAGTTCGAATTGTGGATGAAGACGACAGAACCGTCATTGTTCCAAAACCAAGAGCCACTTTAATTGTTTCCACCTGCTACCCATTCGATTACGTTGGGTATGCTCCAGATCGATATATCTTAGTAGCAGATCTCGTTTCCAGCAATTAAAAAAAGAAATTCCCAACTTTCGGGAATTTCTTTTTTTTGTGTTTTGCTTTAATAATTACTCCTTATTGACAATATCCGAAATATAGTAAAAGCCATATTCATCCATGACAATCGTATAGGTTTTGCTGCGTTCTTGAACAGACCATTTGCCGTTTGCATCTTTAAAGTCAAATGCCTCTTCCGTTTGAACAACAGCATGATCGTCTAAAATTTCGATACTTGAAATTTCCAGCTTCGTAAAGTTAAATTCCATTCCTTGCCCAGCAATGTCTGCAATGTATTCAGAAATACCATTGTAAATATCACTTTGATAAACCAATAGATTTTGAACATAAAAGAAGTCTTCTTCTTTTAAAGCTGTTTCATAATAATAACGGAAATCACCGATAAACTCGCTTAAATTAGTTTCATCGAATTTCATTTCTAAATCAACATCGTATTCATAATCTTCATCTTCGTACCCGCTAAAATCGTCGTACACTTTGAATAAAGCGGCTACTTCTTCTGCGGACATCGGCGTAGTAACCCACTGACTCAATTGATCATGCATCGAATACATAGGAATCGAAAAGCCAATTGAATCGCCTTCTTCGATTACTAATGAGTTAATGCCAATCACTTTCCCGGTCGTTGCGTCTACTAATGGTCCCCCGCTGCTACCAGGCGCAATTTTCGCATCCATTTGGTAAATATCCTCGTACGTAAATTCTTGATAAAAGTCGCGATCAATGCCTGTTAAGTAACCAATTGAAGCGGTATTTTCCATACCCGCAGGACTCCCGAGTGCAATGACTTCAGTGCCTACATCAGTTGCTTCCATTTCAACTGGCAATGGTGTGATGCCTTCAAACGCTTCTACATGGATCAACGCAATATCAGATTCAGCGGAAATGCCAACGACTGTGCCTGGATGATCTTGTCCGTTAATGTTGCGAACTACGACATCTGTAAAACCTGCTACTGCATGGGCATTTGTCACAACCATCCCTGTGTCAGAAAACAAGAATCCCGACCCTTGTCCCCCTTCAGTCATTATGGTGTAAACTTTTTGCTGTGATTCTTTAATGATTGCCGTTTTCTCTTTTTTCTTTGGTTCCACTTTTTCTGTTTGCTCAGAAGGTGGCACAACATTTTCCACTTTCGTTACAGTACCTGCGACTTGTTCTTCCGCTGGAACTGTTTCTTCAGGTTCTTCAATTTTCTCTACTACACCCGGTTCTTCTGTTTTTGGTTCTTCTGTTGCTTCTGGCTCTTTTTCAGCCGGTTTTTCTTGTTTTGGTGGTTCTGTTTGATCTTCTTGAGCTGATTTATCTGCCATTAATTGGGCCGATCCAACCCCAACTCCGAGTAATGTCAAAACTAGTACGATTGCATAAATAAAATTACGTTTTTTTTGCTTTTTACTTCTTTTCTGTATAAGTGAATGCCCACAATGCTTACAGAATTTTGAGCCTTCTTCATTTTCTTTTCCACATTTATTGCACGTCATAGCTGAACCCCCTTGATGAACTAGCATAAATTTCTTTATTTTCTTCCATTATAAACCTTATAACGTCAAACAACTACTCAGGGTTGCAAGATGTAATGAACTCTTCGTATTTGTAATAATTCTATCTATTCAGAACATAATGTTACCATGAAAATCATATTTATATTTAAATAATGAAATAAAATTTCATTTTTTTAGAATATGTAAATTAATTCACATGAAAAAATAAGCTCAGCTTCGCAAACTACTTTTCCAAACATCTTTTGCGTGACAAAATTTCGTGTGCTGATAAATATGGAAAATTTAGAGATTTAGTTAAAAGCCTAAACATGTTAGGAACACCTAAGAGACTGTTTTTACCTCTCTAACCTAAAACGGACCAAGAAAAAGGACATCTTTTCTTGGTCTGTTTTTTGAGTTGATGCCCACATTATTGAAGTCGTTGTGCACTTTTTCGAAATCTCCGAGGTAAATTCACCGGAACGATCGATTGCCTTTTGTAGGACAGAACAAACTATCTGCCACAATTTGGCGTCTGCCATAGATATTCCTCATCGATCTATCCTCAAGGGCTGATGGCAATGCAGATGGCGACTCCTTTTGAGACAGCTCCCTTTAGTTACCATTTTTATTTCACATCCATCTCGTCTATTTTCTTTTGTACTCGCAATAAATCTTCAAACTTATTGCTTAAAAGAGTCGATTCGGCCGCTATTTCTTGAGATATAGTATTTAGTCTTCGTATTAACTCATCTAAAGTCGACTGATATTGCTGGTATTGTTCAAAACTAATCGTTTCTTGTCTTTCTAGCTTTGCAATCAAACGGTGTAGTGCTTCTTCTGCATCAGCTAATTGTTTCTCGTAAGGAACTAATTTTTCTGTAACTTCAGCTTCTAGTTCATTGAGTGTTTGTTGTTCGTCTATTGCCGGAGCTTCTGCTGCCATGTAATGGCTATCAACATTCATGGTCAAGAACAATCCAATAAAAAGAATGGGAATGAACATTTTCAAAAACAAGGTTCTCAAATGTGTTTCCTCCTTTAAACTAATTAGATATTACAGTCAGCTTATCCTATCTTTTCATAGAGGCAACACCTTTTCCTAAGACTTTAGAATTTCTTAATATACGCTTTACATCAATTTAGGATAGACTTGAGTACAAGTTTACAGAGCCTCCTAGCTGTTTTATTACTATACTATCCTCAGCTGAAAAATTCTTATATAATCAAAATATTATTACTGATACAGTTTGTTTTATTCATTTTAAAAAAAGCTAAATTTAAGCGGCCATCTTGTTGCAGAGACGGTTATCCACACAAAGTAATGTGGAGTTTACTGGGAAAGTTTGATAAAATAAGCAGGTAGCAATTGGAGAGAAGAAGGAGATTAGTATTCATGGTAACGTTATTCAAGCGATCAACTAAATCGATTACAAGACCGTTGAAAAAGTACAATCGGATTGTAGCAGCCATTAATGCACTAGAAGCGAAATACCAAGGCATGTCCGATGAGGAACTTCAGCAAATGACGGCCATCTTTAAAGAACAACTACTAAAAGGAACGACTATAGAAAAAATTATTCCAGACGCTTTTGCTGTCGTTCGCGAAGCTTCAAAGCGTGTACTAAATATGCGCCATTTCGATGTTCAGTTACTAGGTGGATTAGTACTAGCTGAAGGAAATATCGCTGAAATGCCAACCGGCGAAGGAAAAACATTAGTATCCTCCCTTTCTGCATATGTTAGAGCGCTAGAAGGAAAAGGCGTACATATTATTACAGTCAATGACTATTTAGCAAAACGAGACTACGACCAAATAGGCCAAATCCATCGCTTTTTAGGATTAACGGTTGGGTTAAACCTTCCAATGATGCTTAGCGATGAAAAACAACAAGCTTATCAAGCAGATATAACGTATGGTGTCGGCACCGAATTTGGCTTTGATTATTTACGAGACAATATGGCACCCAGCTTGCAAGAAAAAGTACAGCGACCTTATCATTATGCAATTATCGATGAAGTCGATAGTGTCTTGATTGATGAAGCAAAAACACCTCTTATCGTCGCTGGAAAGATGAAAGTCAGCGCTGAGCTTCATCAAATTGCTTCCTTGCTGGCTCTGCGTTTTATTGAAGATGAAGATTACGAATACGATGATGAAACAAAAGCCACTTCCTTGACGGATAAAGGCATCGAAAAAGTGGAGAAAGCATTTGGAGTCGACAATCTATATGAGCTCGAACACCAGACGCTTTATCATTATGTGATTATGGCACTTCGTGCGCGCGTCATGTTTATACGAGATGTCGACTATATTGTCAAAGACGACAAAATTCTTCTGGTAGATATGTTCACGGGTCGTACTTTAGACGGTAGAACTCTTTCTGATGGTCTGCATCAGGCAATCGAAGCAAAAGAAAAAGTAGAAATTACCGAAGAAAACAAAGCACAGGCTCAAATTACGATACAGAATTTTTTCCGGATGTATCCGCATCTTTCCGGCATGACGGGCACAGCAAAAACTCAGCAAAAAGAATTCCGTGAAGTTTACGGCATGGATGTCATAGCAGTACCGACTAATCATCCGAAAATTCGGGTCGATTTGCTTGATCGCGTGTTTCAAACTGCGGACCATAAATACAAAATCGTTGCTGAGGAAGTTGGCAAGCTTCATCAAACTGGTCAGCCTGTTCTTATTGGTACTACATCCATCCTGCAATCAGAAGCCGTTGCTGCTTATTTGAAAAAGCACGATTTGACTTTTCAATTACTTAACGCGAAAAGCATGGAACAAGAAGTTGAGTTGATTTCGCAAGCAGGTCAGTTAAACCAAATTACAGTTGCCACCAATATGGCGGGTCGCGGCACCGATATCGTTCTAGGCGATGGAGTGGCAGAACTTGGCGGCTTACATGTGATTGGTACCGAAAAGCATGAAAATCGGAGAATTGATAATCAATTGCGTGGGCGATCTGGTCGTCAAGGCGATCCAGGTTCATCTCAATTCATCATTTCTCTTGAAGACGATATGTTCAAACGTTTTGCAAAAGAAGACGTTGAAAAATTCGAGAAAAAAATGAAAACGTCGAAAATTGGAGAAATCACCAATAAAGACATTCATGAACTAACTGATCGTACGCAACGAATTGTAGAAGGTTCTCACTTTTCCATGCGCGAGTATAACCTGAAACTTGATGATGTCATTAACGAGCAACGTAAAATCGTTTATGACCTTAGAAATCGCGTGCTCAGCGGACAAGAAAACTTCTCAATCGTGCAAGGCATGGTTCGAGACGCCGCTGATTATGTCATCTCTGAAACACTTCCTGAAAACGACGACATTCAATTGATTCATCTTGCTGCTATCAAACAGGACTTGCAACAACTATTAGGAGAATCCATCACGCTTTCCGAAAATTTAAGCAAACGAAAAGTCATTGACGCGGAAATCGAACCTTATTTGCACCGCATTTCCGAGTTTATTGGCTCCAATCAAGACGATCTTAAAGTCGCTAGAACTGTTCAACTCGTTATGCAATCACAAATTGATGCCATGTGGATCAAACACTTGGAGTCGATGGCTCACCTGAAAGAAGGCATCGGACTTCGTTCTTATCAACAAGAAGATCCTATGCGAATTTATCAAAAAGAAGGCCTTGAGCTATTCGCTTTGAATTTCCAGAACCTGCGTTATTCTGTTGCTTCAGAGATACTTGGATTTCTGCGCAACTTGAATCGCCACGAAAAGGGGTAAAAAATTGAGTATTTTTTCTTTCTTCAACAAAACCGGGAAAACTGGAAAAGATTCCATTGTGTCTTCTACAGAACTAGGAGCCGGTTCCGAAACAGCATCTTTAGAAACACAAGAAGTGACACCTACTTTATCTATTTCTCAAGAGTGGGAGATTAGCAAAGAACAAGAATACGTCCTAAAATTCCTATCAAATGACCTCCCACCTTTGCAAGCAAACCAATTGTCGTTGGCAGGAATTGATATCGAAGCAGATCCATACACAGGCGATTGGAACGTCCAAGCCTTTTTCCGCTCGTCGCTCGAACGTCCATTTACGATGGAAAAAGCCGAGTTGGTATTGCAAGATGGCAACAAAGAAACCATTGCGTCACAAGAATTCGATTTATCGGAATTGGGATCAATTCCCGCTCTGTCCAATCGCCCTTGGATTTTCAAATTCAAAAAAGATTCGATTCAAACGGCACAAGTTCCAACTGCCGATTGGTCATTAGCTTTTAATGTTCAATCTCTTGTGCCACATGCGTTGGATTTAGACATTTCCTGGGAAGAGGCATTATCATCTGAAAAAAAATCCGTATTGAGAGATTTAGTCCAAAAACTCCCTAAGTTAAATTCTCAGGAATTGAATCTTACAGGGTTTCAGACAAGCTTTTCGGAAGATGGAAATTTAGCGGTTTCCGTTTTTATTCGTAACGGTTATTCAAAACAGATCGAATTAGAAAATTTGCCTTTGGAAATCATAGATGCAACGGGCTCCTCCGTAGTAAAAGGCTCCTTTAAACTAGCACCGCTCACTGTCAAAGCTAATACAACAAAACCTTGGACTTTCATTTTCCCGAAAGATACACTTCAAGTCAGCAATCCTGATTTGTCACGGTGGACAGCGCGGATTCCAAACTAACAAGAATAGGCTACGCGCCTATTCTTGTTTTTTGGCGAGGTGCGGTTCTCTCCTTCCGAGGTGCGGTTCTCTCTTTCCAAGGTGCGGTTCTCTCTTTCCGAGGTGCGCTTCTCTCTTTCCGAGGTGCGCTTCTCTCCTTCCGAGGTGCGCTTCTCTCCTTCCGAGGTGCGGTCACATAATTTGGACAGAAAAATACAGCCATTCCACTGGAATGGCTGTATTTTTTTCTATGCTCTTGTCGATCTGCGGCCACGACCATCGTATGCCAGTTGAGATTTTGAACGTTTTTCTTTTTCTTCGATTTCACGTACACGGTTCTCGATTGCGGCTGACACCAAGCCAAGAATTGTTCCAAAAGCAGCTCCAGCTACTACCTCAACCGGCTGGTGACCAAGTAACTCTTTCAAGTCTTTTTCACGCTCCACAAATTCAAAGCTTGGAAATTCGCCTGAGAATTTCACAAAGCTGTCTTCTAATTCATTCACTAGTCGAGCAATTTCTCCAGTATGGCGACGTATTCCTTGTGCATCGTACATCACGATGACACCAAATACGATTGCAAGGGCTGTCTCTGTATGACGTGCGCCTTTATTGGCAGCTACGTACGAGGCGAGTGCTGAAACACCAGCTGAGTGGGAGCTTGGCATGCCACCTGTTGTAAAGGCCTGTCTCCAATCCCATTGACCTGTTACGGTTTTGTGAGTGACGATTTTTAATGCTTGTGCCGCAGCAATCGCACTTAATGAAGTAATCATTCCTCGGTTCATCTTTCTCATCTGCTCATCCCCTAGTTTCAACTTGGCAAACTGTCGTTGCCATTCAATATACTTCTTTACCCATTATCGCAGGACATTATGTGAAATTTGTTTAACTTTTTGTAAATTTTCCGAATAGGACCGAGTGCATGAAATAGTAGTAATGATATGGATTACAAAATCGTTGTGAACGCTAGTTGTAACGTTCGGACGCAATTGCTTTTACTGCTGCACTAAAGTCTTTCATCGCTCTTTGTAAATTTCCACAAGGCCGACACGCTTTAATTCCATATCCATAATTTTAGGCAATCTGAAGAGATAGATAGATAAGACGAACATCCATAGTTGAAAAGTGAAGATTAATAGACGTTCGAGCAGCCCTGGATAGGGAAAATCGCTGTTTAAAACGAATGGAGTTGCGATGCCTGCTAAGACAATTACAATGGCACAAGCTAGCGTAAACTGTCCGATGCCGCGAAAGTTTTTGGTCAGCAACAGACCATGACCCATCATAAACAAAGCACCCACTGTTGCAATCAAAACGATCGCAGTTATTGCCAAATGCATAAAATTGCCAAAAGTCAGGACATCGCCTCCTTGCTCTAATGGAAATAACCCAAAGCCAATCAACGAAGCTATGTACATCACAATCAAAAGTATAGCTCCCAACTGCGCAGTTTTTTGAACTTGGTATTTGCGGAATAACACATAGACAGTAACTGAAAAAAGCAGCGCAAGCAGTCCGTAGCCAATGGTAAAGACCCTCAGCATTTCGGCGTCTGGTGCTCCGTTGCCGGTCAGTTCACTAATTGTCTGTCTGACGTGACTGTAACCGTCCCATAACACACTGCCCATAATGACGTGAGCCATATAAATGAGGACACTTAAAGCTCCGCTTAACGTCGCTATTTGCCATCCACTTTTCTGCTGAATCCACATTACCCGATCACCGCCATTTTTTCTAAATTTTTAATCCGTAGAGGGTTTCTAAAAGGACTACTTCACCTACTGTTTAATTAGTAGAAAAAGCTTTCTTTAAAGCTTTTGGTTAAATTCATTCCGCATTTTCTCGGCTAACCACTCGAATGTGACAATGACTTTACCTTTTGGAATTTTTTCGTATTGATCTCCGATACTTAGTTCAAATGAACAACCTGTATTTTCAGCCCTTAAATACCTTGTCAGTCCAATATTCATCATCTGCTGAACTTGACTCAATAGAGGCGCGATTTGCTCTGCCGTGTCTTGAAAATGCACATGAAACATATTCGTAACTGGCACGGTTGGAATCGTGGAAATCCCAGTACACCGATTAAAAAACGAAGCCAATTCAACAGCGTTCTCATAATATGCAGCCATGCGATCTTTGCGTTGCGCGAAATACGTTTCTGCACTCAAAATATACGGATACAATGAAATTAAATCGCCACCGTGACGCTTTTTCCAGATCTTTGATAGGGCCATAAAGTCTTGATCCCCCGCCAAAATGGCTCCAGCGATTCCACCAATGCCCTTATACATGGATAAATATACAGAATCAAATAAATCACATACTTCTTTAATAGTTTTCTGATAATAAGGCAAGCACTCCAAAATACGTGCACCGTCTAAATGCAGCTTAATGCCTTGTTCGCGACAGTATGCTGAAATTGCCTCAAGTGTTTCAAAACTGGGCAGCTGACCACCAATTTCGCGTTGCGGCAATTCCAGTAACAAACAAGCAATTTTTTCATCCATAGACAACACGTCTGATAATTCAATCACACGGCCTTTATCAGCCAAAAGAATCGTTTCAATACCATGCAATTCCTTTAATCCGTCTTCTTCGTGAATTTCCAAATGACTCAATGGATGATAAGCAACTTTTTTGATGCCTTGTTGATCACACCAAATTCGCAAAGCAATTTGCTGTGCCATTGTGCCACTTGGAAAAAACACCGCTGTTTGTTTTCCTAAAAATTCCGCCATTTGTTCTTGAAAACCTTCAATAACTGGACCACTTCCATAATTATCACTCTTTAAGTGGCCATCGATTGACTCAAAGACATCCTTTAAAACTGCTACGTTTCTCGGTCCGTGCCCCGCTAATTGATGTAAAGACGTTTCGTAGGTTTCCATTAATTCAGCGTTGCTCATATTCATCGCTCCTCCAGAATTCAGAATAGTCTTTCTTTTAATTTTACTATAACATGAGTTGAAAAAAAGGTGTTTTCTACATAAAAATCCCGCCTGCAATCCATTTACGGATTTCAGGCGGGATTGTTTTTTAGCTTAAGCTTTGAGAAGATACTTCAACTGGATGCGTTGCTTCATAAAGCAAGCCTTCCAATTCATCACGGTAATCCGTAGTTTGTTCTTCGGTCCAATTAAAGGTTTTGCTCATATAAGCAGTGACTGATTCTTTATGTGCATGAACCCAGTGGATATCGAAGAACAACGCTCCAGTACGACGGATAAAGAAGTCAATTGGCTTATAGGCGGATTCGTATTCTACTGAATAACGCAACATCGCGTACACTAATGGATCAAGACCCGCGTCTGTCGCTTCGTCGAGGCCAGCTGTATAGAAATGCAACACTTTATCGACATTCGCACCGTAGCGACTTACGAGCATACGCATTGCATCAGCTGTTAAGCCCATGCTGCCTGCTTGTTGGACGCGGTCAGCCATAAAGGTTTCAAAACCTTTTGAACCGCCCACTTCTCCGCCTGCAATCGGCAATCGTTTAGTTGAACTTTTTGGATATTTGACTCCATCTTCTTTTTGCAATTGCTCTGCTACTAGATTGACGATGCTTTCGCCCATTTTACGGTAGCCGGTCAATTTACCACCCGCAATCGAAATCAAACCAGAATCCGAAACAAAAATTTCATCTTTTCGTGAAATTTCAGAGGGGTCCTTGCCTTCTTCATGAACCAATGGACGTAAACCAGCCCAGCTAGATTCAACGTCTTGTTCCGTAATCGCGACTTCTGGGAACATAAAGTCGACCGCTTTCAAGACATAATTCCGGTCTTCTAACGTCATCGTTGGATGTGCAATATCTTGCTTGTAAACCGTATCCGTTGTTCCTACATAAACTTTGCCTTGACGCGGAATCGCAAATGCCATCCGGCCATCTGGCATATCAAAATAGATGGCTTGTTTTAACGGGAATCTACGACCATCAAAAACTAAGTGAATGCCTTTTGTTAGCTGAAGAGTTTTGCCAAATTTCGAGTGATCTTCGTCGCGCAATGTATCAACCCATGGGCCAGCCGCATTGACGATTTTTTTCGCAAATAATTCATGAATTGTGCCGTTGATTTGATCTTCTACTTCAATACCGACTACTTTGCCGTTATCGTAGATAAAGCTTTTGACTTTTGCGTAATTCATTGCCATTGCGCCTTTTTCAATCGCTTTTTTCATAACTTCCATCGTTAAGCGTGCGTCATCGGTTTTGTATTCGACGTAATACCCTCCGCCTTTAAGGTCTTTTTTCTTTAATAAAGGCTCGCGGCGCAATGTTTCTTCTTTGCTTAACATTTTACGACGTTCATCTTTTTTAACACCTGCCAAAAAATCATACACACGCAAGCCGACATTTGTGCTGAGCGGTCCAAACGTTCCGCCTTTGTAAAATGGCAAAAGCATCCATTCGGGGGTAGTCACATGTGGTCCATTTTCATAAACGATTTCGCGTTCCTTGCCGACTTCCGCAACCATTTTCACTTCAAATTGCTTTAGGTAGCGCAACCCTCCGTGAACCAATTTGGTAGAACGACTACTTGTACCTGCTGCAAAATCCTGCATCTCTACAACTGCTACATTCATGCCACGTACGGACGCATCCAGTGCGATCCCAGCACCTGTGATTCCTCCACCAATGACTAGTACATCTAATTGTGACTGTTTCATCTGGTTATAACGTTCATTTCTGTTTAAGCTTGAAAATTTCATAAGTTAATCTGCTCCTTTTTTTAGATGAGTTTTTACTGCTACGATTCCCCAAAATTGTGTTCTTGCGGGCCTACCGATCGACGTGGTGTGTTCAATCTATTCCCTATCAAACTTGTATACCCGTTTTTCCATATAAAAAGAGAGATCCAGGCACAGTTGCAGAATTTTTCTGCTAAACTGGCTTGGTCTCTCAAAGTCTCCGGCCATATATCTCTCATAATTAACTTGTAAGTTATTTTGCTGGTTTAAATGATCGTGTTGCCGCTACTGCGTTTTTCCAGCCTTCGTAAAGCTTTTCGCTTGTTTCAACTGGCATATCACATGTAAAGCTCTTGTCGATCTTCCATTGCTGTGCGATTTCTTCTTTGTCTTTCCAGAATCCTACTGCAAGACCCGCTAAATAAGCTGCGCCTAGAGCTGTCGTTTCCTGAACGACTGGACGTTCTACAGGAACATCTAGAATATCACTTTGGAACTGCATAAGCAAATCGTTAGCAACTGCGCCACCATCCACACGCAAAGTCTTTAACTCAATCCCTGCATCTTCTATCATAACATCTACAACGTCTTTTGTCTGGTATGCGAGCGCCTCAAGTGTTGCACGAATGAAATGAGCCTTTGTTGTTCCGCGTGTTAAACCGAAAACTGCACCGCGTGCATCGGTATCCCAGTAAGGCGTTCCAAGTCCGACAAATGCTGGTACCATATAAACGCCGTCTGTCGAATCAACTTGCATCGCGTAGTTTTCACTTTCTGGTGCATTTTCAATGATTTGCAAACCATCACGCAACCATTGAATTGCTGAACCTGCTACAAAAATACTGCCTTCAAGCGCATATTCAACTTTCCCGTCAACACCCCATGCCAATGTTGTCAATAGTCCGTGTTCCGAATCGACACCTTTTTCACCGGTGTTCATCAACATGAAACAGCCTGTGCCGTATGTGTTTTTCGCCATGCCTTTTTCAAAGCAAGCTTGACCGAATAGCGCAGCTTGCTGATCTCCAGCCATACCGGCAATCGGTACTTCATGACCGAAGAAATGGTAATCGATCGTATTGGCATAAACTTCAGATGATTGACGCACTTCTGGTAGCATGCTCTTTGGCACTGTCAAAATATCCAATAATTCCTGATCCCATTCCAAGTCATAAATATTGTACATCAATGTACGCGACGCGTTACTGTAATCCGTGACGTGCGCTTTACCGCCTGACAGTTTATAGACCAGCCACGTATCAATGGTTCCAAACATTAAGTCGCCATTATCCGCTTTTTCACGTGCGCCTTCAACATTATCAAGAATCCATTTTACTTTCGTTCCTGAGAAGTAAGCATCAATCAAAAGACCGGTTTTCTTACGGAACACTTCGTTTAACCCTTGTTCTTTTAATTCGGTGCAAATACCATCTGTTTGACGTGACTGCCAAACGATCGCCTTATAAATTGGTTTACCTGTATGACGGTCCCAGACGACTGTCGTTTCACGTTGGTTGGTAATCCCAATGCCTGCAATTTGGCTTGGGCTAATGTCTGATTTGCGTAGTACTTCCGCCATACATGCCAGTACGGAAGTCCAGATTTCATTGGCATCATGCTCTACCCAGCCTGGTTTCGGAAAGAATTGCTGAAATTCTTGCTGGCTTGATTCAACGATTTCACCTTTATGATTGAATAATACTGCACGCGAACTCGTCGTTCCTTGGTCTATGGATAAAATATAATCTTTGCTCAAAATGATCTCCTCCTATTATAAGTTATGAAAGTTTTTCTTCGATTGTATCTGCAGTTGTATGCTCTTTTTTTAATTCTACACTTGCTGCTCCAAATAATACTAGCAATAAGACGGCGCTCATAACCCAAAATGGTAAATCGTATGCACCGGTAAACATAGCTTTATAAAACAATGCTCCGTAAATACCACCAAAAACAGGACCGACAACTGGTACCCACGCATATGACCAGTCAGAGCTTCCTTTGCCTGGAATTGGCAGCAAAGCGTGTGCAATACGTGGACCTAAGTCACGCGCAGGGTTAATCGCGTATCCTGTCGTGCCCCCTAGCGACATCCCGATTGCAACGATCAATGCACCAACGATTAACGGATTTAAGCCTTCAGTAAAGTCATTAGCACCAATGAACAATAAGCCCATTACTAATACAGCTGTACCAATAATTTCACTAACTAAGTTAGAGAATGGTCGACGAATCGCTGGACCTGTAGCAAAAACCGCTAGTTTCGCAGCTTTGTCTTCAGTCCGTCTCCAGTGCGGTAAATAATTTAAGAAAACAATAACTGCACCGAAAATGGCACCGAGCATTTGTGCTGCAATGTAAACGGGTACTTTTGCCCAAGGAAAGTCACCAACAGACGCAAGACCAAGTGTTACTGCCGGATTTAAATGCGCTCCTGAAAAATTCCCTACTGCATAGACACCCATTGTAACCGCTAGACCCCAAGCAAGCGTGATCAAAACCCAACCACCATTTTCCGCTTTCGAATCTTTTAAAACTGCACCTGCCACAACGCCACCACCAAAGATAATCAAAATCATCGTACCAATTACTTCTGCTAAAAATTCCGTCATCGTTTTACACCCCTTTGTTTTTAGCTTCAGAACGGATTAGAAGAAAACAAAAAGACCCACACTGAACCAGACACTCTTTTTTTAAAGGTGCTTGCTTCAGTGCGGGTCTCCATTTCTCCAACACAGTTCTTAACTTGTAAGTATAAAGTTATCAGTTAATGAAAACGCTGTCAACCGTTATATTTTCCATAATTCTGGTTGTGATGTGGAAATGGCTTTTGCTCCGCCATCGTAAGCAAGTTGAATGTCCTCTTTTGTCCGAATCAGTCCACCCGCAATAACCGGGATCCCTGTTTTATCGAAAACTTCCTTGATAACAGAAGGAATGATTCCCGGCAAAATTTCGATGTAATCGGGTTTCACTTGATTGATTAACTTGATGTTGTGCTCAAGCGCCTGACTGTCTAGCAAAAACAAACGTTGAATCGTCAGCAGCTTATTCTTCTTCGCCAAGGAGATAACATTGCTTCGTGTTGAAACGACACCATCTGGTTTCACTTCTCTAACCAGATACTCGAATCCATAAGCATCTGTTTTCAGTCCTTGAATCAAATCCACATGCAAAATCACTTTTTTATTCGCTGCTTTGGCGACTTGTACCAATTGCTTTAACTGCGCCAACCGTATTTCCAAAAAAATGATGTACTCATGATCGCTATTTAGTAAGCGTTCAAATTCTTTCATATTGCGCAAAACAGGCAAAACGCCTTTTAACTCATGCACCAGGTTTCCTCCTCAAATTGTTGCCATCCCTTTACGTACCATTATCCGCCCAAACCGCTTCCCATTCAAAGATTTCGTATTTTCTAGCACCTTCTACGATGTACGGATCTGCCTTCACCAATGCTTCACAGTTTGCAAATGACTCAGCTCGATAAATAACAAGTCCGCCAGAGCCATCTACAAATTTCCCATTGACTACTACTTGTCCACTGTTGCGCTGAGCTGCTAGAAATGCCAAGTGCTGCGCTCGAAACTCCTGACTTTTGTTAGCGTCTTTCATGGGCAATAATACCGCGAAATATCTCATAAGAACATCTCCTTCCCCATTATTATAATGAGAAAAATAAGAAAAGTCAGTTTTTCTCAACGAATCCCATTGTGCAGTACTTCGATATTACCATTTTATGGACATACTGTCCGATTCTCTTAAAATACTGTCCAAACTGGCAAAATACTGTCCAGTTCAGATAGAATACTGTCCAAGTTCTGTCATTTACTGTCCAAACCCTCTGAATAGGATAAAATAGAGTGACCTATACTTGATTCAGGAGGAGCGAATCGAAAATGCAGATGACCAAAAAAAGACCTATTTAGCAATAAACGTTTATGCCCCGATTTTCCCCTATAAATTGCTATGTCGTAGATGAAGGAAAAGAGTTAACTTTAATTGATGCTGCCTTAGGATTTACTGCCAAACAGATTTTATTATCAATCAAGGTCATGAAAAAACCGTTAACCCAGATTGTCATTACCCATGCACATATCGATCACTTGGGTGCACTTGATGCTATCAAGCAAGAATGGCCTGACGTTGTCGTTAGTATGTCTTCGCGCGACGCTCGCCTGCTTGCTGATGACACTAGCCTGCTCTCTAGTGAGCCCAATTCACCGATAAAAGGTGGCATTCCGAAAACGATCAAAACGCCGCCTGATCGCCTTCTCGAAGAAGGTGACACGATTGGTTCACTCGAAGTCGTAAGTACACCTGGTTCCATTTCATTAATTGATACGCGCAACCGATTTCTCGTTGCCGGTGACGCTTTCCAAACACGCGGCGGTATCGCCGTTTCCGCTACAGTCAACGTATTATTTCCATTTCCTGCTTTTGCGATTTGGGACAAACAAGTAGCTCTTGAAAGTGCTCAGAAAATTCTCCAGCTAACCCCACAGTTGCTCGCAGTTGGACATGGGCAAATGATTGAAAAACCCCTTGAAGCTATTAACTTAGCGATTTTAGAAAGCGAGAAAAATCTTTACTATAAAGAGACTTAGTGTCACGTTAAGTATTCGGTTGAACATTTTTTCGCATAACCACTTTTCCATTTTTTTAAAAATTCACTGACTCTTAATTTGGTTACCAAGTCCTCTTTTCAACTTAGCCAACTCTAAAAAAATGTCCTTTTCCCGAAATCTATTTGAGGCAATTTCTCAAACTTAATTTTGCTGAACATCCCATTATTTTTTTGGGGTACATGTATCTTATTCCTCTCTCACAACTGTCATTTCTACTATTTCAGGACTATAATCAGAGTAAGAGTATCGGAGGGATTAGCTATGGATACGGAGAAAAAAATAAAGCAATGGCAACAAGCTTCGTTAATAGATCAAGACACGGTAGACAGACTTTTAGCATTCGAGAAACGTCAACCTGCTCCTAAAAAATTACCGTTACTTTTGATGATTGGGTTCATTTTCTTCTCTCTTGCCGTCTTTAGCTTTATCGCAGCAAACTGGCAGTTGATCCCTGATGGAGCTAAAGTCGGGCTGATGCTGTCATTAATGTGGTTATTTTATAGTGTTGCTTATTTTTCAGAGAAACAAGCTTTTGGTTATCCTCTGCTGTTTAGAGTCATTGGTCTCGCCATGTTTGGTGCTACTTTGCTGACAGTGGCACAAACTTTCCATTTTCCACTGGCAAATTCCTTTTTGCCTTGGGCGCTGTTTTTGGCCGCAATCGCTCACTACTTTTACTGGCGGCATGTTATTTATTCCGTTCTCGGATTTTTCTTTGGAGCAGCTGTTTTAATCTCATTTGTGCCTGAAATCGGTTGGCTAGAATGGAGCGTCTTCATTGTTATTGCAGCAGCTTGGTTTTACTTTAGTCGAACCTTTGCCTCTTTGGCATTCAGTTGGATGTTGCTATTCGCTTCTGGTTTTATGCTATGGATTCTAGTAGATTACAACAGTACACTATGGCCAATTTGGACTTTGTTTGCGCTCGTCTTGTTGTTCGCCATTATTCCTGAAAACAAGCAGCGAATGATGCGGCCGCTTTATCTAATTACAGCAGGTATGCTAATCGTCGTATACTTAGCGATTCGCGGACAAACGTTCATTGGTTTGATTGATAAAAGTCATTTTGCAGAAGCCGTCGCTCTAGCTTTTGCTGGTATCGCCGTTCTGCTTTTCAGTTTTTTCAAATTCCGTTCTCTCATGTGGATTGCACTTCCTGGCACCATTGGGTTATTGCTCTATGACGAAACAGCGATTGGCCTTGCAGTTGTTGCGGAATTAGGTGGCCTTGCCTACTTAATTATGGCCCAGCGCCAAAATCAACCTCTTGGACTAGGATTTGTCTATTTCATCGTTGTACAGTTTGTTATTTATATCATTTATGCATGGGAACGCCTCGACATGTCGCTGTTCTTCTTGCTTGGCGCTTTACTGTTGTTCCTGTTATCAGCTGTAGCCTGGTGGATCAATCGCCGGAAAGAAGGTGTCACGTCATGAAAACCTGGCTCTTCCCAATCGTCCAAACAGCCGTCGTCTTAATTCTACTAGTTAGTTATTACGCAGCATCATGGTTCGGCGAGCAGTATGTGTTAAGAGCTGAACCTTTTGATCCAGTTGATCCATTTTACGGTGAATATGTTGCGCTGCAATACCCCGATTTGCAGTCAGATTCTATCAATAATGACGATTCTGTTTATTTTACTTTAAAATCGGCAGATGATGGCTATGCGGTTATCGATCATATTGAAAATGAAGCTTTCTTCGGAGCCATTAAAGGTTCTGTTTACAATGGTAACGTCACTGCACCACAATTAGAACAATTTTATGTCGAACAAGGAATGGGCCCTCAACTTGAAGCAGCGCGTGACTTGCAAGTGACTATAGACGTTTCTCGTTGGGGGACGCTTCGTCCAATCAGTTTACAACAACGGACAAAATAAAATACAAAAAAGTTCAATCAATAACTGATTGAACTTTTTTACTGTATATATAGAAAAGTTACTTTTAAAGCTTAGTGCCTTGGTACAGAGTCAGCAGAATAGAATTTCACCGTTCAACTACTCGGAATCTACTATCTTTCAACTCCGTAATACTGCCCATAATCACTTTCCTGTTGAACTTTGACATTATTCAGCACGGCACCGAGCAAGCGAGCTTTTGTCGCAGTAGTAATGGCTTCTTTTGCTTTAAGCGCATAGGCCTTTTCGGTCTTTCCTGAGTTCACCACTAAAATTGTACCTTCGCATTTATTCGCTAAAATCACACTATCTGTGACAGATAATACGGGTGGTGTATCAAAGATTAGTAAATCGTAGGTGTCTAAGGCGTGTTCAAGAAGAAAATCCATATGATTCGAACTCAGCAACTCTGCAGGATTCGGTGGAATTGGACCAGATGGCAAAAGGTCTAAGTTTTTAATTTCAGCAGGCTGAATTGCCATTTTCAATGCGATTTGACGACTCAATACCGTTGAAAGCCCTCTTGTATTGGCAATATTAAATGTATGGTGCATAGTCGGTTTTCTCATATCAGCATCGATGAATAAAACTTGCTTGCCTTCTTGAGCAAAAACAATCGCTAAATTCGAAGCCGTAGTTGACTTTCCTTCCGAATGAGAAGCCGATGTGACGACCAACGAACGGATATCTCCATCAGGAGAAGTAAAATGAATATTCGTTCGCAATGTTCTAAACTGCTCTGACACGCGTGATTTGGGATTAGTAAAGGTATTCAATTTTCTGTTTTTCACTTCTGGTTTCTTCTGTTGTCCGACCATTTTATGCCTCCCTACGCTTAAAGGCAATCGGCTCATTAGCCGGGATGTCCTCTTCTTCATTCATCGGTGAAATTGCGCCGAGGACCGGTATTCCTAAAACGTTCTGAACATCTTCTTCACTTCTGAGTGTCGTATCCAAATAGCGTAAGATCATGGCCATGGCCATACCAATTAGAAGTCCGACAATTGCGCTAAGCAATATGTTTAATGGAGGATTTGGCGATACGGGTGCCTGACTTTCTGTGACTACGGCCGGTGATAAAATCGAAACATTATCGACATTCATTAGTTCGATAATTTCAGCTTCAAAAATTTCAGCAGTTTTATTTGCGATACCGACAGCTACAGCAGGATCTGCATCCATCACCATTATATTGAGCAGCTGCGAACTTTCCGCGATTTCCACATTCACTTTTCCTTGTAACTCTTCGAATGACATTTCTAATCCCAATTGACTAATCACTTGCTCGAGTATCACCGGACTCTTAATAATTTCACTGTATGTAGCGACCAATTGCAAATCGGCTTCGATGCTTTGACTATCTACTACTACTTCACCGCGCTGTTGACTAATAAGCAACTGAGTAGATGTTTGATAGATGGGTGTAACTAAATAATACGATACCAATGCCGTAATAATCATAGCTACAATTGTGACAGTCAAAATCAAGCGAATTCTATTTTTTAATATCCCATAAATTTCACGCAAGCTAATCGTTTCTATCATTTCGCCAAACCTCCTTTCATTTAGAAATAGGGAAGCGTAAAGATGGTACCGCTCCAATACTCACTTCCTCAACCCTTTTCGTGTAGACCCAGCTATGGGACATCAACTCAATTATTGATGTCCCCGAGTTCTGATGTATCGCTTATCTTCTTCTGCAAGGACCTTATGTAGATTCCATGCGTCGGTTGTCCCTAATTCAACTAAGGAATTCGTTTGAAGCGTGAGTTCATGTATCAATACGCATCTTTCGAGCCGAATAGCACCAAAATAGTTTTAAAAATCAGTTTGATATCCATCGTTGTATTTCGAGTGCGAATATATTCCAAATCCATTTCAACCCACTCCTGAAAACTAATATTACTCCTCCCGTTAACTTGCCAAAAACAAGTCAATCCTGGAGTTACGCTTATGCGTTGCTTTTCATAATTTGTGTATTGTGCCACTTCATCTGGTAACGCGGGTCTTGGACCGACAACCGTCATATCGCCATTGAGTACGTTAACTAGTTGAGGCAATTCATCAATACTCGTTTTTCTAATGAATTTCCCGATTTTAGTAATTCGTGGGTCGCTCTTGATTTTAAATACAGGCCCTGAAGCTTCATTTTGCTGCTGCAAAGAAGCTTTTAAGTCTTCTGCATTGCAGACCATTGATCGAAATTTGTACATATCAAAGGTTCCACCATGCTTCCCTACTCTTTTCTGCTTGAAAAATACAGGACCTTGGGGATCTTCCATTTTAATCAGCAGACCGATAAGTAGAAACAAAGGCATCAACATAATCAGCCCCACTAGCGAACCGACAATATCAAGAAAGCGCTTCGTGTACAAATAACCATTGCTCGTATTTGTTTTTACGCTTTCAAATACCGTTTCGCTATACCTTATATTTAGATCTATTTTTTCTTTTTCAGGTGCGGACACTGACATTTGAATCACCACTTTCATTATAAATTCTCGTTATTATTCAGATGGACGCCACTTCAGCTATTTTTGCTGGAACAGATCTACCAATTGAATAATAGTCAATCCCGTTTCTCTCCATTTCCTTTACAGAGAAACAATTTCTTCCGTCAATAACGAGTGGCTTTTTCATCTTTTTGAATACTGCTAAATCTACATTTTTAAATTCATCCCAATCCGTCAATATTAATGCGGCATCACTATTTTCAATAGCTTCTTCAATTGATACCGCATATTGAACAAGCGGATCTAAAATGGATTTCGCATTAGTCATTGCGATAGGATCGTATGCCACAACTTCTGCACCTTGCTTGATTAATTCTGTCGTCACAAGAATCGAAGCTGATTCTCGTAAATCGTCTGTATTTGGTTTAAAGGCCAGTCCCAATACGGCAATTTTTTTACCCAGGATATTCGGAAGGCAGTCATTTAACTTTCCAATCAAGATTCCCTGCTGTTTTTTGTTGACATTAACTACGCCTTTTAGCAACTCGAATTCATACTCGACATTTCCCGCGATTTGAATTAATGCTTTTGTATCTTTCGGGAAACAGGATCCTCCGTAACCAATTCCAGCTTTTAGAAACTGACTCCCAATTCGTTGATCCATCCCCATACCGTTTGATACATTTTCGATATCTGCCCCTAATAATTCGCAAATATTAGAGATTTCATTGATAAAACTGATTTTAGTTGCTAAAAATGCATTGGACGCATATTTGATCATTTCAGCACTTTTTATATCGGTTTTAAAAACAGGTACCTGGAACGGCTGATTGATCTGCTCAATTAGGCTAGCTGCGCGTTCACTGTTTGCGCCAATAACAATGCGGTCTCCGTGAAATGAGTCGTAAATGGCCGATCCTTCTTTTAAGAATTCAGGATTCGAAACGACCTCGACCTCTATATCACTGGTCAAATGACATTGCATGATTTCACTAATCATGTCATTTGTCCCGACTGGCACCGTGCTTTTAATGACGACGATGACATTGTGATTGATACAGTCAACAATATTGTGTGCCGCCTGAACCACAAAAGATAAGTCAGCAGAGCCATCACTTTTTTCAGGAGTTCCAACAGCAATGTAAATCACATCTGCTTGCTCGATCCCTTCGCGATGGTTGCTAGTAAAACTTAACCGCCGTTCATTGATATTTTTTGTCATTAATTCACTAAGTCCCGGTTCATAGATAGGTGATATCCCTTGTTGCATTTTTGCAACCTTCTCTTCGTTGACATCTATACAGCTAACTCGATGACCAATTTCAGCTAAACTTACGCCGGTTACCAGCCCGACGTATCCCGTTCCTATGACAGCTATTTTCATACCGTTCCCCCCGAACTAAAGTAGTGGTGCAGCTGATTTTCCGGCCATTAATTCTTTAATAATGTTTTCTACGTCTTTTCCAAATTCGGGGCTATCTAAAGCGAATTCAATGGTTGTCCGCAAAAAGCCGAGCATTTCACCCACATCATAGCGCTTGCCTTCAAAGTCGTAAGCGTAGACATTCTGCACTTCGTTAAGTTTTTGGATAGCATCGGTTAATTGAATTTCTCCACCGGCTCCAGCACTTTGTGTACCAAGAAAATCAAAAATTTCAGGTTCAAGAATGTAGCGTCCCATAATCGCCAAGTTTGAAGGGGCAGTTCCCAAAGTTGGCTTTTCCACAAAATTGCTAACCTCGTAGCAGCGTCCATCGATTCCACTTGGATCAATGATTCCATATCGATGCGTTTCATGTTCCGGAACTTGCTGGACCCCAATAATAGATGATTGCATTTTATCGTACTGATCAATTAACTGCTTTAAGCATGGTTTTTCAGCTTTTACAATGTCGTCCCCCAACAGCACCGCAAAAGGTTCATTTCCAATAAACTTACGCGCACTCCAAACCGCATGTCCAAGACCTTTTGGTTCTTTTTGACGAATGTAATGAATTTCTACATTTGAGGTATGTTGAACTTTTTCAAGAAGTTCAAATTTACCTTTTTTAAACAAATTATCTTCGAGTTCAAAATTTTTATCAAAATGATCTTCAATGGCACGCTTTCCTTTACCCGTAACAATAATGATGTCTTCAATTCCTGATGCAATCGCTTCTTCGACAATATATTGAATAGTCGGCTTGTCTACGATTGGCAGCATTTCTTTTGGCATCGCTTTCGTTACTGGAAGAAATCGAGTACCAAGACCTGCTGCTGGAATAATTGCCTTTGTCACTTTTTTTGTCATAGTATTCACCCGCCTTTCGATTTTTCAGGACATCGATTTCTTTTTTCTACTCGACGCGAACCTTACTGTTATCAAAAAACAGGTTCTTTTGCGTGTAGCGCTGACCAGTGCCTCTTTCATCATCGATAATTCCTGAATTGTAGTTTGAAAAATTTAACTCGCAAGACTTGAACAGTTTGCGATACTCAGCAAAAGTTCTTGTAAAGCGCAAATTATTTTCAGTTACTTTTAAATATTAAGATAATTACAATTGTGTTTAAGTATGAGATACGATCATCTCTAGATTTCCATCAATAAAATAATTACCGATAGTCGCTGGCACAATAAAGTTATCACCTTTTTTTACTGTGGAAACACTTTCCTCAGTTACAATTTGACCTGTACCATTGATAACACTGACTAGTAGAAAACGAGTCGTTAATGGGACTTCGACCTTTCCACCAAGCTTCCAATGATAAACCGTAAAGAATTCTCCTTCAATTAAGCGAGTAGACTCTAGATCTGTTAGTTGTTCTTTTAAATTGTCTTGTATGACTTGCCTATGTGGACAAGTCATCACAGCCAATGCTTGTTCCAAATGTAATTCCCGTTTTTTTCCTTGTTGATCGATACGGTCATAATCATAGAGACGAAATGTAATATCAGAGCTTTGTTGTGTCTCCAAAATCACAATGCCTTTACCAATCGAATGCAGCGTCCCACTCGGAACATACACAAAATCTCCTTTTTTCACTTTGAGACTTTGAAACAACTTTCCCCATTCTCCTTTGATCATTAGCCGCTGAAACTCTTCTCTCGATTGCGCTTGATGCCCAATAATAATTTCGGCATCTTCTTCACAATCCAAAATATACCAACATTCTGTTTTTCCACTAGGCTTGTCAACAAGCTCTTTAGCGTATTGATCATTGGGATGTACCTGGACAGACAACTGGTCATTTGCATCGAGAATTTTTACGAGTAACGGAAACTCACTATCGGTGACTCTTGAACCGAATAACTGTGGGTAATTCCACCATACTTCCGATAGGCTCATTCCTTGCAGTTCACCATTCATGACAATAGACGGTCCATTTTCATGAGCAGATATGACCCATGCTTCTCCTGTCGTCTGCGAAGGAATATCGTAATTAAACAATTCCTGCAGTTTGCCTCCACCCCAAATTCTTTCTTGAAAAATCGGTTTTAAAAAAACCGGTTCCTTATACATGAGATCTCCTCCCATCATGGAAATAGCAAGTCACTTATACTTAGAAATTTTCTTACATTATCCATAGCGAGCGATTAACTTTTCTTTGCAAATTTCTTCAATTTCTTCCCATTCATGCGAAGTACGGAAAATGTCTTCTTCAATCAGTTCACTACCAGTTTGAACTTCGATAATTTCCATATTGGTTGTGGCCTTTAATGTATGCTTAGCACCTAAAGGAATGTGAATGACATCGCCCGTTCTGACATGGCTTAATTGATCATTAAAAACAAAAATCCCTTCTCCTTTAACAATGGTCCACACTTCACTGCGTTTATAATGCATTTGATAGCTAAGATTTTTCCCTGCATTTATGCCCAGCCGCTTGATCAATACTTCATTACCTTCTGCATACCGCGTATATTCCAATACACGGTACCACCCCCACCGTCGCTCTTCGTACATCGGACGGCTGTTAAAGCCTTCTACATATTCTTTTACTTTCGTACTAGCGTCTTTATCTGTCACCAAAATCCCATCTGGACTTGCTGCTACAACTACATTACTTAATCCAAGCAAAGTGATTGGGATGTCAAGTTCATTGACAATATGAGAATTTTCTACTCCTTTGCCAATAACTCCTTTGCCTGTTATTTGGACTGCCATTTCATCTGTCAACGTATTCCAAGTACCCAAATCCTTCCAATACCCATCATAGGGCAGCGACACAATATGAGCTGTACGTTCAACAACTTCATAGTCAAAGCTGTTTTTTGGAAGACGGTGATAGTTTCTCAGCAGTTGAGCGTACTCGATTGGCATTCCTCTTTCTTTTAACAGATCTATGATATAGCCCAATTTAAAGGCGAATACTCCACAATTCCATAAAGCATGTTGTTCGATTAACTCTTCCGCTTGCTGCTCAGTTGGCTTTTCTTTAAAGTAATCTACTGTCAAATAGGAATTATCTTCTTGATTTTTTGGGATAATGTAACCGTATTTTGCAGAAGGGTACGTTGGTTTCACTCCCATTAATGCTAAATCTGCACCAGACTCAAGCAATGCTTTTTCCAGATCCTGAACACGATTAAAAAATCGATTCTCAACATAAGGATCCACTGGCAGCATTCCTACTACTTCATCCAATCCGCACTTCTGGACAGAATAGAGATAAACAGCTGCAAGAGCGATTGCTGGAAATGTATCTCTTCTCTCTGGTTCAGTAACGACATGAACCTCTTGCCCCAATTGTGTTTTGATCATATCTATTTGTGAGCTACTCGTAGCGATAATGGAGTTTTCAGCCATTCCTGTTTGCTCGATTTGTTTCCAAACCCGCTGAACCATAGAAACTTTATTGCCATCTTCATCACTCAATACTTTAAGAAACTGCTTTGACCGTGCATCATTAGAAAGCGGCCACAAGCGTTTTCCTGATCCTCCTGATAACAAAACTAATCTCATAGTAAGTCCTCCTTCTCTCTATCCAACTCCATAAAAAATAGTCCTTTATACTTATTTAACAACTAAAATAATGAACCCGTAAAAATTACATAGGTAATTTTTATCCTAAAGCAAAACTAAGTAACCACTATTTTCAATCTTTCTAGTAAGGCATGACCCTATTATATATATAAATACCTAATATTTCAATGTAATTTTCTAATAAATTAGAAATATCAGATATATTTACCTATTTAACATCCCGAATGCTATTAAATCAAGCTTTCTAAGTTGTTTTATTATTCTTTTTTTTTAGAAATTAAAGGCATTTTTTAGTTTGTTAGTTATCTAGACATCACGTGTTTGCAATTTACTTGTTTGCTTATCAAAAATCCACATTAAAAAACCACTTCTGAGAAATCATTTGATTTCTCAGAAGTGGTTTTTTAAACTGTAATTATTTTTTGTGGACAACTTCTTTATATTGTTTTGGTTGAAAAGAATGTTCAAGCGGTGAGTTGTCTGCCACTGCCTGGAGTACTTGACGATATTTGTTGATAGAGGTAGCTCTCGTTAAATTTTCCTCAAGATAAGCACGACCTTTTAAGCCCATCGCTTTTAGTTCCCTTGGATCTAAGCTATGCAAATAATGAATAGCGTGAATAACACCCTCATAATTTTGCGGTTCAATGACCACTCCTGCTCCACTTTCAAAAATCAAACGTTGCACTTCGCTTCCTTGTTCCAAAACACCGAGAACTGGCTTTCCTGCTGCCATAACCCCATAAATTTTACTTGGCACAGAAACACCTTTAATGCCTTTTTGATTGACAACTAAATGAACATCCGCCGAATTCAATGAATACTTGAGAAATTCTTTCGGTTGATAAGGCAAAAACTTCACGTTTTCTAGATTTTTTTCAGTTACATATCGTTGAATCCGCTCTTTTACAGCGCCTTCTCCGATAAATAAGAAGACAATATCAGGCTGCTCCCTAAATTTGTCCGCCACTTGAATCAAGTTCTCTAGGTCGTAGTAGAGCCCTAGATTTCCTGAGTACATGACAATAAACTTGTCCTTTAAGCCATGCGTCTCCAAAAATCCACGTATCGCAGGCTCGCTTTTTTCAATTGGCACAATAGCATCTTCATCTGTCCAATTGCTAATAACGGTATAATTTGGCACTGTCTCATCTTCAAAACGGCCTCTCAAGGTTTCCGCCATGTCCTCACCGACGACCAGCACTTGGTCTGCGTAACTGCAATTTAGTTTATCGATTATTTTCGCGATTTTAAAAACGGACTGATTGTTAGTATAGGCCACTGCCTGAGCTTGTTCGGGATTAAAGTCATGAATACTATAAACATGCTTCGAACGTTTCAACAACTTACCAATAGTGCCGATCAATCCACCTAATACAGGGGGCTGAGAAATCGTGAAGATGACATCGGTTCCTTTTTCTTTCAATAAAGCAATATTGGCCAAGAAAAAGTAAGAAGAAATATACTTTAATCGACTAACTTTCGAGTTTTTATTCACCTCGGGTAGTTTAATGCGAACTACTTTAATCGTTTCTACATATCCTTCTTCAAAGAGTTTTTTGCTTTGATGATTTTCGCCGGCATACCCTGGCTGCGCTGCAATTACCGTAATCGTAAAATCTTTTTGAAGATACCCAGTCAGCTCTGTCATCAACTGACTGGTCGCAGCTAAATCCGGATAAAAATAATTAATTACAAAAGTAATTTTCTTTTTACGTAGCATATGGCACTTCCTTTTCCAGAGAGCATGCAAAAAAGCCGTCTCCATTTAAAGTTTGTCAAAAATGGCAACTACAGAATCAGTGTATTTGTCTTCCGTATAAAATTCTTCAAATGTTTCTCGGCTCACCCTCCCAAGGCGCATACGTTCTGCATCATCAGATACCAAAGCTTTGATCGCAGTTTTGACGCCTTCAACTGTCGGTTCAACGACAACTCCGCAGTCTTTGATCAATTCTGCGATGATTCCCCGGTCTGAAGAAATAATCGGCAATCCAGCGGCCATTCCTTCGATAATGGACATCGGCTGACCTTCTACTTTGTATTTAGTTGGCAGAGCCATCATATCTGATTCTAGGAAAAAGCGTTTTTTCTCTTCTCCTTGCTTGAGACCATGGTATTGAATATGCTGCTCCATCTCATTTGTCGCAATATAGCGTTGTACTTCTTGAAATTCACTTTCGTTTTGAATTCCACCAACTAAGTCTAACCGAAGATTATGGCCTTCTTTGATCAAAGCAGTCGTTGCTTTGATTAGTTCGACATAGCCTTTTTCGAACATCAGATTACTTAAATACAAAAGAGAAAGTGGTCCGCTCTTCTTCGCTTGACCCACTTCATTTTTTAAGATGAAGTCTGCAGGTATGCCGTTAGATACTACTTCAATGCGGTTGACATAACCGCGATAATTAGTTGACAATTTTTCACCTAACACAATGCCGACATCAATTTTTTTCAGCGTATTGACAACAAATTTTTCTGTGATTCCAGAAGTTGCGTCAATCGTCCCACCTAAATTGTTCCCATGCAAATGACTCACTACTTTGCCGCGCCCTACTACTTTACAGGCTTGAATCATTACACAATCTCGTAAAAGTCCCATTTTTGTTTGTGAAATTGAAATATACAAAATCGGATTTTTCATCCGAAGGGACAGCAAGATCGAATAGCCAATGGCAAAAGAATCGTGAAACAATTTATCAAAAGAAAGGGCGCCAGGATGTTCAAAATCTTTGCGACTTAAATTGATTTTTTTCACTTTATACTGCCTGTGCAGCCTATCAGAATTGTATAAAGATTGAAGAGCGATACTCTCTCCTAATATCGGAGGTGGCAAAGGTCCAACAAAAATTAAATCCCTTTTTTTTGTTCTAGTCATTCTAAATCCCCTCCTCGAACTAAGCTCTGCTTGCCCGCTATTCATGTGTATCAAATGCTAATGAGGATCAGCAGAGTTTAACGCAGGTTTGTCTACTAATTCTTTTTCGAACGATGAAATAATAAAATAAATAAGAATAAAAATAGGTAAGATAATGACTAACGGCTTAATGAAATAAATAAAACCATACCAAAATACGCGCGCAATGGTTAGCACAATCCAGTAATAGCCTAGCGCCAAACCAAATTTCCCAAACAGTTTTTTTAGTATAAAGGCTGGTATGAAAATAACGGCATACGTAACAAATGGCGCTGCAATCAGTCCAAGGACTTCGTAATTTAAGTAAAATTCACCATATACAAACAAGCCATAATTTGTATGAATCAGCGAAGCAACGAGATGAGCCGCTTGCGGACTCTGGGCTTCAATTCCAAAAAAAGACGGAATGAGCTGAGGGATGTAATCGATGAGCGTATAGTAATTGCCATAGCTTTGAGTGACCTCAATGGCAGCCGCTGTTGAATAAACCAAATCTTGAACAGTCGGGTAATTAATGAGAATTGATACAGAATCCACAATTGCTTCTACATCAAAAATGAGTCCCGAATGCCTAACCAAACCCAAATAAGAAAACACCAGCAATCCTCCTGCAATCAATGCTGCTTTTTTAAAGGAAAATTTTGACTTCACCACATCCAGCTTTTTAGTTGCAGTTAACAACATATACAGAATGAGCAACAACCCTAAAATATCAACTCTCGCATAATGCGATAACAACCAAAACGGCACAAATAATAACGCGAATTTTCGAATAGCACTGCCTTTAACACCCATTAGCACAAAGAAATAGGAAATTACGACAACAGAATTCCAAGCATTTCCCGGCAATAAGCTAGGCGACAAATCCTTATAGGCTAAGCCTGGCAGATCAGGTAAGTAGATAATAGAAGAGACGATAGCTAATGCACTGAACACCCATGTCGCCAATAAACTATGAACCGTCCCTGAATAATAGGACAAAATTTTAGCATCGTAATTGCTATAGGTTTTATTGGTCATCCACAGCAGTATCGACCAAATGTAGTAGAAAAACAGCGCACTAAATGCCAGTATATAAAAGTGTTTTTCAATGAGGTGAGTGCGGTCATTGAATAATGCTTGCACTTCTCCTATCGGTGCAAAGCCCAGTATGCTAATAATGGGTAAAAACAGCAGCACTAACGAAAAAGAAGCAAAACCTATTTTGAAGATGTAGATGTCCATAACTAATTTAAGAGAAAAAATAAGCAAAATGAACAGGTTCCATGGATCTTCACTATTGAAAGTCTGGCCTAAGTGAAGTAAATAATAAATCACTGAAATCCCAGTTATTAAATTAACGATGATAAACAGGACTTTTTCAAATCGATCATCGGTCTCAATATGCTTTTCCATCGTCTCATCCCTTTATTTATGATTCCCTTTGCGACAACCCAATTTTTACCTACCTATTTCAAGAAGGTGCATCCACAGATAGAAGATGAGATTTTTTATTGGTTTTTTTGGATTGTGTATAGAGATAGACTAAAATCTTCAAATTTAAAAAAGTAGAAATATAATAGAAGAGAAACTTTAATGACATTCGATTATTTTTGAACGCTTCTATCAATATATTTCTAGACAGCTTTATCGTTTCTTTGTTTTGATCCGTAATGCCAGCTCTGAAAATAACTTTCCAAATGGTTAAAGCAAAACGATGAAAAGTGGCTTTGCGTTGTTTTCCCGCTAACTCTCTGTACTTTTCAAAAATACTCAAATGACCACTGAGCACCGAATTTACATTCGTTGTGATGCGTTCACCACTGTGATGATAAAACAGCACAAGACTTTCTTTAACAAAATCAAACTCAGTGATTTGCGCTAGTCTTATGTACAAATCCCAGTCCTGGCAACTGGGCAAACTAGAATCGAAACCTTCCGTCTGATCTAATATGTCTTTTCTCACTAATACAGAAGAAGTCGTGTCAATATAATTAAATTCAAACAATTTGGCTAATATATCACCTCGAAACTCAGGAATTATTTTACGAGTAGATTGATTGTTTTCGTCCACTACTTGAACTCCCGTGTAGATTACACCTACATTCGGTTTTCCTTGAAATTGTTTTAGTTGTTTTTCCAACTTTTTCGGAAGCCATTGATCGTCTGAATCTAAAAAGCCAATATAATCTCCTGTGGCTCGTTTGATCCCAGTGTTTCTAGCTTCCGATCCCCCTTTGTTCTTACTATGTTTAAGATAAATAATTCGTTCATCCGCCATCTTCTCTACGACTTCTGCTGTATCATCTGTCGAAAAATCATCAATAATAATGATTTCCAAGTTCTGATGACTTTGGTTTTCTAAACTTTTCACTGCTTTTTTCAGCAACGCTGAACGATTATACGTCGGAATAATAACGCTAACTTTATCATTTGAAGCCATCATTACATTCGATCCCCCCACTCGGATAAGGAACTTCCCTTCGACTAATACTCAACGATCGTAGTTCTTTCTTCTTTCAACAAATTGCAGTCGTGCGTGACCATGATTTCTACAAGTTCTTCAAATGACGTCGCAGTTGGATTCCACCCAAGTAGTTTTTTCGCTTTTGAAGGGTCTCCCATTAGTTGCTCAACTTCTGACAACCTGAAATATTCGGGATTGACTTCCAGCACAACGTCTCCTGTTTTTGCATTGATGCCTTTTTCGTCAATTCCTTCTCCTTGCCATTCAATTTCAATTCCTGCATGTTTAAAAGCAAGCGTCGCAAATTCACGAACTGTATGCATTTCTCCTGTCGCAATGACAAAATCTTCAGGCGTCTCATGCTGTAAAATTAGCCACATGCATTCCACATAATCCTTAGCATAACCCCAGTCCCGCCTAGCATCCAGGTTACCAAGCAACAGTTTATCTTGTTTGCCACTGGCGATGCGTGCGACTGCCATCGTAATTTTTCGCGTTACGAAGGTTTCACCACGACGCTCTGATTCGTGGTTGAACAGAATGCCATTGACTGCGAACATATCATAAGATTCACGATAGTTTTTCGTAATCCAGTAGCCATAAAGTTTCGCCACACCGTAAGGAGAACGAGGATAAAATGGCGTCGTTTCCTTTTGTGGAACTTCTTGCACTTTGCCGTAAAGTTCTGAGGTAGAAGCTTGGTAAATTCGCGTTTTTTTCTCTAGCCCTAAAATACGTACTGCTTCTAAAATACGTAAAGTTCCAATGCCATCCACATCTGCTGTATATTCAGGCGTCTCAAAGGATACTTTTACATGAGACATTGCTGCTAAATTGTAAATTTCATCTGGTTTAATTTCGCTAATTAACCGAATAATATTAGATGTATCGGTCATGTCCCCGTAATGAATATAAAAATTCTCACTCGACTTTAGTTCTTCAATATATAGGTGTTCAATACGTCCCGTATTAAAACTAGAACTTCTACGAATAATGCCATGGACTTCATAACCTTTGTCTAGTAAGAAATCTGATAGAAACGAACCGTCTTGCCCGTTAACTCCTGTAATCAATGCCTTTTTCATGATTTTCCCCCTCAAGTGGTTATGGTTGTATTTTTTTCTACATGTTCTAAAAACCATTTATAAGCTAACTCTAAGCCATCATCTAACGAAATTCCCGCTTCCCATCCGAGGCTTTTTAGACGACTAACATCTACTAATTTGCGCGGAGCTCCATCAGGTTTTGATGTATTAAAGACGATTTCTCCTTGGTACCCAACCGTTTCCCCAATTTTCTCTGCCAACTCTTTAATCGAAATATCTTTCCCCATTCCGATATTGACCAAATCATTGCCGCTGTAAGTATTCATCAAGTAAACCGCAGCATCAGCCAAATCATCTGAGTAAAGAAATTCTCGTTTTGGCGCTCCCGTTCCCCATACCTCTACAGTCGTTACGTGATTCATTTTCGCCTCATGGAATTTCCGAATTAATGCGGGTAGAACATGGGAACTCGTTAAATCGAAATTATCATTCGGTCCATATAAATTTGTTGGCATAATCGAAATAAAGTCAGTGCCGTATTGACGGTTATAGGATTGGCACATTTTAATACCGGCAATTTTGGCAATTGCGTAAGGCTCATTCGTCGGCTCAAGTTCACCCGTCAACAACGAGTCTTCTCTCATCGGCTGTACTGCTAGTCTCGGATAAATACACGTACTGCCTAGAAACAGTAGTTTTTTCACATTATTTTGGTAAGCTGTATCAATCACATTTGTTTGAATCATTAAATTATCTCGAATAAAATCTGCTGGATAATCGTTATTGGCAACAATGCCACCTACTTTTGCAGCAGCTAAAAATACATAGTCAGGTCGCTCTTTTTGAAAGAATGCACTAACCTGACCGGCTTTTGTCAAATCCAATTCTTGGCTAGTCCGAAATACGAGATTCGTATACCCATTTTTCTGTAGGTTTCTCACAATTGCAGAGCCTACAAGGCCCCGATGTCCAGCTACATAAATTTTTGAATCTAACTTCATAAGTACCCCACCTTTTTTTCAGCCTATGCCATTATGAGTTCATGGATGCTGGAATTTATTACATGTTCCTCAGAAAAAAGATAATTAGTAGCTATAAAACCTTTGTACCCAAGACTATATACTTACTAATTGATTTTATTTTCTTATTCTAACACATAATAACCTAAATATTACAGATTATTTAGACTATTTGATAATTAATATGAATTCTCTTTTATTTTAACAACAAACTTTCAACCAACTTGCTAAAACTTTTTTCATACATAGCGATCGGACTCGTCTCCCCCAGCTGGTTGCCGTATTTTTCTTACCCTTCTTTAATCGTCGTTCTTTTTTGAAAAAAACTCTTTACTTCTATTACTAGCTCACGTTGATTTAAGAATACTAACAAGCTGTAAATTAACATTCCGATAATGACATCGATCGTCATAATACCAAGTGGTCCAACTTTCGTTAGCTGAGTATTTAGGATATACAAAGGCGCTAACATAATAACTGAGTGAATGACCGGCTTAGCAATTGCTCTATTTAGTTCACTTAAACTATCACCAATAATTTGACGAATCCTGACAAAATAACTGACATAAAATAAAACCAGTCTGAGTACACCAACCGCTAAGGCAACAATAACGACACTTCCTGATAAACCGGCGAAAAAGACAACAATTGGAATAATCGCTAATTGAACCAGTTGCCAGTAAAAGCTCCATCTTACTTTCCCCACTGCAATAAATAAGCTGCCACTTGGATTACCCAAAGCTTTGAACAAAGCATATAGACAAAGGATTTGAATAATGACTGTGCTCTGTTTCCAGTCATCTCCAAGCACTACCGGAACTGCATACGGCGCTAACACTACTACTCCTGCCAATAACGGTGCATTAAAGCTCGTTAACATATGGGTTATGAATAAATAGGTTCTACGCAACTTGCTTTTATCCAGCTGAATTTTCGAAAACACCGGAAAGGCTACCCGATTAATCATGGAATTTAATTTCTGAACCGGCTGCATAATTAGGTTCATGGCCATGCTGTAATAACCAAGTGCCGCTGAACCAAGAACAATGCCGACAATCATTTGATCAATTTTCGTCGTGAAATAATTGATGCTGGTCGATCCTAGACGATACATACCAAATGCGACAAATCCTTTAATAGCAGCCCAAGAAAATAGCCATTGTGGTCTCGTTTCTGGATTTCGGTATCCTTCAATTACCCACGGAACACTCCTAAACACTGACATAACGATGTGGCCATAGACTAAAGACCACGGACCAAGATTTGTAAAAATAGCCAAACAAATAGTCAGCATCACACCAGTAGTTGTTGCTAAAATTTCATTTTTTGTAATTTGCAGAAACTCCAACTTTTTTGTGGCAAGTGTTTGGAATTGTAATCCAAACGGTAAAATGAGAAAGCTAATGCCCACTACTTGAATCATCGACGTTAAGCTCGGTTGATCAAACAACCCTGCAATTAAAGGAGCCGCAAGCAACAAGACAATAAATAGCACCAGTCCAACAAAAATAGAAAACCAATACAAACTTGATAACTCAATTTTGGTGATTTTTTCTTTCTGAATAATAGCATCGGTTATTCCCATCTCCAGGAATAATTGAGAAAACTGAATGACAATTTGGACCATCGCAATTAGTCCGAAAACTTCTGGCCCCAATACTTTACCTAAAATCAGCAATTGAGCGATTTGAAGGACACTGGTTACGAGCATGGAAATGGAAGTGAGTTTTACACTGCTTGCTGCTTGGTTTTTCAAAGACGCCATAAGTCATTCCTCTAATCGCGTTTAATATAAAATCTTCTTCCACATATTCCGGCGCTGCTTTGGAAATATTCCATAAGGCTTGTCTGCTGCAAAATCTTCTGGAAATCCGTTCAGATCAAATGAATCATTAACATTTGGTGGGAGTTTTTCATATTGATACAAAAACTCAAAATCAATAATTTTTAATCCATCAGAGCTCAGCAAGATATTTCCGGGATGAAAGTCAATTAGCGCATAGCCTTTATTGTAGAAAAATTCATTTATCGTAAAAATCTCCTGCTTATGTTTTCGTTTTAGAATTTGCTTTTTAATATGCCAACTTTCAGTCAGTCGATTGGTTTTCAAGTACGGAACGATAATGTAATTCTCCCCACTGTCTAACAGCTTAGGAATAAAATCACACTCCTTACTCAATTCTCCGTAAACAAATTTTTCTCGTTCCAAAAATCGTTCTCTACCCGCTTTATACGTTTTCTTCACCGCTTTATTTCCTAGATATTCAATAATCTCTACTTTAGCGCGTCGCTTTTTTTCTGAAACGTCTGCAATTACTTTTTCCTGCGTTCGATAAGCTTCATCCCAACAATTGATGACGTTTTTAACTTCATTTACGAGATCAGGAGCAACTGCAGCGATATAATCCAGCGCTTCAATTTCATCATCGGCGCTGTGAAGTGGATTAGCACGTTGTTCTTTGGACAATGCACCATTAATTTCCGAGCGCAGCTGCTCTTTTAGTAAGTAATGTTCATTTGAGACATGCGGATACTTTTTCTTCATTTTTGAATCGAGTTGTTTTGGATGATAATCATACATGACCAGTAAAGTGGAAGGCTTGCCTCCACTAACTGGCCATGGACCTTGCCCCCAATTTCCTCCTCGCAAATTTTGAGCAGCGTTTCTTTTTTGTTCATCATCGAGTTTGATTGCACGAACTAAACATAGACCATTACGTTCAAACCAGTCGATCATGTAATCTGTCAGTTGCCTCTGTTCTGCCCATTCCCGAACGACAAAAACCATTAATTCGCCATCCTTCTCAAAATGATGTTCACTTGACTTGATAACAGACTCTAACCAATTGCCACTGACTTCAATAAGCTTCCGAATGGTATCTGTCGAAGGTGCCCAGCCTTGTTCCTCCAGAAAATGATGAAAATAAGGCAAACTAATTTCTTCAAGAGAATTACCCGTTTCAGCTGCAAGTTGCTGAAGAACTGCTGGATAATCATGATCTTGAGGCATTTTTTTAACACGGTCTTCTACATTTACTGGAATTCCTGATTTTTCACCTTTATGATAAACTGCGTGATACATCAGACTAAGAAAATAATGAATGTTAGACGGTACGTAATACTTGTTGTTCCACAGTTTTTTTTGGTCCAATATGGTTTCAGCAAGATAAGGTGGGTAATAGGCAATATTCTTAAAGTTACTGCCTGTCAGCCCCCCTACGCTATAAATATCAAACGGCAATATGCCGACTTTCTCATTTAACAGTTCTCTGACTTTTTCAATGTGTTTATCCGAAACTAGCAGATCGACATCTTCGTTAAGGTCTAGAAAAGGAAGTTCATCAAACCAGCGCAATACAACGTAATCCAGTTGATGTTCGTTGAGAAGCTTGAAAAAAGGATCAAGTCCAAGTTCCGGCGACAAGTATTGTCGGGCTTCTTTGTCCTTTTGATGATCTCGTTTAAAGACAACGGTCGCTTTTGTTTTTCCCAAACCGTCAATAAAGGACTCAAAATAGAACGTCCATTTTTTCTTTCTCGCTAGTTTGTAAGCCCAAAGCGGCAAGAAACTGGCACGATCAACAATGTTAGACGGAATGAAAAGAATTAAATTTGCTGATGAATGAAACGCATTTTTCAAATCTAAAAAATCAGCGTTGTTCATAATCAATACTTCGGCATTGTTTTTATAAGTTAGCGTCTTTTCAGTCGCATAATACAGCTCCGGATCCTGTTTATCACTTAATTTACGTCGACAAATTCCAAGAAAGTTTTTATATCCTGAAGTTGCTAGCTGTTTTTTTAAACTGCTGGTTTCAGCATTGTATTCCAGTATTTTCACTGCTTGTTTGTTCGGATAAGAAGCCGTTATATACTCGCTGATTGTTGGCTGATTTGCCATCATTCCATTCCTCCTCGTCCACCGGCATACTAGACTATGCACATTTTGTTATTTTCTTGCATACTGCCTGTCGAAATACTGTTGGTATTCCCCGCTGATGATTTGTTGCCACCATTCCTTATTTTCCATAAACCAATCGATTGTCTGGGCAATACCTGTTTCAAAATCATAAACAGGTCGCCAACCCAATTGCTCAATTTTTGTCGGATCGATTGCATACCGTTTATCGTGACCTAACCGATCTTCAACAAACTCGATCAAGTCATGTGATTTGCCTAAAGTCTCAATAATCGTCCGCACCACTTCCAAATTCGTTTGTTCGTTGTGACCGCCGATGTTGTAAACTTCGCCAATTTCCCCGCTATGCAACACTAAATCAATCGCTGAACAATGATCCAGAACGTGCAACCAGTCACGAACATTTTTGCCATCGCCATAAACAGGCACTTTCTGGTCATTTAATACGCGTGAAATTGTTAACGGAATTAGCTTTTCTGGAAAATGATAAGGGCCATAATTATTAGAGCAACGCGTAATGTTAACTGGCAAACCGTAAGTCTCGTAATAAGCTCTGACCAATAAATCCGATGACGCTTTACTGGCACTGTAAGGACTACTTGGCTGTAACGGTGTTGTTTCGGTAAAAAAAGTTGTCGGATCGAAATCTAACTCTCCGTATACCTCATCCGTCGAAACGTGGACAAACTTTTTGATCGTTGATCGTTTTGCGGCATCCAGCAACACTTGTGTGCCTAACACATTTGTCCGGATAAAAATTTCTGGCTCTGTAATCGAACGATCTACGTGGCTTTCTGCTGCAAAATGAACAATATAAGTAAAATCTATTTGCTCAAATAGTTCACTAATTGCCTGCCGATCTGCGATATCAAGACGAACAAAGCTATAATTTTTTCCATTTTCGATTTTCTGATGTTTTGTTAAATCCCCTGCATATGTTAGTACATCTAAATTGTAAATATGATAATTCGGATATTTGTCGGCCATATATTGGACAAAGTTCCCCCCAATAAAACCTGCCCCACCGGTTACTAATAGGTTTTCCATAGGTGTGCTCCTTCTATGAGTTATTGGGCAACAATGTATTTCTCGGCAACAACGATTTTTCAGAAGCAATATCTAATAAATACTGCCCGTAATCGGTTTTTTTCAAAGGCTGCGCTAACTCTATCAATTGCGCTTGGCTAATATACCCTCTCCTATAAGCAATTTCTTCTAAACAAGCGACATATAACCCCTGTCTTTTTTGAATAGCTTCGACAAAGTTTGAAGCTTCCAGCAAAGCTTCGTGCGTCCCAGTGTCTAACCATGCTAGTCCACGCCCCATAATATTGACATTCAATTCCCCGCGCTTTAAGTATTCATCGACAACAGAAGTAATTTCTTTTTCTCCGCGCGCTGAAGGCGTTATGCTTTTAGCGATTTCAACAACTTGATTGTCAAAGAAATAAAGACCTGGAATAGCATAGGAAGATTTTGGCTGTTCTGGTTTTTCTTCTATAGAAACGATATTTAATTCATCATCTATTTCAACTACCCCATACGCTCTCGGGTCCGCTACGTGACAGCCGAAAATAATGCTACCTTTCGTTAATTCTGCAGACTCTTGTAACCTGCTACCAAAATCCGAGCCATAAAAAACGTTATCGCCCAATACGAGCGCAACCGTTGAATCCCCAATAAAACTCTCACCAATTGTAAATGCTTCAGCCAATCCGTTCGGTTCTTCTTGGATTGCATATTCCAGTTTAATTCCTAATTTTTGTCCATTACCGAGCAAGCTTAAAAATCCAGAAATATCTCGTGGTGTTGAAATAATTAAAATTTCTTTAATTCCCGCAAGCATTAAAACAGACAGTGGATAATAAATCATGGGCTTGTCGTAGACAGGCAGCATTTGTTTAGAAATCGATTTTGTTAGCGGGTAAAGACGCGTACCCGTTCCACCAGCTAAAATTATTCCTTTCATCATAACTCCCTCATTTCTTATAGTTGAGATAGACTTTTTTGCGTCACATGAAGTTCTTGGATGATGCCGCAGATCGCTGCGACCGAATCGGTTGATAATGCCCCGTAATAAGGCATGGCCAACACTTGCTGAACAGCCTTCTGACCATTCGGCAAATTTTCCGGGCGTGCTGACGGTAAATCGCTGTACCAGTCAAAATCACTACATAAAGGATAAAAGTACTTTCTGGCAAATACATTGTGTTTTTGAAGTTCGCGATGAACATCGTCTCTCGACTTCCCAAATTTAGCCTCATCAATTTCAATAACAAAATACTGATAGCTGCTCGCTCTATCCTCAAGAGTCGTCAAGACTCTAATGCCTTCAATAGCTGCTAAATGCTGTTCATACACTTTTTTAACGGCATGGCGCTTGGTTCTTTCTTCGTCCATTACTTTTAGAACTTCTAGCCCAACGCCTGCCTGGACTTCGTTCAACTTAGCATTTAACCCTGACAGCACTACTTCTTCAGAATTAGCAATTCCAAAGTTTCTCAGTAAATCCAGTTTTTTGACGAGCGCTGGATCCTGATAAACTAGTGCACCACCTTCAATTGTGTTGAACAGCTTTGTCGCGTGAAAACTGAACATGGTCATATCTCCAAAACTGCTAATCGGTATCCCGTTTATTTTCGATCCAAAAGCATGAGCGCCGTCGTAAATTACTTTTAACCCATGCTTATCCGCAATTGCTTGAATTTTTTCCACATCGCACGGATTACCAAATACGTGAACACCCAAAATGGCACTTGTTTTTTCAGTAATTAAGGCTTCGATTTTATCGGCATCAATATTAAAAGTAACAGGGTCAATGTCGCAAAATACCGGCGTCAAGTTGTTCCAATCTAGTGCTTGTACAGTTGCTGGAAATGTAAATGGCGTTGTAATGACTTCACCTGTTAACGCTAAAGCTTTCAATCCGAGCAATAACGCTAACGTACCGTTATTGAACATAGACAAGTGATCCACTTCTAAGTAAACTTTCAGCTTGTCGCTCAACTCATTGTGTTGTGCACCAAAATTCGTTAATTGCTTACTGTCCCATACGGTCTTTATCCGTGCTGTAACGTCTGTGATGTCTGGCAGTAATGGTCTAGTCACATAAATCGGATGTTCAAAAACTTTTGCCATTCCATTCCCTCCCTCAATGTCAACCTACTTTTTTCTGAATCATCCCGTCTTAGCGGGTTTTATCTTTTTTATGACCGGTACCAGTAACTTGTAGACCGTATCGAATTCTTTGATGTTAAACAATTTGCACATCGTAATGTACAGAACCGCTCCTATTCCAATTTGTATGATGAGCGTTAAAAGTTCTGTAAACAGCAAGAGATTGCCAATCCCGTATACAACAGATCCCATAACAACTGAAATCGTAAAAATCGGTAACAAATCCAGGAATTGTTCTTTCGTACTGTAAGAGATTTCACGTCCCGAAAAATAAACATTAATAAATAGTGATATAAACGAATCTAATACAACCGTTGCTACTAATGCCGTGAGACCTAAGTCCATCCAAATAACGGTAATAATCAACAGTGTTGGAACAATCGTTTTAATAATTTCTAAATATAAGAACAAATCCGAGCGTCCTTTTACTTGTAAAATATTTAAATTTAAGGCATGAATCGGATAAAGCATACCGGCAATGGCTAGAAGCTGAAAATAAGGAACCATATCTATCCATTTGGCACCGAATATTAAAAGAATGAGTGGCTCTGCAACAGCTGCAACACCTACCATGAGTGGAAAGATTAAAAATCCTGAAAGCTTAATGATCTTCTTAAAACTTTGTTTTAATCGCTCTTCTTGATCTTGAATACCACTTAACACCGGGTATGTCACACGTTGAATTGTCGCCGTTAACGACTGCGTCGCGACATCGCTAAATTTTGCAGCATTGGTGTAATACCCGAGAGCACCGGCTGAATATTGTTTACCAATAATCATGTAGTACACATTGTTATAAGCCGTGTCGATTAATCCAGAAACAAGAAGTTTCCAACCAAATCCGAATAACCTTCGGAATGATGTCATGCTAAACGTTAACGAAGGCAGCCACTTTCTAGAAAAAACGAGAAGTAGCGCTTGAATTAAATTCATCAAGAGCATGCGGATAACTAAACTCCAGACACCATAGCCTGTCATTGCCATTGCAACTGCAACTACACCTGATAGAATACTGGCAGCCATATTGACTTTTGCCTGTACTTTGAAGTTCACTTCTTTTGTAAACATTGCCCGGGGAATAATTGAAAATGCATTAATGATGACACCTAGCGCCAATACTTTAATAATGGATGTTAGTTGTGAGACTTCAAAAAAACCGCTAATTAATGGAGCAGAAAAGAATAATGCAGCATAAATGACGATGGATACACCTAGATTAAAATAGAATACCGTCGAATAATCGGTTTGATTGGCTTTTTGATCACGGATTAACGCTTGTGTAAATCCGCTGTCTACAAGTGAATTTGATGACGCAACAAAGACTAAAATCATTCCAATAATTCCAAAATCCTCCGGCATGAGTATACGTGCCAAGATAATTTGAATGATAAACTGAATGCCCTGATTTCCCATCAAGTCTCCGAAGCTCCACAGCAGTCCACTGATTGTCTTTTTTTTCAATGAATTTTCCTGTTTCATCTGCTGGCTCCTATCTGAAAAACTATTTACTCAAACCTATTGGTAACTTGGTCGAATTAATAGTACTCATCTATTGTTATTGATGTTCGAGACATTAAGAAAAACAACTTTACTTAAAACGCTTTGACCAGAAAACTTAATACTCAGATTTTTGAGTCCGGATTTTATTTTTCAATTAATTATAGGTAAATGAAATCTAGTTAACCTCTAAATTATTAATCCTCCATTTCAGATACACTACTTTGTGCTTAATTCTAATTCTTAATTTTCATTCTATCACACTACATGTCATAAATAACAGATAATTTAGATTATTTTTTATTTTAATTAAGCAAATTATTCCACTTTATTTTGACAAAATGAAAATACATTCTTTTTTTGATGAATTTCACGCGTAAAATTCAGGTTTTTTCTGGTATATCCTTCCTGTTTCTTGTTATTTTCATCGAATTTATTTTTCCAGACTCGTTATAGGTCTATTTTGCTAATTAAAAATCAAAACAAAAAGGAATTGGTTATAAAACAACCAATTCCTTTTTGTTTTTCGTTAGTAAGCAAGCTTTTTTAGCTAACAGGTACTTCAAATTGTGATTTTTTTAAAGATTCTTCTGAAAAATTCAGGTTTTACGTAAAACTGTCTATAACCTGTTTTCATGGTTTCCTTTATTTTCAGCTGTTTTAGCAGCACATAAAAACGATCCCGACGTTTTGTTCGATTGATGACTTTGTCGTATTTAAAATGAGTATAGCTATTAACTTCATCGAGTAGGTTTTCAACATCTTGAAGATGTTTTTTCTTTGCAGAGATGCCACACAGTTGTGTATCTGTCCAAGAGCCTTTAACTTCTACTCGGTATGCAGCCATATTCCGGTCCATGTAATAAACCGTCCCGTTTAATGCGCCACAGATGACCAGTGGATAATCGCCAATAGTAGCATTTAGGTAATACTCAGGCATCTCAGAAATTCTGTTACGAGAATACAAAATTGAATTGGTAGCGAATAGTTCGCCTCCTCCTTCAATCACTTCTTCTACCGAATAGATTTTGTCCTTATGACTTGGTCGAACCGTAGCAACGGTTTTTTTAGTTATGGCAGAGACCTTTTCTGCAGCATGTACGCACATGCTGCACTCAGGGTGCATTTCCATATAATCCACTTGTATTTGCAGTTTCTCTGGATCGGTCCAGTAGTCATCTCCTTCACAAACCGCCATATACTTCCCTAATGCACGTTCGTTAGCAAGTAACTCGAAAGGGATATTTTGGGAATATTGATTTTCGGTCTGATAGATCGGTTTAATAATATCTGGATACTGCCGTTCATATTGCCTGATGATAGCAGCTGTTCGGTCAGTAGATGCATCATCATGAACTAAAATTTCAAAAGCAAAATTTGTTTTCTGCATTAACATACTATCTAATGCCTCCGCTATAAAAGCTTCATGATTATAACTGTTGCATTCGATACTCACCATTATCTCACTTGTCATAAATTACAGCCCCCTCCCAGTTAAGCATATTTTGTCAGCAGCTATAACGAATTCGTCCAACTTTCCACTGTCAGATTCAACTGAACAAAATTCCGCTAATTCATTTACACAGTTTCTATCTTATCATAGAAACTTATTGTAAATTGATTATTCTGAAAAATAAACAAAAAATTTACAATTATGCAAGTTTTCAACTATTGTTTGTCAATGACAATGAAATTCTCTTGCTGGTATTTTACCCTTAAACTCTCATCGCGCAGAATCAGATTGTTTTTTTCAACCGTATTGCCTTGCACGATATGTCCGTTTCCAACATTGATATAAATTCCACGCTCTGAGCTTTTTCTCGGATTGATCGCCAGATTATGAAGAATGCTAATATGATGACTCGGCGTCATCAAATTAGCACCTCCGTCACCTGGCCTGACGGCGATATTGTATTCATTGTTGTAAACCAAATTTCCTTTAATGACATTCGACTCTGCTCCATTTTTGACATCAATACCGTAATAAAAACCGCTAACCATATTTTTTTCAACTTTACTGTCTTTTTCACTTTCTACCGTAATGCCTTGTTGATCGGTATAGCCTGGGCGATTTTCTGTCACTACGCAGCCTGTCACCAGGTTTTTCTTACCTCCCCCAAATAACGAAAGGTGGCCATCTCCAGAGTTTCTAACGACACAGGACTCGATTGTGTTGTAATCTGATGCAAAATTAATAATACCGGAACCATAATTGGATTCACTCGTCACATTTCGAACAATATTGTTATTGGCGTGGTGCAAGTGAATGCCTTGAGAGTAATTTTTGGTATAGACGTTTTCAATCGAACTTTCTTGGCTATCTTGAAGCAGGATGGCAATATTGGAAGTTAATGATCCATCCGGTAGTTGATCCCCCATCAAAAAACCACCCTTTAAATGAACATCCGCAGTAGCCATAATCCAAAAAACACCATATTTCCCTGCTGATTCCGTCTTGAAAATCGCTTGATCCATCATAATGGTAATCGGCTTGGAAATTTTCAAGGCAAAAAAACTATCTCCGTATCCTGTACTCGCTTTTAAATCAGGATTTTTGGTCAATTTATAAATACCCGGTGGAATGTGCATTGTCCCACCTATTGGCGTTTCATCAATAGCTCGCTGTATTGCTTTCGTGTCATCCGTCAGACCATCACCTTCTGCTCCAAACTGTATTTTTGCATCAATTTTTTCTTCAGGTAAGAAAGAGCTTTGTCCCATAATAAATACAGCAACCATTCCACAAATTCCTAGTACACAAAGAAGCCTACGAAAAATCTTCTTGTAGGTCATCAACATTTCTCCTTCCACCTCAACACTACATCGAAAGGGTATAGCATTGCTACACACCGTTTAATGCTAGTATAAGCTAACCTTTCTTTAAATGCACATTTTTCTGAATACTATTTTCTTTTAAAAATAACCATTTACTCCTTCATTTTGTACTGTATTAAAAATTTTTATGTAGTTTGATGGATAAACGAATGATTTACCCCCTCGCATTTACCTATAATATCAGCTACAATCAATAGAGAGTTTAATTTAATTGAAAATTTAGTTATATCTAGCAAGAAAATGGATTCTACATGACTGAACTTAGAATAGAGAAGATGAAGTTTAAAATGTATCCTACCAATTTGAAGAAATGAGGTTTTATTTTGAGGGATTTATTTTTGACAAAAGATTATATTGAACTTTATGAAAAGATGGAAGGAGGAATTTGCGAAGTTTTCGAATTCGAACATCCTCTAGGATCGGTCTATCACCAATTTATCAAAAGAGAAATTCCAGTCTCACTAGAAGGTGGTCCTTATTTTGACCTACTGACGCCTTATGGCTACGGAGGTCCTATCATTACCGAATTAGCGGACAAAACTCGTAAGGATGAACTGATTACGCAATTTTCTCAAGCTTTTCAAGATTATTGTCAAAGACACAATATCGTCAGTGAGTTTGTTCGCTTTCATCCAATTGCCGGCAATGCTGAAGATTTCAAGTCCTGTTATACGGTTCTTTTCAGGCGCCATACTACAGGCGTCACGTTAAAAGGGTTTGAAGATCCTGTACAGGAAGAATTTTCAGGCTCAACACGCAAGAGAATTCGAAAAGCATTAAGAGACGGTGTGACTTATCGAATTACATTGAATCCATCTAACTTAGATCAATTTCAAGATATTTATCTCGCCACAATGAAACGCGTTGGTGCCGCCGATTTCTACTTGTTTGATCGTGAATACTTTTCAAAAATTCTTGATAATTTTGGTGATCAGCTACTATTAGTTGAGGCCATTTTCGATTCTCAAGTGATTGGTGCAGAGCTCCATTTCCATTCTGGCAATGTCATCCATACTCATCTTTCTGGCACCGTTGACGGCGACTTTAATCACCTGTCACCTGTTTACGTCATGACCTACGCCATTGTGTTATGGGCTAAAGAACAAGGCGTGGAATATATTCATTCAGGTGGCGGTGTTAATCCTGGTCCCGATGACACGCTGTATTTATTCAAAAAGAAATTTGGGAAGAATACGGAATTCGACTACTATGTTGGCAATAAAATATGGGACCAACAAGTTTACCAGCAATTACTAAAAGAAACAGATGCCAATATTGAAAGCGAACTTTTCCCAGCCTATCGATGGCCATAAACCCAAATGAAGAAGTCCCGAAAACCGGTAAGCAGCTAATCCTGCTTACCGGTTTTTTAATGAAGGAATAGACATGATTAGTTTATAGACCGTCTTCAGTTCCCCGACGTTTGCAATCCAACAGGCCGTCACGTAAACGACTATTCCAGCCGTAACCTGGATTGTCAGTTGGAAAAAAACTGGAATTTTCAACATTTCGCCAAGTGTCCATACGACACCGCCCATTCCTAGAGACAGCAAGTACGTTGGAAGTAAGTCACGCACTTTTTCTTTCGCTGGATAGGCCACTTCTTTTTTAGAGAACTGACAGTTAACGAAAAATTCAAGGTACGTATTCAAAATTGCCGCTACGATCAACCCAATAACTCCTAAGTCCAGGACAATAGCAACTGCCAGTAGCACGGTCAACGACGTTTTATTGATTATTTCCAAAAGAAGATACAAATCAGATCGGCCTTTTACTTGAAAAATGCTCAGATCGAGAGCTAAAATTGGGTAGAGCATTCCCGCGATGGATAACAATTGGAAGTAAGTGACCATCGGAAGCCATTTTTCACCAAACACGAGAAGTACTAGCGGCTCACCCACAGCTGCCATACCTACCATTATCGGAAAGATCAGAAAAGCTGCGAGCTTTGTGATGTTTTTATAAGACTGTTTTAAGCGTTCATTATCATCTTGAATGCGACTAAGCACTGGATAAGTCACTCGTAGAATAGTAGCAGCTAGATTTTGTGAAACAATTTCACTAAAACGAGATGCATTTGTATAGTACCCTAATTGTGCAGTGGAATATTGCTTGCCGATAATCAAGAAATAAACATTGGTATAGAAAGTATCGATCAAACCTGAGACGAGAAGCTTCCAGCCAAAACCGAATAATCGTTTGAACGAGGTGACGCTAAACACGAATGATGGCATCCACTTTTTCGATAGCGTAAACAACAGAGATTGAATGGTGTTCATCGACAATTGCCGTAGCACCAAACTCCAAACACCATATCCTGCCATCGCTAATCCAACCGCGATAAGTCCCGATAGAATACTGGAACTCAAATTAATTTTTGCTTGGACCTTGAAATTCACTTCTTTAGCGAACATCGCTTTGGGTATAACGGCAAATGAGTTGATCATAATACTGATAGACAATACGCGAACAAGCTGTACGAGTTGTGGTTCATCAAAAAAGCGACCAATACTTGGTGCTGCCGCGTAGAGAACCCAGTAAATCAGGACAGCAATCAAAAAGTTAAAGTAAAAAACCGTTGAATAATCCGTTTGACTCGCGTTTCGTTCTCGTATTAAGGCTTGCGTAAATCCACTGTCGACTAAGGAATTCGACAATGCAATAAACACCAGTATCATGCCTATTAACCCAAAATGTTCAGGCAACAGCATGCGTGCCAAAATGATTTGAATAAGAAACTGAATGCCTTGATTGCCGACTAAATCCCCGAAACTCCACAGCAGACCGCCGATTGTCTTTTTTTTCATTGACGATTGTGGTTCCATTTACCGGTCTCCTATTCTCCTGTTCGCCTTATCCTTATCGAATCATTTTCCACTTTACTTTTCGAAGCGTATTTGTGATGGTTGGAAAATACCGTTTCATCTCCAAAACTATTCGTTTTTTCATACTGAGCTCTAAGTAAATTTTTCGGTGGTCCCCCTGCTTTATTTCTTTAAATTTCCCCTGATCCAGTAAACGTAAAAACTGATAGCGATTTTTCGCCTTAGTCAATGCATCGTTATACATAAAATGGGTGTATTCGTTAATCTCGTCGAACATTTCTTCCATATGATGATAATGGTTGATCCGCTTTGTACTGGTCGCTAACTCCCGTTCTGTCCATGAGCCCTTTACTCCTACTCGATAAGCCGACATATTGTCATCCAAATAATCTACCGTTCCATGAAGCGCGGCTAAAATAACCAACGGGTAATCTCCTACCACTGCATTCAAGTAAAACGGGGCAAGTACAGCTATTTTTTCTTTGGAATAGACCATGGAGTTTGTCGCAATCAAGTCGCCGTCTCCCTCTATCACGCGTTCCATGGAAAAAACGGCATTTCCATGCGCCGGTCTTACCGTAGATAGAACTTTCTTCTTGTCTGAAAGAACACGGTCTGCCGCATGCACCGTCATACTACAAGAAGGATGAGCCTCCATATAGTCAACTTGTTTTTGCAATTTGTAGGGATCTGTCCAATAATCGTCACCTTCACAAACAGCGATGTATTTTCCTTGAGCCCGGTTGTGATTGAAAAGTTCAACTCGGACTCCTTTTGAATATTGATTGTGGGTTTGGTAGATTGGGTTAATTAAAGAGGGATACTTATTTTCGTATTGTTTGATTACGTGAGGACTATGATCAGTTGAAGCATCGTCATAAATCAAGATTTCCACATCAAATGTTGTTTCTTGCATAAGAAAGCTATCAATCGCGTCAGCTAGATAATCTCCGTGATTGTAGCTCGTGCAGACAATGCTGACCACTGGGTTAGTTGTCATAAGCTCCACTCCTTCAAGTTTGAGTAAGACAGATTACGAAATTAAAAAATTTTATAAAAATACCTAGAAGAATGGAGTGTGCAGGTAACAGCTCGAACCAACATTTTATACTTATAGCTAGTACCTTTTTTATTTTAGCACACAATAAAAAATAAAGACAAAACATTCTAATTTTTCAGAAACACAATTACCTCATAATGCTTTTAAAATCTCGACCTAAACCATTCACGCAGAATTCAAAAAAATCCTTTGAGCCATCTATAGGCTCAAAGGATTTTTTCATTTCGAATGCCATGCCCACGCGCTCGATATAATAGCAGTCAAATCGAATGTTGGTTGCCATCCTAATTCTTTGCTAATTTTATCGGATGAGGCAACTAAAGCTGCTGGATCTCCTGCACGTCTCGGCGCATAGTTAATCGTTGCTTGCTTGCCTGAAATTTGTTGACACGTTTCGATAATTTCATTGACCGAGTAACCTGCACCGTTACCAAGATTATAGGTTTGATTCGCGATTTTCCCACCGGTCATTCCTTCGTAAGAAAGAATATGCGCACGCGCTAAATCAGTTACATGAATATAGTCACGGACACATGTACCATCACTTGTTTCATAATCCGTACCAAACACTGAAATTTGCTCACGCTCTCCAAGAAGATGCTGAAGCACAATTGGAACCAAATGCGATTCCGGATCATGGCTCTCACCGATTTCTCCCGAATGATGCGCACCTGCAGCATTAAAATAACGCAGCACGACATATTGAAAATCGTGAACGCGAGCCATATCAGCCAAAATTTGCTCAATCATCAGTTTTGAGCGTCCATAGGGATTGATCGGATTGGTGGCGGTTTCTTCGGTAATCAGTTCTGAATTAGGTATGCCATAAGTCGCCGCTGTTGATGAAAAGATAAAGCGGTTGACGTTATACTCAATCATTTTCTCCAAAAGCACCAAAGTGGCACCGACATTATTGCGGTAGTATTTTAGCGGATTTTCCACTGATTCCCCCACTAAGCTGTTCGCCGCAAAATGAAAGACTGCGTCAATGCTATACGTTTTGAAGATTGTGTCTACTACTTCCGGATCGCCCAAATCACCTTTGACGAAAGTTGCTCGCTCATCGACTAAGCTTTCAAAGCCAGTCGTCAAATTATCGAGCACGACTACCTCGTATGTAGTTACCAACTCTTTAACAGTGTGACTGCCAATATATCCTGCGCCCCCACAAACTAAAATTACCATAGATTATTTTCCTCCCTTAGCTGTTTAACATTGTCTTATTGCCAATTATATCATTTGTAGAAAATTTGTAAGAGCGTTTATTTTATTGATGAGAACTGACCGCACTTGAAACGAGTAAAGCCGCACCTCCATTCGACTAAACCGCACCTCAAATGGCTAGAAGCGCACCCCAAACGTCTATAACCGCACCTCACTTTACAGCAGGCAGTAAAAAACACGTTTCCCAGAGCCTTTATCCGCTCTAAAGGGAAACGTGTTTGATTTTATTCTTCTACAAAAAAGTTTTGGCTTTCATAAACTTCTAAATCTTTTTCTGGAATGATGAGATTGTCGACATTTAACGTATTTCCAATCACGACATGGCCGTCACCTGCACCAACATAAATTCCATAGGAGGATTTACCTCGCGGATCCACAACCATATTGTTAAGAATCTGTGTATTGTAGCTTGGCAACTCTAAGTTTTCACCACCATCTCCACCTCTTACAGCGATATTGTATTCGTTGTTAAAGGCGATGTTCGATTCGATGATGTTTGACTCTGAGGCATTTTTAACATCAATGCCATAGTAAAATCCGCTTACTGTATTGTTTTCAATCGTGCTAGCCTTTTCACTTTCCACAGTAATTCCTTGTTGATCCTCATAACCTGGCCGATCTTCAGTAACCATGCAGTTAATTACACGGTTGTCACTGCCACCTCCATAAAGAGAGATGTGGCCATCACCCGAATTTCGCACGACGCATGAATCAATGACATTTTGATCAGAGTCAAAGTTGATAATTCCTGATCCATAATTGAATTCGGAGGTTACTTTTCGAACAACATTATGATCTGAATGGTTGAGATGCACGCCTTGAGAATAATTTTTCATGTAAGTGTCTTCAATTGAACTATTGTTCGTATACAAAAACAAAATTGCGATATGAGAGGTTAAAGAGCCTTCTTCTGGTAAACGTTCTCCCATAAGAAAACCACCTTTTAAATGAACATCTTCTGTTTCATTCACCCAAAACACACCGTATTCGTCATCTGTATCTGTTTGGAAGATAACTTCTTCCATTACAATAGTGATTGGCTTTGAAATTTTTAATGCAAAATAACTGTCACCATATCCAGTGACCGCTTTCAAATCTGGGTTTTTGCTAAGCTTGTAAACGCCCGGTGGAATTTCCAACGTTCCTCCAGCTGGTGTTTCATCGATGGATTTTTGAATTTCTGTTGTTTTATCGACTGCTTCGTCTAAAGCTGTACGATTGCCTTCACTTCCGTTTTCAACTTCAACTTCTTGCGGCAGCTTTTCCATTATTAAAAAGAAATAACTAACCCCCGCGATGCCTAGAAGCAATAGCAGCACAAAACCAATTTTCCTTATGTTCAACCCAATCACCTCTCACAGCATAAAATGTCTTCACTTCTTATCATACAGATAGTTGACTGGAAATAACAATTAAAAAACTGAAAATTCAAATAAAAATAAGAATTAGTCATTAAGAACTAAAAAACACGACAGCCTCATAGTTGCTCTGAAGGATGCCGTGTCTTGTTTTCTCTATGTGATTTTTGTTGTTCTGCTGGTTGTGGTTCTAAAATAGTGACAACCGTTTCTTTTGCGACAGTGTCTTTGTTACGTGCCAATAGTTCTTCGCGATGGCGATGGCTAGCATCTTCTCGTTTTGAGCTTGCTTTTCCCAACGAAAAAATGATGGCCGTAACGAATACAAAACCACCTGTTAGTAAAGCCCACATGGACTCCACCTCTCTTTTGGCAAACTAATTGCTGACATGATTGCATTACTCCTTATAATTTCCATTATTATTGCTAATTGATACTATCTTACGCTAAATTTTCAACATTTACTAGTCTCATATCTATTAGCGCATCGGAATTATCTATGACTTTTGAACCTAATCCAGTCATAAAGTTGTCATTTTTACATCTTTACTTTCTTTTTAACGTCTTTTCTTTCATCGAACCCCATAAATACCCAAACAAGCCATAGATTAAAACGCCTAAAACTGCCCCAGCACTATCAATCATGACATCTCTAACTTCTCCGCTTCGTCCTTCAATAAACAATTGATGGATCTCATCAGTTGTTGCGAACAATATACACATGCCAAATCCAAGAATTAGTTGTTTGAGTCCAGTAATTCCACTGCTTCTCCAGGCATTCAAACTTAACAGACCCAACAGAAAATAAGCGAAAAAGTGAGCGTTTTTTCGAATAAAGGTATGAAATGTTTCCACATTTAATTCTACTTGCGGTGCTATTAGATTAATGAGGTCTAACAATGCCGTTACAACGCCCGAACTTAAATTACTCGATGCAGAACCTGGTTGATGAGACAGATAAAAAATAACCGCCATCCAGAACAACGCTGCTATCCATGAAAAAAATTTATAAGTAGTCATATGATAAGTCCTTTTCTGTTGAAATTAGTTCATATTCAATAAAGTCTATTATAACAGGTAGTTTAAAAAGCGAAAACCAGCCCTATCGATAGGAAGAGTCGTTTCTGAATCCCTGAAGCTTTTAGACAACCCAAAAAGAGGTCTGCTCCAAAGCAGACCTCTCGTTTTTATGCGTAAATAATTAGTAGAAGCAGTTTATTTATGTACTGCTTGTGTTACTTTTGAGCGATAAGCTGGGAAGGATGTTGATTCTTTGTCCACCCATGCTGTTGTGCACAGTAAATCGTAAATTTTTTGATTCCAGATTTTATTGCTAATGTAGTACTTGAATTCTGTGTTTTTACCGAATTGCTTTTTGAATAGATACAAAGGATCGTCCGCGCTTCCTGTTACACCGCCACCTTCGTGAGTCAGCTCCATGCCATTCTCTTTCCCCCACTTAACGAGTGCATATCGCATAATAAAAGCAGAAGACAGGTGTTGGTATTCTTTGAGTGTTCCAGATAAGTGAATGTGGATAAATTTTTCGTGAATCAAGTTTAAGCCAACTGCAATGACCTTTTCTTCGTACAATACTTCTACAAGAACGATGTGTTCTCCTAAAGTGTCCAGCAATTTACTGAAATAGGCATCATTGAAATAGTAGACAGCATCCGCGTCTTTTCTTTTCATCGTTGAATAGTAAAGACGTTTAAATTCCTCTAAGTCTGGAGGATTGACTGTTACTCGATATTCCACACCTGCTTGTAAAGCTTTTTGAATACTTTTTTGCTTTGACTTGGAAAATTCTGATTTGATGGGGTCATCATAATCTTTCAAATTGGTTCCTGTTGTATACCTGCGAAATGTTAAGTCATAGCAACTTTCAAAATCTTGCGCATTCGTAAACAAAGGATGAAAACGTACAAACTCACAAACAATATTTTCTTTTTGACAATACGCTTTAAAAGCAAGCTGAAAAGCGTGAACTAGCTCACGCTTATGGACTTCTTCACATTTCGTAATACGAGGACCACCATAGCCATAAGGTGTCGTAATATCAAAATAGGGTTCTTCATTGATGCTTATGGGAACAGCTCTTTTAATGAACATGTGATTGACTGTTCCTAAATCATGATGAAATTCAAAAACCTCGCACGTTCCTTGTTCAATTTTTTCATAGAGTCGACCATAATTTGGTTCAAAGTAAATATCATTCACCTCAAAGATGCCTCCTTCACCTGGATTTAAAAAACACTGACAGATTGATCATAAAAGCTAGCTGTTAAGATTTTCCACTCTTCATCAAATAGTCTACCACAGTTTTTTTGTTTATTCACTAAAGAAATCAGATTTTTGAGATTATTCACATTTTAAGCTATTCATACAAAGATACCGTTGATCAGTAGACACAAATAAAAATCGTTTCACCCGATTGGATAAAACGATTTTTATGGCCTTCTGCTTATTTCTCGCTAATGTATGACTGTTTTAACTTTTCCTCAAAAAGCTTTAACAATCGATCTTTAAGTTCAGGGCGTTTTAAAGCAAATTCAATAGTCGTTTCAATAAAGCCAAATTTTTCACCGACATCAAAGCGCTGTCCTTCAAATTCATAAGCATAGACAGACTGTACTTCGTTGAGCTGTTGGATAGCATCGGTTAATTGAATTTCGCCGCCTGCACCAAGCTGATGCTGTCCTAAAAAATCGAAAATTTCAGGTGTCAAAATGTAACGGCCCATAATGGCATAATTGGATGGAGCAGTTCCCGCTTCTGGCTTCTCCACAAAGTTATCAACTTTGATTAGCTTTCCGTCAATTGAAACGGGATTAATAATGCCATAACGATGCGTTTCGTCTTCTGGAACTTGCTGAACGCCGATGACACTTTTACCAGTCAACTCGTTTTGCTTCATCAACTGAGCAAGACAAGGCTCGTCGTTTTCTACAATATCATCGCCTAGCAATACGGCAAATGGTTCATTGCCAATAAAGCGGCGCGCGGACCAAATGGCATGACCAAGTCCAAGTGGTTCTTTTTGACGAATGTAATGGATTTCCACATTGGAAGTTTCTAGAACCGAATCAAGCATGTCAATCTTGCCTTTTTTTAATAAGGTGTCTTCCAATTCAAAGGCGTGGTCGAAATGATCTTCAATGGCACGCTTTCCTTTACCAGTAACAATGATAATGTCTTCAATTCCAGAAGCAATTGCTTCTTCCACTATGTACTGAATTGTTGGCTTATCGACGATAGGTAGCATTTCTTTTGGCATTGCTTTAGTTGCCGGAAGAAATCGTGTTCCAAGACCAGCAGCTGGAATTATTGCTTTTTTAACTTGCATCTTTTCACCTTCTCATTCTTATTTTCTAAGCCTTTATTGTTTAATAATAACAGTTCTTTATTATAAAGCTATTGTTATAAAACCGTTTCATCCTTAGCACGACGAATCCCTTTTGACATGAAAATATTTTATTAATAAATTTTGAAAATAAATCAATTTTATTGATAGCTGTGCTAAGATAAATAAGTCATACGTCCTTAATTACATTCAATAATTTCTATTTTTTTATAAATAACTCTATCTTTTTACTCTCTACTAAATAAAGGAAGTGTAAATTACTTGAACGTTTTACCATTGTCTTACGATCCACGATTAATCTTTCTTTCGGTCGCTGTCGTTTTCGTTTCTTCTTTTATCGCCTTGAACATCAGCGGAATGCTGCACGAGACCGTTGGAAAAGCACGAATAAAATGGATCTTGTTCGGAGCTCTCGTCATGGGACTTGGCATTTGGTCTATGCATTTTATCGGTATGCTGGCTTTTCATCTCTCGATGGAAGTAACCTATAATACAGCGTTGGTTGTTATTTCAATCTTACCGGCTCTTTTCGCAAGCGGACTTGCTTTCAGCATTATCAGTAAACCCGTCGTCCAAAAATTCGAGGTAATCGCTGGTGCTGTTTTAATTGCAACCGGCATTGTTGCCATGCATTACACTGGGATGGCCGCGATGCAAACGCAGGCGATTGTCTACTATGATGCCGTACTGTGGATATTGTCAGTAGTGGTCGCGTTAGTCGCTGCTCTATTAGCCATGTTTTTACTGCATTATTCGAGAGACCGGCACGGATTTTCTTGGTCAAAAATAGCCAGCGCTGCGCTGATCACGATCGGTGTTTCAGGCATGCATTACATCGGCATGTTAGCTGCACGATTTGAAGCGTCTACTCATCACGTAACAACAGCTCCTTCAATGAACAGTAGTTATCTTGCTTATACTGTTGGGATTGGCATGGCATTAATTTTGCTGATTGCTGTACTGAGCATTCGCAGCGACAACAAAGTAAAATCATTACTTGATGAATACAATCGTCAATTTCAATCGATTATCGAATCCGCAACAGATGGGATTGTCGTAACAGATGCGAAAGGCACAATCATCCAGTGGAATGGAGGCGCACAGTCTCTTTTTGGCTACAACAAAAAGGAAATTGTTTACGAAGATGTTCGTTTAATTTTTCCTGAAGCACGCCTGGATCCGAGTCAATACGTCGAAGCATCAATCACTCAAAAAACGCTTGAGTTAATTGGCTCAAAAAAAGATGGCAGCCAGTTTCCAGTTGAATTATCCATAGGATCTTGGGAAACAGTCAAGGGCAACTACTACAGCCTGATTATTCGAGACATCACTGACCGGAGAACGAACGAGGAGAAAATCAGCAACCTGGTCTACCTGGATTCGTTAACGAGCTTGCCAAATCGCCGATTGTTCAATGATCGCCTTCGTTCGACAATCAATCAAGCACTAGAAAGTAAGATGGTTTTATCTGTACTTTACCTTGACTTAGACCATTTCAAGATGGTCAACGACACGTATGGTCATCAACTAGGGGATCAACTGTTAGTGAAAGTGGCCGATCGCATTAAATCCTGTATCCACAAAAATGATACGTTAGCGAGAATTGGCAGTGATGAATTTGTTTTACTGCTGCCCAACACGGACGATGAAAAAACTCAAACTACCGCACAGAAAATTTTAGAGATGTTAAGTAACCCCTTCCAATTAAACAACGAAGCTGTTTTTATTACGCCTTCTATCGGTGCTAGTTTATTTCCAGCGGATAGCACAGATGCTGAAACTTTAGTGAAAAATGCCGATCTTGCGATGTACCGCGTGAAAGAAGAAGGCAAAAACAACTTTCAATTTTTTACTTCTGAGATGAATGAACTGATTGCTCGGAAATCAAAAATTGCTATGAGTATCCGAAAAGGCTTAGAGCTGAACGAATTTTCGGTTCATTATCAGCCACAATTTGATCTTGAAACCGAAAAAATCATTGGTGTTGAAGCGTTGGTTCGCTGGCATCATGCGAAGCTTGGAACCATTTCTCCTGCTGAATTTATTCCAATTGCAGAAGAAAGTGGCATGATTCTGCGTATCGGTGAATTTGTTCTTCGAACTGCTTGTCAACAAACAAAAGATTGGCAAGATGCAGGAGTAGAGCCGTTTCGCGTAGCTGTCAATATTTCAGCGAGGCAGTTTTCACAAGGGAATATTGCCGAAGTCATCACGTTAGCTTTAGACGATGCGGGACTCGCACCTGAATTTCTTGAACTCGAATTAACTGAAAGCATCATTCAAGGCGCTACATCCGCCATTTCAAAAATGCAACAACTCAAAGCGATGGGCATTCATTTATCAATTGATGATTTTGGTACTGGCTACTCTTCTTTAAGCTATTTAAAATTGTTCCCGATTGATACATTAAAAATTGACCAACATTTCACACGCAATATTCTCATTGATTCAAAAGATGCAGCTTTGGTCGACACAATCATCCAAATGGCTCGTAATCTAGGATTGAATGTAATCGCTGAAGGCGTGGAAACTTTGGAACAGCTAACATTTTTAAAAGCTCGACGATGCAATCAAGCTCAAGGCTATTATTTTCAAAAGCCTTTATTGCCTGAAAAAATAGAGGAATTGTATTTGAAAGTAAAAACTAGATAAATCGTTAAAAATAGCGTCTGCCAGAAGTTCAGTTTCTTGGCATGCGCTATTTTATTTGCTAGCGAGCAGCTTTGATAACGGATGTATGCCAAGACTCTGAATAATCAAGGACAAGATGACCACTGAAAAACCTAACGAAATCAATTCTGCTGCCGCTTCCCCAGTCGCTAGCGTTTCCAACTGTAAGAGTAAGAATACAGACATCGAACCACGGATGCCAGACCACGAAATGACGAGAGACTTTTTCCAAATGGATTTGTGTTTTTTGCCAGCTACTACCTTAAATGTACTACCGACAACAAGAAATCGAATCGCAATGCTCACAAACAAGATGAGGATTGCCAGTAGCCAATTATCCCATGATAAATATTTGGTTGCTTCGATGCCAATTAGTAAAAATAACAGCGACAACAGCGATGGTTCAACGACTTCCCAAAAGCCTGAAAGCGCTTCTCGGTAATGATCTTCTTTATTCGTATGTGAAAATTCCCAAGATAACATAATGCCGGCAAAAACGGTTGCTAATACGCCTGAAAATCCAAAGCTCTCAGCCAATTGAAACACACCATATGCGAGCACGATACTAAGCATGACTTGATAATCACGGTGATGCGTAATGTGAACCGCTTTACTCATCACCCAGCCTATAGCAACTCCCAGTAGGATTCCTCCCAGTGAAACGTAAAGAAAATCACCAAAAACAGTGATTATATCGAGCGATTGTGATTGCAGATACATACTCGACAAAACAGTGAATAAGACAATACTGGTACCATCGTTAATCATCGACTCACCGTCAACAATATCCGCAATACTTTTATCAGGCGCTGATTTTTTCAAAATGGAAACGACCGATGCGGGGTCAGTAGGTGCTAAAATCGCTGCAACTACGAATGCACCAGCCAGTGAAATCGAGAAAAACCAGCCGCCGATCCAAAAGATCGCCAGTCCCACAAGTACAATTGTCAGCCCGAGGCCAACTGTACTCAACAAACCGATTATCCCAGCATTTTCTCGTAGCGCTTTTGTTGAAAATTGATAAGCCGATACAAACAATAAGCCGGGTAAAAAGACATCGTAAATTAAATTTTCCGTTACTTCTACTTGATTAAAATAAGGAACAAATGACAAGCCGATCCCAATTAATACGAGCACTACCGGTACAGGAAAGTTTTCTTGTTTTTTATCAATTGTAAATACCAAATAACCGATACCTAACAGTAGGGTTACGAGTGCAGCTGACATTGCCATCTCCTCCAAAATTTAAAGCATCCATAAGTCAAAGATTTCCCTGAAACATAGCTTTTTAAACTAGCCGAGCACAGGAACTATACAGTATTTGTTCACTCAAAAGAGGCTATCTGTGTTTTCACAGATAGCCTCTTTTGAGTGAACAATCCATTAACGTTTATGTTGCAGACTGTTTTTTCGGTCTACGAGTCTTCTTGTTGCAAGCGGCGTTTAATCTGCAAGTAAGAAGCAACTTCTGTCAGTTCTTCATCGTTTACCGGTCGGTCATCTACTACTAACTTGATGGATTCTAAATCCTACACTTTTAGAAAGTCGAGCTCAGTAACTGCTTGGTTGCGTTCTAGTAAAAAATCTACTGATACTTTATAGTAATCAGCCAGTATTTCTAAATGAGCAACGCTTACTTGCTTTTTACCACTTTCATATCCCCAGATGACGGTTTTGGCAAATCCTACTGCATTCGCCAAGTCTTCCACGCTCAATTGATTTTGTTCTCTCATTTGCTTTAATTTACCGCCAATTTGCTTCATTTAAAATACCCCCTATTGTTGCGATAAGAGTTATATTGTCGGTCTATTATCCCCTTTCTACTTGCATTAAAACTGCTAAAACAGCTTTATCACAGTTTTAACTACAAATTACTCATAAACATTCTGAAATTTCAACTAATTTAATGCACAATTGTGGTAAAATAGAGTTAATTTCAAAAAAGAAAGGTAGGTATTAAGATGCTAAAAAAATTAATCTATTTGTTAATTATTGCTCTTATTTTTATTGTTGTAGCTGGAGAAAAAAATTTAAATAGCGTTAAGCTATCAGAAGAAGTGGCATTCCTTCCTACAATAGAAAAAGTACAAGCAGAGCCTATTGGCTTTTCAGAAAAGTTGGCTGCGGGGAATCCTGTGACGATTGTCTTTTTAGGTGACTACGTGACGTCTGCTGACTCATTGCCGGATGGCCACCCCAATCACGTATCTCTGTTGACTGAATGGTTGGATGAAAAATACCCGGAGCAAATAACCGTCATCAACGCAGGCATGAACGCCAATACCGTTTCTCATATGAAAGAGCGAATCGCCAGTGACGTTTTAACTCATGCTCCTGATTTGGTCATTATTTCCGCTGGACTAAACGATGCACTGGGTGATTGGAAAATTCCCGTTGAGGAATACGCCAAAAATTACCGACTGATTGTGGAAGAAATTATCGCGAATGGTGAAACGGAAGTGCTAATTCGAACACCTAATCCAACAACTTCCTTTAAAGACAACTTAAAAATGCTGCCTTATATGCGTGCAAGCAGCAAACTCGCTTCACAAGACCAAGTTTATTTATTTGATTTTTATCAAGTGATGTCAAATGACGTTCATACGAAGAAAATCGCACAAACCGATTTGATACAAAATAAGTTGTACCCAAACACAAAAGGACAAGCTTATTTGTTTGGTGAATTCAAAAACTATTTGACGACAGCGTTCATTAACCAGTAAATTATTCATCTAAAAAAGAGTCTCAACCGACAATTGTCGGTTGAGACTCTTTTTCTTTTACTTCACTAATAGATTTCTGGCTTCTCTAAACTCTCGAATGTGGCGATCAAGAATATGACCTTTTTCAATCACCATCGATTTTTGAATCATTTCTGTCCAGTTGCCTTCGATAAAGTTGTCCACCATCGGCGAAAATCCTTCGCTCAATACTTTAGTAACGGTGTGTGGGAACATCGCTGGTGTGTTGTCTACTGTGTAATGGATGATGCCATCCACTGTATAAACGGGATCATCAATCGTCGATGGACGCGATGTCTCGATCTCCATATTTGGATCACAGCTAACGTCCACGATCATTGCGCCTTTTTTAAGGCGCACTAAATCTTCTTTGTAAATAATGCGATCGGTACGATTGGTATCCCACATCACGCAGTTAACAAGAACGTCGTAATTGCCCATATTTTTCATGAACAACGATTCAAGCTTACGGCCATATACATCGACATCGGCACCTAAACCATGAAGAATGCGCAGTACGCCTTTGGTCGTGTGACCGTTACCAAGAACCGCTACTTTCGTTTCGTACGGCATTTTGCCGCAATATTGGTACGCTTGTAAAATAGCTGCTTCTCCTGCCACTTCACGGTTGCGGTAGAAAATATAACGTCCGTCTTCGAACATTTCTTCCCAAGCAATGACGGTGTGGTCTCCCGCAAGTACAGAATCTGTAAAAGCGATATCTTGAACTGCGTGAGCCCAACCAATCAATAATTTCCCAGGTGATAATTGATCAAAATAATCTGCGTTGCCTAATTTTACGTCGACAATGGCGTCACATTTTAGTACTTCTTCACGCGATACAAATTGTGCACCAGAAACCGCATATTCCGCATCTGCATAACCAAGTGCGTCACCGTAGCCCACTTCAAAAAACAATTGCTCGATATTTTTGATGTTCGGCATGTCCTTCGGTAAAAGCGCTCTTCGTTTTTCGTTGTTTTTATGACTAATAACAAATCCTATAGTAGTAATAAGAAAACCTCCAATTGATGAAATAAAGTAAATACTGATCTGCAAATAATCGACAGTTCATATAGAAGTGCCCGGACAATAGTCAAAAATTGCCGAGCAACTTTGTATACTTGTATCATTTCCGTAAAGCTGACCTACTCAGCATCATACCATATTTCGGGAACATTATAAGTATTGTGTAACACGAATTAAAAATAAAGATCAAACGTGTTCACAGTTGATCCGTGACGCAAAGTAACTACCGCAAAGACCGTTATTTTCTAGCCCTTGGTTGTTCTTCTTTATTCGATTCAACAAAAAAAAGCGTTGAAAACCAACAAGGTTTCAACGCTCTAGTATGCTTGATTAATGCAACATAATGGAACCACCATCAGCCATCAATGTTTGTCCCGTCATGTATTTCGAATCTTCCGAAGCTAAGAATACAGCGATCGGTCCAATGTCATGTTCCAAATCGCCAAAACGGCCGAGTGGAATGTTGTTTTTCACTCTTTCATAGTATTCAGGTTGCGCTTTGGCCCATTCACGTACACCCGGCGAGTCAGCTACTGGGCTAATCACATTGACGTTAATGCCAAACTGACCCCACTCGTTTGCAGCGACGCGCGAAATACCCCGTATGGCTTCTTTCGCAGCTACATAAGCCACTTGTGTTGCATGACCTTCTAACCCAGCTCCTGAGGCGAAGTTAATAATACTTCCTTTCGTTTCTTTTAAGTAAGGAAGTGCTGCTTGCATCAAATAAAATGTCGGGTAAAAGCCAGTACCAAATGACAAATCAATATCTTCTTGCGTGGTGTCTTCAATTAACTTTTGTTTAGAGGCATGCGCATTGTTCACTAAGACATTTAGCTGACCGTATTTCTCAATTACAGTATCAATAATGCCACTTAGTTTGTCACGTTCCATCAAGTTGGCTTTTAAGAACATGGATTTTGGAGAAATTGCCTGCAACTCTTGCTCCATCGCTTTACCTGTTTCTTCGTTTAAATCGACAACAACGACAATTGCGCCTTCTTTAACCATCGCTTTTGCCATTCCTCCACCAATTCCTCCAGCTCCACCGGTGATAATGACTACTTTGTCTTGTAATTTATTCAATCTGAACAGCTCCTTAATTAGTTTATCGCAACTAGTTTAACACTAAACTAATTATCTTTAAACTATTTGCATGTTCTTTCGATTAGTTAAACCAATTGTTTTTTCATCATGTCCACCAAATACGCCATATCCTCTACAGTATAGCGCTGATCGCAAGGCAGTGGCAGGATGTTGGCAGCGTATTGGTATTCGGTACTCCCTTCTGGACAGTCATCGAGAACATTTGGCCACAGCAACGGAATGTAAATTTTCTGCTTGGCAAGTCTACTTCTACTGGCGACACCATCTTCTACTAAGAGTGGATACGCAAAAGCACCTTCTGGCATTGTTAGTTTCAGCAAATTTTCTTGTCCCAATTGTTTGTCTAGGTAGGCATAGTTTTCATTTCGTAGTCGATTGGCCTGTTCATAATCGACAGCGCCCATAATGTTGCCTGTGAGTTTTGACATCGTCCGGAGCGGTGCTTCAGAAAGTTTGTCGTTACTGCTGCGAAAATCTGCGTAATAGTCGCTAGCTGTTCCCTCAAGGCGACCAAGTACGTGTGTCATGCGGTCTTTTGAAACGTCCTGCTGGAGTGTTTCTGCTAGTACGACGTCCGTCGCTAAATAAGCACCGTCCGGCACGCCAAAGTATTTGCGGCAAGAGTAAATCGTATCGACGCCTTTTAGGGGCTTCTGGAAAAAAGCCTGACTATGATCTAAAATCAGTTGGTCATAGCGTGTTTTTAGCGCACGCGTTTTTTCTTGTGTGACTTGGCCATACAAATTAACCACATACAAATACTCTCCTTGCAGCAACGGCTTGTCAAAAATCGGTTGAAACTGCGCGTCAACAGAATAATACTCATATTCATAGCCGTATTTAGTCAACAGATTACTAACCGAGTCGCATAAATAATAGGGGATGTAGAGTTTTTTCATGTCACGTGCTTTCAATAAATACAACAATGCGTTACTGCCGCTATTTAACGCCAACAACTCGCTATAAAATTCATCATGGATTAACTTCTCCATGCCAAAGTATCCGCCTAGTTCTCTCATATTAGATCGCCCTTTCATCTTCTGCATTTATGTCTGACCGCACCTTTTATGCTAGTTTCCGCACCTCAAATGGTCAACACGGCACCTCAATCATTCATTTCCGCACCTCGCAGCGTATTTTCCGCACCTCAGCCACTAAACCGCACCTCGCATATTATCCTCGGTATAACGGAAAATAACCGGGAAGTTCGATGCCACCATTTTGACGCTTGGCTTCGACCAATTGATCATAAGCTTGCTGGTTATGGATTTTCTTTCCCATCAATAATTCGAGTGGCTCTGCTTTGGTGAAATTCCGCTTAAAACGGTAGAGATTTTCGTTAGGCGCCCCTCCAAGATGAACTTCCTTCTTGTCATGCTCGACTGCCCAGCGGCAAAGTTCATATACGATGAGACTATTGCCGGACAGCGATGAGTATTCCGGGTCATTCGCTGTTAAATGATAATGAGCGTAATCTCCGTGGTGAAGTACAAATGTAGCCGAAATATACTGTCCTTGGTGCTTCGCAAACAACAGGAATTGGCTCCCTCCAAATTTTTCAAAAGAGCTGCGAAGAGATTCTACTGAAAATAAATAATACGGTTCGATTTGATTTTTTTTAACTGTCAGCATGTACAAACGGTGAAATTCTTCAACATGTTCACCAGTAAAATCGAATTCAATTTCTACATCATTTTTTAAAGCTTTTCTGACTTGTCCTCTTGTAACAGAAGCAAATTGTTGCATAAAAAAATCTTCTTCCCTTAAATCGATATACAACACATGTCCATTGTCTCGAAATTCGTAAAGCGATTCGAAATCCAATCGGTTTTTTAACCATGGACTAAAGCGAACATATTCCGTGACGATTCGGTGTTCGTCACAATAGTCGCCAAATTCTTTCTCAAAAAGATTTATAAGCTGGGGTTTATTTTCTAGGTCACCTGATAGAATGATGGGTCCGCTAAAACCATACGGCGTAATGATATCGTAATACGTCTCTTCTTCTATTTGTACCGGTGTTGGACGAACGATAAATTGATAAAAAATATGGCCTAATTCATTGTTTATTTCAAAAAAATGGACTTTGCCATCTTGTTCTTTTGTTTCGAAAAATTTGCCCCATTCAGGCAAAAAATAAATATCTGGCATGACAGTGGCCATATGCTCTCCTCCTAAATCGACTTGCGTTTTTTTGAACTAATAGACAGGTACTGGTGATCCCGAGCTACGGTATGCAGGAAACTGGTCGCTGCCCGTTGATGCGTTATTCATGTAGCACAGTTGTTCATAAACCGCTCTATTCCAGATTTTGCGACCTATAAAATACGTCAATTCTGAGCGCCGTCCAAATTTCTTTTTAAAAAGATATAACTTGTCATCCACTTCCTTCGTCCGACCACCGCCGTGATGGATTAATTCCTTGCCTTGCTCTTTTCCCCATAACGCAAGAGCATATTGGAGAATATAAGCCGGTGCCAGCTGGTGAAATTTCTGACATGTGCCTGTGAGATGAACGTGAATAAACGAGTCACCGACAAAATTTAAGCTCATGCCGATAATTTGTTCTCCGTACGTCACTTCAACAACTACCAAATAATCACTCAACCGATCGAGGCATTGCTGAAAGTACTCATCATTAAAATAATAGATCATCTTTGCAGCATTGCGCTGCATCGTAGAATAATAAAGTTTCTTGAAATCCTCTAAATTTTCCGGATGTTCGATGATGCGATACGTGACGCCAGCTTTTAAACCGTGACGAATATCCCTTCTACAAGAAGCCGAGTATTCTGTAAGAATCGGATCATCGATGCCTGCCAATCTCGTTTGAATCGTCTGACGCCTGAAGTTCAGTTCGTAGCACGATTCAAAGTCTACATGATTCTTGATAACCGGATGAAAACGAACCGATTCGGAAACAATGTGGTGGTTAGCGCAATACTTTCCAAATTCTTCTTCAAAAGCACTTACCAATGCTACCTTGTTGCTATTTTCGCCGCTAACAATTCGAGGACCTCCATAGCCATAAGGTGTCACCAAATCATAAAACACCTGACCAGTTAATTTTTGTGGAATTTCACACTTGATAAACAAATGCTATATCCTTCCTAACGTATGCTCAAAAACAAACTCTTGGCATTCACCTTTTTCAATTTTTTCATATAAACGGCCATACTCTTTGTTAAAATAAATATCGTTCATTTAGAGGCCCTCTTTCTCACTGAAAATTGTTTCTGGAATTTATTTCATTTTCCCAGTTACTAAGGATGCTGTTCCTATTTTACCACCTAGTTAACTAACAATACAGATAATTAAGAAATCTTTTTAAATTTGTGCATTAAAAAACGCCACCGAATTTGGCAGCGTTTTAGGCTATTCCTCTGTAAACACAGCGAGTGGCAATAGCGCACTAACGATGTATTGCCCCGCATCGACGATTTCGGAGATTTTGAGGTCGACACAGGCGCTTGACAGCAAGTAGGCATCTTTGGGATCCATTTTGTAATTCTCAGAAATGTGTTCCACCATCGCACGGATAGCGTCGCGCGAAGCTTCCATCAAATCAGGTCCCACACCTGTTGTGCCATAAAATCCTTTGTGGTCGACTTTTGGCGTTAATGCGCCAGCTGTTTGAAACTGCGGTGCTGGAATTGTCTTGCCTTTAATCAATCGGAATTTTAACGATGCCTGCATCGGACATTCCACAGCACTGACGCAAACTTCACCGTCTCCTTGTGCCGCATGAGCATCCCCACAGCTGAACATCGCCCCCGCTACTTGCACAGGCAAATACAATTTCGTGCCCACAGTTAAATGCCGCGTGTCCATATTGCCACCAAATGTGCCAGGCGGCATAATGGCTTGCCCTTCCGCATTTTGGGGACCAACACCCATCGTGCCGAGAAATGGTGTAATGGGTACTTTAATGTTGTCGCTAAAATGGATGAATTGCCCGTCACTCAAATCAAAAGTTCGTAAGTAGGCCTCCGGAAACTCTTCAGGCAATAAACCAAGTCCCGGCAGAATCGACATCCAGCCCCAGCTTCCGGGAACCAACTTGACGATCTCAATTTCCAGCGTATCTCCGGGTTCGGCATCTCGAATTTCGACGGGTCCCGCGAGTGGATACACTCTCGCCCAGTCGAGTCTAGCAATGTCTTCTGTCACAGAGTCTTTATTGAATTGATCATCAGCCACTTCGCGTGTGGAAAATTCCACTTGATCGCCGCTGTTGATCGTGAGTACGGGCTGCGGGTCTTTGTCCCATGTATAATGAACGCGGTCTTCTGGAAATTGATGGGTAGTGGTCATATAGGATATCCTTTCTTTGGTCAAAGTTGTATTTGGAGCTGCTATAGCGCGTGTATTCTCTACTAGATTTCCCAGTTAAATGGATATACTGTCCGATTGGAGTGAAATACTGTCCGAATCGCTCCAAATACTGTCCGATAAATGAAAATACTGTCCAAATCGAGTGAAATACTGTCCAACGCTCTAAAATCCGTTTGATTACCCGCAAAGTGGAAAGTAAAAGTTTGCGCTTTCCCACAAATTTGCTGGAGGCTAAACTACTTTTGTGTATAATAGCTTTTATTTCATAGCTAGGAGATTGGTTGATCCCCTTGTTTCGCACTCACTGAATTACGTTAAATTTGGCTTCTGGCCTTTCATCAGCTCCAGCTTCTCGAGGGCATAGGCGACGTTGAGAACTTTTTCTTCTTGGAAGGCAGGACCCATAATTTGCAGACCAATTGGCAATCCGTCACGAACACCGCAAGGAATACTGAGTGCGGGTAATCCTGTCAAATTGCCTGGTCCCGTAAAACGAATCACTTCATCCAAGAAACTCAATGACTGACCGTTAATATTGACCGTGCTGTCACCAATCGACGGTGGCAAAAAAGGCAAAGTCGGTGAAATGAGCACATCCACTTTTTCAAATGCCGCGGCAAATTCGAGATTTAGCTTGCGGCGAATTTGCTGGGACTGTACGTAGTCAACACCCGACATGAGCTCTCCTACTTCTAACAAAAAGCGAACATCCTCCCCGAATTTCTCCGGCTGTTTGACGAGATTGTCATGATGGACGGCGCTCGCTTCGGTTGTAATGGTCACCAGTTCCGCGAATTCTGCTTGTGCCAATGACGGAATTTGAACAATTTCGATCCGTGCGCCTAGCTTTTCTAGCTGTTGCAACGCATTTCGGACAGCTTCATCAACACGGCTATCGACATTTTCGAAAAAATAACCTTCTTCAATACCGATCACTAATCCGTTGACGTCTTCATTCAATAAACCAGAATAACTTTGCGTTGGCCGGTCAACCGAAGTGGGATCTTTCGGGTCGTAACCACCGAGCACTTCTAGTAACAGCGCCGCATCAAAAACGGTTTTTGTCATGGGGCCAATGTGATCAAGGCTCCAAGCTAGTGGAAAACAACCATACTTGCTAATGCGGCCATGGGTCGGCTTTAAGCCAATGATGCCACAACTCGCCGCCGGAATCCGAATCGATCCACCGGTATCGGTTCCGAGTGAGGCAATGGCCATGTCTGCAGCCACCGCAGCACCTGAGCCACCACTCGAACCGCCTGGAATTTGGTTGAGATCCCAAGGATTTCGACAAGCACCATAATGCGGATTGGTCGTCGTTGCGCCCCACGCATACTCATGCATATTGAGTTTGCCGTGAAACGTCACACCCGACATCTTGAGTTTTGAAACCACGGTCGCATCAAAATCAGCAACAAACCCTTCGTGGATTTTTGAACCCATCGTCGCCGGTTCATCTTTAAAATACAGAATGTCTTTCAATGCCATTGGAATGCCATGCAAAAAACCGCGGTAATTACCGCTTTGGATTTCTTGTTCTGCTTGTCTCGCAGATTCCAGTGCTTGCTCTTTTTGAACAACAATAAAAGCATTGATGTCTTTGTTACGAGCATCCACATTCGCTAAGACTGCTTCCGTTAATTCAACAGGTGATAGCTGCTTGTCGCGCAATTTAGGTGCCAGTTCTCCAATCGATTGTGCGGCTAACTCGTTATTCATGGACGCTCACCTCCTGGTACATGTGTCAGTGCCATATCAAAATCTTTTAACTTCGAGCTGTCTACTGTTTCCCGTAACTTTTGTACAGCTTGCATCTGCTGCACCAGCATTTCCTGATGTTCCTCCGGTACTCGAATTCCCCGCTCTTCTAAAATCTTGTGAATGCCCTCTACCATCGAAAGTCCCCCCATTTGACTGATTTTAAAACGTCTGAGAATCTTAGCTGCCTACCGAAAGTTTAACACAGTTCACAGATAGTTCAGTCTTTTTGGAACGATTCGCAAAATGAAAACCTTGCTAGCTAGAATGTTCTTTTCGCCGACAAGGTCTTTATAACGGATAGCGTCTAGCAAACTCGATATGTTCACCATGGCAAGAAGGAATTGCCATTTACCTAGTTAGACGTTATGATTTCGAACAATTTTTTCATGTTGATCGTTTTTTCCCAGTTAAATGGATATACTGTCCGATTCGAGTAAAATACTGTCCGATTCGCTCCAAATACTGTCCAATAAACGAAAATATTGTCCAGATCGAGTGCATTACTGTCCAAAGCCTCAAACCCCATCCAATTACCTAAAAAAAAGGAAAGCGCACTGCGCTTTCCGCTAAAATCTTGACGCCGAACGCATGTATTGGTCGGTTCCAAGCAGTTTGGCTTGGAACCCTGCCCTTAGCCATTCAGTCGTTGTTACTTCTGGCTTTTGATAGCAAAGGACGTCCATCATTCCACATGACGTTTACCGGCAGTTCAAAAAATGCGCTAAGTTGTTCACTAGTGACGAGTTTTTGGGTATCTCCAGAAGCGAAGACGCGGCCCGCTTTAAGCAGCAGGATTTTATTAAATTCCGGTAAAATTTCTTCTATATGATGCGTAACGTAAATGATGGTCGGGCCATTTGGTTTTTTAGCGATGGCCGCGATCGACTCAAGCAGTTCTTCACGTGCGATAAAATCGAGTCCGGCAGTTGGCTCATCGAGAATGAGTAACTCAGGATTCGCCATTAACGCGCGACCAATTAGCACGCGTTGCTTTTCACCTTGCGACAGCGAGTGATAATGTCGATTGGCATACTCAAGGCAGCCGAGTTCGTGGAGAATATCGACACCTTGTTGATCGATTGCTTCTGTCGTTTCCTGGTAAAGACCAAGTGAAGCAAACGCTCCGCTTAACACCACTTCGTAAGCATTATCATGAGTCGGCAACTTTTGCTGAACAGACGCTGACACAAAACCAATTCGGCTGCGCAATTTTTCCGCCAGATAAGTCTTACCGAACTCTAGGCCGAGCACGGTGACTTTTCCTTGTGTCGGGAAAAAATAGGCATTGATTAAATCCAATAGCGAGGTTTTACCGGCACCGTTCAAGCCGTATAACACCCAGTGCTCGCCTTGTTGGACTTGCCAATCTACTCCGTCCAACAGCAGTTTGTCATCTCTGCGACGCGTTACGCCTTCGAGTTCCACCATCATTTTCATAAACGAATGTCCTCACGGCTCTGGACTAAAGCTACTTGCCCCGCTGCTAGTGGATCAGCTTTTTGCAGCTCACCAAAATTCAGTCCAGTCAGCTTTTCAATTTGTTCGATCGGCACTTGATACGTTTCGAATTTTCCGTAGACAAATTCCAAATTACCGCCAATCAAATCTTCTTGTGTTTGCACATAAGCCGTTGCTGATAGCTCTGTATCGTCTTTCACCATTACAGCCACTTTCCAAAACTGGCTTGGAATTTTTGCACCGCGGTAAATCCGGTCGCTGTCACGGAACACCGGTCCTGTAAAAATCGACACTTTCATGTCGTGATCGCGCGCATTATCGAGCAGGTAATCTTCTAAATCAAGCCATACTTTTTGATTGAAATTTTTATGCTGCGGAGAGCTATTGGTAAAATGGAACGTGTGCTCATTGGCTTTTACGGCATCAATGCCCCAGTTTGGATCGCGTCGACGCACCAAATGGCCACGGTCAATGTCATTTGATTGGTAAAAATCATTGCCGAGTTGATACGATTCATCAATACGTGGATCAAAATACCAGCGGTCGCTGCTTCGTTTGACGTCTACAAGTTGATTGCCATCGATGTTAACGGCTGTGAAAAAAGCAAGACGCCGCGACTGACTCATCGCAATCGAGAAATGCGTATAATCCAGTTCGAGCTTACCATCTGTCGTTTTTGCTACGTCTGCTAGCATGGCGTCACTTAGACCAGGCAACGCTACAGTGAATCTTTCGCCTAAAAATGCGGGGTTATAACCTGTTGCACCAGCGTACCAATCGGCGTCCAACACCCCTACTTCCATCGGTGTGGCCGTTGATCCCGGCATAACCACTGAAAGCAACTGATCTAGTAGTTTACGCGACTCCTCGTTTTCTATTCCGACCCGCTTGTCACTGAGATGTTGAATAATCGAACTGATGCGAATGCCTTCATTGGCAATCCAGACGTTGTTGTCGTTCGGGTCGGGAATTCCGGCGTGGTGCAGCGAGACGACCATCCACTGATCATTAAAAACAGGTGAGCCAGACGAACCGGGTTCTGTGTCGCTGACATACTGAACAAAATCAGAAGAAATGAACTTGACTTCGTTTTCACGAATGGTAATTGCTTTTGGCCCCCCGTTTGGATGTTGGATGATCGTGACGTACTCACCTTCAAGAATTTTCCCTGGCTTTGGCAGCAGCGGCAAATAGCCGAAATTCGCCAACGGTACCGCGTTTGAATTATTCGGTTCCACTGCAACTAGCGTAAAATCAAGCGCTTCATTAGTGATGAAAAACAGGCGAGGATCCAGTCTAAAACTAATGATTTCAAGCGGCATAAAATGGACATCGTCTTGATAATTAAATTCAGCCACTGCATACATCGCTGATTCTGCCGTTTCCAGTACATGATTGTTTGTCAGCAATAAATTCGGCGACACAAGAAATCCTGTACCGTAGCCTTCAAGCTGTCCGTTTTTGCCACGAATGGCGATGCGGCATACTGCTTTACTAACGTCGAGTCCCGCCTGTAAATGCGCAATCGGAAACAAGTCGCTTTTGTTGATAATGCGTTCAATCGCCAAATTGTCGTGATGATTGATAATACTCGACCGCGTCATCATTTTCTCTGTCGACGCCGCAGCAAAGCTTGCTGTTTCCCGCTCTTTTTCGAATTTCAAATAGCGTTGCAACGCTCCTTGTTGAATTTTTTCCATTTTGTCAGTCATCTTCCTCCAGCTCCTTCCGATTCCTAAAGAAATTATGATTTGTGCTTACTAGTTCTATTTTCTAAATAAAATTAAATATTCTATTATTTTACTTTATAAAAAGTTTATCACATGTGAATAGAGAAAACCCGTTCCATTGGATGGAGCGGGTTTTCAAGTCTAGTTAACGTGTCCATTTTTTATTGTCATTCTTAATCACGGTCTTCTCACCCGTTTTCGAATCACGAACCACTTTGTCTTCTGTCGGAACATCTCCTGTGCTTTCGTCCGGCGTCGGTTGGTGTTCTTCGCCGACTTCACGGCTGCCGTTCTGACCGTCAGACTCCCAGCCTTCATCGCTACCACTCAGCATCTCGCTTGTTTTCTCGACGATTTTATCAAACGTGGAGTCGTGATCGTCTTTCTTGTGTTGTGAATTATTTGTCATCGTGTATTCCTCCTGAATGTGTAGTTGCTTGTACTCTACCCGCTGTGCAAAGAGATACTCTTTTTTAGAGAAAGTGGAATTGAGGTGTTAGATTTGGGGTTGGACAGTATTTTTCAGATTTGGACAGTATTCCGGCTTGAACGGACAGTATTCGCATCAAATCCGACAGTATTTCAACTGATTCGGACAGTATTTCCAGATTAACCCAAAAAACGAAAAGAATTAGCGATGCAAGCCCATGGAAAGCGCGCGTTCGCGCTTTCCGCTAGCTGAGATGCTAGACTTGCTTGTTGCTGGATTGCTTGTATCGTTGAGCGGACAGTATTTTGGCGATATGGACAGTATAGGGCGCTTTTTGGACAGTATTTTTCTAATTTGGACAGTATTTGCTCTCAATCCGACAGTATGACCAATTCCTCCCATAAAAACCTTTAGAATGCCCAAGTTCAGGAAAGCGCCAGGGCGCTTTCCGTTAACTGGGATGCTTAGCTTTCCGAAGCTTCGGGTATGTAGTTACTGCAACGGAATCTACATAAAAAGGGGCTATGCACAATGGATTTTATTACATTGAATAATGGATTGAAAATGCCACAGCTAGGCTTTGGTGTTTGGCAAGTAGAAAATGACGAGGCGACAAAAGTCGTTGCCAAAGCATTAGAGACGGGTTATACGTCAATTGATACTGCCATGATTTATACAAATGAAATCGGTGTGGGGAACGCCTTAAAAGACACCAAGGTGCCGCGCGAAGACTTGTTTATCACGACCAAAGTGTGGAACAGCGATCAAGGATACGACAATACCTTGCGTGCATTCGATGAAAGTTTAGAGCGTCTGGGTCTTGATTATGTGGATTTATACTTGATTCACTGGCCGACTCCGGAGTTTGATCATTATGTTGAAACGTATAAAGCATTAGAAAAGTTGTATAACGATGGCCGTGTAAAAGCAATTGGCGTTTGTAATTTTGAAATTGAGCATTTGCAGCGACTGCTGGACGAGTGCGACGTTCCACCCGTGTTGAACCAAGTGGAGTGTCATCCCTACTTGGCGCAAAAGGACTTAAAAGAATTTTGTGCCAAGCATGATATTTTCTTAGAAGCTTGGAGTCCGCTTGAACAAGGGGGCGATGTGCTGAAGGATCCTACCGTAGTCAACATTGCGGAGTCAAAAGACAAATCACCCGCTCAAGTTGTGTTGCGCTGGCATTTGCAGAACAACACCATCGCCATTCCGAAATCTGTTACTCCATCGCGCATTGAAGAAAACTTTGATGTGTTTGATTTCGAATTAACAGAAGACGAAATGGCGGCGATCGACGCGTTAAACAAAGAACGTCGCAATGGTCCGCATCCCAATGAAATGAATAGCCGTTAACTAGAAAGCCGCCTCTTCAGCGATTGAAGAGGCGGCTTTTTTTATGCTTGCTGCTTATTGTTTTAGTACACCGATCACTCTGCCGTTAATGAAGACATCTTCACTTCGCATAATAATTGGTTCATAGCTTGGATTTTCGGACACCAGGATGATTTCACTGCCCATTGGCATGTATTTTTTCATGGTCGCTTCGCCATCGATAACGGCTATAACGATGTCGCCGTTAGCAGCATTATTTTGCTGATGAACAAAGACGACGTCTCCTTTGTCGATGCCAGCGCCGTTCATGCTGTCTCCTGTCACCGTTAATGAAAACGTTTCAGTTGGAGATACTAGCCATTCACGTGGCAACGTATGAAATGTTTCGTAGGATTCAGTCGCTAAAATTGGCAAGCCAGCCGCAACGTTCCCAATCAGTGGGACTGCCACAGTTTCATGTACTTGCGTGAGCACTTCTTGCCCAGCTTCACTTACTTCAATTTGTCCTGGCGAATCACGATCTTCTGCATAATTGTATTGTCTGCCATTTTTAAGATTCTTATAGATACGCCGACTTTTCGTATCTGGTAAGAATTGGGCACGGCATTTCGGCAAATCTTGTACTTCTTCACCTTTTCGATCGATTATTTTGACTTCGAGCCCATCGGTCGCAATGCCGTAAAAAGCGCGACTATCGGCTTCCATATAACTTGTCAGCTGCTTGATGGCGTCTTCGATTCCGCTGCCAAAACGTTTGACTTCTGCAAGAATATAAGGCCTTGCTTCTTCTCCTGTGTAAACCTGTACCGCAATGTCACAATACCCTTTTCTGGAAAACTGCTGAACAGGAAATTCCAGTTCCATCAGTTCATACGGATAGCCATACGTCTCGTGCAACTCTCGGATGAGCCATTGACGAGTAATTTCTTCTTTCGCATGGATATCAACAAGTCGATCCGTCATCTGGTATTCTGTCATACTGATTGATTCAAATGGCCGGAGCGATGCATCTTTTTTCATTCGTAAATGATTTCGTTGAATTTCTTTGACAAAGCTAGATGGTTTTTTTACTGAAGACATATACAGAAGCTCGTTTGCTCGTGTCATGCCCACATACAGCAATTTTCGCTCATCTGATTCGACTGTTTTTTGATCTTCAGCATCTGCATACAAATCCTGTGGAATCAATCCACTGTTTAAATCGATTAGGAAAATCACCTTGAATTCCAACCCTTTAATCGAATGCATTGTTACGAGTTTTACTTTATCGGATTCAAAATCTGGATCGTTGCTTTGCAAAATTTCACAAGGGATGCCGACCTGCTCTAAATCGATAGCTGCACTTTCAATATTTCGCTTTCCTCGCGCCACAATGCATATCTCGGATAAGGCGTAATCATTTTTTAGCAATGCGATTTCCTCTGCTAGAAAATGGACCTGCTGTTGAGGCGTTAAAAAGAATCGATAAATCGGCGGATGCCCGTGGCGATCAATCAATGCCGGTTTCACAAAATCGACATTCGACTGGATGCTTTCATCCGCTTCAATCAAATTGAAAGCCGCTGTCGAAATTTCCGTTGTCGTTCGGTAATTCTTGCTCAATGTACGTGATTTCCCGCTCATATCAAAGCCAATGGTCGTAAACGGACGTCCTTTCCCGAGCCAAGACTGTGGATAAATGCTTTGCGTGTTATCTGCAACAAACATGAGCGAAGAATATTCCTTTTCTTTGTATAACTCTTTTAGAAACTCCAGCTGAACACGCGTTAAATCCTGACTTTCGTCAATAATAATATGCGTGTATCGTCCAGCAGCACCCAAGCGTAATTCTGCTAACGCATAGAGGTTCATTTGTTTGAATGTTGTCAGTCCTGCTCTTTCAAGCAATTGACCAAACACTGTCATGACCTCATAAATAGCTTCACGTGTTTGCGAATTTTTCAATAATTTTTGCGGCGTTCCACTGTTTCCTGAAGCACGGCCAATTCGATCTACCGATTGATACGTCTCAAGATTCACCATTGAGCAAGAATGGATCCATTCTATTTCGTCTAATAGGAATTTACTGTTTTTTGGCAACAGCAGTTTAACTTCAGGGTACGCTTTTTTCACTTCATGTATGGCTTGCACCATTAGTTTGTGAATTTGATCATTAGGAGCGATTTCAAGCTTTTTGCCCATACGTTTTTGATATTTCCTAAACTCTTTATACATCAAGCGATCAATCGTTGTTATTTCTACTTCTGCATCGGATGAGAAAAAACGTTCGGCTTCTTGCAGTTCTTTTTCAGCCATACGCTCATACTGATGCTTAATATAATAAAGTAAGGTTTTGTTGTAAGTAACTAGTAGAATTTTATCATTTTCTTCGTGACAATAATGATCCATCAAAAAATGGATTCTTCGAATCGCAACGGTCGTCTTGCCTGATCCCGCTACCCCTTTTACGAGCATGGGTCCTGATGGTTCTAGTTCAACAATGCGACGTTGTTCCATATTCAGCTTCACAACACTACCTCCTCGATTTTACAACTTCTACCTATATTATAAGAATATTGAATCATAATAGCAAAAACTATTTCAAGTCAAATAATCGCTATCTCTTGATTCGTCATCGTGTTGAAAAAAATGCTGTCCCCAATATAATTAAGGAACAGCATTTTCTTCGTATAGGTAAGTTCCTCTCCAATTGATTGCGATTATTTTTAGAGGTATGGTTGTAAATTCCGATTACCTAAAATTCTTCTCAATAAACTGTTGTTCTTCCTCTGCACTCAGTCGCCCTGTTGCTCTACCCGCGGTGCCACTGTACCAACTCCAAACCGTATTATGAGCACTCACAATAGTGGAAAAATCATCTTGCTGCCAAGAAATTAAGGTTTGTTCGTAGTAATCGCCATTCTCATAATAGTGTTTATTGGCGTTTATGATTGTTAGTAGGCCTTCAATATTTTCAGGTGTCATTTCGACAGCACCGTTTTTTTCCTTATCGACGACTTTTTGATGCGTCATTTGATGGAGGTGAATCTGCACTTCTCTTTCTTCCATGTCCGCTTGGCTGTCTTTACTGCCCGCTTTTTCAGTCGATTGACTTTGGCGCTTCTCGATTTTCTCAGCGACTTGCTGAATTTCTTTGCCGCCAGAGGACTGCTGCGTGATAAAGTAATACCCTCCAGCTGCTACTAATGCCAATACCGCGACGCTTACTGCGATTGTTTTCAAAATTAATTTCATTTTTTGCAACTCCTTACTCTATTCCTTATTTGTTCCGGTCGTGACTATACTCCTATTTTTTATTATGTAGCACAGTTCGACAGTTTTCAACCATTGTTTGGCAATTGAATAAACTCGAGTAACGAGGGTTTGTTCGTTTCTCCATAGCTAAAGAAAAAAAGCCCTTGTGAAGGAGCTTTTTTCGATTTATTGAATCAGGCTTAACATGTGGAAGATTTTAAGAAGCGACACAGCGGATAGGTTTCAATGATTCTCTTTTTTTAAGAGATATCTCGTTTTAGCGTGACTTGTCATCTATAAAACTATCTGCTATTTTTCCGAAAACAGCAGATAGCCCTCCTTGTGATTCGACATAACCAGTCAAACGATAAGCCAAATAAATACCGCCGATGTCGATCAAAACGTCGGAGATTCTTCCACTTCGCAGGAAAAACAACTGCAGGAATTCCGTGAAATAAGCGAACAAGCTACAGAACACGATGGCTTTCGCATTGCTTCCAATTGTTTTGGCTAGCAAAAGAAAAAGAATACCGAAAGACAACGCATGGCCTATTTTTTGAAACACATACGTTTTACTGTCTAACTGGATGTCGCTCGTGATGAACAAATCCGAGAAATCGGGAAGTAAACGAATATGGAAGTCTATTTCTTGTGCGAACAACAAGGCTTGGAAGTTGTAGTTATTGGTAGCCAACAGGATGCAAAAGCCCCACAGGACAACCGGTATGTACTTAGTTTTCAAAACATTCTTCCCTTCGAACCCCTTTTTTGTGTAGACTAGCGGTTCACTATATATGACATAAAAATTCCTGCAGATTCTCTAAGCTTATTATATGTCGGTTGATTTTAAATAACTAGTGCAAGTTTGTGGATATGTAAAAAAGTGGCCAGAGCCACTTTTTGAGATGTCTACCCATCGCGTGTAGTCGTTTAAAGAACGAGAACTAAGTTTTATTGTAGATTTAAAGGTTGTCCATCGAAAGCATGCATGTCCATTGGTGCAGCAAGAAAGCTGGGTGCTTGTTGAAGGAAAGTCGCCAAATGCTCGGTAGCAATATGCGTTTCAAAAGTTTGTGCATCTCTCCAAATTTCGACTACGTGGTAGCGAAAATCTTGCTCAGTAGATTTCAATAAATCGTAGCTTACGTTGCCAGCTTCAGCTCTTGATGCTTGAATAAGTAGCTTGCTCGCTTTTAGAAATACGTGTTCTTGGTCTGGCTGTAGGTGCAAATGGACATAATTAATAATCATGAGTATCCATCCTTTCACTCTATTTTGAAGCAACATTAACTTTTTTCAAGTAGCTTGAAGTCTTTGAGCAGCCACTAGGCTTTCCCTTCTATTCAAACGACTAAAGACTACACGATTGTTAGTCAGTTTTATTACTTGATGCTATTTCCCCTCCGAAATAAACTGAACATTTAATCTATTATAAATCTTTTTGCTCATATGAGCCACTATCGTGTTCTTACAAAAAAAAAGAGCAGCCGAGGCTACTCTTGAAATTGCTTATTCATTTTCAAAATTCTTACGCTTTTACAGCCTCGCCGCTGAATACGTGTAGGTCCATTGGTGCAGCCATGAAGCCTGGTGCTTGTTGCGTAAAGGCTGTGAAATGTTCACTCTTGTTATGAACTTCAGTTGCTTGTAGATCTTTCCAAACTTCAACCATTGTGTAGTGCTGGTTTTGTTCAGTTGATTTTTTTAATTCGTAGCTGATGTTGCCTTCTTCTGTTCTTGAAGCTTGAACCAGTGCTTTGCTGGCTTCTAGAAATGCTTGTTCTTGGTCTGCTCTTACTTGTAAGTTCGCGTGAATAATAATCAATGGGATCCATCCTTTTTGAGTGTATTTACTGAAAAAAATCAGTAGTCGATAATGTTGTGTTGCATGCGCGTCAGCATGTCTGACAGTGTGTCGACTTCTTCCGTTGTGAAGTCGTTCAGCATTTGCGTGACAAAGCCGACATTTTCTTTTCGGTAGCCGACAATTTGCTCGCGTCCTTGTTGAGTCAAACGGACAAAAATCACGCGATTGTCCGCAGGATTTCTACGTCTTGTTACCATGCCGTCTGCTTCAAGCTGTTTTAAGTGACGCGTAATGGCAGCACCGTCGATGTTCACGGCTTTTTGCAATGTGGACTGGTTGATTTCTGCTGTTTTATAAAGCTGATAAAGCAATTCATAGCGCGATGCACTAATGCCTGTACAGCGTTCAAATTTAGGACTGATTTGATTGTTGAGGCCTTTAACTAACTGTAAAACTTGCTCTTGTTTTGAAAATGAACATGGCATAAATTGACCTCCTACGTAATTTCCAAGATCAATTTATAGCAGTGTCCACTATTCATTGACCTATTCTCAAACATAAGCTAAAATCAATCGGTTTTCAACTTATTTCCATTGTGTAGTCGTGTCAACAGGCAAACGGTACGATGGGAATCCTTCATTTAATGCTTTCCCGATTGTTATCAACATTACCGGAACATAGCGATCTTTATCCATATCCAAAGCTTCTGCGATGTTTTCTTTGTCATAGCCACCAATTGGGTTCGTACCATATCCGTGAGCACGTGCCACTAACATCAATTGCATGGACACAAGACCTGCATCAAGCATAATAATGTCTTTCATTTGATCGTCAGGTGCGTTTTCGTAAGCCGGTTTGAAATAATCCAGTTGTGCTTGTTTAACTTCTTCAGGCATATAGCCCAGTTCAACCGCTTTGCCATAAATGTCTTCCGCGTATTCAATATTTTTGCGGTCTGCAAAAATAGCGATTACAGCAGATGAGCTCATCACTTTATCCAAGTTAAATGAAGCCAGTGGTGCGATTTTCGCTTTTCCTTCTTCGCTGTCAATGACCACAAAACGCCAAGGCTGCATATTAATAGATGAAGGTGCTGTTGATGCCTGTTCAATGATTTGGCTCATTTCTTCACGGCTGATTTTCACCGATGGGTCGTATTGTTTAATCGAACGACGATTCGATAAAATGTCATTAAAATCATTTGTTTTTTGATACGTTTGCGTAGTTTGCATGTTAGACGTGCTCCTTTTTCGTGTGTAATATTGTGTGATGCATCAATGATTGATACCTCAACGTTTGACTCCTCATTTAATATAATACGAAAAAAAGAGATTTGCAACTACTTTGAACCGCCTAGCTTTGATGCGGGTATTTTTTGGGGAGTTGTTTGGGTATTGTGTGGGTGCCAGGCACCATTTCACAAAAATCCACTTTTTTTACCCGATTTATATTAGTTATACTCGCTATCCTACTTTTTTCACCACAAGGAGAGGGTACAAGTAGTTAGTAGCATCAAGACTAAATAAATGGAAAAAAAAAGATACGATGGTATTATATAACCTCAATAAGATTTATTTCACAGGTTTTTGAAATCATTAGACAAAAGGGATGAAAAAATGAAGAAAAATGTAATTATGGCTACTTTAATTTTAGGTGTTTTGATTAACGGTTGGGCGATTGCTTATTTGGCTCTGCCCTTTTATTACGCAGTCCTCCTGATCGCGGGTCTGTCGCTTGTCATCATGACCGTTATTCATGAACGTTTCGTCTTTTTGTACGCCATTGCTGTATCACTCGTATATGGTGGATTTTTAACTACCTATTCTTTTGTGAACTTGAAATCACAAGAAGTGCAGTTGTTGTATATGTACGATCATTTACTGTTAACGAGCTTTCTGTTGCTGTATTGGATTTTGATGAATTCGATCAAAAAAACAGGTTACGAAAACGTAGAACTTCAGCGACAAGTGCAATTGTTGCAGAAATATACCGGCGTGACCAAGCTATTGACGCTTACTGAATTTAATGAACAAGCCCAGTGGCTGTTAACATCAACTGAGCGCAATAAAGAAGAAGTGTGGCTTGTGAAAATCGACATTCACTTTTCAAACAAACGAACCAAAGCTAATTTGCAGGAAGACATCGAACGCTTAGCGCTGCAAACGATTCGCCAAAAATTTGATTTGATCACTAGCAACAATGGGGTTATTTACGTGCTACTCAAAAATACGCACGCTGAAGGCGCACAACAAATGATTGAGCGTTTCAAAGATAAAACGCGAAACGATTTGAATTTTATTGATCCTCCGTTTTCATTTATGAAAACAGTCGTTGAAAATGCGGGCCAACTGGCTAGTTTGGTGGGACGTCTATAATGGGTTCCATCATCATGATCATCATGGCTTTTTTCTGGATATTGCTCATCTTCTATTCACTCGTCACCATCGCGGGCATTTGGTTTCGTTTGACCTTTAAAGACAGCGACGAGTTAGACGTTTATCCAAGTGTGGCTTTACTCATTCCAGCCCATAACGAAGGCATTGTGATTGAACATACATTGCGTGCCATGGCGCGACTCGAATACAAAGGACAACTCGATATTTACGTACTCGATGACAACTCCAAAGACGACACAGCGGAAATCGCTATGGAATTCGCTTCGGTATTTTCACGCATTCACTATATCCCAGTACCACCCGGCTCGCCTTCTGGAAAGTCACGCGTATTAAATTACGGACTCAGTATTTCAAACTCGGAATACTTTGTGGTTTACGACGCGGATAATGAACCGGAATTTGATGCCTTAGACAAATTGGTTCGTGCAGCAGAAACAACAAAAGATGCTGCCGGTGCTGTTGGTTATGTAAAAACAAAAAACGCAGAAACCAACACCTTAACGCGTATGATTGCGCTCGAATTCCAAGTATTTCAATTGTTGATGCAGTCGGGACGTTGGAAACTGTTCAAACTTGGCTCACTTGCCGGCACCAATATGTTGCTCCGCAGATCGGTACTCGAAGAACTCGGCGGCTACGACGTTTTCGCGCTGGCGGAAGACGCCGAATTAACCGTACGCTTGACCGCAAAAGGCTATTTACTGCCGGTAGTACCTACATCCAGAACGTGGGAACAAGAACCGGAACAAATGAAAACCTTCATCAAGCAACGAACACGCTGGCTAACCGGTAATATTTACTTGTTGGAAAAGTCACTGCAAGACTTGTCGCATTGGAAAGGGAAAACGTTTTTCCTCAGTCTTCAACACGTTTTAACCTACTTGGTATTTGTCGTGGTTTTATTATTTTCAGATGTGTTTTTCGTTATGAGTGTCGCGGGCTACCAACTCCCCAACATGGACGCGCCTTTATTGATTTTGTGGTTTATGAGTTACATTGTGTACACCAGTCAATTATTGAGCGCATTGGTCGTCGATCGCAACGTGTCATTGAAAAATGTCCTGTATATTTTCATTATGTACTTTACCTACGCTCAATTATTCATTATCCTACTCGTTCGCAGCTTTTCAACTTACTTATGGAGCCGCTTGCGAGGCAAAACCATTGCCTGGGACAAAACAAAACGCTTTAAGGGGATTGGCTAATGAAAACCAAGCTTGGCTTTCTGTTGATTCTTTTATTACTGATAGGTGGGTGTGGAAGTGTGGACTCTGTTCAACAGCACGTTGAAAAAAGCTACACAAATGAAGATGGCTTGATCTATGCCTATCCTGACGATCCAAAATCCGAATATTTGTCAGAAAGCATTGGCTTATATATGGAATATTTGGTTTTAACTAGAGATGAAAAAACATTTCACGAGCAATACAAATTATTAAAAGCGCATTTTGTTACCGGAAAAAACGGTACTTCCTTCGTTTTTTGGCGTTTAAATGAACAAGCAACTACCAATGCATTGATTGATGACGTGCGCATTATCGAAGCATTGCAACAAGCGGCAACTGTGTTTGGCCGTGAGGAATACGCAGAAACCGCAACAACATTGGGCGAATCCATTGCAAGTGTTCAGCAGCAAGATGGCTCAACCGTAGATTTTTACGACTGGACACTTGCATTGCCCGCACAGCGTCTGACCTTAAGTTATGTTTCTGAGAATCAATGGATTTCAGACACGTCGCTCGCGTTACTGAAAAACACCGAGTCCACTGAAATCTTTTTTCCAGAGTATTACGATACGAAACAGCAATTGTATAAAAAAAGCAACGAAGTCCATCTTATCGATCAATTGTTAATTGCGATAAATCGGCAGAAACTGGGTGAAGCCTCCCCCACATTTCTAAGCTGGGTGAAAAAAGAATGGCCTAGCGATCAACGACTTTACGGCCGCTATGACCGAAAAACACAACAGCCGACCGTCGATTACGAATCGCTCGCTGTGTATTACTACTTGCACGCTTATTTGACCGTTGCCGGCGAAGAACAACTAGCCCGCGAAGTCTTCCAACGTGCAACAGCACTCGGAACAGATGATCTATTAAATGAAGCTCATTTTTTCGATTATATGCATTATCAGCTCTTGCTTGAAAACAGTAAGCCTGCGACAGATTCTTTCTGACGCAGGCTTTTTTGGTGAGCGTGCGTATTTCTCTGTGAGCGTGCGTATTTCTTCCTGAGCGTGCGTATTTCTCTGTGAGTGTGCATATTTCTTCTTGAACGTGCGTATTTCTCTGTGAGCGTGCATATTTCTCTGTGAGTGTACGTACTTCTTCTTGAGCGTGCGTATTTCTCTGTGAGCGTGCGTATTTCTTCTTGAACGTGCGTATTTCTCTGTGAGCGTGCATAAGCCCCATCCCGACCGCGCATATTTCCCCACGACCGTGCGGAATCTCCACTAATGCGACTTCGTCAAACGCAATCCCCAAAAATTCGGACAAATGGGTGACCAGGCGCCCGCTCTTCGATACAATAAGAACAGAAGCACCGATCCAAGGAGGAATTTCTATGTCGACATTACATGAGATTGCCCAGTCAGATGATTACGGGCAGTTTGAATTGAAAGAAGTGTACCAAGCGGCTCAACACTTGCTGCAGGAATTTCAAAAATCACGTAACGAACCGGAAAAACTGCAAAACGTCATCGATCATTTGAAAAAACGTTTAGATGGACAAGCTGCTTATCCGCTTGCCATTTTACTGGAAACAAGTCAGCTCGGTGTTCAACACCAGCTGCAAAAAGACTGGAACAGCCCGATGAAACAGCGTCAGTTGTTTTTATTTGAAAGTGTCTATGCCCAGTTCCGTGGCAAAGTCCCCCCCACCATATGGAATCAAATCTGCTTGAATTACGCAGAAGCCTTGATTTACATCGGCCGCTCACTTGACGGGCTCCATGTGCTCGAACAAATGACTGAGGCAGAGAATGATGCGTCTTACGAACGTCAAGATGCGGAGCGCGGCTGGGGGTTGTTGTTTTATTCCACTTTTCTACGGGGCAAAGAACAAAAAGCCGAGGCGCTTCACCTGTCGCGCGACTTGCTGCGTGACGGCCTGGAGAAAATCACCAATGTTAACGGCCGTGCGTTGTACGCAGACCGATTGAAACTGGCTGTCAAAATGCTAGAGGACATCGGACCGATCGACTTAACCGGCAATTACAAGCCGAACTTTTTTGACGGCCGTGAGCGGGAGTACCGTGATTGGTGTGCAGAACACCGGTTGCTGCTGAATGATAACAATGAAATCGATCCAAAAGGCACGATGAAAGTCGATACCTTAAACTACCGTCATAAAAAAGCCGATGACAAAGAACGTGGACTGTTCCTTGAAACATTTATGGACTCCATGGTTTCGGAATTTACCGTGCTGCGCTGGAATCTATTCGAAGCACTCGAGCAAGAGCCAAGTTCAGAACGCAACGAACAATTAAAAACCGTCTACCGTCAGGCTTTTTCACTGTTTTCAAAAATGGCGCAGTTTATCAGTTCGTACTACGAGCTCGACATGAAAAATTCGCGTGCGGGCATGCAACGCATATGGTTTGAAGATGAAGATCCAAAAAATCTGCTCAAGCCGTTTATTCGGGACACTAAAAACGGTGCACTAAAAGCGTTATTCTGGCACAGCAAGGAACTATTTGGCTACGAGCAATCCAAAGTTCAAAACATTGCAACCGTTCGTGCCCTGTTGTTACGCGACCAAATGGAACGTAGCTTTGTTGACGTTATTACCAAAAAAGAAGAAGTCGCACAAACGGGCGAATTGCGTAAACATCAAATGACGCAAGCTGAACTCGAACGCCTGTCGATGACGACGGCGTTTAAAGCGCGCAATGCATTGATGTATCTCGGCTTTGCACTTGGAATCGAGAAAAAATAATCAAAAAGCGTCTCGGGAGATTTAGTTGATCTCCCGAGACGTTTTTTGGGTTGAACTTTCCGTGTAAACAATGAAAGTTGTGTGGGTGCCAGGCACCCACACAATTCCCCTTGCTCTCTTTGACAGCCCTTAACTTGGCGAAGTATAGTCTACTAGATACATAAATTTGAGGAGGTTGTTTCTATGCGTTTAGCAAACAAAGTAGCCATCATCACAGGTGGCGCAAATGGGATTGGCAAAGCCATTGCCACAGCATATGCAAAAGAAGGCGCGAAAATTTCAATCGCAGATTTTAACGAAGAGGCGTTAACCGGTACAGTCGAAGAATTTACGGCACAAGGGTTTGATGCGTTTGGCGTCAAAGTGAACGTTGCATCTGAGGAAGACATTCAAAAAATGGTCGACGATACCGTAGCTCATTTTGGGCGTGTCGACATTTTAGTCAACTGTGCAGGTGTCTTGGATAATATTCAAGCCGCTCACAACGTAGAAGACGCCATTTGGAACCGCGTCATGGACATCAACGTGGGTGGTGTGATGCGCGGATCACGCAAGATTTTGCCATTGTTTACTGAACAAGGCAGTGGGGTGATCATCAACCTTGCGTCGATTACCGCTCTCACAGGTGGACGCGGTGGCTTAACGTACACAGCAGCGAAACACGCAGTTGCCGGGATGACCAAAAACATTGCTTCCATGTACGGGCCACAAGGGATTCGCTGTAATGCCATTGCCCCTGCACAAGTCGAAACTGGGCTAACGCAATCAATAGAAGGCTACGACATGTTTGGCTTTAAACAAGCAACACGCGCCGTAGACTTGATGGGCCCTGCTGCATCACCCGAAGACATCGCCAACATTGCCCTTTTCCTAGCGAGCGATGAATCCAAAACCATTAACGGCGTTGTACTAGCCGCAGATGCTGGTTGGAGTGCTTATTAAGTTTTTCACAAAGATCAAACTCCCTCCTGAGAAGTAGATTCCCGGGAGGGAGTTTTTTTGAGTTGTTTGGGTGCCAGGCACCCAAACAACTTCCAAACAATTTAAAACCAAGTTTACTGGTAAGAATAGATTGTTTTAATGTATACTAGTTTCACTCGCTAATTGAGTGAATGTTGTGAGAGTGGAATCTCCTACTGAAAGGAATGGTTGATAGATGAAATATGGATTTTGGCTACCGATTTTCGGGGGATGGCTGCGCAATGTAGCAGATGAAAACATGCCGACTACGTTCGACTATGCCAAACAAGTGGTGCAGTCAGCGGAAAAATGGGGCTATGACATCACGTTGATCGCTGAACTGAATTTGAATGATATAAAAGGAATGGCCGCTGATTCGTTAGAAGCCTGGTCGACCGCGGCAGGACTTGCGGCTGTGACCGAGAAAATCGAAATCATGACAGCCATACGGCCTGCTTTTCATCATCCTGCAGTCACTGCGAAAATGGCAGCGAATATTGACCAAATCTCCAATGGCCGCTTCACGTTAAATGTCGTATCGGCTTGGTGGGCAGAGGAAGCTCGGCAATACGGCGGGCAATTTACGGAGCACGATGAACGATACGACCGGACAGATGAGTTTTTGTAAATCGTCAAAGGCATGTGGACTGAAGAAGAGTTTTCATTTACCGGAAAATACTACAATGTCCAAAATGCACGCCTCGCACCAAAGCCTGTGCAACGTCCGTATCCTATTCTCTATGCTGGAGGCGAAAGCCCACGCGGCAAGAAATCGATTGTTGACGCATGCGACGCTTATGTAATGCACGGCGGTACGGTAGAGGAAATCGCAGCGAAGATCAAAGACATGAAACACTTGCGACACCTAGCTGGGAAAGCACCGCTCCAGTCATTTGGTATGGCCGCTTATGTTGTGTGCCGCGATACCGAAGAAGAAGTGGCAACGGAATATGCCCGCATTGTCGACATGAAAGATTCGAGCGGCTATGTCGGTTATGACGATTTCGTCAGCAAATCACAGCTGGAACAACAAGTAAAACTGGAAGATTATTCGGTCTCCAACCGGGGGCTTCGTCCAAACTTGATTGGTACACCGGAGCAAATCGCTGAGCGGATTTTTGCTTATGAACAAGTGGGACTGGATTTACTGCTGCTGCAATTTTCACCACAACTGGAAGAAATGGAACGCTTTTCAAAACAAGTCATGCCACTCGTTGAAGAAAAACGACAAGCTCTTAAAGAACTTATCAACTAAGGAGGATACTGATGACTGAAAAGATTTACGTCATACACGAAAACGAAGAATGGACGACGCATTTATTTAAGCGGCTAGACGAATTGGAATTGCCGTACGAAGACTGGTTTATCAATGAAGGGCTCGTGGATTTGAACGACACCCCTCCTGAAGGCATCTTTTACAGTCGCATGAGTGCCTCTTCTCACACGAGAGGTCACCGTTTTGCGCCGGAAATGGCCGATTCCTTACTTGCTTGGCTCGAGCACCATGGCAGAACGGTCTTTAACGGCACGCGCGCGTTGCGTCTCGAAGTCAGCAAAGTGAATCAGTCCATGGCATTGAATGCTGCCGGTATAAAAACGCCGAAAACAATTGCTGCGAACGGTCAGCAACAAATCATCGAGGCTGCCGAGAAGTTAGGTGCTTCGGCGTTCATCACCAAACATAACCGCGCTGGCAAAGGGCTCGGCGTTCGCTTGTTCCACTCAATCGATGCACTAAAGCAATACCTAGACAGCGAAGAATTTGAGCCATCCATTGACGGCATCACGCTGATCCAGGAATACATCCAAGCGCCCGAACCGTTTATCACGCGCTGTGAATTTGTGGGCGGAAAATTTGTTTACGCCGTACAAGTGGATACGTCAGAAGGGTTTGAGTTGTGCCCAGCAGACGCTTGCCGAATTGACGATCTGTTGTGCCCTGCTGGTGAACAAACAGAAGAACAACCGAAGTTTCAAATCGTGGAAGGATTCAATGATCCAATCATCGAAAAATACGAAAACTTCCTACGCCTCAACGAGATTGCCGTCGCTGGCATTGAATTTATCCGCAATAGCGACGGAGATATTTTCACGTACGACGTTAATACCAACACCAATTACAATGCAGACGCTGAAGCGGTTGCAGGTAAATACGGCATGCTGGAGCTCGCGCAACTACTCGGCAGTTGCGTGGGTGCCAGGCACCCACACAACTTCCAAACAATTCCCACAAAAAACCGGTGCCAGGAATCTGAGTGATTCCTGACACCGGTTTTTTCATGCACTGCATCTTCCTCACAAGTCACACCAAACGCTTATTTCTCGCAAGCAATCAAATCTTTATCACGATCACTCTTTTTGTTGGCGTCATACAAGGCTTGGGAAACAAACGGCTTGTGTTTCGTTACGCCGCCTTTGTTTTTCACTTTGGAAGAACGAGCAATGCCGCCTTTATACTTTTTGTTGATTTCGGTGCAGTTGGCATAGGTCTTCGCTTTTACGCCTGCAGCGTCTACTGGCGTAGGAGCTGCGCTAAATGTAAAACTAATAACCACCATCAATGACATAATTGCAAAACCAATTTTCTTCATTATTGTTTCCTCCTCTTCGCAATTATTTGCGCTGAAATTTTCCGTCGCCGTCTTTACTCACGACAAAAAAAGTCATCCAAATATTGTTAACTCACTTAGTGTACCAGTTAGTTAAGCCTAAGACTATAGCCTCAAATAAATAATTTTTCTGTAGAGCTATTTAATAAAATCACGTGGAATTCGTCGTCTTTTTTCTTTTCTACATAAAAAGCCCCATTCCCAAGAACACAAAGTCCTCAGCAATAGAGCTTTCACAACTTATATTACCTAACCACGCAAACTTACTCTCCAAAACACAGATTTACACACCTGCTGCTTTTTTCTCTTTTTTCTCTCGTTGGTCTTTTTTGTAATACGGATCCGCTGTGAAAAACTCGACCGTCAACGCCTTTACCTTTTTACTCAACAGCAAAATAGCGAAAACATTCGGAATCAGAATGGCTGCAAGCATAATGTCTAGGAAGCCCCAAATCACTTCTGCTGCACCAACCGCTCCTAACACAACCGCCAAAATGTAAACGACTTGCATGCCGTAAGAAGCCTTTAAGCCGAACAAGAACTCCGCCTGCTTAGCCCCGTAAAACACAACGACCAAAATCGTTGACAACACAAAGAAAATCAAACAAATCGTAACGAGAACGGCGCCAAATTGGCCGAAATACGATTCAAAAGCAAGACTCGTTAGCGCAGAGGAGTTCTCCATTGCGCCTTCTTCTGTCCAGACACCTGAAGACAACACCACAAAAGCCGTTGCCGTACACACAATTAGCGTATCGACGACTACCCCAATGACCGCCCAGAATCCTTGACGCACAGGATGATCGGTCATCGCCGCTGCGTGAGCGATAGGTGCCGTACCGAGTCCCGCCTCGTTTGAATACAGGCCGCGGGCAAATCCCCAGCGAATCACTTCCACAATCGCTGCACCAGCAAAGCCACCCATCACCGGTGCAGGCGAAAAGGCATTGCTGAAAATTAGCATAAAGAATTCCGGAACAGCACTGACGTTCATCAGCAAAATGACCAAAGCCCCTCCGACATAAACCAAGGCCATAAACGGCACAAAAATTTCCGTCACTTTTCCAATACGCTTAATGCCGCCAAAGACCACAATCGACACCAGGATTGCTGTCACAATGCCCGTCCACAACGCTGGAATAGCGAATGTCGCTTCGACTGTCGTCGCGATGGAGTTTCCTTGCACCATGATGCTCGGGATCAATTCAATCATCAAGGCGAATGAAAACCAAATCCCCAACCATTTCATATTCAAGCCTTTGGTCATGTAATACATCGGCCCGCCAACAAATTCGCCCACGCTGTTTTTCTCACGGTACTCAACAGCAAGTACGCTTTCCGAAAATTTCAGCGCCATCCCGATCAGCGCAATGACCCACATCCAAAAAACAGCACCCGGTCCACCAAACATAATCGCGGCCGGCACCCCGACAATGTTAGCCGCTCCGATTGTCGAAGACAGAGCCGAGGTTAATGCCTGAAAAGGCGTAACCGTTCCTTCTCCTTTTGGTTTTTTAAAGACACTGCCAAAAGTTTGCCCAACGATGTAACCAAAATAACGAAATTGAAAAAAGCCAAGTTTTACTGTCATGTAAAGACCTGATATGAGCAACACGGTGATGAGTGGAACTCCCCATAACCAAGCTGAAAAATCAGCAACCCCCTGCAAAAAACGCTCCAACGAATTTCCTCCTCAATACTATTTCAAGATATAGATTTTTTCCCTAATCAAAATAGGAATAAACTCAAATCAGGAAATTTCCCAACAAAATAGGAGAAATTTATATAGAGATACTTTGCTTCACTCCAATTATCAAAATATTAAAATAATTTAATGTGAAAATTACGATTAGTTTTTTACAGCTACCCGATCAACCCGCTTTAGACATACAATTTCCCACTCCATGCGTTAACCTTCCACTCTTACAAAACGCCCACGATCTTTGGCTTTCGTAAACGTGTTATTCCAATGCGTCCCATAGCGTTCTTGCCTATCTTATAGAAGTAAAAAGTGGTCGGTGCTGCTCAGGCAGGCCGGTCCTCTTCACCTCTATTTTTAGAATCGCCCATCTTGGAAAAAGGAGTTTCCGCGAGTCGACAATTCCCTTTTACCCTCCTCCCTAGCTTTAGACATCTGGCAGTCCGTGATTGCAATGGCACATGGTGCTGGTATGATGACAGGAGTAGCTTTTTTTACTTTAGCGAAAGGTGGTAAGAGCATGAACAAAATTTTGGCGTCGGCAATTTTAGGTATGGGCGTTACGGGTGCTGTCCTCATCCTATCGGTTGCTCAGTTATTCAACCCGTCATCCGACACGGTATGGAAGATCCTTACGGCCGGTTCAGCAATGGCTTTCGTGGTCCTTGCGATTTCAGCACTAACACTCCGGCGACGACTTGATAAAAAAACAAACTAACAGTGCATGCTCGTCTCTAGTTAGGAACCGCATATTTGTTTATGTAATCCAACGACATATGAATACTTTCAGTAATCAGCGATTTTCCGAATGTCGTTAACAGGATTTCTAACTAAACAATGCCACCTTCGAAATCGATTGATTTCACTGAAGGTGGCATTTTCTCTATCCCATTTCTTTGTCTAGACGGAATTGTTCCGCTCAAAAGGACGCGTTTTCTTGTCTACTTAATCTTACTCATGCAATTTTTCAAAAGAACAATAAAGCCTGAGCGAGTCGTTATCGAAATCGCTCAGTTTAGCATAAACCGCTTCCATTACATCTTTACGGTGTTGAAGGATAAACAGCAAGCCTTTCGTAATCTGCAAACGGTTGTCCGCTGCATCCGAATTATAAAAAGCGATGCCGAACAGCCAATCCCCTTCTTTACTGTTTGCCTCAGATTTAATCGTATAAACAATCCCGCTCATCTCGTCTTTAACTTCTAGCACCCCATCTTTTTCACGAAGCACTTCCGCCAGGATCCATAGCGGGTGCAACCATGCTTCAAGCACTCTTGTTACGCCAGTCCGATGACTGTTTTTCAGTTCGCGCTTCACAAACGCCACCCATACATCACGGTTCTCTATATAGGCATAACTCTCAAAAGACAAATCACTAATTAAATAAGGAGGAAAAATCGCTTCCAACGCTGTGAACCACTGTTTATCTCGCTGAATCATTTCCTCGACATGGGTGATGTTCATGCCTTCATCGATAAATCGCCGGTTGATGACCGCCAGTTCTCTCTCTGTCAGTTCCTTCAAATCGAGCGTTTGTTCTTGACCATGACATTTCTTATACTTTTTGCCACTGCCACACGGGCACGCATCATTGCGTCCACTCATTTAGCACGACCTCCTTCGAGATTCTCTAAAATTCATACAGCGCAACTGTGGTCTGTTCTTTCATACGCGATTTCACCTTTTTATTCGTCCTCGAACTCTCTATCATGAACAACTACTCTGTTTTCCCACTCGACTTCCTCAAACTGATCGAACATCTCCAGTTTTATAGGATTTCCCATCAATCGCCACTAACGACATTAGGTCGTCTGATAAATCCGAATCGATGCGTCCTAGTAAGCGGTCATGTTGGAGCGAATACTAGCACTGGCCATTTGGAAATTCGCCTTTTTGGATGTAGATTTCAGCCATTCCTCGTTCAGCCTTGGCAATCAACTCCAACAACTGCCCTTGATCCACGTCTAGCTCACCATGGATGGTAAACTGATACCCCCCATCTTCTAGCTCTTCCGCTTCCATACTGACACCCATCTCGTTTTCTCAACCGAAATGGATAGGGCTTGCCTTCCCCGTCTTGAATCGTTACGCCGTCTGGATAACTTGTCGCTTCCACACAAAGACGCTCCGACTCTTCTTTTGAATTCCAGTGACTATAGGCATCTTTTTTCCGCATCTGTCACATAGCGACCTATCCGCACCTCTTTTCTCACTTACTCTTTCTCTTTACACTAAGCGAAAATCCAACAAATTGGAATGCTACATCTGTTCGTCACCTCTAATGCAGAAAAGTTGGTGCCGCGGCTGATGCAGCGTTGATTTATGGCGATTCTCACGGCTTTACTGGGACATTTTCTCCATAAGGTTACTGTGCTTATTGATGACGAGTTAACGCTCTTCATCAATACAAATGCGCTCTTCGAAATTCTTTGCCTGGTGTGATTTTTTCACTGATAGAATCTGAGTTAACATACATACTTACGTTATAAAACGAACAAAAAATATCGCTACACTGATATAAAATGTATTAAAACAAAAATAGGAAAATAAATTATGTTAGAGGTGATTATTTGAAGCAACCGTTTTCTTTGCCCTTCCTCCCTATTGAGTTTGATAGTAAAACCGAATTGTTTTTCTACAAGAAAGTCGTGACAGCCTTGGCCAAGTTGGAGAAGTTAAAGGAGAAATTGCGTTATTCCGTAGTCAATCAATCCTTTTTGGAATTGATTACATTGATGGAGTCTGTGCAATCGACAAGAATTGAAGGGACGCAAGTGACATTCCACGATATGTTGGAGGATCAATTGGATCACCAGGACGACTGGGAAAAGACTGAAGTGAGAAACTATCAGGAAGCATTGGCCATTGGAATCGAAGCGGTGCAAGCTGGCTATCCCTTATCCGAACGATTAATCCGGCAGATTCATGAAGTCCTCATGAAAAACGCAAGAGGTTCTTCGGGTGCCTCTGGCAACTACCGGCGCGTCCAAAATTTCATCGGTCCCACTAACCAGTTGAAAGATGCGGCCTATATCCCTCCAGAACCGCAATTGATGGATCAGTATATGACGAATCTGGAACGGTTCATCAATGGCAATCCCTATGCAGAAGAACCGTCGGACGAGCTGCATTCACTAATTAAATCAGCCATCATACACGCCCAATTTGAATCAATTCATCCTTTTTTGGACGGGAATGGCCGATTGGGTCGAATCTTAATCGTTCTTTATTTATTGCAGAGCAAACTGATTGAAACGCCTTATTTTTTCTTGAGCGAAGAGTTGGAACGAGAAAAATTCAAGTACTACGCGTTATTAAACGGTGTCCGTGGCATCGACAAACCGGTTCCCGATTGGAAGTCCTGGATCAGTTTTTTCCTAGATGCCACCATCAAAATGGCCGGCCACCAGTATGATAAACTAAATCAGGCAGAAGAACTTTACCAGTCCGGATTAGCGAGGTTAACGCAACCCTCTACACAAAAAGTTTGGCGCGCCATGTTCCATTCACCGATTGCGGACGTTAAACAATTGGAGGTGCTGACAGGCCTTGCACCTGTCACGATACGCCAAAGCCTAAAGCAGCTAGTTCAGCAAAATTTGGTATTCGGAAACGATCGTCAACGGAATCGACGTTATTATCTCTATGACTTAATCGCGATCATGAAAGAGTAACTGGCAACGTAAAGACTCTCCTTCCCATATTGAGAAATTTGGGCCTTGTTCTCTTTTTATCCTCCAAATTTCTCAAATGGTCCCTGTGAGCTACGATTATATGGATTGCCAAAAAATGTGCTAGTATGCGGTAAAGAGGTGATCGACAATGGAGTCTAAACGTAAACTGGAAATTGCACGTATTGCTATGAAGGAGCGTCGAAATTCTAAGTCGACTCTGCCAGATGATTTCCTGAAAACGGTAGAAGAGAGAACAGGAGAAATTGTTTCTGATTTAAAGACGGGTAGACAATGCCCTCGCTCTAAAGATGAGACAAAAATCCTTCTGATGGTTGAAAAGGAATATGGAAATCAAAACGGAACAATATAAATGATGTTTCTCCACAGTTCCTAAACACTCCCCGTGAGTGGTGCAATTACGACTAGTTATGTAGATCAGCAACTACACAAATGCCACCTTCGAAATCGATTGATTTCATTGAAGGTGGCATTTTCGTTATTCAACTTCTTTCCTTAAGATGCGATTTTCAAGCTTCGTCTATAAAATAGAAGGTCTTTTGGGCAAGGACTCCATTTACTTAAGAAGCACGATTCAGCGATAAAAGATACCGCCATACCTTTTCAATGTGTTTCGCTGAAAATAGTTCTTTCTTGCGATTGCTCCAATTCTGAACTTGTTCCGTCACAAAAGATAAATCCATTGATCGTTCTGGATATTGTTTCACCACCCAATGGACCGTCGCTAATAATTCCATTCCATATGGTGTTTCGAATCCTTGAATGATCTCATTCACTTTTTTCAAGCGTTTGAGGGACTCTCTGTCTCTCCGAAGAAATGCAATTGCATGGTCTGCTGCATCTTCCAACAGATAGATTTCCGCTTCACTGCTCCGGTCCCCGTAGCCTCGAATAAAATGACCTTCAATTCGTTGAAGCACATGATTTAAACTGTCTGCATATGGACCATATTTATTTTTCTGAAATCGCAGTTTCATGGGTTCTCCGACTTCTTGCAAAAAATAAGCCAGTTTCTGAATCTCCAAATGAGAGAGCCGATACCCAGGTCCAGAATAGCTATCCATCAGGGAAAGCAATAGAGCACGCCCTTTTGTCATCCGAGGCTCCGTTGTCCCGATTTTCATCTTGTCGGGCAAAGGCGAGCCAGCTGGTCCGTATAAATGAACTTCCACTGGAACATCTTTGAAGGCCTGCTCAATTTTAACGCGAACGCTATCCCACTCCAGTCCTCCGTTCCCGCAGCCAAGAGGCGGAATGGCAATTGTCTGAATCCCCAATTCGGTTATGGTCTTCACTAAATCCTGAAGTCCCAAATCAATGTAATTCATTTTTGAGGGATTTTTCCAATGCTCTTTTGTTGGGAAATTGATGACGTATTTAGGGTTTGTCAATCCTTCTACAGGAACAACATGCATACTGCCGACTTTTACTTGCCCTAGCTTACTGTCTTTTGCATATTGCTTGAACACATCTGGAAATGCCTGTTTGAACTGCAGTGCAATTCCCTTTCCCATAACTCCGACGGTATTAACTGTATTCACATATGCTTCTGCCGAATCTTCCAGTAAATTTCCTGAAGACCGAATAATCATTTCACTCACCTCACTTATAATAGAAATGTCTGCGTATGCCCACTGGTTTATTGACTTGATGATTTTTTAAAAGTTCTTCTACTCGATCCTTCGCTAGTTGATTTATCACAGCAAAGCCTGTAAAGAGCTGAATTGGAACTTTTTTATGTACGAGAAATTCTGCTTGCCTCCGCCGCTTTCTATCGGGATCTTCCTCAGTGTCTTTCCAAAACGGATCTTCCATCAATGGCCAATCAATTTTGTTCAATTCTGTTAAGTCAGAATAAAACTCTGATATCACCATGATTGCATGGCCATCTGTAAACAGATAAGGCACTCCGCTTCGATCGATTGTTTCGGTATCTGTAACTAAGTACACCATCTCTTCCTGATTGGTTCCATTATGGAGCACCGAATACAGCATAGGTGAACGCGCAGCAAAATAAAATGGAACATATTCATGCAAGCTTCCATGGGGCGCCAGCGGAATAGAAGTAGTGGATCGTCTTTCTTGAATACGGGGATTGGCAATATCCTGATATAGCGTATTGCGCAATGCCATTTCTGAATAAGCTAATAACTCTTGATTTTTTAAAATAGATGGCAAGTTCTTAATATGTGTCATATGAAAAAGCAATTTATTCGTTTCCATTTTACACATCCAGACTCATCTTTTCTTTTTGCCTAACTGATTACCTTTTCACTTATTTTATCATAATTTCATGATACTTTCCTTAATTCACTCTGCAGGTTCTCCCGCTGCTCATTTGTATAAAACTTTCAATCGAGCAAAACAGTTTAGCAGTTCACAAGCCAGCACTTTAACATCCTCAATCCCCTCCTATTTAAGCACTCACCTAAACACAAAAAAACCGTTCCGCTGAATCTCCGGATACGGCTTTTTTTGCATAAGGTTGTTAGCCAACACTCGCGTTATCTTTGACACAGGTCGCCATTTGCATGAATGGCATCGCTAAAAAAGCTGTCCTGATCGCTTACTTTTCTTCCACTCCGACATAATTCAATCCTTTTTTGCTCTTCTTCAAATGATACCCAGCACCCGACTCCACAACTTGCGATTCAAACCGGATCATCTGCGCCTGCATTTTGTAGCGCAGTTCGTAGGCTCGCTGGATTCTCTTATTGAACGTGTGAAAGCTGACATCGAGACGAATGGTGCTGTTGTTGCTCAGCTCGACTAGGGTATGGCTCGTTCCTGAACGCCTGTAACTCCTGACGTGCCGGAGCGACAGCCAAACACAGTCTTCCCGGAACGGCGACCTGCTGGGAAACAAAATAATGTCACGTTCTTTGTCGAGAATCACCGGGTTCATATACCTTTTATCCAGGAGGGTCCGGGCGCCATCCAATGCCCCTCTCATGCTAGAACCACGAAACCGCAAATTCATGTCGATCAGGTCATACGGACTCAAGCCCGCCTTCGTAATTTCGTCTTTTTTGCAAATCAATGAATTCAAAAATCCATTTTCATCAAAATCTGGCAAGATGACAATCGTCTCGGAACTGATGCCATACTCCTGTTTCATTTCACTGTTTTTAATTGTTTTCTGTCTCACTTGTAGTCCCCCTTTTAATTTAACCCTTAAAATTTAAAGTTATTTGGAGTATACTAACAAGTAGTTGGTATACTCCAGCTATTCTCCCTCGGGTAACCGTTGTCCAGACTGTCACACCCGGGGGTTTTCTATTGCCGTCAGTTGCTCACTCACATCTTCCTCACCTCCTTCGAGTTGCAGCCAAGCATGGCTCCTATTGTGGTCTTGCTGGATAAACTACAGACGCTGAGTGACTTGAAACTGTTTTTTCTTGCCTTATTCTTCTGTCGGTTAATAGACGGGGGGCTGTTCTTTCGTAAAAACTCCGTCAATCATTACGCGCGGATAATTTCTCTTACCCAACTGATGATAGGGAGATCCGTTAATGGTAGTTGCCACTCCATTGTTACTCATATGTCTTTACTCCTGTTTTTCATTTACTTTATTATACATTTATGACTATTTAAAAGTCTAACTATTTTAAATACTTTTTTAATAACTTTTTGGTGCTATTTTACTATTTGTTACTTCTACTCAGTTTTTCACTTAAATCGTTACAGATTTTCTGTTAATCGAATAAAATAAGCTGCTTTTCCGCTTAACAATCGCCATCCTCTTTTGTTGATCAAAAAAAGAATGCTCTTCCGACAAAAATCGGAGGGGCATTCTTTTTTATTTCGTCTTTACTGTATTTTATGCTCTGAACGAACCGCACCATTCAGCATTGTATAGAATTTTTCCTTTCCTAGGACACCATCTCTTACAATCAGGCTGCATTCCATCCGCGTTCACCCACTCACACCCGAACTTCTCCGACAACTCCCCAGCGGCCTTTGTCTTTCTTAAAATCTTTCAGCTTGCCATTCCAATACTCCACGTAGCGCTTGTCCATATCCGTGGAGGTAAAAAACTGGCGGTGTTGTTCTTGCGTTAAGTAGTAGGCCGGCAGTTCCTTTATTCCCGTACGTCTCGCTTTTGCGACGCGGTGGTTGCCGTCGATCAGCCGGAAAAATTCCGGACGCATGCGGACCATGATAATTGGCCGGGTCAGGTCCGCTGTTGGCAAAAACTCTTCGTCCAGATTCGACGAATCCGCTCCCGGCCCCGGTGGACCAATCTGTACAACAGACCGTTCAACTTGATCCAGATTTGCTTGAATCCATCTAGTGGCCCGTGTGACATGCCAATTGAACGGAAAGCCACCGAGCATTTCGTCCCCTTCAACTGCTATGCAAGGAATAAAATCCGGATTCTCTGTTAGTTTCTTCATGTAGCGCACCTCATTTTCTTCTATGTTCATTTCAGAATAGCCTATTTCCCTAGATAATCCTTGTGTACGGTTCAATTATGACCATTTATCAATCTCACTAAATATACAAATTCTTTGTATAGACGGAATTGTCTCGCTCACAGGGGCGCGATTTCATCTGGCGGTCTTTCACTGGTCAGGAATGGACTGGTACTGCGATGGCAGAGGTGGTATTAAAATCTGTCCGGAGTGGTATTATTTTTTGTCCGAAACGGTACTCTGTCATGTCTTTATACATTTCCCTAAGACGTGACTTGTTTATTGAATTACTTTTCTTAATAGAGCGCGTTTTTACTAAGCTACTTTCCCGCAGCATTTCTTATATTTCTTTCCGCTGCCGCAAAGGCATGGATCATTTCGGCCTATTTTTTCGGACAACGAAAGCAAGCTCTTTTTTTCTTCTTGAAATAACTCGTGCGGAGTATACCCCCGATTAATTTGAAGGCGCGTATGGTTATGCATATCCATCACTAGCTCCGCCACTTTCTTCAATTGCCCACTTTCTTCAAGCTTCAGCCCCATGCGATCAAATTCCCTAATAATCCGCTCAAGTGAAAAGGGGTCCTCCGCCATCATCTGTAAATCCTCCGCAGCACCTTCTACTTTGTCACTAGCTGCTTCTGGGAAAAGCGTTACCATGTATTGCTGTAGGTTGAAAAATTCTGTTGGCTTTTCAAAATAATCAGGGTCGCTCCATTTTAGCAGTTCTTCCCGTTCCGGCACATAATAGGGCTTTCCTTGTTGCGCCAGCCAGTGTTCATCAAACGCTTCGAATTCCATGATCCATTCTCCGACAAAAAAGCCTCCACCGTATTCATAGACGAACCGGTTCTGAAGCGCCGCTTTTGCTAGTCCTCCTGCAAATGGATCTTGAATCCACGCCTTGATTTCCTCAGCTGCTATGCTCTCTTTGTTTTGGCTTGAAATCACTTTTGCCACTTGCTCAAAGGGCACAATGCCATATAAATTAACCATCGCTGAGATATAATCCACCCAGGTTTTACTATCCATGTTCCCACTCCGTTCCTGTCGGTTCTGTTTTATTTTAGTGTACAGGTTCGAAGCATCGTTTCCAACCCAGGGTGACACACCAGATCCGGTTTTATTTATAAGAGGGAACGTTTTTTCCAGCAGTTCCCAAATGGTCCCTGTGAACGGTCACTAGCGTTGCGCCAATGTAAAAATATGTATTTGTATTTTATTTCCTTAAATTCCATCTAAAATTTAAGCAGAAATACGCCTCTCTAAACTTGCGCAGAACTAAAAATACTCCTACTGTAGAGGGGACGATGACGAGTCGATTCCCTTAATCCTACAGAAGGAGTATTTATCATGATCAGTGTAGACCAGATGACTGTCTTTCGTCAATATTTAGCGCTGTTGCCGACCGCATCTTTGGCATGCCTTGCCAAAAATTCGGGCTATGACAAGCTGCACAATGATGGATTAGTGAAAACGTTTATTCTAGCTAATCTGCTCAAATGGAATTCGTTGCGGATGATTGAAGGCGGGATTCGTTCCCAATCTGAAATTCAACAGGAGCTGGACGTAGAATCGTTTAGTGCAGGTCAATTGAGCCGACGACTTGCCGTGCTGGATACCGGTGAACTGTCGCATATCCTTTTTCAGTTAACCGACCACTATCACCGGATTATGGAAGGCGAAAAGGGGTTGAATCCCAAAGTTGGTAAGCTGGCGATCATCGATTCCTCTGCGATTCCATTGTCCAAACATGCGCTCGATTGGACGGCTTTAACACCGCATTATTGCGGCGTCAAAATTCACCTGCGGCTAGCCATCGTGAAAGCGAACAGCGCATTTCCGGAAGCAATGATTCCTTCCACTGCCAATGTTCCGGATATTGAAGCGGTCAACCACCTCATCGTAGATGATGACGCGACTTATATCGCGGATCGGGGATATGGGGAAAAGCCAAAAATGGCTGGCTGGCTGGAACGGAAAGTAAAGTTCGTCGTCCGGGTCAAATCCAATTTCAGGGTGGACAGCATCCAAGAGCTGCCAACCGATTCCGAGCAGGTCAGCCGACATGCCCTTGTTACCATCCGATCCCGCCCGGATCCCGTCAAACTTGTTGAGTTCAACGACCGCAAAGGGCGTCACTTCCGCCTGATTTCAAACCGACTAGATCTGTCAGATCTAGAGATTATGGAAATCTACAAGAACCGGTGGTTGATCGAGCTTTTCTTCAAATGGCTGAAGCAACACGTAAAAGTGGACCACCTGTACAGCCAGTCGCCAGTCGGCATCTGGAACCAGTTGTACATTGCCTTGATGGAGATTTACCGGCTACTTACGTATCCGAACGTCACAACCGCCTATTTTCTACGGAATATTCAGCTCTATCTCTTGCAGAAATGGGCAGATGCCCGGAAGGAATTCGAACGAATTTCCGAATTTACCACCCAAGGGAGAAAGAGCAATCTCGGCTATCCAAAGAAGGCACGGGATTACGGAGCAGACCATGCCATTGTCAATCCGCTCAGTCGAACACCGGTAATTAAATAGTAAAAAAAGGGAATCGACTCGTTTTGGGCGGAGCACTCCTTTTTTTTGATTTTTTTCAGCAGTCGCCTGTAAAAAACCTCACTTACTGGATATTTCTTGCTTATGCACAACGCTAATGGTGAACGGTTCAATTATGACTATTTATTAATCTCAATAAATATACGAATGCCATCTTCGAAATCGGTTGATTTCATTGAAGATGGCGTTTTCGTTATTCAACTTCTTTGTATAGACTGAATTGTTTCGCTCACAGGGGCGCGTTTTTTGAGAATGTTGAACTCGTGGGCTGTTGGGCACATGCCCGCAGGAAATTCGATGAGGCGCTGAAGGCATTGAAGAACCCCTCATCAAGTGCCATCCGATCGACGATTGCTAAAAAGGGCCTCAACTTCTGTAATCAATTATTCGCGATTGAACGAAAAATTAAGAAGTTGGATGCAAAAGAACGATTGAAAATACGACAAAAAGACAGTCAGCCTGTGCTGGATGCTTATTTGGTATGGCTAACTGAACAAAAAGAAATCATTGCGCCGCAATCGGCAACCGGCAAAGCCATCACTTACTCGTTGAATCAATGGAACAAGTTGACAACGTTCATGAAAGACGGACGTATCGAGATCGACAACAATCGCGCGGAACGGTCGATTAAACCGTTCGTCATCGGAAGAAAGAATTGGCTGTTTGCCGTATCGACGAATGGGGCGAAATCAAGTGCCATCATCTACAGTCTCGTAGAGACAGCCAAAGAGAATGGCTTGAATCCATTTTTCTACCTTCAATTTCTTTTCGAAGAACTTCCGCAGTTGGATATGACGGCGGACCTGAACATCGATCATCTCATGCCCTGGTCGAAGGAACTTCCAAAAGATTGTTATATCCAAAAGAAAAAATAACAAAAATGCCTTTCCGACAAAAAATCGGAAAGGCATTTTCTTTTCGAAGAAACTAGGTGTTGGATATTGGACGCTTACTTTTCTCTAGTCAATTTCTTTGTATAGACTGAATTGTTTCGCTCACAGGGGCGCGATTTTCCCCTTGACTTTACATTACTCACCTTAAAATCTGAGAATTCCGGTAAACTGTATACTAACTAATAACCACTTCTCTATTTTATTTCCTAAATAATTAATACGATTTACGAAGGCGAAAAATTTATTCCTTAAAACTCTTCTCAAATCTCCAAGCATCCTGACACATAGAAATAACATCCCTTTTAGCGACCCATCCCAATTCCAGTTCTGCTTTTGATACATCTGCATAGCATGAAGCAATGTCTCCTGGTCTGCGCTCTATAATTTCAAAAGGTATTTCGATTCCATTTGCTTTTTCAAATGCTTTTAATAACTCTAATACACTCGTTCCTTTACCGGATCCTAAGTTATATGCATGTATACCTTCTGCAAGATTATCCACTGCAGCCACATGACCATCAGCTAAATCCAACACATGGATATAATCACGTACACCTGTCCCATCGACAGTTGAGTAATCATTTCCAAAGACTTTTACTTCCTTTAATTTCCCTTTAGCAACTTGAGTAATATATGGCATAAGATTATTCGGCGTTCCGTTTGGTGCTTCGCCAATTAACCCACTCTCATGAGCTCCAACAGGATTGAAATATCTAAGTATTGAGACAGAAAAACCTGGATTTGCTTTCATAACATCAGTCAAAATTCGCTCACTCATCGCCTTTGTCTCACCATATGGATTGGTTGTTGGCAAAAGATCCATAGTCTCTATAAATGGAACACTAGTATTGTCACCATATACTGTCGCAGAAGAGCTAAATACAAACTTGTTCACACCATGCTTAAGGCATGCATTGCTCAGAACCATTGTACTGACCAGATTATTGTAATAATAATCTTGTGGTTTTTCTACAGACTCACCAACAGCCTTAAGCCCAGCAAAATGAATAACCGCCTCTATCTTATAATTTCTAAAAATCAATTCAACAGCTTGTGCATCTGTTACATCAATCTCATAAAAAGTCACTTCTTTACCTGTGATTTGCATAATGTTCTCAACTGTCTCAAGCTTACTATTATATAGATTATCAGCAATTATTACTTTATGTCCCGCCTTCAACAAAGCAATGGAGGTATGAGAACCAATATAGCCAGCTCCACCAGTTACTAGTATGTTCATTTAGAAAGCGCTCCCTTTCAACGTATTCAATTTTACTTAATGGTTACACCATTTCTAAATTAATCTTCAACATCATCTTTCTTACTTTTATATAAAGAAGACATATTGCCTCCCATACCCGGATAACCATACAAAGATTTATAAAATTCCACTGAGTCAAACTTGTTCATTTCGATTTTCACATCAAATGGAGATAGATAAAGTACTTCGTTGTTCTTTTCTGGCTCTCCCATGTGATCATAATTCAATACTACGATATGATCTGCTCCATTTTCACTTAAATACTTAATCCATATAGGTGTATCCACAGTAAGTCCTAATATGACACTTAAAATCATTTCCTTTTATACATCTCACATCGCTGCCCCTTAAATTCATCGGATAAAGTGCATTACTCCTTAAAATTTTAAAGCTATAACTTTATTGTATAAGACTCACTTAATTTTCGTTCAAATAACTCTAATAGTTGCTTTCTCAACTCAGGCCGCTTCAAAGTAAACTCAATCATCGTTTCGATGAAACCAAACTTCTCACCCAAATCAAATCGTAGCCCGTCAAAGTCACAAACATAAAACGATTGGACATCGTTCAGCTTCTGTATGGCATCGGTCAATTGGATCTCTCCACCTGCGCCTAACTGATGCTCTCCTAAGTATTTGATGATTTCCAGTGTCAGGATATAACAGCCCATGATGGCATAATTGGATGACGCTGTTCCTGCTGCCGGTTTCTCCATAAACTTGTTCACTTTAATTAATTTGCCGTCCACAGAAACAGGATCGATAATGCCATAGCGGTCAGTGTCGCTTTCAGCAATTTGCTGAACACCAATGACATTCTTGCCGATCCCTTCATGCTAATCCATTAACTGAGCCAAACACGGCTCCTCATTTTCAATGATGTCATCGCCTAACAGCACAGCGAAAAGCTCGTTGCCGACAAACTTGCGCGCTGACCAAATGGCATGACCCAAGCCAAGCGGCTACTTCTGGCGGACAAAATGATTTTCTACTTTAGATGTCTCTAAGATAGAGTCTAACATTTCCATTTCCCCTTTTTTTCATCAATGTGTCTTCCAATTTAAAGGCATGATCAAAATAGTCTTCAATCGTATGTTTATCTTTACCGTTCACAATAATGATATCTTCTATACCAGAAGCAATCGCTTCTTCTATAATGGATTGAATCGTTGGCTTATACACGGTTGGCAATATTTCTTTCGGTATTGCTATTGTAATTGGCAGAAATCTTTTTCCTCGTCCAAACGTAGGTGTTATTGCTTTTTCTCTCTCATCTTTGGATCTACTTATAATTTAGGAATTAACATTTTCAGTCGCATCTGTATAATTATAATTTTATAAAAAGCAACTTAGAATCTCTTATCTTTTAGATATGATTTGGTTCTTTTTTTAAAAGGTAATACAAAAGCATCAATATCTCTTATTTTCAAGAAGTAAATTATTATCACATACACCACTAAACCTATAATTACCGAAAAAACTAAAGATAAAATTAATCCTGATATAGAAACCAGAAAAAAATAAGTTACCTTCACGGCCACCCCCATTAAAATGGACGCTGCTAAGATTTTTACAAAGGATATATATATGTACTTGACTTCTAAATATCCTATTTTTTTTGTTAAACTTTTATATAATAGCAGTGAACATATTATCGAAGATAAGCTGGTAGCTAAAGCAAGGCCACTTAACCCCATATATTTTGACAATATAATATTTAATATTATATTAATTACTACAGCTATAGAAGCATTAATTACAGGTGTTTTTGTATCTTGGAGAGAGTAAAATACTTTTGATAAGATTTCCCGAAAACCGAAGCCTATCATCCCCATTGCATAAAAAAATAAAGCTGAAGAAGTCATGCTTAAAGCCAAACTATCAAATGCTCCTCGACCATAGATTAATTCTACAATTGGTTCTGCAAGTATCATTATCCCTACAGCACCAGGAATCACTAATGCACTAATTATGATAAGAGCTTTAGAAACTGTTTTTTTCAATTTCAACAACTCATTGTTAGCTGCCATTTTAGAGATAATTGGAAATATAACCGTAGCGAGTGAAGCGACAAATATCCCCTGCACGAATGCAGTAATTCGAGAGGAATATGTTAATGAAGAAATGCCACCTGATATTAAATTTGAAGCCATAGTAATATCTACTATAGAATTTATCTGATTAACTGATGCTCCTAGTATTGCAGGAAGAGCTAAATACGCCATTTTTTTGGTATCTGGATCTTTTAAATTAAAAATATACTTATACTTAAAACCCTTTTTATATAAAGCAGGAATATATATAAAGAATTGTGAGGCAAGCGCTATCACTATACCAAGTGAGAGCATAGTTAAATTCGAATTATAACTTAGAATAATAAATAAAATCAAGAATAAATTCATCGGAAAACCACTTATGGCTGGGATAAAATAACTCCCTTTGACTTGTAAATAAGGAGTAAAAAGAGCTACTAGGCAAGAGAAGTAAATAGCAAACAAGCTAATTCCGGTTAACTTTACTGTTAAATCAAGTGTTTCTCCTTCGAAACCCGAAGCGAAAATCTTAACTAAAAATTCAGTATATGATAACCCAAGAAATATTATAAAAGTAATTAAGACAAATAAAATATTTAATATATTATTTGTAAATTTATTTGTTGCTCCTTCTTCTTTTCTAATTTCAATTTGATTATATATCGGAATGTAACCAGTCGATATTCCAGTTCCTATTATTCCAAATATGGCAGTCGGTATTGTAAAAGCTATTAAGAAAGCATCACTAATATTTGAAGCTCCGTAAAAGTATGCTAAAACAACATCTCTAAGAAATCCGAAAACTCCAGATATAATTGAAATTCCCATTAAAAGTAAAACTGTTTTCTTCATTTTAATCCTCGATGCTTTATAGATTTTCAACCATTACAATTATCCAAAATCAAGTATTGATATTTTTGTACTTTTTATAAAAAAAAATATAACCTACTGGCATTAATATAAAAGTGATTTTAGGGTAAACAGAATTTTGAATATATTTTTTTTCCCCCGCACATATACACATTCCTATATATCTTATCGTATTGGTAATTTTACTCTTTATTGTCCTATCGAAAATTAATCTTTGTTTAATATATGCTAAATATCCCTTTGGATTATCCGCTAATAATTTCGCCATATTATTTGTATATCCATCTTCTAAGTATTCACAGTAATATAGTACTTCTCTAAGAAACAGAAGTTCACCTTCTTGATCGACTAAATCGTATAAATAGGCTTCTGGCACAAATTTTTCATCAGAAAATTGGGGGAATTTATATTTTGACAAAATATCTTTTCTAAAAATCAGCATAGTATCGCCCTTTAATCCATATCTACTATAAGCTAAATTTAAAGTTGAAGATTTTATAGCTACGTTGTCCATTGAAGTTAAAGTTTTATTCTCTGGTAACCCTTTATATGCTAATATTCCTGTAAGCTTTGAACTTTTTTGAGAATTCCATTTATTTAATATATATTCAACAGCTCGTTCTTCTAAATAATCATCTGAATCAACACATGTAAATAATTCTGTTCGTGTTAAATTTACACCTTTGTTGTGGGCCATTGACTTCCCTTGATTTTTTTGCTTATAATATACTATTTCAATAAATTTGTGGTTAATCCAATTTTCGATTAACTCTTTCGAATTATCTGTAGATCCATCGTCAACTATTAACCAAATAAAATTTTTATTTGTTTGTGCTTTTAAAGAATTATATAATCTCAGTAATGTATATGCCCTATTATAAGTGGGGGTAAATATAGTTATTTCCACATTTCATTCTCCTATCAATTGGATAAAAAAATTCTTGCATATAGGTTGCTATTTTCTTAATCTCATACAAGCTCTATAAACTGGAATACCGTACTTTTTTATATCCTAACTCATTAGTAATTTAAATTCATTATTACCATTTCTGATGCTGAATTATATAATTGTGATAAGCCTGTAATATTAAGATTAAGATATCACCTCCTAGTTTTTACTAAAAATACTATACCCTTTAAACAAATAACTTTCATAAGGAATCATTGCTCCACCATCGAACAACAAAATAAATCTAATAAATCCGAAACCACAAATCAATATCGTAGAAATCTGAACAATATTGCGATATTTCCCTTTATCAATTAGACATAAATATCCAAGGACTATAGGATATGTAAGAATGAAATAGTCTTTTAATCTTGTCATTATCCCATAACCGCTAAATAATGTGAATATTGGAAGTAAAATTAAAAATAACTTTAGTATTATCATTGAATGTTTATCAACCTTAACTACTTTTTCAAAATTAATGATAATAAAAAGCATTATAAGAAAATATTCAAGTGTGTGAAATATTCCTATGGACGATTCCGAATCACTTGTTAATAGATTCTCAGCTTTAGCACTTGCTACGGGGTTTTCGAAAAGCGGTAAAAGAAAATCAAATATTTGCATTACTGATATATTAAAGAAACTAATCAAAATTGTTGGTATAAATATAATATTAGCTAAAATTAGCTTTCTTTTTGTCAAATTTAAATTGTTTATAAAGTAGATAGGCAGCATTATTATAGCAGCATTGTGAAATAAAATAGCAAAAAAACTCATTGAGAAATATTTTACAATTTTTTTTCTTCAATATATTTTATAGCTAAGAAAAAGATAGCTAAAGTAATTGATTGTCTCATACTTATAAATGTATTATAAAAGAATACTTTGTATAAAAATACGATAATAAGCAAATTGAAATTAAACGAATATTTTTTAAACCCAATGTAAAGACAAGTATAAAAGAATATGGAATTTATAAGGGTGAACCCGAAAAAATTTAATCCCAACGTTTTAATTAAACTATTGATAAAAAGGTAGCCTGATTCAAAACCGTATGTGGGATAATAATTATGTATATGAGCAAAATTTATAATAAAATCTTTTAAAGTAGGGAGTCCATTAAATACTGTCTCATAGATATAATAGTCCGAGCCACCTAAGTAATATCGAGTTCCTGAAATTAAACAAAGAATAATTAGGCTTGTAATCTCAAAAATTTTTTTATGATTCATTTTTATAAAATTATTTAAAATCAATAGAAATATGCAAAAAGAAAATAAAAGTATATAAAACCACAAATTTAATTCACCACTTATCTATATATTATGCCTGTCATTAGAACTATAAATTAATCTCATATTTCAACCATTATATATCTTTTTAATTCTAGAAATGTATTCTTCAATATTAGATAATTCCCTTGATCTTTCTAAAGCAGCTTCAGATTTTCCATTGTGATATTGTTCATCGCTTAATAGGGTCAATAACTCACAAACAAATTCTTCATCATTTGAAGCAAGTAAACCACAGTGATTATCTAATATATCCGGAAGGCCCCCTACTCCGCTAGCTACAACTGGTAAACCTAAAGCCAGCGCCTCCACCGCAACTAATCCAAAACCTTCCCATTTAGAAGTCATACACAATATTCTAGAGTTTTTAACTATCCCATATGGATTACTTAAGAAACCTAGCATTTCAATATTTTCAGTTAAGCCAATTTCTTTTATCTTCTTTTGACAATCAAATTTTAAGTTGCCATCGCCAATAATCGCAACTTTTATGTTCGGATACTCAAGTGACACTTTTTTAATTATGTTTATAAATCTTAAAGGATTTTTTGCCTCTGCTAATCTCCCTAAGAAAATAATATCAAAAGCTTTTGTTTCAGTAGCTTTTTCAGCCTTCAAAATAACTTCTTTTATATTGAGAGGATTAAAGACTACTAGTGATTTTTTTCTTATTTTCTTACCAAATACATACTCCTCAAAAACTGATTTTGAAACTCCTAAGATTTTCTTATATCTTAGTGTTGAAAAAAGATAAATAAATGAATAAGGATGATAAGTTTTTATCCAAGGAGAATTGTTATGAAGATGAGAAATTATGGGAACACTAATTCCTGATAGTGCCGCTATAATGCTTGTTGTAAAATCATGAGCATGAACTATATCTGGTTTGTATTCTTTTACTATTCGTCGAATTTCCAATATTGACATTGATTGTACGGGTAAAAATTTAATTCTATTCTGGTATAAGTCGTTTTTAATTGATCCCTTTAGAGAAGCATAACTGCTATCGAAATCGTCGCTTGTATTATTAATAATTGTTATCGCAACATTTTCTGCACCAGAATATGAAGATGTATTAAGTAGATGCAATATTTTTTTTTTCAAAATTTCTTAACCCACCTTTTTAAATTTTTAAACTCCTCATATAACTTTCTATTAATTGGGTTGATTAACTAGCAGGTGAACTCACAGGTGACACTAGCCCATTTTCTGGCAGGGGTTGGAGTGATTGAACGGTCGACAGTTTGATATTTTTTCATCTACATGACGAATTCGATAAGAACTAATCAATGCGCTTAATGTTGAAATACACTCAATCCTGCATCAGGTTAAACCACCGGTTGGTCAATTCTTCACTGATCGTTCCATTGTGTACTAATCCGGGGATTTCCACCATACTACGCAGCACACAAGTATCCTGTATATAGCTGACATGAAGCTTGATGCCGAGACACTTCTTACTGTAGTTTTTGGTTCGCGCTCACAGCCTACAGAAAAGGCATCTTTTTTCATATTTATTTGGATGATTATACTAATCAATACGCATAATTCAATATAGTTCTTTTATTTTTTTCAATACTTTTTCTATAGTATATTCATCAATTTTCTCGAAGTTATAAACACTAAATGCTTCTCTCAATTCTACTGATTGATATAGATTTTTTATTGCATTTGAAAACCCTTGAACATCCTCAGGTTCCACTAAGTAACCACCTTTATCATTGTCAATTAAATCTACATTACCTCTTATATTAGAACAAATTACAGGCAATCTAGATGACATTGCTTCCATTAAGGCAACTGATAATCCTTCTCTATAAGATGGAAATATGAAAACATCAGCTAAATTATAAAAATCGGCTATTTCTTGTTTAAAACCTAATAGCTTGATTTGACTTTTTAAATTTAAATTTGTTATTAAATTATTCAAATGACTTTCCAGAGGACCAGCTCCGCAGATTAAATAATAAATATTAGGATTTTTTATTTGTGCTAATGCTTTAATTACTGTTTCATGGTTTTTATTTTTATTTAGCTCTCCTATGGAAAGGAGTACAAATGCTTCTCTTGGTAAGTTAAGTTCTTTTTCACTAATCATTTGATTATTTTTAACTTTAATGAAATTTCTTTTATTTATACCAACCCCAGGAATATACTGTAGTTTTTTCGCTCTAAAGTGTTGAATAGATCTTTTATAGTCTTCTTGATTTATCGTAACAAGAATATCAGTATATTTTGCCAACCACTTTTCTATCGGAAAGTAAATTAACCAATTTAAAATTGGTCCATTCTTATAAAAATGAAAGCCATGTGCTGTATAAATGACTTTTACATTTTTTATTCTTTTACAAGCTCTTCTTGTGAATACCGAGGCAATAGGGGTATGAGTATGTACTATATCATATTCTTTTTCAAACAAAAGAGCTTTAAGTTTTTTATAAGCTTTTAGATTTTCATTTTTAAAAGGGGAGCGTTGAAATTCTATATTATAAGCTTTACATCCTAAATTGAGTAGTTCTGTAGGTAATGGCTTTCCTATATTACAAGCCATATCTACAGTATGCCCTTCTTCTATTAACATTTTAATGTGTGAAATAAAAAAACCCATGGTATCTGATACTGTTGTTACGTATAATATTTTCATTATCAAGGCTCCCTAAATCTAACTTATTAACTGATTTATGCTCGGTATTTTGGAAAAAATAAATTATCACTTTCAAATCCCATATCTTCATTACGCATTTGAACTAGTTCATTATATTTTTCTTCGTTAAAAACTTTTTTCCCCACATAAAAACTACATACTCCATTAGGTGCAAAACTTTTTTTATATTTAAAAATGCCATCATCAGCGCCATATCCTCCTCCGAGAATGAAGCGTTTAAGTCCTTTTTCTTTTGCCCATTTAATGATTTCATATTTTAAATAGTTATTTGCACTCAGATGGAAATATTCTCTATCAGTACCACCTAAGAATGAGTAACAATTTTCACTGCCAAATATAACTAACTCAGTAGAGATTATTTTTTTTTGATACCAAACATGTAGATATACAAAATTGTTTTCCATTTTATTAAGATTTTCAAAAAACTCTTTTGGGTAATAGAATGTTTTATTAGCATTTGATCTATCCATTGTTCCATAGTAAATCGACAAAAATTCATTTAATCTTTTACCATCTAAATCAACTTCTATTTCCAACTCAGCCTTATTGGCTTTTTTTATACTTTTTCTAACTTTATGCTCAAAATCCATAAACATCAAATCCAGAGGTACTTCTAGATCCCTTACTACATTTCGAGTATTAGTTTCAATTTCGCCATTGTATTTTAAATGGTATTCATTAATTAAATGAAATCTAACAAATTCACAAATGAATCCTTCTTCTTTACAGTACTTTTCGTAAGCTTTATTAACTTTTTCATAATTCTTACCTTCAATTAAAAATCCACCATACCCATAAGGTGTAGAAAGATCGAACCAGGTGTTAGCTGGTATTTTATTAGTTAAATCTTCTATTTTTGATATATCGCGTTTCATAATAACATTTATTGCTCTCGTTTCATTATCGTTATAATAAACTAAGAGTGGCTCTCCATCGCCTTGTCTATAAAATGCATTTACATATCCATTTAAATAATTTACTTCATAATTTTCAAAGCTTTTTACAACTTCGTCCCACTTTTGATTATCTTGAAAGTCTATAATTGATAGCATTTTGAAAATAGAATTCTCCTTTCATTAAAAACTATTCATTAGTTCTCAAACACAATTCTATTAATAGTTCAACCATCTCTAGATATTTATCACTATCGACATCTTGGTGTACAGGTAAGTTCATAATACGTCTAGAAAGTTCTAAACTTTCCTTGTATTCAGATCCTCTGAGTGGTTCAATCAAAGTATGATAAAGACTAACAACCCCATAACCTGAGTCATTCATTAATTGGTATACTTTATCTCTATTTCCTTTACTGATAACAATAGGAAAAGTTTGAGGAATTGTGTTTTCCCCTAATTCTTTTTTTAATGGCAAAAAATATTCCTCTGTGTTATTATCCATGATTATTTTTTCTAATTTTAAATAATTGTCTTTTCTTTTCTTTGCAATATTTGTTATATCATATTCGAATGGGTCTCCTGCAATGTCTCTTGTTCTTTCCCCTGCAAATGGTAATGACTTTAATTTATTATTATTTATTAATAAACTGCCACCGTTATTGAAAGGAAACATTTTATGCAATGAAAAAAACGTTGCATCAGAAAACTTCTCTAGAGTATGATGATATGTGAAAAATCCATGTGCGTTATCTTCGATTATCAATCCCGAAAATTCACGTACTATATTTACAATTTCATTTAGTCCTGGATCAACAAAACCGAAATAGTTTACAAGAAGAACTGCACTTTTTCCGTGATCTACTTCCTTGATTTTACTAGACAAATCATTCACATCGATATTCAAATCAGAAGTCATCTTATAATATTGTATAGAAAGACCTTCTAGATTATTAACGGGGTCGAAGATTCCACTTCCTTCTTTAGGTGACCATCCAATATATCCAGGTAAAAACAAAGTGTTAATCATGCCTTCATTTATCATATTGTTAAACAAATCAAACATTCCATCACGTGCACTATTATAATAATATTCATTTTTTCTATAATTTTCTTGATTGGTAGCTACTTTATCAATAATCACTAGTTCCACCCAATTCTTTTTCAAATTGTACACGCACAGTACTGTACCCTTTAGATTTATAAAATTTCATAGTATTTTCATTGCTAATTGTTGTGTTCAATTCAATCTTCATTATATTTTCAGATTCAGAAAAGTTTTCTAAAAAAGAAATTAATCTAGAGCCCACGCCTTTCGATCTAATTTGTGTGTTAACGATAATATGTCCAATATGTAATCTCTTTTCTCCAAATAATTCTCTTTTATGAGCCCAAATAAAACCAACAAGTCCATTCTCATTAAAAGCTCCTACCAGTATGGCAGTGTCATTTTTTTTATACTTAACCATGTCCGAAAATCCTTTAATAGCATAATCGGTAAATTGTCTTAAAGTAGGGAAATTGAGCTTCATGTTATCTTCAAGTAATTCAATAATAACATTTTTGTTATCACTAAGATCTTTAGTATTCATTAATCTAATTTCTATATCTTTATTTGATAATTTCATTACTGAATTCCTCTTTTCTCTCGATATCTAGATCTTTAAGTATATGTTCAGTTCCGACTAAAATATCTTTCCTTTGAAATACGACGAGAATGGTACCAATAATTATTTTAAAATCTAACAAAAAGGACATTTTTTTTGCATAACTAACATCTACTTTAAAGCGCTCATCCCAAGTCAATGCATTTCTTCCGTTAATTTGTGCTAATCCAGTAATTCCGGGTCTAACATGACTTCTCTTTCTTTCTTCGATACGATAATAAGGTAAATATCGGACCAACAATGGGCGCGGTCCCACAATTGACATGTCACCTTTTAGAATATTGAAGAGACTTGGCAATTCGTCTAACGAAGTGGATCTCAAGAATTTTCCGAAACCAGTAATTCTCTCACTATCTGACAGCAATTCGCCTTTTTCATCTTTCCTATCAGTCATTGTCCTAAATTTATACATCAAAAATAACTTCTCATTCAGGCCTGGACGAGCCTGCTTAAATAAAATAGGGCTTCCAAGTTTAGTTCTAACTAGAATACCCACAACTAAAAAAACTGGACTAAGAGCTATAATTGCAATCAAAGACAGTAACAAATCTATTGGTCTTTTTAAAAATTGTCTATATAATCCTCTTTTTGAATCTTCCATTTCCATTTCTATTCCCACAACCCTCGAATAATCTCTACAACTCTACCCAGCTGCTCATCCGTAATCTTCGAATCACTCGGCAAACAAATTCCATTCTCAAACAACTTCTTAGAAACATCTGCCCCTACGTAATCATACTTCTCAAAATAAGGCTGCAAATGCATCGGCTTCCAAACCGGACGAGACTCAATGTTTTCTTTTTCTAACGCTTCCATCACTTCAATTGGACGAACCTTTCCAGTCAACGTCATAGCACTTAACCAATGGTTGGGTTGGTCCCATTCATTATTTGGCATGAATTCTACGCCTTCAAGATCGTTCAAGTGGTCTTTGTAAAAATTATAGATGTAATTTTTCTTCGCCACTCGATCGTCTAAGACTTTCAGTTGACCTCTACCGATTCCAGCAACTACATTACTCATGCGATAGTTGAAACCTAGTTCACTGTGCTGGTAATGTCTAGCTTGATCTCTAGATTGAGTCGCCCAAAATCTAGCCTTTGCAATGCGCTCTTCGTTGTTAGAAACAAGCATACCTCCACCTGAAGTGGTGATAATCTTATTGCCATTAAACGAGAAGATTCCATAATCCCCGAAAGTTCCTGTATGCTGGCCTTTATAATAAGTTCCTAAAGATTCTGCTGCATCTTCAATCAATGCAACATTGTATTTTTTACAAAGCGCTACAATTTTGTCCATGTCTGCTGATAACCCATAAAGATGAACTAATAGTACAGCTTTCACTTGTGGGTATTTTTCAAAAGCTTCTTCTAATGCTTTTGGAGACATGTTCCATGTTTCGTAATCACTGTCGATAAATACTGGAATGGCATTTTGATAAATGATTGGATTTGCTGTTGCAGAGAATGTTAACGTTGAACAAAAAACAATATCGTCTTTTTTCACTCCGGCCGCAATTAGCGCAAGATGAATCGCTGCCGTACCAGAAGATAACGCAGCTGCGGCTTTCGAACCAACCTTCGCTGCTAACTCCTCTTCAAAGCCATTGACGTTTGATCCAAGTGGCGCAATCCAATTGGTGTCGAATGCTTCTTTTACAAATTCCTGTTCAAAGCCTTCATCGCTCATATGAGGGGATGAAAGTAAAATTCTTTCTGCCATTTTTCTTGCATCCTTCCTTATCCTGCTAATATCCACGCTAGCTTAATTGCTGACATTAAGCAGTTCTTTATCTTTCAAGTCGATATTCTTTCTATTTGCTAAAGAAACCAACACATCCTTAACCTCATCATTCCGCATCTCAGGCAACTTCTCCAACAAATAAGTCAACTCACCCTCACCAACCGGATTCGCTTTCCCGATATAAATCTTCGGAAACACTTGCTCTGTCTGAATCTCGTTATCATTCAACAATTCCTCAAACAATTTCTCTCCCGGACGAATCCCAGAAAAGTTAATGCCAATTTCGCCTTCTGCATAACCCGACAAGCGGATCAAGTTTTGTGCAAGATCTACAATTTTCACCGGCTCGCCCATATCGAGGACAAACACTTCGCCACCTTCAGCGAGCGTACCTGCTTGAATCACCAATCGTGATGCTTCTGGAATCGTCATGAAATAACGGGTCATGCGTGGGTCGGTTACGGTTACTGGACCACCTGCTGCGATTTGTTTTTTAAACAGTGGAATGACCGAGCCGCGGGAGCCGAGTACATTACCAAAGCGTACAGCCGCAAATTTCGTATCACTACGTTTTGCTAAGTTTTGCACAATCATTTCAGCAAAGCGCTTTGTCGCGCCCATCACATTCGGTGGGTTGACGGCTTTGTCTGTCGACACCATAACGAAATTGCCAACACCGCTCATATGCGCGGCTTCTGCAACGTTTTTCGTGCCGTAGACATTGTTTTTAACTGCTTCCATTGGATTGCTTTCCATCAACGGCACGTGTTTATGTGCCGCTGCGTGGTACACCACATCCGGTTTGTATGTATTCATAATGTCTAAAATGCGCTCGCGGTCTTGGACGTCCGCGATAATCGGTATGATCTCCGTGTCCGGTGCTACGGTTTGACGCAGTTCCATGTCGATCAAGTAAATCGAGTTTTCGCCGTGTCCGAGAAGCAGGAGTTTCTTTGGTCCAAAACGCGCGATTTGACGGGAGATTTCAGAACCGATGGAACCACCCGCGCCTGTGACTAAAATGGTTTTACTCGTCAGTTGACCCGCGATTTTGTCCATATCCAGTTTGACTTCATCTCGACCTAACAAGTCTTCAATTTTGACGTCTTGAATATCTGTTACCGACACTTTGCCAGTCATGATGTCTTCAATCAGTGGAATGGTTTGCGTACGAACACCTGAGTCCATGCACGTTTGAATCAGTTCGGCGGTTTCTTGCTTGCCGAGTGACGGAATGGCGATAATGATGGTGTCAATTTTGTTGTCGACAGCGATGTCGGCAATGTTTTTTGTATTGCCGTGCACCACACGGACACCGTAAATATCCAAGCCTTGCTTGTTTTTGTCATCATCTACGTACAGGACGGGCAACAAGCCGTTTTCAGGATTGGCCAGTAATTGACGGGATACTAAGCTGCCTGCTTTTCCGGCACCAACGATTAAGGTGCGTTTCAAGTCTGACGTTTTCGGGTTCATCTTGTTGTCTCTGAATAACCGCCAAGACAAACGCGATCCACCGATTAGCAGCAAATGCAGCATCCACGTAATGAGTAAGGCACGGAACAACACGTCGCCTCTGTAAACCAATTGGACGAGTCCAATAACTACGATTGACCACGTAACCGCCTTGAAAATAGACGCCAATTCACCGATGGACGCGTATTCCCACACTTTTCGGTACAAGCCGTAGTACATCGCCAGCGCGTGATGCGCGACAAAAATCGTTAATGCACTCGCTAACAAGAAATGGTTTTGCAACACATGGTCATAAGGATACAGCACATAATAACCGACAAAAATAGAGAAAAAGACAATAATCGAGTCCACGATTAGTAATAACGAAACACGGTTTTTCAGTGACATGAGGGGTCATTCCTTTCAAAATCCAGTACTTTTTACTTAACTGGGTAAAAATCTTCCCTCATTCTAACACACGATTAAATGGAAATGAAAGGATTTTTCAAACAAAATAATACTTTTTTGTTAGTTATTAAGTAAATATGTTCCACCATTTTCCTTTAGAGATGTCTTCCGGCTCTAATACATGGAAATGTTCATCCAACAAGATGCGTTCGTTGTTTTCCAGGAAAATATCCACCATGTCGTGCTGTTGCTTTTTCTCTAAATAATCGAGGCCTTCGTTAAAGAGGAATGGCCGTTTGTCCAAGCTGTGGACATCAGAGCCGTAAACGTGGATCAAATTGGCATCGATCAAGCTCATCGCCGTGCGTTGAATGGCTTTGCCAAAGCTGCCTGCAACAGAACCTGCCGTCACTTGTGCCATCGCGCCGTGAAGCAAGAGCTTTTTCAAGCGCTCTGGTTTTTCGATAATGCCTTGGTTACGCTCGGCATGCGCAATAATCGGTACGTAGTTTTTCATGATTAACTGTTGAATAATGGGCACCGTGTACGCCGGAATACCAGAAGAAGGCAACTCCAACAACACGTAGCGCGACCCCGCTAGTGTTAAGGCTTCTTTTGCAGCAAGTTTTTCAGGAAGTTTTTCACCCAAACGGCATTCTTGTCCACTGTAAATGGTAATTGGCAACTGCTGCTCCGCAATCCAGCTATTGACCCCCTCTAATTGTTTGTTTAGAGCCGCGAGATTGGTCGTGAAATTTGGATGAAAAGCATGCGGCGTTGCAATAATGCCGGTAAGTTGCTCTTCTACCGCTTTTTCCAGCAGTCGTTTTGTTTGTTCCATTGTTTCTGCTCCGTCATCAAGTCCAGGCAGAATATGGGCGTGCGTGTCGATCATCCGTTCTTCCTCCTTTAGCGCTTTAAAAAAAGTAAAAAGGGAGTCCTTTTTACTCTGTCGTACCGTAATATTGGTAATAGTTGCTATCTTTAGGTAATTCGAAGTTATTTAATACAGCACCGATCAACCGACTATTTGATGAAACGATCGCTTCTTTTGCTTTAAGTGCCATGTCTTTTTCGGTATTGCCTGAACTGACAACAAGAATGGTCCCATCGCATTTGTTCGATAAGATTTGTCCGTCTGTAACCGACAAAATGGGCGGTGCATCGAAAATAATCAAATCATAACGTTCTTTCAACTGTTGGATTAACATATCCATCGATTTGGAAGACAGCAATTCTGCCGGATTTGGAGGAATTGGTCCACAAGTCAGTAAGTCGAGTCGATCCACCACAGTTGTGCGCACGGCTTCTTCAATTGAACTTTGTCTTGTTAAGACACTCGATAATCCGATGGTGTTCCCCATATGGAATGTATGATGCGTTGTTGGTTTTCTCATATCTCCATCAACTAATAATACGTTCTTGCCTTCTTGTGCATAAACTACCGCTAAGTTAGCAGAAGTGGTTGACTTGCCTTCTGAAGGGGCAGCTGATGTAACAACCATTGTCCGGATATCGGCGTCTGGTGATGAAAATGTGATATTCGTTCGCAATGTGCGGAACTGCTCAGAGACAAAAGAGCGTGGTGTAGTAAATGAGATTAGTTTACGCGCGGTATCCTGCAGCACTTTCTTCTTTCTTGCCATTCGTCTTCCCCGCCTTTCTTCTTGAAGTAATTGGTTCTAGTTTTGCTTCTTCTTTAATCGGTGAAATCACTCCGAGCATAGGCACGCCCAAAATGTCTTCGATGTCTTGTTGATCTTTGATCGTCGTATCCAAATATTCCAGTAAGAATGCGATACCGACACCGAGCATCAAGCCGATTACTGCTGCAATCGCCATGTTGAGCATCGGGTTCGGTGCGACAGGTGACGGATTTTCTTTTAATACGGCTGGTGACAATATTGACACGTTGTCAACGTTCATCAACTCTTTGATCTCGCCTTCAAACACTTTTGCCGTAGTGTTGGCAATATCAACGGCAAGTGCCGGGTCTTCATCTTGTACGGTCACATTGACGACTTGAGAGTTTTCCGCAGTCGCAACTGTGATTTTGCTGTTTAACTGTTCAACCGACATATCAAGATCTAGTTGACTGGATACTTCATCTAAGATGGCCGGACTTTTGATGATGACGGAATATGTATTGATCAATTGAAGGTCTGTTTGGATGTTTTGGTTGGTCAGTTGGGAAGCTTCCGTCGCTTCTTGGTTGACCAAGATTTGTGTGGAAGTCTCATACATCGGAGTTAACACTAGGAACGATACAACCCCTGCGATCGTAATGGCTAAAATGGTTAACAATGCTATTAATCCAGCCCGTTTTTTTAGTGTTTTAAACAGGTCTTGTAAGCTAATGGTTTCTTCCATGTCGTAATTATCTCCTTTAAATTTCAAATTCTTATCATAATTGCTCAATAAACAACATAAAATAGTATAACATAGGAGAGTGTAGAAAGAACTTCCAATTTCAAAAAGTTTAATAGGCTATTAGAATGATTTATGCTATGTTAATTGATACGTATTGGTGCTTTTTGAAAGGAGTATTTAGATGAACTTGTATAAAATTGGAGCTGTGTTAGCTGTTATTATTTGTGTGATTGCGCTAGTTTTTAGCTACCTCACGTGGCAAGACAAGCTAGATAATGTACTGGCTACGCCCGAAGTAGAAGAGACTGCGGCTGTAGATAAGAAGAAGGATAACAAGGTCGAGGAAGAAAATGTCGATTCTGTGAACGTGGACGGTTTGACTGCCAACATGGACGAACAGTTGCAGGAAATTTTTGCTGACAGAAACGATCAAGGGGATGGCTTGAAATTCCTTATCGCTGGTTCTGCAGCGCTGGAGTCTGGTGAACCGGGTTACGCGGAGCGACTCGCTGTTTCGTTAGAAGACGCGTACGGGGAATTTATCGATGTGGCGGTTACTTCTATGGAAGGAACTTCTGAAGCACTTGCCTCGGTGGATCTTTCGGCAGGTTATGACGTCGTACTTCTTGAGCCGATGACGTTGATGAACAACGACCGCATCGCGATTGAACAAGAACGCGAACACATTCGAGCGTTTGACGCGAGACTTACGAATGAGGTAGCAGACGCCGCTATCGTGCTCCACCCTGCTCAACCGATTTTTGGTGCCGGTTATTATTTGGCACAGATTACAGCGTTAAGTGAATTTGCTGGAACGAATGGCTATACGTATATTGATCACTGGTCTGCATGGCCAGATACGGATGACATTGGACTGAAAGACTATTTAACGCAAGACGGGTTACCCAATGACAAAGGCGCTGCATTATGGGCACAAGAACTGGAAGCGTATTTTATCGCTAACTAAAGGAGATTCGTTTGATGGGCAGAAGAGAACAGAAAAACAAAAAGAAAAAATGGCCATGGGTATTCGGCATACTCGGTGTCATTGTAATCGGTCTCGGCATTTATTTATTTACGGTTTATACGAGTTTTACGAACACCTTAGAAGAAATTCATGAACCGATCGAACGCGAAGCATCCGACAAGCGTACGACGGACCAAGAAGTTGTCCTGAGTGACCAAGATCCGTTTTCGGTGTTGCTGCTCGGTGTTGATGAACGCGAAGATGATCGTGGACGTTCGGATACGATGGTGGTTATGACCATCAACCCCGCAGACCAATCGACGAAAATGGTCTCGATTCCGCGTGATACGTATACCGAGATTATTGGACGCGGCACGACCGATAAGATTAACCACGCGTATGCGTTTGGTGGCATTGAAATGTCGATGGCGACGGTTGAGAACTTGTTGGATATTCCGATTGACTATGTGATGCAAGTGAACATGGAAGGTTTCCAAGATATTGTCGATGCGGTTGGCGGTGTGGAAGTGAACAACACGTTAGCGTTCGATGAGTTTGCTAAAGGGACGATTGCGCTTGATGGCGAAGAGGCTTTGGGGTATGTACGCATGCGTAAGCAGGATCCTGAAGGTGATTTTGGTCGTCAGAATCGTCAGAAGCAAGTGATTCAGGGCATTATGAAAAAAGGCGCTTCGGTGAATAGCTTGTTGAATTACCAGGATATTTTCACGGCGCTTGGTGATAATGTGCGGACGAATATGACGTTTGATGAGATGATGGATGTGCAGTCGAATTACCGCGATGCGATCGGTACGGTTGATCAGTTGATGGTGGAGGATGGCACGGGCGAGACGATTAATGGGATTTGGTATTATGTTATGGATGATGCGGAGTTGGCGGAGATTCAGTCGACGTTGAAGGCGCATTTGAATATGTAAGGTTGGTGAGCGTGGTCCTGTTGTGGGATTGCGCTTTTTTTGTTGTTGGGGATTGTGGAAGGGATTGTTGGTGGAGTTTTCGAGGGGTTCTGGTGTCGCCTTCGGGCGCTTTGGGCTTGGCTCCCGCACTAAGCCGAGAAGTACACTCGTCTTATTGCTTCGCCTAGCCCCTGTCGCGCATCGGCTGGTGGTGTGGGGGATTTCAACGAACATACTTTTTTTGTGGGGGTAGTGGGTGTGGGTTCTGGTGTCGCTTGGCGGCGGTGCACGCGCCGGCGCTTTTTTTTATGGGTTTTGGGATTGTTGATGAAGTTTTTGAGCGGTTCTGGTGTCGCCTTCGGGCGCTTTGGGCTTGGCTCTTGCAATAAGCCGAGAAGTGCACTCGTCTTATTGCTTCGCCTAGCCCCTGTCGCGCCTCGGCTGGTGGTGTGGGGGATTTCAACGAACACACTTTTTTTGTGGGGGTAGTGGGTGTGGGTTCTGGTGTCGCTTGGCGGCGGTGGTGCACGCGCCGGCGCTTTTTTTTATGGGTTTTGGGATTGTTGATGAAGTTTTTGAGCGGTTCTGGTGTCGCCTTCGGGCGCTTTGGGCTTGGCTCTTGCAATAAGCCGAGAAGTGCACTCGTCTTATTGCTTCGCCTAGCCCCTGTCGCGCCTCGGCTGGTGGTGTGGGGGATTTCAACGAACACACTTTTTTTGTGGGGGTAGTGGGTGTGGGTTCTGGTGTCGCTTGGCGGCGGTGGTGCACGCGCCGGCGCTTTTTTGTGTTCAGATTCGGGATTGGTGGAGGAGTTTTCGAGACGTTCTATTAGTCGCCTTCGGACGCTTGGGCATGGCTCTCGCAATAAGCCGAGAAGTGCACTCGTCTTATTGCTTCGCCTAGCCCCTGTCGCGCCTTGGCTGGTGTTGGGGAGACTCAGCGAACTTACTTTGTTTGGGTTAGGTAGTGGGTGTGAATTCTGGATTCGCTTGGCGGCGGTGGTGCACGCGCCGACGCTTTTATCGTGAGGCTGGTTTCATGTTCACTTGGGGCCAGCCAAGGTTCTGCACAACACTTTCAAAAGAGAGTGCTTGTAGTTTTTGTGGGGTTCTAGATGTCGCCTTCGATCTCTTTGGGTAGAGCAAAGACGGTTGCTGTTTCTATCCGTGTTTCCTGTTTTTGAACCCTGTGTTTGCTATTCTTACCTATTTTTTTACTTTTGAACACGACTTTCACAAAAAATGTTGCCTTCCCTCTTCCAACACAAAACCCCGCTCTTGAAATGCAAGAGCGGGGGTTTGATTATTTTATTGGGTAATCTGAAGTTTCGATATGATCGTCGATTTTTTCAAATTCACCGAACTTGAGTTTTTTTAAATCGTAGTGTTGCACAAAATGGATGAAGGCTTGACGCGGTATGCCTAGTTGTTTGGCGCTTACCGATGGCCCTAGATCTTCATGGATGTAAAGGTCTTTAATGACTTCTACCAATGCTTTGTTGTGACGTTTTTCTATTTTTTCTTTATAAGACTCGTATTCCCCCATAAGTCCTTCAGCTCACTTTCTGATTTTTTTATAGGCCCTATGAACTTCTCTCTCTCTAATATTCCCATTATAGTAGTTTTGTATAGATATTACTAGTCAAAATGACGCATTAACTATTGCGACATTTTGATAAACACGTTATATACAGCTACAACTATACACTTTTTTAATTTCCCAATCGAAATACCTATTTTTTGTTAATGTAACCGGAAGGCGTATTTCTCCACTTCTGCTTCTTTGATGAATTTTTCCATGACGTGATTGCTTTCAAATTCGTTGGCTTTGGCACGGTCATGCTTTGAAACTTTGTGATACCGCGTTTCACTCGACAGCAATTGTTCGATTTGCGCTTGAACGCTGTACAGTTCGCTGTCTGCTGAGAACGATTCGCCGCTTTCGTATGGTGGCAGTTGGTGCAGAAAGCCTTCTGTTAATCCCAACTGGTCGTTGATCTTGGCGGTGATTCCCGGAATGCCGCAACCTGCTGCTTCGATTAACGAAACGCCCATCCCGACAAAGCAAAACGTGTTTGGCAACCCGCGTCTTTTGTCATCGCAAGTAAACTTGCCGTGCATGAAAATGTGGTCACGCGCTGTGGAGTTGTTGATTTTCTGGCGTAAGCTGTCTTCTCCTGGGCCGTCTCCGTAAATGTGGTAGGTGAATTCTGGGTCGATTTGGATAAGCTTTTCCATAATCTCGATCATGTAGTAATTATAAGTGCGAAATTCAGCGAGCTGACCGAAGGAAATGATGCGACGCGAATGGAAATTGCCTAAGGTTTTCGTCGGTGCACAAAAATCCAGAGGCAATGGGAAAATCGCATTTTCCAACGGTTCTCCGATAACTTGTTCGGTCTTTTCTTTAACAGATGGATTCATAAACAGCAGTTTTTGATAGTAGTTGGGATCGATTAGTTTGAGTGTTTTGACCGTTCCGTGCAAGCCTTTTTGTGCGTAGCTGTTCGGATTGTAAACACCCGACATGCGCTTACTCGCCGGTAACAGATAGGATAACAAGAACGACATCGGCCCAAACGAATACACCAAATCGAATTTCTGTTCTAATCGCCTGCTCAGCATTTTTGTGACGAGCCATAAGTTCACCGACGGATTGCTTGCGTCTTCATCGACAACAATCGTAACGCCTTCAATCGATTCGAGTTCGCGTAGCAAAGGACCGCCGTTACTAAACAGAAACAACGTCACTTTGTAGCCGTTCGTACTGAGCCATTTGACCATACGAACAACAAGCATTTCTACCCCACCCGGCTTCATGTTTTTATGAATCAGTGCAATTGATTTGATGGGACGTTTTGGTTTTTCAACATTAAACAAACGGGCATTACTGAATGTACTCATAACTTCACCTCATCTATTAATATGTCTTCTTTATTTATTGAAACCTAGATTGTTTCATTACTATGCCAATCAAAGCTTATGCATAAGTCCTGCCTGAACGGTGTGTTGTGCGCGGACCTTTCGAGCCACATGTTAATGTGGTGATTCGAGAGAAAATACGCTATTGGTTTGTCCATTCTCTCGGTTATTTCCCAGGAAATGATCCTCTAGCAACGAGGTAGTGCTCCAAGCAAGTCTTTTGTCTCCTACATGCGCATTCGAACCGATTTCATACCGCTCGCCAGCTTCTCCCAAACGAAAAACCGTGTCAATTGCTTCGCATAGATCATTAACCTGCAGTTTATGGGTCATTTCTTCTGAAGAGTCGAGCTTGCCTTCTAACGCTTGATGAAAGTAACCTGCAGTCAGTTTGTCGTCTTGCTGCATAGGACTGAAGATTTCGGGACTGGCAGTAGTAACGCTATTCAAGCCGCATTGCTCATGGAACCGCTGGATCATTCTGTCGGCCTTTTCTTTGCTTTCGCTATATAAAGTCTCTTGTTTTGCATCCGTCAGTGATAAGTGAAGCAAACGAGATGCTGCGTACTTAGGGTTAGGCTGATGCGCATCTAGCATCCAAGCATTTTGCGCGGCATACAATAGGTTCATCGTTCCCAAAACATTGGTTTGTTCATACAGCCGAATTTCACCAACACAGTCCATACTGCGGGTTTCTGCTGCGAAATGGAGAATATCCGTTATGTCATAAAGCTCAAACAAATGATTGATGGCATACGCATTGCGAATATCCACGCGGTGAAATGCGTAGCGCGTCGCTTGTTTTGAGAGAGTTTCTAAGCAGCCAGCTTCTGTATTGTAGTCAATATTAATGATTTGGTAGTCTGGGTATTTATCTAAATAATACTGGATGATATGGGAGCCGATAAATCCGTGGCCACCTGTAATAAGTATGGTCTTAGTATTCACTGCCCTCCACCTCTCTTGCTGGATTACTGAAATCTGGAGTCACCTAAGCAATTAAACCTAACGACCCCTTCTTTCGCACCAGTTATACTTCCAATGTTATGACATCCGTGTTAAAAGTAGGTTAAAAGATATTATTTTCTAAATATTTAATCATTATACAATGTAATTAGATACTTTGCATCATTAAACGAAAAAATATTTAGTCTATAGGCGTACTTCTATTTTAATTAGTCAGGAATATTTATTAAAATGGAATTTATTTGATGCTTTTTACCTTTAAAAGGATATCATTTAACGTAACGTATTAATATTCGGTTCTTATGGACTATCTTTAAAGTAGAGGATTTGTTGAAGAGAATTTATTTTCGTCTGTTGAGTAGTCAAAAAAGTATTATTGCTATTCGTTAAAAGTATCATATACGGGAAGCGCCTCATTGCCCTCGATGCCCGAATGCGGTGTTTGGTACCCTACAAAAACTATATGTACTCTTTTTTGAAAGTGTTGTGCAGAACTTTGGCTTGGGAGTACTTCCCTGTGTCGGCCACAAATTGGAGAACATTTGTGTCTAGCCCCAAGTGAACATGAAACCAGCCTCACAAAAAGCGCCGGCGCGTGCACCACCGCCGCCAAGCGATTCCAGAACCCCACACCCACTATCACACCCAAACAAAGTAAGTTCGCTAAGTCTCCCCCAACACCAGCTGAGGCGCGCCAAGGGCTAGGCGAAGCACGAAGACGAGTGTACTTCTCGGCTTTGTGCGAAAGCCATGCCCAAAGCGCTCGAAGGCGACTTCTAGAACCCCACAAAAACTACAAGCACTCTTTTTTAAAAGTGTTGTGCAGAACCTTGGCTTGGGAGCACGTCCCACACCACCCAGCCGAGGCGCGTCAGGGGCTAGGCGAAGCACGAAGACGAGTGCTCTTCTCGGCTTTGTGCGAAAGCCATGCCCAAAGCGCTCGAAGGCGTCTTCTAAAACCCCGCAAAAACTCCTCCACCAATCCCGAATCTAAACACAAAAAGCGCCGGCGCGTGCACCACCGCCGCCAAGCGAGTCCAGAATTCCACACCTACTACCCACCCCAAAAAAGTAAGTTCGCTAAGTCTCCCCCAACACCCAGCCGAGGCGCGACAGGGGCTAGGCGTAGCACGAAGACGAGTGCTCTTCTCGGCTTTGTGCGAAAGCCATGCCCAAAGCGCTCGAAGGCGACTTCCAGAACCGCTCAAAACTTCATCAACAATCCCAAAACCCACAAAAAAAAGCGCCGGCGCGTGCACTGTCGTCGCCAAGCGAGTCCAGAATTCCACACCTACTACCCACCCCAAAAAAGTAAGTTCGCTGCGACTTCCCCAACACCCAGCCGAGGCGCGCCAAGGGCTAGGCGTAGCACGAAGACGAGTGCTCTTCTCGGCTTTGTGCGGGAGCCATGCCCAAAGCGCTCGAAGGCGACTAATAGAACGCCTCAAAAACTATAATCACTCACTCCCCTCCCAAACAAAAAAAGCTGCAGAAAACTCGGCAATGCCAAGTCTTTCTGCAGCTTTTATTTCTTAACTGACGAGCACGAATGCCCCCGTCACAATGAGCAACACACCTAGAATTTTGCGTGTGCCAATGTGTTCTTTTAAGAGGAAATAAGAAATCAGCATCGTCCAAATGTACGTGATCGCCGTCAACGGGAACACGATCGTATACGGCAAGAATTTTAACGCCACAATGTTCAAAATGGCGCTGACGCCGTAGAGGAAAACCCCAAACAGCAAGCGCAGCATAAATGCTTTGCGCTCCATGTTGATATTAAACGACGACGCTTTTTTTAGGAAAAAGCCGCCAAATGCACCGACCCAGGTCATGACGACTAACAACAAGACCAATAACAGATTAATCGCTGTCACCCCCTATGACGATAACCCCGATCAAAATGAGCAACGTGCCCATCGAGACATTAAACGTGATGGCTTCGTCTAAAAACAGCGTTCCGTAAAAAATGGCGATGACGTAACCGAGACTGAGTAATGGATGCAGCACGGACAGCTTGCCAAAACGGAATGCCGCGGTCATGAGCACAGCGCCCATGCCGTACAAGACGAAACCGCCGAGCATGTGCACGTCCAGTATCGCGTCAGACAGTTTCCATAGCAACTGACCCGTTGCTGTGGAAATGGCGGCGAAAATCATCAACAAGATGCCGATGGGAGCCGTTTTTTCGGGTTTATTCACGCAGAGACCCACCCTTGTCGTCGAAATTGAGCAAGCTGATTAGCAAGGCGGCGTAGAAAAAGAGCGACGCATTGAACAAATAACGGAAATCTTGAGCGGGCATGGTTGCCATGACGGCCGCTGTGTTTAAGGCGATTGGCAACAAGATCAACCACACACGCCAGTTGTTGCGTAAATACGCAACGTACATGAACAAGGTGATAAAGAACAAGTACACCGCCGGGCGCCACAAGAATTCTTCTGCTTCTGTGTCGACTTTCAAATACAATTGCGCGCTATAGGTCACTTTTGGGTAAATGACTTGATTGAGTAGATTGAATTCATTGCCATAATAGATGTTGGTGACAAAGCGGTTCATGTGACCGTCTTCTTCGAGTCGCATCTGCCACACCAAGGACGTTTCGTCGAGAAAGGCTTCGACGGCAAGTCCTGGATTTTGAAGGACCAGCTGCGCCCAGTGCTTGGCGTATTGCGCCGGATCGTCGTAAATGACCCAGCGATCGTATTCGCCCCATGAAAATTTGATCGGATCCACGCTAGACGGATTGTATTTCTCAGGCCACAGTTCGAGCGGCATAAGGCGATTGATGTATTCGCGCTGCTCTTCGGTCATGTCGCCATTTTTGGTAACAATGTTGGCGATTTGCTGCGTTGGGATGCTGAGCGCTTCTTGCGGATCGGAATCGACCACGTCAAGTGCGGTATACACGGGACCGGTAATGACTTGGTGAATGATGATGATGCCAAGTGTCATCGGCAGTAATTGCTTCCACATGCGGCGGTACATAATGAGTGCCGCGATCATGGTGATGACGAATACTGGAAACCCGTTATGGCGGAAAAACACCAACATAAACGAGCCTAACAGGAATAACAAGACGAACGAAACTTTTTTCGTTTCCAGTCCTTTTGTTTTCACGAGCAGTAAAATTAATAAAGAAAAGAACAACAACGACGTGCTGTATAAGACGTCTTTCCAAATAATGATCGACATGATGGAATTGACGGGCACAATCGCCGCGACAATTAGCACCGCCCAAAGGATCCAGGTGTTGACTTTAAAGCGTTTCATTAGATAACCCATATAGCCCATCGCCAGGGCCAACGCAACAATTTGGAACAACGCAATGATGCCGGGGCTATCCCAGATTTTTCGTAAGAACATAATGAGCCAGGTGAACATGACGGGATGCCAGTTGGTAAATTCTTTTGTTTCGGACTGCTCCCATTGCGATAACGAATCGGGCGTCATGGCCGCGGGATAAAAGGCGATAAACATGACCAGTGACGCACCGAGCATCGGCAACATGTAAAGCAGCACATAAAACGGCGATACTTTTTGTTCACCTGCTGGCGTTTGAATGCTGAGCAAGAGCTTAATGATGGACAGCACGACGAGTGCAGTCGTTAAAAACAAACCGAGATAAACAGCGGTTTTAACGAGCCAGTGGTTGTCGGCTAAGTATTGCTGGTCGCCAAGTAAGCTGAGTCCTGCTAACACGGTAAACAGCGGCATGAAAATGGCTAAGCTGATTTTTTTAGCGCGTGTCCATCCGTTGACTGTGTGCACGAACGACCGACTGTATACGAGTAAGCCGAACAGCACGAGCGTGATGAAAACAATGAGTAAAGGATGGGCATTACGAATTGGCTGAAAGTAAAAAATGGCAGTAAAAGCAAGGAAAAGTGCTGCAACAAAAGATGCAGCACCTAGTAGGTACGTTTTTTTCATAAAGTTTTCTCGCTTTTGATGCGGTCGCTAATTCGAATTAATTCGAGTTCGTATTGCTTGCGATGCGTGCCCGCTACGGTGTCGAGTATGAGGCCACAAGCAAATGCCAACATAGACAACAGCATTAAGCCGACTGCTAAAATCGCGGACGGTACGCGCGTCACAAAGTCAGTTTGAACGTACTCGACGATTACAGGAATTCCCGCAGCTAGTCCCAAGATGAAGAACAAGGCAGCCCAGCACGAGAAGAATAGTAACGGCTTGTAGTCTTTGAATAAGGTAAAAATCATTCGCAGTACTTTGATGCCGTCTTGTACGGTATTCAGTTTTGATTCACTGCCTTCTGGACGGTCGCGGTAATCGATGGCCACTTCTTTGATCAAGAAGTTGTTGTCCAGTGCGTGAATGCTCATTTCGGTTTCGATTTCAAAACCTGGGCTTGTGACTGGCAGTGATTTGACGAACAAGCGGTCAAATGCACGATAGCCGGTCATGATGTCGGTGATGTTGCTTTTGTATAAGCCGTTGATCAGGTTTTTGACAAGTGTGTTGCCGAAGCCGTGGAATTTTCGTTTGTTTTCATTGAAATACGTCCCATTGGATAACCGGTCGCCGATGACGAGGTTGGCCTCTCCGTCAATGACGGGCTTGATGATGTTGTGAACGAATTCAGCTGGGTATGTATCGTCGCCATCTGCCATGACGTAAACGTCCGCATCGATTTCTCGGAACATGGAACGCACGACGTTGCCTTTTCCTTGGCGAGGTTCTTGGCGAACGACTGCACCGTGGGCTAGCGCGACTTCTGTGGTTTTGTCTTTCGAGTTGTTGTCATAGACGTATATTGTCGATTCTGGAAGTTCTCTTTTAAAGTCATCTATCACTTTGCCGATGGTCATTTCTTCGTTGTAGCAAGGCAGTAATACTGCAATTTTCATAGACATTTTCTCCTTTTGATTTTAAACATTAACTAAGCTATCATATCATGATTCCCAGATTTAGTGAAATGGCTTTCTGTTTTGGGGTTATGTGGGAGTTTTTTGAATGTTGAGTTTTGGTGGAGAGTTTTGGTAGAGTTCGTTTTGTGGGGTTCTGGACTTCGCCTGCGGACGCTTGGGCATGGCTTGGCTGGGTGTTGTGGGATAGACTCAGCGAACTTATTTTGTTTGGGTTAGGTAGTGGGTGTAGGGTTCTGGAATCGCTTGGCGGCGGTGGTGCACGCGCCGGCGCTTTTTGTGTTCAGATTCGGGATTGGTGGAGGAGTTTTTGAGGCGTTCTATTAGTCGCCTGCGGACGCTTGGGCATGGCTTTCGCACAAAGCCGAGAAGTGCACTCGTCTTCGTGCTTCGCCTAGCCCTTGGCGCGCCTTGGCTGGGTGTTGTGGGAATACTTCATGAGCCTACTGGTATTGGGATGGGAGTAAGCGTCGGGTTCTGGTGTCGCTTGGCGGCGGTGGTGCACGCGCCGGCGCTGGGTGTTTTTTTGTTGGAGTTCGTTTTGTGGGGTTCTGGACTTCGCCTGCGGGCGCTTGGCTGGGTATTGTGGGATAGACTCAGCGAACTTATTTTGTTTGGGTTAGGTAGTGGGTGTGGAGTTCTGGAGTCGCTTGGCGGCGGTGGGTGTGGAGATGGTTTTGTTTTTTTGAGATTCGTTATATCTGTTTTTTGATGATACTTTCTTGTGTTGGGTAGTACAAATGTGGTAATTCGTGCCAGGCACCCAAACAATTTCATGACAATAGATTTTTCTCACGTTATAATAGATGGGTTATGAAACTTTACTTGGTTGTTGCGGAATGGTGATCGCGTTTCTGTTGGGCTGGGTGAGGTTTGGCGAAGAGGTTGTTCGGGGTTTTTGCTTCTCGCTTTTTTGAAAGTTTTTATACGTTTTGAGCGTACTTTTAAGCGATTAATTCTAGTATTGTGAAGGTGTCTGGACATGATTTTCAATTCTTTTGAGTTTATCTTTTTGTTTTTGCCGATTGTTTGGATTTTGTATTATGTTCTTGGGCGCATCCATATTCCGTTTGCGAAGACTTGGTTGCTGGTTGCTTCTTTGTTTTTCTATGGCTATTGGAATCCTGCTTATTTGCCGCTGATTTTGATTTCGATGCTGCTCAATTATGCGATTGGGGCTTTTCTTGGGCGTGATCGGGGTGGCGTTTACCGGAGAGGCATTTTAACTGCCGGGATTTTGTTTAATGTGTTGCTGCTCGGTTATTATAAGTATTACGACTTTTTTGTTGAAAACATCAATGTGGTTTTTGGTGAAGATTTGGTTTTGAAGAATATTTTGTTGCCACTGGCGATTAGTTTTTATACGTTCCAGCAAATTGCGTATTTGGTGGATTCGTACCGGTTGGAAACGAAAGAATATAATTTTTTGAATTACGGGTTGTTTGTGTCGTTTTTCCCGCAATTGATCGCGGGACCGATTGTTCATCACCGGCAAGTGATGTCTCAGTTTTCGTCTAAGGATTCTTACCGCATCGTTTATGAGAATATTTCCAAAGGCTTGCTGATTTTTGCGATTGGGCTTTTTAAGAAAGTGGCGATTGCGGATCAGTTTGCAGAGTGGGCCAATCAAGGCTATGGCAATGTCGGTTCGCTGACTTTTGTGGATAGTTGGTTTACGACTTTGTCTTATACGCTGCAATTGTATTTCGATTTTAGTGGGTACTCGGATATGGCGATTGGGCTGGCGCTGTTGTTTAACATTCGCTTGCCGCTGAATTTCAATTCGCCTTATAAAGCATTGGATATTCAAGATTTCTGGAGACGCTGGCACATTACTTTGTCTCATTTCTTGACGACGTATATTTACATTCCGCTTGGAGGCAACCGAAAAGGATCTACTCGCACGTATTTACATATCCTGATTATTTTCTTTATTAGTGGGATTTGGCACGGTGCTGGATGGACGTTTCTGATTTGGGGGGCGCTGCACGGCTTTGCCAGTGTCATTTGCCGTTGGTGGAAAGGCACCGGTCACCGTATGAATAACGTGTCCGCTTGGATTGTGACGTTCTTGTTTGTCCATCTTGCTTGGGTCTTTTTCCGTGCATTGACCTTGGCTGATGCGTTGACGGTTTTAAAGGCGATGTTCGGATTTAACGGCTTTTACTTGCCGAGCGGATTGGCTTCGCTCTTGCCATCGATTGATGAAAGTTGGCTGCTGAAGCTGCCGTTTTCTGCGTCTTCTATCGAAGTTGCGTTAACTTTAGCGATTGGGTTGGCGCTGGCGTTTTTTGCGAAAAATTCTGTTGAAATTATGGAGCAAAAGCAACGCAATGCCGGTATGGCTGTTTTTATTGCTGTTCTGCTTTTCTATAGCGTCATGCAGCTGCAACAAGTTAGTGAATTCTTGTACTTTAACTTTTAGGAGATGATCCCATGAACGATAAAAAATTTAGCTTTGCCGTCATGGCGATTTTCGCCTCACTGACGTTTGCTGTTGCTGCTTTTAACTTTTGGATAGATCCTTTGTGGCATTATGGTCATGCGCATGGGTTGAACGATGTGCAAATTGTCGCGGACGAGCGGGAACAAAAAACCGCGCAACAGCTTTATGACCCGACAGATGCCGATACGTTGTTGCTTGGCAGTAGCCGTAGCACGTATGTTCAGCCGTCGGGGTTTGAGAAATGGACTGTTTATAATTACGCCGTTGCCAATTTATCGATGCGCGAATATTATACGATGTTGCTTTATGCCTTTGATCAACATCCGGATTATGAGCGGGTTTTGATTGGCGTCGATTTTTTCAAATCGAGTGAAGAACAGGCAAAAGATGCCCGTGCGATTACGGGCTATGAAACAAAAGTGCAAGAGCCTTTTTACCGGGCGAAGAATTTGCTGTCCTTTGACACATTCGGTTTTGCGGTTGATAACTTAAAATTATCGGCAGCGGACGACATTACGGCGGACCGTTTGTACAATCGACAAGGCGATGCGTTTGCGAAAAAGCTGACGGCAGAAGAAACCCAACGCGACACGGCAGCTAAAATTACGCGTTTTGAAAATACGTTTTACGGCGATCATTATGTTTATTATTCGCGCTACAAAGAAATCATGCAAAAAGTTCACGATACGCACCCAGAAGCTGAAAAAATTGTCTACACGACACCGATTTCAACAGAGTTGTTCAAGTCGATGGTCGGAACCGGCTTACTGGACGAATACGAAATGTGGCTCCGTGACTTGGTCGCTGTATACGGTGGCGTCTGGAATTTCATGTACCCCAATGATGTAACGAATGACATTTTGAATTATTACGACGGCCATCATTTTTATCCAGAAATCGGCAAACTGATTTCCGAGCGTTTGGAACAAGGTGAACATGCCGAGGTGCCCGAAGATTTTGGTGTGTGGGTGACGGAAGATAATATCGAAGAGCATTTGGCGATGGTTCGAAAGTTAGCGGCCGAGCTAGAATGAGTTTGGGTGCCAGGCACCCAAACAACTCCCAAACAATTCAAAAAAGCTTTCCGCGACTCGCGGAAAGCTTTTTTATGTTACTTAATGTCGATGCGGTATTTACCGAAATCATTGGCAGATGGTGCGACGTAAGTGATGCCGCTCGCTTCTGGTATGAGGCTTTGTGCGTTAGCTGACGTTTCAAAGGTGATGTTTTGGTTGCCGGCAATCGGTGCAAACTTCCAGTTATCATCGGCTGCTGGGTCGATTGTTCCGACTTCAAGCATGTAGTCGATGATGACTTGGCGATTTTCATAGGCATAGTCGATGACTTCTTTGGCATCAGTTACGCCTGGGAAGTTGCCTGTTGCGCGGTAATTGTTTGTGACGACTAAGAATTCCTGTGTATCGGTTACAGGCGCTCCGTTATAAGAAAGCTTTTTGATGCGGTTCGAAGTTGGATTGACGAGTGCCGCTTCTGCATCGTATTTTGCAGGGATCGTGACGTCGATTTCGTACGTGACGCCGTCCAATACATCAAAATTATAGGTACGGAAGTCTGTGTTGATCAACGGTTGTTCTGTTGTTGCTGACGGGTTGATTTGTTGGAATTGCCCTGCCGCCATTTCTAGCCATTCTTTCACTTCTTTACCGGTTAGTTTCAAGGCATAAATGGTGTTGTCGAAGACGTATAAATCGGCGACGTTTTTAATGGCGATTTCGCCTGTCTTGATATCGGTGTAATAATTCCCGCCGTTTCGTCCACCTGCTTTAAACGGTGCTGCTGCGGACAAAATTGGCAAGTCTGCGTTGGCTGTTCCTGCTACTTGCTGTTTGACGTACCAGCTCTGTGCGTTGTTGACAATTTGAACAGATGGGTCGTCTTTGACCAATGAGAAATAGCTGTTAATGGGTGCTGTGGTTTCACCGACTGGGCTGCGCACATAGTCGATGGTTGCTTCATGTGTTTCTTTGACTGCATCAATTACTTGCTGTGAAACGATGTCTGATTCGGTGTCAATTTTGCGCAATTGCGCTTTTCCGGATGCAACGTTCCAGTCTTTTCCTTTTGGAGAAAGCTGTAAATCGATAACGCCTAAATGGCTACCAAAGTTACCCGGCATCACAACAGGTGTGCCGTTAATCGTTCCTTGTTGTTGGTCAACGTTCTTCAAGTCCCCGTAAGATCCAGGGAATACGTCATGATTATGACCTGTGACGATGGCATCGATGCCGTCAATTTCAGAAAGTTGATAGGTGATGTCTTCTTCACCGACGTCGTATTTTTCATCCCCCATTCCAGAGTGGGATAACACAACGACTACATCTGCTCCCGCTTTTTCCACTTCAGGAAGGAATTTTTTAACGGACTCGACTGCATCTTTTGCCGTAACTTTCCCTTCAAGATGCGCGCGGTCCCATTTCATAATTTGCGGAGCAACAACTCCGATGACGCCTACTTGAATGGTGTGCTTTTTACCTTTTCCATCGACGACTTGTTTGTCGATAATGGTGTACGGCTTGTAGCGGTTTTTATTTGTCTTAGCATCGTAGACGTTGGCATTCAAGACAGGAAACGGTGCATCGTCCAGTGCTTCGTCTAAATAATCCAACCCAAAATTAAATTCGTGATTGCCTAAAGTTGAAGCATCGAAATCAAGTGATTTGAGTGCTGCGTAAGCAGGGTGCAGCTCTCCTTTTTCGATGGGGTCGACGGATACTTTATACCCGCCAAATGGCGTTCCTTGAATCAAGTCCCCGTTATCAAATAGCAGCGAGTTGCTGTTTTCTGCGCGTGCTTGTTCGATTAAGACCCCTGTTTTAACTAAACCTAAACTGTTTGATGGCTGGTCTCGGTAATAATCGTAATTGACAAAGTTCGTGTGTAAATCAGATGTTCCCAAAATGCGCAATGTGACGTTCTTACTGCCTGCTGGCTGATATTCTTTCAGCAAACGCTGAACAATGGCCCGCATTTCGCCCGGAGAAACAGGTTTGGATGGCTTTACCGTACCGTCTCCGTACCCGACCAGTAAACCGATGCCCACTCCTTTTGCCAAGTCTTTTAACAGACTTTGACTGAAGTAATGGCGATCTTTAAACCCGCCAAGCAATCCTGTTGAATATACTTTATCGGTTATCACTGCACGTGAAGCGATTGAAAATGCTTGCTCACGAGACAATTTTTCGTTTGGTGCAAATACGGTCTTTGACTTGCCGCTTGTGAGCTTTAAGTTGTATGCCGCTTCCACGTAGGGAGCGAGTTTTTTATCGACATCCTTAAAGCTGATCGTCGAACCGTCTCCTAACTCTACTTTTAATGAAGTTACCAAATGCTGAATAAACTCGCCTCTCGTCACTTCGTTCGCTGCCGCTGCCCTAGGACTCGCAGTGAAAAATCCGCTAAGCACCAGAACGAGTGCCACCAGAATCATAGAAGCTTTTCTGCCAAACGTCATTTCTCCATCTCCCTTTAATCGAATAGTCGAACAACTCTATTATATACGACAACCGAAATAATAGGAGGTATTTACAAAAATTTCACAATGCAGGGTGATGGATTTTTGTTTGAATGAGTAAAAATAGCGTATTTGGTGCCTGGCACCCAAACAATTCTCACACTACTTTAAGTTTTTTTCATAAAAAACCCATTTAAGGACATTTAGTGGGTATACTATAAATGGAATTAACTATAGATCTTGGAGAGGTTGGATAACTTTGAAGAAAACTTTGTTTTTATGTAGCACTGTACTGGCTTTGAGTTTGATCGCTACACCTGCTTTGGCTGCATCTGACGTGCCAGAAAACTACCGCTTTCACGACGAGATCGATTACCTGATTGGCAAGAAAGTAATCACAGGCTATGATGACAATACGTTCCGTCCCGATAACGTTGTCACTCGCGCCGAAGCGGCGATTATGATTGGCAAGCTAAAAGGATTGGATGTTACTCAAAAAGCGACTCAATTTACCGATGTGAGTAAAAGCAGTAAAGCGAGTGGGTATATTGCCGCTGCGCAAAAAGCCGGTTACTTGAACGGTTATCCAGATAAAACATTCCGTCCCGATGCAAAAATGACTCGCGGCGATATGGCGATTGTCCTTGGGAATGTTTTCACGACACCTCTTTCAACTGAATTGAATTTTAAAGATGTTTCAAGCAACATGAAGGCATTTGAGTCAATCAACAAAATCGTTAGTTACAATATCGCCGTCGGCTATCCTGACAAAACGTTCCGTCCTTTAGACGCTGTGACTCGCGGTCAGTTTTCTGCATTTCTTGCGCGTGGATTAGAGCCTGTCTTCAAAAATGATACGCATATGGAAAACTCTTACTTGCGTGATAAAACGAAGATTTATTCATACCGTTTAGACGATGGCACGATACTAAATTCTCACTATACGGAAGACTCCAAGCTCGCAGCAACTGGCGAATCACTCGGGTTTCTTTGGGAAAACTACACTAAAGACCAGGAAGACATCTTCTATACAGAAAACGAAACCGACGACATGTATGCTATTGGCTATCCGTACTCTGAATATGTAGTTGAATTGGTTTACCCTATCCAAAAAGGGAAAGTATTCAACATCGACAATCCTTTCGCACCTAAAAGTAAAATTACTGGTGTAAATGTAACCGTCAAGACCGGCTACAAAACGTTTACTAACGCTACTGAAGTTACGGTTCCATTCGATCCTTCAGTTAAACACGACACGGGCTACAAATATTACATGGTCGAAGGATTCGGCAATGTTAAAACGGTCGATTTCGATGGTAAAGTTTTCTACGAACTGATAAAAATCCAGTAATTGGTGCCTGGCACCCAAACAATTCTCATGCAATTCAATTCAATAGAAAAAAGCCGGAAGCAGCAAAGCTTCCGGCTTTTTTTCATTTAGTTCTTATTCGGTTTTCCTGGCTTTTCAGGTTTTCCTGGTTTTTCAGGTTTCCCCGGCTTGTCAGGTTTCCCGGCTTTTTTCGTGATGGTGAACGTTTTTTCTGTAACATGTCCAGCCAGATCAATGACTTTGAGTTTGATCTCGTTTGCGCCATCGGTTAGTACAGGTACGGTTGTTGTAATGTTTTTACTGAAGTTTTTCAGTTCGTATGGTGCTGTTAGTTTTTGTGCGAAAATCTCATCATCGTAGTAATACGCACTGATTTCGTCGAAATTGTCTTTGACGTTAAACGTGATTTCCACTTCGTCTTGGTCAGAACCGACTTTTTTCGGTACGTCTACTAATGTGATCACCGCAGGCTTCGTGTCTACTAACACTTGACGGCGAATTTCCATTTCGTTGCCGAATTCGTCAATCGCTTTGACTTTAACGTAATGAGAACCGTCCGCTAATGTCAGGCTGTGGCTAAAGGTTTTGCCGTCAAATTCTTTTGCCGGTTCGCCGTTAACGGTCACTGAGACAATTTTCGAATCGTCTTCTACTCGTCCAGCAATCGCCACTTCTTTTGTTTTGTGTACGGATAAGACGTCCGGCTTATCGATAAAGACGACCGGTTTAACTTTTTCTGGCGTCGCGGTTGCTAAGTCAACTACTTGTTTGTTGCCTGCTGTGTCGTAGAATACAGCACTTAGCTTGTCACCGGCTTTTAGCTCAGCTGACACTGCATAGCTCTTAACGCCAGGAGCTAATGAGTCGTCTTTCGGTGTTGCTGCATCTTCTGTTAGTTCTTTACCGTTTAAGAACACTTCCCAACGATCTGGACCCGCTCCTTGTGGGTTATCGGTAAAGCTTGCAACTTCTACTAATTTGGCTGCTGCGTTAAAGCTTGCAACCGCTACTGGTGCGACCGTATCGACTTTGACGGGGAATTCAAATGACTGCCATTCCGCATTTTCGTAATCGATGACCGCGCGCAATTGAATTTGGTAGTTGCCATCTGCTACTGCTTTTTCAAGCACTTTTCCGTCCCAGCCATTTGCTGGATTGAAATTATACGATTCAGTTGATGCGTAATTTTTTACCAACTCATCTTCTGTGCGTATCGTCCGCAACTTTTTGCCTGCCGCGTCCAATACGTTCACTTCAAATTCTTTGGCGTTTCTGAGCAATGAATACACCGGAACTACTTTGTCCATGACACCATCGCCGTTTGGTGAAAAGGCGAATTGACTTGGCACAAAGTCTGGTTGATGCGTTCCACCTGTAATGGTTTTGCCTTTTTCATCTGCTAAGAATGTCGTGCCGTAATAAGTGGATGGATTCCATGCCACGTAATCAAAAATATTTGCATCGTCCCATCCGCCGTTAAAGCCGAAGTAAGGTACGACTAATGGTGTGTTGCCTGTCACTTCTTCGTTCACGTCCGTTAATGTTAAGAACCCGTCCACGAAAAAGCCATTTGTAAAGGCTTGATAGGCTGCATCTTTTTCCAGTGCCGATACATCTACTGACACGATGATTTCTTTGCTGCCATTTGCCGGAACTGCGACTGTTTTAGGCGCGTCAATCACCACTTGTTCTGTCACTACGTTCGATCCCGCAACGTTTGGTGCCGTTACGTCGACGCCGCTTGCTTTTAATACTTTATCAGTTTGAACATTTACAGCTACTTGATAATTTGCCGGTTGGTCAGAGAAATTCTCTGCTACGACGGTAAATGTAAAGTTGTCGTCTTTGATTTCTTTTAACGCTACTTTGGATTCGCCTGTTGATTTCTCAACTACCGTCACATCTGTCGATAGCGCATCATGCAATTGCATCAACCCTGCTCCTTGGCGACGTGGTGAAACAAACTCGCCCGCAATCAATTCTACTGGGTTGGCTGTATTCATCATCAGGTTTTTCGCAAACTGAACACGTTCTTCGCCCTCTAGGCCGAGTTCATCTAAGCGTTGGAAAATCAATGCCGTTCCGCCTGAAACATGCGGTGCTGCCATAGACGTTCCGCTCATTAAGCCGTACTCATCATTGTTTAAAGTTGAGAAAATGTTGCCACCTGGCGCTGTAATTTCAGGTTTGAAGTCCAAGTTTGGCGTTGGTCCCCAAGAAGTGAAATTGCTCATTTGGCCAGCTGTCGGGCTTTTCGTTTCTAAATATTGCCCATCAAAGTTAACCGTAACCTTTTTGCCAGCATCGATTAACGCCTTCATCGCGACGCCATCTGTTTGAAGAGTCGACATATAAGGAATCGTAACTGCTGGGTCTGATGCCATATTGATGGTACCTGTTGTGTTGTTGTAAATAATAACTCCTACTGCTCCTGCTGCTTGCGCATTGGTTGCTTTTTCAACAAAGGCAATGCTGCCGCGTGAAATAAGTGCAAATTTGCCGGTAAAATCGGTTCCAGCAAAGTCAGCCGCTGTACCAAATCCTGCACTTGCCACTTCATAAGAAGCTGCTGGCAACTCACGCGGGTCTTTATCGTTTGCCAATAAGTACATCGCGCGTCCAGCTTCTGCACCGTCCGCTTGATAAGCAAAACTCATGGCCGTAATAATATCGTTTTCAAATGACGCTACACCAAACGAGTCAAATGAAACACTTGGTGAACCTGTTAAGCCGTAATCTTGGTTTTCTGCGTAAGGATAGAAATAACCCGATCCCAGCATATCCGAGTTTCCAGCTGAAATGGACACGAGAATACCGCTATTCGTCGCGCGCTCTACTGCTTGTTGTTCCGGGTTTTGAGAATCCACAAATCCTGAAACAGATCCAAGTGACATATTAATGACGTCTGCTCCTAATTTGATCGAGTCATCAATCGCTTTAATGTAAATATCTCCGTAAGTTGACGGATACAACGGATCGTTGCCGAACACTTTTAATGCCAGTAATTGTGCTTCTGGTGCTACGCCTTTAATGCCGCCATTTTCCTCATTGCCGTTTGCTCCCACTGTACCGGCTACGTGCATGCCGTGCATTGAAGCTTCAGGTCCAAGGTCTAAAATTTCGTTGTTGCCGTCCATGTAATTATAGCCAAATGGCACTTTAGAAGTGAAAAATTGACCGCCTTCAATGGATTGGTCCCCGAGCAATGCACCGACTTCGGCTTTTGTAATTTCACCTGATGTGTCATCTGTTAATACCATATCTTTATGGCTTGGGTCGATGCCGGTATCAATTACGCCGACGACCATGCCTTCACCTTTATACTTATAATCGTTCCAAACTTGTTGCGCTTGCACAAGTTCTTTTGAGTATTTCATTTCCGGTTTGATTTCCGGACGTTTGTATTCGGTTGACTCATAAACTGCTTTTACACCTGTTTGTGAGGCAATTTCTTTTACTTTTCCTGCTTCGACTTCAGCAGAAAAGCCGTTAAAAACCGTCGTGAAATTTTCTAAATAGGTAATCTCTGGAGCAAGTTCTGAAATAGTCGATTGAATTGAATTTTGTTCAGTGCTTACTGTTGCTTCTAATGATTCTTTTTGTTTCTTAGGTAAATCTTTGTAAAGTACCCCTTTACGTGTTGCGTTTTCGATTGTTGGATCACTTTCTAATTCTACGATAATCCGAACTTGTTTTTTCGGATTTTTCGGGTTCTTCAGCGTTTCTGGTATTTTAACTGCTGGTTTTTTGAGCTGCAATTCTTCGTTGCCGGCACCTGTTTTGTTCGGTGCTGCTGAAACATTCGGTATACCTGCCGAAAACGAACCAAAAGCGACTAAAAACACCAATGCCATCAATAAAATCGAACGTATCTTCCCCAATCTTTCTCCCCCTTGTTTAACTAACGGAATTTTCAAACTAAAAGACAGTTTAAATTTACCATATTAAAACACTCTTGCCACTATTCTTTTGTCAAATATATATTACGTTTACATTACAATTGTTACAAAAGTAGTTAAATTACTCTGATGCAGACAACAAAAAATCGCCTACCCATAGGCAGACGATTTCTAAGCACCAATCAAATTCCATCTTATTTAAGAGATAGTTGATAAATAAAGATTGCCAGCTGACCTCGCGTTACATTTTGACTCACGCCAAATTGTGTAGCGGTTACGCCATTTGTAACTCCGTTCGCTACGAGTGCATTGACCGCTTCTTCATAGCGTGGAGAGACATCTGTAAATGGCAATTTTTCGGCAGTTGGCTGCAAAGCATAACTATTTTGCAAAATCAATGCGATTTCACCTCGCGTCATACTTTGCGCAGCACCAAATAATGTCTCCGTCTTGCCATCAATGTAGCCCGCATGTTTTAGCGCATTAACGGACGCTACAGCACGTGCCGGGACATCGGTAAATCTAGAAGCTGGAGCTGCTGCTAAATCTAATTCCAACTCTTTTGCCAGCCAAATCGCTGCATCTACACGCAAGATCGGGCTTTGAATGCCAAATCGCGTCGAACGCTCACCTTTGGTAAGTCCTCTTTTCACCAAATAATCAACGGCTGGGAAATACTTTTCAGAAACATCCGTAAACAATCTAGCTGTTTGCACAACCTCTACTTTCAGCGATACCGTTTTGCTTCCCACAGTCGCTTTTACCGTCGTACTGCCAACTGCTTTCATCGTCACTTTCCCTTTGGATACCGTTGCAATCGAGGGATCTGCAGAAATCCATTTTGCGGTTTCTGCTGCATTGATGACTTCCCCCTTTGTGTACGAAGCCGTTAACGCCAGTTGAACCGAATTGCCGACTGTACTCGTGATTGACGACTTGTCCGGACGTAAACTAAGTAACGGATTGTTTGTTTCCGATACTCTCGGTGCTTTATAGGAAGAAATTTGAATCAAGCCATGACCATATAGCGGATCTCTGCCCACTTTGCCTAAATCTTTTGCTTCTTCCGCTATAATCGCACGTAAATCCTTGTTTGTTAGTTTTGGATAAGCTTGCTTCAACAAAGCCAATTGGCCAGCTACATAAGGCGTGGCCATAGACGTTCCTGATAAATATTCGTACCGATTGCTCGTCATCGTACTGAAAACATATGCGCCGGGTGCCATCACTTCAACAGCGGGTCCTGTTGAAGAAAATTCTGCACGTTTAGCATCTTGATCCAATGCGCCAACTGCAATAACAGACGAATAGCGAGCAGGAAATTCCACATTATCCTCTTTTCCACTTAAAGTACCGACATTTCCAGCGGCCGCCACGATCAACAGCCCTTTCGCATATGCTCGGTCAAAAACGGCTTTAAAGGCGTTGGAATTTTCCGCAGAACCTCCACTAAGATTAATAATATTCATATTATTCGCGATTGACCATTCCACACCTTCAATCAAATCCGACAAATAAGCATTGCCTTCCCAGTCAAAAGCTTTTACAGAATAAATATCAGCGTCATAAGCCACCCCTTTTATGCCAATGCCATTATTGCGGGCACCAATGATTCCGGCAACATGCGTTCCATGTCCCTGGTCATCTGAATAGGAAGTTGTATAATCGGCAGTTGAAATCCCGCCTTTGATCACCAAATCATTATGCGGAGAAATTCCCGAATCAATGACAGCAATTTTCACACCTTTTCCGGTAAATCCTGAATTCCAAGCTACGGGTGCTTTTATTTGAGGAATTCCCCAGCCTTCTGTTTGCGCACTAAGTGAAAACACAATATCTTCCTCAATTGTCCGAACTGACGAATCTTTTAAAAGTTCCTGCGCTTCTGCGTTTGTCATCATAGCAGACGCAATCGCCACTTCATCATAAACCTCCACATCAGAACCACCAGAATCTTCGGTCTTTTCAGCGATTGAAAAGCTCTTTTGCTCTTTTTCATAAACGATAATCATGCGTTTTTCATCCTGATCTTGAGCGGAAACCGTTAGTTGTCCCATTGCTGCGAACAAAAGTAACGCGCTCAACACGCCATAAACTATTCTCAATAAAAACCCCCCCTTTACTAAACCAATTGAATTTGTTTAATTTTCCAAAAATAAAAGAAATATTTAACATACATATAAATTCGTTTCCAATTTCAGTATATAAGATGTCCGCATACGCGTCAAAGCCAATTGCATCCAGTGTTTAGTTACTTGTATTGTACGCACTTCCAGCAAAGATAGAAAGGTCTTTTCAAAAAAAGATATCAGAATAAATAAATTTCCATTATATCTAGAAAACAACCCACGTCCCCCCTAAATCTAAAGTGTCAAAAGCAAAAATCATCACCCTAAAAGGACAGCGTATGCATCCCCCAAAAAAAACCACAAGTACTCTTTTTTGAAAGTGTTGTGCAGAACCTTGGCTTGGGAGCACGTGAACATGAAACCAGCCTCACGATAAAAGCGCCGGCGCGTGCACCACCGCCGCCAAGCGACTCCAGAACCCCTCACACCCACTACCCAACCAAACAAAGTAAGTTCGCTAAGTCTTCCCCAACACCCAGCCAAGGCGCGCCAAGGGCTAGGCGAAGCACGAAGACGAGTGCTCTTCTCGGCTTTGTGCGAGAGCCAATGAGGGACCAGGCATTCCTGGGACCTCATTTGCGACGAGCTTGCGCAGGAGCAATCGTCTTTGCTCTACCCCAAGCGTCCGAAAGCGACTTCTAAAACTTCACAAAAACTCCTCCAACAATCCCGAATCTGAACACAAAAAGCGCAGGCGCGTGCACCACCGCCGCCAAGCAACTCTAGAACCCGACACTTACTCCCAACCAACACCAGTAGGCTGATGAAGTATTCCCCAACACCCAGCCGAGGCGCGCCAAGGGCTAGGCGAAGCACAAAGACGAGTGCTCTTCTCGGCTTCGTGCGAAAGCCATGCCCCAAGCGCTCGAAGGCGACTTCCAGAACCCCACAAAAACTAAAAACTCGAACCCAAATTACCCACTCCTAGCGCCGGCGCGTGCACCACCGCCGCCAAGCGACTCCAGAACCCCACACCCACTACCCAACCAAAACAAAGTAAGTTCGCTAAGTCTTCCCCAACACCCAGCCGAGGCGCGCCAAGGGCTAGGCGAAGCACGAAGACGAGTGCTCTTCTCGGCTTCGTGCGAAAGCCATGCCCAAAGCGTCCGAAGGCGACTTTCAGAATCTCACCAAACCTATCAAGATTTCGCGTTCTTTCCACCGCCTAGAAACTCCAGAACCCCACAAAAATTAAAAGCCAGCCCCTCAACAGAAAGGCTGGCTCGTTTCTATGGCACCAGTCGGTTAACAACCGGTAACTTTTGCATCGCCAAAATGATGCCGAACGAAATAACAAAGATCAAGATCCAAACAAGCGGCACACCAATCAGTGGATTAAACGTTGTTTCATTTAACCCAAAGCTTCTATTCAAAAAAACTTGAATAAGCGGGTGAATGATGTAAATGCCGAACGTTGCTGTACTGATGCGGGTGATCAACGCATTTGGTTTGATTCGTTTCGCCATATGCTGAAAGCCGATGAAAATAAACAGCGTAATCAACAAATTATTCGGCCGGTAATGCTCATAGAAAAATTCATCAAACTCGCCCGCCGGCAATCCAACATTTAAATAATAAGTCCCCCACACCGTCACCACATAACTGACTGCTGCGAGTATGCCAAGTGTTGGCATGTATTTTTTCGGTACCGGGTAAAGCACGAGATACGCACCGAGCAAAAAATACCCAATATACGGTTCAAACAGGCCGGCAGCCAAAGCAAGTTCAAAGTTAAAGAACTTTGGCAAGAATGGCAAAAAGCTAGAAAAGAAAATCCAAAACAGCAAAAAGGCTTGAAACGTCTTCTTGTCCATATGCATGACGAGCAGTTTCAAAAAAGGCGCCATCAAGTAAAGACCCGTGATGGTGTATAAAAACCACAAGTGGTAATAAATATCATCGGTTAAAAACTGCACCAAAATTTCATAAGCGCTATACGATTCATCCAGTATGTAAATATTGTATAGCGTGTACACCAAGCTCCAAAATAGCAACGGAATAACAACTTTTGCTAATCGTTTCTGGAGAAATTGCCAAACACTTTCTTCTTTGCCGCGCGTCAGGAGCAACGCCCCACTAAGCATGAAGAAAATAGGTACACACCAACGCAACCCTGCGTCAAAGGCGTTGGCAAAATGCCAAATCCATTCATCTGTCGTAGCATTGTTAATAATTTTTGATACTACATGGATGCCGACCACAACAAAAATCGACAAGACCCGCAGCCAATCCATATAGTCGTATCTTCTGGCCATTTCGGGTATCTCCTTTTTCGAACTAAATTGGATACGTGTTCAGTGTCACTGAAAATCACTTGAACAAGTTCGACTCCTTCTATTATAGAAGAAAGAGTTTCACCACTTTTTGTTCCTTTTATCATCTTAGCTTGTTGCAGAGCTTTGAACCAATACATTTTGATGACAAATTAGGATTCCACTAATTGCCGGCAAAGCTCTCGGATTTCTTCTTTTCGTGTGTCGACTAACTCTTGCCCGAGTTTAACCAAGGCCTGGATATTTTCCGGAGACCCATCATCTAGTTTTTCTCTGCCATCTTGCAACAATTCAATTTGAAAGCGGTAGTAGCGCTTGTTTTTTTCTCGTTCCGGTAACACATAATTCAATTGATAATGAACAACATCTGAGCTGCCGTCCATGAGGATATACCAAAGTGGACGTGCCCATCTAAGCAGACCCCATGTACGGTAATTTTCAAATTCGATGGTCAGCTGTGGATTTCCTGTTCCGAGTGACACAACGAGTAGATCTTCATCGTCCGGGAAAATTTCTTTTGCTTCCGCATAGGCACACATCGCTGGATTGTTGGCAAACACCCCACCGTCAATAAAGCTTGCACCTGGATAAGCCTTTATTTTTTTGGGGGTAAAGTAAGTGGGAGCTGCCGATCCTGCCCGTGCTACATCCCGCATGAATACATCTTTTTCGATTTTCTTTGTATGGACGTCACGACTTTTGAAAAAGGCAGTAAATCGGCCGCGAAGTTCATAGCTCGGAACGACGACAGGTTTGATCGCTTCTGAGAGCATCGTGCGCCCAAAATACTTTTTCAGCACTTTTTCAAGTGTACGTGCATGGTAACGGCTCGTGAAGATGCCGCGCGTAACTTTGTAAAAAAAACTTTTATCAAATATTTCTTGAGATTCTTCTATATAAAATCCAAGAAATTGCTGTGCCGAATAGCGTGGTTTTCTAGCATCTTGCAGATCTGGTGCGACAAGTCCGAGTGCCAAAATCCCACCCGTCGATGCCCCGACAATCAAATCGAACAACTCAGAAATGGGTTTTCCACTTTCTGCTTCTAATTCGGCGAGTAGCATTGCAGGAATAATGCCACGCACGCCACCTCCATCGATCGCTAAAATTTTTTTCACGCTAGTGTCCCTCCCTCTAACTTTCTGATTAATCTAATTGTAAGAAGCGTTTCGAATGTTGTCAAAATTGGTTCCAAATTTATTTGTCCAATCTCATTTTTCACACTATTGAGATAGTAATATTATTTCTTTATGCTATTTTGAGTATTGTATTAGTAGATGAAAAAAAGACTATTCGTCTAAGATTCCCTTGTATTTTTTTGGCTTTGTGTAGCTAAAATAGAGCTGGCAGGACTTTTAATTTTGGATTTATTAGGATGTTAATTGTTACAAAGCAACTATATCGAGACATGAAAAGCTCTTTTTCAGAGAATTAAACCTTTTTTTCGTTTTTTATAGCTATTCAAAATCCCTCTACATCAAGGTTTCCAAAGCGTTTTTCATTTTGTTATACAACTGTAATATAACTGCAATTGAATTGACGTTGTTTTTAAGTTGTTCTCTCTATATAGTAAATGACAGAGCAAAATATTATTAATTCATGAATGTGAATAATAAAAACTTGGAGGAACCAACAACAATGAAAAAACTTTTCTTTACGCTACTTACAGCAGGATCATTGCTATTTGCTAACTCAGCCACAGACGCACAGGCAACTCAGCCTATCCAAAACGACGCTTCATCTCAGGTAACTACGGATTTATCCATAGAGCAAGTTGCTGCCAGCAAAGCAACTGCAAAATCAGGTACATTTAAAATGAAATACAACTCAAACGTTCGTGCTGATGCAGGAACCAAATACAAAGTTGTGACGATGGCTAAAAAAGGCGCAATCGCAACGGCTACTCACCAAAAGAAAGTCGGCAAATCGACTTGGTACAAAGTAAAAGTTAACGGCAAATCTGGTTGGGTACTAAGCACGTTGCTTACTTCAACTACCGTGAAAAAAGCTTCTGCGAAAACATCTTCTTCTTCATCAGTGGTATCAGAAGCTTTAGCACTTCAAGGTATTCCTTACAAATTTGGCGGCACAACTACTGCTGGATTTGACTGCAGCGCATTTATCCAATACGCATTTAAACAAGCAGGCAAAAGCGTGTCACGCACAACGCTTTCACAATATGCTGAGACTTACAAAGTCAGCAACCCACAGCCAGGCGATTTGGTTTTCTTTGCGAACACGTACCGCGCTGGAATCTCACACGTTGGGATTTACATCGGTAACAACAAATTTGTCCATGCAGGCGGAGCAAAATCAGAAGTGAAAAGCATGGACGATCCTTACTGGGGCAAAAAATTCCACAGCTTCAAACGTTTCTAATCCAATCAGATACTCAAAAGAGTGACCCGAACGTCTGCTGATAGCAGGCCTTTGCCGGTCCTCTTTTTTTATGTAAAAATTTAGTTGGAGATAGCTAAAGCTACAGCCTTGCCGGTAATACTATCTACCGCTCTGTTCTCGATTTCTTCCTAAGCTATAAAATTGAAATAACGAGTGAATTTTGTGTATAGAAGTGACCAGTTCATTTAGAACAGCAAAACAATCAGATGAAGATGTGAAATTCCCATGTACAGATAGCAACCACCCGGGTAAACCTCGTCAACTCTTCCTTCACCTCTAGCGATGGCGCATGCACCACCGCGGCCGAGCGTCTCCAGAACCTTACACCCTCTACTGCCACATACAAATAGATGTACAACATCCACCACTCCCTAGCTGAGGCGCGTCGCGGGCTAGGCGAAGCGCTAAGACGAGTACTCTTCTCGGCTTAGTGTGAGAGCCATGGACGACAACGGGCTAGACACAAATTGCAGAACATTTGTGTCTAGCCCCAGGCAATCATCACCCTAAAAGCGAAGGCGCGTGCACTTCCGCCGCCAAGCGACTCCAGAACTTCACACCCACTACCCACCCCAAAAAAAGTAAGTTCGCTGAGTCTCCCCCAACACCCAGCCGAGGCGCGCCAAGGGCTAGGCGAAGCACGAAGACGAGTGCTCTTCTCGGCTTAGTGTGAGAGCCATGCCCCAAGCGCTCGAAGCGGTGTATAGAACCTAAAAAAACCTATTACCCTTATTCAATCTTACTTAGCGAAGGCACGTGCACCACCGCCGCCAAGTGTTTCCAGAACCTTACACCCTCTACTCCCACATAAAAATAGGTGCACTTATACATCCACCACTCCCTAGCCGAGGCGCGCCAAGGGCTAGGCGAAGCACGAAGACGAGTGCTCTTCTCGGCTTAGTGCAAGAGCCATGCCCAAGCGCTCGAAGGCGACTTCCAGAACCCGAGAAAAACTAAAAACTCGAACCTAAATTACCACTCCTAGCGCTGGCACGTGCTCCATCTCTGCCAAGCGGTGTATAAAACCACAAAAAACAGACTCCTTCAAGAGCCTGCTCGTCAGTTATTCACAATATCCGTAATTTGATAATCTCCGTACTCATCAATCACCACCGTATAAACACCTGCATGTGACACAGTTGTTGATTTGTCGCCAGTTTCTTCGTGGTAAGTAAACTCTGCTTCAGCAGTGACTACTGCGCTTTCTTCGTTAATCTCAGTACGCGTAATTGTCGGTTGAACCGTATCGTACATGCGATTTTGTCCGCTATACTCTTCAATCAAACGGGTTGCTTCCTGTTCCGCTTGACTGCCTGGCAACACGTAGGACAAGTAATAAGCCGAGTCAGCGTCGTTTAATGAATAAGGCAGTAATTCGTAGTAGGCGGATATAAAACTTTCCAGCAAATCTTCAGCAAAATAAGCATCTTTAACATCTTGCAAGACGACTTCCTGTTCTTCGGTAACCAGTGGGTTTTCGGTCCATTCGCTTAGTTGATCCCAGACTGTATAAAGCGGGATGCTGTAGCCAGATCCTGGTTTTTCTTCGAGAATAATGGAGTTGATGCCAATAATTGCTCCTGTGTCTGCTGCGATGAGCGGCCCCCCACTTGATCCTTGGGCGATTTCTGCGGTCATTTCGTAAAGGTCTGTGTATTGGTATTGATCCGAAAAATCGAGATCGGTTGTTGTGATTTCACCGGTTGTTGCGGTGTTGCTTTGGTCGTTTGGACTGCCGATTGCGACGACTGGCGTACCGACTTCAACGGCCTCCATTTTAATCGCTAACGGCTCTTTGCCTGCTAGTTCAGCGACGCGAACAATGGCAAGATCCTCCGTTTCAGATATACCGATCACGTTGCCATTAAACTCTTGACCGTCGCTATTTTTGACGGTGATGTAGGATGCATCTAAAACGACGTGGGCATTGGTCAAGATGTCCCCTTTGTTGTTAATCAAAAAACCCGAACCTTGTTCAAGATCGGTATACAGTGTGTAGACATGCGTTTTAGCATGGGCGATCATCGTTGCTTGGCTTTGCTCTACCATTTCAGTTTCTTCTGGAACTGGTCGCGTGTCCTCTTTTGGTGCTTGACAGGCACTCATGGCAACAACAAAAAATAAAAGAACTGGCAGTATTTTTTTATAGCTCGAGAGTTGATTCATCGTGTTCACTCGCTTCTTTTTGTGTTCATTATATCAACTCGCTGATAAAAGGTCTTGTGCGCGCAAAGAAAAAGCATCCCGTTGAACCGTGCTTTTTAGGCACGATTCAAACGGGATGCTTGTTTGGGTATTATTTTTTCTTTATTTGGCCTTTATTCGTAACGACTGTGTAGTTTCCTAACTCGTTCACATGAAGTGTAAACGTTGACCCTTTTAACTTCCCTTGAATGATTTTCCACTTGCCTTTGCGATCTTCACGCGCACCAAACTGGATTTTCACGTCTTTCGTTGTGTCAAATGCCAGTGTCACCGGTGAAGTGAATGTCAAAGCAAGGTCTTTTCCTGCTGCATCCGTTACCGACAAGTCGATTTGTTTCGTAAGAGTTGGGCGTTTGTCGACTTCTTTTGCGTCTGCCACTACTACCTCCAATACAAATGCTGATCCTGCAGCTGAGGCAATTTGCTGAATGTTTTCAGCTGAAAAGCTGACAGCTGCTGTCGGCATGTCGACCCGTAAGTCTTTGCCGCTCTTCAGCAGTTCAACTAGATTTCTTTCAGTAAATGTAATGGCAAGTTCTCCATCTTTATTCGGTTCGCCCGCTGTAACGACAGCCTGGTCACCTGAAAAGTCAGGATTTGCTTGTTGTTCGCCCGGAACTGATGGTTTTTCGAAGGCAATTTGTGCTAGTAGCGGATCATGATCTGATGCGCGGCCCTGTTGTTCCATGAACATCGCGTTAATGTGGACCATATCCAGTTCTGTACGTTGTGCCAAGTTGTTCGTCACAAGCAAGTGATCGAGTACTTGTGAATTTCCTTGGTAATAATACGAAAAGCGATCTTCTACCGGCACATCTTCGACTTTATTCGTTAAAATATCGCCTTTTAATGCAGCTAGCGCAGGTGTAAATTCGAAATCATTCATGTCTCCTGCAACGATCACGTTCAAGTCTGGATTTTGTTTAAGTCCATCCGCGATAAAGCCGTTAATCGCTGTTGCCAGTTCAATGCGCTCTGCAACAGAGCCAAGAACAGGCGGCTGGTTTTTGCCGAATAGTGGCTGGTCTCCACCTTTTGAGTTTAAGTGAGCGCCAATAACGACGACTTGCTCACCTTGGAAGTCAAATTGTGCAGCAATTGGTTTACGGGTGTTTGGCATTGCGATTGGCTGAACGCGTCCTGGATTCAAAGCCAGTTCGCCGTCTACCCACGAGTTGTCTTGAGTTGCAGTGCCTTTTGTTCCTTCTGACAAGGTTACGCGTTCAGGATTATACAAATACCCGACACGGATGTTGCCACCTGGTTGCCCACCGTCTTTGTTGTATTCAGGTGCGATGTCAGTCCAGGCATACGTTGGACCGCCTGCTGTTTTGATGTCTTGAATCAACCGTTCATAGCTTAACGTTGCGTCACTGTTTCCTGATGCAACCGGGCCGTCATTGTCTTGTACTTCTACCATAACGATGATGTCTGGTGAGTTTAAGTCGTTAACGAACGACTCTGCAATGCGCTGTGCTTTGGTATCAGATGTATGACTCGGATCTGCAGAAAAATTTTCTACATTATAAGCGGCTACCGTCAGTTCGTCTTTTTGCTTAGCAATCCATGTTTGTTCCGGCTTCGTGCCGCCGTCTTTAAGCGTTGGCAAATCATTTTCTGTCGCCCATAGCTTGTAGTTACCAAAGCCGAAGCCCATTACGCCGATAATATTACCGGTAAACGAGTCGCCTGCCTTGGCTACGTAGTTTTCATTGTTGAAATCGACGGTAATGCGTTCCGGGTTGTAGTCATTTTCTGAAATCAAAATTCCACCTTGTTTATGGAAGTCTGTATTGGGTGAGTTTTCAGCAACGATGACCACTTCGCCGTAGTTTTGTGGTCCCACAACCTGTGCGTTTGGTACAGCTAAGCGCATAAGTTCAAGGGATTCCCAGAAATCAACGCCGTCTTCTGTCGGATCAAACGATGTTAAGCCATCGTTATCGATAATCTCAGATGGCGGTTGAACGTCTTTTCCAATGATGATGGGTTCAGGAAGTGCGGCTGTTGCTGTTTTGGTTGCGTCAGTCGCACGAATGCGCGTGATTGGTAAATCGTTATCTTTTGCATCTGAATAGCCTTCTTGGAAATGCTCTTCTACAGTTCCGGTGATGGTAACCAGGTCACCAAGTTGAAGACCATTTGATGCTTTATTGACCATCAATGCTTCTGAAGTTGTCACATCATCATCTGGATTGATGTCTTGAATGACGAAGTTTGCCGAGTTGTAGACGTGCGTCACGACACCGACGATTTCATTGACAACGACACCTTGGTAATCTGAGTAATGATTCGTGCCTTGAATATCACGGATTTTCAAGTCCCCTGTTTTCAAAACGGTGTAAGCAAAAGTAAAAATCTCAGACGTTTCGTCCGTGATGGCGATGGCTTTGATCGTTACGTCTTTTGTCAAAACGATTGGCGCTGTATATTTGGTGCTTGCGGCAGTTGGTGTAGAACCGTCAAGCGTATAGTAAATAGCGGCGTTTTTCCAGCCTGAAGCTAACGTGATTTCAGTGCCTTCCGAAACGACACCTGGAAACACATCTACGTAGACAGCTGGCTTATTCACCAGGTCAAAGCTCTCGAAGCCGAGTGTTTTCACCTGATAAGAAGCGTTGAACTTTGAAGCGATTCCGCTGACATGGATTAAATCGCCTTCTTTGTATTGCTTCGTAAATTGTTCGAAGTTTAGTCCGTTGCGGTTATCGTTACGAATGGTGACCGTTTCACCGTTTTCAGCTGTTGCCGAAAACTCAAACGTTCCAAAATCGTTAACGGATTTCAAGTTTGTGATGGTCACATTTTCTAATTCAATACGCTCGCCTTGTGTCTGTTCATTAATAGCGGTCGGTGTAACGGTTTGAACGGACGGCAAGTCGTTGCCTGTAGAAAGAACTTCTATTGTATTCGGCTGCAGCTGAAGCTCGCCGCTATACTCCGCGACCGTTCCCGTCAACCGCACCTTGTCTCCCGGTGCAACGGTGGCGTTTGAAGCATAAACGTACATGCCAGCTGTATCGTCTTGTACGTAAAAGGCAGTCGCGCCCCAAAATCCTATGCCCGTTGTCACCGTGGCGTCAACTTGGACCAGTTTGCCCGACATCGTGCGCGCTTGTGCCAACGTGTCGACGACAGTTGCCTCAGGTGGTACTTCACCTTCAGACAGAATCGTGAAAGCCGTTGGAGACTTTAGACCTGCTGTTGTAAAGTAAGTTTCCAATGAACCTGTAATGGTCACTTCTGCTTTAAATTTAGTCGGATTGTCCACCAAGTTCAAACCTGCACGAATTGCGGAACTTGATGGCAACTGAACTGGAAGAATTTTTGTCGGATCGGTTTCATCTGGTGAATCAGCAAGCCCTAGATTTGAAACAGCTGTAAAAGGCGCTTCTTGGTCGTAGCTAGTGTTGCTGCTAGCTGTCCCGACGATAAATCCTTTCACCGTAGCCGAACCGGAATTATTCGCAATGGCTTCAGCTACCGTAATCGGTTCTGCAGCAGTTGCTGCTGTGTAAGGCAGTACTGCAGACAAAACCAGTAGTAAACTCAAAAAAATCTTCGTCCATGTGTTTCTCGACAAAAGCTCCACTTCCTTTGAATAGAATGAGTTACTTATCAAGTATAGCGCAAAATTGTAAACGCTTTATTAAATTTATGCAAATAATGAAATAATTTTCTTATTTGGTGCCTGGCACCCGCTCAATTCTCGTACAATTCTATTCACCCTCTCTCCTCTCCGGAAGATCCCGTTCTTCGCAGTACATCAAATAACCCGTTAAGCATTTGGAATATGGCCTTGGTAGAATGGTTGGCAAATAACTTAAATCGAGGAATTGATAGGGGGCTTGTAGTGCATCTGCGTATAATCGGTACGAACTGTGTGGATAGTCTTTCATTGTGGCTACCATGGGGGTACTGGTATCTATGGGGTTTCTGTGGACGTATCGGCTAACTGCGAGGATGCTTTTGTGGGTTATGGCTTTGCCCGAATAATAACGGCTTTCGTAAAAATAGCCGCTGTAGTTGTATTTTTTCTTGTGATAATCGCTGTAGCGTTTGTTAATGAGTGCCATTAGCTTGCTTAACGGGACTTCGGGTGAGCGGATCAATAAGTGGTAATGGTTGGTCATTAAGCAATAGGCCAACATGGTAAACGGGTACTTTTCGTGTGCATACGTTAAGACTCTAAAAAAAGCGTCGATATCTGATTTCTCTTGAAAAATCGCTTGCCTATTGTTGCCTCTCATCACAACATGTTCGTATGCATGCGGAGTCCAAATACGTCGACTTCTCCCCATCGTTTCACGCTCCTTTTCAACTACTGATTATGACTATAGTAGAAATAAGATCGAGGTTCGTCAATTGTTCCAAAAAGACAATAACTTGGATTTATGTACGCATACTGACTCAAAACTAATTTTTCACTGTGAAACCACTCGATAACCTGCAAATTCTCTTTCAAAATATTTTTTTGAGTTGTGTTTGAATTGTTTGGGTGCCTGGCACCCAAACAATCAAACACGCCATTATTCACTCACTGTTTCTTGATCGTGAAGCTTTCTTCTGTGACATGTCCTGCTGCGTCGATGACTTTCAAAGTGAATTTGTTATCACCTAGAGCAGCAACCGGAACCGTGATGGTCATGTCTTCATCAAAGCCGACTTCGCCGTAGGGCTCGGTCATGTCTTGGCGAAAAACTTCGCTGTCGATTACATACACTTGGATGGCGTTCATGTTGTCTGAGACATTAAACCTTACTTCTGCAGAATCCGCTTCTGCACCCACCGTTTCTGGCAAATCCAAAATTTTCAGTAGCGCCGGCTGTGTATCGATTAACACTTGGCTGCGTACTTCGAGTTCGTTGCCAGCTTCGTCGACGGCTTTAGCGAAGATGTCGTTACGCCCGTCTTTGAGTGTTAAGGTGTGTTGGAAAAACATTCCGTCAAAGCGTTCGGCTTTTTCACCGTTAACGGTTACTGAGACGATACGTGACTGGTCTTCTACGACACCGAATACGCCGACTCTCTTCGTACTTAGCACTTCGAAAAGCCCCGGCGAGATGATGGACACTGCTGGTTGTTGTGTATCTGCAACAACACCGGTTAGTGGCACTGTGATTTTATTGCCGGCGGTATCATGGAATACCGCGTTTAGCTTGTCGCCTTTTTTGATGGCCACAGGCAATTTGTAGCTCTTGACGCTCGGTGATAACGACTGGTCTTCAAAGCTGTCCGGAGCTTGCGTTAGTTCCACACCGTTATGGAACACTTCCCAGCGGTCAGGTCCTCCGCCTTGTTTGTTGTCGGTAAAGCTGGTGACTTTCACCGTGCCCGTTTTCGTATCCAGCGTAGCAGTTGCTTTAGGTGCCACGGTATCCACTAAAATCGGCATGACTCGTGACTGCCATTTAGCTCCTGGATAATCAATAATCGCACGCATTTGCAGTTGATACTGGCCATCTTTAACTGGCTTGCCGAGCACTTCGCCGTTCCACTCGTTGAAAAAATCATAATAATAAGAAAAACTTTCCGTGAAGTTTTTCACTAGGTTTTTTCCTGTCTGCAAGGTCCGGAGTTTCTTGCCATCCGCGTCCAGCACGTTTACTTCCAACGCTTTGGCGTTACGCAACAGCGAAAATACGGGAATAATCGACTCCCGGCTCCCGTCGCCATTTGGTGAAAAAGCAAAACGCTCAGGAACAAAACCTTGTTGGTGACTGCCGCCGTTGACGATCAAACCAAAGTCGTCCGTTAAAAACGTCGAAGCGTAAAACGTTTCTGGACTCCATGCGACGTCATCAAAAATCGATGCTGCGTCCCATTTGCCATTAAAGCCAAAATACGGCACGGTCAGCGGCGTGTTGCCGGTTACTTCTTCGTTCGCATCGGTTAATGTAATAAACCCGTCGATGAAAAAACCGTTAGTGAACGCTTTAAATTCGGGACGTCCTACTAAAGTTGACGCATCGATGGTCACTTGAATTTCTGTTGTGCCATTTGCTGGTACCGTCACAAGGTCGGGTGCGGTAATGTTGACGAGATCTGTTACCACTTTTGATCCTGCTCGATTAGGATCGGTCGTGTTGATCTTGCGCTTTTTGTGTTTTACAATTGCATCGGTTTGAACGTTAACTGTGACTTCGTAAGTTACTGCCGTGTCTGAGAAATTTTCAGCTTGCAACTTGATGGTGAGTTGATTTTTTGTCAGTTCTTTTAACGCGACTTTGGCGTCACCAGTCGCTCCGTCCGTGACGATTACGTCGGTCGATAAGGCGTCGTGCAACTGCATCAGTCCTGCGCCTTGACGTCTTGGTGACACGAATTGACCCGCTACCAGTTCAACTGGATTGGCCGTGTTCATCAGCAAGTTTTTGGCGAACTCAACGCGGTCTCTGCCTGCTAAGCCAAGCTCTTCAATGCGCTGAAAAATCAATGCCGTTCCTCCTGCAACGTGTGGTGCCGCCATCGATGTACCACTCATCAACCCGTAGTCGTTGTCATTTAGCGTCGAGAAAATATTGCCACCTGGTGCAGTGATTTCTGGCTTAAAATCCAAGTTGGGTGTTGGTCCCCAAGACGTGAAATCAATCATTTTACCGGCATTTGGATTCGGCGTTTCAAGCTCTTTTCCGTCAAACGCAATGGTGACCGCCTTTCCAGCTTGTAATGCTGCTTTCATGGCCAATCCATCTTTTTGAAGTGTCGACAAAAATGGAATGGCAATAGACGGATCCCATTCAATATTAACCGGTCCCGTCGTATTGTTGTAAATAATAACCCCTGCTGCTCCAGCAGACTGCGCTGCAAAAGCTTTTTCCGCAAATGGAATGGTACCGCGTGCAATCAACGCGAATTTATCGGTCAAGTCTTTGCCTTCAAAATCCTCAGGCATACCGAGTCCAACTTCAACCACTTGATAAGAAGCATCCGGTAGTTTTTGCGGGTCGACTTCGTTTGCCGGCAAGTATAGCGCACGAGCCGACACTTTGCCGTCTACGCTGTAGACAAAACTCTCCGTTGTAATCACTGTATTTTCAAATGACGCTACCCCGAACGAATCCACCGAAGTTCCCGGTGTACCAATCAAACCGTAGTCTTGGTTTTTGGCAAAAGGTGCTTGAAAACCAGACCCCAGCATGTCTTCGTTGCCGGCAGAAATCGCTACTAAAATCCCATTATTTGTCGCGCGTTCTACTGCTTGCTGTTCGGGACTCGACGTATCGACAAATCCAGCGGTGGCGCCGAGCGACATGTTGATAACGTCTGCACCAAGTTTAATGGCGTCGTCCATCGCTTTAATGTAAATATCACCGAAAGTTGTTGGGTATAAAGCGTCGTTGCCGAACACTTTCAGCGCCAACAATTGCGCTTCCGGAGCAACACCTTTAATGCCACCCTTTTTTTCATCGCCATTTGCACCAATCGTTCCGGCTACGTGCATGCCGTGCATCGAAGCACCCGGTGCCACGTCACGAATTTCAGTGTTGGCGTCCATATAATTGTAACCAAACGGCACTTTTTCTGTGAAAAATGCACCTTCTTCAATCGCGTGATCCGAGACAAACGCATCGACTTGGCCTTTTGTTAAGGTAGCCGTCTTGCTATCGCTCAGTTTCATGTCGCGATGTCCCGAGTCAATGCCTGTATCGATCACGCCGACAATCATGCCTTCTCCTTTAAAGCCATAATCACGCCAGGCTTGTTGCGCTTGAACCAGTTCTTTGGTGTATTTCATCGTCGGCTGGACTGCAGGACGTTTATACTCCGTCGCTTCATATACAGCTTTAACACTCGGCAACTCCGCGATTTGGGCTACTTGTCCCGCAGTAACTTCTGCTGAGAAACCGTTAAAGACCGCTGTAAACGTTTGAAGATAATCGATTTTGGGTGCCACTTTCGTAATAGCTGTTTGTGCCGTTTTTTGTTTTTTAGTGGCAGCCGCTTCAATGCGTTGTTTTTGACTTTCAGACAACTCTTTGTAAAGAACACCCTTCGTCGTTGCGATTTCAATCGTCGGCTGTTCTTGTAATTCAATGATGATTCGCACTTTTTCTTTTGGTGACTGCGGCTTTACTAAGGTTTTCGACAGCTTCACTTCGGGATTTAGCCCTTTTGATGCGACCGAACTACTGAACCCTGTGACACTACTGATCAATAAGATGAACACCATTAACCAAAAACTTGTTTTCCTCATCTTGATTCCTCCTTTTCAAGATAAAATTATCAAAATTATCAATTAATTAATCCACCTTCATTTTTCCATTTTATACATCAAAAGTCCATGGTTCCAAAGCTATCTTGTTGACCGTTTTTTCTTTAAATTTTGGGTATATTGTATGGGTGCCAGGCACCCACACAACTCTCGCGCAATTTGCTTGCCTCTTGTACTTCCTTTATACTTGAGGGTAGTCGATATTCCGATTGCATCAGGAGCAGCAAAGTCGAAAATTTTTTTTGAGGTGATTTATATGAAAGTCAAATGGAGCTACAAGCCGGTTTTGGTGATGTTAGCCACCATGTTTTATTTCTTTTTGTTGGTAAATGGAATTGAAACGTATTTAAACGGTAGTTACGCTGAACGCGCTGTGTGGCGCAGTGATCACAAAGAAGCCTTTTTCTTTAATTACATGATTGTTTTTAGCTTGTTCATCGTGTTTTTAGGAATCTTTAATCGTTATTTTGTTAGTTTTGTCGTCACCAATGCGTTAGTGGTGACTCTGGCTGTTTTCAGCTATTATAAATTCAGTTTTTTAGGGGAATTTTTATACCCTTGGGATTTGTTGCTTTATAATAATGTATTGAATTTATTGCCAAATTTATATGAAACGATCAACTTGACACAAGTCATTCTTGTTTTCGGACTTATCGTGGCGGTCATTGTCGCCATTTCGGTGTTTCTGTTTATCAAAAAACCAAAGCGCTGGATTCGCTTAAACCCATGGGTTCGTATGCTGTTTATTGGTTTAGGTGCCGCATACTTGAGCATTTTCGTTTTCTACCGGTCCATTCCTGAAGTAGAGTCCACGTTAAAAGATGTCGACATTAACAACCTGACATTTGATCAAGAACGCAATTACAAAACCAATGGCTTTTTGCTGACGTTTATGTTGAATATGCAAAGTGCTATCGTGCTGCCACCAAGTGGCTACAACGAAAAGAACGTGATGGATATCGTTGACAACTTGACTAAAGTTGAACCGCAATCCAATTCAACGGCTAAGCAAGATCCGAACATCATCTTTATCATGAGCGAATCTTTCTGGGACCCGACGTCGATTGAAGGGTTGTCGTTTAATGAAGACCCTATGCCAAACGTCAGAGCACAGCAAGATGGCCATATTTTGGCTCCCGCTTTTGGCGGCGGCACGAGTAACGTCGAGTTCGAAGCGCTGACGGGCTTTACCAATATGTTCTTACCGCCTGGTTCCGTTCCGTACCAGCAATACATTAAAAGTGAAATTCCGGCGATGCCTAACTATTTGGCAAGTCTCGGGTATGAGACGACGGCCATTCACCCTTACCCGAAATGGTTTTGGAACCGGGAAGAAGTGTATAAACATATCGGTTTTGATGAATTCATTGATATTGACGGGTTTACCGATCCTGTCTACCGAGGACCTTACGTTTCTGACCAGCAAGTGACCGATACCATCATCGAACAAACAGAAGCGAATGAAGATCCGTCATTTATCTATGCAATTACGATGCAAAACCACACCAGTTACAACGTGGATAAATACCCAGATTTCACTGTCGAAACGCAGACACCTCCTGCAGTGGATCCCGTTTTCAATTTATTGTTGCGGTCGTACACACAAGGAGTCGCAGACGCTGATGCTGCATTTAAGAGCTTGATCGATTATTACGAAACGTCTGACGAACCAACCATTGTCGTCTTTTTCGGAGACCATTTACCTGCGATTGGCAATGACTATAAATTATTCAAGCAAGCTGGATATGTCCCTCGCGGAGCGGGCGACGTTAATTGGAGCCTAGAAGATCAAAAGAAAATGAGATCCACACCGCTGGCTATTTGGAATAACTACGGCACTGAAGTTCCAGACCTTGGTACGATCAGCCCCTCTTTCCTAGCACCAACTGTCTTTGACCTAGCTGGAATTGAGCAGCCTTTGTATCACGCAGTACTGGAAAACTTCCAAGCGGAAATGCCGGGCTACACAAACGAAGTGAAAATAGACGCAGATGGCGAACTTTATAAAGTGACTCCCGATAAAGTGGAGACCACCAAACAGCAATACGAAATGATTCAATACGACCTGCTGTTCGGAGATCAATACTCACTCGAAAAACTGTTTGGTAACTAACCCTAAAATCACAGTTAAAACCCCCACACGCCGAATTACCGGCTTGTGGGGGTTTTGTTGTTGAATTGCGCGAGAGTTGTGTGGGTGCCTGGCACCCGCACATTTACGGAATGCGCCACCATCATATGCCCGCGCGGTGTCCAATGAAATCCGAGAAGTGGATCAACTAATCCGCTGTTTGCAAGATCAGTGTCTGTTGCGCCTCCTGCTTTTTGCACCGCGTTGGCATAATTATCGATGAGTTCAACACCTTGTTGTTGAGCGACTTTGCGAATAATATCATTGTAGCTGTCTTGCCACGCATGAAGGCCCCCCTTACTGGCATAGAGTTTTTCAATACCTGGGGTTTGCGCTGCTTGAGACTGGTAATACACACGTTCATTGACGGGCAAATTGGTCATCAACACAACCGTTATGCCTTTTGCCACCATTTGCGTTGTTAGTTGCGAGATATTTTTTTCGAATTGCTCCTTACTGACTTGTGGTTGTTTCGTATCTGCACGCATTAATGCGTCGTTCAACCCGAACATCATGACGACCGTAGATGGCTGTTGATCCAACACGTCTTGTGTGAATCTTTTCAAGGCACTTGCTGTCGTATTGCCACTGACACCGGCATTGGTGATTCCTGCTAAAGCCGGCCAATTGTGATTCGGGTACTCGGGAAATTCTTTCGGTAAATAAGAACCTGACGTATTGCTGTCTCCAAATCCAATAACTTTACCCGGAAGTGCTGGTTGTTGAAGAGCTTTCCATTCCATCGCGCGATTGGCAAACGCAGCCATTTGCGCACGTGTGACGATGCCGTTTGGCCGGTAGGTATTGTCTTCCGGATACCCAACCGTAATGCCGTTATCACGCAGTGCTAAGACATACGTAAACATCCAATCTTTTGTGGTCACATCGGCAAAGAAATTCGTGGAATGACCAACAAGATCAAAACCTTCTGTCAAAATCTTGGCCATTTGTCCACGTGTTAACTTGTCATCCGGAGCATACAGCCCATTGCCTTTGCCATGAATAACGCCTTCTTTTTTCAATGCTTCAATATAACCAAACGCCCAGTGACCCGTCGCCACATCAGGATAACTCGCTGTTTTCGGATTGAGCGGCTCAATACCCGCAGCCAATGCAATAATTTTTGCCGCTTGTGCACGCGTCACGTCTTGTTCTGGTTTGAACGTTCCATTTGAATAGCCAGACAAGACGTTTTTTTCGAGCAACGACTGAATGTCCTCATAAGCCCAATGCGTTGTAGCCACATCTTTTAATGGCGCAGCGGCACTAGCCGACGTAGTTATGATCGAAAAAATCAAGAGTATTGACAGCAGTCCCGTAAAGATAACGGCAGCTTTACATTTTCGAGGAAATCTCATGTGATTTTCACCTTTCTTCCACTCTTTTTATACGTATCTTACCATTTATTGAATTGTGTGTGAATTGTGTGCGTGCCAGGCACCAAATAGCAAAAAAGTGATACCAGGCACTAGCCTGGTATCACTTTTTTTATTATGAGCACAAAGCGCTCAACTAACGTTCAATTATTTTACAAGAACGCCGTTTCTGTCAACCAATTCAGTTTGTCCAGCTTTAACTGTAGCACTTACTGTACCAGTTGGAGCTGTATCAAGCGTGAATCTTACTTGAGTTTCGTTACCGTCAACAACTACCAAATTACCAGCATTTGCTTCAGTTGAGCCAACCTTAACATCGAATACAGAGTTTGCATCAACGTTAGGAATTGAGATAACTTCATCAAATGTTACAACTACAACGTCACCAGCAGTTTGTACTGAAGTGATTTTTGCAGGTGTGTTGTCTTTGATTGTTACTTCTGAGTTAGCAGTAACAATTACGTTTCCTGCTTTGTCAGTAGTGTTCAATACTGTTAATACTGCTGGAGTACCAGCTGTTTGGTTACCGATGTTTACAGATCCAGCAGGCAATTTGATTACTGCTGTCATTTTATCAGTTCCAGTGAAATAGATGTCCGTTCCAGCTGGTAATGCTTGTCCATCTAGACGGTAGCTTGAAAGGCTGATTCCGTTAGCAGCAACTTCTTCGCTGTAAGAAACAGTGAATTCGTTAGTGCCTGTAGTAACTACTGAAGCAGTTGGTTTATCGTTATCAACTGCTGCTGGAGTTCCAGGTACAGTGATTGTTGATGAAACTGCTGCAGATTTGTTGCCGTATGCATCAGTGAAGTATCCAGCTGGGAAAGTAACTGTGTAAGTGCCAGCATCTAAAGCTGCAGTAGTTGCTTTGAAATCTACTAAGTAAGTAGAAGCGTCATCAGTTTTCAGCATAGATTCTGCATCAACAGCTGTGAAGTTTACACCTTGTGAGTTGCGGATAGTGATTTGGCTATCAGAACCTGCAACAACAAGTTTCTCGTTGAAAGTGAATTCTAATTTTTCGTTTTCAGCAGAAACACGTGTAGAAGAAAGTGTTGGTGCAGTCAAGTCTTTAGCGAAAGTTACTGAAGTACTGTAAAATTCGTTTTTGTTTGCAGCAAGATCTGTCATAACTCCAGCTTCAGCGTACAAAGTGAAAGTTTGTGAAGTTGCTGTAGAACCTGCTGGGAATAATTCCCCTACATTTAACAAATACGTTTTGCCAGTTGTGTCAGTAGTATCACGAACTAAAGTAGCTGTAGTTTGTGTTCCACCTTGTTGCAATTTAACAGATACGTTGTCTTCAACAATATCTTCGCTTAAAGTAACTTTAGCAGTTTTTTGATCAACTACTTGTACACTTGTTACGCGTGGTTTTTCCATATCTGCTGATGGAGCAGTTACTGAACCGTTATAGATAACCATTTCGTTTTTAACTGCTGCGTTGTCAGTAGCTCCTGCTACATATAGAGAAGCTGTTTGACTAGCGTTTAACGATTTAGTGATTACAACTTTGTTTCCAGTAGTCGTACCTGTAACTGGCTCACCGTTTACACGGATTACTGTTGGAGCTGTTCCAAGGTCTTCAGAGAAAGTCAAAGTAATTTTACCGTTTTCGTAAACAGTGCTAGTGATAACTGGTTTAACAGTATCCGTATAAGTGAATACGCCGCTAAATTTCTCAGTGTTTACCCATTTACCGTCTGTGTCTTTTACGTTTGTAGCAGTTGGCTCAACTACAAGAACTTGATCTTTGCCTTCAACTGATGATGCAAAAGTTAAGACTACTGAACGCTTGTCAGTTGACAATTCTGCTTTAGTTGGAGTTGCTGAACCTAATTTATAGTTTGCAACTTCAGTTGCATCTTTAGCAACTTTATCATCAGCGTTCAAAGTTGTGTTGAAGTTAACTTGAACCTGGTTAGTGTTAAGACCAGTAACAGATGATACTGTAGGTGCCATAGGAGCTTTAGTTAACTCATGTAATCTATGAAGGAAGATTGCGAAATCTCCACGTTTGATTGATGATTCGATTCCGAACTTAGTTGCAGTTTCGCCATCAGTGATTTTGTTTTCAACTAATGATGCAACTTCAGTTGCGAAACGGTGTTTTGAACCAACGTCAGTAAAGTTCAATTTAGAAACGTCGCCGTCTTTTAGGTCATAAGCTTGTGCAAGCATGAATGCTGCTTGTCCACGAGTGATTGTTTGATCCCAGCCGAATTTTGTAGCTGAAACGCCGTTGATGATTCCCGCTTCTTTAAGCGAGTTGACTGCAACCGCACCACGTTTAGGAACGTCAGAGAAACCTGAAGCTGGAGCTTTTTCGTTCATCAAACCTGCTGCAGTAGCGATCATGATCGCTGCATCGCCACGAGTGATTGAAGCGCTAACACCGAATTGAGTCGGAGTAATACCGATTGCAATTCCGCCAGATACTACGTAATCAACTGCGTCTGTATAACGATCTCCCACATCAGTGAAAGCTGAAGTTGAAGCTTGGTCTGCGAATGCTGCTGGAGCGATTGCCGTTGCTACTAAAGTAGCCGTTGCTGCAGTTGCTACGAATTTCTTGTAATTTTTTGGTTGGTAAGCCATTAATGTAATTCCTCCTTGGGTTTGTGGTGCTATAACTATATTGAGTCATATAACTCAATTCAATTATCCGTTTTACCATCACATTTCCACTATTTGTAGATTAACAACGTCTTATGAACGAAGCAAAGGTCCTACCTCTTGTGGATCAGATGAAAGTTTTTGTACAGATAACTAAACTCTTACTTAGTTTACCAAAGAATTAAGTTTAATCAACCACTAATGTAATAATATATCAAAAAATTTACTAATACTTACAAAAATAATACAAAAGAATTACATTTAATACGGTTTTCTAAATATTGAAACCTCAAAATGGCAATTAGTACCTAGAGAATCAACCCATTTATCATACAATTCCAATAAAAATGATTTTTTATTATAATCTATCTTTTTAAACTTCGCTAGAAATAATAAATATTTATTAAAATAATATTTTAAAACTTTTACATCTTATTTTCACCGAATAAAACAGAGACTTTTTACTTACTCCTTTTTTTCTTAACTAGTTTCAATAAAAAGTTTTTTCAAATTCAGCTAGTCTTTGTACCCTCTTCTAGTAAGGACCTCCCCTATCCCTTGTTTAGTCTTGTTTTTAAGCTTGCAATTACGCTCCATAAAAAAAGCCCCGAAAGACCGCGTCATTACAACGCTACCTTTCGGGGCAAAACTTACGATTGGTTATTTTGATTCGAGCAAATCTTCATTTACGACTAACATGGCCAAAATTGCTGCGACATAAATTGAAACAGCAGGTGCCGTTAATACATGTCCCGCAGTGTACGCAATGCCGATGCCAAGAAGAAAGGCAACGCCGTACAAAATATAAAAATAGGTAAAGTGGGTTTTGATATTGAACAAAAAGTGAAGCAGGAATTTACCGGTAAACCAAACGAACGGAATCATCATGTAAATGAAGGTCACCCAACCGAACGAATAAAACCAGTCATGAAAGTCCATTTCGATCATCGTCGGCGACTTGCCAGGGGCTGGCGTTTCATAATTCCCTGCAAAGCCTAAACCGAATAATTGCTGCATCATCGGCGAATCTTGAAAATCTTCCTTCATAAATTGTGCATAGGTTTCACGCGAACTAAATACTAAATTCTGTACTTGTGCACTTGTTATTCCAGTATCTTCTTCCTCTTCTTGTTGTTGTTCAAATCCTTCGTCACCTTCTACTAACACTTCATCTCCAGGACGTTCAACTGGCTCTCCGAAATTGATGCCGAGAGAAGTGATGTGAGCAAACATGTTGCCGAACACCGGCGTGACCGGCGTCACCGCAATTAAGACAACGGTTAAGAACGTCGCAATGAGCAAATTAATTTTAATGGTCGACGCGCGTTTTTTCATAGCAAGCATGATTAAACTACCGATCACAACTGATAATAAGACAATAATAATGCCGCCATAGCCCACTTTCGTTCCTAACGCGAGCATGCCAACAGCTAACAGGATAAAAGGGATCCACGACCAAGATTTTTTCCAGGCATCGGTTTTCTCAATTGCATACAAAGCCATGATAGGCAAAATAATTGCCATGATGGCACCTATTTCATTACCGGCATAAAACCAACCTGTAAATCCCGTTTTTGTATGCGAATAATTAGACAAACTCGTTCCCGTCAATTGGGCAACGATAAAAATAACACCAATAACTAGTCCAGCAATCCACAAATACTTGGTCGTTTGACTAGCGATGTCGTACTTTTTATCTTTCAGCTGACGGTAAACAACTAACAACCCAAATAAGACGATGTGAAAATAAATAGCTTTGTTGAAAAACTTAAGTTCCTGGAACAAATAATAAGGATCTTTAAGTTGAAGATTACTGACAATGTTAATACCAATCAGCAACGCTAAACCGATTAAATACCCAGTAAAAAGACGGCTGTTTTTGCTGGTCCTTGCCATCCACAAAAGAAATACGATCGCTAACGCCATATACGCCGTTCGAAGAAGTACCCCTACAGTTAGACTTGTATCTACCATAAAAATAGAAGCCGTCGTCAAAATATCGATGATCGGTTGTACGGCAATAAATGCGATAAAAAATAGTAGAATTTTTTTAGAGTCCATAGTTAAATCCTCTTTCATTTAGTTAGCTCTAAGTTATGAAATATCGCAGAAAGTTTTGATTGAATCTTTCGCTGATCATAATTTTGCGCTGTTTCATAGGCAGCTTTAGCGATTTGTTGCTTTTCTTCCATTGTTAATTGGTTATACAGCTCCAACTGTTTAACCAAATCTTCCCACTCACCAGCAGCAAATAACCAGCTGTTGGCACCATCTTGGACATAGTCCAGTATGCCACCAATTCGGCTTGCTAGAATCGGTGTGCCACAAGCCATTGCTTCGAGGCCAACCAATCCGAGACTCTCCCCTTTTCTCGTCGTCGGGAATATGAAAAGTTCAATGATGTTATAAATGGCCGCTAAATCTTGGTGTTTCATCAACGGAAAATGCACCACTACGTCGTCTAAGCCAAGATCTGATCTCATTTGAAAAAATGCATCGTCGTCTTTGCCTGAACCAACCATGATTAACCGTGTTTTGCTTTTTTCAGCTGGATTCTGCTCAAGAAAAGCAGAAAACCCTTTTAGTAAATGATCCCAGCCTTTGCCGACATCCATCCGTCCAACGTAACCAAAATAACGCATCGTCGAATCTAATGCTAATTGTTCTAGCTGGCGTTGTCGTGCACCGGGATTCGGATAAAAGACTGCTGAGTTTACGCCACCTGATGGAAAAATTTCAATCGGTGTCGTCACTGCATATTTCTCGTGAACAAGCTCTTTGTAATAATGTGATGGCGTAATAATCATCGTGGATTGCTGCAATAGCTTTTTAACATAAGGCTGGAATTTTTCTTGAGAGGCTACTTCCGGAACGACGTCACTGCCATGAACATTTGTCATAATTTTGACAGATGGCTTTAGTTTTTTCAATAGTAAAAGCGGAAAAGCATTGTGAGCTGCATAATGCACATAAATCGCATCGTAGTTACCTGTTAGCCCTTTCCGAAGAACGTTGGCATAATGGCCAAGATAAGCCGCTATTTTTTGTGATTTTTTAATAGACTTTGTTACAACCGCTTTGTCTACAGTAAATCCTTCATCCGTTAAAATGGCTTCGGTGTTTTTTACAAAAACGCCGAAGCTTGGAAATTCTTCTGAAGGGTACATGTTTGATACGAGCAAAATTTTCAAAGATAGGCCTTCCTTTCGAACTTTACTTGTATTCTTCTAGTTTCAGTTTCATGAAATCCAGTAAATCTTCACGAAGTTCTGGACGTGCCAAAGCAAATTCCAGTGTTGTTTCAACAAATCCACGTTTTTCTCCTACGTCATAACGCTTTCCTTCGAACGCGTATCCGTAAACATCTTGCACTGCGTTTAATTGTTCAATGGCATCGGTTAATTGGATTTCTCCATTCGCACCGACTTTCATCTTATCTAAAAACCCGAAAATTTCTGGAGTGAAGACGTAACGCCCAATAATGGCTAAATTGGATGGAGACGTACCCGCTCGTGGTTTTTCGACAAATTTATTGGCTTTGTATAGCCGCCCTTCTACTGTGGACGGATCCATAATACCGTAACGATAGGTTTCTTCTTCTGGAACTTCCATAACACCAATGACCGAAGACTGCGTTTTGTTGTATTGCGCCATCAACTGCTGAAGTCCTGGAACTTCTGATTGAATAATATCATCGCCGAGCAACACAGCAAAAGGTTCATCGCCGATAAATTTCCGTGCAGTCCAAACTGCATGACCAAGACCCAGAGGTGATTTTTGACGGATATAGTGAATATCCACTTTGCTGGATAACTGAACGGCATTCAGCAATTCAAACTTTTCGGATTCCTCAAGACGCGCTTCCAGAAAAGGAGCCGAATCAAAATGATCTTCAATTGCCCGTTTGTCTTTTCCCGTCACGATAATAATGTCTTCAATACCCGAAGCAATTGCTTCTTCCACAATGTATTGAATGGTCGGTTTGTCTACAATCGGCAGCATTTCTTTCGGCATCGCTTTTGTTGCTGGTAAAAAACGCGTACCTAATCCAGCAGCGGGAATAATCGCTTTCCTTACTTTTTTCATAGGCTTGTCTCCCTAGTTTAGTTGAAATTTTTAATTTTATAGTCGATATTCCGCAAAACAATTCCGCTTTCCTGCGGGCTTGCGCCGAACTAACTCGGGCTTAACGCCCGAGTGGATTTCGGCACTTCGCTATCCCGCTGGAGTCTCCATTGTTTTGCTCCATATCTTAATGGCAGTTAAATATTAGAACTTTTATTTATTTAATATGACTCCTAGAAGAAAGAGCGGATGGTAGCGACTCCTGCGAGCCCCCGGCAGCCGGCACCGCGACGTCCTGTCGCGCCAGCTGCATGACCCGCATCCTGCGGGCCCGAAAGCGTTCACTTGGAGCGATTTCTTCCAACCCATACCTCAAAGTTACCTTCTTATTTTAGTTTTTCGAATCACCAAGTACGTACACATCAAAACCAGCAGCTTGCCATTTTTCACGGCTTATGCAGTTTTTTGTATCGACAATGATTTTGTTTTTCATCGAAGTCAACGTCATTGGATCTAAGTCTTTAAATACTTGATGATCCGTTACGATAACGAGTGCAGACGCGTCTGTTAAGGCTTCTTCTGCATGTTGCGTTTGCTGGTCAATATTATTAACTTTAATATGCGGATCGAATGCCTTCACATTGAAGTTGCGCAACGTGAACTGCTCGACAACATCTACTGAAGGGCTTTCGCGCATGTCGTCAATATTGCCTTTGAACGCTAACCCAAAAATAGCGATTTTCGGATCAACAATGCCTTTAGCTTTTAAAATGTCTGCTGTTAGCTGAGCTGTGTAGGCCGGCATGCCGTCATTTGTTTGACGAGCCAAATGGATCATTTTCGACTTCTGCGGATCTAATTCAACTAAGAACCATGGATCGACAGCGATACAATGTCCGCCCACACCTGGTCCTGGCGTATGAATATTGACTCGCGGATGGTAGTTCGCCAACTGGATCGCTTCCCAAATATTGACGCCGATGTTTTGGGCAATCATGGCTAGTTCGTTTGCGAATGCAATGTTGACATCCCGGTATGTGTTTTCCATGACTTTTACAAGTTCAGCCGTGGTCGTATCCGTTTCGTGCATACGTCCTTCGACAAACGAATTGTATAACTCCGACGTCACGCGAGCAGATTGTTCGTTAATGCCGCCAATAATCCGGTCATTAGAGACCAATTCAGTAAATACTTTGCCTGGAATCACACGTTCAGGTGAATGAGAAACAAATAATTCCGTTCCCATGTTAAGACCTGATTGAATGAGTTCAGGGATCATGACGTTTTCCACCGTTTTAGGTGGCACAGTCGATTCAAGAATAACCAGATTGCCTTTTTTCAAAAACGGCACAATAGAAGCCGTTGCTTGACGCACGTATTCAAGTTCCGCTGTTTTGTCCGGATTGATCGGTGAAGGCACCGCAATAATGAATACATCTGCCTCTACAGGTTTTGTTCCAACCGTAAAAGCACCGTTGTCGATTGCTGTGTCTAAACGCTCTTGCAATCCATCTTCTTCTATATGAAGTTCTTTATTTCCGATCATTTTTACTGCTTTTTCATTTATATCAACACCGTGGACCTGATGTCCGTGATTGGCAAACATAACAGCTGTCGGCAAACCGATATAGCCAAGACCGACAACACAGATAGACTTCTTCATTTTTACATTAGCTCCTTTAGCGTGATCGTAATACTTTCATTAAAAAAATGGGCAAATTCATTTGTCGTTTGATGCGAGACGGACTGGAAATTAATCGGTAAAGCCATTCAATTCCGAGCTTGCGAAAAAGTAACGGCGCTCGTTTAACGGTTCCGGAAAAGACGTCAAAACTGCCGCCGACTCCTTGGAATACTTGGACGTTTTGGAGTCGTCCCATGTTTCGTTGAATCCACAATTCTTGTTTCGGACTACCGAGTGCAACAAAAATAAGTTTTGCACCGCTCGCGTTAATCCGCTCAACGAGTGCATCTTCATCTTTTTCAAAGCCGTTGGTGTATCCCGCGACAAGGATTCCCGGATTGGTTTCTTGAATGCTGCTAATTGCTTTTGTGACCACTTCTTCTTGTGCACCGTAAAAATACACGGGAAGTTTTTCTGCAGTCGCAAATTCTAGTAGCTTCGCCATCATATCGACACCTGTTACACGGGAAGTGATGTTGCCGCCTTTTATTTTAGCGGCGAGCAAAATGCCAATGCCGTCCGCAATCTGGTAAGTTGACGAATTGATCAGTTGTTTCACTTGCGGATCCCGCTCAGCGGCAATGACTTTTTCCGGATTAACAGCGATGATGGTCGACTGATCTCCATTTAGAATCCGCTGTCTTAAATCTTCTATTATACCTTCATATGACAGAGGTGAAACATTCACCCCTAAATAGCTTTCTTTCATCATGAGTACCCTCTATTCGCTAGCTTTCAATTTTATTAGTATAGCAGATTTCAACAGTAGTTGCATAGGCTGTTTAACAAGTGATAGAATTTAGCAAGGACAAGGCTTGAGAGCTTTAGTTTGAGGAGGAAATAGTGTGAAAATAGTACTATCTGGCTTTTATGGATTGGGCAATACTGGCGATGAAGCCATCCTAAAAGCGATTATTGATAATTTAAGAGCCGAATTAACCAACCCCGAAATTACTGTGTTTTCCTTATCCCCAGACCAGACGGCAAAAGAATATGGCGTCAAATCGGTATACCGCGCATGGAGACGTGAAAACAAAGAAAAAGTAAAAGCGTTACGGAGTGCAGATTTGATGATTTCTGGAGGCGGCGGCTTGTTGCAAGACACCTACCCGACGAAATTTTTGTTTGGTCCGCTTCCTTATTACTTGTTGATTGTCATGCTAGCGAAACTTTGCGGCACAAAAGTCATGTTCTTTTCACAAGGGATTGGCCCTGTGACATCAACTTGGGGTAAAATCTTGATGAAGCTCTTTGCGAACCGCGCAGATTTTATTACGGTACGTGATCAGTATTCGAAAGATTATTTGAAAAAGCTCGGTGTGACGCGTCCCGAAACAGTTGTGACTGCCGATATCGTTTTTGCGTTTAAAGCAGACGAAGAAGATCGTGCGTATCAGTCTCTGCCGTTGACCGGCGACGAAAAAATTGTGGCCGTCACGGTTCGTCCGTGGTTTAGTCATCCGGATTATATTGAGAAAACAGCTCACTTACTCGATCAATTGATCGAACAGCGCGGCGTGACACCGGTATTTGTTCCAATGGAAGGCAAATACGATGTGCCCGCTTCAAAAGACGTCATGGCAAAAATGAAACACGCAGACAAAACCTACTTGCTCGGTTCTGACTTCACGCCGAATGAGTTTTTGAATTTCATTCGTCATGCCGAACTAACTGTCGGTTTGCGCTTACACGCGTTAATCTTCTCGGCTTTATCAAATGTGCCTCATCTTGGATTCAGCTACGACAAAAAAGTAGAAAGTTTCTTGAAACGTTCAGGAATGTGGGACTATTCTTTCCGTTTAGGTGAGATAGATGAAACCAAACTATTAACCAATGCGTTATACCTATTGGATAACAAAACACAAGCACAGCAAATTATGGAACCGAATGTGGCCAAGCTTCACGCTGAAGCGATGCGCAATATCGAATTGTTACAAGAACATTTTGTGAAATAAGCTTTTTAGGAAGGAACTGTCAAATGAAAATTTTATTGGCAACAACTTACGACTATCCCCATTTAGGTGGACTTTCAACACATATGACGACATTAAAAACGGGTCTTGAAAATTTAGGACATACTGTTGAAACACTGTCTTTTTCAGACGTCCCTAAATGGCGCCGTGATTTTATCGCACGTGGCCCTTCTTTTTTACTGAATAAAGCATCCCTTGGAGCAGGTTACGTTTGGACCTTAAATCGCCGCCAGGAATTTCTGGAACAGATTTTAAAAGATGAAGCTTACAAGTCATTTGATGTGATTAATGCGCAAGACGTATTCGCAACACGTGCTGCGCTCAACGTGGGACTTCCTACAGTGACGACGACTCACGGTTACTTAACGTTTGAAGGCATCTCTAAAGGTTCTGTTGCAGAAGGCAGCAAGCACGCACAAAAGTTACTAGATGTGGAATACAGCATGTACAAAAAAACGCGCGCTGTGATTACGGTTGATACACGAATCAAGGAATATATAAAGCGTGAAGCGAATGTAGAAGCGTCGATGATCAAAAACTTTATCGATGTGGAAGATTTCAAACCCGAACTCGAACGTCGCGCCGAATTCCGGACAAAATACGGCATCGCGCAAGACGAGCTGATTTTCTTTATCCCTCGCAGGTTAACAAAGAAAAACGGTGTTATTTATCCGATCTTGTCATTTCCACCGGTACTCGAAAAATACCCGAATGCTCGCTTGGTTTTTGCCGGTACTGGCGAAATGATGGAACAGATGAAAGCCAAAGCAAAAGAGCTTGGTATCGATAAAAACGTCACTATGCTCGGTGCAGTCGATCACAAAGACATGATTCAGTATTACGCACTTAGTGACATCGCGCTTGTCCCTTCTATCTATTCCGCGGGTGTCGAAGAAGCGACGTCGATTTCTGCTTTAGAAGCTATGGGCTCAGGTATTCCTTTGATTGCTTGTGCGGTGGGTGGATTAAAAGAAATTGTCGATCATAACACGGACGGACTGCTCGTTGAAGAGCAAAATGTAGAGCAATTATCGGACGCGATGATTTATTTACTGGCGAATCCACAAGAAGGCGAAAAGCTGGCAACAGCTGCCCGCACTAAAATTATCGAGCAGTATTCGCATTTTGCGGCTGCTGAGAAATACGAAAAGATTTATCAACAAGCGCTCACAACAAACTGAGTATCCAAAGAAAAAGTGGCCGGTTCTCTATTTTGAGCCAGCCGCTTTTTGCTGAGAAAGAAGTGAATTTATGTCGAGTCTTAAAAAAGCGGCTATTTGGACGACTGGCCTGGCTCTGTTATTAAAACTATCGGGATTACTACGCGAATCGATTGTCGCCCGGGAATTCGGTGCTTCTGCTGAAACAGATGGTTATTTTTTGGCTTTTTCCTTTATTACATTAGTAGTGGCCATGATCGCTACTGGCTTTAATAACGTCTTCTTGCCACTGTATATTAAACGGCGACAAAGTAAATTGGATGTAACCGATCGCAACGCAAATGCGCTTTTAAACTGGACGATGTTGCTGTTTATCGGTGTGTCGATTGTCGGCTGGTCCACTGCCGGTTGGATCGTGCCGCTCATCTATGGCAACATGCTGCCAGAAACAGAAGTTATTGCGATTCAGATGACGGAAGTCTTTTTTATCTTTATGACATTTATCGCATTAGCAGGACTTTTAGAATCTTACCTTCAATCACGCCGCATTTTTGTTCCGACTCTTGTATCCAAGCTACTGGCGACATTTATGTCCGCCATGTTCGCGTTGTTGTTTAGTGACATATGGGGCATTTATGCATTAGCTTATGGATTTGTGACAGGAACCATTATCGGTGCCATCATCCAGATGTATTATTTGATCAAATCAAATTACAGCTGGCAGCCAACGTTAAAGTTGGAGTCTGATTTCCGAAAAGCTTTCGTTATTTTAATCATCCCTTCTCTTTTAAATTCGGTTGTCGGGCAAGTAAATTTGTTCGTCAATAAAGCTTTTGCCTCAGGGACGATTGAAGCGGCTGTTTCTTATTTGAATAACGCTTCGTTGATCATTAGCATCCCAACGGCCATTTATGCGGCTACTTTGGCAGCAATCATTTTCACCTTAATGTCTGAACAAGCAACTGATCCAGCCAAATTCAAAGATACTTTGTTTTTAGGCATGGAAATTTCGTTTGTTACGCTTGTGCCGATTTCTGTTGGTTTGTTAGTCGTGGGTGATGCCATTATTTCGTTCATCTACGAAGGCGGCGCGTTTACTGCACAAGACGCAGACTATACGTATATGGCCTTACTGTTCTATTTGCCTATCATCATTTTCCAAGGTATGCAATTGATGCTGTCAAAATCGATGTATGCTCGCGGTAAAACAGCAGTGGTTCTTCGCATTAGCGTGACGACCATCGTACTGAACTTCTTGTTAAACTGGTTCTTAGTAGATGATTATGGCTATTTGGCGTTGGCTTTTGCTGCCTCTATCGTTTCGATTTACTACTTCACTTTATCAATGGTCGTTGTCTACAAAGATTTAGGCATGCACGAATTTAAACGCTTCGTGTCCATGGCAGTTCGCGTGATTGTACCGGCTACGGCGATGGGGCTTGCTGTATGGGGCGCAAAGACAGCCTTGTCAGCATCCGAATGGCCCGCACTTGTTCAACTGGCCGTTCTTGTTCCTATTGGAATTGTCGTTTACGGTGTGCTGTTGCGGTTCATGCACCCAGCCGGATTTGCACGTTTTGTAGGATTAATCAAACGGAAAAAGAAAGGATGATCCCGTGTTGAAGAAAGTCTTTTGGGGAGCTGGCCTTTTTTTACTGGTTGCTTCGCTCCTACTCGCTGCGTTTTTCTTCGTCACAGAAAATCGCGTTATTTACGAAGGCGATGAATTGGCTGTGACCATTGAATTGCCAGCCCTATTTACGATCATGCCACCTGAAAAAACAGAACGTACAGTTGAAAACACGATAGACGAAAGTCACCGTGTACACATCGAGTTGTTTGGCGCGAAAGTGGGCTTTGTTGATATTACGGAACGAACTTTAGGCAATGGTTCTACCTTTCTTTTTGAACGCTTTGAAAACAACAGCTGGTTGTTCTTTCCTGCTACGGTCGTTGTATCGGGTTTAGAAGACCCTGAATTCACCAGTTGGAATCCTGCTATTATTGAACATGAGTACCATGATGTTTTCGGAATGGACCCTACTGTTAATCCGTTTGGTACGCTGAAAAGCTCCGATTTCGAGCTTCTTCAAAGCAATGTCTATGTGTCTAAAAAAATGCAAACCGACTACGATGACGGAACAAGCAGTCATCTTCGCAAGCTTTCTAAAGAAGTGCGAGACCTAGAAATTTCGGGCAACACCCTCGTCAAGAAGTTTTGGTTACAGCCCCTTCAGCTGGCTGAATCTTGGGCGATGATTTCAGAAAAACCGTTGTTTTCGTCAACCGCATCCGAAGAAGAGTGGATTGATCATTCCTTGAACAATCAAACCGTTCAACTAAACTGGCTGACAACCGACGGCCCTTATACCAAACTGCCTTTTTCGATTGAACCTAGCTCCAAAATGGGCTATGGCCGCGCAATTGGTCGTTTCGAAGACGATGAGGCCTTACGCTGGAATCAAAAAGACCCTTCTGCTTTTCACGAAACGATGATTTTAAACTCACGTGTCAACTTACTTTATTACTTGGCTGAGTTTGACGGATCGCGTTGGCCCACTGAATATACCAGCACATGGTTAAAAAACGCCTATGAAGTCACGGCACCTTATGTGGATACTCGTTATAACGAATACGTCGCATTTTACTTAGATGAAACTGCTAAACTGTATGACGACCAAATTGAGCAAAATGATTTAGCTGTGGAAACTTATGCCGATTATTTGTTAACGCAGATTAACGCCGAACAAACACTTCCTACTGCTAGCGGATTTTTAATCGTTGATTATTTTGATGAAGATGACCAAACGCCGTTAACGCATGCTTCGTTAAACCACGAATTAGGCGGCTTAAAGATTTTGCTACAGGCCTATGGTGATACAGAAAATAAGGATTATTTAGAGGCAGCCGAAAGCGTAACGAGCGGCATCGAAGAATTTTGTCAGGATGCTGGCGGATGGATTCGCGAAAACGGGGATCTCTGGTACCAGGCGCGTCCTGATGGGACATTTAGCGGAGATGATTATCCTCAGCTGACGTTACTGGATTTACTGGAAACGCAATTATTGTTAGAAAAACTGGGAATGGAACGCAATGCCTATTTTGATGACATGATTGATTCGAAACTTCTTTATTTAGAGGAAGAGAACATTGAATTGATTGAAAAAGTGACGATTCTGATGGAGTAGTGTTAGGAGACATTTTGAATTAAGTGGTATGCGAAAAGAAAAAGATCTAATCAAAATGAATAACTGTGTATAAGTCAACCGGTCTAACCACCAAATCTAGTTTTCATAAGCAATCTCTCAAGGATTTGGAGCGCAATGCGATCAGGAGGCTCAAGCTTCATCCTCGGCAACTGGCATCGCGTCAGCTTGGAGCGCAGAGTCTTACATATCAATGATGAAGTGATTATAAAAATTCTTTTGTCTACGACCCGAAAAAAACAAAAGGCGTGTTGGATTTTATCCAACGCGCCTTTTGTTGTTTATTTGTCGATATCAATTAATAGGATCAACTAAGTCGGAACGAATCCACCCTACACCGTTATTCGTATCTGCCTCAGGATTCAAGTCAGAAATGACTTTGTACCAAGTATAGCCATCCGTTGCTTTTTGAGTGTCTAGAATGACGACAGGATAACCAAACGCATTGTTGACACCTAGGTTTCCACGCTTGAATTGATACAATACCGTCGGACCGTTTGGCGCGTTTCGAACGTTTGTTGAAGCGGTATTGGTAATGCCTAATTTGTGTTGCCCGATGTCTTTTTTGCCTAATTCTAAATCTGCACGGAACATGTGTCCCGCTACTTTCGCACCCCATGTCGGATCTGAAGCATAGCTAACGTTAAAGCCTGTCGTCTTGTTGCCAGGACTTGCTCCGTTTGCATAGCCACCGAGCGGATTTGCATAATTGCGGTTCATGTACTCACGTGCAAAAGCATCGATACTCGCTTCGGGTTTAGAGTAAACCGTGCCTTCATGTGGAGAGCCGTCAAAAACACGAATTCCGAACAAGTTGTTTTTGGTCTGTGCATTGCCACTCATGCCATAAGCACTTTCGTGCATGGCAGCAGATAGCATGAACAAAGCGTTGACATTGTATTTGTTTTGCATCGCAATAAAATATTTACCCGTACCAATTAACTTCGACTTGTTTACTGCGTCTTTATATGTTCCTGAACTCGTCGTGACTGCTTTTAGTTTGCTCATCACATATTGATCTAGCTGTTCAGCAGTGTAATTGGTAGTTGTGCGAACAGATTGATACTGGAAATAAGGGTAGTGAACAAACTGAGTAACTCCTGCTGCATTGGCAAAATGTATCCCGTCTTTGCTGTAGTATTTTACTCCTTCAGCCATTTCTGAAGGCGCAGGCCCAATTGAATGGCTAGCGCGAGTTTTACTAACGTAATTGTATTGGTAATGCTCTAGCGTTCCCCATTTGTTTTTCAAGTAATAGTCTTGATTTGTAATTAATTCTGAAGGAACAAAATCCACTTCGCTATGTTTTGCATACCCAATCGTTCCACCCACTTGAACTTTTACAAATTCTTCAGTTGAATCGATATAACGTAATTCTCTGCCGTGTTCGATGTATGTAGCTTGTTTGGTAAATTGAGAATCATAATAAATGGTGGTCACTTCTTTTGTACCGCTCCCTGAAACTCGATTACCAAAAGCCAATCCACTCTTCATCTGAATGATTTCATCTCCATGGAAAATCACTTGTGCAGTTGGAACCTTTTTAAACGATTCGACCGCTAGCTGATAGTCTTTATGACCGTACTGCTGTTTGACGAGTACGCCTTTATCTACATACCCAAGATAATACAACGATCCATCATTTGGTATGTCTGGCAAAATCGGTGGCACACTTGCTTTTTCATGAGCCAACAAGAAGCGATAGATAAAAGCAGCAGCTTGTTCACGGCTAGCAATGTCTTTCGGTCCGTATTTTAAACCGCCTTTCCCATCCGGCATACCTTCTGTAATCTCGTAATGAACAATCGCAAATACTGCGCGAATCCCGCCAGAAGAAACAAAGTCTTCAGCATCTGAAAACTCGATGCGCTTTTCTATTACTTCCATGTCTTGGTATTCAAGAACATTTTTTAAGGTTTGAGCCATTTGTTCGCGTGTAATGTTAGCAGTTGGCCGGAATGTGCTGTCTGTAACTCCGACCATCAAGCCTGCACTATAGGCTGCTCCAATTTCATTTGAAAGGCTAGAATTTTTTGGAACGTCTTTAAACGGGTGGATTCCTGCTGGTAAATTTAATGCACGGTTAATAAATGCAGCAAATTGTTCCCGGGTTACATTAGCTGTCGGCTTATATGTACCGTCTTTGTACCCTGTCAAAATTCCTTTTTGCACCATTTCTTTCATTTCTTTTTCTAGCGCACTGCCAGGTACAATGTCAGTAGCTTCACTGCTTGAGGCAAAGCCAAAAATACCGGTAATTAGTAAAATAATGACTGCTAACTTATTGACTGTCTTCATATGTGCCCCCTGTTGAGTGTACGAATAGCGTTTTGCAACGCATCCTACTCGTAGTTTTGAATCATCCTAATAGTTCATTAGTTGCCAATATAAACCTCTTTTATACATAGTTTATAGTAAAAATATGTTTTAAAGAAGGAGAATCTGGGAATACACTAAAATAAGATCCTTATGCCTAATGTGATTTAACTACATCAAAAAAAAGCTCTCGAAACTGATTCTTTACACCTATCTCTAGTACCAAAAAAAGAACCTTTCCCCTTGTAGAGAAAGGTTCTTTTGCGTATTCGATTACTTCACTCTCATTGCACTGTATAACCCAGCTGCAAATTCTGAACGATTTGCATTTTTGGACTCATAATATCTTGATGTTTGGAAAACCGTTGTTTGATCAATTGCTTTAAGGGTAACGATAGGCTTGTGAGCCCAGAATGTTGAAGGAATATCTAAATATTTTATAGACGATGTACTCGCTTGTGCTTTGCTGGACTCAGACATTTTAAAGGCACGATCTAAAATAACTGCCAATTGCGTTTTTGTTAACGTATCATCTACGCCGTATGCGCCATTTGTGTACCCGAGAATAATTCCTGACTGATTCATCGCTGCAATGTCTTTTGCAAAACGATGTGTCGTTGAAACATCTGTGAACTTAACAGCGCCTGATGGTTCAAGTTGCAACACACGATTCACCATAGCTGCTGCTTGTCCACGCGTGATTGATTCATTTGGACGGAAGTCCTGCTTTTCAAAACCATTAATAATTCCAGAAGTATTTAATGATTTAATCGCTTTATAGGCTGGATGCGTCGCAGCCACATCTACAAATTCACCATCTGTTACTGGTGGCAACACCGCTTGAATAGGTGGCGTAACACTTGTTGCACCACTTAAGCGTTTGGCACCCGCGTATTTAGGTCCCCAGTAAGGATTTGTATCAAGGTTCGAAATTGCTACACCTTTACTTTCTGCTGAAATTACGTCGCCGTCTCCCAAATAAATACCTGTATGAGAAATTCCCGGCTTATATGTATTGGCAAAGAATACTAGGTCACCTTCTTGAAGGTTACTCTTCGAAACAGGTGTCCCTACATTAAATTGTTCTGCTGACGTTCTTGGTAACGAAATACCGAAATTTTTGAATACATGCAGGATATAACCTGAACAATCGAATCCCGCTGTAGTAGTGCCACCAAATTTGTAAGGTGTTCCTTTAAATTTAAGAGCATAACTGGCAATATCGTCTGGTGCTGTTGCCTTAGCTTCAGTAGATAAAAACGGACTGACTACTGAAAGTATTAGTACCATCATCATTATTAGCAATATGCGATTCTTCAATTTGTCACCTCTTATTGTTTTTTGATCCGGTTAGCTGATCAAGCACCGAATCATCTAATCGTGCTGTTAACCTAATTTTGATTTTAACAGACAATTCTCACAGTTATTGTTACATTTTCATTACATTTGTGTAACAAGTCGCTTTTATATGTTTAATAATTACAATAAAAAGGTATATATTTTTTCAGAATTAAGGCCCTTTTGTTTAGTCAACAGTATTTTTCTTCTAATTTTAATACGCTATTCCCTGAATACAAAACCCCCACCTGATGACAATACTGGTGGAGGTTTTGTGGAAAAGAATACATATTTAGTGAAGTCGTTTACTTGGTGAAGATCCAGCTACACTGTAATACTGAGCTAAATCCGTGCGTCCTTCGTAATGGTAATAGTAATCCAGAGTGGCTAAGAATAAGGCTCTGCCCATATTTTTACGATGAGTTTCTGATTGAATGTATTTAATATCTGTTGCACTGTCAATAAAGCCCATTTCAACTAAAGTAGCAGGCACCGTATTTTGACGCAATACGGCTAAATTGCCTTCTTTTACTCCGCGATTAACTAACGGCCAAGCTTCTTGCATTCTGCCAAGCATATAGATAGACAGCGCTTTAGACTGATTTGTATAGGGATTTGTTGCAGCTTTTGAACTATAGTAAAACGACTCTTGTCCATTAGCCGAGTTGTTGAAAGCATTGGCATGAATACTAACAAATAAATCGCCGCCGTATTTCCCAGCAAATTGAGCACGCTGTGTCAAACTCGGGAACGTATCACCTGTCCGTGTCATTTTCACTTGAATCGCCGTCTTGTCGAAATAAGCTTTCATGTGATTGCCAACATTTAGCACAACATTTTTTTCTAAAAATCCGAAACCATCTGCTCCTGGGTCACTACCACCGTGCCCGGGATCAATAATTACTGTGATATCATTGCCAGCTACTGGGGGAGGAGCCGGCAGTACAGCAGATGGTTTTTTTGATTGTAAATAGGATTTATCAACATATCCTTTAAGGTTATTGACTTTAATATATGCCCAATTGCCAGTGTAACTTGCAACACTTACTGCTTGTCCGTGTGTAAGTTTCGCAATAACATTTGAAGGCGAATTGGTAATTTGCGGTTTAGAGCGCATATTCAATGTAGTTGATCCTACATTCACGTATTGTGTTGTTTTAAAAATAGAGGTATCTCCACTCTGCACACGGAAATCTGCATTGAGTGTTCTTGCTAAGAATACAGCAAAGTCTGAACGAATAATCGTAACGTTCGTTCCAAAGCTGCCATCTGTCATTCCTTGCGCAATTCCTTTATCCATCAGAATCTGAGCAGAGTTTGATGAATTGGTGCCTCCGAGATTAAAAGCACGATTGATTAAAATTGCCATTTCACCACGATTTAACTTAGCATTCGGACGGAACGTTCCATCGCTATAGCCGCTAATTACTTTTTTATTAACAAGTTCCACGATATAACCTGAAGCCATGTTGCCAGCTCCAACATCCTTAAAGCCCGTATCACGTTTCGTACCATTCAACCCTAAAGATCTGCCAATCATTGCAGCAGCTTCTCCTCTTGTCACTTCTCTATCAGGCACAAAGTGAGTTGACGTTACACCGTTAATGATTTTCTTATTCACTAAATAAGATATTTCAGTTACAGCACGGTGACTATCCCCAATATCTTGGAAATTTCCACTTGCTTCCACATGACTGTTAGGGACTATTACTGAAGAAATGAGTGCTATACATAGTAAAATTATCCACTTTTTCAAACTTATATTCCTCCTAGATGACTTTGTTAATCAACACTTTAAACTATAAATCATATAAATTCTATGTAACTTTAAGACTATTTACTTTATTTAACAATTAAATTTAATAACTACAGTGAACCAAAAGTCACTTATTGGATCTTTACTTAAACGTCAGTGTTTCGGTTTTATTACTTTTTTTTCATCTTGTTCTTCTTTTTAACTCATTGAGACATCTCGTTTAATTGCATTCCAGTGAGAAGAAAACACTCTGTCTTTTGACTCATAGTAAATTTATCTTAGCGACCATACATTTCTTTCATTTTCTTAAAAAAATTTTGATCACAAAAAAAAGCTTTGCCCTTTTTACTCAGGACAAAGCTTTCGACAATAGTAAAGTTACTGAATTATTGAGGTGTGTTAATTTCGACAATACGTCCTTCAACTTTAGGTGTGATTTGACCAATCCGCTCTAACTCTTCTTGGAAGTTAATCCAATCTGAGATGCCCAAATCAATCGCGCGACCTTCAGCGTAGGCTTTCGCTAACACGTCATAACCATCTCCGCCTTTAGCTGTAAAGGCATTAGTAGCCACTTTGTATGTTGTTGAATCTACTAAAGGTGTTTTAACTCCGTTCGCATCAACAAACGTAATTGACACAATTTTCGATCCCGCAGGTTTTGATGCATCAAAACGAATTTCGGCTCCAGCCACATGCAAGAATCCGCCATTTTCGTTTGGATACTGACCTACGCTGATTTCAAATGCTTGTTTGATTTCAGCACCTGTTAAATCCATTGTCGCTAATGTGTTGCCAAATGGTAATACAGTGATGACTTCTCCCACTGTAATTGGTCCCGCGTTAATCCCAGAGCGAATCCCGCCACCATTTTGGAAAGCCATTACAGTTTCTGGACTAAAAGTTCTTGCTTTTGCCAGCATGCCGTCCGTAATAATATTGCCTAATGGTGTCTCGTTGCTTCGCACGCTAGCTCCAGTTGTATTGCCTTCATCACCCGATCGTGGATTGAGGAGAGCCGATACAGCAACTGCTGCCGTTTCTTCTTCTTCAATTTCTTTTACTCTGTCTGTATAAGGTTTAAGGATTTTCAGCGCTTCTGCATCTTCAGCTTGCGCCTCAATTTTGATCAACTCGCCGCCATATGCATACACTTCGCCATGCTCGTCAAATTCCACATTCAAGGTTCCTAAACTATCGCCGTATTGTCCCGTTTGAACAATAATTGTTGGCGCTTCAAACTTATTCACCAAGACAGGATTAGTTAACTTTGTATGCGTATGCCCTCCTACAATGACGTCAATTCCTTCGACTGCTTTTGCTAATTCTTGATCGTTATCTACGGCAGCGTTGTCATCAAATCCAATGTGCGTCAGCGCGACTACTTTATCAATTCCCATTTTTTCAAATTCGTCTACCATTTTTTGAGCTTCATCGATGTAATTTGAGAACGTGATATCGCCCGGGCTGGAAATAGCAGCTGTATCTTCTGTTGTAAGACCAAATATCCCTACTTTTTCGCCATTAATTTCCTTCACCATACCGGAATAAATATTTCCCGAATCTGCTTTTGTTGGAATTTTTGCTTGGAACAAGCCTTCAAACAACGGATTCTTCGAAAAATCTGCATTGGCAGATAAGAATGGGAATGTGGCAGCTGTGACGAAATCTTTTAATGCCTGGTGTCCTTCTTCAGAAGAACCTAAGTCAAACTCATGATTTCCGAAAGTCATGGCATCATAGCCCATTAAATTCATCATTTTAACATCCGGTTCCCCAGTGAACTCGTTAAAATACAACGTTCCAGAAAATACATCTCCAGCATCTAGCAATAAAGCATCCGGATTTTTTGCTCGGAATTCCTTCACAGCCGTTACGCGTTTAGGGGCTGACGCTAAGCGAGCATGTGTATCATTTGTATGCATCAAAGACATTGAGAATAACTCTCTCTTCAAATCTTCTTTTGCTCGGAAAATAAACAAGGCCATTTCGCCACGTGTCAGATTGAATTCTGAACCGTATTGCGTTTCAGATTTCCCTACTGTAATGCCATTTTTAAGTAATGCGTCTACGTATTTTGCAAATTTGGCGTTAACATCAGTAAATTGTGTTTTTGTTACTTTGTCATCTATATCGTATTGTGCAGCGCCGGCCAAGATTTTCGAAAGTTCGTTTCGTGTCAGCAAATCTGTTGAACCAAAGCGTTTTGCTGTTTTCCCGTGAACAATCCCTGCTTGTACTAAAGCATCTACAGCCCATTTGGCTGAAGCCGGAACGTCTGTAAATCCGGAATCGTTAAAATCTTGATTTGAATTAAATCCTATTGCCCGCGCAATCATTACAGCTGCATCTTGTCTTTTTATATTTTCCGCCGTACCGTAATGTGTTTCAGAAATACCATTGGTAATGCCATTTTCAACTAAAAAATTAACCGCTTTCATGTAACGGTCGGAAACATCTTGAAATTTCGTCGTATCCGCTGATACGGTTGAAACTGCGGAAGCCACCATTGTTACAGCGATTGCCGAAGCGATGAATTTTTTGTTCTGTAAGACATTTGTCATGTGCTCTTTCCTCCTTAAGGATTATGTTTCTCATTGCTCTTCTACTTTACCAAAATAAACAAGGTCCAGCTAGACAATTTACACAAAAAACACATTATTCTTTTAATTGTTATGTAGGTTAAATGACTCACTCATGTTTCGGCTCCACTATTTAGCTAGGCATTTACTCGACTCTTGTTGAGGGACTTCATAAAACCGATGGTAACGCTCGATTCTACTTCGCAAAAAGCGAGGGATCCCATTTAAAAATTCATCCCTTCTATTTTCTTGAAATCTAAAAAACCCTTTTGCCAATTAGCAAAAGGGTTTTTCTTTATTATTCGTGACGGCTTTCGCCTTCACCCCAACATTCTGTGTTTTTTAAACCGGGAATGTTTTTCGCAAAGAATACTGGATTTTTTCCAGCTTTACGTTGTTCTGTATAATCGTCGAGTACGTTGAAAGCCGTTTTGCCAAGCAGCGCAATGACGACCAAATTGAGTACGGCCATGAAGCCCATGAACAGATCAGCCATATTCCAAACCAATTGAACTTGAGCGAGTGCACCGAACATGACCATCGCCAAGACACCAAAACGGTAAGCCATTAACCAGCCGCTATGCGCATTGATAAATTCAATATTCGTTTCACCGTAATAATAATTACCAATAATTGAACTAAAAGCAAAGAACAAAATAGCAATTGCTAAAAAGTAAGGCGCCCAGCTACCTAAGTGGACATCTAGTGAAGCCTGTGTCAAAAGAATTCCTTCTTTTTCACTCGTTGAATACAGTCCGGCTAAGATGATGATAAAAGCTGTTGCCGAACAAATAACGATTGTATCGAAGAATACACCTAAACTTTGAACGAGTCCTTGCTTCGCTGGATGCGAAACGTTGGCAGATGCTGCCGCGTTCGGTACAGAACCCATACCGGCTTCGTTGGAAAATAATCCTCGACGAACACCTTGCATAATCGCTGCACCAATACCGCCGCCTACTGCTTCTTCTAAGCCGAAAGCACTTTTCATAATCAAACTAAAGACAGCAGGAATTTCAGTAAAATTCATGATGACAATATACAAGGCCACAATGATGTACACAGTTGCCATGATCGGTACGACTATTTGTGTCACACTGGCGATTCGTTTAACGCCACCGAAAATAACGACCGCTGTCAAAAGAACAAGTCCCAATCCAACCGACCAATCGGGAATATTGAAGACATCTTCAAATGATTGCGCGATGGTGTTTGATTGAACCGAGTTGAAGATAAATCCAAACGCCAACGTTAAGAGAATCGCAAAAACGATTCCTAATTTGCGGTTACCCAACGCTTTTTCCATATAATAAGCGGGACCGCCACGGAATTGTTCACCGTCACGAACTTTGTAAACTTGAGCCAATGTACTTTCGATGAATGCAGTAGCCATTCCGATAATCGCGACCATCCACATCCAAAAAACAGCTCCAGGTCCCCCAATGGCAATTGCCAAAGCGACACCAGTGATGTTCCCAGTTCCTACACGTGATGCAGTTGAGATGGTAAAAGCTTGGAAAGCAGATACGCCGCTGTCCCCGTCTTTCTTCTCAGTAATCACTCGGAACATCTCGCCAAACAAGCGAACTTGGACGAATTTGGTACGAATGGTGAAATAAAGGCCGAGGCCCATCAGTAATGCAATTAATATGTATGTCCACAGTAAAGTATTGACGTTATCAACGAACCACGTGATCCCATCTAAAAAAGCATCCATTTAAATTCTCCCCTTTTACTCAACTTGTTATCAATACCCTGTCACCAGTAGCTAAAACATTTTTCTGCTACTAGATATAAAAATGAGACCCTCTGTAAAAGAGGGTCTCGGATATCGGCTCACTCTCATTATATCACCTGATTAAAGGTGATGAGAATTTTTAGTATTTTAAGTTATTTCCCGGGGAATATTGATGGCTTCATGTACCGCTTTTACGTACTTTTTCGTTACCTAATCGCATACATATGCACCCAATAAGGGAATCCATCTGAATCTTCCGTATACCCTACGCCAATTACTGTATACGATTTTAATAAAAGATTGTCTTTATGGCCTGAAGACTCCATCCATGCATCCACTGTTTCGTTTGCAGTTATGTACCCACTCGCCAAATTTTCGCCTACTTGATTGGTTGGGTAACCTAAATCAATTGCCATTTCCCACGGCAAGCCATAAGTTGGAGAGCTATGGGCAAAATAATTATTGCGCGCCATGTCTTCTGCTTTTAGTTGAGCAATTTTGGTCAAAGCTGAGTCTTCCTGTAGCTTTCCTGCACCTGCTGCTTGTCTGATTTCATTGACCATTGCGATGGTGTCGTAGGCAACTGATGTCACACCTGAATATGCTTTTTTTGCCTTGTCGTAAGTAATCGTTTTTGCATTGACACGTTCTGAGAATTGAATAGACCGTTCAATAAAAGCAGCCAATTGTGCGCGTGTTACTAACGTCTCTGGCTGAAACGTTGCTGTTGTTACCCCTCTGGTAATATTAACTTCCGCCATCGTCACTATATAAGAATGTGCCCAATGCGTTAAGGGAACATCTTTAAAACTAATTTCATCGTTAGCATCTACCGTAATATCAAAACCTGCTACTACAATTCTTGCCATTTGCGCTCTTGGTAAAGGATTGTCTGGATTAAATTTCGTAGCATCCGCAAATACGCCTTTTTCAGTTAAAGCGGCAATTTCTTTATAGGCATAGTGAGTAGTTGGTACATCTGTGAATGTGGGTTTGAACTTTGTGTTCAAATCGATTTTTAAGGTTTTAGCTAAGATTAGTGCTGCTTGTGCTCTAGTCACATTATCATTAGGACCAAATTTTCCGTTACTGTACCCATTTAAAATTCCCGCTTTGGATAAATTATGGATTGAATAATAAGCAAAATGATATTTTGACAAGTCCGGAAAGTGGTGAGCTTGAACAGATGAGACAGGAAGTAAAAATAAGAGAGCGATTAGTATCGAAACAACATTTTTTTTCATATGCCCTCCTTCCTATTTGAGATCTCTCAAATATGCTTTTTTTACTCTGTTTTACCTATACCCTTTTTCCTTGTTTTCTATCATTTTTTTATATTTTTATTTGTGCTTTGCTATATTGGCTAAAACACGTGCACCAATATCAAGTGCTTTGAGGTTAAAATTCATCATTGGATGATGAAGCCCTGGCGTCAAATCTGCTCCAATGCCAATCATCGCGGCATGAAGTTCAGGTTTTTTAATGGTATAAAAATGAAAATCATCTGCACCGGTTGTTTGAATAGGTGGTGCAGTTGCTTCGTCCCCAAGTGTCTGACGAATAGCGGCATCCGCAATGTGCATCGCGGTTTCTGACACTTCCGCAGCAGGCGTATAATCCGTCCACTCAAAAGTGATTTCGACATCATGCAGTTTGGCAATCGCTGTTAAGCCGTCGCTAATTTTTTGCTGCAGTTCTATCATTAATCCATTCGATTGCGACCGAACATCCAGTGCAAATTTCGCTGCTCCCGGAATGATGTTGAGGCTGTCTCCACCTGTTTGGATATGAGTCAGCTTTGCTGAATAAGATTCAAACGGCGAGAAATAAATCGATTTTACAAATTGATGAATGGCTGCAATCACATCGATAGCATTCTTTCCTTGATGCGGACGTGCCCCGTGAGCATCGACACCTTGAATTTTTCCTCTTAAGAAAATACCCGATCCGTGATGAAGTGCAGGTGTCACTTGGCCAAATGGCAACTCTTCGATAGGACGTAAATGAACACCATATAGTTGCGAAACTTCATCAATTGCCCCACGTTCAATCATTGACAGTGAGCCATTGCCCAATTCTTCGGCCGGCTGAAAAATAAAACGTACACGTTTCGTTAGTGTTTCATCTTTTAAATACAGCAATGCACCGAGCACCATCGCCATATTGGCATCATGGCCGCACGAATGATTAGCTTGCAATGTCCCGTCCACTTCTTGCCAAAGCGCATCCATGTCGGCCCGCATTGCAATTACTTCTGGTCCTTCACCAATTTCAGCAATCAACCCGGTAACATCTGGAAACGTATGATGTTTGACGCCCAGTTCAGTCATAATCGCTGCTAATTTTTTTGTCGTTTCTACTTCTCTCCAACTGACTTCTGGATGCGCGTGAAAATGATGAAAATAATCCACTATTTGCTGTTCACTATTCATCGGCTCGACTCCTTTAACTGAAAAATTAAATACTATAGTTTGATTGTACACGAGGACAGGAGAAAGTTGTGAAGAAATGCTGTAAGTGAGGGGGGGAACCTCCGTATTCCGCGCTGCTACACGGGGATTTTCCCTATTCAATCCGTGTGTTCTCAATTCAAGTTTCCCGTTTATTATTGACGAGTATAATGGCGATATCGCCTTCCACCTACTGGTTGACAACCGTTTTTCATTAGAAAATGTTTAGCTGTTTCGAGATTTGTCATCCCAATAAATCCACAACATTCTGCTGTGCTAATTGATGATTTTAATAGCATAAACCATTCGTCGAGTGCTGTTAAGTGTGCGTTTCTGCTGATCAACCGGCATGTTTCACATTCCCATGCTATTGTTGTTCGTTCCATTTTCCCAAGGTGACAACGTGGACAGAAAACGCCGGTTTCGATTTCAGATTGTTCGATTTGAAACTTAGGAGCAAGTGGAAAAGCCGGAACGTTTTGATGGAGTGTGAGGAGTGTTTTGCCGAGTTCATGGAGTTCTTCTAGTGAGAGGATCGGTGTGGGTAAGTTTAAGGTAGACAAATAGAAGTTTATGTCGCCGACTGCTAGTATTCGACAGTTTCGTGGTACTTCTTCGACGATTTGAGAGGGGTGGGCAACGACCATTATGCTAGAAACCGGCAACTTATAACCCATTGTTCTTAAAATTTTTTCTACACGCAGCGCGGTCTCATCCATTTGCGTGATTGGACTTGTATCGCTTTTAACTTCTCCGTCTACCGAAATGGTATGCAGCAGGCTAGGATTTTGCTTGAATTGAAGTTTGCCTGTACTGTTTTTGACTTCCAGTAAAATCACGCAGCTTTGTGTAATCAAAACAGTATCGACTTGAATTTTGAACGGTTCGTCCAATGAAAAATCTTGGATCATTTGATATGCGTATGGTGGATCGAAAAAATAGAGCGCTTCGTCTAGACGCTCTTCACCTCCATAATCGGCTCTTGCTTTATGAAGACTCGTTTTAATAGCTGTTCGTTTCGGGTGCCTTGGCGATAGTCTTTTCAGTAAAGCTTCATAACCGTTAATTTTTGCTGGCAGTTCTCGGCATTTGATAATCATACAGTTCCTCCTTTTTTAAGTAGTTTAACAGGTTTTTCAGATAGTTCCCATTTATATCCGAAAATCGTTTTTGAGAGCGTTATAGCTTTTAAATTTGAGATTTAGAAGCTGGCTATTGCTGTGTGAATGCTCCATTTTTAGTTCTCTAGCCGAACTTTTCAGCCTTCTTCCACACGCTCGCTCAGCGTTCTGAAATCCATATATGCCCAAAGCCCATAGACTCTTTTCACGAGCAAAAACCATAAAAAAAAGCCGCCTTAGTGGCGACTTTTTACTGGAATGGATAAAATCATTTGTTCTAAGAGAATCGGCATTTCTTCAAATGTATTTTTGATGTGCAGTCGTTCTGTGCGTTTGTGTGCGTCTTTGCCGTATGGCCCAACATTGAGAACAGGCGCAGATAATTGTTTCATCGCTTGAAACGGAATGCTGTAGGAATCGCCGTAAACCGGTGTGTTGTTTTCATAAGTGACCCAGCCGTCGCTTTGGTCTTTGTAGCTAACATAGCTGAGGTCTGAGATGCCGTTAAAAAAGTGACCTTGTTTAACATCTAAATCAAATTTTTCTTTGGCGTTTTCTATGACTTGTGCAACGCAGCGTTTAACCAGTTCATTTTCAGATGAGTTTACTGGCGGGTAAAAAGGCGGTGCGTACATTAACACCATTGCTGGCGTTAGTTCTTGGCAGTTGATAAGCAAAATGTCTGTAACATGCATGGATTTTTCACGAACGTCCCACTCAGGATGCATTAACGTGTCACGCAGTAAGTCTGTAATGTAATCGTGGCCAAATTTAGTGCGTGCGTATTCCATTAGTTTTTCGTAGCGCATGACGTTAATGCCACCGACAGGTTCGATGTTTTCACGTTCACACATGGCGTAATAATCACGTTCGCAATGAGCAGCCGCTCCTTTTGCCACATTTTCGAAAATGTCAAATACTTCTTCTGCATTGCGTTCCATCGTAAAGACATTGTACATCGCAGAAGTGCGGTAAGGTGTTTGCGCTGAGTATTCTTCTTTCATATCACGTTGCGTTAATGTCACGGGTAACGGCGTAGGTTCGCCGTAAACCACTTCTCTAAAGCTAGAATTCCATTCCATCCGGTGCGTTAAGTATGTGGAAATATAGCTCGACGTGATGCCTGAAAGCGGTTCGCCGACATGTGTTTCCTTGCCGTAAAAAAGAGCCGATGGCATGATTTTACCGATGGACCCCGTATATAAATAATGCGCTGTGTCACCTGGCTTCATCGCAAAAACCGGTTCACCGTTTAGAAACAAAATAAATTCCAGCCCGTGTTCGCGTTCGAGGTCGAGCAGCCTAGTTACCCCGTAGCGCATGCCTGCTGAGTTTACTTCTTCATCCGGAACGGTCATCAACAATAAGTTGATCGGCCACTGTTCGATTGATGCTTTTTCGACCAACGCCATGTGAAGCGCAAGACCTGCTTTCATGTCCATCGTTCCACGGCCAAAGAGGTATTCTCCAGAATCAAGATCACGTACGGTATCTGCATCGAGTTCATCGCGAATCTGCTGAAAAGCTTCGCCTAGTAACTGGGGACTGCATGCTAAAGGTTCCAAATCTCCATATTCTCCTGTGTGTACCGTATCAAAATGGCTCAGCAAGACAATGGTGTCTACCGCTTCTGGGTGTTTATAAAGAGCCGTTACGCTTTGACGCCCCCAGTTTACTTCACCCATGCTGATATGTTCTGGGTTTGCTTGAAAATAGGGCAGCTCCATTAATTTGTCTTGAAGCTTGTAAGCAAACTCTACTTCTCCATCCGTCAACGTTAAGCTTTTCCAACTAACAAGTTCACACAATAATTCCTGTAATTTCTCTGGCGTCCCCCATAATGTGGCCACGGCTTTTCACTCCTCTAGTTGTCTAAAGCTGTTTAGCTATCTCTAATTTATTATAGTAAAACTTCGTCTAAATAAAAAGAGCGGCGACTTAAAAATAGCAAGTCTCCTTGTCGCAATACCGACTTAGACAGAAAAAAACGGCTCAAGACGAGAGCCGCTTTTTACGTTTTTTTAATAAGTCTTCAGCGGCACCAGAACCGAATAGCACGCCGATTACAATGAGCACCAATCCATAAATATGACCGACTGTGATTTTTTCATTTAAAATCACACTGGCTCCTACTAACGAAAACAAAGTATTCAAGTTCATGAAAATAGCTGCTTTTGTTGGTCCTGCTTGTCCAATTGAATAATTGTAGAGCATGTGACCAACGGCCGTTCCAATCATCGCGGAAAATCCGAATGCAACCCAAAAGGATACAGGTACAGCAGCAAACGCTTGGATTTCACCGGGTTCTTGTAGGAGTGAAATAACGAACAACACGAGTGCACCTGTCACAAACATATACCCCGTCAATATGCGCGGGTCTAAGGTACGTGCAGCGTTAGCGATCACAATGTAACTTAAGACTTGCGCTAAAATCGAGATAAAGACAAAAATGTCACCCGTATTCAATCCGCTAGCTGCACCATTTCCTACCATGACGGTAGCCGCCACTCCGGCAAAGCCAACCACTACTCCGAGCCACTGCAGTTTAGACGGATAATTGCGCATGATCAGAGACACCAGCACGGCTGTTAGCATCGGCCCCGTACCTAGAATTAGCCCTGCATTCGAACCGGTCGTAATAGACAAGCCGTTTGACAAGAAATAATGGTGGGCCACTACATTGAGTAACGAACCGAGGAAGATAAATTTCCATTCACTTTTGACTGGCCATCTGAGCATTCTAAAGCTCGCGAGTATCGCCATTACCGATATTCCCGCCAACAAAATTCGAAATGCCGTTAAAGTGACGGGGTCGATAAATTCCAACATGTATTTAACAGCAGATAAGTTAAAGCCCCACACAATCATGACAGCTGTTAAGATGCCGTAAATTTTCCAAGGAGTCAATTGTACAGACCTTCTTTCGCCTATCCTAGGACAAGCATTTATTTTATCATTTTGTACCTAGCCCTTATTTAAGCGTAGGAACATTATACTGATAGGCCTTTCTGTCAATCAATAAACTAAATACAACAAAAGCAGCGAGTGATAACAGCACCGGCATGGTCACTGTGTGCACACCGAACAGATTGCCGTTTTCCAGGTTATAAAAATGCAAAGCGATATAGCTACTAATCCCTGTTGCCATCGATGCAATCGCGCCGTATTTATTGCCCCACTTCCAGTACAACCCAAGAACAATCGGCCAAATAAAAGCGGCTTCTAGGCCACCGAAGGCAAATAGATTCAAGAAAATTAATAGTTCTGGTGGATTTAATGCTAGTAAAAAGACAATAACGCCAAGAACCCCTGTCACACCAAAAGAAATGCGCTTGATCGTTTGGATCGTGGCGTCAGGTTTTACGTAATTTAAGTAAACATCTTTCACAATCGACGAGCTAACTAGCAGGAGCAACGAATCGACTGTTGACATAATGGCAGCCATTGGAGCGGCAAGAACGATGCCCGCTACCCAAGGCGGCAAGGTTTCCAGTGCAATCAGTGGAATCACTTTGTCGCCAATTTCAATACCTGGCATCACGGGGCGTGCAAAGACGCCGATCAAATGCATATTGAGCATAATCACACCGGTGACAAGGGTTCCAATAATCAAAGCTCGGTGCATCGAACGCGAATTTTTATAAGACATGGCACGCACCGCAATTTGCGGCAAGCCAACTACGCCGACACCAACCAAAATCCAAAATGATGACACGTAAGCGGCCGTTAAATCACCAGTTGCACCATAAGGCGTCACCAAATTCGGGTTTTCATTGATCAGGTCATTCACGATATTCGGAATGCCGCCGCCTGCACTAATAACTGCGACCAACAACACCAGTGTCCCGACTAGCATAACGGCGCCTTGAACAGCATCTGTCAGTGCAACTGCGCGGAAACCGCCAATTGTAACGTAAACAAGTACACTAACCGCAAACAAAAACAGCGCTGAATTATACGATAAACCCGTTAGTGACTCGACAAGGCGTGCCCCGCCTATCCACTGTGCTGCCATCGCTGAGAAAAGAAAAACAATAATGCTAAAAGCAGATAGCAATACGACAGCTGAACTGTTGTAACGTGATTTCAAAAAATCAATCATCGTAATTGCTTTGTAGCGGCGTGCCATAATGGCGTATTTTTTACCGAGGATCATTAACACAAAATAACCGGTTACGACTTGTGCCATGGCGAGCAGCACCCAACCAAATCCCATCGTATAGGCCGTGCCGGGACCACCAAGAAAACTCGACGCACTGCCGTAAGTCGCGACCATCGTCATCGCCAGTACGAAGCCACCAAGTTCACGACCGCCGAGGAAATAATCACTAATGAAATTGGAAGACGTCGACAACTTACGACTCGACCAATAGCCGATAAAGAAAATGACCAGTAAAAAGACAATCATCGGCACCAATACTGCATAATTCATCATGAATCCTCCTCTTCGTCAAACGGTACTTCTGTGAAAAAAAAATGGACCACGACGATGACCAATACCGAAATCAGCAAAAAGCCAACGACACAACTGTAAAAAAACCAATCTGGCAAACCGAAAATGTAGCTGTACTCGTCAACAGGTCGTGAACCGAGACCATACGCAAAACCAAACCACCAAATAAAATTAAACAATGCCAACCCGACGCCAATCCATGCTTCTTTGTGAGCTATTTTAAATCGCCAATCTGTTTTTTCCATTCTACACACTCCGTTCGTCTACTTTTAACGGCAAGTCGAAATTCACGTTTTTTCTTACTCTATCGTACATGATTGCTCGTTCTAACTGATGATATCCAGTCTTTCTAAAACAGTCAAAAACCCGAAAGCTGTTGCTTCCGGGTTTTTTGCTTGTTTAACGCGCCAAGACGTATTCAACGTAAGCACGCCAAGACGTGTTTTTCGCATCTTCAAAATTGGGTTGACGTCCTGGGAATGGCATAAAGACTTTTGGCGGCGAGACAAAAGTCTCGAGCTTGTCTTCATGAATAATAACCGTTCCGGCTTCTGGCCCTTTTGACAATACGGCTTTCGCGCCGTCTTCAAAATCGGTAGTTACAGGCAATGTCTGTGGACGACCATTAATGTTCAATACATGTGTTTTGCCATCTACTCCGTCGTAGTCGAAAAGCCAAGCTGTCGGTAATGCAACCGCATTTTCAGCTTTTTCTACTGTAATCGACGTGTTGACGTTAGTGCCAAAGGGCATTACCTCTTCAATCGGCGTATCCGCCACCACTCGAATTTCGTAATACGCCAGTGGGTTGTTTTGCTCTTTTGGATCTAACTGATGATAGGCTTCTAGCCATTTGGATTTTTCAGCTGGCACTTCAGAAACGCTTTGGACTGTCCCCGTAGCTATCCCATCAATGCCTTCGCCTTGAATTTTAACTGCATCTGCGACTTGGACTAACGGCCATTCATCTTCTAACACATAGCTAAGAAATACTTTTTCATCGGAATAAATTTCAATACTTAACGGTGCTGTGTCGCGGTTGATTTTGGACACCGTTCCATCTACGGGACTGATGACAGACGGGTTCGACAAGCTTTGTGACAATTGCGCATTCAATACCGCTAATTGTGATTCAATAGAAGCCAATTGTTGTTCTGCTTGAGCAATGCCTGCAGCGTAAGAGCCATCTTGTGGAACCGCTACACCGACAGACACATTGACGTCAAACTCGATGGTTTCACCGTCTTCGTTGGTAACTTCGGAATTATTTGACGCATCTTGTGATACAGGGCCGCTTTGAGCGTTTTTAGCCTGTTGAAGTGTGGCAAGCGAGCTTCTCACTTCGGTTTGCTGCCCTTCTAAAGCCGTTTTCTGTGTTTCCCACGCCGCACGCTGTTCTTCTGTTTCTGCTTCGTTTAATAGCGCTAGCTCAGATCCTGCTGTTACGCGGTCTCCTTCACTCACGGTCCATTGTTCAAGTGCTTCATGATCTTGAACATAAATTTCCACGATTCCTTGCGGAGCTGTTAGAGCTTCTTTGAACAATTCCGTATCGTATGTACGGGCATAACTTTGTTCATAATCACTGACATACACGCTTTTCGGCAAAATGCTTTTCTCACCAAATAGCAAAAGAGCATTAGCTGTCAAAAAAGCAACAACTGCTACCGATAAACCGACAAAAAAGAACTTATTCAAATGGGTTGCCCCCTTCCATGAAACCACTCAACATGTCGTTTACCGGAACCAGGCTAAACAAGGCTACGAATAGTGCTACGAAAATATGCAGCATAATCAAGCCGAATAAAATCAGTTTCGGGCTGATTTTTGTAAAGCTGCGGATAAAACGATATTGTACAGCGATGATTAAGGAAGTAAATACAGTCAGTTGGTTAAAGAAATAAATCAAGAAATGATTATCCAAAAACGTCGCGGCAATCGGTCCGAACGAGAAAAATGAAACAGACGTCGTAAAACCAGTCACAGCAAACAGTAAGAAAATCAACCCTTTTTCGATGACCAGTAAAGCAGTCACATACATTTGCATGATAATCGCGCCTCGCCACGGCATCTTCAGAATTTTGCTGAATAAAAAAGAAGCTCCATATAAATGGAAAGCTACATAAAACCCAGCCCAAAGAAGTGTGCCCATAAGCGAAGTCCAACGTGCCAACGTATAAGCGTCCCACATCCCCGCTGATAACAGTGGCGTCAATGAAGAAGTATTCATGCCCCAAACTTCACCGATGGCAAAAACCAACAGACCGATGGCAATGATGCAGGCAATGCGTTTGTTGACATTGCGCATTTCAGTCGTTTGTATATTATGTATAAGTTGCCCTTGTCTAGAGAAAAAATGCCAGAATTTAAAGTCCGATATCATGCGTATAGTTCCTTTCAAGGCAATTAACGTTCTGCTTCACTTTACTTTACCAAAAAAGCGTCACCTTTGGAATGAATTAGCTGGTACATTTTCCATTTTTTAATCGCTTTGAGTCGAAAGACTTAGATATCTGGTCTGACATCTACGCGTGAAAACGAAGAAATTGCTTCAAGCGAACGCTTTCGAATCGACCATATGGGCCATGCTGATGGCTCCCCATCATAACTATCGCCACAGTTTCTTAAAAACTACAGACACCTCCGCTCTCTAGCAAAAGCGCGTTACGGGAGGGACGGATTGAAACCAAAACACTCAAAAAAAAAGAGGCTGTTCATGGCGAACAGCCTCCTTCTCACCGAATCACGCTTCCGTGATTCGGTATTTCTTATGTGAAATTACGGTCATGTTGGATGCCGCACCAATTTCTTTTGCGTCTTCTGGTGAAATTTCAACAATCACCGAGTTGTCCATAATTTTAAAGATTGTGCCGTTAACATCGACGCCGTTGCGAGTGAACGAAATCCATTCGCCTATGTAGCGCGCTGCTACGAATTCAGATACTTCTTTTTCATGGGGTTGGAATGCCATCATTACCACGCCTCTCTTTTTAAAACGCTATCTGCTTATTGTACCACAATTCAGCTTCTATTTCACCTTTAAACAAATAGGCTATCCAGACAAATTTACGCAGTAAGTATCCGTCATTCGGTGGCGCCTGAAATAAAATGAGGCGTTTTTTCTTTAACGCTACGCTTCTTCATCTACAAATCGGCGGACTGCACATAACTCGGTGGCATGCTTTGTTCCTGCCAATTCAATGATCTCAACCGATTTTCCAGGAGTAGGCGAATGAAGCATTAAACCATTGCCGTAATAAACACCCACATGATGAAGTTTGCCTCGTCCTTCCTCGTAAGCAAAAAACAACAAATCACCAATGTGCCACGTGTTTTGTGCATGCAGGTCAATTTCAATGCCTTCAAGTACTTGGTCTACCGCATCACGCGAAATAATGACGCCATTGGCTTTCATTAAATTATACGTAAAACCTGAACAGTCATAACCATAGCTCGACATCCCTGCCCATAAATAAGGCAAATCCAAAAACTCCGCTCCAAGATTGGCGATGTCCAATCCATTTCCTTTTGGACTTTGGTTATACGCACTAACTATTTCCACCGTATTTGCCATAATGAATGCATCTCCATCAGGCGTTTGCAAACGAATAAAGTCAGCTATTTCTTTGACGGGTAACATTGTATTAAACGACACCACTTTTAGCGGCTTGAAATTCTCTGTCCACAGTTGTGCTTTATGATGCGTAACACGGGCATAGTCAAGTTCTGTTAAGTTTTCGACTTCTTTTAATTGACTACTAGGTACCCATCCTGGATAGCCACGTTCATCTTTTTGGCATGGTTGCCAAAGCGCCATGATTTTCGCCCAGCCGTTTACTACCTCCTCAATCAACACAGGTTCCCCGTATAGGAGTTGCGTTTGGATTCGGTTGCTATCAACTAAGTCTTGTTTGTCTTCCCGGCTCATAGTTCGTAGCCAGTTGTTCAAATTAGGGTGTTCCGCAATTCCTTCCGCATCGACCGCACGCGCTTTTTCTGGTGCTGTCCAAACGGTTGCAACCGGAACACGACATACCCATGCCGTGGATTCTGTCTGCAACAAACGATTCACTCCATTTCTGTTCTAATTTAGAACCAGTTATTCGACACCCGGAAGAATAGTCAAGGTTTTAGCATCGCCATCTAAACGTGCAAGCGCACCAAGTGGTACAGAAAAATGGGGTTCACAATGGCCAATTTTAAAGCCTTTGACAACAGGTATCTTCAATTGACCAAAGTAATGATCGACTACCTGATCTAATGTCAACGAAGGTTGTCGTTTATTTGGCTCAGCGTTTTTGAAATCGCCAATAACAATGCCTGCTGCTTCGTCAAATTTCCGCGCCATGCGCAGCTGGTTTAAAATTTCATCTACTTCACACGGTTCTTCATCTATTTCTTCGATCAGTAAAATCTTACCCTTCACATCCAAATCGAACTTGGTACCGATTGCACTGCGGACTAAAGACAAATTGCCTCCGACAAGTTCGCCTTGAGCGACCCCTCCGACCAGTGTTTCGAGAGGCGTGACTTCTTCTGTGTAATGCAATTCAAATGGTTCAAACAATTGATTGAACATGCGGCGACTGCGTTCATGGAATTCTGGTTTGCCAACATCTGAAGCTAACATTGGCCCGTGGAACGTCACCAAATCGGCGTATTCCCCGATAGCTGTATGTAAAAAGGTAATATCCGAATAGCCCCAGAACACTTTCGGGTTTTCTTTAATCATGGCGTAATCAATTTGGTCTGCTATACGCGCTGCCCCGTAGCCGCCACCCGCACAAAAAATGCCTGACACTTCTGGGTCTTCAAACATCGCGTGTAAATCGGCCAAACGTTCTTCATCCGTTCCTGCCAAATAACCATTGACCGCAGTCACGGAGTTTCCCAATTTGACTCTTAGGCCGAGCTCTTCTAAAAATGGTAAAGCTTTCTGAAGACTTTCTTGATTGGGTGGACTCGAAGGCGCGATGACACCTACTAAGTCCCCTTTTTTTAATCGACTTGGTAATTTACGCAAAATCATCTACTCCTTTTATGTACTAACGTTTTTTTCCAGTATACCCCTTCAGACACACTGTTTACTGAAATCGGGATTCAACAGAACTTTGCTTGCATCGCAAGTTCCGTCATTACTAACATGGCACGGTACGCTTCTAGTATATCTTTCGCTTGAAAATGAACAATGGTCGTCTGTTGTTGCAATTCACACCCCGGCATCCTGGCGGCAAGTTCTGCTTCACCGTAATTGGTAAACTCGATTTTTAATAGCGGTTTGTCCGGTGGAACGAGTGGTTTAACATTTTCCCGGTTCTCAATTGCACGTATAGTTTGTGCATGTAGAAGCTGTTGTGCTTTTTTTGGTTGCAAAGTTTGCACCGCTGAACGCGTTAGAGATTGTTTAACAGCTGCTATAGTACTGTTCGGGATTAATGCTTGTGCTTTTTTGCACGCACAATCGTCTCCTGCTACTAACAATACGGGTACCCCGTAGTAGCCGGCAACATAGGTATTAAACCAAGCTCACCAATTTCGACGTCATCAATCCACATTGATCGCACCGCAAAAACCATGGAATGAGCCATAACCCCTTTTTGTCCTGCTCATGCATGATATGCAAAAAAAGTACCTGTAAAACTACTATCTAAACCTTCAACCATAGAATACGCTTTAACTCCACTCGTAATCAACTCCGCTCTTTCCTGCAACTCCTCAGCAATTAGGTTATTCATCTTCGAGTGACTGTCGTTGACCAACAACTTGTCAGCACCCGCATCCACTGAACCATGAATAACCGCATTGGCATCTGCTGTCATCAAACGACGTCCACGTTCGTAATTTTTTTCTTTAGCATCTACATAGGTATAGTCCGGCAATGCTGTGACGCCTTCCATGTCCATAGACAAATAAAATTTCATTGAAAAACTCCTTTGCTATTCATTTCTGTTCCGTTCTTATGATTCAATGTACCAATACGCATAACATAGTTCAATCCACCGGACGCCGAGATTATCCAAGAACGGGATAAAAGGAAACTTTTTATTTTATTTTTTAGAATTTTTAGTTATTTTGTACGATGTTTATCACAAATCATTCATTTATACTAAAAACAAGTTAGCAAACACCGTAACTTACCTGTAAGATCTCCATAAAAAAACAAAAAAGGAGCGGATGATTATGAATTTCGATAAAGTACTTGAATTAGGTTGGGGAGATCTTGCAATCGGAGTAGCTGGCTCAACAGCCGTTATGCTATTTATCAATTTCTACACTTTAATGTAAGGGGTGACATATGATTAACGTAGATACTTAAAAGCTCTTTTCCGATTCAAACGGAAAAGAGCTTTTAACATGCTTGTTTTTGCATTCAAAAACGCCTTCCCCTTACAATCTGGAAAGACGTTTTTTATCCATAGGCTACTAATTCCACTTTACAAACCTCCATGTAATTGTTGTAATTCGCGCTGCTGAATTAATAACTCATCGAACATCGCTCGGTTTCCTGTACTCAATGCTTCATCGATCAGGCGACTGTAGTTTTCCTGCTCTAAAAAGTAAATAGCATCGGTTGCTTCTTTTCGTGTTTGTTCGTTCACTTCAATCAATTCATCTCTTTCTTCTTGCACTATTGCTTGAAGATGCTTGTGGATATCCGACACGAGCAGCAATTGATACAAAGGCAAGCGGATAAAGCGATTGCCTTTTTGAAAGACGAACACTTCCGAAAGGTTTTCTACTTGAAAGGTATTGAGGTTGACGATAATCTCTTTGCCTTCTACGGGAATAAAGTGAAACAACTCATCATCTTTCATAATTGAAAAGTACTGATAAGCAAACACAAACTTTACTAGATGCCCTTCTTTCTTTGTATAGAATGGCTTCATGAGCTTTACATGCAACATATGACTCACCCCTCTAATTATTTGTAATATTCTGATTACATAAATTATAGCATAAAAGTTTCTTCTCGAATATAGAATTGCATAACAACCTTCTTATATAGTAGACGTTTATGAACATTTTTTGTCACAACTTTTATGCTATTTCTGTGATTCATCGTTCTTTGTGATCCTCCCAAATTTTTTCTCACGAAGTTGAAGCACAGATTTCTTTCACTAAGTACGATTAACAAAGGTTCTTCCTCACACACGACTACTTACAAAATCGCACTCTATACCGATCTACCTGTGCCAAGAGAATACTTAATACGAAAAAGCCTACCAACTAACCAAAATAGGTTAGCTGGTAGGCACAGGAGAATCGCGTTGTTATTTTTTCGTGCGTGTTCGTTGATGTCGGTGACGTGGAGTGGTGACCATAAAATGCATTTCGTTTGGCTCAATATAAATACATAGTTGTTCCAAAATACATGCCACCAAAACATGAAACTCCTCATCAGATAATTGCCGTTTGTAAAAAACGATTCGGTTCATTTTGAAATCAATCTGTATTTGCGCTAGGTGCTCTGGAAACAATTGAGGGTTATGGATACTGTAACAATCACCATCTGATGAAATTTGCCATCTGATTTTACCAAACACCAATTCATCCTTCGTATAGACTACTTCCCAAGCCCCAACGTCCTTCGGATGCAAAACAGAACGCAAGTCGGGGATTTCTAAAACAAACGAATTGAACAACTATCATTCTCCTATCCAAAACGATATAATTAGGTCTTTATAACTTTTATAATACCATTTATCTTACACAAAAAGAGGACTAAGCAGAAATAAATTTGCTATTTTTTAGGCTATGCCGCATTAAACGATTGTTCACCGTTTACGGAGCAGTCTGAAAGTCGTATAATAGAAGGAAAGTCTATTTTGGGGCGATGCATATGGCTACGGTTCAATCCCTAGCGAAAAGATTCGAAGATACGATTCACAATTATATGGCTGCTATCGACAAATCACTTCTACCGACTCGTGCGTTGGATGAAGAAATGGTTCGAAAAGCAGTCTTTTTAGTGCGACACGATGGTGTACAAATTCAATCATTTAACGAAGAACGCTTATTACTTGAAGCTATTGTAAAAGATGCTCATGCAGTGAAGGTTATTTTGAACTTTGACAAGCTTACGGCAATTTGTGCTTGTCCACAGGAGCCGATGTGCCGCCATCGATTGGCGGTCATTTTTGCGCTGTATCAAAAAATTGGTTCTCTTTCTGAATGGGTGGCCTCTTGGCGTGAACCTGAAAATAAACAACTTACCTTATTAGCTGAGAAGCGCTCTCCTGAGCAGTGGACAAAGCTAATCCGCAGCATCTGGCGCGATGAAATTCCAGATTACACAACACGCAATTATTTTTATTTTGAACAAATGTATGATGGTCGTTTGAAAAACGCATTGTCTTATATGCCCTTAGAACGTGAATGGAAGGTTCTTTACCGCACTTATGCTCATTTTATTTCTTTGACGGAAGTATGGGCGACTTTTATCACGGGTACACAAGAAGTTCACCATTCGTTTTTTAAGACTTGGTTTGATGACGAAATCCATGCATTGCGGGATTTGCTTGAGCAACTGCGCGTGCAGCACCGGACATTCGAAACAGATGCTTTTTTTGAACACTTGAAAATCTTAATCCGAGAGTTTATAGAAGAAAAAGATCAATCATTTTCACAGCGTTTTTCACTTTACGAATTATTTTGGACTACCTTGTTTACTACGAGCAGATTGCGTGAAGAAGAACTGTTGGCATTTAAAAATCCGGATGAACGTTTAAAAACTTTTTTTGCCGTTTTGTTAAAGAGAGAATTGGACGTTAAAAAAATATCGCCAAACGAAACACACGACTGGGTCGCTTTAGCTGTTCTTGCTGAAAATGAAGGGCACTTACAAGCGCTGACCAGTATTCTCTTGGCCATCAAGCCTCACGTAAAAACATTTCTCTTTGAAGGACTCTATACACAATACCGGCATCAATATGTTCGAACGCTCAGTCGCTTGTTTTCACAAATCGAATTAAGCGAATTAGACTGGGAAGATCTATTCAAGCAGTTTGGTCATTATGGGTTGCCTGCGTACTCTGCTTATTTAATCGAAAAGCAATTGTATAAACAGTGGGCAGAATTGCATCACCTTCACAATTCCCCTTTGTATTTTGCAGAGGAGTGCGGTCTTAAAGAAGTACAGAATGAGGCACCTGACTATGTGCTGCCGCTCTTTCACCGATACGCGCTGGCTCATCTTGAAGAACGGAACCGTCCAAGCTACAAACAAGCGGTCCGAATCTGGAAAAAGATGAAAGCAGCCTGTAAAAAAAGTGGCCAACTGGACTTTTGGACTGCTTATATTGCTGAAATCCGGACACAGAACAAACGCCTGCGTGCACTGCAAGAAGAGATCGAGAAAGGAAATCTTATATGAATCAATTCCAAACTGAAGGAAGCCGTCTCTATTATTTAACCATTACCCGTGGAGAACTTTTCCGTATTCAAGCGGTCAATGAAGCCGGCAACCGGATTCCTCCTGAAATCTGGAAGTCGTATTTATATTTTCTGGATAAAGACAGCTTTTTTGGCTTGACTGCACAGACTGATGGCCTGGATTTGGTCTTGACTCCCGCTGATTTTGTTCGTCTATTTCAAAGCGAACCTCACCATTACGTTACATTTGTCGGACAGCGCGCTGAAGATGAAGGCTGGTTGAAGCTTGCCGGAAAAGTGGCAGACTCGTTAAGTGATCCTAAGCTATGGGATCATGTGACAATTGAAGAAAATAATATTATCATTCACGATGCCTATGGAGATAGTGAAATTCGAACGTTTCTTGCTGATACCATTCAACATCAATTGCGCCAAAAAGGATTATCAGTAGCCCAACTTCCTTATATTCAAGGCTTTGTTCAACAAGCAGGTTGGCAAGGGTTACCGGATGCTGACGATTATGTCGTAGCAGTGCAGCTGAGCGAACCGGATGCTAATGAATTTTGGTCTTTTAAAGTGGTTATGCGTTCGAAGCGTGGCAGTGTTTACTGGTCTCCTTCTAAGCGCCGTGCAGATGAACTCATCGATAAAGCTTTACCAGAGAAATGGCGCTCTTTTGCTGAAGATATCAAAAAACGTCAATCGTTGCTACTGAGTTTATGCCCTTCTATTGAAAGTTTTGATGAAGATCGCTTTTATCATACCGAATGGACAGACGCAGAAATTCTTGAGTTTCTGCGCAATGATGCAGAAATTTTGCAAGCTTTCGGTATTGAAGTGTCCATTCCGTCTTGGTTGAAAGTTGTTCAAGAATCAAAAATCCGCGTCAAAGCGAATGTCAATTCACCAATCAAAAAAGCATCGGTTGTCGGGCTTGATCAAATCATTAATTTTGACTGGCAGTTTTCCTTAAACGGTCATGAGCTGAGCATGCAAGATTTCCAACGCTTAGTGTCTGAGAACAAAGAATTTATTCGTATTGGGAACGAATGGGTGCGTGTCGATTCAAACTTATTGATGCAATTGCGGAAAATGATTGAAGAAGCAGAAGATGCTGATTGGACAATCAAAGATATGTTGTTCCAAAATGTCCCTGATATCATGTTGGAGGAAACGGCTGATGAAGAAGATCCATTAGTTGAATTCCATTTGAACAGATCGCTAAAAACATTGCTGGATAAACTACTGGACAAACGCGACTTACCTGAGACACCCTTGCCACAGAATTTATTGACAGAGCTACGTCCTTACCAGAAAATTGGTTTCGATTATTTGGTGTTTATGCGTGAAGAAGGCTTTGGACTTTGTTTGGCAGATGATATGGGGCTTGGAAAAACGGTTCAGTTGATCACCTACTTGCTTCATGTCCATGGAAAAAATCCCGATCAACCATCGCTCATCGTCTGCCCAACTTCAGTGCTCGGCAACTGGCAAAAAGAATTAGAACGTTTTGCGCCTGAGCTAAAGGTCGTCACTCATTACGGAAGCATCCGTCCGAAAGGCGAAGAATTTAATGCCTTCTTAGCTGAAGAAAAACCGGATGTTGTTTTATCGACTTATGGCATCGCCTCTTCGGATGGTGAGGAAATGCAAAGCTTGCACTGGTCGAGTATTACACTCGATGAAGCGCAGAACATCAAGAATATGTACACAAAACAATCCCGGACCATTCGAAAATTCAAAGGTGACCATCACATTGCCTTGACAGGAACACCAATTGAAAACCGTTTGTCTGAATTGTGGTCAATTTTCGATTTTATCAACAAAGGCTATCTCTATCGGATTAAGCAATTCCAGGAAAACTTTATGATTCCAATTGAACGGGATAATTCTGAAGAACACAAAGAAAAATTACGTCAGCGGATTCAGCCGTTCCTGCTACGCCGGACGAAAAAAGATCCGGATCTTCAGTTAAACTTGCCTGAAAAACAAGAACAGCTGGAATATTGTCCACTAACACCAGAGCAAGCGGCTCTTTACGAAGGACTTGTCCAGGATACGGTGCAGAAAATGGAGACGCTCACAGGATTCGAGAAAAAAGGACTAGTCTTGAAAATGCTTAGTAAATTAAAGCAGCTATGTAATCATCCGTCTCTTTACTTGAAAGAGCCGTATACCAACGCTGCTGAAGTTTTGCCTCGTTCTCAAAAACTGGAGCGCATTGTGACCTTAGCCGGAGAAATTGCTGAACGCGGGGAACAATGTTTGATTTTCACGCAATACATCGGGATGGGACATTTGCTGCAACAGGCAATCAATGAATTATACGGACACGAAGTGCCATTCTTAACAGGCAGCATGCCAAAACAACAACGGGATACCTTAGTGGCTCAGTTCCAAGCTGGAAAATTCCCGATTTTCATCTTGTCTTTAAAAGCAGGCGGTACGGGTCTTAACTTAACAGCCGCAACGCATGTCTTACATGCAGACAGATGGTGGAATCCAGCTGTGGAAAATCAGGCGACTGACCGTGCTTACCGGATTGGTCAAACCCAATTTGTTCATGTTCATAAATTTGTGACAATCGGGACGATTGAGGAGAAAATTGATTCGTTATTGGTTCAAAAACAATCGATGTCAGAAGAATTTATTCAATCGAGTCAATGGATGACCGACCTTTCTGATCACGACTTGAAAGAATTATTTACTTACACACTTTAATTAGCGTTAAATAATCCGGCCAGGTCCCCACCTGGCCGGATTTCCCCTTTTAGACGCGAATACTCACCCTTTTTGAATCGAACGGAAAATCACTTTCAGTTCACTTAGTTCCCGCTCGGCCTCTGCCAATCGTTGATGGAGCAAAGCCGTTAGTTTGATTAATTGCTCCATATGCACTTCTAGCTGCAGCTGCACATCTTTTGGCATAGCTAAGTGCCTCCTTTGTTTACTCATTTATGCATTGATTTGTTCAGTTTGTGGCGGTTGGAAATCGAAGTCTGCATCGTTTTGCGGCACTTCTGACTGCGGAGCATTTTCTTCTTGTGACTTTCTTTTATCGAGGAATCGAATTTGATCACCGAGTACTTCTGTCACATAAATACGTGTGCCGTCTTCTTTATCGTAGGAGCGTGACTGAAGACGTCCCGTAACTGCGACGAGTGAACCTTTGACGCAGTATTTCGAGACATTATGCGCCGGTTTCCCCCAGCTGGAACAAAGTACAAAATCTGTTTCTATTTCTCCTTTCTGATTTTTGTAGTTTCTCGAAACTGCAACGATGAAGGAAGTATGTATCCGACCTTCATTCATGACTCGCATGGATGGATCTTTTGTTAAACGCCCTACAATCCCAACTTGATTCATTTTCTCACCCCCTTTACTTAACTAGAGCATACTAAGAAGATTGAATTCTTTGCAAAGTAGGAAAAATAATTTTTCAGGGCTTTTCCTCTATCATATTTCATTTTTGATCGATTGCTAAAAATAGTTTTCGCTGCTATTAGTTGAGTTTGTTCAGTTTTCATACGAGTGCACTGCAAATCAAAACTGATTTTTAGTAGAATCTGGATATTTCCAAACAAGCTTTTTCAGTATGCCAGCCAAATCTTCAATATGCTATACTGAAACAAAGTTGTATAGGAGGCATTGCTAAATGAAAACATTTAAAATGCTGTCATTGGGTATTGAAAAAGATGACCAAGTGACGGATTATCCGGTAAATGACGGCATCATCATCAACCAAGAAAATAGTGAACGCTCGTGGATTCTTGAAATGCTGATTGATTTAGAACATCAAGAGACGTTTGATCAGCTAAAAAAAACAAAAGAGACGGTCGCCGTCCAAGTTGTCATTTCTTATCCTGGAAACGAACCTGCCCCTTTTGAAGTAGAAGTTCATGATGTGAAAATCATGGGTGATCATGTTTCAGTCTTAATGAAAGGTACATTAAAACGAGCTCGTCGAAAATACGCAGAAACTTTGCTGTCAGAGTTGCTAGAAGATGGACTTGAAGGCCAAGACTTACTCGAACGCTTTGAAATCGATATGCGTACGCGGCCAGGGCTTCGTAAAGACGAAACTTAATGGCACCTTAAAATCCCATATAAAAAGCTGTTCCTGAAAGTCTACATTCTGACTTTCAGGAACAGCTTTTTTATTCTTAAATGAATGGAAGCGATGTTTATTCGTTTACTCAAACTTTAATCGAGTGATTTTTTTACCAGCTTTTCTTCAATAAAATCCGCTTCTGCTCTGCATGCATAGTCATAAGAGGTATGTAAAAGTTCCTGTTTGGCTTCAATGCGGGCAACTTGTTCTTCAGAAGGAGGTTCGTTTACTATCCGTTCAATTGTTTGATTGATTCTTTCTGCAATACTTTCGTGAAATGCAGGAGCAAGCTTCGTTTCTTCCGGTACTTGTTTATACCACTTTGCCTCATTTTCAATATATGCTTTCCAAGCAGCCAGAAAGTCGACTAACTGGTATTTCTCTTCTTGCCATTCAATTTGAGTCATGTATTTTTCGAATACTTTCGAGATGGATTTTGTAATACTGCTTTTCACACTTGGTGGCAGTGATTTGTACATATGACTAGCCTCCATTTCCAAACACCAAATTTAGATGTGCAGCTTTAGCAACTTACTCTGCTGAAGCTACTGGTCCCAGTGCAAAGAGAATATCGCATTCGCACGCAATTTCCCCATCCACTGTAGCAATTGCATGACCTTTGCCCATTGAACCGCGCAATTTTGTCAATACTACTTCTAAACGCAACTGATCACCCGGCACAACTTGTCTTTTAAATCGGCAGTTGTCGATGCCTGTAAAAAATGCTAGACGGCCTTTATTGGCATCTAATTGTAGCACAGCGGCTGCACCAACTTGTGCGAGCGCTTCAACGATTAAAACACCTGGCATAACAGGGTACCCTGGAAAATGCCCATTAAAAAACTCTTCGTTTGCCGATACATTTTTTAAGCCAACAGCTTTCTTGCCAGCTTCAATTTCTAAAATGCGGTCTACCATCAAAAATGGGTAGCGATGAGGTAAAATTGCTTGAATTTGTTCTGTTGTCAACAATTGATCCAGCTCCTTTTATCTTACTTTACAGTGTCTACTACTCTTTTTTCAAGTGCCATCTACTAGGTGAAGTTTTTCGCTATTTGCCACTCATGATATCTACTATATGCTGCCAAGTTTCCCATTTCAGCGCATCCGCCGGTTCACCATCACCAATGACACCAAAGCCAATCATGACGCCTAAAACAACCGCTAACGCAATCAATACAATGACAATGATAATACGAAGCCAGATTGGAAACAGCCGTATTTGAACCCACCACGTCTTTTTCGGATTCTCTGTACTTGCTGCATCTTTAGACGTTTTTTTTCGAAGAGAAAAGTTTTTCTTCAGTTCAGCCATTCACTCCGTCAACCTTTCCATCTACTGAATTATCGAATTCCAAACAAAACTCGAATAGATAAACTGTAGTTAGTAGTATAACTAGAATATTCTACTTTGACTATCTGCCGATCGCCCTTATTTTCGGTGGCGAAAAATATTTTCTTTCGCCTCCAGCATCAGACCCGTTCCCAACACAACACATTCCAATGGATTTTCGGCAATTGAAACAGGGATTTCTAATTTTTCGGCTAATAACTGATCCAGCCCGTCCACTAATGCGCCACCACCCGTTAAAATTGCGCCACTTTCCACAATGTCTGACGCTAGTTCAGGTGGCGTTTTCTCCAATACCATTCGCGCTGCTTCAACTATCGATTGAATCGAATCCCGCAAAGCAGTTTCGATTTCCGGTGAAGTAATGATCAACGTTTTTGGAAAAGCCGTTAACAGATCACGTCCACGTATTTCTATTTCTTTTGCTTTGGTACACGATACTGCTGTCCCAATTTCCTGCTTAATCTTTTCGGCAGTTTTTTCACCGATCAACAACTTATGGTGATGTTTAATATAAGTCATTATCTGCTGATCAAAGCGGTCACCGGCTATTTTAATGGTTTCACTTGTGACAATATCACCCATAGATAAAACTGCGATATCCGTCGTCCCACCACCAATATCAATGACCATGCTGGCGTTTGGTCGATAGATATCAAGACCGGCACCAATTGCCGCTACTTTTGGTTCGACTTCCACGTATACTTTTTTGGCACCTGCTTTTTCTGCGACTTCACGGATTGCATTTTGTTCAATACTCGTGACATTCGTCGGACAACATATTAGAATGCGTGGCTTTGACATAAAACCCTTTAACTTTAAAATATGAATAAAGTGCTTCAGCATTGCTTCAGTAACATCAAAATCGTGGATTACTCCATCTCTCAATGGGCGGACAGACACAATGTGTTTTGGCGTTCTACCAATCATTTTATGCGCTTCTTTTCCAATAGCCACGATTTCATTTGTTTTCTTATCCATGGCTACTACTGAAGGTTCGTTCAAAATGATTCCTTTGCCTTTAACATATATTAATACATTTGCAGTCCCTAGATCGATTCCGATATCTTTAGAAAACATTAAGCTCGCACTCCTTTTAAACCAGTTATTCCGTTTGACGACTTATAATCTAACACTTTTCGAACGGCATATGTACAAAATGCACAAATCCGTTTGACTCCCCTACTACTCAACGATAGCAAACTCCTCATTGACAAAGATTTCCCACCATTTTTATGTACCTTCAAAAAGATTCTCTTAACAGAGTATTTTATCATAATGTAGATCTCATTGACAAAAATTCCTCGATTTATTCACAGCAATTGAAAAAGCTTGCGAGACTGGTAAACAGTGCCGCAAGCCCTTTATAAACGTATTAGACCAATTGCTCAACTTTAACATCAATCTGTTCAGTAGTTACACGCTCAATGTCTGCGCCCAAAGCTGCTAGTTTCAAATGAAAGTTAACATAGCCACGATCCAAATGATAAAGTTCGTTTACTCGTGTAATTCCATCTGCAGCAAGTCCCGCCAGAATCAATGCAGCCGCAGCTCTTAAATCCGTAGCCGCAACTTCAGCTCCTTGAAGCTTTGATGGACCTTCCATAATTACCGAACGCCCTTCAATTTTAACTGAAGCATTCATGCGACGGAATTCTTCCACATGCATAAAGCGATTTTCAAAAACTGTTTCCGTCAAAATACCATTGCCAGTTGCCGTTAGCATTAATGACATCATCTGCGATTGCATATCTGTTGGGAATCCTGGATGTGGCATTGTTTTGATATCGATTGACCGAAGCGGACGACTTGCACGGATACGCAATCCTTCTGCTGTTTCTTGAATATCAACACCCATTTCACCCATTTTGGAAATCAAAGCTGTCATATGTTCTGGCACAGCGTTTTCGATCGTTACATCGCCTTCTGTAATTGCAGCTGCGACCATAAACGTTCCTGCTTCAACACGATCTGGGATGATGTAATGTTCAGCACCATGCATCTCTTCTACACCTTCGATGCGCATCGTATCTGTACCCGCGCCAATAACGCGACCACCCATCTCATTTATGTAATTTGCTAAATCAACAATTTCAGGTTCTTTAGCAGCATTTTCGATAAGTGTTGTGCCTTCTGCTAAAGCAGCAGCCATCATAATATTTTCAGTTGCGCCTACACTCGGAAAATCCAAATAGATTTTCGCGCCACGTAAACGACCTACTGTTTTTGCTTCAACAAATCCGTTTCCAAATGTAATGCTCGCACCCATTGCTTCAAAACCTTTTAAGTGCTGATCGATGGGACGTGATCCAATTGCACAGCCCCCTGGCAACGCTACACGAGCAAAACCATTACGCGCAAGAACTGGTCCCATTACCAAAATTGAGGCACGCATTTTACGTACATATTCAAATTGTGCTTCACTCGATAACGTTGCAGAAGAATCAATTAGCATTTCATTTTTTTCTGGGAAATACTCAATGGAAACGTTCAAGCTTTTCAAGACCTCTTGGATTGTGTATACATCTGCTAAATTCGGTACTTCTTTAATTACACTTGAGCCTTTAGAAGCTAATAATGCTCCAGCCAATACAGGGAGAACTGCATTTTTAGCACCTTCTACCCGTACCTTTCCTTTTAACTTTTGGCCGCCTTTTACAATAATCTGATCCACTAATATGCCCTCCATATGTTTAATATTCATCTATATATCTCATCTACAATTAAAAGTCCAATGTCATTATTTAGAACCAAAACCTTATTCATATTACCTTTTTTTTAATAAAAAACAAGCAACTATACTCTCATTTTGTTCTATTATTAATCGGAACACTACATTGTTCGTATACCTATTCACTTTTATGTCCGTTAGGGCTAAAAGTCATGTTTTAAAAGTATTTCTATTAAACCTTTTCCCCACTGTCATTAGCGTAAACCTTATATACTCTTTTATTTCCCCGGAAATATAATTTTGCCGTTTTGCCACAGCTATGAACTTCAAGGCCATGGCAAAACGGCAATTTTAAAACAGATAAGGCAATTGCCTAGACCAAGATGAAATATTTAGGAAAAAAGTAGATACCATCGTCCCTATTGAAATACTAAGAAAAATATACAGAATTTGAGCCTGTAACACATGGTGCTTGTGAATAAATTTTTCAAACATTAATGCACGCATTGCATAAAAAGCAACTCCGGTGAAGAAAATATGGCTAAAAATAGAAATCAATGCTGTTTGCCCAATCATGCTTTCCATGTTATCCATCCTTTCGTAAATTGAAAAAGCGGACAAAAGTCAATTGCCCTTTTGCCCGCTTCTGCTTTTCTTTATTTTCTAGTTCCAACGGCCAACTCCTCGGGTCATAAGCCAACCCAGCTATGTGGCAAAGAACGCCACATTGCTGGCCTGTCTTATGCCTGTCGGAGCTGAACGGCCGTTTTCACTTTTCTTTAAACATTACCCTCATAAACGTTGATACGATTCATCGCACGCTTTAACGCCAATTCTGCACGTTTAAAGTCGATTTCATCTTTATTTGCCTGTAAAAGTGCTTCTGCACGTTTAGCGGATTCCTGAGCACGAGACAGATCGATTTCTGTTGCGCGTTCAGCCGATTGTGCAAGGATAGTCACTTTTTCAGGACGGATTTCAAGAAATCCGCCGTTTACCGCAACTAATTCTGTCGAGTTGTCTTTCTTTAATCGGACTGCACCGATTCCAAGAGGAGCTACTGTTGGAATGTGACCTGGTAAAATACCCATCTCACCTGTTGCTGTAACTGCAATAACCATAGATACTTCTGAATCGTATACCGGGCCGTCGGGAGTGACAATATTGACTGTAATGGTCTTCATTTTTTTCCCTCCTGGTCCCTGGTTTTAGACTTCTACGCCCATGCCTTTTGCTTTTGCAATAACATCTTCAATGCGTCCAACTAAACGGAAAGCATCTTCTGGCAAGTGGTCATATTTTCCATCAAGAATTCCTCTGAATCCTTTGATCGTTTCTTGAACTGGAACATAAGAACCTTTTTGGCCAGTGAACTGTTCAGCAACGTGGAAGTTTTGAGAAAGGAAGTTTTGAACGCGGCGTGCACGGTTAACCGTCAGCTTGTCCTCATCACTTAGCTCATCCATACCAAGGATTGCAATAATATCTTGTAATTCTCTGTAGCGCTGCAAAGTTTCTTGAACTTCACGCGAGATTCCGTAGTGTTCTTCGCCAACAATTTCTGGTGACAATGCACGAGAAGTTGATGCTAAAGGATCCACTGCTGGGTAAATACCCATCTCGGAAAGTTTACGCTCAAGGTTAGTCGTTGCATCTAAGTGAGCAAAAGTTGTAGCCGGAGCCGGATCCGTATAGTCATCGGCTGGTACATAAATTGCTTGAATCGATGTTACTGACCCTTTGCTTGTCGTCGTGATACGCTCTTGTAATTGACCCATTTCAGTAGCAAGTGTTGGTTGGTAACCAACTGCTGATGGCATACGGCCTAGTAATGCAGATACCTCAGATCCTGCTTGTGTGAAACGGTAAATGTTATCGATGAATAGAAGAACGTCAGCGCCTTGTTCGTCACGGAAGTATTCTGCCATTGTCAAACCAGTCAAAGCAACACGCATACGTGCACCCGGTGGCTCGTTCATTTGGCCGAAAACCATAGCCGTTTTCTTAATAACGCCAGAATCGCTCATTTCAAAGAACAAGTCATTTCCTTCACGTGTACGTTCACCAACACCAGCGAATACGGATAAACCACCGTGTTCTTGTGCGATGTTGTTAATCAATTCTTGAATAAGAACTGTTTTACCTACCCCGGCACCACCGAAGAGACCGATTTTACCACCTTTGATATAAGGTGCAAGCAAATCGACAACTTTGATACCTGTTTCAAGAATTTCAACTTCTGTGGAAAGATGCTCAAATGTAGGTGCTAAACGGTGAATCGGATCACGACGCACTGCTGCTGGAATTTCTTCCCCTAAATCGATAACTTCACCAAGCACGTTGAATACACGGCCTAATGTTACATCTCCAACTGGAACAGAAATTGCTTTGCCCAAGTCAGTTACTACTGAACCACGTTGTAATCCATCAGTGGATTCCAGCGCGATTGTACGGACTGAATCATCACCAAGGTGAAGAGCCACTTCAAGCGTTAAAACGACTTGATCTTGGCCGGGACGATCAATATTTACAGTTAAGGCGTTATAAATAGCTGGTAGCTGTCCGTTAGCGAACTTGATATCTACAACAGGTCCCATAACCTGAAGAACGTGTCCTGTATTCATGCTGTTCCCTCCTGTCTTACTTTTTTATAAAATTCCCTATACGGGATACTCATTTTTAGAATGTAGCATCTAGATTTTACAGGCTCTCAGGCAATCTACTCTAGAAATAAAATTTCTAGTGCATTTCGCCATTAGCCTGTCGAGTCTACATGAATACTTCTGTATGTTTTATTCTAAAGCAGATGCTCCGCCAACAATCTCTGTAATTTCCTGTGTGATTGCTGCTTGGCGTGCACGGTTGTATTGAAGTGTAAGTCCACTAATCAAATCAGACGCATTATCAGTCGCGCTCTTCATTGCTGTCATGGATGCAGCATGTTCACTCGCTTTGCCGTCAAGAACAGCCCCAAAGATTAAGCTTTCTGCGTATTGAGGAAGTAAAACTTCCAAAATTGCTTCTGCTGAAGGATCAAACTCATACGATGCAGTTGATCCTGTCGGTTGAATATCCGTCAGCGGCAAGACTTTTTTCTCTGTGACTTCTTGTTGAATAGCTGAAACAAAGTGATTGTAGTACATATAAACTTCGTCATACGTACCATCTGAGAACATACCAACAGCTTTGCGCGTTATTTCTTTAATATCCGCAAACGTCGGATGATCCGGAAGTGCGATTGCACTCTCAAGAATCGTCATTCCTTGCTTCGCAAAGAATTCCTTTCCTTTCCGGCCAACGCTGAGGATTACAAAGTCGTCATTAGATGTATGGCGTTCGCGGATTTTAGCCATAACAGTACGAAGAATATTACTGTTATATCCACCTACTAGCCCACGATCTGATGTAATCACTAAATAAGCGGTTTTCTTTACAGGGCGAGCAATCATCATCGGGTTGCTAGTATCTGAAGATCCAGCTGCGATAGATGCGACAACATCCTGAATTTTGTGCATGTATGGAACGAACGCTTTCGCGTTTACTTCCGCACGGCTTAGTTTAGATGCAGAAACCATTTGCATGGCTCTTGTGATTTGACTTGTTTTCTTCGTTGACGTAATTCGGTTTTTTATATCGCGTAATGATGCCACTGGTATTTCACCACCTTATTATTTTTTCTTCTTATTCGAACTCGATATTACTCAGATTTTGCAAATGTGCGTTTGAATTCGTTAATCGCTGCAGCAAATGCGTCATCAGCTGGTAATCCTTGAGTTGTGCGAATAGTATCCAAAATTTCTGTGTGGTTTAGATCTAACCAGCTTGTCAATTCAGCTTCAAAGCGAGAAATGTCGTTGATCGCGATATCGTCAAGGAATCCACGAGTTAACGCGTAGAAAATAACAACTTGTTTTTCAACTTTGATTGGATTGTTCAAGTCTTGCTTCAAGACTTCAACTGTACGTTTCCCACGCTCAAGTTTCGCAGCAGTTGCAGCATCAAGATCTGAACCAAACTGTGAGAATGACTCAAGTTCACGGAAAGCAGCCAAGTCAAGACGTAATGTACCCGCAACTTTTTTCATTGCTTTGATCTGAGCTGAACCACCAACACGTGATACAGAAAGACCCGCATTGATCGCTGGGCGTACACCCGAGAAGAATAGATCCGACTGAAGGAAAATCTGACCATCTGTAATCGAGATAACGTTTGTTGGAATATATGCAGCAATATCGCCAGCTTGCGTTTCAACGAACGGCAATGCTGTGATAGAACCTGAACCAAGAGTTTCGTTTAATTTTGCAGCACGTTCTAGTAAACGTGAGTGCAAGTAGAAAACGTCACCTGGGTAAGCTTCACGGCCTGGTGGACGACGAAGTAGTAGTGAAAGTTCACGGTAAGCAGATGCTTGTTTTGTTAAATCATCATAGACGATTAACACGTGTTTGCCTTCAAACATGAATTCTTCTGCCATTGTAATACCTGCATAAGGAGCCAAGTACAATAATGGAGCTGGTTGTGAAGCTGAAGCTGTTACAACGATTGTGTAATCTAATGCTCCATTTTTACGGAAAGTTTCTACTACGTTACGTACAGTAGATTCTTTTTGTCCGATTGCCACGTAGATACAAATCATATCTTGGTCAGCTTGGTTTAAAATCGTATCGATCGCTACAGAAGTTTTACCTGTCTGACGGTCACCGATGATCAACTCACGCTGTCCACGACCGATTGGCACAAGTGCATCAATCGCTTTAATACCTGTTTGAAGTGGCTCATGAACCGATTTACGGGCCATTACACCTTGTGCAGGACTTTCAATTGGACGAGATTTTGTTGTGTTGATTGGTCCAAGACCGTCAACAGGTTGTCCAAGTGGATTTACTACACGTCCGATAAGTTCGTGTCCTACCGGTACTTCCATAATACGGCCAGTTCGACGTACTTCATCGCCTTCTTTGATGTCTGTGTAAGGGCCAAGGATAATAATACCAACGTTGTTGGCTTCCAAGTTTTGCGCCATACCAATAGCACCAGTTGAGAACTCTACAAGTTCTCCAGCCATGACATTGTCGAGGCCATGAGCGCGCGCGATACCATCACCAATGGTAATTACTGTACCAACGTCGTCAACTTTCATCTCTGATTGATAATTTTCAATCTGTTGTTTAATCAGACCGCTGATTTCTTCAGCTTTGATGCTCATGTATGTCACCCTCTCATAATTTCATAATTAACCGATTAGTTGACGTTGCAAGCGTGCCAGTTTCGTGCTCACGCTGCTGTCATAAATACGGTTACCGATTTGAATACGTAATCCACCGATCAACGATGGGTCGATAATATTTTCAATTCGCAAAGATTGTTTGCCAATTTTTTTAGCGAATACAGAAGAAATCGATGCACGTTCTTCTTCAGTCAATGGACGTGTAGAATATACTTCTGCATCTTCGATTCCTTGTGCATGATTAGATAAAGCAATAAACTCATCAGCCAATGAGCCAACTTCGTTCAGACGTTTGCGTTCTGCCATCAATTGGAGTGTGTTAACGACAAACGGATTTGCCTCATGAAACACTTCATTGATTAAGTTTGTTCTTTTATCAGCTGAAAGTTTTGGAGAAACAATCAAATTGTAAAGTTCAGGAGTCATTTCAAAGACTTTTTTCACTTCACGTAAATCATGTTCAATTGCCAAAGACGATTCATGCTTTTGAGCGACTTGGAACAATGCTAAAGCGTAGCGTTCTGCAACTTGACTCACTGAACTTCGCCTGCCTTCGCAATCGTTTCATTAATCAACTGACGGTTGTCTTCCTCAGAGATTTCTTTTTCAAGCACTTTCGTAGCAGCAAGTAGTGACAATGCCACAACTTCTTCACGAACAGCTGAAATCGCTTTATCTCTTTCGTTAGCAATTTCCTGAACTGCAGCATCTTTCATGCGAGCAGATTCAGCACGTGCAGTTGTAATGATTTCCTCACGCGAAACTTCGCCTTGCTTTTTAGCGTTTTCAACGATTTCTTGTGCTTGTGTACGCGCATCTTTAAGAAGGCTGCGCTGCTCTTCAAGCAATTTGTGTGATTCTAGACGGCTGTTTTCAGCAGTTTCGATCTCACTCTTGATCAAATCTTCACGTTGCTGCATTATGCCCATCAAAGGACCCCATGCGAACTTCTTCAATAGCAACATTAGTAAAATGAAGATCACAAGTGTAGCGAGAATGTCTCCAATATTCAAAAACTCCCCGGTTGCACCGAGTACGAGGTGATCAAAAAACACGATTGTTTCACTCCCTTCAAGAGCCTAAAATGCAATTTCTTCTATAGTAAGATCTTTTATTTTCGTAAGTTGTGTTTCTGAAAAATACTAGTTCATACAAGTTTAAATGGCGAAAACCATGTCGAAGCATCCCCACCATTTAACTTTTTGTATAAAAATACTATTGGTTCATAACGATGAACGCGATAACTACAGCGATGATTGGCAATGCCTCAACCAATGCAACACCGATGAACATAGTTGTTTGTAATACGCCACGAGCTTCTGGCTGGCGAGCGATACCTTCAACTGTTTTTGAAACGATAAGACCGTTACCGATACCCGCGCCTAGTGCTGCTAAACCTACTGCGATTGCTGCTGCTAATAAACCTAATGAACCTGTCATTGTAATGTGTCCTCCTCAGGATAGTTGTTTTTTTGTTTGCTCGATGAGCAGTTTATACTCAATGGTCGTCGGCAACTTTATGCGATAAATAGACCATCGTCAACATAACGAAAATAAATGATTGGATTGCCCCGATAAAGATCGAGAACCCTTGCCACGCCATCATTGGTAAAATAGCTGTTGCAAATCCGAAAGCACTTGCTGATGCGAGGCCTGCTAACAAAGTTAACAAGATTTCCCCCGCATAGATGTTACCGTAAAGACGCAGACCGAGTGTCAGCGTATTTGCGAATTCCTCAATAATCTTTAAAGGAAATAGGAATGGCATGGGCTTAAGATAGCTTCCACCATATCCTTTTAGTCCTTTTAGCTTGATCCCATAAAAATGGCTCAAAACTAGTACCGTTGCGGCTAGTGTCATTGCTACCGTCGGATCAGCTGTTGGTGATTTCCACCACAGATCTCCGTTGACAACTATTGCAAATGGAAGTCCCAACATGTTCGACACAAAAATGAACATAATCAGGGTGATTCCAAGAACATGGAATCGGCCACCATCTTTCCAATCCATATTGCTTTTGATTATCCCTTTCACGAAATCCATGATCCATTCCATGAAGTTTTGCATACCCGTCGGTTTAAGTTGCAAATTCCGTGTAGCGACAAAAGCAATTAGGAAGACGATAAGAGCGGCTACAAGTAGCATCATAACGTTCGATAGGTTGAACCAGATCCCGAACACCTTGAGCATAGGAGCGCCATGTTCCACGATAGTTTCACCTCTCTTTCCACATTCTTAATGGTGTTTCACGTGATAAACAATCCGCTCTGTTAATAACAGAGCATAAGGGACCATCAACCCAATTACTGTACTGACCAAGTGAATGTGCTCTGCGAATAAAATGGCAATCGCCACAGCTGCAACACCTGATGCAAACCGTAATGCCGTTCCAAGCGAACGAACTTTCGAGCCTTCAGCCACCGCTCGGTCGAATTTCTCCATCCGACGAACGAGAATCCACATGTTGTAAATGCCGAACAAAGTTCCGATGATGAGACCTGCGAACACTTCTTGATAAGAGGTAAACCCCCAACCAATAACGTAGAACGCTAAGATGAAAAGGATCATCTTTTTTAGCCTTGTATATATCTCCCTAAGTCCATCCATTTTCACTTGTCTCCTGATTCGAATTTGCGGACAGTCTGAAGCATTGCCCAAACACCGGCAGTAATGCCTATGAATAGGCAGATGATCATGAAAAACGGGGCGGTTCCGATCCTTTCATCGAGCCACATACCTGTAAACACCCCGATGAGTACGGACCCGACAAGTTGTGAGAGGATGGCGCTGTAAATTGCCATCGCTTGCAAGGGCCTTTTTGTTGGGCGCATGACAACCCCCTCGAACTTCGTTGATTTGACATTACACCCTCAAAAAGAGTAGTCGCATCAGGCTTCCAAATTACATATTCTATGTAAGAAAACCTTCTCATGCATACCCTTTGTAAGCATACATTAGGGGTAAAATCATGTCAATTAGTAGAAGTGAAAAACTTCACAAGCGATTTCCCTCTGACATATTGTCGACAAACTTTAACACGAAAAGTGGAATCGGCTATTTTAGCTCCGACAGGCTTAAGACAGAATGGCGAAGTGGCGTTTTTCAGCCACACAGCCAGGCTGACTTAAGACCCCGAGGAGCTAGCCGATGCAACTGGACAACACGAAAAGTGAAAGTGCCTGTTTAGCTCTGACAGGTGTAAGACAATCTGGCGAAGCGGCGTTCTTTGCCGCACAGCTAGAGTGGCTTACATCCCGAAGAGCTGGGCACTTGCAACTGGACAACACGAAAAGTGGAATCGGCGATTCACTCTTTTACAACTTCGAGAAATAAGTGTGCAATGCTTCTACAATCCGAGCAGATGCTTTACCGTCTCCGTATGGATTAGATGCTTGCGACATTGCTTTATACGCCGCTTCATCCGTCAGCAATTCTTTGGCCATTCCGTAAATTGTTTCTTCGTCCGTTCCCGCAAGCTTAAGCGTTCCCGCACTAATACCTTCAGGGCGTTCAGTCGTATCACGCAGGACCAATACCGGCTTACCTAATGAGGGTGCCTCTTCTTGAATGCCACCAGAGTCAGTCAGGATAAAGAACGAACGTGCTGCAAAGTTGTGGAAATCCAAAACTTCCAACGGCTCGATCAAATGGATACGCGGATCGCGACCCAATACCTCATCTGCTACTTCACGTACTGCCGGATTCATATGCACCGGGTAAACTACTTGAATATCGTCATGCTCTTCGATCAAACGTTTGATGGCACGGAACATATTGCGCATCGGTTGGCCTAAATTTTCACGACGATGTGCCGTCAAAAGAATCATACGATCCGTACCGATTTTCTCCAAAATTGGATGCGAATACGTTTCACGCACCGTTGTTTGAAGTGCATCAATCGCTGTATTTCCTGTAATATAAATGGTTTCTTCTTTTTTGTTTTCAGCAAGCAGATTTTGAGCAGATTTTTCAGTTGGTGAAAAATGAATGTCTGCCATGACTCCCGTCAATTGACGGTTCATTTCTTCAGGATATGGCGAGTATTTATTGTGCGTACGCAAACCCGCTTCTACATGTCCAATGGCAACTTGGTTATAAAATGCGGCAAGACTAGCGGCGAAAGTTGTTGTCGTATCGCCATGAACCAGCACGATATCTGGTTTTGCTTTTTTCATAACTTCATCAAGCCCTTGCATCGCGCGCATTGTCACATCAGTCAATGTTTGACGATCTTTCATAATGTTCAAGTCGAAATCAGGCGTGATACCGAATGTCTCCAGAACCTGGTCCAGCATTTCTCTGTGCTGCGCCGTCACCGTTACTAATGGCTCAATGGTGTCCGGATGTTTTTGCAGTTCTAACACAAGCGGTGCCATTTTAATGGCTTCAGGCCGCGTACCAAATATCGTCATTACTTTCCATTTTTTCGTCAAGCTGATATACCTCGCTCTCTTATTTTGTTCCGAATAATCGGTCGCCAGCATCTCCAAGACCTGGTACGATGTATCCTTTTTCGTTCAATTTCTCATCAAGCGCTGCGATGTAGATATCCACATCCGGATGAGCTTTTTGCAAAGCTTCTACACCTTCAGGAGCTGCGATGATGCACATGAAACGGATTTTTGTGGCTCCACGTTTTTTCATAGAGTTGACTGCTTCGATTGCTGATCCGCCTGTAGCAAGCATTGGATCAACTACGATGAAATCTCGTTCTTGTACATCAGAAGGTAATTTCAAATAGTACTCAACCGGCTGCAACGTAACCGGGTCACGGTATAACCCAATATGTCCAACTTTAGCAGCTGGAATCAATTTCAAAATTCCATCTACCATTCCAATTCCTGCACGCAAAATCGGCACAACGCCTAATTTTTTTCCTGCTAAAACTTTAGATTTCGCCATTTGAACTGGTGTCTCCACGTCGATTTCCTCTAATGGCAAGTCGCGTGTGATTTCAAATGCCATCAATGTAGCAATTTCATCCACCAATTCACGAAACTCTTTTGTGCCTGTAGATTTATCACGGATGTACGTTACTTTATGTTGGATCAGCGGATGATCGAAAACGTATACTTTTCCCATGGCTATCTCTCCTTTTCAAATATTATCTTAAATAGTATAACAGAAAACCAGTAGCCCAAGTTGTCAGATATTGCTTTAGCATTATTCAGTTATTTTCACCTATGGTTTATTTCACAAAAAAAAAAGCCAGGATAACTTCCCCAGCTTTTCTTGGCATCAAATTTTTGGACAACCATCAGCGCCATTCATTTTTGAGCCAACGCAATTAATGTTCAGTTCCTAACAAGTTTTTCTGTTACAAGAAAAAAGCTTCGTTCAGCGGCATCGGTTTATAGAACAGATAACCTTGCCCTACTTTGCAGCCAAGCTCCAACAATGTTTGACGATCTTTTTCCGTTTCCACACCTTCTGCTACTGCACGCATGTTCAGGTTTTCTGCAAGCTGGATGATGGTTCGAATAATCGCCAATGTTCCTGGCTCATTCATATTCGAAATGAATGAACGATCGATTTTTAATTCTTCGACAGGCAGTTTTTGTAAGTAGCTGAGTGATGAGTAACCTGTTCCAAAATCATCAATCGACGTAGTAAAGCCGCACTGCTTCAAGTGTTTGAATACTTTATTGGCTGTCTCGATATCAACAAAGCCAATTCGTTCTGTAATTTCCAATTGAATCCACTGTGGATCAATACCATATTCGGCAGTCATATCCATTAGATGCGGAACAAATGAATGATGAAAAAAATGATCTGCTGATATGTTGATAGCTACTTGTCGAATCTTCAAGCCCTGCTCTACTCTTTTTTTCATCCAGTCCAACACTTGTTGTAAGATGTTCTGCTCCAACAAACGAATCTTGCCATTTTTTTCAGCTGCTGGAATAAAGACATCCGGCGAAATCGTGCCAAGGTCCGGTGAAGTCCAGCGAGCGAGCGCTTCAAAGCTTAAAATTTCACCAGTTGCCAAATCGACTTTCGGCTGCAGGTGCACGCCCACTTCATTGCGCCTGAGGGCTGCGGTCAATTCATTAGCCACACGCAGGTATTTCATCATAAACTCATCATGTTCACTCTCAAAATAACAAATCGCTTCGCCTGTCCGAAGTTTTGCCTGAGACAAAGCACTATCTGCACAACGAATCAATTCTTCCGAATTCTCTTGATGAGGAGTCACAACTGCTACACCAATTTTCAAAGTTAGAAATAATTCCATATCGCCAACAGTAATCGGTTCGACTAGCCCCTGCAACAGATGCTCTAAATATTCCGGGATTTTAGTGAACGGCATCATGCTAAACATGGCCAACGTTGAATCTGAAAACCGTGCAATCAACCCCTCAGAAGAATTTTGTGACAGCATCAACCGTTTGCCGATTTCACTCATAATGGTATCTCCTGTGCTGTGACCGTATTGATCGACTACTGCGACGTATTCATCTGTTGATATAAAGGCAATAAAGCCTTCTCGTTTTTCTTTGAGCAGTTCAGCGACTTCATTTCTGAAATAATTTCGGTTGGGCAATCCTGTATGCTCATCGACATAAGCAAGCCGCAGAATTTTTTCTTGCTGCTGAGAATACTTGATCGCCAGTGAAGTAATGGATCCGATTTCTTCCATGAAGGCTAAATCTTCTTCGTGTGGAGTCAATGGAACAGAAAAGTAAATCCCAAACGTACCCATTGTCTTTCCTTCAACGTTGAATATGGGAATGGACCAGCTTGCTACCAACCCATACTCTTTTACCAATTGCTGATGATTCCGCCATAGATAATCTGAGCCCATGTCTTCGACAACTACTAATTTCTGTCTATGAAACGCAGCTCCGCACGTTCCAATATCTTCTTCAACGGCTAAGCCACTAATCGCTTCTTGAAAGCCTTTTGGCATAGAATTGGCTGCACCGATTTTATAAAATTCATCATCATCGATCAACAAAACTGTACATTTTGCACTATCAATAAAAAACGATTCGGCTGTCTGGCAGATGTCCTGCAACAGCACACTGAGCATATGTCCTTTTTCAATGCCTCTATACGTTTCTTTTTGAAGTTTAATCAGCGCTTCCGCACGCTTACGATCTGTAATATCGTGCTGTAGCATCAAAGTGAAATTGAAATTCTTCTCTGGAAAAGACAAAGGTTCCACTGATATTTCATTCCAAAAAGGTGTGCCGTTTTTTCGGTAATTGACGATTTCAACTACTCCACTCTCACCAGAAGCCACGCAGGCACGTACTTTATCACTTGCTTCTTTTGCTGTTTTTTCTCCGTGAAGAAAGCGTCCATTGCGCCCGAGCGTTTCCGCTTCGCTATAGCCGATCATTTTGTAGAAAGCGTCATTTGCATAAACGATGGGATGATTTTCTATTTCAGAATTGATGATTAGAAACGATGTATGGAATTCTACACCTAGACGGCGCAGCCACTCTATAATCACTTTCTTATCTCTTTCAAGTTCATTCGTGTACATGCGACACGTCCCTCCTGCTGTTATTTCTATGTACTTCAACTGAACAATATACATTCACCTTTACATGCTGATACGAAGAAATTTGACCATCTACAACTTAAAGTGGTGCCGCTATATAACGAAAAAAAGTATAGACTTCTGCAAGCTGAGCGTAGCAGCTAGAAGAATCGCTATCACTACGAGAAATGAAGTGCCTCTTCAAATTTAATAATGTAAAAATACAGCTACCAAGCAGTTTTACTCGGTAGCTGCATGAATTTATTTATATAAGGGATGCGCAGCAGTTAGTTTAGCCGTACGTTCTGTAGCATCTTTTTTCACGTTTTCATCTTCCGGATTTTTCAAAAGCATGGCCATAATCGCAGCAATTTCGTTCATATCCTGTTCTTTAAATCCACGAGATGTAACAGCAGCAGTTCCTAAGCGGATACCCGATGTGACAAATGGGCTTTCCGGATCGAATGGAATGGTATTTTTGTTCGTCGTAATACCAACTTCATCAAGTACATGTTCTGCAACTTTCCCGGTCAGATTTAACGAACGAAGATCGAGCAGCAGCAAATGATTGTCCGTGCCGCCAGAGACGATATTCACACCTTCTGCGATCAATGCTTTAGCTAGTGCATCCGCATTTTTTACAACTTGTTCAATATAGGTTTTGAATTCTGGTTGTTGCGCTTCGCCAAATGCAACGGCTTTCGCTGCGATTACGTGCATAAGCGGACCGCCTTGAATTCCTGGGAAAATCGTTTTATCAATTTTTTTCGCAAATTCTGCGTTACAAAGAATCAATCCACCACGTGGTCCACGCAATGTTTTATGCGTAGTCGATGTAACGAAATGAGCGTGAGGGACAGGATTGGAATGAGCTCCAGTAGCAACTAGACCTGCAATATGAGCCATGTCGACCATCAAGTATGCGCCAACTTCATCAGCAATTTCACGGAACTTAGCAAAATCCAATTGACGTGAGTAAGCACTTGCTCCAGCAACGATCATTTTTGGCTTATGCTCTAATGCCGCTTGACGAACTGCTTCATAATCAATTAATTGCTCTTCTTCCGTGACTCCGTACTCAACAAAATTATACTGCATCCCACTAAAATTCACTTTACTACCATGTGTTAAATGCCCACCATGGTTTAAGTTCATCCCAAGAATCGTATCGCCTTTGTCCAAAATGGCTGTGTATACAGCCATATTGGCCTGTGATCCTGAGTGGGGTTGAACGTTCGCATGCTCTGCGCCAAAAATCTCTTTCAGCCGGTCACGTGCAATGTTTTCAACCACATCTACATATTCACAGCCTCCGTAATAGCGTTTGCCCGGATAGCCTTCTGCGTATTTGTTTGTTAATACTGATCCTTGTGCATCCATAACGGCTTGCGAAACAAAGTTTTCAGAAGCAATCAATTCGATATTCGCTTCTTGTCTTCCTTTTTCTGCATTCATCGCTTCATATACTGCTGGGTCTTGCATCTTAATCAATTCCATCCGTATATCCCTCCCGTGATTGAACAAGCTCACGATTATAGTTCGCACGCTCACCGCCAATTAATTTCGGCCGTGTCGTAGCGGATGCCACAACCGCTTCACCTACTAGTTTAACAGATGTACGCAACGGAACGGCAACTCTTTTTAAATGCATGCCAATCATTGTTTGTCCAATATCAATCCCCGCATGTGCCTGGATTTCTTCTACCACCACAGGATCGATCATATTACCGAATGCGTATGCACTCATTGACCCTCCCGCTTTTGGAGCAGGAATCACCGTGACCGGTTCCCAGCCATATTTTTCAGCTGCCCGACGCTCTACAGTCAAGGCCCGGTTAATATGTTCGCAGCCTTGAAACGCCAAAAAGAGATGGTGGCGAGCTGCAAATTTTGCTAAAGGTCCAAACAAACTTTCTGCAATATCCAGGCCTCCACCTGTTCCGATGCGCTTTCCTGCTACTTCTGATGTTGAACAGCCGACTACAAACACTTGGCCTTTCCTGAATTCGATCTGCTGCTCTAATTCGCTTAAAACCTCTTCAAGTTGCAATTGCCATAAAGTTTGCATGCCGACTCCTCCTTATTTTTCGAGGTCTGTGATTTTTTGAATGCGTTTTTCGTGTCTACCGCCTTCAAATTCTTCAGTTAGCCAGGTCTGCGCAATTTCGCGTGCAAGACCTGGACCAATAACGCGCTCGCCCATCGCTAAAATATTCGAATCGTTATGTCCTCTTGTCGCTTTTGCACTAAATACATCATGCACAAGTGCACAACGGATTCCTTTAACTTTATTCGCAGAGATAGACATCCCGATACCCGTGCCGCAAATCAAAATACCCCGATCAAATTCTCCACTTGCTACAAGATCTGCTACCGGTTTTGCATAATCTGGGTAATCTACTGAATCGTCTGTATGTGGACCAAAATCCTTGTATTCAATCCCAATTTCGTTCATTAAATTAACGATTTCTTTCCTTAAATTGTTGCCGCCATGATCTGATGAAATTGCTACTCTCATAATATACCCTCTTTTCTTGGAATCAAATTTATGAATCAGCAAAAGCGCCAGTGTCGAATCATGCCGAATTTTCTTCACGCTTTTAATTAATTCTAACATTTTTACGCAAAAAAGACAGGCAAACCCGTGAAAGGCTTGTCTGTCTTTTTTGCTCACGTCATTTTGAGAACAATTTTATCAATTAAGAACTTGAGTTCTTGGAATGTTTTTTCATACAGCTCCAGTGGTCCACCGTATGGATCACTAATATCCTTACTCGAATCTTTGACAAATTCAGTTAGCGTATAAAGTTTAGTTGCCACTTCCGGATATGCTTGCAACAGCGTCATTTTGTGTGAATGGGTCATAGTTAAAACTAATTCTGCCCACTGCAAATCTTCAGCATCGAGCGGCTTTGAAGTGTGCGTAAACGAAATTTGCTGTTGGTTCAGAACCGCTTGGGCGTTTGTAGAGAGTGGGGCAATTCCAGCGAATATACCAGCAGAACGCACTTCTACACCAGCCACATTTTTAGACGTTAAGATTGCTTCAGCCATCGGACTTCGGCATGTATTGCCCGTGCAAACAAAAAGAATTTTCATGTTGCATCTCCTTTCAGCAACTCAACTAAACCATTTGTGGTCGGCCGCTTTTTCGAGTCTATTCATTAATGCGTCATTTTCTTTCGTGCCAGATTCTACTGATGCCAAAATCAAGTCAGCATCTGTTAAATCGCATTTCCGCAAACTAGCATAGAGGCTGTCCATTGACAGTGGAAAATTAAAGTCAGCCATTGGGTATTCAGTTTCGCTAATGACTGCGATGCGTTTCCCTTTTCCTTGAACGTATTCAATCGCTTTTTCAATCAAGCCTTTTTCATTTTCAATCAAATACAAAGGAGCTGTAGGCGCGTAATGCATGTATTTCATTCCTGGTGATTTAGGTACATTGCTTGTGTTACCTGATGACGACCGGACCGTTCCGATTACTGCCTCTATTTGTTCTTTTGACACTTTGCCCGGACGTAAAATGACCGGTGGTTCGCTCGTCATATCTAAAACAGTTGACTCTATACCAATCTCAGTAGCTCCCCCGTCCAAAATCAATGGGATTTTAGACTCCATATCATGAAATACATGTTCAGCTAAAGTTGGACTAGGCTTGCCGCTCGTGTTGGCACTCGGCGCAGCTAAAGGCAATTGCAATTTTTGCAGTAAGGTTAACGCAACTGGATGATTGGGTACGCGAATTCCGACCGTTTGCAAATCCGCTGTTACATTAGACGCAAAAATTTCAGGTTCGGCTTTTAAAATCAACGTCAAAGCACCCGGCCAAAAAGCATCCATGCAGTCCAATGCTTTTGATGATACTTCTTGTACATATCTCAATGCCGTTTCTTTTGAATCAACATGAACAATCAGTGGATTATCTGCAGGACGTCCTTTTGCTTCAAAAATTTTACTGACTGCTTCAAAATTCGTTGCATCTGCTCCTAGACCATATACTGTTTCGGTTGGAAAAGCGACTACTTCACCAGATTTCAAAATATCCACAGCTTGTGTATAACTATTTTCTTCATCCACATTTTTATCCACAACAACAATTTTCGTTTTCACACCAACAACTCCTATTTTTAAGGGTTTTTCATCTTTTATCCACAAATCGTGGATAAAGTCATGTAGCCTGTGCGTAACTTGTGTATAAATTACTCGATTACCGCAAAAACCATTCGGTCATTTTTGTTGATATCTTTTTTACAATAGATTAATGCTGTCGGAAAAGCTCTTTTTAGCATCTTTTCTACGGCAGCTCCTTGTTGATAACCTATTTCAAACCCGATAATTCCCGGTTTATTTAGCAATTCGGGAAATTGTTTTGCCATTTTTTCATAAAGTGCCAGCCCTTCATTATCTGCAAACAAAGCATGATGCGGCTCAAAATCACGAACGCTATCCGATAGTCCTGGGGCTTCTGCATAGGCGATATAGGGCGGATTAGATAAAATAACGTCCCATTTTTGATTTTCGATTGGTTTTGTTACATCACCTAACCGAAAATCAATTTCAGCATTTAACTCTTCCGCATTTTGCATTGCTGTTTGTAGCGCTGGCTCGGAGATATCTGTCGCAGTGACCTGCGCTTGTGGCAATTCACATTTCATCGTAATGGCAATAACACCACTTCCCGTACCAATATCCGCAATTGCGATTTCTTTTGTTAACATATGGCGTTCGATTAGTTGCAGCGTTTCTTCTATTAACTCTTCAGTTTCGGGTCTAGGAATTAATACATCGGCATTTACGCGAAATTGCCTGCCATAAAATTCTTCTGTACCTGTCAAATGTTGGACAGGAATTCCTTTTGTGTGTAGTTCAATATTCGTCCAAAAACTTTCTAATTGCGCTTCGGTTATTTCATCACGCATTGATGCCATTAACCCTGAATACGAAAGACCCAGTTGGTGTTGAAGAAGCACACGTGCGGCTCCTTCTTCGCGGCCATTTTCCTCTAAATAAGAAGAAGCCCTCTTCAGGGCCTCATAAACATACTTAAGCTTGGTCATTATTGAGACTTTCCATACGAGCAGATTGTTCTTCAATAATCAAGGCATCAATAATTTCATCCATTTTCCCTTGTAAAATCTGATCCAACTTTTGAATGGTTAAACCAATTCGATGATCCGTTACACGATTTTGAGGAAAATTATATGTGCGGATTCGTTCAGAACGGTCACCCGTTCCAACAGCTGATTTACGAACTGCATCGTATTCAGCTTGAGCTTCTTGCTGGAATTTTTCGTAAACACGCGCACGTAATACTTTCATTGCACTCGCTTTGTTTTTAATTTGTGATTTCTCGTCCTGACACGTTACTACTGTATTCGTTGGAAGATGCGTCAAACGAACAGCTGACATGGTCGTGTTTACCGATTGTCCACCTGCTCCAGAAGATGCATACGTATCGGTACGAATATCATTTTCATGAATATCAACTTCTACTTCTTCAACTTCTGGTAAACAAGCAACCGTAGCAGTAGAAGTATGAATACGTCCGCCTGATTCTGTTTCCGGAACGCGTTGTACACGGTGTGCGCCATTTTCGTATTTCATTTTTGAATAAGCGCCTTTACCGGTAATCATAAAGACGATTTCCTTGAATCCGCCAAGACCCGTCGGATTTGAATCCATTACTTGCACTTTCCAGCCATTGGATTCAGCAAAACGCGTATACATGCGGTATAAATCTCCAGCGAACAAAGCTGCTTCATCGCCACCTGCTGCTCCACGAATTTCCATAATAACGTTTTTGTCATCATTCGGATCTTTTGGAATCAATAATTTGTGAAGGCGCTCTTCAACAACCGAAACCTGTTGGTCTAGTTCACTCACTTCTTCTTTGACCATTTCACGCATATCGGCATCCATTTTTTCGTCGAACATGGCTTTGGCTTCTGCCAATTGAGTGGTTAAGTCTTTGTATTCACGGTAACTTTCAACCGTTTCTTGCAAGTCTGATTGTTCTTTTGAATAGTCGCGTAGCTTATTGGTATCACTAACGATATCTGGATCACTTAGCAATTCATTTAAACGGTCATACCGATCTTCTACTGATTGTAATCGATCAAACATAGGTGTCACCTCAAGTTCTAATTTTTGGTTATTGTTGTGATATTCCGCAAACTAGCTCCGCTTTCCTGCGGGCTTGCACCGAACTAACTCGGGCTTTGTGCCCGAGTTAGTTCGGTACTTCGCTATCCCGCGGGAGTCTCCGCTAGTTTGCTTCATATCTTAATAAATGATATTAATAATCAAAGTCTTCACTGATGATTTAATGATAAGCCAGCTGTAATTTTTAAATAGAGTTTTCACTTTGCATAATTGTTCACATGACTCTTAGAAGGAAGAGCGGCAGAGGCCATGCCCGCGGAAAGCGTCCGCCTGCAGCGATTTCGTCAAAACCATCTCAATATCTATACTCTATTCACTTAACAGTAACGCCAGTCGGCACTTCATGGTGATGGCGGCAGCGAGGTTCGTAGGCTTCTGATGCGCCGACCAAAATGGTTGGATCGTCCGAGCCTGCCGGTTTTCCGTCGATTAAACGTTGCGTGCGACTTGCCGGTGAACCACAAACTGTGCAAACTGCTTGAAGTTTTGTTACTTGCTCAGCAATTGCGAGTAGTGCTGGCATTGGTCCGAACGGACGGCCTCTAAAGTCTTGGTCGAGTCCCGCAACAATTACACGGAATCCGTGATTGGCGAGTTTCTGAACATTGCCAATAATATCTTCGTCAAAAAACTGAGCTTCATCTATAGCAATTACATCAAATTCATCCGTAATGTATTCCCACATTTCAGATGAGCAAGAAATGGGCAAGGCAATTACAGTTGAACCATTATGAGAAACGACCTCTTCTTTACTATAACGATCGTCGATTTTCGGTTTAAATACAGCAATTTTTTGTTTAGCAAATTGGGAACGACGGACACGGCGAATCAATTCTTCCGATTTCCCGGAAAACATGCTCCCGCAGATCAATTCGACCCAGCCTGTTTGCTTCATAACATACATAGGTGAGACCCCTTTCAAACACTTGTGTTTTTTACTGTTTTAGCGATCAGCAACGCTTTTTATCCCTAGTTATTTACTCAATGAGCGAAGAAATAGATGGATTAAGGAGTTTCTTTGCTATTTATCATACCAAAATAATGTCGTAACCTGCTGATTTTTTGGAATATGTAAGGCGTTTTTTCTGATATAAAACGAAAAAATACCCGCCAGGCGTTTTCGCGCGAGGCAGGTATAATTTTAATTGATAGAAGAAAGCAAAAGACTGGAAGTTGGAAATTCAACAATTGAAATCCCCAATCCCAGTCTAGCGCTGAGCAAGTATTACTCGTTAATTTCTTCTTTTAAGCCGTATTTTTTGTTGAAACGATCTACGCGGCCATCAGCTGCTGCGAATTTCTGACGTCCAGTGTAGAATGGATGACATTCCGAGCAAAGCTCAACGTTGATGTTTTCTTTTACAGAACCAGTTGTGAAAGAGTTTCCACATGAGCAAGTTACTGTAGCTTGTTTGTAATCTGGGTGAATTCCTGTTTTCATCGTAATTTTCTCCTCTCGCCCTGAACCATCTGGAACAGAGTTTAATCTATTTTACTATTGCCTTACACGGTTCTTCAGACCGTATATGCAATAGCTTTGCTTTAATTCATTAACGCAATCATATCAAATTCCTGCGTCTTTTGCAAGTAATTAAATCATCTTCTTATTGTTCCGATGCGTTTTCATCTCAGTTGCTAATTGCTCAAAAAATTCTTCATTGGTATTTGTTTGACCTAGTTTTTTCAGGAAACGTTCTCCAAAATCGTGTGTATCCGAGAACGTTTTTCGAATAGTCCAAAGCTTTTCAAGTTGTTTCGGTTCAATTAACAATTCCTCTTTACGTGTGCCAGAACGACGAATATCAAGTGCTGGGAAGATTCGACGCTCAGCCAAACTGCGGTCAAGATGCAATTCCATGTTACCTGTTCCTTTAAATTCCTCATAAATAACTTCATCCATACGCGATCCAGTTTCTACTAAAGCTGTCGCTAAAATAGTTAAACTGCCGCCTTCTTCGATATTACGTGCTGCTCCGAAAAAGCGTTTTGGTCGGTGGAAAGCTGCTGGATCGATTCCTCCTGATAGTGTACGTCCACTCGGAGGAATCACCAAATTATATGCTCGAGCTAGGCGCGTAATTGAGTCCATTAAAATAACTACGTCACGTTTATGTTCAACGAGGCGCATAGCACGTTCAAGAACAAGTTCAGCGACTTTCACGTGGTTTTCAGGGACTTCATCAAACGTCGATGACACGACATCTGCATTTACTGATCGCTCGATGTCCGTTACTTCTTCTGGACGTTCATCTATTAGCAAGACAATTAGTTCTGCTTCTGGGTGATTCGTTGTAATGGAATTAGCGATTTCTTTTAGTAGCATTGTCTTACCCGCTTTAGGTGGCGCTACGATTAAACCGCGTTGACCAAATCCGACAGGCGATACTAAATCCATAATGCGCGTAGATAAATGAGCCGGCGTCGTTTCTAAACGAATGTGACGATCTGGGTAAAGTGGTGTAAGCCCTGGAAAGTGAACACGTTCTTTCGCCACTTCTGGATCTTCACCGTTGACTGCTTCTACTTGCAGTAACCCGAAATAGCGTTCATTTTCTTTCGGCGGACGTACTTTCCCTGAAACTTTATCGCCATTTCTCAAATCAAAACGACGGATTTGAGAAGCGGAAATATAAATATCCTGTGAGCTAGGCGAATAATTGATTGGTCGTAAGAAACCAAAACCTTCAGATTGGATAATTTCCAATACACCTTCCATAAAGAAAAAACCTTCTTGTTCTGCACGCGTTTTCAAAATCGCAAAAATTAGTTCCTTTTTAGATAGCTTACTGTAGTTAGTCAGCTTGTATTCTTTTGCTAAATTGTAAAGCTCTTTTAACGTCATATTCTCCAATGCGGAGATTGTTATCGTTGCCATGTATCGGACACCACTCTTATTCGTATTATTTTTTATAAATCGTTTAAATAGGCTTATTGCTTTGTTCATTTATCTGTTGATTTAAGCATTCTTAACGTCTGCTCGTTTAAAGATGGTGCAGATGGCATTTGATTCTTGTTACGTAATTTGAGGATCAGTAGTGAATGATTGAGAAGATCTTAAAGAAGAAGCCCGGCAAATTGCCGGACTCATTTATGAAGTAGGATCGTTAATCGTTCATTACGAGATTTGGCTTTTTCTGCAGACTGTGACGTCCTTCGATAAAGCGAATGGTTCCTGATTTTGCTCGCATAACCAGTGTGTGGCTTTCTGCGAAGCCACCTTTTAGCTGAACGCCTTTTAACAGTTCTCCGTCTGTAACACCGGTTGCTGCAAAAATAGCATCGTCGCCTTTAACAAGATCATCCATCATCAACACTTTGTTCACATCAATCCCCATATCTATGCAACGTTGTGCTTCTTCTTCGTTTTGCGGAAGCAGCTTCCCTTGGATTTCGCCACCTAAGCATTTTAAGCCAACTGCAGCGATTACGCCTTCAGGTGCTCCACCAATTCCGAATAGAATATCAACGCCTGTTTGATCAAATGCGGTATTGATTGCGCCGGCAACGTCTCCATCACCAATTAGCTTGATGCGGGCTCCCGCTGCACGAATCTGATCAATAACATCCTTGTGACGCGGACGATCCATAATTGTCGCAACCACGTCTTCAATGTCTTTATTTTTAGCTTTTGCTACAGCACGGAGATTATCAATAACTGGCGCATTGATATCAATTTTGCCAACCGATTCTGGGCCAACCGCAATTTTGTCCATGTACATATCAGGTGCATTTAACAGGTTGCCACGATCCGCGATTGCTAGAACTGCCAAAGCATTCCATCCACCAGCGGCAACAATATTCGTTCCTTCTAAAGGATCTACTGCAACGTCCACTTCAGGACCATTGCCTGTTCCTAATTCCTCACCGATATAAAGCATAGGTGCCTCGTCCATCTCACCTTCACCGATGACCACTACACCACGCATCGGAATGGTATCAAATACCGTTCTCATCGCTGTGGTCGCTGCATCATCTGCTTCGATTTTCATGCCGCGGCCCATCCATTTTGAAGAGGCAATTGCTGCTGCTTCAGTAATACGCACTAATTCCATCGATAAACTTCGTTCCATACGATCAGTTCCTCCGTTCAGCTTTAACTATGTCTTAATTAGTGTAGCACATATTTTTATGCTAAAAGAAGATCAATTTGCGTCTTGGCTAAGGTCGGACTTCATGCTCGTCACAGGGTCAATTGTTTCTCTCCGAATATCAGCACCCAGACCTTGAAGCTTCTCAATAATAGATGAATACCCACGTTCGATATGATAAATTTCACGAATTTCAGTTTCACCTTCTGCAAGTAGCCCTGCGATTACCAAAGCTGCTCCTGCACGTAAGTCAGATGCCACTACAGTTGCAGACGTCAATGGCGTTGGCCCTGTGACAATTGCTGCTCGGCCTTCAACACGGCCACTGGCATTCATGCGACGAAGTTCATCGATATGCTTAAAGCGTGCCGAGTAAATGGTGTCGGTAATCATAGAAGATCCTTGAGCCTGAGTCATAAGTACAGAAAATGGCTGCTGAAGATCTGTTGGAAACCCTGGGTAAACTAATGTTTTTACGTCAATCGCATGAAGATCAGTAGATTTAGGAATAAAAATCGATTCTTCACCTTCTTGAACGTCAACACCCATTTCACGTAATTTTGCAGTCAATGCTTCCATATGGAATGGAATGACGTTATCAATCGTCACGCCATCACCAATTGCAGCTGCCATAATCATGAATGTTCCGGCTTCGATTCGATCAGGAATGATTGTGTGATTGGTTCCATGTAATTCCTCTACACCGTCAATTCGGATAACATCGGTTCCGGCTCCTTTGATTTTGGCGCCCATATTCGTCAATAAAGTCGCAACGTCAATAATCTCCGGCTCTTTTGCCGCATTTTCAATCGTTGTCTGTCCTTTAGCCATAACGGCCGCCAACATAATGTTAATGGTTGCTCCGACACTGACAACATCTAAATAAATTTTAGCACCACGAAGTTCATCGGCACGCAAATAGATCGCACCTTGTTCATTCGTTACTTTTGCGCCAAGCGCTTCAAAGCCTTTAATATGCTGATCAATTGGACGAGGTCCTAAGAAACAGCCTCCCGGAAGACCAATTGCTGCGTGCTTAAATCGGCCAAGCATTGCGCCCATCATGTAATAAGAAGCTCGCAATTTTTTCACATTGCCATTTGGTAAAGGCATATCTACCATTGTCGTCGGATCAATCGTCATTGTTCCGTCTTCAAAAGTCACTTCTCCACCAATTTCCTCCAAAATACTTTTCAGTGTCCATGCATCAGAAATCCCCGGTAACCCTTCAATCGATACTGGCGAATTAGCTAATATCGACGCAGGAATCAATGCTACTGCACTATTTTTAGCGCCATTGACTTTAATCGTTCCGGAAAGGCGATTACCACCTTTTATTTTATAAACATCCATTGAATTTCTCCTTTATCCACTTTTCGGGCCGTTTGGTTGGCTTGAAAAGTTCCATTGGTTCGGCGCTTCAGCTGATTGCCGATCTCAACTTGCATTTTTTCCACTTTCACGAAGGCGTCCCTTCCCATTTCAGGAAGGAATCGACTGTTTCAAGATTTTTTAGTTTACTTCTACTGAACGTTTTTCCCAGTCTGCAAGGAATGCTTCGATTCCTTGGTCTGTCAACGGGTGTCTGAACATTTGGTGCATCACTTTAATTGGCATTGTCGCAATATGTGCACCGTTTAAAGCCGCTTCTGTAACGTGCTGTGGATGGCGAATAGATGCCGCAATAATTTCTGAAGAAATATCATGGATTGCAAAAATTTCTGAAATTGTTGCGATCAAGTCCATGCCGTTATGTCCAATGTCATCAAGACGCCCAAGGAATGGTGACACGTAAGCCGCTCCAGCACGTGCTGCAAGCAATGCTTGGTTCGCACTGAAGATCAATGTAACGTTTACTTTTTTGCCTTCTGAGGCAAGAACTGCACAAGCTTTCAAGCCTTCTGGTGTCATCGGCAATTTCACCGTGATGTTTGGAGCAAGATCAGCCAATTCGCGGCCTTCTTTGATCATCCCTTCTGCATCAAGTGCAATCACTTCTCCACTAATTGAACCGTCAACAAGCGCAGCAATTTCTTTTAAGCGGTCATGGAACGAAACATTTTTTTCTTTTGCGACTAATGATGGATTTGTTGTAACCCCCGAAAGAATCCCCCATGCGTGTGCTTCTTTAATTTCGTCAAAGTTTGCTGTATCAATAAAAAATTTCATATGTTCTCTCCTCCAGTTTGACGGGAAAAAGAGAAGACGCCTTTCGGACGCTTCTCCTCCGTCTTGTTGTTTTTAAATTATGCTTTTCCTGAACTTCCGAACTCACGCATTTTACCCGTAACTGTTTTTTTAATCGCTTCACGGGCTGGTCCCATGTATTTGCGAGGATCATAAACATCCGCATCGTTTTTCAACACTTCACGAACTGCTTGAGCCGATGTAATTTGGCTTTCTGTGTTGACATTGATTTTCGATGTACCAAGAGAAACTGAACGTTGAATATCTTTTAATGGAATTCCTGTTCCGCCGTGCAACACGAGCGGTACGTCACATAGCTGTGAGATTTCTTCCATTTCTTTAAACCCTAAATTCGGTTCACCTTTATAAGGTCCGTGAACTGAACCAAGTGCAGGTGCTAGGCAATCAATACCCGTTTGTTCAACCATTTGCTTGCATTCCTGTGGATCCGCGTAAATAACGCCATCCGCAATGATGTCGTCTTCTTGTCCACCGACAGTCCCTAATTCTGCTTCCACAGAAACATTGTGCTGACGTGCATATTCGACTACTTGTTTTGTAATTTCAATATTTTCTTCAAATGGATGATGAGATGCATCAATCATGACCGATGTAAATCCTGCATCAATCGCTTCCTTACACTTCTCAAAGCTCGAACCGTGGTCTAAATGAATCGCCACCGGAACCGTAATTTTATAATCGTGCATCAATCCTTTAACCATATTAACAACTGTTGTAAATCCACCCATGTAACGTGCTGCGCCTTCAGAAACTCCACAAATAACTGGAGAATTTTCTTCTTGTGCGGCTTGAAGAATAGCCTGTGTGAATTCTAAATTATTTAAATTGAATTGACCAATTGCATATCCTTCTTGTTTACCTTTTATCATCATTTCTTTCATAGAAACTAACGGCATTTAAATTTCCTCCTCAGCGATGGTTAAAGCGAATATCCTTTATACTATATCAAAAACCCAGTAGTTACGCCACTTCTTCGCTAGCTACTGTTCGAGTAGTTGCTTAACTGCATCACGCACTTCAAAGACGTCGAAAGGCTTAGTGAAATAACGCTCCGCCCCCCAATTCATTGATTCTTTAATGAGATCGAGTTCACCATAAGCTGTCATCATAATGACGTGAATGCGAGGATTAGTCTTTTTCAAGCGCTTTAAAATCTCAATGCCATCCATTCCAGGAATTTTCATGTCTAGTAATACGAGATCCGGAGAAAATTCCTGTACTTTTTTAAGCGCTTCTATTCCGTTTCCCGCTGCGATTGCTTGATAACCTTCTTTGCTAAATACTTCTTTTAATAATAGTCGGATGCCTAGCTGATCGTCTACTATCAAAATAGTCTTCAAGAAGAGCCACTCCTTTATCTGCTATACTTTTTTACGAGGTGAGTTTTATGAATCGATTAACCGTACAATTTACACAGATGCTGGCACATTTGTCTCAGCAACATACTCCTATCCATAACATTGCTAGCGTATTAGCACAAGCCATCGTTGCAGAAGGTACTGTGTTTATCGCAGCCTTTGGTGAAATGAAAGCTGTGATTCCCGTTGCTTTAAACAGTTTGCCTACTGCCGTCGAATGGTCGCCTTCAAGCATCGTTCACAGGACTGATCGAGTCTGGATATTAGCTCTAAATGACGAAGGGGACGAGCTTGCTGGCAGGTTAGCAGATGCTGGCATTGCCTTTGCATTTGTTGCTGCGCACTCACAGGAAAGTGAGTTGGCGGATGCTTTCTTCTCTCTAAATGACCTAGCAGGCAACCTATTACAGGACGATGACCAGCCTGTGTTGGTTCCGTATGCCTTAGCTGCACTGTATATTTATTATGCAGTCAAATTGAGTATAGACGATATGCTAGGTGAATAGGTGAATCCCTTCACAAAAGCCTTCCCTTTTTTTTCAAGGGAAGGCTTTTGTGAATTCTTTATTTATTAGCGATAGATGCTCTCACAAACTCACGGAATAGTGGTTGTGGACGGTTTGGACGCGAAATAAATTCTGGGTGGAATTGGCAAGCTAGGAACCACGGGTGGTCGGCTAATTCAATAATCTCTACTAAACGGCCATCCGGGCTAGTTCCAGTGAATTTAAATCCAGCATTCTCAAAAGCCTCACGGTATTCGTTATTGAACTCATAACGATGACGGTGTCTTTCGTAAACCAGTTCTTCGCCGTAAGCTTCTTGTGCTTTCGAACCTATTGTAAGTTTCGCAGGGTACAAACCAAGACGAAGTGTTCCGCCTAAGTCTTCGATATCTTTTTGCTCAGGCAATAGATCGATAACCGGGAAAGACGTTTTCGCATTTAATTCAGAAGAATGTGCACCTTCTAAGTTCATGATGCTGCGTGCAAATTCAACAGAAGCGAGTTGCATTCCTAGACAAATACCGAAGAATGGTACATTGTTTTCGCGCGCAAATTGAGTTGCGATGATTTTCCCTTCAACGCCACGATCGCCGAAACCACCAGGAACTAAAATGCCGTCACAGTCTTTTAGTTTTTCTGCAGCATTTTCTGCGTTGATGTGTTCCGCGTTGATCCAATCTACTTCGATTTCAGAATCAAACGCGAAGCCAGCATGCTTTAATGCTTCAACTACTGAAATGTAGGCATCTTGAAGTTCCACGTATTTCCCAACAAGGCCAATACGAACGCTCTTTTTAAGAGATTGTACTTTCTCAACAAGTGTTCTCCACTCTGTCATATCCGCTTCTGGCGCTTCAATTCCGAAATGATCTAGAACGATTTGGTCCATATGCTGCTCTTGCAAACGAAGCGGCATTTCGTAAATCACATCTACGTCACGTGATTCAATAACTTCTTCTGGCTTAATATCGCAGAACAATGCAATTTTGTCTTTCATGTCCTGTGGCACCGGATGTTCTGTGCGCACAACAATCAGGTTTGGTTGAATTCCAAGACTGCGAAGTTCTTTGACGCTATGCTGTGTCGGCTTTGTCTTCATTTCTTTCGCAGCACCTAGGTACGGAATCAATGTACAGTGAACATACATTACTTCATCGCGACCAAGATCTGATTTCATTTGACGGATTGCTTCAAGGAATGGCAGTGATTCGATGTCTCCAACCGTTCCACCGATTTCTGTAATGACCACATCTGCGTTCGCTGTTTTTGCAGCACGCAACAAGCGGTCTTTGATTTCATTTGTGATGTGTGGAATTACTTGAACCGTTCCACCCAAGTAATCGCCGCGACGTTCTTTTTGAATGACCGTTGAATATACTTTTCCTGTTGTTACGTTTGAGTATTTGTTTAAGTTGATGTCGATAAAACGTTCGTAGTGACCAAGATCCAAATCTGTTTCTGCGCCATCATTCGTCACAAAAACTTCCCCGTGCTGGTATGGACTCATTGTTCCTGGGTCAATGTTGATGTACGGATCAAATTTTTGAATCGTTACATTCAATCCCCTGTTTTTCAATAAACGTCCTAATGATGCAGCTACAATACCTTTTCCGAGTGATGACACAACGCCACCGGTTACAAATATATACTTTGTCATTCCTTTTCCTCCTCGAATGGTAAAAAATAAAAAGCGCTCCGCCTGCTGCATGCAGGGGAGCGCGTAAACTGTACGAATCATCTCTCCTATTGTAAGGAGCCCAAATAAAATATTATCCAGTCTGACCTCATAAGTCAAGGTGAAAAAATGTTCAGTTTACTTTAAGTCGTCCTCGTCTTCTTCGTCTTCATTATCGTCTTCGTCATCAATGATGTTGCCATCCATATCTTCAACGAGTACGTCTACATCTTCTTTGTCTTCATCCACATCGAAGTCTAGTACTTCAACAGGCGATTTGATCAAATCGTCTTCATCTTCGTCTTCATCGTCTTCACCGAAGTCCTCAAACTCCAATTCGTCTTCAAGTGCCAAGTCATCCAGATCGTCAAAGCCTTCATCATCCGACACTTTGGCTTTCTTTTTACGAGCTTTAACCGTTGGCGCAGATTCTTCTTCAATCTGTTCAACTGGGTACCACTCGCGAAGACCCCAACGGTTTTCGCCTAAAATCAAAAAGCGGCCGTCAATGTTCAAATCTGTATAAAACTGGACTAATCGATCTTTCATATCCTCTTTAGATAGGCTCAGTAACTTTTCAATTTCTGCAACCAATTCTGCATAGGTTTTTGTTTCATGTGTCTCTTGCAACATCGCATATGTCAAGTCAACAAACGACTCTTCTATTAGTTCTTCTTTAGATAATTCACGAATTTTCATTCCGTGCACGTCCCTTCTTCTTTCATAACTTAATTCATTATATACAAACTAACTAGTCTCCGCTACCGTGTATTCTTTTTTCTTGGATCTATTTGTCTCCAACCAAAATAAAATAAATAGATTGCTAGAATCATAAACGGAATTGATCCCAAAGCTTTATTGTACAGGAAGAAAATCAGTATGACACAGATTCCGATGATTATGTAGTGAATAGCTTTACGCATAGGATTCATCCTTCTTTTTTCAGATGTTGCACATTCTCTTAGTATACAGAAAACCTAAACGGATATCGACTGTCTATCCTTTTGAAAAAGAAAGTTCTTTAATTTGTGTTTTTCTATCAGATAAGCAGGATTTTTGTTGTGTGCGTTTTTTGTTGAAACTTGCGTCTTTCTCTCATTCCGTGCGTATTTCTCTCGCGCCGTGCGTATTTCTCTCGCACCGTGCGTATTTCTCTCGTTCCGTACGTATTTCTCTCGTTCCGTGCGTATTTCTCTCGTTCCGTGCGTATTTCTCTCGTTCCGTGCGTATTTCTCTCGTTCCGTGCGTATTTCTCTCGTTCCGTGCGTATTTCTCTCGTTCCGTGCAAAAAAGATGGAACACATGTCGTTCGACATGTGTTCCATCTTCTTTATCCAGCTTTTACTTACATATTGCGTCTGTATTGCCCGCCGACTTCGTATAAAGCGGTGGTGATTTGGCCGAGACTTGCGACTTTTACAGTTTCCATCAATTCTTCAAAGATGTTGCCGCCAGTTTTCGCTACTTGTTTCAAGCGATTTAACGCTTCATCCGAATCATGGCGTTCTTGGAAAGCGCGCAAGTTGCCGATTTGTGTTTCTTTTTCTTCTATTGTGGCGCGGGCGATTTCCATCGAGTTGATGTCATCGTCCGTTTGCGGATTCGGGTTCAAGTATGTGTTGACTCCGATAATCGGCAATTCGCCTGTGTGTTTTTTCATTTCGTAATGCATGGATTCTTCTTGAATTTTGCCGCGTTGGTATTGTGTTTCCATTGCGCCCAGTACGCCTCCACGGTCGTTGATGCGGTCAAATTCTGTCATTACCGCTTCTTCTACCAATTGGGTCATTTCTTCAATGATGAACGCGCCTTGTAGCGGGTTCTCGTTTTTCGAAAGACCGTGTTCTTTGGTGATGATCATTTGAATGGCCATTGCGCGACGGACCGATTCTTCTGTCGGTGTTGTGATGGCTTCGTCGTAAGCGTTGGTGTGCAATGAGTTACAGTTGTCTTGCAACGCCATTAACGCTTGAAGCGTTGTCCGGATATCGTTAAAGTCGATTTCCTGAGCGTGCAAGCTGCGGCCTGACGTTTGTACGTGGTATTTCAGCTTTTGGCTACGTTCATTGGCACCGTATTTATCGCGCATGACAACTGCCCAAATGCGGCGTGCTACACGTCCAATAACTGTATACTCCGGGTCTAGTCCGTTCGAGAAGAAGAACGACAAGTTTGGTGCAAAGTCATCGATTTTCATGCCGCGGCTCAAATAATATTCCACGTACGTGAAGCCGTTCGACAGGGTAAACGCTAATTGTGAAATCGGATTCGCACCCGCTTCTGCAATGTGGTAGCCAGAAATTGATACTGAATAGTAGTTACGTACTTTATGGTCGATAAAGTATTGCTGAATATCGCCCATCATTCGTAATGCAAATTCAGTTGAGAAGATACACGTATTTTGTCCTTGGTCTTCTTTTAGAATATCCGCTTGTACGGTTCCACGAACCACTTGCAGCGTGCCTTCACGAACTTCTGTGAATTCTTCTACAGTCAACGTGCGACCCAGTTTTTCTTCATTGATTTTTACTTGCTGATCAATTGCTGTGTTCATGAACATCGCCAAAATGATTGGCGCCGGTCCGTTGATGGTCATCGATACAGAAGTCGACGGTGCGCAAAGGTCAAATCCTTCATACAATTTCTTCATGTCATCTAATGTACAAATGGATACACCAGACTCGCCGACTTTCCCGTAAATATCCGGGCGGTGATCCGGGTCTTCGCCGTAAAGCGTTACCGAGTCAAACGCTGTTGACAAACGTTTTGCATCGTCGTCTTTTGATAAGTAATGGAAACGACGATTGGTGCGTTCAGGTGTACCTTCTCCTGCAAACTGACGTTTTGGATCTTCTCCAGCACGTTTGAACGGGAATACACCTGCTGTATAAGGGAATGAACCTGGAGCATTCTCCAAATAAACCCATGACAAAATTTCACCGTAATCAACGAATTTCGGCAAGACAACGCGAGGCACTTTAATGCCAGACAAGCTTTCTGTACGCAAAATGGTACGAATTTCTTTGTCACGTACCGTCGTAACAAACTCGTCCCCCGCATACATTTCTTTTAAGGCATCCCAGTTGTTTAAAATGCGTTTTGATTCGGCTGTTAGTTCATCACGAACACCTTCTGCAAGCGACTCGAGTGAAGCAACTAATGCATCATCCGGCGCTTTTTCTTTTACCGCTTCGATTGCTCCTTCTAATTGGAACAGACGACGTGCAAAAGCAGATTGCTCTTTCGTTTTCGCGTGATAGCCACGGATTGTATCCGTCAGTTCACGCAAATAATAGCGACGTTCGTTTGGAATAATGAGGTTTTCTTTTTGCGTTTTAACGAATTTGTCGTAATCCGTTTCCCAATCAGTTCCACATTTTTCATTAATCGTCCCTACTAATGCCGCAAACAACGAGTTCGTGCCTTTATCGTTAAACTGACTTGCGATGGTGCCGTAAACCGGCATATCATCTAGCTCTTTATCCCACAACAGGCGGCTGCGCTGGTACTGCTTTTGCACTTGACGAAGCGCATCTTGTGAACCGCTGCGTTCGAATTTATTGATACAAATCAAATCTGCATAATCAATCATATCGATTTTCTCAAGCTGTGACGGCGCACCAAATTCACTTGTCATCACATACATCGAAACGTCTGAGAAATTCGCGATTTCTGCATCGCCTTGACCAATTCCGCTCGTTTCAACGATAATCAAGTCAAAATCTGCTGCTTTCACAACATCCAATACATCACCGATTGCGCCTGACAATTCAGAACGCGAACCACGTGTTGCAAGACTCCTCATAAAGACGCGCTTGTTGAAAATGGCGTTCATGCGGATACGATCACCTAAAAGTGCCCCGCCCGTTTTTTGTTTGGTTGGGTCAATAGACAAAATGGCAATTTTTTTGTCTGGAAGTTCTGATAAGAAACGACGAATCAATTCATCTGTTAACGAACTTTTACCAGCTCCGCCTGTTCCCGTAATTCCAAGAATCGGTGTGTTTTTCGTTTGTTCACGAACCACCCTCAACAATTCATCTGTATCTGTATCTCGCGTGTGGGCTTCTTCAGCCGCTGTAATGACGTTCGCCAGTACAACCGGTTCTTCAGTTGTTAAGTTTTCAAAAGACTGATTTTCTTTTACCGTTGAGAAATCACATTCCTCAACAATTTCAGTGATCATGCCTTGCAAGCCTTTTTTACGGCCATCTTCAGGTGAAAAAATCCCCGCAACGCCGTAAGCTTCAAGTTCTTTGATTTCGCGTGGCAAAATAACGCCGCCGCCACCGCCGTAAATACGGATATGCGAAGCGCCTTTTTCCTTTAATAAATCATACATATACTTAAAGTATTCCATATGACCGCCTTGGTAAGAAGAAATACAAATGCCTTGTACGTCTTCTTGAATCGCTGCATTGACTACTTCTTCAACAGAACGGTTGTGCCCTAAGTGAATCACTTCGGCACCGCTCGACTGCAAAATCCGGCGCATAATATTAATCGACGCGTCGTGGCCGTCAAAAAGACTTGAAGCTGTAACAAAGCGAATATGATTTTTCGGCTGATAGGTTTTCGATTCTTCAATGATAGCCATTATATTAAGCCCCCTGTATTGAAATGTGTTCTCCTGCCATCCCCTGCAAAAGAAACTTAGTTTGGATATGGATAAATTCCTGAATGGTGAAATCATCTAAAGCCCAGCGTCTGAAAGCCCACATCTGTCCTTGTACAAATAAATGGTGAGCCGCCATGACCACTTCTTTGGGTGTCATGGCGATTTCGTTATTCTCGACGCATTGTGTCAGTAATCGTTCAAAAATTGCGACCATTTGGAGTTCCTTATTCAGCACGTAGCCCAAAGCGTCTTTTGGCAATGATTTGGATTCTTGGTACATGACAACAAATTCGTCTTGCATCTCGTCAATCAAAATGTAGTAATGTTCAATCGCCATCGTCAGAACGCTAACAGACCCTTGTTCGATATCAAGTTTGTCGAGACGTGCATGCACTTCGTCATAAATCGAGTCACAAACAAGATACAACACATCTTCTTTTGTCCGGATGTATTCGTATAAAGTTCCAATGCTAAAACCTGCTGCTTTAGCAATTTCTCGTGTCGTCGTCCGGTGAAAGCCTTTTTCTTTAAATAGCGTGACAGCGCCGCGAATCATTTGTTCACGACGCTTTTCTATTAAGCTTTCATCTTTCACGGAAGACTCAATCTCACGCTTTTTGTTCATAAGGCACCCCTCCGCTTATTTCGTGACCATCCGAGAAATAACAAGACGCTGAACTTCTTGTGTACCTTCGTAAATTTGTGTGATTTTCGCATCGCGCATAAAGCGTTCAACCGGGTAGTCTTTTGTATAACCGTAGCCACCGAATACTTGTACTGCTTCAACGGTCACTTTCATCGCTGTGTCACCTGCCATTAGTTTCGCCATTGCTGACTCTTTGCTATAAGACAATTTGTTCGACTCAAGCCAAGCAGCTTGATACGTCAACAAACGAGAAGCTTCAATTGAAGTTGCCATATCTGCTAATTTAAATGAAACTCCTTGATTAACCAAGATTGGCTTACCGAATTGCTCACGCTCTTTTGCGTAATCGATTGAAGCGTCAAGTGCGCCTTGCGCGATTCCAACCGCTTGAGCTGCAATTCCGTTACGGCCGCCGTCAAGTGTTTGCATCGCAATTTTAAAGCCTTGACCCAGTTCCCCTAAGACATTTTCTTTTGGTACGCGGCAGTTGTCAAAAATAATTTCCGTTGTCGGGCTTGAACGAATGCCTAGCTTGCGTTCTTTTTTACCGACCGAGAAACCTTCAAATTCTTTTTCGATGATAAATGCTGTCGTGCCTTTATGTTTTGATTCTGGATCTGTTACTGCGAAAACGACATAGATGTCTGCGATGCCACCGTTTGTGATAAAGATTTTCGAACCATTTAATACGTAATGATCGCCATCTTCTCTTGCCGATGTGCGCATAGAACCTGCATCAGATCCTGCAGATGGTTCAGTCAAACCATAAGCGCCGATTTTAGTTCCTTCAGCCATTGGACGAAGGTATTTTTGTTTTTGCTCTTCTGTTCCGAATGTATATACCGGCCAACCAGCTAATGAAGTATGTGCTGATAATGTAACGCCAGTTGATGCACAAACGCGTGATAACTCTTCAACTGCGATGCAATACGCCAAGTAATCTGAGCCAATTCCGCCATACTCTTCTGGCCATGGAATTCCTGTTAAGCCAAGTTCAGCCATTTTATCGAAAATTTCACGGTCAAAACGTTCTTCCTCGTCACGCTCTTCTGCAGTTGGCGCTACTTCTTTATTTGCGAAATCTCTTACCATTTTGCGGATCATTTGGTGTTCTTCAGATAGTTGAAAATTCATATTTTTATTCCTCCAATTATTTGGTTAGTTGTTTGCTTATTACAATACGTTGAATTTCACTTGTGCCTTCGTAAATTTCCGTTACTTTCGCGTCGCGGAATAGACGCTCAACTGGATAATCTTTTGTATAACCATAACCGCCGAATACTTGAATGGCTTCAATGGTTACGTCCATCGCTGCTTTTGAAGCGAAAAGTTTTGCCATTGAAGCTTCTTTATTACAGTCTTTACCTTTTGAATACAAATCTGCTGCGTTGTAAACCAACAGTTTTGCCGCTTCTACTTGTGTTGCCATGTCTGCTAGTTTAAAGCCAATACCTTGTTGATGAGTAATTGGTTTTCCAAACTGTACGCGTTCTTTTGCATAAGCTACTGCGTATTCATAAGCCGCTTCAGCAATACCAAGTGCCTGTGCTGCAATGCCAATACGCCCAACGTTCAAATTCGCCATTGCGATGCTGAATCCTTTATTTTCCTCGCCTAGTAGGTTTTCAGCTGGAACGCGCATGTTTTCGAATGTTAGTTGAACGGTTTTCGAACCATGCATTCCCATTTTCTTTTCGTTCTTCCCAATGATTAATCCCGGTGTGTCTTTTTCAACGATAAACGCTGAAATTCCACGAGATCCGGCAGCGGGTTTTGTAGAGGCAAAGACGATATACGTATCAGCTGCTCCACCATTCGTAATAAATACTTTTGAGCCATTTAATACATAGTCATCGCCGTCTAGAACAGCTTTTGTTTTCAAGCTTCCAGCGTCAGAACCAGCTGCTGGTTCTGTTAAACAGAAAGCTCCTAAGTATTCGCCACTTGCCAGTTTTGGTACGTATTTCTCAATTTGTTGTTGTGATCCGAAATTCAAAATCGGGTTTGTCCCAACAGACGTATGAACAGACAAAATTACGCCCACTACACTGCTTACTTTTGAAAGTTCATGAATAGCTGTGATGTAGGAAGTAAAATCCATTTCAGAACCGCCGTATTTTTCAGGTGCAGTAATGCCCATCAAGCCAAGCTTACCCATTTTCTTAATAATTTCTGTTGGGAATTCATCGTTTTCCATATTTTCGATAAAAGGAGCAATTTCTTCTTTTGCGAAATCTCGCACCATGTTGCGCATCATAAGTTGTTCATCTGTAAAGTGCAAATCCATAATGTTTCCTCCTAATGTTATGCGTAGCTGTAGAATCCACGACCGGTTTTCTTACCAAGCCATCCCGCTTTTACGTATTGGCGCAATAATGGGCTCGGACGATATTTGCTGTCACCGAATCCTTCATGCAGCACTTCCATAATATAAAGGCACGTATCAAGTCCGATAAAATCAGCCAATTCGAGTGGTCCCATTGGATGGTTCATGCCCATCTTCATGATGTCATCAATGGCTTCTTTTGTAGCGACACCTTCTTGAAGTGTGAAGATTGCTTCATTGATCATTGGCATCAAAATGCGGTTGGCGACAAACCCCGGGAAATCATTTACTTCTACTGGAGTTTTTGACAATTGCACAGTCATTTCTTCCACTTTTTTATACACTTCATCCGATGTCGCCAAGCCACGAATAATTTCCACCAACTTCATGATTGGCACTGGATTCATAAAATGCATGCCAATTACTTGTTCAGGACGGTTGGTTACTGCCGCGATTTCTGTGATTGGTAACGACGACGTATTTGTTGCGAGAATTGCGTGCTTTGGCGCTACTTCGTCGAGTGTTTTAAAAATGCTATGTTTAATCGCCATGTTTTCAACCGCTGCTTCAATGACAATATCGACATCGTGTGCGTCTTTTAAGTCTAGTGAAGATGTAATGCGGCTAAGAACCGCTATTTTTTCTTTTTCTGTCATGCGACCTTTTTCAACATTACGCGATAAATTTTTTGTGATTGTTGCAATCCCTTTATCATATGCTTCTTGTTTCATATCGTTTAACTTCACATTTAATCCTGCTTGTGCACAAACTTGTGCGATGCCAGAACCCATTTGTCCTGCCCCAATAACCATTACGTTTTGAATCGACATGCTTATTTTTCCTCCTTAGGAACGCTGATCATAATCGCGTCGCCTTGTCCGCCACCTGAGCAGATTGCTGCGATACCGATGCCGCCTCCGCGACGTTTTAATTCGTAAGCGAGTGTCAGAATAATGCGTGCACCACTTGCACCAATTGGGTGACCAAGTGCTACAGACCCCCCGTTGACGTTCACTTTTTCAGCGTCAAGTCCAGCAATTTTCGAGCTAGCTAATGCTACTGCTGCAAACGCTTCGTTAATTTCGAATAAATCGATGTCGTCTAACGATTTACCTGTTTTCTGTAATAGCTCGTTGATGACGATTCCAGGAGTTTCTGGGAAACGATGTGGTTCGATTGCGACTTCTGTATGTGAAAGAATGTGAGCCAAAACTTTTTTGTCTTCTTTTTGTGCTCGTTCTTCACTCATTAAGACAAGTGCCGCCGCTCCGTCATTAATTCCAGGTGCGTTTCCAGCAGTAATGGTACCATCTTTACCGAATGCTGGTTTTAGCTTTGCCAATGCTTCAATTGTTGAATTGGCGCGCGGAGCTTCATCCACATCAACTGTAATTGGATCTCCTTTGCGCTGCGGAATGTCGATTGCCACAATTTCTTCTGCAAACAAATCTTTTGCTTTGATCGCACGTTCATGCGAACGAGCCGACCATTTGTCTTGCTCTTCACGAGACAAGTCAAAGTCTTCAGCAGTTGAATTGCCGTAAGTTCCCATGTGAACACGGTCTGGGTGGAATGAGCATGACAAACCGTCATGGACCATGCCGTCAACGACTTGAGCGTCTCCCATACGAAGACCCCAGCGTGCTTTTGGTAAATAATAAGGTGCATTGGACATCGATTCCATGCCACCTGCAACAATAACTTCTTCATCACCTAAACGGATAAGTTGATCGGCTAATGTAACACTGCGCATACCCGATGCACAGACTTTATTGATTGTTTCAGATTTTACGTTGTATGGAATTCCTGCTTTTGTCGCAGCTTGACGAGAAGGAATTTGGCCTTGTCCTGCTTGCAGCACATTACCCATGATCACTTCTTGAACGTCTTCTGGTTGAATAGCTGCGCGGCTCATCGCGGCTTTGATGGCTTCTGCTCCAAGGTCACTTGCTGTTAGCGTGCTCAAGTTACCGCCGAATTTCCCAAATGCTGTACGTGCCCCGTCGATAATGACTGTTTTTGCCATGATGATTTTCCTCCCTTTATGCTTTCTTGAAAACGGTTTCAACTTCTTTTAAAAAAAGAAATACCTCTTATATTGTGTTCGGATATCGTGTAAACTACACGACTCAAACGCCATGCTCTTGCATGGGTCTACTAGCTTCGTGACAAATAAATCGCCCGAATTATTTTTAGTTCATTTAGTGACTGAACGCTCGCTCGATTTTTACCGAAAAGAAAAGGGAGTATTCTACTCCCTTTTTTTTATTGCTTATGCTGTTATTCTACTCAATCTTCTGTCATTAATCAATTATTTATTGCTGGCTCATTAATTTGACCAGAAGTACTCAAGAAAATCTTCACGAGGTTGCTAGTTATTGAACAATTGCTTCCGGCTCTGGTGCCATGTTTCCAAGAACCGCCATTTCCAATAGTTCAGCTACGTCGTATGTGCCAACTTGTTCTTCGACTTCTTTCGCTTTTGTTCCGTCTGATAACATTGTTAAGCAATACGGACAGCCAGAAGAAATCATCGTTGGGCTAACTTCAAGTGCTTGCTCAGTACGGGCAACGTTAACACGGTGGCCTACATCTTCTTCCATCCACATCATTCCGCCACCAGCTCCACAGCACATGCCGTCTTCACGATTACGTTTCATTTCAACTAATTCTACGCCTTCGATCGCTTTTAATATTTCGCGCGGTGCATCGTAAACATCGTTGTAGCGACCTAGATAACAAGAGTCATGGAACGTAATTCGCTCGTTTACCGCGAATTGTGGTTTTAGACGTCCCTCTTGAACGAGATCAAACAACATTTCCGTATGGTGATAAACTTCAACTTTAAAACCAAAATCCGGGTATTCGTTTTTAAAGATATTGTAAGCGTGCGGATCAATTGTGACGATTTTTTTCACTTCCGCTTTTTCAAATTCTTTAATATTAGCGGTTGCTAGTTCTTGGAATAAAAATTCATTTCCAAGACGACGTGGCGTGTCACCTGAGTTTTTCTCTTTGTTACCGAGAATTGCAAATTTCACACCCGCTTCGTTCATCAGTCGAGCAAATGACAAAGCGATCTTTTGCGAGCGACTGTCGAATGAACCCATCGAGCCAACCCAGAATAGGAATTCAAACTCTTCGCCTGCTTTGTTCATTTCTTTGACTGTCGGAATTTGAATATCTGGACGTGCATCTCTCCAATTTTCTTTTTCTTTACGGTTAAGACCCCAAGGATTTCCTTGACGTTCGATGTTTGTCATCGCGCGCTGCGCATCCGGATTCATTTTTCCTTCTGTCATTACTAAATAACGGCGAAGATCGATGATTTTGTCCACGTGCTCGTTCATAACTGGACATTGGTCTTCACAGTTTCGGCAAGTCGTACACGCCCAAATTTCTTCTTCTGTAATAACGTCTCCAATTAAGCTCGGGCTGTAAAGTTCGTCGATTGTAATACCTTCAGCGCCCGCAGCCATTGCCAACTGGTTTCCTTGCGTATTGTTGAATGCCATGGCCGGCACCCATGGTTTTTTCTGCGTCATGACAGCACCAGTGTTTGTCAGGTTGTCACGCAATTTTGTGATCAAATCCATCGGTGACAGCATTTTCCCTGTCCCTGTTGCTGGACACATATTCGTACAACGGCCACATTCTACGCAAGCGTAGAAATCGATCATTTGGCTTTGTGAGAAATCAGTGATTTTCCCGACTCCAAATGATGGCATTGCGTCTGGATCTTCTTCGTCTTCCATTTCTTCAAAGTTGATTGGCTTTAAGCGACCTACATGATCTACTCTGTGGAACCATGTGTTCACTGGTCCGAAGATCAAGTGAGCGTGTTTTGATTGTGGTACATAAACTAAGAACGTCAGCAGGAATAGCAAATGTGCCCACCACATCACGTAGAAAATCGAAATGGCTGCAGCTTCAGGTAACCAAGCAAATGCACCCGCGACTAAAGAAGCAACTGGTTCAGTCCAGGCAGCTTCATGGCCGTGCCAAATCATGTTCATTCCGTTACCGATCAGTACTGTTACCATTAATCCACCGATGAAAATAAGAACAAGTCCTGATTTCCATCCGCGTTTCAAGCGAACAAGCTTTTCAATATAGCGTCGGTAGAACGCCCAAATTACAGCAACCAAAATGGTTAACGTCACAATTTCTTGGAAAAAAGTAAACGCTGGGTAAAGAGGTCCAAGCGGTAAATGTGAATCTGGCGATAATCCCTTAATAATAAAATCAATAGCGCTCGCTTGAACTAACAAGAAGCCATAGAAGAACATAACGTGAATTGTCCCGCTCTTCTTATCTTTCAATAATTTTTTCTGACCAAATACGTTGACCATAACTTTACGCAAACGCTCGTTGAAATTTTCTTCAAACTCGACTTTTTTACCGAGTTGGATAAAATCATATCTCGACTTCAATAAATAGATGAAGAGATAAACTGCGTAAGCGGTTACAGCTATGAATAAAATCCAGTTTGCAATTAACAATGGTTCCATCGCGAGATCCCCCTTGTGTGTATATTCTAAAAATAACTTACTCAAAGTTTACGTGAATGACAGCAGCTTGTCGATACTATGTTCTATATTAAAATATGAATGAGCATTCAGTCAACTTATATTTTGAATAATTTTTAAATTGTCAGAGTTTACTTGTATTTATATAAGAAAAATTTGTTAGATGTACGCTGAAAAAATGCTAGGTACAGAACTCTCTTAACTTTCTACTCTTAAATAAAAAAGCATTATCCTAAAGAATGGATAATGCTTTTCCCTATCTAAACTCTATCTCAAAAAGATTTTCCCCAAAGTAACGCTGAGCGTATTCAGCTTTACTGTGCTGTACACCGACCAAAACACAGGTCGCCGGACCGCCAGAAGTTTCTGTGTTAAGCGCAGTGGATATTCCCACACGACGCTCCATCAACAACTCAAACTCTTGTGCGATTCCTTTTGAGCCGACTGGCCACATGCGTTCGATCAAGGCTGTTTCAAGGGCTGTCTTGAGGAGAACAAGATCCGCAATTTGATCCACCTTAGTCAGCACGTCTTCCCCAACAAGTGGAACACCATAAGCAAACCACCTAAGAGCATCTGCCGGCATAAAATTTCTTTTTCGTTTGCCAATCATTGTTACAGAAATACCCGATTGCAGCGTCGGCATATTGCTTTCTGTACTTCCCGAAATGGAGGGCACTAGCGTTTCTGCTTCAGTAAATAGTTCAGTGAGACCCGTAACGTAATCGTTCCACTCCGCAGCTCCACTAAAGTTATGAAGCAGCACTGCGTCTGGTTCGCTACCTGCAGCCCATTGTTCAAGTAACGCGACGCGTGCCGCAAACTTCGCAGTAATGGCATTAGGCGCATAGATGATGTCGTGCTGTTTTTCACCAATTCCTGCTGCATTGTCCGACGTAATGACAAAGTCATCAATCCATATTTCGTGACGCATAGTGTGAACCTCCACTAGCTTTTAGGACATACGGCATTAAAAGAGCAGCAACTGCTGCATTAATAGAAGCAGCAATTAACAGTCCTGGCACGGACGCATAAAAAAATGCGGGCGATAGTAAAAAGTAAAACGGCACTGCCGCTACTACTCCATTGCCAATAACAAATGCCAGCCATTTCAACCAATGCCTACCTGCTTGATGCAGTTTTGCGAACAGCCAAACAACAAGCCACATTTCGACTGCAATAATCAGGTGTAATGGTCCGAGTGGCATACCGCCAAATAGCGCCGAAATCAAGTGACCAAATGCCGCAATGGTAGCTGCCAGAGGTGCTGTAAAAAACAGCACCGCAATTAATGCGGGCATCGAATCGAGCGCAATAGACGTGATGCCAAGCGGAATTTTAATCATCCCGCCGATTGCCGATAAGCTAATAAATAACGCCGCAAGCGCTAATTTTTTTGTCGTCATCTCACTCGGCCGATTTCTTGCCGCGTCCGCCGCCTTTAAAGACTTTAGCGCTACGAACATATTCATTATCTGGCACACCTGCACGTGAATTGACGACACGCGATGCCGCAAATAGATAATCCGATAAACGGTTTAAATAACGTTGAACGACTAGTGGAAACTCTTCGCCTGATCTCATCAACGTCACTGTTTGTCGCTCAGCACGACGCGTAATCGTACGTGCAATATGCAAAGTTGCAGCTGCTGGTGATCCTCCTGGTAAAATGAATCGTTCAAGTAGTGGCGGTTCTTCCATTAGTTCATCGATGCGTTTTTCTAAAACTTCAACGGGTGCTTCCGTCATCTTAAAATTCGGCTCTTTTCGAACGTCAGCTAAATCTCCGCCGCAATCGAATAATTCGTTTTGTATCGCTTCTAGGTCTTCTAACAAATCGGCGTATTTTTCCGGTGCCAATTCCGTCATCGCCTTGCCAATAAACGAATTCACTTCGTCAATAGTGCCATAGGCTTCTACGCGTGGTGCATCTTTATCCGTACGTGCTCCGATTAAACTAGTTTGCCCTTTATCGCCTGTTTTTGTGTAAATTTTCATCTTGATCCGCCCCTTTTATTGTTTGTGGAATGCCGTACCAAATTCGTGTAATACTTTCTGCTTCATGAAATAAAAATTGATATAACCGGCCAAGAACGTCGCGCATTTCACGCTCGATCCGTTCAGTCGGCACGATGCCGCGATTCAAATCTGTCAGCACCCAAATTTGCAACAGTTGTTTCTGGCCAGCTATTTTCCTTACTTGTTCTATCATATACTGTTCTGAAAAACCTTGTTCAAGTTGTTGTCTCACCCAATTTTCTAAACCTGCAATAACGACGGTTTCTCGAGTTGCTATTTCAGGTAACCGAGCTTCATTCCAGTCAACATTATGGTTTTTCAATTGCTCTTTTACGTATTGCCGTTTGCCGTTAAAGGCTCCACCGAAAACGATGTGCATAATTCACGCTCCTCGAACGCTTGGCGACTCTGCCACGTTAACATGTGGCAACCACCATGCAGCGCAGTTTGATTTTGAAATTTGTCACCCAAAGCTTCAGCAATTAAGTAACGAATCGGTCCCCCGTGAAGAACGAGCGTAATCGCTTTACCTTCTGGCAGTTTCTTCAAACCTCGTTCGACTCGCTCCGCCATGTCAGCGAGACTTTCACCACTTGGTGGTCTGATCTGCCAAGGGTGATCTATCCAGTTCCGATACAGTTGACTACTTTTCAACTCATCGTAAGTTTTCATTTCCCATTGACCGAAATGACATTCTCGAAAATCTCTGTTTGCCTGGTAAACTGCATTGGGAAACAGGATAGCAGCAGTTTCTCGACACCGCTTTAAATCACTGCCCACAACTTTTTTTATCTGCAGGTCAGGCGTGGCTTTAAAGGGCAAAATGGATTCATCGGTCCAACCGATATAGCGTTTTTGTTCATTGCCTCGTGTAGCGGCATGGCGAATTAAACGAAGAACAAAAGACTGATCCATAATAAAATTTCCACTCCTTCCACATAAGCGCCGAACAAATCACCTGTAACACCGCCAAAATTCTTTAGGCACCAAGCGCGGTACAGCCAAAGTGAGACAAGTAATAGCATCAGCAAAATCAGCGCAATCCAACTAGTCGTACTCCAAACGGTCACAGCAAAGCTAAAACCCAGCCATGCAATCGCCAGTAGCCAGACGACTTTGTGATTTGTCCGTTGCTGAAAGAATGCTGCAAGTCCATCAAGTTTTGCTGACTTGGTTGAGCTGAACAAGACCAGCATGCCAATTCTTGAAAAAACAGGAATCCATAAAATCACTGCTAGAGAAACAGAGTCTACCGATTCGGCCACGATAATCACTTTTCCAACAATCGCCAGTAGTAACACCATCGTTCCAAAAGCACCAATCCGCGGATCTGCCATAATAGCTAAGCGTTTTTCTCGGTCTTGATAAGAAAAATAAGCATCGCCCGTATCTGCCAGTCCGTCCATATGCAATCCTCCGGTTACCACTAGGCCAATTGCGACAACGACAAAGCCGATTAGCAATGAACTGACATCCGTCGCATCACGTAACAACCAAACCGACACTGCTAAAACACTACCGAAAAGGATGCCTACTAGTGGCAGCATCGCATACATCGCCGTAATATGAATTTTTTCCATTGGTAATTGTTTTTTCACTGGGATCACTGAAAAAAATTGAAGCGCTAATAAAAGGCCTGTTCTTAGCTGCTGGCTCATTGATCGGCTTCCATTATTTCTATGACTTTCTCCCAGTCGAGATGACGTTTAACATGTCCTGCCCAGCGATCAAAAGGATCCTTCACTACTTCACGTGAAGGTATTGGTAGATTTTTCTGCCTTCGAATGGGTGCGAGAAACGCAGTACGGCAGTGTAGATCCTGGAAAAACCCATGTAGATGTGTGCCCAGTAGCCGATTATGAAAATATCCCTCTCCAATATCTCCACAATGCATAAGCGGATAAGCGGATGCTGTCACTTTACCGTGATGAATTTCATAACCTGCGACTTCAACTTCTGCATGTTCAAACTTTACTGTAGCTCTCTGGCGTCGAACCATTTTCTGCTTTTGAAACTCCACATGCATAGATGGGATCAAGCTAAATCCTTCTTCATTTTCTACTGCTGTGCCGTCGTAACCTTGTGGATCTGTTAAGGTTTCAGCAAACAGTTGAAAGCCTCCGCACAAACCGACAATCCATGTGTTGCCGTACAGTTCACTCAGTTTGGCTCCAAGCTTTTGCTGTTTCCAGTAGCGCAGATCTGCAATGGTGCTTTTCGTGCCTGGTAACAGCAAGATATCTGGATGTCCAATATCAGCAACTGTTTCAGCCCAACGAATGGTAATATCTGGTTCATTGAGAAAAGGTTCAATATCTGTGAAGTTTGACATATAAGGATGTTTGCAGACAACTAGTTCAATCGCATGTTCAACTCTGGATATCTGCTGAACAGCTTGAACTCCAAGCGAATCTTCTTGTTCGATTTCATGACGATCCATATGAGGAATAACTCCGAGTACCGGTATGCCTGTATACGATTCAAGAAAACGGATACCCTCTTCAAAAAGCTGTACGTCGCCTCTGAATTTATTAATGATTAGACCCTTAACTCGCTGTTTTTCGGGTATCAAAGCGAGCGTTCCGATAATCGATGCAAAAACACCACCTCGTTCGATATCGGCTACTAAAATTACCGGAACATCTGCACGTTTAGCAACCGTCATATTAACTATCTCGCGGTCGTTTAAGTTGACTTCAGCTGGACTCCCAGCTCCTTCAATAACTAGATGAGTAAAGTCTTGCGCCAAATTTGCTAGTGCTTGATCGATTGCTTTTAATCCTTTTTCGTAAAACTGTGCTCGGTAATCCATACCATCCATCGTTTCAAGTTTTTCACCAAATAAAATCACTTGCGATTTCATCCCACTTTCAGGTTTCAGTAAGATTGGATTCATGTCTACGGTCGCTAAAACACGCGCTGCTTCTGCTTGAACACCTTGCGCGCGACCAATCTCTTCGCCAAGTATTGTGACGTAGGAATTGTTCGACATGTTCTGCGATTTAAAAGGAGCTACTTCGAATCCTTCATCAGAAAAAATTCGGCAAAAAGCTGTACATATCATGCTTTTTCCGACATCTGATGAAGTTCCTTGAATCATTATTCCACGCATTTTTTCACTTCCTTCTAAATGACAACCCATTTTCCATTTCGAGTGCCTGATCAGCTTGCTGAACGAGCCAAATATGAATACGCCCAAGCCAGCTTTGGTACAGTCGATCTCGCACAAAGTCGTCTAATACTTCATTTGAGACAATTGTCAACGAATGGACTGTATTCAACATTTCCAGAATCGTCTCTTGTAACTTACCCCATTTCTGCTCCATGCAGTCTTCAATGTCAGCACACATATTGCCCGTTTCCCAACCTTCATAAAGTTCATTGGCAAGCCACGTTGTTACGCAGTCCCATAGCACCAAATCGTCCGGTTCAAGCTCTTGTAACACATTTGCCATACTGTAGGCTTGCTCAATAGTTAGCCAGCCATCTTCCTGCCGATCTTTTCGATGACGTTCAATGCGCTCGATCATCTCTTCATCATAAGCTTGACCGCTAGCCAAATAAATCCTCCGGCCCTTGCCAGTATCACGTACAAGCATTTCTGCATAAGTGCTTTTGCCGCTACGAACTCCACCACTGATAAAAACTAATTGACCTCGAGCCATGCTGCAATCGCCTCCCGAAGTTTCTCCATATTTTCCGTTGACTTCATGCCGATTCGGAACCACTTGCCATCCATTCCTCGGAACGATTCCGTGTGTCTAAGGACCATTCCTTTTTTTAATAGTTCTACGAAAAACGCTTGAGAATCATACGGGTCTGGCAACTGAAACGACAAGAAATTAGCGGCAGAATCAGTTGTTCGACAATGATTTCTACTAAAAAACTGCTGCATCTTCTGTCGTTCTGCTGAAGCGGCTCCAATCACCTTGAAGCGATAACTGACTGCTTTCAGACAATCTGCTCCAATCGCAGCAGACAAGGCATTAACATTCCAATGTGCCGCTCCTTGCTTTAATTGATCGATTGTTTCAGTTTGACTAACCGCATAGCCCAGTCGCAACCCAGGAATTGCATACATTTTGGTCATCGAACGAACAATGATAACATTCGGAAATTCCTGTAAAAACGGCATAAACGAAACTTGTTCGCCAATAAAATCGATAAAGGCTTCATCAAGTACCAGTTCGCAGTTTTGAATTAAACAAGCTTGCGCTATTTTTTTAAGTGTTTCGAGGTCTAACAAAATACCTGTAGGATTCTGTGGGTTGCAAATGTACAGCGCCGTGCAGCCTACAATGGCGGGTTGAAGTTTTTCCAACGTCAATTTCCAGCCATTTTCCGGTCCCAGCTGAATCACTCTGATCTGAACGTTTTCCGATTCCAGCGTTTGGCGGTATTCAGAAAATGCCGGTTCGATTAATACTACTTGTTGATTGCGATATCTTCTAGCTAACCAAGTGAAAATCTCAGCTGCACCGTTCCCTATAGCCAGTTGGTCTACTTTTACTTGATGAAATTTTGCAGCTGCTGTGCGAAACGGTTCTCCTTGTGGATCGGGATAAGTTCCGACCCGTTCTAGCATTTTGGGCCACTGTTCTGCCAAGAATGCAGGTGGACCGAACGGATGAACGTTTTCGCTGAAATCCACAATTTGCTCAGGGGGAGTGATTCCAGCTTGTTTATACAGATGTAGTGGATTAGCTCCGTGATTAGGCAATACCAAGCAAGACCCCTCCTAAAACAAATAAAATGAAAAATCCAATGGTGACTCGTTGCATGTGTCCAACAGTGTCATGAATATGTCGTGCTTCTAATGGATAAATCGGGATTCCCATTCGTGCACGGTAAGTCTCGACTCCACGATAACGATTTACACCACCGAGCTCAATGCCCAGTTGCACCGCTGTAGCCGCTTCTAACCAACCACTGTTTGGACTTGGATGCTTGGGTGCATCTTGTAGCCATTTCGCAAAACGTTGATGTAAGGACAGTGCCTGTTTGTTTTCTGTCATGATTAAAATCAAAAAGCCGGTTAACCGACTCGGAATGAAATTCAGCACATCATCGGTTTTTGCTGAAGCAAAGCCAAACTTCTCAAATTCCTCATTATGATAACCGACCATTGAATCCAGCGTATTGACCGCTTTATACAACCATAATCCAGGTGCTCCAAGCAAAAATGCCCAGAATAATGGCGCGGTCACACCGTCGCTCGTATTTTCAGAAACCGTTTCAACAACGCCTCGCGTTATTTCACTTTCATTCAAGCCAGCTGTATCTCTGCCGACAATCCAAGATAATTTTTCACGTGCTAACACCATATCTTTATCGATCAGCGGCGTGTAAACATCCATCGCTGCGTCTTTTAAGCTCTTCTGGGCAAGTCCAGAAGCAATCAGTAAAGCTTCTAAGACAATTCCTACAAAAAGGTTCGACGAGTACGCCAGTGCGACAACTAGATAAACAATCAAAAACACGGTCAAGGCAATAGTTCCTACTAACAAAAAGCCGTTTCGGTAGGCGTTTGCCCCCTTGTTCCAGCGACGCGTTAATATGCTTATTGCTGTGCCGATCCAGCGAACCGGATGCGGCCAATTTGGTGGATCTCCAACCATACGATCGATGGTTAAACCTAGCATTATCGCGATAATATGTGCCATTATCAATTTTTCGCTTTCGCTAGTTCATATAATTTGAGTGCTTCGACAGTACACTCAAAAACGCCAACACCGATTAATTTTCCAAGCTCGGTAATTGGCCCTGCATAAGGCAATTGCTCCCCTTGTTGCGTTGCCGCAACCAAACAACTATCAGTCGATGTTCCGGTTGCAATTGTACCAGTCAGCGGATCTTTAACTTGCTCTTGTTGAAGTGCTTTCGTTTTGGCTTCAGTCGCCGTAATCATTGCTTGGATAAATGCTTCATCCGACAAAACTCCATTAACTAGTATCCATGTGTTGATGGTACCAACGCGTAGCGTACGTTCTACTGCTTTTGAGACATCCACACCGTTTCCAACGCCTGCAGTTACCGCAATGACGACCGAACCAAAAGGACCTGCATATTCTTTAACAATGGCATCTTGCGTTTGAACCGCTGTCATCATTCCTACTGTATCCGTCGTTTTCAAGCCATTTCCCGCAATATACTCCGTCATTTCAAGAACACTATCATCTACATTATAAAACGCATCCACATGGCGGTTCATAAAATTCCGGAACCATCCGGAGCCTGCATTGACGACTGCTGAGGAAACCGTTTTTAACGGAATGGGGCTTTTGTATAGCACCATGTCTTTAGAAATCTGAAATTCTTCTGCCCGAATTTTGAAGATGGCTGAAGCATTCTTAACTCCTGGCAATAAAGTGATTTGCGGCTTTGGTAATTCAGGATGTGGGTGATTGCTAACTCGCGTTTTATAGACCCGTTCAATATCCTGTTCGCGAACCACTTCATGTGGTTCACCCATTCGAACAACTTGACCCCGGTCAAGCAACAATAATTGATCGCAATACATAGACGCCAAATTGATATCGTGAAAAATCGAAACAATGGTTAACTCTTTTTCAATAGCTTGCTTTTTAATGGTATCGAGCAATTCCTTTTGATGGTTAATATCTAAGTGGTTCGTTGGTTCATCTAATAGTAAAATGTCCGCATCTTGCGCTAATGCTTGTGCGACGAAAACACGCTGCTGCTCGCCACCAGACATCCGGTCAATTTGCGTTTTTTCATAATGGCTAATGTCCATCAAGCGCATGGCTTCTATAACGGTCCGCTCATCTTCTTCAGACCATAATGAAAACCAGCCCCCTTGATGCGGATACCTGCCAAGCGAGACCGTTTCTCGAACTGTATGGGAAAAGGCGTGTGTATGCAATTGAGGCAATACCGCCATTTTTTTCGCTAGTTCTTTAGCTGGAAAATCTGCAATCGACATACCTTCGATTCGAACTTCGCCGCTTTCAGCTGGCAATACACCACTAATTAATTTCATTAAGGTCGATTTGCCGCTACCATTTGGCCCTAAAATACCTAGAATAGAGCCTTTCTTCACAGTAAAAGATACGTCTTTTACGATATTTTTATCGCCGTAGCCACCTGTTAGATCCTTTATTTCAAGCATTGTTATACCCCTCCTTTGCGCTGCCGGAAAAAGATAAAGGCAAATACCGGTGCGCCGATAAACGCCGTAATGACACCAATTGGCAATTCTGTTGGTGAGATAATCGTTCGTGATACCAAATCACAAACGATCAAAAGAGCGGCTCCATTAATAAACGACAAAGGCAAAACGTGGCGATGATCCGATCCCCATAATAAACGGGTCATATGCGGAACGACCAATCCGACAAAACCAATCGTTCCAGAAACCGAAACAGCGGCTCCTGTTAGTACCGATCCGCCAATCAAGATCGTCATTTTGCTCTTTTTGACATCTACGCCTAAGTGCTGCGCGCGTTCTTCACCGAACAGCATCGCATTTAATTCACGACGCTTTAGCCATAATATGAAAGAACCGATTAACACAAACGGCAACGCCATTCGGACATATGGCCAACCACGCATAGACACACTGCCGAGCAGCCACCCGATAATTTGCCGTAACTCTTCTCCTGTTAAAGCAATCATTAAAGAAATAATTGATCCAAGAAATGAACTAAAGATGATTCCAGTTAAAATGACGGTTTCCATTTTCATCGAGCGATCCACCAGTTTTGCAAAGCTCATAACGGCAAACATCGTCAGCAATGCTCCGATCATGCTCATAACCGGTAAGGTGAAGGGTCCTAAAAACGGTATCGAAATACCAAAAAAGAGCGTCGTCACAGCGCCGACTGAGGCACCGGAAGACACTCCCAGGGTGTAAGGATCGGCCAATGGATTTTTTAAAAGCCCTTGGAACGCAGCACCCGCAATCGCTAACGCTGCTCCAACAAGCCCTGCCAAAATTACGCGAGGCATGCGAATATTCCATAAAATATTGGCCGCCGCTTCATCTGATGACGGATTCCACAGCACAACTGGTGAAATAGAAACCGTTCCAACGGTCACCCCGAGCAATACGGCTCCTACTAAAATCAGCAGAGAGACGCTGTATGCTACTAGATGTTTACTCATTGAAAACATCAGGATAAACTGCCTGTGCCATTTCCATTAGTCCTGCAGTTAAACGTGGTCCTGAACGAGTGAGCATATCTGAATTTAAGCTGTAGATGGCATCTTCTTTAACAGCTGTTACTTCTGCAAAGCCGCCACGTTTTTTAATTTGACCGACTGCATCTTCAACATAATCGCCTTCTGTCGTGATCATAACATCCGGATTTGCTGCAACGATTGCTTCTGGGTCCATAATAACCCATCCTTCTAATTCGCCAGCAACGTTTTCCGCATTAATCAATGTCAACATTTCATCCATGAATGTGCCGCTTCCCGTTGTGTAAATGTCCGGTTGGCTGCCGACTTCTAAAAAGACCGTTTTGGGTTCTTCAATTGTTGCTGCCAGTTCTTCGATTTCAGCCACTTGGACTTCCATTTCTGAAACTAGTTTTTCTGCTGCTTCCATCGTTCCTGTCGCTTGTGCAATTTCTGTAATTGAATCGTAAACTTCTTCAAAACTAGCCGCATTTTGAACGACGAATACGTCAAGGCCTGCATCACGTAATTGTTGCAATCCAGCATCTCCAACACCTAGTCCCGATTCGTGTGCAAGCACTAAGTCTGGCTGAAGGCTAATAATTTTTTCTACATTAAATTCTTGTCCCCCAATTTTTTCAACATCCGCTGTTTCTTCTGGGTAGTTATCATAATCGGATACGCCGACCATTTTTTCGCCTAATCCTAATTCATAAGCAATTTCTGTATTCGATGGAATCATCGAGACAATAGCTTCTGGCTCTTCTTCAATAACAATTTCATCTCCGACTGCATCTATGATGGTTACCGGATATTCAACTTCTGCTACTTCTGTCGGTGGTTCTGCTGGTGTTTCGACATCCTCTTCTGGCGTTGCTGTATCTCCACATCCTGCTAGTAAAACGGCTGCTAATCCCGCTGTTGCTCCAAACTTCCAAAACTTGTTCATCATTAAAATCCCCCTAGAGTGTCGTGTTTTTGTTATAAAAAATCGCTGCAGGCGGACGCTGATTTGTGGACTACTTAAAACTGACACAAAACAAAATCCCCCGCAAAGTTCTGCGAGGGATTGAAAGGACGCCATAAAAAAGCATGCGCATCCAGCCTTTCCTCGCAGGCATATGGGTGTGTTGTCATAAAGGCAGGTCTCCTGGCTTGTGATCATTGGTGTTTGCACCTTCCCAAAGCATTGCTTCAGTGGCATGTTGCAAATTCCTCTCACATACAGTGGCGGGACCGCGCCGGAGTTGAACCGGCTTCCCTTTTAACTCATGTTCTTAGACATAAGCACCTTTATGAATCGCTATAAAGTTCGAATTCTGTTTCATTATACACGTAACCGTTTAGCTTTCGCTTACATTTTTTCAGGAGCTCTAACGCCGACTGTTTTGAGTGCATTCGCTAACGTTGTTTTCACAGCCGTGATCAATGCCAAACGAGCACTTGTCATTTCGGCGTTTGCTGCATCTAATACTTTATTGGCATTGTAGAAACTATGGAAATTTGACGCCAATTCTTGAATGTACGTTGTAATGCGGTGAGGTGCACGTTGTTTCGCTGCATCTGCGATGACTTGTGGGAAATCCCCAATTTTTTTCAACACATCAATTTCTTTTTCAGAAGTCAACAAGTTTAAATGCTCTTCTGAAGCTAGTAAACCTTGTTCTTCTGCTTGACGCAAGATTGAGCTAATACGAGCATGCGCATATTGCGAGTAATAAACCGGATTTTCGTTGGACTGAGAAACAGCCAAATCCAAATCAAAGTCCATATGCGAATCGCCTGAACGCATCGCGAAGAAATAACGAACGGCATCTAGTCCAACTAGTTCGACTAGTTCGCGCATCGTTACCGCTTTTCCTGTACGCTTGCTCATCTTCATTTTTTCGCCGTCTTTGTACAATTGCACCATTTGAATAATGCTCACTTCAAGTGTATCACGGTCATACCCAAGCGCTTCGATCGCCGCTTTCATCCGTGGAATATAACCGTGGTGGTCAGCACCCCAAACGTTGATCAGCTTGCCAAAACCGCGTTGCAATTTATCTTCATGGTAGGCAATATCCGGCATTAAATACGTATACGTGCCATCATTTTTAATTAAGACACGATCTTTGTCATCTCCAAATGTTGTTGACCGGAACCAAGTAGCACCTTCTTCTTCAAAGACATGACCATTTGCACGGAGCTTAGCTAATGCTTCATCGATTTTACCGTTTTTGTATAAGGATGATTCTGGGTACCATTCATCAAACTCAACGCGGAAGTTTGCTAAATCTTGCTGCAGTTTAGCTAATTCCACTTTTAACCCGTGTTGACGGAATGTTTCAAAACGCTCTTCATGCGTCATGCTGACAAATTTTTCGCCATGTTCTTGAACCAGCGCTTCTGCGATGTCTTTAATATCTTGGCCACGGTAGCCATCTTCTGGCATGCTGTCGCCTTTGCCAAGTGCCTCAAAATAACGCGCTTCGATCGATAAAGCCAAATTGTTAATTTGGTTACCGGCATCGTTAATATAATATTCACGAGATACATCATATCCAGCCAAGTCTAGAATGTTGCATAGCGAATCGCCGACTGACGAGCCACGCGCATGCCCTAAATGCAGGTCTCCAGTTGGATTAGCCGAAACAAACTCTACTTGGATGCGTTCATTGCCGCCTGCCGTTGAACGCCCGTAATCTACTTTTTGCTCTAGTACGGTTTTGACAACGTCCTGCAAATAATCTTTTTTGATTGTAATGTTGATAAATCCGGGTCCAGCAATATCTACTGTTTGGATGTTCGCTGCATCTTTATCAAGATTTGCTACAATCGCTTCGGCAATTGCACGAGGTGGCTTTTTCGCCAAACGTGTTAATTGCATCGCAATATTCGTTGCATAATCGCCATTTGTTTTATCTCTCGGTGTTTCCAACTGTACTTCAACTGATTCTGTTGTTAACTCTGCTTTTTCGATTGCTTCCGCAAATGCTGTTTTAATGGCGTGTTGAACTTGTTCTACTGCATTCATTATTTAGCCTCCATAAATTGTATTTCCATTTCGTATTCACCGACATGTTCTGACCCTAATGCCATATCGTATCGAACCTTGAATCGTGTATCACTGATCAACAGTTCATGCGCTTTCGTCGTCAACATAAACGATCCTTGTTCATTTGTCAGATTGCCGGTTTGTTCTTTATGTAATAAAAAAGGGAGCCGCATCTGCAAGCCGCCGCTTCTCATAATCACCGCTTCATTTTCTTGAAGTTTAACCATCGTCCGAATTTCAAGGTCATCTTGCTGCTCGGCATACTGCAAATAGCGCAGCTGGTTTTTCTCCGTTAATGTTCCTCGAGATTCCAATACCATTACTTGTTCTTCCATTTCCGGCTGACGGATCGTCGTTGTCAGTTTTATTTGTACTGTCTTTTGCATGTCTCTCCGCCTCCCCGTCAAATAATAACCTTCTCATTATAGCCCGATTCACTCGGCTTTTTCAATACAGCACCTACTTGTTTGCACCAGTTCTTTTTACCGGGACGTTGCGAATGGAGAAATTCGATAAATTTATAGCAAAAACCGACCCTTTATTTTAGGGTCGGTTTATTTTTCATTCGTATGATTGGGTTTATCTTGACTGAAGTCCTAATAATTTAATCAATGGTTTGATGGTTAAGCCTTGAATGACTAAAGAAAACAGGACGACCGCAAACGTTAAGATTAAAATCGTTTCACGTCCGTCGAAACTTGCCGGGAGACTTAATGCTAAGGCAATCGATAAACTCCCTTTTAACCCGCCCCAGTTCAATAAAATCCGCTCTTTACGATTTAAGTCTTTAGCCGGCATTGTACTGAAAAACAGAGCAACAACTCTCGCCACTAAAACAATCACAATGGCCAACAAGATGATCAACCATTGGCCAGAAAAATCGATATTGCGAATTTCCAATCCGACAATCAAGAAAATTAACGAATTCGCAATAAGTGTGATGACGTCCCAAAATGTATTAATCGCATTTTTCGTTAACTCTGACATCCCGATTTTACCGCCGTAATCATTAAAAACAAACCCTCCTGCTACTACAGCGATGATTCCAGACACGTGTATATGCTCTGCGATAAAATAACTCCCGAAAAATAATAATGCAGAGATGGCAATTTCAAAAGGATAATCGTCATAAAAGCGAATAACTTGTGAAAAGAGGTACCCCAGAATGACACCCACCAATATGCCTCCTACAGCAAAACGAAGAAATAGCAACACACCACTGCCTAAGCCTGCCCAGCCCATATCAATATAAGTCAGTAAATAAACAGACGCGATTTGAAATAAGACGATCGCAATTCCGTCATTAAAAAGAGATTCGCCTTCCATAATTGTGGAAAGCTTTTCTGAAACCCCTGCAGATTTAAAGATGGATAAGACACTGATTGGATCGGTTGCGCTCATCAATGCCGCAAACGTAAAAGCGACCGCTAAAGGAAGACCTAGCAAAAAATGAGTTAAAAACCCAATCACAACAAATGATATAAATGTTCCACCTAAAGCAAGGCCTAATACGGTCTTTCTTCGTTTGTATAAATGATAAAAAGGAAGCTTTAACGTAGCATCACCAAGCAGGATAGGTAAAAACAAAGAAATGATGATCACTTGGAAAACTTCCGATTGTGTAATAAATTCTTCGGCCATGTCAATGAATGGAAATGGTAAGCTAGTCGTTCCCAGCAAAAGACCTACCAGAACTAATGCAATGGTGTCTGGTTGCTTGATTTTTCTGGCAATCCCGACAACTGTAATCGCAATGGCCAATAACACCAAGATTTGGATGAATACCTCATCAAACTCATGCATAAGTCACTGTCCTTTCTTTTTTATTGCTTTCTTCATCTATATCTCTTATTGGATTTTAATAAACGTAGCGCCCACTATTTCTGGAACCAAAAACAGACGGGAAAACAATTCGTTTTCTCCGTCTGCCTTATTTTAATGTTACTTCGTATAGGTAGTGACAAAAGAAGGTCGCGGAAAAATATTTGGTCGTTTGTCTATCCCTTCTTTTGTACCACGTTTTGCATGTGCATGACCATATGCTTGTGACTCTTGCCAATCTTTAAACGATTTCTCGTCTTTCCATAAAGTTAAAATAGTATAAGTATCCGAATAAAGCGGACGCAGTACACGTATTGCTGCAAAGCCAGGTTCTTTTTCTACCATTCCAACTCTGTTTTGAAAACGCGATTCAAAAAGATCGCGACCTTCATCTGTTACCGGAATATTGTTAAAAACCGCGTAGCCGCCGTCCTCAATATGGCCCACAGCGTTTAACACTTCATACGCTTCTGCGTTGCGTAAAGTTGTCCCGTCTCCTGCCTCGTAAAGCACCACAGCTTCTTTCTCATTCTGTAACTGGGTCATGTTCGCATTTGGTTGGTCTGCCTTAGTTTGTTCGACTTGAGCTTGTGGCCCCGTCCATTTATACAATTTCATGCTACGCACCTCTTCTACTGGATTCTTTTTTTCATTTTACCGTTTTCAAGAGAAGTTTTCTAATTTAGGCTCTTGCCACCATAAGAAAACCCGTCTAGAAACATTCCAGACGGGTTTGACGGTCTATTTAATTGGCTGGAAAAACGCCGCTTCGCTAGCGCGTCTTACGCCCGTCGAATCTACACGGCCGCTTGCGCTTTTCTTATTGGCTAGCTCTAGCGGCTAGTCCCTCGGGGTCTTAAGTCAGCCCACTGCAGAAATCAAGATTTCCTGCGTGTTCTGTCTTAAGCCTGTCGGGACTGAACAGCCGCTTGCGCTTTTCTTATTGGCTAGCTCTAGCGCACAGCTCTTTGGGTCATAAGCCGTCTCGACTGTGCGGCAAAGAACGCCGCTTCGTCGATCCGTCTTATGCCCGGCAGAGCTACATGTGCGCTTTCGCTTTTCTTTTTGGCTAGCTCTAGCGGCCAGATTCTAGGGTCATAAGTCACTCTAGCTGTGCGGCTGAAAAAACGCCGCTTCGCTAGCGCGTCTTACGCCCGTCGAATCTACACGGCCGCTTGCGCTTTTCTTATTTCACCCAACCTAAAATCATTTCGCGCATTAATTTGCTTGCTGTGTTCGCTGTTTGGTCGGAATGATCGTACACGGGTGCTAGTTCTACAAGGTCAAAACCGACGACATTGACACCTGATGCTGCGATTGCATGGATAGAAGCTAGTAATTCGCGAGACGTGATACCGCCTGCGTCAACTGTTCCGGTTCCTGGTGCGTGTGCAGGGTCTAGTACGTCCATATCAATCGTGACGTACACATTGCGCCCTTCAAGCGTTGGCAAAACTTCTTTTAACGGCTCGAGCACTTCAAATTTCGAAAGGTGCATGCCGTTTTCTTTGGCCCAGTCAAATTCTTCTTTCATCCCTGAACGAATACCAAATGAATAGACGTTCTTCGGTCCGATATGATCTGCGATTTTGCGTATCGGTGTCGAATGCGAATATTCTTCACCTTCGTAGTTTTCGCGAAGGTCTGTGTGCGCATCAAAGTGAATAATTGCCAGATCATCGTATTTGCTAGCGACTGCTTTCATTACGGGCAATGACACCAAATGCTCGCCGCCCATGCCCATTGGAATTTTTTCGTCCGCTAAAAGAGTGTGTACATACGTTTCGATTTCCACTAAGCTTTTTTCCGGATTACCGAATGGTAACGGAATATCACCTGCATCAAAAAACTTAACGTCTCCTAGCTCACGATCAAGGTACGGGCTATATTCTTCTAGTCCAATGGAAACTTCGCGAATTTTGTTCGGACCAAAACGAGAACCTGGACGGTAGCTAACGGTCCAGTCCATCGGCATGCCGTAGAGAACTGCTTTGGATTCTTCGTAATTCGGATGGCTTTTAATGAATACTTTTCCTGAATACGTTTCGTCGAATCTCATGTGTTATTCTCCTGTCAAATCTTTCACGAATTTCGGTAATACAAACGCAGCGTTGTGTAACTCTGGCGTGTAGTATTTCGTGTCGATTTCATGGAAACGTTCTGCTGGTACTTCTAGTGGGTTGTACTTTTTCGAACCAATCGTGAACGCCCACAAACCACTTGGGTATGTTGGAATGTTCGCCAAGTACAGACTAGTAACTGGGAAAATTTCTTTTACATCACTTTGCACTTGCTTGATCAAATCTGCTTTAAACCACGGGTTGTCCGATTGCGCGACGAAAATACCGTCTTCTTTTAAGGCTTTTGAAATTCCTGCATAAAAACCTTTAGAGAATAAGTTTACAGCGGGTCCAACAGGCTCTGTTGAATCTACCATAATCACGTCAAATTCGTTATCTGATTCTGCAATATGCATAAATCCGTCTCCAACAATTACTTCTACGCGTGAATCTTCTAAGCCTGACGCAATGCTCGGCAAGAATTTTTTCGAGTACTCGATTACTTTTCCATCAATGTCGACAAGTGTCGCTTTTTTAACAGACGGGTGCTTTAAAATTTCACGAATTACGCCGCCATCACCGCCGCCAACGACTAAAACGTTTTCTGGGTTCGGGTGTGTAAACAAGGGAACGTGTGCAACCATTTCGTGATAAACAAATTCGTCTTTTTCAGAAGTCATGACCATGCCGTCTAAAAATAGCATATTGCCCCACTCTGCTGTTTCTGCCATTTCAAGATATTGAAAATCTGTTTGTTCTGTATGAAGGGTTTTATTGATTTTCATCGTAATCCCAAAGTTTTCTGTTTGCTTTTCTGTATACCAAAATCCTGCCATCTATAACCAAACTCCTTTTCATTCTGAATAAAATCCACTTAAAAAAGTATAAGTGTTTTCCAAAAAAGTGCAATATTTATTTCATACTCCTCTTTACCCGCTCAAAGCTGCACTACACTAAAAATAAAAAGGTTTTCTGTGCAGGGAACTTTTTCCCTGCACAGAAAACCTTTTTAAATCCTGATGGTGCGGAGAAAGAGACATGAGGCATTGGGCTTGGGTTTTATCGCAATGGCTCACGGCACTTGCTCGCTATCAGGTGTCCTAGCTTTCTATTGAAAAGCTGTAGTTCTAGTGTACTGCCTTTTATAAACAACTTCAACCATCCGGTAGACGCAATTTGAAATGTCATACTCTGTTCAAAAAGCATTTTATTATCACATGAACACGTTTTTTATCATCTACCTAAGTCTTGATGAAGTTGCTCTGAGCTATTGTTCCACATTTCTGCGTTATGCGATTCTAAATAGTCGGCCAGTACGCGTTTTGATGGCTCATCCATTTGGTCCACAAGAATTTTGCGTTTCATTGATTTGTCCATGCGGTTCACGTGATCTGCTAAAATTTTGTAGCCTCTTCGTTTTTCACGATTGACGACCATTTCACACGCTGCAACTCCGGCGTAATAAGGGCCTACCGGATTAAAATCGATGGTGATCCACACAAGCCAATAATCTTTGCCACCTGCCGAATCTTCTCGGTTAGTTGTAAATTTAATGCCGCGCTCTACTTCACTGCGGGCATGCATGGCACCGATATCAATAAACGCTTCTTGCTCTTCTACGTCAATAAATAAGGGAGAAACATTCTCCAAAGATAGAGACCCAATGCCATAACCTTTATGGCCGTCCGTTGGATCATTTTTTATAATGGTAAATCCTACTTTTTGTTTTGGTTTTTCTTCATTCGCCATTGTCTGAATCCTCCGTTCTGCTATGATGATAGTATTCTTAAGAAAAGGAGCTGTATTCATTATGCCATACGTTACTGTAAAAATGCTCGAAGGTCGCACAGAAGACCAGAAACGCGCACTTGTTGAAAAGGTATCCGAAGCCGTTTCTGAAACGACAGGCGCACCAATCGAAAACGTAACCGTCTTTATCGAAGACATGAAAAAAACAGATTACGGCACAAAAGGCAAACTCTTTAGCGATCAATAAAGAAAAGTGAAAGCAGCCGTGTAGATTCGACGGGCATAAGACGCGCTGGCGAAGCGGCGTGTTTTCAGCCGCACAGCTAGCGTGGCTTATAACCCGAGAATCTGGCTGCTGGAACTGGACAACTCGAAAAGCGGAAATGGCCGTTCAGCTTCGACAAGCATAAGACGCGCTGGCGAAGCGGCGTGTTTTCAGCCGCACAGCTAGCGTGGCTTATGACCCGAGGAGCTAGGCACTTGCAACTGGACCATAGAAAAGTGAAAGTGCCTGTTCAGCTCCGACGGGCATAAGACGGACCAGCAGTGTGGTGCTCTCTGCCACACAGTTGGGTTGGCTTATGTCCCGAGGAGCTAGGCACTTGCAGCTGGATCAATAGAAAAGTGAAAGTGCCTGGTCAGCTCCGATAGGCATAAGACGGACCAGCAGTGTGGTGCTCTCTGCCACACAGTTGGGTTGGCTTATGTCCCGAGGAGCTAGGCACTTGCAACTGGACCATAGAAAAGTGAAAGTGCCTGGTCAGCTCCGACAGGCATAAGACGGACCAGCAGTGTGGCGCTCTTTGCCACACAGTTGGGTTGGCTTATGTCCCGAGGAGCTAGGCACTTGCAGCTGGATCAATAGAAAAGTGAAAGTGCCTGGTCAGCTCCGACAGGCATAAGACGGACCAGCAGTGTGGCGCTCTCTGCCACACAGTTGGGTTGGCTTATGTCCCGAGGAGCTAGGCACTTGCAACTGGACCATAGAAAAGTGAAAGTGCCTGGTCAGCTCCGATAAAAGCTAGATTAGACATTTCCCATAAAATAGCCAAAAAACTCCCGTTACGGGAGTTTTTTCGTTTGCTGCTTGTTATGAACTCAATTCCGCAATAAAGGCAAAAGAATCTTCTATCTCTTCTACTGTAAAGTTAAGTTTTCCTTTGACGATGTGTAGCTTGTCAATTTGTTCCTGATGAGGTAAATTATCGAAATACAAGAGTGTTGCGGTTAACTCTAAAAAACGGCCACTTTTGGCGTTCAGTTTTTCAGCAGTCGCTGGGTTTTCTAAAATAGAGGTGCCCAAAACCTTGCGAAACTCCTGACCTTCTTCTGTTACCGTATATTTATATTGAACATAAGAACCTTTATCCTCTAATGCCTCTGATAAAAATCCCATGTCGCATAACTCCTCTACACGAGCAGTCAATTCCTCTGAATACGGTCCATAAATATGAAACTCGTATTTTTCCTGAAACGGAATGTCCAGCTTCTTCATGATGTAAATCATTTTCTGCAATTTCTTGCGACCGGTTACACCTTCTGCAGTGGCAATAAAGTCCACAATTTTTGCGTGTTCTTGGAGCAACTAGACCCCTCCTTCTCGAAGCATTTCCAAAATCTGCTGCTTGATGGCTGTCTTTTTGCCGTCGATCAATAGTTCAGCTGGAAAATACAATTTATAATCCGTTCTGCGTTTACCTGAAATCGCATCCACAATTTGTGACAAGCGTGATAATTCTTTAATATCACCATTTGGCATTAACAAATGAATTGGCAAACGTTCTTCTTCTTCACCCGGGCGATAAAAATCATAAGGCAAGTCAGAAGTTGAATCATCAATCAAATAATACTCTGGGTCTATGCCGGCAGAACGAAACAATTCGGTCAACTCGCCCAGCTTCTTGTAATTCTTGGCTGGGTCAAAATCGACATATTGAAACAAACGCCTGTTGACAAATCGGTCGCACAAGTCCGAAAGAATCGGATCGCGTTCGGTCATCCATAATTGAAAATAAGTCATTAAGACGCCTTCATCTAGCGCCAAATAGTCTTTCAACGTAAAACTGCGGTCAAAAAATGATAAGAAATGAGTTGGAGGTTGTTCGAATTTATAGCCATTTCCACTCAATTCTTTTGCCCGTTGAAGGATTTTCCGTAAAATCACTTCTGCACTGCGCGCAACTGGATGGAAATACACTTGCCAATACATTTGATAGCGGCTCATGATGTAATCCTCAACTGCATGCATCCCACTCGATTTGATCACCACTTGATCCCCTAGTGGGCGCATCACCCGTAGAATTCGCTCCATATCAAAATGACCGTACGAAACCCCTGTATAATAAGCATCGCGCTGAAGATAATCCATGCGATCCGCGTCGATTTGACTAGAAATCAACGACACAACCTGTTTATTTGAATACGTTTTAGCGATAACTTCTGCCACTTTCGTCGGAAACTCTGGTGACACGTTCTGAAGAATTTCGTTAACCTCAGTATTTCCAAGCAGGATTTTCCGTGTAAATTCTTCGTGATCGACAGAGAAAACTTTTTCAAATGAATGCGAAAACGGACCGTGTCCCAAGTCGTGAAGAAGCGCTGCGCACAACACCACTAACCGTTCATTTTCATCCCATTCTGGACGACCGTGAAAAATATCATCCGAAATCCTGCGGACGATTTCATAAACGCCAAGCGAATGGTTGAACCGACTATGTTCCGCCCCGTGAAAGACTAAATATGAAGTGCCCAATTGCTTGATCCTGCGCAAACGCTGAACTTCGCGCGAATTGATCAAGTCCCAAATCACTTGGTCGCGCACGTGGACATATCGATGAACTGGATCTTTAAAGACTTTTTCTTCGGCTAATTTTTGTGTTGCGTAACTCACCCGCGCACCTCCGTTTTTTCATGTAACAGCTATTCTACACCAGCGCCACAATGCTATTCAAGAGGACGTTCTAGCATTTTTCGGTTCCGCTCAACTACACGATCTAAATAAAATCCGTATAACTCTGTTTCATCAGGCTGTAGCGCCATCGGTACTGGTGACCCCATCAAAGCATGTAAATCTACAACAACTTCTTGGACAGTAATTTGTCTTGCCAATAGTTCACTAAGCGATGCCATTGTTTCTGGTTTTATTTCAGGATAGGCAAACTTTGTTTCTTCGCCTTGGAGTCCCGCTTTGTAAAAGTCACGAATGACCTCTGCACGCTGTGCGCCACTACCTTCAATACATAAATAAACTTGAACAGCGATGCCGCGACGAATTCGGCGCTGTGAAATGCCCGCGAATTTCCGACCCCCAATGCTGAGATCGTAAGAGCCTGGACAATACGATCCCACGATTTCGTAGGCGTCAATATCCGCTTCAGGGAATAATTCACGCACCAAATCGAGCATCAAGTCGTAACCCGCTGAGATATCGATGGCGTTGTCTTTTTCCGATAGCACGAGCGAGATGTTTAAAACGCCGGCATCCAGCACAACTGCCAGTCCTCCTGAATTCCGTACAATCGGCGTAAAGCCATGGTCTTTTAATACATCCATGCCTTTTTCAATATGCGGCAAACGATGATCTTGGATTCCTAACACTACCGTATCGTCGTGCACCCATGTTCGAACGGTTGGCGCGCTCTTTCCCGCCCCCACCAACTCGCATAATGTGTCGTCTGCTGCAAATGATTCAAGTGCAGAGCGACTTTTCGCGCTTAACGATTGATTCCAAAAACGCCAAGCTGTTTCTTCAAAAAATAACGGCATATTTTTTTCTCCTCTTTCTGCAATTCCATGTCTCTAGTTTACTCTTTTCAGCAAGCGCTGAAAACCCGTGGACGTCATGTCAAATTAGTGACAGCCATTTGTTTTAAAGGAAGTTGTATGGCCAGTGTGATAAACTGATTGATGAGAGATTTACATTAAAAGGAGTGTTTGAGTAATGAATGAAGCTGCAATTACATTAGACGGCTGGTACGTTCTCCATGATTTCCGCTCAATGGACTGGGTTTCGTGGAAAATGCTAACGGACGAAGAACGCCAATTCGCGATCGACGAATTCCAAGCATTCATGGACAAAATCAACCAAGCTGATGAAAATAAAACCGGCGCACATGCCTTGTATTCAATTGTTGGCCAAAAAGCTGACTTGATGTTAATGATGTTGCGTGAAACGATGGACGAATTAAACGAACTTGAAACAGAATACAACAAATTGACATTGATTGCTTATACAGTTCCTACGTACTCATACGTTTCAGTTGTTGAGCTTTCTAACTACCTTGCCGGAAAATCAGATGAAGATCCTTACCAAAATCCACATATCCGTTCTCGTCTATACCCAGAACTTCAACGTTCGCAGTATATTTGCTTCTATCCAATGGACAAGCGTCGCGACGGTGATGATAACTGGTACATGCTCCCAATGGATACACGTAAAGAATTAATGCTATCTCATGGTAAAATCGGCCGTAGCTATGCTGGTAAAGTCAAACAGATCATTTCTGGATCTGTCGGCTTTGATGACTACGAATGGGGCGTTACTTTGTTTGCAGACGACGTTCTTCAATTCAAAAAGTTGATCTACGAAATGCGTTTTGACGAAGTCAGCGCGCGTTACGCAGAATTTGGTTCATTCTATGTAGGCACACGCCTAGATGCCGAACGCACAACTAAAATGTTAGAAGTTTAATTGATCTATATTGAAAAGTCGCCCTTTAGGCGACTTTTTCTATTTGAATTTTTGTGACCGCACCTCGTGAAGAGATTTCCAGCAAACTTTTATGAATTTATTCCAATTATTTGGATATACTGTCCGAATGGAACAAAATACTGTCCGTTTCGCGACAAATACTGTCCGAATTCCATCGAATACTGTCCGAATCATATACTTTACTGTCCAATCGGCAAAACGACTCAAAAAAAGGGCAATTCGCGCGAAGCGAATTGCCCTTTTCAACGTCATTATAATGCTTTAGCTGCAGCGATAATGACCATGATCCAAGCGGCGATAAACGCAATGCCTCCGATTGGCGTAATAGCGCCAAGAACTCCGATTCCCGTCAAACTTAATACGTATAAGCTACCTGAGAAAATAACAATTCCGGCAAGCATTAAATAACCGGCCCAACTTAATGAACTGAGTGATCCGAGTAGCGTTGAACTCATCAAGATTGCGACAACAATCAAGCCAATCGAGTGAAACATTTGATACTGTACGGCAGTTTGCCATGTATCCAAATACTTGTCTGCAACACGACCTTCTAAAAGGTGTGCGCCAAATGCGCCGAACGCTACAGATAAAAGAGCGTTAACCGCTCCAGCAATTAAGAAAAACTTCATAGTTGACTTCCTCTTTCCATTTAAAATTCAAACAGCGAATCGCCGTTTGCGTCTTCTTCTTTCAGCTTGTTGACGGCAGATACTGTCTGCGTTTGCGGCTGAGGGGAAGAAAGCGGCACGGCACGTGGGGTTTGAATGTCGCTCATCGGTTGCTCGTCTTCTAACAACAAATCGCATAATGCACGAATGGCTACGACTGAGTCGCGAAACTTTGAAGAATCGCCATCCCGAGCACGCGTCGTATGCTTGTCGATTTCATTTAAAATACGCGTCGTATCGATGGCCATGATACAGCCCCTCTCCGTTTTGATTTAATTCCAGTTTAACACGTCCACCTGCTAGAGTTCAGTCCAAACAAAAATCAATAGGCTGTTGTCCACGGCTTTGTAACAGACTGTTCACTTTTGAATAAGGCCGACTGCCAAAAAATCCACGATGGGCGCTGAGCGGACTTGGATGAGGCGCTTCAAGCACATCATGTTTATCGAGGTCAATCAGTCGTTTTTTCATTTGGGCAGGTTTGCCCCATAATATAAAAACAATTGGCTCTTCGCGCTCGGACAATTTACCAATCACGCTGTCCGTAAACGTCTCCCAGCCTTTGTTGCGATGCGAATGTGCTTCTCCTGCTCTTACTGTCAATACGCTGTTCATCATTAAAATGCCCTGGTCGGCCCATTTCGTTAAAGTGCCATCTTTTGGTTTTTCGCAACCAATATCTTCTTTTAATTCTTTCAGCAAATTCCGTAAGCTTGGCGGATGCGCTACTCCGGGTAAAACAGAAAAACTAAGTCCATGTGCTTGGTTGGGACCATGATATGGATCTTGTCCGAGAATAACGACTTTTACATCGCGATAGGCAGTATGTTCAAAGGCCGACCAAATATTTTCCATTGCAGGATAAATCGTTTGCTCAGCGTATTCTTCTTTCAAAAACGCACGCAGCTCCAAATAATACGGTTTGTCGAATTCTTTACCGATGACCTGCTGCCAATCGTTGTGAAAAATTTGTTTTTTCAACTCCATCACTCCTCGAACTCGACTGTAACATCATAATTGACCAAGCCGAACATCTCTTGAACAGAACGCGCAGCATTATCTTCGGCCGTCTGTAACACACCTTGACCTTCCGTTTCTTGAAGCATCAACTTTTTAGCTTCTTCTGCCAGTTCGTAAGCTTCAGAAATGTCAGCCCCGCTGCGAAACAGCCCTTCATACGAATAAACTTCTACTTGATCCATAAACAATTCCGGTCCTCCTAGAAATTCTGCTGGGGGCAATGTTAATGTCGCTGTTTGAGCATCTTCATCGAGTACTATATCGTCTTCAGATACTTTGGAAAAATCAATTCCAGCTCGTACTGACCCTGGAATAATGACCAATAATTGCCGTTTTGTACCAGGCAAATCGAGGCCAATCTCCTGACCAAATAATGAATTGTCCTCGCGTTCGATAATCACTTTCGAAAAAGCTTCCGCTGTGGACAGTTCATTCAAGTCCTGAATCTGTTCTAAAAAAGCGCCTTTACTTTCTGTGAAGGTGCTGCCTTTAATCATCCAAAAAGCTCCAAGGGGCAAGGCCACTAAAAGTAATAGTAAAACCACAATGAGCACTAAAAAAGAATTGCGAAAAACACTCATCATCAGTTTGGCATATTTCCAGAAGCCAGATTCTTTCGTATCCCCTTGCTCTTTCATTTCTTCTAACAACCGTTCGATTTCAGTCATCCGTGGATCTTTAGCCAAAATATCCCCTACTTTCTTATGTTCTATTTATCCAGCTTCATGGTACGATTGTCCAAAGGAGCGATTACGATGGCCGATTGGCGCGAAAAGATTACGAGTGTTTCAAAAACGAAAGGCACAACAGCTCCTGAAAGCGCAAAGCGCGCTGGACTAGGCTGTTTAGGTGTAATTATTGCTATTGTTTCTATTCTAACATTACTTATTACGATTGGTCTTTTCAAAAGCGGCTTTGTTTTAATGGGCATTTTTGCGACTGCCTTTTTGCTTATTTGCGTTGCAACTACCATTTTACTGCTTGTCCCGAATAAGCGTAATTCGTTGTAAACACTCGAAATTTTGTTAAAATAGTGGCAAAGACAATCCAATTTAGAGGAGCTAACCTAATGACACTCAAAAAAACCTTAACCATTGCTGGATCAGATACTTCTGGCGGTGCAGGCATACAAGCAGACCTTAAAACATTCCAAGAACACGGAACTTATGGCATGAACGCATTAACGGTCATCGTCACAATGGATCCTGAGAATGGCTGGAGTCATGGGATTCATCCAATCGCATTAGATACACTAGACGCCCAGTTGAAAACAGCGTTTTCTACAGGGGTTGACGCTTTGAAGACTGGTATGCTCCCAACTGTAGACATCATTGAAATGGCCGGCAAAGCCATTGCAGACTCTGGAATCAAAGACGTTGTCATTGATCCCGTTATGGCTTGCAAAGGGGAAAACGAAGTGTTGTTCCCTGAAAATGTGGATGCCATGATAAAGTATTTATTGCCAAACGCCAAAGTCGTGACACCCAACTTGGTAGAAGCGGGCAATTTATCCGGAATGGGCGTGTTGAAAACTGTTGAAGACATGCAAGCGGCCGCTGAAAAAATTCACGCACACGGCGCAGAATTTGTGGTCATCAAAGGCGGCAAACAGCTCCAGCATGAAAAAGCAGCAGACTTATTGTTTGATGGCAAAACACATTATTTACTGACATCTGAAAAAACAGATACCACTTATAACCACGGCGCAGGTTGTACGTTCGCTGCTGCGATTACCGCGAACTTAGCAAACGGGCAATCTGTTAAAGACGCTGTTCTAAATGCGAAATTTTTTGTCGCAACAGCAATTCAGCACGGCTGGAAGCTGAACGAATACGTTGGTCCAGTTATGCACGGTGCCGCTTCGAAATTCACAAAACCTGAAGTCATTGTGACTGAATTATAAGCAAGAACAAACGCGTGCCGGATTTTCTTCGGCGCGCTTTTTTTGCGGTCCAATTTTGTTGCTGTTGAAATGAGGTGCGGTTGTTAGCCTCCTATCTGCGGGCGAATTCTCAGGACAATCTTAGCTTTACAAAGCAACCTAATCGCATTCTCATACATAATTCCTTATACTGAAAGAATACCGATTTTATAGGAGGAACATCATGGAATTAGTTGAAGTAAAAAAATTACAAGTCCAGCTGGATGCTTTTGCCGGTAAAGATGTTTACCTTCATTTGGAAACAACCAACGGCTCTTATGCCTCACATTTTAACGAAAGTTTTTTCAACGCCGGTGCATTTATCCGGAACGTTGTGATCAATTACGAACTTGGAAAAGTGGTTGGTGACAGTCCACACCGTGTTGGACTAAAATTACCGCATGGCTGGGTCTACGCACAAGGCATTACGCATTACGAATTAGACGAAGAGGGTCGGCTGTTGCTTGCCGGACACGCCGGAGACGGAAAACTAGCGGTTGCGCTTGAAATTAGCGAAACACCGTTTAGTTATTAAAGGAGGGACACATAATGACAATTCCACACGAACGTCATGTGCTGGTCGTCTTCCCTCACCCGGATGACGAAGCATTTGGTGTTTCCGGAACGATCACGACACATATTCAACAAGGCACCCCTGTTACATACGCTTGCCTAACACTTGGCGAAATGGGACGCAACTTAGGCAATCCGCCCTTTGCTACGAGAGAATCGCTCCCTGTAGTCCGCAAAAAAGAGCTTCAAGCTTCTGCAGACGCAATGGGATTAACCGATCTTCGAATGATGGGCTTGCGTGATAAAACCATTGAGTTTGAAGATGATGAGAAAATGGTTAAGATGATGACGGATTTGATTGAAGAACTCAATCCTTCAAAAATCATCACCTTTTACCCGGACTTTGCGGTCCATCCAGATCATGAGGCAACAGCACGCGCTGTTGTTCGTGCTGTCCGCCGAATGAAAGATCGGCCAACACTTCACGGCGTAGCTTTTGCAAATAATACGGTGGAGATGCTCGGCCAACCTGATGTCGTTTTTGACATCCGTGAAGTCCGTGAGCAAAAAATGAATTCCATGAAAGCTCATATTTCACAAACAGCTTGGATGCTGGAAGAAATGGAACATAAGCTTCAGCAAGGTGATACTGCTACAGAAAACTGGTTAACCAAAGAACGTTTTTATCATTATCGCTGGCACGAAGATTTCGAAAAATCCTTCTAAAAAACACCCTTCAACTTTTTCTCAGTTGGGGGGTGTTTTTTTAAGGCATTTTCAGATAATATAAACATTGGTTATAAAAGCGTTTACATAGGGGAAAGCGTTGTATAATCAGTTATTATTATGTGTATTCATGCACGGAGAAAAGGGGAATTATTTGTGAAAAAGTTTTCTACTTCAACATGGTTATTGTTTTTGATTCCTTCTTTACTCGGAATCCTCCTGTTTTTAGTGCCAATTCCAACTGAAGATGGCTGGATGGTAACTATAGCAGTTCTTGCTAACCTTATGGCTGGAGCGATCGAATCCATCGTACCGTGGATTATGATGGGCATTTTAATCGTAGCCGCTCTCGGTTCATTGTTCTTTATCACTAAAAAAGTTAATGAAACTGACTATGTTTCATTTATCGACAAGCTCTTTAATGTCAATCTATTTTGGACGATTGTTCGGATTCTCGGCGCGGTTTTTGCGGTTATGGTGTTGTTCCAAGTCGGTCCTGAACCTATCTGGAATGAAAATACCGGCGGACTTCTTTTATCTGGAGATGGTTTACTGTCTTTCCTTTTCACTATTTTTCTTTTTGCTGGATTGTTTCTTCCCCTCTTGATGAACTTTGGCTTATTGGAATTTTTCGGTACGATAATGGTAAAAATCATGCGTCCACTTTTCCGCTTGCCAGGTCGCTCATCTATTGATGCTTTGGCGTCATGGGTTGGAGATGGTACCATTGGTGTTTTATTGACAAGCAAGCAATATGAGGCAAACAGATATACGCAGCGTGAAGCAGCGATTATCGGAACCACGTTCTCCGTTGTTTCGATTACTTTTGCTATTGTAGTCATACAGGAAATCGGCCTCGGCACCTATTTCCTTCCGTACTACGCTACTGTTATCTTAGCAGGTGTTATTTTGGCATTGATCATGCCACGCCTTTATCCACTGACAAACAAATCGACTACGTTCATGGACGGGTCACCTCAAGATTCTCAATCTGAAGATGTTCCACAAGGCTATAATGTCACTTCTCACGGAATTGAAAATGCTTTGACAAAAGCTGAAGAAAATCGTTCAGTTAAAAAGTTTTTTGAGGATGGTTTTAAAAACGTACTAGATATGTGGATTGGTGTTGCACCAGTTGTAATGGCATTTGGTACAATTGCATTGATTTTAGCCGAGTATACACCTGTATTCAGCATTCTTGGTACACCGTTTGAACCCTACCTGCGATTGCTCGGTGTTCCAGAAGCAGCTGAAGCCGCTCAATTAATGGTTGTTGGCTTTGCTGATATGTTCTTACCTGCTATTCTTGGTGCAGACATCGAGTCTGAAATGACACGTTTTGTCGTCGCTACCATGTCCGTCACACAATTGATTTACATGTCCGAAGTTGGTGGATTGTTACTTGGATCTAAAATCCCTGTCAACATCCTGGACCTGATCATCATCTTCTTGCTTCGTACAATTATCGCTTTGCCGATTGTTGTAGGCGTTGCGCACTTGTTGTTCTAATCTACACAAAATGCCATCCGCAAATTGCGGATGGCATTTTTTATTGTCTTAAACTAGTTGAAGCTTTTTTTTTAGCTTTTCTAACATATCGACAGTCATTGCATCTAAGTCATATGACGTTTTAAAGCCCCATTCGGCTTTCGCCGCCGATGCATCGATATTGTCTGGCCAGCTATCTGCAATTTCCTGTCTCACCGGATCAACTGCGTAAGACATTTTAAAGTCGGGAATGTGCTTTTGGATAGACGCTGCAATTTCTTCAGGCGTGAAACTCATTGCTGTTACGTTAAATGCGTTACGGTGAATTAATTGATCTGAATCTGCTTCCATTAAGTCGACAATCGCTTGCAGCGCGTCAGGCATATACATCATGTCCATAGCTGTTCCTTCTGCAATATATGAAGTGTAGCTTGCTTTTTCAATTGCTTGGTAATAAATATCGACTGCATAATCAGTTGTGCCGCCGCCCGGTTGTGCTACGTTCGAAATGAGCCCGGGGAAACGAACACCGCGTGTATCGACACCAAATTTCGTGTGATAATAATCGCAGAGCAATTCACCAGCTACTTTATTAACGCCGTACATTGTTGTTGGACGCTGTAACGTATCTTGTGGCGTATCTTTCTTAGGTGTTGAAGGACCGAACGCTCCGATAGAACTAGGCGTAAAAAATTGCATTCCTAGCTTGCGAGAGGCTTCAAGTGCATTTACAAGCCCCCCCATGTTCAAGTTCCAAGCAAGTAATGGTTTTTCTTCAGCAGTCGCTGATAATAGAGCCGCCATATGAACCATCGTGTCTGCACCGAAATCTTTTGCTAAATCGTACATTCTCTGTGCATCTGTTACATCCAAAATTTCAAAAGGTCCTGATTGATCGGCAGTTTGACGTATATCTGTTGCTAAGACATTATCATTGCCATATATGCTGCGCATTTTGCCAACAAGTTCTGACCCTATTTGTCCTAAAGCACCCGTAATCATAATTCGTTCCATTTCCAACACTCCTTTTCCCCAAAAACATTTGTCCTGTCTAAAAACACAAAAATATCCCTATAAACCTTGTCAATTAAAGCTTTCCTATTAAGTCATTATAAGATGTTCTTTTTAAAAATACAAATATTTTCTTCGAAATCCACCTGAATAGCTACTTCTATTGATGAAATAGCCTTTGTAAGTCTTTGATCATTGATAACCCAAAAATTTCGGACTTATTTTCTATGTCTGCACGGTTGGAGAACAGGAAAATACATGCTATAATAGACCAACTTTAGGATTTCTTTTTTTTAGTCAGCAATTGTTCTTTTTTTTAGCTTTAAAACCAACTATACAAGTAGGTTAAATAAACTTTGTATTTTGGTTGTCTAGCTTAGGAAAAAAATAAGAAGATACACATTCAAAAAGAAATTATCTAGATTAAAACTACAAAGGAATTGAGGAGATTATTGATGAAAAAATTTAGTTTAACGTTTTTATTAGTAGGAATAATGTTCGTTTTAGCTGCTTGCAGCGGTTCAAAGGAAGAAGATCCAACGACAGATGATGCCAATAAATCCGAAGACGATGTATTGGCTAAAGTCCAAGAAGAAGGAACGTTGGTCATTGGTACAGAAGGCACATATCCGCCTTTCACGTTCCATGATGCCTCAGGAGAACTCACTGGTTTTGATGTTGAAATTGCACGTGAAGTGGCTGATCGCCTCGGCGTAGAAGCTGAATTCCTTGAAACACAATGGGATGCCATGTTTGCAGGGTTGGATGCTGGCCGGTTTGATATGGTAGCCAATCAAGTCGGTATTAATCCAGAACGCCAAGAAAGCTATGAGTTTTCAAATCCATACATTACGTCGACTGCAGTCCTAGTAGTCGCTGAAGATAATAATGAAATTAAAAGCTTCGAAGATTTAAAAGGTCAGTTGTCTGCACAATCGCTCACAAGTAACTACGCTGAAACAGCAACTTCTTTTGGCGCAGAGCTTGAAGGGGTTGAAGGATTTAACCAAGCGATTGAATTATTGAATTCTGGTCGCGTGGATGCAACCGTTAACGATAATTTAACCGTTTTGGATTTTCTGAAACAACGTCCAGATGCGAAAGTAAAAGTAATAGATAAATCAGAAGATGCTGCACAAAGTGGGCTACTATTTAGAAAAGGCAGCGGCGCAATAGTAGAGGAAGCAAACCAAGCACTAGCTGACATGATTGAAGACGGCACGTACGATGAAATTTCAGAAAAATGGTTTGGTGAAAATGTACTTGAATAGTATTTTTTCTGATCCGGTCAGAATGGAACGACTTGTGGATATTGCGCAATCCTCATTTCTTCCTTTGATCGAAGCAACACTTCAATTTACATTACCTTTATCGATTATCTCTTTTATTTTCGGTTTGATATTGGCGGTTTTGACAGCGCTGGCTCGAATTTCCACAGTTAAGATTTTTCAACTTATCGCACGTGTTTATGTTTCCATTATTCGTGGGACACCTTTACTCGTTCAATTGTTCATCTTATTTTATGGATTGCCGACACTTGGCATCACAATCGATCCATTCCCAGCAGCAGTCATTGGTTTTTCGCTGAACGTCGGCGCTTATGCGTCTGAAGTGATTCGAGCAGCGATCTTGTCCATTCCAAAAGGGCAATGGGAGGCAGCCAATACCATTGGCATGTCCTACACGCAATCGCTGCGGCGCGTCATTTTGCCACAAGCATCGCGCGTTTCTTTGCCTCCCTTGTCCAATACCTTTATCAGTTTAGTCAAAGATACGTCTCTTGCTTCCCTAATTTTAGTTACCGAAATGTTCAGAGTCGCACAGCAAATTGCCGCAACCAATTATGAATTCCTGCTATTATACGGTCAAGCGGCATTGCTGTACTGGGTCATTTGCTTTGCCTTGTCATTAGTCCAAGGCAGGCTCGAACATCGTTTTGACCGTTATGTTTCCAGATAATACACGCAGGTTACTGAATGCAGTAAGGAGTTCAATATGATTTCAATAAAAAATTTGCATAAAAAGTTCGGTCAACTCGAAGTATTAAAAGGCATCGATACAGATGTTCAAAAAGGACAAGCAATTGTCGTGATTGGTCCCTCTGGTTCTGGAAAAACGACATTTCTACGGTGCCTAAATACGTTGGAAACCCCAACTTCGGGTTTAGTAACAATTGGTGAACAAACGGTCGATTTCGCTAAACCATTATCAAAAAAGCAAATCATGGCTTTTCGTAAACAATCCGCCATGGTCTTTCAGCATTATAATTTATTTCCTCACATGACCGCTCTTGAAAATGTCATGGAAGGACCCATTACTGTTCAAAAACAAAACAAAAAACTAGCTAAACAAAAAGCAGAGCAATTGCTCATAAAAGTTGGGCTCGGCGAAAAAATCAATGACTACCCGTTCCAACTGAGTGGTGGTCAACAACAGCGCGTCGGTATTGCGCGAGCGCTAGCACTCGAACCGAAAGTCATGCTCTTCGACGAACCAACATCTGCACTCGATCCCGAATTAGTTGGGGAGGTGCTACAAGTTATGAAAGATTTAGCCGCTGAAGGCATGACAATGGTTGTCGTGACACACGAAATGCGCTTTGCCAAAGGCGTCGCTGACGAAGTATTGTTTATGGACGAAGGACGCATCGTCGAACGCGGCAAGCCGGAAGACATTTTCAATCACCCAACTGAAGAACGAACCAAACGCTTTTTGAGTTTAATTCAAGATACGGATTAACAGAAAAGCACAAGCTGCCGTGTAGATTCGACGGGCGTAAGACGCTCTCGCGAAGCGACGTCTCGTCAGTCGCATAGTGAGAGTGGCTTAAGACCCTAGAATCTGGCTGCTTGCGCTGGACAACCAGAAAAGCGCAAGCTGCCGTGTAGATTCGACTCTTATAAACAGAAAAACTCGCACCCCTTGTAAGGGATGCGAGTTTTTCTGTTTCTACTCAATTACACATGACTTTACTGTTAGTTTGTCTAGCTGTGCTTGATCTATTTCTATACCTAAACCCGGCTTGCCTGATAACAATACATATGGATGTTCATAAGTTAAATCGCCAATTTCTTCGCTAAAGAGCAATGGTCCGGTTAATTCTGTGCTTTCGATATTGATACGTGCCATCGCAACGTGATAGCCTGCTGCTGAAGCAACAGATGATTCTACCATCGAACCGATTTGGCACAACATGCCAGCGGCTTCAGCAGTCTTCGCCATTTGCGTAGCATAGAAAATGCCGGCACATTTCATTAGCTTAATGTTAATAACATCTGCTGCTTGCAAACGAATAATTTCTAGCAAGTCTTCCATCGATTGAATACTTTCGTCAGCCATAATTGGGACGGCTGTCTTTGACCGGACTTCTGCTAATCCGCGAATATCCCCCATACGGATTGGCTGTTCAATCCAGGCAATGTTAGCCTCCTCGAGTTGTTTAATCGCTGCGACTGCAATGCCTGGTGATTTCCATCCTTGATTGACATCAACACGGATTGGCACGTCGCTACCGACTGCTTGACGAACAGCTAAAATTCGCTCTACGTCTTCTTTTGCTTGTCCTTTGCCTACTTTCAATTTCAAGGAAGCATAACCCATTTCGACAGCGTGCAACGCTTTTTCCGCCATAATTTCAGGCGCTTCGATGCTCAGCACTTTGGGATAATCCAAATATGCAGTTGCTTGTCCACCAATTAAATTGTAAACTGGCTGTCCCACTGCTTTGCCCATTAAATCATAACAAGCAATATCCACAGCGGCTTTTGCAGCTGAGTTACCTGTCATTAAGGCAGTCATTTTCGAATGAATCGCTTCGATGTCGAATGGACTCAGCCCGATAATTGCCGGGAGGAATTGTTCTTTCAACACTTCAAATGCCGAAGTAAAATACTCTCCCGTGACATGCTCATCTGGAACTGCTTCGCCGTAGCCGGTCAGTCCGGTATCCGTTTCTAATACGACAATCAATGCTGGCATATCTGGATAAGTTGCGTAAGAAATAATAAATGGTTCGTTGAGAGGAAATCTGACCGCGTGTAACGTCGCTTTTGTAATTTTCATTTAAGAGCCTCCAATGGATTTAACTTGTTGTATACTTATACTATAGTGAACTTTATGAATAATTGATAATTTATTTGATAATCAAAGGAGTTTTGAAAATGACAATCATACAACAAATCGATTCGTTGTTCGAAGAGATGGTAGAAATTAGAAGATACTTACACATGAATCCTGAGTTGTCGCATCAAGAAATCGCGACTCCTGCTTTTATTGCAGAGCAACTAGAAGCAATGGGCGTTGACGTTCGTCGTAATGTTGGTGGACGAGGGGTCGTTGGAACAATTCGTGGTGGCAAACCGGGCAAGACGATCGCGTTCCGTGCCGATTTCGATGCGTTGCCGATTGAGGATCAAAAAGATGTCTCGTATAAATCTACGGTCCCTGGTGTTATGCATGCTTGTGGACACGACGGACATACCGCTGCGTTACTTGGTTTTGCAAAAGCGATGGTCGCGATCCAAAAAGATTTGCCTGGAACCATCGTGTTAATCCATCAATTTGGTGAGGAACTATCACCAGGCGGGGCACGTGCCATGATTGAAGATGGTTGCTTAGACGGGGTCGATGCAGTTTTCGGTGCTCATTTGCAGAGCAAGATGGATGTGGGTCGCGTTTATTTGCGGGATGGCTTTTTGCAAGCTTCTGAAGATGCTATCAAAATTACCGTCCACGGTTCTGGAACTCATGGCGCAGAACCTCATCAAGGCATCGACCCGATTTTAGTAGCGAGCCATATTATGGTCGCGCTTCAATCCATTGTTAGCCGTAACGCCAATCCATTAAAAGAATTGGTCGTTTCTATCGGTAAATTCCATGCGGGTGATGCTGATAACGTTATTTCAAGCAAAGCTGTTTTAGAAGGCACCATTCGTGTCTTTGATCCTGAGCTTCGCATACTTGCAGGACAACGTTTACGGGCAATTGTGGAAAATGTCGCCATAGCGATGGGCGCCACTGCCGAATTGATCATCGAAACGGGCTACGACTCGCTTTGGAATCACCTCACTGAAACGGATATTGTTCGTGCCGCTGCACGCGGCGTGCTGGGAGATGAACATGTAGTGGAAATCGATCCGATTATGCCAGTTGAGGATTTTACGTATTATACGCAAGCTAAGCCAGGCGCGTACTTTTTTGTTGGCGCCAAAATGGATGATAGCGAATTGGTTTACCCGCATCATCATGAAAACTTTGATTTTAATGAAAATGCCATGTTGATGACGGCAAAAGTCTTTGCTGCGATTTATTTTGAGGCGCAAGAAAAGGCTTTGGACAGTATTCGGGTTGATTTGGACAGTATTTGAGAAATTTGGACAGTATTTTGCACGATTCGGACAGTATTTGGTCCAATCTGGACAGTATCGCCTTTATTTGGAAATAAAAACAAGCCAAGCGGCATGCCGCTTGGCTTGTTTCGTATTTTTTAGTTGATAACGCCTAATGCTTTGCCGACTTTTTCGTAAGTCGCGATCGCTTCATCTAACATTTCTTTTGTGTGAGCCGCTGTTGGCATATTGCGTACGCGTCCCGTGCCTTTTGGAACTGTTGGGAAGACGATTGATTTTGCATAAACGCCTTCTTCAAATAAGCGCTTCGAAAATTCTTGTGTTAACTTCTCGTCGCCGATGATGCAAGGTGTGATTGGTGTTTCGGAATGACCGATGTCAAAGCCTAATGCGTCTAGACCTTTTTTCAAGTAATCGCCATTTTCCCATAGCTTATCGTGCAATTCTGTTGAGTCAATAATCATTTGTACCGCTGCAGTAATCGCTGCAACGTCTCCTGGAGTTACCGCTGTTGAAAACAAGAACGGACGTGAACGCACTTTTAACCAGTCGATTAGGTTTTTCTTACCGGCTACATAACCACCGACAACGCCGACTGCTTTAGATAAAGTTCCCATTTGCATATCGATTTCTTTTTCAAGACCGAAATGTTTTACAGTTCCTTTTCCTTTGCCCGTTACGCCTGATCCGTGTGCATCATCCACATACGTAATCAAATCAAATTCTTTTGCGATTTCAACGATTTCTGGAAGTTTGGCAATATCCCCATCCATCGAGAAGACGCCGTCTGTGATGACCATCACTTTATTGTAAAGGCCAGATTCTGTTGCTTCTTTTGCTTTCATGCGCAAATCTTCCATATCCGAGTGTTTAAATGCGATGATTTTCGCTTTCGATAAACGGCAACCATCGATAATCGATGCGTGGTTTAATTGATCCGAAAGAATCGCATCGTTTTTATCCATTACAGCTGAAATCGCCGCCATGTTGCAGTTAAAACCAGATTGATAGGAAATTGCTGCTGCTGTTCCTTTGAATTCAGCAAGCTTTTCTTCTAATTTTACGTGTAAATCAAGTGTTCCGTTAATTGTACGAACCGCGCCTGCGCCAACACCGTATTTATCGATTGCGTCTTTTGCTACTTGTTTCAAGTCTTCGTTTGTCGCAAGTCCTAAGTAGTTATTTGAAGAAAGGTTGATCAGGTCTTTGCCGCGAACTTTAATGATCGCGCCGTTTGGTCCTTCAACCGGGTCAATTTCATTGTAAAGACCTTGCTCTTTTAATTCTGTTAAGTTCTCATCTAAAAATGCATCTAGTTTTTTTGACAATGTCCTCTTCCTTTCAAAACGAAATTCTGTCTCTATCTTACCATACGGTCATTTTTTCCAAAAGAAAAAGCGGACCGAGGTCCGCTTTCTACTCATTTTAATGCATACGCTAGGTCTTCAATCAAATCTTCTACATCTTCTATTCCGACTGAAATTCGCACCAAACCTTCTACAATACCTAACTCTGCACGGCGTTCAATTGGAATCGATGCGTGTGTCATTTGCGCTGGCACAGAAATTAAACTCTCAACTGCCCCTAAGCTTTCGGCCAACGTAAAGTATTTCAATTTCGCCAGTAATTCTCCTGCTTTTTCTTTACTGCCGACATCAAACGAAATCATGCCGCCAAAGCCCGTCGCTTGTTTTTGCATTAATTCGCGTCCCGGGTGACTTTCAAGTCCCGGATAAATCACTTTTCCAACAGCGTCATGTCCTTCTAAAAATTCCGCGATTTTTTGAGCATTAGAGTTCGCTTCTTCCATGCGCAAGCCTAGAGTTTTTAATCCACGAATAAGCAACCACGAATCTTGCGGTCCTAAAATTGCCCCGATCGAATTTTGCACAAAGTGAACTTCTTCTGCAAGCTCCGCTGAATTAACAACAACCAGTCCCGCCACAACATCACTATGTCCGCCAATGTATTTTGTCGCACTATGCAAGACAATATCTGCACCTAATTTAATTGGGTTTTGTAAATAAGGCGTCATGAATGTATTGTCAACAATCGTTACTAAGTTTTTCGACTTCGCAAATGCTGCAACAGCTTCAATATCCGTTACTTTTAGCAATGGGTTGGTCGGTGTTTCAATGAAAATCGCTTTTGTGTTTTCTTTTACAGCGGCTTCTACTTCTGCTAGGTTTCCAGTATCCACAAAAGTAAATTCTAAGCCAAAGCGGTTTAATACTTTATTGATGACACGGTAAGTTCCACCGTATACATCATCGGTTAACACGATATGGTCACCTGCTGAAAACAACATCATAACTGATGAAATAGCGGCCATCCCTGAGCCAAATGCAAATCCAGCATGACCGAATTCGACATCTGCTATCAATTCTTCCAGTGCGTGACGTGTCGGGTTTCCGGTACGTGAATATTCATAGCCTTTAAATTTCCCGACCGCTTCCTGCTTATACGTGCTCACTTGGTAAATCGGTGTCGATACAGCGCCTGTTGCTTCGTCGCCGACAATGCCACCGTGGATTAATCTCGTTTTTGGCTTCATTGCTGTTCCTCCTCAAAACTTCTATCGTAAATATGTTGACTCATATAGCGTTCACTTGAATCGGCAAACACCGTCACGATATGACTTCCAGGCTTCGCATTTTCGGCTTCGCGTAACGCTGCTACAAATGCCGCTCCTGACGAACTACCAACCAATAAGCCTTCTGTCTTCGCTAGTTCTCGAACTGCCATGAATGCATCTTTGTCCGTAATTGTATGAATCGCTTCAAAATAGCTTTTATCCATATAATCCGGCAAAAATTCCATGCCGATGCCTTCGGTCAAATGAGGTCCTGATGACCCACCGTTTAATATTGAGCCTTCTGGTTCCACAATGACCGTTTTTATCGATGGCTTTTGCGATTTTAAATAGCGAGCAGTCCCCATAAAAGTTCCACCTGATCCAGCACCCGCAACAAAAATATCAATTTCTCCGTCTAATGCAGTCCAAACTTCCGGACCAAGTGTTTGAACATAAGTTTGTGGATTCGCCGGGTTGGAAAATTGAGAAGGTGAGAAGGCATTTTGCTCTTTAACCAATTGCTCGGCTTTTTTGATGGCACCTTTGATGCCTTCTTCCGTCGGTGTGTTAATGACTTCTGCTCCTAATGCGCGCATCAAACCTTGTTTTTCTTGGCTGAACTTTTCGGGTACCACAAATTTCACGTGATAGCCTTTGCCAATTGCAGCAATCGCTAATCCAATGCCAGTGTTGCCAGCAGTTGGCTCTATGATTGTGCCGCCTGGCTTCAAGACACCACGCTTTTCGGCATCTTCAATAAGCGAAACGCCTAATCGGTCTTTGACGCTTCCGCCTGGATTGAAATATTCAAGCTTAGCAAAGATGCGGCAACCGTTTGGGATTTTACTATGCGTTAACTCTAGTAATGGTGTGTTCCCGATCAATTGTTGAATGTTCGTTACATAATTCATCAAGATTCTCCTTAGTTCGCTGTTTCAGCGAATACTTGAGTCCATTGATCTTTTTTCGCTAACATTTCACGCGCCAATTCTTTCGCGCCTTCTAAGCTATGACTCGCAGCCCAACCACATTGAACTTCATTGCATGCTGGCACTTCGTCTGCCTCTAAGACGTCTTTTAATGTATTTTCTAATATTTGAAGAATTTCATCATAATCATCCAAATTAATAACAGACAAATAAAATCCTGTCTGGCATCCCATTGGCCCAATATCAACGATGTTATCAGAATGATTGCGACTGTGTTCAGCCATCATATGTTCAAGCGAATGAAGTCCAGGCATTTCCATATGCTCTTTGTTTGGTTGCTTGAAACGGATGTCGTATTTGCGAATCGTATCGCCTTTAGCTCCTGTTTTTTCTCCAGCTAAACGGACATATGGTGCCACTACTTTTGTGTGATCCAAGTTAAAGCTTTCAACATTCATTTTTTTCATCTCTATCGCTCCTTAGATTTTAGTTGCTTCAATCAGAAAGACATAGTTGTTCATCTTCGACAACTTTACGGTAAACCCTGCTTTTGTAATCAACTCTTCTAGTTTTGGAACCGTCGTGTAGTATTCACGGTTCAAGTCTTCTACTAAATTAAGATGACCTCTATTTTGTTCAAACGCAATTATTTCCTGTTTGGCTCTTTCTGAAACGAATACAGTGTCTGCAAAAATTACTTTTCCGCCTCTTGGCAGTTGATCGGCATAAAGTTGAAAAGCTTGGGCTTTTTCTGTATCCGTTAAATGATGGAACGCATAAGAACTGACAAAGCTTTGCGGTGAAATTCCGGCTTCAAATTCCAAAAAATCTCCGTCGATTACTTTTAAGTCTGCCATTTTTTCTGCAGTTACTTTACGCATCGCTTGGTTGGGTTCGATTCCTACTACTTGCAACCCTCGTTCAAGAAGTTTTTCAGTCAAATTCCCGGTACCGACACCAAACTCGATAACTGGCTCACTGGCTGCATCAGCCACTGCCTGCAAGATTTCGTTGTATTTTAAGAAGACGTCTTTGTATTCCTCGTCTTTTCCACTAACTGAATCATCATACGTATGAACCCACTCATCAAATATTTCTACAAATTCTCGACCCATAAAATCCTCCGTTAAATTCGTATTTTATAAAACCAATAGACTTACTAGGTTTTATTTATAACATATTGCCGTATGGGTTTCAACTATCGTGAGTTGTGAAATGCATTAGTATCTTTAATTTGGATGCGTTAAAATTGAGGCACAAAAAAGCCCGGCAACCAATGCCAGGCTCTACTTGTAGTTAGACTTCACATCACTTTAGAATAAGTTACACACGCCTAACTCTTAAACTTTCAGAACGGGCGGCAGATTTTCTTTTTCACCGATCAGTGTTACTAACAATCTTTCAAATTGAGGCAAAGAAACTTGTACAATTCTACCAGTTAACAAAGCAACGGCAATGGTTCCAATGCCAACAGGTCCACCGAGCAACCAACCCAGTAATGCCACTCCTACTTCAATTCCTGCTCGAACGACACTAATACTAAGTCCTGTCTTATCAACGAGCAGCATCATCAAGCTATCCCGAGGACCTGCACCAATTTTCGGTGATACGTAAAGACCGACGCCGTAGCCTGAAATAATAATTCCGGCAGACAAAATCACAATTTGTCCGACCAAGGTTTGAATATCAGGAATTAAAAAATTAAAAACATCGATAAAGACTCCGACGAGCAACATATTTAAAAAAGTACCGATTTGCGGGATCCTTCGCGTAAAGAAAGCCGTACTCCCAATCAGTGTGAAACCGGCAATGACTGACCACGTACCAATGGTCAGTCCAAATTTTAAATACAATCCGACGTGTAGCACATCCCACGGCCCAATTCCTAATTTGCTGCCTTTTATGGTCATTGTAAAGCCAAGAGCAAGGACAATCAATCCAACGATAAAGAACAGCCAGCGATAAAATAGCGAACGCTTCATCAACATCCTTCTTTCTTTTATTGTGATATGAAAAATCCACCCATTCAACGCGAATGGATGGATGCTCTATTGACTTGATGCTGTCAACTCGGCAAACTGACCAGTTGTTGCAGCCAGCAGTTCATTAGGAGCTAGTTTCAGCTGAACACCAATTTTACCAGCAGAAACGATTATTTCATCTAGTTGTCCAGCTTCTGAGGAAATGAAGGTCGGGAACGGTTTTTTCATGCCAACAGGAGAGCAACCCCCACGAATATAGCCAGTTAATGTCAAGATTTCCTTGACCGGTAGCATTTCGATTTTCTTTTCACCAGTGGCTTGGGCGGCTTTTTTTAAATCCAATTCTTCTGCAACGGGTATGACAAAGACGTAAGCCTGTTTTGATGCCCCCGTTGCAACCAGCGTTTTGTATACAAATTCTACAGCAAAACCAATTTTTTCAGCGACAGAAACTCCGTCTACTTTGCCGTCTTCTGTACGGTAATGAAGCAGTTCGTAATAGATTCCACTTTTATCAAGCATACGTGCTGCATTGGTTTTCACCATTTTCTTCGCCATAACCTCTCCCCTTGCTTTGAAAAGATTCTTTAGTCACAGCATATCATCATACGCCTCAAGATTCTATTCGCTTTGACCTAATAATTTTTTCAAGGCTTCGGCCATTGCGGTATTTTGAGGGGCTTCATCTTGCTGGTTCAAGTATTTATTGACGTCTTTTTTGTTGGCTTTGGATTGACCGGATTTTTTGCGTTTCTCAAATGCTGATAGTTTTTCACGATGACCACATTTGCAGACGAAAATCTTGCCGTCTCCTTCACCTTGCAATTCCAATTTTTTATGACAATTTGGGCAGCGCGCATTGGTTTGCATCGCCACTTGTTTTTTATAACCACATTCACGATCTTGGCAGACGTTCATCTTGCCACGCTTACCGTTGACTTCAAGAAGCGGTTTCCCACAATCCGGGCACATTTTGCCAGTAATGTTATCGTGTTTGAATTTCTTATCGCTCTTTTTAATATCTGACACCGATTTTTCAGCAAAGACAATCATTTCTTTTATGAAGTCTTCTTTTTTCAATTGGCCTTTCGCAATTTTCGTTAATTGCTGCTCCCAATCGGCGGTCAGTTTCGGCGACTTTAAGTCTTCCGGAACAAGCTCCAGCAACTGGCGACCTTTTGACGTAATCGTCAAATCTTTGCCTTTTTTCTCGATCAAAAAGGTATTAAATAATTTATCGATGACGTCAGCTCGTGTGGCTACTGTGCCGAGTCCGCCCACTTCGCCAAGCGTTTGAATCACTTCTTTTGTTTCGCCACTCATAAACTGCGCTGGATTTTCCATGGCGCCAAGTAACGTTCCTTCATTGAAAAATGCAGGTGGCTTGGTTTTGCCATCTGTTAATGCAATGCCTTTGAGCGTCAACGATTGACCTTTTTCAAACGCTGGCAACGTCGTGTCGTTGTCCTCGCCGTCATCTTTGTAAATGCGTTTCCAGCCTTCATTGCGAACGGTATTGCCTTTTGCTTGGAACGTTTCGCCTCCAGCCGTTAGCTTGACCGTCGTTTGATCATATTCGTATTGCGGATAAAATACAGCAAGAAACCGTTTGACGATCATGTCGTATAATTTATGCTCTTTGTCTGATAATTCGTGCAGCGGTGGTGTTTCTTCCGTCGGGATAATGGCATGGTGATCGGATACTTTCGCGTCATCAATGACGCCATTTTGCGGAGCCACTGGATTTTTCAAAATCATTGCCGACAAACTGCGGTACGGTCCGACTTGCACTGCTTTTACGCGATCTTTTAACGTATCGCGCATATCACTCGTTAAATGTTTCGAGTCTGTACGCGGGTATGTCACGATTTTATAGCGCTCGTATAAATTTTGCAGCGTGTTAAGTGTTTCTTTCGCCGACCAGCTATAGCGCTTATAAGCTTCTTTTTGCAGTTCGGTCAAATCAAATAAAGGCGGTGCTGGCTGACGTTTCGGCGTGATTTTAATGTCCGTCACGGTGCCTTCATGTGTGTTTTCGAGTTTGTTGAATAGCTTGTCAATTTTTTCTTTATCAAATGATTGTGTCGAGTTGCCATCTGTCCAAGTGAATTTTGCTTGATCGGTGATGGCTTGCATACCGTAATAAGGTTTCGGTTGGAAGTTGCGAATTTGCTTTTCGCGTTCCGCAATCATCGCAAGTGTCGGCGTTTGTACGCGCCCTGTTGATAATTGTGCGTTGTATTTAACAGTTAGTGCGCGTGTTGCGTTAATCCCGACGACCCAATCCGCTTCTGCGCGTGCAACAGCCGCTGCATATAGATTTTCGTAAGCACGCCCGTCTTTTAAGTTGTTAAAGCCGTCTTTAATGGCTTTGTCGGTTACCGACGAAATCCACAACCGTTTTACCGGTTTATGTGTATTGGTTTTCTCTAAAATCCAACGTGCGACAAGCTCCCCTTCGCGGCCTGCGTCTGTTGCGATGATGACTTCTTTGACATCGCCGCGCTGTAATTGAGATTTTACCGCATTAAATTGTTTCATCGATTGTTTGATTGGCACTAATTTAAATGGTTTTGGAATAATCGGCAACGTATCCATTTTCCACTCTTTAAAATCATTGTTGTATTGCTCTGGCTGCGCATGCGTCACCAAATGGCCGAGTGCCCACGTGACGATATACTGTTTGCCTTCTAAATAGCCGTTGCCTTTTTGCTCGCACCCTAATACACGCGCAATGTCACGTGCGACGGATGGCTTTTCTGCTAAAACGATTGATTTCATTTATATTCACCCTCATTTCTACTGTGATTAGTGTAACATTTTCTGTTGGGACTGGCTTTTCAGAAGTATTTTTGGGGGTTGGACAGTATTTCTCGAATTTGGACAGTATTTGGTGGAATTCGGACAGTATTCTAACGAATTTGGACAGTATTTCATCCAATCCGGACAGTACTTCCATTAACTTCAAATTCCACTTGCACAACACGCTCATTCTAGCTATATTTAAAGTAATTTCACATAAAGGAGAGGATCGATTGATCATTAAAACACGCATAAAGCCCCCTCAAATTTTCCAACTGGAAAGTTTGCTTCAACGAATGCCCACTGTCCATCCCCGACATCCCCACTGGACAGAAAAACTCCGTCGCATCACCGCCGGATATCACGGCGAATTGCGCGTAGACTCCTTTTGGCACGAAATCGACCTCTCGTTACCGCATTATTTCATCCACGACTTGTTCATTCAAAAAGAGATGTCTTCCCATCAAATTGATAGTGTTCTTGTGACTAGTCGATTTGTATTGGCTTTGGAAATCAAAAGCATTTCTGGCTTGCTCAATTTCGATCCTACTTTGAGGCAATTTTCCAGAACCAATAAAGACGGCAGCATTGATGGCATGAATAATCCAGACGATCAATTGCGCCGCCACGAAAAGTGGCTGGAACAATTTTTACGCAAGCAACGCATCCAGCTGCCTGTTGTCGGCGCCATCATTTTTACGTACCCATCGTCTGTGATTCAATCTCGCGCAGGCAGTCGCATCATGATTCAGTCATCTGGACTACCACACCTCATGGAACAATTGTTGATTCTTCACCCGCACGATGTATTATCTCAAAGAAAAACAGAGTCACTGGCGAAAAACTTACTCGCGCTCTATTCAATAAAACCATTTACGTCACTTGGACTTACGGATTCATTTCCACCTGGTGTGTTATGCCCCAACTGCCCATATTGCCTGCTCCATTATCGTGGTGGAAAATGGCGTTGTAATGCATGTCTGCATGCTGATCCTCTCGCGCATCTTGATGCGCTCAGGCAATACCGCAGTTTGGTCAAACCGACAATCAGCAGCCGAGAATTTCGCGATTTTACAGGAATCACGTCTCCTTCGATTGCTTCGAAGCTCTTAGCGAGCACGAAAATGCCTTATCACGGCCGTTTTAAAGATCGGCAGTATGTGATTCCCGAGGCGTTTTAGCGTTTCGACAGTATTTTCGTAATTTGGACAGTATTGGGTGGAATTCGGACAGTATTCTAGCCAATTCGGACAGTATTCTACTCCTTTTCGACAGCAAGCCCAATTAGTGGAATAAAACCTAAACCCATTTCAAATAAAATCCAAAAAGAAGAAACCTCCCACATCCGGGAGGTTTCTTCACTACCTTATTAATGATTATCCAATGTTTCTTTCGACAAATGTTTGCTCATTTCAGCATATTGCACGAAAACACGTGCCAATTCGCGCAAGCGATTGTGAACGTCTTCACTGACAATCGTATTGGTTTCGTCAAAATGACTCGTATGCGTGTATACATAGTTTGGCGTTACAAGACAGCGGAAGTAATCAAGAATCGGCTTTAACTGATTTTCAATCACTAAGTGATGCTGATACGTTCCACCATTTGCCACGATTGATACCGGTTTGTAACGCATCGTGCGCGGGTGAAGCATATCAAATGTATTTTTCAACACACCCGGAATGGATCCTTGGAAAATCGGTGTTGCGATGATATAGCCATCTGCTTCTTCAAAACGATGAACCATTTCTTGCATGCTGTCATTGTATTCACCAAGCGGTCGCCCATCAACAAACTGATGATCGTAATCAGCTAACTTTAATAATTTTAACTCAATTTCAGGATTGGTTTCATTAATATAAACTTGAATTTGTTCCAGAATGGCACCGGTTTTTCTGCCGATGATCGTGCCGTCTACTAATAAAACTTTCATACTCTCTTGTCCTCCTCAAAATACGTTCTTGCTGTCGACTGCATCTACTTGCAGCATCGCAATAACCTGTTTGTCTTCATCATAACAAACCCTGTTTCACATTACGTACCTTAATTACTTTTGAGAGAGAGATTTCATTCTTTAGTCTGAGTTCCGTTTTTTGAACGTTTGCTTTCTAAACGTTCCTGCGTTCGCTCAGATTCGGGAGAAGATGCAGTAAAGCTGACGATGATGTCTCCAGCTTTTGGCTCGAGTTTGTTGTTTTCTGCAAAAAACTCAATTTTGCCTTGGGCGTATTGAACAAACAAAGGAATGGTATCGTTAGACCATTTTGTCTTGAAATCTTCATAAGTAAACTGCTCCGACAATTGTGTTTTGCGCATCGTGTAGCCTGCTTCTGCTTTTGTTTCCAACTTATGGATGTTCCATTCTTCTCCAAATAATGTTCGACCACTCAATGAGGAATGAAAATCGCCTGGGTCGCCTTCTTGAATCGCTGTCTGGTAAAGATTTGCACGGCCCATTTCTGGAACAAAATTATTAACGACGAGCGCGTTATACGAATCAGTTCCAGTCGCAACCACCATCGTTTCATACGGCGTTAAATCAACTTCATAATCAGTGTGTTCCGATAGAATTTCACCAGCATACGTCTTTAGTCCCATTTGATGGGCTTCTTGCAAACGCCCCCAAGAGGAATCTATAATCAAAACGCTTTTTTCAAGATCCGCTAATACTTTGCCGAGTTTTGTCGCGAACCGGCTAGCACCGATAATAATGACCCCTGGATCGTCAGCTGTCGCAAGTCCAAGCTTTTTGCCAACCCAGCCAATCGTAAAGCCGTGGACAATCACAGTAGAAAAGACCAGTGCAAATGTTAAAGCGGTCAACAACTCCGCATCCGCAAAACCAGCTTCCAGCAAGACGCCTGCAAAATACCCCGAGACGGTCAATGCGACAATGCCACGAGGTGCGATCCAGCCAACCAGCGTTTTTTCTTGAATCGTCAAGTCCGTCCCAATGGTCGACAACCAGATGGATAAAGGTCGAACGATAAACAGCATTGCCAATACAAAGGAAATCACTTGCCAATTAAAGATACCGATCAAGACCTCTAAGCTAAGCGAAGCCGTGAGCATGACGAAAATACTAGAAATCAACAAGACAGAAATATTTTCTTTAAAATGACGCATATCGTTAATAGACGCAATGTTCATGTTGGCCATAATCATTCCCATTGCTGTAACTGCTAGTAGTCCTGTTTCGTGCATTACAATGTCTGATACAACGAAAACCAATAACACTACACCAAATACCATCGGAGCTTTGAGGAATTCTGGAACTTGTCCTTTTTCGAACATCATTCCCATTAGCCATCCTGCTCCAGCACCGAGTGCCACAGCAAACAATGATGCCAAGAAAAATAAGCCAAACGCAGCTGCAGTCTCATCACCAATGGCAAACAACACAAATTGAAACGCAAACAAAGCGAGCAGCGCACCAAAAGGATCCACTACAATTCCTTCCCATTTCAAGATAGCTGCAGGACGTGATTTTAACTTAGCCTGCCGCAACATCGGTAAAATAACCGTAGGTCCGGTAACGATGAATAAGCCACCAATAACAAACGCTACACCAAACGATAGCCCAGCTATATAATGGGCTGCGAGAGATCCTGCAATCCAGGCGATAAAAGCACCAAGTGTAACGATTCGTAAAATGGGTTTGCTAAAGTTACGAATTTCTTTAAAATTTAAATTCAAACTGCCTTCAAATAAGATAATGGCAACCGCTAACGAAATAAACGGATTAAACAATTCTCCAAAACTCTCTGCAGGGTGAATCACTTCAAAAATCGGGCCTACGAGAAGCCCCGCAATTGACATCAGTACAATAGCAGGAAGCTGAAGACGCCAAGCGATCCATTGGGAAAGCACTCCCAGAAAAATAATAAGCATCAAGTCAAATAATAAGGTATCGATGGCAGGTCACTTCCTTTCGTTCTTTTTTGGCATTATACAGGTATTATATATTGAATGGGAATCGTAAAGCATTCAATTTCCGTGTTTTTGTGTTACACTGGTAGAAAAATAAGGGTGATTTTGTGAACAAGCAGGAATTGGAATATGCGATTGCTGAACTGAAGATGGATTATGTAAGCCATCAAGGTGATATCGAAAAGCTCGAAACGACTGGACACGCTGGCATGGTGGAGAAAGCAGAACTACGGTTAGAAAAAATGGAACGACAACTTGCGGAATTAAACCAAAAACTCGCGGATCTGTAACCGCGATTTTTTTTATGATAATGGAGGAATTTATTAAATGAGTTTATTAACAGTAGAAAATTTAAGCCATACTTTCGGTGATCGTACTCTTTTTAACGATGTATCATTCCGTTTGGTCGAAGGCGAACATGTGGGATTAGTCGGGGCCAATGGAGTTGGTAAATCGACAATGATGAACATTTTAACGGGCAAAATCATTCATGACGACGGACGCGTTGAATGGCAGCCACGGACACATTATGGTTATTTAGATCAACATACGCAATTGCAACCAGGACGTTCAATCCGTCAAACTCTTCAAGACGCGTTCTTACCTCTTTATAAAAAAGAAGAAGAACTGAACGATGTCGCGATGCAAATGGGCGATGCGGATCCTGAGCGATTAGAAGAATTGCTTGAGCAAATGGCTGAAGCGCAAGATGCTTTAGATGCTGGTGATTTTTACACACTTGATGGCAAAGTGGAAGAAATCGCTCGCGGTTTGGGTCTTGATGCAATTGGACTTGACCGCAATGTTGAAGCTCTTTCCGGCGGACAACGCACAAAGCTATTGCTTGCCAAACTGCTTCTTGAAAAACCAAAAGTTTTGCTTTTGGATGAGCCGACCAACTATCTCGACGAAGAGCATATTCAATGGCTTGTTAACTATTTAAAAAACTACCCACATGCCTTCCTATTGATTTCACATGATACGGAATTTATGAGCAGTGTTACGAGCGTCATTTTCCACTTGGAATTTTCACGTTTAACTCGCTATACAGCAACTTATGAGAAATTTATTGAACTTGCAGAACTAAGCAAGCAACAGCATTTGGATGCTTATGAAAGACAAGAAGACATGATCAAAAAAACTGAGACCTTTATTGCGAAAAACAAAGCTCGTGCTTCTACAACGGGTCGTGCTAAATCTCGCCAGAAACAGCTGGATCGTATGGACCGCATTGATAAGCCTGAAGTTGCAGCAAAACCGCAATTTGCTTTTAAAGAAACACGTAGCCCGAGTCGTTATGTTGTGGAAGCGGAAGCTCTATCGATTGGCTATGACAAAGCACTTCTTCCACCATTAACGTTTATGATCGAACGTGGGGAAAAAATTGCGCTTGTCGGCATGAATGGTGTCGGTAAATCGACGTTACTCAAAACAATGCTCGGCAAAATCAAACCGCTTGATGGTGATGTTCTGCGCGGAGAATATTTGACGCCAAGTTATTTCGAACAGGAAGTCAAAGCACCAACTCATACGCCGCTGGACGAAATCTGGTCAGCTTACCCAAGTATGGACCAGGGCCAAGTACGTGGCGCACTTGCTCGTACAGGTTTGAAAAACGAGCATATCTCACGTCCAATGACGCAGTTGAGCGGTGGCGAACAAGCTAAAGTTCGACTGTGCAAGTTGATGATGGAAGAAAGCAATTGGCTCATTTTCGATGAGCCTACGAATCACTTGGACATCGATGCAAAAGCTGAATTGAAACGTGCGATGCAAGCATATAAAGGCACAATTGTTTTGGTCAGCCACGAGCCTGAATTTTACGAAGGACTGGCAACAAAAGTCTGGGATGTTGAAGAATGGATTTCTGCGGGTAAACCGGAAGAAGTTTAAGAACCGAAAAAATGCCTCTTCTGGGTTTCCAGAAGAGGCATTTTTTTAATAAGTCGTTAACTTAAACAGTTTTTGGAAGCCATAAATTCCACGTTGCCAAAAGCTGAAATCATCTTGATATTCTTCGACATCGAGTGTATAAAGCGCATCCTCGTTACTCCATAGCCGATCGAAATACTGAGTCATTTCTGTAGTCAGTTCACTTTCATTCGGTGCTTCGATGCGTAATGTACTTTCAAGGTTGTAGTCATTGAATGCTCGTTCCGTATAATTCGTTGAGCCGCCCATGACGACTGTTTCATCTTGCCTTTGAATCATAATAGATTTTGTATGAAACTGGCCGACGACTGCATTATACCAACGCACTTGCAAATGGTCGTCTGATTCGGCAAGCATTTCATTCACTACAGGTCGGTTCGGCAATCCTGTTTTTTCGGTACCAAAAGCATTTTCGTTGGCATCTAGTATCAGGTGCACGTCGACTCCGCGATTAGCCGCATCCGTTAACGCATTGACCACACTCGTCTCTGAGATATAGAACATCGCCAGTTGAATCGAGTCTCCTTTTTTTGTTCGTTCAATATCCGGAAGCAACGCATCTAACACTTTTCGCTCTGTCAGGTATTGAACTTCGTATTGACCTTGTTGTTCAGTTGCTTTGATTCTCGGAAAGTCCGGTCCGCCTGAAAACTGGGACACGGCTTCTTCAGCTGCTAGTATATCATTGATGATCGGACCACTGACTTTGAAAGCCATATTGCTATGTAACCCACTGGCATTGTGAGGGTTTGCTGAGCTGATGATTGCTTCTTTTTCGGTAATGACCGCTTTTCTGTGATTGGCTTTAATATTCATCATTTCCAGATAAGAAGATGCCGTTAAATCAGGTGCATCACTCGACATGCCGTTTGGTATCCATCCCTTTCCACTGTTATCGAACCATTGAAAAATGATACGGTAAAATCCGGAATAAAGTGGTGTGGAATCGCGTAGCTTGTCCAGATCCGTCACAATGACTTCAACGCCTTCAGTTTCTAATGTATCTAGAAATTGGCTGTCATAAGATCCATAACCGTAATTTAATGGATCGGTGATAAAATAGATTGGCAGATTCGGATTTTTTTCTTTTTTATCTAATAAGTGATCTGTTAAAGTTTCTGCTACTGCTGGAAAATCTGTTTTTTGGTCATTGTAATTATCGAAAAGGAAAAGGTCTATGACGATGAATTCTTCTGCTTGATCAATCATTGCGTAAATTTCATTGAATATCTGCAGTTCACTTTCTGTTTCCGTACCTTCTTTGTCTTGTGCATACGACAAGTCATAGATCATTTCAACTTGGTCTACTTTGTGAAGATCACCTGCAGTTGAAACTCCTTCAGGTAAAGGCTTAAATGTCTGCCAAGCGATAACTGCGATATAAAGGAACGCCAGAACACCGAGACTTCTCATAATAATTCTTTTTCTTTTGCTCCCATTTTTAAACTTTCTCTTTTTCATAGACTTTCCCCCTTAAGTCCATTATAACCAGCAAAAGATTAAAATTCTTATAATTTTTTCCATAAAAAAAGCAACCGAAAATTCGGTTGCTTTTTTAAATGGCTACGACGTACTCGCGTGTCCGAGCATCATCCATCAACATATCTTTTAAGCGTTGTTTGCCGCGGAACAAACGAGATTTCACCGTACCGATTGACACTTTCATGACATCGGCAATTTCAATCAACGAGTATTGGTGAACATAAAAATACAAAATTGTCGTACGGTAAATCGAATCTAGCTCTGAAATTTTATGTCGAATCATAACGGAAACATCTTGTTTTTCCAACAATTCAGCTACACCTTCTGAATCCGAAGCGATTAGATCAAGCAAAGAAACGTCCAAGCCTTCTGGCTGTTGTATCAAGTGCTTGCTGCGTCTTACATTTTTGCGGTAACGATCACGGAACGTATTCATACAGATGGTTGTCAGCCATGCTTTAACATGGTCCACCTCAGCAATAGAGGATTCGTAGCGTACAACTTTTAGCCAAACTTCTTGCATTAAATCTTCCGCTTCTGCTTTATTGCGTGTTAGTTTTAAGCATAAATGGTAGATGTATCGATTGTATTCTGTATATAACGTTTCCATGATCGTGCCCCCGTCCGTTCTGATTGTCCAGCGAAGCCATCAACGCTTCCGCTTTGTCTTATATCCTTATATTGACGGAAATTTTGCTTTCACTCTATCGCTTGTACTTTCATTCTCCTTACAAATGTGTAATATTGGGAACCTGCAATTTGAAATTGTATAAATTGAACTAATAACTGACAGCTGGAAAGTTTCGGTTGTGGGCACTTCTCAAGTTAGATAAGTTAAATGAAAGAAACCGAATTTCTACACCGCTTTAGGCATGACTTCCGTGGGTAAGTGAACTGCCGAACTCACTTGTGCGTCCAGCCAAAGTGAGTTCGGCGCAAGCCCTTGGCAACTGATACCGTGACGTCCTTTCGCGCCAGATGCATATCCCACATCCTGTAGGCCCGAAAACACAGCTGTTTTGCGGAATATCGACAAGTAGAAATTATTAGTTCAACCTATTTCTAAATTTCTACTCTGCCCGCTTCCATACAATAGTATGACTATAGATGATTTCTCTAGTCATCTATCAAAAAAAACCTCTGTCCGGAGACAGAGGTTTTTTAGACTGAGACTTCTTCTTTATCTGTTTTTGTAATGGTTAAGCGAACAATCCGGTTACGATCCATTTCGTTGATTTCAACGTAAAGATTTTCATAGGTAAACTGTTCGCCTTCTTCTGGCACATGACCCAGTTGCTGCATGACAAATCCTGCAATGGTGTCATGATCATTTGGCACTTCAACGTTGAACATGTCGTTGACGTCTTCAATTTCAAGACGCCCATGACAAGACAACATCTTGTCGGTCATTTCAAAAACTAATTCATCATCATCTTCATCTGTTTCATCTTCGATATCCTGACCAATCATTTCTTCGATAATGTCTTCGTGTGTAACGATGCCTAGTGTGCCACCGTACTCGTCTAAAATAACAGCCATATGCTTTTTCTTCGACATCATCATCTTAAAGACTTTTTCCACACTAACCGATTGGACAACGAACAGTGGATTATCGTCCATCAATTCTTCTAAGGTCAAATTCGGATTCATCGACCATTCAATCAATTTTTTCGAATAAAACAAGCCAACGACATTATCCATGCTTTCTTCGTAAACAGGATAACGCGTATAAGACGAATCTAAGATTAGATCGCGAACTTCTTCATAGGTTGAGTCAATGGAAATTCCTACCGTATCTGTTCGGTGAGTAGACATAACATCTGATACGTCTTTATGAGGGAAATCCAAAACTCCTTTGATACGTTCAGATTCATCTTCTTCAAAAGTGCCTTCTGTCGATGCAATATCAACCATCGTTCGCAATTCCTCTTTCGTCATAGTCGCTTCTTTTACTGTACCTTTTGAAATGATACGAATAAAAATATTCGTAAATTGCGCCAGCAACCAAGTTAACGGCAGCAATGCAACGACCATAAAACTGATAACTGGGAAAACAATATAAGCCACTTTATCAGCAAATGTAGCTGAAATGGTTTTAGGTAACACTTCTCCAAAAATAATTAAAATGACCGTCAAAATGGCAGTGGCAACTCCGACTTCCCATCCTCTAGTAATAGCGATTGTCGTTACCAGTGTTGGCAACATAATATTGGCAATATTATTACCGATTAAGATTGTTGTAATCATTCGGTCCGGCTTCGCAATCAATTTCTGCAGTTTCTGCGCCTTGGCGTCACCCTGCTCCGCGCGAAGATGGACCTTCATCCTATTTACCGCAGTTAATGCCGTTTCGCTTCCCGATAAGAAAAACGACATGAATAAAAAGATACCTAATGCTATAAACAATTTTATTTCCTCCAGTGTCATGAACACAAAATTTTACGAACTCTTTCCGTAGTAAACACTATACCATAGCCAATTTCCACTTGTCGAAAACCAAAACCTGGTATGTTATACTTTTTTTATACGTAAATTTAACGAATCGAGGGATCCTGATGAACATTCAAGCTGTAGACCAATACTTTAAAGACAACCGGGAAACACATTTAGACGAATTAAAAACGTTTTTACGCATTCCTTCAGTAAGTTCTTTATCTGAACACAAAGCCGATATGCACAAAGCTGCAGAATGGCTGGTCACTGCGATGGAACATGTAGGTTTGGAAAATGTTAAAATCGACCAAACTGATGGACATCCTGTTGTTTATGCAGACTGGCTTCATGCAGAAGGCAAACCCACTGTACTCGTATACGGCCATTACGATGTGCAGCCAGTAGACCCTCTACACCTTTGGGAATCAGCTCCTTTTGAGCCACAAGTGCGCGATAACAAATTGTTTGCTCGCGGTGCAAGTGACGACAAAGGACAAGTTTTTATGCACGTCAAAGCCGTGGAAGCTTTACTCAAGTTAAACGATGAATTGCCAGTGAACATTAAATTCATTATCGAAGGTGAAGAAGAAATCGGCAGTCCGAATCTTCCGAAATACGTCGAAGAAAACCAAGAATTATTAAAGGCGGATATCATCGTCATTTCCGATACAGGCATGCAAGGACCTGGGCGTCCTGCTGTATGCTATGGTTTGCGCGGACTTGCTGGTATTCAAATTGATGTTAAAGGACCAAAAGGCGATTTGCATTCTGGTCTTTACGGCGGTGCAGTCCAAAACCCATTGCATGCTATTGTGGAAATCTTGCAATCGTTCCGCGACAAAGAAGGCTTAATTCAAGTAGAAGGTTTTTATGACGACGTTATCGAAGTATCAGACAAAGAGCGCGAAGAATTTGCCGCACTTGAATTTGATCTTGAACACGAAAAACAGGAAATCGGTATTTCGGAGGACTTTGGTGAGGTAGGTTATTCTTTTGTTGAGCGCACCTGGATTCGCCCGACACTTGAAGTAAACGGCATTACTGGGGGCTTCTCAGGTGAAGGCATCAAAACTGTGCTTCCTGCTGAAGCTAGCACAAAAATTACCTGTCGCTTAGTGCCTAATCAAGACCCAGACGACATCGTAGCGAAACTAAAAGCACATGTTGACTCCCATAAACCTGCCGGCGTAACTGTTGAAATTACGGAGTTTGATAAAGGAAAACCTTTCTTGACACCGTTCGATCACCCTGCCATTCAAGCAGCCGGACGTTCTTACGAGAAAGTTTACGGTGTGCCAACTGCCTTTACACGGATGGGCGGATCGATTCCAATTGTTGCTGCATTCGATGAAATTCTTGGCTTGCCTGTTGTCTTAATGGGCTTCGGATTGGCATCTGAAAATTTTCATGCACCCAATGAACATTTCCATTTGGAGAACTTTGATAAAGGACTTCGCGTCATTAGCGACTACCTTTTCGAAGCAGCCAAGCTAAATTAATCTATTCCATAAAGGCCTTCCTGATATGCTGGGAAGGCCTTTCTACTTCGAGCTAATTTTGGAATTGGGGGACTTTCTATGATTGTTTACTGGCTAGTATCCTATTTAATCGGTAATTTCCTAACTGCTTGGTGGATTGGTAAATGGAAAGGCGTTGATTTACGTCAGCAACGCAGCGGTAATCTCGGCGCGCGAAATGCCGGCGCTATTCTCGGAAAATCCGCGTTTGTTTTGACTTTTCTCGGCGACGCTGGAAAAGGCGCGTTGGTTGTCTGGATTGGTTTCTTTTTCAATTTTTCTATTTGGGCAATAGCTGTCGCCGGTTTGGCTGTTATTCTCGGTCACTTGTTTCCTTTTTGGCTCAAGTACCGAGGTGGCAAAGGAATTGCTGCTTTTGTCGGTGTAACTTTTTGTTTAACACCGGATTTATTTTTAGTTATGTTTATTTTATTTTTGGCGTTTTATCCTTGGTTCAAAAGCGCAACCTTATCCATGCTTGCAAGTTTTACCGGGTTTATAGCAATGGCGTTACTCTTGCAAGTATGGTTTGTCATCTGGCCGCTATTTATAGCGATTATCGTTATTGTAATTAAACATAAATCAGATATCGAAAAATCATTCAATAGCCGATTCCGCTGATTTTCTCATTCGTTATGAGCAGTTTTTCAACTCGTACTATCGCTGAAATATTATCCATGGTATAGTTTTTGTATTCAAATTATTCTAAAAAAGATAGGGGTTTTTTTATGAAAAAGCCGATAGCGTGGATTATGGATACGACTGGCTTTGTAACTGAAGAATTTAAAGCACATCCGGACGTTTATATCGTTCCACTGAATATTCATTTTGGCACAGAAGAGTTTGTTGACGATGGCATTGATTTGACGAACGATGAACTTTATAAACGTATTAAAGAAGCGACCAGTTTCCCAAAAACTTCTCAGCCATCTGCTGGAAAATTCGCGGAGTTGTATGACAAATTAAAAAATGACTATGAATGCGCTATTGCTGTCCATGCTTCGACAAAACTCAGTGGAACCATTGCCTCTTCTACTGCTGGTGCGGAAATGAGTGACTTTAAAATCTATGCCATCGATTCGCTAGCGTTATCCTATGGCTTGTCTGGCTTGATTGAACGTGGACTTACGCTTGAAAAACAAGGGCTCGAAGCTATGGAAATTGCGCAGCGATTGGAAAAGGAAACAGCGGATTTCCGTAACTATATTTTAATCGGTAATCTGTCCCAACTTTATAAAGGTGGACGAATGAGTGGCGCTCAATATTATTTGGGAAGTTTGTTGCAGATTAAACCGATTGTTCAGCTGACCCCTGATGGTGAATTAAAACCGATTGATAAAGTTCGCTCACATAAAAAAGCCATTCAGTATTTAATTAATCATGCGAAAAAAGATCATGATGAGTATGGTGTTCAGCGCTTCCAAATCATGCATGGTCACGTCATGAAAGAAGCTGAAAGTCTAAAACAAGAGCTCCTTAAAGAAATTCCGGCTGCTGATATTTTAATTGGTGACTTGAGTTCATCCCTGGCAGTTCATGCTGGAGAAGGGACAGTTGCTTTGCAATGGCGAAAACCAGTTTTGTCGCATTAGTACAGGACTAATGACCTGATAGTCATTTAATCTTTTCAGACTTTCCAACTGAATCCATCCGTCCTAAAAGGATATTTAGTATCTGTTCTGCTACAATAAGAGTAGAAGAATGATGGTGAGGTGGATTTAATGCAACATGTAGAACGAGAGCTTACTGAATTTGTAAAACTTTGTGATGCAAGAGGCAAATTAAATCCAAAAGCGATTGGATATGCAAAGCAACCTTTGGTAGAAAGTAATTTACGTGGTAATTTTATGCGTAAAAAAAAATGGAATTCATGGTGCATATTCGGTGATGAAATTTTGTTTTCAGCAACTATTTCTCATCTCGATTACGCGACTGTTTGTGTTGTTTATTTCCTTAATTATGAAACACAACGATTTTATGAAAAAACAGTCATCATGCCATTCACGCGCCATGTGAAATTACCCGAAAACGCATTGGATCCTTGCTATTTCCGTAGCGATTCTATGACGATTGAATCTATACATAGCCAGAACGCAACGCATCTCACTGTCAACGCGAAAGAATTTGACGGAGAAGATTTAGAAGCGATTTTGGTTATTAGGCACCCTAAAGATTATGACTCGTTGAATGTCGTTGTCCCTTGGAATCGTCATACTTTCCAGTTCACCGGTAAGCATATGTCTTTACCCGTAACTGGCATGGTTAAAATTGGCAGTCAGAATTTTAAGTTTGATCCTCTAGACAGCTTTGCCGTATTGGACTTCGGACGAGGTGTTTGGCCGCGAGAATCTCTTCGGAATTGGGCGATGACTTCCCAACGATCGCTCGGAAAAGTGATCGGCTTGAATTTAGGCGGCAAGTGGACAGATGGCACGGGAATGACAGAAAATGCTTTTTTCGTTAACGGTAAGATGACGAAAATCCATGAAGATGTCTTGTTTCACTATGACCGCCAAGACTACAAAAGACCTTGGTTGATTCATAGTAGATTTTCTGATGATGTCAGATTGACCTTTTCTCCGTTTTTTGAACGTGTGTCCGCAAATGATGCGCGGCTCGTTAAGTCGGAAATTCATCAACTTTTTGGCTATTACAATGGCTATGTACGCTATGCTGATGGCAAAAAACTAAAAATTACGCAACTTCTCGGCTCTATCGAGGAGAATTATGCTAAATGGTAATTCAAAAAAGCCGAATTGGAAAAATCCAATTCGGCTTTTTTGCCGTTCACTTTTGTGATAAATACCATTTTATTCAGCTTGCTAGTTTTAGTTGTTCACCCAAAATGGGCGAGCATTTTTTCTGGATAATCCGTAAAGATGCCATGAACTCCAATTCTTTGTAATTCCTCTGCATAGCTAATGTCATTGACTGTATAAACATAAACAATCGCGCCTTTTCTCAATGCGTCGGTAGTCATTCTTCTAAAAGCTGATGGCAAGGAAACATTGATCCGCTTTGTCCCAATGACGCGCGCGTAATCATAGACGTCTACCATTACTTCAAATGTTAGGATAGCACTTTCCACTTGTTTTCCTTGCACAACTGTTTGAATGTCTTCGTGATTAAAAGAAGAAATCAATACACGATTCGTAAATCCTCGCTTAGCAGCCAAATCAATTACTCCATCGACTAAGCCGTCATATGGAAAGACATCCGATTTTAACTCGATATTCAGTCGGTGGTTGGTCTCTTGAAAAATGTCGAACACTTCGTCCAACGTAAGAATTTTTTCATCGCTCCACTCTTCAGAATACCAAGAGCCACAATCAAGCTCTTTTAATTCTTTTAACGTTAAGTCTTTTACGTAGCCTTTGCCGTTGGTCGTGCGGTTAACTTTTTCATCGTGGATGACGACAATTTGACCATCTTTGGTCAAATGAACATCAATTTCTACGCCTGTGATTGGCAATTCAGCCGCTGCACGAAAAGCTACTGCTGTATTTTCTGGATAACTACCCGAGCACCCTCTATGTGCATAAATTTTCACAAAAACCCTCCTAGATATCTGTTCGTATTTCCCACAGTTCAGGGAAAAAGTATTGATCTAATACTTTTTTCAAGTAATTAACTCCAGATGAACCTCCAGTTCCTTGCTTGAATCCAATAATCCGTTCTACTGTCTTCATGTGGCGGAAACGCCATTGCTGTAGCCAATCTTCAATATCGACTAATTTCTCCGCTAATTGATACAATTCCCAGTAAGTATCCACGTCACGATAAACCGTTTTCCAAGCTTCACGGACGCTATCATTAGATTCATAAACCATACTGACATCGCGTTGCAATACTTCTTCATCGATCACAAATCCACTTCTTGCCAGTTTCTGAATCGCCGCATCGTAAAGACCGGGAGCATTAAACGCTTTTTCAAGCTGTGCGTGAAGCGGTGCGTCTTTTTCATAAATTTTCAATACGTGTTTCGTTTTATAACCCAGAGCAAATTCAATCATACGGTATTGATAAGATTGAAATCCACTGGCGTTACCAAGATCATCACGAAACTCCATATATTCAGCAGGGGTCAATGTAGACAAGACGTCCCATCCTTGGATAATCTGCGCTTGAATCCGCGATACCCTTGCCAATTGCTTGAATGCTGGCTGCAAATCGTCTTTCGTAATGTTATCGATAGCTGATTGCAACTCATGCAAAATTAGCTTCATCCATAGTTCTGATACTTGGTGAATGATAATAAACAAAGTTTCATCATGATGTCCGCTAACGCCATCTTGTGCTGTTAACAACTTATCTAAATGCAAGTAGTCCCCATAGGTCATACTTTCTTTAAAATCTGTACGAATATTCTTTTCGGTTGCAGCTGCGATATTTTGTCCGTTTTCGTAATTGTTCATTTAAATCACTCCGTTTGTTCTCAGCTTAGGCTCTGCTAGTCTCAGTTGTAAGGTCTTCTGTAAACAATTGAGTAACCCCTAAAAATCCGGGAATATACACAGTATAAGCTAAATGTAAGGGTGAAGTCAGATGATTTTTAATAACAAGAATACATTGCCTCTACTGCTATCTTCTGTTTGGCTGCTTGCTGTGTGGAGATGATAAACAGGTAACTGACCCTGTAACCAATGACAATCAAGAACAATCTCTCCATTCGGACAGTGGTTTGGACCAAAATCATATTGGAGGTAACACATTCGGCTTTACTGAGTTTGATGTCAACGTCGACTATCCAGGGATGGACGATGAAATTAAAGTCGAAGTTACGTATCCGGACGGCATAAAAAAAGAATACAAACAAATCAGCAACTGATTTGTTGAGTAGACTGTCAGTTGCAACGTACTCCAGAAAATCGTTCGCTGATGCGGATGATTTTTTGATTACACAGTTTCGTGTTTCCAGTAAGAAATGGTCTGTATTCTTTGAAATCCGGATTTTTCGTAAACATATAGTGCGTCATTATCCGTTTCGACGTCTAGCAGCACTTCCGTAAGTCCCCGCTGAAACGCCAACTGCCGACACCACGTTAAAAACTGTTGACCATACCCACGGCCTTGCTGATCCGGATGAACGGCAAATGCAGTTACCCATAAGGCGTTCTCTTCGATCACAAGCGTTGCAGTCGCGATTAACTGCTGGTCTTTTTGCAGCAGCCAAATCTCTCTTTCTGGATCTACCATATTGTGCTCCATAATTGGTGTCATTGTATCGTCAAATGACGCGGTCAACAACTCCATTAATTCTTTCGCTGCACCTGCATAAGGAACAAACTCGACGCCTTCAGTTTCTTTATCATCTCGTAATGGCTTAGCAGAAAGCACTATTTCATTAAAGTCTGGGTAATAGTTGATACTTTCCATAAACGCAGAAATTTCCATATCTCCGGCGAAAGCCGCTAGCTTACTTTCCGCTTGGCGCTGTTCCAGGGCATGAGAAACACCATCTGCTAGAGCGGTTCCAAGTGAATGTCTTCGGTAATCCGGATGAACAAATAGTGACCATTCATAATGATGCAACCCGACCATATCTGCTGCTGCGGCAAAGCCAATCAACTCTTCTTGATCTGTGTAGGCAATCACGGCAAACCCTCTTGAATCAGCAGCTCTCCACAAGTTGGGATGAAGAACCGTTTGATGCTCAGTCGGCAAGTCGCTCAACAACTGCTCCATATCCCTGGCTGTTTGTTCGTCTACTGGAAATGAAAGGATTGATAACGACAATTCCATCTTACGACCTCCTAAAAATTTAAATTCCACTAAAGCGGTTTGCAGAAAAAATTTTACTATCTCCCTGTATTTTATCCTATCATACAGTAGCAAAATCCGGTATTCGCCTCAAAAGGACAAATAAAGACGGTTAAACCAAAAGGCCTGTTCCGTATTAACTGGAACAGACCTTTTTCTCCAATTAGACTATCTGTACTAGAGCGAATCTGACTTGGAGAAACTCATTTTTATGACTTCGCATCTGCCAGCATAGTGGCATAAATACCGTTTTTATTTAACAACTGCTGTTGTGTTCCCGATTCAACCAGTTTTCCCATCTCCATAACCAGCACCAAATCAGCTTTTCGAACGGTATTCAATCTGTGCGCAATGACGAAGCTCGTTCGGCCCGACATAAGATGCTCAAGTGCTTCTTGTATTTTCAGCTCAGTAACGGTATCAATACTGCTCGTCGCCTCATCGAGCAATAGAATAACCGGATCAGCAATCAACGCTCGTGCAATTGACAGCAATTGTTTCTGTCCTTGACTAATCATCGACCCGTCTCCAGTTAAAATGGTATCGTAGCCATCCGGCAGGTTCGCGATAAAGTCGTGTGCATTGGCACCTTTTGCGGCGGCTATTACTTCTTCGTCGGTCGCGTCCAATTTTCCATAGCGGATATTGTCGCTGACCGTCGCCTCAAACAAGAAAGGATCCTGCAACACAAAAGCGATTTGTTTACGTAAGGTTTCGCGAGGCATAAAAGAAATCGGCGTGCCATCTAGACGGATTTCACCTTTATTGGCATCATAAAAGCGTGCTAACAATTGCATGACGGTCGTTTTCCCTGCTCCCGTTGCACCAACGAGCGCTACTGTTTGACCAATGCCAACGGTAAAACTGACATCGCGAATAGTCCACGCTTCTTCTGAACCTTCGTATTTAAAAGAAACTTGGTCAAAGACGACTTGCCCTTCTAATTTTTTCTCCACATTCAAAACTTGATCGTCTTTTTCTTCTACCTCATCCATAATCGAGAAAACACGCTCAGCCCCTGCTATTGCTGACAACACCGTATTAAACTGGTTGGCCAGATCGTTTAACGGCCGCGTAAATTGCCGTGAATACTCGGTGAAAATAACGATGACACCTATTGAGATGGATCCATTAAAAGCAAGAATTCCTCCTACACCAGCTACTACCGCAAAGCTTCCGTTATTAAGAAAGTTCATCACTTTTGGAATAAATCCAGCATAAGTCCAAGCCCAAAATCCAGCGTGTCGAAGCCGTTCACTTTTTTCTCTGAAATCCTCCATAACACGCGGTTCTTGTGAAAACGCCTTTATGATTTTTTGTCCAGAAATCGTTTCCTCAATCATGCCATTTAATTCACCAATTGCTTTTTGTTGCTCTTTATAAAGACGGCTAGTTCGTTTCGTAATCCATTGAATGGAAATGTACATGAGCGGAATAATAATCAACGTGAATAACGTCAACAAAGGACTAAGTGTCAGCATGACGATCGCTGTACCTGTTAAAGTTAAAATACTTGAAAACACTTGGATAAATGAAGTATTTAATGTTGAAGAAACATTTTCAATATCATTAGTCATCCGACTCATCAATTCACCGTGTTGTCGCTTGTCAAAAAAAGTTACAGGCAGCCGTTGAAGATGTGAAAAGAGCCTTGTTCGTAATCGGTAAATAACTTGTTGGGCAATTCCCACCATCCAAAAATTTTGCAAATACAAAGATGCGGAATGGCCCATATACACAACAATTAACCATAGCACCACAATGCCCATACCTGCAAAAGTTTGCGGGACAATATACTGATCAATGATAAAGCCGATTAAATAAGGACCTAGTAACGCTAGAGATGAGCTGACAAAAACGAGCGCCAACACTACAATGAGTAAGGTTCGTTGTTCGTCCACTAACTTCCAAATTCGCAGCAGTGTCGATTTCCAATTTTCAGCACGTTCATTTTTCTTTTCTTTGTTTTTACTCAAGTCTTCTTTTGTCAGAATCGGTTCATGACCGAAAGGACGACGAATAGCATCAAACATATTCATCCACCTCCTCCTCTTGTTGGGACATCGTAATTTGACGATACAACTCCGAACTCCTCATGAGCTGTTCATGGGTTCCATAACCTGACACGATGCCATCCTCTAGTAGTAAAATCCAATCTGCTCTCATTGCCGTCCGAATTTTTTGAGTGACTATGAGCATCGTTGCATTTTCACGGTCCAGTTCTGCCCATAATGCAGCTTCGGTTTTTACATCCAGTGCACTCGTGCTGTCGTCTAAAATCAAAATAGAAGGCTTGCGTACCAAAGCACGCGCTATAGACAAACGCTGCTTTTGACCACCAGACAAATTGACCCCTTTTTGGCCAACCCGTGTAAAATATCCTTTGGGGAAACGCTCGACGGTTTCATGAATCTGAGCTTTAATCGCTGCATCAGCCAGTTCATCCTGTGCCACTTCATCTTTCCCCCACGAGAGATTGTTAGAAATTGTTCCTGTAAATAACAGTGATTGCTGTGGCACAATGCCAATCGTTTTGCGCAGTGCGCGCAGCGACCACTCTGTGACATCCCGGCCATGCACCGACACAGTTCCTTCAGTCGCGTCATAAAAACGCGGAAGCAGTTGCAGTAAAGAAGATTTCCCAGATCCTGTCGCCCCCATAATTGCCAGTTTTTCATTGGCTCTTAAATGGAAAGAAACGTCTTTTAGAACTGGTTGCGCAGTTTCAGGATAAGCGAACGATACATGCTCAAATCGGACTTCTCCGCGACGAATAGCTTTGACCTCGCCAATTTCATCTTGTTCATGAACATCTTCTGCTAGCAACACTTCTTCAATTCGCTCAGAAGAAGCTTTTGCTCGTGCAAAAATCATAATGATAAAAGAAAACATCGAGAACGCACCCGTCATTCGCATGGCATAGTTGACGATAGCTACCAATTCACCAATTTGCGCTCCACCACTACGAATCTCAAAAGCACCAAACCATAGAACCGCCAATAAAGAAAGGTTCATGCCAAATAATAAAATCGGCAAAATAATTTCCATAACCCTGAATGCTTTTACCGTATCAACTTTTAACGCTCCCGCCACTTCAGAAAAACGGTTAGATTCATATTTCCCTCGTAGATATGCTTTGATCAACCGCACTGCTTGCAGGTTTTCTTGAACAATACGGTTAACACGGTCTAAGCGTTTTTGAACAAAGCCAAAATAGCTAACGCCTTTTTTAACCATGACGTACAGAAAAATTAGTAGAATAGGAAAAACAATGACTAAATAAAGAGCTAGTTTTGGATTAACGACAAATGCCATAATCATACTGCCCACTACTAGCAAAGGGGCTCGTAGCATAATCCGTAATCCCATGTAGAGAACTTGCTGAACCATCGTTATGTCACTGGTCAACCGTGTGATTAAACCAGAAGCTGGAAATTTATTGAACATGGCCAATGAAAAAGATTGAATGCGCCCATAGAGAGCCTGTCGGAGATCAAACGAAAAGCTGTGTGATGCATGCGCGGCAAAATACGAGTTAACAATACCCGAAATAAAAGCGATGACGGATAAAGCCATCAGTACAATTCCTAATTGAATGATGACACCTTGATCTTTCGCAACAATTCCTTCATCAATGATACGAGCGATGACAAGTGGCTGTATCAATTCAACTATTAATTCCAGAATCATTAAAATCAACGCAATAACAATGTAAAATTTATATGGTTTAGCGTATGAGAAAACGGTTTTCATGTGAATGCCTCCTAAACGTTTCGAAACTCGAACCTTTATACTCAATAGTATGCCATAATTTTCTGATATCGAATAGGAATTTCTATTTTAAACCAGAAAAACGATGCCTATAAAAAGGCATCGTTCTCTTCAAATCAATACAGACTAGAAAACCAGACAGGAATTATCCTATTAATAAGTTAAAATACAACTATTTTGCGTAATATCAGCGAGTGGAAATGATACGTTCAACCTATATAGTGGAGAATTACTCTATAGTTTGTGGCAAATCAACCTGCTTTTTTTCCTTTTTTGGATTTCCAGCAAGCGATAGCCAAGCGACAAATACTAGCATTGCCAGTGCACCAAATAACTGAATCTTCGTCAATACTTGGCCAAACCAGAACATTGAAATAACCATTGCCGTCAATGGTTCAAGTGACGAAAGAATACTCGTTTCAACTGCAGTAATATAGCGCATGCTGCTGAGGAATAGCACAAAAGCAGCTGTCCCGATAACAATAATAGCAAGTATGGACACAGCAACTGCTGGCTCAGCTAAAATTGGCCATTCATCTGATAAAAAGATTGGATTTACTAACCCTAAGAAAATCCCAGCAAACAGCATTGACCAACCGACAACAACTAATACTCCCCATTCCTGCATAAGACGCGCAGGATAAAGTGTATAAAAAGTAAACGCTAGACCTACTAAGATCCCCCAAAAAACAGCTTCTCCGCTAATAATCAGTTGGTCAGGCTTGCCATTAGTTAACAGTAAAAACAACCCAGCTAACGTGCCTAGCATCCCGATAATTTGATAAACAGGTGGCATTTTTTTATGAGTAATGGAAACAAAAACAATAATGTAAACGGGAGCAAGAAACTGCATTAACGTTGCAACTACTGCGTTACTTGCTTCAATGGCCGCAACAAAACTATATTGAACACCGAGCATTCCAAGAATAGAAAAAATCAGCAAAGGTCGAATCCAGTATTTATTGCGAAAAACGGCTGTGATATGAACTCCTTTTAACTTTAGAAATAATAGCAATAATAAGCCCGCAACCGACAGCCGTATCGTAATAAGAAACGGCACCGTGATAGCATAATTATTCATTATCCACTCCATCAAAGGGCCTGTTGCTCCCCACATCATCGCACCAATCAATATCATTGAAATTCCTTTTAAACGATCCATCTCCGCATCCCTCCACATAGAAAAACCAATCCCGAAAGATTGGCCCGTAATTACTCAAAACGACAGATTCAACATCAATCCTGTATAAAAGCAACTGATAAATCCTACACTAAAAAACAGCGACAACCAAGTATTTAATTGTCGGTAAAAGCCGACAACCATTAATGCTAGTAATAACAAACTGAGACCCATTAGTAGAGAGCCGTTCAAAGTCACATCGAGCTCGGCAGCAATGGGAATATAAAACGGACCTGTGAGCTTGTCGATAAACCAGCCGCTTCCTTCAATCCGCAATGTATCATTAACATCATGAGGCGGCGCTTGTTTGCTCATAAAAGCTGTAAACACAAAGACTACCAGTAACAGTAAGCTCTCGACCTTTAGCCAGGTTGGCTGAAAATCTTTTTTCTTGTTAAGAAAACCATTTATGAGAGCGGCTAGCAAAACGGGTACGATGCTTACATGCTTGAGTAACAGCAACTGACCATACGGCAGGGCCCAAGAATTTGTGTAATCCGCAGGTGCTACGAAAAAAAACATAATGATAATTCCGCTGGCAATTACTCCTGCTACACAAAATAAGGCAAGTGGCGTGAACCACATAAGAAACTTGCGCCAGTTCGCTCCATCTTTTGCAAACCACGCTACGTGAAGCAAAACTCCTGTCCAAATCGACATTAAAAGAATATGACTTGAATGAAGAGCAAACCCAACCCATAGATCAATCGTTGAAATGTGGCTGTAAAACCCGACAGTTAATATAAGTAGAAGTAAATAAAAGGCTTGAATATAACGGCTGCCATTTAAATAAATTACTATTGCCAAAATGATACTAAACAATAAGGTAATTAACCATCCTTGTCCTATTCGAAACTCAGTAATAGCATTTTGATAAGCTTCTACTAGCCCCTGACTACTCTGCAAAAATACAGTCAATTCAAACACAGGGACAAATGACAGCAAAGCTATTCCTGCAATACTGATTAGCAACAAAACTTTAGAGGTAGACAGCGATGGTTTTCGGTCTTCTGGTATGAATTGCAACACAACAAAACCTGCAAGATAGGAAAAAGCAATATACAACAAGACATCAGCAAATCCAGTAAAAAAAGTCATTTTTTCTTCAACAGCAATTTATAAATGCCGTAAACCACTAAAATTGCAGCAAGAACCAGTAAGATTGTTACGAGTAGATTGCTGTCACTTTCAGTTTGAGTTTCCGCTACTGTTTCTGAAGCTGCTATAGTTTTTGCTTCTGGCTCTTCTGTCTTTTCAGATACCACTGCAGGCGTCACTTCTTCTTCAATTTCGATAGAGACCCCAAAAGTAATCTCTCCTTCAATCGGATGACCGTCTTCTCCAATGATATTCCAAAGAATACGATAAGATCCGTTAGGCAAGGCCTCATTAAGGGTCCCAACTAACGAATTATCTCCAACGACGATACGGTCAAATTCAAAAGAACCACTTTCTCCCTCGATGGACATGGTGCTGCCTTCTTCGATTTTTGTGCCGAAAACTAACTGTACTTCTTTTAAAGCTTCCATAATGTTCTCGCCTTCAGCAGGTGTCGAAGACAATAAAGTTGTGTGTGCTTGAACTGAAACAGGAACAAGTAAGAGTAGGAATACAAATACAAAAAACTTCTTATACATTTTTTTACCTCAATTTTCATATGATTTATGCCTATTCTCTCACGATTTTCGCGGAAAGGACAGCAAAAATTCTACAAATCTCACTAGAGAATATTTGGAAAAGGATGACGATAGACCTTTTCTTCTCTATAATGAAAGTAAACTACGGTTAAGGAGCGTCAACGAATGAATGAACTGCAAAAAAAACTAACTGACACCCTTGTCTTCAACCATATTCCCTTCCCTATCATCATTAATGACAAAAACGGCTTGATTACGTGGTGTAACCAGCATGCAGAGCGCGTTTTCCAAATACAATCTGAAGCGGTTACAGGAAAAATCTCTCCTTATATGAATCCTGAGAAGGCAGCTCTAAGCAAGCATTCGTGGGATAAGTTATTACATGCCGAGGAACCGGTGAGATTTGAAGATATTGAAATCGAATTAGGCGAAGGAATTAAGGCATATACGACTGTCGTAGCTAAATCCTACACATTCGAAGACCAACAGTTTGTGATGACAATCTATGAAATGGATGAAGCAGATAAAGATGACTCTTCCTCGAAAGAATTAAATCATTTGAGAAATGGTTTAGATGATTCTTTCATGATGCTGTATTTCGATCAAGAATTTTTAATTACCTATGCAAATCCATTATTTTTAAAGCTAAGTAAATGGACACCTAAACGCATTTTAAGCAAGCCTGTATGGCATATGTTTGGAGAGAGCGAAACAGATGTCCGTTTTGTCGACTCAGTTATTACCACTTTACGAGAAGGTAAAATTTGGAACGGCGAAGCAAAAAAAGTAAAAAAAGATGGCGAACTTTACTGGGTAGATCTAACAGCTATTCCTATGCAACTTTCTAATGAAGATACTTATTATATTTTTCTAGAAAAAGACATTACAGCCACTAAACAAGCTCAACAGCATCTTGAGGAAATTGCTTTTATCGATCCGGTCACAGGCTTGGAAAATCGTCATCGTCTTGAGCAGATAGTCAATGAATACATAGAAGAAGGACGCCATTTCTCCTTTATTTTTCTTGATATTGACCGTTTTTATACCTTACGTGATGTGTCGGACACAGCTACTGAAAATGAGTTACTTATTGAATTCACTAAACGTCTACGCATGTATTTTTCCGATTCTATTATTACACGCGCTGGTTTACATGAATTTGCTTTAGTAACGCCATTAAGCAATTGGTTTATTGAAGGATTTCTCCATTATTTGCAACAGCACCCCATCTACTTAGGTGGAACAGCCATGCCACTAACAGTCAGTGGAGCCATTACAAAATATCCGGAAGATCAGCAAAATTTTATGCATCTAATCAAAGCTTCTTATGCGACCATCAAGAAAGTGAAAGATCGTGGAGGCAGCGCAATTTCTGCATTGACATCCGACGATCATGAGCGCTTGAGCCGAAAAGCACATATTGAAAAACGATTAATATACGCATTAGATCGTAAAGATTTGCAGCTTTTGTATCAGCCACAAGTCAATTTGGAAAACGGCAAAGTCGAAAGAGTAGAGGCATTGGTACGTTGGACCGATTCAGAAATCGGCGTGATTACTCCCGATGAGCTAATACCGATTGCCGAAGAAAATGGGTTAATCAATGAAATTGGAAGTTTCGTCGTTGAAACGGTATGCCGACAATTAAAAGACTGGAAATCAAAAGGCATCGATTTGCAAATTAGCATTAACTCCTCAATTCACGAATTCAGAGACAAAGATATGGCGAAGATGCTGCTTGAGCAATTAAAGATTAATGATTGTCAAGCAAGTTCGTTGATGATTGAAATCACTGAAAAATTTGCGCTAGAAGCAGAAGCAGAACGGTCAATCATGACACAGATGAAGAGCCTCCATCAAGAAGGCATAAGTTTTGCATTAGATGACTTTGGAACTGGCTATGCTTCGTTCCGCTATATGCTCATGTTGCCAATATCTTCAATAAAGATAGACCAAATGATTATTCAGTCCATCACCAAACAAGAAAAAATCCAAAAATTAATCAACGGTATGATTCAGTTCGGCAAATCACTTGATTTCCAAGTAACTGCTGAAGGCGTTGAAACCAACGAACAATTCGAACTCCTGCGCGCGATGGGCTGCGACAGCCTACAAGGTTACATCATCGGGCACCCGATGAACGCTACCGAACTAGAAAAATGGCTGGGGTGAAAAGAAAAGCGCACGCGCCCGTGTAGATTCGACGGGCATAAGGCGATGTGGCGAAGCGGCATGTTTTCAGCCGCACTGCCGCATTGACTTATGACCCTAGAATCTGGGCGCTTGCGCTAGACAACAAAGAAAAGCGCACGCGCCCATGTAGATTCGACGGGCATAAGGCGATGTGGCGAAGCGGCATGTTTTCAGCCGCACTGCCGCATTGACTTATGACCCTAGAATCTGGGCGCTTGCGCTAGACAACAAAGAAAAGCGCACGCGTCCGTGTAGATTCGACGGGCATAAGGCGATGTGGCGAAGCGGCATGTTTTCAGCCGCACTGCCGCATTGACTTATGACCCTAGAATCTGGGCGCTTGCGCTAGACAACAAAGAAAAGCGCCCGTGTAGATTCGACGGGCATAAGGCGATGTGGCGAAGCGGCATGTTTTCAGCCGTACTGCCGCATTGACTTATGACCCTAGAATCTGGGCGCTTGCGCTAGACAACAAAGAAAAGCGCACGCGCCCGAAACAAAAGTCATAAAGACTACTCGAAATATAAAAACAGACGTTTTAACAACTTAAAAATGGGTCTGACAAACAAGAATTATTCTTGTGTCAGGCCCATTTTTCTTTGTATTCTTTTTGCCTGCCGCTTGAAAAACAGTTGCATCATTACTTCTGCAAAGACCAGGCCCATTGCAACAGCACCCGAAACCATCAATGCTTCAGAAGCAAATGAGATGGCTTCTAGATAATTATGTTCAACAATATTCCGCATCGCATTATACGCCTTGCTCCCCGGTACTAATGGAATAATTCCGGCGATACTAAAAATAATCATCGGCATACGGAATTTTTTAGCCAGCAAATGCGCTACAATAGAGACAACAAATGCACCGGCAAAAGATGCCTGCACCGAGTCTCCAAAGGCCAGGAAAAATGTGCGGTAAATGAGCCAGCCACTCATGCCGACCAGTCCACAGCTGACCAGCGTTCTACGTGGCGTATTGAAGATGACGCCGAACGCGCCGGCAGCCAAAAAACTGAGAAATGCTTCTAATGGCCAGTTCATGCGATCTCCTCCTTAAAATGATAAAACTACCGCGATTCCTGCGCCAATGGCAAACGCTGTTAAAAACGCCTCTGCTCCTTTAGACAATCCCGATACGAAATGTCCTGCCATCAAGTCCCGAACCGCATTGGTGATGAGCAATCCAGGAACAAGCGGCATAAGTGAGCCAATAATCAATGTGTCCAAATCGGTCGCAAATCCGGTATATACCGCGATAGAGGCTAAAATTCCGACGATAAAAGCTCCGATAAATTCCGCGAATATCTTCACACGAGTTTCTTCAAGAATGGTTTCTACAATAATAAACCCGGTGCCTCCAAACACAAACGCAAAAGGAAGATCAATCCAACTACCTCCCAATAAAATTAAAAAACAAGCACTTGTTATAGAAGCTGCCAAAGTTTGCACCCATATATGAAATCGATAATTGGTTTGGTCAATGGTCATCAGTTCGTCATAAGCTTGTTGCAATGTAAATTCTCCAGCTACTAACTTTCGCGAAACAGAGTTGACAAGGGCAACTCTCTCTAAATCTGTACTGCGGTTGTTAATACGCACAAATCGCGTAGCCAATTCTTCACTTGGAGAAAACATGATACCTGCTGGCGTCACGAAACAGTGAGAATTTACCATGTTTTGTGAACCAGCCATTCGGATCATCGTATCTTCAACTCGATAGGTTTCTGCTCCACTTTCCATCATAATTCTGCCTGCTAGCAGAAAACAATCCAAGGCGAGCTCACGTCTGGTTTCTCCTACTTGCGTCACATAGTTTGCTCCTCTCGCAGTTGATTTCTGTATTCATCATAACGCAGATAGACAAAAAACTAAACGCCCCGAAGAATCGAGGCGTTTAGTCAATACTTTCGTATGCACATTATCAACTATGGTTTCAACACGACTTTTGTACAATTGTCCTGATGGTCATTAAAAATTTGATAAGCATCGCTAGCACTTTCTAAAGGCATTATATGTGAAATAATTTCACGGGGATCAAATTCTCCGTTTTCAATTTTTTGATAAAGCATTGGCATTAAGTGAATTACTGGAGCCTGTCCCATTTTCAATGTGACATTGCGCTCAAACATATTTCCAAGCGGGAACTGATTATAAGTCAATCCGTAAACCCCTGTCAATTGAATCGTTCCAAATTTGCTTACTGCATCTTTTGCGATGTCAATGGCACTGAGCGTACCGCCCTGCAGCATCAATTTTTGCTGTGCGGCTTCTGCTGGCGATTTTTTGCCATCCATTCCAACACAGTCAATCACAACACGTGCTCCACCTTGCGTGATTTCATGAATCAACGCACCCGTGTTGTCGTGCTTACTGAAATCGACAATCTCCACATTGTTTATTTTTTTAGCGAGTTCCATTCGGTAAGGAATTTCATCTACTGCAATAACGCGACTAGCGCCCTGCATCCAAGCAAATTTCTGAGTCATGAGTCCAATAGGACCACAACCTAGAACAACTACGGTATCGCCTTTTTTTACGCCTGCATGTTCTACACTCCACCAGGCAGTCGGTAAGACGTCTGATAAAAACAGCAACGATTCATCTTCTAACTCCGAGGACTCAGGAATCAACAGGGGTGTGAAATTTCCATAAGGCACGCGCAAATACTCCGCTTGACCACCTGAATAATCACCATAACGTTCCGTCAGACCAAAATAGGCACCGGTATCGAAATGAGGATTGCCGTTTGAGTTATCACACTGGCTTTCCATTTCGTTGCTACAGTAAAAACATTTACCACAACTGATATTGAACGGCAGGACAATGCGATCGCCTTTTTTCACTTTAGTAACGTCCGGTCCCACTTCTTCTACAATTCCCATCGGTTCGTGTCCAATGACCGTGTTTTTGGTTGTCGGTAATGCACCTTGATAGATATGCAAATCTGTTCCGCAAATAGCTGTTGCCGTTATTTTTACAATAATATCATCTTTTTTCTGAATTTCAGGATCTTTTACATTTTTCACTTGCATATCTTTCGTTCCTTGAAACGTTACTGCTTTCATCATTATCCCTCCAATTGTAGTTTTAGAATACTGTTCCTGTTCCCTTTTCATCTTGATTAAAACATAAAAAAAAGAAGCGAATAACACTCGCTTCTTTACGTATTAATCGAATACCAAATCGCTGATTGGTTCGAATGTCTCCAATCCATAGCTATGGATTTCGCTAGTAGCTATCGTGTAGAGCGCCTCATCAATATAGAGAATTCGCTGAATAGCTGAATGCCAATCTTCGTACTCATTATTCGTTTGTTCAACTAAACTTGCCGTTTGTGAAATACCATCTGGAGTAATTGTGTAAATCAATGCTCCTTCACCTTCAAATTCTACATACTCACCAGTAGTTTCATCATATAAACTAATTGGAAAGCCAAATAGATTTTTCTCTTGATGAGTAAATAAAGCTTTGTGATCGTATTGAAGTGCAGAGTATGTTCCAGGTCCTCCAATAATTTCAGTGTCTTTTTCTAGTGGATTCGCAAAATCACTGACGTCGAATAAGGAAATTTTCATTCCTCCTGCGACTACTCGCGGTTCTCCGTTCTTAACAGGTATTAGCTTTGTGTCATAGCCAAAACCAATCAAGTGATCTTCATCCAGTGGGTGTAAATAATTAGAGAAGCCCGGTATCTTCAACTCTCCAAGTACTTTTGGAGAAGCAGGAGTCGAAACATCAATGACGAAAAGCGGATCTGTTTCTTTAAATGTCACCATGTAGGCCTTATCCTTAATAAAGCGTGCTGAATAAATTCGCTCACCGGGAGCCAAATCTTCCACCGATCCCACTTGCTTCATCTGCTCATCCAGTATGAATAAATGATTTTTTGAAGGGCTGGTTAAGTCCCACGCAACGCCTTCCGTTGTAGCTGCTCGGAAATGACCCTCGTATTCATCCATGGAAAACTGATTGAGCAAGGAACCGGTTATTTCTGCAGAAGCTAAAAACTCAACATTTACACCACTCAAATTGAATTTAAAGACTTCTGTATTCGCTTGCTGAGGGAGCCAAACATCCATTCTCGGACTATCACGTAGCTTTTCATTCGTTAACGGAACATACACAGGTGCCGTCAAATAAAGATGGTCTTGGTTCATATACAGCTGGTCACTGCCACCCAAAAATCCTTCTGTTGAAATATCGTTCGTATCAGGTGCCGTCAAATCAATGGCTGTGATGACGCTATAGCTGCCTTCTGCCGTTCCAGGCAAAATGGCAATGCTGTCGTAATCTACAGGTTCAAATTCGCCTCCATGCTTCGAATCATATTGATGAGGACGAAGTTCAGGCTTCTCTTGTTCTTCTAGCATCCAATAATCGGGATAAACGTTTGTAACAAAGTAAAGAATGTTATTCGTCAACCTAGCGCCGCTCATATTCCCTTCCGTTCCAAACTCACGAAGCAGTTGAGGAGATTTTGGGTCGCTGATGTTGTATAAATGAACAGAAGTAACACCCATCTGCGGTCGGTAGTTATGTGGTAGACGGAAATTATCGATTGGTTGAGCTGAGTACCAACTGCCCATGACTACTAATGTGTCTCCTGATAAGAATAGTTGCTGGGGATACATATCATCATTAAAAGACAGCTCCGCTGCAACAGTCATTTTTTCTGGATTCTGAACATCTGTAACAATGACACGTGATTCACTAATAGAATAGATATACGAACCATCCGTTTTCACCAAGTCCGCTTCGTCTACCCCTTCCACTTGATTGTTAGTAGTCGAATAACTTCTTTCTGCATCCATACCAGTACCAGACGCCGTGTCTGTCGATTCTGCTGACTCTTCTCCTCCACTTTCTAAAACAACGCCGCCATTTTGTTGGTTATTTTGTTGCATCTCCAATAAACGCACAAAATAAGCTGTTAATTCTTTCTCACCCGACAACTTCTCCAATTGCTCTTGTACAACAAATAAGATTTCTGTGTCTACTAAACTTTTCATGAAGCTGTTTTTCAATGCAGCTTTTTTAACATGTAATTGATATTCGCCGGTAGTAATTTCTGGTATTTCCAATGTCTTGCCGTTGTTCTGAATGCGCATTTCAACTTCCACACGTTTGCCTTGTGCATCCGTAATGTAGACATCCCCCTTATCAACGGCTTTTAGTTGGAGCGGCGAAGAAAAGCTAGCCTTCCACCCTTGTTCCGTTAAAACAACAGGGGAAGCACTTACAGAGACTTTATCATTGAGAAAAATAACTACTAAACCAATTGCTACAGCGGCAATGACAGCAACGATCCAAATCTTTTTCTTCTTCATGACACTTCACACCCTTTCAGACATCCCTTTTCTCATTAGACAGGGAATCACTGGAAAAGTTACACATTTCACTCAACGTTTTTTAATTCTTCCGAAAAAATAGATATGAATGTTTCTGGCAATTCAGTAGTCTTGCCGCCTCCTTGAGCAAATTGAGCATTTCCGCCGCCTTTGCCTTCCGTCAAGGCTAAGAGTGACTTTAGCACTTCCCGCATATCTCCTTGTGCTTGTTGTCCTTTTGCACAAACGAAACGTACGTCATTTTCTGCCATGCTCATCAACAGCACCGTTGAAAATGGATGCTGACTGATCACTAGTCGAGCAAGTTGTTGTAATTCTTTAAGTGGACGATTTTCGAAAACTCTCGATACGGCACCATTATCTGGTAAAATCGCATTTGCTTCTAAGTTTAACACTTGTTCTTGAAGACTTTTTATCACTTTGTCAGCTACTGCCTTGTCTGTGAGTAGGGCTTCTGCTGCATTCGGTAGTTCTGCCGTTGGAGCATTTAGCTGTGCAACTAACTGATCAGTCGTTGCTACTAGGAAATTAAAATAGTGCAATGCACGATTGCCGCATAAAAAATAAATACGCATACCGCCTTTTGCTTTCTCAGTCGAAATAATTTTCAACTGACCAATACTTGCTGTATTTTTCGGATGCGTGCCGCCACAAGCGTTCAAATCAATTCCAGCGATTTCAACTAATCGAATATCCCCTTCCACGACTGGTGGCTTTCTCAAAGCTAGTTCTTTAGCTTGTTCAGCATTTACCCATGTCGTAGAGATCGGCAGGCCTTGTCCGATGAGGTTATTTGCTTTTTTTTCAATTTCTTGAAGCTGTGCGTTTGTTGCTGTATCCAAATCCAAATCAATGGAAACTCGTTCTTTTCCTAGATGAAAACTTTGTGTCTTTAAGCCTAAATTATCTTCAAATAGTGCACTCAACAAATGTTGTCCCGCATGTTGTTGCATATGATCCCATCTTCTTTGCCAATCTATTTGGATAGAAAAACTTTCTTCCGGTAGCTGGATATCTACGTAATGACGAATCTCACCTTTCACAGACTGTACGTCTACTACTTTGGCTGGTCCAATCTTCCCCGTATCTGCCGGTTGCCCGCCACCTTCTGGATAAAAGCAACTTTGATTTAAAATGACATAGTAGCCGGTTTCGTCTTTGCCGCTGTTCATTACTCGTACGTCTGCAGTTGAAATTTCAGAATCCTGGTAATACAATTTCGTGGTCATGTAAACACCTCTTCTTTAGTAGGTACAGCTTTACTCGCTTTTGTAGTTTATATAATTTGTGTTAGTGGAATTATAAAGATAAACAGACTTACAGGAGGGCAAGAGACATGCCTAAATTCAATCGTTCCGTATTATTGTATAACGGCAATGCAGGACCGTCTACGGTGGACGCTGTTTTAAGACTCGCTGTACCTCATTTGGCTCAAGCATCTCAGTCACTCGAAATAATTCAGACGCACTCTCCAGAGGAATTTGAAACAGCTTGTAAGCTTGCTGCGAAGGATGCAGATGTTCTGTTTATTGCGGGGGGTGACGGTACTGTCCATTCTGCTGTTCGGGCTTTATCGACAATTGAGTCACCTGCGCCCCTTGCCATATTGCCGAGCGGTACGTGCAATGACTTTGCGCGTACGTTGAATATTCCGCTAGACTTAGATTTAGCAGCATCGGAATTGATCAACGGCGAAATCAAGCAGTTAGATACTGGGAGAATTAATGGAGGATCTTTTCTGAATTTCGCGGGAATCGGTTTGATTACCGATGCGTCTTCTAACATCGATCCTTTCTTAAAAGAACGTTACGGTAGAATTAGTTATTTCATGAGCGCTCTGCAATCCATGCGGCAAGCCACTCCATTTTCCATGCATTTAAAAATCGATGGGATTAGCTATGCTGAAGAAGGTGTTCTCGTACTGGTTATGAACGGCAAATCGATTGGCACTCATAACTTCCCGCTGGCAACGATTGACCCAGCTGATGGTTTGTTGGATTTATTTATTATCCAAACCTCATCCTTGGCTGCATTGCGGGAATGGTTTTCATTAGCTCAGCCTGAAGTTGCAACAGAAGAATTAGAGCATGTCGCTCATTACCAGGGTCGCTCTATTTCCATCGCGACCGATACAGAATTGGATGTCGATACGGACGGCGAAATTTATTTAAAAACGCCACTCGACATCGAAATACTTCCAAGTAGTTTGAAAATGTTAGTGCCAAAAAAGGTGGAACTGCTTATTTGAACGTCAAAAGAGAGGACCCGATAGGAATCCTCTCTTTTTTATAGTTGTCAGTCTTTCTGCTAAATTAGACTGCCATCGCTAGTTTTTTATTGTTGAAGGGCTGAGCGATGAACAGTTTCTTTAATAGCCACTCCACGTTTCGCCATCTCTGCTATATATTCTTCTCCAGGGACGATCATTTCTGGTGGATAAGCGCCTCGCTTGTCTATAATCCCTTTGCCAATCATCTGCGCTACGACTGAAATAGTAAAAGCCGTAGCTCGTGCCATTGCGGTGACACCGGTTTCAGGATTTTTAATCGTTACCATATTGTATTCGTAGCGGATTTCTTCTCCCGCTTTGATGCCCGACACCATTACCCGTAAGACGACCGCGTCCTGTTTGTCTCCAAGCTCTGTTATCGGTTCAAGCACGGCTTTTAAAACAGACCGAAGCTTTATTTCACGTCCGTCCACAGTCACTGTTTTCGTTCGATTAGTGAGACCTAAATCAACTAATAATTTAACCTTCTCGGCATGCCCCTTATAACGCAAAGTTTTGTATTCCAACGAATTGATATCACTGAAAGTATCCGTCAAAGTCGAAGTTCCTCCAGAAGTATGAAAAGCTTCTAGTTCACCAAAATCCTCAAACTTCACATGCTCAATTTCAGATAAAGATTCAACCTCCAATAATTTCCCTTCACGAATGACGTGCGATTTGTCTGTGTAATGATCGAACACGCCTTCTAGTGAAAAAACGTGGTTGTATTCTAATGGTGGTTCTGGATGAACTGGAATTCCACCAACAAATAACCGGATATCGGAAACCTGGTCGAGTTTACTGGCGCCATACCCTGCTAAAATATTAATCATGCCAGGTGCTACGCCCAAATCGGGAATTAGTGTAACCCCTTTTCGCTGAGCTTCATCATGCATCTCTAACACTGCATCTGTAGCACCTCCGATATGGCCGCCTAAGTCTACGGAGTGAACACCACATTTGAGCGCAGTGGCTGCTACTTTTTCGTTAAAAGTATAAAACAGCGCATTAATAACGATATCACCTTTTGAAATAGCTGCCGATAATGCCTCGTCATCACTAGCATCCAATTCGAATACTTCTAGCTTGTTATTGCCGAGTTGCACCTTGAATGCTTCAGCTTGAGCTGTATTTCGATCTGCTAAAAAGACGCGTTCCACAGCCTCGTCAGCAACCAAATCCCTAGCTGCTTGTTTGCCCATTAATCCTGCGCCTAATACGACGATTTTCATCTCCCCATCCCCTCTCAATCAAGCTTCGTTATCGATTTGCGCACGCTGCAACTTCCCACTGTAATCAACATAGACACTCTTCCATTCTGTAAAAACGTCCAATGCCGCAACGCCTGAATCACGGTGACCATTCCCAGTCCCTTTAGTTCCACCAAACGGCAAGTGAATTTCCGCTCCGGTCGTTCCCGCATTAATGTAGACAATCCCGGTATCTAAATCACGTTGCGCTTTAAATGCACGATTTACATCAGCTGTATAAATTGAACTCGACAACCCGTAAATCACACCATTGTTCACATCAATTGCTTCTTCGAAAGTTGCCACTTCGATAATTGATACAACAGGACCAAAAATTTCTTCTTGCGCAATGCGCATTTCGGGTTTAACATCCGTGAACAATGTCGGAGCGTAATAGTTCCCTTTGTCGTAAATACCGCCGGTCAAAATCTCTCCACCAACCAGTAAGGTAGCTCCTTCTTGCTGGCCGATTTCAATATAGGAATGAATTTTTTCGACTGCTTTTCGATTGATAACCGGTCCGATTTTGATGGTTTCGTCTGTACCATCTCCAATTGTCAAAGTTTCCATTTTCGAAAGCAGCCGTTTCTGCAGTTCTTGCTTTACATCGGCATGAACAATTACCCGGCTACAAGCTGTGCAACGCTGACCAGCTGTACCAAATGCACTCCAAAGAATACCTTCTACGGCTAAATCTAAATCAGCATCTTCCATAACGATGACGGCATTTTTCCCACCCATCTCGAGAGATACTTTTTTCAAGTTGCGCCCTCCTGCTTCTGCTACTTTGCGACCGGTTTCTGTTGATCCTGTAAATGAGATAACCCTTACGCCTTCATGTTCGATAAGTGCTGTGCCTACTTCTGAGCCGGCTCCAAAAACAATATTAGCGACACCTTCTGGAAGACCCACTTCTTCAAAAATCTTTGCCATCTCATAGGCCATCATCGGCGTTTCCGTTGCAGGTTTCCAAATAAATGCATTGCCTCCAACAATTGCAGGAAATGATTTCCACGTGGCAATTGCTACAGGGAAGTTCCACGGAGTGATCAATCCTACGACACCAATTGGTGACCGGATGCTCATTGCGAATTTGTCGGCCAGTTCTGACGGGGTTGTTTCGCCGAACATGCGCCTTCCTTCTCCCGCCATATAATAAGCCATGTCAATTCCTTCTTGTACTTCACCACGACCTTCTTCAATCACTTTCCCCATTTCTTTCGTTAACACTTGAGCGAGGTGTTCTTTTCGCTCTTTCATCAGTCGACCAATTTCATATAAATAATCCGCACGTCTAGGTGCCGGTACTTTTGCCCACTTTTTTTGTGCTCCTAGTGCTGCCTTTACTGCTAAGTCGACATCCTGTGCTGTAGACATTCGAACTTGTGCCAGCTCTTCCCCATTTGCCGGATTCAAAACAGGTCTAAATTCCGCATGTTCTGCCTGCTGCCACTTACCATTCACAAAATTAGTCAATTTCATCGCCATTACCCCTCTCGACTACCTATCTTTGATAGCGCTTCCACTTTCATTATTTCACAATTATCTAGAAAATAATAGGAGATATCTGAAATATCTGATTTATTTATTTTGTTGATGTGAAAGTCATGTCATAAGACATGTGTTTTAACTTCCTCCCAAACTTAGATCTTCACCCCTAAAAAAAAGAAACAACGCATTTCCACATCATTTCTCATAAATGCTTGACACTAACGGTGCGTTATAGTGTATTTTAAAGAGAGAGGTGATTAGATTGTACAAAGTACAAGAAGTAGCAAAAATAGCCGGTGTTAGTGTGCGGACTCTTCATCACTACGATAGTATTGGCTTACTAAAACCGTCCAACATCGGAACTAACCGCTATCGTTATTACAATGGGCAAGATTTGAAATTGCTTCAACAGATTTTATTCCTAAAAGAGCTGGATTTTTCACTTAAGAAAATTCAAGAACTTGTCGCTGAAGGTTTTGACCGAGAATATGCACTAGCTCAGCATATCGAATTACTTCAACAGAAAAAACAGCGCATCGAAAAGCTGATTCAGACTGCACAATTGACTCAGCGGGAGTTACAAGGTTCAGAGAATTTGACTGATCAAGAACGTTTTTCAGCATTTGCTAGCAGTAAAGCTGAAAATCTGATTCAACAATACCAAAAGCCCGATATCGGTTCCCCAGATGTGGCACAAGTAGAAACTTCTCAAATTGCTTCTGCTTACGAATCAGATTCAACTGTTGTCGTTGCTCCTGTTGAAACAGTACTACACGAAGAATCGCCTTCAACTTCTAGTGAGTCCGTTCAAGTGGCAAAAGAAGAGGAAGATTTGGACGAAATTAATCGTGAAGGAGACCGTATCTACAATACGGTCGCAAGCTTAATGCACTTGTCTCCACAAACACCAGCGGTACAAAAAGAAATGAAAGCATACTATACGCTGTTAAATCGTTTTTATGACTGTTCGCCCAAAATGTTCCGTGGATTAGGCGATTTGTACGCGTCAGACAGTCGCTTTGCAAGCAACATTGATCAACATGGCCAAGGCTTAGCTAAATACCTCAAAGACGCCATGTACATTTATGCAGAAGACTTACAAGATGCGTGAACTTATCGGACCGTGTAGCAATTGTGGCAAAGATATCTATTGTCGTGATGGTTTTTTGGATGGAGTTTATGTAGACGGAGAACTGATTTGCTTTGAATGTGAAGAACAGCAAGAAGAACTGACGCAAAAGTAAAAGCTTTTGCGTTTTTTCTTTTTAAAAAAACATGGAATTCCCCTATTATTGACTATATAATTAGCCCATTAACTATGACAGCATATTGGAAACGAGTGATATTTAGATGCCCTTGCAGCGAAGGATCTTCTTATATGGAGCTTTATTTGTAGCATTTATAATGATTTTTGTTGGATTATCGTTTTATTTTACGATTTCAGAAGCAATTGAAGAACAAATGGGAAAACGTGCTTTGAATATTGCTGTTACCACTGCCGATCGACCAGATATAGTGCAAGGCTTTGCTGCTGACAGCCCTCATGTCTCACTTCAGCCAATCGCTGATGAAGTTCAACTACAAACTGGTGCTGAATATGTCGTCATTGGTAATGCAGAAGGAATCCGTTATACGCATCCTCTCCCAGACCGGATTGGTCAGAAAATGGTTGGCGATGATAACGAGCGCGCTATTTCTCAAGGCGAATCGTATGTCTCAGAAGCAGTTGGATCACTGGGTCCTTCTCTTCGAGGAAAGGCACCGATTGTTGATGAGCAGAATAATATCATTGGTGTTATTTCTGTAGGCTTCTTAAAAGCAGACATGACCTCCATTTTCATGCAATATGCCGATTCTATTCTTGTTATTGTGCTAATCGCGATTGCGATTGGCGGAGTTGCTTCAATGATTCTCTCTAAAAATATTAAAAAGATATTATTTGGGTTGGAGCCTGCAGAAATCGCTAGTTTGTTTATCGAAAGAAATACATTAATTGAATCAGTCAGAGAAGGCATCATTATGGTCAACAAAAGCGGTGAAATCACAATGGCTAATGCATCAGCCTATGAAGTTCTATCGTTGCCGAAAGGAAAAAAGCTTATTGGACAACTTATTGATGAAGTACTTCCCAATACCTTACTTCCTCAAGTGCTGCTCACAGGCGAGCAGCAATTAGATCGCCCCATGACCATACGTGGTAAGAAAACGATTGTTAATCGTATCCCCATTGTTATTAATGGTGAAATCGCGGGAGCAGTTTCTAGTTTTCGATTGCAGTCAGACCTAGATGGTCTTCGCAATGAATTGACTCAGATTAGGCAATATGCCGATTTGCTCCGTTCACAGACTCATGAAAACCACAACTTCCTTTATACGATTTTGGGACTGATTCAATTAAACTCACTAGATGAAGCGATGGATCTTATCCATAGCGAAGCAAAAGAGCAGCAATCACTCGTTCAGTTTGTTACGAATCGATTGCAAGACCCTCTACTTGGTGGCATTGTTATCGGTCTTTTCAACAAAGCCAGAGAGTTAAAAGTCAAATTTCTTCTGGATGAAGACAGTTATTTAGAAAAACTTCCTTCCTATCTTGAAAAAAGCCTATTTGTCTCGATTCTCGGTAATCTTGTAACTAATGCCTTTGAAGCCGTTGACTATCTCCCTGAAAATGAACGTTTGGTTAGGCTTCTCTTTGTTGATAATGGCCATGAAATTTTGATTGAAGTTGAAGATAGCGGAAAAGGGGTGGATCCACTCATTCTTTCCACTCTTTTTAAAGAACGGATTTCCACAAAAAATGGCAACGATCGCGGCTATGGCCTAGTAAAAGTTTATGGCAATGTTCACGATTTACAAGGAGAAATAACGATGGAGAATGGCGATTTTGGTGGAGCTTTGTTTATTATTTCCATACCGATCGGAGGAAATGAAGATGATTGAGATTCTCATTATTGAAGATGACAAGCGGATTGCAGACATACACAGGCGCTTTATTGAGAAAATCCAAGGATTTCAAGTAATAGGTGCTGCACATAATGGTGCTGAAGCAAAAGATTGGATACAAGTATTAAAGCCACAACTAATTTTGCTTGATGTATTCTTACCAGATATGAAAGGTACTGACTTGTTGCCTTTTATCAAATCTGAAAGCCCTGAGTCCGATATTATTTTTATCACAGCTGCTTCTGAAACAGCCATTGTCAAAAAAGCTTTTAGAGCCGGCGTTTCTGATTATATGCTCAAACCACTGACTTTTGATCGCTTTCAAAAAAGCCTTCTTGCCTATCAGTCGAAAAGCATGTCACTTGAGAAATCCGATTCCTTGAATGAGCAATCGATCGAACAGTTATGGAATAAAAACCACGAAGCTTATATGGAACAAGTGATTACTCCCAAGGGCATAGACCCAAGTACAATGATTAAAATAAAAGAAAAACTGGCGATCTCTTCAACTGGCATAACAGCTGAAGAAATGGGAATTGCCTGTGGCATGAGCCGTTCAACTGCACGCCGTTATCTTGAACACTTAACAGCAGACCAGAAGGCCCGAGCAGAATTACTTTACGGAACAATTGGAAGACCTGAAAGACGCTATTTTTTCACTCCGTGAACTTTATGAACAGTATTAACAATATGCACAGTATCCATCTTATGACAATAAACATCGAATTCATCCTATATTCTGATAAGTTGAAGACAGCGCTGAAAGCGTTGTCTTTTTACTATTATAAAAGGGGATGAATGATATGTTCAAAAAAATGATTGCTGTTTCTCTTGCTGGTATGTTAGCAATTGGTCTTGCTGCCTGCTCATCTGAAGAAAATTCTCAAGCTAGTGATGCTGGTTCGCCCGATTATCCCGAACGTGGACTAACAATTGTGGCCCCTTCTGGAGCGGGCGGTGGCTGGGATTTGACTGCGCGCTCTATTGCAAAAACTATGAATACAACAGGCATCATTGAAGAATCAATTATGGTCGAAAATAAACCCGGTGGTGGTGGAGCCGTTTATATGGCAGAATACGCTACGAAAGAAGTCGACAATGACTACATGCTTATGGTTAAATCTCCACCGATTCTAATCAACAATAGTAAAGCTGAAGGAAACAGTCCATACGGTTATAAGGATACAACACCACTGGCTCAACTGACACGTGATTATGGAGCGATTGTTGTTCGTGCAGATTCTGAATTCCAAACATTAACCGATGTTCTCGACGCGGTAAAGACTGATCCAAAAGCGGTTACATTTGCTGGTGGTTCTGCTCCGGGCTCAATGGATCATTTGGTCGGGATTTTGCCAGCATTTGAATATGGCATTGATCCAAAATCAGTGAAATACGTTTCTTATGATGGTGGTGGCGAAGCCGTAGCTGCATTGCTTGGCAATAACGCAGATGTCATCGCAACAGATGCATCTACGATTGGAGAATACATGAAATCTGGTGATGTTCGAGTATTGGCCGTAAGTTCTCCGGAACGTTTAGAAGGTGACTTAAGCGAAATCCCAACATTCAAAGAAGAAGGTATTGATACTGAATTTACGATTTGGCGCGGTATTTTCGGTCCTAAAGATATGTCAGATACCGCATACAAGTACTGGTCAGAAAAACTAGAAGAAATGTCTGGCAGCGAGGGATGGAAACAAGAACTTGAGCAAAATGGTTGGCAAAGTGAATACAAAAACGGCGAGGATTTCGAAAAATATTTACAAACTCAAGAAGAATTGATTGTTGAGTTGTTGACTGCACTTGATATGCAAAAGTAATTAGAACAGCGGCTTCGGCCGTTTTCTAATTTAAAAGGAGTGAAAGACAATGAGTAAAACCTTCGATCGGTTTGCTGGCATTATTTTCTTACTAATCGGCCTTTTATTTGTCATGGAAAGCCAGCGAATATCCGAGAGTTCTTACGGTTCAGCAGTCGGACCCGATATCTTTCCAATCGGCTTAGGCACTATTTTGATCCTCTTAAGTGCTCGCTTGCTATATGAAACTTTTCGTTACGAGGCCGGTGCAAAAAACGATGAACCGATTAAATACAAAAAGTTTTTCATCATTTTCTTTAGTGCTGTTCTATATGCTGCTTTCTTAGAGACACTTGGTTACGTCATTACGACTTTCTTATTTTTAGTCATAGCCTTTCAAACGATGGAAAGTGGAAAATGGCTTCATACATTGATTATTGCCACCGCATTTTCGTTTGGTGTCTACTATCTTTTCGCCGAATTTCTCGGCGGCTCATTACCGGGATTCCCTGAATTTTAAAACGAAAGGCGGATGGCAATGACTACTTTACAATTTTTAATGGATGGCTTCAGCATCGCATTCCAGTGGCAGAACATTCTCTTTGCGTTTGTAGGGGTCCTTATTGGAACAGCTGTTGGTGTATTGCCAGGTATTGGACCCATGAGTGGTGTAGCTCTTCTTATTCCAGTAACTGCAACAATCACTTCCGGCATGCCGACAGAAGCAGCTGCAGCAAGTTCCATCATCCTATTGGCCGGAGTTTATTACGGTGCGATGTACGGCGGCTCCACTACTTCTATTCTTTTGAACACACCAGGAGAATCTTCTTCTGTTGTCACAACGCTTGACGGTTATCAAATGGCGCGCCAAGGTAGAGCAGGAGCCGCTTTATCGATTGCAGCAATCGGTTCATTTGTGGCAGGAATTGTTTCTTTGATTGGTCTAGTATTATTGGCAGAGCCTTTGTCCAATGTGGCTCTCCAATTCGGACCCGCTGAATATTTTTCACTCATGTTACTCGGACTCGCCGCAGTAAGCGGATTGGCTGGAAAATCGATGACGAAAGCCTTAATGATGACCGTTTTCGGTTTGATTCTTGGCACAATCGGCATTGACGCGGTATCAGGAATTGCTCGCTTTACTTACGATTTACCCGTTCTTTACTCGGGCCTTGAGTTTTTAACAATCGCAGTTGGTTTGTTTGCGCTAGGTGAAGTATTTAAAACGATTTTAGAACGCGAGCATGAAGATGGTACGATTGCTAAAATCGGTAGAATCCTTCCTACTAAACAAGATTTAAAAGATAGTGCAAAACCAATTATGCGGGGATCTCTTTTAGGATTCTTTATCGGTGTACTTCCTGGTGCCGGCGCAACGCTCGCTTCGTTTTTCTCTTATATTGCCGAGAAAAAATTCAGCAAAACTCCTGAAAAATTTGGCACCGGGGCCATTGCGGGTGTTGCAGGTCCTGAATCAGCCAATAATGCTGCATCTGGTGGTGCTATGATTCCACTTTTAACATTAGGCATACCCGGGTCTGGAACCACAGCTATCCTAATGGGAGCACTTATCATGTATAACATTCAACCCGGTCCATTATTATTTGATGATCATCCTGAAGTGGCATGGGGACTTATCGCCAGTATGTTTGTCGGTAACTTGATGTTATTAATTTTGAACATGCCCTTGGTTAAAGTATTTGCCAAAATCATTGAAACCCCTAAAAAATATTTATTGCCCATCATCATAGCGATTTCTTTCTTTGGTGTATATGCTGTCCAATACACCACATTCGACCTCTTCTTACTACTTGCTTGTGGAATACTGGGATATGTACTCGTCAAAAACGATTTCCCTGTGGCACCACTCGTCTTAGCTTTGGTTTTAGGGCCCATGATTGAAAATAATCTCCGCAGAGCATTGACGATTTCAAATGGCGATTTCATGATTTTCTTTACCAAGCCACTGTCTTTAATTCTACTGATGGTAGCTGCTGCTTGGTTATTAATCCCTTTGCTATTGAAATTGAAAGGTCGCACTATTGTGTTAAACGAAGAAGATTGATATAGATTTCTAATACAAAAAAGCCTCCAAAAATTATGGAGGCTTTTTTTTATTAGATTGTTGTTACTTCCTTTAATGCATTTAAACGTTCTTGTACTTGCTCTCCAGTCAACCCGTGCTCGAAAGCATAACGGTTACGTGGATGTTCGCGACACTTGTCTGAACACGAACGCATGTATTTGTGTTCGTTTTCTTCAGAAGTCAACATTTTCGCGTTGCAATCAGGATTTGCACAGTTCACATAACGTTCGCATGGTTCTCCTGTGAAATGGTCTTTGCCGACAATGACGTGTTCAACTTGATTGACAGGTACAACAATACGCTCGTCGAATACATATAATTGTCCATCCCATAATTCACCTTTTACTTCAGGATCTTTGCCGTAATTAACGATGCCTCCGTGAAGTTGAGAAACATCCTCGTATCCTTCTTTTTTCAGCCAGCCAGAAAATTTTTCACAGCGGATTCCGCCTGTGCAATACGTCAGAATTTTTTTGCCTTCAAATTGTTCTTTATTGTCACGCATCCATTCTGGCAGATCGCGGAAGTTTTCAATATCTGGACGAATCGCGTTACGGAAATGCCCAAGATCGTATTCGTAATCATTTCGCGCGTCCAAAACGATGGTGTCTTGTTCTTGCATTTGTTTATAAAATTCCACTGGCTCTAAATAAGTGCCGGTCAGTTCGTTCGGGTTGATGTCTTCTTCTAATCCAAGATGAACGATTTCATTTTTTGCACGCACGTGCATTTTTTTAAACGCGTGGCCTTCAGCAGCATCGATTTTAAAAGCTGTATCCGAAAAGCGTGGATCACTTTTCAACATTTTCATATATGCTTCCGTCTGCTCAATTGTTCCTGAACACGTTCCGTTAATTCCTTCGTTAGAAACAAGAATTCGACCTTTTAGCTCTAGCTCTTTACAAGCAGCCAAATGCTCGGTAGCAAAGGTTTCTGGATCTTCTACCTCGACGTATTTATAATACAGTAAGACATTGTGTGTATGATTTTGCATGAATCATACCTCCTATTTCTTCAATTTGCTTCTGTAGCAAAAAAGCAACAAAAACCTCAACCATTTTATAACAAATAACGAAAAACTTCAACTTTATATTGATTGAACTCATGATTTCTACTTGTTACTATCCCGCAAACCAACTGTGCTTTCGAATCCATAGGTTGCGGATCGTGTAACTGGCGCGATCGGACGGCACGGTGCCAGTTGCCAAAGGCTTGTGCCATGTCTTCCCGTTACTAACGGAAAAATAGACACTACCTTCTTACTTAACAAGTTACTTCGCCTAAAGCAACCAGCGATGTAGAAGATTTGGTTTCTTTCATTTAGCTTATATAGTTATTAAGTAGTAATGCTCGAGGCTGGTCTAAATTAGCGACGCTTTGGAATAATCCGCGAATTTCCTAAGTTTATAAATTGCAGCTAAAATAACCCAATCAAAAAAGGCAGCTACTACAGCAGCTGCACTTTTTCTGCTAGTTAGCAGATTCTATTTTTTACTGATTTTTTTTCTAGACATGCTTTAATGGCTTCAGCATTCAATGCCATCATCTCAAAACGAGTTTGAATCGTGGCACTGCCAATATGCGGCAACACCGTAAGATTTGGCAATGTCAATAAGGGATGGTCTAGTGGTACAGGCTCTTGTTCAAATACATCCAGTCCGGCACCCCATATTTTCTGTTCTTTCAAAGCTTCATATAAGGCCGTTTCATCAACAATCCCGCCTCTAGCTACATTAATCAAACAAGCCGTATCTTTCATCAATGCCAGTTCGGCTGCTCCGATCATCCCTTTAGTTTCAGGTGTCAGCGGCGTTAAAATCACCACGTAATCTGAAACCTTCAGCAATTCTTCAAATTCAGCATAACGGACATCTTCAAGACTTTTACGCGTACGATTATGGTAAAGGATATTCATACCGAAACCTTGAGCACGGCGAGCTACAGCTTCACCAATTCGCCCCATACCAATAATTCCGAGCGTAGCACCGCCAACATTTTGTCCGGTCATTCCCATCGGTGTCCAAGATTTCCATTGTCCCGAACGAACAGTTTTTTCTGCTTCCATTATGTTGCGGGCCGTCGCAAGTAACAAAGCAAATGTTAAATCTGCGGTCGCCTCAGTTAAAACATCAGGCGTATTGGTTACCGTAACACCATGCTTCCGTGCCGCTTCTAAGTCGATGTTATTATAGCCAACTGCTAAGTTGCTAACGATTTTCAAGTTCGGTGCTGAACTAAACACTTCGTTGTCTATTTGGTCAGATAGCATCGTCCAAAGTGCATGCGCCTCTTTTGCTTCTTCAAGCAATCTCTCACGCGGTGCATGAGTGTCTTCTTCCGGCCACATGCGAACTTCATACTGCTCTGCTAATTCAGCTACTGCTTGATCCGGCAGCTTTTGTGTAATAAATACGATTGGCTTCATACCCATCCTCCATCCTCTATTATTAAACAATTATAACAATTTAAAAAACTGCCGGCAATTGCCAGCAGTTTCCTATTCGTTTGTTGTTTTTATTTTTTTGATGTAATACCCAATAGCTACGACAATACTCAACGCTAATAAGACGTACACAACATTGGAATAAAGACCAAACTGATGCATAATTTGTTCCCGGTTGTCTCCCACTGCTCGTCCGATAAACACCAAAACAGTATTCCACAACAAGGTGCCGAGCGTCGTAAAGCCAACGAACAGTCCAAATTTCATATTCGACATACCCGCAGGAATTGAAATTAGACTCCGCACTAAAGGAACCAACCGGCCAAAAAATACAGTCCAAACCCCAAAACGATCAAACCAGCTATCGGCCTTATGAATGTCTTGCTTTTTTACGCGCAACCAACTGCCGTATTTATCTATGATTTTCTCCAGCCGCTCAACGTCTAGTAATAAACCGACACCGTACAAAATTACCGCTCCAAGGACAGAGCCCGCAGTTGAAGCTAAAATCACTCCCGGTATTGTCATTGTGGTCGTCGTTGTCATAAATCCGCCGACCGTTAAAATCACTTCTGACGGAATCGGTGGAAAGACGTTTTCTAGCATAATTAGAAAAAATATACCCAAATAGCCATAATCCGACATGACTGAAGTAATCCATTCTTCCATAACAACACTCCTCTTAAGAAGATGAACGGAAATTCATCGTTATCGACCATAACTCTGAACGGCTTCCGATACGCAACGGCGGACCCCAAAATCCAAATCCGGAAGACACAAGAAAATGTGTCTTTTCGATTAAACGGTAGCCGTAATCCAGTTCGAAAATTCGTTTAGTCAATAAATGATTCGGCCACATCTGCCCTTTATGTGTGTGGCCTGACATGTGCAAATCTGCGCCTAATTCTCTGGGCGTTTTCAAATCGGCCGGCGTATGGTCCATTACGATCCAAGGCACCGTGTCTTTTTCAGGTTTCAACTCAAGCAACGACAGCCGATTGCCATTCGTACGATCTTCACGTCCCGTTAAATAAAAACGATTCGCAACTAAAATAGTTTCATCTCTTAATATTTTCACACCTGATTTATTCATGAGTCTTACGAGCAATGGAATTTTCTTGCCGTAATACTCATGATTTCCTAACACACCGTAAACACCCAGAGCTGGTTTCAACTGTTCCATGACTTCCGACATGCCATAACGCGCATACCAAACCGGATCGTCATCCACTAAATCACCTGCTAAAAAGACAACATCCGGATCAAGCGCATTTGTTTTAGTAACAAAACGTTGCAAATGTCGCTTGCCCGATAAAAACCCTAAGTGAAAATCGGAACCTACGACCATATGAAGAGGTTCCGCCTCTTTACCTTCTACGGTAATTTCAAGATTTCGAACAACCGGACTGTAAGCCAAGTAAGTGCCGACACTAAATAGCAGCAATAACATAATGGCAGTTAATGAACCTACAACAAACACATCATTTTTTAAATCCACCACTAGCACAATGAGATTTGCCACAGGAATCAACAAAATCGCATACTGCAAAAAAGCGAACCAATAAGAACCGAGCACCGTAAATCCAAGCCATCTGTGACCGATTCTTCCAATTACATAACTATAGGCAACCACCAACCACAAAGCCGCAAAAATCCACAGATTTACACTCTCTAAAAAACTCGTTAGCCAAACATAAACCGCCCAGCCCAAATAGGCAACAAGCGCTGTATAAATCAACAAGAAACTACCGATGCCCGCAACTATTTTCATAAAAACGCCTCTTTCTTCTTTTAAAATAAATCTCTGTACGAAAGATACATTTTTTCAATGTGATAAAAAACAGTATAGCATTCCAATTCATATCCTTCACAAAACAACTCTCCCTCGCCCCTCTCTAAGCACCGCCGCGCACAAGGACGAAGCAGAGCTCGAAGACTAGCGTTTTTTACTTGGCTTCTAGCGGGAGCTCTGGCCAAAGCGGTCGGTGCGATTAAATACATCTCCCGGGACTAGCTCACTCTACGTCCCAAGACCTAGTCAAAGATGCAGTCAGAGACCGTATTGAAAAACTCATTCTCTTCGTATAATTAACTTAGAAATCAACGAGGAGGCAAAAAAAGATGAACAAATTTTGGTTAATTACGCTCGGCATCATTGCTGGAATCGTCGTACTCAGCAATTTGGGACACATGATTGGATTGGTCGTATCTTTACTAATCGTCTACGCCGGGGTGCATTACTATTTAAAAAGCACTTCGACATTAGCGAAAGTATGCTGGGTAGCTGTAGGGATTATCGGAGGAATTGCAGCCATTTCGAATGTACCTGCTTTGATTGGCGTCGCCGCCCTTGTCGCATTGTGGATGATTTACCGCAAATGGAATGGCCAAAGCGTTTCTGTCACAGCTGTAAAAGAAAGCGATCCATTTATGAACTTTGAACAACAATGGAACAAACTAACTAAATAAGGAGAGAATGAATATGATAACGTTATGGGAACGTTTTAAATTTGCTGTCGCAACCGACTTGGATGCCGTCGTCGTAAAAAATGAGGAGAAAAATCCACTTGTTCTACTGAATCACTACGTTACAGAAGCTGAAAACCAGACAACCACCACTGGAAAATGGGTTGAACGTCAAGCTCAGCTAAATGGTAAACTAGAGAAAGAATTGGCAGAAGCATCCGCCATGCTCACTAAGCGCCACGAACAATTGGAATTAGCACAAACCTCAGGCGAGTCTGATCTCGCTGATTTTGCAAAAATGGAAGTTCAATCTTACGCTACTCGCGTTTCAGTGTTGCAAAACAACCTAAGTGAAAACATAGCTGAACTAACTGGCTTAGAATACCGCTACGAAGAAATGAAACACAAAGTAAAAGACATGAAAGTAAAGCAACTGCAATTGATGGGCAAAGAAAATGCCACGCGTGCTCATCACCAGATGGACAAAGTGCTAAGTCCTGAACTTGTCGCTGAACGCATTGGCTCTTTTGACGACATGGCTCTATACATCACAACACTCGGTGCTAAAGTTGAAGAGCGGCATGAGCGTTCAACAATGGAACGTCGTTTGGATTCTTTAGAAAAAAATAGCACAACTCCAAAAGAACTTGTCTAAAATAGAGTGAGAAGAAGTTTTTTCTTCTTCTCATTTTTTCTGATACAAAGAAGGAGGCAAAAGCCATGCAACATTTTCCAACAAACAGACAAGCATTTTTTTTGCTAAGTGCTTTATTATTGATATTCGTCGAAGCTGCCTTTTTTGGAAATGGCAGTGTGTTTTTGATCCTTCTTGGTATCGGAACTCTTTACTATGCGCTGAGAAACACCAGTAAATACCGAAGATCCTATTTTTGGATAGGTGCTTTTCTTATCGGCGTTTCTATTTTGTCTATGTGGAGTCTGAGACTGATGATTTTCGGGCTTGCCATTTACCTGTTGCTTCGTCTATGGAAAGGGCAAGCATGGCTTCAGACCACCCCTTTACAAGGTTCCGCAGATACAGGTCTAATCCAGAATAAAGTAATGGCCGCTCAAAGCACGCCAATCGAATCTTACGAGTGGAAAGACATTCATGTGCAAGGTTTTATCGGGGATATCCTTGTAGATACTACACATACTGTTTTACCTAAAAAACCTTCATTGATTTCCATACGACAAGGTTTTGGAAAAGTCCAAGTTATCGTGCCGTATGAAGTTCCGGTACGCGTCTTTTATTCTACACTTTTGGGGGAAGCTCGTTTTTTCAATGGGGATAGCCAGCGCATTCTCAATACCACCATTCACGCGGAAGACGGCTATCCTGCGGACGAAGGCAACAGAGCTGAGTTGATTGTATCCGTGACTACTTGGATGGGGGACGTCGAGGTGATTCGTAGATGAGACAGATTGTGCCACGCAGCCTGTTTTTCACATCTCTCTTTGCCTTGATTATCTTCAGTATTCTATTTGCTTTGCTTGGTTTGCCGTCATTCAATAGCTGGTCTGTTCTGTGGGAAGATTTTATCGCTGGCCTTCCTTTGGGCATTTGGTTGCTCGTTCTGATGCTCGCTCTTTCCGTCGGCATATCATGGTGGACCGAATCTTTGTCGCGATCAAAAGTGCAGGAAATCGAACAGATTTTCCAAGCCCTTTTGCGCAATGAAGACAAAACGGTCGTTCAAGCTGCCCAAATGAAAACCTTGCCGCGCAATTTGTCGAGTTCCATTCTAAAATTGCAAAAGTTATTAGAATCACAGCGTAAAAGCTTGACTCGCATTGCCAATGAACGTGCAGAAACGCAGGATCAGATTATCCAGGAGCGCTTAATTATGGAACGTCAACGGCTTGCTAGAGAGCTTCACGACTCCGTTTCTCAACAACTTTTTGCTGCTTCCATGCTGCTGTCATCGATGACTGAAAGCGAAGAGGTGCAGCCTGGACTGTTGCAGACAGAAAAAATGATTCAGCAAGCTCAGTTGGAAATGCGCGCACTGCTTTTGCATTTACGTCCCGCCGCTCTTCACGACAAAAGCTTGCGTCAAGGATTGTTTGAATTGGTTAGTGAACTTAAAGAAAAAGTCTATTTTACGATTGATCATAAATTAGAAGAAGTGCCCCTGCAAAAAGGAGCCGAAGATCATCTGTTCCGTATTGCGCAAGAAACTTTATCCAATACATTGCGCCATTCCAAAGCAACCGAAGTTCATATCTTGTTTGTTGAACGCGATAATTTTGCGATTTTGCGTATTCAAGACAATGGTGTGGGATTTGAAAGTGAACAATCCAAATCGACTTCTTACGGCCTTAAACATATTGAAGAACGCGCCATCGAAATTGGTGCTACGAGCAAAATTGTTTCTGTTCCTTCTGAAGGGACCATTGTGGAAGTAAAAGTTCCAATTGAAAGGAAGAAGCCTAATGATTCGAATCTTGTTAGTAGATGATCATGAAATGGTCCGTATAGGTGTCTCTGCTTACTTGCAGTCTCAAAAAGATATGGAAGTTGCTGGCGAAGCCACAAACGGGCAAGAAGCCGTGCAATTGGCATTGGACTTGCGACCTGATTTGATCCTAATGGACATGGTGATGCCCATTATGAACGGTGCAGAAGCGACAAAATCCATCATTGATCAATGGCCAGAAGCCAAAATTATGATTGTCACAAGCTTTCTCGACGACGACAAAGTCTATCCTGCACTTCAAGCCGGAGCCGTTAGCTATATATTAAAAACTTCAAAAGCTTCACGGATTGCTGATTCGATTCGTGAAACGATGAATGGCACTCCCGTACTTGAGCCAGAGGTGATGACAAAAATGATGAAGCAAATGCGTCATGAACGGGTTCTACACGACGCGTTAACTGAACGTGAGATGGAAATCTTGTTGTTGCTAGCTGATGGTCTGACCAACCAAGAAATTGCCGATCAATTGTTTATTGCCTTGAAAACAGTGAAAACACATGTCAGTAATATCTTGGCAAAACTTGAAGTTCATGACCGGACTCAAGCAGTTATTTATGCATTCCAGCATAAACTCATCTCTCCACTTAAATAAACCCCTCAAAAATGGGAATGTGGAACTCATTTAATCGTCTTATAATTGGATGCTCATAAATACACACCAATCAATAAAAAACTCCCAAAGCTACAAGTAGCTTTGGGAGTTTTCAAATAATCTTATAGATTTGGTTTGTCGTTCTCTTTTTCCATTTTCTTCTCAAGATTTTCAAGCTGACGTTTAGCAAACTCACGTCCACCCATACCGAAGGAAATAGCAAAGGCTACTGCAAGTCCCGCAATAATGAACAGGAAGGCAAGGTTAACGATATTTGTTGCAAAGTTCAACTGGTCAAGTGTCATAAATACAGCAATAATAATAATCGCATATTTGACAATTGTACCAAGGAAACGGTTACCTGAAGACTGCTTCACGTAGTTCCCAAGCACACTTCCCCCGATTAATCCAAGACCCAGAATAATTAGCGAACTAATCAGAAGTGGTAAGTATGCGATTACGGCTTCACCAATCCCGTTTAATACATCAAGCTGTAAAACATTCATAGCTTCTACAGTAAAGAAAATGATGATGATCGCTTGTACTACTTTGCCAATGATGTTCGCAATATCAACGCTCGGTGTTTTGGTTTTGTCTGTGTTCAAATACGTTGAGAAGCGATTGATACCTGTTCCGTTCAATAGGCTAATCAACAAGTCTCCCACAAATTTACCGATTAATACACCTACTAAGATCAAGATGATCGCTACGAAAATATTCGGGATCATGTTTAGAACTTGGTTGAGCATATTGACAATTGGTTCAGAAATCGAACGGATGTTTAATGTTTCTAACGCAATGGTCAAAATCGGAATCAAGACGATAACGAACACTACATTAGCCAATACATTAGCTAGAGTTGCTTTGTCTCCAGCGTCCATTCTTGTCGTACTTGTCGAAGCACCACTTGTTTTGTTAGTAAATTTATTGAACCATTTATCAATATTTATCGCTGTTAAAAGACTGAACACAAGGTTCTTCACAAATTTGGCAACAAAATAACCAATGACTAAAATGATGATGGCCATGAACAGATTAGGCAGGAATGCCAATAACTTGTTCATCATGTTTGAAATTGGTTGTGCTACGTTGTTCATATCCAAAGCTTGCAAAACGCTCGGAATAAACAAAATGAAAATGAGGTAATAAAGAATTTTCCCTATGGAATCCAACATGCTGTCTGCACTTTCTTTTGTTTTCGCCATATGTCCTTTGACCATGGCCCGGTCTGCACCTGCTTTTTTTAACCCTTTGGTGAAAATGGCTCGTACAATTGTTGCGACAATCCACGCGATAAGCAGTAATAGTAACGCGCCTAAAACATTTGGAATGTAGTCAATAATTGTATATCCGACGCCTCTAAAAGAATTACCAATATCATTCATACAATCATCCTCCTTTTTTTGTATAGTATTCACTAGTACTATCCCCTTACTTTCCTATCGCTAAACACTTAATATATTAAAATCTTAGTCGCATAAAAAAACTCTTGTTAACGAGCAGTTCGAAGTCTAGATGTTAAAGTTCTAAAGAAAAAACAAGGTAATTGATGATGAACATCGTCTACTAACATTCTTTTTTTAACGAACACACGATGACACCGATGGTTTGAGGTAGTCGTCTTCTTCTATTATAATAAAAGAAAAGAGGAGGAGATCCCATGTACATGACAGTCCAGGAAACTGCCACTTTTTTATCCATGCCCGAAGAACAAGTAAATCGTTACGTATTAGAAGGTCGTATCCGCGCAGTTCATGACGGGGAACAATACATCATCAATACCTCTCAATTTGAAGCGCATTTTCAACAATTGGAACAAGCCAAGCTAGCGCTAGAAGAATGGCGCACTATGCCCATACCAGAAGATGTGGATATTAAAGACGAAGACTAACTTAAGTACACATAGAAAAGCACCTAATGGACGCGTATCCTTTAGGTGCCTTTCTGTTATCGAGGATAATTTTCAACGTCTTGCTTGCGAAACAGTGCGAGTAGAAATCCACTAATTATCTGGTGAGCTCAGGCACTACTAGGCTTTTTAGCTTATTCTCGATAAATCCGCTCCATTTATCAAATTCAACGAGAAATCCATCATGGCCAAATTCTGTTTCAACGATTTTCCAACTTGCTGTCTTTTGTTTTTCAAGCCACGGAGCCATTAGCTCACTTGGATACAACAAATCGCGCGTAAAAGACAAGGAATAGACGGGAACATCTAGTACAGCATCTTGGATATCATGTGTATTCATAGCTCTCAGCAGTAATACATAGCTATTGGCATCAAAACGACCGGCTAATTTCTTGCCTTGATAATTCAAATATGACTGCACATCAAATTCTTCGCCATCGCCACTACGACCAAAGCGCCGATTGAACATATGACCGCTTCGATAAGTAACCATTCCTGCCATTCTAGCAACATGAAACCCCTTCAAAAGAGACGCATCTGCATAGTCTCCATTATTAAAATCCCCATCACTTTCAATCGCCAATATGCCAATGTGATTAAACGCCACTCCATAGTCACTGTAATAGGGAGTGACAGCTAGCGGAAAAATCGCATCCGTAAAATCTGGATAGAGGTTTCCCCATTCTAAGGTTTTCATTCCACCAAGGGAACCGCCAATGACTCCTGCAAGGTGGTCAATTCCCAATTCTTTTAATGCACGATATTCCGCTCGAACCATATCACGTATCGTCAATGTTGGAAAGTCAGCTCGGTAAGGAATTCCTGTTTTCGGATTTTTCGATAAAGGACCCGTCGATCCGTGACAGCCTCCGAGTACGTTAAAGGTAATCACTTGAAAAACAGTTGTATCCACGGGTTTTCCTGGTCCGATTAATCCTGCCCACCACCCTGGATTTTTTTCAGTACCGACTGCGTATTGGTTACCTGTCAATGCATGGCAAATCAGGATCGCAGGAGCTGTTTCATCTCCGAGACGTTCGTATGCAAGTTCCACATCATCTATCGTCTTAGTAGAGTCCAGGATTAATGAGCCAATGGATACTGTTTTCATGACGATCCCTCCTTATACCTTTTCCAAAACTGCTGCCTGTATGGCCTGTTCCAAATCAGCGATTAAATCTTCTGCATTCTCCAATCCAACAGACAAACGAATCAACTCTTCCGTTACGCCAGATGCAGTTAACTCTTCATCGTTCAATTGCTGATGTGTCGTAGAAGCCGGGTGAATAATTAGCGACTTGGCGTCTCCTACATTGGCTACATGAGACCAGAGATTTATGTGATCAATCACGTTACGTCCTGCTTCTCTTCCACCTTTGATACCAAAATTGACAATCGATCCATAACCTTCATTTTTCAAGTATTTCTTCGCCAATTGATGAGAAGGATGTTCTTCAAATCCAAGGAAGTTTACCCACTCGATTTGTGGATGCTTTTTTAAGTAGTCTGCAATAATTTGAGCGTTGCTATTGTGTTTTGGAATCCGTAAATGTAAAGTTTCTAATCCTTGCAGTAAAGCATGAGCACTATCCGGGCTCAGTGAAGGGCCAAAATCACGTAATAATTGAACGCGAAGTTTTGTCGCAAAAGCTGCACCTGGTACATCAATGCCGTACCGCAGTCCATGATAGGTTTCGTCAGGCTGTGTATAATTTGGGAAACGTGGATTGTCCCAATTGAATTTCCCAGCATCCACCGCAACGCCACCAATTGTCGTTCCGTGTCCACCAATCCACTTTGTCGCAGAATGAATGACGACGTCTGCACCAAACTCAATCGGGTTGCTGCCGTAAGGAGAGGCAAATGTATTATCGATCAATAACGGCAATCCGTTAGCATGGGCAATTTCTGCTACTTTTTCGACATCAAAAACATTCAAGCTTGGATTACCAATAATTTCACCAAATATCGCTTTTGTTTTATCTGTAATTGCTGCTTTAAAATTTTCTGGATCGGTCGCATCGACGAATTTTGTTGTAATGCCATAGCGTGGTAGCGTGTTAGCAAACAAATTGTAAGTGCCACCGTAAAGACTGCTATCTGCTACGATTTCATCACCCGCTTCTGCAATGTTCAAAATGGAAAAAGCAATAGCGGCCATTCCTGAAGAAAGAGCAACTGCTGCAGTACCACCTTCTAGTAACGCTACTCGTTGTTCAAAGACATCGACTGTCGGATTCATAATGCGTGAGTAAATATTGCCTGTATCTTTCAGTCCAAAGAGGTCTTGTGCATGCTGTGTATTTTTAAAAACATACGAAGTGGTTTTATAAACAGGAACACCTCTAGAGCCTGTCGTTGGATCTGGTTGTTGTCCTCCGTGTAATAATAATGTTTCTGGTTTAAAGTTTGTCATTTTCTATTCCCCCTGTTTTTTTAGTAGTAACACATGCTAAAGGGGACGAAAAAAGCCCCCTTCGCTAAGAAGAGGGCCGTAAATTACGGAGTTTCCTCCTCTTATCTCTCAGAACCTGAAAATCGATTCTGTAGGAATTAGCACCTTTACAAACAAAATGTCTGTCGGTTGCCGGGCATCACAGGGCCTATCCCTCCGCCACTCTTGATAAGAGTATTTGATTTAATTTTTGATCTTGTTGTGAAGTATAAAAACTTTATTGGCGTTTGTCAAGCTCATTAGTCAAAAAATTTTGAAACCTTGCCCACTTTCAAACGTTATCTTTTAGTGTAGAGGAGGAATTAATAATGGTCATTTGGATTTTGCTCTTATTGATTACAGGTTATTTTATCGGTTGTTGTCATGGTTCACTTGTTGCACAAGCCGTATCAGGCGTTAACATCAAAAATTCGGGCGTAAAAAATTCCGGTGCTTCTAATGCAGCCATCGTGCTGGGCTGGAAATATGGTTTGCTCGTTGCCTTTATTGACGTTTTCAAAGGCTTTGCTGTTGTTGCGGGGCTACGTTTGTTAGTGGACTTAGGTAGCTTTTCAACTGCAACAATCTGGACACTATTGTTCGTTGCAGGAGCTGCCGTAATAGTTGGTCATAATTTTCCGTTCTATATGAACTTTGACGGCGGAAAAGGTACAGCATCTGTAATAGGTGTAATGATAGCGCTTGACTGGAAGCTCGGGTTGCTCGGATTATTGTTATTGATCATTGTTTCACTGGTAACAAATTATCTTGTCATTGGCGTATTCGTTTTGTACGCCGTGTATTTTGTAATTGCCTTTATCCCTGCAGTCGGTCTATGGCCGTTACTAATAGCGTTAGTCCTGTTCACGATGGCTTTATGGAAACATCGAGAAAATATTATACGAATAAAGAGTGGCAATGAACCTACAGTATCATCAGTTTTTCGAAAGAAACCTACCCCGTCCATTTAGAAAGGAATACAATGAATTTTGAAGATTAAAAAATAAATTTCAATATTCATCTTGACTTTTTTGTTATTCCGCCATAAAGTAGGAATCACGAATCGAATAGCATACATCACTTTCTTATCCAGAGAAACCGAGGGACAGGCCCTATGACGTTTCGGCAGCAGATTTGTTTAACCGCAAAAACTGTGCCAACTCCTGCAAATGCATCCATGCATTTGGAAGATGAGAATTAGATGGTTTCAACAGGAGCCCTCTTTTTTCTTATGGTTAAGAAAAAAGGGGGCTCTCTTTGTCTAGTTTCTCGACGGATTGTGAGCATTAACGATTTGAATAACAATACAGCATGAGGAGGTCTACTTACTATGATTCAATTCGAAGGCGTCGCCAAAACCTACCAATCAGGTAAACAGGAAATCCATGCATTGAACGGCATCGATTTAACTGTCCAAACTGGCGAAATCTACGGAGTTATTGGCTTTAGTGGAGCCGGTAAAAGCTCGCTAATCCGCACTGTAAACTTGCTCGAACGTCCTTCTAAAGGACGTGTATTAATTCACGGAAAGGATATTTCGACGCTATCTAGCAAAGAAATTCGTACTATCAGAAAAGATATCGGTATGATTTTCCAACATTTTAATTTACTCGATTCAAAAACGGTTTATCATAACGTCGCTATGCCGCTCCTGTTAGCTAACACACCGAAAAATGATATCGAAAAACAAGTAAAAGAGTTGCTCGATTTCGTTGGACTTGCAGATCAGGCGCAAAAATATCCAGACCAGCTGTCAGGTGGTCAAAAGCAACGCATCGGCATTGCTCGTGCTCTTGCAACGAATCCTTCCGTTCTGTTATGCGACGAAGCAACATCAGCACTTGATCCACAAACGACGAAATCGATTTTGGACCTACTTCGCAAAATCAATAAAGAATACAATATTACCATCCTGCTCATCACACACGAAATGGGCGTCATTCGAGAAATCTGTGACAAAGTGGCCGTGCTTGAAGCAGGGAAAGTTATTGAGCAAGGAAGCGTCTTTAACGTTTTCTCTAATCCACAGCAAGCTACCACCAAACGATTTGTTCGCTCTGTTATGAACGACGAGTTGCCTGAATCGCTGCTAGCACAAATTCAAGATAAACAAAATAATCAGGCCATATACCGGTTGCAGTTTACTGGCACATCAGTCGGTCAACCCTTCATGTCCCGAGTGTCACGTGACTTTAACGTTGATTTGAATGTACTATTCGGCAATATTACCGAATTGCAAGGTGTTCCATACGGTAACTTAATTGTCGAATTCTCTGGAGAGTCAAGCGAAGTGGAACGTGCCTTATCTTCTATTAGGGACAGCACTATTCAAATAGAGGAGGTCATTGATTATGTCAGTTAATTACGAACAAATTTTGGAAGCTTTATGGGAAACCGTCTATATGACAGGTGTTGCGTTTGGATTTTCGCTATTGATTGGCTTTCCTCTCGGTATCTTGTTAGTCGTTACACGTCATGGACATTTGTTAGAAAATGAAATTGTGTCTAAAGTATTGAATGTCGTCATCAATATTTTTCGCTCTATTCCTTTTATTATTTTAATGGTTGCCATTATTCCATTAACTCGGCTCATTGTTGGTACATCGATTGGTACAGCTGCAGCCATCGTTCCACTAGTTTTCTATGCGGGGCCATACATTGCTCGGTTAATTGAAAACTCTTTGCTTGAAGTCGATAAAGGTGTGATCGAGGCCGCACAAGCAATGGGTGCCTCTCCATTGCAAATTATTTTTCGCTTCTTGATTCCCGAAGCGTTAAGTTCACTTGTTCTTGCTTTGACAATCGCTGTAGTTGGACTTATTGGTGCTTCTGCAATGGCTGGCGCTATTGGCGGCGGTGGTCTTGGGGACTTAGCCATTACTTACGGATATCAACGATTCGACACGGTCGTAATGTTCATCACAGTAGCTATTTTGGTCATACTGGTACAAGGCGTTCAATCTTTTGGAAATGTATTATCGAGGCAAGTCAGACGTAATTAGTAAAATACACCTTAAAAATGGAGGAATTACTCATGAAAAAAATTTTAACAGCAACATTATTTTTACTACTGGTATTCATTTTGGCTGCTTGTGGAGACGATAGCAATGCACAAGGCAAAACGACCGTAACACTTGGCATTAGCGGTTCGGATACAACGATTTGGGATTATATTGCGGACAAAGCGGAGAAGGAAGGAATTGAGTTGGAAATTCAAACTTTTTCTGATTATGTAGCTCCGAACCTAGCGCTAGCTGAAGGGGAACTGGATTTGAATGCGTTCCAGACGATTTCTTATTTTGATGAATTTGTTGCTGAGCATAGTATTGATATCGTGCCGATTGGTTCGACCGTCATTGCACCGATGGGCTTGTATTCTGATAAATACGAATCTATCGATGATATTCCTGAAGGTTCACAAATCGCAACTCCCAATGAAGCGACCAACATGGGCCGCGCACTATTACTTCTCGACGAAGCAGGATTGATCACACTTTCTGACGATGCTGGACTTACTGGAACGGCAGAAGACATTATCGAAAACCCCAAAAATATTGAAATTGTCCCTATGGTGTCTGGTCATACACCACGTGCAATGCCTGATGTGGCTGCTTCAATTATCAACAATGGTGTTGCCGTTGATGCGGGATTAAACCCAACTAAAGATCCAATCGCTCGCGAAAGTGATACGGCTAAACCGTATATTAACTTGATTGCTGCAAACGCTGAAGACGCTGATAATGAAGCTTACCAGAAAATCGTCGAGATTTATCAACAGGAAGATACCGCTGAATTTATTATTGAGCATACAAAAGGTGCTCAAATTCCAACTGTTGTTACAGTAGATGAGCTTGTCGATTACCAATAAGAAGTTATCTATATAGGAGGAATTCCAATGACCCTTATTAAGGAAGCAAGACAGATCATCTCTCAATCCATCGACTCGCAACGTACGATATATATTGAAACAAGCCAGGCAATTCACGCCAAACCTGAACTTGGTAATGAAGAGTTTTATGCGAGTTCTTTATTAATTGATTTGCTTGAAGACGCAGGATTTACCGTTGACAAAGGCGTCGCCGGTCACGACACTGCTTTTTTTGCCAGTAAAGAAAGCTCACTTTCTGGGCCAACAATCGCTTACCTTGCTGAATATGATGCACTGCCTGGAATCGGTCATGCCTGCGGCCACAACATTATTGGAACCACTAGCGTCGCTGCCGCCATTGCATTATCAGAAACCTTAGACCTTATAGGTGGCCGAGTTGTCGTTCTTGGAACACCTGCAGAAGAAGGCGGTCCAAATGGTAGCGCCAAGGGCAGTTTCATTAAACACGGCCTGCTCGAAGGTATTGATGCGGCTTTGATGCTACATCCTTCTGGAAATTCAGCTGTCACCGGTCCTTCCCTTGCTGTTGATCCATTGGAATTCCACTTTTACGGTAAGCCCGCGCATGCAGCAGGCTCTCCTGAACAAGGCATTAATGCACTTGATGCGGTCTTGCAGCTATTTAATAGCATCAATGCTTTGCGTCAGCAATTACCTTCAGATGCACGTATCCACGGGATTATCACTCATGGAGGTGATGCACCGAACATCATTCCTGAATATGCGGCGGCACGCTTTTATATTCGGGGTGATTCTTGGAAGAAAACAGCTGACACTGCTCGTAAAATTCGAGCGATTGCTGAAGGCGCGGCATTGGCAACTGGTGCTACAGTGAAAATCGAACGTTTCCAAAATGAAGTGCGTGACTTGGTCATTACACCCGCTTTGGATGTGATTGTTCGTAGCGAGCTTGAAGCACTAGGTGAGGCGGTAGCAGATTCCCGGATTTCTGGCCTTGGTTCTACCGATGCTGGCAACATTAGTTACGTAGTCCCTACTGCACATGGCTATATTAAAATTGGTCCCGAAAGCCTAATTGCCCATACTGCTGAGTTTCGTGAAGCTGCTAAATCAGAGCAAGGCAATAATGCGTTGATCAAAGGCGCTAAAGCATTAGCTACTACTGGGTATCTATTGCTGACAAAACCTGCTCTATTAGAGGAAGTACAAGCTGCGCATACAAAAGCATTAAAACTGAAAAAGCAAAACTAATTGAACGATGTCCCTTGCCGGGCGTCGTTTTTTTGTGACCAGAATTTTCACCATTTTCCCACTTCGTGCTAAACTACTACTATATGGGTTGAAGTTGCTGTTCCATAACTCTAAAAAGTCGGTAACACCATTCAACTTGTACAGAACTTATTCTAGGAGGATTTATACATGTTAGAGACTTTAATTGAACGACTCGTTCGTTACGCCAAAATCGATACACAATCCGACTTCACTAGTACCACCACCCCTTCTACAACTGGGCAGTGGGACTTGCTCCGTGAATTGGAACAGGAAATGAAAACCATTGGCTTGACTGATGTCGATATGGATAAATCCGGTTACCTTTTCGGCACGCTTCCGGCCAATACCGACAGAGAAGTCCCTGTAATTGGTTTTTTGGCACATGTTGACACTGCGACAGACTTTACTGGAAAAAACGTTAATCCGAAACGTATTGATAATTATAATGGACAGGACATCTCACTAAATAGCAGCATTACGATGACTGTGTCGGATTTTCCTTCTTTAAAAGACTACGTGGGCCATACGCTAATCACAACAGATGGCACGACATTACTTGGCGCAGACAACAAAGCCGGTATTGCTGAAATCATGACTGCAATGGAATATTTAAATGCTCATCCTGAAATTGAGCATGGAAAAATCCGCGTCGCCTTTACACCAGACGAAGAAATTGGTCGCGGCCCACATAAATTTGACGTCGAACGCTTTGGTGCACAATATGCATACACCATGGACGGTGGCCCTCTTGGCGAGTTGCAGTACGAAAGTTTTAACGCAGCGAGCGGGAAACTGACCATTCAAGGGAAAAGCGTTCATCCGGGATCAGCAAAAGATAAAATGGTCAATGCGCAAACAGTAGCTATTCAATTCCAACAGGAAATGCCGAAACATGAAGTTCCTGAGTTAACAGAAGGCTATGAAGGATTTATTCATTTGAATAATTTTGTTGGCGATATTGAAACAGCGGAATTGAGCTATATTATCCGTGATTTCGATAAAAATAAATTCGAAGATAAAAAACGGCATATGGAAGAAGTTGCGGAAAAGCTCCAACAGCAATATGGCAAACAAGCCATTCTGCTAGAAATTGAAGATCAATATTACAATATGCGGGAAAAAATCGAACCCGTTATGGAAATTGTCGATCGCGCAGAGCACGCTATGACTGCATTAGAAATCAAGCCGAACATTGTGCCTGTTCGTGGCGGTACAGATGGTTCTCAATTGTCGTACATGGGGCTTCCAACGCCGAACATTTTCACAGGTGGTGAGAATTACCACGGAAAATACGAATTCATTTCTGCGGAAAATATGGAGAAAGCAACACAGGTAATTATCGAAATTGTAAAGTCCGCGGAATAAATAAAAAGGTACATTGGACAGGATCCAATGTACCTTTTTATTTAGATGATACTTCTACCGTTTTGTGCAAGGGCATAGTGAATACCATGTTGAAGAGTTTGAAAGCATTGGAACTTTGATAAGTTGATGCCTGCCTCTGTGATGGTCATACTCATTTTTGCCGAGATGCCAACCAATATCGTTTGTGTACCAATCAACGATGCCGCTAACCCTAGCTTTTCAATCAGCATCGCCGCATGTTGCGTAAAATTATTATTTAACCCTGTCAAATCTAAGATCAAATACTTAGCTTTGTGATTCGGCATATTCTGGAGCGTTTTGACTAATAACTCTTCTGCACGAGCCTCGTCATATGTCCCAAGTAGTGGCACAACAACAATCCCTTGAAGAACTGGAATAAGCGGTGAAGAAATTTCTTTGATCATTTCATTTAATTCTTTTGTCTTTTCATCTACTAATCGTTCCAGTTCGCTGATTTTTTCCGCTTCTTTTAGCCGAGAAAAGTGGTGGATATTTTTTTCAATCGTTTGTTCTGAAGGAAAGTATTGAATAATGCTTTCTTCAAAACCGTCTATTTGATGGTGCACAACTTTATACCAAATATTTTCGTTAAATAAAGAAGAAAAAATTCCGGCATAATGGGCAGGCAAAAAACTGCCTCCTTGCGTCTTTTTTTGTGCCACATTAATTATATGTTCCCAGCTGTTTTTTAAATGCACTTCAAGCGTAAGTGTTTCCTCGTTTAGTTTTTTTATTTCTGCTAACCCCCATCCTGCGGAGGCGTATGTATTTGTAATTAAGTTAGAAGCTTCTGTTACAGAGACATTTTCCATGTGTCGAAAATATTCTCCTACTAGTAGACCTTGACGAAACCCTGTCGTTTCTAGTACAACGTCCGCCGCATCTTTACCAGAAATTTCTTCTATAGAATCGAAAAAAAGTTTCATCGCTGTTGCTGTCCAGAAAAGAATTGATTCTTGTCCTTCAAACAAAAAACGTCCTTTGGTTAAATCCCATTCAAAATTCAAACCACCTACTGTTATTGCTGATTTTACATCCATTTTAAAATTCCTCCCGCTCGTTCGTTTCAGTTTATCATAGTTCTTATTTTTTCAGAATGATTTTAAGTACCCTATTAATCGGTTGCTCTATTGCCAACATGTTAAGGCTGAAACCATTGTTTGGGCATATAGAAACTGTGGTCTCTTGTATGTTTCAAAAGTTTCATTTAAGGAATATAAAGACTAACACAAAAAAGAAAGAGGTGCTTGACATGTCAGACAAAAAACCATTTAAAGATGAAGATCGTAACATAAGCGATGGCGGTCCCATGGATAATCCTGAACAGTACAAAACGGATAAAAAAACACTTACGGAAATGCACAAAGAAGAAATGACTGTCGATACCATCCCGATGGAAGATCTAAAACAAGAAAAGCGTGAAGAAAGTGATAAACGCGGAACGAAAAGTAATTCTTCAAGCGAAGAAAAATTCCCAGAATAATAACTATGAATGTTCATAAAAGTAAGTACTTTTTTTAAAAAACCATAGAGACTATTCTCTATGGTTTTTTTATGCTATGATTCTCGTTTGAACAGGAGTGAAAGAAAATGAAAAACTGGATTTATCCACTTATGGTCGTCGTAGCAGCAAGCTGTTATGGAATTCTCTCAACTATTATAAAAGTCGCAATGAAAAATGGTTTCACAGCCGCTGAAGCCGTGACTAGTCAATATTTTATAGGGTTCGTATTAGCTGCCCTTTTATTTTTTATAACACAGCGCAAAATGCCAAGAATTAAAGGTTGGAAAATCTTACTGCTGTCCGGCAGTTTCACAGCTGCTACCGGTATGGTTTACGCACACTCTCTTAACTATCTTCCCGCCTCACTAGCAGTTGTTTTATTGTTCCAATTTACATGGATCGGTATGTTCCTTGATTGTATCGTCAATCGGCGATGGCTGAAACGAACAGAAGTCTTTTCTTTAATCTTATTATTTACAGGAACAGTGTTTGCCGCTGGAATCATCGGAACAGATCTAAGCGCGATTCCTTGGCAAGGATGGGCTTGGGGAATTGGAGCTGCTTTTTGTTTTTCGGCTTTCATGTTTGTCAACGGCAAGCAAATCGACGGTATGGACACTTCAGCTCGTCTGTTTTACGTATCACTTTTCGCAGCGATTATTGTTGGCTTTTTTCAAACACCCGAAATTGTTTGGAATGGACAATTATTCGCTGAAGGTTTGTGGGTTTACGGCTTGTTACTCGGGTTTTTCGGTATTATTATGCCTATTTACTTTTTCTCCATCGCAGTTCCGCGTGTTGGTTCAGGACTTGCCTCCATTTTAAGCGCCATGGAATTGCCAGTAGCTGTTCTCGCATCGGTTATTATTCTGGACGAAGTGTTGACACCCCTTCAAATCGGAGGAATCTTCATTATTTTAATTGGTATGGTGCTGCCAAGTGCATTTAATCGAACACCTAAAATAATGGAATAGAACAAACATAAAAGATCCGCTCCTTCTAGCGGGTCTTTTATGTTTAGTTAAAGTTTAAAAAGGAATAGATAAATACAAAGACAAAAGGAGTGATATGGATGAATCAAGAAGACGTTAAAAAAGCAGCGTTAAAAATTTTAGAGGAAAGTTACGTAGGAACTCTCGCTACAATTAAAGACAATAAGCCTCATTCGCGTTATATGACTTTTTTTAACGATGATTTTACACTTTACACCGCCACCAGTAAAAAAACGCAAAAAGTCGATGAGCTAGAAGCTAATCCTCATGCTCATATTCTTTTGGGATACGAAGGCGAAGGAGTTGGCGATTCGTTCTTAGAAATTGAAGGAACCATGTCGATACATGATGATCGTGAAATGATTGACAAAGTTTGGAACGAGCATTTGGAAGGTTGGTTTGAAGGACCTGATGATCCAAATCTTGTTATTTTAGCCATTAAACCTGATCGCGTACGGTTAATGAATAAAAAAGGGCAAGAGCCGCAAGCTCTGGAATTATAAATACGAAAACGGCTCAAGAGATTGAGCCGTTTTTTTATGTCTTTAGAATTTCGCGGAGCCCTTCTCGATTAAACATGAGGTCTTCAAGCGTATATTCATCCAGTACTGATAAATATGCGTTGAGTGCTTTGCCTAAAGCACCACGTAGTCCGCAAATTGATGAAATGGGACAACGATTTGTAGCTGAATTAAAACATTCAACTAAATCGAAGTCATCCTCCATTCTTCTTACTACTGTACCAATATTAATATGTTGTGGAAGATCTGCCAGACGAATACCACCACCTCTTCCTCTTACTGTATGAATAAATCCAGCTTTTCCAAGCTCAAATGTAACTTTTGTTAAATGATTTTTAGATATATTGTAAGCGTCAGAAATTTCTTGGATGGTCGTTAACTTTTCTGGATCTTTTGTGCCTAAATAAATCAAAACACGTAATGAGAAATCAGTATACATGGTCAATCTCATTTTACTCACCTCTTCTGATTGTTTATTATAGAGACTTTTTGGTTCTTTCGAAAGCAAATGAACCTCAAAATACGAAAAGGAGTGTTTACTATGTTATCAGAACAAACTCGGTCAATTGTTAAGTCGACTGTACCCGTTTTAGAGGAATATGGTGTGGCAATTACTACTCGATTTTATGAAAATCTTTTTGTGGCACATCCTGAATTATTGAATATTTTCAATCAAGCAAACCAAGCGCAAGGTCGTCAACAAGCTGCACTAGCTAATGCGGTTCACGCAGCAGCCGTTAATATCGATAACCTCGAGGAAATTCTTCCAGCAGTTGTTCAAATTGCTCATAAACACGTGAGTGTCGGTGTCTTGCCTGAACATTATCCAATTGTTGGCGAATACTTATTAAAAGCTATGAAGGAAGTACTCGGGGATGCTGCAACTGATGACATACTTGAAGCTTGGGCTGAGGCTTATGGCGTTATTGCAGACGCCTTTATCGGTGTTGAAAAAGACATGTATAAACAAACGGCAGAGCAGGAAAATAGCTGGATTTTCTTTAAAGATTTTATTGTTGCACGTAAAGTAAAAGAAAGTGAAGTCATTACTTCCTTTTACATGAAACCTGCAGATGGATCTGACGTACCGCCTTATACACCCGGTCAGTATATTTCGATACGGCTTTCTATGCCTGGTGAAGAGTTTTTAGTTATTCGACAATATAGCCTTTCTCAAGCACCGAAATCAGATGAATTCCGTATCTCGGTAAAGAGTGAAAATGACAACGATCCAAATGGCGTCGTTTCTAACTACTTGCACAGCGGTGTCAATGAAGGTGATCACGTTGAAATTAGTGCTCCAGCCGGAGTCTTTGTCCTCGACATGACGAAGACATCTCCGGTCGCATTTATCAGTGGCGGCGTTGGCATCACGCCGATGATGAGTATGTTTGAAACAGTTGCAAAATCTACACCAGAGCGTCCGACCACCTTCTTACATGGCGCTCGTAATCCACTGCAGCAAGCATTTGATAATGACATTCAAGTATACGCTGAGATGATGGACGATGCTCGCTATAAAGCTGTTTATTCAGATGAACCCAACGGCTTTATTACCCGGGAAATGCTTGAGGAATATGTCGATCCTGCAAGTGATGTCTATGTTTGTGGACCCGCGCTATTTATGGAGATTATGATTCGTGAACTACATCGCATGGGTATTCCAGAAGAACAGATTCACTACGAATTTTTTGGGCCTGCTATGGATTTAAATACGAATAGTGAATAAATGCATTCCAGTCCAGCTTATGCTGGACTTTTTTTATGCGTAGAGAAGTATTTAGGTGAAATATGAAGTATTTTGATAGATTTGGACAGTATTTTCCTGGTTTGGACAGTATTCCTCGCCAAACGGACAGTATTTGAATGAATATCGACTGTATATCCATTTAATGGTTTTTTTAGTTTAACGACCATAAAATGTCGTGTGTCGAATCCACCCCATGCCTGTCGGAGCTACACGGTCGCTTCCGCTTTTCTTTTTGTCCAGACTCCAGCGACCAACTCCTCGGGTCATATGTCAACTCAACTGCGTGGCACAGAACGCCACACTGCTGATCTGCCTTATGCCTGTCGGAGCTACACGGTCGCTTCCACTTTTCTTTTTGTCCAGACTCCAGCGACCAACTCCTCGAGTCATATGTCAACTCAACTACGTGGCACAGAACGCCACACTGCTGATCTGCCTTATGCCTGTCGGAGCTACACGGTCGCTTCCGCTTTTCTCTGTTGTGACTTTTCTGTGAAATTAGTTGTGTCCAAATTTTAAAGATGTATTTTAAATATATCTTTAAAGGAATTAGAGGAGTATAGTCAAGATATAGAAAACAAAAGGAGAGATTGATTATGTTATCACAAGAAACAAGAGCGATCATCAAATCCACAGTACCGGTATTAGAAGAACACGGAACAGCGATCACGACTGTATTCTACAAGAACATGCTTGAAGCGCATCCTGAACTTTTAAATATTTTTAATCACGCGAACCAGAAAAAAGGTCGTCAGCAGGCTGCATTGGCAAACACGGTTTATGCTGCAGCTGTCCATATCGATAATCTAGAAGCTATTCTTCCAGCAGTTGTCCAAATTGCTAACAAACACGTAAGTTTGGGAATTAAGCCGGAACATTATCCGATTGTTGGAGAATATTTATTAAAAGGGATTAAAGAAGTTTTAGGCGATGCAGCAACCGATGAAATCATCAATGCTTGGGCAGAAGCATATGGCGTAATCGCAGATGCCTTTATCGGCGTTGAAAAAGAAATGTATGCAAAAATGGAATCTCAAGAAAACGGCTGGAGTTTCTTTAAAGACTTTTCAATTGTCCGCAAAGAAAAAGAAAGCGAAAGTATCACTTCTTTCTACTTGAAACCAGCTGATGGAAAAGATGTTCCTGCTTATCAGCCCGGCCAATATATTTCTTTACGCATGTCAATTCCGGGAGAGCAGTATTTGTTCAACCGTCAATATAGTCTTTCTCAAGCAGCTCAAGCAGACGAATTCCGTATTTCCGTTAAACGCGATGCAGACAATGATCCAAACGGCCGCGTTTCTGTTTATCTTCATGACGAAATGAATGTAGGCGATCGCTTTGAAGTTAGTGCTCCTGCAGGTGAGTTCGTTCTTGATACTGAAAAAACTACACCCGTCGCATTTGTAAGTGGTGGTGTCGGCATTACACCGATGATGAGCATGTTTGAAACTGTGGCTACGTTAACTCCAGAACGTCCAACTGCATTTCTTCACGCTGCGCGCAATGAATCTATGCATGCTTTCGATAAGGATATTCAGAAATACGTTGCGACTATGACTGATGCACGCTATAAAACGTTTTACTCTGACCAGCCACAAGGCTATATTACACGCACGGTTTTAGAAGAATACGTCGATATCACAGGTGATGTTTATGTATGTGGACCTGTTCCATTCATGGAAGCCATGATTCAAGAACTGCAAGCACTCGGCATGAAAGAAGAACAAATTCACTTTGAATTCTTCGGTCCAGCAATCGCTCTTCAAACCGTATAATTTTTTCTAAAAGCTGCCTATTTACTGGGCAGCTTTTGATATGCACTTATTTATCATTATGTATAGCAGTGGCTCCAATCACCATTTTACCTGCTACTAAAACCATTTATAAAATGCCAATGCCCTGACGTCGGGCATTGGCGTTTTTATTTCAGAAATTCTAGCCGATTGCCGAACGGATCAAAAACAAAAAATCGTTCGACACCTGGAATGCTATTGTCTTCTTTCAATTCAATTTTGTTTACTAATAAGTGTTCCTTTAACTTCTCATAACCAGCTACCTGAAATGCCGGATGTGCTTTTTTTGCTGGTGAAAAAGGCTCTTCTACGCCTACATGCAATTGCTGACTACCAAACTCGAACCAGGCACCTCCTCTACCTTTTAGCGCTTCTGGTTTTTCAATCTCTTGCATTCCCAAAATCTCCGCATAAAAGTTTCTTGCAACTTGTTCTTCCTCTGCAGGTGCTGCAACTTGAACGTGGTCGATTGTTAAAATAGAAAATTCCATTTCCTCACTCCTTTTCCTCAGTTTAATCGACTTCTCAATAAAATAATAGGCGAATAGCTCTTGTTAGATTGTTTGATGACTTTGCAAACTCTTCCCTTTTAACGTAGCATAATAACTGAAGAGGTGAATCATGGTGACTTTCCCGCAACAAGCCAAATACTTGCTAAGCACGCAATCTGTTGCAACAGACCGCATTCCACAACAGCCGCTTAGTCAAGATGTCCCCACAATGATCGAAGAATTAAAACACTGGTGTGGAACTGACAACGCCGGCGTCGCAGTATCTTATTTTTTTCGACAATATGCTCTTTACGTAACCGCTCAGTTTAGCCTAATCGATCAATACAACGGGTATTTTTCCGTCGATTGGCGTGAATTAGCATTTGACCGTGTTCATAATTATGGACTTCCTCTTTTACAGGTCCATGCGAAGTCGTCGACATTTCAACCGATTGACGCACACAGCAGGTTCCAAGCGTTTCATGATATTCTTCATAGACAAGTAAACGAGTTGCTCAATGAATTTAAAAAACACATAAAAATCTCTCCTATCACTTGCTGGGAAAACGTGCTCGGTTCTGTCTTGTGGTTTTACGCTAATCTAGAAACCCGAAATCCACGAAAAGTCGCAGCAGACTTAGAATGGCTTATGAATGAAGAAAATTGGAAGCCAATTAAAACTTCTTATCTTGCGAAATTACTTGGTGACACTTCCTTGCAACAAGCTGTTTCAAAACCGCTTAGAAAAACCTGTTGCTTGTACAAAGAAATGCCATCTTTTAATACGTGCACATTTTGCCCTAAACCTAAATAAAACACCTCAGCAAAGTTGCTGAGGTGGTTTATTTATACTTCGAATACTTCGTGTAGAATTTTCCCAGAATCATTATTCATCAAGTTTTTATAGACACAACTTTTTGGTTTTTGTTGAAGTGTTTTAGCAAATGACTTAGCATGTTCGGCTTCGCCGACTACATGAATTTCTTCCCATTTGCGTTCTTTTCTCAGCTTCTCCATTTTTCCGCCCATGTCTTTGTAGAAACGTTCTAAGTTTTCTCTTAACCGATGATCTAATTCATCGGCTGGACTTCCACCGCCACCACCAGTGACTGTGCTACCGCCTCCAGCTCCTACTCGACCTGAACTTCGTGCGCCCTTTTGTTCTGTCCAGACTTCAAGTCCTGAATCAAACTCATAAAAAAATTCTTCATTGATAATTCCCATAGACGTATCAATGACACGAATCCCTTTAAATCCTGGCAACACGATACCTGCGTATGGATAAGCTTTGTACATATAACGAAGCTCTTCTAGGACAGGTTTGTTTTCCCAATGGAAACTTGTCTTCACAGGGATTTGTACATAATGCACTGACCAAAGATCTTCGTGTTCTGAAGCGAAAATGACAACACCTTTTTGAAGATCGTTTTGATTGTCTAAAATTTCTTTTTCCACTTTTTTTCGCAAATTTTTATATGCTTTTATTTCTTTTTCATTGTTCGAAGCTGTTAAATATTCATCTAATCGCTTCAAGCCATTTTTCAGATGGATCTTCCATGCTCCGTTTTGAGCATTTGAATCAGCTGGATTGGTATTTAAATATACACTTAACACGCAGCGGTCTGGACATTCAAAACTTTTCAATTCCTGGATTTTGTCGTATAAGGTCATTCAATCATCCTCCTTCTTATATTCCATCCTTGTTATCTCATTACCCTTATCGATTCTATTTAAACGAATCTTCTGAACGTTTTTAAATTTTATGTTTAAACTTTCTTTGTGGTGGTAAATAGTTAGTGTATTGAAAAACCATAAGGGAGTTGGGCGAACAAATGGAAAACATCAATAAAAAGGTTGAAGATAAACTAGAAAATACAGACCAACAGAAAAAAGACAAAATTTTAGCAGATTTTTCTGTATTCATGAATTACTTAAGTGACAAAGTTGAGTTGGGCGAGAAATTGGGCTTGAGCGAAGAGCGCATCGCACAACTAGCTGAAAAAGTTGCATCTTATCTTGCGAAAAAAGAAGATCCTAAAAATAGTGAAGAATATTTATTGCACCGCTTATGGCAGGTTGGCGATAAAGAAGAGCAACACATGCTTGCACATATGCTAGTTAAATTAGCTAAAGACCAAAAGTAAAGCAAAACAAAAGGCCTTCCTCAATAGGAAGGCCTTTTTTCGTATAATCGAAACATAAGCAAGTAGACAAAACCACTAGCAAGTGCCAGTAACCCCAATACACCGAACGTCAATGGAAAACCAAACCAGGCTGTCATGGGGATGGAGATCGGTGCAATCATGCGCCCAATGGTATAACGTAAACTAGCAGCTGCAAAATATTGCCCACGCATGTCTTCTGGTGCAAGTTTGGAGATAAAGTTTTGCTGCAGACCGACCACCATCAGTTCAGCAAAGGTGAAGACGGCCATCGCAATTACAAACATCCAAAACCAATCAGTTAGTGGGAAGAGCCACATAGCTAAACCGTAGAAAGCAGCGGAAGTAAAGAAAACCCATTTTTCCGGAAACTTCGTCATCCACCGAGTCACAACTACTGTTAGTAATGCCACAAACAATCCATTTTCAGCTAGCAACAAACCAAAAGAGGTTTCTCCAGTAACAGACCATTCTCGGTTAAACAAAGAAGCCACTGTTTGACTATCAATTGTTTCTCTCAAATAGACCGGGATAAGCAAATCTAGTTGCATGAATGTCTGTGCACCTAACACGCCAGCAATAATAAAAAGGAGAAACAGACGATCCTTAAAAATTAAGCCGTACTCTTTAAATTGCTTCGAAATCGCTCCGACCCACCCAGTTGCTGTTTGCGACTGCCATTTTTCCACCATAGCTTGTGAGAGGGTTTCTTTTGTAAGCAATCGTAAAACTACACTTAGAAGCATCGAAATCACTGTAACCACTAGCAATAATTCAAAGCGATAAGAAAAGAACAGAATCGCTCCGAACAACGGACCTACTACAACTGCGATATTTAAAGTCGTATAAAAAATGGCAAAAACATCGCTACGGTATTTTTCCGGCACAACGTCTGCAATCATCGCCTGACTTGCTGGCCAATAAAGAGCACCGCACATGCCAGCAAGTGTAAACGCGACAAAGCCAAGTTCAGGAGACTGCAGCCACGGAGAATTGGCAAAGGCAAATAGCAAAAACGACAAGCCTTGAGCAGTAGAGGCCACTACTAGCATGCGGCGACGTCCAAATCGGTCTGCACAATAGCCACCGACTAAGTTTGATGCCACAGAAAACATTTGCGAAATAACTAGCAGTAATCCTGCGGTCCCCTTACCAAACTCTTCCGCAAAGTAAATTGCTAAAAACGGGAATACCATCCAATAACTTGTATTCATAAAAAACTCGCCGATTAGACGCACTTTTAAACTTCGATCCCAATCCCTTATTTTCATTGCCATTTCCCCGCGTTCTTCTGTATGTCACATCTGTAAGTTCACAGAGGCGCTAGTTAATCATCTCTAATAACCGATAACTTAGGCAAATATCAATCATCAATTCTTTGCGTTCTTTTGCGAATTGGATGGAGATACGTTCTTGATCTCGTTCGACAATCTCCCCGGCTCCAAAGACGCGATGCCTAACCTGAACCCCTTCACGCAATACATCTTCTGAATGGATGGCATTCGGATTGTCGGGTACTTTTACTTTGATAGGTGTTTTCGTTGCAGTTCGTTGTGGCGTTGCCATTCTTTTTTCAGGAACGACTAAGTTGCGTACTTCATCCGCAAACCGAGACTCACTTCCGTAACTAATCAATTCTAAATGGCTTTTAGCTCTTGTCATGCCAACGTAAAATAGGCGGCGCGCTTCTTCTAAACTGTCAGGCGTTTCCCCATCTTCTTCAGTTGGGATGACTCCTTCTACTAAGTCAATCATGTAAACTCGTTCAAATTCCAAACCTTTAGAGCTGTGAAATGTTGATAAGGTTAGCATATCGTCAGTTTTCTCTTTTTTCGCTTGTTGTGTTACTTGTTCTAACTGCTTTAGGCGTTTTGCAAAAGCTGTCATGGATTCAAGCGGCTCTGCAATTTGCTCCAATGTCGTCAAAATCTGAGCCAGGTATGTCATTTTCATCCCAAACTTCTCGGCACGACTCGTGAGCATTTGATCATAGCCCATTTCCCCACGAATTGTTCGAATCACTTTCAACGGCTTCATGCCATTCAACGCAGCAAACCATTTTTTCTGTTCAGCTAAAATTTTAATTTGATAGTCTTTTAAGGTAATTGTTAAATTGATTTGATCAAAAGCATGTTCCTCTGTCGGATTCATGCGACTTAGCATTTTCAATTGGCTCCCTGACCAATAGGCATTCGTTTTAGAGGCAACTTTCGAATAAATATCAATGCGTTCTGGCTTCAGGCTAAAACGCATAAAATTTAACATATCTTCTACAATCCAATGAGAGAAAAAACGATTATCAGAATCCTTCATATAGAAAGGAATGCCTAAACGTTCAAGTTCACTCATCAATAAAGTTGAAGACGAGTTGTTGCGGTATAAAATCGCCACATCTCCATAATCTGTCAATTCCTTGAGCTCTTTCATAACGTACTTAAATTGTGCTTCTTCTGAACCTAAGCGCCTTAAAACGATGGGGTCTCCTTCAGGTTGCTTAGTAAACATGTTTTTGTCATGCCGCTTTTTATTGGTTTTGATAAATTCGTTAGCTGTATGCACAATATTTTGGGAGGAGCGATAATTACGCTCCATTTTCATAATATAAGCGTCTGGGTAAACTGTTCTAAAATTCAGTAAATAAGTCGGTTCGGCAGCTCTCCATGTATAAATTGACTGGTCATCGTCAGCTACAACACATAGGTTTTGATGGCGAGCTACTATTTTTTCTACAATGGCATGTTGAATCAATGAAGTATCCTGACTTTCGTCTGTCATGACATAATCCCAGCGTCCTTGGTACTTCGCAAGCAAACTTTTGTCTTTCTCCAGTGCTTCGTAGGCTAACGACAACATATCGTCAAAATCAACTAACCTTACGTCATAGTTCTCTTTAAACGCTTCGTAAGTTTTCAGGATTTCGATTGCTCCAGGAAAAGGTTCTTTCAATTTTGCCCATTGTTTCCTAGGCAGCATTTTATTTTTCACGTAACTAATAAAAGAAATCAACTCTTCTAATTGGTCATCTGTAATTGGCTCGTCATTTTCCGTTCGGTACATTTCACGAAGGAGTTTCTTCTTATGAAGGCCATTTGTCTCACTGCCTTCTATCATAACGTAACGAGATCCTGAAAAATAATCACGCGTAATTTGAAAGGCTAAGCTATGGATAGTCGAAAAATCAATTGGCTGTAGCGTTGGGAAAAATCGTTTATACCGCTCGAGCATATCATTAGCAGATGCCTTACTAAATGTAATCGCTTTGATACGTTGCGGAGATATCCCTTTTTCTTCGATTAGGTAACCGATACGCATAATCATCGTAGTCGTTTTTCCAGACCCCGGACACGCTAACAACAGCAAAGGACCTTCTGTACGCTCTACTGCTTTTCGCTGTATTTTATTTAATTGAACTCCAAGTTCCTGTTTTTTACGTTCAAAGAATTGGCTCATTTTGAGAGACTCCTTCATTTTTCAATATCCCTATATTAACACAAAAACAGACCCATTTTAATGGATCCGTTTTTGTTTAACTTATAATAGTCCTTGTTATTAAAGAGGCTTGGTGCACAGTGCTTTCTTACACAAAAGTGAAAGAAGCTCTATTTTCCTGATAAAATCTCACAGACCCGTCCTACCTGTCCATCTTGTAAGCGAACTTTGATGCCATGTGGATGTGTCGCAGAATTTGTTAGCAAATCTTTTACAACACCGTGTGTTTTCTTGCCTGAACGCTGATCTTGCTTTAAAATCACATGTACTTCAATGCCTGGCTTAACGTCACTTCTTTTTTTACCATCCATTGCTATCCCTCCTTGCCTCTTTCTACTATACGCTATTCCTGTTGGACGAACAAAAAGACGGGGATTAATCCCCGCCTCCAACTAGATTTTCTTTAGAAACGATCACGATCTTTGTGATCATCATGATTTAACTTGTCTTTTGTTGAAATAGTATCTTCGTCGATATCCGCTTCTTCGTGACGAACTGTTTCATTTACAGTTTCTGTGTCTTGTACTTTACGTTTTCCAACTATAATTTCTTCAGCTACTACATCTTTTTTTGTCACCTCAACGCGTTCTTCTGTCACGGGAATATGGATGTTTTCGCCTTCTTGATATGCATCTCCTGTTAATCCAGAATTGTTATCAAAGGAATTCCCTGTTGTTTCTTCATTTACTGGGCGACGCTCTATATAGACTTCTTCACGTTCTACTGGTACTTCAATTGTTTGGTTTTCTTCGACAACGTGTTTTCCAACATTGACTTCACCCGTTTGCACGCGTTCTTTGTCAACACTTAAACGTTCTTCGTGTAAACGAAGTTTCTCTTCTTCTGTGTCTCCATGGTTAAAGTTTTTGTCTGTCCCATCAAGACGATCTGTACGATTTAAATCTTCCGTTGTACGATCAGACCCAAGACCAAAGCCTGTTCCTGCATCTTTTCCAACACCTGCTGTGTCAGTTGTGTCTCGACTAAATGTATCATTTTTCTTGTTGTAATAAACGTCGTTTTCATTATTTGTGTCCACTGTTAGACCGTCTCTGCCTACAGCTTCGTCATCTAGATGGTTTCTATTGCTTCCTATTCCTGGTGCTCCCATTGTCCCTGCTTCAGTACTTGTTGAAGTATTATCATATGGCGCTTGACCTTCATAGTTTGCACCATACTCACGGTCTACAAATAATAGGATCTTGCCGTTTTGTACTTCGTTGTAATACCGATCTGCTTCGTCTTTATCGACTCCCATACCGGAAAATGCTTCCCGTGTTGAATCGTCTCCTGACAAGAAGCCCATGAATTTATCCATCCAATTTCCTTCGGATGACTTATAGTCTACATCTGTCCGTCCGCGTACCATCGAAATCTGGCCTTCGTCTCGAGCCATTACGTACATATCATCTTCTTTAGAACCTTGTGCTTTTAGTTCTTCAATTTTACTTAATACCTCTGTTTCGTTATCGAACGTACCCATAAATTTATTGTTAGTCATTTACAATTCCTCCAATTTTCATAATATGAATATGTTTGCTTAGTTTAGAAATTACCCGACCTTCATTTTCTTAAACCTTTTTAAAAATAAAATCAGTTTTTCGACTCTTTATTCGACTTGTCTATCCCAGTGACGGTGGGCTGCAATTGCTTTTATGAATGCTGTTGCAAAATCAGCATGATTGCTTCCTATTATGCCTGGTTGGCTTTCGATTCCTGCTGTTTCAAGCCATTTTTGACCGTCATGTGTAGCGCCAATCGGTTTGTAATGGTCGAATGCTTCACCGATGAAACGTGCCGCTTCTTTAGCGAATTTCTTGCTGACATCCGGTCCACCAACCGCATAAATGGCATCATAGAGCACTGGGTCAGTCGTCGTGAAGGTATGATCAACTTCCAATTTTTTTCCACTCGAACCTTCTAGCTTGCCTTGCATTTCACTAACAACTTCGTACTGTACGCCTTCAGTTTTGAGTTTTTCAAGAATCTTCAGCACTTCGGCATCGTTAAAACCTGTATCAATCAATACACCCACTTTACGGGTAGCAGCCGATTTAATCGTATTGTCTATACTTAATGCAGGAGAAACTTTGGTGACAGCTGACCCACCCGTTGTTGGAGGCGTCACTCCGATATTTTTAGCTATAGCTTGTGCCATTTCCAAGTTAACATTTGTAAACATTTCAATGGCTCCTTCACGAATCCAAATTTCTTGGCACTTCCCAAGCTCAAAGCTGAAGGCTTCGATAATATGCTTTCGTTCCGGTTCTGTCATGCTGTTCCAAAACATCGTAGCTTGTGAAAAATGGTCTTTAAAACTTTCACTACGGGCACGGACTTTACGCCCTTCCATTTTCTCTTGGTAATGAGAATAGCCGCCTTCAGCCTCGCTTACAGGAGCTGGTGTATTATTGGTAAACGAACTTTTTTGATAAGCGACTCGTCCTTTATTGATCGATTGTCGGCCAAAACCGTCTCGCTGATTGTTATGAAACGGACATACTGGTCGATTAATCGGCAGTTCATGGAAATTCGGACCGTTTAAGCGCAGCAATTGCGTATCGGTATAAGAAAATAAACGCCCTTGAAGCAAGGGATCGTTAGAAAAATCGATTCCAGGTACCACATGTCCTGGGTGGAAAGCTACTTGTTCTGTTTCGGCAAAGACATTATCCACGTTGCGATTCAAGGTCATTTTGCCGACCATCTGCATTGGAATTTCTTCTTGCGGCCATAGTTTAGTCGCATCTAGTAAATCAAAGTCAAATTTATACTCATCTTCTTCCGCGACAATTTGAACGCCCAATTCCCATTCTGGAAAATCTCCTTGTTCAATTGAATCGTATAAATCACGGCGATTGAAATCTGGGTCTTTTCCAGAAATTTTCTGCGCTTCATCCCAGACAAGTGAATGGGTACCCAGCGTAGACTTCCAGCTAAACTTAACGAAATGTGATTTGCCCTCTGCATTGATGAAACGGAAAGCATGTACGCCAAAACCGTCCATCATTCGAAAACTGCGGGGGATTGCACGGTCTGACATTAACCACATCATCGTATGTGCAGTTTCCTGGTTGTTAATGACAAAATCCCACAACGTATCATGGGCACTTGCAGCTTGCGGCATCTCATTGTGTGGCTCTGGTTTTACTGCGTGAACAAAATCTGGAAATTTGATGGCATCTTGAATAAAGAATACCGGTACATTATTTCCAACTAGATCGTAATTTCCTTCTTCAGTATAAAATTTCGTAGCAAAACCGCGCAAATCTCGTACGGTCTCAGCAGACCCTTTTGATCCAGCAACAGTAGAAAAGCGCACGAATACGGGTGTCTTTTTCCCTTTTTCAGATAAAAATTTTGCTTTCGTTAAATGCTCTAAAGAGTCATATGTTTCAAATACACCATGTGCAGCATATCCTCTGGCATGAACGACTCGCTCTGGAATACGTTCGTGATCAAAATGGGTCATTTTTTCCCGGAAATGAAAATCTTCCAACAAGGTAGGACCACGTTCACCAGCCTTTAACGAAAATTCATCCTCAGCCATTTTCAATCCTTGATTGGTTGTTAGGCTTTTGCCAGAATCATCTACTCGGTACTGCTCAAGTTGCTCATCTTTGCTGTTTTTGTTCACTTCAGGTTGTTTTGTCATTTTGCCACTCCTTCTGCTTTTGTTATTCATTCTCCTATTACCCTGTCTCGCTTTTTAAAACACATTCATACAAATTTTTCACAAAAAAAATCCCACAAGCTTATGACAGCTTGCGGGGTACTATTAAAAAATACTCAAATCCCATTCTTTGGAAATTTGACGCAGCATCATCGTACCTGCTGCACTGTTCCCTTGCACATCAATGGCGGGACCATAAACACCGATGCCCGCACCTGCCCGAAACTCATAAGTTTGCGAATGGAGTTTCGGTGGCACTGCGGCCATAATGCCACCTGACACACCGCTTTTAGCTGGAATGCCAACATGAGCTGCAAAGTTTCCAGATGAATTATACATGCCACATGTCACCATGAGGACTTTGGCAACTTGAGCGATTTCTTCTGAAAAATGTTTTACTTTTGTAATGGGATTAAAACCATCATAGGCGATGATCAAACCGATTAACGCCAAATCTTTCGTACTCACCTTAATTGCGCATTGCCGAATGTAAATATCTAGTGCTTCTTCTACTTCAATTTCTAAGAATTTTGCTTCTTTCAAATAATAAGCAAGCGCCCTGTTACGATGTGAGGATGCCCATTCCGAATCATAGACTTCTTTATCAAGTTCCAATGGATGCCCGACTAATTCTTCTAGAAAATGGAGCAGAAATTCATATTTTTTCTGACTCGTTTGTCCTGGCAGCAATGCCGAAATAGTGATGGCTCCAGCATTGATAAAAGGATTAAACGGCTTGTTCGGTCGATGAATTTCAAACGGAATAATGGAATTAAACGCTTCTCCTGTTGGTTCTACATCCACCCGTTCTAATACGAAATCCAATCCGTAGTTGCAGCTGAGTGCGATAAATGTCAACGCTTTTGAAATGCTCTGTAAAGTGAATTCTTTGTCCGTATCGCCTGCGCAATAATAATTTCCATTGTCGTCCACCATACAAATTCCAAGCTGACTCGGATCCTCCTTTCCAAGCGCTGGGATGTATTGTGCAGTATTTCCTAATATCGCATGACCTCTATTTTCTTCTACCCAAGCCTCTAGTTGTTCTCGAATATGCGGATTATTTTGCATCTCTTTCCTCCTAAGCTTTCTTTTCTCTTATCATGAATGAAACCCACAGCCTTTGTCAAAAACTCGCACCCTATCGTAACGAGAAGCTTTATGAATGGTATCAAAACCAACAAAACCTTCCTCAATTTCTCGAGGAAGGTTCCTTTTATAACTTATCATACCAGTTTTTTGCAGCTTCTACTTCTGGCATTGTCAATTGATGACCGAAATTTTCCCAATGCAATTCTACTTCTGCACCGGCATCGCTTAATAATTTTTCAAGGTCTATTGATTCTTCTGCTGGGCAAATCGGATCGTTTGTACCCGCTGCGATAAATACAGGAGTATTCGCCAAATCAGGTAAATCTGTATGACGATTTGGAACCATTGGGTGATGAAGAATAGCTCCCTTTAATGCGCCAGTATACGTGAACAGTAAATTAGCTGCAATATTGGCTCCGTTCGAATAGCCAATTGCAACAACTTGTGTGCGGTCAAAGCCATGTTCATCCGCTGCTTGACCAATAAAGTTATACAGCTCTTCCGTACGGATTTTTAAATCTTCCATATCGAATATACCTTCTGATAGGCGTTTAAAAAACCGTGGCATGCCGTTCTCAGAGACGTTTCCACGAACGCTCAACACAGATGCTTCCGGATCGATATGAGCCGCAATAGCTAATAAATCCGTTTCATTCCCACCCGTTCCATGGAGCATAAGTAAAGTTGGTTTTGATAGATTCGTGCCTTGTTTAAAAATATTTTTCATCTTCTAATAACCTCCAATTGCTTCTACTTTTTATTGCATCAATATATATCTCGAATTCAAGATAATAATAACATACCTTTTTTATCATTCCAATAAAAAAGGTCCATCGCAACAACGTGCGTGGACCTCTCGTTCTACTTATGCTTCTGTTTTCAACATATCTTCCAAATTCTCTTTCGAGAACAGATAGTTTTCATTACAAAAATGGCATTGTGCTTCTGCTTTGCCGTCTGTCACAATCATGCCTTCAATTTCGGCAACACCAAGTCCTTGAATCGCGTTAGAAATACGATCTCTTGAACATTGACACTGAAACTTCACAGGCATTTCGTCTAGTACTTTGACGTTTCCGTTCCCCAGCACTTCATCTAAAATATCTTCCGGTGATAGACCTTGGCGCACCATATTTGAGATTGTCGGAATTACTTTTAGACGCGCTTCAATGTCTTCAATAATGCTTTCTTCTGTACCAGGTAGTAATTGAATGATAAACCCACCTGAAGCCTGAATCGTGTTGTCAGGATTCACAATTACACCAACTCCTACAGAAGACGGAATTTGTTCTGAGGTTGTAATGTAATGCGTAAAATCCTCACCTAACTCACCTGACACGATCGGAACTTGTCCAACAAACGGTTGAAGCAATCCAATATCTTTGGAAACTGCTAACGTTCCTTCTGTACCGACTGCTCTTTTGACATCAAGTTTTCCTTGTTCGTTCAAATCAAAATGAGTTAACGGATTGCTCACATAGCCTCGAACTTCGCCTTTTGCATTGGCATCCACTAAAATAGTGCCAATTGGGCCTCCACCGTTAATACGGATCGTCAACTTTTCTTCGCCTTTCATCATGGCGCCTAACATTACGCTTGCCGTCATGGATCTTCCAAGTGCTGCAGATGCAGTCGGCCATGTATAATGGCGACGCTGGGCCTCCGCTACAGTTTCTGTCGTCCGGGCAGCATACGCTCGCACTTGTCCATCATAGGCCAATGCTCTCACTAAATAATCGTTCATCTTGTTCTTCCTCTCTAGTTTAAACTTTCTATGATTAGATTATTTTCTTTTTTTGTTCGTACTTTTTCAGGAGTAACGTCTTCACCAAGTGGATCAATAACCGTCATACTAGTGACAGTTGATTCTACTTGCCCACGAATTGAACGCAAATAGTCTTCACGCAATACTTGTTGTTCTACTTTTTCTGCATTGGTCAGTCCTTCTTCTCGCGCTTTTTTTGCTAACTGGTTAATACGTGGTAAACTATCAATCATCATTATTCCTCTTTTCGCTTTTAACCGACTAATTTTTGAGACAGCCAATCGGTCAGTTTTTTCGTTTTTTCTTGAAACTGTTGTTCTTTCATCTTTTCGGAAAGAGAAGCAATTGTTTCTTGTTCCATCCGGTCGCGCCACGCATTTTCTGCTTGGATCATTAAATCTGTCAGCAAGCAGCACCGCTCAGGCTCTTCAAGTTCCAGCAAATCTCCTAACACCCCACTTGGTGAATAAAGCGATTGTTGTCCTTCAATGGCTACATATATATTAAATACGCTAATGTCTTCAGGATTTTTGTTTAATTTAAAGCCGCCTTTAACTCCTGGTACAGAAGTGATTAAGCCCGCACTGACCAATTTCCTCAAAAGCTTTTGAAAATAAGTTGGCGAAGTTCCCAGTTGTTGACTAATTGCTTCTCCTGGTAGCACCGCTTTATCAGGCAACATATTTAATAGAAGAACGGCATATACAGATTGTTCTACACCTGGTTTCATGTGCACCCAAATCACCCTCTTTCGATTGTAGATAATAATTATCCTTGTTATCTACAATATACGTTCTTGAATTAAAAGTAAATTATACTGCCTGTCTTTTTCACAAAAAAAAAGCCACCCCTAATCGGATGACTTCGTGTACTTATTTTTTTCGAAAACACAAAACTAAAGGATTCCAGACACCGCACCATAACCGAGTGCCATTATTATAACGAAGGCTGGATGAACTTTTCTCATTTCTAACAACCAGTAGCTAACGACTACTAGAATAACAGTCTGTACAGTTCCTGATGTATCAATAGATGTCATAAAAAACTGCAATGTCATGGCACCCAATAAGACAGCAATTACAGGGCGAACTAATTTGGTGATGTTTTGGACTTTTGGTGAATCTTTGTACTTTAAAAGAGTGACCATCAACAGCACCATTAAAATAAGTGACGGCGCCACTGAAGCAACTAAAGCAACAATAGAGCCAAGGATGCCGCCTTCCATATAACCAATATATCCTGCCATTTTCGTTGCGATGGGACCTGGCAAAGCATTTCCCAAAGCGAGAACTTCTCCAAACTCTTGGGTGGTCATCCAGCCGTAGTGGTCTACTACTTCTTTTTCCACAAGCGGAATTGAGGCCGGCCCCCCGCCATAGCCTAAAATACCGGGGATAAAAAACGCTAAAAAGATAGACCAGTAAATCATTTCGGTCCGACTCCCTTCTTAAATGAAGTGAAGGAAACAATCAAAATACCTACGATGATAATAGCCGGATGGATTCCCATTAGTTCTAGTAAAATAATGGCAATCGCTGTGAATAGAATGGCGCGTCCTAACCCTAAAGCTTTTCCTGACTTCTGAAAGAAATCCCACGTCATTACCGCCAACATAACGCCTACAACTGGAACCACTGCGGCTGACATGCTATTGACCCATTCAAGATCTTTGTATTTTTGTAAAATGCCCAACAAAATAATCATTAAGATAACTGTCGGAATGACTGACGCAGCCAGTGCGACAAGACAACCCATTACCCCATTAACACGATAACCGATATAGCCTGCCATTTTCGTCGCAATAGGTCCTGGCATCGTATTTCCCAACGCTAAAGTATCTCCGAACTCGTCTTCTGTCATCCAGTTGTAATTGACAACAGCTTCACGATGAAAAAGAGGAATAGCAGCAGGTCCACCACCAAATCCGAGAAGACCTACGCGGAAAAATGCGAAAAAAAGGTCCTTATTGATTTTCAAGTGGGAACGCTGGACTTGCTGCTTCTCCACTTTCTTGACGCCTACCAAACAGCCACCGCCCCATCTGTACGCGATTCAGTGCCCCCGGATAATACGCCGGTCTCAAGGTTGCGCCAAATGATTTGTCCTCTTCCAAAACTGCCACTGTCTGTTGCTACTTGGATATGATGACCTTTTCGTGTTAAGTCTTGTGCCAAATAGTTAGGGAAGTCCGGCTCAACAAGAACGGTCTTGCCTTCAATCCATTGCCACCTTGGTGCATCGAGTGCTGCTTGTGGGTTCATTAAATAATCAATGGTGTTCGTAATCACTTGGAAATGTCCTTGAGGTTGCATATAGCCACCCATCACGCCGAAAGGACCAACTGCTTTTTTGTTTTTCGTAAGAAATCCTGGAATGATTGTATGGAATGTTCGTTTTCCTCCAGCCAATACATTCGGATGTTCTGCATCTAATGAGAAATCCGCTCCACGGTTTTGTAACCCTATGCCTGTTTCTGGAATAACAATTCCCGAACCAAAACCCATGTAGTTGCTTTGGATATAAGAAACCATATTGCCTTCTTCATCTGCAGTAGATAAATAAACTGTACCGCCTTTAGGCAATTCGTATGGTACAGGATCCGCAGCAGTTTCGTTAATCGTTTTAGCCCGAGCTGCCGCATATTCTTGAGACAATAGATGCTCCGTGCTGACTGGCATATTTTCTGGCTCTGTGATAAACGCTTTACCATCTGTAAACGCCAGCTTCATCGCTTCGATTTGTTCATGAAAAGTTTCAGCAGACTGCCATTTCGGTGGTGCTAATTCTTTGAATATGTTTAAGGCCATAAGAGCAACCATGCCTTGTCCATTTGGTGGGATTTCCCACACTTCGTAACCACGGTATTCAGTTGAAATGGGCTCTACCCACTCGGGTTCAAACGCTACCAAGTCTTCTTTAGATAAGAACCCATCATGTTTTTTCATGAAAGCATCTATTTTTTCTGCAATTGCTCCTTCATAAAAAGAACGTGAATCGGTTTGACCAATTTCTACTAATGTTTTGGCATGACCAGGAGATGACCACATTTCTCCAATTTCAGGTGCTCTGCCGTTTGGTGCAAACGTATCAAACCATCCTTGGTATTCTTCGCTTGTAAACGAATCTTTGTATTTAGCGTAGGCTGCTTGCCAATATTTACCCAGAATCGGTGTTAATGGATAACCTTCTTCTGCGTAACGGATTGCTGGTTTTAAAGCTTCTGCTAGAGACAACTTACCAAACTTCTTCGATAATTCAGCCCATGCAGCTGGAACTCCAGGAACTGTCACAGGCACTAAACCGTGCGTCGGCATTTTCTCATACCCTAAAGCTTTGACCGCTTCAGGAGAAATACTTTTTGGTGCGGGACCTGAACTGTTTAAGCCGTGCAACTTGTCTTTGACCCAGACAAGCGCAAAGGCATCCCCACCGATACCATTTGAGGTAGGTTCAACAACCGTTAAAGCCGCTGCTGTGGCAATTGCTGCATCGATGGCATTACCTCCATTTTGCATAATTTCAATGCCTGCTTGCGACGCCAATGGCTGCGACGTAACCACCATGCCTTTTTTTGAAAATACGGTATGTCTTTGTGCTGTAAATGGGTTGTGTAAATAGTCCATAAAAACTCCTCCTGTCAGTATAAAAGCCGGATGCGGAAACGCTTCCGCATTCGGCTTATTGATTATCCGGCAAAATGGCAAGCTGCAAAATGATCTTTTTCATGTTCAATAAAGGCTGGTTTTTCTACTTTACATCTTTCTTGTACGATAGGACAACGCGTATGGAATGGACAACCTGAAGGTGGATTTGATGGATTTGGCATATCTCCCACCAAACGTACTCGATCTTTTTTCGCATCTACTGTCGGCCTTGGAATTGCAGACAATAAAGCTTGAGTATAGGGATGAAGTGGATTTTTAAAAATGTTAGCCACATCACTCATCTCTACTGTATGACCCAAATACATGACCAATACGCGATCACAAAAATAACGAACTACTCCTAGATCATGTGAAATGAATAAATAAGAAAGATCATACTTTTCCTGCAAGGTTTTCAAAAGCTTTAACACCTGGGCCTGCACGGACACATCTAACGCTGAAACAGCTTCATCACAAATGATAAACTGGGGATTCAGGGCAATTGCCCTCGCGATTCCAATGCGTTGTCGTTGCCCTCCACTGAATTCGTGCGGATAACGATCATAATGCTCTGATTTCAGTCCCACTTCCTTCAATAAATCCTCCACTGCATCTCTTCTTTCTTGCAAAGGCATATTCGTATGCATCTTGAACACTTCATCCAATGCGTGACCGATTCGCTGACGAGGATTTAAGGATGCGTAAGGGTCTTGAAAAATCATCTGCATTTCCTTAACAAACTTCTTCTTCTCTTTTCGCTTTAAATCTTGAATCTCCTGCTTATTAAAGAAAATTTTCCCATCAGTAAGTTCTTCAAGTCCCAAAATTGTTCTGCCGAGAGTCGACTTGCCGCATCCTGACTCTCCTACGACTCCAAGACTTTCGCCTTTATAGAGTTTTAAGGAAACTGATTCCACCGCTTTGACATTTCCTATGACTCTTTTCAATATACCCCCTTTAATTGGAAAGTATTTTTTTACTCCATCTAATTCTAGTAAAATTTCAGACTTCGAGGGTGATTTTTCTTTGATTGTTGTCAACAAATTCCACCTCCTTGTCTAACAGCCAACAGCTTGCCTGATGACCTTTTCCTGCATTGAACTCTGGAGGTACGTCTGTTTTACATTTATCCATAGCAAACATACAGCGTGGATGAAAGCGGCAGCCCGTTATTTTTTCATTTAACCCTGGCATATTCCCGGGAATCGGTTCTAATTCAAATTCTGGATCATCTACATTTGGTACTGAATTCAATAAACCAATTGTATAGGGATGCTGTGGATTTTCAAAAATTTCACGTACTGGTCCTTCTTCTATCTTTTTCCCTGCATACATGACCATAACTCGATCGGCAACTTCTGCTACAACACCCATATCGTGGGTGATCATCAACACCCCCATATTTAATTTGTCTTTTAAATCTTTGATTAAATCTAAAATTTGTGCCTGAATCGTTACGTCTAAAGCCGTTGTCGGCTCATCAGCAATTAGGAAACTCGGATGACAAGCAAGTGCCATCGCAATCATGACACGCTGTCTCATCCCTCCACTTAATTCGTGAGGATATTGATTCAACCGTTTTTCAGCATTAGGAATTCCAACTTGCTTCAGCAATTCGATGCTTTGTTTACTGGCTTCGCTTTTCGATAATTTATGATGCAAAAGTAAAGGTTCACGTAATTGGTAGCCAATTGTTAGCACTGGATTCAATGCGGTCATCGGTTCTTGGAAAATCATTGACATCTTATTACCTCGAAGTTTACGCATCTGTTCATGTGAAAGTTTTTCGAGAGGCTCACCATCTAGTAGAATCTCTCCACTTTCAATAGTGCCGTTTGAAGGCAACAGTCGCATCACAGATAGCGAAGTAATACTTTTACCGCATCCTGATTCTCCGACTATACATAAGGTTTCTCCTTTATCTACATGGAAAGAGACATCTCTAACTGCTTGTAATGAACCTTCCGCTGTACGAAATGATGTCACTAAATTCTTCACTTCAAGTAATGTCTCTGCCATATTCACCCTACTCTCTTATTACTTTTTGTAAGAACCATTGGCCATTTGGATCGAGTTGAAGTCCTTGAATCGATTGATCCGTAGCAGCAGTCACTACGCCGTGATACATCACAATAGCTGCATCTTCATCAAGCATCAATTGATTTGCTTGTGCCAAGTAGTTTTTACGTTCTTCTTGATCAACTGTTGTACGAGAAGCTTCGACAAGTTTGTCAAATTCCGGATTGCTGTACTGTGCACGGTTCGAAGCACCCACGTTATCAGAATGGAAGTTCGGGTAGAACATTTCGGAACCATCACTTGTCACATTGGACCAACTTAGGAATGTTAAATCATATTCCCCTGCTCTTGCTGTATCAAGAAAAGTAGCCCATTCCATTGTTTCAATTTCTACATTGAATCCTGCCTCTGTCAATTGAGATTGTACAATTTCAGCCATTAAAATAAAGTTGTCGCGATTGGCTGCAAGTAATTTAATCGGTTCATCACCAAATCCATTTTCCTTCACCAGTTTTTTAGCTGCTTCTGGATCGTAGGCTGTTCCACCGTTGTCTGCTGATTCTTCATAACCAAATACTTGAGGCCCAAGAATGCTATCACTTCTAACACCGAGACCATTCAATTTTTCAACGAAAGCATCACGGTCTACTGCACTTGCTACCGCTTTACGGAAATCCGGGTTTTTATTGCGTTCTTTCGAATGATTAAATGTTAAGTAATAAACAGGCGTTCCTTCCTTTTTCGTAACTTCCACATTGTCTAAAGATTCAACACGTGACAATTGCTCTGATGGCAAAGCATCGATAAAGTTTACTTCACCAGTTTGCAGCATAGAAATAGCTGTTGAAATTTCAGGTACAACTTTATATGTCACTCTATCTAGGTCAGGAGCTCCATCCCAATAATCTTCGTTCTTTTCCAACACGATTTGATCTCCTTGGCTCCAACTTCCAAATTTGAAAGGACCTGTGCCTACTGGGTTTTGCATCAAATCCTGTGCTTCATCAGCAGTAGGAGAAATAATCGCTGCATTTGAGTGGGACAAGGCAGCTAACAAAGGTCCGTATGGATATTTCGTCTTAATTTCTACAGTTGTCTCGTCAACTGCTGTAACCGTATCAATTGGCTCCAGTAGAGAAGCCCGTGGTGCTGCAGTAGCTGGATCGACTAATTTTTCAAATGTATACTTTACTGCTTCCGCATTAAATGGTGTGCCGTCTTGAAATTTAATGCCCTCTTTTAACTTAATGACCCACGTTAATTCATCGGTATTTTCATAGGACTCAGCCAATTTCGGCTCAAGTTCCATTGTTTCAGGATTGCGTTCAAACAAGTTTTCATAAACCTGAGACATGACACTTGAAGATACCGAATCATTTGTCAACGTTGGTGAAAGCCCGACTGCATCTGTAGTAGAAGCATAAATCACTTCTTGTTCTACAGCTTCTGAAGAAGTTGAACCTTCACCACCTTCTGCATCTTCTGGAATTGTACTTTCTGAACAAGCACTCAAAATTAGTAACCCGATTAATGTTAATAAAAGTAGCCAGTTTTTCTTCATTGAATAAATTCCTCCTATATGTTTTATTGTTGTAAATCCATGTTTGGATCAAGCGCATCGCGAAGACCATCGCCCAATACGTTAAAAGCAAAGACGGTCAACATGATAGCAATTCCAGGTACAATAGTTAAATGAGGTGATGACCACATAAAATCTTGTCCTTGCGAAATCATTGCTCCCCACTCAGGTGTTGGCGGCTGAGCACCGAGTCCTAAATAACTAAGAGCAGCTGTCGATAAAATCGCTGTAGCCATTCGCATAGTAGCAAAAACGATAATTGGTGCTGAAGCATTCGGCAAAATATGACGAGTCATAATGCGAAGATCCGATGCTCCCATTGAACGCATAGCCATAATGTATTCTTTTTCTTTTATTGATAGTACTGAACCTCTGACAATACGAGCACAAGTAGGTATCGACCAGATACTAATCGCAATTGCTACATTTACTAGGCTTGTACCAAGAATTGCAATAATTAGCATAGCCAACAAAATTCCGGGAAACGAAAACAGTAAATCTACAAAGCGCATGATGACAGCATCCATTTTCCGGTAATAACCTGCCAACATTCCTAAAATAATTCCACCGACAAGTCCCAAAGTGACAGCCACGCTTCCTACTACTAAAGAAATACGAGCTCCATAGACAATTCGACTCCATACATCACGCCCGTAATTATCTGTTCCGAGCCAGTGTCCTTCACTGAAAACAGGCATTTCACTGGTTGCTAGATTTTGTTTGATAGGATCGTGAATTGTAATAAATGGCGCGAAAATCGCTATTAAAATTTGTAAGATGACAATGATTAATCCTACGACAGCTAATTTATTCTTAAGCAATCGTCTGATCGTTGTTACATAATACTTTTCTCTTTTTTTAGGCTTCAATTTCACTGCTTGAACTGTGGTCATGGTTCCTCGCTCCCTTCTACTCGTACTTGATACGTGGATCGATATACGTATACACGATATCCACGATTAAATTTACTACTACAAACAAAGTTGCTACGAGTAAAACAGAACCTTGCACCATTGGAAAATCGCGGGCTGCAATGGCATCAATCATTAAACGTCCAACACCATTAATAGCAAACACTTTTTCAGTAATGATTGTTCCACCCAGAAGGAGACCAAAATTCAAGCCAATAACAGTGATGATTGGAATCATGGCATTTTTTAACGTATGAATCCATATCACATTTCTTTCTTTAACCCCTTTTGCTCGTGCCGTGCGAACATAGTCAGCACGAATTACCTCGAGCATAGAAGATCTAGTCATTCGTGCAATCATAGCCGCAGAACCCGTTCCGAGAGTGATTGCAGGCAAAATTAATTCTTTAATACCATCGATTGTATAGAAGGGATTGGACATTCCCCCAACTGGCAACCACTGAAGATTTACAGCAAATACTAAAATCAATAGAGCACCTAACCAGAAATTCGGAATCGAAATCCCAGCTAGTGCGAAGGTTGTGGCGGAGATATCCAACCAAGAATTTTGTTTTAATGCAGAAATTAGGCCGGTCAAGACTCCGATGATTACCGCTACAATCATGCTGGCAATTGCTAATTTCAAGGTGTTGGGAAATCTAATCATTATTGCATCCGCTACTGGTTGGGTAGTTTGATAAGAATACCCAAAATCTCCTTGAACTGCGTTCCCCACATATCTTACATATTGAGTAAGAAAAGGATCATTCAATCCGAGGTTATCTCGAATTGCTGTAATATCTGATTCTGTAGCTGTTGGTCCCCCAATAACAGCAGCCGGATCTCCCGGAGCAATGTACATTGAAGAAAATACAAGAAATGAAATACCGAGCAACAGGAACAGCAATTGCAAAGTTCTGCGTATTATTAAAGCAATCAATCTTACCCCCCCAATCATTTGTTAAGCATTTAGTATAAATTGATTCCCAAAAGAAATAATTTGATAATTTTGATTATAGTGCAAGACTGTTCAAAAAGCTACATCTAAATTACGAAAATATGTTTTTTTAATATTTATGCTTTCTTAAAGTTCAATATAATCCGTTTTTACCTAACTTAAAGTAAAAAATAACTTTATAGGTTGAACTAATCATGTCCATTTTTCGGTATTCCACAAAACAGCTGTGATTTCGGGTCCACAGGCTGGGCGAAGTAAGAAGACTGGTGAACTTTGCCTGGCTTCTTGCGAGAGACATGCCCAAAGCGGCCGAAGCGATGTAGAAAAGTCGATTTCTTTCATTCAACTTACATACTATTTGCACATTCACTAGATGTTATGAAATTTGAAATTATAAAAGCCTGCAGCTTTTTAAGCTGCAGGCTTTTATAATTTCATTCCTGTACGACTTTTAAATCGTCGGAGGAGAATATGACTTTCGACTCTCGTGATTCCTTCGAGCGCATATAGTTCTTCGTTAATGAATTTTTCAAGGCCAGCAAAATCGTCAACGAGCACATGCATATGAAGAGTGGATGGTCCTGTCATCTGATAGCAACTCGCGACACTTGGATTGTCTGCTAAAGCTTGAGCGACTTCCACCAAAGAAGCAGGTTCGCAATCTACTTCAAAAAATCCAGAAACTTTTTTGCCGACTTTTTCACTATTGATTACCACTGTAAAACTTTCGATAACTCCCGCTTCCGTTAACTGGTGAACCCTTTCACGAATCGCAACACGGGATAAATTTAATTCTTTACCGATATCTACGTATGACATCCGGCCATTGCCGGTCAGTAACGCCAATATCTTTCGATCAATGTCATCTAATCTCATAAATACACCTCAAGCTTTTATTTTAGAATTTGATTATCGTATTTTTGCATTTAATTGCTCAAGCTAAATTGTGTGCAATAAATACCGGGTGCTACTTCAATTAGCCGTTTTTCTTGAAAACCAAACGCTTGATAAAGAGCAATTGCCGGTTTGTTTGCAGTACCGGTACTAACGATGAATTCATATCCCCGGTAGTTTCTCAATACATATTCGATTAATTGTTTAGCAACACCCTTTCGGAAATAACAAGGGGCAACAACTAGCCGGTGGATATCGATCAGTCCTTCTTCGACCTGATAAGAAATGACTCCTTGTAATTGCTCTTCGTTGAATCCGATAAATATTTCTGTACTGTGTTGGATTTCCAAAATTGGTTCATGGAGCTGTGGAATTCCGTAAAAGCCCATCATTTCAGCTTCTATACGGTAAGCCTGCTGTTGGATTTGCTGAATATTTTTAGCAATTTGTTCATCTTGATGATTTAGTTTGCAAATCATAAATCAATCACCTCAACTAATTTTACCACGATGTGTTTTCCAAAATTGCAAAAGTTATTTTTGAAGAAAAGAAAGTACTTCATTGAATTTGTCTGTCGCATCTTGATAGCCTTGATTGTATAAAATTTCGAGCTTTTTAGGATCTCGTTCGATGCCTTTGATCTTATACAAGTTAAAGGGTCTGATGACTAAAGCCAAACCTTCACTTTCCAACTTCTCAATAAATTCCATCGTTTCGTTATAATACAGGTGCCGATTTTCCATTGTCTTTGCAATAGCAGGGTACTTGCGGACAAACGATGGTAGAACTCTCGCAAATCGACTCTTTTTTTTTCGATAGCCCTTTTCTCTAGTTAAGATAATGATTGGTTTGGTCACCCCATCTGATAGTGCTTTACGAATTGGAAGTGGGTCCGCAATACTGCCGTCCATCAATAGTTTACCGTCAAACTTTACTGGCTGCGACATTAAAGGCAAAGAACTAGAAGCTCTGACGATTGTCAACACATCTTCCGGTCGACGTTGCTTTTCAAAATATACCGCTTTTCCTGTCTGACAATCTGTGGTACCTACTACAAATTCTTCTGTTGAAGTGTAAAACCCGTCGTAATCGAAAGGCACCAAACTGTTTGGAATTTTATCAAAAATCAGATCCATGCCAAAAAGCTCACGTTTAGTCAGCAAATTCTTAATTGAAATATATTCAGGGTGGTTCACATAGCCGATGGTCACTTCCCGGTTACGACCGGTTTGTCTAGAGACATAAGAAGATGCATGGCAAGCACCTGCCGAAACCCCAATTACGTAATCCACAAAAATTTCTTCTTCTAGTAGCTTCTCAAGCACTCCCCCAGTATAAACGCCGCGCATTCCGCCACCTTCTAATACCAAGCCACTCTTCATTGTTATTCCCCCTTTGACTAGTTGGATCAGTAAAGGTTCCGTGATTCAGCCAACTTTTTCAATCAATTCGGGTTTATTGTTCTTCGGAGAATTGACCTCTTCAGAGACACGGTACGCCTCCATATCTTCAGCTCGGTAAGGTTTCAACAAGGTCTTCAATATCTCAATATCTTCCACACGTGGGTCTAACCAAGTTTTTTCGTCTTCTTTTGATAAAATAACAGGCATTCGATCATGAATAGATTCCATTAAAACATTTGAACTTGTCGTTATGATCGAGCAGCTATTGATGATTTTGTTATCAGGTCCTGTCCACGATTCCCAAATAGCTGCAAAAGCAAAAGGTTCTCCAGTTTTTAATTTGATTCGCATCGGAATTTTTTCTGCGCTCGCGCGCTGCCATTCATAAAAGGAATCTGCCACTACCAAACAGCGTCTTTTTTTAAAAGCATTGCGAAAACTAGGTTTTTCCGCTACCGTTTCTGCCCGGGCATTGATCATCTTATAACCAATTTTCGCGTCTTTTGCCCATGAAGGAATCAGCCCCCAGCGGAGTTCACCAAGGCGATTTTTGTCTCCATCATTGATGATTGATAGGACTTGTTGCGAAGGTGCTACATTATAGCTTTTTGAATAGCTATGTTGATCAATTTTTGACGTTTCAATAGTAAAACGCTCAATTAATACTGCGTAATCAGTGAACAGCGAGTATCTTCCACACATCTTAATCGCTCCTTCCTCTGTTTATCATTTACTATAAATATAACAGAAAATTCAATCTTTTATCCTTTTTGTCTTTTACGAGGATAAAATTCAGACAACTTATGACACGTTAAGATTGTAACACTATTCACTTTTCTAGTTTTTTCGTCCTGCTGTGGCTTGACTTTTAGTACCGCTCTTTATCCCTTTAAATCGATAGCCCTGAGCCTTTGCACTCTCTTAGACTCAAAATCAACGGAAAATTCGTTAAGGTCCCTTAAATGGCTAAATAGTGTTATAATAGAAGAACAACGAGTTATATTAGGAGGAATCACATGGCTACTGCACGCGAAATGAGTCTCGTCAACAAGGATTTTCTGGTTGAAGAATTAGGGCTGAAACAACAAGGAAACTCAACTATCTTTATGAATGAAGATTGTTTTGTACTGTCCCCATCTGTTCAGCGATATGAAAAGGGATTTGACGTCAGTGAATTCAATTTGGCGAAGTTCGATCCGGAACGTCAACAAGGCTTTTTGCTCGTACGGTACATGGATACCTTTTTAATGGCGAAACTTGAAAGCTTCACTAAAAAGATGATGCTTCCTGAACTTCAAATTAAAAAGAAAAATACCAAACCCCATTGGAAATTCACAGTTGCTGAAAATCCGGCCTATCATATCGTTAATACCCAGAACAAAGAATTGCGCTACCGTTTGCAAGAACCTACAAAAAAACAAGTTCTTTCTTTCTTCAATAAATTATAAAATTTTCCCGCTGCCTTTGTGCATGCGGGTTTTTTGTTCCATTATGATGAGAAAGTTTACTTTTGTAATTGTTTATTTTGTTGAAATTTAACGTAAAGTCTCTATTTCTCCTCGCTCTCGTTGTGAAATATCAACTTTCACATCTATCTAACCGAAAAAGTAAAATCTTTCGATAAACTTATGTAGAATAGAAAATAATGAAGCCTCTTCACTCTTAAGTCATTTCTTTGATTTACTTAAGACAAAAAAAGTGAGTATCGATTGGACGTGACCTATGGATTCGCAACGCTATACTGTTAAAGACCGTCAGTTTTGGAAAATCATCCTCAGTCTTCTGTTTGCTTCTTTATTTATTTTTGCGAACATGTACGCTGTACAGCCCTTGCTTCCGGTTTTTGTAGAAGAATTTCAAGTTCCGATCTCTACGGCTAGCTTGTCTTTGTCACTAACCATTATCGGCTTAATACTTGGACTCATTATTCTCGGATTTTTTTCTGATCGTAACGGCAGAAAATCGTATATCATTTATTCTTTACTCGGTTCAGCCATTCCTTTTTTCGTCATTCCTTTGACCGATTCATTTTCTATCCTGCTAATTCTTCGTTTTATCCAAGGCTTTGCGCTGGCAGGTGTTCCTGCTGTAGCACTTGCTTATATCAGCGAGGAAATCGATAGAAAAAATATTGCCTATGCCACTGCTCTTTATATTTCTAGTAACGCGCTCGGCGGGATGTTGGGACGTTTTTTAACAGGCTTCCTAACTGACCATTTCTCGTGGCAAATTTCCTTTTATGCTTTTGCCGTGACGGGACTTTTCATATTCGTTGTTGTCCTTTATTTACTGCCGCCATCACGAAATTTTAAAGCTAGCCAAGTAAGCTTTGCAAAAGATATAGAAGGCTTCTTGTTTCACTTAAAAAATCCTGCACTACTCATCGTCTTTGGTCTTGGTACAATTTTGCAAATTTCCTTTACGGGTATTTGGACGTACTTACCTTTTTATTTAGAGGCGCCTCCCTTTACAATGTCGCTACAGGCCATATCCTATTTGTTTTTTGCGTATGGGATTGGTGTTATCGGTTCACCAATAGCTGGTCGAGTTGCTGAAAAGTTTGGCTTGCGCAATGTTCGTTTAGCAGGCGTGTTTATTTTATCAGCTGGAATTTTTATGACACTTAGTCCATACCTTTGGATGATTGTTGTCGGCCTTTGCGTAACTTGCCTTGGATTTTTTACCTCTCACTCTTTAACTGCTGCTTCTGTAAGTCAACAAGCAACTCACCATAAAGGCAGTGCTTCTAGTTTGTATTTAGTAGCTTACTACACGGGTGTCGCAGCCGGAAGTTCTCTATTAAGTCCTTTATGGACCTCTGGTGGTTGGACAGGTCTTGTTCTTTTTACCGCCATTTTGCCACTTCTTTACATAGCAGCTGTTACATTTTACAGAAAAAAAGCAGGCTCTACCGGAAGGTAAGCCTGCTTTTGCTATGAATAACGCTACTTTAAAAATTCATCTGGAATCGTTAGTAAGTCAATGCCCCAAACCAGCGGCAAGAAATAGAACACGGCGAGTCCAACAAAGAAAATCCCAAAGGTATTAAGTGCAAGTCCAGCTTTAGCCATATCTGAAATCTTCAAATAGCCGGAGCCAAAAACGACTGCGTTCGGTGGTGTTGCAACTGGCAACATAAATGCACAAGATGCTGCAACGGCCGCAGTGACCATCAATGCATACGGATGAATGCTAAGAGCTACTGAAAGTGATGCCATAATTGGGAACATCATCGAAGCCGTCGCCGTGTTTGAAGTGATCTCAGTCAGGAATAACACAAGAGCCGCTACGACCAACACAATGACTAAAACATTCACACCTTGCAGTCCAATCAATTGATTTCCAATCCATTCAGAAAGACCTGAATTGGTAAATCCGGCAGCGATAGCTAACCCTCCACCAAATAACAACAAAATGCCCCAAGGCAACTTGACTGCTGTCGCCCAGTCTAACAAATTATCACCTTTTCTATTCTTGGATGGAATAATGAACAAAATCATTGCGGCGATTAAACCGACCATTGCATCTGTCATTTCCAGGTTGGGTGCAAAAGCATCGAGAACAAATGAACGACTAATCCAAGCAAGCGCTACTGCTACGAAAACCACAAAGACCGCTTTTTCTTCATAAGAAGCTACGCCTAAGTCTTTTTTCTGCTGGCGGATTACTTCGCTTCCTCCTGGTAAATGCTTCAACTTTTGCGGATAAGCCACTTTCACTAGATAAACCCAAGCAACTAAAATAAAAATCCACGCCAGTGGTACACCAAATAGCATCCACTGAGCAAAAGTAATCTCAATCCCGTAAATTTCATTGATTGCCCCTGCTAAAAGTGTATTTGGTGGCGTTCCGATTAATGTCGCAATCCCGCCAAGTGAAGCAGAATAAGCAATTCCAAGCATCAGTGCTTTACCAAAACCAAAATTTTCTTTTGAGGCATCAATTGAAGCGTCATCTTTCAGCGCTTCTGATACTTGATAGATAATGGCCAAACCAATGGGTACCATCATCATGGCCGTCGCTGTATTGGAAATCCACATGGATAAGAACCCAGTAGCCACCATAAAGCCAAGAATGATGCGTTCTGTGTTTGTACCAATGACTGAAATAATCGTTAAGGCAATTCGCTTATGCAAATCCCATTTTTCCATTGTCAGAGCAATCATAAAGCCACCCATGAAAAGAAAAATTGTATCATTGCCATATGCCGAAGTTGTAGCGCTTACATCAAGCCCGTTGGTCATTGGAAAAAGAACAATGGGCAGAAGCGATGTTGCGGGAATCGGAATAGCTTCCGTAATCCACCAAGTCGCAATCCAAATAGTACTGGCCAGTATCGCTCTCGCTTCAGGCGGTAGTCCTTCAGGATTAAAAAAAAGCAAAGTTAAAAGAAATAGCAGCGGACCGAGAAACAAGCCAATTAACTGAGGTGTATTATAGCTGCGTTTTTTCTTACGTTCATCGTAAGATCCGGCATCTTCTGCCCGGTCACGATCATCAGGAATACCTGCTCCTGGGTTGGTAAAAAGACGAAATGTATCTTTGGCCTGATCATGCTTTTCCCACATCCAATTCCATGTTGCAGCAATCATACGATCCCTCCATTTTTTTAGATTTTTTGAATATTTATTCCTGTAATTGTATAGTTTTCTATCAATAGAAACAAGGTTGAAAACTAAGATAACTCTATTTCCCGCTAAAAAATTCCAAAAAAGGGACGACGATTTAAAATCGTCGCCCTTCAACTCCTATATTGCTATCAGTTTTTGCTTTTATATCCCTAAGGCCTAAAAGTGAAACACTTAGAGCGCAAGAAGAACACCGTATCCAAAGTACACGGTCAGAAGAGACAGAAGAGCGAAAACCAAAGATTCAGAAGCGCCTCCTGTAGTAGCGGTTATTGGAAAATGAACCGTCCACTTGAATGGAAAAAAGAATTTAACGCCTCTTTTCGTTGCCATATCCAATACAATATGACTGATCATTCCTACTAACAAACCTGCTGAAATAGCTTCAACCGGCATGAATTTGCTTAGTAACCATGCGATTAATGCCAGAAACAATAAACTATGCGTAAATGTACGGTGACCAAAAAGACCATTGATTATTTTTGAAAGAACAGGCAGGCTTCGTCCGATTTTGCTCCCGCCATGACAAATGTCTGGAATCACTGCCCCAAGCACACCTGCTCCTACTAAAAGAACTGGTTCATAGTTCGTAATTTGTGCAAAAGCAAGACTTGCTGCTATGCCACCGATAATATGTGTTTTACCCGTCATGCTTTTTTTCTCCTTTGTCGTGCTTTTTCAGTATCATTTTTATTATACTAAAAATCGTGTATGCTGAAGATAGGAAAATTACCTATGTATTGGAATTCATCTCTGTCAGATGAAAGAACGCGACTTTTCTACATCGTTTTGGGCATGGCTCTGGCAAGCAGGCTGGTTTGCGGAATATCGACAAGTAGCAATCATTAGTTCAACCTATATGGTTGTTTTTAGAGGAGGCGTTTTTATGGGAATTCATCGTTTTTTTACTTCATTGAATGATTTGGAACGAATTATTCGGGCACCTGGAATGTTTAAGTTTGAAGAACATAATGTTGCAGCACATTCCTGGAAAGTCAGTCAGTATGCTATGTTTTTTGCAACAATCGAAGAACGTTCCGGTCAAGAAATTGATTGGAAATCATTGTATGAGAAAACAATCAATCACGATTTCGCAGAGGTGTTTATTGGTGATATTAAAACACCTGTCAAATACGCATCTCCCGAATTAAAAGAAATGATTGCGAAAGTGGAGGAAGGCATGATGGAGAAATTTATCCTTCGTGAGATTCCAGAAGAATTCCGCGATGTCTTTTTCGACCGTATGAAAGAAGGAAAAGACGCAACGATTGAAGGACGTTTGCTGGAGATGGCAGATAAACTCGATCAATTTTACGAAGCTTTTGCAGAGTTAAAACGCGGGAATACCGACAAGGAGTTTGTTGTCATGTATCGAATTGCTTTGACTAAACTGCTCGGTCTGCCGCTACCTACGAGTGTTGGCTATTTTAAAAATGTTATGCTAGATGATGTAATTAATGAGGATACAGCCATTGATGTGAAAGAACTCACGCGTCAGATCATTGCTGAGCATTAAGCTTTACTCTATATTTAACGGTAAAATTATGGTAAATTTAACTTCAACAACTACTTTCGGAGGTGAATCCCTTATTTAAGGGAATTTATTGGACCCCATACTTATATTGAATCTAGCTTTACTCGTCTTGCTAATCGCGTTAACGGCTGTTTTTGTCGGCTCGGAATTTGCCGTCGTTAAAGTCCGGATGTCGCGCATCGACCAATTGATTGATGAAGGAAACAAAAAAGCCGTACTGGTCAAAAAAATAACCAGTGATCTTGATTATTATTTGTCAGCTTGTCAGCTTGGTATCACTGTTACCGCTCTTGGATTAGGCTGGTTAGGGAAACCTACTGTTGAACGGCTCTTGCTTCCTTTGTTCGAAATGCTCGATGTTCCTTCTTCCGCTTCTACTGTCATTTCATTTTTTATCGCTTTCTCGCTTGTGACATTTTTGCACGTTGTCATCGGGGAAATGGCTCCAAAATCGCTAGCGCTTCAATTTGCTGAACGCATGACGCTATTATTATCACCTTTTCTCTATTGGTTTGGTAAAATCATGTATCCGTTTATTTTCATTCTGAATGGCTCTGCTCGCATTCTGTTACGGATTTTTGGTGTGGAACCTGCCAAAGAAGATCAAGCTCATTCAGAAGAAGAGTTGAAAATTATCATGGCTCAAAGCTTCCAAAGTGGGGAAATCAATCAAACTGAATTGTCTTATATGCAAAATATTTTTGCTTTTGATGAACGCAGTGCAAAAGATGTGATGATTCCTCGCACTCAGATGATTGCCTTTTCAGATGACTTATCAGCTGAGGAACTTCTAGCTGAAATCCGTGACCATCGTTTTACACGTTATCCTATCGCAAAAGACGGAGACAAAGACGATTTAATTGGATTTATCAATGCGAAAGAAGTGTTGACGCATTACGCTGTTAACGGGCATTTTGAAATGTTGGAACTTATTCACGATCTCCCTTATTTCCATGAAACAACACCGCTTCAAAATGCCTTAGTAAGAATGCAAAAAGATCGCACGCATATCGCTCTTGTCATTGATGAATATGGTGGAACTTCTGGTTTGATTACAATGGAAGATATACTAGAGGAAATTGTCGGAGAAATCCGAGATGAGTTTGATGAAGAAGAAGATGAGGAAATTATTAAGGAAAGCGAGACACGCTATCTTCTAAACGGTCGCGTCCTGTTAAAAGATTTGGAAGAACGTTTCGATTTTGAGTTTGAAGACAGCGAAGATATTGATACGATTGCGGGATGGATACAACATCAGCTAATTGAAGCTGAGACTGGTGATCGCTTTGTAAAAAAAGGTTGTCAATGGTCTATTGTTGAAATGGAGAATCACCATATCTTAAAAGTCGCCTGTGATCTATTGCCGAAATAAGCTTTAAAGAGCTGTCCCAAAAGTCATTTTCATGACTTTTGGGACAGCTCTTTTTTGCATTTGTGAGAAAAGGCTGATGTCCATTCCGACGATTTCTACTCCAGGACCTCGATGAAATTTCGGGATTGTGGCATTGATCCTCAATCTCCTGAAAGTAGCCGGCATCTGCCAACTGCTTTCAGGGCACTCACTCCAAAAAAAGACGAAGAAAAAAATTCTTTTTCTTCGTCTTTTTTTGGAACTTATGGGACAGTTCCTTTTTTTCGGACTAAAATGATTTGTCGTGGCTTTCTAATTATTCTTTTATTACTATTTAAGGGTTAATGTATTCTTTAATAGGGCATATACAAAGTAACTAATTTTTTAAATGGAGGGCGTCATATGAGTAAAGCTATGGGATTTGTTAAAGAGCTCGGCAATGAATTCAAAAAAGATAACGCGACAACACTAGCTGCAGCACAAGCTTATTATTATTTACTAGCCATTGTTCCTTTGTTGATTTTGCTGCTGGCAATTTTGCCTTATCTGCAAATTGATCCACAACGTGCCGTAGATTTCATCGGTACCATACTACCAGGAGAAGTGGCTTCTACATTCCAAGATACAATTGTGAGTGTGGTCACTACGCCATCAGGTGGCTTGTTGACATTTGGTATACTGGGTACGCTTTGGTCTGCATCGAATGCGCTGTCTGCTTTTATTAATGCTACCAACCAAGCTTATGGCATTGAAGAAACGCGTTCGTTTATCAAATTGAAAGCAACAGCTATTGTGTTAACACTGGGCATGCTAATTGCGGTCATCGTTGCACTTATTTTACCTATCTTCGGTGGTACGATTATCGATATGATTAAATCGTTCTTTAGTCTTCCTGAACAAACTGAAATCATTTTTCAAGTTTTACGTTGGGTCATTTCAATCGCAGTCATGAGTATCGTTTTGGCATTCATGTACAAATTTGCTCCCGATAAAAACTTTCCATTTAAAGAAGTTATTATCGGAGCTGTCATCGCAACTGTTTTATGGCAAGTCGTGTCATTTGGCTTCTCCATCTATGTGTCAAACTTCGGCAGTTATTCCGCGACTTATGGCAGCCTTGGAGGACTCATTGTCTTGATGCTATGGTTCTTCTTGACCGGTCTAATTTTAGTCATTGGCGCTGAAATAAACGCAATTTTGCATAGACGTCGACTAGCTGCTTCACCTGAAGCCGTCGCACAAGGTGAGGCTTCTATCGAAAATACGGAATCCTCTATGAATAAATATTAAAAAAATCCCTTTCGCATTTATGTGAAAGGGATTTCTTATGTGACCATCGTTTTATAGATTTAAATTCCGGGACGGTGTTCAAGAAAATTCCGATACATAAAGCCTTCTACTTCTGTAGCTGTATAGTGTTTTTGTAGCGCGTCAATCAGGTTAGGAAATTCGGATGCATTATTAAGATCTGTAATGTACGAGGAAATTCCGTCAAAGTCTGATCCAATGCCCACTTGGCGAACTCCACCAAGCGAACAAAGATGATCAATATGACGAATCAAATCCGGTATTGTCGCTTGATCACTGTCTTTGTTAATAAACTGCGGACAAAATACGACATCGATCATTCCATTATTTTTGAACATCGCTCGAATTTGCTCGTCATTCAAATTGCGCGGATGATCGCAAAGAGCACGGGCGTTCGAGTGGCTGGCAATTGGATATTTTGCTAGTTCCATCACGTCCCAAAATCCATTTATGGATAAATGAGAAACATCAGTAAAAACATGCTGTTCATTATTAAGAAGAACTACTTCTTTTCCTAGCACTGTTAAACCTGCACCACGTGGATCGCCAACTCCATCAGCACATAGGTTGGCGTTGTTCCAAGTCAACCCTACTGACAGCACACCTAACCGGTAAAGATGGCGAAGTTTTGCCAAGTCGTTACCAAACGCATCCGCTCCCTCAAGCGTCAAAACCGCGCCAATTTCATCATCTTTTAGCCACTCGATGTCTTGCCAATTCTTGATGTGCTTCATCAGTGGATTTCCTCCAAGGATTTCACTATAAAAAAGATCGATTTGTTCGAGTGCATGCTGCCATTTTTCATCAGATGGAAAGTCTGGATGAACAAAAACAGCAAAAAACTGTACTTTTACACCTCCCGCTTTGAGCCGGTTGAAATTGGTATCCAGTAAATCTGAATGTTGGTAGTCTAACAACTCTCCGTTAAATAACGCATTTCGTTTTGCTACCTGCAGCTTTAGAAGCGCATCACAATGTGTATCAAAAATTTGCATCTATTCATCTCCTTCTTCTCGGCATGCTTCGATAAATCCGTTGAAAATTCCGAGTGATGCTGGGTCTGCAACTCTTGCCATATTTTCAGGATGCCATTGCACTCCTAAAACAAAGAGGTGCTGTGTGCTTTCAATCGCTTCTACAATGCCATCACTCGACACCCCACTAATGATCAGAGGCTTAGGTACCAGTCGATTCGCCTGATGATGGCGGCTATTCACTTTTAACCGCCGCATCCCTGTTAATCGGTGCAGGAGTGTGCTTTCTCCGACCTTAACAAAATGAGAGCCGTGAAACCGTGGTGCTCTTTGCTGGTGTTGCACCAAATCTGCTGTTACTTGTGTAGAGATGTCCTGATACATATCGCCACCCACAGCAATATTTATTACTTGAGCTCCTCGACATACGCCTAATATGGGTTTGTTTAACGCCATTACTTTTTTTGCTAACGCTAATTCAAATGCATCACGAGACGGAATGATGACACCCAGGTTTGGATGCGGCTCTTCACCAAATACGGTTGGGTCAATGTCGTAGCCTCCTGCCAAAAACAACCCATCAATATGTTCAGCAATTTCGTCAATATCCGCTTTTTCTGTTAAGTGACAAAGCATGAATGGCAGACCTCCCGCCGCTAAAATTGCTTCAGTGTCAGCAATTTCGATACCATATTCATCACGTCCTAGTTCAAGAGACGCGGTAAGACCAATAATTGGTTTCATTTATGTATACCCCCCTTAAAGAAACTGAATAGATTAAACATACAGACTTTCACTGTAGAATACTAGAAATTCGTTTATCCACATTTGTTTGAACAATCAGCAAAAAACCTGCATGAGCTTTGACTCTTGCAGATTCCCACTATTTATATGCACATTCTCTAGTCGTTTTTTGTTCCACAGTCATCCACCCATTTGCAATTTTGTTGTATAAATTAATCGCTCTCCAACAAACATGCGGCATTGTACTCTACACAAACTAGTACTAAGCGATACTTTAATATCCTCGTATTCACCGTCTTCACTTTTCACTTTTCCAACTAATCGAGAAGTGAAATACAAGCCGACCTGCTCATCCTGTAAAACACCATCGACAAACAGTTTTTCATTGGTCCATGTATTGATGACGCAAATTGTATGTTCCCTGTACTTCACTGTCCATACATGTTTCATCTACTGACCCCCCATACTGCTTTTAACACTAGTATAACAGAAGTCTGAATAGTCAGTCGCCAAATATATTGCAGTAACCCTTTACGGTAATTTCTACATACAAAAAGCTGTAGCTTTCTCAAATGATTTGAGAAAGCTACAGCTTAGTGACAACCAGTAATGGTTGGTTATTTAATCAATTCCAACTCAACTGGAATGGATGCTTCTACTTCTTTACCATCAAGTGATTGAACAGCCGCTTCAACAGCCATTTCACCAATCATTCCAGGTTTTTGTGCAACTGTTCCAGCAAGACGACCTTCTTCCACTGCTTTTACAGCATCTTCTGTAGCATCAAATCCAACTACGGCAATATCTTTTCCTGAAGCTTCTATTGCTTGAAGAGCACCTAAGGCCATTTCATCATTATGAGTAAACACTCCCGTAATGTCCGGGTTTGCTTGAAGAAGATTTTCCATGACGGATAAGCCTTCAGCACGGTTAAAGTTCGCGGTTTGCTTAGCCACAATATCCAACTTGTCTGCAGCGATGTTGTTAAAGCCTTCTCCGCGCTCACGTGCAGCTGAAGATCCTGGAACTCCTTCAAGTTCCGCAACTTTAGCGCCTTCGCCTACAATTGAAATAAGATGTTCTGCCGCCATTTCTCCACCCGCAATATTATCTGACGCAATGTGAGAGACGACTTCTCCTCCTGCAGCACTACGGTCAACCGTAACGACTGGAATGTTTGCAGCATTGGCTGATTCAACTGCAGCTGCAACCGCTTCAGAATCAACTGGATTGATCATGATTAAATCTACCTCTTGCTGGATTAAATCTTCTACGTCACTTGCTTGTTTTGAAGCATTGTCTTGTGCATCTACTACAGTTAATGTTGCACCTAATTCTTTCGCTTTTGCTTCTGCACCTTCATTCAATGTAACAAAGAATGGATTGTTCAACGTTGAAATAGAAAAACCGATTGTGTAATCACCGTTTGCTTCGCCGCTGTCATCGCTTTCTTCATCAGAACTTGTTCCCGGAGCATCCATTGAACAAGCCGCCAAAATCATCATTACCATTAACATGAACCCCAATTGTACTTTTTTCATTTTCCTACACCCCTTATGCTGTTTTTTTACGGTCCAGAAGAACCGCCAATAATATGACTGCACCTTTCACCACTTGTTGGAAGAAGGAAGTAACCCCGATAAGATTTAAGCCATTATTCAGTACCCCAATGATCAAGGCCCCAATTAATGTACCCACAATCCATCCACGACCGCCTGTCAGACTTGTTCCACCAAGTACTACAGCTGCGATGGCATCAAGTTCAAACATCTCGCCAGCAGTCGGCTGAGCCGAATTCAACCGTGACGTTAAAATGAGCGAAGCGAGTGCTGCGAGTAACCCAAGCAGTGAGTAAACGTAAATTTTTATCCGATCTGCATTGATCCCTGATAAAATGGATGCTTCTTCGTTGCCACCTACTGCATAAACACGACGACCAAACGTTGTCTTTTTCAAGATGAAATACAAGATCCCGAAACTAACAATCATGGTTACTACTGGAATGGGAATTCCAAGGAAATATCCTTTACCTAGCATTTGGAAAGTTAAGCTATCGCCTAAGCCTGAAATTGGACGACCATCCGTGTATACCAATGTCAGTCCACGATAAATAGTCATTGTTGCTAGCGTAGCGATAAATGGTGCAACTTTTCCTTTCGCGATAATAATTCCGTTAATTGCTCCAAGAACAGCACCAAGCAAAAGTCCTAGTAACATGGCGAAAATCGGATCGATTCCACTGGCCATCATTCCTGCTGTTACGGCACCCGTTAATGCAAGAGTCGAACCAACAGATAAATCGATGCCTCCTGTCAAAATAACAAAAGTCATGCCGAAAGCAATCAGCGCGTTAATGGATACTTGTCGGAGCACATTCATTAAATTGGATACAGATAAAAAGTCTGGATTTAAAATCGTGATAATTACCATAATAAGAATTAACCCAATAAATGGTGCTACTTTTTGAATTATGGATTGATTATTAGTCTTCAACTGCAAGTTTTCCACCTCCTGTAGCAAAATGCATGATTCGTTCCTGTGTCATTTCATGTTTGGATAAATCCGCTGTTATTTTGCCTTCATGCATGACTAAGACGCGATCAGCCATGCCGATGACTTCTGGCAACTCTGAAGAAATCATTAAAATCGCGACACCTCGTTCAGCTAGCTCATTGATAATCGAATAGATTTCTTTTTTCGCACCAATATCAACGCCGCGTGTTGGCTCATCTAAAATCAGCAGTTGCGGTTCAATGCCTAGCCATTTTGCAATTACTACTTTTTGCTGATTTCCACCACTTAACGATTTTGCGGATTGGTTAGGTCCTGAGGTTCGGATTCTAAGACGTTTGACCATAGAATCATAAAGTTTACGTTCTTTGTCTTTGGAAATTAATCCGTTTTTGGAGATGGCTCCAAAATTAGTCATGCTCACGTTTTCTTCCACAGAAAAATCGACAACGAGTCCTTCTGATTTCCGATCTTCCGTTACATAACCAATACCCATTTCCTTTGCTTTTTTAGGTGTATCAAGCTTCACTTTTTTGCCGTCAAATTCAATGTCACCACGCTCAAATTTCTTATAACCGAACAGCGCCTGTGCCACTTCTGTACGACCTGCTCCCATAAGTCCAGCAATCGACAATACTTCACCTTTTCGCAGTTCAAAGGAAATATCTTCAAAGCATCCTTTTCGACATAAACCTTTTACAGCTAGCTTAATTTCTCCAAGTTCTGATCTCCGCTCTGGAAAACGTTCTCCAAGTTCACGACCAACCATCATTTGGACAACTTCATCAAATGTAGTTTCACTAATTTTCCGCTCTCCGACAAACTCACCATCGCGCAAAATCGTAATTCGGTCACATAGTGAAAATATTTCTTCCATACGATGAGAAATATAAATAAAAGATACCCCACGTTTTTGAAGTTCACGAATCGTCTTAAACAAACTCTCGATTTCACGATCAGTTAATGCTGCAGTAGGTTCATCCATAATAATGACTTCTGCATCCACCGATAACGCTTTCGCAATTTCTACAATCTGCTGCTTTCCAACTGATAGTGTACTTGCCGGATCAGCTGGATTAATATTCAATCCAAGGTCTAGCAAGATTTGATGTGTCTTCTTTTCCATCTGTTTGTTTTTTAATATTCCTGTCCGGCCGATTGTTTCTTCACGCCCAAGAAATAAATTATCTGAAATCGACAGATGAGGCAGAATGTTCAGCTCTTGATGAATTACCGCAATGCCTGCATTCTCTGCCTGCTTTGGTGAAGTGAAATTGACTTGCTGCCCTTTTACTTCAACCGTCCCTGAATCTCGCGCGTAAATTCCAGACATCACTTTCATCAAGGTTGACTTGCCTGCGCCGTTTTCACCCATCAACGCATGAATTTCACCTTTTTCTAAAGAAAAATGAACATTCTTCAATACTTTATTGCCATTAAACGATTTGGAGATATCCGTCATAGTAATCATCGTAGTCACCTGCCTTTTTAAAAAATAACGCCAGAGCGAAGGACAATATTGGCATACGGTGTCGCTTCTCCTGTGCGGATAATCAATTTTGCCTGGTTACTGAGAACTTTCAATTCTTCATGCGTAATATAATCAGCTTTTAACTTCTTCATAATTTCTTGCTCTACTTGGGGATTAGCGTTAGTTATTTCCCGCGCAATAAATGCAGCTTCTGCCTCAAAGTCTGCAAGAACAGCGTCCAATATCGTTAAAAATGCCGGTTCCCCTACTTTATAAGACAAATCGATGCATAAAACTCCTTTTGGAATGGGTAAACCACAATCACCAATCACCAGCAAATCAGTGTGCCCAAAAAGAGCCAATGCACCCGCTATGTCACGATTGATCATGCCGTGCTTTTTCATGAACGCTCACCTGTCATCCGCGCTTCGACAGCTGCTCGATTCGGCATACCGCCTTGTGCACCAAATTTTTCTACCGATAAAGATGCCGCAGCATTAGCAAAACGGACCGCTTCTTCAAACCCCTGGCCTTCTACTAATGCCGCACCTAGTGCACCATTGAATGTATCACCCGCTCCAGTGGTATCAACTGCTTTAGTAGAGAAACCTTTAACTAGGACATGCTTTTGTCCGTCATAAAACTGTGCGCCTTTTTGTCCAAGTGTGACGACAAGACGGTTTGGATATTCTTCCAGCGCCTTTTCCCAATTGTCACCAAAAATTTCTTCTGCTTCTGTTTCGTTTGGCGTTAGGTAGGTGCAATATGGTAGGAAATCAGCTGTAAATCCACTTGCAGGAGCTGGATTTAAAATACTCGGTACGCCATGTTGATGACAAATTTTTAATGTCTGCTGAATAACAGGAATCGGCGTTTCTAATTGCATAATAACCAAATCACTAGCCGCTAGTTGTTCAGTAAAAGCGACTATCTCTTCAGCTGTTACACTGTGATTGGCCCCTGGTACAACGATAATCCGATTGTCTCCTTCGGATAGGAGAATATTGGCGATACCACTGGCACCATCGATTCGTTTGATTGATTCAACCTGAATCCCTTCGCTCTCAAGTCCAGCTACTAGTTCGGTCCCAAATGCATCTTGTCCGACTGCGCCTATCATCTGGACCTTATTGCCTAATCTTGCAGCTGCTACAGCTTGGTTTGCTCCTTTGCCACCTGGTACTGTCGTGTACAAAGTTCCTAGAGTTGTTTCACCTTGCTTTGGAAAGCGGTCTGTTTGAATGACCAAATCCATATTAATACTGCCAACTACAGTAATCATTCCACCACGCTCCTTGTTGTTCCTCGAATGACTAACTTCACCGGAACTTCATAAAAATTTTGTTCGATCTTCTTATTTTCAATGCGTTTAATCAAAACACGCGTTGCAACTGCACCCATTTTATAAACGTCTTGTGCGACCGTAGTCAATCCTGGTGATAACATCGCTCCCATTGCAACTCCATCAAAACCGACAATTTGCAATTCGTCGGGTACATGCTTTCCAGCAGTTCCTGCTGCTTTTAAAGCACCAGCTGCTGAAACGTCGCTACTGGCAAAAATTCCATCAATTAGCGGATTTTCTTGGAGTATGCATTCAACAATTTTTTGTGAATCTGCAAAATGAAAAGGACATGTGACAACTTGATACCGCACATTCGAACGTTGAATGGCTTCCATAAATCCTTCATAACGATCGTTCGCCGGATTTAACTTCTCTGGACCTCTAAGAAATAGGATGTGTTTGCATCCCCTTTCTAACAGTGCATTCGTTCCCATGATTGCGCCTTCTTTGTTATTTGAAGAGACCGTTGGTATTTTCTCATTAATTGTTCGATCTAATGCCACAATTGGTACATTGGCATTCGCATAATGCGGAGCATCTAGTTGGTTAGAAGTTACGATAAATCCAGCAATGTATTTTTTCTTTAATGTCTCAATGTAGTTTTTTTCTTTTTCGGGATCTTCGTCTGAATTGCATAACACGACTGTATAGCCATAGGTTAACGCAACGTCTTCCACTGCTCGTGCAAGTTCCGGAAAAAAAGGGTTGGTGATATCTGGCAAAATCAAACCAATCAGATTTGATTTTTTCGTGTTCAATGAGCGTGCAATCGGGTTCAGTTCGTATTTCAGCTCTTCTACTGCAACAGTTACCGCTTGAGCAGCTTCTGTACTGACATAACCGCTGTTGTTTAAAAACCGTGAAACTGTCGCTACTGAAACTCCTGCTTTTTTTGCAACATCTTTGATAGTAGTCATGCAAAACGACTCCGTTCTTGTACCAATGTGTAACCGGTTACACACACTATATAATGGAGCGGTTTTCTTGTCAATGTGAACATTTTCCATCTATCCAATTAAGAGCAATTGAATGCTACATACTTTTGCCTACTCATAAAAAGAGGCTGTCTCAAAAGCTTATAAACAATGACTTGTGAGTCTAGCTCTTTTGTATGCGACAGATATCGGAGGATATGTACGGATGCTTTCCGTAGCCAAGGCCAACACAATTCTTGAAGATGAATGAGTGACACAAAATTGACGTAGAACGTGTCTTCCGTCCGATCAAGGACAATCGAACTTTCCGGATATTTTACCTAAGAACCTTGAAAAGTGCACACCGAGTTCAGTAGTGTAACATTGGCCCCTATTTTACATTCTCCATGAAAATCCAAAAAACAGACAGAGAAAAGGAACTCCTTTTTTCTGTCTGTTTTATTTTAGAGGCTTATGAGACAGCCTCTGTCCTTGTTATATTAAGCATTCATGTTTTTTGTTCGTAACTCTCTATTTTTTTCAGTTTCTGCTACATAAACTGCACAGGCAGCGTCTCCTGAAATGTTAATTGCGGTACGCGTCATATCCAATAGACGGTCAATTCCGATTACTAAACCAATACCAGCAGGTGGAAGTCCAACACTGCTCAACACCATGGCAAGCATAATCAAGCCGACACCTGGAACCCCTGCCGTACCAATACTCGCTAATACAGCAGTTAATACGACCGTGACAAGATCCATCGTGGACAGTTCAACTCCGTATGCTTGTGCGATGAACATTGTTGCAACCCCTTGCATTATAGCTGTTCCATCCATATTGATGGTAGCACCTAGAGGTTGAACAAACGAACTAACAGACTTGGGCACACCTAATTTATCTTGAGCCACTTCCATTGAAATCGGTAAAGTTGCCGTACTACTCGATGTACTAAAGCCTACACTCATTGCTGGGGCGAAGTTTTTGAAAAACCAAATCGGGTTTTTCTTTGCTAAAAACTTAATCGTTCCTCCGTAAGTGAAGATTGCATGCACGAAAAGTGCCGCTAAAATCACTAACATATAAGATCCCATCGCTTTCATCGCAGAAAATCCTTGAGATCCAACCGCCGTAGCGATCAAACCAAATGTACCGTAAGGAGCAAATTTCATCACGACGCCAACCAAGTACATCATGACATCGTTGCCTTGTTCAAACAAATGGACAAGTCCTTTGGTCTTTTCGCCAAGAGCCGTCAATGCCAGTCCGATAAACACAGCAAAAACAATAATCTGTAGCATATTGCCTTCTCCTAAAGCCGCAATCGGATTGGTCGGAATCATGTCCAATAAAGTCTCACCAACTGAAGGCGCTTTTGTTACTTCAAATTCAGCAGAAGACAAATCAAAGTCTCCTGCAAGCCCAGGCTGAATAATAGCCGCTAATGATAGTCCTATAATAATCGCAATGGTAGTTGTCACCAAGAAATAAGAAACTGTTTTAATCCCAATACGCCCTAATTTGGCAGGGTCTCCAAGACCAGCCGTTCCGAGTATAATAGAAAACAAGACAAGTGGTACAACAAGCATATTAATCAAACTTAAAAATATTTGGCCGAGTGGCACAAATAAATATGTATTTATTGCTTCAAATGATCCCGGTGTGAATAGGTTTATCAATAAACCAACGATCGCCCCAAGGATAAGTCCAGTCAGCACTTTTACAGTCAATCCAGGTTTTTTCATCCATTTCCCTCTTTCATATCTAGACGTAAAAACTATTTTATAGGAAAGTACACAGTCCGCACAACTTTTAAGTAATTCACCGAATATACAGTTTCTTAAAACAAAATTATTATTTTGAAATACAAAAAAACTATGTAAATTAAGGTACATTTACATAGTTTCCGAATTAACAACATGCCGTTTGCATCTTGTCTTTTCCTATTAAACTATAACTCGTTACGTGGAATCCTCTTTGATGAAGCAGACGAGTCGCCAAGTTTTTCTCTAGTTGGTTTTCTGCAATCAAATGGATAGGTTTTTTCGATATTTCTCGATAACCTCTTGTGAAATAGGATATAGGAAGATTAAAGGCTCCAGAAACCGATTCTTTATCGGATACGTTATAGGCGCGGACATCCAACAAAGCACAAGAGTCAGCGTCAATTTGATCCAGCTGCTCTTGTTTTATTCCGTGGACCGGCATGTGTCTTTTATAGACACTGTAGGCTACCATGGAAACTGGCAACCCAATCAGCAGTGCACTTGTTATCATTTCATCGCTCCTTTTTCACAAGTTAATCTTATGATTTTTAATTTCTCTCAAACTTCATAGCTAAACCGATAGTTCTTCTTTCCACTTTGAATAGCCACCTGAAAGGTTAACCAAATCATCAAAACCATTCGCTTTAAGAAGACTTGTAGCAATCGCTGAACGCGCTCCAGACTGACATTGTACAATAATGGTTTTACTTGCCGGAACTTCATCCAATCGTTTTTTTAATGTACCGATCATAATGTGATTGGCTCCTTCAATATGACCTTCATCGTACTCAGATTGATTTCGAACATCCAGCACATTGGCTTTGCCGTCTTTGATCATTTCTTTCGCTTGTTCAGGAGACACGCTCTTATATGATTCTAGTTCTCCCGCTTCTTCAATTAGCTTCGAAACATCTCCGTAGCTAATTTCTCCATCAATACCGACAGAGCGCAATACTTCAACTACTTGATCTAAAGACTCTGGATCCAGCAGCAAGTATAACGGTTTTTTGTAATCTACAATCCATCCAGCCCAGTTAGCAAATGATTGATTAAATGGAATGTTAATCGTTCCAGGAATATAGCCATTGCCGAATAGAGCAGAAGCACGTAAATCAACAACTTGCTGGCCATCCGCAATTAGTTTCTTCAACTCATCTGCAGACCCAATCACTTGTGGTTTTGGCAAATCTTTCATTAACTCTACACCTGTTTTATTCACTGATTTCATCACAGCGAAGTAAGCAGGTGGTTCAGGTTGACCATCCAATAATTCTGTTTGGAATGCTTCAAGTTCGTCGTATTGCAATGCCCAGTTAAACATTTTCTCATAACCTACAGTAGTAGAAGGTACGGCGCCAAGCGCTTTACCACATGCACTTCCTGCACCATGAGCTGGCCACACTTGAAGATAATCTGGTAGTTTTTTAAAGCGCTCAAGTGATTCGAACATATCTTTAGCGCCTGCTTTAGAAGTTCCTTCGACACCTGCAGCTTTTTCAAGTAAATCTGGTCGACCAACATCTCCTACAAACACAAAGTCTCCAGTGAAAATACCCATTGCTTTATCTGCCGAACCACCGCGGTCCGTTAGTAAAAATGAAATACTTTCTGGTGTATGGCCCGGGGTGTGCATCACTTCAAAAATCAAATTCCCGATTTTAAACTGATCGCCACCTTTTACTAATTGGTGATGTAAATGATTGATATTTTGATATTTCCAATCTGCATCACCTTCGTCAGACAGATATAATTTTGCACCAAAACGATTTTCAAGTTCACGTGAACCTGAAACAAAGTCCGCATGAATATGTGTTTCAAGAGCACCGACAATATTCAAGTTTTCTTTTGCAGCAAGCTCTTCGTAAGCACTTATATCGCGCATTGGATCTACTACTACTGCTTCTCCTGTTGCCTGGCAGCCTACTACATATGAAGCGTGCGCTAAATTATCATCGTAGAAATATCTTAATAACATATCATCAATTCCCTTCAATCATTTTATAAACTCAATATACCACCAGGGGTATATAAAGTAAAATATTCTGCTTATGGAGAAGATTTGACAATCCCCTGAAGCTTTAAAATGGTCTCTAGCATGAACTCTTTAAACTTAAACACCTTTACATATAAGAAAATCATTAGTAGGAACAAATAGAGACCCTATTTGTTCCTACTAATGATCTGATTGGAGGAATAATCTTTCAAAAGAATTCACAATTATTTGCGCCTGCCCTTAATCCAATATGTTTATATTCTGGAGTGAAAACCGATGATTTGATTGGACAAGCAATTTGTTTTTGAAATCCGTTTTGTAAATCTGGTACATCTACGAACATCTCTCGCTCCATCGAATGCGGGTGATGCATTACTTCTTCTAATGTCAGTACGGGTTCTACACATGCTTCAATTTCACCGAAAATCTCGTTCCACTCTTTAAATGTCTTGTTTAAAAATGATTCTTTTACAGCTTGTTTAAAGTCAGCGATGTCGTTTGGTTTTTGGCTCATAGACAGTTCAATTAAATCTGTTCGACCTAGCCCTTCACATAATAGAATACGGAATTTCGGTTCTAGGCTACCGACTGAAACGTATCGATTGTCTTTAGTTTTGAAATACCCATAAAATGTACCGCCGTTTAATAGCATTTTTTCGGGTGCCGGTTTTTCTCCATCCACCAAATAAGGAGCAGCCGCTATAGCGTTTAATGACATACTACAATCTGTCATGCTAATATCAAGTGATTGCCCTTCACCGGTTCTTTCGCGGTAGATAAAAGCAGATAAAATACCAATCGCCGCATGCAAAGAGCCTCCTGCAATATCTGCAATTTGCGTTCCGACATTTGCCGGTCCGTCCCGTTCCGTACCTGAATAACTTGCTAGTCCAGCGATCGACACATAGTTAATATCATGACCAGGACGATCACGGTATGGACCTGTTTGACCAAACCCTGTTAACGAACAGTAAATGACTCTAGGATTTATTTTTTTTAATTGTTCATAACCTAGACCTAGCCTGTCCATTACACCAGGTCGAAATTGTTCTAATACAATATCGTACTCTTTTACAAGTTCTTTGAGTTTTTCGATTGAAGTTTCGTCTTTTAAGTTTAACGCAATTGATTTTTTAGAACGATTGAGGTAGTTTTCCATTGATGTTAATTTTTCTTCTGTTGGTCGTTGCACATGCAAAACTTCAGCGCCTAAATCTGCTAACATCAATGTCGCAAATGGACCTGGCAATAACGTTGAAAAATCGAGTATTTTTAAATTGTTTAAAAGTCCCATATACCTCTTCCTTTGCTAATAAATTGACGTTTATTTTATTCCTAAGTTTTTAGCAATAATTACTTTCATGATTTCGTTTGTACCGGCATAAATAGATGTCACTGCCACATCACGATAACGTCTTGCAATCTCGTATTCTTCTGTATAACCATATCCGCCATGCAATTGCATACATTCAATGGCAACTTTTTGCGCTAAATCCGTGGTCCACCATTTTGCCATCGATACTTCTGTCACGATATCTGTTCCAGCCATATGATTTTCAATCAATTTATCGACGAAAGCACGACCAATTTGCAGCTCTGAACTGAGTCCAGCCAACTTAAATTGCGTATTTTGAAATTGACTAACTCTTTTTCCAAAAGCTTTTCTTTGCTTCACGTAATCCATCGTAATGTCTAACATTCTTTCGATCGACGCTATACTCGAAATAGAAATAATCAATCTTTCTTGCTGGAGTTTTTGCATTAAGTACAAGAAGCCTTTTCCTTCTTCGCCTAATAGATGACTGCTAGGTACACGGACGTCATTAAAAATTAACTCACTTGTATCATTTGCATGTTGTCCTACTTTTTCTAGCTGTTTGCCTTTCGTAAATCCAGCTGTACCAGCTTCTACCACAATTAAACTAATTCCTGTATGGCCTGGCTCTGCAGTTGGATCTGTTTTGCAAACAACGATTGCGATATCTGCACTAAAGCCATTCGTAATAAACGTCTTTTCCCCATTGATGATATAATCATCGCCATCTTTTATCGCTGTCGTTTTAATAGCCGCCAAATCAGAACCTGTATTTGGCTCAGTCATCGCGATACACGAAATCATTTCTCCAGTTAATGATTTCGGCAGCCAACGTTGCTTTTGCTCTTCAGACCCATAAGATTCAATATACGGAATAACGATGTCATTATGGAGTCCAGGTCCCGTTAACCCGGTACCTACTTTTTCAAATTCCTCTATAAAAACGGTCGCATAACCAAAGTCAGCATTTGCACCCCCATATTTTTCATCTACTTGAGGGCAAAGAAAACCTTGTTTCCCCATCTTCTCCCAAAAAGATCGTGGCACCATTTTATCTTTTTCCCATTGATCAAAATGAGGAACCGCTTCTTTTTGCAAAAACTTCTTTAATGCATCCCGATACATTTCATGGTCTTCGGTCAGAAAAGATCTCTTCATCATAAAAATTCCTCCCACACTTCTCCACTTATTTTATTAGCGATGCTTGAATACAGGTTTGCGTTTTTCAATAAATGCAGTTATGCCTTCTTTGGCATCTTCTGTCTCAAATAATTCTTCGAATAATTTCTCTTCTAGCGCCAAACTTTCACTCCATGATTGCTCATCCATCACATTTACAAGCCTCTTGAGTCGAGACAAAGCTTGTAGAGACTGTCTTGCAAATTTTTCAGCGAGTTTCGCTCCTGCTGCTAATCCTTCTCCTTGTGGAACAACCGAATTCACAAGTCCTAAACGCTCTGCTTCTGTTGCTGACAGCGAATCACCCGTGAATAATAGTTCTTTTGCTTTAGCAGGACCCACCAATCGAGGTAATCGTTGTGTGCCTCCTGCACCCGGAAGCAAGCTAAGTTTCACTTCAGGCAAACCAATTTGAGCATGTTCTTCTGCTATCCGGATGTCACACGTTAATGCCAGTTCAAGTCCACCGCCAAGTGTATAGCCGTTTAATACAGCAATTGTTGGTTTTGGGAGGTCCTCAATCATGTTAAAAATCTCATGAACTGTAGGTCCTTCCTCGGGCTTGGTAGATGTTCTTTCCGGAAATTCTTTAATGTCTGCTCCTGCAACAAAGGCTTTATCTCCCCGTCCCGTCAAAATAATCGCAACCACTTCTTCATCTTCTTTTAAAGAAGAAAACACTTTATTTAATTCGCGAATAACCTGCTGATTCAACACGTTCATAGGTGGATTGTCGATAAATACTGTTGCAATTCCAGCATTTTTTTCTACAGATAATAACTGCGTCATGTTATTTATTCCTCCTTCGTAGTTAACAAAATCTAGCTCATCCAAAAAAGCTATTTTAACGAGGTTGCATGCGAATCGCACCGTCTAATCGAATCGTTTCACCGTTCAACATGGGATTAATAATAATAGAATTAACCAAGCAGCCAAATTCTGAAGCTTTCCCTAAACGAGATGGGAACGGCGTCATTTTCCCTAATGCATCTACTGCCTTTTCTGGTAGCCCCTGGAAAGCGGGTGTATCAAAAAGGCCTGGAGCGATTGTCACAACACGCACGCCCACTGAAGACAAATCACGAGCAATAGGCAATGTCATTCCAACAATCCCACCTTTTGAAGCACTGTATGCCGCTTGACCAATTTGACCATCATAAGCAGCTACTGAAGCTGTGTTAACGATGACGCCTCGCTCTTCGTTTTCATTTGGTGTGTTTTCCGACATTCTTTCAGCTGTAAGGCGAATCATATTAAACGTACCGATTAAGTTCACTTCTAAAACCTTAGAAAATGATTTCAGACTATGTGGACCTTTTTTCCCCATTGTTTTTTCCGCAACGCCAATACCTGCACAATTTACTAACGTGTTTACGTAACCAAACCTTTCTACCGCTTGATCTAACGCTGCCGTTACACTTGCTTCATCTGTCACATCAGTTTTGCAAAATATAGCTGCTTCACCTAATTCTCCAGCAAGTTCTGTTCCCAACCCTTCTTGCAAATCGAAAATAGCTACTTTCGCACCGCTGTTAACTAAATTCCGGACCGTTCCTGCTCCCAATCCAGATGCCCCGCCCGTTACTACAGCTACCAGTTTACTTAAATCCATTTTCTATTCCTCCATTTTCTATTTCAGAATATAAGACAAGTCTCATTAAATAACTAGCGCTTGTCTCGGCAAAATCATCAAGGTTTTTTTCTCCATCTTCTGAATACCATTCAATCATCCAGTTCATGGCCCCAAGTATAAGATTTCGAACGATTTTTATGTCTACTGGTAGAAAAACTCGCTGTTTGACACCTCCAGCAATAATTCGATCAAATAGTTGCTCGTAATCATTTCGAAGCGCAAGAATATGCTCTAATTGTTCTCCATCGAAAAAAGATTCCTTTTTCGTTACTAATTCAAATTCGCCTCTTTCGCGTAATACATACACGATATGCACAACCATCGCTTGGTGTAATTTTTCTTTATATGGCATGTTTTGTTGTTCTACTTTTTCGATATTGGCAATGCTTTCGTTTAGCAATAAGATGAAACATTGATACAACAAGTCTTGTTTATTATCGAAATAATAATAAACAGAGCCTTTTGTCATTAACAAGGTAGCAGCAATTTCTTCCATGGTCGTTCCTAGATATCCTTTTTCTGTGACGATCGCAGTGGCCGCTTTAATAATGTCTTCTTTTTTCTTCGCAATTTTTTGTGCATGTAATGACATGAGAATCCCTCTTTCTTATAGAATAGATCCATCCTGCACTATCCCTAGAAATACGCTTATAATGTAAAATCAATATCCGTTCTATTTTTGAATACACGTTCAAAAATAGAATAAAAAAATAAGGAAATAATAGCATTCATATTTTCGAGCTTTTCCTATTACTTCCTATTCCAAATGTTAACCTAATTGATACATGGTCGTTACACATGCTCCGCCAAGCCCTAAATTATGTTGAAGTGCAATTTTTGCTCCTTCAACTTGACGTTTGCCTGCTTGTCCACGCAATTGCCATACGAGTTCTGTACATTGGGCCAATCCGGTTGCTCCAAGTGGATGTCCTTTTGACATTAATCCACCTGATGGATTGATGACGTATTTTCCTCCGTGTGTATTGTTCCCATCACTGATAAATTTTTCTGCCTCTCCTTCACCACAAAGTCCAAGCCCTTCATAAGTGATCACTTCATTTGGTGTGAAACAATCATGTAATTCGATAACATCAATATCTTGTGGTCCAAATCCGGATTTTTCATAGACAATCTTTGCTGCACGCTGCGTCATTTCAGCACCCACGAGTGTCATTGGATTTTCATAAGTAACGACCGTATCCGTCGTCATCGCTTGACCAATGATTGTAACCGCATGCTCTACACCGTGTTTTTTTGCAAAATTTTCACTACATACGATAGCAGCAGCTGCGCCACAAGTTGGTGGGCAGGCCATGAGACGAGTTAATGTTGGATACAACAGTGGTGCATTCATAACTTCTTCAATCGATAGTTTATTGTTGAAAAGAGAATATGGATTCAAAACAGCATGATTTCGCGTTTTGACAGCTACTTTCGCAAAGATATTTGAGTTTGCTCCATATTTTTCTAAATATGCACTACCAGCTGCGCCAAACATTTTAATCGCTTCCGGAGAATTCGGGATATTCGGATCAATTTCTTCCAAACGATCTATCATCCAGCCGAGTGGTGGTGTGCGATCTTCCCAAACACTTCCCAAGGCCCCTGGTTTCATCTCTTCAAAACCAAATGCCAGAGCACATTCGACTTCACCAGATTCAACAGCTTGACGAGCCATGAACAATGCGGAAGAACCTGATGAACAGTTGTTATTCACATTAATAATTGGGATACCCGTCATTCCAATATCATATAATGCTCGTTGGCCGCAAGTGCTGTCTCCATAAACATATCCAGCAAAAGCTTGTTCCACTTCTCGGTATTCAATTCCTGCATCTGTAAGTGCACCTTTTACTGCTTTAGCAGCCATCACCTCGTAGGGTTCATTTGTTCCTGGTTTCGAAAACTTAACCATATCTACACCAAGTACGCGGGCATTTTTTTTCATTTTATCCCTCCTTGTTTATCCGTCAGTATTGATGACAGGTAAGTTATTCTGATGCAGAAGAAGCCTGAGATGTTCGATTCAAGCTTGACCTCACTGTCCTTCTATACATGCTATTCTGCATTTATTACTTTTTTACCGATTCTCTTAGTTTGTATTTCATTAGCTTGCCAGAAGTATTACGAGGCAACGCTTCTACAAAGACAACTTTACGCGGGATTTTATATCCCGATAAATGTTGTCGACAAAAAGCTTCAAGTTCATCCAGTTCAATGGTCTCGTTTGGCTTGCTTGCAATAACAGCTGTTACGATTTCACCCCACTGCTCATCAGGTGATCCGATTACTGCGACGTCTGCAATTTTCGGATGAGTTCCTAAAACGTTTTCCACTTCTACAGAATAGACATTCTCTCCACCTGTAATAATCATGTCTTTTATGCGGTCTACAATATAGATGTAGCCATCCTTATCTCGGTAACCTAAATCACCTGTGTATAACCACCCATCTCTAAGTGTTGCCGCAGTTTCTTGAGGTTTTTTATAATATTCTTTCATTACCGTATCACCTTTAAGAACAAATTCTCCCACCATGTTGGGTTCTGTTTCTTGTCCTTCCGGCGTAACTAACTTAGCTTCTGTGAACAATAGCCCGTCTTTACCAGAAGCACCCACTTTTTCTTTATGATCTTCCGGCGATAGGTATATGCCTGATGGTCCACCTTCTGTTAATCCACACAAGCTGTAAAAATTGTTCGAGTTAAAGAATTTCATCGTCTGATTGACCATTTCTCTAGACATCGGAGCTGCGCCATATAGGAACCGTTGAATAGAAGAAACATCGTATTTTTCTCCACCTGGGAATTCGATTAAGAATTTGAACATCGTTGGAATGGCAAAAAGACTAGTAATCTTATATTTTTCGATATCTCGTAACATGGCTTCTGGATTAAATTCTTTATGAATTACATTGAATCCACCTAACAAAAAACTACTCGTCATACAAATAACCAATTGAGCCGCATGGAATAAAGGTGCTACATGAATAAATCTTTCGCGCGTGTTATAACCGAGCAATCCAATACACCCAACAGTTACATTCAAAACGCGCTCGTGATCAAAAACCGCTCCTTTTGGGTTACCTGTTGTTCCTGATGTATATAAAATATGAAGATCATCCGTGTTGTTGATTTCGACAGCCGGTTCAGCACTATTTTTTGATAATACATCTTGCAAAGAGAGACTGCCTTTGTTTTCTGCTGTTTCTACTATAATCACTTGGCGAACTGCAGGAATCGTACTGCTAGCATCGTGAATCATTTTTTCATATTCTTGATCACAAATAACAAAAACACTATCTGATTGATCCAGAATATAATTCGCTTCTCGTGCAACTAGTCTGAAGTTCATCGGCACAATCACCGCACCAGTTTTAGCAACTGCATAATAAGAAATTGCAAAGTAATCTGAGTTTTTCATCATCAATGCGATTTTTTCTCCTTTTTTTATACCCAAAGAGATTAAACCGTTAGCAAGCTGATTAACCATTCTATTGAATTCATGATACGTATATGACCTGTCTTCAAAAACAAGTGCTGGTTTATCTGGATGTCTTAATGCGTTTTGTGCTAAAATGCTGACAATATTCATGTGTTCCCCTCCAATGATAGTTTCTGATTTAACGATATGAATTTCTCAAAAGTGAAGTACTTAATAACTCCTCTTACTTTTTGACTCTGTGAAATGTGACAGTAAAGAATTCGAGGCTATTCGACTTGAATTTGATGGATGGTTAATACCCGTCCTCCTATCACACCTCCTTTATTTCACAGTTGTTATTTCTTCTAATTGTTCGCGTAGTTCAAGGCGGCCAACATCCCGCAAATGCACTTGGTCCGGACCATCAACTAAACGCAGAGCACGAGCATTGGCGTAATGTGCTGCTAACGGAAAATCTTCTGTGAGTCCAGCTCCGCCGAAAACCTGTATCGCACGATCAATCACATTAATGGAGACGCGCGGCACCGCAATTTTGATCATGGCGATTTCTTTACGTGCCGATTTCACCCCAGCTTCATCGATTTTGTGAGCTGCATGCAAAGTCAAAAGGCGTGCTTGTTCAATTTCAATTCGGCTTTCTGCAATAATTTCTCGGATGACGTCTTTATCAGCCAGCGTAGATCCAAACGCTTCTCTGCTATCCGCTCGTTTGCATAACAGTTCAAGTGCACGTTCTGCAGCACCAATCGCACGCATGCAATGATGAATGCGTCCGGGTCCTAAGCGTCCTTGAGCAATTTCAAAGCCTCGTCCTTCTCCTAATAAGATGTTTGAAGCCGGTACGCGTACATTGTTGTAATGAACTTCTGCATGCCCTTGCGGCGCGTCATCGTAGCCAAAAACAGTTAATGGGCGAATAATTTCTACCCCTGGCGTATCAAAAGGAACCAAGACCATGGACTGTTGCTGGTGTTTCGCAGCATTTGGATCTGTTTTCCCCATAACAATTGCAATTTTACAGCGCGGATCCATCGCGCCAGTAGTCCACCACTTTTTCGCATTGATGACGTATTCATCGCCATCCCGCACAATACTGCTCTGGATATTCGTTGCATCAGAAGAAGCAACAGCAGGCTCGGTCATCGAGAAGCACGAACGAATTTCTCCGCGCAGTAAAGGCTCAAGCCACTGCTTTTTCTGCTCATCTGTTCCGTATTTCACAAACACTTCCATGTTGCCAGTATCTGGTGCATTACAGTTAAACAACTCAGGTGCAATTAACGAACGTCCCATAATCTCGGATAAATGAGCGTAGTCATAATTCGATAATCCAGCTCCGTATTCGGGATGGTCCAAAAACAAATTCCATAACCCTTGTTCTTTTGCTTTTTCTTTCAGTTCTTCAATAATCGGTGCAATGGTCCAGCGATCCTCTGCTTGTTGTCGATATTTCTCAACTGTAGCTTCGTTTGGATACACATAATTTTCCATAAACCTTAATAATTTTGTTCTCAACTCATCTGCCTTCGGTGATAACTCTTTCAGCATTTATGTTTCCCCCAAATTTTTTATCATGTTTTTAATTTTTAAAAGTCAGAATTTCTTACTAAGCAACCTTTTGAAAGCCCTTACATTTATCTCTAAATAAAAAGACGAAATATTTATACTATTTCTTCAATTTTAGTATAGTCGTTCTATTTTTGAATTACAAGTCAAATTTCAAATTATCAGATTATAATCCATAAAAAGAAACACTTTGATTTTACTCAAAGTGTTTCCTTAGAACGTTAAACAAGATAATACCTCACTTTTACTTATAAAAAGAAGATAAGAAGACTCGGTTCCAGCCCAGCGGAATCGTACGGTAAGCTTCGGAAAATATCGTTAACTATACTTTCTCAGAATTATCCATCTAAATCTACGTTGTGATAAACTTGCTGCACATCTTCCAGGTCTTCAATTGCATCAATCATTTTCTCGAATTGTTCCTGTGCATCTTCAGGCAATGGCAATTCGTTTTGAGCAAGCATTGTCAATTCAGCTACAGTGAATTCTGTAATGCCGGCAGTTTTAAACGCTTCTTGCACTAAATGATATTGATCAGGTTCTGCATAGACAATAACTCCATCTTCTTCTTCCATAATGTCACGCACGTCAACGTCCGCTTCCATCATCAACTCAAGAACTTCGTCAGCTGTTTTGCCTTCAATACCAAATACCGCTGTGTGATCGAACATATAAGCAACTGAACCACTGACGCCCATATTGCCTCCGTTTTTGCCAAAAGCTGCACGGACGTCTGAAGCCGTACGGTTAACGTTATTCGTTAACGTATCTACAATGACCATTGAGCCATTTGGTCCAAATCCTTCATAGCGTAATTCGTCAAAGCTTTCTTCCGATCCACCTTTAGCTTTGTCCACTGCTCGGTCGATAATTGCTCTCGGAATACTATACGTTTTTGCTCGTTCCAACACTACTTTTAAGGCTTGGTTTGATTCTGGGTCTGGTTCGCCTTGTTTGGCTGCTACATATATTTCACGTCCGAATTTCGCGTAAATTCGGCTTGTGTTGGCATCTTTAGATGCTTTCTTTTCTTTAATATTATTCCATTTACGTCCCATTAAATTTCCTTCTCTCTATAATGTCTTACACTAGATAATAGTCACTAACTACTATTATAATACAAATCACTTAAATGTAACGTATTTTGCGGTTAAAAAAAGCAGTTTTTATCCATTTAAAGGATATCACTGCCCGTTCTAACATATGGTTGTAAAATTTCTTTAGTTTATTTGATAAGGAGTTTGTTGATGAAAATAATTTGGTTTAACAACATTATTTTTGTAAGGCTTATGAAAAATGTGAGTTGTTGCTGGAGACATGGGCGGAATCAGCCAAGCCCAGTTGCCGGTTACATCTCGTCCTTCTGCTTGTTCTTTTTTCTCGAAATTTTTAAATTGCTTTGCTGCTGTATGATGATCGACAATGGTCACTCCAGCTTTTTGAAACGATTCCAATACCGCGATATTCAATTCAACTAAAGCCTTGTCTTTCCATAGAGAACGGTTTGACTGTGTATTTAAGTTCATCAATTTTGCTAGTTCTGGCAAGGCATTATACCGATCTTCATCCGCTAAGTTTCTCGCACCAATTTCTGTTCCCATATACCAGCCGTTAAAAGGCGCTACTTGGTATTCAATGCCTCCAACTTCAAGCAACATATCCGAAATAAGCGGTACTCCATACCATTTTAAACCGAGCTGTGAAAATGCTAAGATTTCTGGATGATCGATTTCAACTTCTTTAATCGATTGTCGTGGAATTTCTTTTAATGCAGGCTCACGGTTTGGCATTTCTATCACTAATGGCAAAATATCAAAAGCTGTTTTTTCTCCTTGCCAGCCAAGCTTTTGACATTGTTTAGTGAATTCTATCGAACTTGAATCTCCAATAATACCGTTTTCAGTTTCATATCCTGCATACCGAACGAGCTGATGGTTCCATAACCTCATCGGTTGCTCATTTTTTGTAGCCGGTCGAAAAATGGTAATGGCTGGACGAATTTTTCCATCGTTTGTTGCAAAATCAATATGGCGAATTAGTGCATCGAAAACACCTTCTGCAGATGTTTGATGTCGTTCATCAAAAATTGTTAGTGAATTCCAAAATAACCTACCAATACAGCGATTGTTATTACGCCACGCCATCCGTGCACCGTGTTCTAATTCTTCATAACTGTGTGTATAAGTCCCCGTATTGGTGATTTCCATTTTGACTTCAAGCAATCTATCTGCTTTTTGGTGTTCGCTCTTGCCCAGTTCATCAAAACAAATACTTATATAGTCAATGGCTTCTTCCCATAAAGACATAGTCAAATTGCTGATTGTCATTGTTTTCACTCCCTGCACATATAATAGCATCCACGCTTTGTAATGTTCAGTGACAGAATTCTGAACTCCCTATGTTTTTGTTCATTTTTCCAGTACACTTGAACAAACTAAAGAACTTGTCAGGAGGAGCTTACACTGATGGTCAAAGCGATTTTTTTCGATTTAGACGATACCTTGTTGTGGGATAAGAAAAGTGTTGAAAAAGCGTTCCAGGAAACGTGTAGTTTTGCCGAAGAACTAACTGGTCAAGACTGTTCGGGTTTGGAAACAGCGGTAAGAATGGTAGCAACTGAGCTTTACGCGAGATATGATACATACGCTTTCACCAAAATGATTGGCATCAATCCTTTTGAAGGTCTATGGGGAAACTTTGACGATCAAGGCACAGATTTTCAACAGATGAAAACCATCGTGCCAACTTATCGCCAAGATGCTTGGACGCTTGGTTTACAGCATATTGGTATTGAAAACTGTGCTAAGATCGGTAGTCAACTAGCCGACTTTTTTCCGAAAGCACGTAAAAGAAATCCTGTACTGTATGAAGAAAGCTTAAAAGTATTGGCAGACTTGAAAGAACATTACCAATTGCTCTTATTGACTAACGGCTCGCCTAGCTTACAGCAGCTTAAACTTGAAATTACACCTGAAATCGCACCATTTTTTGACCACATTATTGTCTCTGGTGCGTATGGAAAAGGCAAACCCGATCCGAGTATTTTCCAGTATGCCTTATCGAAATCTAATGTTCTGGCCGACGAAGTGCTGATGGTTGGTGATAACTTAATGACGGACATCATCGGTGCTGAAAAAGCAGGGATTCGCTCTGTTTGGATCAACCGCGAGCAGAAAGCGCCCCATGAAACAATCATTCCAACTTACGAAATTCAACATTTAGAAGAATTGCTTCAGTTATTAGAACAACTGTAATCAAAAAGCGAGAAATACGTGACTATTCATAACAAAGCGTTTGTTACACTAGCAATTAGCCGATCTTTCCAAGAATAGCAAAAGGGCTGTCACCATAAGTCATTTTTTATGACATTTGGTGACAGCCCTTTCTATTTATTATAAGTTGATAGCAGTAACGCCTTGGATTTCATCTAATTTTGCTAATTTCACTAAACTACTTGTGTCTGCTGGTTTATCAATAGACAACATCATAATCGCATCTCCACCAATAATTGAACGCCCTACTTGCATCGTAGCAATATTGACATCCTCAACGCCTAATAGCGTACCCACGCGACCAATGACACCTGGACGGTCATTATGGCGAACGTACAAGAGATGACCTTCTGGCACGACATCCACTAAATAATCATCCACTTTAACGATGCGAGCTCCTTGTCCGTTTAATAAAGTTCCAGCCACTTTTCTAACGCTATTCGCAGTCTTTACTTCTACTGTGATTAACGTCGTAAAGCCTTTTGATTCTGTAGTCTTTTGTTCAGTAACGACAATACCTTTTTGATTGGCAAGGTACAAGGCATTCACATTATTAACTTGTTTACCAAGATGACGCTTCAACATGCCTTTTAACATGTTACGCGTTAACGGCCTAACATCCATATTAGCTAATTCTCCAGCATAGCGTATGGTGACTTCTTCAGCAGTGGCACCTGTCAGATCCGTCAAAAAAGCACCCAATCGCTCTGACAAATCAAAATAAGGTTCAATTTTTTTCATGATTTCTTTCGGTACGGATGGCAAATTCACTGAATTCCGGACAGTTCCTGTTGTAAAGTAACTGACGACGTCCATACTGACATCCACTGCTACGCTTTCTTGCGCTTCAAACGTACTCGCACCCAAATGGGGGGTTGCAATAATTTCAGGTAAATCCAATAAACGAAAATCAACCATCGGCTCTTGCTCAAATACATCAAGCGCGGCTCCAGCCACTTTGCCAGACTTCACAGCATCAAACAGTGCATTTTCATCAATAATTCCACCACGTGCACAATTAATAATTTGGACGCCATCTTTCATAATTTCAAATGCTTCTTTGTTAATCAAGTGCTTTGTATCTTTCAAAAGTGGTGTATGAACTGTAACAAAATCCGCTACTTTCAGTACATCCTCAACCGATCCAAAATCCACTCCAAGCTTTTCCGCTTTTTCAGCCGTTAGAAAAGGATCATAGGCAATGATGTTCATCCGTTGTCCTTTAGCGCGTGCTGCTACTTCCTGACCAATTCGACCAAATCCAACTACTCCAAGCGTTTTATTTTTTAGCTCGACACCTACGTAAGATTTACGGTCCCATTGCTGGTTGCGCAAGGCATGGAAGGCTTGAGGAATTTTGCGCGCCATCGACATCATCATGGCCATCGTATGCTCTGCAGCTGAGTTTGTATTGCCGTCCGGTGCATTAACGACGATAATCCCATGTTCTGTCGCAGCTTCTAAATCAATATTGTCTACGCCAACACCTGCACGTCCAATAATCTTCAAGTTAGACGCTTTTTCAATCAATTCACGCGTTACTTGCGTCTGGCTTCGAACAAGTAACGCGTCAAACCCATCAATACGCTCTTCTAGTTGTTCCGGCGTTAAGGTGGTTTCGATCACAATATTTACGCCGTTTGCCTGACGCAAAGGATAAATGCCTTCTTCGCTAAGTGGATCGCTGATTAGTATGTGAAAAGTCATTTAGTTATTCTCTCCTTCTGTCAAAAAGACTCGCTGTGCAGCGGCAATTCCTTTACCAAGTTCGATTTTCTTGCCAATTTTCATTAAACCAATTTCCATTGCAGCTAGTGTTTGCAACATATCTGCCGGAGAACAATAGCCCATGTGACCGATCCGGAAAATCTTTTTCGCTAAATGCTGTTGGCCACCTGCTATTTCAAGAGCAAATTCTTTTTTCATCACGTGGCGGAATTGTTCTGCATCAAAGTCATCCGGCTTTACAGCTGTGACGGTTGGTGATGCATCTTTGTCAGAAGTCAGCAACGGTATGCCGAGTGCCTTGAATGCAGCACGTGTCATATTTTTCATCAGACGGTGCCTCGCATATACTTGTTCGAGTCCTTCCTCTTCTAACAACTCTAATACTTGCTGCAAGCCGAATAAAATCGACAGTGCTGGAGTAAATGGTGTTGTATCTTTTAATAGATTGTCGCGATGTTTTTGAAGATCTAGATAAAATCGTGGTTGCGGATTAGCTTCGATTTTCTTCCAAGCACGATCACTTGCTGCGATAAACGATAGACCTGCAGGTAACATAAAGGCTTTTTGTGAACCCGTCACCACAACATCGATTCCCCATTTATCCATTTCAGTTTCTGTACCGGCTACACAAGAGACGCCGTCGACGATAACAAGTGCGTCAGACACTTCTTTAACTGCAGCAGCTAACTCCTTGACTGGGTTCAAGACACCCGTTGATGTTTCACAGAAAGTCGAGAAAATCACTTTGATTTCAGGATGCTCCAATAAGAAGCTTTTTACTGCTTGTGGGTCAACTGCTAAGCCCCATTCCACTTCGAAAACATGAGTTTGAATGCCATATGCTTTACAAATTTTTGCAAACCGTTCTCCGAATGCTCCTGTTACAAGAACTAAAACTTCTTCGCCGGGAGCTACTGTATTAACAACCGCCGCTTCTAGTCCCGCGGTTCCGCTACCCGTTAAAATCATAACTTCCTGTTTGGTTCCAAAAACACGTTTTAATCTTGGTCTGATGTCGCTGATCATTTCGGATGTACTTTGTCCGCGGTGCCCGATCATTGGTTGAGCCATAGCGCGTTGCACACTTGGCGGAATTGGCGTTGGTCCTGGGATTCGCAAAATTTGTTGGTCTGTTAGCATAATAAACTCTATTCCCCTCTCGATTACCCGATATTTGGGCCAGTAATTGTAGAAAGACGACAAAAAGACTCCTCGCCCCTCACATAAAAAATGTAAGGGGCGAAGAGTCTGATTCGCGGTGCCACCCTAATTCACTGTCACAAAATAGACAGCCTCATTGGTTCACATGCGTAACGGACATGAAACGGATGGACCTACTGGGGTATTCAATCCATCTATTCAGGAGTGCTGCTAAATGTCGAAATCACTGATTCTCACCAACCATCAGCTCTCTTAAGATTTCTCTACACGAAGCGTATCTCCATCAACATAGTTATTCTGTATATTTGAATTGACTCCATCATATACAGGTGAAAATCCATTGTCAATATATAAAAAATAATTAGTTTTCTTTGGAAACGTTTCCATCCTATATAAACCTAAAAGGCACACGACTCGAAGAAAAACTGGATTTATTTTATAATTCACTGAATTGCATTAATTCATTTTTCTAAAGAACAAAACTTGGATAATGTCTTTGCAATAAATCAGATACGACGTTAAAAAATATATCTTTTGCACTTCGCTATCTCAATTCCATTTAGCTTATTTTCAAAATAAAGATACAGCAAAATCGATGGATTTCTCTACTAATAAATATTAGTAAGAACGCGGCATTTTTAATATGTTCTGCCCTAAATACGCTAGAATCATATTATTACTAACTGGTGCAACTTGATACATTCTCGTTTCTCTAAATTTCCGCTCTACGTCATACTCGTCAACGAACCCGTAACCACCGAATGTATCTAAGCAGACGTTTGCTGCTTGCCAGCTCGCTTCACTGGACAAGAATTTTGCCAAATTGGCTTGCTCGCCAAATTTTTCGTTATTATCAAATCTTCTGGCTGCTTCATACCGCATTAAATCGGCAGCTTTAATTGCTGCATAAGCTCGTGCAATAGGAAATTGAATACCTTGGTTTTCACCAATTTTCCGATTAAAGACTTCTCGTTTATTTGCGTAACTAGTAGCTTTATCGATAAAGAAGTATCCATCTCCTATTGCTTCTGCTGCTAATAAGGTTCGTTCTGCATTCATACCATCTAATACATATCGAAATCCACTACCTTCTTCACCTATCAAACATGCTGCTGGAATTTCCATATTTTTATACCATACTTGGTTTGTAGCATAGTTGAACATAGCACGAACCGGCTCTACTTTTAGAGATTCAGGTTGTTGTTCGCGAATGATTCGAAGATCAACTAAAAACAAACTAAGTCCTTCAGCACGCTTTTCTCCCACATCTTCTATTGGTGTCGTACGAGCAAGCAACATCACTAAATCCGATTGTAGTAAACGACTGGTCCAATTTTTATGACCATTAACGATATAACCGTTTGCTGCTTTTTCAGCAAACGTTTCAATTGCAGTAGTATTGGAGCCTGCTTTTTCTTCTGTTACAGAAAAAGCCTGGAACCTTATTGATCCATCTGCAATACCAGGCAAATACTGTTGCTTTTGTTCTTCACTACCGTGTTTTAGTAATGCACCCATCGTATACATTTGAGCATGACAACCTGCAGCATGACCACCAGATCGATTAATTTCTTCTAAAATAATTGTAGCTTCTGTCATACCGTAGCCTTTACCACCGTATTTCTCAGGAATTAATGCTGAAAGATACCCACTTTTTGTTAGTGCATCTACAAACTCGTAAGGATACTCACGTTCTAAATCTAATTGTCTCCAATACGAATTTGGAAATTCTGAACATAGTTCTCTAACATTTTGACGCAATTGCTCTCTTTCTGTTTGTGTTAATGTCGGCATTCGGATTTTCCCCTTCCACATACATTTTTTTAACTAGTTAACTTATTTATTTGTTCTTTCGAAAAACCCAACTCGCTTAAAATTGCCTCTGTATGTTCTCCTACATCGGGAATCGGATTCATGACCGTATCCACTTCGTCCGACGTAACAGGTGGAATGAGCGCCTTTAGTTTTCCAACCGGCGAATCCACTTCTCTCCACCGATTGCGTGCTGCCAACTGCGGATGTTCGACTAGTTCGTTCATCGTGTTCAAACGTGCATTCGCAATTCGTGATTCTTCAAGCTTTTCGATTACTTGCGCAGAGTTCATCGTTTGAAAAACAGTTTCAATAATTTGTTTTAATGCGTCTTTGTTAGCCACTCGCTCAGAGTTGCTGTTGAACAGTGAATTTGAAGCCAGTTCAGGATTACTCAAAACAGTGCTACAAAATTCAACCCATTCCCGCTCATTTTGAATGCCCATGAATACCATTTTCTCATCGCCTGCTTTAAACGGGCCATAAGGATAAATCGTCGAATGACTGGCGCCTGTCCGTGGTGGTTCATTGTCTCCATAAGCTGAGTAATAAAGAGGATAACCCATCCATTCAGCCAAGGCTTCAAGCATTGACACTTCAATAATCGCCCCTTTTCCTGTTTTATAGCGTGAAATAATGGCAGTTAATATACCCGTGTATGCATACATTCCAGCTGCAATATCTGCAATTGAAATTCCTGCTTTAGATGGTGTATCTTCGGTTCCTGTAACTGATACTAATCCGGCTTCACATTGTATAAGCAAATCGTATGCTTTCTTATTTGTATAAGGTCCAAAAGTACCATAACCAGAAATAGAACAAATAATCAGTTGTGGGTAGGTTTCTTTTAGATCTTGCGCGCTAAATCCCAGTCGATCGACAGCACCAGGAGCTAGGTTATGAAGAAATACATCCGCATCTTTTAATAGTTTATGCAATACTTCCTTAGCTTCTTTTTTCTTAAGATCTAGTGCTAGTGACTCTTTCGAGCGATTGATCCATACAAAATGACTCGCCATTCCTTTTACTGTTTTATCGTAGTTTCTAGCAAAATCGCCCACTTCTGGTCTTTCTACTTTGATGACGCGCGCTCCTAAATCGGCTAATTGTCTAGTTGCAAAGGGTGCTGCAACAGCCTGTTCTAAAGAAACAACGGTTATTCCTTCCAATGGCAACATATTATTTTCCTCCTTTTAAAATAGTTTGTTATATCAATCCAATCCAATTCCACCACGTAGCTGCAACAAAAATGGTGGCACTCACTGAAATCACAGTCGCGTATAAACCAGGCTTTAAAAAATCCTTTTGTGAAACCATTCCTGTACTATGGGCAATCAAGTTTGGCATAGACTCAACAATTAAGATAAATCCAAAAAGACAAGTTAATCCTGTAGTAAACGCCATAACCAATGGATCAACTCCAGCATTTTGAGCAACGCTTATAACAATTGGCACTAGCACAACAACTGCAGTCGCAACATTTGAAATCATTTTATGAAAAACTTGAGCCAAAATAATCACAATCACTACCGAAGGAAACGGATTTTGTATAAGTTGCAGGAACCAATCAACACTTAAATACTGACTAATTGTCGTCGAAGCACCGGAATCCACAAATGTATAGCCCATTGACAACGTAATACTAACCAGTAAAACCGTATTGTAGTTGATCCGAACTACAGGCTCCCACGAAGCAACACCAATAACAGGAAAAGTCATCAGCACTACGCCGGCAAGAGCTGGAATGCTCGGATGCAATCCATGGAGAGGCTCCGTCAACCACAAAATAACAATAGTTAACAAAATTATTAAACAGCGAATTTCTCGTGCATTAACTGGACCTAATTCCTTTAATTTTTTCGTCATTTCATCTTTGATTGCTGGAAAGTATTGCTGCTCCTCTGGCAAAGGAAAGACTTTCAGTAGCATAAACCATATAGCTGGGATTAATAGCAACCAAATCGGAAATGTATAGTAAAACCACTGAAAATATGTAATATTAATACCTGCTAACCGATTGAGCAACTCCACTGTCAAAATATTGCCGATTGCCGCTGTCATAACAGAAGTCCCACTGATGACTCCTCCAAAAGCGACGCCCAACATAATCATTTTTCTTAAGTTGCCTCCAGGTTCAGCATGAGTTGTTTCGATAATCATCGTTGAGACTGGCAAAATTAACGCAGACCGTACTGCCGTCGAAGGAATAAAGAAGGCTTGGATCTGCTGAATCATAATGATGCTGCCAAGCAGACCTGCTGAGCGGCCGCCCCATTTTTTTAAAATCGTATAACTCATTCGTTTAATTAAAGCAGTTTCGTTAACTGCAGTCGCAAGCATCATTCCCCCGACGATTAAATAAGTGGCTGGTGAAGCAAACCCGCTAAAGATAACTGTTGTGTCTGCGACGTCGAATAACAACATCAACAACAAGATAATCAGTGCAGTCAAGCCTATAGGTATCGATTCTAATGACCATAAAATAATGCCAAGGGTAATAATACTGGTCATTACTTTAGCAGCGTAAGAAAAGTCATTTGGCAACAAAAAATAAACAGCAAGAAAACCTAAAATAGCTATTCCGATGAATAAGAACGTTCTCGCATTTTCTACGGAATTACTTTTCACGTTTCTTTTCCCTCCCTTTTCACAGCCACTATGTTTTTTTGAGAACATACAGAATCGAATTTGGCTTTTTTAATCTGCGTAACAAATCCAACCTCCAAACTGATTGGTTTTTAAGAAATTGGCAATTCGATGAAACCCAGTATCTGTTAGCAGTTGCCGAATTTCAACTTCAGAAATTGATGAATCCGTTAAAGTGCCTTTCATCAATTCTTCTACTTTTTGAGCAGACAAGTTGGTCATATCTAGCCAATAATTCTTCCACAATGTTACGAGCTCTTTAAACTCTGGATCATTTGGATCTCCAAACTTACTAACCAATACGAAAGGAGCTCCTGAATTTAGATGACTTCTTATTTTCGCTAGTAATGCCTTTTTTTCTTTTACTTCAGGGATAAAATGCAAAACCAAAATACAAGTCGCACCATCAAAGTGCTTTTCCTTTGGCACATCCATTACAGTGCCGTTTATCCACTCGATACGTTTTTCAATGCCTACTTGTTTTGCTTTTACTTTAGCTGCTTCAAGCATAGCTTTTGCAGGATCTACTGCTGTAAAATGCCATCCAGGATTTGGTACGCCAAAAGCTTTTAATTCATTTCCTCCACCGCAACCAACTACAAGTACGTCAGCTTGCTCTTTAAGCGCGTAGTGAAGAAAGGTTTGTGACAAGCGTAACATTGGATCATATCTCGGCAACGTCCGCCTTACTCCTTTGTCATACTCTGTCGCAATTTCTTGATTGAATTCCATTTTATCAGCCATTGTTCTCTCTCCTTTCATCTAGATTCTATTCAATGTAACCGTACAAAATAATAGTTATTTAAAATGATCATTGAGAACTTCAAGAAATTTTTACTAACATCTTTAATTACTAATTTTACACGCGTTGTTGCTTTGTCTTCTTACACTCTGGTTTTATGTATTTCAGCAAAGTATATATTGCTGTTTTTAGCTACCGAAAATGCTCTACACAACAGAGGTTAATCTGCTTTTCAGTACTATTTTTCACTATTTCTATTATAAGTTTTTTTAGCTTTTTTATAGATTGGATAATCAACAAATTGTCCATCAACTTTAATCGACGCAATACCTTCTTTTTCAGCTTTTTCAAATGCCTCAACAATTTTTTTTGCCCTTGTGATTTCTTCATCTGAAGTCGAAAATACTTGATGGACAACGTCTAGTTGTTTCGGATGAATAACCAGTTTGGCCTTAAAGCCAAGTTGATTTGCAAAAACCGTTTGATTTTTCAATCCGTTTTCATCTGTTAAATTTGGATAAACCGCATCAATTGGTGGGCCAATACCCGCTGCCTTCGAAGCAATAACCAACTGCGAGCGAGCAAACAGCAATTCCAGTCCTTCTGGAGTTAGCTCACAGTCAATGTCTAGTGAAAAGTCAATAGATCCGAAAGCCAAAGCCGAAACTAAAGGATCTGCAGATGCGATTGCGTACGCAAACTGGATGCCCTTGGCACTTTCTATTAAGGGAATCAAATCAAATGCTTTATCACTGTTCTTTCTAATTTCACGAATTTTATTAGAGACTGTTTGAATTCCTTGCTCGTTTTCTGCTTTTGGAAGCATAATTCCTGCAGCTCCATTAGTAACTGCTGTTTCCAAATCTGCTTCCCAAAAAGAAGTCTCCAAAGCATTGATGCGCACAATGAATTTATGTTCTTTTTTATATACTTTCAAAGCTTCTTTCATAACTTCTCTTGCAGCTTGTTTTTCCGATAGTGCTACCGCATCTTCTAAATCTATAATAACCACATCTGCCTTAGATGTGACTGCCTTCTCTATTAACGAAAAACTAGTCGCGGGTACGAATAAATAGGAATATGGTTTACTCATCAACTTACCCTCCGATTCTTGGATATTGGATACAATATCAACTTACTACGTATGGTACTAAACAATTCAGTAATTGTAAATGTGTTTTCAGAAAATTTAGTTCTTTATAGGTGATGGTGATTTTGTTATAGCTGTTAAGTAGTTTTTATTTATTTCGAAGCTTATGAATAATTTCATCGGTTACTTCACTTGTCGAGGAGTTACCTCCGATATCTGCAGTTTTGATACCAGATTGCATAGATTCTTCAATCGCATCCAGCAAAATCCTGCCCATTTCATGCTCTCCTAAATGATCGAGCATCATTTTAGCTGTCCAAATCTGACCAACTGGATTAGCAATTCCTTTTCCAAAAATGTCTGGTGCTGAGCCATGTACAGGTTCAAACATAGATGGGTATTTACCGTTGAGATTAATATTTCCAGAAGGTGCTATTCCTATACTGCCCATTATGGCTGCTCCAATATCACTCAAAATATCTCCAAACAAATTGCTAGCTACCACAACATCTAGCGTCTGTGGCTTTGTAATGAAAAAAGCAGAAAGCGCATCAATATGTTCGCTATTGGTTTGAACGTCTCCATAATTTCCTGCAACTTCTTTGAAGACCTCATCCCAAAACGGCATGGAATGGACAATTCCATTTGATTTAGTAGCACTTGTTACATGACTACTCCGTTTTTGAGCCAATTCAAAGGCATAGTTAATCACACGGGAAACACCTTTTTTCGTAAAAACTGCATTTTGAATGACGATTTCATCTTCTCCACTGTGTACTCGTCCTCCGATACTGCTATATTCGCCTTCACTGTTTTCACGGACAATCATAATATCAAAGTTCTGTGGATTTCCCAGAGGAGAGACGATTCCTTTCAACTGTTTGGCTGGACGAATATTGATAACTTGCTCGAATTCTCTGCGGATTTTCAGCAACAAACCTCCAAGCGAGATGTGGTCCGCTACTAATGATGAATCTCCAACAGCTCCTAAGAAAATGGCATCGCTTTGTGTAAGATGGCTTAAGCCATCTTTTGGCATCATTTCTCCATGCTGAACGTAATACTCTGAACTCCATGGATGATAAGTCGAACTAAATTTTAAACCTCCATGAATTTCTGCTACTACATCTAAAACACGTAATGCCTCAGGCACAACTTCTTTTCCAATCCCATCTCCTGCAATTACAGCCAATTTTATTTGCTTCATACCATTTACGCCTCCACAACTGTTAAATTTCTTATAAACTAAAAATTTTACTTTTTGTTCATCATCTCAACTAAGTTTTCTTTGGTTCTTAGAATATGCTTTTCTGTAATTCTTCTTAATCGAACTTCGTCTTTTTGTTTTACATATTCCAACATTAAGCGATGCTCTTCATGTGAATCTGCTAAGTGATTTGATAAGAGACTCGGTGTGTAAGGAGGAATCCCTTTCCACAGCGTTTCGATAAATCCTTGAATGCGTCTCCATGGACAGCTTTCTCTTAAAATTCGATGAAATTCGGCATTTAGTTTCATGAAAACCTCAACATCGTTTTCATCAGCTTTTAGCTTAATCATTGCGTTGTATAGATTTTCAAGTTCTCGTATTTCTTCATCCCCTAAATATGGAAGAGATTTCACAACTGCTTGTCCTTCCAAAAGAGCTCTTAATTGATAGATTTCTTCAATATCCTCAGTAGAGATTGGAGTAACTACTGCACCTCTCCTCGGTTCAATCTTAACTAAGCCTTCAACTTCTAGTTGACGCAATGCTTCCCTAAGTGGCATTCGACTAACTCCCAATTTTTGAGCCCACTCTTCTTGCATCAACCGTTCGCCCATTCTGAACTCACCTTTGAGTATCAGTTCTCTTAGTTTATTTGTTACTTTATACTGCAAAGTGGCTCTATCTTGTTCTGTTAATTTGAAATTTTCCATATAGCACCCCTCAAATATCTTTATTTTTATACGTTCTTTAAAGGTTGCCTTTGAACATCAGGACAATTAAGATCCTTTAATTTCTATAGAAAACATTTCTTCAATGTACTTTATAACGGCTGTATGGTCTTGGTCACCTCTGCCTTGCGACCAAGCGTGTTTCCAAAGCTGAAAAGATGCACTAGAAATAAACATCGGTACCTTTTCTTCTTCTGCCATGGCCATGGCAATTTTTAAGTCTTTGACCATCAAATCTAAGGTGAAACCAACTTCAAATTTTCGCGTCAAGACTTGATTGGGAAATTTAAACTCACTAGAGAAACTTCTGCCCGTACTCGCATTAATCACATCAAGCATTTTCTCAGGATCTAGACCTAGTTTAACGCCAAGTGCCATCGCTTCTCCTGTAGCCGCCAAAGTAGTTGCCGAAATCATGTTATTCAATGCCTTAATCGTATGACCTGCTCCTGCTTCTCCAACATGGAAAATATGAGCACCTAAACATTCCAGCAGTGGTTTTGCTCTATCAAAATCGACTGTTTCGCCTCCGACCATTATCGATAAAGTGCCGTCTTCCGCCTTTTTGACACCTCCACTTACTGGTGCATCAATCATCTTCAGACCTTTTTCCTTCAATAGAGCGTTGAGCTCTTTTGTGACAGAAGGAATCGATGTAGTCATTTCAATTAACAAGCTCTCGGAATTCATGCCTTCCATTAAGCCTTCTGTACCCATCAGTGTTTCTTTCACAATAAAGACATTTGGCAAGACGGTTAGAATGTATGGAAATTTCTTTGCTAAAGCTGCAGGGCTTTTCGTTTCTTCTGCGCCCATCTCTACAAATTTTCGAACTAAGTCTTTGTTCAAATCAAAAACTCCAACTTTTACTCCTTGTTCAAGTAGTCTTTTCACCATACGGCCACCCATATTACCCAATCCGATAATTCCTGCCTTCACATTGTTGCCTCCTTTTGGGTACTTCATTGTTCGTTGATTATTGCTTGTATTTTGCGATTTCATCTTTGTAAATATCTCCACCATAAATATCATTGATGACAAAAACCGGAAAATCCTCAATGATCAACTTACGGATAGCTTCTGTTCCTAAATCTTCATAGGCAATCACTTCAGCTTTTTTAATTGAACGCGCTATTAATGCCGCCGCGCCACCCACAGCACCAAAATAAACAGCTTTGTGTTTCAACATCGAAGCAATGACTTCTTCACTTCGATAGCCTTTACCAATCATGCCCTTCAAGCCTTTTTCAAGAAGTGCTGGTGTATACAAGTCCATTCTTCCGCTGGTTGTAGGACCTGCCGAACCAATTACTTCTCCAGGCTTGGCTGGCGTTGGACCTGTATAATACAAAACCTGGTCCTGTAGTTCGATAGGAAGTGGTATACCTTCTTTTTCTTGTTCCACCATTCGCTTATGGGCAGCATCTCGTCCTGTATATACAGTACCAGACAACAGCACACGATCTCCTGCTTTCAACGATTCAATATCTTCAATACGTAAAGGTAATTGAATTTTCTTTTGCATATTATAACCTCATTTCAGCACAATTGTTTGGTGGCGGCTGGCATGGCAATTTAAATTGACCGCTACTGGTAAAGCTGCAATATGACAGGACTCGAGTTCCACTTTGACGTCTAGTGCAGTTGTACTACCTCCCATACCCTGTGGTCCGATGCCCAGACGGTTAATCTGTTCCATTAATTCCAGTTCAAGCTCTGCTACTACTGGATCTTGGTGGCGTATACCTAAAGGACGAAACAATGATTTTTTAGCTAAAAAAGCACACCGCTCGAAATTACCGCCAATCCCGATACCGACCACTAGTGGCGGACATGCATTCGGTCCCGCTTCTTTAACAATCGATAAAATATACTCCTTAACTCCTTCCATGCCGTCAGAAGGCTTTAGCATTTTCAATGCACTCATGTTTTCTGCACCGCCGCCTTTAGCGGTCATATGCAACGTCAGTTCTTGTCCTTCAACCAAGTCAATATGGACAATGGCTGGCGTGTTGTTTCCCGTATTTGTTCGATTCATCGGATTGTAGATCATAGAATTTCTTAAATACCCTTCACTGTAGCCTTTTTCTACCCCTTCATTAATGGCATCGACTAACCTGCCACCAACAATGTGACAATCTTGACCCACTTCTGCGATAAAAACTGCCGTACCTGTGTCTTGACACATCGGTACTCGTTCAACTTTGGCAATATCGGCATTATCAATCAATTGCGTCAGCACTTCTTTGCCTGTTTCTGAGCGTTCTGTTTGTAGTGCATTTTTAAATGCTGCGTAAACATCTTCTCCGAGATTGTAGTTAGACTCTATACACATTGTTTTTACTTTTTCCACAATTTGTTCATAAGCAATTTTTCTCATCGGTCTCCTTCCTTTCTTTTTTTTGTTCTACTGATATAAAAAGTACCCAGCGCTTTTGCCACTAATTTTCCCGAATCATCATGAATCGCGCACTCGGAAACTACTGTAGTTCTACCTTGTCTCAAAATATAAGGAGTCGCGATCAAACGAGAACCTTGTCCTTTTTCAATAAAATTTACTTTTAGTTCTAAAGTAAACACTTTTTCTTCTTCTGTTAAATTTTGTAAAATACTAAAGCCGATTGCGACATCGGCTAATGTATAAATAGAACCGCCTTGTGCCACACCATAAGTATTTTCATTCTGAAATCCTAAAGTCATTTCAGTTGTTCCGTCGTCGTGTTGTTCTATTGCTAAAAACCTTCCGAGAAAATGCATCGGTACGGCGTTATCGATTGAGTCGTCTTGCGACTTCTGCAAAAGTGATAATAAATAAGTGGCTTGTTTTAGTTCAGATGAGTTAAAGGTTTTTAATTGGTGGATCAAACTTGTGACCGTCGTTGATTGTTCACTGTTATGTTCCATAGAAACGCCTTCTTTACATGGATTCTTTTCTCTTTTTTCCATTCGTCAATTGTACTAGTGCTACTTATAGTGTCTTCATAAGATCGCTAATATTTTCTATCGATTCCAAATTCATTAAACTCTCTGCTAAAGCTTGTCGCTGTTGGAGCGGTATGATTGTAGCCATTCCTATAAATTTTTCAAGCAACTCTTTTGTAGTTACTGCATTTTCAGGGTCACCTTTTGGAAAATCTGTTTGTTTGTAAATTTTCTCTCCATTTTTCAACAAAACAGTGACTGTCGCTCCCCATTTTCTTGGGTAGCTCTCATCAATTGCAGGATCTACGTGAACATTCACTTTTTCCATCAACGCTCGAATATCTTTATCCCACAACTCTTCTTCGCCGAAATCTTCCAGACTCGCACGGCCATTTAATAAAGCTAAAGCTGAGCAAAACTGGAGACTGAATTTAGCTGCATATTCTGTCTGAGGGTCTGCGTCATCCGTGATAGTAAGAGCAACTTGATAAGAATTGACTTCCACCGATTCGATCTCTTCTAGCACAGGTTGATGTTCTTTGAAAATATCAATCAGCAAATCGATCGCGTGATGTGTATGGCGACAAGAAGCATGAACTTTAAAAGAGTTTTCCAAAATTTTAAATTCTTGCCCAAGGTTTTCGATTATTCTAGAAACATCATGTTCTTCACTCATCGCATTAAAAAAACCACGATTACCTTCCAGAATTTTCTTTGGCCCTGTAAAACTTTTTTGCGCCAGTAAAGCAGCCATTGTGCCGTTCATTGAAGCTTTTGCTGTGTGGAGCTGTTTTGTCATGGCCCCATCAACAATAAACTCCCATAGTCCAGCAGCTTGTGACCCTGCATTTCCTAAAGCATCAACTGCTTGATCTTCTGTCAAGCCAAGTAGCTTTCCAGTTGCAGCGGCAGCACCGAATGTCCCACATGTAGCGGTATTATGCCAATAATAATAATGAGAAGGCGATACTGCTTCTCCGATTCTAAAACAGACTTCGTACCCTACGACTACAGCGGTGATTAGTTCTTTCCCACTTAATTGTCGCCACTCTGCAATCGCTAATGCTGCTGGAATAACAACTGTAGCTGCATGAATGATTGATCCTTTGTGAATATCATCTAGCTCCATCATGTGACTTGCTGATCCATTTACTAAAGCTGCATTTAATACACTGGACTTTCCTCCTGTAAACAGTTTTGCTTGTTCAAAGCCACCCATGTCTTTTACTAAGTTGCTAATTATTTGAACAGGTTTTTTATCTGACCCAGCTATTGCTGATCCAAAATAATCGAGAATACATAACTTTGTAAATGACACGACTTCTTCAGGCAAATCCTCGTATTGAAGATTTAAGCTATACCTTGCTAAATACCTGCTCAATTCCATTTTCTGAATCTCCTTTCCTCAATAAGTTAACTATAGCTATTATTTCCCTTGCCAATTTGGTTTTCGCTTTTCATTAAAAGCTAAAACACCTTCCAATCGATCATCGGAATTAGCACATTTATAGTATTGGTCGAGTTCGATTGAAAGAGCTGTATTCATATCTGTATGCAATCCGGTTTGAATAGATTTCTTGATCGATTGTAGAGATAGCGGTGCATTTCGCGCAATTTCTTTGGCAATTTCTATTGTTTTTGACATCAATTCTTCTTTCGTAAAAATGCCATTCAAAATGCCAACTTCTAACGCTTTTTGCGCATCAACTTGATTTCCTCTAAAAAGCATTTCTTTCGCTAGTCCAACTGGAATAGCGCGCGGCAATAATTGAGTTCCTCCCACACCCGGAATAATTCCTAATTTAACTTCAGGCAATCCGACTTTAACGTGTTCGGAAGCATAGCGAAGGTCACAGCTTAGCATCATCTCCATGCCTCCGCCTAACGCAAATCCATTAACTGCAGCAATTACTGGAAACTTAAAATTTCGCAACAATTCATAGCCCTCTTCGAAAATATCGTGTTGTTGTTTCCATTGTTCGTTAGTCATTCCTTTTCGTTCTTTTAAATCCGCTCCTACGCAAAAGCTTTTTTCTCCTTTAGCCGTCAGTACTAACGCACGTAAATCTTTCCGATGCTCCAATAATGTCAGACATTCGATCAATTCGATAGCCATTTTCGTATTCAATGAATTCATTGCTTCAGGTCTATTGAGCTCGATTACGTAAACGTTCTCATCGCTATATGTTTCGTTTAATTCTACAGTTTCCCAGTTGGGCATGATGTATCCTCCTAGTTTCTTTGCTACTTTATCAAAAATAGAGTGGACTACCCTTTTCTATTTTTTTGTAGGTATCGAATATTTCCTGTCATAGGGACCTGCTTTTAAAACATAACTCGGTGTTTCATGACCCACAAGTTGTTGAAGCGTTTTAGAAGCGATTAACAATTCGTCTAATGACAGACCTGTCTCAATTCCCATACTATGAAGCATATGAACAACATCTTCTGTGCAGATATTGCCAGTTGCTCCAGGAGCAAATGGACAACCTCCAAGCCCGCCTAAGGATGCATCAAAACTTGTCACGCCAGCTTGCATTGCCGCCATCATATTAGCAAGTCCCATTCCTCTTGTGTTGTGGAAATGAAGATTGAATAATTGATGTGGAAATTTGTTTGTTAGTTCTGTTATCAAGTCATAAACTTGTTGTGGATTTGCCATACCCGTTGTATCTGCCAGTGTAATTGTTTCTAGATTCAAAGACGTCAATTGCCCAAGGATCCAGTAAATTCGTTCTTTTTTTACTTCCCCTTCGAAAGGACATCCGAAAGTCGTTGCAATCGATACACTCAAGCACATGTCTTGTTCTTTGCAATAACTCAGAATTTCTTTAAGCTCACTAAGCGAGTCTTTTGTGCTTTTTTGAACATTTTGCTCGTTATGTGTATCACTAGCCGAGAAGACGAAATTTAAGTTTTTTACGCCTTTTTCTCGTGCATTTTTTGCTCCTTTCAAATTGGGAATTAACGCGATTAGCTTTACATCATTCGGATTTTCCGATATTAATTCAACTAGTTCCCCACTGTTTGCCATTTGTGGCACTAATTTAGGATGCACGAATGAACCAAACTCTATCGTTTGAACAGCAGCTTTTACCAATTGATCGAATATCTTCTTTTTCTCATCTAAAGTCAGTATTTTGTCTTCTAGTTGTAAACCATCTCTCAGTACAACTTCATTTATCTTTACTTTTTTAGGTAATTTCATTTAGATTCACCTCAGTTTCGAAATTGATTGGTATAATTTTCTTAATAGTGTATATTGTACAGAAACCATACAACTTTCTATCAATGGATCAAACGAAAGGAGTCCCCCTCATGGAGATTTTCAATATTTTCCTTAACATCATCGTTCCTATCCTCATCTTAATTGGAATTGGGGCATTTCTACATTTCAAATTCCAACTTGATTTAAACACATTGGCAAAGATCAATATTTATTATTTAGTCCCTGGACTAATTTTTATTCGTCTTTACGAAACTGATTTGGCTTGGGATTTATTTTTTAAAGTATTAGCTTTTTTTATTTTTTTGTCTATATCTTTGTATTTTGTATCCAACATAATCAGTAGACTTTTTAGTTTTAGCAAAGGACTTCGTATCGCATTTTCACACAGCACTTTGTTTTACAACTCGGGTAATTATGGCATCTCTGTAAATGATTTAGCTTTTCGACAAGACCCCGTTGCAATGGGCGTTCAAGTACTGGTTCTTACTTTCCAAAATTTGTTGGTATACTCTTATGGCATCATCAGTTTAGATAAGTTAAATAAAACTAAAATCAAAAACACAGTTCCTTATTTTAAAATGCCGATACTTTATGCGATGTTTTTTGGCTTGCTATTAAATGCATTCAACTTAGAACTACCGCAGTTTATCTATATACCAGGCTCCTACATCGCAGATGCATTGATTGCAGTAGCATTACTTACACTAGGAGCACAAGTGGTTCAACTAAACTTCACTAAAAACATGTTTACTGTGTACCTTAGTGTCGCTGTTAGACTGATCATCAGTCCACTTACTGCTTTTATCATCATTCCATTTCTACATGTAGATGTTATTACAGCTCAAGCATTATTTATTGCTTCTGCCGTCCCAAGTTCTGTTAATAGCGCTATTATTGCACAGGAATATGAAAACGAAGCCGCATTTGCTGCTCAAGCTGTTTTTGTTTCAACTATTTTTAGTGCCTTGTCTATAACAATTGTGATTTTCTTGTCTCGAATTCTCTTTACTTAAAATGAATAAACAACCCTTAAATTACTGTTCTTTATCGATTTCATCGAATACTTCTTTTGCTGTCCTAAAACTATCAATTGCTGCTGGTACCCCACAGTAAATAGCAGTTTGAAGAAAAACTTCTTGTATATCTTCTCTCGTCAAGCCGTTATTGATAGCTCCTCTAACATGCAATTTTAATTCGTGCGGTCGATTTAATGCTGTAATCATGGCGAGATTTAGCATGCTCCGGGTTTTCTTTGTTAATCCCGGACGTGCCCAAACTTCTCCCCAACAATACTCTGTCACTAATTCCTGCATGGGCATATTAAACTCCGTCGCGTTTTGAATTGATTGATCCACATATTCTGCTCCCAACACACTTTTACGTATTTCCAGTCCTTTTTCAAATTTCTCTTTGTTCATATTCATTCTCCTGTCTATAAAGTATTGGTTTGGTTATTTTTTTCTTACAAAACGCTTTGCTTAAGCAAAGTTTAAACTAAAAAAAGCTGGCAACGGAAACCGCCAACTCTTTTAGTTTTCTTAGTTTTTTATTATTTAGCAGCTTCACGTGCCGCTTCATATACATCGGCACCAATTTCATCTTCGAATTCATCGTAAATAGGTTCTAAAGTTGTACGGAACTCTTCGATTTGTTCAGGCGTCAATTCAATAATTTCGACTTGTCCTCTTTCGCGAATTAACTCCAAGGCTTTTTCATTTAAACTTTTAGCTTCTTCACGCGCTACTTCTGTTCCTTCGTCAATTCCGGCTTCTACAATTTCTTTTGTTGCGTCGTTCATGCTTTCCCAAAACTCAGTATTTGTAAAAATAGCGTAATCCACACGTGTGTGGTTCATAACAGTCATATATTTTTGAACTTCATCGAACTTCTTCGATTCAATATTACTAAACGTATTTTCTTGACCTTCTACAACTCCTTGATCAAGTGCAGTGTAAAGTTCTCCAAATGGAATAGATTCAGAACCCGCACCTAATGCAGCATACACAGCTTCTAGGACTTGACCACCTTGAGTTCGAAATTTCAAGCCTTCAAAGTCATCCGGTGAATCAATTGGTCTTTCATTATTAGTAACGTGCTTACCACCATTTGGCCACATAGATAAACCAACTACACCATCACCTTCTAAACTACCCAAAATCTCTTGGCCTTTTTCACCATCCCAGAATTTAATTGCTTCTTCATCATTGTCAAACATAAAAGGAAGAGACGGCACATTAAATTGCGGATTATTCCCAACAAATTTGGACAAATCAGGTGCGATAAATTGAACATTATTCGAAACTAAGTTCTGGTATTCGTCTTGATCACCAAACAGTGAGCTATTAGGATAAATTTCAACTTCAATTGCACCGTCTGATTCTTTTTCTATATATTCCTTCATTGCTAGTGCGCCTTGATGTTTAGGTGTATTTTCCGCTACGACGTGAGAAAATTTAATGGTCATTTCTTCAACGTCATCACCATTACTTTCTCCACTAGTAGTTGCTTCGTCATCACCACAAGCAACTAATACAACCGCAGATATTAATAAAGATAAGGTTAAAATGTGTTTTTTCATCTAACAAACCCCCTAATTTTTTTGAATCTCAAGATAAACTTAAATCCTTTTTGTAAGGGCTTTCAATTCAATCTGTCTCCTCTCTTTCTTTCTACCCTTCGTGTACGTTGTAAACAAAAAAATTAAGTTGATGTCCTTTTGTTGAATTTTGGATACAACTTAACACAAAATTATCATAGAAAAAAATGAAAGTAAAGAAAAATTTAAATATTCCATCTTTTATAGAAATATTTTTTCAACATCCTTCAATTGGGTTTTTTAAACTAAAGAGTTCTAAAAAACAATAGCACTAAAGTAATATTAAGTTAATTTTCTTTCTATTCTAAATTTTGCTTGTTATTAGTTAAAACTTGTATTATGATTTGACTAATTGTTTTCGTATCCAAAATACATATTGATTGAGGAGGATTTAAATGAAATACCTGGATCGTGTTGAGAGCGCTTTCTCCATCATTTTATTTTTATTTGGAATTGCTATTAGTCTATACTCCGTGTTCATGCGTTACGTTTTGGGAAGTTCGCAGAGTTGGGCTACCGAAATTTATACGATGCTCTTAGTGTGGGCTATTTTTATCGGCTTCTCATCAGCGTTGAAAGAAGACAAGCATATTGCGATAGACGTACTTTACGATAGGTTTGGGCCTAAAATGCAGCAATTCTCTCAAATAGTCACGTTATTGATTGGGTCGACTTTTAGCATCTTTATCTTTTGGACTGGTCTTGATATGGTAACGACGGCATACGGTCAAGATATTAAAACTATCGATGTTGGCTTTCCGATATGGATTAATTACTTAATTATGCCGATTGCAGGCACTTTGTTATTTATCCGTTTCTGCGAAAAAGCATATCGATACTTTATTAAGAAAGAAAATGTTACGGGCGGAGGAGATGCAGAATGGAAGCAGCTATAATTGTAATTGTTTTACTTTTTGTCTTCGCTTTCTTACGAGTACCAATTGCTATAAGTTTAGCGGTTTCTAGTATTGTTGGACTTTATATGGTTGATTTCTCTTTGAATACCGTTATACAAAAAATGTTTACGGGAGTTAACAGTACAACATTAATGGCGATTCCTGGTTTCGTCTTTGCGGGATTAATCATGGCTAAAGGCGGCATATCAAAATATTTGATTGAATGCATCCGTTCTTGGGTGGGACACACGAAAGGCGGTTTGTCTGTAGTAACTGTTATCACTTGTATGATTTTTGCAGCTATTTCAGGTTCAAGTCCTGCAACTGCTGCTGCAATTGGCGCCATTATGATTCCGATGATGGTCAAAGCTGGATATGAAAAAAGTTATTCTATGGGATTGGTCGCTGCGGCTGGAACATTGGGTATTCTTATTCCTCCTTCAATTCCATTAATTCTCTATGGATCAGTTTCAGAACAATCTACTGGACGATTATTTTCAGCTGGAATTTTACCAGGAATTTTACTTGGTTTTGCTTTAATTGTTTATGCAGTAATTGTAGCGCACAGAAAAAATTATGGAGGCTTGCCAAAGGTTCCTTTAAAAGATCGATGGCTTCCTACACTCAGAGCTACTTGGGGACTTGTAATGCCCGTTCTTATTTTAGGGAGTATTTATACGGGTATTGTAACTCCTACTGAAGCTTCTTTTTTAGCTGCTTTATATGCAATCATTATTTCTATTCTTGTTTACAGAGAAATGACTTGGTCTCAATTTGTTGAAATTACGAAAGAATCGATTAATACAACGTCCATGATCTTCCTAATAATCGCTGCAGCTTTAGTTTTTGGGATGTTCTTAACAACTGAGCAAGTTCCACAAGACTTTGCGGCTTGGGTAAGTGACAGTGGATTTAATAAATGGACATTTTTAATTATCGTTAGTTTACTATTTTTTGTCCTTGGAATGTTCTTAGAGCCAACAGCTATTATCTTAATTACACTTCCAATTCTACTGCCTATCATTTCTGCATTGGAAATTGATGTTATCCATTTCGCAATCATTATGGTAGTCAACATGGAGTTGGGTATGATTACACCACCTGTTGGACTTAACTTATTCGTTGTCAGTGGAATAACCGGTGAAAAAGTGGAAAAAGTTATAAAAGGTGTAATTCCTTTCTTCATGATTTTTATTATTGTTTTGATACTTATCATCATATTCCCTCAAATTTCTTTGTTCTTAACTTAATTTCTATTACCACTTGTTGGTTTCAAAAAAAAAAACGGCAGTAGTTCTGCCGTTTTTTTTACTTTGTTATCGTTCAAATTGACACAATGCATTAACGGCATCCAAATCAAACTGTTCATGATAATACCTAACTGCTAAATTATCACTTTTGCCGAACAAACCACGAACGAGAATATGTGTAATGAATAATATCATTTCAACAATACGTACATACACTTAAACACTGCTATACGATCAGTATTTTCTTAACTATTGAATTAAGCACTAATCAAAAGAGACCGCCTATCAGTTTATTAAACTGATAGACGGTCTTTAATTCATTTAGCTTAATCCAAAATCATTTACTAATGCCGCAAGGCCGCCTTGATAGCCACTGCCAATTGCGTTAAATTTCCATTCGTTGCCGTGGCGATACAATTCTCCAACCACTAACGCCGTTTCAATCGAAAAATCTTCTCCAAGATCATAACGGATTAATTCTTCGTTCGAGCTTTCATTCATAATACGGATAAAAGCATTGGAAACCTGACCAAAGTTTTGGCTACGGCTGTCTGCTTCATGGATGGTTACGGTAAACACCACTTTATGGATGTCTGCAGGAACGTTCGGCAAATCAACGATTACTTGCTCATCATCGCCGTCGCCTTCTCCAGTTAAGTTATCTCCCGTGTGGACAACCGAACCGTTGCCGCCTTCAAGATTGTTGTAAAAAACAAAATCTTCCGGTCCACGTGATTTGCCATTTTCACCTACAAGGAAAATGGATGCATCTAAATCGAAGTCTCCTCCGCCGCTATATTTGTTCGTATCCCAGCCTAAACCAACGACCACTTTCGTGAGTCCTGGATTTGTTTTAGTCAAGTCGATCTTCTGTCCTTTTGAAAGGTTGATTGCTGACATTGTAATTTTCCTCCTCGATTAGTTAGCTTTACGTTGAGTATCTTCATACTTCTTCTGTAATTCTTCGATGCGGAGACGTCCTTCTTCACGCATTTTGCGATTTTCTTGCTCAATCTCGCGCGTGTCATTCATCCCTTGCATAATAGTCTCCCATGTCTGCTCAATGGTTTCAATCTTGATGCTCGGTTGACCGGACATTCTTGCAATGTCTACACTTTGACGTGAAATATCATTCGCGTTGTTGAGTAGCATTTCGTTCGTACGGCGATCTAATTCACTCATCGATTCAGCAACTAGGTTTTGACGTTTTGCCGCGATCGCATTAATTAAACCAGTTTTAAAAATCGGAATGGTTGTCACGAAAGCCGAGTTGATTTTCCCAATTAGTTTCGTATTACCACGCTGGAGCATACGGATCTGAGGTGCTGACTGGTAAGAAACTTGTTTCGCCATTTCCAGGTCGTAAACACGCTGTTCTAGAAGTTCAATCGCATTTTGCAAGGAGTTTAATTCCATCAAAGCCATTTGATCACCAGATTCCGCTTTTGCACGGACTGCTGGCTCTTGAGCTCTCAATTCCTCCACTTTAATGTCACCTGCTGCGATATATTTTTCCAGTTCCATAAAGTAATTAAAGTTTTGATTGTATAGTTCTTCTAAAGTCGTCGTTGACTTTTTCATTTCGCCTTCATACTTTGTAATTTCAACGTATACTTTATCGATTTCAGATCCCATCGTCTGATACTTGTTAAACAATTGTTCAATCACTTTATTTCCTTTATTGAAAATCTTGCTCATGAAACCTTTCTTTTCGACAAAATCCTTTTTATCGAATTTATCCATGATTTTACCTAGTTGTTTTAGTAACTCACTAGACTCTTCCATGCTATTTGCTTGAACAGAATTCAATACTTTTCCAGTAAAAGCTGAAATTTCATTCGCTGGTTCACGACCAAATTCCAGTAAAGCGATTTGGTTTTTGGGATCGATTTTCGCAGCCAACTGAAGAACTTCGGGATCTTTTTTTAGTTGAACCTTTAATTGGTTTTCATCTTTCATTACTAATTCCTGTTGTTCAATTTGTTCTGGCATATTGGTCATCGGTTTTCACTCCTTTTTGGCTATAGCCATTTTTTTAATATTTTTTTCACGACAGAAGGCTCTCGGTAAGGCTCGTTAAAGCTCCGTTCATCAAGCCAGTGTGTATCGAATGATTCGGAATCGATCCAGCGTTCAACATCTTGATGCCCCTGTGGATTGATGATAATGACATCGAGTCCAAATATATGAATCAACGCAATCGCATTGGCATCGGCACGGCTCAACTCACCGTCTTTTTCTTCGTTATAAAAGAGCATTGTGGGTACGAACTGCGGATAATCGAATAATTGAATCAACTGAATTACTGAATCTGGCAGCGACATCGATTGCGAAAAAGCATAAAGCTGCAATTCTTCAAACGATTCGCCATGTTGAGGCACGAGAATTGGCTTTTCCGCATGTCTCGCGATTGCTGCTGCAATTGCTGTCTGAACACCATCTGGCAATTTATTGTATTTCCACCAATGCGCAGCTTTCATTTTTTCCGGATCCAACAGTCCGTTTTTTCCGAGAGCAGCACGGTAATGGAATTGCTGATTGCCTTTTCGTTCTTCCACAAAAGGAAAGCTTCGAACTAGTTTTGTGTCTTCCCGCTCAGTCAATTTATGAACATTGTCCCAAAAGCGTTTGCGGTCCTTTTCAATACCCATCAGCTTAGAAAAAACGACAGGAATGTTGACACTTCCACTTGCTACAGAAAAAGACGGCCGCACCATTGCACGTTCTTTAGCAAGCATGAAAGCTTCGTCCATCGTCGTTTTAAGTCGAACCGAGCGAGTCAAATACGATTTAAATTGGAAGGGCTTATAAAGTCCGGAATCATCGTGATGCAAAAGACGATCTACTTCTTGAGTTGCACGATATGCGACCGTTCCCACACGTTTCGGCTTTTCATCTGGAAAAGGAAGAAGTGCTTCGGCGTTCACTTGAAAACTGTGGCTATGAAGCCCTTCAGCTCCAACTGCTTTTTCAAACCAACGCTCTCCTTTAGGATCATAGACAACGACGTGGAAGCCAAACGCTGCTGAAAGTTTCAAAAACCAAGTTTCACTTTCTGAAACGCTGCCATACCATAAAAAGCCAGGCAAACCTTTTTCCAACTCTAGCTTTTCAATTTCTGGTGCTATGTGATTAAACATCCATTTAACTAAGTCAGTCGTTACGCGACGAAAAGAGGAATGTGTTGTATTTCCTCCGGATTGCGTTTGAAAAGCTTTCAAAATATCAATCAATACAAGTCGTAGACGTCTGTTCAAATCCGCGTCTTTTAATCTAGGTAGCAGTCCTTTGCCATCAAGAAACGCTACCATTCGATTGGGTGACAACCCATTTTCTTTTTTATTCATTTCGAACAAATCTTGAAGTGTTCGAAGACGATCCTGCTCAATATGTTTGTTCATTCGATCAGAAAGTCGAATTATCCGTCCATCTGATGCTTCGATGACGTCATAAATAGACGCGAAATAGTCATCGGCATCAAGTGTCATCCCTGTAACTTGTCCGAGTAGCTGTGGATACGTAATGCGGTCTTCTTCAATTTTGGTTTCGCTGTGATCCACAATCGGTTTTTTCAGCCACTCCCCGATTTTTTCTGGATCCCAGGTTTTAGCGGGGATTGGATTCAATTGAACCATTGGAATCTCTCCTTGCTTTGTTGCTTACTGACGCTGCAATGAAATCTCAGCAACACGAGCCAAGATTTCCTCTCCAACTTTAATGCCATGTGTATCGGTCTTATGAATATGTCCGGACATCGAAACTCTACTTTTTACTGCTTCGCCGTGAGATGCCACCATGCCATAATCGGCACTTTCTAGTAAATCCAGATCGAGTAGCGAATCTCCAGCTGCCAGAACGTAACTGGCACCTATACGTTCCTTAATGTACATCGCGGCAGCTGCTTTCGTAATGCTTTCTGGCATAAAATAAAGCTTCCTACCTTGCAGGGACATTCCCCATCCAAGCTCTTTAAATACGGTTGTGTAGAAATCCAGCTTGTCTGTTGGAAAACGTGCACGATCGACAATCAGATAAACAAACCACTCTTCCGCTTCTTTAACTTTTAGTACCCAGTCATCCGAAAAATGACGTTCAATTTCCGGTAGCAATTCTGAAATAATGGTTTTCCGACTGATACACTGCTGGCGAATTTCTTCAGACCACTCTTTGATTGGTTTGCCGTTTTCCAAAATGACGGCGCCATTAGATACAATCGCAAACCGCGGTGCTTGCTGTCCGTTAAAAATACCCGTCACTCGCTCGTATTGAGCTTGTGTCCGTGTAGTCACGGGCAAAAAGAATGCCGAAGCAGAAATATGCCAAAGCGCTGATTGACTTTTTTTCGTCATAAACGACAGTGGTTTTCCCTCGTAGCGCTCTACTTCAACTAACTCTTCTTCCGTTACTTCCATCCCCATCGAATTGCGGGAATAAATTAACGTCTGATCTAAATCACTAGCGAACAGTACCGTCATATTTCTTTACCTGAGCGAATCAAGCCAATCGCTCGGTAAAACAAGTCGGGAACAACTTCTACCGGCACCTTTTTCTCTTCCGCCAGCATCAAAATATGATGGACATCCGGGTTATCTAGACTATTAACCAAAACTTTCCAAGGGCTCCTGCGAAGCAGTACGCGCGTTGTCTCACCAACACCTGGCTTAATCAAATGAAAGTCGGTTTCACTATACATCTGCTGACCAATTGCTTCCACTTCCTCCATGCCCTGCCAAGTTCTTTCTACTATTACAGGAGTTGAAACAGCCTCTTGTTTAACTTGCTCTTGCGTTTCCGAAAAGCAAGCAGTAATTTGATCAATAAAGTCATTCGATAAATCTTCATCAAGCAATTCCCCGTAAAACTTGGCACCGTGGAAATCATTTTCACCAATATACTGTTTGTTAAGGATTGTGCGGCTTACCAGTCCTGATACGGTCGCATTTAGACAAGCACTTGGAATAAGGAAATCTTCACGCGTACCGAACAATACTGCGCATGCACCTGGATCGGCTAGCACTGCCATGTCATCATATAAATTCATGTTTTTTTCTTTATTGAGACTATTAACTGCTTTAGTCAACTCTTTTTGAATAGCCCCTTTGCCGGTCCAGCCATCGACAAACTGAATACGGCTTGTCGGATGTGCAGCGCGAATTGAATCGATTGCTTTCTCATCAATTCCTTTATCGCGTAAAATAGAAACACTGTAATGCGGCCACTCCATCTTCATTACCTGCTCGGCGTATCGACGAATCAGAATACCGATTGGACTGCCAGCACGTGCTAAAGATACGAGCACAATGTCATCTGTTCCCGCATTCATGAAAATACGACGCGTTACGAGTCCAACCAAATAGCCTAATTGCTCTTTCGTCTTACCTACTGTTTCGTGATAAAGATTGGTATATTCATCAGAAGGACGATATTCCATTGGCAGTCGTTCTGCATAGTGTGCCCCGGTCTGAACCGCTTTTTCACGCTCTTCCAACGTACTTTCAGTAAATTCGTTGCTTACATCTTTTAATAGGAAGGTGATGTCTTCTTTCGGATAACTCGTTTTCACTAAACCGGTAGCTATCATTCGATTTCTTCACTCCTTTTAGTAGTTGTTAGAGAAATCCATTCTACTGGCGCTTTTTTCTCCAAGTATGTGAGAAGCGGCTGCCAATCGGATAGTGCAATGACGGATTCAGCTATCAAGTAAATTCGGTCGATTTCCACTTCATTTAAATTATAGATAAATTGGCTAACTCCGAATGCATCTGGTAGCTCAAACTTAACTTTTTCCTTAATCGGATAATCGGCCATTGGCGAAGCAAAAATTGGACTGCGTGTCGTCGTTTGGACGAGTGCGTTTCCTTCTAGTGCTAAGGCAAAACGCAAAGGTAAGTACATATTCTCTCCTACTCCAATAACTAATGCCTTATCGCTTACACTCACAAGTTTTTCAACCGCAGTTTTTGCCCAGCTACCTATTTCATCGTGTTGCTCACTTGTAAGGCCAAAACGCCCTGTTTGCGAAATATATCGTTGTCCCGTTTTTGAGCCGATTGTTAATTTTTCACTGCCCAGTTCGGTATGTGGAGTTCTGTGTCCCACACCACTCAACAAACTCATTTCAGGTTCAGTAGGTGCTGTGCTGTGCAACAATTCAAATTGGCCCGTCATTAATGATAAAACCTTCAAATCAATCTGCCGCTCAGCCATTATTTTCTCTATTTTTTCCTTTTGACTATCACTTCTCCAGTCAAGGATGGATAAAGACACGTAATTCTTTCCGGGAAATTGATCATCTAATGCACACACCAAGTTTAACAAGGTGTTACCCGTAGAAATCTCGTCATCGATTAACACGATCGTCTCTGCTTGTTCAAGCATACCTGAAGGCGCATATACTTTATGGGACGTTGCGTGGGAATGTTCTTCTTCAAAGACAAAAGATGGGGTAATGCCGGTAATCTCTTCACGTGTTGTGTGAATATAAGCAGATTCCTCAAAATGTTGGAAAACCGAATGGCCAAGACCTGTTGCTGTTTCTGCCATGCCAATAAACACTGTTTTTTGGGGCATCGTTTTTTTAAATTCAAGCGACTGTAGGGTTATGTCACGATTTACTACGCCCGTTTCAATCATTTTGACAAGAGCAGGCGTCTCTGGATATCCTCCAACCCCAACTTCTTCCATCAGCAAAGAAGCCAATAAAGTACCTGTTCCAAGAGCTAAAGAAGGATGAACAGCTAGATGTTTAGCAATTAGTTTGCTGACAAACAAAAATTGACGGTTTTTATTCACACGCAAAGCGACAGAAAACAGCGATTCCGCTGATAAACCTTGATAAGCATAGGTAACTGAGATATTCATGTTTAGGTTATCCCATAATTTAGTATTGATTTGATACTTGACTGGCCCGGATATGATTGAGGACGTCGATTGGTTGATAGTTTTCATTGAGCACCCCGTAGACTTCCGCTTGAGCGGCAATTTTTTTCGCCCAACTCAAATGCGGCTTTACTTCGTTCATTTTATTGCGTTTAGCACTTTGCAAGACACCATTTCTTTTGCTGCTTTCGTTTAGAATTAGTTTAGCGTCTTCGTAAGCTTCAAGTGTGACGATATGACCTGCATTGACGATTGAAATTTGCGACGGATGAATACAGGTTTTTCCTTTAAAGCCATTTAGAATATCCAGTTGAACTTCTTCCCATAAGGTTTCTTCCGGTTTAGAAGAAAGCCATAGCCGCTCCCCACTTGAAAAATGTTCGTAGACAGGTCCAGAAACCGTAAATCCGTCTTCTGCACGCCCAAAACGGTTCAAGATAGCCATCAAACAGTCTCGAATAACATGAACATCGTAAATTGTCCGTTCCGCGGGCCGACGTAAGCCGTAAAGGCTAGAAAAATCAGTAGCTCCCACGCGAACCGTCAAAATCCGCTCTGCTTGTGATTGCATAATACTGTATAGTTCTGACAAAGTTTGTTCACGAGATTCACTGTACAGCACTTCTTTCGTTTCGAGCAAAGGCAATGCATACAGCATTCTACCAGCCACTTCACTAGCACGGTCGAGCGCTTCAAAAAATGATGGCAACGTTACAGGTGAGCATTTCGGAAAAACGATTCCTGTCAACACACTCAATGCCGTTCCTGCATTTTTTACTAATTGGTCTAATTGTTCGGGTGTGCGAACTCGCAAAAACAAAGCTGGTCCAGCTATGAGTTGCTCTGCATTCGCTTGTTCCAGTTTTTTGAACTCGCCCACTGTATTTTTTTCTGCCTGTTTTAGTTCCGTATCAGCTACTGCATCTTCCAAACAGACGATTAGTGTTGTAAGACCAGCAAATACGCCGTTATTATAATCACCAGTTAAAATTTTCTGAGCAAAATCCACTCTAGAACCCGGCGTATAAAGCGCTGCACCCAACGCCAAGCTTAAGGTTTCCCGTTCCGTATCACGGTTAAATTCTGCCGGGGAATGTTTAAAAAAAGTCTTTAAATCAGAATCGGTCAATCCGTTAAAATGTCTCATGCGTGATCCCTCCCGGCATGCTGCTAGCTACAGCCCGTTCAAATTATCATTTCGTATATGAATGGACAAAAAGCAAGGAGATAGTCTCCTTGCTTTTCCATCGTTAACTCAGCTGTTTAAGCCAAAGTCCTTCACAAGAGACTCTAAGCCGCCTTGATAACCGCTGCCAATGGCGTTAAATTTCCATTCGCCTCCGTGACGGTAAAGTTCCCCGACAACGACTGCAGTTTCAATTGAAAAGTCTTCACCTAAATCGTAACGGATCAACTCTTCATTTGTGTCTCCATTGATGATGCGTACATATGAGTTGCTCACTTGGCCAAAGTTTTGACTGCGTGATTCTGCATCGTGAATCGTGATGGCAAAAGTTGCTTTCTCAATTGAAGCTGGAATAGCTGACAAATTAACGTTTACTTGCTCGTCATCTCCGTCGCCTTCGCCCGTTTTGTTGTCACCCGTATGCTCTACAGCGCCAGCAGCACCCGTTGTATTATTATAGAAGATAAAATCAGCTTCTGAAGCCGTTTTGCCTTCGCTGTTTAAGAGGAAGACGGAAGAATCCAAGTCAAAATCTTGTCCGCCATCATATTTGTTTGTGTCCCAACCTAAGCCTACGATTACTTTAGATAAGCCCGGATTGCTTTTTGTTAAATCTACTTTTTGACCTTTTGATAAGTTAATTGCCATTTTCTCAACACTCCTTAAGAATATTTGTTTGCGATTGATCCGATATCAGGTTCGATTGCGCCTTCACCAATAGCTGAAAACTTCCAATCTGCACCTTGACGGTAAAGTTCGCCTGTAATTAACGACATTTTACCTGCATAATTATCGGTAAGGTTGTAGTGAACCAATTCTTCTTTCGACTGATTGTCGACTAAGCGAATAAAGGCATTTTCAATCATGCCGAAATCTTGTTTCTTCTGTTTAGCGTTATAGATATTCACAACAAATACTAAGCGATGAACAGAAGGTGAAATACGTTTCAAGTCGATATTGATAACTTCATCGTCGCCTTCGCCTTCTCCAGTTAAGTTATCGCCCGAATGAACTACGCTGCCATCTTTGCTTTTCTTGTTACCAAAATAAATTAAGTTTTCTTTGGCTGTCAGCTTGCCATTTTCGTCTAGCAATAAGACAGATGCGTCACAGTCCACTTCAGCACCGCCACCGCCGCCACCTAATAGGCCGCTTAAAAAGCCTCCGCTTTTTTTAGTTGCGACAGGATCCCATCCTAATCCAACCATTATGCTTGAAAGCGATGAACGTCCTTTTGTTAAATCGATTTTTTGACCTTTTACGAGATTGATCGCCATTCTTAACACTCTCCATTCATCAGTATGTATTCTATTTTAATGGTATTGGTCCGCCATGTAAAATTCAACGAATAGAACCTACCAGAAAACCCGAAAATTCAGGCATCATCTTTTCAAATTTCACGTTCTGAAGTTTTACAGGTTGTAAGTTCACGCTGAATTTTCAGACAAATGCTTTCTTAAAACACCTGACGTATACTAATACGTATCTAACGCTAAGAAGTTTCATTTTCAGGCATAGTTCTTAATTAAGGTAGCCAATACAAGCTAAAAAATTATGTTCAAAAGCAGTTTGAAAGGAGCAACCAATAATGAAGCTTATCTCGATTGTCATTCCGGCTTTTAATGAAGAAGCCAATATCGCTTCCATGTATGCCAAGTTGGCGCAGGAACTTGAGGCGCTTCCATATCGTTATGAGATTATGTTCATCAATGACGGCAGCAGCGATTCCACACTCCAAGAGATTTTAAAATTAGCCGAAGTGCATGAGAATGTAAAATACATTTCATTGACACGTAACTTCGGAAAAGAGTCTGCTATGCTCGCCGGCTTGAAGCGCATTAAAGGCGACGCCGCCATCGTTATGGATAGTGATTTACAACACCCTCCCACTTTGATTGGGGAAATGGTTACCGGCTACGAGGAAGGTTTTAACCAAGTTGTGGCGAAACGTTCACGCACGGGCGATTCTAAAGTTCGTTCGCTATTCTCTTCACTTTACTATAAGCTGATCAACTCGATTACCGATGTTGATTTGCAAGACGGGGAAGGAGACTTCAGGCTTCTGAGTCGCAAAGCCATTAATGCCATTTTAACGTTGAGCGAAAGTAATCGATTCTCCAAAGGTTTGTTTTCTTGGATTGGGCTCAGCAAAAAGACCATCAACTACGAAAATGTGTTGCGCACTGACGGCGACTCCAAATGGTCATTTGCTAGTCTCGTCAATTACGGCATCGACGGCATCATTTCATTTAATATGAAGCCTTTACGCGTTTGTTTTTACTCAGGCTTTTTGGTTTTGTTCCTGTCGCTCATTTATATCTTTTTTACGTTATACAATATTATGCAAGAAGGTATTGGAGCTCCCGGGTACTTTACGACAATTACAGCAATCTTGTTACTAGGAGGCATTCAATTGATCAGTCTCGGAGTTATCGGTGAATATATTGGACGTATTTACAATGAAACCAAACAACGCCCACACTTTCTTGTAGATGTTAGCAATGCGGATGAATACAATGAATCCTAAAGCGCTGAATACTGAATTTACTCGCTTCGTCTTTGTTGGGGTCCTTAATACCTTGAGTTATTACTCGATTTACTTGTTGCTTCACAATGTTTTCAATTTGCCTTACCTTCTGGCACATCTTGTCGGATTCTTAATCAGTTTGAACATCTCTTTTTTCTTAAACTGCTATGTCACGTATCGCATAAAGCCTACACTTAAGAAATACTTATACTTTCCATTAACTCAAGTCGTTAACATGTCGGTTTCTACTGTATTAATTTTTATTTTCGTAGAATTTCTTCACCTCAATAGCAATATCGCTCCTTTTGCAGCCGTATTGTTTACAGTTCCCATAACATTTGTCGTATCGAGTAAAATTCTTAAAGATACGCCTTCTCCAAAATAAGAAAAAAAGACGGTGACTCTATGCAAAAACTGCGCCCTGCTCTTGTTCTATTGTTTTTCAGCTTGCTGCTGTCAGCAATCGGTCATACTGTTTTTCTCCGCCAATGGGCAAATGGGCATTTCATGGTAGGTATTAACGATGGACTCTCTCAAATGCTCCCTTTTAAGGATCTTCTATTTGAACAATATACACGGGGAGAGTTTTTCTACTCGTTTGATTTTGGATTAGGAGCTGGCACATTCAGCGAACTGTCTTATTATTTTTCTACATCTATTGTGTTTCTAGTTTCAGTAATGATCGTTGCCCTTTTAAAATTTGCGAATATTATCCAGACAACTGACGTCTTGTTTTGGGCAAATGCTGCTGTTTTTATCAGCATTATTCGTCTGGCCACTGTGCTATTTATCACTACTCGATTATTTATGTATATGAACATTTCAAAATCTGCTGCTTTTATAGGTGCTTGTCTTTATGGTTTATCAGGAATGTATTTCCGCCACGCTACGTATTGGGAATTTTTCGCAGATGCCTATTTATGGCTTCCACTGCTATTGTTTGGTGTCGAAAAAATCTTCCGCGAACAAAAGCCTGGTTGGTTTTTAGTAGCTATCGCCGTATCAATGATTGACAATTTCTATTTTGCTTATATCAATTTTTTGTTAACTGCACTTTATATTCTGTTCCGTCTGTTTATCCCACTCTCTACGAATGAACAAACCAAAAAGAAAAGTATAATGAGCTTTTTGATCGCCGGACTGATTGGTGCAGGTATCAGTGCAGTTTCTTTTGTGCCTGCTGTCTATGCCTATTTAAACAACCATAGACCCGATTTTAAGCAAGAAATTCTTTGGAAAAATGAACTACTTGATAATATTTTGTTCAGTAGCTCAATTATTGTCTTGCCTGCATTTTTCGTCCTCGTATTGTTTTGCTGGTTTCTGTATAACCATAAAACATTCCGGTTGTTTGCACTACTTGGAATCGTCGCGATAATTATGCACAATAGTCCGATGATTGGCAGTGCCTTTAACGGCTTTTCTGCTCCGCAATACCGTTGGGAGTATTTTTTATCCTTAGTTATGGGCGGAGCCGTTGCGGTCGCATTTGATCAATTGCATAAGTTTACACGATGGCGTTTTCTACTTCCAGCGATACTAACGATTTTAAGTTTTGTTTATTACGTTCGAAACGACGAGTATTTTGAAATGGACTCAGAGTTCTCAACACTTGCGATTCGCGCGCTCATCATGACATTGTTGCTGCTAGCTCTATACGTAAATTTCAATAAAGATATAGTTAAATGGCTGTTAATGGCATCCGTTTTAGTTTGGACTTTGCTGTTTGCTAACCTTTACCAAACCGAAAAAATTCTGGATGAAGGTGATATCTCACAAGTTAGCGAAGAATTGATAACGGGAGTCGACTATGATGACCCTGAAATCAATACACTCATTGAGTTTATTCACACAAAAGAAAGCGACGAACTTTATCGAATTGATTGGATGGAAGGGGTCCGCAATAACACGCCAATCGTTCAAGACTTCCAAGGACTAAGTGCGTATTCTAGTATTTTAAACAAAAACTTATTGTATTTTTATTTGTATGATCTTGAAATTGATATGGGACGTGAAAGTGTTAGTCGTTACGCCACACTCGGCAACCGTGCCAACTTGTACAGCATGCTACAGGGCAAATACGTGATTCGCTCGCGTGGAGACACCAATATTCCTTATGGCTTTAATGAGATCCATTCTTCCGAAAAGTATATCGTCTATGAAAACGACTACGTTTTGCCGTTTGCACGGTCGACTTCCACGGTTTACGAAGAACAGCAATTGGCTAAGCTATCTCCGCTAATGCGTGAACAAGCGATGCTGACTGGGGTTGTACTAGATCGCAGTCAAGATACGGATTCTTTGCCAGAGTCGAATGAAAACATCCTTGCCTTTGACCAAGCTACAATTGGGGCTACTTATCATGACAATGTCCTAACAGTCGTAGAGAGAACAGGCGGCTTGAACTTAACCGTAGAAAACCTACCGCTATCCACTGATGACTTATTTGTTTCTTTCCATTTAGAAACAAAGGCAGCCGATCAAGGCTTCCTACTTGAAGTGAATGATTACCAAACAACAAGAAAGTCCAATCAGTCTATTTACAAAACATTTGTAGACGACTTAACAATTCGCATACCTGCTGATGAATCCATTGAAATTCGTCTTCCAAAAGGAAGCTATGACATAACCGATATCCAAGTTTATTCTGCTTCCTATGAATCTTTGCGCAAACAAGCTGCGCAACCAGACTTGTCTAGCAATTTATCAATTGATGGCAGTCAGGTTCGCTTGGATTATGCCAATAAAGACAACGATGACTTCTTAAAGCTATCCATTCCGTATGAACGCGGCTGGCAAGCACACGTAAATGGCAAAAAAGTACAGGTAGCAAAAGCCGACTTTGCCTTTATGGCAATTCCACTAGAGGCAGGCGATAACGACATTTCGCTTGCTTATCGACCGCCCTTTTTTAAGTCAGCTGCAGCTGTAAGTTTAGTATCCACCCTTTTTGGTTTTGCACTAGTTTTTCGCAAAAGAAAAACTAGAAAACCGACTGATTTCACCTGAATTTTTATCGGTAAGTGCGATTTCTTTCACTACTGCTTTAAGTGTTCCACTTCTGACTTTCGTGATTAGTCAGAAGTGGAGCATTTTTTTATCTATTCCTCTTACAGAAAATGAGCTTCCCTTTATTGGAATTTCTTCTCCTACAAAAGAAGCTGTTTTGAAAAATTGCGTTTACTCTCGACCTTTTACGTGTAAGGAAAGGTAATACGATCTTAAAGGAGGAATTCAGATGAAGCGTTGGTTGTTGTTCGGTTTAATCGTAAGCTTTTTAGTCCTTTTAGCAGCTTGTGGCAATGACACGACAGAAGATCCGCCTACGGAATCTGATGGCGCAACAGAAGAAACGAACGATGACAGCAACAGCAGTGAAGATTCAACTGAAGGAGCAGCTACTAATAACGATGGCGAAATCCTGATGGTAACCGTCGAATTAATGAACAGTGACGGTGATGCAATAGGCACTGCTGAATTGACTGAAGAAGACAGCGGTGTCGCGGTCGCACTTCAAGCAGAAAATTTAGAACAAGGCATGCATGGTATTCACTTCCACCAAGAAGGTATGTGTGAAGTTCCTGACTTCAAATCAGCTGGTGATCACTTTAATCCAGAAAGTACGATGCATGGTATGGACAACGCTGACGGTCCGCATGCCGGTGACTTGCCGAACCTTGAAGTAGGCGAAGACGGCAGCGTCTCACAAGAATTTGTTGCCGAAAATGTGACGCTTGAAATTGGCGAAGAGGATTCACTACTCAAAGAAGGCGGAACTGCGCTTGTTATTCACGCAGGAGAAGATGATCAAAAAACCGATCCTTCTGGTGACTCTGGAGACCGCATTGCCTGTGGCGTCATTGCCGCAGAATAACGATCGCTTAAACATCGGCAGTGCCCTCTCTAAACGGGCACTGCCTTTTTTGAACTCGATTAATCTAGTTCTGCTCTCCAGTGTTTAAGTGGATTACCAACGGGAATAATGCAACTAGTACTACTTAAACTAGAGGAGGATTTACAATGGCGAGAGATGAATTCGAAAAAATAGATGAACAAGTTGAACCTCAAGAACAATCTACACAGCCGGGGTCCGAGAAGCAAATGAACCCTGAACCGATTTATGATGACAAAGACTATAGAGGTTCTGGAAAACTTGAAGGAAAAGTCGCACTTATTACAGGCGGAGACAGTGGGATTGGTCGTGCAGTAGCAGTGGCCTATGCTAAAGAAGGTGCCAGCATCGCTATCGCCTATCTCGACGAACACGAAGATGCAGAAAAAACAATAGCAGCGATTGAGTCTTACGGAGCAAAGGCAATTAAATTTGCCACCGATGTCAGTGACGTTGAAAATTGCAATCAGCTTATAGTAGACGTTATTTCTGAATTCGGTCAATTGAATGTGTTAGTGAACAATGCTGGTAAACAGTTTCCACAAGATGATTTTCTAGCGATTAGCCCTGATCAATTAATGGAAACTTTCTCTACTAATATTTTTAGTATGTTCTATCTAACTCAAGCTGCTCTCCCACATCTTCAAAAAGGAGACAGTATCATCAATACTTCATCCGTAACTGCTTACCGCGGTGCTCCTGGACTAATTGATTATTCGTCAACCAAAGGAGCAATCACAAGCTTTACTCGCTCGTTGTCTGCTAACATTGCAGAACAAGGCATCCGCGTAAATTCAGTTGCACCTGGTCCTATTTGGACACCTCTTATCCCCTCAACTTTTGATGCAGAAAAAGTCAAAAACCAAGGGAACGACACATTAATGGAGCGACGTGGGCAACCTTCTGAATTGGCGCCAGCTTACGTATATCTAGCTTCTAAAGACTCTACCTACGTAACAGGACAAGCAATTCATATTAATGGTGGAGATTATATTAGTTCGTAAAATACAACAGCCCCGGCGTATGCCGGGGCTGTTTTTAGCAACTGTCGTCATTATTTATTTTGTCTCAAGCGACTTTTCCCACTTTCTTCTTGTGCAATAAAATTCAATGCTTTTTCAATTGTTGAAAATGTAACTAAGCGACTGTCACGATCTAAATTACTAACAAACTGCTGAGCAGCAACCGCAGAAATACCCGTTACATAAAGTTTACTTCCCATAATTCGAAGTGCTTCGTAAATTTGTGAAAACCAATAAAGCGGTGATTTTTCGTTCCAAGTCAGACCGGTGATGTCGATAATTGCATGTTCAATACGATGCTGTTGAACATATTCGCAAATTTTCACTTTCAACATTTCAAAGCGCTGAATGTCCATAGTTCCGACAAGTGCAACGGTCGCAACATTTTCCTGTACGGATAAAATAGGGAGCATTAATTTTTCAATCTCGTCTTCGTTCGCCATAATCGCCTGTTGTTGAGCACGCTCTAACGTAATGTCCGTTTGCGTGCCGATAAAATAAAGCTTCTCGTCTATCCAGACAGGCTCAATTACTAGTCGGTTCCAGAATGGAGAACCGTCTTTGCGATAATTTAATAAAGTCACAATCACTTTTTCATTATTGGCGATAGCTTTTTTCATTTTTTCAGTATCTTCTTTTGTTGTTTCAGGTCCCTGCAAGAAACGACAGTTTTCCCCAATTACTTCTTGTTGCGTATATCCGGTCATTTCGATAAAGGTTCTATTTGTATAAATGATTGGATTGTCCTGCTGTGACGGATCAGTCACAATTGTCCCAACTTTGCTGCCATCGAGCATAGCTTCAAGCAAAGTCACTTGGGTTTTTTGGTTTAACTCTCTCAAGTGATCTACCTCTTCTCTCGTTTCATGTAATAATCCTAGCATATCTCCGAACCCAAATCCAAACACTCTGTATCCACTACGTTTCAGGATTTCTTTACAGGGTAAATGAAAGAACAAAGACTTTTCCAAACAGGAGGAAAAAAGAATGGCGAAAGTATTGGCAGTACTGTCAAATGGCTATATAAACGAAGAACATAATTACGTAACAGGATGGTGGGCAGAAGAACTTTTTGCTCCTGCACTAGAGCTTGAAAAAGAAGGACATACTGTCGGACTTGCTTCTATTGATGGCGGTAAACCTACTGTAGATCCAATCAGTATAAGTAAAGATTACGATCCAGATGGTATCTACAAAAAGCAATACGAATCAGGTATGGCAGATAAGACGACACCGATAGTTGATGTTAAAGCTAGCGACTACGACGCCATTATGATCGTTGGCGGACATGGGGCAATGTTTGACTTAGCACACAACGAAGACTTACACGCTGTGATTAATGTCGTTTATGAATTGGGCGGTATTGTATCCGCTGTTTGTCACGGACCGGCACCACTGGTTTATACAAAAACTAGGGACGGTCACCATCTTTTAGAAGGGTTGAAAGTAACCGGCTACCCAAATAACAAAGAGCCAAAAGAGGTTGTCGAACTATTACCTTTTAGCCTTGAAGATGAATTAAAGAAGATTGGCAATTACCACGAAGAGAGCAATCACGACGCCTATGTGGTCTGGGGGAGCAAACAAATTCTAACAGGTCGCGATCCGCAATCTTCACAGCTTTTCGGTCGTGAACTGGCTCAGAAACTCACTCAACGTGAGCTGCGGTCAGAAGAAAAGTTCATGGATTGAACTTCTTCTTAACAGGGTAAAGAAAACTACTAGCACCTTCGAGGAGGCATTCAAATGAGCAACGACGACAAAAAGAAATACATGAAAGAGACCGAAGAAGAAGCAAAACGCCGTCCACCTGAAGATAAACAAGGATTACAGGAACCGAAAGTTACCGGTTACAAGCCATTGCAACTCGGTATTATCATCTTTGTTATACTAGTTCTCATCCTGATCGGCTTCGGAATTGGAACAGATTGGTTTGGCGTTTCTAACTAATTTTTCTATCAGGCAATTCAACTTATCCATAATAAAAAGGGGGTGCCCTCAAAAGTCATTGTTCATGACTTTTGAGAGCTCCCCTTTTTCTTCGTGTTTTAGCTATTTTCCATTAATGTCAGCTCAAAATTTTGAAACTCTCCGTTTCGATAAGCTTTCACTTTCAGCGTCTCTCCGACTTTCGTTTCGTTGTACAAGTATTGACGAAGTTCCAATACAGAATTCACTGGTTTGCCGTCTAGTTCAACAATGACATCATATGCTTCTAGCCCTGCTGTTGCCGCTCCTGAACCTTCAACTACCGATTGAACGACGATGCCCCCTTCAACTTCAGCTGGCAAGTTCAATTGACTGCCGCGATATTGTGCAGGGACTTCTGCTAAGTCCAAAATCGCTACTCCCATTGATGGTCGGCTTACCGTTCCTTGCGTTTCCAGATCTGAGATAATTGGAATGGCTGTATTGATCGGTATCGCCAGGCCAATTCCTTCTACAGCACTTTGAGCGATTTTCATGGAGTTGATGCCAATTACTTGCCCTTGTGCATTAATCAACGCGCCCCCGCTATTTCCGGGACTAATAGCAGCATCGGTCTGAAGAACTTCTGACTGCCAGTCTTCTGTGCCGTCTTGGTTTATATCAATTGGCACTAAGCGCTCTGTTCCTGAAATGACACCCGTCGTTACTGATCCTGAAAACTGCAGGCCTAATGGATTACCAATAGCGATAACTGGCTCACCTGCTTGTAATACCGATGAATCTCCAAATTCTGCTACCGTTTTGATACTCGCAGCTGGAACTTTCAACACCGCCAAATCAGTCCAGACATCTGTTCCCAGTACTTCTGCATCAAGTTCTGTCCCATCTGATAACGTGACCTTCACTTTTTCCGCGCCTTCTACTACATGGTTATTCGTCACAACATATGCAGTGTTGCCATCTTTTTTATAAATGACGCCAGATCCGACACCCGCTTCTTGCGATTGCTCTTTTTCACTAGTTTGTGCAGCGAAAGGATCTTGTTGTGCTACTTGTAAATTGGAAACCCCGACCACTGCATCTGTTGTATTCTCAACAACCTTCGTTACATCTGAAGTGACAACTGAAGATATTGTTTGCAAGCCACTGACCTCCTGACTGGTGGACGTCGGTTCAGTCCCTGCCACTTCTCCATCAGTCACACTCGGCAAAATGACTCCTACCAATAACGCCCCTGCAAGTAACCCTGTAAAGCTTGAAGCAAAGTAGCCTTTTTTGTTTCCTTTAGGTTCAGTTGAATTATAATACCCCATGTGTTCTCCTCCTCTATTTTGTTAAAGTATTGACGATATCGTATGATTCGATTTTTTCAGCTAGCCATTCAGCATATTTTGTATTTAATGCTTCATCAAATAAAGTTTCTTTTATCTGTTCTTTGCTGTCTTCTAAATTTGCATCTGCTGCATCTGTTTTTCCAGTCACTTGGATGATGTGGAAGCCATATTCCGTTTCTACAGGCTCACTGATTTCATCAACTTTCATACTAAATGCTGCTGCTTCAAACTCTGCTGCCATTTCTCCTGCACCAAATTCACCTAGTGCACCGCCATTGTCAGCATTGCTTGTATCTGTAGAATATGCTGCTGCTAGTTCGGCAAAGTCATCCCCATCATCAAGCTTCGCTTTGACTTCGTCTGCTTCTTCTTGAGTGCCTACCAATATGTGGTTTGCTGCAACTTTTGAAGGCTGTTCAAAAGACTCTTTATTTTCTTCAAAATACGTACTGACTTGCTCATCTGTTATGTTAATATCTGGTCCGATGATTTTTTCAACTTTCAAGTAAATTTTCATTTCGTCTTCCAGATCTGCTATCGACATTCCGCTTGACGCCAGTGCTTGTTCAAGTGCTTCCGCCCCACCATAACTTTCTTCATAGACTGCCATTTCTGCGTCGAGCTCTTCTTGAGTCACTTTAATGTCTGCTTTTTCTGCTTCTTGATTGACCACTTCGTTTGAAATCATTGCGTCGAGTGTCGCTGCACCAGCAGAAGCGACCATTTTGTCATACAAGGCTTCTTTGGTGATTTCTTTATCTCCTACTGAAGCTACTGAGTCGTCCCCTGAAAATGCAACCATCACAAAAATTGCGCTTGCCGCTAGTACACCAATTCCAATGTATAAAAGTTTTTTCATACTTATTTCCTCTTTTCCTAAGTTGTTATCTCTAGCTTATCAAGCAATTATGAATAAACTATGACTAGAGTTTTAACAATCAACTATTTTCCTCAAAAAAATGACTTGAGACTGTTTGTCCCAAGTCATTTTTTATGTGGCAAGCGGATAATGAATTTCGTGCCTTGCTCTTTTTTACTTTCCACATCAATTTCTCCATCATGCAGCGTCACCAATTGCTTAACAATCGATAAGCCCAATCCAAATTGGCCACTTCCGCGCGATAAATCTGCTTTATAGAAACGACGCCAAATCAAATCAATTTCCTCGACATCAATTCCCGCCCCGTTATCTTCAACAACAATCGACATGTGGTCGGTTTCAGAATAAGTGGTTAAGAAAATGGTACCTCCTTCAGTAAACTGAATCGCATTTTTGACGATGTTCATCAGGATTTGAATGAGACGATCCATATCTCCATAGATAATATCCCCTGGATTCGTGTGAATGACAATTGTATTGCCTTTATCTTTTGCCTGCTGATAAAGCTGTTCTTGAATAATTTCTAATAGCTCATCTGCATCAATTTCTTCTTTAGTTAGCACGACTTGATTAGATCTAATTTTCTCGTAATCCAAATTTTCATTAACGAGGCGCATTAAGCGCTTTGTTTCTTCACTCGCTAGACGAATGCCTTTTTCCCGTTGGCTTTCTTCAATCATGTTGTTACGAAGACCTTCCATGATGCCCGCAATGGTGGTCAGTGGTGTTCTCATTTCATGTGACACATCTGCCATAAATTGACGGCGACGATTTTCCAGCCGGTCGATTTCTTCATTCGATTGCTGGAGCTTCGCAGCCATTTTGTTAAAGTCATGTGCTAAATCACCGAACTCATCAAAATTCGATTCAGGCAAATTGACATCATAATGACCTTCACTAATCATAGAAGTCGCTTTTTGCATTCGCTGAATTCGGCTAACATGCATTTTAGAAAGCCATAAACTAAACAACAAAGCTATCGCAAACGCAATTAAAATAGTAGTGGTCAAGGTTTTATTTAACTCAGCGATCATTTCACTTACCCCACTAACAGGAGAAGCAAGCAAGACGCCACCAGCCAACTGGTCATTTTCAAAATAAGGCATCGCTACAAATGTTACCGTAAAACCGAACCGCTCAACATCACGATTAACGATAAGAGTTTCGCCTTGTTCAATAACGTTCCATTCTTCTGGTGTCAGCTCAACAGGTGGAAAAGAGCCCGACACCGGATACAAAATACGACTTTGCTGATCAAAAACGATAAAACTGATATTTTGTGCTTTTAAGATTGAGACATATGACTGCAAGTTAGTGCCCGGACGCTTGTGACCGAGTTCATCAATAATTTGTTCACCATAATTCTCCAATTCCTGTGCTTTTTCGTTATACGCAAAGTCATCTACATAACGAACGAACAAAACACTCAAAATCAAAAAAGCAATCAGCAAAATACTCATATGACTAGCAATCAGCTGATAGAAATATTTAATTCGCGTATTCTTCAAATTTATAGCCCACTCCCCATACGGTATGGAATAGCTTGTCTCCGCCATTTATCTTTTTCCGAAGTCGTTTAATGTGAACATCCACTGTTCGTTCATCACCGTAAAACTGGTAGCCCCATACTTGTTCCAATAACTGTTCACGACTAAACACTTGTTTTGGGTGTTGCAAGAAAAACACCAACAAATCAAATTCCTTAGGCGTTAAACCATCAACTTCTTGTGCATCCTTTAAGACACTCCGAGTTTCCTTATTGACAGTAAAATGGAGAGTTTCGATGAGATCTGAAGTGGCTTCCATCTTTTGAGTTCTGCGAGTAACTGCTTTAATACGCGCCATCAACGTTAACGGACTAAACGGTTTTGTGACATAGTCATCAGCTCCCATTTCAAAACCAATCACTTGATCAGATTCACTATCTTTTGCAGTCAGCATAATAATCGGAACTGCACTTCCTTCTTCACGGATTTTGCGACACAATGCGATACCGTCCATTCCTGGAAGCATCCAATCCAAGATTAACAAATCGTGTGTGCCCTCTTTATATTTCTGGTAGCCTTCTAGTCCATCAGCTGCAAATTCACCTTGAATGCCTTCTTTCGAAAAGAACAGCTCCAGCATCGAACTAACACTTGGATTATCTTCTACAACCAATATCTTCATCCCGCACCTCCGCCAACCTTTCTTCTAAAGGTAAATGACAAATTCGAAAGACGCAAGCAAATTGAAAATCGCCCCTCTGCAGGAGAGGGGCGATTTTTAGTCATCAGGCTTTTTTCTCACGTTTTTTCAGCTTTACGAATAAGTCTCCGATCATATCGTAGTCAATAGCCATGTTATTTTCATAAGCATACTTCACACCATAGCCAAGTGCTAGCGTCATGGACGAAGCAACTGTGCCACCAATAATAGATCCTGCTCCCGGAATGAACTTTAATGCCTGCCGGTAAATCGTGTGACCGATTGTTTGTGTCGCGGTAATCACAATCATGTCTTTCGCTGCTTTTTTAGTTAACGGTTTGTCGTAAAGTTTCGATAACTTGATAATCAACCCGACTTGTAAAGATGTTAGCGGTACTACATCTGATCCAGGGATAGGTGATGCTCCGATGACGCCTGCTGAAACGCCAGCACCGATAATCCAACGCGTAGCCGCAGAGGATTTTTCTTTCAAGCTTTTAGCGAAGAGCAAATCCTTCCCCTTCTTTTCGAGCAAAAAAAGAATTTCCTTTTTTAAAGTCTCCAAATTCTCTTCTGTTTTCGAGGAAATTGGAATGACTTTGTATTTATGACCTGTATGTCCTTGGACGAATTGAACGATGGATGGTATGTTTTCCGCCGCATCAATTTTATTTAGGACAATCAAAATGTCTTTATTGTGTTTTTTGATTTCATTAAACTTCTCTTTTTCGCTTTCAGAAAATACTGTTCCGGCAGCGTTTAAGAAAAACAGCACAATATCAGATTTCTGTACAAACTCTAAGGTTTTTTTGGGATTCTCGTCATTAGGATCATTCAATCCGGGAGTATCCATAAATTTAATGTTTTCCAACCCGTGAATGTTATAGGGATCTACGCTAACTGTTTCTCCAGGCATCGGATTGGTGCTCGCAACTTCTGCTCCAATAATCTTATTGATGGTAGAAGATTTTCCTGCATTCACTTCACCGATCAAGGAAATTAACAGATCTTGACTGAGTGAGTCATTGACTTTCTTCATTTCACTTTCAAACATCTTATCCATAGCGCGCATCACTTCTTTTTCGAATTCTTTCACCATAGACAGCCCCTCATCTCTCATCTACTGATTATTATAATCTTTTTCTTTTAGACGAGCGAACTTAGTCCTTCATATAGTCTGTCAGCAACGTATCCGCATAGTTCATCAAAGTTTCTGTATCTTTATGATGTTTTTTTGCATCACTATTTTTTTTACGTTCATCCATCGTTTTCAAATCGTGTAGTACACCTGGCAGTTTCGCGCCAGGCGCTTTGTACAATTGTTCAGACTGAATATAAGAACCTCCTGGCATGTAATAACGCATACCCAGTAAATTTTTTTTGTACTCAAACAGATTGTGTCCCATCACCGGGGCATTGTGTTCAATTCCGAGTAACGCTAACACAGTTGGCATAATGTCTGTCTGACCGCCCAAACGCGTCATTTCTTTTTCTTCAAACAAGTTTCCCCCAGTAAAAATAAGCGGAATAGTAAATTGATCTTTTAATGAGTAGTCATGTCCGAGAAAGTCACTCAATAACTGCTGGTCTTCTTCAGTCACTAATGTACCATGCATACCTGAATGATCACCTAGAATAACAATTAGGGATTCGTCATAAATTCCACGATTTTTTAGTTCCTGAATGAAAAAACCAATCTGTTCGTCTGCGTAACGAATTGATTGCAGGTAATTTCCAACATACATGCCTTCGTATTCAATTGGCAAAGTTAGATGCTGCATAGATGATGGCAATTCAAATGGTGTATGACTCGTAACGGTTACAATATTCGCGTAAATGCGTTCATAGGTTTCAAGCTGGCGCGGAAGTTCATCTGCAGCAAAACGAAACAGCACTTCATCCGCAGGACCAAAACCGACATTTTTGACGTTCGGGATGTCATCAATCGAGAACACCTCTTCATAACCAAGAACCGGATAAAGAACGTCACGATTCCAAAAAGTCACATCATCTGCGTGATAGGTAGCAGAACCGTAGCCCTCTTTTTTCAATGTTCGTGCAAGTGAAGGTGCTTCCTTTCCTGAAAGACTATTGGCTGTAGGAATCATTCCTTGCGGATACAAACCGGTGTTAACAATCCATTCCGCGTCAGAAGTCGTACCAGCTCCTATTTGTTGGAAAACGTTTGAAAAATAAGCACTTTCACTTAATAGGTTATTAAGATTTGGTGTGATTTCTTGGCCATTCAACGTCTTGCCAATGACGAAATTCTGTAAAGACTCTACTTGAATAACGAATAAGTTTCGTCCTTTAGCCCTTCCAAAACTTTCTTGTTCACTCACTTTCACATATTTATTGCCTTTAAGTTCCTCCAGCTTTTTTTCCGATAACTTAGTCGAAGAGGCATGAGCCGTATCGGTCGAGCGATTATACAGTTGAACTACTTGAGATTGGAGAAAGCCGTTTTCTTTTGCGAAATAGGAAACGTCAATAACTGGCTGCTCGATAGCGTAACCAATTGATATTGCTGATATGACCGCCATGCTAACAGCTATATGTTTTATCGCCGGCAATTTTACCGGTTTTCTCCAACGACGAGCAAGAAATACGAGCAAAACAGCATCAAGGAAAAACAAGAAATCCCATGGAGTTGATAGCATCGCAATGGTATTGCTGACAGAGCTAGACTGAGTCGCTTGTTGTAAATCATAGTAAGAAGGAATCGTAGAATAATAGCGCAGATAAAGTGTGACAGTGAAGAAGATGACGGAGACCAATAAGTTAAAAATCCATACTGCTTGCCACAGTTTTTTATGAGCTACCAGTAATACAACTGACAGCAAGAAAGCCCATAGTGGAAATTCAACCAAAGCAATATGCCAAAAGGATTTCGCGTCAAAAATGAGCACGCGAAAAGCACTTATTTTAATAAACAATAAGAAAAAAATGAGTATATATGGCATGACAGCTGTTTTCTTCATTTAAAACACCTCATTTCTAAAGACGATCATTTAAAGTTGAATGTTGCATATAGTTAGTTAAAAAGGGAATAGTTAAATGTACATGAAAGGCAAGACAGACTTAATGATAAGCAGGCTCTTATTTTCTACAGTTGTTCAAGAAGATATCGTGCAAATTATTTTGACGCTTACTACATAAGCGTGGACTGATTTGCTCAACACTTTATCGGAAAAACGATTGTTAACGTCATTTTTAGAACCTGACTACCTAAAGGGAGCGATACGATGCAAACATTAAAAGCACTTTTCATCAATACTTCACTAAAAAGTTCAAAGGACCCTTCTCACACAGAAGGTTTCATCAATGATGTTCAAGTTCATTACAATCAACTAGGAGTAGAATCAGAAATTGTCCGCTTGGCCGATTATGACGTTGCTTACGGTGTTCAAGAAGATATGGGTGAAGGCGATGAATGGCCTAAAGTATTTGAAAAAGTCATGGCAGCAGACATTGTCATTATCGGTACCCCCTTATGGCTCGGAGAAAAAAGTTCATTGGCTACGCAAACCATTGAACGTCTTTATGGCAGTAGCAGTGTCACCAATGATAAAGGACAATCCGTTTTCTACAATAAAGTTGGCGGTGTTGCAATTACGGGTAACGAAGACGGCGCTAAGCATGCTGCTGCATCCGTTCTTTACGCCCTTTCTCATATCGGGTTTGTCATTCCACCAAACGTTGATGCTTATTGGGTTGGTGAAGCAGGTCCTGGAGCTTCTTATATGGATGCTGGCAGAGAAAATGAGTTTACTAAAGCAGCGATTCAACGACTTGCCTACAACACTTATCATTTGGCCGGTATGCTTAAGAACAATCCAATTCCGAATGAAGGCAATACACTTTAAACCTAACCAGCCGGCAGCGAAAGCACTGCCGGTTTTTCTATGTACTTATTTCCACACGCGATGTGCAAAAAGGTGACCATCTTTTATTATCACTTTATAAATATCAGGATTAGTCAGCTTTTGCCACTCCAAAAACCCATAATCGTCGTCAATTCGTTTTAATAGTAACCCCAACAAATTGCCATGAGTTACCGCTGCAGTCATGTCATCCATCTCACTCAATGCTTCCATGGCACGGTCTGCTGCCTCTTTCCCTGATTCGCCTCCAGTGAATTTTACGCTGTCGTCATTAAAGGACTCTTCTAATTTTTTCATCCAGTCTGGCAAATCTTCAGAGCTCAGCACTCGTTCAGCCAAACGCTCATCAATTCGAATCGGTAAATCTTGTTGGTCTGCTGCCGGTTCGATCGATTGGATAGCCCGTGTAAACGGACTCGAAACAAAATGGATAATCTGTCGTTGTTGAAGAAATCTTGCTAATTCTTCTGCTTGTTTTTGCCCCATTGCAGTCAAGTCCGCGTCCGGTGCCTGTCCGGTTGCTTGGCAATGTCTAATTAAGTAAACTGTTTTTTCCATACTCATCATCCTCTTGTGATTTTCATTGGTTCGAATTCAAAACCTAGAATGTTTCGCTTGTTTATAACCATCATACACTTCCTTTACCTATCACATTCCCCAAATCTCGTCTTTTAACCTCAAAAAAACTCCTGAGCAAAAGCTCAGGAGCAAGAGATTATAATTTTTTCATAAGATTCGCCATTTCAATGGCCCCAGCTGCTGATTCCCAGCCCTTGTTTCCAGCTTTTGTTCCAGCGCGTTCAATCGCCTGTTCAATAGAATCTGTTGTTAAAACACCAAAAATAACTGGAATATCTGCATGGTCACTTGCTCTTGAAACACCTTTAGCGACTTCGCTGCAAACATAGTCAAAGTGAGGAGTAGCGCCTCTAATAACTGTCCCTAGTGTGATAATTGCATCGTACTTTCCACTTAATGCCATTTTCTTCGCCACAAGTGGAATTTCAAAAGCTCCAGGTACCCAAGCAATCGACACATCCTCTTCACTAACACCGTGGCGTTTTAACGCATCTTCTGCACCGCCCAATAATTTACTCGTAATAAACTCGTTAAAACGTCCAACCACTATTCCGATTCGTAATCCTTCGCCATTTAAATAACCTTCAAAATGTATCGTCATTTAAGTCCATCTCCTCTAGTCGATTAATAAGTTGTCCTGTTTTGCTGTTCTTGTTGGTACGTTACTAAATCTTTAATCGTCAAAATACCTAGACCGAGACGTTCTGACACTTGTAACAAATCGTTAACACGCGCCATTGTGCCATCAGCATTCATGATTTCACATATAACTCCTGCTGGAGGTGAACCTGCAAGCTTGGCTAGATCCACTGCGGCTTCAGTATGCCCGGTCCGCTCTAAGACGCCGCCATCTTTTGCGATCAAAGGAAAGATATGGCCTGGGCGCTTAAAATCAGCTGCTTGAGCATCTGATTTTGCTAAACTAGTAATTGTATGAGAACGTTCAAAAGCACTAATGCCTGTCGTTGTATCTTTATGATCTACACTGATTGTAAAGGCCGTTCCATATTCATCTGTATTATGATCTGTCATAAGACCAATTTGTAAGTTTTGAGCGATTGATTGGGCAAGTGGCACACAGATCAATCCTCTTCCTTCGGTCGCCATCAAATTGACGATTTCGGGAGATGCGAATTCTGCCAATGCGACAAAATCGCCCTCATTTTCTCGGTCTTCATCATCAATTACAATGATGGCTTTACCATTCTTTAAATCTTCGATGGCTTTTTCTACCGTGTAAAACATGTGTGTCGCGCCTCCTCTAAAATCCGTTTTCTGCTAACCAGCTTCTACTGATTTTTGGTTCTGCTGTTTGAATTCGCTCGGTATATTTGGCCAGTAAATCACATTCGATATTGACCTTTTCACCAATTCCTTTTTCTCCTAATAGCGAATCTTCTTGCGTCGTCGGAATAAGAGAAATCGTCACAGTATTATGGCTAATAGCAAAAATCGTCAAAGAAATACCGTCTACTGCGATTGATCCTTTTAGCATCATATACTTCATCAACTGAGGTTCAAGCTCGATTGTTTTCGTGATCGCATTCGCTTCTTTTTTCACAGAACGGATAACGCCAACGCCATCAATATGGCCACTAACAAAATGACCGCCGAAACGTCCGTTAGCTGGCATAGCACGTTCTAAATTTACCTGTGAACCTACCTTTAATCCAATCATCGTTGAAGATTTCACCGTTTCTGGGATCACGTCAACGGTAAAGGTACTAGAACTGAATGTTGATACAGTTAAACAAACGCCGTTAATGGAAATACTATCTCCACGTTTAACGTCTTCTAAAATAAGCGTGCAAGAAATAGTTAACTCCATTGCTTGTGGCTTAGAGCGAACTGAAGCAACATGGCCAAGTTCTTCAACAATACCTGTAAACATTTAGGCACACTCCTCCATTCTGTTCGCAAAAACGTATTCAATTGTGGTCTTACGAGTTTTCGGGCGCTTTCCACCGTGGGGCATATAGGTGGTGAGGAAAGAATATTTCAGAAGAGTTTGAATCCATAACACAATGTGCCCTGCTTCTTTATCAAGTTGGCATAGTAGACGGCCATTTTTCGTACCTTGAAGAAGCTCTTTTTCCAGTGAGGAAATGAGCAGGGTTAAAAACCGTTGATTTGTATTTCCAGAGACTACTCCCTGATAAAGGTATTTGGTCATACAAATTCCTCCTTTCAATTTAAATGCATTGAAAAGAAGAGGCACATAACGAAGCCGATTTCTACATTCTTCTCCCATCCAGACTGTAACTGTCGGTGCCGGAATTTCACCAGCTCCACCGTTTGGACGCTTCAAACATAGTGGCCTATGCTTGCCATCGTCCAACCGGGTCACGGACTTGCAGTTTCCTGCTCACCGCCGGTAAGGAATTTCACCTTGCCCCGAAGAATTAGATTCGTAGTTTCGTCTCTTTAATAGTAGCATAGAAAGAAACTGAACCCTATAAAATAAGCTAAGATTTCCGACGAACTCCAGTGACCGCTAATTCTATCAGCCTCAAACAACTGCCTAGTTTAAAACATATTACCGTTTCAGAAAGGACGAGTTACTATGTCTCATCACCACACAGTGAAAGGCGTCAGCGTAGATGCGGAAACACGTTGTGCTCATTACCATTCAGCTATCGATCGAATTGCCATCAAGTTTTTTTGCTGTCAGCAATACTTCCCCTGCTTCGAATGCCACCAAGCTATAGGCTGTGGCAACCACCAAGTTTGGCCAAAAGACCGGTTCCAAGAAAAAGCAGTGCTGTGCGGGAGCTGTGGGCATGAACTTACTATCGATGAATATTTAGCCTGTGCATCTATTTGCCCTAGCTGTACTTTGCCTTTTAATCCAGGCTGCAACTTGCATACGTATCTTTATTTCGGATAAAAAACTGGAAGCCCTAGAAACGTGATTCTTTTAAAAAATCAATAAAGCCAAGTGAGAAACGATATCTCACTTGGCTTTATTGGTGTATAAAGACATTACAAGTTGCTCTCCTTTAGAGCGCATAATTCGTCTACCTGTATCTTCGAATCCCGCTTTTTGATACAAGCGTTGTGCAGGGATGTTACGCGCATTGACGCCTAGCACCACTTGATCAAAATCTGGAAACTCCATTTCCATAAACTCTGGCAGTGCATAGATAGACCCTGTCGCAATTCCTCGCCCCTGATATTTTGGATTCACAGAAAACCCTCTCAACAATAAGGCTTTTGGGTTGTTCGAATATTTTTTACGGTCTTCCGATTCATCCAATTCGAAAAAACCGGCATCTTCTCCGCGTGCTTTAATAATAATAAAATGCTTTAACGGATCTTTAGCATCTTTTTCAATAATTTCTATAGGCAATCGTGTAAATTCCAGCTGATGTGTTGGCAAATCGTAACCGATTGATCGTTTGGAGGAGTAGCGGTGCAATGTCACTTCTCTTTTTTTAATCACGTTAAGTAGACCTCCTTGTTTGCGTTCATTATCTCAGACTATCAGGCATCTCTAGATTCAAAAAGATGGTCAGATGATTATTGAAGAAAGAAAAGCTGCGTCGACTTTTGCTTTACTCTTTCTTCAATGTCACTACGACAATTTCAGGCAGATTAAAAATACGAACGGGAAAAGTACTATTGCCAAGGCCACGGCTAACAACCATTTTCGATTGATCTTTGTCAAAGATCCCTTCCGTTACTTTCGGAAACCAGCCTTGTCCTGGAGCAACTAAACCGCCAAGGCCAGGAATTCGAATTTGTCCGCCGTGGGCATGTCCTGAAAACACTACATCTACTCCAGCTTCTGCATAAATCGGAAAATATTCAGGACGATGTGCTAGCAACAAGGTAAAATTGTCAGTCAGTTGCGCATGCTCAAGACTCCCCTGTGTAGCTTCGTCTTCGTGTATCTCAGGCTCTGTCAAAGGATCGTTAATTCCTGCAATCTGGATTGACGATTGTGCTTTTTTCCATTCAACTTGCTCATCTTCCAAAACCACGACGTCCCGTTTACGTAACGCAGCTGTTATTTCCTCAATCTTATTGGAAGCCACTTCGTGGTTTCCCGTCACGTAATACACTTTACTCATCTCCACAAGCGCATCAACTAACACCAAGCTAGCCTCCAAATCATAACGATTACTATCGATAAGATCGCCCGTCAAAAAAATGACGTCCGGATTGGCTGCCGATACCTTTTCAATCAGTGAAGATTGATCTTTTCCGAAGGTGGCATTGTGCAAGTCCGATACCTGAACAACAGTTGCTCCATCAAAAGCAACTGGCAACTCTTTAGAAGCTACCGTGTATTCCGTAGTTTGCACCCACTTGTTACTGACCCAAATGCCACTCCCCACTAGTAACACTAACAACATAAGTCCGATCATTTTTTTCATAAACTAACCTCTATTCAATTCTCATTCGAACAATTGGAGTCGGCTCCATCTTTTAATCTACTTAAATCGGTGCTACAATTTCGATTTTCAAACGATCAGGTCCCTCTAGAAAAACTGCATAACAATTTGGTCCACCTGCATAGGGATGAAGGTCTTCGTATAAAATTCGCACACCCAATTGTCTCATTTTTTCAGTCATTTCGTCTACTTGCGCACATGAAATTGCATGAAACGCCAAATGATTCAATCCGGTTTTTTTGCGATGAAAAGACGTTTGTAAGAATTCCTCTTGTGTTTGAACAAAAACAAGATAGGTAGGACCTGATTTGTAGCTGAACCCTTGTTCCCACTCCTGAAATAATACATAGCCCAGTAGTGGTAGCAGTTCGCTATAGAATGACCTAGCTTCAGTTAGATTTGAAACATTGAGTTCTACATGATGTAGCATTTGTTCCCACTCCTTTAATCCATGCTACTCGTTGTACTAAAAAACGTGCAAGTTTCTCAGTAGATTGGTGAGTGGCAACTCAAACTTTGGTCTTGGCTTTATTTTTTCGTGCTGCCACACTACCTAAAACGCTTAAAAGAAAAATACATAAAATAGCTATCCCTATAGCTCCTACGAGACTACCTCCATCGGAAGATCCCGTTAACCAAGCCGCTCCGTACTGTGGGATTTTCACCGGTGAAATCGACCAAGTCGTACCGAATAAGCTATCCGTTAATTGCAAGATCAGGTATATTGCAAATGCAACCGCCGCTGCAATTCCACCATTTGGTGAAACGGCGCTTGCTGCTAAAACAATCGTTAGAATGAGCACTACCCAAATGCTATAAGTTCCCATTAGTTGAACAAGCTTGCCAAATCCAACTTCTCCAAAAAAAAGGAATGTGTAGTAATAGCCCGCCAGAAAGCCAAGCCAGACACTAACCAAGGAAACAACAGATGCGACTGACCATTTGCTTAGAAAATAAGCTGAAAAAGAAAGTGGTCGAACATACAGCAAAGTGGCTGTCCCGCTTTTTCGTTCTCCAGCTATGCTTCCCATATAAGCTAAAATCAGTACAGCTATACCAATCGTTTGAAATTGTTCCATGACTGCTATCAATAGTTGTTCTGGCATAAGTGTTGGTAATTCTAACACTGCGCCATCTGGTAAACCGCCGGAGGACTCCAAGATTTGAGGAAGGAAATAATTGACTACAGGCTCGGTAATCCCTAAAAGAATGAAAACTGCGGGTATCCAGAAAATTTTATAATTCCGTATATTTTCCAAACACTCTTTTTGCGTTAAAATAAGAAATTGCTTCATTTGGCAGCGACCACCTTTAAAAAGATTTCTTCTAGCGAAGCCGCTTGTGATTCAACCCCTATAATGCCCTGTTGTTCAGAAGCCAGAATACGAAGAACTTGCTGCATGTTTGGATAGTTTTCATGAACAGGCAAAAACACAAAACTCTCTTTCACCTCAGATTCCCATGACTGTCTCCTAGCAAAGTCTAACGCTTGAGTCTGATTTTGAAACTGTATGCGAATGTGCGGGGCGGCATGCCGATTCTTGACTTCGCTTAGAGATCCTTGCTCAATCAAACACCCATCTTTCATAAACAACAACTGGTCAGTCATTTCTTCTGCATCATTTAAAATATGAGTAGAGTACAGAATTGTTGTGTCCTGCTGTAGTGATTTCAATAAATCCATGATTTCACGTCGCCCCGTCGGATCTAGAGCTGAAATCGGCTCATCCAATAAAAGAAGTTTCGGCTGATGGACAATAGCCTGCGCAAGGCCAAGGCGTTGTTTCATTCCCCCTGAAAAAGCGCCTGTCTTTTTATTCATTGCCGTCTCAAGTCCTACAAATTCCAAGGTGCGAGTTGCTTGCAATTTCGCTTTTCTCGCTTCAATCCCACTTATTTTCGCAGCCATTTCCACAAATTCTAACGCTGTCAACCACGGAAAAAATTGAGGATACTGAGGAAGGAAACCGATGGTCAAATTTTCAGCTAGTGTAATTGTTCCATTTGAAGGAGACAGTAAACTGGCTAACATCGACAAGGTTGTCGTTTTCCCTGCTCCATTCGGACCGATTAAAGCGGTAGCAGTGCCTTTTTCTAATACAAAAGAAAGTTTCTTCACAACCTCTTGTTGTCCGTAACGCTTTGTTAGTTTTTCCACTTCCACTATATTCAATAGTTTCTCCTCCCGATTACAAAGTAAAGAATCGGTCCTAAAATATTGACGATAACAATCAGGATTCCCCACATCCATTTCGGACCATTCGGATTGGGGTTTTTTATCAAATTGATTAAAGCAAAAATCATTAGTGCAAATTGAATTACGACAATTGGCAGTAAAGCTAACAGCAATGTTGTTTGATCCACTAGGTATCTCCTACTTTTCTCTTTTCTTTCTATTATATGGGTTAGCACTTTAATCTCCTACAGTTTCTGACAAAATCCAATCTCAGGTAAAAGCCCATCTACCATTTCAACTTCAAAAAAAGATCAGTCAACCATTTTTTTCAACGGTTCCGATACGCCACTGCGCTATGTCTTCTCGCACACTGTCTTTTGTTCCATAGCCTTTTACAAAACCGTTTAGCCGAGCAGCAAAAGTCGAGTCTGTTAATAATTCCTTTTCAGGAAAAAGTTCTGCCAGTTGCTCTAAAGCCTTTGGGTACCGTTTCAAATAATATTTTTGGTGGCGTTCTTCAGCTAACGTAAATTCACCAAAAGGTGCAAGTTCCGTTTCAATTGGCTCACGGAGTTGTGTTTCCATTTCTTTTCGAATGTTTTCAATCGTTTTGCGCTGCTGCTCTGTATGGTAATGGACTAAAGAAATATATTGTCTCCCTTTATAATTATCGCGATTTGGGTAATGATTTTGCCAGAATTCTCGAAGGATAGCTTCATAGCTGATGACTCGTGGATCAAAACTGATATGAACTGTTTCCGTGTGATCGCCCATTTGCCGGTACGTAGGCGTTGGTGTTGTTCCGCCAGTAAAACCCACACAGGTTCGGACCACTCCTGGCATGCTACCAAAGCGTGCTTCCGGTCCCCAAAAGCAGCCCATCCCAAAAGTAGCAAGTTCCAATCTCTGATCATTTTGATGAATACCTTCTTCAATTGACCTCATAACCATTTGTTGAAAACCCATACGAATCGCCCTCTCTTTTTCTGGATAAATTCCAGTCTACTTCCTATACAGCTTGCTCGTTTTTCATTAAACTCAATGTAACAAGACTGTTCAGAAAATGCATGACTCAGCTATCGCTTTGTTTACTAAAAACACAATACGAGAAAGGGGGTGAACGTGATGAGCGAACGAAGAAAAGAAATCATCACCTATTTCAGACAAATGGATCGCAGCTTTTTCATGGATACCAACAAAGACCTTGCTACATTTGACTATGCCTTGCCTATTGGATTTGAACAAACAATCTCACAACCATCGCTCGTGCTCGAAATGACACTGGCACTTGACCTTGAACCCAGCCAAAAAGTATTGGAGCTTGGAACTGGATCGGGTTTTCAAACCGCGCTACTTGCTACTTTCTCCAAAACTGTATACACAATCGAAAGAATTGAGGAGTTGCATCATCGTTCAAAAGACCGGTTAGCCCAATTAGGTCTTGATAATATTCACTTTAACTTAGGGGATGGCAGCGCGGGCTGGAAAGAGCATGCTCCCTTTGATCGGATAATGGTTACCGCTGCAGCTACTGAAGTTCCGAAAGAACTACTTGAACAACTAAATCATGGAGGGAAAATGGTGATTCCAGTAGGAAGTTCTGCTAGCCAAGAACTTCAACTGATTGAAAAAGATGCTGAAGGCAAAATTCACAGCACGCTTTTAAACCACGTGCTATTTGTTCCACTAAAAGGAAAATATGAAATGTGATCTTCTATTAAACTAATAACCTTATATATTTCTGCGTATGTAACTCTTTTTTATTCGATGCAATCGTTTTGTACACGACAACGCAATTGCCGTATAATAAAGCACACTAGACAGACTACTCTTTTTCCATCTACTTTTAATTAGATGGATGAAAGAAAGATTGTCGTTTATATTGCTACAGCTAAAAAAGGAGACTACGTCATGCCTACCGAAAAAACAATTCATACTGAAGTTGGCAGCTACATTTCCACTTTATTGCGTAATCATTTCGGAAAAGGTCCTACTTCAGTATTCGTAACCGTCAAGCCGCCCTTTATCACGATCCACCTGCGTGGATTTTTATCTCCTCCTGAAAAAATTCTACTGAACCAACAAGAACATCGCAGAGTATTAGAAACACGTGATCTTTTGATGAATCAACTGGCTGTAGATATAAAAGTGGATTTATGGCAAATTGGTGCATTGGATATTGAAGATGTCTACGCAGATTGGAATTTAGATGATCAGACGGGAATGATTCTTGCTGTCATGACCGATAAATCGCCAGCAGCCGACTTTGAGTGGGATTCAGCTGTTCAAGTGGAAAGTGTTCTCGAGGAAGTGGAGGAAGCTAGTCGAAAAGCACAAAAAACTCCTGAAAAAACGGATTTGTACTGGCTCAACAACCGCACATTATTGATCGAGCGTACCGGAATTTTTGTCGAAATTGAAAAAGAACTCATTCGTGGAGGATTTACTGAAGAATTGAAGTTAGTTAAGCGTCCTTTAGAACGGCGCTTACTGTTACAAACTCGGATTGAAGCCATTTTGAAGCAACCTATTTCAGAAGTGTTTCTTGATTGGAACTTCACCACTGATAAAGGCTATACTTTGTTATTACTAGAACCTGCCAAATAACAACTTCCAACTTATGAAACCATAGACAAATTCAGGTAATCTGGACTTGTCTATGGTTTTTTGTCTGGCTTATTCATAAATACGGCCTTTCTAGCTACTAATGCTTTGAGCTTGCTGGCAATATTTACACATTTCGTATAAATCTTTATTCTTCAGCTGCTGAACATATTCGACTTGGTCAGTAAATTCCCTTTTTTCTACAGGTGTCTCCACAAAATCGCACCGATCTCCAGCAAACTGTCGTTGGTGAATCTTCTTTTTCTTATGATCTACAAAGTAATAAATGATGACCACTTCCTTTCTTTTTCAGAAACTAGAAAAGCCGAAAAGAATTGCCTTTGTTTCAAGGCATTCTTTTCGGCTTTTACTTCAGCTCTATTGTCTGAACTATTTAACCAAGATATAAAGATAGCGATAACATGAAAAAAGCATCGTTGCTAGTTGAAACTACATCTTAGATTAACACGCTCTTATTTCTCAAGTACCCTCATCATACTAAATATCGTGTTAAAGATAAAGAAATCAGCACCCACTTATGATTTACTACGGGGTTGCCTCGTTATCTTTTTCCAGAAATGTCTTCAAATTCTTTTGCTATTCTTTCCAAAGCTTCCTCTATCAGTGGGCGCGGAGAAGGGGTACAAATCCGTTGATAGAACTCTCCTTCTTCACCAAACATACTGCCATCTTCAAGTAGGACGTTGGCTTTATTGTATATGCGATCATGAATTTCTTCAGCTGTTATGCCGTAACCACTAAAATCTAACCACATAATATAGGTTCCTTCAGGAATAGCTACTTTTACTTCAGGCATGCGCTCAGCCAAAAACTCTTTGACATACGTCATTGTGCCATCGACATAGTCAGTCAGCTGATCCAACCAGTCTTCTCCTTCGTTATAAACCGCAATCAAAGCTGCAATCGCAAAGGGAGATGCCAATTGCATACCCATTTCAGTAGCGAATTGAGTACGAAGCTCTTCGTCAGAGATAATGACGTTGGTGCAATGCAACCCAGCCACATTGAAGGTTTTGTTAATTGCTGTGCACGTAATAATGTGGTCAGCATGGTCAGCCGCTTTCACCATAGGAATAAACTCATTGCCGCGACGCAATAGATCTCCATGGATTTCATCGGCTACGATTAAGACATTATTGTCATGACAAATCGCTGCCATTTTATTCAACTCTTCGTTATTGAAAACTCGACCTGTTGGATTATGCGGATTGCATAAAATGAACATTGTCGTATGGTCAGCCTTTGCTTTCGCTTCAAAATCCTCGAAGTCAATCGAATAATAACCTTCTTCATCTACGTGTAGTGCGTTATTGATGACTTTCCGGCCATTCCCTTCAATTACAGAAGTAAACGGCGGATAAACAGGACGCTGAATGATGATGCCATCTTCTCGTTTAGTAAATGCTTTTACCGCAATGTTCAGCGCATGAACTGTTCCTGGACTGTAAACGATGTGTTCTTTTTCCACTCTCCAGTCATGCCGTTTTTGTAACCACGATTGAATCGCACCGAAATACTCATCCGGAAAAACAGAATAGCCATAAATTCGGTGGTCCACTGTTTTGTGCAAAGCATCTACTAAAGGTTGTGGAACAGGTAAGTCCATATCGGCGGTAAACAACGGAATGGTATGTTCATCGTATCTCTTTGTTAATCCGAATTGCTTAATCAACTCTTCTCCGTCCCACTTTAAAGAGTAGGTGCCTCTTCTATTAATGATTTCATCAAAATTATATTTCATATGAAACTTCCTTTCCTGCTGATGTCTGGCTTTTTCTTTAGTATTCATTATTAGATAAAGCGCTAATTCATTGCAACCAATCGAACTTTCCGATTACGATACGAGTTGAATTAACGAAACAGGTTTTCAAAACTCCATTTTCAACTTACCTTCTTCTAATACCAACTTAGCGTTAAATTTCTTACCGTTTTTTGAAACAAACCCTTTAATAACTGGCGTCTTGCCTCTCGTGCACAAGTATTCAATTTGTTTAGCAGTTAACCGCTTTTTCAAGAACGTTGCGGGAAATGATTGCTTGCAACCAGTAGCGTATTCGGTACAATTGTACGAACCTCTTCGCGATACAATCATGCCAGTCTTGCATCTTGGACAAAGAGCAATCTCATCTTTGGCATCAGGTGTTGCTAGCTGTTCAGGCAATCCGTTTTTCAACATTTGTCCCGGCACTTCGTCTAGTAGCTTTTGGATAAACTTGCCGATGGTTGCCAGGAACACTTCCGCTGAGCCTTCACCTTTACCGATTTTCTTCAGATAAGTTTCCCATTTAGCGGTCATTGATGGACTCGACAATAAATTCCCTTCAATGGATTGACAAAGAATACGACCTTTTCCAGTAATCGAAACAATATTTTTGGTGACTGAGATGTATTCATGCCGTTTGATTGTTTCAATGATGCCACTTCTCGTTGCTTCTGTCCCAAGTCCTTCAATTTCCTTTAAAATTTCAGTATCCCCTACATCTTCTACAAACTTCCCACACGTTTTCATCATGGCGATTAGCTGTCCTTCAGTGTACGGCTTTGGTGGTGTTGTCATGCTTTCTTTTATATCGACTTTACTTTTAACTCGCTCCTGCTCACGTAATTCAGGAAGAGACGATTCTTCTTTCGTTTCTTTGGCAGAAGGAAATAGCTCTTTCCACCCTTTTTCAAGCTCTGTTTTTCCGGTGGTGAAAAACGCCAGCCCTTTAACATCTGTTGTCACCTTGGTTTCGGCATAGCGATAATCTTTGTGGAACATTGCCAACGTCGTCCGCAATACTTCCTCATATAAGTTGCGCTGGTCTGTTGCCAGTCCCGCTAATTTCCGGGCAGTCGGGATGGTTTTTGTCGGGATGATGGCATAATGCTCCTGAACTTTGGAACTGTCTACAAATCGCTTTTTCGGCGCTTTGGAAGCAATCGGAAATGGCGCTTCAATCAATTGCTGATATTTTTCGACTTGGCCTGCCAAATAACTAAATTCACCCGGTGTAATATGCTGGGTATCGGTTCTTGGATAACTGACAAGTTTTTTTTCGTACAGCCCCTGCATAACAGACAGAACTTTAGCAGGACTGTATTTCCATTTCCGATTAGCCACTGCTTGCAAAGTTGATAAAGAGTGCAACTGGGGCGGTGGCGTACGTTTTTCTGTAGTTTTTACTTGTGTGACAACGCCTTCTTCTTTTGCAGCAACAGCATGTTTGGCCAATAGTTCTTCTGCTTCTCTTCTCTCCTTCGCTCTTAGTTTCACTTTACCTTTATAGCGTCCTTTTTCCGCATCAAATAGACCTTCAATTTCATAAAAAGGCTCTGGTACAAATGCTTCAATTTCTTTTTCACGCTGATAAATCAGAAAAACAGTAGGCGTTTGCACGCGTCCAATCGCAAACACTTCGCGTATGCCTTTTTCTTGAAGCAATAAGGAGTACAAACGAGAGCCGTTCATGCCGACCAACCAATCGCTAATTTGACGCGCTTTCGCTTCTTGGTACAACAACAGATCTTGCCGATTATCGCGCAGTTCTTGAAAACCTTTTCTAACTTCATCAGCTTCTAGTGAATTAATCCACAATCGTTGAATCTTTTTACCTTTAGCTCCCGTATGGTAATAGATACTATAAAATATATTGGATCCTTCCCGGTCAACATCACAAGCATTGATGACCGTATCGGTTTGAAAAATCAATTTTTTTATAATGGCAAATTGCTGCGCCTTACCTCTTGCTACTTGAAACTGGTAGGTGTCTGGCAAAATCGGCAGTGCAGCCAGTGACCATTTCCCCCATTTCGGATTATAAGCTTTTGGTTCTTTTAATTCGACGAGGTGTCCGATGCCCCACGTGATATAGGCACCTTGTGGGAAAATCGCATCCGGTGTAATTTCAATAAAGCCGTCACGTTTCGTAGTTTTGAACGCTTCCGCGTAGGCCTTGGCCTGACTTGGTTTTTCAGCGACTATCACTGGTTTCATGCGCTTCTTCCTCTCCGTTCATTCTTAATCTCATTGTACTCTTTTAGCCAAAGATTCAAAGCAAAAAGACAATTCTCTATATATTGGGGTATAGTAGGTTCTAAGCGAAAACACATAGACAAAGGAGTCGTTTACGATGAACAATAAAACTGCTTTACTAGCAGGAGCCAGCGGACTGGTTGGCAATGAATTGCTCCATATCCTTTTAAACAGCTCACACTACAGCCAGGTAAGAATTTTGGTGCGCCATCCAATCGAACTAATACATGAAAAACTTGAACAGATTATTACCGATTTCAACAAACTGGATGACTATGCCGACTATTTTACTGTCGACGATGTTTATTGTTGTCTCGGTACGACAATCAAAAAAGCCGGATCACAAGAGGCATTCAAAAAAGTTGATTATGACTATCCCCTCAAAATGGCTGAATTGGCAAAGTCTCATCAAGTAAAAAACTTTTTGGTTATTACCGCATTAGGAGCCGACTCCAACTCAAAAGTTTTTTACAGTCGCACTAAAGGACAGCTACAGCTGAATTTGAAGAAAACGGGCTTGACTGCCTTGCATATATTCCAACCTTCTCTATTGCTTGGAGAACGTCAAGAATTTCGTTTAGGTGAAAAAGCTGCTACTCTTCTAAGCCCTGTCATTAGCAAAGTACTAAAAGGCAAAATGAAAAAATACAAACCTGTTGAAGCGAAAGACGTAGCAGTCACTATGTATGAAGTGGCCCAGATTGAACGTACCGGTAACTACACCTACCCATCCGATCGAATCGAAATCATAAGTGCTCAAAGCACTGAAAAATAGAAAAAGCGGATGCCTTTTGAAAAGGCGTCCGCTTTTTTGTATTATAGAATATCTGACCAAATTTTAATGGCTGTACCTAAAATCAATAAAGCCAAAATCCATTGGAGATACTTCGTATTCATCTTTTGTCCGAGCTTAGCTCCAAGTGGTGCTGCGAGTATACTTGCCACAATCATCACAGCCGCCGGACCGTATAAAACCTGATCTGTGACAATTTTACCGATTGTCGCACCAATCGATGACAAGAACGTAATGGCAAGCGATGTTGCAATGGTCATCCGTGTTGGTATTTTCAATACAATTAACATAATGGGTACTAAAATAAAAGCACCTGCTGCTCCTACAATTCCGGCAGCAATTCCGACAGCAAAGGCTAATCCTGCAGCTAGCCATTTGTTAAATGTCACTTGATCAAGCGGAATGTCATCGACGCCTTTTTTTGGCATGAACATCATTACGACAGCAATCGTCGCGAGTATAGCGTAGACAATATTAATCGCTTGCTCTGATAGTAGAGTAGAGCCAAAGCCACCGATAAAACTACCGATGAGAATGGCACCCCCCATATAAGCAATTAGGGTTTTATTTAAATAACCGCTACCACGATATGCCCATACCCCAGCGATGGTCGCAAAAAATACCTGTATGGCACTGATCCCTGACACTTCGTGAGCACTAAAAGCCGTATACCCTAGCATTACTGGTATATAGAGTAACATGGGATACTTGATAATCGAGCCACCGATTCCTACCATTCCGGAAATAAAGGAACCTACAAAGCCGATGATAAATATAACAACGATAAAATCTATGCTCATTTAAATCACCTTTCTAATAGGGAAAAGGGTATCGTAACGATACCCTTTGATCCACCTCTTAGCCTTTCTTGATCCAGAATTTAAAGACGTCGCCTTCTACTTGAGATTCCATTAATTCATGTCCACCTGACTTTGCCCATGCAGCTAAATCTGCTTGTGCACCTTTATCAGTAGCCAAAATTTCAAGAACTTCTCCACTTGCCATATCTTTCATTTCTTTTCTTGTTTTTACGATTGGCATTGGGCATGCTAATCCTTTCGCGTCTAATACTTTAGTTGATTTCATCAGTATCTCTCCTTTAAGTTGTTTGCAATTTTTTTGTTTTTACTTAACGTACTGCGCAGCGATTCGGTCCAATTTCCATTTCACGCTGTATTTCTTCATCTGGTATGATTTGACCCATATTTGTTTTGCGAATATCTTGATATGCATTTGGCTGTGGTGGTAAGTTTTTCGTAACCATATCACGGAATTCTTGTTCGTCCGAAATATTCAATCCGTGGTTTTCTTTAAATAAGTCGCCAAGTTTTTTAGCCACACTACCGTCTTCATTTAATTCATCAATAATCATGAAATGAGCTGGAAGAACAATAAGTTCGTTTGCTAGATCCTGATAACGTGAGTAAAGAGATTCTCTCAAATCCCCTACCCAGTCCTCAGCAAGACCTGCAAGATCTGGTCGTCCAATTGAATCGATAAACAAAATATCGCCAGTCATCAAATATTTTTTGTCTACAATAAACGAAGTAGAGCCGATTGTGTGACCTGGTGAGTAAAGTGCTTCAATTTCGAGTTGCGAGCTTCCAATTGCCACTTCTAGACCATTTTCTAAAGCCGCATAGTCAAACACGACTCCTTCTGCATCTTTTGCTGGCAAGTAATACGTTGCACCTGTTGCTTCTGCAATCGCTCGGCCCCCAGAAATATGATCAGCGTGCAAATGCGTATCGAAAACATGCTTGATTGTTGCGCCTTTTTCTTGCGCGAAGTCCAAGAAAATCGTTGCCATGCGAGTTGCATCAATTACAGCGGCTTCTCCTTCAGAAATGACCATGTAAGAAAGACATCCCTTGCCTAGACGAACAAATTGATACAATTCGCCGCCGTTGCTCAAATCTCCGACTTTTACAAGTTCCAGGTGTTCACTCCAGGCTTTCATACCGCCTTCAAGATACGCTGCAGAAACGCCTTCTTCTGACAGCATTTCTGCTACCATAACCGAAGATCCTTCTTTGGCACACACTACTAAGATATCTCTATCTGTTGGCAATTCTGAAACCACTTCTTCGACGCCGTCCAACAAATCAAAATAAGGGATATTCAAATACTGGATATTGCCACCTTCGATTTTCCAATCTGCAAAGGCATCGCCATTTCGTACATCTAAGATAAATAATGGCTGATTATTTACTACTTTTTTTGCTACTTCACTTGCTTTCATTGCTGTTACCGTCATGCGAAATTACCTCCAGGGGTATATTTTTAGTTAAAATTTTTATACAGTTTTCCCTGTCCAGTCTCTCATGCCAGGTACTACGTTATATAGGCTATTAAAACCACTCTTAGTCATCATATCTCCTGCAATACCACTTCTTCTACCTGAATGGCAAATAATGTAGATAGCCTCTTCTTTTGTTAGTTCGTCCATTCGTGCTTCTACTTCCCCTAATGCGATATGAATTGCTCCAGGAATATGAGCTTCTTCGAATTCATCTTTTTCGCGAACATCCAAAATCGTTATCGCTTCATCGTTTTCAACTTTCCGAGTGAAATCTGCCAATGAAATTTCAGGTATTGTAATGGTTTCTTCAGGAGCTCCTGCACCATCTTTTCGGAGGAAATGACGTAACACATCGCCTTCAATTTCAGTCCCGATGTACTGATGTCCAGAACTTTTTGCCCATGCTTGAAAATCAGCCGTGGAACCTTTATCTGTTGCTTGAATTTCAAGTACTTTACCTGAATCCATATTTTTCATCGTTTTTTTTGCTTTGACGATTGGCATCGGACATGCTAATCCTTTTGCATCTAATGTTAAATCTGTTTGTACCATTAAATTTCCTCCTTGAAATTCTGCCAGTTCTTCAGCAGACAATTAGTTTGTTTCGCCGTTCCAATCCAACATTCCGCCGTTCATGTTTGTAACGTTATAGCCTTGATCTTCAAGAAAACGAGTAGCTTGTCCACTACGTCCGCCAGATCGGCAAACCATGATATATTCTGAAGATTTGTCTAGTTCACTCATGCGGAATTCCAATAACCCCAACGGAATATGAATAGCGCCAGGAATTTTCCCTGCTGCAACTTCGTCTGTTTCTCGAACATCGATTAAGTAAATCGCTTGGTTACTTTCTATTATTTTTTGAACTTCTTCGGTTGTCATTGTTTTCATTGTGAATTTCTCCTTTATTTGCGGTAACTGCTCATGCCGCCTCTAATATTTGTTATCGCAGTAAACCCATTTTTCTTCAATAATTGACTAGCTTTGCTGCTGCGCATTCCGCTTTGGCAAATAACCAGTACTTCTTTTTCTTTTGATAGTTCAATCATGCGCTTTGGCAACTCATTTAATGGGATGTTTTTAAAGCCTTTAATATGATTCCCTTTAAATTCTCCTGGAGTTCGCACGTCAATATACTGTTTATCTTTCTTGCCAAGCTGTATTTTCATTTCTTCTGTAGAAATCGTTTGAACTCCTTTAGTAGGTGTTGTGAATCGATAAACTAACCAAAGGACAGCTGCTCCAACTAAAAGCCATGTAATCCAGTCCATTTTTCATCTTCCCCTCATATTCAATTTGATTAGATGAATAAGTTAACGTTTCCGTCTTCTGCATCTCCAAGATAAGCTGCAACACCTGCGTATTCAATTCCATCGAGCAATTCTTCTTGTTGTAACCCCAGAAGATCCATTGTCATCGTACAGGCGATCATTTTCACGTCTTGCTCTGCTGCCATTTCAATTAGTTGTGGTAAAGATAATGCATTGTGTTTTTTCATAACTTGTTTAATCATCTTAGGTCCCATTCCACCAAACTGCATATTTGATAAACCGAGTTTATCTGCACCTCTTGGCATCATTTTACCGAACATGGCTTCTAGACGACCTTTTTTCAAAGCTGGTGGATTTTCTTTTCGTAATGCATTCAATCCCCAAAATGTGTGAAAAATTGTTACTTCGTGATCATATGCTGCAGCACCGTTAGCAATGATATAAGCTGCCATCGCCTTATCATAATCACCGCTGAATAATACGATCGTCGTTTTCTTTTGCTCTTGTGCCATTGTATTGCCTCCATTTTTAAATTACCCATAGGGGTATATTTTTTCTCCAAAAAAAATAACGTTTTATAGTGACGCCGCACTCTCTTGATACCCTACAGGGTATGTTAAAGCAACTCTCTGTGAATGTCAAACAAAATTTTTATCTACTTTTCACTAGTAAGTCAACAGCTTCTTTTACCATATTCTCTGTGCTTTCGCCCTTCTCTATGCTTTCACGTACGCACGTTTCAAGGTTATCGCTAACAATAACGCCGATAGCACGGTCTACTGCACTTCTTACTGCTGAAAGTTGCATAACGACATCTCTACACTCTCCGTCGTTTTCTACCATTCTAATAACACCTCGAAGCTGACCTTCTATTCTTTTCAATCGATTTTCAACAAGTTTGTCGTATTTCATATTATTGATGCCTCCTATTAATAAACGAAAGGATTCTTGCTTACCTTTATAATATACCCCTAAGGGTATGTTGTCAATAGATGAGCTTACAACAACAATCACGTTAAACTTCGGGGATTTCCCTCTATAAAAGCGTCTGACTTTTTATGCAGACTGGTCGATGCACTTGATCAAACGTTCTTCAATATCCTCAGCAATCGACTTGACGGTTGGATCTTCAACCATACCAATCAAAGCAGTAGGCTTCGGCATTCCAATTTTCACACCATCACGTTCTTTATACACTACGATTTTACACGGTAAGAAATAGCCGATCATTAAGTTTTCCGATAACACTCGATTCGCTTCTTTTGGATTACAAACCTCTAGAATTCTATAAGGCGTATCGAAATCTTCCCCTTTTTCTTGAAGTTTGGCAGTTAAATCAAAATTCCAAAGAACACCAAATTTCTCCGCCTTTAAGTTTTCCTCTAAAGCTTCAACCGCTTCGTTTACTGTTTTTAATGTATCTACTGTGTAATTAAACATGTGTTAGTTCCTCCTTTTGTTTTTCGCTCTATCAGTACCCTACCCGGTATAAATCCACCTAAACATTGCACTGTCAGGATTTTCTCAAAAAAATAATAGACGAAGAAAAAGAAAACCTTTTTCTTCGTCTATTATTTTAAAGGCTTCCGGAGCATGCCTATACTGAATCTCAGTTTTCTTTTCTTATATCCGCTTGCAATTCAACTTCCACATTGCCTTTAATCGCACGTGTAATCATGCAAGAGCTTTCAGCTTTTTCTGCCAGTTTCTGAACTAATGCTAAATCCTTGTCAGAAGCAATCGCTTTTAAAACCACTTGTGGTTTGTGAATAATGCGCTTGTACGTAACTACGCCTTTTTCGACTTCTACAATACCTTCTGATTCCATCGTTAAAGATGATTTTTCTACCTTACTGCGTTCCATCATAGCGGCAAGTGTAATAATGTAACAAGTAGCTGCGGCACCCAACAACATTTCATCAGGATTTGTGCCGATTCCGGGGCCATCCATTTCTGGTGGAATCGATATCTGAGTTTTTAAACCGCCTACTTCAATATCTCCTACGTCGTTGCGTAGACCCGGCCAATCTGCTTTTAAATGAAAACTATGCAAAGTCATAAAGTTTCTCCTTCTTAATCCTTATTTTTCTCAATCTCTTCAATACGCGGCATTGCTGTTAACGCACCTGTTTTTGTCGTACAAAGTGCGCCCATTTTATTACCAAAGTCAGCACAGCGAATCACTTCCTGATGTGTTTTAGGCAATCCAAACAAATGGATGTATCTAAGAATACCAGCCATGAAGGCGTCACCCGCTCCTGTTGTGTCTACCGGTTGCACAGGAATAACCGGTACGTGAAAGGTTTGATCTTTACAAACGGTATACGTGCCATTTTCACCATCTGTAACAAAAACCAACGGAATATGATTATGGGATAATTGGGTAATCCCATCTTCCATTCGTTCCGTTTCCATTAAAAAGGAAAGTTCTTCTGTCGTTAGTTTAACAATATCTGCCGATGAAAGAAAATTCAATATGGTTTTGCGGCAAAGGTCTTCGCTTTCCCAGCGCAATGGTCGAATATTGACGTCATATGAACAAAGGACATCATACTCCTTTGCTAGTTCTAATGCCTTTTGAGTAGTGGCTCTTGCTTTAGGATGAAAAAGAGTTCCTGAACAGAAATGGAATACACTAGCATTTTCAAAAGCTTTTGGTTTTAGTTTATCGCTCGCTACTTGAAGATCAGGAGTTTTGTTAACATATGCTGAGAACACACGATCAAATTCAGGCGTCAAATGAATGTAAACACCACTCACCCTCTTTTCCGGTACCTTGATGGCATAAGTTAAATCTACGCCCTCCTTCAGTAATTCGTTTCGCACAAAAGCAGAAGTCTCGTCGTCTCCTGTAATTGTAATAAATCCTGACGGCACACCTAAACGGCTAACGCCTGCAGCCACATTCACGGTAGCTCCACCAAGATGACGTTCGAAAGTATCATTCGCAGCATTGGTCGCTATATAATCTACAAATGTATCTCCGTATGTCAGCACATGTTTCGTATTTACCATCCGTAGACCCCCTTCGTGTTAATAAACAGATTCATTGATATACTATATGTTGAACTACTTCTCTATAGCGCAGCTTTTATACTTCTACGATCTATTATTTCAGTCTAAGCAGGTTTTAATCAAGTAACAGGAGGCATACTACATGAATATTATTATACGACAAGCGCAACCCGATGACGCAAAAAAAGTCGCACCACTCATTATCAATGCGATTGGAGACATCGCAAATCATATGACTGCACAAAAAGAACCAGCAGCGGTACTTGAAAAAGTAGAGGATATGATTCGTGGAGAAAATACACGTCATAGCTACCGTTATACATACGTTGCATTAGTAGGTGGCAATATTGCTGGCACTTTGGTGCTTTATCACGGCAATCAAGCTGAAGCACTAGATCGCCACTTGGCTGATCAACTGAAAAAACAAGGACACAATCGTTCAATTGAGCCAGAAGCTCATACCGACGAGTGGTATATCGACACTGTTTCAGTCGATCCTTCCTATCAAGGCCAAGGAATTGGCTCAAAACTTTTCCAATTTGCGGAGGAACTGGTTTCTTCTCAAGGAGGAGGCAAACTTTCGTTAAACGTTGATATTGATAAAGACGGGGCGATTCGTCTTTACAAACGGCTAGGCTATTCTATTGCCGAACCTTGGACTATTATTGGTGAGCCTTTTCATCATATGGTCAAAGAGATTTCTTGAGCATTTAACTTTTCGTTTGCTTGTGTTCTTCATTTCTTCTCATATATATAGAAGAAAGCCGCTTCAGATTTTTCATCTGGAGCGGCTTTCTAGTTGGAAAACTAAGTTTGTAAAAGTTGGTTGTATTTCATATTGTGAATATTAAAGAACCTCATTTATTGACTTACTGAATTTCTCGTACAATTTTTCACGACGATCATCAAAGACCGGAATCCGTTTTCGGACTTCCTCTACTTCGTCCAAATTGATTTCCACATACCCCACGCCTTCGTCTTTTTGCATATCCAAACGAACTTCTCCCCAAGGAGCTATGACCATCGTACTGCCGCCAAACACATTTTTCGGATCGCTGCCGACGCGATTCACGGCAACGATAAAGCACTGATTTTCAATTGCACGAGCTTGTAAAAGAATACGCCAGTGGTCAATTCGCGCTTCTGGCCATTCCGCTGATACGAAGATCAGTTTCGCTCCATTTAGTGCTTGTGCACGAATCCATTCAGGAAAACGAATGTCATAGCAAATAACTCCGCCATAAACAGTGCCGTCCAGTTTAAACGTCCCAAGTGTATCACCTTCTTCAAGATGAATATGCTCATCCATTAAACCAAAACGATGTGCTTTGTCGTATTCCAAAACAAGTTCACCGTTTTTATTAACGACATACATCGTATTATAAAAGCCGTTATTCTTCTGTGTTGAAACAGAACCTCCGACAATATTCACAGCATGTTCTTTCGCAAAACTTTTCAGTAGCTCTACAGTTTGGTTAGTGCTGTCTGCTAAAGTACCAAGCTCAGTCAGTGCATATCCCGTGTTCCACATTTCTGGCAAAACAATTGTCTCCGCTCCGTTAGCGGCTGCCTCCGTTAAATAATTTATGACTTGCTGATAGTTCTGTTCGGGCTCTCCGAATATGATATCCATTTGAACACATGCAATTTTCATGTTTTCTCCTCCAGTAGACAAGCTAATCTAAATTCTATAAGATTCGGAGTAGATGTGCAATTATTTCGAAAATGAGGAGAATTTTATGGACTTTTCAAATCGCTTACAAAACTTACCTACTCAGTTTTTTGCTTCACTAGTTGCCAAAACGAGCAAAGCCGTCGCTGAAGGACGCGATGTCATCAATCTCGGACAAGGTAATCCCGACCAACCAACACCCGATCATATTATTAAAGCATTACAAACGGCGGCGGCTGATCCGAAGACACATAAGTACTCACCTTTCCGCGGCATTTCAGAATTACGTCAAGCTGCTGCGAATTTCTATAAACGCGAATATGATGTAGACATTGATCCTGATTTAGAGGTCGCCATTTTGGCTGGAACCAAAATTGGACTTGTTGAATTGCCCTTGGCATTGCTTAATCCGCAAGATCTTTTGCTGCTGCCAGACCCGGGCTATCCTGACTACTTTTCTGGTGCTCCATTAGCGAATATTGACTACGAATTGATGCATCTCCACCCTGAAAATGGTTATTTACCAGACTTTAATGATTTGTCAGAAACTGTTTGTTCACGTGCAAAATTAATGTATTTGAATTACCCCAATAACCCGACAGGCGCCGTTGCAAATAAAGATTTTTTTGATGACACCGTCGCTTTTGCAAAAGACCATAACATCGCTGTTGTTCACGATTTTGCATACGGCGCCGTAGGATTTGAAGGAAAAAAACCGGTAAGCTTTTTGCAATCTGAAGGTGCCAAAGAAGTTGGGATTGAGATGTATACGTTATCGAAAACTTATAATATGGCGGGATGGCGAATTGGCTTTGCTGTGGGGCATTCGAAAATGATTGAAGCTTTAAATCTAATCCAAGATCATTTATTTGCCGGTTTGTTCCCTGCTGTCCAATTAGCTGCTGCAGAAGCTTTGAATGCAGATCAACAATGCGTAGCCGATTTGGTAGATTTGTATGAAAAGCGACGTAATGTGCTCGTAAAGGAATGCACGCGTATTGGCTGGAATATCGAAGCACCTCAAGGCTCTTTTTTTGCTTGGCTGCCAGTGCCGGAAGGCTTCACCAGTATCGAATTTGCTGATTTTTTACTTGAAAAGGCAGCTATTTCAGTCGCAGCTGGCAGCGGTTTTGGTGATAGCGGAGAAGGATTTATTCGCGTTGGGTTATTAGTTGATGAAAACCGAATCATCGAAGCAATGGACCGTATTGATAAACTAGCACTATTTTAAACTCAAAAAAGACAGCAATCCGTGTTAAAGGGTCGCTGTCTTTTTAAGTTTTAGCGTGACTGTTTTTTTATTCTACGATACCCATATGGCTAAAAGGCGCAATTCTGATTTTCACTTCTCCGACAATAGACTTTTCAGAAATAAATCCTAAAATCCTTGAATCCGTACTGTTTAAGCGGTTATCTCCTAGGACAAAATAAGATTCCGCAGGTACAGTGAACTCCTTGAAGTCTTCAGTTAAACGAATCATTCCACGCTGTTTCGCAGTTTTTAAGTTATTTTCTAAATAGGGCTCAACTTGAGCTTTACCGTTTAGATACAACTGGTCGTCCACCATCGAAATGACATCTCCTGGTACACCAATCACACGTTTAATGAAATTGACGCCATTTGGTGCAGTGAAAACAATCATATCAAAATTTTCTATCGTGTATATTTTTGCTAATACAACTTTGTCATCTTCTTCGAATGTAGGCATCATCGATTCACCATGAACAGCTACCGGCTCAAACAGAAAATGCCGAGTTAGCAAGACAATAAGTACCGTTACTAAAATGACGCGCATCCAGGAAATCGATTCTTTTACTGGATCTGTATACATATTGTCACCTCCTGCTTGTCGTTACTCACTGTATTATAATACGCCTTTAGCTTCGTGCATACTTTCTAGTAGTTGTCATACTGCCTATTGTTCCAAGAGGTCATCAAGTTACAAAGGACTCCACCTCATTTTTCTAAGCACAATCATTATGTATATCTGCTATTTCCAAGGACCATACTGGCGTCTGAATCGTCAGACTTTTGAGCCCATCGCAATTTTATGTTACACTCAATAAAAAATGTAGGTGATTAGAATGGTAGGAAGAAATGATCCATGTCCATGCGGCAGTGGCAAAAAATATAAAAAATGTCACGGAAAACAGCAAACTGTGTCTATCAATGATTTGATTAATGAAGAACTATTCAAAGTACGCCAACAGTTCTTCTCGGAAAACCCAAATCAGACACATATTACTGAGTTCCGTGAATTGCAACAAGAATGGCAGCCACATCTAATGAAATCGATGGCTGAAAACGATGCGCAAGCATTTGTTATTGAGAATTTCCTGTTTATGAAAAAACCCGAATTGTGGGAAGAATTTTTAACAAAACACATTGACCTTGCTCAACGTCCAACAACAAAAGAAGTACTTGGAAATTGGAAAGACGTAAAAGTATTCCTTGGTCAATATGTTAAAGGAGATACTGAGAAAGCTCAGTTTATAGACGTCTTTACTGGTGAAACGCTTGAAATGGCAGACCAGCCTCCAACTGATATGGAAAATGGACAAGGTTTACTGGCTATCCTTCTTCCAGACTCTCGTGTTGGAGAAAAAGGCGTTCTTTTCCTAAATGGCTATTTAACCGTTGTTGGAGAGTTTAGTCCATTCTTCGAACAATTAAAAGCACAAATAGCTGCTGAAAATGCTACGCAAGATGAAAGCTATTTACGCGACAACTATTTACCAATTGTTGAACAAATTGTTAAGTACTCAACAGGCAGCGTAGAAGAAAGCATTCAGCTTTCTCCAGAACATGACGCTGTTATGACTGAACTTGATAAGCATATCGAGCAGGCAGAGTTTGATAAAGAAACTGTCGACAACATTACAAGCATTTTAAACAGCTACCTTGTCAGTCAACAGCCGACTGTTCAAAAACCCGAAGCGCTTGTTGCGGGGTATTGGAGATTCTTGCAGGATCACGAACTGATTGAAGGTCCGATGCTTTCTGCAAAAGACTTAAGTGAAAAATTTGGTGTATCTTCTAGCACGATTTTAAAGCGTTCAAAAGAATTTAGCGCATACTTCGAAGAATTGTTAGCCAAAAAATAAAAGTTTATCGTGTGAGATATTCTCTTAACGAAAATTACAAAAAAAGAGTAGCCTCGGTTACTCTTTTTTTGTGTGTTTTTTTTAAGTAATGCATACACCTAGCATCATTTTATTATCAGCTAAACATAATTTAATGCGTTACTCCGATATCAGGATACTTATTTTCATTTCTCTTGAAGAGAAGTTTAAATCATTCTCACTGTTTTTCTGCTTATTTTGTGTTTGTTGATAACCCTAAAGGGAATCATAGAGTGGAATAGCAAAACGCTTGAAAACCCATTATTCCACATAAACTCTCTAACCACCTAGCCTTATGCACAGCAAAATGGATGTTTTTGTGTGCTATGTGGATAAGATATTTGAATTTTGTTAATTTTATCATATGAATAGGACTTATTAACATGTGGATAAGTTCTATTGAAAGACACATAAGAGGAGGAATTACATGTTTGAAATTACGCTCACTAGCTTTATTCGAATTGTCACTGTCGGTTTTTTAGCTTACGTGGGACTTATTATCTTACTTCGTGCCTCTGGTAAACGTACATTAACTAAGTTAAATGCCTTCGACTTAGTCGTAACTGTCGCTTTAGGTTCAACACTTGCCACCATATTATTAGACAGCAGCATTAGCTTACTTGAAGGAATGACTGCATTTGCATTACTGATTTTCCTGCAGTATTTACTTACTTTTTTTTCGGTTCATTCCAAATGGGTGAACAACGTTATCAAATCAGAACCACGTTTGCTATTTCTGGATGGAAGTTTTTTAAGAAAAGCGATGAAAAAAGAACGCATCAAAGAAATGGAGATTTTACAAGCCATCCGCAATACAGGATTTGGCTCTACCGAAAAAGTAAAAGCAGTCGTTCTCGAAACGGATGGGAGCCTATCCGTTATTAGTAGCGAAACGGGCAACGCATTAGAGAACGTAAATTCTGAAAGTTAATCGAACAAAAAAGGTGCATGGATTAAACTCCACACACCTTTTTCTTATGTTCTTGGTGTTTTCACTCTCATTTTTCGGTGTTCGCGTCTTGCAGGTGCTGTGTCAAAAAAGAGTTTTTCTCCTGCAGATTCCGGTAACACAGGTGGGACAGGAGTTGGTTTTCCGTCGTCCCCCATTGCAACCATGGTCAAGAAGGATTCCGTTGTTAACTTTTCTTCACCCGTTTGCAGATTTTTCGATTTTACTCGAACATATACCTCCATCGAAGTTCGGCCGGTTGACGTGACATTTGCTTCGAGTTCGAGTACGTCTCCAACACGTGCTGAAGACAAAAAGTCCACAGAATCAATCGATGCAGTTACAACTACTTGACGGCGTGCATGTTTCATTGCCGTGATCCCTGCAATTTCATCGATATAAGCTAATACTTTGCCACCAAATATGGAGTCCATATGATTGGTATCGGGTGGGAGAACCAACTTTGTTTGGATTGTTCTTGATTCTTTCATTGGTTTTGCTTCCATTTTCATCATTCCTTTCTCTATTGCCCTAACATCAGAAGTTCCCCAAAAACAGTGGGCTTTCCTATATACTATATTGAAATGAGGAGGATGCTTTATGTCAGAGTTATTGAATATTTTAAATACCCCTGAATTCCAATCAAAAACAACTATAAAGCATCAACTTCGGCAACTAGGCATTGTTACTGGAGATGCGTTAATGGTTCATTCTTCACTGAAGTCCATGGGATGGATCGCTGGAGGTGCTCAGGCGGTCGTTGAAGCGTTGCTTGAAACGATTACAGAAGCAGGCACAATTGTCATGCCTGCGCAGTCTACGGACAACTCAGACCCTAGTTACTGGATGCAGCCACCAGTCCCTGAAAATTGGCATCAGCCAATACGCGAACAGCTTCCTGCTTTTGATCCCCACTTAAGCGAATTACGCGGCATGGGGAAAATTGCAGAATGCTTCCATAGCCATCCTGCAACTATACGTAGCCCTCACCCTTCACATTCCTTTGCAGCCTATGGAAAACAAGCTGCTGAATGGATGAGTGAACAACCCCTCGAGGACTCTTTCGGGGAAAAATCGCCGCTCGCAAAAATGTTGCAAGTAGATGTGAAAATCTTATTTATTGGTGTCGGCTTTGATTCGTGTACGGCGCTTCACTATGCTGAATTTGTTCAAGAAAACCGGCCTACTATACCGCAAGGCGCAGCTGTTTTGAAGGATGGAAAACGTGCTTGGCAAACTTACGACTGTGTAGATATGGATTCAGACCGCTTCCCAGAAATCGCAAAAGCTTTTCCAGGTAGTATTTCTGAAGGTTTGCTCGGGCAAGCCGAAACCCGTCTTGTAGATATGAAACCCCTTGTCGAATTTGGAATCGACTGGCTTCGGGAACATCCTATAACGTAACATGCAGAAAATGCCAGTACTCTCTGAGTAACTGGCATTTTTCATGGCGTAATGATGTCGTCCAACAGTCTTTCTAGACGGTTATTATCTTTATTAAAGGAGTCGACAAAAGCATTAATAATCTCAGCGGGCTCTAGTACTTTTCCCCAATCCAATCGATAACCCGCATTGAGTACCAACTGGCGCGCAAATTCGCGAACACTGCGTCCATTACCTTCACGAAAAGGATGTAAAGCATTCAATTCTGAAAGAAAATAAGCAAGTCTTGAGATCAGCTGACTTCGCGGTAATTTCTTCAAATAATTTTCCGATTTTAAGTCAGTAAAAATTTTTAGCAACTGTGCTTCTATGTGTTTAGGATGAGCAAAAGAAGAAGAACCTTTGGAAATCATTTCTTGTCTCAATTCTCCAGCAAACGGATAAACGTCCTGAAGGATATATTGGTGGATAGCTAAAAATGCGTTAATATCCAAAAGATTTATCGGTTTCTGCAGTTGAAGTTCCGAAAGACGAAGCAACGAATAAACTTTCTCCAATTCTTTCAGTTTTTCTTCATCTTCTACATGAAATAAATTAATCAATACATCAGTCCCAGAGTAACAATACATGGAAGTGTGCTGATAGTTAGACATCAAACTTCCTTTTGATGGCTTGATGGAATTGTGCTTCCGTCCGTTCACCAGTCAATACCGACCGAACGAAATTTTCATCCTCACTTGTCACTTCAAATCCTTCTGTAACTAAAGAATGCGAAGCGTAGGAAATCGCATGATTGGCTTGTTCGCGAGAAACTCGGTTCACTAATTTCGTCAACTGGATAACCACCTTTCATGCTAAAATTATACCATTTTACTAGCCTACTTTCTATCTTCACCCCTTGTTCCATATGGCTTAAACTAATGATTTCCACTTGTAGACATTCTACAAACTAGCTATGCTTTCGGGCCTACAGGATGTGGGTCATGCAACTGGTGCTTCAGGACAACGCGGTGCCAGTTGCCAAGGGCTCGCGGGGAGTCTCTACTACTTTTCTCCATATCTTCTAGTTAACAATGGAAACATAGACAATGCCTTCTTATTCAACAAGTTACATAGCGCAAGCTGGGCAAAGCGGTGTAGAAAAGTCGGTTTCTTTCATTCAAGTTATATGGAGCGGCTTCTCGAATATCAAAAAATTTATAAACAGTAAAAAACCGGATGCATTTGCATCCGGTTTTACTCAAGCTTGTTGCTGTAATTCTTTGGTTTCATCTGAAGTGAAAGCTCTCGATCTCGTTAAAAATCGTTTACCCTCGACTCCTTCCAGCGAGAACATTCCGCCGCGTCCTGGAACGACATCAATGATTAGCTGCGTATGGCTCCAATAGTCAAATTGGTTTTTGTGCATATAGAATTTACTGTCTCCGATAACTCCCATCAAAATATCCTGATCTCCGATAAACAAGTCACCTTCTGGATAACACATCGGTGAACTGCCGTCACAGCAGCCACCTGATTGATGGAACATAACCGGTCCATGCTTTTCCTTCAGCAATTCAATCAATTCAATAGCAGCATCTGTCGCAATAACGCGTTCGACCATTGCTATCCCTACTTTCTTGGTTCACTGAAACACTTGTAGACTTCCTCTAGAATCAAAAGAATCCTTGTTTATCTTCACTATAGCTAACTAACATATTTTTTGTTTGTTGATAGTGGTTGAGCATCATCAAATGGTTTTCACGGCCAAAGCCTGACATTTTGTATCCACCGAAAGCTGCGTGAGCTGGATATTGGTGGTAGCAGTTTGTCCATACGCGTCCCGCTTGAATGCCACGACCAAAGCGATAAGCTGTGTTGGTATCACGCGTCCAAATTCCCGAGCCTAATCCGTATAGTGTGTCGTTGGCAATTTCAAGCGCTTCTTCTTTCGTTTTAAAAGTCGTTACGGAAACAACTGGTCCAAAAATCTCTTCTTGGAAAACACGCATTTTGTTATGGCCTTTAAAGACTGTTGGTTGAATATAGAAGCCTTCAGAGTAATCACCATCTAATTTATTGCGATCGCCTCCTGCAAGAACTTCAGCTCCTTCTTGCTTGCCGATATCTAAGTAGGACAAGATTTTCTCCATTTGTTCTGTGGAAGCCTGTGCTCCCATCATTGTTTCTGGATCAAGCGGATTTCCTGTTTTGATAGCTGCTACACGCTTTAGTGCACGTTCCATAAACTCATCATAAATGTCTTCTTGAATTAACACACGAGATGGGCATGTACACACTTCGCCTTGATTCAATGCGAACATGACAAATCCTTCGATTGCTTTATCAAGAAACGCATCGTCTTTGTCCATTACGTCTTTAAAAAAGATATTCGGTGATTTCCCGCCCAGTTCCAGTGTAACTGGAATCAGGTTTTGAGATGCATATTGCATGATCATACGACCTGTAGTCGTTTCACCGGTAAATGCTACTTTGCTGATGCGCGGACTTGAAGCAAGCGGCTTACCTGTCTCAAGACCAAAGCCGTTAACGATATTCAAGACTCCAGGAGGTAAAATATCCCCAATCAGTTCAGCTAACACCAGAATACTTGCTGGCGTTTGTTCAGCTGGTTTTAATACGACACAGTTACCAGCAGCAAGAGCAGGTGCTAGTTTCCAAACAGCCATTAATATCGGAAAGTTCCATGGGATGATCTGAGCAACAACACCAAGTGGCTCGTGGAAGTGATAAGCTACAGTATCGTTGTCAATTTGGCTTAGCGAACCTTCTTGTGCCCGAATCGCTCCAGCAAAATAACGGAAATGATCGATTGCCAGTGGCAGATCGGCGTTCAAAGTTTCACGTACTGCTTTGCCGTTATCCCACGTTTCAGCTACAGCGAGCATTTCTAGGTTTTGCTCCATACGATCTGCAATTTTAAGCAAAGCATTAGCACGTTCAGTAACTGAAGTTTTTCCCCAAGCTTCTTTTGCCGCATGTGCTGCGTCAAGAGCCAGTTCTACGTCTTCCGAAGTGGAGCGAGCAATTTCTGTAAATTTCTTACCTGTTACTGGTGAGACATTATCAAAATATTGCCCCTTAACTGGTGCTTTCCACTCTCCATTTATAAAGTTGTCGTACTTATCTTTAAACGTAACTTTTGAGCCTTCTGTATTCGGCATTGCGTAGACCATTCCCATTTCTCCCCTTTACTCGTTTTACCGTTATGTACGCGCTTACATTCTTTCGGATAGTCCGAGGCATATCAATAACAGCTTCTCTTCTATATTGTCAAACTAATCTAAAAATTGCAACTGTGGAACATCAAATTTTTTTATTCGCCCACGTAGTTGATGTATAATAAGAGCGAGACTAGGAAATATGGAACTGAGAGGAATTTATTATGCGAATCAATAAGTTTTTAAGCGAAACAGGCATTACTTCAAGACGCGGAGCCGATAAGTTCATTGAAGCAGAACGTGTGACGATTAATGGCAAATTAGCCGAACTGGGTAGCCAAGTCGAATCCAACGACGAAGTCCGAGTTGATGGCAAAATCATCGAACAGCCCAAGCAACAATACGTCTATTTGGCATTAAACAAGCCCATTGGCATTACCAGTACAACAGAACGGCATATTGACGGAAATATTGTTGACTTCGTTAATCATCCAGAACGTATTTTTCACATAGGACGCTTGGATAAAGATTCAGAAGGACTTATCCTATTGACTAATGACGGAGATATCGTCAACGAAATTTTACGTGTTGAGAATGAACATGAGAAACAATACATCGTCAAAGTAGATATGCCGATCACCGAATCCTTTTTAGCAAAAATGGAAGAAGGTGTCGAAATTCTCGATACAAAAACACTTCCAGCAAAAGCTGAAAAGTTGTCTAGTTACACCTTTAAACTAACCTTACGTCAAGGTTTAAATCGCCAAATCCGCCGCATGTGTACAGCGCTTGGCTACGAGGTTCGGAGTTTACAACGAGTCCGCATTATCAATATCTTTTTAGAAGATCTGCCTGTTGGAGAATGGCGCGATTTGACTGACGCAGAACGAAACGAGCTATTCAATCAACTCGGTTACACACCAAAACGTTGAGGAGGCTATTAACATGCTGAATATGAAAAGTACACCGAACCATACAGGCGTTAAAGTCAGCGGCGATTACTTCGATTTAGACGAACTCAACGTGGCCATTTATAAAATGATTGGTCAGGAAGACCAGTACTATGGTTACGAAGGATCGCGGATGCGAATCCTTAATGTAGCTTATCAAATTCGCCAAGCTGCTCAAGGTGATCGCAATATAGATTTTGTTTTTAACGGACTGCATGAACATACGATGAAACAGCATGGCTTGATCGCTCCCGACAAGAATATTTATTTTTCCACAGAAATACTATGGCCCGAATTAATCTACGCCGCTATCGCTTTGAAGGATTTCGTCAACTTCTATCAAGAAGATAAAAAATTTCCACTGTGGGATGTTCACTTACCGACCATTTTCCGCTTTCAATCCTTGGTCCTTGACTGTCTCCAGGGACACGTGCCAACTGAAGAATTTGACGTTATCCTAAAAGCCTTTAATCAACCTGCTTCAGTAAATGATTACGCAATTCAATATGTTGACTTACTGAACTTGAAATACATTGGCATGACGAAAGAACAACGTGAAAAAAGTCTGTCCACTATCGCAATGAAAATCGCCGTACAAGATCAAGATTACACGGCATTCCGCAATCAAGTCATTGCCGCCGCAACACCTTACAAAAAGCCAATACATGAAATCGACATAAAGGCCGAGTACCCAGAAAAATTTGAGTGGTAACAAGAAAAGCAAAGGCTGCTATGTAGATTCGACAGGCATAAGCCGCTCTGGCGAAGTGGCGTTCTTTGCCACACAGCCGGAGTGGCTTATGACCCGAGAATCTGGCAGCCGGAGCTAGACAACTAGAAAAGCAAAGGCTGCTATGTAGATTCGACAGGCATAAGACGCTCTGGCGAAGTGGCGTTCTTTGCCACACAGCCGGAGTGGCTTATGACCCGAGAATCTGGCAGCCGGAGCTAGACAACAAGAAAAGCAAAGGCTGCCGTGTAGATTCGACAGGCATAAGACCCTCTGGCGAAGTGGCGTTCTTTGCCACACAGCCGGAGTGGCTTATGACCCGAGAATCTGGCAGCCGGAGCTAGACAACTAGAAAAGCAAAGGCTGCTATATAGATTCGACAGGCATAATAGAATCATAAGAAGCCTAAATCTAAAAAAGTAAAAAAGCTCACGCTAACGATACGTGAGCTTTTTTCATTGGTTAATTTGCAGAACCAGCAAATCGCTTGGTTCAATAGCTAGTAAACTGTGTTTTTCTTTTGGACTCATATGCAGAATATTTTCAGGGGTCACGACGATCGTTTCATTTTCTACATTAAACGAGACTTTTCCACTTCGCACAATAACGAGAACATCCGCAGCCGAATCGTGTTCTGAAATACTTTCTCCAACTTGCAATTGGATATTTACTACTTTAGTCTTTTCGAAGCTTACTACTTTTTGAATGTGTTTATCTTTTTGAGTTAGTAGATTGGGTGTTCCAATCAATTCCATCTCTATCACCTCGCTCCCTTTTCTACCTATATACCCGTTATAACCAAAAAGTGTATTTCCTATTGGTTAAGCAATAGGAAATACACTTTTTCAATTTACTTACCTAACATTTCATCTACCTTGTCCTGATTGTTGTCAATCCATTCTTGTGCAACTGTTTCAGGATCGTCACCTTCTTCAATCTTCACAATCATTTCTTCCACATCATCAATTGAAATACTCCAGTTACTTAAGAATTCATAAGCTTCTGGTGCATTCCCTTTTAATTCATTGTTCGTGATGACTTCAACAGAAGAGGTTTCAAAAAATCCTTTTTCATTCGTCAACACTTTTAAGTCAAATTTGTTGAACATAGTATGTGGTCTCCAGCCATAAAAGACAACCGGTTCTTCATCAGCCATCATTTTTTGAGCCTGAGCTAGCATACCGCCCTCTGAAGAATTTACTTGTGTCATATCAAATTCATAGGCTTCAAGAATTTCGTTACTTTCAATCGTTGCTCCTGCTCCTGCTTCAATGCCATAAAAATTATTGCCAAATTCAGCTTCGCGACCTTTTAAGTCTTCAACAGTATTGATATCTTCCATGTAAGTAGGAACCGTCCAGCCTGTTTCTCCATCCGGATAGCTGACAGAAGTACTTGAAATGGTGTCTTCGTATTTATCAAGATATGTTTGGTGGATCGGTACCCATGCATCCATAAATACATCAAGATCTCCGCGAGACAAGCCCGTATAAACGCTACCTGCATCTGCACTTGTTTCAACAACTTCATAGCCCATATCTTTTAAGATCAAACCAGCAATTTTTGTTGGTGGTACAGTACTGGTCCACGGAGTTACACCGAAAGTAATTGTTTTTTGTTCGGCACCTTCTGCTTTTCCTGTTTCTTCTTTATCAGAACCACAAGCGGCTAATACTGCAACCATTAATGCAATCATTGTTACAAATAAAATTTTTTTCATCATTCATTTCCCCTTTTATTTTTTATTTTTTTGAACCAATCCTTGAGTAATGCGATCCATTACAATAGCTAACACAACGATACCTAAACCGCCTGTCAGGCCAAGTCCCACATTTACCGTAGAGATTCCTTCAAGAACTACTGAACCAAGTCCAGGTGCTCCAATCATTGAAGCAATAACTGCCATTGATAAGGCCAGCATCATCGTCTGATTGATTCCTGCCATAATTGAAGGCATTGCTAAAGGTAACTGTACTTTATAAAGCAGTTGCCATTTAGTCGAACCAAAAGCTCTTGACGCTTCTACAACATCCGCAGGAACCTGCTGAATACCGAGCGTTGTCATCCGTACTGCTGGTGGTGTAGCAAATACGAAAGTAGCAATTACGGCCGGAACATTTCCAAGCCCGAATAAAAGAATAGCCGGTATTAAATAAACAAAACTTGGCAAAGTCTGCATAAAATCCAAAATCGGGCGAACAATGCTAGCCATCGTTTTGTTGGTAGCTGCTAATATTCCAAGTGGAATACCGATAATGATGGATATCAACGTAGAAACGATAACGATGGAGACCGTCTGCATTGCTGCTTCCCACAAATCAACAGATCCCAGATATAAACTCCCAAGCAAAGCGAACAACGCCAGTCCTTTACCAGAGAATTTCCAAGCAATTAATACAAGAATTAGCACAAGCACTTCTGGAGGAGCTGCAATCAAAAAATCCGTTACACCATCGACAAAAGTACGAAGGCTATTGCTGATACTATCGAAAAAATCACCTGTGACCGGTAATAGCCAATCATCTACAAATCGATTTGTCCATTCTTCAAGAGGCAATGTGAAATAATTCATGAGCTAGTCACCTCACCTTTCCCTAACACTAAGCCGGAAAGAATAGAAACACGTGATACGATGCCAAGTAACTTTCCGTTCTCTATTACTGCCAGTGGATATTTCGCTTCGACAGCCACACCAAAGAGGTCATTTAAAGGGGTATCTGGAGAAATTTCGTGAATATCTTTAATTAATACCGTTTCAATTGCCAATTCTTTTTTATAAGCATTGATGGCATTGTCGATTGTTAACAAACCTTTGAAATTTTTCTCCTTATCAACTACAAAAATACTTGAAACTCCGGCATCTTCCATTTTGCGGACAGCAGCTAACGCACCGCTTTTATCCATCATGTGAACAGCTGGCTTTTTCATAACATGAGAAGCCATAAGAACTTTGGAGCGATCTACATCTTTAACGAAATTTGACACATATTCATTCGCAGGATTTTCTAAAATTTCATCCGCTGTTCCTACCTGAACAATTTCACCATTTTTCATAATAGCGATTCGGTCTCCAAGTTTTAACGCTTCATCCAAATCGTGTGTAATAAACAAAATGGTTTTCCCTAATTTGTTCTGCAGATTTAACAGTTCGTCCTGCATTTCTTTACGGATTAATGGATCTAGCGCACTGAATGCCTCATCCATTAAAAGAATATCCGAATCATTAGCGAGTGCACGCGCAAGACCGACGCGCTGCTGCATTCCACCACTCAGCTCTTTTGGATAACTGTTTTCATACCCATGCAAACCAACATCTTCAATTGATTGTTGAGCGCGCTTGTTGCGTTCTTCTTTTTTGACTCCTTGAATTTCAAGACCATAAGCTACATTTTGCAAAACAGTTCGATGTGGAAACAATCCGAATTGCTGAAATACCATGCCTAGCTTTTTCCGTCTCGTTTCAATTAGTTTGTTTTTTCCCATTTCCACAATATTTTCGCCATCAATTAGCACTTCACCTGAAGTCGGCTCGATTAATCTGTTTACTAAACGGATTAATGTAGATTTCCCACTTCCTGACAATCCCATAATAACAAAAAACTCACCTGCTTCTACCGAGAAAGAAGCTTGATTAACCCCCACAGTCATTCCAGTTTCTGCTAAAATATCATCTTTTTGTTCACCGTTCATAAGTCTTTTCAATCCTTGTTGCGGATGAGAGCCAAAAATTTTTGTTAGGTTATTTACTTCTATCTTTTTCATCAACATACCCCTTAATTTTTTGTTTCAGATGATCATCGAAAGCCAATCTTTCTGCCTGCTTGTTCTGGTACCGGTTGTTCTTTTTGTTGGGTTCTTAGCACTTCTATTGCTATTGCTATCGTTTCTGGAAACGGTGTAGGTTTTCCTAGTACTGAATCCATTCCCATCCACATTTGTTCACTTGTCGCGACCAAGTCACCAACTGAGTTATTCATTGTCAAAAAGACATGCAATCTTTTCGCATCACAATCCAGCAGCTTCACCCTAATTGCTAAGCTATCGTGTTCATGGACTTCCTTCAAGTAGCATAAATGTGTTTCTAGCGTGAAGATCGTGTAATTTAGTTGGGTTCGAACATTTGCAGTCAAGCCCAGGAATCCGATAAAGCTATCCGCTGCTTGGCTAAATACTTTTGCATAGGCCGCATCATTCATATGACCATTGTAATCAACCCATTCACTTTGAACTTTTTCTTCATATAGAAAGGTCGAACGTGCCACACCTCTTCCCCCTTCCCAATAATCTATTTTTCAACTACTAGTTTTTTAGTTGCTGTAGTTTCTGGCCAATAAGATTCAACCAAACTTAGTAGCTCAACTAAAAATTCGTTGCGTTTATTTTCTAACTCACCAATCGTTACGTCACCTGCATGGCTTTCGCATCCTGAAATAATTTTTTCTTTTAATTCATCCGTTAGTTCAGGGGCCTCTAGTTTGGTCCAAGGTAGTTTTAGTGCAGGACCAAATTGTTCAAGCATGTGACGCATTCCTTTTTCGCCGCCAGCAAGATGGAATGTTAAGAATGGTCCCATTTGAGCCCAACGCAAGCCTGCTCCATAAATGATAGCAGCATCTACTTCTTCAGTAGTTGCAACTCCGTCATTTACCAGATGCAATGCTTCTCGCCACAATGCTTCCATCAACCGATCTGCCAAATGACCTTCGATTTCCTTTTGAATAATCAACGGCTTCATCCCTATACTTTCATAAAAGCTTTTAGCACGATCCATAACGAGTTGATCCGTTTTCCTACCTGCTACTAGTTCAACCAAAGGCAATATGTAAACTGGATTAAAAGGATGTGCTACGATCAGGCGTTCAGGATGTGCTAAACCTTCCTGCAAAACACTCGGCATAATACCTGAAGTGCTCGACCCAATAATAGCGCTTTTCTTAGCATGTGCATCAATACTTGCCAATACGGCTTTTTTCAAGTCTTCTCGTTCTGGCACATTTTCTTGGATTAAATCAGCATCACAAACGGCTTTTTCAATAGTCGGCATAAATGCGAGACGGTTTCGATTCGCACCTTCTGCTAAGCCTATCTTCTCTAAAGATGGCCATGCCTGTGCTACGGCTTTTTGGGTCCGCTGCTCTGCACCTTCAGAAGGGTCAAATGCGATGACGTCATAGCCTTGAGCTAAAAAGCGAGCTATCCAACCATTACCGATTACACCTGTCCCAATTACCGCCACTTGGTTTATCTGTTGCAGATTACTCCCCATTATTTCTCACCTCCATAAGGATTTCTCAAGTTAAAGTGGATACGCGCTTCTTGCGGCGTCATCACTTCTACATGTGCAGCGTGCAGCTTTGTTACCGCTTGGTCAACAAGTTGTTCGTTGCGTGCAAAAATTCCCTTTCCTAAATAAAGATTATCTTCAAGTCCCACACGAACATTTCCACCGTTTTGTGCGGCCATTTCCAAAATCGGCATTTGCATCCGTCCGATACCAAAAGCTGACCAATGAGCATTGTCTGGAAGACGATTTTTCATGTACAACATCGTTTCTTCGTCAGCTTCTGCTCCCCACGGAATGCCCAGACAGAATTGGAACATCGGATCCCCATCAACTAGACCTTCTGCTATTAATTGCTTGGCGAACCGAAGATGTCCCGTATCGAAACACTCAAGCTCTGGCTTCACGCCGCTTTGTTGTATAAGCCTTGCCTGTTCACGTAGCCAACGAGTTGGGCTCATATAAACCATATCGCCAAAGTTGACACTTCCACAATCTAACGTACACATTTCTGGAAGCAAACTGCCTATTGGCTCGTGTCGTTCTTCAGGCGTTTGCATATCTGTACCTTCTGCGCCCATTGAAGGGTTTGACAGATTAGGGATAAAGTCTCCTCCACCACCAGATGTAATATTGATTATTACGTCTGTTTCAGATTCACGAATACGTTCAATAATTTCTCGGTATTGATCTAGACTATGGCTAATACCACCTGTTTTAGGATTACGTGCATGAACATGTGCAACAGTTGCGCCTGCTTTTGCAGACTCAATTGCAGAGTCTGCTATTTCTTTGGGTGTCACAGGAACATATTGATTTTTCCCTGCTGTATCCCCAGCTCCCGTCACGGCTACTGTTAATAAAACTTTTTGTGTCATATAATCTCTCCCTATTTGATCTTTAGGTATGTACTCTAAGTTAAATTACTTTTTATTCCATATAACCAATTAAGTGTTTTTAATATTTTAAACTGTACCATCCAGACGGTATTGTTTCAAGGCGATTTCCCTCGTAAACGTCTCAACTAGTCTATAGAAAACTCCTTCACCCTAGACGCGGCTTGGCTTTAACCCATTATTAAAAAAATTTAAAAAAATCACACCATTTTGTTAAATGGTGTGATTTTTATTATTCATCTATCCAATTTTTTAACTTCATATAAATTTCCTGCTTTTTTTCTTCACCTAAATAATGTATATCAAAAAGTTCAGACAACCAAATTCCATCTGTCGCTAAACGAATAATAGTAGCTTTAATAGGATCGATACCATCGCCTTCAATTTCATCTTGCCACTCATTATAGAGGTCACGAATTGGATCCAACAAATCAGAATTCACAGCTTTAGCGGCTAATAAACCCGCATGCATTTCTTTATTTGGGTATGGATTATTAAAAGTTACATCAGCGTATGCGCGAATCCATTTCCCTTTTTCTTTGGATGATTCTTCTACTGAAGTTGCAATTTTATGCCGGTAATTTTCAGCTAAGTGGTCTACCATTCCTTTGACTAAAGCTTCTTTTGAAGGAAAATGATAAAGCAATCCACCTTTACTAACTCCAGCTTCAATAGCCGCTGCTTCTAACGTCAAATTAAAAATGCCCCGTTCACTGACTATTTTGGACGCTGCATGAAGAATTTCAATTTTTCTGGTTGCTCTAGCCATATGCATCTCCTCTATCAGAATAGATTTTGTTATAACTATACTCCCTGGACGGTTTTTTTTCAAATTATTTTCTAGGTTTACAAGCAATCAAGAAACAAAGCATTCGTTCCATGTGTTTGACAATTGATAAATGTTGCCTTTCATCAACTAATCTATTATTTAAAGAAAAAAATCGACTCCATGAAAAATCGATTTTCTAGCTTTTAGTCTATTTTGGAAATGTTAACGATCGCATTTTCTGCTTGCTGGGTTTTTAAAACGTCTTTTGCAGCTAAGTCGCATAAAGAGACTATGCCAATTACATGTTCATCTGCAACAATCGGTAGCCGATGAATCTTATGTGCGGCCATCAACTCTGCTGCTTCTTCGATTGTTAACTTTGCCGTTCCAGTAATAACTTCTGCCGATAAGATTTCCGATATGGGCGCATCATTCGGAAGTTGTTCAGCCATTCCTCGAATGACAATATCCCTATCTGTAACGATGCCGACTAGGCGGCCTTCTTCACAAATAGGAATAGACCCTACATTGATTTCCCGCATCTTCGAGGCAACTTCTTGAAGCGTTGATTCGGGTTTACATGTTTCGACATCAACTGTCATGATTTCTTCGATTTTCATCCCTTCTGCCTCCTTAAACGATTTCATTACTATACCTTAGCCTTTTTGGAAGATAGCAAACATCAATTGTGAAAACAAAGAAGGAATCAGTTCATTTGAACCGATTCCTTCTTATTTCGCATAGTATTTTCAACCTATTTGCTAGCCTTACTATTCAACTAGCTGAATAAATTGTTTTGTCCGTTCGTTTTGTGGATTTTCAAAGAAGTTTTTGGGATCTGCCGATTCAATAATTGTTCCTTTATCAATCATAATAATACGATCCGCTACTTCTTTAGCGAATTTCATCTCATGAGTCACAACAACCATCGTCATTCCTTCTTCAGCTAGTTGTTTCATAACTTGAAGCACTTCTCCAACTAACTCTGGGTCTAGCGCTGAAGTTGGTTCGTCAAAAAGCATGACTTTTGGTTCCATGGCAAGTGAACGTGCAATAGCAACACGCTGTTTTTGTCCTCCGGAAAGCTTACTCGGGTAAACTTTGGCTTTATCTTCTAGGCCAACTTTTTTCAGCAACTCCATACCAAGAGCTCGAGCTTTTTCTTTCTTCATCTTCTTAACGGTAATCGGTGCTTCGATTACATTCTCCAGTACCGTCTTATGAGGAAATAAATTAAAGTGTTGGAACACCATACCGACTTCGGCACGAATCTTTGTTAAATTGTCTTTTTTTGCATTTACCTCATGACCGTCAATGGTAATTTTTCCATCATTAATCATCTCAAGGAAGTTAAAGCATCTAAGAAGTGTGCTTTTCCCAGAGCCACTGACTCCAACAAGCACTACAACTTCTTGGGGCTTTACGTGAAGGTCTACCCCTTTTAACACCTCGAGGTCACCAAAGGATTTATGAATGTTTTCTCCAATAATCATTTTCGTTCCTCCTTAGGCTTTATCGACATCGAGTTTATTTTCATACAAACGCAATAAGAACGTGAAAATCATTACCAGTACCAAATAGTAGAGTGCAACAACCATGAATGATTCAAACGGCTGGTATGATTGCGCCGCTTCTCGGTTTCCAAGTGAAAAGATTTCTGCTACCCCAATAATATAAACAAGTGATGAGTCTTTTAATGTAATGATAAATTGATTGCCAAGCGGCGGAATCGAGCGGCGCAACGCCTGTGGAAAGACGATACGGCTCATTGTTTGCTTTTGATTCATCCCAAGCGACATACTGGCTTCGCGTTGGCCTGGGTCAATTCCTTGAATGGAACCACGGAAAATTTCTGCAATGTAAGCACCATTATGAACACCTAGTGCAATAGCTCCAGCCCAAAAATTCGACATTGTGTAAATTTCAACGATACCAAAGTATAAAAACATAATTTGTACAATCAGTGGCGTACCACGAATGATGGTGATATAAATATTAGCAATAGCTTGCAAGATTTTCGATCCTGAAATTTTCATCAGTGCAAAAACGAGTCCGATAACCGTTCCCAAAATGACACCAATCGCTGTTAATTGAAGTGTAACGACAGTGGCTTCTAAAAACCCAGGGTACGTTCGCATGAATACATCATAAACTGTTACAAGTATTTCTGGCATAACCGCCGCTCCTCTCCATTTCAGCTTGTTTAGTTGAGAATTTCAATTCCTTCAAGATCCACATCGAGGAGGTTACGTCCAAACCATTTCTGAGAAATTTCATCGTATGTGCCATCTTCGATAATCGCAGCTAATGCTTCGTTAACTGCTTCAAGTAAAGCTTCGTCATCAGGTCTTACAGCTACAGCTGCTTGTTCAATCCATAACGGATCTCCGACAACTTCAATTTCAAGACCTGCATTTTGTGCTTCAAAGCCTACTACATCAGCTGTAATAACAGCATCTAAACGACCTTCAACCGTCAAATCTTGTAACGCTACAACATCACTACTGTAGTACTGAATATCATCTGTGTATTTTTGAGCAGCTGTATCATACGTACTTTGTCCAACGACGCCGATTGTCATGCCTTCAAGATCGGCTTCCGAAGTAATTTCTGTATTTCCTACGCGGACAAAAATGACACCACCTGAGTAGTAGTATGGATCTGAAAATGCTACTTGTTTAGCTCGTTCTTCAGTAATCGCCATCGATCCTAAAACGGCATCAAATCGATTCGTTGTTAACCCTTGAATAATTGTTTCAAATGGCGTTGTTACTGGATTCGGCTCTAGGCCCATTTCTTTCGAAATAGCATTTCCAATATCGATATCAAAGCCTGTCAAATTGCCGCCTTCTTCAAAGTTAAACGGCTTGTATAGTCCACTTGAAGCAGTTGTGAATTTGCCTTCTTCTAGTAAATTCAAATCACTGTTCCCATCGTCTGTGCTTGATCCTTCTTCCGAACTAGTTGAGTCGTCTCCCCCACAAGCTGCCAATAGCATTCCCGCAGAAAAAATTACGCTTAAAAATGATAATTTCTTTTTCATTTTATTCTCCCCTTTTCGTTTATAGTTGACCAAATCGCCAAGGCGTTCCGGAAATTCCCAGTAAATTGAATACGATTAAATAAAAAGATTCTGGTCTTTATAGACTGCTTCCACTTTTGCTAAATTACTATTCACTTTTGCATGCTCCTTGACGTAAACAAACCGCATGATCGAAGTTAAAAGTGCATGGACAGAAGTATACGAATCAATATTCAAATTTGAATTAACGGATACAGTCAGTGCGTAGTCTGCATAAGACATCGCTGGAGAATCATTTGAATCAGTCAAAATGATAACTTCAGCTCCTTGTGCTTTAGCAGTTTTTAGTGTATCGATAACCATTCGGGTATATCGCGGAAAAACAAAAGCAATTACCAAATCTCCTTTTTTCAATTTCGATAGCTGTGTATAGTATTCTCCAGTCGAAGGATATATTGTTTCCGTATGACCAAGTACCAAGTTCAGCCAATTAGCGAACCAATGAGCTATCCCATAATCAAAAAAATTGCCAGTTACATAAATCTGATCTGCTTGACTGATTTTGTCGACAACTTGAAGAAGTTTCTCCTCATTTATCGATTTCTTCAATTTGACGATACTCAAAATGTCTGCGTCCAGTAAATTCTCCAAAAAAGATTGATCATCAACAGGTTCTGGAGTATTCTGCTCCGCTTTCTCCAGACGTTCTTCAGCTAGTTTCCGCTGCACAACTTGTTGAAATTCTGCATATCCCTTGTATCCAAGTTTTTGCGTCCACCTAATTACCGTCGATTCACTGACATTGACTCGCTTGCCGACTTCAAGAGCAGTAGAAAATGCTAAGAAAATAGGCTCTTTGAAAAACAAATCACCTACCTTTTTTTGACCTGAACTAAAATCTGGATAAGAATTAGAAATACTTCGCAGTAAATCCTGCATATTTAACGCCCCCACTTGAAGAACACACTCTCTTACTCTTTAAATTATACTATCATGCAGGAAAACCTGCAATAGTTTACAGAAAATTCTACAGAAATTATTTTCTCAGATTATTTATAAACATGCATAAATAGCCACCAGTAAAGGGTTAGAGAGGCTCGTCGAAAAATGAAAAACCTCATTTTTTTTAGTTTAATTCCTTAAATCTACTCTTCAAAAATAACAGTCAATACAAGAAAAGAACTTGAATGCCGTTTTTTTTAATGTCAAGTTAGCCTAAATCATGAATTTTCAAAGGCTGGTTTATAGAACAATCGTTTAAGAAGAATGGCCATTACGAATGGCTACTTCGACTAATTATTCCCTTAAAAACTAGATTTCTTTAAACAACTCACAAGCAAAATCTAGCGCTCTTTTCTATGTAGCATCGGTTCTTTTCGTATTTCTCTTTCTATCCTGTATAATATTTGTATAAGTCATTTTATTGAGGGGCTGTTTATCGTGTGGGAAAATCGGATCTTTAAACTTTTTATCTTTTGGTATGTTTGCGGCATCATTTTACTCGGCTTTGACATTTTGCCATCTTGGCTTGAATGGGCCAATGCATTCTTTTTGATTTTAGCTGGTACATTAGGCTTTTTGTATTTCATTAAACGTTTTGGTGTTGTTGGTGGTTCTGTGCTCGGCGTCTTTGTATTCTTTTCAACATTTATTGTGGAATGGGCAGGTTCGGACAGCGGTTTCTTATTTGGTTCTTATGATTACACAGATCGTTTTGCCCCCAATGTATTCGGTGTTCCAATTGCCATAGGTTTCGCTTGGTTAATGGTCATGGCAACCACCCATGTCGTAGCGCGTTGGATTGTCCCGAGCGGTGGCTTAGTGTATGCCATTGTTGGAGGCATTGGGGCTGTAATTATTGACTTGATTATTGATCCAGTAGCCTATCAAATAAAACAATATTGGATTTGGGCTGATACCGGACTCTATTATGATATTCCTTGGACCAATTTCTTCGGATGGTTTGTCGTAGCATTCGTTCTTCATCTGATTATTGATTTGATGATGAAAAAACGAAAGATGATCATTACTAGCAACTTAGCTGAAAAACGGATGGTTCTTCTCTATGTATTGATGATTGCCATGTTCGTCATGCTTGGCGCAATCGGTGGTTTAACCTTAGCTGCTATTTTAACCACTTGCTTGACTGTCGCGATTGTCTTGCTTGCTTGGAAGAGGAAACCTGTATGATTAGTGCAAAGAAATCAGCTTTATTTGAGGCAGGATTTACGATGTATTTGACGCCGCTCATCCGGTTTTCCTTTTCTCGGATACTTGGACAAGGAGTAAAGCCGATACCGGATAAGCCCGTATTGTTTATTGCTAATCACAGTTCTTGGTGGGATGGGCTTGTTTTTTTCTACTTAAATCGCACAGTCTGGCATCACGATATTCATATGATGATGCACGAAGAAGGGCTTAAAAAACACTCTTTTTTTCGCTACCTTGGAGCATTTTCTATTAATCGTCAAAAGCCTAAAGAAATTTTGACTTCGCTTCAATACGCTGAAGCATTACTAAAGCAAGGAAAGTCCGTTGTTCTTTTTCCTCAAGGCGATGAATTTCATCTCGAAACAAGGCCACTCGCTTTTCAAGCAGGAGCCGCTTACTTAATAGAACATTGTCCAGAAGTCCCTATTGTGCCACTCAGTTTCTATTACTCTTTTGGACATCAGCAAAAACCTGAGCTGTGGATTCAACAGCACCAACCGATACGAGCGAGTACGCTTGAACATATGACACGCAAAGAAAAAACGTTTTATCTTCAACAACTTTCCACAGAACAACTTAATTCTTTAAGAAATACAGTAATCAGCGAAAATAGCGAAACATTTTATTCTCTCGGAAGAAGAAGAAAATGATGATGGCTAGCTATATCGGAATCCATTTACTTTTCCTAGCCTGGATTATTATCAATCGTTTGTTTCTTCCAGCTCTGTCTAAACATCCAAAACTTTCAGCTGAGCCTTTGGTATCCGTTTTAGTTCCCATGAGAAACGAGGAACGCAATGTTGAAATTCTTATAAAATCCTTAAAGAATTCCTCTTACAGCCATATAGAATTTATTGTCCTAAATGATCAATCAACGGATGGCACGCAAAGGGAGTTGGAGCGCACAATCGCTGGTGACGATCGTTTCACTATTTTACAAGGCGACGAATTGCCTGTAGGTTGGGTTGGAAAGGTGCACGCTTGTCACCAATTGCAACTCGCCGCTTCTGGAGACTATTTACTGTTTGTCGATGCTGACGTTCGTTTTCGTCCACAAGCCATTGAGCAGTCATTGGTGTTAATGCAGCGAAAAGGCACGCAACTGCTCACTGGCTTTCCGGCTTTTGATGTCACACCTTTTCTAAGTAAGCTTCTCGTACCGATGCTACATTTTGTGATTTTATTCCACTTGCCGATTGCACTGGCCAATTACACTAAATTTAAAGCGGCTACAGCAGCTAACGGCATGTGGATGATGTTTGAAAGAACCAGTTACGAAAAAATTGGCGGCCATGCTGCTGTTCGTGATTCGCTAGTCGAGGATGTCCATATCGCACGTCAAGTAAAAGCTCACGGCTTTAGCGTGGTGTTAGCGAATATTACGATGTCAGTAAAATGTCGAATGTATGAGACGAACGCTGAAGTGTGGGAAGGATTTCTTAAAAATAGCTATGCAGGAATCGGCCGCTCTCCGCTAATGGCCGTCTTTCTTATCTTATTTTATTCGATATTTTACGTTCTCCCTCCATTTTTAGCTATTTACGGCGGATTGAGTGGCTCTTACTGGTGGATTGCCCCTTACGCGTTGACAGTTGTTCAGCGCTGGTACGTAGACATGGTCACCAACCAACGTTGGTACTTGTCTTTCCTGATTCCCCTTCAAGCAGCAGCTATGCTTGCCGTATTGGTGGAATCGATGCGAAAATCCTTGAAAAAACAGCCTTATTCGTGGAAAGGAAGGCATTATTCATGAAAAAAATCGTTATAGTCGGTGGCGGATTGGGTGGACTTTCTTCCGCAGTAACGCTTGCCCATGCAGGGTTCGATGTAGAACTTTTTGAAAAAAACAATCATCTTGGTGGCAAACTTATGCCCGTTAAACTGGGAAGTTATCATTTTGACTTTGGTCCAAATACCATCACAATGCCAAATGTCTTCAATAGTGTCATCTCACAGACCGGCGAAAGTCCACAAGATTACCTGAACTTCATTCCGTTAGAAGTTCATACCCGCAATCATTTCCCTGATGGTCGTGCATTTGACTTTACTAATAATCAACAACAAATGATTTACCAGCTTCAAAGCTTTGACCCTGCAGCCGCTGAAAAATACAAGGCTTTCATAAAAGAAATCAGTCGCTTATATGCATTGTCAAAGCGCTATTTCTTTCCGGTAACGTTCCAATCCTGGCGTGATTATTTATCACCTTCTCTTGGCTTTGCGCTTTTACAAGTACGCCCAGCAGAGTCCATGCATCATTTTTTCCAGCGCTACTTCACCGACCCTTACTTAGTTCAAGCATTTGACCGCTATGCCACATATATTGGTTCTTCACCTTACCGGGCACCCGCCACTTTTTCCATGATCGCCTATTTGGAGTTGGTTGAAGGTGTCTACTATACAAAAGGTGGAAATACCGGAATTGCGGATGCCTTTGCTGCTGTTGCTAGAAAATCAGGTGCTCGATTGCATACCGGTACAGAGGTTGCAAAAATAGTAACAGCTGATAAAAAAGCAGTTGGCATTGAACTTGCAGATGGTACCCACGTTGCTGCTGATTTGGTTATTTTAAATGGAGACTTATTATCAGCGTTTCCCGCTTTAGTTGAAGAAGCAAAACGTCCTTCTTTATCTGATGCGAAAGTGGCAGCTTTCGAACCATCAATATCGGCATTCGTTATAACTGTCGGTTTAACTAAACGACTCGATGTTTTGAAGCACCACAATGTTTTTTTCTCATCGAATTATCAAAAAGAGTTTAGCGATTTATTTGAGGCTTCTGCATATAGCGACGAACCCACTGTCTACATTAGCAACTCGTCCTATACGGATTCTTCCGTTTCACCCGATGGCGACAACCTGTTTATCTTAGTCAATGCACCTGCACTGACCAAACAAGGACATCTTCAAATTGATCCTGAAGCTTACAAGGAACGTATTTATGACTTCTTGTTAAGCTATGACGTCGACATTCGTAGCTATTTAGTAGAAGAAAAAGTTTTCACCCCTACTTTTATTCGTGAAAAATTCGGTTCATTCCGCGGAGCTTTGTACGGTCCTTCTTCCAATAAGCGAAAAGATGCCTTTTTGCGTCCCGCTAATGCTAGTCGTGATGTTCAAAATCTCTATTTCGTCGGTGGAAGTACTCACCCCGGCGGTGGATCGCCAATGGTTGTGTTAAGCGGACTGAACGTCGCCGAAAAAATCATTTCAGCTTCTAAAAAAGGTTTTCCTTAAAGTGACATACCTGCTTAACCTAAAGACAAAAAAGACACGTAAACACAGGTTTTCACCTTGTGTTTACGTGTCTTTTTTCTATTAGATTTAGCTCTTTGGGTCATAAGCCACTCTGGCTGTGCGGCAAAGTACGCCGCTTCGCCAGATCGTCTTATGCCCGGCAGAGCTACACGGGTGCTTACGCTTTTCTTTTGTTCAGCTCCAGCACCCAGCTCTTTGGGTCATAAGCCACTCTGGCTGTGCGGCAAAGTACGCCGCTTCGCCAGATCATCTTATGCCCGGCAGAGCTACACGGGTGCTTACGCTTTTCTTTTTACAAGCAAGCTAGGATTGCTTGTTTTGATTTGTCTGGTACGTAATGCTTTTCGCTGAAGACATTGTATTCTTTCAAGCGGATGGTCGAAAGAATTTCTCGGTATACGAGCGCTGCCCCCTTGACTGGAACTCTTGAAGACAGTGGGTAGTCTTGAATTGTTTCAAACGCTTTTTTATAATGAAATTCGGCTTCGTCTGCTAAACATTCCCAAACAGCAATAAATTGCGGACTCACAATTCCAGATCGCAGCTCCTCTTCGTCTAGTTCGTATTTGTGCATAATTTCTTCCGGCAAGTAGATTCTACCCATCTCTAGATCCTCTCCGATATCACGGAGAATATTGGTTATCTGCATGGCATAGCCAAGAGAAATAGCACCTTCTTTTAGAACGGCTGTTTTACCTGGCGCCAAAATTGGCAGCAGCATCAGTCCGACTGTACTTGCCACGTGATAACTGTAGTTCAACAGTTCTTCCATCGTTCGGTAGCGGTTGATCGTCAAATCCATTTCTTGCCCCGTGATCAACCCTAAAAATGCCTCGACATCCATTTCATAATTTTCGAATACGTGAGCAAGCGCCACCCACATCGGATTTTCAGAATCATAAACGCCTTCTATGAATTCATTAAAATCACGCTTAAATTGCTCGAGCTCTTCTTTTGAATTTAGTCCTTCGTCTACAATGTCGTCAACTGTACGGCAAAACGTATAAACGGCCCAGACAGCTTTACGCTTTTCCTTTGGCAATAAAGAAAAAGCTTTATAAAAACTTTTCGAATGCATAGCAATAACTTTTTCACAGGAGGTATAAGCATCTTTTAAGTCCATCATGCGTTGCCCCTTTCCTTTGCAAAATCGCTTTGTATTTGCTCTGCTAGCAGTTTTGCACCTTGCATGACAATCGGTATTCCTCCTCCTGGATGAACTGAGGCACCAACTGCATACAAATGATCTGTCTTAAATGGTTTGACTTGAGGACGAAAAACGCCTGACTGGAACAAAGTCGGACCGATTCCAAAACTGCCTCCTTTAAACAAACCAAAAGCTTCTGCTTCTTTAGGCGTCCGAATTTCCATCCACTCGACGGCTTCTCGGAAATTTGGAAAAGCTAACTTCTCCATGCGATCAATAATTTTGTCAATCCAGACGGTATCGTTTGCCCAGTCGATATCTGTTCCTGAAGGTACTGGAACCAATACATAAAGAACACCTTTACCTTCTGGAGCCAACGAATCATCTATTTTCGATGGATGGAAGGTGTAGATGGCCGGATTTTCCGTTTTCTGCTTTTTCATGAATACATCATCCATATGATCTTCATAGCTATCACCCATGAAAAATTGATGCACATTGCCTTCTTCATAAACCTTATTTAGCCCAAAATACAACAAGACACATCCTGAAGAAGCTGTGTACTTTCGTTTTTTCTGCGCTGGCACTATTTTTTCGATACCTGGAAAATCACCGTTGTAAACAATTGCGTCAAATGCTTCAAAGCCTTCTGCCGTCTCAATTCCTTTTGCTTGCTGATTTTCTATGACGATTTGTTGTACTGAAATCTCTGTTTTAATCGTGACATTATTACGTGCTCGCAATTCTTTTTCCAGAACTGGAATCAAGCTACCGTACCCACCTTTTAAATAATACACTCCGTGTTCATGTTCGCTAAAAGGAACAAGAGCATACATCGCTGGAGCACGAAAAGGATCTCCACCGATATACAAAGATTGTAAGGAATACGCTAATTGCAACCGTTCATCCCGAAAGTAATTCGACATCAGCTTATTAACAGACTGGTGAGGTTTTAGCTTTAATAGTTTTTTTATATTTCCCGCTGTCCAAAAATCGGCTTTTTTTACAAATGAATGTTCTAAAAATGAGGACTTGCCAATTTTAAAGCGTTCACGCCCTTCTGAGATAAATCGAAGAAATCCTTCTTTTTCAGTTGGAAAGACGTTTTCGATTTCTTGTAACTGACGATCAATATCTGGGTACTTGGTATACACCGTACCATCTGGAAAACGAATTGAATAAAGTGGATCACATAATAACAATTCGATATCCTCTGCTTGAATCCCTGCTTGTTGGAGTAGTTCTTGAAACATTTCAGGTAATAAGACGATGGTTGGACCTTGATCTACTTTGAAACCGTCTCTTTCTACGAAAGTTAAGCGACCGCCCAGCTTCTTCTCTTTTTCCAAAATAGTAACGTCAAATCCCATATTCGATAAATATAAAGCGCCCATCAGACCACCGACGCCACCACCGACCATAGCTATTTTCATGCAAATCCCTCCATTTTAGGTAGAGGTAAAATTGGTATTCCTGTTTTTCCGTGTTGCTGAAGAATGCCGTTAGCTGTTATGCGCGCAGACTCCAAAATAGTCGGCAACCCACTTCCTGGATGAGTTCCCCCACCAACCAACCAGCAATTCCCTAATTCTTCAAATTTATTGTGAGGACGAAATACCATCATTTGAGTTAGTTGATGTCCGAGGTTAAATGTTGCTCCTTGATAAACTGAATAATCTTCTTGCCAACCCATAGGTGTCAGCATTTTTTCAACTTCAATGTGACTTCTCAAGTCTTTAAACTCTGTTTTTTCTTCAATCGTGTCCAACACCAATTCTCGGAAGGCATGTTGTTCTTTTTCCCAGCCAATATCACTAAAATTATTAGGCACAGGTGCTAAAATATAGAGCGCTGATTTCCCTTCTGGTGCCAAGGTCGGATCAGTGACACTAGCGTTCTGCACATAAATCGAAGGGTCTGCTGAAAGAATACGAGACTTCGTCATCTCTTCAACATTTTTTTTGTAGTCTTTTGCAAATACAATTGTGTGATGAGAGAGATCGTATTTTTTATCCAATCCTAAATACAACATAAATGTTGAGCAAGAATATTTTTTCTTTGCCAATTTTTCAGGTGTGTATTTTTTCAGAATCCCCGGTTCCACTAAATTGTTCATCGCGTGAGCAAAATCCCCATTAATGATTACTTCGTCCGCTCTTTTACGCTCACCATTTTCAAGGTCTACGCCTTTAACTTTGCGATTTTCAATCCATAATTTCTTTACACCCGTACTCGTGTGAATTTTCCCACCTAATTCTTTTACCACTTTTGCCATCGCTTGTGATAATTGATTGACCCCACCAATTGGATGATAGATGCCGTAAGCATGTTCCATATAGGAAAGAATTGAAAAAGCACCAGGGCATTCCCACGGCGACATTCCTAAGTATTTCGATTGAAAAGCAAACGCCATTTTCATCCGTTCATCTTTAAAGTAGCGAGATAATACGTCGTACAAAGTTTTGTTTACTTCAAGTTCTGGAAGAGCTTTTAAAACTTTCGGGTGAACCATATCAAAATAACTGTCCATCTTCGATTGCAACATAGGCGATAAGGCTTCTAGCTTTTTCCCTGTTTCTTTCATGAAACGTTCATATCCGTCTCCATCACCTTTAAAGCTCTTATTTATTTGTTTCTTCATCTCTTGATTATTCCGTGTCATGATCAAATTTTGATCTTCAAAAATCAGCTCATACATAGGATCCAACTCAACTGCATTCATATAATCTTTTAAGTCGCGTCCAGTAGCTTCAAACAGTTCTTCTACCAAATGCAACATACTTAAAAAAGTAGGCCCTGTATCAAAGGTAAAGTCACCAAGGCGCAGTTCGGCATTTCTGCCTCCGACCCATGGTTGTTTTTCGTAGACGTCTACTTGATAGCCTTTACTGGCCAATAGCATAGCTGCAGCTAAACCGCCTGGTCCAGCTCCTATGACAATCATTTTTTCCGGCATAACAGATGCCCTCCATTTCGAATCACCCTAAAAGTTCTACATTTACTATACAAATATTATACCGTGTAAGTTAATAAAAGACTATTTATTTGAGTTTACCCTCTTTTGATCTTTTCAATGTGCGGCTCAAGTAGATAAACCCATTTTAAGAGAACGACCTGTAATTGTATTTTTGTAAAACACAGATTGAATATCAAATGACATCTCTTTTTAATTAAAAAAACTCCGACTCATGAAAATGAGTCGGAGTTTTTTTAGTTAAGTATTTTTATTTTTACATTTTTGCGTCCCCACTTAAGTGCTTTGCTTTGAGTTGGGATGAAAACGTCAATTTTTTTACCTTTGATAGCGCCGCCCGTGTCCCCAGCAACCGCATAGCCATAGCCTTCAACATGAACTTTCGTCCCTAGCGGAATGACCTTCGGATCTACTGCGATAACTTTTAGTCCAGGATTCTTCTTTAAGTTAAGTCCAGTTCTTGTCACTCCTGAACACCCTTTGCAATATGCTGTATAGGCTGTTGAACTAACTGTAAACTCTTTTTTTACCGATCCACTCGTAGCACGTGATGGAGTCGGTTTTTTAGAAGCTGGCTTTGCTGTTGTTTTTTTCAATTTGAGTTTTTGTTTTGGATGGATTGTATTGGATTTTAAGCCATTCCAAATCTTTAAATTACTAACCGATACTTTTTGTGTTTTCGCAATCTTATATAATGTGTCCCCACTTTTTACTGTGTAAACATTAGTTGCAGCCGAACTTACGATCGAAGTGCTTAGGAATAAAACCAGTGCAAAACTCAATACGATTAATAGTTTTTTCAATCCGCTATCCCCTTTGCTTTTTCTAAGTACAACCAAAATAGCACGGTAATATTACAGACGTGTAACAATAAAGAACATATTCCATTACAATAAGAATTCATTTTGTGACATAAGTATTGCATAGACATATTTTTTATCCTAAATAATGGTATATAAAAAGACTTTTTAACTATTTCATATGTTACATGCCAATTTTATTTCCAGGAAAATAAAAAACCACAGGCTTTTAAATGCCTGTGGTTGCTACTCATTTATTTGCTTTATGCACTTTGAGTGTCTTTCCTTTTATGGTTTTATCTTTCATCGCTTTTAGCACCATAGGGCCTTTGCCGTTCAAAATATCAATATACGTCACTGTATCTTGAATTTTAATAATCCCAATGTCTTCAGCTGTCACTCCCGGAATGCTCGTCAAAGTTCCAACGAAATCAAAAGCACGAAGTTTCTTTTTCTTGCCACCATTAAAGTACAACTTAAGAATATCTTTATTCACTTGTTCATTTTTATTTCTTTTGAGTTTTGGACGGCTTTCAAGCTTCTCAGTAAACGCAGGCATTGCACGATCCACATCATTAACTGAAGGAGCTGTTCTACGCGGAATTTCAAATCCGATATACTCTTCGATTTCCGCAAGAAATTTATCCTCGTTTGGTGTTACAAACGAAATCGCTCTTCCTGTTTTACCCGCACGTCCGGTACGGCCTGAACGGTGCACATAACTTTCTTTCTCCATTGGCAAGTCATAATTAATGACGTGCGTAATACTGTCAATATCAATTCCGCGTGCTGCAACATCTGTCGCTACTAAGTAACGGAATTCGCCACGCTTAAAATCGTTCATGACTGCTGTACGATCTTCTTGAAGCATACCACCGTGCAATTTATCACAAGTATAATAATGCTTTTCCAATTGTTCCATGACAAAATCGACATTGTCTTTTGTGCGACAGAAAATAATGCAGCTATCCGGATTTTCAACAATTGTTACGTCACGTAACAACGAAAACTTCTTCTGTTCAGCAACAACAAATAACGAATGATCGATTTGAGCTGTTAAGCTTTCAGTGGCAGCAATTTCTATATGCTTGGGATCAGTCATGTATTTTTTCTGCAGTTTTTCTACATTTTCAGGCAAAGTCGCTGAAAATAGCATGGTTGTGCGCTGCTTCGGCAATTTGTTGATAATAGCCTCTACTTGTTCGACAAAGCCCATATTCAGCATCTCATCCGCTTCATCAAGAACTAAGTACTCTATACGCTCTAAGTTCAATGTTCCACGTTCAATATGATCAAAAACACGGCCCGGTGTTCCAACGACGACGTGACATTTTTGCTTGAGTTCAGCCTGCTGATAAGCAAAAGGCTGTTTACCATAAACTGCCGCTGCTTTAATGCGTTTAAAGCGGCCGATATTTGTTAAATCTTCTTTTACCTGATCTGCTAATTCTCGCGTTGGTGTCAAAATTAATGCTTGCGGTTTGTTTTCTTCCCAGTCAACTAGTTCGCAGATTGGAATTCCGAACGCTGCTGTTTTACCGCTTCCTGTTTGCGACTTTACGGTTAGGTCAGTCTTTGACAATGCTACAGGAATCACTTTACTTTGGACTTCTGTCGGTTCTGTATAGCCCAGTCCTTCAAGAGCCTTTACAATTGGTTCACTTACTCCGTACTCACTAAACTTTTTATTGTTCATAATTATTCTCCATCTCCGTTCAAAAATTTCAGGTTCTCCTATTATCGCACGGATTAGAAAATTCTGCAGTTAAACGATTATTAAGTTTTATCCAGCTTCGTCAATGTTAATAAGGGTAAAAATCGTGCGGCACAAGAGTTACTACTGATCCATGAGGCTCACTGAGACTTTAACATCCAACGATTGGCTTCCCCCACGGTAAACCCCTTGAACCGGGCTGACATCGTTATAATCCCGACCAACACCAACCCGAATATGGCTTTCCAACGCTTCCACATTATTAGTAGGATCTAGACCGACCCAACCGATGCCCGGCACCATTACTTCTACCCATGCATGACTCGCAGCATCACCCACTAGTGCAGAGTTTTCGCCTACATACAAATAGCCACTAACGTAACGCGCCGGTATGTGCTTGCAACGCAAAATCCCTAACATCACGTGCGTAATATCCTGACAAACACCTTTTCTAAGGTTAAAAGATTCTTCCGCTTTCGTATCGACAGTCGTAGATTCGCCATCGTACGTAAAATGCTGATGAATGTATTCCATTACATCAATTGCATATTGCACTGGATTCTTCATGATTCCAAGTTCACGGTCGATTTGACTCATTTGCTCCACGGTTAAGTAGGTATATGCTGTATTACTCAAAAACGCTAAATAATGCTCACCGAATAATTGCGAATGAAAAATAGCATTCATTTCTGGTGAGTAATCAATTCTGTGAATAAACGGACTTTTTTGAATGCTGACAATTGATGTTGTCTTGACTTCAAGATGTTGATGGTGCTCAGCAATAAAAAATGTTTCCACGTGATTGCCCCAAATATCGATATGTTCTTTCGTCAAAGAAGCAGGTGTAATGTCGGCACGGTAAGATAAAAGTCGCTGACATTCATCGGTTCTTGGCTTTAACCGAATTGAATTCATGCTTTGATCGACAATAGTTTCATACTCGAAAACATTCGTATGTTCAACTTTATATTTCATAGATGTTATTCCTTTCGCGCCCATGCTTTGTGATTGGCTGGACTCTACAGAGTTTATCTCAGAATCGCTTAAATAATAGGTTTTCGAAAAAATATGTCCCACTTCATTACAGCCATTTTGGAAGTCGTTTAGAAAATCCATAATTTCGTCCGAGCTTAGCTCATCTATACTAATTTCTTTAAATTCCGCTTGCAACTGATCTAATTTTGCATAGAGTTCCCATGAATAATGAGAAATTTTCCCACCTTCCAATTCATCGATTGCTTGACGAACGTGCGCAAGGCAATAACGAATCGAACGCGGAAAATCAGTATTCGCAATCAAAAACGCCAACACTCTCTTTGGCTTCATCTGCGGTGGATTCATTTTTAAATAAGCATTGTACCCATTCGTCATTCGTAAAGCAGCTAGCCAGTAATAGTAATCTTCCGATTGGGTTTCTACCGACCGTTCTCTTGTTCGCTCGCAAACGACATTTAAAATACGTGCTGTTTTTTCTGCGCGTTCCAACCATTTGGCTATTTTGATAATTTGGTAAGGGACACCACGCGGCATCGAAGATTCAACGATTCCTTGCGTAATCAATGACGTTAACTTGACTTGTTCAAGAAATACACGCATTTCTTGAACTGTACAGCTTTGCTGATCCATTTCCTTTAACATTAAGTAACAGCGATTCCAAGCTTCCCAGTAGTCATCAGGAATATGATCTCTGCTAATTCTTGCATTTTCACGGACAACTCTTACACAGCTTGCAACAGAATTAAAATTGCTTTTCTCCATCGCTAAATAATAAACAAGCTGATCTTCTTGGTAACTAGGCATCGATTTGATTTGTTCCATTGTCTCTGTTGAAGCACAAATTTCATAAATAAGTTTCCAATCACTGCCACCGACTAGTTCTTCGTCAGAAGCTTCGATCATTCGTAATAATTGAACATCCAAAATTCGCGCATTATTTTCCGCTCGTTCAACATTTCTTGACATCCAATACAACGAATTCGCTACACGACTAAGCATTAGGAGTCCCCTCCTCTTCTCTTTTCTTAAATACCCACGTATCTTTTCCGCCACCGCCTTGTGAAGAATTGACGACAAGCGATCCTTTTTTCAAGGCAACACGGGATAGTCCGCCCGGCATAACCTGTGTATCTACCCCTCGGATTACAAACACTCTCAAATCAACATGGCATGGATAAAATTCTTCTCCTTGGTATGCAGGAGCTCTAGATAGTTTAATCGTAGGTTGGGCAATATATTGATGAGGGGATTGAATAATTTTTTCTCGGAATTCTTCGATTAGCTCTTTAGATGCATGTGGTCCGACTAACATGTCGTAGCCACCTGAAGACCCTACATTCTTGACTACTAATTCGTCTAGATGTTCTAAAACCCATTCCCGTTCTTCAGGTCTATCGAGTAAATACGTTTTTACATTGTCAATGATCGGCTCTTCGTTCAAATAATAGCGAATCATATCCGGAACATAAGCGTATATCGCTTTATCGTCTGCCACACCATTGCCAATACCGTTCAAAATCGCCACATTGCCTTTTCTATAAGCCAGCAATAAACCAGGAACGCCCAAAGCAGAGTGAGCCAAAAATGCTTCAGGATCTAAATAATCATCATCAATTCGACGATAAATAATATCGACACGCTTTAACCCTCTCATCGATTTCATATAGACAATATTCTTTTTAACAATAAGGTCCCTGCCTTCTACTAAATCGATTCCCATCTGTTGGGCTAAAAAGACATGATCGTAATAGGCAGAGTTGTACATACCAGGTGTCAACAAAACGGCAAAAGCCTTATCTTTTCTTGATTCTGGTGCATGATCTAATATCGCTTGATGCAAATGAGACAATTGGTGCTCGAGGGTGTGAACTGACTGACTGGCAAAAAATTCGGGGTAGACTTGACGCATGACGTAACGGTTTTGATAGACATAAGACAAGCCTGACGGATTGCGTAAATTATCTTCAAGCACATGGTATTTCCCATTCTCATCACGAATCAAATCAATGCCTGCTAAAAAAATATGATTTTTTAACGGAATATCAATTCCCTTTATTTGTTCATCGTAATAATAGGGATTGTCTTCGACTAGTCCTCTCGGAACGATTCCATCTTGAAGAATCCGTTTGTCATGATAGACATCTTCCAAAAATTGATTGAGTGCTTCCGCTCGTTGAATCATTCCTTTTTCAATCACTTCCCAGTCTTCAGAAGGAATGATAATGGGAACAAAATCAAAAGGCATGGTTCTTTCAGTGCCCACGTTATTGTTGTAGACAGTGAATGTAATTCCTTGCCTTAAAAAAGACAATTGAGCTGTTTCATGCTTTTCTCTCAGCTCTTCTTCTGAAAATCTTTGAAGGACGTCAAAGAAATTTCGGTAATGTGATTTTGGTTTTCCATATGGCGTAAACATTTCATCAAAAAATGCGCCCGTTGAATAAGTTTTAAACAAGCTAGCATCCCCTTTCGTTTTTCGAATATTCCGATAAAATAAGAAAGAAAAAAACTATGCCGTTTCTGCAAACGTGCATAGTTTTTTCTTCTTTTATTATATCAAATTCATTTTCCGAATGTTGAATCATCTTTAGGTAAATTATCTTTTTTCGACGAATTTTCCGATAAGTTCTTTTTCAAGGAATCTGTATATTCCGTACTTCCACCAAATGTTTCCTTGGTGTTAGGAGAAGAATTGTCTTTGCCAAATGTTGAATCATTCTTTTTCTCTGAGTCATTCGACACACCTTTTTTTAGTGACTCCGTATATTTGGTGCTTCCTCCATAAATCCCACCTGTTGGTTTGTTGGTGTTAGGAGAAACACTTTCTGCAGAACTTGTATCGGTTTTATCAGTAGTTGAATGAGTACGCTTGTCAGCATTCTTTCCAACTTCGTCTTGCAATGTTTTGTTAGCTTTATCCAACGCATCCTTTTCCTTGTTCATCATGTCTTGTTGTGCATCAATTGCTGTTTTCACTTTTTCAACAGCTTTGTTAACTGTGGGTTTCACTTTATCTACCATTCCACCAGATTGCTCATTTAAACGATCGAGCCCTTTTTTAATATTCGCTTTCATATCTGCTTTGCTCGTTTGAGAGGTCCCACTTGTTCCTGTTTTCTGCTGAGTCATTGCCGAACCAATTAATGCACCGAGGCCAATTAATACAAGTTTACCAAACACGCCACCTGATGATTTTCTAGCCATATGAATTCCTCCTCAATTGTATAAATGATTGTGTATAAAGTATTGACTAAATGAGACACTCTTAAACATTTTCGACAAAACAAAAGACACCTCAAAATATTTCAGGCGTCTAGATTTAGCATTTATAAAATTAGTTTGCCTTCTTCTTTTATCACTTGTTCGAAGGCGTTAACAACTTCTCCATCGTATTGAATCCCAATTAAATTTTTGATTTCGGTCATCGCATGTTCAGCAGAAAATGCAGATCGGTACGCTCTGTCTTCTGTCATCGCATCGAATGTATCGCATACCCCGATAATTTTAGCTTCTAACAATATTTCTTCAGCCATTAGTCCAAATGGATAGCCTTTTCCGTTAACACGCTCGTGGTGTTGTTCAACGATAGCTGCAATTTCTGCATAAGGTGTTTCTCGAATCATGTTAGCACCGTCACCTGGATGTTTTTTCATCAAATCGAATTCTTCATCTGTTAACTTTCCTGGCTTTTTCAAAATTTCTTCCGGAATGTTAATTTTGCCAATATCGTGCAACATAGAGGCCAACAATAGATTCTCCATATGCTCTCTACTTAATTTTAGTTTTGCGGCTATTTTAACAGCATAGTTTGCTACACGCGAACTATGATTAAATGTGTATCTGTCTTTTTTTTCGACCAATTGTCCAATTTTGCGTAAGTCTTCTATCAACTTACTAACATAATGAAAAACTGGAACAGTAGATATCGACAGAAGTTCTACATCACTTAAGACCGTAAAATGCACAGGGCTCTCTAAATTAGTACATGAAAAAAAGTCATTAGATCCAATTTTCATCGGTATCCCGTCTATCTCAGCTTGGATATCACCGCTGAGAATATAAAAAAACTCACAAGCATTATCATCTTCACTTGGAAATAATATGAAAGTATTGTCTTTTAGAATAGATTGCCTCATTACCTCTAGTCCATTGCCTCTGCCTAGTAAGCGAAGAGTTGTGGCGCCATTCTCCACTTTCTCAAGATGATTGCGCTTTAATATATCCAAACCTTTCATCATATGCACATCCTTTATAAACACAAAACTATTATAAATTCACACCGCTCTCTTACATACAATCCAATTACCAGGAAACCACTACAATCGGATCAATTTTCTCAGTTCGATCAGCGAACGTTATTGAGACAAGTTCTATTTCTACTTCTAAACCAGCTCGTTCAGCTTTTTCAATACCTTTAAGTGTCATTTTTTCAGTTTGCTGTTTTAAATCACTAATCAACTTATCGGATTTTTCGCCATATTTCTTTGTCAACTCAGCTTGTCTTACCAAATTCGGTTGTTTAGATATGTCCTTTTGATACTTAGCATACATTTTTTCAGATTTATCTATTGCTTTATTAATTTCTACATATATTTTTGCATTCGTACTGTTAACATCAGCAATTGCTTTTGCTATTTCTGGAGTCATATCTTCTGTAATGCCATATTCTACGCTCTGAACGTTATTGTTCGCAAATCCTGTCGTACCCATCCCGATTACCAGTAATAATGCAAATAATGCAGCGATCAAATTTTTCTTGAACATATTTACTCCCCCTGTTTCGAATTTAGCTACAAAAATAAAAATCCAACTATATTAATACGTAGAAGTATGTATCTTCTCATAATTAATTTACTTTAAATCCCATCTTTGCACTCTTTATAGTATATACATTTCGACATTTTTCTACAATACTCTATTGTATTTATTGGATAAAAATATCGTTATAAACCCTATGACTAATTAGGAAAATTTAGTTGTTACCCTTAAACAACTCTCTGTAAAGCTTTGAGTAAAGTTGCAAAAACCATGACACCTCATACCTTGTGTCATGGCTCCTCATTTCGATATTCTTTTATGCAGTTAGTTAATTGTTCGTCACGGTAACACAGTAGAACCCATCAAGAACCGGTCACATTCACGCGCTGCTTCCCGTCCTTCATTTATTGCCCAAACAATTAAACTTTGACCACGGCGAACATCTCCTGCTGCAAATACACCTTCTACATTAGTCGTGTATTTTCCATACTCCGCTTTTACTCGGGAATTTTTCTCTGTCTCGAGCTCTAATTGTTGAATTAGGTCTTGTTCAGGTCCGCTAAAGCCGATAGCGATTAAGACCAAATCCGCTTTCCAAACTTTTTCAGTGCCTGGAATTTCCTCACGGATCCGGTTGCCTTGCTCATCTATTTTCAATTTCACATTAACGGTGTGCACTTCCTTGACTTGCCCTTCGCTATTGCCAACAAATTTCTTTGTCATAACCGCGTAAGCTCGCGGATCTTCGCCAAAAGTAGCAGCCGCTTCTTTGTGGCCGTATTCGACACGGTGAATTTTCGGGTATTGTGGCCACGGATTGCCTTTTTCGTCACGAATCACGCCTTTTTTATCGTAGACATCAAACTGAACGAGACTCTTGCATTCGTGACGAACAGACGTCGCTAAACAATCTGTCCCGGTATCTCCACCTCCGATGACAATGACGTTTTTATCTTTAGCCGAAATATAATTGCCATCATCAAAATTCGAATCCAGCAAACTTTTTGTACTCGCGTGCAGGAAGTCCATGGCAAAATGGACGCCCTCTAATGCACGACCTTCCACATCAATATTCCGATGGACGGTTGAACCGGTACACATGACTACTGCATCAAAATCATTCTGCAATTTAGCAGAAGGGTAATTCTTCCCCACTTCTACACTTGTGATAAAAGTGATGCCTTCTCGCTCAAGAATCTTGACACGTCTTGTGACCATATCGTATGACAGTTTCATTTCTGGAATTCCGTATGTCAACAAGCCACCCACACGGTCACTTTTTTCGAAAACTGTTACTAAATGTCCTGCTTTATTCAATTGAGCAGCGGCAGCGAGTCCAGCTGGTCCAGAACCAATCACTGCTACTTTTTTACCAGTTCGCGTTTTAGGTGGTTCAGGCACAACCCAACCTTCTGCAAATCCACGTTCGATAATGGAACGTTCGACTGTACGAATGGCTACAGGGGGTGCATTGATGCCTAGTACACAGGCGCCTTCACAAGGAGCCGGACAAGCCACTCCTGTAAATTCAGGAAAGTTGTTTTTCAGGTGCTCACGGTGTAACGCTTCTTTCCATTGACCGCGGTAAACAAGATCATTCCATTCTGGGATGAGGTGATTTACAGGGCAACCCGTCGTTACATTATCTAGTTCCATTCCGGTATGACAAGTCGGCACTCCACAATCCATACAACGTGCTCCTTGTTTTGCTACTTCTTCATCTGACAAAGGAATTGTATAGTCGTTCCAATCCTTTGTGCGCTCACCGGTTTTACGCTCTTTGACTGTTTGTCTGTCATATTCCATAAATCCAGTTGGTTTCCCCATCGTTTCCCTCCTATTCACAATTCATTCGATTATGTCTGCAGATTCCTGTTGTAATTTTCTGACCTAAACTCCAGCCATTTTACTTTCTTCAAACGCTGCCATTTCAGCTTCATCTCTTGCCATGCCACTACTTTGCAACTTGCTGATTCGTTCATTGATTTGCAGATAAGCTTTCGGAATGACGCGCACAAATTTTGCGGAGTAAATCTCCCAATGCGCCAGTAACCGTGTTCCGTTGGTACTGCTCGTATAATGCACATGTTTTTGGATCATTTCTCGCAACTCTTCAATTTCTGCTGGATCGGCAAGCGGCTGCAAATGAACCATTTCTGGATTGCAGCGTTCATTGAATGTCCCTTCTTCATCGAGAACATATGCTATGCCACCTGACATACCAGCCGCAAAGTTTTTACCCGTTTGTCCAAGAATGACTACTCGACCACCTGTCATGTATTCACAACCATGATCGCCTACACCTTCAACGACAATTTTCGCGCCACTGTTTCTGACCGCAAAACGTTCGCCTGCGACGCCATAAATATAAGCCTCACCTGCAGATGCCCCATAAAACGACACGTTACCAATAATAATGTTTTTCTCAGGTAGGAATGTTGAATCCAATGCTGGATAAACCATAATTTTACCGCCTGATAAGCCTTTACCGACAAAGTCATTGGCATCTCCTATTAAATTCATCGACATCCCTTTTGGAATAAATGCGCCGAAGCTCTGTCCTGCAGATCCTTGAAAGTTTAAGTTAATCGTGTCGTCAGGTAAGCCTTCTGCACCATAACGTTTGGAAATAGCACTGCCCACAATTGTGCCTGTAGCTCTATGAATATTCCGAATAGCTGTTGCCACTTCCACACGTTCACCTGTTTCAATGGCTTTTTTGCAACGTGGCAACAGTTCCTGATAATCTAATGTTTGTTCTAGTTCATGATTTTGTTTGACTGTTGCATAGCGTCCTACTTTTTCCGGTAGATTTGGCTGGTACAACAATGCACTCAAATCAATGCCGCCTGCTTTCCAATGATCAACTGCCTGATTCGCTTCAATAACGTCTGTTCGACCAATCATTTCATTGACTGTACGAAAACCAAGTTCTGCCATTAATTCGCGGGCTTCTGTCGCAATAAAACGCATGAAGTTTACGACATGTTCCGGATCTCCACCGTATTTCTCGCGCAGTTCTGGATTTTGAGTGGCAATGCCAACTGGACATGTATCCAAATGACACACACGCATCATAACGCAGCCCAGTACGACAAGAGGAGCAGTAGAAAACCCGAATTCTTCAGCTCCAAGTAGAGCTGCTGTTACTACATCTCGACCTGTCATCATTTTGCCGTCTGTTTCTACGATAATTCGGTCACGCAAGCCATTTAATAGAAGAGTTTGATGCGTTTCAGCTAATCCAATCTCCCACGGCAAACCGGTATGCTTCAAACTAGTCTTTGGTGCAGCTCCCGTGCCGCCATCATAACCACTAATCAATACGACATCTGCACGACCTTTTGCAACACCTGCTGCAATTGTTCCAACCCCAACAGCCGATACCAACTTAACGCTAATTCGTGCATCTGGATTTGCGTTTTTTAAATTGAAAATCAATTCTGCTAAATCTTCAATCGAATAAATATCGTGATGTGGAGGTGGTGAAATAAGCTCCACACCTGGAGTCGAACCACGAACTTCTGCAATCCATGGGTAAACTTTCTTACCTGGCAAATGTCCCCCTTCTCCCGGCTTCGCTCCTTGCGCTACTTTAATTTGAATTTCATCAGCATTCACTAAGTAATGACTCGTTACACCGAACCGCCCAGAAGCTACTTGCTTGATAGAACTTCGGCGATTATCTCCATTTTCATCAGGAATAAAGCGAGAAGTCTCTTCTCCACCTTCTCCTGAATTGCTCCTCCCGCCTACGCGGTTCATCGCAATTGCAAGAGCCTCATGCGCTTCTTTACTAATAGAGCCATATGACATAGCACCTGTTTTAAAACGCGCACAGATTTCTTCAACCGTTTCTACTTCTTCAATTGGTACTGGCGTCCGCTTTTTAAAGGACATCAAACCTCGCAACGATTGAAGGTTGGCTTTCTCATCTGTTAGTAAGTTCGTGTATTTCTTGAAAACTTCGTAGTTATTTGTTCGGCATGCATGTTGTAATGTATGAATGGTTTTCGGATTGTATTGATGATTTTCACCATTTTCACGGTATTGAAATTCGTCACCGGATTCTAATGCTTGATTGTCACCTTGAGCAACTGGATAAGCTATTGCATGTCTCATGAGCACTTCTTTTGCAATAATATCGAGACCAATTCCACCTAGTCGAGAAGAAGTCCGAGTAAAGTATTTATCAATTACATCCATATGAATACCGACTGCTTCAAAAATCTGCGCACCCCGATAACTTTGAATTGTCGAAATTCCCATCTTAGACAATACTTTGATGATTCCATCCGTAACAGCTTTCACATACGTTGCTTGCGCTTCTTCAAAAGTAACATTGTGTATATCTTCAATTTCAACCAAGTTTTCAATTGTATCAAAAGCTAAATATGGATTAATGGCTTCTGCACCATAACCTAGAAGAGCAGCAAAATGATGAACTTCACGAGGTTCCGCAGATTCCAACAAAATACTCATCTGTATGCGTGTATTCTCACGAATCAAATGGTGATGTAAGCCGGAAACCGCTAACAGTGCCGGAATCGCTGCACATTCTTCATTTACTCCGCGATCAGATAAAATGATCAGTTTTACGCCTTTTTTAATTGCTTGATCCGCTTCTGCAAAAACTGCATCTAATCGTTGTGCCATTGCCTGTGTTCCACCGTTTTTTGCAAATAAAATTGAAATCGTAGCAGCTTTAAAATCATCAATCGATTGCTGTCGTAACTTTTCGAGCTCAAAATTAGTTAAAATGGGTGTTTCTAAGCGGATGTGGCGGGCACTTTTAGGAGTTGGCTGAACCAAATTAGCTTCTGCCCCAATAGTTGTGCGTGCTGCCGTAATTATATGTTCACGAATCGCGTCAATCGGTGGATTCGTTACTTGAGCAAATAGTTGCTTGAAATAATTATAAAGAAGTTGTGGTTTTTTCGACAGCACAGCTAATGGCGAATCATAACCCATTGAACCAACAGGATCTTTGCCTTCAGTCGCTAGTGGCTTGATCATTTTTTGAACTTCTTCCATTGTATAACCGAAAGCTAGCTGTCTTTTAATCAACGCTTCTGTTTCGTTAAAGTTGGATGGTTTCAAAGGCTCTGGAAGATCATCCATATCAAACATATTTTCTTCGATAAAATCTTTATAAGGAAGTTCTCCGGCAATTTGAAGTTTGATTTCTTCATCCGGAATAATCTTCCCTTCTTCTAAATCGACTAATAGCATTTTACCTGGACGCAGACGATCTTTGTAAATAATGTCATCCGCAAAAATATCCAAAGCCCCTACTTCTGAACCCATGACAATCATGCCACTTTTCGTCACGTAATAACGAGCAGGACGCAAACCGTTGCGGTCAAGACACGCCGCAATTTGTTTACCATCTGTAAAGACAAGCGCAGCTGGTCCATCCCAAGGTTCCATTAATGTGCTGTGGTATTCATAAAAATCTCTTTTCTCTTTTTTAATAGTTGGATCATTGACCCAAGGTTCTGGCACCATCATCATCGCCGTATGCGCGAGCGATCTGCCAGATAAATGCAAAAATTCAAAGCAATTATCGAACATAGAGGAGTCACTGCCAGTTTCATCGATAACCGGCAAAACTTTTTGAAGGTCTTCCGCATTAAACGCTGGAGATTCGCATAGTACTTGACGGGCGCGCATCCAATTGACGTTTCCTCTTAAAGTATTAAATTCACCATTGTGGATTGAATAGCGGTTAGGGTGTGAACGCTGCCAGCTCGGGAAGGTATTTGTACTAAAACGGGAGTGGACGAGAGCCAATGCTGATTTGAATTCAGGATGGTTGAGGTCAATATAAAACGAGTCTAGTTGTTCTGGGATTAGCATACCTTTATAAACAATCGTACCTGCTGAAAGACTACTAAAGTAGACATCTTTAAACTCTTCTTTTCCAAGCATAGTCTGCTCAATTCGTTTACGGATAATGTATAATTTCCGCTCAAGGTCTATCCGATTTTCCAATCCGTGCGCAGCACCAACAAATACTTGACGAATAACAGGTTTGGTTTTTGCTGCAACTTTTCCAACGAACGAATCATTGACCGGAACTGGACGCCATCCAAGACAAATTTGACCTTCTTCTTGAATAATTTGATGAATCATTTCCTTGGTTTTCATTCGCAAATCGTAATCTTGTGGCATAAATAGCATACCGACGCCATACTTGCCTTCGTCAGGCAAAGTGATGCCTTCTTTTTCACATTGTTTCAAGAAAAAACGATGAGGAATCTGAGTTAAAATTCCAGCTCCGTCTCCAGTGCTCGTATCAGAAGATTGGCCACCCCGGTGTTCTAGGTTGCACAATATATTGATTGCATTTTGAACGATTGCGTGCGATTTTTCCCCGTTAATATTGGCGATCATTCCTATTCCGCACGCTTCGTGCTCTTGATCTGGATGATACAGTCCTTGCGGGATTGGATACTCTTTCTTGCTCATCAAACCGCCTCCTTCATAACACTAAAGTGTCATAATATTTTGATAGTATATCATAAGTCTGAATATATATACAATTCGATAGAATAAAAAAATAAAATTTATAAAGGCAAATCCCTATGACACAATTGAAAACGCTTCCATTTAACATAGTATTGAACATTATTTGCTATAACAATTTAACGTATATTTATGCATACTTACTATTTTCAAAATAAAAAAACCTCACTATTATTTGAGGTTTTACTTGTTTATAATTATTCATTTATTTGGAGCATCAAACGAATGGATTGTTTGTAAAAAGGCATCGCCATACTTTTCGAGTTTGTTGGCACCTACTCCATTGACTTCCAAAAATTCAGCATCATTCTGCGGCCTTCTAGCTACCATATCTTGCAAAGTCTTATCAGAAAAAATAACGAAAGGTGGAACACCATCTTTATCAGCCAAACTTTTCCGTACTACACGTAATTCTTCGAATAAAGGATCGTTAGCAGCGATTTGCTTTGTCACGACTGCTCCTTTTCTAAGGACCTGACGTTTACCGAGCAAGACATCTCTGCCCCCAGCTGGAACGTAGATAGTTGGGAATGAGCCTTGTTCAACCGCTAATAATTCTTGTGAAATCATGAATTCGATTAAATTCGAAACTTCTTTGGAGTTTTGGTGTTTTAAAATTCCGTATGTTGACAGCTTATCGAACTTGAAATCTAACACTTTTTTATTGCGGGACCCGGTCAACACTTGAGCTGTCATCACTTTACCGAACTTCTGCCCCATCCGAATGACACATGACAAAACCATCTGAACGTCTTTAGTAACATCTAAGCTTTCACGATCATCTATACAACTTCCACAATGCCCACACGTTTCTGCTGCGGTATCTCCAAAATAGTGAATGATAAATTGTTGGAGGCAACTTTCTGTATGACAGTAATCGACCATTGCCTGTAATTTCACTAATTCTCCTGGAATGCGGCTAGGATCTTGTGCTTGATCAATTAAAAACCGCTGCGTTTGAACGTCCTGCGAAGCATATAACACAATACACTCACTTGGCAGGCCGTCTCGCCCAGCACGTCCTGCTTCCTGATAATAACTTTCCATGTTTTTCGGAAGCTGGTAATGAATAACAAACCGAATATTGGATTTGTCTATCCCCATTCCAAATGCATTGGTGGCAACCATGACCGTCACTTCATCATTCAGAAAACGCTCTTGACCACTCTTTCTTTCATGATCAGGCATACCGGCATGATACTTGGCCGCTTTAATGCCTTTTTTAAGTAGCATTTCGTATACCGAGTCTACTGTTTTACGAGTAGCCGCATAAATGATTCCGGCTTCCTTATCGTTTTTTACCACATATTCTTTCACGAATCGCTCACGATCTTGCCCTCGTATGACGGAAAATGTTAAATTAGGTCGTTCAAATCCCGTCATGATTGTATGCTGCTCTTCAATGTTCAAAATTCGGCAAATGTCTTCCCGCACTTGAGGTGTTGCAGTGGCAGTCAGAGCCAGTACTGTCGGATTGTTCGGAAACAATTCTGTCATCCGGCTAATCAACCGGTAACTCGGACGGAAGTCATGCCCCCATTGTGAAATACAATGAGCTTCATCGACAGCAATCAACGGCACATGAACACCTTGCAATTCATTAAGGAACATTTCTGAATCCAATCGCTCAGGTGCAATATACAGTAATTTGATCGCTCCACGCTGTACGTCCATTAACGTTTCTCTCACCTCATCAAAATCGAGAGAACTATTTATATAAGCCGCCGGAATACCAGCGGCCAAAAGTGCATCTACTTGGTCTTTCATCAGTGAAATCAATGGTGACACGACAATGGTGGTGCCTTCCATAACAAGCGCCGGAATTTGGTAGCAAATAGATTTCCCTCCGCCTGTCGGCATGACGCAAATCGAATTATGTCCTTCAAATACTTGCGTAATAGCTTGCTCTTGACCTACTCGAAAGGACTCATAACCAAAATGGGACTGCAGTAATTTTTTTGCGCTTTCCAACAAAATAGAACACTCCTAATACTCGTATCGTATGAGTTAGCTTACCACATTTCCGCACCTTTTTCTGTGACAGAATCTTAAGAAGAAATGGGAGGCACACGCAAAAAAAATGCCCACTCCAATTTAAAAGGAGCGGACATTTTATTAACTCATCAAGCAATCAAGAAGTCGCGGCTCCATAACTGCCCATACGCCGTTTAACTTGAATGAATGATGCAGCCTCAGCAATCTCAGTTTGGTTTAGTGGCTGGTCATCTAGCATTAAATTGTAGTCATTTAAGAAACTAGTATTTTGAAGATCAACATTGATAGTCCGTTCGTCGCGATCCAACAAACTGTCGACCGAAATCTCAAAATAATCAGCAAGTCTTTCAAGATGTACTACAGAGACTTGTTTTTTCCCACTTTCATAAGCCCAAACCGTACTTTTTGCAAAGCCGATTGCTTCTGCCAATTCTTCAGTAGATAGTCCTTTAGCTTCTCTTAAGTCCTTGATTCGTTTACTTAATTGTTTCATTATATACTCCTGCTCCCTAAATAATATTCTAACTATTTTAAATATACTGCACCTTGCGCTTTTTCACAATCTTTTTTGGATAATTCTTTAAAAAAATGTGAATAATTAGTGAACACCAACTACAAGTACCTAATTGTAGTAATTAATTAGTTTTTTATACCCACTAATTTTACCATATTAAAAAGGATTTCAAATAGCAGGTAAATAGACTCTTTTGAGAAAAAATTCTTTGAGTTGCAAATTACCTTAAAATAAATTTTGAATTTAATAACTATTCTAAAAAAACTTTTTTTATTTTCCTCTTACTTTATTCAAGAAAAAGAACTTTTATATACTAAAGAAAAATAAATTTTGATTTTTTCAACTAAAAAAAGTATTATGTTAGAATAAACAATTGGAGGTTAGTATGATGTCTGAAAAGTATTCAAGGCAAGAAATTGTTGAAAGTGTTCCTCAAAAAGGCTTTTTTGGTCATCCCAAAGGACTATTTACGTTATTCTTCACAGAGTTCTGGGAACGGTTCTCCTACTATGGGATGAGAGCTATTCTAGTTTTTTATATGTACTACGAAATGTCCGCAGGTGGTCTTGGTCTAGATAAAACGACTGCACTATCCATCATGTCTGTATATGGATCACTTGTTTATATGTCTGGAATTATCGGCGGCTGGTTAGCCGATCGAATATTTGGTACGTCGAGAGCTGTATTTTATGGTGGCGTTCTCATCATGCTCGGACACATTGCTTTAGCGATCCCTGGAAACCTTGCTTTATTCTTCGTTTCTATGGTGCTTATTGTTCTAGGTACGGGTCTTTTGAAACCAAACGTATCCAGTGTTGTAGGTGAAATTTACGCTGAAAACGATGACCGCCGCGATGCAGGCTTTAGTATTTTCTATATGGGGATCAATATGGGTGGGTTTCTTGCCCCGCTAATCGTTGGTACTGTCGGCATGCAAATCAGCTTCCATCTAGGTTTCAGTCTTGCAGCTGTAGGCATGTTCTTAGGTTTGGTAATATTTTTAGCTACTAAAAAGAAAAATCTTGGTTTGGCAGGAACTGTTGTACCAAATCCTTTGTTGCCATCGGAACGTAAGAGAACGATTAAAATTTTCACGATTGCTACGTTAGTTATTGCAGCAGTTGTTGCTATCGGTATTCCAACTGGATTACTAACTTTTGACAGCTTCGTTGCGATTGTTGGTATTTTAGGTATTTTGATTCCGACCGTTTATTTCACAGTTATGTACCGCAGTAAAAAAACAACCGATGTGGAACGTTCACATCTACTGGCTTATATTCCATTGTTTATCGCCTCAGTCATGTTCTGGGCGATTCAAGAACAAGGTTCAACGATTCTTGCTGCGTATGCAGATACTCGTACGGACCTTGAATTTGCAGGAATCACTATTTCTCCTGCCTGGTTTCAGTCTTTAAATCCATTATTCATCATTATGCTGGCCCCGGTCTTCGCTTGGCTATGGGTTAAACTTGGAAGCAAACAACCATCTATTCCACAGAAATTTTCACTCGGCCTGTTGTTTGCCGGATTATCATTCTTGGTAATCTTATTACCTGCTTATTTTGGTGGCGCTTCAGCACTAGTCAACCCACTTTGGTTGGTTCTAAGTTATTTCATCGTCGTACTTGGCGAACTTTGCCTGTCTCCAGTAGGACTATCGGCAACAACCAAATTAGCACCTGCCGCTTTCTCAGCGCAAACGATGAGTCTGTGGTTCCTTTCAAATGCTGCCGCTCAAGCAATCAATGCGCAGTTAGTTAAGTTCTATACAGTAGAAAATGAAATGATGTACTTTGGAATCATCGGGGGAGCTTCCATCGCCCTCAGTATCCTATTGTTCATTTTCGCACCACGCATTCAAGGATTTATGAAAGGCGTCCGTTAATCTCTCGAAAAGCGGAAGCAACCATGAAGCTCCGATAGTCAGAGTGACTTCTAGATCCTTAGAAAAGCGGAAATGGCTTATAATAAAAACATGAGGCTGTCCATAAGCCCCTAACATAAAACAGACGGAGAAAAAGAAAATCTTTTTCTCCGTCTGTTTTTTTGAATCCCGGCTGACAAAAGGGGCTGCATTCAAAGTCATTGTTCATGACCTTTTGAATGCAGCCCCTTATTTTCTTATTTCTTCTATAAGCTTACCTATTTTCGACAACCAACCCCATTTGTCGTGCAAAGGCGATGGCTTGATCGGGTGATACTTTACAACCCCGCAATTTTTCAATCGATACTTGGATGCTTTCAAAAGTATTGGTACTCAGGTCGATTCCCTTTAAACTCGTTTCTGTAAAATTAATATCGTTCATATCGCACATACTGAATTCACTGCTCTTTAATTCCATCTCATAAAAGTCTGCAAAACGCAGAGAAGAAGAAACAAAACTCACTGTATTGCATAGAGAAAAACCGAAAGTTGCATAATTCATCACACACTCATCAAAAAGAGTATGACGAATTCCGGCTTCCGCAAAATTCGTGCCGAGCAATTTAGAATTACGGAATTCAGTTCGGTGAAAAACCGCACGACTCATATCCATATTCGACAAATCACAATTCAAAAAAACAACATCAACAAATTCTGAACGCGGCCAAACCGTTTCAAGAAAATGAACGTTTTCAAAAACGACCCGATCGATATGAAGAGCTTCTTCTGTACTAAAATCAATGGTCTCCTGTGAAATTCGGCAATTGCTTATGTACTGATCATCTAAAGCTTCAACAAAAGAACAGGTTTCTAATTCCTTTGGAAGAATGGGTGCTAATCTTTTAGTCTTCTTCATGATTTACTGATTCTCCTTTTAACTAAACAAAAGACTACTCCAGTGGCGAAGCAGCCTTTTGTTAGTGGATTTATTTTCTTATCAATTCTTTATCTAAGCACTTGTCAATAACTTCAGGCAAATCGATCCGATCTTCTGTTACTTCTACCTGATACAATTTATTATCATGCATAAACTTAAAGACCCCGTTATCAAAATCGGTACCGATTTCTTTAAAGAAAATCCCTTCAAGCTGACAGTTTTTTGATTGTGTAAAGTTAATTTTATAGCTGTTCTCGTCTTTTACCAAGTAACAGCGAACCCCTTTTTCAAACTCGTCACCTTCGACGCCTTTTACTGTGCGTGCCAATGAAACGACATGCAAATCTACAAACGGAATTTCGCGCAGTAGCATGTTAAGGAACGAACCTTTAGTAATTTCTTCCCATCTGCTTTTAGCAGTCTGTCCCATAACAATTTGCGTAATATTGAATTTATGAGCCACTTCCGCAATCACTTTTGCAGAGGGGCGTTTTTCATTATCACGAACAATAAATTCTTCAGCTTCGTACTCTTCGGCAAGCTCTTTCCATCTTTCAATATAAGATGCTTTCTGAGCGTCAAATTCATCAACGGACGCTGCATCTACCGTTAGAATATACAAGGGACAATCTAGCATGGTAGCCAGTTTATTTCCTCTATTGATTAATCGCTCTCCATTCGGTCCGTAAAAAACGCACACCAGAATGCTTTCATCCATTCGTCCTCTGATTTTTTTCATTTATGTTCACCCCCCTGAAAATATCATTCCTATCCTGACATTCAAAACTATGAAATTATACTTCTTCTGTTGTAGAAAATCAAGAGGTTATGGCCACTTTTAAACTTTCTATCCCTATAGATTTTCAGCATTTTTCAATTCAGCATTGGCTAGCAAATGAAAAGTCTGTAGACTTCCTGTATAATTTACAATGATTGTGTTGCGTACTTCAATCATCTTACTAAAAAAGCAAACTTTTTTCCTTTATATATACCCGCTCAATGGCTTTTCCATACACAATTGCTCGTCTATTCTACTACAGGAGGTTCTGCTGTGCATCTATTGATTTTAGCTATCTTCATTCCTTTTATTGCTACTGCTCTGATTCCACTCATACATAAACGAATAGGCTCGTTGCATATTGGCTGGCTCGTGCTACTCGTCCCACTCACTTTGTTTGTTGTGTTCGTCATCCAAATTCCCGCTGTTGCAAATGGTGAAACTTTCATCCAGACAGTCGATTGGATTCCTTCATTAGGCATTAACTTTACCGCTTATCTTGATGGCCTCAGCTTGATCATGGCTTTATTAATTACCGGTATGGGAAGCCTTGTCGTTCTTTACTCCATCTATTATTTATCATCATCCGACTCGTTCCCTCATTTTTACGCTTATCTGTTGCTATTTATGGGCGCTATGCTCGGTGTCGTCCTATCTGATAACCTTCTTGTTCTGTACATCTTCTGGGAATTAACCAGTATTTCTTCTTTCTTGCTGATTGCTTTTTGGTATCATCGCAAAAATTCCCGTTATGGTGCTCAAAAGTCATTGTTAATTACCGTCTTCGGTGGTTTCGGAATGCTTGCTGGATTTTTAATGTTGCATTCGATGACTGGTACTTTCAGCATCAGGGAAACTATTGCTGTCATCGGCCAGTATACAGATTACGCCCTGTTTTATCCAGCTATGTTCCTAGTACTGCTCGGAGCATTTACAAAATCGGCACAGTTCCCCTTCCATATTTGGTTGCCTGATGCGATGGAAGCACCAACACCCGTCAGCGCTTATCTTCATTCAGCGACGATGGTGAAAGCCGGACTTTATTTGGTTGCTCGTTTTATACCGATTTTCGGCGGCACTGCTGCCTGGTTTTGGACGGTGACCATCGTTGGACTTGTCACCTTGTTCTGGGGAGCCTTCTGCGCTGTGCGGCAAACAGATTTGAAGGCGTTGCTTGCCTATTCCACAATCAGTCAACTCGGCTTGATCATGAGTCTATTCGGCCTCGGTTCAGCGGCTTTGCATTTTGGTGATGGTGAGCGAGGTGCTTTGTACGGCTTAGCTATTTTTGCCGCCTTATTCCATATGGTCAACCATTCCACATTTAAAGGTGCGCTTTTTATGGTCGTCGGCATTATCGATCACCAAGTTGGAACTCGTGATATACGGCGATTAGGTGGCCTTTCGGCATTTTTGCCTATCACGTTTACATTTGCTGTTATTGGTAGCTTTTCGATGGCTGGACTGCCGTTCCTTAACGGATTTTTGAGTAAAGAGATGTTTTTCACAGCGACAGTTGATGCGGTCAGTCTCCCCGCTTTTGGTGTTTCTACATGGGGGTTGCTGATTCCAATAATTGCTTGGATCGCTTCTGTCTTTACTTTTATCTATAGCATGATTTTCGTGTTTCGCACTTTTTTCGGAACACCACAATTAAAGAAGTTGGATCGCAAGCCGATAGAGCCATCAATTGGCATGCTCATTTCTCCAGCTATTCTCTGCATATTGATTGTGAGTCTGTTTTTCGTCCCTAATCTGCTCGGTGACTATTTACTGAAACCTGCGATGAGTGGCATTATTCCTGGAATTTCAGGAGCGGCTCCGCAAATTTCAGCATGGCACGGTTTTAATACGGAATTGTTTATGACACTGGGGATTATAGTAGTCGGCACTTTTCTTTTCCTTACTTTCCGCAGTTGGCATAAGATTTACTCGCTTCAGCCAGCAGGATGGAATTTTACTGGACTGTACAATTCTTTTCTAAAGGATTTGAAACGCGTAGCCAATTGGCTGACTACGCGTTACATGACAGGTCATCTGCCTACTTATTTTGCCTATATCTTTGTTTTTTTCATCGTAACTTCTGGGGGGGCCTTGATTTTTACTGGTGCGTTATCAATTGATCTGACAGCGGACTCGCCCATTAGTTTTTATGAAGGCATGCTAGTTGTGGTGATGGCCATCGCGGCCATCGCTATCCTATTTGTAAAATCTCGCCTTACAGCCATCTTGCTAAATGGTGTGCTGGGCTTTTCCATCGCTATTTTCTTTGTGTTGTTCCGAGCACCCGATTTGGCATTGACTCAATTGGTTATTGAAACCGTAACTACCGCCTTATTTCTTCTCTGCTTTCACTTTTTACCTGAATGGACAAAAGAAGATTCTCCAAAATGGATTAAAGTTCGGAATGCGATGATTGCCATCGGAGCCGGTATCACAGTTACGTTGATTGGCCTAACAGTTAATAGCGGCACATTATTTGAAAGCATTTCTGGTTATTTTGAAAATTCCTATGAACTGACAGGAGGAGACAACATCGTCAATGCGATTCTGGGTGATTTCCGCGCTTTCGATACAATGCTTGAATCACTGGTCTTGTTTATTGCCGGACTCGGTGTCTATACATTAATCCGTTTAAAGCTTAGAAAGGAGGCGGACAAAGATGAACATCAATGATGTGATTTTAAAAACCGTCTCAAAAGCTGTTGTTTTAATCATTTTAACTTTTGGCATCTATCTGTTTGTATCCGGACATAACCAGCCGGGCGGTGGATTTATTGGTGGATTGGTTATTGCTTCGGCTTTTGTCTTAATGTTTCTATCCTACGACTCGGAAACCGTCAGTGAAGCATTGCCCATCGATTTTAAGAAACTTTCTGCACTCGGTGTATTGTTGGCCATGATGAGCGGTGTAGCTCCTATGTTTTTTGGTGGCGCATTTCTGAGCCAAAGCTTCGGCTACTTTGATTTACCGATCTTTGGGAAAACTGAGCTTGCCACTGTCACCATATTTGAAGCTGGCATCGCATTAACCGTTATTGGCGTTGTCGTGAATATTATTCTAAGTATAAGTGAGGATGAGTAGCCTGTGGAATCATTGATCATTATTTTGGTCGGCGTCCTTACCACGGTCGCCATCTACCTCGTATTATCAAAAAACGTAGTACGTGTCATATTAGGAACGGCCATTCTGTCTCATGCTGTTCATCTGCTGATTTTGTCGATGGGCGGCTTAAAGCTGGGTACGGTTCCGTTGCTCGGTGAAGAAGCTAAATCCTACGTGGATGCACTGCCTCAGGCATTAATCCTAACAGCCATTGTCATCAGCTTTGCTGTTACCGCATTTATCCTAGTGCTAGCCTACCGGGCTTATCAAGAGCTGGGTACCGACAATTTAGGAACAATGAGAGGTTCTGATGATGAATAACATCTTAGTTCTTCCCATGTTACTCCCGATTATTGTTGGTGTATTATTGATTTTCCTCCGGACCTACGGACGTATCCAGGCCTGGATCAGCATTGCAGCTATGATCATGACTGCAGGAATTTCTTTCTATCTATTACATACGGTACAGACCGATGGAATTTTCCGGTTGGATTTTGGCGGCTGGGAACCGCCCTTCGGCATTTTATTCGTTGCGGACTCCTTTTCTATTCTGCTGGTGCTGACTTCTAGCATTGTGACAGCTATCTGCTTAAGCTATGCATTAATTTCCACTAGCAAAGAATTACAGACCATGTATTTTTATCCGACCGTGCTATTTCTGATAGCAGGGGTCAATGGCTCATTCTTGACTGGTGATTTATTTAATTTGTTTGTCTGTTTTGAAGTAATGCTATTGTCTTCTTATGTACTACTGACTTTAGGGAATTCCAAACGTCAATTACGAGAAGCTGTAAAATATGTCTCTATTAATATCGTCTCTTCCTGGTTTTTCCTTGTCGCTTTAGCTTTTCTCTATGGAACGCTCGGCACGTTGAATATGGCACATATAGCTGAACGAGTTGCAGAAGTTGGTCAAACACCGCTTCTGACAACCATCAGCATCGTCTTTCTAATTGTTTTCAGTTTAAAGGCCGGTTTGCTTTTGTACTTCTGGCTTCCAGGGTCTTACAGTTCGCCACCTGTTGTTACTTCCGCCCTTTTCGGAGCACTACTAACGAAGGTTGGTATTTATGCCCTGTTCCGTATCTTTTCATTGATTTTTTACCATCAGCCAGAAATCACACATACTATCATCGGCATTATGGCTGCGTTGACTTTAATCGGCGGTAGCTTAGGTGCAATCGCCTTTAACGATATCCGCAGCATTGCAGCTTATAACGTTGTCATTGCCGTAGGGTTCATGCTTGTCGGTTTGGCAATCGCCACACCCGAAGCAATTGAAGGAGCTATCTACTATATAATTCATGATATGGTTGCCAAAGCATTGTTGTTTCTACTTGTTGGTACGATGATTACGCTGAGCGGCACCTCGAAAATGGCAGGAATGAGTGGACTCATGAAGAACTATCCGCTACTTGGTTGGTCTTTCTTTATTACAATGCTATCGCTTGCCGGAATTCCTCCCTTCAGCGGTTTTATCGGCAAAGTTCTGATTTCGAGTGCAGCAATCGATAGCGGTTCCTATGTACTGTTAACCCTGGCACTGTTATCGAGTATTTTTGTTCTTTACTCATTGCTTCGCATTTTTAAAAACTGTTTTTGGGGGGAGACAATCGTCAGTAAAGAAGAACAGCTGCCACTGCGTAGAGGTGTCTTGTTGCCTTGTCTGGTGCTTGTATTCCTAACTATCGGCATTGGCTTAGGCACTGAAGGTCTGTCAGTTTATGTCACAGAAGCTGCTGAAACATTACTGGATCCCGGTATTTATATCAATGCAGTATTAGGCATCCATCAGTAAATCCATTCTCGATTGAAAGGAGTGAATCCAAGTGCCAGCTCAGTTTCTATTAAATATCACCATTGCCTTGCTATGGACATTATTAATGGATGAAGATGCTTTTTATATCACAACTTTTCTTAGCGGTTATTTGATTGGCATCGGCATTCTTTTTCTGATGCACCGTTTTTTTGGAACTAAGTTTTACTTGCTGCGCGTTTACTCTACCATCAAATTGCTGCTGATTTTTGTTTCGGAACTTTTCCAATCGAGCCTGCTGATTATGAAACAAATTTTAAGTCCAAAGCTGAATATAAAACCTGGCATCTTCACTTATGAACATAGTATGGAAGGCGATTACGAATTGACCACACTGGCCCTTCTGCTAACCTTGACTCCTGGTTCTGTCGTTATGGAAGTCTCGCCAAATGGTAAAATTTTTTATATTCATGCGATGGATGTAGAAAGTTCACGTGAGGCCGTACTAAAGTCCATCAAGGCTTTTGAAAAAGCAATTATGGAGGTGACAAGAAATTGATAGACACATTATTAACCATTGCTCTTTCCCTTTTCATCCTAGCGATCATTCTGGCACTTTACCGAATCATCCGTGGACCTTCCATGCCTGATCGTGTTGTCGCACTAGATATGATCGGTGTCAATTTGATTTCGGGAGTGGCTGTTTTTTCTGTGGTTCTTCACACGCATGCTTTTCTAGAAGTTATCTTGATTGTTGGAATTTTAGCATTCATCAGCACTCTTGCCTTGGCACGTTTTGTTGAAAGGGGCGATATTGTTGAGCATAAACACAATCGCTGAATATTTCGGAGTTGTTCTAATTCTAATCGGTAGTATCATGGCTGTAATCAGCGCCATTGGAATTCTTCGGTTGCCCGATGTCTACACGCGTTCACATGCTGCTACGAAAAGCTCTACACTCGCTGTTTTGTTATCGTTATCTGGAACCTTTATCTATTTCTGGGCATCTGAAAACTTTATCAGCGTCAGGCTCCTATTAGGTATAACCTTTGTTTTTTTAACGGCGCCGGTTTCGGGACATCTGATTACACGAGCTGCATACCGATCAAATGTTAAATTGGCTGACTCCTCTACTGAAGATGCATTAGAAGAATTATTTAAGAAGTAAAAAAAGTGGTGTGGCGTCTTCTGCTATCCCACTTTTTTACTCCTAAAGCGCTTAGTAACGTTATTTCGTCAATATGGAGTTGCACATCTACAATCGACATCTTCTTCTTGAATCGCTGTCTTTGGCTATCGTTCTCGGCAGTTCCCCCTTTTAAATCCATTTTTTCGCTAACTGGCAATAGACAAAGACTGTGATATGTGGAAAACTAAAGTAATGACAACTAGTAGAAAGCAGGGCTTTTAGATGAGTATAGAATTAAAAGAAAAAGGGAGATGGGATCCTTTAAAGGTATTTTTTAAAGTTTCAATTGCCTATACTCTTTCCTTTTTTGTAAAAAACAAAGACGGAAAGAAAATTGCTTTAGTCGGTGGAAATCTTGGAGAAAAATACGAAGACAATGCCGCAATTTATCATAACTATTTGTTGAGTAACCATAAAGAACAAGTAACGGCTTATTGGATGTACGATCCGAAAACTATCTATGCTAAAAACGAGAATATTGAAAATGCTGTTCCACTTGGTAGTTTCAAAAACTATTTGCTGTTTTTTCAAGCTGATTATACATTCCATGGACATTCTCTTCTTTACGATATTGTTCCAGCAGCTGATAAATTTCTTTTTCTCAACCGGAAAACGATCATCACTCACATTAGCCATGGCATAGAAGGATTCAAGAAGATTTTGATTCAAAAAGAAGATATTCCTTTATTAAAAAGAACAGATTATTTCAATTGCGCTTCCCAATATGAATACAACTTGAAGCTAAATGAATGGGAAATGCCTGAACAGAAACTAATTATAACTGGCTTTCCTCGCTTTGATCGGTACCCCCAAAATCAGCCACCCAAAGAAGTCAAAAACATTTTAATGATGATGACTTGGCGTGAATGGCTTTTTGATTTGACTAAAGAACAATTTATTGACAGCGCTTATTTTAAAAACACAACCGGCTTATTGGAGCACAAAGGTATTCAAAAGCTTCTCGCCGATCACCATCTTCATTTAAATATTGCGTTGCATCCTTTCATGAAAAAATTTGAAAGTTACTTTACCAACTTAACAAATGCTGAAAACGGCATTACATTTATCGACTCTAGTCGAGAAACAATCGCTTATTCGATTGATCATAATGACATGTTATTGACTGATATCACCAGCGTGTCATGGGACTTTCTGTATTTAAATAAACCTATTATATTCTTCATGTTTGATCAAGAAGAATATTTAGATAAAAGAGGATCTTATTTAAATATGGATACAGATCTTAGTGGATATAAAGCAAATTCAATCGATCATGTTTATGAATACTTGAAAAAAATCATCGAAGAAAAAATTACTTGGAACGAGTGGTACCCAAAAGCTACAGATTATATTGATTATTTCGACCAAGATAATTGCAAGCGTCTGACAAAGCGTGTTATGAAGCTTTAATAGTTCCACGTGAAACTTATAGATATCCTATACATTTCTTAAAATTAAAATGGCAGAGAAAAATTAATCATTTTCTCTGCCATTTTTTCTTTTTATGCAGTTTCAACATACCGATCAAGTCGAGGAAGTGCGAAAGAATATTCCGTTATCGTTGCACAAACTTTGTAGAAAGCCATTTTCGATTAACGCTTTTTATAGTTTTATCTGCAATTCTACCGGACAATGATCTGATCCCCATATGTCTGCATGTATTTTTGCGCTTGTAAGTTGAGGTACGAGCTTTTGAGAGGCGAGAAAGTAATCAATTCTCCAGCCAACGTTCTTTTCACGACAATTAGAGCGGTACGACCACCACGAGTAAAAGTCAGTTTCTTCCGGATGAAAATGGCGGAATGTATCCACAAATCCACTTGATAAAAACTGCGTCATTTTGCCACGTTCTTCAGGGGTAAACCCTGAATTTTTCTTATTCGCTTTCGGATTTTTCAAATCAATTTCTTCGTGTGCCACATTTAAATCTCCACATAAAATAACCGGTTTTTGGTTATCCAACGCTTTTACAAATGATAAAATAGCCTCTTCCCACAACAACCGATAAGCTAAGCGAAGCAATCCGTGCTGCGAATTTGGGGTATATACCGTCATAACATAATGGCTATCAAACTCTAATGTAATCATTCGTCCTTCCGTGTCGTGTTCTTCTACACCTAAACCATATTGAATCGATAACGGCTTTTGCTTCGTAAAAATAGCGGTACCTGAATAGCCTTTCTTATGGGCATAATTCCAATATGTATAATAGCCGGGAAGGTCCATTTCTATTTGCCCTTCCTGCAATTTGATTTCTTGTAGGCAAAATACATCTGCATCCACTTGAGTAAAAAAATCCATAAAGCCTTTTTTCATAACAGCGCGAAGGCCGTTAACATTCCACGAAATTAATTTCAATGATGCCCCTTCTTTCTTAACCCTCCCTTAGTTTAAAGGAAGCATAGATTAGACTCAACCAATCACTTATAACACTTCATTCATGTAAAATTTCTGTATTTTTTAAAACATTCTGCATTATTCAGAAGGAACTTCTTGTACAATAAAGTTATCTTGTAAAGTAACATGCTACGTGCCCGAAATGCAGTCTCTTGAATATAAAAATATCGATTCCGCATCTCAAAGACAAAGGAGGAAAGAACATGAAAAAATTTTCGAAAGAGGAGAAAAGCTGGGCATTGTATGATTGGGGAAGTTCTGCTTATACCCTAATTATCACGACAGCTGTATTCCCTATTTACTATAAAGCCTCTGCCACTGAAGCCGGTGTTAGCTTAGCCAATTCAACTGCTTATTTAGGTTATACCATTGCTATTTTTACCTTTATTTTAGCGATGATTGGTCCCATATTGGGTACTATTGCGGATTACGAAGGATTGAAAAAACGATTTTTCGTCGGCTTTTTCATATTAGGAACTGCGTCAACTGCATTGCTGGCTTTCGTACCCAGTGAAAATTGGTTACTCATGTTGATTTGCTATGTCTTCGCCGCTCTTGGTGCGACAGGTGCTAATTTGTTTTACGATGCATTTATTGTAGACATCACGACAGAAAAACGAATGAACAGCGTCTCCGCATTTGGATACGGACTCGGATATATCGGCTCGACCATTCCATTTATATTATCGATTGCTATTATTATACTCGCTCAAAATGGTCTGTTACCCATTTCTGTAACCATCGCTAGCCGTATCGCTTTTATGATCACCGCCATTTGGTGGATTGCTTTTTCAATCCCCATGTTTCGCCATGTTAAGCAACTGCATTATATTAAACGAGAACCGCGTCTAGTTCGCCAAAGTTTTAAACGGTTAGGAAAAACGCTCCGGGAAATTCGGCAATACCGAGCATTGGTCTTGTTTTTAATCGCTTATTTCTTTTATATTGATGGTGTTGGAACCATTATTGCGTTGTCGACTGCATACGGCACTGATTTGGGATTAAATTCATCGAGCTTATTGATTGTCTTACTGGTTACACAAATAGTCGCTGCGCCATTCGCCATTCTCTACGGTCGTTTGGCTAATCGATTTACCGGAAAAAAAATGCTTTACGTAGGAATTTGTGTTTATATCGTTATTTGTATCTATGCTTATTTTCTGGAAACCATTACGGATTTTTGGATTTTGGCTATGCTGGTAGCAACAAGCCAAGGGGGCATTCAAGCATTGAGTCGTTCTTATTTCGGGAAACTCGTCCCTAAAGAAAATTCCAATGAGTTTTTTGGTTTTTACAATATCTTTGGGAAGTTTGCCGCAATCCTTGGTCCTTTGCTTGTAGCTATTACTTCTCAAGTGACAGGCAAATCCAATATGGGTGTGTTCAGTCTGGTTATCTTATTCGTCATCGGACTGATCGTATTGTCTCGTGTACCTGAACCAACATCGCATGACTCTGTAGACGAAGTATCCGAGGTCTAAAGTGACTAAACGACAACAAATTGAAATCAAAAAAGGTGCCTTCCAACTGAGTTGGGGGCACCTTTTTATCATTATTTTTTGTTAGGGTTGTCTGCTTTAACTGTTACGTTGCCAGCATTGTCTTTTTTGATCGTTGCATCTTTCAAATCGACCACTTCGGTGCCGCCTGTTTCTTTGTCGGCTTCTTTATTAGCTTTTTTGATTTCTTTTTCTACTGCTTTTTCAGCTTTCTCGTGTTCTTTCTCAGCTTTCTCTTGCTCTTTTTCTTCTTTTTTCATTACTTTTTCTTGCTCTTTCACTTCTTTTTCAATAGCTTTTTCTTGTTTTTCAACTTCTTTTTCTTCTTGTTTTTCTACACGTTTTGCCTTGAGTTCGTCAGCTTTGTCTTTCGCTTTTTCGGTATAATCGCTTGCTTTATCTTTAGCAGTTTCTGTATAATCACTTGCTTTTTCTTTTAGTTGGTTTACTTTGTCCTTCACTTGATCTACTGCGCCGCCTGAACCTTCAGCGTTGTCTTCTTTTAAAGCCGTTGCTTTTTCTTTAACGATTTCTTGAAGTTCTTTGCCGCTCTTTGGTGCGAATAACAATCCAGCTGCGGCTCCAATAACTACACCAGTTGCTGCGCCAGCTAAGAAGCCGCCACCGCCACCGCTTTCTTTTCGTTCAGCTTCAGTTGGTTGCGGCTCTTGAATTTTCCCACCGCGCACAAGACGTTCTTCTACTTCTTCCACGATTTCATATAATGTACGGCCTTTAGCTTCGACAAGTGACACGCTCATGTGATAGTCAGCTAAATCTGCTTGGTCTCTCACAACAATAACGTCGTAATCAGTAGAATCTACTTTGTCTTCAAGCATGTCTGCCTGATACCCCTTTTTCTCTAACGCTTCACGTACCGATGTAAATGGATGCTCGACTGCAATTTTCACCATATTCTGTCCACTCCCTTTTTCTAAATGTCTATATCTTTCATTTTCCCTTATTTACGAAGTTATAAACACATTTAGAAAGCTCAATGATTTACTGCCAGGCTTTTGGAGTCTGAGCCTTCATGAGACGCGTTGCCAATACAACACCTAACACGGCACCAGACAAACTGGAAATAAAAAAAGGTGGCATAAAAAATAAAGCGCCAAATTCAGTGCCAAGGAAAAGCTGTGCATAAGGAACCGCTACTAGTGAAGCAATGAGTCCAGTGCCTACTACTTCTCCTAGAGCAGCTAGCCAAATCTTACCGAACTTGGCATACATAATGCCGGCTAGGCAAGCTCCAATCATTCCACCAGGAAAAGCCAATAACGAGCCGGTTCCCGTTAGTACTCGAATGACTCCGGTCATAAAGGCAATCAATACAGCCGGACCTGGTCCCAAGAGAACTGCTGCAATCACATTGACCGCGTGCTGAATTGGATAGGCTCGAGCAATTCCTGCCGGAAAATAAACAAAAGCAGAACCTGCCACTCCAATCGCCACAAACATCGCCATAACGACCATTTTTTTCGTTGTCATGTTCTATGCTCTTCTTTGCAGGACGCTTGTAACAGTTGAATGCGTTCTGCAATATCCGCTGCTTCTGTGATTGCGGTTATAACGGCAATTCCTGAAACGCCTGCTTGCCAAACTTGATGGGCATTTTTAGCAGTAATGCCGCCGATGCCAACAATCGGTAAGTTAGGCAATTCATTTTTAACTGCTAAAATTTCTTTGACGCCAGCCGGTTTTTTGGCATCTGCTTTTGAAACTGTTCCAAAAATCGGACCCATTCCAACGTAATCTGCTCCCTCTATACTAGCAATTTTAGCTTCTTCTACAGAATGAACAGAAACGCCTAAAATTTTGTCGGCTCCGATCAGTTGACGAACTTTTTGCGTCGCTGCATCATCTTGACCGATATGAACACCATCTGCTCCAATACTACATGCCAGCTCGACTTGATCATTGATAATAAACGGCACGCTGTACTCACGACACATTCGCTGGCAATGTAACGCAAATTCAAGTAGTGCTGAACCCGTCAATGCACCATCACCTTTTTCTCGCAATTGGAAATGGTTGATGCCGCCTCTTAATGCTAACTCGACTACTTGCAAAGGGTCTCGAACTCCTGAGTTTTTTGAACCCATAATAAAATAGATGGATGATTTAGTAGAAAACTTCAATTTTATGTGCCTCCCTCTTTTCTACTATCCTAGCTTTATATGCCGCATGGTTTGTGGGTCCATAACCTTGTCCAATATTCAGTGGTTCACTAAGAGCCGCTTGAATAAATTGTTTGGCCGTAAAAATAGCGTCTTTTAGTTGCTGACCTTTTGCTAGCTCTGCTGTCACAGCCGCTGCAAACGTACAGCCAGTACCATGCGTTTGTTTTGTTGAAATCCGAGCTGCTCGGTACACGAACGATTCCCCATCTGCCTGCAAAAAATAGTCTTCTGCATAGTCTCTATCCATTGCATGGCCACCTTTAATAACGACGGATTTCGCACCTAGTGACAAAATTTTTTCAGCCGCATGTTGACGACTACTAACATCTGTAATGGGGATGCCCGTCAAAGCTTCTGCTTCTGGAATGTTTGGGGTAACGAGTAATGCCAGTGGCAATAAATGCGTTTTCACTGCATCTACTGCTTCTTGCTGCAATAAATCCGCGCCCCCTTTAGCAATCATGACGGGATCCACAACGACATTTTTCCAGTCGAACTTGTGAATTGCAGTTGCCACTTCCTTAATAATTTCGGAATTGAATAACATACCTGTTTTTAAAGCCGTTAGTTCAAAATCGCTAGCTACCGCTTCTAATTGCATGTGTACGGCTTGTGCCGACATTGGGTAGATAGCGGAAACACCCATCGTATTTTGAGCAGTTACGGCCGTAATAACAGAGGTGCCATAGACATCCAGCTCTTGAAACGTTTTCAAGTCTGCTTGAATGCCTGCCCCTCCTCCAGAATCGGATCCAGCAATCGTTAAAGTTTGCGGTGTTTTTGTCATAGCACTCTCTCCTGTAAATAAATTTGTTCGGCGACTTCGCCGTCCGTTAAACTGGCTAGCCTATTCATGAAAGCAAGTTGAAAATCTCCAGGGAGACTCACGCTTTGACTAGCTAGTTCACCAGCAATCGCAAAATAGCGCAAAATAGCGCTCACTGTTTCTAACGGATTTTCAGAATCAACAGCAAGACCTGCAGCGACAACGCTACTCAGTAAGCAGCCTGTTCCTGTAATCGAAGCCATAATCGGACTTCCAAAAGGAATTTCATCAACACAGTCTCCGTCTGTCACACAATCTATTTTGCCCGTGACCGCTACAATCAAGCCCAACTGTTTCGCAGTAGACATAGCAAGCTCTTTAACGTCTAGAAGCCCCTCTCCGGCATCAACACCTTTAAACTGCCACTCTTTACCCACTACAGCTGCGAGCTCTCCTGCATTGCAGCGAAGAACGCTGACGTCAACTGTCTCTAAAATTTCTCGAACAGCATGGATTCGGAAGTTACTTGCTCCTGCTCCAACAGGATCTAAAACAACCGGGATGCCCAATTGGTTTGCCTTTTTTCCAGCGATTAGCATACTTTTCAGCGACTCCGCGTGTAAAGTTCCAATGTTTAATGACACTGCCTGTGCTAATCCAGCGAGTTCCTCTACTTCTTCAGGCGCTTCTCCCATGATTGGAGAAGCGCCTATTGCCAATAGACCATTCGCTTGAAAATTCGATACTACGTGGTTTGTGATGCAATGAACCAACGGATTTTTTTGTTTTATTTGTTGAAACATGTTAAACACCTACTTTTTTAGTTGGCTCTATAGACCAGGATTCTTGTCTCCAGGCTTGATCCCAAAAGTTCAATTCATAATAACTACTTTTGCGGAAATGGTCTTTTAATTCTTTACGGCGTGCTTCTGGCAAGTCTTCTGACAACTGATTCATCCGTTCAATTTGTTCGTTGACCAGTTCACCAAATTCTTCGGACCCGTAAGTCTCAATCCACCGGTCATAAATCGGATGATCCGGTTTTGCATGTTTCAATCGCTCACCAATTTCGTAATACAACCAGTAACAAGGCAATATGGCTGCTAATACATCTGCCAATTCCCCTGCAGATGCGCGGTACATATGAGATACGTACGCATATGCTGTAGGTGAAGGTTCGAATTGGGACCAGTCTTTTTCCGTAACACTTAACATTTTCATAAATGATTCATGTAACGATAGCTCGGCTATACTGGTATGTGTCGCATGAATTGCAAAGCGTTGCGTCGTTTCCATATCCTTCGCTTTAGACGCACCGAGTGCCTGAATTTTAGCAAAATGGGATAAGTAATAAGCGTCTTGCATGACATAAAAACGGAATATCTCGACTGGTAATGTCCCATCTTCAATTCCCTTTACAAACGGATGATCAAAACTTGCTTGCCATAAACTGTTACATTCTTTTCTCACTTCTGTACAAAATGTCATTTTCCTATCTCCTTTTCTGTATCTAGTTTCCGTGCCTAGCTCTGACAGGCACGGTCAATTTTCTTGCACAAAATAAAAACGCCGCTCCCAATAAAGGGAAGCGGCGTATGCAGTCGATAAGAAAATAGCAGACGTTCCGCCACTTCCCTCCGCTGGTATGATCCAGATCAGGTTCAAAGGGTCCGAGCTTATGCTCATCTCAGCCGATATCCGGCTCCCCTAGTGGTGTTTTTATTTATGTTTTCGACATCACTATATCATAGATTCTACTAATTCTATAGTCTTTATACAATTCTTTTTGCTGGTTTGGTATAGAACTACGTGTACTTCTAAATGGTGTTCTCCAAAAACATTAATTAATAAACACGTCAATGTCATTTTTATTTTTCTCTACTAATTTTTCTACTAACCTATTATAGTCTTCCCCAAATTCCTCCATCCATGTTAGATCATTAACGTTTCCTCCCCCTAGTTTCTCCTCAAGATACGTATTGATATAAGCATTTTGTTCATTAATTTTTTTACCATATTGCTTTTGGAATTCTTCGGGTGACATATCTAGTTTTTCAGCTTGAGCGATAGCATACGCACGCACTTGCTTTCCACCTTCATCTTTTGTATTCACTGGAGGAAGTTTTTCAAATTCTTCTGAGGTTGTTTTTCCTGTAAGATGTGGAGAAATATCAAGGTTCATTTCCTGTACCTCTTGTTTGATCAACTCTACAGCTATTGCTGAATCCAAGTAATCTAATGCGCTATCGTCAGGATATAAAAATCGTAAATCCCCTATTGTAATTTCATGATTATTTACAATAGCGGCTACTTCATCATCTTCGTGTGTTGAAAGGCCGCTACAACTAGCTAAGGTGACTGCTCCAAGCAAAATTACTGTACACAGAACTTTCTTCAATCCCCCACCTCCTTTCTTAACCCATTATTTATAAACTTTTGATTAAAAATAATCGATTGGATGAATTACTCGTGCTACTAAGATTCATACGTTCTTATTGTTCAGAAAGTTTCATTTACTAAAAAAGTATTTTTTGAAAGACCATTGTTTAAAATAGTTTGTTTTCAGCATAAAAAAACGTTCCTGAAAATCAGGAACGTTTTTGCTTATTAAACGGTTACTTCTTTTTTCTCTTTTTTGATTTGCTTGCTTCGTAACTGTCCACAAGCTGCATCGATATCGGCGCCTTGCTCGTGACGTACGCCACAGTTGATGCCTTTTTTCTTCAATGCGTCGTAGAAAGCACTAATGGCTTCCGGTGTACTTTGTTGATATTGATCGTGCTCATCAACTGAATTGTACGGGATCAAGTTCACGTATGACAAGTGACGCTTATCTTCTAGCAATTTCGCTAATTGATGCGCTTCTTCTACATGGTCATTGACGTCACGCAATAAAATATACTCAAACGTGATGCGACGGTTGGATTTCTCTAGGTAATAATCGATCGCAGCCATCAATTTCTCGATTGGATATGCTTTATTGATTTTCATAATACGCGTACGCAACTCATTAGTCGGTGCATGAATTGAAATTGCTAGGTTTACTTGTAAGCCTTCATCTGCATAATCGTAAATTTTTGGCACGATACCGCTTGTTGAAACGGTGATGTGTCGAGCTCCGATAGCCAAACCTTTTTGAGAATTAACGATGTTTAGGAAGCCCATCAAATTCGTATAGTTATCAAATGGTTCACCGATACCCATTACGACGATGTGACTCACACGTTCTTCTTTTTGCTGCGTGTCAAAATGCGCTTGCACTTGCATAATTTGCTCAACGATTTCGCCCGCGTTTAAATCGCGGCTCTTTTTCAATAGTCCGCTGGCACAGAAACTGCAGCCAATGTTACAACCCACTTGTGTGGTTACACAAACAGAATTTCCGTATTTAAAACGCATTAATACCGTTTCGATCAAGTTACCGTCTTGCATTTGGAAAAGAAACTTAATCGTGCCGTCTGCAGATTCTTGCTTCACTGTTTCTTTCAACGTGCGAATCGCAAAGTTGTCTTCTAGCAACTGAACACAGTCTTTCGACAGATTGTTCATTTCTGCGAATTCAGTGACGCGTTTTATATACAACCAATCCCATACTTGCTCCGCACGGTATTTTTTCTGGCCGTTTTCTAAAAACCATTCTTTTAACTGGTCTATCGTTAATCCATAGATGGAATTTTTCATTTAAAGAACCCTCATTTCAAATTTCACAATTGCTTATTATAATACTAAAAATAACGCTTGACAACAACTATTTTTGTTTAGACAGAAAAATCTGATTAATAAATGCTTTTATACCGCCTATTTCAAAAATAAAAAAAGGTAAAAAGAAGGATCTTGCCTATACGGAATTGCCTGATTAATGGAAGCTTATTGGAAACAATAAAACCAAGCGCTGTTAAGCAGACCTGGTTTCATTGATTTTTATAGAAGCGTTTTATTTCCAAACTATTTTACACAGATACGGCTGCCTGCTGTTTTTTCTGTAGCATGGTACCGTTTTTTGCTAAGTCCGTGTGCCAAGAGAACGCTTTTTCTAAGACATGTGGAGTTTGCCCACCGCGTGTTAGCGCTTCGTCGTAATACGCGCGAAGTTGTGCACGATACGATGGGTGTACACAGTTTTTCAAGATAACTTCCACGCGCTCGCGCGGTGCTAAGCCACGAAGATCTGCATAGCCTTGTTCCGTGACAACGACATCCACATCATGTTCTGTGTGGTCAACATGCGAGACAAACGGAACGACGCTTGAAATATTTCCACCTTTGGCAATTGATTTTGTTACAAAAATCGCCAAACGAGCATTGCGCGCAAAATCACCTGATCCGCCGATGCCGTTCATCATGTTCGTGCCTGAAACATGCGTCGAGTTAACATTTCCATACATATCAAACTCTAATGCGGTATTAATCGAAATGAGTCCGAGACGGCGGATAATTTCCGGATGATTGGAAATTTCCTGTGGACGCATAATAATTTTGTTGCGGTAGTTTTCAAATTCCCCAAAAACTTGTTTCATTTTCGGTTTGGACAATGTAATTGAGCAACAAGATGCGAAATTTACTTTACCCGCATCCATCAAATCAAAAACAGCATCCTGTAAGACTTCCGAATATACTTGTAAATCTTTAAATTCCGAATCAACCATTCCGTGTAAAACGGCATTCGCTACAGATCCAATACCTGATTGCAAAGGAGCCAAGCTTTCTGTTAAGCGACCTGCACGAATTTCAGCACGTAAAAACTCAAGCAAATGGCCAGCCATAATTTCTGTATCTTCATCAGGTGGCACGATAGTTGAAGGAGAGTCCAATTGTTCAGTAAAAACAATGCCTCTCACTTTTTCCATATCGATCGGGATACCAACTGTGCCAATGCGCTGATCAACAGCGGTTACTGGAATTGGCAAGCGCTCACCTTGTTTGCCTGTATCATAGATGTCATGCAAGCCTTCAAATAATTGGGGCTGTGCCATATTAATTTCAACGATGATGTTTTTAGCATGTTTCGCAAACACTGCCGAATTTCCAACAGAAGTTGTCGGAATGATCATGCCGTCTGCTGTAATAGATAACGCTTCTACAATAGCAAAATCAATCGGTTCTGTAACGCCTGTACGAACCCATTCTGCCGTGTGTGACAAATGATGATCGACAAACAGCATTTCACCGTCATTAATTTTTTTGCGCATTGCCGGTTCTGCTTGGAATGGCAAACGTTTGTTGACAATCCCCGCTTCTGCAAACAATCGATCGATGTCTGAGCCTAACGAAGCGCCTGTGAAAACATTCACTTTAAAGCTTTCATTTTCTGCACGTTTCACCAAAGCGAAAGGAACCGCTTTCACATCTCCAGCACGCGTAAACCCGCTAAGTCCAAGTGTCATGCCGTCTTGTATCCATGAAGCCGCCTCTTCAGGTGTCACTACTCGCTCCTGCAACTGTTTGGCTTTGATTCGATTAACTTTCTGTTCCATTGTGGATCACTCTCTTTCACTATTAATTTTAATGGCTCTTTTGAAAATAAAGCGTTTTCATGAGCGTACGCTCAGTTTAAAATCGCATTTCACGTAAAAAAGGGTAGAGCATGTCATTATCGATTATCTTTTAATTATTAGATAATTTTAACTTATCCTGTTAAAAAACTGAGTTTTACAGCATGGACAAGCGTTAACTGTCACAAAGCAGAGAAACAGCTGTCTCAAACAGCATTTTTTTAAGCCCCCAAAAAGCGCATGATCGCTTTTCGCGGACATGCGCTTTTCTTAAAACCCTAAAAGTTTTCGGAAATAGCTAGAATAAGACTGACTGACGGGGATTCGTGCTCCGTTATTCATTGCCAAAACAAATGTGGAATGTGTATCTGGGTAAATTTCTTCTATATGATGCACATTAACAATAAATGAACGATGGCAGCGGATAAATGATTCACGTGGCAGTATAAATTCAAATTCCTGAAGAGAGTTTTTATTGGTGCCCGAATAGCCTTCTGCATGAACATGGGTTTTGCGATCTTTGACTTCCAAATACTTCACTTCTGTAAAAGGAATCGGTTTCCAGCCATCTGGACTTTTCACAGTAACCACTGACTTCCCTTCAGTAAATGCCGGATAAATGGCCATGACACATCCTTGCAACTTACCTTCATGTTCAAAGGGCACAGCCATGCCGTGATATGGAACACCAAAAATTTCACGATTAATGAATTCAGACGTTTTCTGATTTGCCAGCAATGCTTTGTGTGCAATCGTTCCCGGCTTGACCAAATCGCCTGGTTTGATTTTTAAATCTACTCGCTTACTTGGACGATAGTAAATATATTCTTTTGTATTTGTAACGGCTATTGAAATTTCGTCAGAGAATAATTCTCCCATGACATCCAATAGAGAACCTAGCGTAAAACTTTCCATTCGAATCCTCCTGTTTAAACTCATCCTTCTAATTATACATGAATTAGCTTTCTTCTATAAATAGAAAAACCAGCCCTTTAAAAGGACTGGTCTATACGGCTACTACGGTAGAAGCATCGTGCCGCTAGTTGTTAAATTTGCATGCCATGAAAATGCTTTTTCCAGTACATGAGGCGTTTGTCCACCACGTAATAGTGCTTCCTCATAGTAAGCACGCATTTGATCGCGATACATTGGGTGCATGCAGTTGTCAATAATTAGAGGAACCCGCTCACGCGGAGCGAGCCCACGTAAATCTGCATACCCTTGTTCAGTCACAACGATGTCGACATCGTGCTCAGTATGGTCAACGTGCGTGGCGAATGGCACAATACTCGAGATGATGCCACCTTTGGCAATCGATTTCGTAACAAATATCGAGAGACGTGCATTGCGAGCAAAATCACCAGAACCCCCAATGCCATTCATCATGTTACTGCCTGAGACATGCGTTGAATTGACATTGCCATAAATATCAAATTCCAATGCTGTATTAATGGAAATCAACCCAAGTCGGCGAATCAATCCGGGATGATTCGTAATTTCTTGTGGCCGCAAGAGGATTTTATCACGATACTCTTCAAAGTTTCCAAACACCTGATCCATTTTTTCTTTAGACAATGTAATCGACGAAGCGGAAGCAAATTTCACTTTCCCAGCATCAATCAAGTCAAAAACAGCATCTTGAAGAACTTCTGAATAGACTTCCATGTCTTCAAACTCCGAATCAATTAAACCGTGCAAAACAGCATTTGCGACCGAACCAATTCCCGACTGCAAAGGAGCAAGCTGATTGGTCAAGCGTCCCGATGCGACTTCCGAGCGCAGGAAATTCAGTAGATGTTGAGCCATCACTTCGGTGTCGTCATCCGGTTGCAGAATAGTTGAAGGAGAATCCGGCTGATCAGTAAAGACGATCGCTCGGACTTTTTCAAGATCCACGGGTACCCCGATTGTCCCGATTCGATCACTAACATGTGCCAAAGGGATCGGCGAACGCTGACCTTGTTTTTCAGGTTCATAAATATCGTGTACGCCTTTAAACAGTTGAGGCTGCGAAAGGTTGATTTCTATAATGACGTTTTTGGCGTGCTTGACGAAAACCGAAGAGTTGCCAACCGACGTCGTTGGAATAATCATGCCGTCTTCTGTAATCTCCAATGCTTCAATAACCGCGTAGTCGATCGATTCGATGACTCCAGCCCGGATCCATTCAGCCGTTTGTGATAAATGGTGATCAACAAACAGCATATCCCCACTATTTATCTTTCTGCGCATAGCCGGATCTGCTTGAAACGGCAACCGTTTGTGCACAATTCCTGCCTCTGCCATTAATTTATCGACATCTGAACCTAAAGAAGCCCCAGTAAAAACATTTACTTTAAACTGCTCTGTTTCGGCACGTCGAACCAATGCATAAGGAATTGCTTTAGCATCTCCCGCACGTGTAAATCCACTTAATCCGAGCGTCATTCCGTCTTTGATCCAAGACGCCGCCTCATCCGCAGATACCACTCGGTCCTGTAATTCGATAGCTTTGATACGATGAAGTTTATTGTCCATCCTTATCACCTTTCGGAGGCTTTAGTTTTTGTTAGCCTATACATTAATTATATCTTATTCGTTAGTGCATCGACTCTATACTAAGCTTCCAAATACAGAGTTTTCCTGCTATTCTTCACAGTCCCGCAACAAAACACAAGAACATTTCATTAAATTAATTCTTTATTCTTGCAATCAAAAAATGTAATTTTTCCAAGCTTATGAATTTTTGTGGGTACTCGAAATTCTTGTTTTGTTAACACGTGGAGTCTTTTCTTAGTTAACGTAAATTTCGATTTCACCACTCTTTTCTATGGATTTAACAGATGGAAAATATAGCAAGACCGTTCCATTGACAACAAGTTTCTACTGAAATAGTATAGAAAAGTTATAGAAAACAAATTTGTACGAACATATAGAAGAAAAGAGGGTGCGCAACATGTCTGCAGACCAAAAAAAGAAGATTTTCATCTTAATGATTAATATGTTTATCGCGGTTGCAAGTTTTGGAATTGTTATTCCGATTCTGCCTTCGTACTTGGTCTCAATCGACCAAGGCGGCATGGCGGCAGGCCTGATGATTGCTATTTTTGCCGCTTCCCAATTTATCTTTTCCCCAATTGCTGGTAAATGGGCCGATCAATACGGTCGCCGAAAAATGATTATTTACGGTTTATTTGGATTAACCATCTCCATGTTTGTTTTTTATGCTTCTGATTCTATTTGGATTTTGTATTTTTCTCGTGTCATCGGTGGCGTTGGGGCAGCGATGCTGATTCCAGCGATCTTTGCCTATATCGCAGATATTACCACTTTCGACCAGCGCGCAAAAGGAACGAGTATGGTTTCTGCAGCGATGTCGCTCGGCATTGTGGTTGGACCTGGAATTGGTGGATTTTTAGCCGATTACACCTTAAAGTTACCTTTTCTAGTCTCAGCACTCGTATCACTAGGAGCTGCTGTTTTTTCTGTCATTTGGTTGAAAGAACATGACGCTACAGATGCCAATCCTTCACTGGCTGCAAAGTTGACTGATGAAGAATCTATGTTCACTAAAATTGGCCGCTCCACCAAGATGCCGTATTTTATTCCGTTAATCATTACTCTCGTTATGAGCTTTGGTTTGCTAGCCTACGAATCAGTAGTTGGTTTGTATTTAGACAATCAGTTCGATTCCACGGCGAAAGATATCGCTGTTATGATTACTGCAACGGGCGTCGTCAGTGTAATTGTGCAATTATTTGTTGTAGATCGGATTGTTCGCCGTTATGGTGAAGTGTCCATTTTGGTTGCATTTCTTGGTGTCGCTGCATTTGGCTTTTTGCTGTCTCTTTTTGCTGGAAGCTATGCTATGTTCTTTGCTGTTTCGCTAATCATTTTCCTTGCTACTTCTATTTTACGACCTGTCTTAAATACACTGATTTCCAAAATGGCTGATGGTGAAGTTGGCTTTGCGATGGGCATGAACAATGCCTATATGAGTATCGGAAACGTAATTGGTCCTTTACTAGCAGGTGTTCTTTACGATATTAATATTGTCTATCCATTCATTTTAGGACTGATCATGTTACTGATTACATTGTTGATTACTACAGCTTGGCAACGCTCACGTGCCGCAAAAAATTCGGCAGTTATCTGAAACGGATTCTCACCAGAGAGTTCGTTTTTTGTTGTTTTTATCACTTACGGTGTCCTGCTTTACGGCTCTAACGATACGTTGTATAATATTTGTACAACACGTACGATAAATCTATAGATAGAATGAAGGTAATGCTATGTATAACATTAAAGCAGCTGCCAAAATTTTAGATATGCCGAAAGTGACAATTCGTTCTTGGGAAACGCGTTATAGTGCGATTACTCCTGCCCGAACAGAATCTGGACATCGCTTGTATTCGGATCAAAATCTGGAAGATTTGAAATGGCTAAAAATACAAGTACAAGATAACGGCATGAAGATAAGTGAAGCTGTAAAAAAACTACATGCTTCACGCAAGAAGTTTATTGTTCCGAATAACGAACTTCCTAACCGAGAGACATTAGAATACGGCGAACAAATTGATCAACTTTTTCAGGCCGCTGCCGAAATGGATACGGAACGCTTTAACTATTTGTTGGATTTGCATTTTTCTTTATTTCATCATCAAACAGTCTTTTTTTATATTATCGCGCCACTGATGGTACGGATTGGAGAGGCTTGGGAGAACGGCATCATTAGTGTTGCTCACGAACATATGATCACCCATATCGTTCAGCAACGCTTTAATCAATTTTTCCGCATTTTCCCAATTTCACCAAACTTGCCAAAAGTCATGGCACTTAGCCCAAGCGGTGAACAACATCAGCTTGGCTTGTTGCTGTTTACTTTGTTCTTACGCGAGAACGGTTTTTCCGTAGTTTACATTGGACCAGATACGCCTCTTGAAGGCTTAGAGGAAATGGTCGCTAAACAAAATTTCAAATTACTCTGTATGTCCATCGCTTCTCCTAAGATGTTGCCACTGGCCAATGACTATATCGACGCTTTAGCCAAGGCAAATCCAGAAATGCATTTTGTTCTTGGTGGGCAAGGTGTGGACTGCGAACAAACTAAAGAAAATCGCTGGTATTTAGGTAGCGATGTGAAAATTTGGCAGCAGTGGTTAGATGACCAAAAATTTTGATGCCTATCCAAAAAACTCCCTCAATAATGAAATTGAGGGAGTTTTTTTGTGTTTTATTGCCAATCAAGATCTTGGTAGTCTTTTTGGTATGGTCCGTTGTCTGTGACTTCTGAGTGATAAAGCGCTTTTAACGCAAAGCCTTTTTCAAGCTCCATCTCATCCTTCAGCACTTTCAACCGTTTTTTCAATTCCGGATGATCACTGACCAACTGTTCCATTTTGGATTTGGTGTATTTCATCTGTATCCGCTCCTTTTAGATCTTCTTGTCTTTATTGTACACTGCTGCAGAAAAAAACGCACTTGCTCAGCAAGTGCGTGACCATCTATTGTTTATCCTAAATAATGAAAAACAAAATTCGCCAGGAATAAACTAGCGATGACGTAGAGCGTCGGAGATATTTCGCGTCCTCTGCCGACAGCGATTTTTAAAATCGGGTACATAATAAAGCCGATCGCGATTCCATCGGCAATGCTGTACGTAAACGGAATCAACGCCACGATTAAAAGCGCTGGAAAGCTTTCCGTCATATCGGTCATATCAAGGCTTTTAATGTTTTGCAGCATCAAAAAACCAATGATGATTAAGATTGGCGCAATTGCACTATCTGGTATCAGCTTGATGACCGGAATGAAAAACGAAGCGACCAAAAACAATAATCCCGCCGTAATCGACGTTAATCCGGTCCGACCGCCAGCTGTCATGCCCGCAGCACTTTCAACTGTGGCTACAGTTGGACTCGTACCAAAAATTCCCGACGTCATCGCAGACACAGACGTTGCTTGAAAAGCACGACTGAATTTCTCGGGGCGCTCAATAAACGCCACTTGCCCATGAACCAGTCCAATGTTTTCAAACACTAGCACCATGGTCAGTGAAAATACCGCAACCCAAAACGTTGTGGACAAGATATTCCCGAATGATAGCGCGCCAAATACCGCAAAAGCTTCCGTCGCGTTAATCGACGACTCGTTCATGCTGCCAAAGTCGATAAGGCCGAAAAACGCCGCGATGACTGTTCCCACAACAATGGTAATCAGAAAATTCCCTGGCACATTGCGAATAAACAACACTACCGCAATAATAACCGTCAAAACAGTGGCCAATACATGCGCATCCGCAAGCGAACCAAGTGCCAAAATCGAACTCGTGCCACGCTCAACAATGCCGCCTTTTTCTAGACCAATCAGCATAAGAAATAAGCCGAGCCCGACAGTAATGGCTTCTTTCAGCGAATGCGGCACGGCGGCACTCAGCATTTTCGCAAAACGCGTAAAAGCCACCGCCACAAAAATCACACCGGAAACAAACACTACCGCTAGCGCTTCCTGCCAAGACAAGCCCATAGACTGAACCATCGTGTACGAAAATAGCGCATTAATACCCATACCTGGCACTAACAAAATCGGTGCATTGCCCCAAAAGCCCATGAGCAAACAGCCAAAGACCGACGCCACAATCGTCGCAACAATCGCTGCTTCAAGCGGCATGCCCGCTTCCGACAAAATCAGCGCATTGACGGCAATAATGTAGACCACCGTAAAAAAGCCGATTAAGCCCGCTGTCATTTCACGCTTAACTGTCGTGTCATTTTCCTGAAGACCGAAAAACCGATCCATCCAATTAAACATCGTCATAACCTTCTATTAAATTAGCCCTCTCCCTACCCGCTCTGCCTATCGAAATAGGTAAGCCAAGGTAGGAGTGTAATCTAAAAAGAAGGCACTGTCAAGGTGTTTCGCTTGGCGGGTGGATATTTGGGATGTGAGTGTGCGTATTTTCTGACGACCGTGCGTATGCCTTCGTTGAACGTGCGTATTTCTCCACGACCGTGCGTATACCCTCGCTGAACGTGCGTATTTCTCCACGACCGTTCGTATGCCTTCGTTGAACGTGCGTATTTCTCCACGATAGTGCGTATGCCTTCGCTGAACGTGCGTATTTCTCCACGATCGTGCGTATGCCTTCGCTGAACGTACGTATTTCTCCACGACCGTGCATATGTCCGAAAAACTAGTTGGTTTTATCGCTTTTCGCTCGCGAAAAGCCGGTAATTAAGATTTTTAAAATAAGCTTTTGCAAGAAAGCTGCGAGTGCTATAATTCAAGTAATTCACACAAAGGAGGGAACGACATAACGAAAAAAATTAGTTTATTAACACAAGCAGATGCTTTAACGTTACTCCTAGCAAGGCTTAGCTGTCACCATCCACAACGGCAATTTCTTGAAAGGGAGCTCTACTGGATTACGGCGGGAAAGCGTGGAGAAAATCGGATGCAGAAGAAATTCAATGAATTCCATTTTGAAGGAGAGTTTCATACCTTATGGGATGTAAACTTGAAAATCGACAACTGGTCTGTCCAAATGGATGGTCTATTGCTGACTAGGCGTTGCGTAATCATCATTGAGTCTAAAAACATTAGTGGCCAACTCCATTTTGATGAACAGACGGATGAATTTTTCCGTATTAATTCCGCAGGAGAAAAAACGGTTATGGAAAATCCGAAAATCCAGCTGAATAAGCATATTCGTTTTCTGACACAATATTTTAAACTGCATAAAATTAATTTACCCGTATCTGGCTTGGTTGTTTTCACCGCTAAAGACAGTGAATTTATTTCCAAACCATGCGGTGTTGCTAGTTGTAAGACTTACCAAATGATCGAATACCTTTTGAAAATTCTACAGGCTTTCCCCCTCGAAGCCGAAATGATAAAACTGACTAAACTCAAGAAATTGATTTTGACCAATCAAACCCCTTATAAAAAACCCCCTTTGTGCACTTACTATTTTATTGATCCAATAGATTTACAACCTGGCGTCTATTGTCAAACTTGCAAAGCTTTTACGATGCAACGGAACAAGCGTAGCTGGGTTTGCGATTATTGCGGAGTACGAGACGCATCTGCGCACCTTTTGGCTCTTCAAGAATATTTCACGTTTGTAGGGCCGACCATAACAAATCAAAAGCTTCGTAATTTCTGCGGATTCGCATCACGTGCGGTTGCCACCAGGTTGCTTGGTCAATTGGATTTAGAGAAAACTGGAGAATCAAAAGCCTCCTCGTATTGCATACGAGAATAATGCAAAAGCTTCCCGATAGAGTGGGAAGCTTTTTTGTTGAGTTTTTTTGAACGTGCGTATTTTTCTACGAGCGTGCGTAAGTCTCGCTTGAGCGTGCAGAAATCTCGGTGAACGTGCGTATCTGCATCCCGAGCGTGCGTATTTCTCCTCGAGCGTGCATATGCCGCAGCTATTCGCCTCAAAACCTAAAAAGGACCTGCAATAGCTGCAGGCCCTCATTATTTTATTTTTCAAACGAACATTCCGGCAATTGCTGCACTCAATAATGAAGCGAGTACACCCGCCGCAACGGCGCGCATGCCAAGACGAGCAATATCTGAACGACGACTTGGTGCGATCGCACCAAGTCCGCCAAGTAAGATTGCCAATGAGCTTAAGTTTGCGAATCCGCAAAGAGCAAAGCTGACAACGATGACCGTTTTAGGTGACAAGTTGGCAATTTCAGGAGCAAAAGCTGAATACGCAACAAATTCGTTAAGTACTAGCTTCTGTCCGATAAAGCTACCCGCTTGGACTGCTTCAGCCCAAGGTACACCAATTGCCCATGCAAGCGGTGCAAAAATGACGCCTAAAATACTTTGGATAGTCAAACCACCAAAACCGAACCATCCACCGATGCCGCCAAGTACACCATTTAGTAAAGCAATTAATGCGATAAATGCAAGTAACATCGCGCCCACATTTAACGCCAATTGAAGACCGTCAGACGCACCACGTGCTGCTGCATCTACGACGTTAACTGAAGCTTCGTCTTTTTCCATAACAAACTCTTTTTCTTCGACTTCTTCTGTTTCCGGCATCATGATTTTAGCCATGATCAACCCGGCTGGAGCAGCCATGAAACTTGCAGCTAACAAATATTCAAGCGGTACACCAAGAAGTGCGTAACCCGCCAGAGTAGAACCTGCTACAGAAGCCAGTCCCCCTGTCATAACTGCAAATAATTCGGACTTGGTCATCCCCGCGATAAAGGGGCGAATGACTAGCGGTGCTTCTGTTTGGCCAACGAAAATATTCGCTGCTGCTGAAATTGACTCTGCTTTACTCGTTCCAAGAAGCTTCGATAATGCGCCTCCCAGAATTTTGATGACAATTTGCATAACACCTAAGTAATATAGTACTGAAATTAAAGAAGAAAAGAAGATGATAATTGTCAAAACTTGGAAGGCGAAAACAAATCCAAATCCACCAATGTCAGCCGCTGGACCAAATAAGAAAGCAATTCCTTCACCTGCATAGTCAATTACATTTTGGACTTTATTCGAAAGACCTAACAACATTTTTCTTCCAAATTCCCATTCTAGTACCATAAATGCAAATGTAATCTGGATGGCTAATCCGCCGAGAATTGTCCGTGGCTTGATAGACTTCTTGCCGCTTGATAATAAGAAGGCGATTCCAAGAACAACGAATACGCCAAAGATGCCCCACAATAAATTCACAACTTCACCTCATCTATATATATTTTTATCAGAAAATTAAGCAAATACATTGTTTAACTCTACTGTCGTCAGACATCTTACCAAATCTAGTGAAAGAAGTAAATGACTATCGTGTGACAAAATGATAACGCATACATTGCCCACCTATCCCGCTGTGACACGCTTTGTTTCATTTTTTTAGTCTCTTCCTTCATTAAAGTAAGTTATTTTCCTAGAAAAAAAGCTGAAACTACTCCGATAATACTTCGTATGTTCACTCCAGCACCTGAAATCTGATTATTTGTCTGTCGTATTCACAGTATGGCTTAAGTTATTCATGTTACGAGGTGAAGCTGTAGCGCGCAGAATCGGATTGAGCATTGCCGGAAAGACTCAGCCCTACGCACTAGCAAAAACGAAGCTTTCGCCATATCACCTGCTTGTTCTGTTGAATCCCCTTTATAACTCACTCTTTCGATCAACGTTACTTTATTACTGATTTGCTCACTTTCCAAATACTCATTATTCAAATAAAAACTGCACAACCCAAAGGCTGCGCAGTCTATTGTTATTCTGTCACTTGATTTCTGCGACGGTTCACACGGTAAAATACTAAGTAAAGTGATGGAATCATTACCAATGTGAACAAGCTTGAGAATGCAAGTCCAGCAATGATTGTAACTGCTAACGGTTCAAATAATGGATCTCCTGACAACGCGACTGGCACGAGTGCGATGATTGACGTGATAGTTGTCAAAAGGATTGGTTTGATACGGGCATAGCCTGATTCGACAATGGCTTCCTTAATATCAAAGTCTCCTGATAGACGACGTGTTTCTACAAAGTCAATCAACACAACTGCGTTTCGCACAACAATCCCTGTCAGGGAAACAATTCCCATAACGCCAAGGAAGCTTAGCGGTGTTTGCGTTAAGAACAATCCAAGAATTGCACCAGAAATACCTAAGTAAACAGCGATCAACACAAGGAATGGTAAGCTAAACGATTTAAACTGGAAAGCAATAACTAAGTACACTAACAAAATGACAACTAGGAACAATAGACCAATTTCAGCAAAGAAAGCTTCTTGATCAGAGTTTTCTCCACCTGTCGATAATTCGTAGCCTTCTGTCAATGACTCACGCTCTTTGTCAATGACAGCCAACATGTTGTTTTCAAAGTCATCAATGTCACCAAATGCACGAAGTGTAATCGAACGGTCCCCTTCTTTATGCGGCACCTGTGACAGTTTCGTTGTGTCTTCTGGTGTTAGCAACTCATTCATCGGCACCAAGGTCGGTGGTCCTTGTTCACTAAGCGCCGGAACTTCGAATTGAGACAAGTCAATTGGTTGACCATCGTCAATGCCTGATTGCTTCAAGAACACTTGGTACGGCATTTGACCTTCATAAATGGTGTAAAGAGGCACACCTTGTGTCAACAGCTGGAGTTGATTGGTCACTGAACTAAGCGCGATTTTGTTTTCTTGTAGCGCCTGTTGATTTGGTACATACTCAATCGCTGGAACCGAGTCGCCTAAATTATCGGTAACAATCGTAGCGCCTTCTGCCAACAATTGCGCTTTTAATTCATCGCGTATAGACGCCAATTCTTCAATATCTTCACCTGTAATATCCACTGTAACTGGAGCTCCTACAGGTGGCCCTTGTACAATCGTATCCAAGAAAATTTCGGCTTCTGGGAAACGTTCACGCAACTCGGGCTGCCACTTATCAATGAAGTCCGAAGCGGTTGTTTGCTCACGGTCAATACGGAATACTACTTGACCGGTGTTGCCTCCTGTGTTGTTCATTGAAGAGGCAAACAAGTTTGGCAATCCTTCACCTGAAAAGATTGAAATTTCAGCAATGTTATCATCTTCAGATTTGACTTCTTCCGTTAAGTTAGCAAGAAATTCATCCGTATTTTCAATCGTTGTGCCTTCTGCAAGGCGGACGTTCATCGTTACTTCTTCACGGTCAGCTGCTGGGAAAAATTCAAAAGGCGTAAAGAGCGCAAGAGATAATAATCCTGTCGCGACTAACATGCCTCCGACGCCAACAAGTAGAGGGCGTTTTAATACGCCACGCAATACTTTATTCGAATAAAACAACGCAATTTTCTCGAGTGGTTTCCCTAAGAATCCAGGGGTATCTGAAATTTTCTTTGCTCTTTGTTTCGTTTTCAAATATTGCATCATGGGTACAAGTGTAATCGACAGCACCGTTGAAGCTAATATTGTCGTAATTAAAATACTTGGCAAGGCCTTGATAAACGCACCATTACCGCCTGATAGCAATAACAATGGAGAGAATGTCACGACAATTGCCAAACTAGAAGAAATAATCGACGGGTATACTTCACGGACGCCGGTAATCGCTCCATCGCGAGCGGAATCCCCTAGCTTATAACGCCGCTGAATATTATCGTTAACAACGATACTGTCATCGACTAAAATACCGATGGCAATAATGAGACCAATCACTGAGATTTGGTTCAAGTCAACGCCTAACCACGGAATCGGGATCATTCCGATGAGTACGGAAGCTAAGACCGTTAACGCGACTGCAAAAGATCCATACAACGTTAATCCAGCTGTTGTGACGATCAAAACAGCTAAGACAGCGATGGCCAATGAAACATATAGGCTGTCGAAGATTTCATTCACATTATCAGCTTGAGATTCGTATTTCTCAGCTTGAACGCCAGCTGGAAGATCAGCTGCAAATTCTTCAATAACTTTAGAGACCTTATCATCTACAGAAGGAACGTCTTGTGCCGTTTGCAAAAAGACCGTATACGAAATGGCGTCTTCGCCTTCAAACGTTACAATATCTTCTGTTTCTTGATCTACCGTCTCGATCGTTGCAACATCTTCAAGTGGTACTGCTGCTGCACCTACTTGTAGTTCTTTTAGTTTGTCGATGCCTTGACCTTGTTGCACAGTTAGGCTCACTTGCTCGTTGCCATTATCATGTGTGCCAAGTGACAATGGCTGATTTGCTTGTTGAAGCGATTGGAGCACTTCAAATGGCTGAAGCCCATTAGCGGCTAGTTCTTCACTATTGAGTTCAATTAGAACTTGCTGTGAGTTTAAACCTTTAACCGTTGTTCCAGCAACTCCTGAAACGGCTTCTACTTCTTCAGAAAGCGTGGCTAACGCATCTTCCATACTTTTTAGTTCTTCTTTATCCCCATAGAACATGTACGACACTAAGGGGAAAGTTAAATCTAGTTTTTCCACCGTTGTTTCTGATGCGTTATCAGGAAATCCTGATGTCGCATTTCCTACTTGTTGCTGAATGCTGTTGATTAACTCATCCGGATTCTCACCATCTTCTATTTCCAGTGTAATGATGGAAGCAGAATTGGCAGACACGGATTGCAGCGATGCAATGCCATCTACTTGTTGGATTTCACGCTCGAGCAGATTGGTGATGGACGTTTCCACTTCCTCAGGCCCTGCACCTGGCAAAATTGTTGAAATTAAAACAAGGCTTGATGGGGTTTCCGGAATCTCACGTTGCGGTAATGTGATAAAGACATATGCCCCAACGATCGATAAGATTAAAATTAAAAATATGAATAACTTGCTTCGACCTAATAGATATTTCATTGGCCTAGCTCCTCTGCATTTTTTGTATAATAATTGTATAACTATGACTTTGGAATTACCAGTGGCATGCTTAGAAAAATCGGCTGAAATTACCAGCCGATTACGAATTGGGTGTCTTTTGCTGTTTCATCAAAAAAGCAGCAACCAACAAAAGGATCGGCAACAAGATACCAAACTGGAACCAAACTCCATCTCCCCCCATATAAATAAGTAGCATCGGTGGAAGCAAAGCAATTCCGCTCCAGGCTAACGCTTGCCAGGAACCCCTCCAGAAACCGATTATTGCCAACACGACGGACAAAATGACCAACGACCACAGTAAAATGCCTACTAGAAAAAAGCTCATCTCCATGCGCCTCCTCATTTCTAATGGTCTTTTGTTATATATACCCGCTCTTAAACTATCAGCAACAAGAGAAAAACAAAAAACCGGACAGCAAAGTTTCGCCGTCCGGTAGGAAATCTACTTATAGGTTTTGGAAAAACAAACGAATAACGTCTAATCCTCCGATTACATTGCCTGCTGCTGTACCCAAATTTGTTAACACCACAACTAGTAGAACACGCGTAACTTTATTGTCCCAAAAGCCTTTAAGCGTAAAAACGTCCTTCGATAAGGTTTGGAAATCCCCAACGTTCGGGCGACGAACATAGGCTTGTGCAAGTCCTGAAAACCAGCCTGCCGCTAACAATGGATGTAGTGCACCGATCGGACCCCCGACAAAAGCAGTGAGGATTGCTAATGGATGACCGAAAGCTACAGCAGCACCTATTGCCCCAAGACATGCGGTCCAAAGGATCCAGCTAATCGTTTGGTCGAGACCAGCTGCAGGGTTATTCATAAACGTGATGGCAATCATAGCGACCAATGCTAACGGAATTGCCCAACCGATAACTTTCGGCCACTTTGATTTGGCTGGAACTTTTGATAGTTCTTCCAAATCGTGTTCGTTGTGGACTTCTTTAATGATTCCTGGAACATGTGCTGCACCAAGAACCGCGACAATTTTTTGACCAGGAGCTTCTTTAATTTTTTGCGCCAAATATTGGTCTCGTTCGTCAATGAGCGGCTCTTTCAGTTTAGGGAAAGATTGGGTAAAATCATTCATTACCGCGTTGAGGGTATCCTGTGACTTCATCTTTTCCAAATCTTCTTCTGAGATTGTTTCTTTGCTGAAAATACTAAAGAATACGGAAGTCAGCAATTGCGCTTTCCCCATAAAACCGATATTGCCCCAAATGCGCGAAAACGTTACTTGAATATTACGGTCAGCGAGTACCAATTCTGCGCCAGTTTCTTTAGCAGAAGCAATCCCTTGAATCATTTCTTGTCCAGGTTTGATGCCAAACTGATCTGCAAGACGGTTTTGAAAAGAGGAAATAGCCAAATTCATGAGTAACAAACTTGCTTTTTTGTCTTTGATCACTTTGAAAATGTCGGTTTCTTTCCATTTGCTGTCTTGAGTTACCGATTCATAGCGCTGCGCATCTAATTCGATGCATACCGAATCCGGTCGCTCGGTTTCAATGACGGCTTTCACCTGCTCTGCACTAGCTTTAGAAACGTGTGCCGTACCGATTAGGATTAATTCTTTGCCGTTGTATTCTAGGCGTGTGATATTGTCATCCAACATGCTGTACTTCCTTCGCAGAGCTATATTTCTTTCCATGCGAAATGAAAAGACTGTCTATTTTATATAATGAATCACATCAGCAAAAATATCAATGCTGCACCCTTTTATTTGCATGCTAAAAGTAATTTTCACTTTAGGTGCCATCACAAATCAGTTGCATTAAACGTGTCGCCTTCTTTTAAATTACCGGCTTGAAAGCCTTTTTTAAACCATCGCTGGCGCTGTTCGGAACTACCATGTGTAAAACTCTCAGGTACAACGTAACCACGGGACCGCTGTTGAATGGTGTCATCCCCTACCGCACTTGCGGCTGTCAATGCTTCTTCTAGGTCACCTTCTTCTAAATAGCCCATACCTTGCGCATGGTGGGCCCAGACGCCCGACAAATAATCCGCTTGCAACTCCAAGCGTACTTGCACTTTATTGTATTCTTCTTCACTAAGCTGGCTGCGAAGTGGCTGCACGTCTTCCATAACACCAAGAAGATTTTGAACGTGGTGTCCAACTTCGTGTGCCACGACATACGCCATGGCAAAATCACCGGGTGCTTGAAATTGGGTTTGTAGGTCATTGTAAAAACTCAAATCAATATAAAGTTTGTAATCGCCTGGACAATAAAAGGGTCCGACGGCTGCGCCTGCTGTTCCACAGGCAGACTCGACGCTGCCACTATACAAAACGAGTGTCGGCTCAACATATTCCATGCCTTCTTCTTTAAAAACTTCTGTCCAAACTTGTTCCGTATCCGCTAGAACGACTGACACAAATTCAGCCAATTCTTCTTCTTGTGGAGTTGATTCGTAAGACTGGTTTGAAGTCGTTCCTGAGGATCCACCCAATTGATCAAGAATGACACCTGGGTCGCCTCCTAAAAAAGCCACTAATAACACAATTAAAATACCGCCGATGCCGCCTCCTGCTACTAGCGCTCCACCTTTCCCTCGCCGATCTTCAACGTTTCTACTGGCTTTTCTACCTTTCCATTCCATAGGGGTCCCTCGTTTCACAATTGTTTTACTGTAAATATACCCTTTAGAGCACTAGTTCTAATCCATTTTAGACAATCGATAAATTAAAAATCGTTCGCGCGGATCTTTATGGAAATCCGACAATTGAATTTCTTCTATTAGCTGAAAAACTCCGTTAGCTTCCAGATAATCACTGTAATCTTGAGAGGCAAAAAACAAAATCATGTCTACCGTCCGTGGAGATTTTTCGACTGAAGCTAAAATTTTATTCACAAATGCGATGAATATCGCCACTGAAAAAGGGTTAAAGAAATAGAATACGGTATCGTCTGCTGTAACTGGGTATTTCTGAGCTAAGCAATTACAAAAGTTAATGTGAAACTCTGCACCTTTGTGCTTTTTCGCGTACTGTTTTTTATTTTCGAGGGCTTCTGTGTAAAATGTCGGATTCATTTCGATGCCTACACTTTTTACACCAAAAAAATGATGCACATAAAAATTCAAGCGCCCTTTTCCACAGCCAACATCAACGATACAATCTTCAGGAGACAGGCTATAATGCTCAAACAATTTGTCGAGTAAATCGTAAGGTGTAGGCTCATAACGATTATGATGCAAAGAGGCATTAAATCCTTGCTGGTTTCCTGTTGTTGCAATGGCTAGCAGTTGGTCATAGGCTTGCTCACTCATTCTATCTCTCCTCGGTTATAATTTTTTACGTTCTTCATCTTGCAATTAATAGAAACATTTGTTATAGTACAGCTAATTCAATATTTCTTGCTCTTGTTTTTACAAGAGTAGGATAGAGGCGCAAAAACCATTAGTACGCAAAACGAGGATGATGAGATCCGTTGACGTTTGCCGAAAGGGGGATTTGCCGAAGTGGCGGAGATCTCACATTTCCGTGCGCTGGGTCTGCATTTAATAAATGCAGGACTGTCATATAGGAAACTATATGGAGGGCTATCTGATGCACAGGAGCAAATGGTAAACATTGTTTCTACTGCAGCAACAGGACCTCCTGTTGCTGCTTTTTTGTTTGTTCCTGACGGGCCTCTCACCTCTAAGCTTCGAAAAAAATTAGAAAAGGGTGTGTTCTGTATGAATTTCGGCCAAGTAATTACAGCAATGGTAACACCATTCGACCAATACGAGGAAATTGATTTTCCGGCAACGCAAAACTTAATCGAGCACTTGATTGCTAATGGATCTGACGGCCTTGTCGTCGCAGGAACCACAGGCGAATCGCCAACTTTATCGATAGAGGAAAAAGTAGAATTGTTCCAGTTTACCGTCAACACTGTTGCTGGACGGATTCCGGTCATCGCAGGAACCGGCTCGAACAATACGCGGGCATCGATTTCTTTGACTCAACAAGCAGAGAAAGTCGGCGTAGATGGCATTATGCTAGTTACGCCTTATTACAATAAACCTTCACAAGAAGGCATGTTCCAACATTTCCAAGCCATTGCGGAGTCGACTCATCTACCTGTCATGCTCTATAACATTCCAGGACGTAGCGTCGTTAACTTGCTTCCAGAAACCGTCATCCGCTTGTCTCAAATTAACAATATCGTTTCTATTAAAGAAGCGAGCGGTGATTTGGATGCTGCTTCAGAAATTATTGAACACACAGCTGAATCTTTTACTGTCTATAGCGGCGATGACAGTCTGACTTTACCGATGCTGTCTATCGGTGGTGCGGGCATCGTTTCGGTTGCTGCACATATTATCGGCAACGATCTGCAAGACATGATTACGAGTTTTAAAACAGGTGATGTGAAAACAGCAGCAACTATTCATAGACGGTTATTGCCAACAATGAAAGCATTGTTCGCTGCGCCAAATCCATCTCCAGTTAAAGCAGCACTGCACATGACAGGTGTTCCGACTGGCGGCGTTCGGTTGCCAATGATTGCACTGACTGATGAAGAAACCCTGACGTTACACAAGTCTTTACCCAGTCTGCATTCAGAAGCAGTGACAAATTGACTAACTAAAAAAAACGCTGAAGTCTAGGAACTTCAGCGTTTTTTTAATTAAGTGACATTCATCTGATGTAAGACACGTTTCAGGCTGCCACCAATTTCAATGTCTTTTAAATCGACGCCAATACCAACAAGCATCGCTGCAATTTCTGGACGAATTCCCGTGAGAACCGAGCGTATACCTACAAGCTTTAGCGACTGAATGATTTTAATAATTTGTTCTGCAACGATTGAGTCGACTCTCACGACACCTGACAAATCTACAATCAATACCGTAATTTTTAGTTGATTTGTTGCTAGTAAGGTTTTCTCCAGTATATAACGAGCTCGGTCTATTTCAATGCTACCCACTAGTGGTAAAACGGCAATCTGATCACTGACCGGGACAACGGGTGAGGAAAGTTCAAGAAATTCTTTTCTTGCGCATGCCAATTTTCGTCGATATGAAACTGTGTAGGCTTCTGTATAGGAAACAGCTGCATAATCCAGTAACGAATGAAAGGTTTCCATAATATCAAAAACGACTTGAATGGCAACTTTTTTGTGAACGGCTTCTGTTTTGATGACTGTTCCAATGTGTTTTCGGAACAGAGAAACTTCTACAAGTGCGTCTTCTAATGATCGATTGTTTTCGAGAAAAAAATTACCTGTTTTTTCTCCCCACCGTTGAATATTCGCATAAACTCCTTGAATGTCGCAGCTATTGCTAATGGATTGTCCAATTAAATCCACAAAATCGATTCGGATTCTATTGACGACTTCGATAAAATCTTTATTCATTTGCAACTGCTCAGCCTGAAGATTGGTATTGACTTCCTCATGAATCAATTGTGCGATCAATTCTTTATCTAACGACACGCGTTCCCCCAATAACCGATTCTCTTTTTCCATAAGACCTCCAGAGGCAAAGATATTTTGTACGCTAAGTATAGCTGGTAAACGAATGGTTGCAATGAGTCCAGTTCCCTATTTTTCCCAATAAATAAACATCCGTTTTTAAAGACGGATGTTAAAGGTAGTTCTTTATTCATTGCCGAAGACACAATTTCTTCCATTAGCTTTTGCTTTGTATAGAAAACCATCCGCTCTAGAGAGCAAGCTTCCTACTTCGTCTCCAGGCGCATAAATGGCGATACCGATACTTACCGTGATGGGTACATGCATCCAGTCAGCAGCTTCTATGTGCTTACACAAAGAGTCAGCCATAGCTAAGCCTTCTTCAATTCCTAAGTCTGGCATCACGACGACGAACTCTTCTCCTCCGAGACGTGCTACAATATCGGCCGTGCCAACTTTCGTTTCTAGATGCCACGCTAATTCCTGCAATACTGCATCACCTATTTGGTGACCATATGTATCGTTAACTTGCTTAAAATAATCAATATCCAAAATCAAAAGAGCCACTTTTCGACCATTTTGCGCCTGCAGTAAAAAGTCATGAAGTCGCTCTTCCAAATAGCGACGGTTTTTCAAACCCGTTAGCGAATCCGTGATGGACAATTGCTGTAGTGTTGAGTTCAGATCAATCAGTTGTTGCTGTTTACTTTCTACTTCGCTCATTAAATGTTGTAGTTTCTCATAGGCTTCTACTGTTTCACGGTTGATCTTTTCTGCATTGCGTTTGGCTAATAGGAGTTCTTTTTCATATTCACCACGAACACTCATCTGGATCAATGCACATTCGTACAAACCATTTTGCTCTACTGCATTCATCAAGACTGGCATATGTCCTGCCGCACTTTTCAAGGTCAAAAACATTTCATTTACGGTGCCATGCATTTTAATAGAAGGAGTAAAGTACGTTTGGAAATACATCCGGGAAGCGATAGTCAGTAAATCATGGATATGCTGCGGATTTTCTACGCTTGTCAAATTCCGCAACGTGCTATTCATTTCAACGACACGCAATTCCTGGTCCAGAACCAAATAACCACAAGGGGCTCTATCGAGTTGCTGTTCCACGATTTTCACTCCTCTATTCTGCTAAATACGCCTTAATGCGTTTTACCGTTTCCTCTGAATCACTCAAATGTGGATTGTGTCCCATTGCTTCCATTACAACCAATTGACTACCTGAGATATGATCGCGGAGATATTGACCAATTTCTAATGGTACAATGGCATCAAATTTTGGTTGAAGAATCAACGTAGGTACTGTAACTTTATCTAATTGGTCACGAAGATCTGAAGTGAACGTTACTTCAGCGAATTGACGAGCAATCATCGGGTCATTTGAACACAATAATTGCTCAAAATCCGCAGCCAGTTCAGGACGTTCCTCGTTCTGCATGACGACAGGCGCCAAATACTTCGCCCATTCTTTATAGTTTATTTCCATCATATCCAATAATTCATCGATATCAGATTGTTCAAATCCACCATTGTAGCCAGGTTCGTTCAGATAATAAGGAGATGGTCCAATCATAATCATTTTCTCCATCAACTCTGGACGTTCGATTGAAGCAAGCATCCCAATCATAGCGCTGACAGAGTGACCAATAAATAAAATTTCCTCAAGTTCTAACGCAGCGCAAACTTCTAGAAGATCCTGTTTGTAACCGTCTAACGTGCTATAGCGTTCGGTCGAATAAGCGGCCTTATCACTTTTCCCTGCACCAACATAGTCGAAAGTGACAATTCGATAATCTGCTGAAAATTCTACAATTGTATTGTCCCAGACTTGCTGATCGCAGCCAAAACCATGACCAAATACTAAGGTTTTTTCACCTTGACCAATAACCTGAACATTATTGCGTTTTAAAATATCATTTGCTGTTTGAACTGTCATTCTAATTACCACCCTTTGTGCATTTCTTATTGAAAATTTCTTCTTGTATATAAGTTAAATATATCCTAATCATAGCATCAAAAGTTATATTTAAAAGAGCCAGGTAGAAAAATTTTATTAGTTAAAACACTTTTTTTGCGATAGTTCTATATAAATAAAAAAACAGCAGATAAAAATCTGCTATTTTTGATTGGGTTCGTTTTACCAACTTGCTTTTTTAACGCCAGGAATTTGACCTCTATGCGCCAATTCCCGGAAGGTAATACGCGAAATCCCAAATTTCCGCATATATCCACGTGGTCTTCCTGTCACCAAGCATCGATTAGCTAGACGAGTGGGAGAAGAATCTTTCGGTAAATTGGTTAATGCGTGAATGTTCCCTTGTTCTTTAAAGCTTTGTCGCTGCTCAGCAAACTGCGCGACTAGCTGCAGTTGCTTATTATGACGTGCTATTTTTGATTTTTTAGCCATGAAATTACCTCCAAAAGTAATTGCTACATTTTATACTACACAAAAAATTATTTTGTTTCCCGGTGAATAGCAACTTTATTAAGACGTGGGCTGTATTTTTTTAACTCAATGCGCTCGGGGTTTGTCCGCTTATTTTTCGTCGTACTGTAATTCCTGTCGCCTGTTTCTGTACACGCTAACGTGATATTGACTCTCATCTTTTCCCCTCCTTTTGTACATTGTCGTCCATTTTCACAAATAGTAATCATTACGTTTTATAGTGTATTAAAAAGTTAACAGGAAAGCAAGCGTTTATTTTCAAGCTATAGCATTTCTGCTTATTCAAAACCAATGGGTTTGTTCTGAAAAACAACAGGGTACATTATCACTACCTTGCTCTATAGGTGATCCATCACTATTGGGAGGAATTAGAAATGACAAACAAAGAAACAGTAATGATTCAATCATATGATGTACAAGCAGAAGTTTTACACAAAATTAGCGAGTTAAAAGCACAAGGCTATAAAGAAGAAGATATGTATGTGATCGCTAAGCGTAACGATCAGCTATCTATGGTTCAAGGCCAGACAGATGTTCATTTAAATGTCCAAGATGATGAAGATATAATGGACAAATTCAAGTCATTCATTTCTGGTGGAGATTCGACGCATGATGCATTTACACAAATGGGGTTAGGAAGCGGCGAAGCAGACAAATATTACAGACGAGTCGAAAACGGCAAGTTAGTGCTTTACGTGAATAGCGATTACGGCGCATCGTACAAGCCACACACTCATACTCAAACAGGGGCGCGAGCAACTACTGCTGAAGAAGAACATCTACGTCTTCACGAGGAACGACTAAGCGTTGAAAAAAAACGGGTTCAGACAGGTGAAGTAACTGTCGGAAAGCACGTTGTCGAAGAACATCAAACTCTCGAAATTCCAGTTGAACGTGAAGAAGTTTATGTAGAACGTCGTCCGGTAAACGAAGAAGTCCACTCGAATACAACTAATTCAGCAAATATAAACCTTTACGATGATGAAGAAACGATTCATATTCCTGTTTCAGAAGAGCGTGTCAACGTCCGTAAGAAAGACGTCGTTAGTGAAGAAATTATTGTCGGTAAACGCACAGTTCAAGACTCCGAACTGGTGAGCGAAACTGTCCGACACGAAGAAGCGGATATTGATGAACTAGTAAAACCGAAAAAAGATGAGCGCGATTTATTTTAATGGGTAAAAAAGCGTATCCGGACGATTTTGTTCGGATACGCTTTTTGATGTTGAGGTTTATCTAGAACGTGACTACGGGTAAATGAGCCTTAACAAAGCAATTCGGTACAATTGATAGGGGAGGAATTGGGCATGGATAAAAAAGAAAACAAACGCATTGGATTATTTGATGCGCAAGCACAAGTGCTGATTACAGTCGGTGAACTCAAAGCAGTAGGATACGAAGAAGAGGAACTGTATTTAGTATCAAAACATGACGAACAAATAGAATTGCTAATCACGCACACAGCTGTCCATGTGGATACACAAGACCGGGACAATTTCAAAGGCAAAGTCATTGCTTTTTTAGCCGGCGATGACATCACAAAAGATGCCTTTAACCGGATGGGATTGAGCGCGGAAGAAACAGATTATTATTTCCAGCAGGTTGAGAATGGTAGACTCCTCCTTTACACAAGCAGCGAACCCTTATCTGCACTTCAACCCGAACCCTCTTACCCACCTGAACAAACAAATAAAGCTATTGCTACTGAAGAACAACGCCTTGCCTTACACGAAGAACGGGTAAGCATTGATAAAGAAAAAGTTCAGACAGGGGAAGTCCAAGTTCATAAAAAAATGGTCGAAGAAGACAGAGAAATTCAAGTACCCGTAGAGCGCGAGGAAATCGTCGTTAACCGACGTCCCATTACTGAAGAAACAGCTAATGAAAAAAGTGAACATACATTAACACCGCAGCAAGCGTATGAAAAAGGCGATGCCATTTACATTCCGCTGTCCGAAGAACGTTTAGATATTGGCAAAAAGAAAGTCATTCGAGAAGAAATTGTCATTGGCAAACGTACCGTTCAAGACGTAGAGGTTGTCAAAGAGACGGTCCGTCGAGAAGTAGCCGATGTTGAAGAAACTGGAGTTATTCATAAGGTAGAAAAACCATAAAAACAAGGCAGCCTTATTGGCTGCCTTGTTTTTGATAACTTACATAATTGTCGTTAGAACCGCGGCAATAATGGCCACAATGACTCCAATAAACACGATCCCAGGAAGAACAATGATGAAAAACCCTTTCCAAGCAGAAAGTCTATGTGCTTCTCCTACAGCTTTACACTGAACAACAAACGTCCAAATAGACACTACCCCTAAAATAAGGAAAAAAATCATTGACAGTAGATTCGTGTCCTCAAATGGCAGTTGGTCAGACTCTACAAAATAAGTTTCCGGAAATACGAGCATCCAAAATAACAGAAGCGGAAAAAGCCAGATTTGTGGAATTTGTCCTGTTAAAATTGCACGAAACATTTCAGTATATGTAGCTTCGCCTTTAAATAACCGACCTACTAACAAATAAATACCAGCTCCAATCGCGGTACTTACTACAGCCCCAATCGGTCCACCTATTAACGCTAGCAAAAGAATTCCCCATACAGGAAGAAATAGTTCTGAATCCAGGCTACTGAGAAGACCTCCCACAAAGCCGGACAACACGATTAATAAAAAGCTAAAATTAGACTCTTTTTCTTCAATCACATATCGAACGGTCTCGCGCGGACGCGTCCAAATAGCGATAAACGGATTTAAATTATCTTGGTACTCTGTCGTTTTCAATTGATCTCCACCTTTTTTTATACTCTCTCTATTCAAACATACTGGAATAATAATGTAAATATTAGAAAATACAGCCATCATAAGAGTTTATTCAACCTACGTAGTGCTAAGCGTTCCTCACGTAAAGCACCAATGCAACCAGATTGAATAGTTAAAGCAGTCGACATCCGTCATGCTATACTGACATTATTCACTCGCGAAAGGATGATTTCATTGTCAGAACTCACACATTTTAATGCCCAAGGACGTGCCAAGATGGTCGACGTCTCCGACAAGAAAGACAGTGTCCGCACAGCGCGTGCGACTACTTCTGTCTTGTTAAACAAAGCAATTTATCAACAAATTAAAGAAGGTACCAATAAAAAAGGCGATGTTTTTGCAGTTGCCCAAGTGGCTGGCATTATGGCAGCTAAAAACACTTCACAAATCATTCCGATGTGTCATCCATTAGCACTTAGTGGCGTGGATATTGAATTTCAATGGAATGTTGATGAAGAAAAAAAACATTTCGAAGTGTTGTTGACCGTTTCCGTAAAAACAAAAGGACCTACAGGGGTTGAAATGGAAGCCCTTACCGCGGCTTCTGCTGCAGCACTGACAATTTACGATATGTGCAAAGCTTCTGGTAAAGAAATGGTCATTGGACAGACGATGCTGCTTGAGAAAACCGGTGGGAAATCTGACTACGCGCGTGATTAAATTGTTACGTTACGAATTTAAAAACCCTGTGGTAATGTCATTCAACTGACAATGCCACAGGGTTTTTCAATCAGTGATTATGAACGTGATTAATGCTTCGTCAATTCCGAGTATATATGCTTAATCTCCGGTAAAATCAATCGCTCCATCGCCAGCTTTACAGCTCCTCGAGATCCTGGCAATACAAAAATGGCTTTGTCATTGGCTACTCCTGCTGCCGCTCGGCTAAGAAGAGCCTTTGTACCAACATCTTCAGTGAAACTAACGTAACGGAAGAGTTCTCCGAATCCTGATATTTCTTTTTTAAACAATGGCTGAATCGCTTCTAAAGTAACATCACGCTTCGCTATTCCGGTTCCACCAGTCGTTATAATCGTATCAATGTCATCCTGTTCCAACCAGTCAGAAATCGTTAGTCGAATGCGTGCGATGTCGTCTGGAACTAATGCATAGTCACTAATTTCTAGCTCATGATCTTTAGCCATCTGTTGTACAAGCTGACCGCCAGTATCGGTTTCTTCAGTCCTTGTGTCACTAACAGTTAACACCGCAATCCGCACTTGATGATCAGTATGAAATGTTTCCGACATCCAATCTCCCCTTTCCTTTTAGCCAAATACTTGATGATATAATTTCCGACCTTCTGCTATATTGTGAACGCCGTGAATTAGCAAACGACCATTGCCGAACAACATCATGCGATGATTAAAGACTTTCAGTTCAACAAAATAAGGAGTTCTTTTCACACCAGCTTCTAGTCGTTTTCCGACTTTCTCTGCGTCGTCTAATGTAATCGGGCGGTTCGCATCAGGCAATATTTGTACAGCATCGCGACCACATAAAACAGCGTAAGAACTTGCGGCTGTCTCGTTGAGTGACGGGAATACCGCCTCTTCTCCGCACGTTTTGCAGTTAGGGTCTTTAATGCGCGAAACGCCAATATCCAATTGGCTATTGTCCCATAAATTGAAATGATGGATTTTTTTACGCATCGCATCACGGTTGTTACTCAACCACTTTAAAGCTTCTGTACATTGAAGCGCTGCTGTCACTTGAACAGCTGGTGAGATAATGCCGACTGTATCGCACGTTTCATTAATGGCAGGAAGCACCGGTATTAAGCAACGAAAACATGAGCTTTCTCCCGGCACAAATGGAAATACAACACCTGAACTGCCAACGCAAGCACCGTATATCCAAGGCACACCAAATTTTACAGAAGCGTCGTTGATCAACAACCGTGTTTCAAAATTATCCGTCGCATCCAAGATCAAATCACTGACTGCTGCCAACTTCTGCATTCCCGTTGCATCGAGATGTTCTAAATACGTGAATAGCTGCAAATCGCTACGAATGGCTTTTAGTCTTTGCTCAGCCGCTGCCACTTTGGGCATCATTTGACGCGCATCTTCTTCCGTAAATAATTGCTGGCGCTGCAAATTGGATACTTCAACGTAATCACGATCGACCAAATGAATCGTTCCGATACCCGCTCGTGTCAAGGTTTCTGCAATCGCTGAACCTAAAGCTCCGCACCCCACAATGGTAACGGTCGCACGTAATAAGTGTTGCTGCCCCGACTCACCAAGCGGTTTGAATAAGACTTGTCTTGAATAACGTTCATCCACTGTGATTCCCACTTTCTAGCCGCTTGATCTCTCAAACGAGTTTATACTTTTTTATATTCTCAGCGCACCGTTTCTTCAGTCATCTGTCCTTTTTCAATTCTCATAATACGGTCGGCTAATTTTTCAGCGTCCGCAATTCGGTGTGTTACGAAAATAATGGGAATCTGCCACTTTTCGTGAATTCGCAACAGTTCATTTTGACAGCGGTCACGATTGGCATCGTCCAATGCTGAAAAAGGCTCATCCAACAACAAAATATCGGGTTGTGCGGCTAACGAACGCGTCAGTGCGACACGTTGCTTTTCACCACCTGAAATTTGGTGTGGGTATTTTCCTAACAAACCGGTAATGCCAAGAATTTTCGTTAATTCCGTAATATGCGCAATATTGCTGCCCTTTAGCACTGCGTAAAGAATGTTTTGTTCTACGGTCAAGTGCGGAAATAGTGCATAGTCTTGAAACAAATAACCGACTTTGCGCGTTTGTATTTTTAGTGGCTTTTGATCATCGCTATAAAATTTTCGTTCATTCAATGAAATTTCACCAACATCCGGATGGACAATACCTGCGATGCAGTTTAATAATGTCGTTTTCCCTGAACCAGAAGAGCCAACCAATGCTAAAATTTCTTTATCCAATCTAAATTGCATCGTTAAACTAAAATGATCTAATTGCTTTTTGAAATCCACTTGCAGCATTTGCTCATTCCCTTCCGATTCGTACAGCGGTCTTTTTACGCCAATAATTCACCCACGTAATTGCAGCTACTCCGAGTGACGACACAATCAATACCCAAAACAAAGCTTTTTCCATGTCGCCTGCTTCATAAGCAAAGTAAATAGCTAGTGGAATTGTTTCTGTAATACCCGGAATATAGCCGGCAATCATCAACGTCGCCCCAAATTCGCCGATGCCACGTGCAAAAGCCAAGATTAATCCGGCCAAAATACCCGACCAAGCAAGAGGAAACGTAATGGTCCGAAAAATTCGCCATTCGGATACACCCATAGTTCGCGCTACGTTTTCCCAGCGTGGATCTACTTTTTCAAAAGCGGCTAAAACACTTTGATACATGAGTGGTAACGACACAACAAACGAAGCAATTGCCGCACCAATCCATGTAAACACTACGCGAAAGCCGAACCACTGTTCAAGTAATATACCTAGTGGCCCATTTATGCCAAACAACACAATTAACCCAAAGCCAATTACTGTCGGTGGCAATACTAAAGGCAATAGGATCAACGCTTCAAGAAAACTTTTGCCGAAAAACTCACGTCTCGTCATAAAGCGAGCCAGCGCAAGACTCACGACAAACACAAATAACGTTGAAATCACTGCGACTCTGAGCGATAACCAAAGTGGAGACAAATCATAAGCCATCATGGCGTTTCTCCAGCTATGGGCATAAATCCATATTCTTTAAGAATGGCTTGCCCTTTTGAACCGATGACAAACTCTAAAAAAGCAGTTGCTGCAGGCTGATTTTCGGAATCGGCGACGACTGCTCCTGGATAGATAATAGGGTCTGTCTGCCCTGGCATTTCAAGTGTCCCACTTATTTCCTGGGAAATAAACGCATCTGATGAGTAAATAATTCCGAGTTCTGCATTTCCGCTTTCCACATAAGTAACGACTTGACGAGCATCTTTCGCATAAATTAGACGAGCACTAAGGGAGTTCCACAAGTTTTCATTTTTTAATGCTTTTTTTGAATAGGCGCCGAGGGGAACACTGTCCGGTTCTCCAATTGCAATCTTTTCTTCTGTATTCAAGACGAGTTTTTGAAAATCAGTTGTTTCAGGAAATTCTTCTAATGAAGCTAAAACGAGCTGATTTTCAGCAAACGGCTTGATGCTATCTTCATCTATTAGCTGTTGGGATTCCAGTAATTCCATATCTCTTTCACTAGCTGACAAAAACAAGTCGGCCGGTGCGCCTTGTTCAATTTGGCTTCTCAATTTGCTAGATGAGCCATAATTGAAAGTTAGCACAATATTCGGTTCTACTTCTTGAAATTGTTGTTCCATTTCTTTCATGACCTCTGTCAGGCTAGATGCCGCCGAAACTAAAACTTCTTCGGCATTTGTAGAATTATCGCTACAGCCGCTCATGACCAAAGTTAAGCTTATTAGACCCAGCAGTTTTTTCATTTAAAGGACTCCTCATACATTAAAGTAGAACTCAGCTATTCCAGTGAAGCTTTTGTGTACTTACAGTATAACTTCTGTAGCCGAGAAGCTAAATCATTTTCCGAACAAACTTTAGAAAGAACATCCCTCCCAGCTTGTAGACAAAAGAATAGTAATTCATTGTCTCGTATTTATGTGGGATCCTCCGCATCAAACGGACGCTTTCCTGAGCCTCCTCGTCGCAAGCTCCTGCGGGGTCTCATCACTCCGTTCTTCCGCAGGAGTCGCCATTTGATGCTCCAGATCCTTGATTGATTAGTTAAAAAGACTTCGAAACGTTTTTATTGGTAAAAAGTAGACTAAGATAACTCACTTTGATATAAGCAAGAAGATTCCAAGCGGGCTGACCACGAAGACTCCTGTGGGAGAGCGAAAGCTGAAGACCCCGCAGGAACGTTAGTGACGAGGAGACTGAAGCTGAGCCCACGGAAAGCGAAGTGGTTAGCCCGCTTGGAAGTTATACACCGCTATTCACTTTAATGAGACTTTTTCTACAGTCTGATCCCTCCCGCTCTTTTTGGAGATATTTAAGTTAGAATAGAGGATGAGAATCGTATCTATATTTATATTGGAGGAGTTACAATGAAGTTTGGCATTATCGGCACAAATTGGATTACTGACCGATTTATTAAAGCGGCTAAAGAGCATCCTGACTTTACAATTGGAGCTGTATATTCCAGAAAGTTAGAAACTGGCACCGCATTTGCGGAAAAATACGCGATTGATAACGTCTATACCGATATGGCGGCTATGTTCAGCAGCGGACAGATTGAAGCGGTTTATGTCGCGTCACCTAATGCTATGCATGCTGAGCAAAGCATATTGGCGATGAAGCACGGCATTCATGTTCTTTGTGAGAAACCAGCTGTTACATCAATTGATGAAATGGACCAAATTATTGAAGCTTCAAGAACACACAAAACAACTTATATGGAAGCGATGAAATCGACATTGGTTCCTTCTTTTTTGAACTTGAAGAAAAATATCGATAAAATTGGGCCGATTCGTCGTTTTGTGTTTCATTACAACCAATATTCTTCACGTTACGATAAATACAAAAATGGCATTATTGAAAATGCCTTTAAGCCCGAACTTGGCAATGGTTCTAAAATGGATTTAGGCGTTTATTGCATCGCACCAATTATTCATTTGGTTGGCGCCCCTGAGTCTGCAATGAAAAATCAATTACTATTATCGACAGGTGCCGATGGGCAAGGCAGCATGATTTGGAATTATGCGGATATGGAAGCAGTTATTATGTATTCGAAGATTTCGGATTCTTTTCTGCCAAGTGAAATTCAAGGCGAGAATGGCACCATTGAAATTGATCGCATCAGTGATCCGAAAAATATCTTCATTAAGTATAGAGACGGGCAGACTGAAGACTTGTCTGTAGCGCATAATTTTGACTCGATGTATTATGAGTTGGCAGAGTTTATCAGCTGCGTGAAAAACGAGCAGTTAGAATCAACGATCAACACACATGCTATTTCTCGTGAAGTGACGAAGTTGTTGGCGTAGAGAGCAAAGAAGAAAGCGCTCCAGGCGGACGCTTTCCGGGGGGCCGGCTTCAGCCGCTTCCCTCGCTCCGCTCAGTCCAGGGTCTTCAGCTCGTCCTGTTCCCCCTGGAGTCGCCGCCTTTCGCACTTTCTTCTGAGTATGTTGTATTTAGACATATAGCAGAAGATATAGAGTAGCTTTAATTTTGAAGAATAGCTTATTCAATTAAATAGCAAAGGACGTGCCTTATGATAAATGGAATTATATTTGATTTTGACGGATTGATTTTTGACACAGAAACGCATCAGTATCAACTTCTTCAAGAAATGTTTGCCGAGTATAATAGCGAATTGCCACTAGGTATGTGGCAAAATGAAGTAGGTACAGATGGTTCGTTTTCACCGTTCCATTATATGGAGCAGCAAATTGGGAAGCCCGTAGAACATGAGTTACTAAACAAACAATATAAAGAAAGATTTCTTTCTGTTTTGTCTAAAGAAAAACCACGCGATGGTGTCGTTGAGTACTTGGAAACAGCAAAAGAAATGGATTTGAGAATTGGTTTGGCATCGAGTTCTAGTTATCACTGGGTTTCGGGTCATTTAAAACGCCTAGATCTGTATGATTACTTTCAGTGTATCCGAACATCGGACCATGTTGAAAAAGTAAAACCCGATCCTGCTTTATATCTACAAGCAGCCGAGCATTTGGATTTAGCTCCTGAGACATGTCTTGTTTTTGAAGACTCGGCTCATGGTGCCACAGCGGCAAAACGCGCGGGTATGAGTTGTGTAGTGGTGCCGAACAAAATCACAAGCACAATGAATTTTGGTCACGTAGAGCACCGCCTGGATTCGATGGCGGATATGCCATTGAAAGATCTTTTAGATTTTGTAGCGACGATAAAAGTAAAACAGTAACATTCGAAAAAATGGTTCAGGCACAATGCCTGAATCATCTTTTTATTTTTTCATCGTATATTTCCGAATCGCTGGCAAAATTTCTGTCCCGATCAAATCGATATTGCGTTTTAAACGGTCAATCGGCACGCCACCAAAATCCATTTGCGCGATATAGCGTTGATGACCAAACAGTTCATGTTGGTAAAGGATTTTTTCGATAATTTGCTGGGGACTGCCGATGTTCATGACGCTATCCATTTGTGCACCGTGCATGAATGCGGCTTGTGGGTAACCTTGTCCATTGGTTTTTCGCATCCCTTTATCCACATGTGGATAAACTTCTTCCATGGCTTGTTGAGTTGTTGCGGCCACGTTAAAAAATCCAGCAGTCGCAACAGGTAACTTAGAGGGACTAAAGCCACTTTCTTCCGCTGCTTCGCGGTAAGCATCAATCGTATGCTTGAATGTTTCTGCAGGACCGCCGAGCGTCGCAAGCATCATCGGCACACCCGCATGCCCCGCTTTAATCGCACTTGCTGGGTGTCCACCAACCGCACGCCAAATGGGAAGCGAACCTGTAAGCGGACGCGGAATAACTTGTGCGCTACGTAGTGGAGCACGAAACTGCCCGCTCCAATCGACCGTTTCTTCTTTGTTGATTTGTAGCAGCAACTCAAATTTCTCTTCATACAATTCTTCGTAATAACGGATGTCGTAGCCAAGCAAGTCAAATAATCCAACACGCGACGCTCGCCCGGCAATAATTTCTGCGCGGCCATTTGAAATCAAATCGATGGTCGCGAAATCTTCAAACACACGTACCGGATCTGACGTGCTAATAATAGTAGAAGAGCTAGAGATTTTGATATTTTTCGTTGCTTGGGCAATCGCCGCGAGTACCACCGTATGCGCTTGAGTGGCAAAATATTCTTGATGGCTTTCACCGACACTGAAAAAGTCGAGTCCCGCTTGATCTGCTAGTTCTGCCAAGCCAATGATTTCTTGAATGCGCTCTCTTGCAGAAATCCGCTGCCCAGTATGCGGGTCTGGCAGATGATCTCCCAACGTATAAATACCAAATTCCATGCCCTTGTCTGGATTGATGCGGTACTGTTCCATATCCACTGTCCTTTCTATTCCTTGAATCATATTTATACTTTTTGTTTTATTTGTGTAGCAGCAATCGCAAAATAGGTACCGGGTTCCTCTGAAAAGATTACGCGTTCAAAATGAGCGTTAATTCCAGCGTTACCTATTAGTTACCCATAGAAAACTACACGCATTTTGCGCTGTCAAATTCATAAAAAATCTAGTCGTCTTCTCCACACATAAGATAAGCGTATTCGACTTCCGTTACTTGGTCTTTTGTGTCTAAGTCATAGCTCCATTCCAAATAGCGCAGGCCATCGGAGTTCAAATGTTTTTTAGCATTTTTCATTACCGTGAGTAAATCATTTTTATCCGTAAAATAAGAAATTACGTCATGAATAAATACCAAATCAAAATCGCGCCCTGCGTCGATTATCCCTATTTCGCTTTGCATATGAAGGCAATCTGGGTTCAACTCCCGACTCACTTCCAACATATTTGGTGACAAGTTCGTCAAAGTCATTGAAAAAAACTTTTTAAAGTAAAAAGCATTGCGGCCACCAGTTGGCCAAGTCCTTGTACAGTTTCACGCGAATCACCCTTTCGCTTTTTTATCATTATATAACTTGGCAAGAAGATTGTAGAAGAATGCTGCTTTATTTCGTTTTATCCATAAAAAAAGACTTTCCTTATGATAGGAAAGTCGAGTGATAAAAGCTTATCGTGCATTTATGCTACTATTTTAGCTCGTTCTGCTATTGTGCCTTCTTTACCGGAGATGATCCCTGCAATCAAGATAACAATAGATATCAACATCAAGAATAGCAGTGGCAATGTCCAACCGCTGCCGATATCGTACAAGACACCTGCAAAAACAGGACCAATAGCTGCCAGCATATAACCAAATGATTGAGCCATCCCTGACAATTCCACTGCTTCTTTTGCATCTTTCGTTCTTAGTGTAAAGAATATCATCGAAAGACTAAATCCACTTCCCCCAGCAACTCCAAGACACACGGCCCACAACGGCACCAACATCATACTCCCAAAAAGCAAGCCCGAAAATCCGGTCATAAACAACAAAGCTGTAGCAATAGCAAGACCGACTTGATTTTTTAACTTCTCAGCAATCACGGGAACTACGAACGTAGTCGGAATAATGGCCGCTTGCATTAGAAAGACCATCCATCCGGCAGAACCGGCATTGTACCCAATCGTGTTCAGTATATCTGGCATCCAGGCGACTAAGGTATAAAAGACTAAAGACTGTCCTCCCATAAAAAGAGTGACACTCCAAGCAAGCGGGGATCGCCATAACTTGGTTTTTTGTTTTGGTTGTATCGGTGCTTTTGACACGGCTCCTTGCTGTTTGCGCAATTGCGGAAGCCACACGATTAAGGCTATGGTGGCAAGTATTCCCCAAACCCCAAGCGCACCTTGCCACCCCATATTACCGATACCAGAAATCGGTACACTTAAACCAGAGCCTAACGCACCGAATATATTCATAAAGACTGCGTATATCCCCGTCATGACGCCGATTCGATAGGGAAAATTCATTTTGATAATTCCCGGGATCAACACATTTCCTATAGAAATCGCCAATCCGATGAGAAGTGTTCCGATAAACAGAAAACCAATTCCCGTTACAGACCTTATGGCAATTCCGATAATTAGAAACACCATGGATAAGGCGATTGTCCATTGCATGCCGATACGGTTTGCGATTTTCGGTGCAAAGGGAGAAAGCACAGCAAAAGCGATTAAAGGCAATGTCGTAACCAATCCTGCGACCGCATTGCTTATAGCAAGATCTTCACGGATAAATGACATTAATGTACCCACCGACGTGATCGGCACACGTAAATTTGCTCCAATTAACACAATACCAATCAACAAGACCCATCCAGCTTTTTCAGTATTGTTTATTTCTGTTTGTTTCTTCATACAAATCCTCCAGCATCTTACTTTTATATTCTTTCGAACCATCTAGTTCATCGTTTTGACGTATACGTTTGCACTTGTCACCCGTTAAAAAATGATGGAATGACTAGCACCTTGGATATTGTAGCGCTAAAAAACAAGATTGTATATCGATAGAATATATTCTCACAAATCAAACGAGTAGGATATGCCGGTAGATTATGTCTTGTATCTTGCAATATCATTTTCAAAACAAAAAAATCTCTCCTTGAATAAGGAGAGATGACCGTCAATCTACTTCTTTAACGACTGTGTGCGCATAAAGATCATGTGGGTATTTTTCACCTTTGTAACTATCGTAGCGTGCTCGATTTTTCACATACATGAAGGCACTTGTCGTATCTCGGTGCACGATGTGTTTGAGAATTTGTTCTGCGCTTAGCTCACCACCGGCTTCATCTTTTAACGCAATGCCTATCGCTTTCTGTCCGACTGTTTGCCCGTTCACTCGTAGCTGCGCATACTCAAGCCCCCAGAAAACTAATGAAGGCGAAACTATCTGGTGAAAAAACGGACTTTTTATTCTCTTTTTTAATAACAGTTCTGCGCCCAATGACACAGTCGCAGCAATCACCGAATCGATCAACAACGCTTTAGCTCTCTTTTTCGTTACCCTATACATAGTCATTACCCTCCCGTTGTAAGTAATAAAGCAAAAATTAGCCCAACAAATACTGTTTCAGTCCAATCATACCAATAGCGCTCTTTGTCTCGATGGAGTACCCACTCTTCAAGCCCTGTAACAACTGTTTGGAGAACAAAGAGACCTGCTAAAGGACTGATCTGGACAGCTAAAGAAAGTTCTGTAAAATCTAGTTCTGCAACTAGATACATACACGCGTAAATAAAACCGATGAAAATAACTCCTTGCAAAATCAGTACGTAACGATTTTTGTTTTCGTGAAAAATACTTCTCGAACCTCTTTTGATTCCACGCTTTTTCTTTAAATATACGTCCGAGAAAAGAAAATAAGAAATGACAAGAACAAATAACCCCATATACATCACAACTTCCATATGCAAGCACTCCTCTACCTGTTAAAATTCTACAAAAGAGACGATTTCACCTGCTACTTATTTTTCTACGTGATTGGAGGCATATGCATTGGAGACGGATACAGATTCACTTGTCACTTTCCTCATTGCGTTTGGTGTACCCATTGCAATGATGACATGGGCTTATTTCAAAATGAACGCGACTGACCAACAGTCTGTGAAGTCTGATTTTACATCGCCAAAATTTCTAGTAAGTATGGGCTCTTTTGCTTTAGGGGCTTTTCTTATCGAATTCAGTGATACCTTTGCTGTTCCCATGATCAAAACAATGGGCCTTGTGTTACTGATTATAGGTGGCATTGGTTCAAGCATTGTCACATGGAAAGCTAGTAAAGTCAGAAGCTTACTAATTCTCGGTTTGTTTGTCCTTATGGTTTTTTTCCATGCTAGCTAAACCACTCGTTCGTTTGTCCATAACTTTTTAAGGGAACTACATAGGTTGAACGAATGATTTCCACTTGTTGATATTCTGCAAAACAGCTGTACTTTCGGGCCCACAGGATATGATTCATGCCTCTGGCGCGACAGGACCGCGCGTCCATGGGCTCGGCGAAGTAAGAAGCCAGGCGAACTTTGCCTGGCTTCTTGCGGGAGCCATGCCCAAAGCGCCCGAAGCGGTGTAGAAAACGTTTTCTTTTATTCAACTTAACTAGTCATTTAATAACTTTACTCTAAAAAGGAGTGCTACCCATGATTTTCTTGATTGTCTGGCTACTACTAATCGGCTATGCTGTTTTTCTAGCACCTGGTGGCGAAACAGATCCAATCTTGTCGAGCATATTCAGTGGCGACCTGGGTGCCATTGATCCGCTCGTGCTTGCCGTTTTCAATGCGCTCGGCTTGTTTCCACTGGTTTTTTTGACTTTGCTGCTACTCAATGATCGACAAAAATGGCCGGCGTGGCCGTTTGCACTGCTGTCTTTCGGTATTGGTGCTTTTTCACTCTTACTGTATTTCGCTTTTGGCAATCGACAAGCTGATAGAAAATTAAGGACTCCCGACTGGCTTGCTCGCTTTCTTGCTTCCCGCTTTTGGCTGGTTGTGCTTATGGTGTTTTGGTTACTCAATGGCCTGACATTATTCCAGGGGTTTTCATTAGCTGCTTACCGCGAAGCTTTTTTCGCATCAAGCCTGGTATCTGTTATGACTGTTGACTGGTTTGTGCTATGGGGCTTATCCGTCTATGCTACCTATCATTTCTACTCACAAGCAAAACTCAAATCACTCGCTTGGATTCCAATTATTGGACCCGTACTCGTATTGTTTGTAAACAAAAAAACAACATAAAAAAAGCCGTTACGCAAATTGCAGCGTAACGGCTTTTTATTTTGTTTTTACTGAGCTGTTAGTCCACCATCAACAAGAAACTCTGAACCAGTAGAGTAGCTTGCATCGTCAGAAGCTAAGAATAACACCATGTTCGAAACTTCTTCAGATTGCGCAACGCGCTTCATTGGAATTGTTTTTGAAAATGCTTCTACAGCTGCTTTTGTATCTTCTTGAACAACCATTGGCGTTGCGATAACGCCTGGGTGTACAGAGTTTACACGAATACCATAGTTTGCGCATTCAAGTGCTGCTGCTTTTGTCATGCCGCGAACTGCGAATTTTGTATCTGTGTAACCGATTGCTCCACCAACCATCCCGTTCATAGAAGAAATGTTGACGATCGAACCGCCGCCTACTTTTTGCATAGCTGGAATGACTGTTTTCATTCCAAGGAATACAGATACTTGGTTAATGTCTACAATGCGACGGTATTCTTCTTCTGTCGTTTGTAAGATTGATTTTGCCATCGTAATACCGGCGTTGTTAACCAATACGTCTACTTGACCGAATGCTTTTTCAGTTTCTGCCACTACTGTTGCCCAGTCTTCTGCGTTAGTGACGTTTTGCTTAACGAATAATGCATTGTCTCCAAGTTCTTTCGCTAGCGCTTCGCCTTTTTCTACGTTTAAGTCCGTGATTACAACTTTTGCGCCTTCTTCGATAAATTTCTTCGCATGCGATGCACCCATACCTTGTGCCGCACCCGTAATAATTGCTACTTTGCCTTGTAATCTTGCCATTTTCTATTCCTCCTATGGTTATGCTGGAAATCGATTCATAATTAAACTACACTTGTAAGTTAACAGATAAATATCTAGTTTGTCCAATGAAAAGATTCCATGTCATACTTAATTCACAAATCGCTTCATTTTCTAGATACAAGAGGAGGAAAATAAGGTGAACAGCACAGAAGACCGCCGCATTTTGCGAACACAAAAAAAGTTAAAGACAGCCTTATTGCATTTATTGCAAGAAAAAGAACTGCAACAACTGACTATTACAGAAGTCGCGAAGCGCGCAGACTGCAACCGTGTGACGTTCTACTCACATTATAAGGATTTGAACGACTTGCTCGCAGCTATCGTGACAGATCACTTGGAAAATCTTGCAAGTGATTTTCGTAAGAGCTTTCAGAATTTAAAACGCTTTTCTTCAACCGACGTGCAGCGTCATTTGCCAATTTTCGAATACATTTATCAACATCAATTTATCTTCCAGTTGATTATTAGAGGAGAAGTACTGCCTGGTTCACAAAATCAGTTTTGTGAAACGCTCGTTCAAATATCTGCTACAGAGCTACAATTGGAAGAAACGAGCGACTTAGAAATTCCCACACTCAATTATTTTATGACATACGGCAGCTTAGGCTTTTTCTTTTACTGGATCCAACAAGATTTTAAAGATTCTCCCAAAACCATGGCGGGTAAACTTGCGAAACTTCATGGCAAAATGTATGACGGTTCGGTAGTGTTGGATAACTAGTCCACATGAGAATGAATAGTAGTGTATACTTCCAAGCGAGCTGACCACTTCACTTTCCGTGGGCTCAGCCCGCTTAGAAGCAGGCGGCTTTAATCAAAGAGAGCAAACTATTTATCCGTTCCTTACTTAGAGATGCTGAATACGTGTAGCCTCCACACTCCAGGATCCAAAGGGCAAAGAGGTGCTCCTGCGAGATAACGAAGCGATGAAATCCACTCGGGCGATTAGCCAGAGTTAGTTTGGGGCAAGCCCGCGGAAAGCGACCGACTGGAGCGCAGAATCCGGTATAAACAAGAGAAAAGAATATTTATTCTCTACTGACTTGTGCTTATTCTTTCGTCATAGCGAGATCTCTTTTAAAAGTTCGCAATCGTCCATTTCACAACTTCAACCAACCCAACTAGCGACAACAAAAAAACAAGATTTAAAACCAAGCTAATAACAGATCGTTGCGTATTTCTAACATAACCCCATTCAAGAACGGTCTGGAACAATGCTACTATTCCAAAAAACAATAAGACATTTATGTAATTGATCGTTACCTCGTTTATCGACAAAAGCAAAAGTACAATCAAGCTCGTGACAAGGATCCATCCTACCCATCGCTCGATTTTCTTTACGGGCGCTGCTTTTCGGTCTACTCCGTGCTTTTTCTCTATTCGCTGGAGCAAGAAGCCAATAAACAGCAGAAGAGCACCAAGTCCAATTAGAATTAACGTCTCCATTTCACTCTACCTCCTCAAAAAATCAATTTGCCTGAAAGTTTTTCATCTACTAGCTTACTTGTAAGAAAGCCATCGTCGTGAAAACGACCAAGGTTACTGCTACGATTGAAAAGTACAGAAGTGACGCCTGATACTTTCGAGATCCTTTTAAATACTTCCATTCTAAAATAATTTGCATAGCACTCCCCACAAAAAAAATAAAAAATAGCCAAAAGAAAAATCTTTCTAATGAACCTTGGAACATTAAAGCTATGGCAATGATTGCAGCTACAGTCAGCAACCCATTCCATCGCTCGAATCTCTTCACTGGAACTCCTGCTTGTGCTTCTTTATCAATCCCAAAGCGCTTTTTCAAAAATATTCTTAAAAAATGAAAGCCGAAAATAACGACTAGCCAAACAAACAAAAAACTTGTATCCATATCTCGCACCTCCTAATCGCTTGTCTATTCTACGAACGAAAAGAATTGAGGTTTCGGTTTTTTCTGTTCTTTAATTTAGTGGATAGTGAAGGCGAAGTTGTTTAGGGATTGGAGCTAACCTTGAATATGTGGATGATTTCACGTAGAAACGGGGATAACTATGGTGTTTTGTCATTCTCTGCCACTTATCCACATGTGGACAAATACGTTAGAAATTTACGACAAACTTTCAACATACCTAGAAACAACTTGAAAGAAAAATTCTTTTTAGTGTGAAAAATCGGCTATCCGGGTATTTTAATCTTACTACAAGAAATGGAATTTCAAAACGACACTAGCTAGAGTTAGCGAGAAAGAGGTGGACATGATGGAGCAAGATAAAAACAAGAATCCTTTTAGCCATGCAGCTTCCTGGTTTACAAAATGGGTACTGAACAACAAAGCGGTAGCCATACTGATTATTGTTTTGTTGATTTTAGTAAACTTGCTACTGTTACCAAAAGTTAGTTTTATATTCCGGCCATTCACTGCTTTTTTCGATGTCATGGGGCTGCCATTAATCATGGCGGGGGTCTTTTATTACTTGCTTAATCCACTCGTTAATTGGATGGAAACGAAAAAATTCCCACGTTCGGCCAGTATTTTAATTGTCTTTGTAGTGATTGCTGGTTTGCTCGCTTGGGGCATTGCGACATTGATTCCGATTATCCGAGAACAGACAATAAGCTTACTGGAAAACTGGCAAGACTATTTGAATACCTTTGTCTCTCAAATCGATAGCTTTTTCCAGAGTAATTTGCTGTCACAACTGCAAACGCAGCTAACGGGAGGAACAGAGAACTTATCCACGTCCATTACTAATCAAGCAGATAATGTGGTGGGTACGACCGTGACTGGCCTCGGTAGTGTCTTTGGCGTCTTGTCGACAACGTTACTCGCTATCATCACGACTCCATTTATTCTTTTTTACTTGCTGAAAGACGGCCACCATTTGCCTTATCACATTATGAAGCTCGTGCCTTCGAATATGCGTGAACATAGCTACCTGTTGTTGCGCGAAATGAACTTACAGATTAGCCAGTATATCCGAGGACAATTGATTGTCGCCTTTTTTGTTGGACTGATGTTCTGGATTGGTTTTAGCATCATTGGACTTAAATACGCGTTAACCTTAGGTGTACTGGCGGGCATTTTGAACTTGATTCCTTTTCTTGGATCCTTTATCGCTTTCGTTCCTATCGTTATTATCGCGATTGTCGTCCATTCGCCGTTTATGCTCGTTAAAGTACTGATTGTCTTTTTTATCGAACAAACTTTAGAAGGGCGTGTTATTCAACCGCTTATACTTGGCAGTAATTTACAAATTCACCCTGTTACCATCATTGCGGTTTTATTGACTGCGGGGAATCTCTTTGGTATTTTCGGCGTCATCCTCGGAATTCCGGCCTACGCCGTCCTTAAAGTAATTTTGAGTCATCTGTTCACCTGGTACAAGTCCTACACCGGATTATATGCGGATACTTACAATCCAGCACCAGAGCCGCCCATTTCAGAAAAGAAAAAGAAAAAACAGCTTAGCTTAAAAAGAAAATTACGATAAGAAAGAGCTACCGAATCCCTCGATTCGGTAGCTCTTTTAGTTAATAAAAATCAGCTTGTATAATACTTGCTAATGACTTCTTTAGCACCACTTTATCGCTATCTGAGAGAAATTGCAGCACTGACTCATTTAGCTGTTCAGTCGTTGCTTCTACGTCTTGTTGAATCGCTTTCGCCTTTTTCGTGGTGGCCACTAAAATGTTTCGGCGGTTTTCAGGATCGATTGAGCGTTCGATAAAGCCTGCTTTTTGCATTTTATCTAAAATCCCAGACACCGTCGAAGCTTCCAAATGCATCATGGCACCAATTTGTTTAGGAGACATTTCGCCTTTTCTCCATAAACAATTTAACACCCCGTATTGAGCTGGGGTTAAGTCGTATTCTTCTAATAGCTTGCTAAAGTGTTTAAACACCTTGTTTTGGCTAATACTCAGTAAGTAGTTAATACACTCATTTAGTTCCATTTAATCTCCTCCATATTGACAATATTCATCTTATCATGTTAGGTTTTGTATTCAAATAATTTTGTTGCAGAACTATTCTTCAGAAACAACAAATAGAGAGGGGCAATTTTTTATGAATCCGTTTAAAGCAATTCGAGTTAATGAACAAAATACTGAAGTCACTTATGATTTAGAAGAGGTCACCATCGACCAACTTTCAGAAGGTGAAGTCTTAATCAAAGTTGCCTACTCCTCCATCAATTATAAAGATATGTTAGCTGTTCAAAAAAATACCGGCGTGATCCGCAATTATCCGATGACACCAGGAATCGATTTGAGCGGAACAATCCTTGAGTCGACAGATTCACGTTTCAAAAAAGGGCAAGCAGTCATCGTTACAGGCTTTGCCATGGGCATGAGCCACACAGGCGGTTTCTCAGAATACGCACGTGTCCCTGCAGATTGGATCGTCCCATTGCCTGGTAACTTGAGCTTAAAGGACGCGATGGTCTTCGGAACAGCTGGATTTACTGCAGCACTGTCTATTGGTGCGTTGGAAAAGAGCGGGATGGACGCAGCGAACCATCCCGAAATTTTGGTTACCGGCGCAACAGGCGGAGTCGGCAGTATCGCACTTCAGATTTTATCGAAAATGGGCTTCCAAAACATTTCGGCACTTGTTCGGAAAGACAACCAAGTTGAAGTCGCAAAATCACTTGGCGCAACAAACGTCGTTTTCGCAGATGACTTAGGTGAATTACAAAAGCCATTAAACAAAACACGTTTTGATTATGTGGTCGATACAGTCGGTGGAGATGTTGCCGCTGTACTCATTCCTCAACTTGCTTACGACGGCAGTATGAGCATGTGTGGCAACGCTGGTGGCTTGCAAATCACGACTACGGTCTTGCCCTTTATCTTGAGAGGTGTAAGCTTGCTTGGTATCGATTCGGTGAACGTACCGATTCACAAGCGTGGAGCTATTTGGGAGAAGATGGCCAACGAATGGAACATCACCCAAACGACTTTAACGGATGAAGTAACGCTTGAAGAATTGCCTCAGACGATTGAAGCGATTAAAAACGGCCAGCATTTAGGAAGAACGATTGTGAAGTTGTAGGATTTTCAGGGTAAAAAGCATAAAAAAGAAGGGCTGCCTCAAAAGGTCATAAAAAATGACTTTTGGTGACAGCCCTTTTATTGTTCTCGATAAGACCGGCTAATTTTCATTGCGGCGGACGCTTTCCGCGGGCACGGCCTCTGCCGCTTCCTTCGCTCCACTCAGTCCAGTGGCTCCAGCTCGTGCTGTTCCCGCAGGAGTCGGCAACTTCATTTCAATCAGCCTATTCTCAAATGGAGATAAAGTAAAAATTAATAAAGTAAAATCAAGCATTAATCGTACTTATAGAGACTCACGAGACAGCAGTTTTTTATGTAAGCACATTTGTTACCTGCTACTTTCCAGTCATGCGAATCACGTATCTAGTCACCGATTACTGTACTCATTGCCGGCAGTGGCGAATCTAAATACGTGTCTTCCATTAACAAGAGCTGCTGTTAAAATCAGTTTTCTTCACTCGTAATGTAGTGATACAACTTACTTTCCACAGTATTCTCTAACGTTAAATGCATATGGACTACCGGGATTTCTTTTAGGTTTTTATCCGTCATCAACGCTTGCTCTATGTTTTCTTTATCTGGAAGAGCTTGACCCAAATAATAAAAATCGCCACCCTCGTCGTCATCCTTTTTGATAAACAAATGGAGATCAATATTATTTTCCGCAGCATCTATAATGGTTTTTACTTCTCCAGATGCTAAGGTGCGATTACTTCTTGTTGACCATTTAAAGATTTCAGGACTGATAAAGCCTTCTGTATAGGCAACGCTCGATTCTACTTCATCATTTTTGTGATACGTAACAAAAATCGGACAAGAACCGTGCTTTGTTTTATAGCCATAAATCGTGGAGCTTTCATCGCTTGACCAGTTTAATAAACGGCACGCATCTTTACGCGTGTATTTTTTATAACGTGTTAAAGCACGATTACATTCGTAGCTTTTGCTCAATTCTTTAGCACTCACTATTAGATCAACAAACATTTTTCGGAAGCTCGTATTCTTCTTTAAGCTTTCTTGAATATCTTCATTAAAATAGATGCTGCTTTCTCCAAAGACCACAAGTGGTTTATTGCCATATTTTTTACGTGGACCTTGGTTGAAAAAGCTTAAACCTAAGATGCGCTCTACCGAAGCAAAAGTGTCCGAATTGACCGTACAGTTATGGGATTTTACAGATTGCTCGTAAGTGCCCCGCGTGACTTGGTCTTTTCCCACTAATAATTCAAGCAATAGGATCTCATGCAGCCTTTTGCCGTTTAGAATTTCCAGTGACAGCATCGTCAATACCTGTTCCTCATAAACAGTGACAAGCGGATCAATTTCTTTCAACTTCAATAAAAACTGGTGATAGGTTGTGTATTTGTGAACAATCACTAACGGATCAATAGAGTTGTGCTGAATAAAATCCTGAAGCTGTGGAATGCGTCCGATTCTATTTTTTAACTCTAGATAAGTTTCTCGAAGAATCTTCATATCACTTAAGTTACTTTTCTTAATCGCTGAGAACACACGATTTTTCGCAATTTCTTCAAAATTCACTGTGGAAATCCCTCTGATGTAGCTAGTGTCTTTCATTCGGCGGCGAATATTATCCTTGTTTTGTGAACGCTCACCTGACAACGCGACTGGAATGAGGTAGTTATTTTTATAGTTACCGATGAAATCAATGATGGTTACGAATTCTTTTGATCCGTGCTTGCGAAGACCACGGCCCAACTGCTGGATAAAAATAATGCTAGACTGTGTTTGTCTTAGCATAACCACTTGATTGACACTCGGAATATCGATTCCTTCATTAAAAATATCGACAGTTAAAATATAATCAATGATGCCATTCTCTAACCGGTCAACGTGTAAAATTCGTTCTTCTTGCGAATTTTGGCCAGTCAATGCTACCGTCTTTAACCCTCTACGATTCAATTCTTCTGAAAGCTTGATAGCTTCCTCTTTTCGGCTACAGAACATGAGCCCTCTCACTTTTTCACCTGAATGTCCATAGTAATTGATTTTTTGCAGAAGATGATCAACTCGTTCTTCTGTTATCAATTTCGAAAAAACGGTCGCTTCGTCAATCACGCCTTCTTCATACTCAACGTCGGTTACGCCAAAATAGTGAAACGGACAAAGCATGTCTTCTTCTAATGCTTCTTGTAAGCGAATCTCATACGCAACGTTATAGTCGAATAGCTCATATATATTAAAATCATCGGTTCGTTCCGGTGTTGCCGTCATGCCCATGAGAAACTTCGGCTGGAAATGCTCGATGACTTTCTGATACGACTTAGCTCCCGCTTTATGTACTTCATCAATCAAAATATAGTCAAAAGCTTGCGGATCTAGTTGATTGAGCGTGGCTTCTTTTGAAATAGTTTGAATCGTCGCAAACAAATAACGCGCATCCGTTTCTCTCAAATTTCCTGAAAGAATTCCAAAATCACTTTCCACTCCACCCAGTATTCGAATAAAGTCCGACTTTGCCTTTTGAAGAATTTGTTCTCTGTGAACGATAAATAGCATTCTTTTTGGAGCAAAACTTCGGACGTCAAAAGCAGATAGATAAGTTTTCCCTGTCCCCGTCGCCGAAATTACCAAACCTTTGTCATTTCCAGCTTCACGTACTGACTGTATTTGTTGAAGAGCAGCTTCTTGCATTTTGTTCGGCTTGATATTGATGGCTTCTTTTAACGGATTTTCAGTATACACTTCGGGAAATTCAGCTATATTTTTTAATTCTTTGCGGTATTCAATCGGTACATAAGATTGTTCATAGTTTGTAATCCACTGTTCTGTTAGCGGTTGTGCATTTTCCCAAACCTCTTCGAATTGCTGATAAAAATGATGGACCAATTCTCCGTTTTCATGAGAACTCAATTTGACATTCCACTCATAGTTCACTTGCAAGGCTTGTGCCGTTAAATTAGAACTGCCGACAATTAACGTCTGATGCGTTTCATGTGAAAAAATATAGCCTTTTGAATGAAAACCTTTCATGTTCGATAACCGGACTTCCACATTATTGATTTTCATAAGTTCTTTAAATACTTTAGGCTGATTAAAATTTAAAAAAGTCGAAGTTAAAATTCTTCCTTTGATTCCTTTTCGGTCAAGATCTGATAAATGCGTTTTTAAGGTCGCCAAGCCACTTTCAGTCACGAATGCTACAGAAAAGAGAAATGATTGACAGCTATCTAACTCTTCTGTAATGGAATTCAACACAGTGTCATTTGTTTTCGTATTATTGATCAGCAAAGTTGGCTTGAAACGTTCACCACTTGGTTTTGCTTGGTCGATAAACCCTTTATATAGAGAGTCTTCTAAATTCTGAAGAAAATTCATACCTATCCCCCGCTTTTCTTTCAGCCAATTTTATATCTCTAAACTTAAGCATGCTGTTTTAGTTTTTGTATCGCTGGAATATCTGCTGGCGCCCATTCTAGCTGCTCGAGTTCGTGCGCTTCTAACCATTCGATTGCTATATGTTCTGTTAATACTGGAGTTCCTTCGACCAATTGGCAGTAAAACGTAGTTAAATGAACAATACCAAAGTCGTATTCATACACCGTATGTTCTACTTGTTCACCAATTTCTACTTGGCAATGCATTTCTTCTTGGATTTCTCTTCGCAACGCTGCTTGCGGCGTTTCAGTTTCTTCTATTTTGCCTCCAGGAAATTCCCATAAACCAGGCAAACTTTTTTCCGTTCCACGTTGTGCACACAAGATTTTGTTACCGTCTTTAATAACTGCCCCAACGACATATATGTTTTTTATTTTCATTTTTCTCACCTACTTTTATTTTTATTTAAGTTAAAGCAGTGGTAATAGATTGATTTAAATTTGATATAATTTAACTGTTGCAAAATTCAGATTTAGAAAGACGATTTAATTGTTACGATATAAGTTATGTCTTCTTACCAAGGATATATATAATGCAGCTTTGGATCAAGTCGATTTTCCACTATTTCTATTTTATGGAATATTTTTTGTGTATATTCGAAACTTTTTTTAAACGAGTTAGGATTTTTCAAAACACCTACTAGATACGAAAGGATGATCACATGAAAAAAATCACGAAATTCAAAGTAGCCGTCGTCCAAGCCGGTGCTGAAATCATGGACAAAGAAAAAGGCGTAGCCAAAACAGTTCGTTTGATTCAAGAAGCAGCTAGGCAGCAAGCTAATATTATTGCCTTCCCAGAAGCATTCATCCCCGCCTATCCGCGTGGTATGTCGTTTGGTGCAGTGGTTGGCAGCCGTGACTTGGAAGGTCGCAAAGATTTTCGTGAATACTGGGACAATTCCATCACAGCACCTGGTCCTGAAACACAAGCGATTGGCAAAGCAGCGAGACAAGCGGGAGCTTACGTCGTAATCGGTGTCATCGAAAAAGACTCGAACGGTAGCCAAGGCACGCTGTATTGCACAGTCTTATTTTATGGACCTGATGGCGAATTGCTCGGCAAGCACCGTAAGTTAAAACCGACCGGGTCGGAACGTCTCATTTGGGGACAAGGCGACGGCAGTACATTGCCAGTTTTCGAGACGCCTTACGGACGACTTGGTGCGTTAATTTGCTGGGAAAATTACATGCCGCTCGCGCGTGCTGCAATGTATGACAAAGGGATCCAGATTTACGTCATGCCAACTGCCGATGGACGGGATACATGGACCTCAACGGTTCGACACGTAGCGGCAGAAGGGCGTTGCTTCGTATTGTCGTGCAATCAATATTCAACAAAATCAATGTACCCAGAAGCTATTTCGTCACGGGCTGAATTTCAAGAGTTGCCAGAGGAAATGTCTCGCGGCGGAAGTTGCATCGCAGGACCTCTAGGGGAGTTGATCGTCGAGCCAGTGTACGGAGAAGAAACCATTCTCTACGCCGAACTCGATTTAGACCAAATCGCCGAAAGTCAGTTCGATTTAGACGTATCGGGACATTACGCTAGACCGGATGTTTTTCAGTTGAGTGTCAATGAGAAAGCGCAAAAAAACGTAGTATGGAACAACTGATCATCCTTTCTTTTTCTAAAAATACAATTGCAAAGAAAGGTGGGAAGCCTAGTGGAAAACGATAAAATCACCAGACGCAATCCCATCGGTATGCCGAAACCCGTCGGCAATTACACACACATTACGAGAATCCCCAGAAATGCAGAGCTGTATGTGACTTCGGGGCAAATTGGTCTAGATGCGAACGGCAAGCTTCCTAAGGGATTCCATTCTCAAATTACCAATACAGTTAAAAATATTAAACAAGTTCTCTATTCAGAACAGTTAACTGCTGAGAATATTATCAAAGTAAATATATGGGCTACCGAAAAGATCGATTGGGATTTCTTATATGCTGAATGGTCACAGCTATTCGGCACTGATTATCCAGCCATGACGATTGGGTACATTACAGAACTGGGGTTGCCCGACATCAAAATTGAAATTGAAATTTGGGCAGCTCAAGTTTGATCCACTATGAAAAAGCACAGCCAGAACGGATTACCGTTTTGATTGTGCTCTTTGTTGTTTTATTTGATGTATAAAATAATGACCAGATATTACTTTTATTGCTAATCAGTAACCTCATATAACAAGACTACCAATTGATAAAACTCACGCTTTCAGATGGGAGAAAATCGCAAATGATCAACTTACAAAATTCCACACCAGAAGAAATCCGGCAGCTGATTCGAGAAGGCAATTTAAAGAGTCCTACTTCGGGGATGGCGAATGGCTTTTTGCAAGCTAACCTTGTCGTTCTTCCAAAAGACATGGCGTTCGATTTCCTGCTGTTTTGCCAGCGCAACCCAAAATCTTGTCCATTAATAGACGTCACCGATGCCGGTTCATTTACACCTGTCCAATCCGCGCCTACAGCAGATATAAGAAGTGACATTCCGCTTTATCATGTTTACCGAGACGGGAAATTAACGGAAACGCTGACAAACATTACGGAGCTTTGGAATAATGACATGGTCGCGTTTCTCATTGGTAGTAGCTTTACGTTTGAAGAAGCTTTAGTCAACAACGGCATTCCGATTCGCCACAACGACGAAGGAATAAATGTACCGATGTACAAAACATCTATTCCAACCATTAAAGCCGGAATATTCGAAGGACCCACTGTTGTCAGTATGCGTCCTGTTGCCGAAAAAGATGTGGTACGCGCCGTGCAAGTAACAAGTCGTTTTCCTACCGTCCACGGTGCACCGCTCCATATTGGCAATCCGGAAAGTATCGGTATCGACGATATAAATCAGCCTGACTACGGTGACCGCGTGACGATTAACGATGGTGAAGTGCCGCTTTTTTGGGCTTGCGGGGTCACGCCACAAGCCATTGCTGCACATGTCAAACCGCCATTTATGATTACACATGCGCCAGGGCATATGTTTATTACAGATATAAAAACCGAAGAAGTCGGAGTCATATAAGTTCAGATAGAACAAAAAGCACAGCCAAACGGAGGGCCGTTTTGGCTGTGCTTTTTGTTTTTGTCATTAAACTGTCTCAAGTACTTTTTTACACAAACTCTTCATCAAACTTTCCAGCATATGCGGCGTATGAACAAAAGCACTGTCCATATGAAGCCGCTCTGTATACTGATGAGCGTCTTTGCCGAACGGACCAACATTCAACACAGGCGCTCGTAGCTCAAGCATGTCGGCAAACGGAATGCTATAGGTTTCCCCCCATACAGGCGTGTTGCGTTCATACGAGCTCCATCCGTTACCAGGGTCGCTATAATTAACATAACTCAAATCGCAAAGTCCGTTAAAATAGTGAACTTGATCAACTTCAACGCCATTTTCTGCGGCTGCTCTTTTTACAGTGGCAATGCACTCCATGATAAATGGATCTTCCGATGAATTGACTGCCGGATAATAAGGCGGTGCAAACAACAAGATGATTGCTGGTGCTAATTCGTGACATTGAATCATCAGTTTATCAGCAATACGCAACGATTTCTCGCGTTCGTCCCATTCTGGATGTGCTAAAATTTCTGCTTTTAGTTTTGAAACAAAGCGAACACCGCGTTTCGCTTCTGCATACTCGAGTAACTGCTCAAAGCGCAATACCTGTACTTCCCCAATGCCTTCGATCCCTTCACGCCTGCATAGTCCGCTATATGCCGTATTACACATAGTCGCCGCTTGCATTGCCGTTTGTTCAAACAGTTCCATCACTTCGGCAGCATTTCGTTTCATGAGAAAAACATTATACAAAGCAGTTGCTCGGTAAGGTGTTTGTGTCGAATACTGCATTTTCAAATCTTTTTGTTGAAGCGAAACCGGTAGCGGTGTACTTTCACCAAGATCACTTTCGCGGTATAGAGCGTTCCACTCCATCGCTTGCGATAGAAAAGAAGCCATGTAATTCGCTGTCATGCCTTTTAACGGTTCACCCACATGCGTTTCTTTGCCATAGAAAAGTGCAGCTGGCATGATTTTTCCGAGCGTCCCCGAATAGACGTAATGCTTTTCGTCACCCGGTTTTTGTGAAAATGCCGGCTCACTGTTAAAGAACATCTTGTACGACAAGCCGCGCTCTTCACGCAAGTTAACAAGCTCACTCACCGCTTTACGCATGCCCATTGAGTTAACTTCTTCGTCGGGCACAGTCAATAACACGAGGTTCAGCGGCCAGTTTTCCATACTGGCTTTTTCAATGAGTGCCATATGGAGAGCCAGCCCCATTTTCATATCCATCGTGCCACGGCCAAATAAGTAGTTACCTGACTCGAGATCTGCACGCGCCTCTTCTGGAAGATCGTCTTTTCGCTCAAACAGCTTTTTCGTTAACTCTTCAGGACGAAATGCGAGTTGTTCCAGATCCCCATATTCTTCGGTTTGCACCGTATCAAAATGGCTGATGAGCACAATTGTATCGGCCGCTTTCGGATGCTCATAAAGAGCCATCACCAAGTTTCGTCCCTGATCTGCTTCGTGAAGCGCCAAAAATTCAGGATGTTGCTTGAAATAATCGAGTTGTTTTAGCTTATTCTCCACTTTAAAAGGAAATTCTTTTTCTCCTTCTGTCAGTGTCCGGCTTTCCCAGCTAACTAATTCACATAGTAGCGTACGAAGATCTTTTGGCGTTCCCCACAACAATTTCCCCACTCTCTATTCCTCCTTATTTGACAGTTTCTACTTCCACCGGAGCTAGAACAGATTTTTTCTTTTCTAGTTTCACTTTGTAGAACACCGTACAGACTACGAAAAATCCGATGCCGTATAACAACCCGATACGCTGCGTTGGATCAAAAGCGAGAAATCCAAGAATCAGCAAACAAAAAGCAATACAGAAAATCGGGACAAACGGATAAAAAGGTACTTTAAATTTTAAATCGGCAATATCTCCACCCGACTTCACGTAATGACGGCGGAACATTAACTGAGAAGTGGCAATTCCCATCCAAGAAATCGTTACAGAAATACCGGCAATCGACATCAACAAAATAAAGACTGTGTCTGCTTCCATAACACTTGTTAAAAGCGACAGCAGTGAAAACATCATCGTAAAAATTAATGCTGCAAGCGGTACTTTTCGTTTTGTCAGCGTACTGAAAATACGCGGCGCCATGCCTTCATTTGCCATCGCCCATAAAAGACGGGTCGATGCATAAAGGCACGAGTTCCCTACAGACAAGATTGCTGTCAAAATAACAAAATTCATGATGCTTCCCGCGTATGGAATTCCTGCCATTTCCATCAATGTCACAAACGGACTCGTCATAAGACCGAGTTCAGACGCTGGGAAAATCGCGGATAGGATAATAATAGACGCGATATAAAAAACGATAATTCGGACTAAGATATTGCGTATCGCTCTCGGAATATTCTTTTCAGGATCTTCTGTTTCACCCGCTGCAATTCCAACGAGCTCTGATCCTTGATAAGAGAAAATAACATTCATCATCGTGATAAAAATAATGGCAATACCTGCTGGGAACAGCCCTGTAGGTGCTAGGTTATCCATAAACGGCGCCGGACGATCTGCTAGTGGAATCAGACCGAAAATCGCAGCAGCTCCAATTCCGATAAACAACAGAAGTGCGACTACTTTAATGCCAGCAAACCAGAACTCTGCTTCTGCAAAGCCTCTTGTCGTCAACGCGTTCAATACAAATAGCAGCACTACAAAGAATGCACACCAAATCCATATCGGCGTTTCTGGGAACCAATATTTCATCAGAATGCCGGCTGCGGTAAATTCAACACCCGCTGTCGCAGCAGATCCCACAAAATACATCCACCCGAGTGAAAATCCTGCAGATGGACTAATGTACTTCGAGGCATACGTTTGAAACGAACCGGTAACTGGCATATGAACCGCTAGCTCTCCGAGACACACCATCACCATATACAGGATCAAGCCGCCGATTAGGTAGCCGATTAACGCGCCTCCTGCACCGGACTGGTTGATTGTATACCCTACATTCAAAAACAATCCTGTTCCGATAACGCCTCCAAGTGAAAGCATGAACAAATGGCGGCTTTTCATGGAACGGTTCAACTGGTTTGCAGCTGGCACTTCCGGTGTTTTGACCATAAAATTTCCCCTTTCCTATTGTTATTTTCTATATTTTAGCTGTAGTTGATAAACGATAAAGTCCCTCTACACGGACACTTTATATCAATACTTGAGCCACTTAGTCGAATTGTTCACCCGACAGCTTTTTTAAAACCGCAATGACAAACAGCTAAGTCCGCCATCGTGTTTTTGAAACTCTGACATTTCGAGCTCGATTGTTTCGATCCCGCGTTCTGCAAACTTGCGTTTTGTCTCCTCAAAGCCTTTTGGAATAATGACATAGTCGTTTACTTTGATACAGTTTGCCGAATATTCGTCTGTCGCGGGAATTTCTACTTTCTCGTAATCCACAAAGTCAGGATGGTCCAAAAATTCTCCAGCTGCTACCACCGTATTATTGCCAAGATAAGCGATGCCCGTTTTCAAGTGGAAAAATTCCTGCAGTTCAACAATTGTTGCCTTGTAGCCTTCTGACTCCACGATCGTTTTGAATTGTTCTGCGCCTTTACGGTCTGTACGTTCAGAAATCCCTACATAGAAATGTTTGTCTACTTGTAAAACATCTCCACCGTCTAATGTGCCTGGTGCCGTAATGTAATGGAAATTCGTGTAGAAATTTTTTAGTACGGCTTCAATTTCTTCTTTTTCGCCGTTTCGGCTCTTTGCCCCAGGGTTTGTGATCATCGCAAACTCTGGTGTTAACACGGCTGCGTCTTCGACAAAAGTTGAATCAGGATATTCTTCGCTTTCTGACAAATGTGTAATTTCAACACCGCACGTCTTTAAAGCTTCAATATAAGCAGCATGCTGTTCCAGCAAAAGTTCGTAGTTGGGTGTACCTAAATCCGATGTCGTTAATCCATTCAAGTAGCTTTTTCCTGGTGATTTGACGATAACATTTTTAAACATGTGTTAGTCCCCTTTTCGCTGAAGTTGGTGTACGCACGGCCGGGCTTGTTAGGCAAGTCGGTCCGCCAGTTCCTTTAACGCTAATTTCTTCGCCTTTATATTCGTAAACTACAGCTCCAGCCTCTTCTAACTGCTGTTTTGTTGATGGATTGCCTGCTACCATGATGCACACTCGAGGTGCAACTGCCAGTACGTTACAACCGAGAAGATCGTATTCCGCTTTTGGTACTTCGATTAGTTGGATACCGCGTGACAGCAAAAGCTTTCGAAAAGCGACGGGCATCAAGGGCGAGTGGACAACAGCGAGATCTTTGTCGACCATGCTGATAAATGACATTAAGTGCAGGCACTCTTCTTCCCCGTCTGCATGAGGCAACTGCACCTCGATAAACTCATCGACCAGATGTGCCGTCATTTCTTTGATTTGTCGAATAGCTTCTGCATTGGTTCGGTAACCGTTTCCTACAGCTAACACACGGTCATCAAGCCAAACAATGTCACCGCCGTCGGACGTCGCTTGCCCAGTCAATTCACCAATAATAGGAATTTCTTTTTCTTCAAGAAATTTTCTGTAAACAGCTGCTTCTGGCTGACGAAGCGCTTTTCCAGACTTTAGAATAAGAGCCCCTTCAGGTGTAAATTTAACCGGGTCGTGCGCATAGATGGAATCCATACTGACCTGCTCTGACGGTGGTAAGTAATCGATTGTCGGAACATGTCGCGATAACAGTGAAATAAATTCAGCGTATTCACTTGTTGCTTCTTCAAAATCAGGTTCTGATAAATAATTAAGCTTTTGCCACTCGTTTTTAATATGTTGCTGGTTGATAAAAGCATCATTCGGATGCTTGACGATAACTCGTTCTAAAGAGTGATACATGGATGAAACACTCAAAACTCTCAACTCCTTTTTCCGCATAGTGGAAACTATTTCCGCTAGTTGAAAAGATATTTTTAACAATATAAGATACACGTGTTATAATGTCAATATATTTTAAATGTTAAAACAATTATATTAGACAGAGGACAGGTGAAAGAATTATGCAATCAATTGATCGCGCAATGGGTGTCGTGAAATTATTAGTTTCCCGTTCAACTGAAGGTGGGCTAACCATTACAGAACTCTCAACTGAATGTGACCTTCCGGTGAGTTCTATGCATCGTTTGCTAAAAGCCATGGCAGCTCACGGCATGATTCAGCAAGACGATAAAACAAAACGTTATGATTTAGGCAATATTTGGCTAGAGTACGGACTGCATATGTACGACACGATGGATTATATTAGTACCATCCGGCCAGAACTCGTTCGTCTAATGACAGAAACTGGAGAAAGCGTCTACCTAAGCCAGCCGATGGGAAGTGAAGCATTGATCACTGAGCGAATTGACAACGAAAATCACGCAATCCGTGTCTATGACAAACTCGGTTCCCGTATTCCACTTCACATCGGAGCTGCCAATAAATCGATGCTTTCGCATATGCCAAATGCAGAAATAAAAAAAGCCATTACGCCATTTATCGCCAAAGAAAAACAACCCGCTTTTTATGACCTCCTGCAGCAAATCAAAGATCAAGGCTACGCCATCAGTCATAGCGAACGAACAGAAGGCACTTCTTCTGTTGGCGCATCTATCCTTAATCGTTTTGGAAAAGTGCAAGGTGCTCTTAGCATCGGTGTTGTCAGCTATAACTTGACAGATGAGCGACTTGCGTTTCTAGCACAGCAAGTGAAAGAAACAAGTCAGCGTATTTCGGCTAAATTGGGCTATACCTATTAGCTAAAATGAAAAAGACTTATTCCCAATAGTAGGAATAAGTCTTTTTAAGCTGGATTATCGTTGATTTTCTCTCCTTTAATCCGTTCACTGAAAAGAACACACCGAAAAAACTGACAACAGGAGGGAGTCAGTCTTTTTGTCTTGAGTTTTAACACATTACGTTAAATGAATAATTTGGTAGGCTATTGGACTTTTAAAATCATATTACATAAAGAATAATATTCATTAAGTAAATGTTATTTTATGGGATATATCTATTCCTTTCTTTCAGAAAATCTTTATACTTAAGAAAATACGAGTGAATTTCCGACCTTGATACTCTAGCAGATAATTCTGCTCTCTAAAAAGAGGTGAAGCATATCGAACGTTCCAACATTAAAAGTAAATTTTCTAGCTATATCTTTCTTCATATTTCTATTTACTACGCTTGGATTTTGTTTAGCGATAGCAACGAACGTACTTTTGTATTGGTCGAAAACCTGATTTCGTGGCTTGCGCCTATCGTTGCTTGTGTCACGTTGTTTATCGTCTCCCGTCAATCAGTTGGCAAAAACCGTCTGTTTTGGTTACTGCTTTCTTTAGGAGCTTTCAGCTACGCAATCGCTGAAGGTATTTGGGTTTATAGCCATAACGTTTCATATGAAGAGCCCAATTATCCAGGATGGCCAGATGTCTTTTACTTTTCCCAAATCTTTTTCTATTTAGCTGCTGTTGTTTATCAGTTTAAGCAAAAGAAAGAAATTTCTTATGAAATTAAATTTATTTTCGATATGATGATTATCATTACTGTTTCTACCGCTCTCAGCTGGCATTTTTTGATTCAGTATTTACTGATGGAAGAATCTTCACCAATGATGCTCGTTGTCTCTATAGGTTATCCACTTGGAGATTTGTTGTTGCTATTTGGTGCGATCAGCTTTTATATCAGCTTTTCCTATTTGTTACCGACACGTGTATTAGCTCTAATCATCACTGGTCTTATTTTCATGGTTTTTGCCGATACCGCTTATCTGTATTCAACAGTTACGGATACTTATAGATCGGGCATTTTATATGCTCCGTTATGGTCTCTTAGTCTTTTACTAGTGGCACTTGCTGGCTTGCATGCTCTTGATCCTTTACCCAAAAATGGTTCACAAGCAACTTCAACAAGGGCACATGAACGAATTTCAATTCGTATGCTGTTACCGTACCTGAGTCTCCTTCTTCTATTCACCATTATGCTTGTTGAACAAAAAGAAAACATGAAGGGCTTGATTGCTGGCGCTTTTGTGGCGGCTGTTCTTATTATTACGAGACAAGTTTTTACGCTACGTGATAATCGGAGACTGCTATTCAACTATGACCAGCTAACCTCTGTCCTTGAGCATAAAATTGAACAACGAACAGTAGAAGTCACTTCTAAAAACGAACAGCTAGAAAAAGCGGTCAAACAAATGGAGCACATGGCTTATCACGACGTATTAACCAACCTTCCAAACAGAAGGCTATTCGTTGAAAAAGTGGAGAATTCCATAGCAGTTGCCAAACAAAATGGTCAAAAGCTCGCTGTCGTATTCATAGATTTGGATCGTTTCAAAAATATTAATGATACGTTCGGCCACGAATTTGGAGACTTATTGCTTCAAGCATTTTCGCAAAAAATATTGGCGAATTTGCGTCCGATTGATACCGTTTCTCGACAGGGCGGTGACGAATTCACACTTTTCCTTGCTGATATCCATTTTAAAACAGACGTTATCCCGATCATTCGTAGGTTACAGTCTGATTTTGCAAAGCCTATGAACATCAATGGGCAAGAATTGCCTATCTCGATGAGTATTGGCATTGCCATGTATCCAGAAGATGGAGAAACACCAAGCGAATTGCTAAAACATGCGGACAGGGCCATGTATAGTGCAAAAGCAAAAGGCAAAAATAATTATCAGTTTTTCTCAACTGATATGACTTTCGTTACTTCCAGTAAATTAGTATTAGAAAATGATCTGCGTCGCGCTTTTTCCAATGAGGAATTCTTTCTTCATTATCAACCACAAGTTTGTGCTTCGAGTGGTGATGTTATCGGAATGGAAGCATTGATTCGCTGGCAAAAAGCAGAGGGTACCATCGTTTCTCCTGCAGAATTTATTCCTTTGGCTGAAGAAACTTGCTTAATTCTTCCTATTGGTGAATGGGTGCTTTATACAGCTTGCCAGCAAGTAAAAGAATGGCATGATTCTGGATATCCTCACCTGAAGCTCGCTGTAAACTTATCGCCCCTTCAGTTTTTGCAAGACGATTTGTTGGAGACGATCAGTCTGGTATTAGCAACTACCCACTTTCCAGCAGCTTTGTTAGAACTAGAAATTACGGAAAGTGTGGCGCTTGATGATGCGGAAAAAGCCATTTCTCGAATGCACGCATTGAGAAAAATGGGCATTCAGATGGCGATCGATGATTTTGGAACTGGCTACTCATCACTAAACTATTTGAAACGTTTCCCACTCAACAACTTGAAAATCGCTCAACCTTTTGTCCAAGACATGACCACAAATCCATACGATAAAGCACTCGTCGAAGCGATGATTTTTATCGCTCATAGCTTCGATATGTCAGTAATTGCAGAGGGTGTGGAAACTGAAGAGCAATTGGCGCTACTAAAAGAATTGGGCTGTGACGAAATCCAAGGCTACCTCTTTAGCAGACCGCTACCTGCTGATCGTTTTACTCAGTTGTTGGTCACCGGATTCCCTTCAGTCAAAATGATTTAGTCTGTTCCTAAAAATTCATCAACTAAAAACAAGACAAGCCGCTATCTGACAGCGGCTTGTCTTGTTTTTAAATTCTTTATTTTGGACGTTCCATTGAAAAAATTTCGCCGATCGCTGCATAATTTGTTCCTGCTAACCGGCTTACAGCATCCAGTCCTTTCGGATCGATGCGTCCTTTTTCGTAAATAGCTTCGTCAATGTGGAACTGCACAATTTCCCCAATGAACAAATCACTGCCTGCACCGTCTCCACCTAACGCAACTGACTCTACTAAGCGGCATTCCATACGCATTTTCGACTCGACGATGCCTGGAACCGATACGATTGAACTCGGCACTTGCGTCAGCCCTACTATTTCGACTTCGCTTTCTGATGGAGGCAAAGAAGCGGCTGTTTCGTTGATTTTTGTTACATTGTCACGGTCTACCATATGCACGACAAACTCACCGTTGCCATAAATATTACGAGCTGTGTCTTTCATGCCACTTGCTGGTCGTTGAATCGCAAGCGACACCATCGGCGGATTGGAAGACACAACATTGAAATAGCTGAACGGTGCACCGTTAACGACTCCTGACGCGGATTGCGTTGTGACAAACGCGATGGGTCGTGGAATAATTGAGCCCACTAATAGTTTGTAATTGTCGCGTTCCTCGTTTTGTTCCGGATCAATTGATATCATGCTTATCCACTCCTTTACTAATGAGATTGATCTATATAAATGAGCTATTTTTTACATATCGCTTTGGCCATAGCTTCCGTAAGAAATGTTCTGCAATGGTTATTCCACAAACCAACTACGCTTTCCTGCGAGCTTGCACCAAACTAACTCGGACTTTACGCCCGAGTGGATTTCGACACTTCGCTATCTCGCGGGAGTCTACGCTGGTTTGCTCCATATCCTGATGATTTGTTAATTGAACAGGCTAAGAAAAAATTGCGCTAGCTTCGTTGCAAAACGTCCGTTTGCAGCGAGTTCTTCTTTCATTCAACTTATTTACTCAATTTACGTCATCTATAACCCATTGTAACTAAAAAACAGAATGCGCGGATGGTTACGCACATTCTGTCGGTTTAGGGAAGATTAACGGATTGTTTTCAATGCTGTTGACCACGGAATTACTTGGTCGAGCATTTGATTGACGGAATCTGCTTGAACCGGTGCAGCTTTTAGCTCTGCGCCATTTTCAAAGTCTGTGAACAATGACAATGCTGGATGAACGCGAACGTCCGCTACAGATAATTCACCCAAAATGCCCCGTAAATGTTCTGCAGCACGCGCTCCACCAACAGATCCGTACGATACGATACCCGCTGCTTTATTGTTCCATTCCACGCGTAAATAATCGAGTGCATTTTTTAGTGACCCTGTAATGGAATGGTTGTATTCTTGTGTAATAAAGACAAAGCCGTCTTGTTTAGCAATCGCTTCAGACCAGCCAGCTGCTCCGGATGCGTCGCCACCGTTTTCGCCAAGAAGCGGCAATTTGTATTCTGCAATATCAATAATTGTATAGTTCGCGTCACCGCGTTTGTCTGCTAATTCTTTTACCCAGTTGCCTACTTGTGGGCTTAAGCGCCCTTCGCGTGTTGATCCTAAGATGATGCCGATATTTACTGTTGTCATTGTTATTTCCTCCTCTTGTTTGGTTCCGAACAATTTACTCATTATGCTTGTTCTTTTTCCCATCGTTACAAAACCTCTTTTTCAATCGTCTGTGTGCTGCGTACCGTATTGATTGGACGCACTAATTGTTCGATTTCTTCACGTTTCGGTTCCAAAAACGGTGGCAGCGACAATTTTTCTCCAACAGTTTCATAAGGCTCATCGTCCATAAACCCTGGACCGTCTGTTGCCCATTCAAACAGAATGCCTTGTCCTACTCGTGCATACAACGATTCGAAGAAAAATCGATCGACATAGCCGGATGTATGGAACTCAAGACTTTGCATCCGGTCGATCCATTCCTGCAATACGTCAGTATCTGCTACACGGAAAGCCGCGTGGTGAACCGTACCAAAACCTTGACGTCCAGATGGCAACGACGTGTTATGCTCGACAATGACTTGCGCCCCGTTTCCACCTTCTCCTATTTCGAACAAATGGAAAGCATCTTCTTTTGCAATTTCGCGCATCAACATCGCACTTTCTAATACTTTTTTCAAGCTGTCAAAATCTGCGATCCGAATATGCACGGGGCCAAGTCCTGTAATCGCAAACTCCAGTGGCACAGGACCGTTTTGCCACGGTGTGCCGGATGCTACACCTCTATTATTTTCATCTGAAATCAGCATATACTGTTGATCATCAAAATCGACGAACGAAATCGTTTTTTTACCGAATATTTCTTCGATACCTTTATGTGCCACTTGGTATTTGTCAAAACGTTTGATCCAGTAGTCGAGCGCGCTATCCGTTGGCACGCGGAAAGCCGTTTTGTAAATTTCGTTTGTTCCGTGCACGCCTTTTTGAATGTTCGGGAAGTCAAAGAACGTCATATCTGTTCCCGCTGACCCTTTATCATCTGCAAAGAATAGATGATACGTTTGGATATCGTCTTGATTCACCGTTTTCTTGACAAGACGCATGCCCAATACATGCGTAAAAAATTCATAGTTTTTTTCCGCGCTGCTAGTGATAGCTGTTACGTGGTGAATTCCTTTTAATTCGTTCATCAAATTCTCTCCTCTTTTTGAAAGCAATTAATATCTCGAATTCGAGATATATAGTTAAAAAAATTTAATCGTTCTCTAATTTTCAGTGGCTCAACAGAAGCTTAGTAAATTTCACAATTAATAAATCCAAGATTCTATCAACATAAACTATCTCGAAACAATTTATCTTTAATTCGAGATAATAATACCATGTAGTTTTTGGGGTGTCAACTAGTTGAGTTGGCTTTTCTTTTTGATGTTTAATTGGTTCTGCTGTGATATAAAAAAATGATTCAGGTTGGTAGTTGAGAACAATCGAAACTATACATAAAAGAAAAAGAGCATCTTTTTAAGTTACATTAGATGCTCTTTAACAACTTATACTTTGTACTGATTTTTATGAACCGCTAGCAAAAAGATTATTTTTCATTTATTTTTTGAAAAATAGCTATATTTGACCCTAAAACATTCATCTTATCTTCACCCAATAATCCCAATACTTTATTTTCAGTATTGTCCAGCACAATCGTATTTATTTCCTTTATAGATAATCCACTTGCTTGTGCTACTCGGCTCACTTGAATCTGTGCAGCTTCAATACTAATATGAGGATCAAGACCCGACCCAGAGGCAGTCATCAAATCTGCTGGAATTTGCTCGCGTTTTACATCTGGATTAGCATTCAAAAATGCGACTATGTCTGTTTCAATTCGTTTCTCCAGTTCTGGATTAGAAGGTCCATAATTATATGTTCCCGAGCTAACACCTCCAAAAGCTATGTCGCCATTTACATCCGGTAAGGTATCTTCTTTTGTATAAACATTGTAATTAATTGCAGATATCCGACCTGAAAAATAAGCTGGATTTGTGAACGCTTGTCCCACATTTTTAGATCCCACTACTTTATCGTCAACCTGTATTAAATTACCGTTTGCTTGTTGTTTGAAAAACACTTGCGCAACACCAGTGACTGCAAATGGATAAACTAGCCCGCATAAGATGAACAACGAACACGTTATAAACATGGCTTGTTTTGTATATTCAAAAAGTCCTCTCATTTCATCTACCTCCTATAAATTCATCATAGTTAAAATAGGACTTGTCAGTATATCAAGCAATTTAATACCCACAAAAGGCGCAATAACCCCACCTAGACCGTAACGTAGCAAGTTCCTAGTTAATAATTTCTCTGTACTCATGGGTTTGTAAGAAACACCTTTTAACGCAATAGGGATGAGCAATGGAATGATGATTGCGTTAAATAACAATGCGGAGATAATCGCACTTGTTGGTGAATTTAAATGCATAATATTTAAGACGTCCATCTCTGGAATCGCTACCATTAGCATCGCTGGTAGGATTGCAAAGTATTTTGCAACGTCATTGGCAATACTAAAAGTTGTCAATGCACCTCTAGTCATTAGCAATTGCTTTCCGATTTCTACAACTTCAATAATTTTGGTTGGATTCGAGTCTAAATCAACCATATTTGCCGCTTCTTTGGCCGCATTTGTTCCAGAATTCATCGCTAATCCAACATTGGCTTGCGCAAGTGCAGGTGCATCATTTGTACCGTCACCAGTCATAGCGACAACCTTTCCAAGCGCTTGCTCTTCTTTAATCAAATTGATTTTGTCTTCAGGTTTGCTTTCTGCAACAAAACTATCAACACCTGCTTCTTTTGCAATTGTGGCTGCTGTCAATGGATTATCCCCGGTGCACATGATGGTTTTAATACCCATCGCGCGTAGTAGTTCAAAGCGTTCTTTTAAACCAGATTTCACAACATCTTTTAAATAAATGACGCCCAGTATTTTTTCATCTATGGCAACTACTAACGGGGTTCCACCAAGAGATGATACTTGTTGAACGATGCCCTCCAAGTCTTTCGGTATCACTTGATTGGCAGCATCACTCATTTTTTTCATTGAATCGTAAGCGCCTTTCCGAATTTTTTGACCATTCTCTAAATCTATCCCACTTATACGCGTCTGGGCTGTAAATGCTACGTGAGTGCTCGTTTCGACAAGTTTTTTTTCATCATTTTTTTCAATACCTAATGTAGTTGCAAGAGTTAAAATGGATTTACCTTCCGGTGTATCATCTTTTAGTGAACTTAGCCATGCAGCACGTAGAAGTTTTTTCCGATCAATACCCTGTACTGGCAAAAACTCTGAAGCTTGACGATTTCCATAAGTAATTGTCCCCGTCTTATCTAAAATCAAAGTATCTACATCTCCACAGGCTTCCACAGCTTTTCCTGACATTGCAATTACATTAAATTGCGTCACGCGATCCATACCTGCAATTCCAATTGCCGATAATAGCCCACCGATTGTTGTTGGTATTAAACAAACGACTAACGCAATAAGTGTTGAAATGGGGATATCAACATCTAAATAGATGGTCATAGGGTAAAGTGTGACTACAACTAGTAAAAAGATAATAGTTAAACTGACTAATAATGTATTTAATGCAATTTCATTTGGCGTTTTTTTACGCTTTGCTCCCTCGATTAACGCAATCATCTTGTCTAGAAACGATTCTCCTGGTAACGAAGTGATTTCAACTTTTAACCAGTCACTTGTTATAGTCGTACCACCGGTAACTGATGAAAAGTCTCCACCACGCTCCTTCACTACCGGAGCAGATTCACCAGTGATTGCAGATTCATCAACAGTGGCAATTCCATCCACTACCTCACCATCGTTAGGAATGATTTCACCAGTCTTTACTAAGACAACATCTCCCTTTTTAAGATCTTCAGCTTGTTTCATAAGATGCGTACCATCAGCCATCACGACACGTGCATCTGTACTTGTTTTTGTCTTCTTAAGTGTCTGTACTTGAGCCTTACCTCGACCTTCCGCAATTGCTTCAGCAAAATTTGCGAAGAGAATTGTGATAAACAAAATAGCCGCAACGAGCGCGTTATAAAGACGTGCATACTGAACGCTACTATCCTCTAATAAAGCGGGAAAAATAGTTAATACAAGAACAAAAATAAAACCGATTTCAACTACGAACATTACCGGATTTTTCACCATATAAACGGGATTTAACTTTTTAAAAGCTGCTATAATGGAACTTTTCATAATTTCACTTGTGATAAAACTTTTTTTAGATACAGTCTCCATCGTTGTCTCTCCTCGTCAAGAACGTATTTGCAAGTGTTCTGTAATTGGACCGAGTGCCAAAGCCGGTAAAAATGTCAAAGCACCAATCATTAGTACAATTGAAATCAGCATGAATGCAAACATTACGTTATCTGTTTTTAATGTTCCAGCCGTTTCACTGTGTAGTAACTTAGTCGCAAGCATAGAAGCAATAGCCAGTTGAATAATAATTGAAAGATAACGACCAAAAAACATCGCTAAGCCCGTTGTCACATTCCAAAACGTTGAATTATCCGCTAATCCTTCAAAGCCAGAACCATTATTTGCTGAAGAAGAGGCGTACTCATAAAGAATTTGTGACAACCCGTGTGCACCTGGATTTGTAATACCTGCGATACCTGCCGTAGTCGAAATTGCAATTGCTGAGAAACTTAAGATAATTGCCGGATGAATTAAAATACACAGCGCGATTAACTTCATTTCTTTCTCCTCAATTTTCTTACCTAAAAACTGCGGCGTGCGTCCAATCATCAGACAAGCAATAAAAATTGTCAGCAAGACATACATCATCATATTCATCAACCCAACACCTTTACCTCCAAACACAACGTTAAGCATCATATTAAATAACGCAACCATACCTCCAATTGGCGTTAACGTATCATGCATATTATTTACAGTACCTGTTGTAAAAGCCGTTGTTACGGTAGTAAATAAAGCCGATTGTGCAACACCAAAACGCATTTCCTTCCCCTCCATACTACCCAGTTCCTGAGTAATACCGAGTGAACTAATGATTGGATTTCCTTCACGCTCTGCCATATAACAAGCAGTTAAGCCAGCCAGAAATAAGATTCCCATCGCAGCAAAAATAACCATTCCTTGCTTTCCAATTAAGGCTCTCTTACGTCGAGCTGCAACCATTAAGCCAAACGCAATAACGCATGCCCCTGGCAGTATCATCATAGATAATATTTCAATAATATTTGTTAACACAGTCGGGTTTTCAAATGGCGTCGTTGAATTGGCACCGTAAAAACCGCCGCCGTTTGTACCAACGTGTTTGATAGATTCTAAAGATGCCACAGGCCCAAGGGCAAGATCTTGCATCTTTCCTTCAATAGTTTGAACAGTTTCGTTTGCTTTAAAAGTTTGCGGTGTACCCTGGAACACTAAAATCATTGAAACAATAAATGAAATCGGCAGTAACACTCGAGTGATTACACGTACCATATCGACAAAAAAATTGCCGAGTGTATCTTTTTTTGCTACTAAACGTCGACAGAATGCCATGCACGCCGCGTAACCCGTTGCTGCAGAAGTGAACATCAGAAATGTAATAACAAGCATTTGAGACAAATAACTTAGTCCTGATTCACCGCTATAATGTTGTAGGTTTGTATTGGTAATGAAGGAGATAATCGTATTAAATGATAACGTTGCTTCCATATTAGTAATTTCATTTGGATTTAAAAATAAGACTGACTGAATACGCAGTACAATATAACCGATAAATACCATGAGCGCATTCGAAAGAATGAGTGCCAGCACATATTGTTTACCAGTCATATTATTTTGCTTAACACCAGAAATTTTGTAAATAACTCCATCGATACGATCCATAACCGGATCTAACCATGTTTTTTCGCGCATTGTTACATGGTATAAATAATGGCCTATTAACACGACCATAGGTAGATAGATAAGTAATACGAAAGCGATTTGCCACATTTTCTTAACCTCCTATTGGCTTATTACTATTTTTCTGGGTAGAGTAATGCATGACCTAAATAGACAAACAATCCAACGATAATGAGGATAACAACCCACATAAAATCTCCTCCTACTTATTTTCTTTCTGATAACACCAATTAGTAAAACCGTAGAGACTAGTAAAGCAAATGCTGAGTAAAGCGACCATATAAACATCCATCACATCTATCACCCTTTCTACTTAGTAATTATTTTCATCATACTGCTTGTTAAATTAACGTAGCGTTAGAGAAAGACAAATTGTATTAAGACAGTATTAAGATGCCAATCTTAATACTGTCTTAATGATAGTTGGCGGTATAATCAAGAAGAGGTGAAGACTGATGGAAGACAACCGGCCGAATCCAGAAGAAATCTTAGCAAAAATCAAACAACAGCAGATGGACTCAGAAAAAGGAAAGTTAAAAATATTTCTTGGGTATGCGGCAGGTGTTGGTAAGACCTACGCAATGCTAGATGCTGCGCATCATGCAAAAGCGCTTGGAATAGATGTAATAATTGGCTATATTGAGCCACATATCCGACCAGAAACCACAGCTTTACTCAACGGTCTTGAATCCATACCACCAATTAAAATCGACTACAAAGAAAAGACCTTCAAAGAACTCGATATCGATACAATTCTTAAAAGAAAGCCTTCAATTGTAGTGATAGATGAGTTAGCACATAGTAATGTTCCAACGATGCGTCACTTAAAGCGCTTCGGCGATGTAAACGAATTATTAGCACAAGGCATTGATGTTTATACCACCGTTAACATTCAACATATTGAAAGTCTTCACGATTTGGTCGAAGAGATTACTGGAGTCAATGTGCGCGAGCGTATTCCAGATTTCATGATTGACAATGCCTCTCAGATTAAGCTTGTCGATATTGAACCAGATGATCTGATACAGCGATTAATAGAGGGGAAAATTTATAAATCTGAACAAATCAAATACGCAATGGATCACTTTTTTCAAAGAAAAAATCTTGTTGCACTTCGAGAAATTGCACTTCGTCGTACAGCAGATACCGTTTATCGTCGAACGGCTCACGAAGCGGGTTCATTCGGGACCAGCGGGCATATAGAAGAACATATATTAGTCGGTATAAGTAGCTCGTCTACTAATCCTAAAGTGATACGGTCAGCAGCACGACTTGCCCAAGCCCTTCACGGGAACTTCACCGCTATATATGTACAAAAAGATGATAATGATCGGTCTTATCCTTCAGACTCACAACGAATTCAAGAACATAGCAAATTAGTAGAACAGCTTGGCGGGCGCGTTGTCAGTATGCAAGCAGATGATGTCGCTGCGACTATCGCAAACTATGCACGGATGAGTGGTGTAACAAATTTAGTAATAGGGAAGTCGGTAACTAAAAATCGATGGTGGTCTACAAATTTCAAAATAGCTGATCAGATTAGTAAGTACGCGCCTAACTTGGCGATGTTCATTGTCGTAGATGAACATCAAGAACCAAAAGGTTTTCTTCCTGTAAAGCCACAGTTTTCACTTGACTGGAACGACTTATTAAAGATGATAGTAATTTTTATTGCGGTATCAGCAATCGGTTTGCTTTTCTTTACATTTGGCGTAGGTGAATCGAATATTATTACTATTTATATTTTAGGAGTGTTAGTACTCGCCTTGTGGTCAAGTGGGTGGATGGTCAGCATAGTCAGTTCGCTAATTGCCGTATTACTTTTCAATTTTTTATTTACTGAACCCAGATTTTCGTTTGAAGCATATCATCGGGATTACGCAATGACGTTTCCCATCATGTTCATATCTGGTTTTATCACAAGCAGTTTGACACGGAAAGTAAAAAAACAGGCTAGGGAAGCGATACGCAAGTCCTACCGAACGGAAGTATTGTTAGAAACAAGTCGCAAATTAAACTATGCAAAATCGCTAGAAGAGATTATTACAGAAGGAATGTCTCAAGTTGTAAAACTCATCGAACGACCTGTTATTTTTTGTGAAATTGCAAACGAACTCATCACACATTCAGTAGCTTCGTCTTCTGACGTCTTAACAGCTCAGGAAAATAAGGAGCTACTCTCCAAATTCCATAATGCCAACGAGCGTGGTGTAATAACGTGGGTAGCAAATAATAACCAACAAGCAGGTATGACAACTGATACGTTTCCTGAAGCGAGCGCTTATTATGTTCCATTTTTTTCTGGTGAAAGTGTTAAAGGCGTCCTCGGTATTTTACTACCCATTGAAGTGCCACTACCCGCTTTTGAACGTCATATTTTAAATGCTATTCTCAATGATTTTGCGTTTGCACTAGATAAATGGTATTTGCAAAAAGCGACCGAAGAAGTAAAACGAGAAGCAGAACTAGAGCAAATGAGGGCTAATTTATTGCGTGGGATTTCACATGATTTGCGTACGCCTTTAACAAGTATTTCAGGCAACGCAGATATATTATTGACTAGCTCAAACAAAATTACCGATGAACAAAAAAATCAGTTGTATAATGATATTTACAGCAATTCAAAATGGCTCGTGCAGTTAGTTGAAAATTTACTAGCTGTATCTCGATTGGATGAGGGGAAACTCGCGATTGAAATGCAGCCTGAGATTATGCAAGATATTATGCAAGAAGCTCTTTTACATGTAGTTCACAACAAAACCACACACCGTATTTCATGCCAAGTCGAGCCTGCATTAGCAATCGCGATGATGGATGCTAGGCTGCTCATCCAAGTACTAATTAATCTCATTGATAATGCATTAAAGTACACACCTGTAGGCACTGAAATAAGTTTAAAAGCTGAGGAAATTGATGATGATATTCAAATTACTGTTAGTGACACTGGACAAGGTATTGACGACACATTGAAATCCATACTATTTGAACCTTTTACTACAGGAAAAATACATCGAAGTGACAGTGGTAGAGGACTTGGACTTGGATTAGCATTATGTCAGTCAATCCTACACGTACACGGTAGTCAATTGACGGTATTGGACAATCATCCAACAGGTACTATTTTTAGTTTTATGCTAAAAAAAGGAGACATTAATGACGATGAATAAACGAATTCTTGTGGTAGAAGATGATGTTGCAATTGCAAATTTAATTAAAATGACATTAACAGTGAATGGATATGAACATGAAATTGCAACTAATGGTGAGTCTGCACTGCAAAAGGTGCTCTCCATTCAACCAAACCTTATTATTCTAGATCTTGGGCTGCCTGACTTGGATGGAATTGATGTGATTCATAAAGTCCGAAGCTGGTCACAAACACCAATCATTATAGTAAGCGCTCGAGGAGAAGACCATGACAAGATAAATGCGCTTGACGCAGGCGCAGATGATTATGTAACAAAACCGTTTAGCGTTGATGAACTTTTAGCTCGTATTCGTGTGGCTCTTAGAAGAAATACGATTGAACGCAACTATGAGAACGAACAACCGTTGTTCAAAAATGGTGATTTATGTATTGATTACTTAGCAAATACCGTTTTTATCGATGGGCAAGAAATTCACTTAACTCCGATTGAATATAAATTACTGATTGTACTTTCCAAAAATGTAGGAAAAGTGTTGACGCATAACTTTCTATTAAAAGAAGTTTGGAAGCATGTATCTCAATCTGACGTTCCGAGTTTGCGTGTATTTATGGCCACTTTACGAAAAAAAATCGAAGAAAATCCTTCAGATCCAAAATACATTCAGACCCATGTACGTGTTGGTTACAGAATGCTAAAGCTTTAATTTAAAAAGGCTGTCCTATAAGGTCATGAAAAATGACTTCTTGAGTGTAGCTCTTTTTGCCTACTACAGAATAGGCTGATGTCTACTTTAATGGAGTCAAAAAAGATGAACCACCCTTTGCCTTTTCCAACGATCATCTACAGAAGTACGCGAATGCAAATCCGATCCCCAAAAATTAGGCTGCTTGCGCCCATAAAATCCAGAGCGCAAACAGCCTAATGACAGTATTTTATAAGTCTCTCAACTCATTATGGTCGTGTAATTCATGCCAATTTTTTCAAGACACCAAGCACAATGTTAAAGGAAGTTATACTAGTGAACTTTCAACTTAGCTCAGCAGTAAATCGGTTAAACAAGTAGGATCGCCTGCAAATGTAGAAAAGCCAATCTCTCCCTTTTTACCTTCTGCTTCAATTTCAATTGTGTATGTTCGGTCACGAGGCAACCAGAGGTCGATAAACCCGTTTGCCGGCGTTGTCATCACCTCGTCTACATAAACTTCTCCTTGATCATCTATAATCTTTACCGTCATTTCTTTTTCTGCTAGCTCTCCTTGGCATCCCGTCAAACTATGAATTTCACAAGGATGTGTGTATGTCTCATAAGGTGCGATTGAAACAAAAAACTCTTCTCCGGATAACGGATAGACAACTGTTTCTCCCTCGTCTTCAACCGTTAGTTCTTGATCATCTATCGAAGCTGCACTGACTTTGTCACTCCCACTTAAGTCAGACACTAACTCCTTTACTTCAGCTTCGGTTAGCGATGGTTCCTCCGTACATCCTGCTAGTAACCCTAGTAAAGCCACCATAATCACAAAAAATGGAACTCTCATAGTATCTCTCCTCTCCTCCTTACTATAGCAAAGTTGGTTCTTGCATTATGCGGTAATTCTTACGACTTTATGAACCTAGCTATTTACACAAAAAAGAAGGAACTCCAGCATGACTGAACTGAGCTCCCTCTTTTGCTATGACTTCTCTAGCGTTTCCTTCGACACAACCATACGCCATTACTCAAGACGATAATTCCAACTCATCACTATACGTTAAGAAAGTCGCTTTAGCTTACTGTTCGTGACCTTTGTTTAGCCGTCTCTTTATAAAACCAAACAGGGGAAAGCTATGACAGTCCTTTTTCCTCAAATTGCTTTAAATCATCTTTATGGCCCATCAAGACCAGAATATTTCCTTTGACAATCTCGTCTTCTGGACTCGGGGCAATGTTGACATCTTCAAAACGTTTAATCGCCAGTACCGTGCAATTAAACTTGGCACGAATATCAAGCTGAAACAAGGTTTTTCCTGAAATAGACGGGGGAGCGACCAATTCGATGATGCTATATTCCTCCGAAAGATTAATATAATCAATGATTTTTTCAGAGTTTAAGTGATGTGCCATACGCACTCCCATCTCGTATTCTGGTTGAATCACTCGGTCTGCCCCCACCTTCTCAAGAATTTTTTGATGCTGCAAGTCTCTGGCTTTGACCCAGATAGTTGAAATCCCCATTTCCTTGAGGATTAACGTACATAACACACTAGATTGAAGATTATCTCCAATTGCTACAACGGCGTGTTCAAAATTGCGCACTCCTAATGATGTCAATACATTTTCATCTGTGGCATTTGCTATAACGGCTTGAGTCGTACAATCCGAGACTTCATTGACTTTCTCTTCATCTGTATCAATAGCGAGTATGTCATGTCCTAATCGGTTTAACTCTCGGCACATGCTTGTCCCAAATCTGCCCAGTCCAATAATAACAACTTCTTTTTTCAACTTATTTCCTCATCTCTTAAGTAGGTGATTACTATAGCAACATATTTAAATGGACTTTTTCCCTTAGATTTAACATACATGCGGCCTTTTGGATACTGCTTTTATGCTTGCTGTTCTTTTTTCTTTTTGATACTTATTAATGCACCTACTGCAACGATTCCAAGCAGCACTCCCCAGAAAATAAGTTTCCACTCTGTAGAATGAGCAAAATCATATGGGATAATCCCGAGCTTTTCATGTCCTAGTGTAAGTACCGTCAACTTAACACCTACCCAACCAACAATGATGAAAGCAGTTGTTTCTAACTGCGGATAATCGGCTAAGAGTTTGACGAATTTGTGGGCAGCAAACCGCATTATAACGAGTCCAACTAGTCCGCCTGCCAACATGACCGCGAACTGACCCGAGTTAATGCCGCCAATTTCACTGACACCGAACAACTCCAAATGAGGCAAAGTAATCGCCAATGCAACAGCTGCTAGCATTGAGTCAATCGCAAACGCAATGTCCGCTAGTTCAACTTTCAATACAGTCATCCAAAAACCGGAACCTTTTGTCGCCTCTGGTTCAAGGCTATGATCTTTTCTTTTTCGCTGATCATAAATATGCTTAAACGCGATAAACAGTAAATACGCAGCACCTAACGCTTGAATCTGCCATACGTTTACCAATAGTGTAATCATAAACAAAGCTGCAAATCGGAAAACAAATGCTCCTACTAATCCATAAAACAACGCTTTTTTCTGTTGTTTTTCCGGTAAATGCTTGACCATTACCGCCATAACGACTGCGTTATCCGCAGCTAACAACCCTTCCAACGCCACCAACACCAGTAACACCCATACATACTCCAATAAAATCGCTTCCATCTTTCAGCCTCCTCTTATTTTTTGACAACAAAAAAGACCCTTGCCTAATAAAAGGCAAAGGTCTCGCTAAGCAAAATTTTGCTATCACAACCGATGGCTACGAACCATGTATTGACGACTGTGAAATAGGTTTCCCTATAGCTACTCCCCTTTGACGTGATGTCAAAGTCTATTGAGTTGTGATATTAGTATAGCACCTTGAGCCCGTATGTCCAACTAGTAAATGTGTCTAAAAAAATTCTTTTAAAGACTCTATCTGCACGCACTGATAGGAGCAAGCACCAAATAACTAGCGATCGATCAGTAAGCCATCGTATAAGTTCTATGGCATTTTTTAGTAAATTAGCAAACAATGAGTGACACTACATTATAGATTAGATGAAGCAAAAGAATCACTAACCAGAAAGAACTTCACCAAAATCAATAAAATAAACTTGGCTGATGTTGCTATCCTCAAATCTACTAAACCTTTTGCTACTTATAATTTCTGATTCACCTCAACGTTTAAATCTGTCATACAGCAGAAGAAAAGAAATCCAAAAATTCAGATCACTCTTTTTTATTACTAGTTATTCATTCTTTATTTCGAAGTGGCTCAAACGCATTGGTCCACGCATTCACTTGATCAAGCAAGGTTGTCACTGATTTTGTGTGAAGACCTGCCGGTTTGAACTCACTCATTTTCACAAAATCCGTGAATAACGACATAGCCGGATGGGTTCTGACCGTTGCGATTTGTAACTCTGCTAAAATAACTCGTAATGCTTCAGCTGCGCGCACGCCTCCTGACGAGCCGTAACTGACAATTCCTGCTGCTTTGTTGTTCCATTCCGGATACAAATAATCGATCGCATTTTTCAAGGCAGACGTTACACCGTGATTGTATTCCGGACAAATAAAGACATAGCCATCGAGTTCCGCAATTTTTTTCGACCACGGAATGGCTTCAGGTGTTTTGTAATCCTGACTATATGCTGCTGAAATAGGCTCTGCGTACATCGGCAACTTGAATTCTGCCAAATCCACTACTTCGTATTCAGCGTCTCCACGCTGATCAGCAATGTCTTTCACCCACTGAGCAACTTGCAAGCTATTACGTCCTGGTCGTGTACTGCCTGTAATAATCCCGATTTTTGTCATGAATGAGTTCCTCCTCAAATTGTGATGCGGTCTTAGCTCTATGAACCTGCACTCCTTGATGTCTCTTCATCATAAGGGAAATGTCTCTCCGTTTCAAATAAAATGACAGAATACTCTTTCAATAGTTAGTAGTGTATAAACTTATATTCAGTTATCCCCATTCCACTAAATTGAAAAAGAAAATCTCCTCTCTTTGCCATGACACGATATAACTTAAAGCGATATTTCAGAAAACTATATCTTGTTGTTAGTTAATCCACTAAACTGGAGAAAGATGTTAAATACTTACTTTTAAGTAGCGATCAACTGATAGCAACAATCGACTTGACTAGAGCTGCAAGTGTCAAAAAACTGTTCCAATCATGCATTTTCACAGTACACTACATAGATTTTGATTGAAATAGTGGCTTTCTGTATCGAAGGGAGATCAAGAAAATTGAAAAATTTTTTAGACAAATCAAAACAGACTACTTTACTTTCTACTGAACTTTTTGACTTGATGCAAGATGCGATTTTTTTGGTAGCCGAAGATCACGAAACATTCCGTTATGTTTACGCAAATGCAGCTGCTTTCAAAATTCTCTCACTCCAACAAACAGATATTGGCAAAAACATAGAAGATGTCCTATCTCCCGCGCGAGCTCAAATCCATTTTGAGTACTACCATAAAGTTCATGCTTCACAAAAATCGATCGAAATGATTGAAAGTATTGAAACCGAAAGCGGAGAAATTTTAGGAGAAGTTGTACTCAATCCCATCTTGACAGAAGACGGCTACTGTCACTATATTTTAGCCACCGTAAAAGACATTACAGAACAGAGGAACAAAGACAATATGCTGCAAGAAACGCTTCAATCTTTGGATGCAGAACGACAAAAAGGAATGTCTATTTTTGAAAACAATATTCATGCTGTATTCGAGTTCGACCAGCAAAAGAAAATCGTCAACGTCAATGCTAAAGCTATTGAAATTACCGGCTTTAGTAAAGAAGAATTGCTCGTTCAATCTTTGTTCTCCTTAACTGTCGAAAACCAATTAGTAGCTACACTTTTGAATTTCGAACAGGCTTTAGCAGGAATACCTATTGAATTTGAAATGACTCTTTATACAAAAAAACATGAAGTAGTTGTTTTTCAAGTGAATACGGTTCCTATAGTTATTGAAGAAACGTTAACTGGGGTCTATGCGATTGCCAAGAATGTTACCACACAGAAAAAAACAGAGTGGCTTTTGCAAGAAAGTGAGCAGCGCTATAAATCACTAGTCGCTAACCATCCTTACGGAATTTTTGTTTTTGACGAAAAGGGGCGTTTAAAGAATGCGAATCCTGGAACAGAAAATATTACGGGGTACTCTGTAGAGGAATTGCTCGAGACATCCTTTATAGCCAAGATTATCCCGGATGAACTAGAAAAAATAAGTTATCATTTTCACGAGACAATCACTAACAACAAGTCCGAGCGTTATGAATTTGCTTGCCATCATAAAAACGGGCAGCTCATTTATCTTCAAGCAACAAACATCCCCCTCATCTTACATGGTCAGTTGGTTGGAATTCATAGCGTAGTGACCGACATCACTGAAATTACACAGGCTCAACAAAGCTTAACTAAAACAAAAGAAGAACTTGAAATCTTTTGGAAAAATTCCGCAGTTCCCATCTTTTATATTGATGCACAAGGAGATATCTTAAAAGTAAATCCCGCATTTGAAGAAACATTTGAATTTACAGAAGAAGAAATGATAGCCGGTAAAGGGACTATTATTCCGAAAGGGATGAAGTCAGATCAACATCATATTGTGGAAAGAATTTTAAAAGGAGACACGGTCAAATCGCATGACACACTCCGTGTAACCAAGTCAGGGAAATTACTAAATATCATTTCTTCTTATTCACCTGTGCGTAACGAGAGGAAAGAAGTCGTTGGAGCAACCATCATATACAACAATGTATCCGAACTTAAAAAAATTGAAAAAGAACTTCAAAAAAGCCAAGAGAAATACAGATTGATCACAGAGAATACATTAGATATCATTACGCTAATGGATCTTTCTGGAAAAATTGAATACGTCTCTCCTGCTAGCGAAAAAGTTCTAGGATTTTCTGATCACGTATACATTGGGAACTCCTTTACTCAAAATATCCATTCAGAAGACGTCTTGCATTTATCAGATCGTATTACGGCTCTTCTTAATGGAGGAAAGCCGATTCCATTAGACGTTCGTTACTTGCACCGGGATGGTCATTACATTTGGATGGAAGTTTCTTTTAATCCGGTCTTTTCAAATGGAGAAATGATTCAATTGTTTACACTTGCTAGAGATGTTACAGAGCGCAAAAAACTTCAAAGTGAAATTGCAAAAATGGCTTTTTATGACCATTTATCAGGAATTCCTAATCGACGTAATTTTGATAGCAAATTGGAAAAAGCCTTTCTACAAGTTGATCCATCAAGCAAAAAAATCGCCCTTTTGATGCTTGATGGACGTAAGTTCAAACAAATTAATGACCAATTTGGCCACGATGCGGGAGATGCCGTCATTAAAGAAATGGCTAGGCGCCTACAAGCTTGCGTTCGTCCGTGTGATACGGCTGCGCGTTTAGGTGGAGATGAGATGGCTGTTATTTTGCCTGATATCGACTCTGTAAAAACCGCGATTGATACCGCTAAACGAATTTTAACGTCATATGAAGCTCCATTTCTTTTTAACGGCTATAAAATTACGATGGGCGCAGGCATCGGAATTTCCTTATATCCCGATCACGCTACTAGTGAAAAACAATTGATTAAATGTGCCGATTTAGCTTTGTATGAAGCTAAAAAAATTGATCGCGATGCGTATAAAGTTTATGAATAGGTCTGGCAACTAGTAGGCATCCCTTCGTTAATCCATTAGTAGATGCACCAAATAACATGCAGGCTTTACCAAAAAGATGCTCCACACAAAACAGAGGCAATCCCTGTTTTGTGTGGAGCATCTTTTACTGAGGATGACAGAAAAGACCGCGCCCTCTTCCTAAATCCGCACTTTCACCAAATCACTGTATAATACAAATCAAGGAGGCTGATTTCAATGATTCGAATATTAGCAGTGGATGATGATGTGCATATGTTGAATTTTGTTGCTACCGAACTTCGCCAAACAGGCTATGAAGTCCTAGAAGCAAACTCAGGCGAGCAGGCTTTGCAACTCTTGGAATCCGAAACAGTCGATTTAGCAGTCGTTGACGTAATGATGCCAGGCATCGACGGCTTTGAGCTGACCCGCATACTTCGCGCAGACTATAAGTTGCCCGTAATTTTACTAACAGCTAGACATCATATCGAAGATAAAGAACGCGGATTTTCAGCTGGTTCTGACGATTATTTGGTCAAGCCGTTTGAAGCAAAAGAGCTTTTGTACCGAGTCAAAGCTATTTTGCGACGGTACAACCATCCTGAAAACGACTTACTAACTGTAGGCTCTTTAACTATCGATTTAAAAAGCTATGAAATCAGATCAACTACCGGGATGTTATTTATTCCGTTAAAGGAATTTGACTTACTGGCACTTCTCGCTCTAAAATCTCCTCAAGTTGTAAGCCGAGACCATATCATTGAGTCGGTTTGGGGCATTGATTTTCAAGGGGACGAACAAACAATTAGCGTTCATATTAAACGACTGCGTCAGCGTTTAGAGCGGTTTGCACCTGACGTTCGGATTGTCACGGTCAGAGGCGTGGGCTATAAGCTGGAGGTTGTTGGATGAGTCTTTATGTCAAATTTATTTGGTTTACTTTCGCGACAATGCTCGTTAGTAGCAGCATCGCATTTTTCGGAATGAATGCTTATTATCACAGTCATTTAAAAGAACAAAACAATGATAAAAACATGGCCATTGCGTTGTCTTTTGCAGATTTTTTAGATGGAGAATCTACAGAACGAGCACAAGCCACTTTGACCATGCTTGGCGATGCTGGCTATCAACTTTATGTAACAAACGGTGACTCTGTAGAACGTTTTGGCGGCGACTACCGGGATGAGTCAATTGATCTAGCTAATATTCAACAAGTGCTTGCTGGAGAGTCCTTTAATGGGATTCGTGAGTTCCCTCGCGAAACGTTCGTTACTGGTTTTTTTGCCAATGAATTGAAAAACACAGTGGGTGTTCCAGTTGAATTAGACGGTGAGCCCTATGCACTCTTTATGCGACCTGACATTAAATTACTATTTCAAGAACTTCACTTATTGTTTGGTGGCTTGGCAGTAGGCATTATTTTACTTAGTTTTATCGGCATGTTGATCGTTGCACGCTTGCTAATACAACCGATTACAAAATTGACCGAAGCGACTGAAAAAATGGGAACGGAAACGTTTGATGTGCCGCTCACTATCCATCGCAAAGATGAAATTGGTCGTTTGGCTGATCAATTCTTAACGATGCGTTCGCGAATCGAACAATCCACCTTAAAACGCAAAGAATTTGTCCATAACGTTTCCCACGATATTCAATCGCCGCTCCACACTATCCAAAGTTATCTGGCCTTGCTTCAAAAAGAAGGCCTTCAAAAGAGCGAAAAAGAACATTACACCGCGATTATTCAAGATGAAACAGCACGCTTATCTCTACTCACAAAGCAATTGCTGACTTTAGCATCCTTTGACGCAGAATCTGCAGAGCTATCTGAAAGAGTGCCTGTACACCAGCAACTTCAGCAAACCCTTTCGCACCTGCGCTATGCTTTTGAAGAAAAAGACATTGGCATTTCAGCGCAACTAGAAACAGGGACTGTAAAGGGAAATGCCGTTCTTCTTCAAACCGTCTGGGAAAATCTTTTGACCAATGCCATCAAATACAGTGAACCCGGAAGTTCTATCGATGTCCAGTTACGTATTCACTCTGGACAACTTCTGTTAGCCATTCAAGACGAAGGCATCGGCATGTCCCCAAATGAAGTCGAACACGCCTTTGACCGATTTTATCGTGCAGACCAAGCACGGACTCGCTCATCAAAAGGGTCAGGCTTAGGGCTTGCGATTGTAAAAGAAATTGTAGAGCTTCATAGCGGAACGGTCCTACTATCCAGTGTTCCGGGAGAAGGCACTACCGTACAAGTAACACTCCCTTTGTCCGAATGACCCGTACTTTAAAAAGCCGATTTTCTCTTCTACAGAGAAAATCGGCTTTTTTATCATTGTCACCCTCTGTTCATCTTCCGTTCATCTACGAGCGTTAAACTTAAGTTATTAAAGAAAACGGAGGCGCTATCATGAATATCGCATGGAAAGAAATTAAAAAAAATAAAGTACGGTTCGCAATTTTAGGTTCAATTGTTTTTCTCGTTAGCCTTTTAACATTTATTATTTCAGGACTAGCAAATGGGCTTTCACAAGATAATGCAGCACTTATTAAAGATTTACCAGAAGGCCAGTTTTACATGGCTGAAGATGCGGAAGGCACCAATAATTTATCGCGTATCGATGTAGAGATTCAAGATGAAATGCTAACAGAAACCAAAGATGCCGTTGCTTTATCCATTCAAATGGGCTTTTTGAATGATGAAGAAGACAAACAACGCAGTGTTGCGTTTGTTACTTCTACAGAGTCCCCACTGTTTGAAGATGTGAAAAAAGGCGAAATCGTACTCGATCGCTCATTAGAAGAAGCGGGCTTACAAGTGGGCGACACACTAACAAATGACCAATTCAGCGGCGAATTTGTTATAAAAGATTTCGTCGATCAGCAAAAATACAGCCATGCCCCTGTTGCTTTTATTAACATGGACAATTATAAAGAAATGTACCGCACCACTGAAATGCAAATGCTATTTGTTCCTGAAAGTGACATGTACCCGACCATTGCTGGCATGCAATCTTTTACGAACAAAGAGTTTCTTTCGGCTATGCCAAGCTATAGTGCCGAACAACTATCACTTAACATGATTGTTTGGTTTTTAGTAGTCATTAGCGCTTTATTGTTCGCTATTTTCTTCTATATGATGAATGTACAGAAAATAGGCTTGTATGGCATATTGAAAGCCATTGGTGTGAAAACCAGTACCTTGTTTAAAATGATGTGGATGCAGATGTTCTTTATTACAGGAATTGCGTTGGTCTTTTCAATTACACTGAGCCAACTTTTCAACCAATTTGCACCGGCTGGCATGCCATTTAGCTTAACAGCTACCGTAACAATTCAGCTATCGATTGTATTCTTAATCATCGGGTTTATTGGAGCTACGTTATCAGGCATTCAAATTAAAAAAGTCGAACCGCTACAAGCGATTCAACAAGGAGAGGTTTAAAATGACCATTTTCACAGCTCAAGAAGTGAGAAAGACATTTACCAATGGCGAAATAGCGGAAGAAATCTTGAAAGGCATTGATCTTTCACTTCACGAAGGCGAAATTACCGCACTTGTTGGGGCTTCTGGTTCCGGCAAGAGTACGCTACTAACCATTGCTGCAGGACTACAACCAGCGACGGGTGGTCAAATTATTTTTGACGGTAAAAATTTGACTGCGATGAATCCAGGACAAATCCGAGAAATTCGGGCAAGTGAGTTTGGCTTTATCTTTCAATCCGCACATTTGGTCCCTTTTCTGACAGCGCAAGAACAATTGCTATTGATGCTTGAAGTGTCAGGATCCAAATTAACCAAACAGCAGCAAAAAAAAGAAGTGCGCGAACTTCTAGAACAAATTGGAATGAGTCACAGAAAAGATGCGTATCCGGCATCCATGTCAGGCGGAGAAAAACAGCGTGTGGCGATTGCGCGTGCCATTATCCACAAACCTAAAATGCTGTTTGCCGATGAACCAACGGCGAGCTTAGATTCAAAGCGCTCGAAAGAAATCATGGAGCTCATCCAAAATTTGACCAAAACTTTGGGTATCACTACGCTATTAGTTACACATGACGAAGACATGCTGTCATATGCTGACCATATTGTTACGATGAAAGATGGTTTGGTTGAGTAGTTGGTCGTCATTCCATTAGGCAATTGCACAAAAAGAGAGGCAGCTTTATTGGAAGCTCCTCTCTTTTTCTGTTAGCTATCATGTTATTTTTTCTTCATAAGTCGATACCCAACAAATCCAATGACCAGAACGGCTAACACTAGCAAAATGGTGACCAGTGGATTGCCTTTATCTTCTGAAGAGTTGTCTACAGTTTGAACGGCTTGTTCTTCTGCCACTGATGTTTCTTTTTCGACAGCTGGTTCTTCTTCTGCCGTTTCAGTTGCTGGCTCTTCTACCACTGGTTCTTCAGCTATCGCCTCAACGTTCAACTCAAACGACACAATTCCTTCTATTGGATGGCCATCTACACCGATGATTTTCCAGTTAATCGTATACGGAGCGTTCGGTAGCTCTTCTGTTATCGTCCCTGTCATAACTTCATCTGACAGTAAAATTTCATCAAACTCGTAAGTAGTGCCTTCGCTTTCTAGTGTCATTGTGCTTCCTTGTTCAACGACAGTTCCGAAAGTCAGCATCACTTCTTCTAACGATTCGACCACCACTGACCCTTCTGCAGGTGATGATGAAGACAGCGTTGTGTGTGCTTGGCCAACTAATGGCATTGAGAAGAGCGTTAATACGAGTAGTAGGATAATTTTTTTCATCTTTAGTCGCTCCATTTCCTGGTTTTTAAAAATTCAAAACCGTTAATTCTTTATCGCTTCTTTCCTTAAAATTCACTTGGTCCCTTTGATCATCTTGCGAAACAATGATGTAACGAAAGGGACGGAAAGAAATAGCAACCCAACTATTTTACCATGAAAAGGTTTTTCTGCCGAAATTGATACGACCTTCTCCTCAAACACCGTAGTCAAAATTCTTTTTTTCATTTGGGCTGAAAACACGCCATCATTCATGAGGGAAGGGAGTTCACTTATGAACTGCATAAGTTCCTGACACTCCTGACAAACCTCTAGATGCTTTTCAACCTTTTCTTCCCACTTTCTTTCAAACGGCAAAGACCTATTGATGCAATCTACAACAAGGTCACATCCCATCTCCATAATCGAATACCTCCTCTTGTATTCAGTGCAAGGTTTAATGTAATAGCTTTCCAAATAAACACAACTTCCTTAAGCGAATGCGATAAAAAAAAGCTAGCCAGTTAGGCTAGCTTTTTCCGTTTAAACTAACGCTTATTGTTTGCGTGTACGAACCGCCACTACGGTCGTCAATGCCGCTAACATTAAGCCGGCCAGTACCCACATGAACGGGAATGATCCGGTATCAGACATACCACCCATGCCTGTTTTCGGCATTTCGGCTGGCATTTCAGTCGCGCCGAATTGGTCTGGGAATTGATCGACAATCGCTGCAGACAAGCCCGCTGCTGGCATTTGCATGTGTGCATACGCCTCGCGAATCGAGCTGTACGCTGCGTCATAATCACCCGCTACATACGAATCAAATGCCGCCAGTAGTTGCCCAACGTGAGCAGTTAAACCTTCTTCCAGTGCTGCTGCAGGAACGCGACTTTCTGTTGCTGCGTCTAAGAAGGCTGCTTGGTCTACGATGTACTGATCAAGCTCGGCACGTGCTTGTTCTTGCCCTTCTTTGTTGCCTTCACCGGTTGCTGTTACGTAATCCACAAAGTAACCAATGTGCGACTTCCATGTTTCTTCAAATTGTGCACCGGCTTCGTCGCCGTAAACCGATCCTACGGCTGCACTTAAGTCATCTGCGTTCGCAAGAAGTGCCCCTGCTGCTTGGTCAAAACTTTCGGCGCCGTCCGCGCCGTCTTGCATCGCCATAACCGCAAGTCCTGCGTGTTCAGTGAACGTTGTGTTGAGTGTGGCACGCAAATCAATGGCCGGTGTATCGGCACTGGTGTTGTCAAATTTATCCGGGAATTGCGTCGTGATCGCTACAGACAGGCTTTCGGCGAACATGCTCATGTGTTGAATCGATTCGCGCTCAAGTGAGTAAGCTTTTTCAAAATCGCCCGCTACATACGCGTCAAACGCCATGATCAACTGATCGACGTGCATGTCCAATCCTTCTTGAACCGCCGCTGCTGGCAAGAGTCCGCCTGTGGCGGTATCAAAGAATTTCGATTGTTCGACTTTGTAAGTTTCCAGTTCCGCTAACGCTTGATCTTTGCCTTCTTGGTTGTCTTCAGCGGTTGCTGTCACGTAATCGACGAAATAGCCGATGTGCGACTTCCATACTTCGTCAAACTGTGCGGCGCCTTCTTCCCCGTAAACTGAACCAACGGCTGCAGACAAGTCGTCAGCGTTTGCCAGTAAGGCCCCTGCTGCTTGATCAAAATCTTCTGCCCCGTCGACGCCTTTACGCATCGCTTCAACTGCTAGAAATGCGTGCTCTGTTAAGGTGGTATCCAGTGCGATGCGCAGTTCCGCCGCAGGTGTTGTCGTGCTTACTTCCGTTGCCGCTTCGCTTGTTGAATGACCGCCGTGGCTGTCGGCAAGTGCTGCCGTTGGTACAAGCAACGCTAGGCTAAGTGGTAGGGCTAACAGTAATTTGTTTAATTTCATAATAAAATCGCTCCCTTTTTCTTGTTTTTTTTTTCGTTATACAGACATAACGCAAAGGGCATTTGTTTAGATCACTTTTTTTAAAAAAAGATGAATTAGTTAATTCTGTGTAATAGAGAGTCCTTTTAATTTGTACAATATAAACTATCTTCAGAATGTTTATATCCGTGTGATCCCTTGGTAATGAATAAAAAACTAGTAAACGCAATGCATATAGTTGCTACTCTTTTAAAACAGAAAAGTACCACTCTCACTACTCATAAGCATCATGACATATTCTGGTTACACATCACTACATAAAAGGAATTTATATAGTATAGTGGAAGTATCTAGTTATTTTTTAAAAGAAGGTGAATGGTAATGGCACCAACAAATTATAAAGTTTTGCTTTCTGATAGAGTGGAGCAAGATTTTTCAAAATGGTTTAAGCAAAAAGAAATTCAAGAGTGCGAAGTTTATCGTTTTTTGCATACGATGAAAGGTACTGCAGGAACCATTGGGCTTATGGAGCTATCTGACTTTTGTGGAACACAACTCGAGCATTTTTCAGAAGACAGCATCCGTTTACTGCCCGTTGATTCATTAGAAGAATTCATGTTGACCTTAAAAAGTTTTTTTGTAGTAGAGGACTTTTCTCCAAACGTAGAAGTAATTGTAGATTTAGAAGAACACGCGCTTACTAAAAAATCGTTGGTGTTAGTTATTGATTCTGATCCAGAATTTGCATCGCATATAAAAGAATCATTGGAAGAACAAGGAGTTCCTGTCGTGATTGCACTTGATGGTAAAAAAGGAATGGAGTTCTTTTATACCCTTCAACCGCAAATGATCCTAGTTGACTCAAACTTACCAGACGCAGATGGCTTTAAATTGGTCACTCAAATTCACCACGCTGCTCAAAGCCGTTCCCTTCCCATTGCCGTCGTCAGTGAGGACAATCACGTGGATAACCAAGTTCGAGCAATGGAAATAGGTGCAACAGATTTTCTTCCTAAGCCTTTGAATATGGCTATTTTTGTGCCTTATGTGATGAACCGGCTGCGTAATCAAGAACTGATCTTACAAGAAACACTTTTCGATGAGTTAACAGGCGCTGGAAATAGAAGATATTTTAATGATGTATTGGTACAAATGACGAATTCATCAGAAAGAACAAAAAACATCTTCACTCTTGTTTTATTTGATTTGGATCATTTTAAAAAAGTAAATGACAGTTACGGTCATCCTGTAGGCGATGAAGTTCTGCGGACATTCGGTCAGCTTTTCCTAAAAATGAAAAGACAATCAGATTATTTCTTTAGATACGGCGGAGAAGAGTTTGCTTTGATTCTTCCAGATACAAAGGCACTAGATGCCAAAGTTTTAGTAGAACGAATTCGCATAGCCTTCGCGAATATGGCTTTTCCAAATGACACACATGAAACATTTCATGTTACATTTTCTGCTGGAATTAGTCAGTACCGACTAAAACAAGATACTTTAGTGAGTACGGCAGACCAAGCTTTGTATCAAGCTAAAAAGAATGGCCGAAATCAGACGATGATTTATGAAATGGCTAGTGAAGATTTAAGACGTCATCTCAATATCATCATTGTCGATGACGATTCGCTCGTACGTAGACTGGTTTCAAAACAATTCTCTACTTGGAAGCCAGATGATTTTGATCTCTATATAAAAGAATTTGCTGATGGTGTTAGTTTTATCGAGTCCGAATGGTACACACCGGATGAAAATTATATGATTTTACTTGATGGCGTCATGCCGAAAATGGATGGGTTAGAAGTATTAAATCATGTGCGGAGTCAGTACCCTAACGAAAACATTGTCATTTCCATGTTGACGTCACGTACAAATGAATCGGATATCGTTCTCGCTTTGAAGAGTGGTGCAGATGACTATATCGTTAAGCCATTTTATGCACAGGAAATTGTGGCACGTGTTCAACGCCTAACGATGAGGATGTTCAATTGACTATATACTTTCTATGGATTGTCGTTGCTGCACTGTTTCTTAGCCAACTTGTTCTTCTGTTCATTTTAGCTTGGCGAAAACAACGTTTACGGACGAAAGAACAAGCTATCCACGCGCAGTATGAAGCCTTAACAGATTCATTTAGTACCTATATGCTAGACCCTTCTGATGAAAAGTTTAGTCAGGAACTACGCAGCAGTTCCTATAAGGAAGTAGTTCTTGAACACTTATTAAACGGTTATGTTTCTGTTACAAAAGGCAGTAGCACATCTCCCCTTGTCGCAAAACTTTCAGAAGATTTTTTGACCGAACGTTATACGAAGCAACTCGAGCGTAAGAGCTGGGCTATTCGCATGAATACATTGTATTTTATCGAAGATTTTCATATGCAATCCCTCTCCCCACTGCTTAAAGAAAAACTTCACAAATCGGTTCGATTGGATCAAGAAACGCAACAACTTATTCGAACTTTAGCCTCGTTAAACGAGTCGGAAACTGTTTCTGCGTTAGCAAAATATCCCGATGCACCTGTTCGCTTGTACATTGACGTATTCAAGCGAATGGAATTGAGTACGCAAGAAAGAGCATTGCATGCTGCTCTACAAGCTGATCATGCGAATAAAACATTGAAATATGCTGCGATTTCTTATATCGGAATGGCTGGATTAACAGCATTTCTCCCTCTGATTGAGAAAGAATTGCACAGTCAAGATAGCGAAATACGAATTCAAGTTTTAAAGTCAATTTTACGTTTACAATATATGACGACACCAAGCTCATTAATGCCATTTTTTCACTCTACATCTTGGCAAGAGCGCATGTTCGCTTCTCGAATTGCGGGAAGACTTCAGCTATCCCGCTTTAAAGAAATACTTGGTGAACTACTTGGTGATTCAATTTGGTGGGTACGTTATTCATCAGCTGAAGCCTTGACACAGTTTTCAGATGGGGATATTTTACTCACCCATTTAGCTATTAACCACCCCGATCGCTTTGCTCGAGACATGGCAGCTCAGTGGGAAACATTCCTTTTAGGAAGTGAAACGTAATGCACACGTTTTTTGAAATTTTAGCCTATGTAATTATTGCCTATATGCTTTTTTCGAGCTTGAGTTATGTAGGTCTTTTCATGCTGGCATTTGGAAAAGTAAAAAAAGAGAGCAAGCTAGACCGAAGAGAGTCAACCGAAGACATCTTAAAAAATCCGTATACGTACCCCGTTTCTATACTGGTTCCCGCTTACAATGAAGAAGTAGGTGTCGTTAGCACAGTACGTTCGTTGTTAGCACTCGAATATCCCGAAAAAGAAGTTATTGTAATTGACGATGGTTCGAAAGATTCCACCTCTGAACGAATGATTCAAGAGTTTAACATGGTTCAAATCCCTTTTGCTGTTCGTACACATATACAAACAGCAAAAATCGATTCAATCTATCAATCTTCTATATTCCCTTATATCCGCCTGATTAAGAAAGCCAATGGCGGAAAAGCAGATGCTCTAAATGCCGGTATTAACTTGTCCTCTTATTCCTATTTTTGTGCGATTGACGGCGATTCCATTTTAGAAAATGATGGACTGCTTAAAACGATGAAACCCATTATCGAGTCGGATGGACAAGTTATTGTAACCGGCGGATCGGTGCGGATTGCAAATGGTTCCACCATTTCGAGAAGTAAAGTAGAAATTATTGATCTTCCAAAGCATCCTGTTGTGCTTATGCAAATTATTGAGTACTTCCGCGCATTCTTAATCGGTAGACTAGCTTTGAGCCATTTGAACATTTTACTCATCGTCTCTGGCGCTTTTGGCGTATTTAACAAAGAACGAGTTATACAAGCCGGCGGATACAACAAAAACACAGTCGGTGAGGACATGGAACTGGTTGTCAGGCTGCACCGACTTTTACGAGAAGAAAAATCCAAACAGCGCATTGAATACGTTCCCGATCCAGTTTGTTGGACCGAAGCCCCGGAGTCACTTGAAGTTCTTAGATCTCAAAGAGTGCGATGGCAACGCGGATTATTCGAAACTTTATGGACGCATAAAAAAATGATGTTCAATCCTAAATATGGCGCAGTTGGATTGGTATCAATGCCTTATTTTCTTTTCGTTGAACTTCTCGGCGCAGTCTTTGAATTTTTTGGTTATTTCATTATTGTTGGTGGCCTTTTCTTTTCTTTGGTCGATCCACAAATTGCCGGCATTCTGTTCTTAGTGACAGTTTTATATGGCTCTCTTATTTCGGCATTAGCTGTCTTATTAGAAGAATTAACACTCCACAAATACCCAAAAACGTCTCATTTAGTACGCCTATATTTCTGGGCATTAACAGAAGCTTTTTGGTACCGCCCGCTAATGGTGTTGTGGAGAATTCAAGGCATTTTTGCCACTTTCCGCAAACAAGCGCATTGGGGCGATATGAAACGCAAAGGAATTTCGTCTTAATTTTAGGAGGTAAGCTTAGTTGAAAAAAATATTAGTAGCAGATGATGAAGACATTTTGCGCATCCTCATTACGGATACACTCGAAGATGACTTTGATGTTGAAGAAGCAGAAGATGGCAAAGAAGCGCTTCAAAAAATTAGAGACAACGATTACGATTTGATTGTTCTTGATTATATGATGCCTTACTTAACAGGCCTCGAAGTATTAGAAGCAGTAAGAAACGATCATAACACCACCAAAGTGCTGATGCTGACGGCCAAAGCACAAGATGCGGACCGGGAAAACGCGATAGCAAAAGGAGCGGATTATTTTATGTCCAAACCATTTAGCCCGATGGAACTGCTCACACTTGTCGAGAACATATTAGCTTCATAAGAAAAAACGAACAGATCCTTTGAGGACCTGTTCGTTTTTTTGTGAAATTACTTTTTAAAATTTCGAACCAAATAGAAAATTCTACCTGGTTGCTTAGCGCCGGCGCATCCACGTAAGCGAAGCGGTATCAAAAAATCGGTTTCTTTCGTACAACCTGCACACTCGCTATTCGTTATCAATATAATCTTTTCTAGCGTAAAAAATAACGCCGTCTTCATCTTGACCAGCCAATAGCTTTTTCATTACTTTTGATAAGTTAATTGGCGCGTATGGTTTTGTTAAGTAATGGCTAATTTTATTGATTTTCTTGGCATCAGAAGAAGGATCTAGCGCAGAGGAAATGACGATTGGGATGTTTTTGGTTAAATCATCCGCTTTCATCATGTCGACAAGGTCCCAGCCATCCATTTCTTCACCGAGCATAATATCGATAACTGCTCCTACTAGCGGTGTGCGTTTTGCTTCTTCAAAGGCGGCTTTTGGACAAGTATGGTAAATCACTTTAAATCCGTTGACCTTTAGTTCTTCAGAAAGTAAGAGCGTCAGACTCATATCATCTTCTACGATCATCACTGGCGGATTTTCTTCTGCGCCTTCGTGAGTCGCGTGTCCTTGCAGTTTAGAAACGAGCGGCAACTCAAAATGAATGACTGATCCTATTCCTTCTTGCGATTCTATCCAAATTTTTCCGTCGTGTTGAAGGATAATTTCCTGACAAATTGCGAGACCCAGACCAGTTCCACCGATTTTTCGGCGTGAGCTGTTATCAATACGCTGGAATTTAGAAAATAGTTTTGGAATATCATCAGGTGGAATACCGATTCCTTCATCTTCTATCGATACACGCAAGTTGTTCGCATCGTTTTTGATAGAAATGGTCACTTTCCCACCAAGTGGTGAAAACTTAACAGCGTTGCCGATTAAATTCATCAACACCTGGGCAATACGCTCTTGATCTCCTTCAACAATCACGTCAGAAGCATCGTCCACAAAGACAATTGAATGATCTTTTTGCGTACGGAATTTCTCAGCAGTTTCGATGATGATTTCATTGAGTGAAATTTTGTCCATGCGATAGACTTGGTCTCCAGACTCCATTCGTTGCAAGTCCAAAAAGTCATTAATAAGGTTAGTTAAACGTTTCGCTTCTTTGTAAATGGTTTTTAAATAGCGTTCTTGTTTTTCTGGCTTGAGTTGCTTGTTAAGCAATAACTCGGTGAATCCGAGAACACTGGACAATGGTGTTCGAAGCTCATGGCTCACGGTACTGACAAGCTCAGATTTCATTTTATCCACTTCATGTTCTCGCGTAATGTCTCGGTGGACAAAAATAGTACCGGTTTTTTCATTTTCTACAATGACCGGTGTACTGTAAACATCGATCACGCGCTCATACGGTTCTTTTACAGTGTACTGGAATGTATTGGCTTCTCGGTCTGTTTCGCGAATGCAGTTAGTTAAAAACGTAAACATCGATTCAGAATCAGTGGTCTGATCAGACATGCCCTTAATCCATATGTCTTGAGTAATCGAAGTATCCAGTGGTGCCTCGCCACAATTTAGCATTGTACACATGGTGTCGTTGCGCTGCACCATGTCTCCATTTTTCGAAATAAATTGAATGCCTTCGTTTATATTATTGATAATTCGTTCATTTAGCGTCCGCTCATGGATGGCCGCATCGTAAAGTTGAATGCGATCAATCGCTAAGTGAATGCGGTTTAACAATCCACTAATATCTTGTTCTTCTTCAGTTGAAAAAGTTCTGCCTACTCGCGATAAGCCAATTAACGCAATATGATCATTTTCTTCGTTTTTCACTGAAGCATATAGATCATGGATATATACAGTATCAGCAGTAAATCCTTTTTCTTGCTGCGCTTCTCTTTTTACAGTAAACGATTGGCGATCTTTCAATCTAGCTTTCAAATAATTGATTCGTTCTTCTTGAAATTGCTTGAACATGGTAGCTGTAAATCCTTTTAACGTATACTCACCAGTTTTAGGCAACCACAGTACTCCCGTATCAACTTCATACGTATCATTAAAATATTCGAGCGTTGCATTGATCAACTTCTGTTTATCCAACGTAAAAGACAAAATATGATTTAGCTCATTAAATCGAATCAACCGTTCTTTCGTTTTCTCGGTTTCTTTTAAAGATGCCCCGAGCTTCGTTTGTTTTTCTTGTAATTCTGTCTCGTTTAAAAGCAACACTTGGTTTTGAGAAGTTAACTCTTCTTGGTTTTTTTGAATGGTGTTGATCATTTCATGGAAAGTCTTAGACAAAACACCAAGTTCATCTGAGCGTTCGAGTGGTTTGTAAGCTACTTCCTCTCCTTGCACAAATCCTTCAATTGATTTTTGCATTCCTTCGATAGGCTTCACAATATCGTTTAAAGCTCTTAAAATAATAAAAACAATGACGATAAATAAAAGAACAAACAAAAGAATTAAGACAAACGAAAAAGTTTCTGCTTCTTTGAGCATATCTTCGTTTAATTTATTCAATGTATTTTCATTAGCCGCTTGATATTCCTCAGAAAATGCTACAAATTCATTTACTGCAGTGTTCGTACCGCCTTGAGATAACTTCCGTAATTCTTCGTAATCATTATTCCGAACAGCAGCAACTGCAGCAGGAAAGATTACTTCTTCGAATGTGCCAACAAAATCACTTAACTCAACAAGCCGCTCTTTTTCTTGTCGCGTAATTGATAGCTCATTCATGTCAACGATTGATTTTTTTAAATCCTTTAGCTCTGTATATGACATAATCAATTCTTGTTCGTTTTGAAAAGCATAAAATCCTCTAGTTCGGAAAAATAATTGATTTAATGAATGCACAAGACTTCTAAGTGTTTCTTGTTTTTCTGTGAGTTCTGTAAATTCGTCTAGTTTTTCTTGTTGTTGGTTGTTCATATAGAAGTTAATCCCAATAATTAGTAAGCAACAAACAAGGACAGATGAAAATGTTAACCGCAAATATTTATACCTAATCCCTTTTTCAAATGAATTCTTCATGCACTTCCTCCTTGATGTCTATAGATTTCCTGTTAAAAGTACATTCGTCCAATAGCTTTACCTGCAGCTATCATCGCTTATGCGTACTTGAGTTGTTAGAGTTAATTTTGCACTTACGAAATTATCGCTAATAAAGTCGAATCAAATAGACAATTTTTTCAAAATTAAACCTTCATTAGTTTATGTTTTTATCTTGCATTTACAGTATACGACATTAACATTTTAAAAAAACATTTTTTTACTTTTAATATTGTTAAAAGTTTAACGAACTAGAGAGTCGGGAATAGTTGATGTATTGAAAAGAATGAAATTACTTTTGAGAGGATGGATAAATTGGATATTATTGAACGAGTCATTCAATTAGCCAATAACAATGTAGCAGAAGGCGGTAGACCTTTTTCATGTATCATTACGCGTGGGGATGAAATTATTGCTGAACGCGCAAACCAAGTGGCGCAAACAAATGACCCCACTGCACATGCAGAAACTCTTGCTATTCAAGACGCCTGTAAAAAGCTCGGAACTGAACATTTAACAGATTGCGAAATTTACATACTGGCCAGTCCGTGTCCAATGTGTTTAGGCGCGATGTATTATTGCAGCCCGCAAAAAGTCACTTACATCACAACTAGAGAAGAGTACAAAACCTATTACCGTGACGATCGAAAATATTTTGAGTTAGAAAATTTTTACGATGAGTTCTCAAAATCCACCGATGCGCGACGCCTTCCGATGACACAAGTTGATCATTCGGAAAGATTAGCCCCTTATAAACTGTGGAACGAAAAACATGGTACAAATAAAGCATAAAAAACAAACACCCCGGTCTAAGCACTTGTCAAAAGTGGTTAGACCGGGGTGTTTGTTAATTTGGACATTTGTTTTAGCTTCTGTAGAACTTATTTAGTTCCCAATTAACTTCTCACTTTTCTTCATGCCAATAATAATCGCTTAAAACATTAGCTAACGCTTCTACAGTTCGATGAAGTTCTGCTACTGTATTATCGACTCCGCCAATTTCAATAATAATCGCGTTGGGAGACAAGTTCTGATTGTAGACACCGTTCCCTTGGCTCTTATCTTTTTCAAGTGTTCCTTTAGATAATCCCGGATATTGAGTTTCAAGTTGTTGATGCAACTGTTTAGTAAATGTCAGGTTTTTTTCAAATTCTTTGTGGCCGGTGCCGACAACAAACAACAGGCGGGCATAATCTTGTTTATTTAGTTTTACAGTAGTCGAATCTTTACGCAAAGAATCACGGTGAATATCTAAGAAAATTTCTAAGTTGCGATTTTTCTGTTGAGCAGTTTTTACCTGTTCTCCGGATACAGAATAAGAACTGCCATAATCTAGCTCTCTTGTATTTAACTCCCGAACAATGTCAGTAGAATTGGCTATTGTTCCTATGCTTCTTCGTTCAAGAGCTTTTTCCAGCATCTCACCGACTAAAGTAATATTAATCTTGGAGTGATAAGCATCTTCTGGTTGACTTATCTTTTTAAAATATGGCAAAAAAGCTTCTCTACTGTGGGAATGATAGATGTAAATAACGTCTTTTCCAAAAGTTGAATGTCCCGTGTCTATCTGTTTTCCAGACATGACATCGTCAAATAAATTTTCGATATTCTGTGATGATTGTTCTTTTTCTTCAAATAGTGTTTTCATAGCAGGTTGAAATTCATCTCTCATTGGCTGCCCGACCTGTAAAATTGAGGTTTTATCAGGATTGAGCGCAGTGTCTGAAAGACCCGTTTCTCTACTTTTGTGTTGGAAGAGTTCCAAGTAGAAATTTTTAGAACCGGGCTCAACTGTTTCACTATTTTTGTAAGCATGTTGCTTTATATTGATGTAAATGAATGCCGAAGCGAGTATCAGTAAACCAGTCGCAAGCATAATTGCGAAATACAATAAGTTCGTTACTCCAGGTTTTTTCTTTTTCATTTTTTGAGTGTTCTTATGAATGCTCGGTGACATCGGTTGGCCTACTTTTCAGTTAAATTTCTGAGCGGGAAACTTTTATGCTAGTACTATTTAGTTGCCAGCTCTCCTAAGAACGACAATCGCACGGGTACAAAACTTTTTTACACAGCTCAGTTAGGCTTTTAGCAATTTCGCATTGATTGCGACAATAATCGTACTTAAACTCATAAGCACAGCACCAATCGCCGGACTCACCACAAGTCCCCATGGAGCGAGTACACCGGCAGCTAGCGGAATCGCAAAAATATTATATCCAGTAGCCCACCATAAATTCTGCACCAGTTTCCGGTAAGTCTTTTTTGATAAATCTATTAAGGCGACCACATCATTTGGATTGCTTCGAACAAGTATGACATCAGCCGTTTCCATGGCGACATCCGTGCCTGCACCAATGGCAATTCCAAGATTGGCTGTGGCAAGTGCCGGGGCATCGTTCACACCATCTCCAGTCATCGCTACTTTCCAGCCTTTTTCTTTAATCTTTTTGATTTGATTGGCTTTGTCATCCGGTAGCACTTCAGCATAAACTTCCTCAATTCCTAGTTGTTTCGCTACCCAGTCTGCCACTTTCTTATTATCTCCTGTCAACATAATCGAATGAATACCTTGTTCTTTCAAAGTTGCGACGGCTTCTTTAGCAGTTTCGCGGACCATATCAGCAAGCGCAATCATTCCAGCTAACTCGTCTTCCACCAAAACAAAAACCACCGTTTTGCCTTCTTCTGATAACTCATTAAATTGCTGTTGATCATAATTCAGCTTGTTATTATTAATGTAACGCGGACTGACCACATTCACTTTCTGGCCGTCCACTTGTCCTTGAATGCCTTTTCCAGTAATCGATTCAAAATCAGTTACTTTTCTTAGCTCAATTCCTTTATCTTTAGCAGACTGTACAATTCCTGTTGCAATTGGGTGTTCCGAATTTTGTTCGATGCTAGCAGCAAACTGCAAAACTTTCTCTTCTGTATATTCATTATTTGGCACAATATTGGTAATACCGAATTCCCCTTTTGTTAAGGTTCCTGTTTTATCAAAAACGATTGCATTTAAGTTGCGGGCATCTTCAAATCCAGTTCGATTGCGAATCAATAATCCTTTTTTCGCTGATATGGAGGTCGAAACAGCTACAACAAGTGGTGCCGCTAACCCTAACGCATGGGGACATGTTATAACCATAACTGTCACCATGCGTTCAACTGCGATGTCTACAGAGTAACCGAGCAGTAGCCAAACGGTAAAGGTAACAAGTCCTGCACCTATCGCCAGATAAAACAGCCATTTGGCTGCACGATTGGTTAAATCCTGCGTTCTGGATTTGGATTCCTGTGCTTCTTTGACCATTTTGATGACTTGCGATAAATAAGATTCCTCACCCGTTTTCTCTACTTCTATTGTCAAAGAGCCTTCCTTATTCACTGAACCCCCTATGACTCCATCACCTGCTGTTTTATCGATAGGTAAAGATTCTCCTGTCAGCATCGATTCATCTACCGTGGAGTTCCCTTCCATAATCAAGCCATCCACCGGAATTTTTTCACCGGGTTTGATTAATAACCAATCTTTGTTTTTAATTTCGGATAACGGCACATCGTGCACTTGTTTATGCTTGTCCAATTTATGTGCTTCGTTTGGCATCAATTGAATTAGCTGCTCGAGTGCATTGGATGCTCCCATAATCGAACGCATCTCAATCCAATGGCCGAGCAGCATAATGACGACCAAAGTTGCCAGTTCCCAAAACAACTGATTGCCATCCCAACCAAATACCACCATAGTGCTATAGCCGTAAGCAATCGTAATCGCTAGGGCGATCAACGTCATCATTCCTGGATTTTTATCTTTTAACTCGCTGATTCCACCTGTTAAAAATGGCCAGCCTCCGTAGAAAAAGACAATCGTTGATAACGCAAACAGAATATATAGATCATTGTCAAAACGCCAATCGACTCTCAAAAAATCTTGAATCATCGGTGACAACGCTAGTATGGGCAGCGTCAAAATTAATGAAATAAAAAAACGTTTTTTAAAATCTTCTACCATATTGCCGTGTTCTTGATGCCCATGATGATTACTGCCATGCTCTTCATGCATCTTTTCGGATTGGTCGTGAGAATGATTCTGCTCAGTTGAATGTGAATGATTTTGATGACTGTTGGGGCTTTGCTGTTTCTCCATTTAACTCTCTCCTCTTATCCTGAGAATAGCGTGACATTTAGTTTTCTTCGTTATTCTTGTGGCGATTTTTTCCAAGTCCCTTCCTCATCTGTTTAATTAATCGTTTAAATTCAGCTTATGAAAACGACCTAAACCTTAGCTTATTAAGAAGCCGGCCTTTTCAGTTCAATCAAGATAAAAAACAATAAATCAATTTTCAAAGATCGTTTGTTAAACATCGCAGCCTCTTTTTAACCAACCAGCTCAGTCGATCTGCAAACTACTCAAACGAATGGAAGGATTCCATTTTGCTAGAACAGTTGACTAGTCACTTTTACTTACCGAATCTTTCTTTTTCCAAGTAATTCAAGCTTACCTAAAAAGTTTTGATTTTTTGTGCAGATTTACAGCTTTGCCAAATATATTGTCTATATACAAAAAAACGCCATCATTCCTGCACTGGATATGCATAGTTATTGAGTAAAGTTAGTTTTGAAGAAGGCAAATGGAAGGAAGGAATAATATGCGAAAAATTACACTTGGCTCATTTGTTTTAAGTTTTATCTTAGTCGGTTGCAGCAACATGTCCTCACAAAATACGCCTATGAATAATGAACATATGGGCGGTAACACAGATTCTCAGCAAGACATGGGTGGCATGATGCACGGCAATGTGCCTCTACTTGAATCTTCTAAAGGTTTAAAGGCACTGGCGATTCCGCCAATTTTGGAAAAACAACAAGGTCAAGATTATGATTACGAAGTCATTGCTCAAAAAGGAAACACTGAGTTTTTCGATGGCGTCTCGACTGATACGTATGGCTATAACGGTGATTTACTTGGTCCCACACTTAAGATTGAAGAAGGCGAAAGTGTCGATGTTAAAATCACCAACAATCTAGATGAACCGACTACATTTCACTGGCACGGTCTTGAAGTTCGTGGGGAAATAGATGGAGGTCCACACGGTGGAATCCAGCCCGGTGACAGCCAAATCGTCACACTAGAAGCTGATCAGCCAGCTGCCACGCTATGGTATCATCCACATATTGACGGCTCGACAGCTGAACAAGTATTCAAGGGCCTCTCGGGAATGTTGCTTATTGATGAGAAACCTAGCTCTGCCTCACAACTTCCTACTGAGTATGGAGTTGATGACATTCCGCTTATTTTCCAAGATCGTTTGTTCGATGACAACAAACAACTAAACTACAACAAGCTCATGAACGATGATGGAACTTTAGGTACTGTTTCCATCATCAACGGAACGATTCATCCAAAACTTACTGTTACGAAACCCGTCATGCGTTTTCGTCTACTGAACGGAGCCAATGCACGAAACTATACATTCCGCTTGAGCAATGGTGATCGCTTTACCCAAATCGCTTCAGATGGTGGGCTACTAGACGAGCCTGTTGAAACCAAATCGCTGACACTCGCCGCTTCAGAACGCGCTGAAATTTTGATTGATTTCTCCAAGCTCACTGACGAAGAGTCTCTTTCCCTCATCAATGATGAGGGGATAGAATTACTGCCCTTTGATGTGGCTCTCGACGATTCTCCAGCTAGTTCGCCTGAGATGTGGACAGCTGATGAGCCGTTCTTAACCGCACAGGAAAAAGCACGCCCTGTCTCGAAAGATATTGAGCTGTTCGGCATGATGGACATGGTTACGATTAATGGTAAGAAATTTGATCCAAATCGAATCGACTTGCGCCAAGAACAAGGCGTTACGGAAGTATGGGAAGTTTACAACAAACCCGACATGATGGGCGGAATGATTCACCCCTTCCATATCCACGGCACTCAATTCAAGATTATCTCGCGCGATGGCAAGGAGCCAGAACCGAACGAACAGGGCTTAAAAGACAGTGTGCTAGTCAACCCTGGCGAAAAAGTAAAATTACTTGTGACGTTCCCAGAAGAAGGCATTTTCATGTTCCATTGCCACATTTTAGAACACGAAGATAACGGCATGATGGGACAAATCGAAGTGTTTTAATATGTAAAAAGGCAGCTAGCGAATTTCGCTAGCTGCCTTTTCAGACTGTCCAGAAAGTATAGGTTACTACTGAATGATTCATTTTCATATTAGCAAAATAAAAATACACAAACAGTGGAAAATCTTGACCCCGTCACTTAATTTTACCTATTGATAAGTTAATACGATAATTTCCGTATGTTAAAAGACGTTCGAGGAACATCTCCAGCTCTTCATTCGAACCAAAATGCCCAGTCAATAAATAACAGCCATCTCCGCTCGTACGGTGCGCTTCAGAGATGGCCTCTTGTGCTTTAAAAAAGTCATGAAAGGTTTTGTGATCCGTCGTTTCGACGAAGAACGTGATAAATGCTGTGATCGGCTGTATTAGCTTTACGCGATTTATGGCGATTGTGTACTGTTCAATAATCCCCATATCTTCCAACCTTCGAATCCGATTTCCCACAGCTTGCCCAGTCATGTGTACTTTTTGTCCAATTTCTTTCCACTGTATTCTGGAGTTTTCTTTTAATAATGCCAGTATCTCAAAATCTATGTGATCAATGATAATTCCCAACCCTTTCATCATGAAAGTTGAACGTCCAAAAGCGATTCGCCAACTTATTCTTCTTTTGTCTACGACTATCTATACTTGGTTTATATCCTGTTTCACTAATTGTTTAGCCATATACATTTAGTTCGTTCCTAAAGAAATAAGATATAAACCAAAAGGAGGTTATATGAATGTTACTACAGGAAATTTTAGAGCACAATGACCAGTTCGTAGCAAAAAAAGAATACGTACCTTATGAAACTACTAAAATGCCACAAAAGCGAATGGTTGTCGTGTCATGCATGGACGCTCGTTTAATTGAGTTGCTTCCAAAAGCGTTAGATATACACAATGGGGATGCAAAGATTATTAAAAATGCAGGCGGAACTATTAGCCATGCGTTCGGCAGCATGATGCGCAGTATTGTTACTTCAGTATACGAACTGAATGCTGAAGAGATTTACATTATTGGACATCATGGATGCGGCATGAGCCAAAGCAATCCACAAGGAACACTGCAAAAGATGGTCGATCGCGGTGTGACTTCTCCGATGGTTCTTTCTGCTATCGAATATGCGGGTGTTGACCTGCACAAATGGTTGTTCGGATTTGATGACGTCGTTGACTCCATAACTGCGAACACCGAATTAGTTCGAAACCATCCACTCATTCCTAAAGATATTCCCGTACACGGTCTTGTTATTGACCCGCAGACAGGCAAACTGGATGTCATCGTTGATGGATACAAAGATTTAGCAAGATCTGTTGAATTGGAGCAATCACTCTAGAAAGACGTTTTGTTGTCAGTGTCTTATACTAAAAATCGGTAAAATACAGTGCACACTAGAGGAGATGCCCAAGAGCATCCGTTCCACTTATATCAAAATAAATGAAATGAAAAGGGAGTTTTTATAAATGAATAGAAAAGAAGCAACTCAAAAAATACTTGACGCTAAATTTGCAAAAGGATTAACATGGAACGAAATCGCTATGGAAAGTGAAAATGCTGAAAGTTGGATCGTCACTGCTTTATTAGGACAAGCTACAATGACTCGTCCAGAAGCTGAAAAAATAGGAACATTATTAGATCTTGATGAAGAAGTCGTACAAGCTTTGACGCAAATCCCATTCCGAGGCGACGCCATACAAATGCCCCCTACTGATCCAGGTCTATATCGGTTGTACGAAATGGTATTGGTATACGGTCCTACCATTAAAGAACTCATCCAAGAAAAATTTGGCGAAGGCATTATGAGTGCGATTGATTTTGAACTGGATATGCAGAAAAAAGAAGATCCAAAAGGAGATCGTGTCGTTTTAACATTGAATGGAAAGTTCTTACCTTATAGAAAGTGGTAATGAATTACTATAGTATGGAATAGAGCTAGTATAGTTTTTTTAACGCACGTTCGCATTAGAAAAAGCTATACAGCAAATAAATAGATAGATAGAGGAACCAGTATATGCTCAATAACATAAGCAAGCAAAAGTCTGTTCTAATTATCTTCGCTATTTTTGCGATATCTATCAATATGAGACCCGCCATCACATCAATTGGTCCCATGCTTGAAACGATTCGTGAGCAACTGACCTTGTCTAATGCACAAGTTAGTTTGTTGACGGCGGTTCCAGTTATTTGTATGGGTGTTTTTGCCACGATGGCTCCCGTATTAAACCGGAAATTCGGATTAAAACGGACGATTTATGCGATGCTCATTTTGATTGGACTCATGACTGCGTTACGAGGTTTTGTTTCCAGCTTTATCGTTTTAATCGGGACCGCATTAATTATTGGTATCGCGATTGCGGTAATTGGCCCCCTTCTTTCCGCGATGATTAAACAGTATTTCCCGGATCGCGCGGCAGCCGTCATTGGCGTTTACTCACTCGGTATGGGAGTAGGTTCTGCAGCTAGTGCCGGATTAACCGTTGTGTTTTTTGATAGAACCGGGTCCTACTTGTTGGCGCTTAGTAGCTGGTCTGTGCTGACACTTTTTGGTTTAGTTGCGTGGTTTTTCGCGATGAAAGGACCTATCGAAGTACGTCAACTCGATTCCGTTGTCGCGAAAGAGCATCAGAAAAAAATACGATCTCCGTGGAAAACACGGAAGGCCTGGCTATTTTTATTATTCTTCGGGTTACAGTCATCTGCGTTTTTCTCGATCATTACATGGCTCGCACCAATTGCGGTTGCGGCTGGAATGACCTTGCTGCAGGCAGGATTGTTGCTTAGCATTATGACGACCGTTCAACTGTTTTTGAACATCCTTCTGCCGTTGCTCATGGAGCGTTTTCCCGCCCGGAAGTTTTGGTTGTTGCTTATGCTAGTTGCAGGGACGCTCGCAGTCGCCTTGTTTTGGACAGGGATTCATCCACTCATGTGGACAGGTGCCTTTATTATGGGTATTCCGCTTGGCGGATTGTTCCCGATTGCCCTGCTGTTGCCACTAGATGAAACAAAGACAGCTGAAGAAGCTAGTTCCTGGACGGCCATGATGCAAACCGGTGGATTTATCATAGGTGGACTATTGCCACTTTTGATTGCAGTTGTTTACGACGTGACCGCAAATCATCAGTATACGTTCGGTATTATCTTGTCGCTATACGTGATGATGTTCATCTTGACGTTTATGATTGGCGATAAAAAAGTACGTGAAGATCACTAAAAAAAGCATAACCCCCACAAAGAAAATGATTCTTTGTGGGGGTTATGCTGTTCACATCGATTATTTCGTATTCGGCTAGTGCTGGAAAATCAGACTTTAATCAACGGTCGATCAATTTTTTACTAGTACTTACTCTTTCCAATAATCATTAGCTGCAGCTACTGTTTGAAAATTGATCGCCACCACTTGGGAAGCTAAAGTTAAACTATCTGCGTTATTTGCGTAGACTGGACGTAACTTTTTACGGATACTTTCATCTGGTTGCGTCATTCCTACAGCTTTACGTGCCAATTTCACTGCTAATTCGTACCCTTCCTCAGGTGTATCCGTCTTTAACGTTGGTAACCACGATTCTTGACTCATCTAAATCCCTCCCAAAAGTTTCTTCGTTCGATTTCTAACACATTCGGCTTACTGCTTCACCTACTGCTAAAATTTTCAAAATAAACGTGAACAACACTTATAAACGATTTAATATTAACATATTTTTCAGAAAACTTAAAAGAAATTCTAATACTAAGCTGCGCGTTTGCTTACTAACTGATTTAGTTACCTCCCTTTTGTTTTTTTCGATCGAGAATTAGCCAAATATAATAAGTAATCACTCCAATAATCACCAATAACGTCGAGATCAGCTGAAGCTCATTCGGTAAAAATAGATACAATAAGATGGCTCCGATGATTAACGGGATCATTGTAGCAAAATAGACGCGTACTCTGTTATTTTTAAAACTCATATCAAACCGATTCATAGTTTCCTCCCTCTTTTCACCAATTTCATTAAGTTAAAAAAGACAACCTGGAAGATACACTGATATCTTCCAGGTTGTCTTTTCAGTTCACACTTATTCTTCAATCACTTGCTTAGGCTTACGAACAAGAGCCATTACGCCCGCAATAAGATAAAAGAGTCCAGCCAAAATACCGGCTCCACTTGTCACAATTGCGACGATCACTGCGGTCGCAATAAAGATGATGCCAGCCACTACCGGCTTTTTGTTGCTTTTTAGGAAAACGATCGCAACAATCCCTAAAATCACGGCCACAACAGAAGCGATTGCGAACAACCAGCCGCCCGTCCCTAATGCATCTAGCATAACTTCCATGTCGCTCATACCAAGTTCAGGATTTTGTTCAATCGTTTCATTGAACACCTCTTCCATTAACCCTTTGTTGTTCTGAAGCCAAATCATAAACCCACCTAAAGCTGCGGTAAATACGTAACCCAAGGCACCGATAACGGCTAATACAATTTCTGCTGTTCGTTTCATCATCATCCTCCTAATGTTAATCCTATATTTGATTTATTGTCCTGCAATGTCCCGTTTAGTAAACGCAGTCCACGCTGCACCAATGAACACGGCGAAATAGACCAACAAAACGACAATCGAGAACGTTAGTGTCATGCCTTCAATCAGTGGCTCTGCACCGTCCATATATTGCTTTAAATTCGTATTGGCGAACAAAATGTACTTAGACCATCCGTACTGTGAGAGGAACGCAACAATCGCATTGCCCGCCATCATTAAGAAAATCGCTAAGCCAATTGCCATGCTACTGCTTCTAAAAATGGCAGAAATCATAAATGCGAAAGTTGCCATCATAACGAGTGTTATGAGACTCAATCCGTAATCTTGCACAATTTCACCTAACACGCCATTTTGACCAAAGCCACCCGCTTGTTGCTGCACGATAGAAGGATTCACCCCGTTAAGGCCGAATAGTATGGCTCCAACAACTAAAGAAGTGACAAGCAGGAAAACGAGCAACGTCAGTGCGAAAATTAACACCGAGGCATATTTGGAAAACAAAATCTTAGTGCGTGAAATCGGACGAATAAGCAATAGCTTTATCGTGCCCCATTTAAATTCATTTGAAATAATTCCTGCTGCGACAATAATAGTAAACAAGCTAATGACTGATGAAAGAAAACTATTTTCTAACACATATTCCCAGCCGTCATAAGGCTGCGGCTTAATATTGTTTTCTAGATAATAGTTGTTTTCTTCAATAATCACCGGATTGGAAAATTGCAGAAATTCATCTTCCTCCATTTCAGTCGCCAGCTGTGTATTTTCCGCCTGCACTTCTTCCTGCCAATTGTCTCCGTATTCTTTAAAATCAGTTTCAGGACCCATAAATTTGGTTATCAGTCCGCCGCCTATAACAATAAGTGCTAAAACAATAAACATAATCCATGTCGATTTTTGGGCATATAATTTGATTTGCTCGTTCCAGATTAAGTTCATAAAATTACTCAATGGTATTCTCTCCAATCAAGTCAAAAAATTTATCTTCTAACGTTGCTTGTAACACACGAACACCGTAAATATTAATTCCTTGTTCGATTAAACTCTTTAAAACAGCGGGAATTTCTTCGTGTTTAATGGATATGGACAGCTCTTTTGCCGTCACGCCAATTTTATTTGTGGTCTGCGTTTCCAAATAGATTTTAGCAGATTCAAGTGGCTCTGCTTCAATGAATACTTCTTTTAACGCTTCATCGTTTTGGACGCTCCGAACCGCTTCAATCGCAATCAATTCCCCATTTTTAATGACACCAATCCGGTCACACATCAATTCAATTTCTGTTAGTAAATGACTCGATACGATGACCGCGACATTTTCTTTTTCAGCTAAATTGCGGATGTATTTACGAATTTCTCGAATTCCAGAAGGATCGAGACCGTTAGTCGGCTCATCTAATATCAAAATCGACGGTCCGTGCAGCAATGCTTGTGCAATCCCTAGACGCTGGCGCATACCAAGTGAATACCTTCCTACTTTTTCATGAATCGCATGTTCCAACCCAACGAGTGAAATCACTTGTTTCATGCGATCTTCCGTAACGTCGTTAACCATTCGTGCATATTGCTTTAAGTTGTTCCAACCACTTAAAAATGGGTACATTTCGGGATTTTCGACAATTGCTCCAACATGTTGAATGGCTCCTTTAAAATCGGTTTTAATGCTTTTTCCTTCAATCAGCACATCACCTTCTGTAATATCGATTAAGCCGACCATCATGCGAATGGTTGTCGTCTTGCCCGCTCCGTTTGGCCCTAAAAATCCAAACACTTCTCCTGCTTGAATTTCAAAATCTAACCCTTTAATAATTGGCTTTTTCCCAATGGTCTTTTTTAAATTGACCAATTGCATTGCTGGTTTTGACATAAACTCGCCTCCATAAATTTTCTTCCCTTTACTTTACGAACCAAAAGAAGGAAAGTTCCTATAATTGGGAAATTAGATAAAAAAACAGCGAAGTAATTCTCTCTTGCGGCTCGCTGCTTTCTATAGGATTACAATTTTTTAGCGCGAATTTGCTTGAACTCGTCTGATTAAGGATATAGTAGCAGTACTAGATAATTTTTTCACCAGCTTTAGAAAACGTCTCGGTAGGCTGGAACAAAATTCGATCAACTCATTGCAGTTGCGTTTCTCTATTCTTTATCGATACTTCCTTAAATTAAACGAATACATTCTCATACCAATTAGTTGTTCTATTCGATAGGAGGTCTTCATCGTGAAACCACAAGTACTAATCGTAGGAGCAGGCCCAACAGGACTTGATCTTGCTTACAGCCTAGCACGCTTCCATATTCCTTTTCGGATCATCGAAAAAAAGTCCGGAACCGGTACAGCGTCTCGTGCACTCGCTGTGCATGCACGGATATTAGAGCATTACCAGCAGCTCGGCTTATCCAATAGAATCGTCAGGAAAGGGCAACCCATTTTGTCACTTGATTTGAGTGATGGGAAAGAAGTCAAAGCCAATTTGAAGTTTCACGATTTTGGTAAAGGCTTGAGCCCATTTCCATTGATCCTTAGCTTGCCTCAAGATGAACACGAAGAAATTCTCGTTGATGAATTGAAAAAACTCGGAATTAGCGTGGAGTGGAATACGGAACTATCTTCTTTTGTGGACACCGGAGAAGGCATACGCGCGGTTTTAAAAAAAGAAGGAGCCCCTGAAGAAACTGCTGATTTCGCTTATTTATGCGGATGCGACGGTGCGGGAAGTACGGTACGAAAAGGACTGAACTTTGAATTTCCCGGTGGTACGTATAAGCAGTTATTTTTCGTCGCCGATGTCGAAACCGAAAAATCAGAAGTGGAAATGGAAAAAATGGATATGTATATGGATGATGACGGTTTTATGTTGTATATGTCTGTGAGAAACGCACACACAAAAAGGATACTTGGAGTTGTGCCTGAGGAACTCAGTGAGATTCCGGATGTTGAATACCACCATATGAGCGATTATATCGAAAGGAAAATTGGAGTAAAAACGTCACAGGTCAACTGGTTTTCTACTTATCGCGTCCACTACCGCGTCAGTGAGCATTTCTCCAAAGGACGTTGCTTTATATTAGGTGACGCAGGACACCTTCATAGCCCTGCAGGCGGACAAGGCATGAATACCGGTATTGGCGATGCCTTCAATTTATCTTGGAAGCTCGCAGCAGTGCTCCATGGAAAAGCTGCCCCATCCTTACTCGAAACTTATGAAACGGAGCGGATTGCTTTTGCGCGGAGATTGGTTGCGACTACTGATCAAGCCTTTCAAACCATCATCAATCAAAAGCTTCGCGGCACTTTATTGCGTAAGTTTATCGTACCGTATGTCGTGCCTTCGTTATTTAAATTTTCGCTTACTAAACTGAACGCCTTTAAAGTGTTATCTCAAATTCACATTAACTACAGGGACAGTGCCTTAAGTAAAGGAAAGGCAGGGAAAATTTTTGGGGGTATGCGTTTGCCATGGATTGAACTTGCTGACAGCAGTAACTTTCAAGCCTTGCAATCGGTTGATTGGCAAATCCATATTTATGGCAAAGCCAGTCAAGAACTAAAAGACTTCGCTGACATGCAGTCGCTTGAGGTCCATGAATTTGCGTGGCAAGCTACTATGAAGAAAGCAGGATTTCAGCAAAATGCATTGTATCTTGTTCGCCCGGATGGTCACGTCGCTTTAGCGAGTACAGCGCAAGACATTGACGCGTTGAAAAACTATTTGGCTAGTTTTGAAATAATCGCTTTTCATGCATTGTGATTTTACAGTTCAACAAAACAGAGAATCCTGCCGATAGTTAAACTCGGCAGGATTCTCTGTTTGATTATTTCTACTGTTATTGCTCAAGTATCTCTTCAATTTCATTTTTAATAACCGATACTTGCGGTCCATATACAACCTGCACGCCTGTTCCGTTCATAATAATTCCTTTACTACCCGTCGCAGGAAATGCCTCTTTTTGTACAAGTTCTGGATCTTTAACCGTTACCCTTAAGCGAGTTGCACAGTTATCCAGATCCACGATATTTGCTTGTCCCCCGAATGCCTCAATGATGGTATGTGGACGGCTCTGTTGCGGATCAACCGAAACCGCATTTGCTGCGGGTGCGTCCATTTTTTCATCTTCACGACCTGGCGTTTTGAAATTGAATTTCTTAATCAAAAATTTGAATACAAAATAGTACATGAAGAACCAAACAATCCCAAGCGGAATCACATATATCCAGTTTGTTTTATCCTGACCTTGTAACACTCCAAATAAGATAAAGTCAATAAATCCTCCTGAGAACGTTTGACCAATTGTGATATTAAAAATATCCGCCATCATGAAGGCTAGACCATCAAAAATCGCATGAACTAAATACAAGACCGGCGCGATAAAGAGGAAAGAGAATTCTAATGGTTCGGTAATTCCCGTTAAAAACGAAGTCAACGCTGCAGATAACATAAGCCCGCCCACGACTTTTTTGTTTTCAGGTTTTGCCGTATGATAAATTGCTAATGCAGCACCTAACAAACCAAACATCATCGTAATAAAGCGACCAGACATAAAGCGTGATGTTCCTTCAAAAAAGTGAGTAGTCGAAGGATCACTCAACTGAGCAAAGAAAATGTTCTGTGTTCCTTGTACGAGCTGACCACCAATTTCGAGTGAACCGCCAATCCCCGTTTGCCAAAAGGGCAGATAAAAAATGTGATGCAATCCAAAAGGACCAAGCATTCGTAGAATAAAGCCGTAAATGAAAGTGCCAATAACACCCGTTGCGTTAACTAAACCGCCTGCCTGAGTAATCAAGTGCTGGAATAGCGGCCAAATAAAATACAACGCCGTTCCTAATAGAATGGCCGAAAAAGCAGTCACAATCGGAATAAAACGAGAGCCTCCGAAGAATCCTAAGTACTGAGGCAACTCAATTTTATTAAATCGGTTATGCAACAGCCCCGTCATGATCCCAACCATAATTCCGCCGAACACACCCATCTCGAGCGTTTGAATACCAAGCGCCATCCCTTGTCCAGCGCTGGATAACGCCTCAACAGCAAGTTCATCGTTGATGATTAAAATCCCATTAATTGATGCGTTCATCACGAGGTAGCCGATAAGTGCAGCGAGACCGGCCGTCCCTTTGTCTGAACGTGCTAAACCAATAGCAATCCCGACTGCGAAAATGACAGGCAAGTTCGCAAAAATAATGCTTCCTGCACTACTCATAATTGTAAATATCGCTTGTAAGAATGCGATATCTAGAAACGGGTAAGTACTTACTGTATTCGGGTTCGATAGAGATCCACCAATTCCAAGCAGTAATCCTGCTGCTGGTAGTATCGCAATAGGCAACATAAATGACTTTCCAAATTGCTGTGCTTTTCCAAATAAATTTTTCAACTTCCAAACCCCTTTGATGATTTACATTAGATAATTTCGATTCTGCATACTGCGTACCAAAATTAGATTTCATTTTCAGTAACAGCTAGAAGCTAAAATATTCTATGCTACTCTTTTTGACAACCTCAACTTTTCCCATCACACCATCAACCTAAGAACAACTACTAAAAGAAATAGTACATCTAATCGCGCATTATACTTTTACGTTTTATTTATTCAAACTTGCAACAAAACGTTTGGTGATTTCTCTTGGCCGCGTAATAGCAGATCCTACGATACACGCATGAGCTCCATAAGCCATCGCTCTTTCTAATTCTTCCGGCTTCCAGTATCCACCTTCTGCCATTACTGGTGTATCTATTGCTTCAGCAAGAGATTTGATCAGGTCAGTATTCGGTAGCACGTGGTCTTTTGTGTAATCCGTGTATCCCGATAATGTAGTTGCCACTAAGTCAAAGCCCAGCTTACTTGCTTTTACACCTTCTTCGAACGTTGAAATGTCTGCCATTAGCACAACATCTGGAAAAACTTGACGAACCTCTACATAAAATTCATCCAGTCGCTGTCCGTTTGGCCGCAACTGATCTGTTGCATCAAGAGCAATGATTTCTGCTCCTGATTTCACCACTTCTTCGACTTCTTTTAACGTTGCTGTGATGAATACTTTGCTGTCATCGTAATCTCGCTTAACAATGCCGATAACTGGCAAATTGACTGATTTTTTAATGGCACTGATATCTTCGTAACCATTAGCTCTAATGCCTACTGCTCCACCTTCTTGAGCTGCCGCTGCTAGTCTAGACATGATATAAGAGCTGTGTAACGGTTCGTCTTCTAATGCTTGACAAGAGACAATTAGACCACCCTTTAGTTTTGCTAACAATAATTGTTTATCCATAATGACTACTCCTTAATGTTTAATAAAGTTTATTTGCTGTGTTTTCCGAAATTTTTAGTTGTATTACTTTTGCTTCTTGTTCATTTTTCAACGCTAATCCTGTGCAAATAAGATCAATTAAAAATAACTGCGATATTTTTGAAATGAGCGATCCACTGTCTAATGGGCTTTCTTTTGAAGAAGATAGTAAGACTAAATCAGCGAATTTTGTTAAAGGGGATTTTGTATAGCTCGTCAAAGCAATAACTGTTGCTCCGTTCGATTTCGAAGCACTTACGGCGTCTACAATGTCTTTTGTACTGCCTGTCAAACTAACCGCAATAACGACCGTTTTTTCCGTCATAGAAGCTGCCCGCATCATTTGGAAATGCGAATCGGTGATGATACTTGAATTTTTTCCGATACGCATCAACCTATTTTGCATGTCTAGTGCTGCAATTCCTGATGAACCAATACCAAAAATCACAAGATCTTCAGAAGCTGCTATTTTCATGATGGCTTGGTCTAGCAAATCTTCTTCTACCACTGCAGCAGTATCTGTAATTACTTGAATCACATTATTTTTTACTTTATCAACATAGGTGTTTTCTACCGCATCGATTGTGGTTAATGAAAGTTCTTGAGCAAGCATAAACTTGAAGTCTTGGAAGCCCTTATAGTCTAATTTTCTAAAGAACCGCAATAATGTAGCTTCTGCCACAACACACGCTTCTGCCATTTCTGTTAAAGAGTGATAAAGAACTTTCTCTTTGTTCGCCAAAATGTATTCGTAAATTTTTATATCTGATTTTGTGAAGTCTGCTTTCATTTGTGCCATTAATAGCGTCGGTTTAAGACCGACCAACTTTGTTTGTGTTTTCATTTAGCAACTCACCTCACTTATCGAAATTCATATTTTTTGCAGCCCGATAAATTCGAAAAATGTTTCAATTCTTTAATGAAAGTGCTTACAAATAATGAAAGCTAACTTTCATTATTTATTTATTTTTGACAAAGCACCTTCACCAAGTTATTGTAAGTATACTTTTATGAGAGTTTTCTGTCAATAGTTTTTAGAATTTTGATGAGTGGTTGTCAAAAAAATATTACAAGTTTTTTTGTAAAGCGAGAAATGCCCATTACTTTGTCTAAAAATTTTTTGGGGAAAACTTTAAAAATCTTTGAAACAATATATATTTATTGTATTTCAATAAATATAGTGATATATTAGCATTAAATAAATAAGTGAGGTGTTTTTTATGGAACGAAAATCGACAATTTTTTTAAGACTGACTGTTATTCTTATGGGAATTCCAATTCTTTCTTTTTGTATATTTGGGGTGTTTTGGTTAGCCAATAACCCAGCAAATCCGGTTTATGCCTCTATGTTATATCCTATTGTGAGTGGTATATATTTATCAGTTATCCCTTTTTTCATCGCACTATATCAGACGTTAAAGCTTTTAACCTATATTGACAAAGACCAAACATTTTCTAAGTTGCCTATTGCGTCTTTGAGAAAAATCAAGTTATGTGCCATTACAATTAGTGGATTGTATGTAGTAATCCTGCCATTCGTTTTTCGTGTAGCAGATCTAGACGATGCACCCGGTCTTATATTAGTTGGAATGTTACCCGCCTTTGCTTCAATGGTAGTAGCGGTCTTTGCTGCTGTTCTTCAAAGGCTTCTGCAAGTAGCGATTGATCTAAAATCAGAAAATGACTTAATGGTCTGAGGTGAATAACGTGGCAATTATTATTAATATTGATGTGATGTTAGCTAAACGAAAAATGAGTGTTACAGAGCTTTCAGAGCAGGTTGGCATAACAATGGCCAACATTTCTATATTGAAAAATGGGAAGGCAAAGGCGATTCGACTATCTACTTTAGAAGCTATTTGTAAGGCTTTAGATTGTCAACCCGGGGATATTCTTGAATACCAAAACGACATTGAAAATCAGGAATGATTGCCTTACTACAAAACCAAGTTTTTATGGATGATGCCTACGGAGTTTTTTGATTTCCGTACTGATTTAAACCTGGTAGCTCTTCGCATTGCGGTAGATTTTTTTATTGGCTCAAAAGTGATGATTTTCAGTCTCACAAGTAATGAGGAATGATTTCTTTCTGTTGCTTATAACTAAAGACAGCTACAAGATTACCTTTATCCTCCATTGTTATAATATTTTAATCCGTTAAAATTAATTTATACGAAAGATAAAGGAGTGGACTCATGACGAGTAATTTTGATTTGATGAAATTGATTGCTGACCCTAAAATAGAGGCGATTTTGTACTCGATTCAAGCTGTAGACAAAACTGTGAAAGAAATTGCTAGTGAATTGGATGACAAGCCTTCGAGGCTGTATTACCCGATCCAAAAGCTTTTGGATACAGGACTTATTCACGTGAGTGAAGAAAAACAAGTTGGTAACTTAATCGAAAAATATTACTCTTCTCGTCAATTGTTCGCTACTAACGAAGAATTTATGAGCATTGAAGGAGAACTAGCTCGCACAAATTCGGCGGCGCTACTATCTCATATGTTTCTAACCTTCAACAAAGGCGCGAATTTGCTGAAGGCTGATTTAGAAGACTCAGGTGAAACGCGTGCCATGTACCGAGAAGCGACAGTTTCTCTCACACATTCCGAATGGCTGAAGATCAATGAGGAAATCGAAAAATTGATCAGTAAGCGCTCTTCTACAGATGACAAAACAAACTATACGTTTTCTATCCTAACTTATGAAACAGACGCAAAAGCCAGTAAGCCTAAAAAAGCTTAATGGCTTTTTTATTCTTGTAATTGAATGTCTTCAATTTTCGGCAAGGAGCGAATGTTTTTATTGAACAAAAAGTAAAAAACAATGGCCAGTAAACCTGTTGAACTCACTAGCATCATGTTCCCAACACCAATGACAGGCGATAAAATTCCGCCAAGCAAGGCACCGAGCGGCATGGCAGATACTAACATACTATCGATAATCGACGACACTCTTGCTAGTAAATGCTCTTCAATCGATGTCTGCAAAAACGTGATTAATAGAATGCTCATCATTCCAAAAGGAAGGAAAGCCAAGCCTAAAAGGAAGGTGGAGATTCCGTTGTGACTCACCAAAATGGATGAAAACCACAATAAAAATGACAGAAGTGGCAAAACAATCATCAAAATCCCTAACGGATATCTCATTACTTTCACTACTAGTAAAGATCCTGCCAAATTGCCGAGTGTGATGGCGAGAATGATGATGCCGTATTGTTCAGCTCCACCTCTTTCACTGGCGTAGACTGGAAGAATAGCTTCAGCCATACCAAAAGAAAAGTTAGCGATTAAAAACGGCAAGCAAATAAAGACAATTTTTGATTTGAAAAAATACGCAAATCCAGTTTTCAAACTGGATTGATACTGTTCCCAATTTCCTGTTGTTTGTTTTGCCTCTCCTGTTGTCGACTTTATCTTTAACATACTAAAAAATATGGCTGCTACTAAAAAGGTTAAGGCATTAAACAAGTAAATATTTTGTACGCCAATGGTCAAAATAAACCCAGCAAAAACAGCTTTCATCGAGATATCCACCAGTTGTTGTGAGCTGCTAATTAACGAGTTAAACTTCCCTCTCTCTTCTTTCACAACCATTCTAGGTACCACCGCAATTTCAGCAGTTCCTTGAAAATTTTCAAGAAATGAAATGCAAAATACAATTCCGAGAACAAGAAAAACTGATTCGTATCCGTATCCGATTCCTATAGGAATCAACAGCATTAAAAAAAATTGAAAAAACTGTGCATAAATCAATACTTTCGCTTTGTTCATTTTTTCAATCAATGGGCCTAAGAGAAAATTAAAGCAGTTGGGGATCATGACAATGACTACTGCCAAACCTGTATAAAAAGCATTTTGACTCAGTTCAAACACGTACCAAATTACGGCAATTTCATATAGACTGTCACCGGATGTAGAAACCAGCCTTCCCCAAAAAAGATTTTGGATATTTTTATCTTTTAACAACTCGCCACCTCCACAAATAATATTTATCGTTAAAATATATTTTAACGATAAATATTATTTTGTCAACAGGATTTAAATGAGCTTATAGTCGCCTATTGTTCCTGGATTGCTGCTCTGTTAGAAAATACATAGAGATTCTACTACGAAAGGTCCTATATTCACCCGTTGCCTAAGTTACTCCAAACTTTCTATTCGTATCGATATGTGATTAATTCTTTGGAAATACAATCAACAGTACGCAAGTCGAGAGTGCTTTTATGCGCCCGCTCTAAAAATTAATAGCACCGGTGAATAATTACTTTCATTTTTTTCATTGTTGGCGCTAAAAACTATTGAGATTTTTGGGAAAGTGGTAGCACACCTTTAAAAACTGCTTGTCTCCTTGCTACGACTGGCTATTCCAAAACTTCTCAGACAGTAGGATTTCTATACATGTAAAAGGTAGCGCTATCATTTTAATTGTTGGAGAAAATATTCTTTTATATTCGTATCACAAATTTTTCTTTCAAGAGAATATGACAAAAGTGTGGCTGAGCTACCTTTTATCCAATCAAATTGTATTGAGTTTTCTTAAGAATTTTTGCTATAGTTGCAAATGAACTCATTGGTTTTATTAAAAAATTGAATCATCGAGAACATTGGCAAGTCAAAATTACAGATAGAGAGAAGTTGCGTTATGGAATCTCATGTACACGTAAAAAGACCGAAATTGATTGCTGCTATTTTAATGCTCGGATCCTTTATCGGGTTATTCGGCGAAACTGCATTGAATATGGCGTTGACTAATATTATGGAGGATTTTTCGATTAGCGCGAGTACCGCACAGTGGTTGACGACCGGCTATTTGTTGGTATTAGCCGTCTTAGTGCCGTTGTCTGCGTATTTGGTTCGTTGGTTTACTACACGCCAGTTGATTGTTTCAGCACTGGTTATTTCTTCACTCGGTGCGACGCTTGCTGCTGTGGCACCGAGTTTTTCAATCCTGTTAGCTGGTCGGTTGATCCAAGCCATCGGAACCGGAATTTTTTTACCGTTGATGTTCAGTGTGGTGTTGATGATCTTTCCAATTCAAAAACGAGGATCGGTCATGGGCATTGTCGGGCTAGTGCTAACGAGTGGTCCGGCTCTTGGACCTACACTAAGCGGTTTAATCATCCAGGTCAGCAGCTGGCATTATATTTTCTGGGTAATGATCGCGTTAAACGGGTGTTTACTACTGGGTGCATTAACGATTGAAAATGTTTCAACGATTTCCAAACCTAAAATTGATGTGGCTTCGTTGGTATTATCCACCATTGCGTTTGGAGGAATTATTTATTCACTGGCGGCATTGGCAGAAACGTCTCTTACCGCGCCGCTCGTCTTTGGCCCATTAACTGCAGGACTTATCGCCTTGTTGCTGTTTATCCTTCGCCAGCTGAAGATGTCGCAGCCAATGATCGATTTGCGTGTCTTTAACTACTCGATGTTCTCATTAGGAACCTTGCTTATGGTTGCTACTCTTTTTGTTATTCTCTCGGTATCGATTTTAATTCCGATCTATTTGAAGAGTGTACTCGCTTACTCATCGATTGCTGCTGGTCTGTTGATGTTACCTGCTAACCTATTAAACATCCTCATGGCGCCTATCGTCGGCTCTAGCTTTGACCGTGTGGGTGCACGCCTCTACACACGTGCCGGGTTTGCCTTTATGACAGTAGCGGCCATTGCGTTTATCGTCATTCTGTCAGCTACGACGCCGGTATGGCAAATCATCGCAGCGCTTTGTGTCCTCTACTTAGGAATTTCCATGGCCATCATGCCCGCACAAACCCATGCGATGAATCAGTTGCCACCAAATTTGTATGCAGATGGCTCAGCCGCTATGAATACATTGACTCAAGTTGCAGGTGCCGCTGGGACAGCGATTGCTATTACCTTGTTTACAGCCGGCCAAAAAAATTACATTGCAGAGTTTGGTGCGCTCAATCCTGCAGAATTTTTAGCGTTTGGGACAAATTTCGCGTTTTATGCGGTATTGGTAGCTGCCATTGTTGGATTAATCGGTTCTCTGTTTATTCGCAACAACAAAGCTATAAATTAACATAAAAACACACCAAGCCGTTGAAAGCTTGGTGTGTTTTTATGTTTGTGGATTTTCCTTATACAGGCTAACTCCATAAAATCGATTTGATTTGTTTGAAGATAGCAAGTGTACAACATTTTTTTTGAGACTGCTTACTTATTTTACAAAGCTTTTCATCAAGGTAAAATGAGATCTCCGATTAAGCGAAGCAAGATGCTGAGAATCCCTTGAGAAATAGTCGCTGTCTGAGTTTCTCCTCGAACTTCACGCTCTTCGTCAAGAATGATAGGCGTAATGTCAATTTCTGATCCTACTGTCAGTGATGACAAAAGACGCAAAATTAAATTATCATCATCGAATGTATACTCAATATACCCTCTTTCAATATCCTCTGGTGTTAAAATATAGGCTGCTGTTGTTTCACTGACATCTGGCAATAAGAGACGCTCATGGAACAGTTCAAGAACAACTTGATCACCCACTTTAAATCGATCGACCCCGAGAGTAGGAACATCGATTCGAAGTGCGCTATCGCCGGCCAAAATGTAGGCCAACTCTTCCCCAATTCCACTTAGCGATTCAACTACTGGCTTTGTTAGGAACGTCGGTAATGGCAAAGTACCAATGACTCCATTGACGACATCGATGGAATTACGAGTCACAATCGCTTCTAGGTCAAGTGTCTCTCCTCCAGTTAATGTTTTCAATAGGTCAGAATTGATTCCGACATCCACAAATCCACGGCTGATGTCTTCTTCAGTCAACTTAACATTCAAGAGTTCAAACAGTGGCGTCCCCAGTTTAATTACATCTCCTGATACCAATCCACTGGACGGCAATAAACTTAATCGAATCAAATTCGGATTATTTAAAAGCTGATCCAAATTGATTCCCCCACTAATTAGATTCCCTTCATTATCCACAAGTGATAAGTCGATTACTGCTCCGATATCAGCTGGAACAGTAGTGACGAATACACCTTTGGGATCCGTATCGACGGTCCACGAATTACCATTCCAAGTCAGCGTTGTCACTACAGGCTTTCCTCCGACTGGTAGCGTGGCTTCCACTGTATCTCCTGGCTGAGCATTAGCTGGAGAAGAGACGGTTAAGGACAAGCCTTCATTCGTTACATTTATCGTTGCATCAGCAACCGTCCCACCTACTGTTTCAATCGGTCCATCAAGTGCTACTGCTTCTGTAAAGGTTAATGTAATTTGACTGGCTGATACATCGTTACTAATCGTATATGGAATCTCCACATAAATTAACCCTTCGTAGCCGGCTTTTAAGTTGTCATAAGCCTTATCGATTTGTGGCTGTGTAGCATCATTGTCAGCCAAGACTTTATTTGCTTCTTGCAAAGCCACATCAAAATTCGTCCACGTTTCGTTAGTGAAATACTCCTTAATCAGATTACTTGTTAATTCATCAACAAGTTTTTCTAATTCTGAATTATCGCTTCCAGCAGTTACTTCTGTGACCGTTACACTGGTCGGTTCACTTTTTCTCCCTGCTTCATTCGTTGAAGTAACATCAATAATGGTACTGGCTGCTTGTGGAGAAATCCCAATGGAAAATTTCCCGTCTTCCCCAGCTACCACAAAACCGATTTCTTGATTTCCTACTGTGGCTGTCACAGTCGAACTAGGCTCAGCTGTTCCTGTAATTACTGCATCATCATTGTCGACTGGATCTACGGCTGGAGCCGCTGGGACATCCGGTGTTTCAGGGGTTCCTGTCGCATCTACGACCACGACTACCGTTGGATCACTGGCATTTCCATCTTTATCGGTTACGACTACTTTAATTTCAGTGCCTGTTTCTTGAACCGGGACTTCGACTTCAAAGTTGCCGTCCTTGTCGACTGTACCGGTGTACTCTTTGTCGCCGATTGTCACAGTTACATCCGTTCCGGCTTCACCTTTCCCCGTCACTACTGCATCATCATTGTCGACTGGATCTACAGCTGGAGCCGCTGGGACGTCTGGTGTTTCTGTCGCATCCCCGACCACGACTACCGTTGGATCACTGGCATTTCCGGCTTTATCGGTTACGACTACTTTGATTTCAGTGCCTGTTTCTTGAACCGGGACTTCGACTTCGAAGTTGTCGTCCTTGTCGACTGTACCGGTGTACTCTTTGTCACCGATTGTCACAGTTACATCCGTTCCGGCTTCACCTTTCCCCGTCACTACTGCATCATCATTGTCGACTGGATCTACAGCTGGAGCCGCTGGGACGTCTGGTGTTTCTGTCGCATCCCCGACCACGACTACCGTTGGATCACTGGCATTTCCGGCTTTATCGGTTACGACTACTTTGATTTCAGTGCCTGTTTCTTGAACCGGGACTTCGACTTCGAAGTTGTCGTCCTTGTCGACTGTACCGGTGTACTCTTTGTCACCGATTGTCACAGTTACATCCGTTCCGGCTTCACCTTTCCCCGTCACTACTGCATCATCATTGTCGACTGGATCCACAGCTGGAGCCGCTGGGACGTCTGGTGTTTCAGGGGTTCCTGGTGCATCCACGACCACGACTACCGTTGGATCACTAGCGTTTCCGGCTTTATCGGTTACGACTACTTTGATTTCAGTGCCTGTTTCTTGAACCGGGACTTCGACTTCGAAGTTGCCGTCCTTGTCGACTGTACCGGTGTACTCTTTGTCACCGATTGTCACAGTTACATCCGTTCCGGCTTCGCCTTTCCCTGTTACTACTGCATCATCATTGTCGACTGGATTTACTGCCGGTGGTTTCGGAATTATTGAATCACCTGGGTTACCTGGGTTGCCTGGGTCAGTACCAACTGTAGTTAGTAATTTATACAGAAATATCGCATATTCGCCTCTGGTAATAGGATCTTCTGTACCAAAGGAAGTTTCCGTTTTACCGACTGTAACTCCATTTTCTAGTAGTGCTGCTACGGCTTTTTCATAGCGACTTGATACATCTGTAAAGCCGAGGTTTTTAGGATTACCTTCTAGTTCGAAAGCTTCTGCCAGAATGAGCGCAACTTCACCTCTAGTTATGTGATTAAAAGAATCAAAAGACGTACCGGTCTTACCAAACACGATGCCTTCCTTCTGAAGAAAAGCTAAATGAGATTGTGCCCGTTGAGGAACATCTGTAAATGTAGACTTATCTGCAGGATTAATCTTAGCTTTTAACGCTTGTGCAAGAAGAACAGCAGCATCCACCCTCACAATTGAATCCAAGGTTCCAAACTGGGTTGATGTTATGCCATCCGTTATATTATTTGCAACAAGGTAATCTACTGCTTTCTCGTACCTATCTCCAACATCCGTGAAAGGACTCTGTGCTTGAGCAGTTTGAGCAGGAACCAATGAAACAGCAACCAATGATGCGGAAGTGGCTAAAGCGACAAACTGACGATGTGAATTCGTTTTTTTTGTAGGCATGTTTTAGTTCCTCCATTTTCTTAAAATTATTTTCTGTTTTTTCACTCTCTTTGTTCAAATGTTAATTTTTATCCTATCATGTTTTATTTTATGTTTCAAATATTTTCCATAATTCCAAATTACCATTTTTAATTTGGAAAATATTATCATAACCATATAATTAGTTGTAATTTACTATCGGTGTAACCTACTTTAGTTTTTACGGAATAAGTTGATTTATAAAATTAACTTTTGCTTTTTCATATTTATACTAAAAAGCAAAAAAAGGCCAATAAAAATTGTCCTTAAAACCAATCTGCTAGTTCTAATTACTAGAGCTCTAACTAAAAATGGATAATTATTCAGTTTTTTAAAATTACTCGAAATGATTCTAATAGCCCATCTCGAATAACTGAGTAGAAAGTTTCAATCCCAAATTTAGGTAACATAAATAATATGAAATCAATCTACTAAGTTCTCTACGGCGGATCATCAGCCAATCGATTTCTAGAACAAAGAATAGCTTTCAAACATCAAAAAAACATAGAACTCCTTACCAAAAAAAGCCAAACTGTATGTCTGGCTTGAAAATAGTAAATAAATCGACTATGTTTAGAAATTTTAGGTACTTGGAGGAAGACCAGTAAGCTTTGCAAGAAACGGAATTATTGATTGAAGAAAACAAAATTGACTGGTTTACTATCAATTTAAACTTAGGTAAACGAGTCATTTAGAAGTAACTACGATCTCTACAGGAATACAGATAGCATTTTGGGGGATCGTGAACAGTGGTTCTGGCTAAAAGCTTTTTATCGGTATAGGGTAGGGCTTATTTGAAGAAGTTATCTAAAAATTCCCACTTTAATCAGCTGACACAGAAGAAAGTTTTGATTGTTCTTCTTACTATTACTTCCACCTCATGTACTAAAAGTATGTCAACCACTCTTTTTTAAAACAAACAACTTCCTATTCAATGATTGTCCGTCCATCAACCAATCGTAAGCAAATCGAATTGAATCGTCGCAACAATTGCCGCAATAACCAAAATGACGATTTCACTCATGGTCAATATCCATTGTTTTGGATTATCGGTGTATTTCCATTCAAAAAAAGCCCTGACAGAGTAATCAATAATGGTGAATGCACCCCAAACAACAAGGTAAAGAGCGATTGGGTATTGTTTATACAACACGAAATAGATCGTGAAGATCATCCCAACCATCGTTGCGATTCGGATTCCCCAGTCTATTTTTTTATGTAGCTTGTTTATATGATTATAAGAAAGCCAATCAATTTTTTCTTTTTTAATAGCAAATACTTTTCTCAACATCCATTTCACCAACCAAATTACGCCGAACAAAACTGCCAAAAACAAACCGAGCGCTAGCACATCCATCTGAATTCCCCTTTCAACTAAAAAACAACTGATAAATGATGTAGCCTATTACTAATACCAAGATTAACAAAGCCATTCCTTTCCAACCCATATCACCCGCTGCGCCTGCTCCGTTGTCGAAGCCATCTCGCAAAGTTCCACCTGGATTGTTTTTCAGTTCGTCTCGCTTTAAACTTTCCCTCATTTGCTGAGGTGTCTTTTTTTTCGCCATATGGATTTCCCCTCCCAAGTTTTCTAATAATTCGATTATGTCATAGTTTCGCATTTTGGTCTTTCCTTGTCGACGAAGACTCTAAATGCGCATCCCAAAGCTATATTCGCACAAAAGGACCTTGAAAGATTGGCTTGAACGGGCTATGCTCTCATTATCTACTATGACAATTTTGTTTATTGCTTTACGATTAAAGCGAATGAATTTCTAAAATTATTTGATAAGGGAGATACGAAAATGACTTTTTTCCAACATATACACGACCGAAAAAATACCCGTTCCGTTAAATGGGACACAATGGAAACAAGATACGGTATAGAAGACAGCTCAGACATTTTGCCTATGTGGATTGCCGATATGGATTTTCCTGCACCACCTGCTGTCTTAAAAGCCTTACACGACCGAGTAGAACATTCGATCTTTGGCTATTCGTTTATGTGTGAAGAATGCCGAACAGCTGTGATTGATTGGCAGAAAAAACGAAACGATTGGAAAATCGAATCAGATTGGCTGCTTTTCCACCAAGGGATTATTCCAGCCATCGCTTCAATCATTGAGACTTTCACAGAAAAACACGATAAAATAGTCGTCACTACACCGGTCTATCCTCCCTTTTTCGAGTTGGCTGAACATCAAGATCGAGAAGTAATCTATTCACCACTAGTTGTTCAAGATGGCCAATACGTCATAGATTTTAACGATTTTGAAGAAAAACTGCGAGATGCGTCTCTTTTTATTTTTTGTAACCCACACAACCCCGGCGGCCGCGTATGGACACCTGAAGAGTTAACTGAAATCGTCCGATTGTGTAGCAAACACGACGTTCTTATTATTTCAGATGAAATTCATGGCGATTTAATGATTAAACCTCATCGTCACACGCCGCTCGCAAAAATTGCTGGCGCTGAAAGCGATAGAGTCTTTACCTGCATGGCTCCTACGAAAACATTTAATTTGGCTGGCATTCAAGTGGCCATGATTGTTGCCACAGACAAAGAAAAACGCGACAAGCTTGAAAAACATGCACTGGCTCATGGTTCTGGCATGCTCAACGCGTTTGCACCTGCAGCTTTGACTTCAGCATATAATGAAAGCGAGTCTTGGCTTGAGGACATGCTGACGACGATTTCTGACAATATCGATTTCGCCAGCAGTGAATTGCAGAAAAAAGTTCCTGGACTGCGCGTTATGAAGCCACAATCGACTTATTTGTTGTGGCTCGATTACAGTAGACTCGACTTAACAGAAGACGAAGTCATGAAAAAACTATTGTTTACTGGAAAAGTTGCACTAGAACCTGGAAGCAAGTACGGATCTGCTGGACTGGGGTATTTACGATTAAACGCAGCTTGTCCTCGTGCAACCTTAGCTGACGGAATAGACCGAATCGCCTTAGCCTTAACAAACAAGAATCCTAACTGATTTTTCAAAGGAGACTGAAACTAAGATGACCAAGAAAATGATCATGGTGTTCATTGTTGCTTTATTCCTCGCCGCTTGTAGTGACACCGCACCTCCAAACGATACGGTAATCGCCGGTCACGAAGAATGGGCTTCATTGCCTGAATATCCGACAATCATAGAAGAAATCGAAGACGGGGACTATGAATTCGAGACGGTTTCGGACAATCAAGAAAAACGAATTCTGCTCCTTAGTGACAAAAAAGGTGTCGAACAATACAAATCGATCTTCGTCAAAAATACAGATCGACTCATCCTCACCGATATTGATGACGGCGGAGAAATTTTTAACGCTGTTTTAAAGCAATGAATACAAAATCACACAAAAGCCTCCAAGCATTCCACTAAAGGAATACTTGGAGGCTTTTTGTGTAATTATTTCTACTCCCGATTAAACTGTTTTCTTTTTGCTTTCGATTACCTTTAACTCTGCTTTTAATGCTTTTAACAGTGCGAATACCATGAGCACCATGACCAGAGAAAATGGCAGAGCGGCAATGATAATCGTATTTTGAATGGCTGCTAGTCCCCCAGCCGACAAAAGAATTGCCGCGATAGCTGATTGCAGAACGCCCCATACAATTTTAACGCTATTGTCAGGCGTCAACGAGCCACCTGTCGACTGCATGCCAAGAACGAATGTCGCAGAGTCAGCAGACGAGATAAAGAACGTCAACAGCAACATAATGGCGATGATGGACAAACCAAAACCAAATGGCATTTCATTGAACATCGTGAATAACGTTGTTTCTACAGCGCTGGTCGTCAAATCAACAACGCCTTTTTGCTGGATGTCGATTGCTGTTGCACCAAACGTAGAAAACCAAATCGCACACAATACCGTCGGCAGAAGTACCACAAAGATTAAAAATTCGCGGATTGTTCTGCCTCTAGAAACACGGGCGATAAACATACTTACGAATGGTGACCAAGAAATCCACCATGCCCAGTAAAAGATCGACCAAGCGTCTAGCCATTCTCGATTGCCGCTATTAAACGCTTCTGTATTGGTGCTGAGTGGAATTAGATTTTGGATATAGGCACCAAAGGATTGCGTAAAGACATTAAAAATGAGTAAGGTCGGTCCTAAAACGACGACGAGTAAAAGCAAGACGAGTGCTAACACCATATTGATATTGGACAAGTACTTAATCCCTTTTGAGAGTCCAGACCATGCCGAAATAATAAACAACACGGTAATAATCGCAATAATAATCAGTTGACTCCAGTTGTTATTGGGAAGACCGAACAAATACGTGAGTCCCCCGTTAATCTGGACGGCACCAAACCCAAGTGAGCTGGCTACGCCAAACACGGTTGCGAAAATCGCAATCACGTCAATGAGCGTTCCCCAACCACCTTCCATTTTCTTACCGAATAATGGTTTCAAGGTGCTGGAAATCAAGCCCCGTTCACCTTTGCGGAATTGGAAAAAAGCAAGGGCCAACGCGACGATTCCATACATAGCCCAGGCATTAAAGCCGTAATGGAAAAAAGTTCGTTGCATGGATTCTTTAAAAGCAGCTTCCGTTTCAGGATCTGCCGTTGCCGGTTGAATGGCGTAATGAGACAGCGGTTCATAAGAGCCGTAAAAGACGAGGCCAATTCCCAATCCTGCCGAAAAGAGCATCGCTACCCAAGTGGCTCGAGCGAATTCAGGACGGTCATTAGGTTTACCTAAGCGGATATTGCCGTAGGGGCTAATAATGAGGAATCCAACAACAAATAAGATGACGGTCATGATCAGCATATAATACCAGCCGAATACAGTACTCAGTACGGAAGTAATCGAGTTTGTCGCTTGTTCGTACGCAACTGGCATTAATGCAGCAATCAGCACAGCAACTACGACGAGTGAGATGGTAATGTAAAATACTTTTGTGACTTTTTTCATATCGTTCTCCTTTTCGTTTTATTGTTTACGCATTTTTAAAGATAACGTATCAAGAGAGTTGCGTCAAATTAGGCAAAATTCAGTTTCCATAAAAAAACACCGCAGAAAATTATTTCTGCGGTGTTTTACTGGAGCTTTTTCTTGTCTTTATTCAAACAAAGGCGTTACGGGTTTTTCGTTGTGAACGTGCTCAATCGCTTCTGCTAATAAAGGAGCGACTGACAGGATGTTGATCTTCGAAGTACGTTTTTCTTCAGGCAAGTAAATCGTATTCGTCACGACAAGCTCTGTAATCGCTGAGTCCTGGATTCGTTGAACGGCTTGGCCAGATAACACAGCGTGCGTACAGCAAGCATAAACCGCTTTTGCCCCGTTTTCCACAAGCACATTAGCAGCTAAGGAAATCGTCGTAGCCGTATCGATAATGTCGACAATGATGATGACGTTTTTGCCTTTAATGTCTCCGACAATGTTCACCGTTTCGGGCTCATCTGGGTGCATCCGACGTTTGTCGATAAAGCCGATTGGCACGTCTAAATGACTTGCCAATTTACGCGCACGTCCAAGTCCTCCGTTGTCGGGAGCGACGACTATGGCATCTGTTAATCCTTTGTCCAAAAAATGCTTTTCTAAGATTTTGCCACCTAACAATTGATCTACTGGGATGTTGAAAAATCCTTGAATTTGAGGCGCATGCAAATCCATAGTGATGACGTGCGTTGCGCCTGCTTTTTCCAGCATATTCGCAACAAGTTTCGCCGTAATCGGCTCACGCGAACTGGCTTTACGGTCTTGACGGGCATAGCCGTAATACGGAATGACCACATTAATGGTTTTTACAGATGCTCGTTTTAAGGCATCAATCATGATCAACAGTTCCATAACGTGTTCGCTACCCGGTTGAGATGTCGACTGAACGACGTAAACATCTGCACCTCGGACGCTTTCTTGAATATGAATTTGAACTTCCCCATCGCTAAAATGGGTAATCGCGCTTTTACCCATCTCACAGCCAAGTAAATCCGCAATTTCTTGGGTCAATTCTGGATTCGAATTCAATGTAAACAGCTTAAAGTTTGTTCCTAGTTGATAAGCCACTTGATAGCCCCCTTAGTAATTTTTTTATAAATTTGATGGATGACTAGCTCTTATGCAGGTCAATCTACTGGCATTTGACTTGCAGCAGTTGGTTTTATAATAACCTGTTCGTAGGGTAATAGCCATAGATAAAATGTGGAGAAATCGCATCAGGCGAACGCTTTCTTATTTTTAATCAAGTATTTTTTACTTTGTTTTTTCTGGGAACGAATAGAGAGAGAGAGAGCTGCGTTCTTAATTGCTTTTCGTTCCAGCACTCTCTTTCTGCAGGAGTCGAGCAGTTGATGAGGTGAAATGAGACTTTCAGAAACTTATTCACACATTCACTGCAACCTGACCGATCATTCCATCTAAGTAGTGTCAATCTTCAAATAGATGGAATTAGTTTTTTGCTGAAAGTATTGATTTTCGTTCGAAATAAGCATGCAGTCTGTACGCCGTTATTTCTTGAGTCCAGTTGTACAAAGGCGCTCTTTCGGCATTAGATGGATGCAACTTGAATTTAAAAACACCATTTTCAAAAGAAACCACGTCATTTTTATCACTTTCGCTCCATTTCGTCATTGGCATCTGCGAAATCAAATCAACCGTTTTCTTCTCGTCATATATACGTAATCTTTTTCCTTGTGCACCGCTCCAGTCGATATTCATACGGTAGTCCCTTTCCGTTAAATAGCTGTGAAAAAAAGGTGCTACTTCTTTTGGAGTTGTTGAGTCTAGCCAGCTTTCTGTGCCTTTTGACAGCATATAACTTAAAACGACCAGCTTATAGCTTTTGGACATTGCTGTTTGTTCAACTTCTAAAAACCAACTCTTGTATGCCAGCCATACTTGTTGTTCTTCAGTCGTTAATTCATTGGCATAAGCAAGCATTCCGAAATAACTACCAAACTCTTGCTTGACTATTTTGGAGTCCGTGTTTGCATGAAGATGAAATTCAAGATAAGTGGGACGTCTTCCTGCTTCTTTTTTCAACTCATGGTAAGCCGTAACTAACAAGTCTTTACGAGGCGCTCTTTTTCTGCGCATTTCTTCAAGCAAGTTGATTACTTGCAAGTCCAAGTTGAACTCACACAAAGTAGGTATAAGTGGCGCAATAGGGTTATTTTTTGTCCTATTGTCTTTTGGATCAAAAATAGCCAATTTCAAATCCGCATTCCGATAATTGCCGATAAAATCAATAATGACACAATGTGACTTTCCTTCTGCAATTCGCAGACCTCGCCCAATTTGCTGCGTATAAACAGCTAGTGATTCTGTCGGTCGAATAAACAACAGTGTATCTACTTTTGGAATATCGACTCCTTCATTAAATAGGTCTACCGTGAAAACAACTTCAAGTTCTCCCGTTTCTAATTTGGAACGGGCTGTTTTTCGCTCTTTTGGATGAGACTCTCCGTGAAGTGCGATAGAACGCACACTTTTTCGTTGGAAGAAGTCATTCATATAGACAGCTTGTTTAACAGAAGAGCAAAAGACAATGGTTCTCGTCTGTTTGTGACGATTCCATTTTTCGTAGATCTTTTGCGCAAAACTATCACGTAACTGTAACTGAAGCAATTCCTGTTCATCGTAGCGCGTTCCTCTCCATGGAATAGCTGAGTAATCGCTAGCATCATACACTCCATAATAGCGGAACGGAGAAAGCCAATTACGCTCAATAGCATCTAAAAAATGAATCGATATCGCGACGTTTCCATCGCATAAGGCATAGACATCTTTATTGTCCATACGATCAGGTGTTGCGGTAATGCCTAGCAAGAATTTAGGTTCGAAATGATTTAGTAATCGTTCGTAAGTTGGTGCCGCTGCATGATGAAATTCATCGATGACAACTAAATCAAACGTATCCTTTTCAAACCGATCTAAATGATACTGACTTCCTAATGTATAAATAGAAGCAAAAATAAAATCTGCGTCCGTTTTTTTCTCTAAAGCATTATAAAACGCGTTCGTCCTATCGGGATGAACATGCTTGAAGGATTGCTGGGCTTGCATCAGAATTTCTTCTCGGTGAGCAACAAACAACACCCGTTTAAATTGATCCGCAAAAAAAGCGGCCAAATACGTTTTACCTAATCCGGTTGCTAATACGACCATTGCCCGGTTGTAATCTTCGGCTAGCACATTATCCAAAGCATCGAGCGCTTCTTGTTGTGCAGGTCTTGGAGAAACGGATGCACCGTAAGCTTCTTGAGTTTCCGCCACTTCGGGTTGTTGTGGGAGAATCGGACCGACTGTCATTTCAACTTCTTCTGCTTCTGACCACACCGGACTGATGGGTCGTTTTGTATTTGCTGCTGTATGTAAGAACCGATACTCTGCCAGCGTCTCTTTGTTTAAAGACACCGTTTGCTCGGCATAAAAATATTTCAAAAATTGAGTTGTCGCTTCCTCAAAAACTTCTGCATCAACAGACGTTGGCGCAATTAAATTCCATTCAACTCCATTGGTTAAAGCAGTAGCTGATAAATTAGAAGATCCTATTACTAAATGGGACGTTTCTGTTCCTCGAAACAAATAAGATTTGGGATGAAAAGAAGTTCCACCACTCTTCCAAATTCGAATTTCAGCAGAAGACAACTCTTCAAGCAGTAATTGCAGTGCATCTGGCTGTGTGACAAATAAATAATCGCCTACCAGTAGTTTAATCGGTACGCCTCTTTCTGCAGCTTTCTGCAAGAAAGGAATGATCTTTTTCACGCCAGACTTCATAGCGAAAGCTGTAATCCATTGAATTTCAACTGCTTCATTTGATAATCTCTCTAAATGTGAAACAAGCTGAGAAGTAACCAGTTCCAGCTTAGTCATCTTCTACCTCGATTAAAAAGATCCGCTTTTCAAAACCACCACGTTTCTCAGCTTTCGCCTTGCGCACTTTTTCTAATTCGTCAAAAGAAGAACCTTGAACCTTTATTGCTGCGTGGAGTAGTTCGAGGATGTCAGCCAGCTCTTCAATAGCTTCTTCGTTCGTATTCGCTTCATTATATTCATCAAGTTCTTCGCTGAGTTTCTTTTTTACTTCTACTTCGTACTCTTCTTTCAGTAAAATACGTGTTGAAAATTGTTTACCTTTTTTAGTGATAACTTCGGGTATCCTGTCGCGTACTAATTTGTTGTGGATGGGCATGGATGGTCTCCTCTTCAATAGTATTTATTTACATTATTTTAACATATACTTCGTATTTCTCTGCTCTAAAAATCACAGTACTTGTAATTGTTATTTAAGTTCCCCATCGAAGTCTTGCTACTGAACCTCCAAAGAAAAACATACCACGCAGTCCCTTGTTTCCAATTTACTACAACTCTAAATCCAGTGTATTTTTGTTATTATACAATTCGATTCAAGTTGCTCTTTTCGAAAGTATTCCTGTAATAAAGTTGCTTTTATAATATACTAATATTAGGAAAAAATATTAATCACTGTTAAATCATGAGATTTTTGATTAGCATGAAACAATTAGAGGAGTTTTTAAAATGAAATGGAACCACTTAATGATCCTTTTGCTATCTGTCTTTCTAGTCGGCTGTACCGATGTAGAAGAAACAGCCATTACAGACACAGAGGCACAGGAAGTACCTGCAGATGAAACAAATGATAATCGCGAAAAAGAAGAACCTGTCATACCAGCTGTTGAAGAGCAAGCTGTTGAAAAAACACCAACAAAAACAAGTGATGACCTTTTAGCAGGATACGAACTACTTGAAGTCGATGGCGGGGATTTGTCGGGCTCTCGTGAACCTAACGTCGCCGTGAACATTGGCTTTGGCGATCGTGACTATTGGGCATTTACAAACGAATACGGACAATTGGAACGTGTTGTAGCAGACGAAATCGTTTTGCAGGATGACGACAGTGAACCTGTCTTATCGACTGGCAGGTACTATTCGGACGAGGCAAAGGTGCCGGGTGTGGAAAGTGATCTATTAGATGAAGGGCATGTCCTTGCCGATTCACTTGGCGGGGTATCGAATGCTTATAATATTACGCCGCAAGAAAGTACGCTCAACCGTCATGGGGATCAAGCGTATATGGAAGATGCCATCCGCGATGCCGGTGGTGCTACAGATTTTGAAGCCATTATTACCTATACAGATACAGAAACTCAGATCCCTTCGAGTTATCAATACACCTACACATTAATGGGCAACGAAATTGTTGATACGTTTGATAATGTGAACCCTGATAAAGTAAACGCATCACTCGGTTTAACAGATAGCGAGCCGAAAGATTCAGCTAGTGCAAGCAGCGCTACTACAAATGAGGATGTTTCTAGCGTGGATACCAATGGCAACGGACAAGTGACGATCAAAGAAGCCGAAGCAGCCGGATTTAGCATGCCAATTATGAGCGATCATTGGTTGTACCCACATATGCGTGATAACGATAACGACGGGATGGTAGGTGAGTGATTTTCTAGCTTACGTGAAAATTGTCCTTGCTTCAGGAGGTTAAGGTATTGAAAAAAAGGTTCCTTTTAATTTTACTGACCATTTTTTTAAGTGCATGTAACCCTGTTAAGGATAGCGATATCGTGCTCGAGCAAAAGGAAATAACAACTAATTCGGAGAAGTTTGAAACGTTTATCAGAAATCTTGAAAGTGGACAAGAAGATAAAATACGCATTGTCCAAAGAACTACAGAAGGCGATCCAATTTTTAATACACTAGACTATAATGGTCAAACTATTACATATACGTATGACAACTCTCGGGATAAATTTGGTGATTCAAATACGGGATTAGAAAGTGGAACTTGTGAACATCTAGAAAGTGAAACGAGCGAAACCGGTAGAATCTACCGCTTGAGCGGTTGCTCTTCTGAAGTCGGAGAGTATTTCGAGTTTGAAGTTCTAGAGTAACTTTTTAATGACTGGAGAAAACATCAATAAATTTCAGCAGAACGACACTTGATATCACTGATGAGTGGTTGAATTTTTTAATTAGGTAGATTTGAATTTCTGAATTGGTTTATAAATTAATAAGCTCCTCAACTTTTAAAAAGGCTGAGGAGCTTATTTTTTTGTAAATTTTTATGCTTCACAAGCGAAATCATCTTTATCACGATCATTTTCGATTGGTAGGCAGCATGGCCCTTCCGAACTCCTCATGGATAACCAGTTCGAAGTTCTGTGCAATTACTGAAGTTTCCTGAAGCGACCCAAATACTAGCAGCAACCTCTTGTGCAGCTTGTTGTTCAAGTACTAAGTTTTCAGTAGCTGCTACTTGCTCAGCTTTTTTCTGAGTAGCTATTCTTTCTTTTTCTTCAGCTAATCGAAGCTCTCCTAACTTAGCTTCTTTCTATTTTGCAATGGCAACCTCTTCATCTACTTTAGCCTGTTCTTCAGACTCTTCTATCGCTGCTAGTTGCATACCTTTCTGTGAGTCTGTAGTGGTGTCTATGAAGATAAATGATATGAGAAAAAACTACCAAAGCCCACATGATTTTTTCGATCTTTTAGTAAAAATTTCTTAGTAAATCTTCTAATACCCCAAATAAAAACTCCATAACTTCATAAAGAGATACCTTCACACGAAAGACTCCTCACTCATTCTGTTAAAGAAATACATACTGTTTCTACAGAAACGATCGCATTTTCTTGTGAAGAAAACGACTCGATTCCCTCCTATTACTAACAGTTGCAACATACGTTCTTTAACCGTTTCAAACGAAATAATGAAAAAGTGAAACGAAACCATAAACTCGTTCGTATAAAGTAATAACGTCTCAAAATCCACGCTAATCGGAATCAACCGGCGAGCCCTGTCAGCGTATTTGTTCCCTCGCTGTATCAAGCAACGTTTAGATGCGGAAACCTAGGTTGATTTTGCATTTACCCTTAGGCGCTTAGAAATCGTGCTGATTCATATTTTGTTGAATCAGCACGATTGATGAATAGGATTTTAGAGATACTGGAAATTAGTCCTATTGAGATGTATTTTCTCTTGTCACTGCATTTATCGAATGGGCGATGAGTCTGTACGATTATGAGAAAAATACTAAGTATCTCTAGAGATATGAGTGGTTCCAAAGGTATTTGACGTCTACTGAATACCAAGCATTAATTTTCGGAAATGATGATGTTCGTTATTCTTATTGGAACACGCTAAATTTATACTTACTGTATTTTTAGTAGGCTGTTTCAGACAAAGGAGACTCTAATGAGCGGTTTTTTCTTAATCCTTATGGGATTTTTTATTGTTGGTGCAAACCTTATGGGATTTATCTTCTATAAAAAGAGGGAAAATTTATACGATGCTGCTTTTATCCTATTTTTATTAACGGTTTTGTTTGGAGCAATCGGTGGCTTAATCGCACTTTTAGTTATCCGTGATGCTTTCGCATTATTTTACGGCTTGCAAGTAGGATACTATTTACTACTAAATAGTGTTGTTGCTTTCTTGATTGCCCTTGTTGTAACTGCAATACAAAGATATAACCACAATAAATTATAGTTCATGCTTGTATTCAAGTAACGAGTGCAGTTGTTGAGAATTTTTTTAAGGAGAGTGGCTAATGTTTATAAAGAAACGCACATTAATAATACTCACAACTTTGATTTTGATAGTAAATGGTGTTTTAATTTATTCTTTATATTTTAGTAAACCGAGAAACTCACTTGAATTATATCAAGCTATTGCTTTTGCAAATGATTTCGAACAAACACAAAACTTAAATTTGGCAGGCTATGAAGATAATTTTAAGAAAGAAGACTTTGATTACATTAAAAGTGAAAAGTCGATTGCAAACAGCATAAGCCAAATGACGTTGTTTGCGTATGACGAAAAAACTTATGTCATTACGACTTCTCCTGGAACACGAAAATTAAAAATTTTAGCAGTAGAAGAGTTACCAAAAGATATAAGGGATTATTTTAGTGAAGGACTAGAGTGAAATTTCATTTAATAATAGTGCGTTGGTTTTTACTCAGCCTTTGTATCGTACATATTTTACCGTTTTTTATTCAGCAATTTTTATAAGGCGTAATCTATGAATGCGGACTGATGTCATTCCATATCCCAAAATCGGACATGGTTATTGGTTAAAAGAAAATGTGCTCGACGCAATTAGCAGCTGTTTAGAATTTACCTGGAAAGGATGAGTTTTATGTTATGGATACTTTCACAAAACAAACAGAGCCTGATGAATGTAAAAGATGTTTCGGTAAAAGGAAAATACATTCAAGGTTTTGTCGAAAACAGCTTTTTAGATCAATGGAATAAAACGATTGGGAAATATGAATCCAATGAAAGAGCCATCGAAATTCTTAGTGAACTATTTGCGAAAATCGAAGAAAGTCCTGATGCTGCAGTGACGTTTACTATGCCTCAGAAGTAAGTCAGCACCACGCGCCTTAACCAAACGGGTCATCCTTCTAGTAAAATATGCTGAAGTTTAATTAGGGGGTGAACATTTGTCAGTTACCATCTAGATGATCCTCATTTTGGGTGATACTCAACTACAGCGTCACATATTGCCTAAAGAAACTTTCCAAAACAAAATCAATCCGAATTAAAAAACGGCAAGATAAATTGCCGACGATGAATATCACGCTTAAAAACTTAAAAACCAAGCTAACCTCCGACTATCTACATACACTAATTATGCAAACCTATTATGCTGAATTTGGGCACCTAACTACTGCTGTATTGGATTTTCTTTGTCTAGTAGTTAACCCAAGTGCGTATTTACTAATGGCTTTTATTTGTTTCATTCTTTATTTTTTATTCATATTCACTTCTATTTAATTCAGAGGTATAATCGTCCGAGATTACTCAACGTGAGATTCAGGAAAGGGTACTCTGCAACAAATGAGCTAGATGAAAGTGGAAGGGAGGTAGGATAGTGGGTGAAATAGACAAGCGAAAGAGATTGAGCGAAGAACCTTTTGCCTTTGAAGTAAGGAAAAAAGGAACGGTAGCCATTTTCTTTGAAGGGAAACAAATTAAAATGATAAGAGACAAAGAAGCTGAGCGTCTCATAGCTAAAATCAGTAAAGTTGAAAACAATATTACAGAAGTACAATTATTATTGGCTAAAATTACTGGCAACTTCAAACATGGCAATGAGAAACTTGGTAAAAACAAATCGAAATAAGTGTAAGAAATTGGCGGGAGAACAATATCAGCCATTTTCTATTTTTATCACTATGAATTTCAGGAGTTGTAGCATGAATGATTTTTATACAGCATTAACCTATTTAACTAACACACTGTATAAACCCTATAATTTGGTGGTAACGTCGATTCAAGAAGAAAAACAAAACGCGATGTATGGTGCAGGTACATTTCAACTATCCTCTAGAACCATTCGATTCCGCGTAGCGAATGTCACACCCAAAAAAACAGGGCAGTTTGTCGCTTTTTGGGAAAAAGACGAAAACAATGAAAACCAACCTTACTTGTACGACGAAGCACCGGATTTATTGGTGGTAACCGTATTTAAAAACGGCCATGATTTTGGTCAATTTGTCTTTCCGAAAAAAGTTCTTCTTAAACAGGCCATTCTTAAATCTAGTGTCACCAAAGGAAAAATGGCCATGCGGGTCTACCCAAGCTGGGATCATCCCACTAGCAAACAAGCGATAAAAACACAGCAATGGCAGCTGCCCTATTTTATTGATATGCGACTTTCGAAGCCCTTACTCAAAGAAAAAGTCACAGAACTGTATTGCCACTAACATTTGGGATAGCTATAAATTGCGATAAAAATGTAGAAAGCCGTAGTCAAAACATGGTTGTTTTTGACTACGGCTTTCTACATTTTTTAATTTAGCTTGTGGTGCTTCCGAAGAAGTAAGGAAGCAGAGCTTTAACTGCTCGCTAGGGTCATTGATGAGAAACGCTTGCAAAGACCTTATACTTACAGCAAAATCATCCGTAAACTCCTGGATATTGGCCCTTATCTTCGGATCTATCCTTTTTTCATCCGTTCTTCTGGTGGATGTTCTGTGCTAAGCCTTCATTTCTGTGACTTGCTGCATTACTTCTTTGTCAAACCCTTCTGCATAAGAACCATTTTTTCGGACGCCGCTCCCCAAATGATACTCGCTAGCCCTCACAGTTTGATGGATTTCTTCTATATTCGTCGGCGTTAATCCCCCACCACACAGAATAGACGGGCCTTCCATCTCTTTTGATAACTCGACTAACTTTCTTAACTGGTTCTTGCCTCTCAAACAATCCACATGACCACCAGATGTTAAAATTCGTTTCACTTGTTTTTTGTAGTTCGCTAATGCCCTATATGCATACAGCTGATCGTCAATTTCATCAAAAGCGCGGTGGAATGTGATATCGAGCTGATCAGACACCGCAATGACTTTTTCTAGTGCTTGTTCATCTATTGCGTAATCCTTTGTTAAAGCTCCAAATACAATTCCGTGACCACCCAAATTCAACACATTTTTGACATCTTCGATGATTGTGTTCATTTCTGAATCGCTATAAAAAAAATCTCGACTGTGAGGACGTATCATTACTTGAACCGGTACCGTCACACTGTTCAACACTTGCTTGATGGTTTCAAAGCTCGGTGTTAACCCTCCCTCATCGATGGAGGAGACAAGTTCTAGTCTAGCTGCTCCCATTTTTTCTGCTTGGATTGCTTCCTGTTCATTTTGTACAATGACTTCTATACTCATTTTTCATTTCCTTTCAGACTAGACGATTATACTGAACCCCAGCGCGCCAGTTCCATCATAATCTTCTTTTTCATAGCTTTATCGTATAGTTCCTATAAACGCATCCCATTATGTTGCACATTCTTTTAACTTTTATCTTTGCCTAGAGTCGTTTCACTTTTCCTATGCATTTCCTAATTCCCTTGCTTTTCCACCTAACAAAAACGGTATTTACTACTGGTCGCCTAGGTTCATTGAAATACTTATCAATTGATAACTAAAATGGGTAAACTTAAAAAAAGAAGGAGGAGAAACCTTAATGATTAACAAAATCGGTCAAATTATGCTTTATGTAAACGATCAAGATAAAGCAATACGTTTTTGGACAAAAAAAGTAGGCTTCAGTATTATTGCGGAAGAAACTACTCATGGCATGAGATGGATCGAAATTGCTCCATCGAAGGACTCAGAGACAAGTATTATTTTACACGATAAAAAAGGAATTGCTAAGATGTCTCCGGAACTAAATCTAGGTACACCCTCTTTAATGTTCTCAACCGGAAATCTCGATAAATTATATACCGACTTAACAAATCAAGGCGTTACTACCGGAAAAATAGTGGAAATGCCTACTGGCAGAGTATTCAACTTTGCGGACAGTGAACATAATTACTTTGCAGTTATGGAAGCAAGCAAGTGAGTTTTTGCATCCACATCTGCAATCCATCCCCTCTTTTTTATATGACGTAGGAGGATTCAGAATATGGAGAGGAGAACTAAAAAAGGAACTTATTTTTTCAAGTTTTTTCAAGACTGCATATTCAAGTAAATTTCCATTTGTATTAAGAAACTAATTGCCTGCTCATTCTGTCTTACTTACTAATCATGTTTCGCGTAAATGGAGGGATAGCTATGTGGTTTCTACTAGGCGTTATCGCAATAACAGCAACTTGTATAAATCTTGCTATGTATGCAACAGGCAAAGATTATAAATTGGCGATGGCCATGGGCTTATCTTTTACAGCGTTAACTGTGGTCGCGGATTATAGTATGGTGTCGAGCTGGGTAGAGGCGGAAGATTGGTCTGCTTTACTAGATGTGGTTCCGATAATGGCAGGCGCGTTGTGGATGTTAACCATCCTATCGATTTTATTGAATATAACGCCTATTCTGTTAGAACTGAAAAACAAAAATAAATAGTATTAATTCAAATTTAGGACAGAATCCATTTAAGAAAGGAATACGAATGAAAGAGACCTTATTGAAGTACCTAGAAAGCAATTTCCCAGACTTAACGAGTGAGTTGTATGTAAGGTTTGATCTAGGCAGTCCGCATGAAAATGGAACTGACGAAAGAATCGATCAAGTTACGACAAGAGTGACTAGCTTGTTCGAAGAGGTATTCAAGCCGGACGATTTTATTTATCTTTACATCAAAGATTACGGTGGGACAGAAGATAGTATGTTTGGAAATAACACGCCAACGTATCTTACTGATTTACTAAGCACCCAAAGGATTGAAGAGGACATTTTGTACGATATCGATGAGGATGTTGACGAGTTAACAGGCAACACGATAGAACTAAAAAATGAATTCAACGTGAAAATTGTCTATGCAAAATTAGCCTCTATTAACTACCGAGAAATACTGAAAGGCATTGGGAATTATGAGCAAGGTCGAGATCCTTCTATTGGCGAATCTGTATACTTTATGAACACAGAAAAAGACATCGTATTTCACATGTATGACGATCGTGGATGTGACGTTTTCGGCTTAAATAAGGATACGCTTGCCCCCCTATATCATAAGTTCAGAAAGTGGATTTTAGACTATAACCGGATTGAAATAGATTATGCTTTTGAAGAAGGATTATACACTTACGTTGAAACTACTGATGAGAAAGAGAAGAGAATTAAAGCCGACCAGCTACAAGTAAAAGAAACGAACATTGATTTATTTCAGGACAATACCTGTCACATCACCCATACGCTTGTCATACCGAATGACAAGACAGATGAGTGTATCAATGAACTATCTGAAACTGGTTTCACTCTTTTTGTCGATACGAAAAATTGTGCGTGTAGCCATTTAAAAGTAACCAAAACAGACGCTTTGGCCGTTATTGATTACCAAACTGAGCTTATGTCTTTGTATTCGAAGAAATATGAAGGCGCGTATTTAGGATGGTCTGTGAGAAAAGCTTTTTAGTTAAGGTTGTGGTGGAGACAGTTTTAGTACAAAAATTTCGATGGAATAAGTGAATTCAAAGGAAAGGTTTTACTCGGAAAATCAGTATCGACAATCCTCTATTGGCTGTACTTATATAATAATTTTATTTTTGAGGGAGATAAAACAAAAAAGGCTACTGTAGTAGCCTTTCTGTTTTCTTACATGCAAATTTCACTTTCAAAACCCTACCTTACTGTTTTAATGATGTACAACATACTCTTTAGCAAGGGGAGTCCCATCTTCCTTTAGATTCAATGCTGTATATACTTTTATAATTGTACTTGGACGTATCCCTTGGTCGCCACCTTCAATCCGGCTGATGGTTTTCTGAGTAACATCTGCTTTATCAGCAAGTTCTATTTGGGAAAGCCCTAATTCCATACGTCTTTTAAAGACGTTTCGACTCCGACTGTATTCAGCGCTTTCTAATGCTTCTTTTATTGCCGTATTCTGTATCAGACGGTTTCTCAAATCATTTAAAGTTGCCATTTTTCTCACCCCTCAAAGAAGTCTTTTTCTCGCTTCGTCCGTTTGACATGATTATATAATTGTTTTGCTCTTTGCATATAAAAATTTGTCATATCTGGTTTTCCGTGGACTTTCGTAAATCCGTAAACAAATACATAACAAGGCTCTGCTTTATAATAATAAGGAAAGTAAATAAACCGATGAAATTCAGCTCCATTATCAGCCTTCATTTCAAAAATCCGAGGTTCCGAAAGACGTTTTACTAACTCCACATCTACTTCGCGACCACGAAAAGTGCGTTTTATCCGATAAGGCTTTGTTTCACCTAGTGGAAACATTGTTTCTGGCGCTTCTGCGAGATCCGCAAATCCCTGATAAATCAATACTCCAAGATCTGTATCCTCTTCTGCCAGCTTTTCAATGAAAGGTAATACTTGTTGCTGATTGTCGATAGTTCTTGAAAAATAAATTTCTGTCATATGTATTATAGCTAAAATGACTTAAATTGTCTAATTATTTAAGTCATTTCATCCTCCTTTCCTTACTTAACTTCCTTTTAGTACTACTTTCCATTAGTATACCGCTTTTATACAATCTATAGAGATATTCTATAGTTCTACTATCTACAATCCAAGCATTCTCATTAGTTTTTGTGTCGTAGTTATAATTTACTTAATGACTTTAATTTGTTTCATAATATAAGCGAGTTATTTTCTCTACAGATTTCGAGAAGTTTTATTATTGGATGAATTAATCAAAACTCGCTCAAGGACCTTTTAATAGATATTCATATTCCTCTATTTTCTCTATCAAACTGCGTATATGTATTGAACTTCAACGAGAATCGCTGTATACAAGAATTCAAAATCTATCATTTTACAAACAAAACAAAATGTAATACAATGTATTACAAAGAGCAAAAGGGGGGTTTTATTCATGGCCACTATTTCTTTGCGTGTGGATGACCGCGACAGCAAACTCATCCGCGACTACGCCAAACTGAAAAACACATCTGTTTCGGATTTGATGCGGAATGCCATCATCGAGAAGATTGAAGATGAACTGGATGTCGAAAACTTTGACCGGCTCCTTGCCACTATGGAAACAACCCATTCCTTGGATGACGTCAAAAAAGAATTGGGTTTATAACCAACCATGTATGCAGTTCATTTCTCAGATGTCGCGTTGAAGAAATTAAAAAAGATGGACCGGTACCAGGCCTCTCTCCTGATTGGCTGGATTGAAAAGAACTTGAAGGATACCGACGATCCACGAATACAGGGCAAGGCATTGGTTGCAAACCACAAAGGCAAGTGGCGTTATCGGGTTGGTGATTACCGTATTCTAGCGTTGATCGAAGACGAAAAGATCATTATTACCATTATCGATGTTAGACATCGAAAAGATATCTACGAATAAGAAGACAGGTGCATGCGCTTCAATAGGCTGCACCTGTTTTTCATATTCCACAGTAAGCATTTGACTGGAATGACCGCCGTGAAAATCTTTATATCAATTGGTTTCTCCTCGGACTATAACCTCTTCCAAGCGGTTCATAAATTGGACGCGTTGCTTCATGATAAGTAGAATGAGTAAGAGTATGATGATTACAGAAATGAAGAAGTCTTATGATGAAGAGTACCTGTATTATGAGGAAAGTCGATCAGCTTGGCTGCGTTGTCACGCCGATCGAGTTGAGAAGATCCAAGAGTAGCCACTTTTATATAGTGAAGCTTACAGAACCCACCATGCCTCTTCACAATGCGAATCACGGTGGGTCGTTTTATTTCCTCATTTACTCATCCAATCCTGCATTTTATACATTTTTGGTTACTTGCATTTTGCTGTTCATCATTTTACCTTCGCAAACTTCCACATGTGTTAGGGAGAAGTTTGTTAATCTTTTTTTGCATTTTTACTAACTTTATTCGTAACATACGGAGAAACGCAAAAATCGGGATAAATCATTCCATTAGAAAAAGACTGCCGGGTTTTGATGCTCTGACAGTCTTTTCTTCATTCACTTCCCATGTATTTAACGATTTCGGTCATGCCTTCTTTGTTGATCCAAGATTCGCTTTCTTGTTTTGCAGCTCTTGCAAGAGAATGCGCGCGCCTGTCAGACTTAAGGTGAGCCCTGGCGCAAATTCTTTGTTTTCCGCTAATACCTCACCTGTTACCAAACAAGCACCGGCGGGTTGGTATTTTCTCAACACAATCACATCTTCTTCTACTAAAATCTCCACGGGATCTCCAACGCTCATTTCCATTCCGCTTCTCAGTTCTTTCGGAATGACGATGCGTCCAAGTGAGTCTGTGTTTCTTACGATTCCTGTAGTTTTCATGGGCACACTCTCCTTTTGTTACATACACGTTCTGGTCAGGTTCCTTCCTTACCGAAAGGAACGCACGTTCTCATTGTATCACTTCCCTGCTATTTCTGTGCGTACATTTTAGAAAAACTCCAGAGAATAAGTCTATTTTTTTAGCCCTAGGCATTTTGCTTGAAACAATGAAACGAATGCGCAGCTGATTCGTAATAAGGTTATAGACATTTTGAATTTTTACCAAGGAGGAACAGACACATGAACAAAAAAGCATGGAACTTGATGGGATGGGGACTTCTTTTCGCAATCGCGGTTTCGTGGATTGGTTTTGGTTATTCGAGCTGGTTTTTGTTGTTGCTTCCCTTAGCTCATCTTTCTTTTTCTGTTCGCGATGGCAGCATTAAAAAACTTGGAAAGTTGTCGTCTTCTCACTGGCTGCAGCTTTCATTCGCATTGGCGATTGCTGTTGCCGTTGTGTTTGGGCTTATTCTGCTCGCTAATTTTTTAATCTTGGATCTGTTGCACATGACGGGATGGAGCAAGACCGTCATTCAAGTAGTCGCTATTATTCTAGCGTTGTACCCTGCGAAGTTTCTGTACGCCCGCGTTGTGCATAAGGCTTTTGATGACGTGAAAATGGAAAAATCTTAAAGCTTGAGTGTTGGTTCATCTCCAGCTAGTGTTGAGGCCATAGGAGTGAATGCGCATGAACCACCCAAAATTGGTTTTCGTAGGTTACTTCATTTTGTTTCCCGTACTATTTCTGTTCAGTTCGTTGCTGTGGCGATTTGTCATTCGAAATGGTGAGTTACTCGTTGTCGCAACAGACGCGCTAGCTATTTTGGCTATTTATTATTTTATCGTCAGCGCTTTTTTGGTTACTCGGATGAACAGGTCTTCGTCCTGACGGCTACCTCGAGCTTTACTTTGGATCAAGGATGGATATAGAACAGGAGGACTAGAATTGAAAAAATATTACGCCTACCACTCGCTAATTATGACAATTTACGCCATCGTACTTCTTTACTGCCTGCTAAACAACCGATTTGTACCGGTTTTGATTGCAGCCATACTTGGCATGCCACTCATGATTTTAAATTACAAGAAAAATCATCCAGCTAGCAATCGTAAAGTCGTCAAATAAAAAAGGAGTGAATTTCGAATGATTTTCCGAAAAGCTGTTATAGAGGACCTACCTAACATTGTTCAGCTTCTAGCAGATGACGAATTGGGTACTACGCGTGAACGGTATGAAACTCCTTTGCCAGACTCTTACATCGAAGCGTTTAACGCGATAGAAGCTCAAGTTGGAAACCAGCTCCTGTTAGCTGTTGAAGGAGCTTCAATTATTGGCTGTCTTCAGCTGACGATTATTCCGGGTCTAGCAAGGCAAGGCATGAAACGCGCCCAAATTGAAGGTGTGCGTGTTGCTCAAAATCAGCGTGGAACCCAAATTGGCGAAGCTTTGTTTAAAGAAGCAATGGCCATTGCCAAAGCTGAACATTGCGGACTCGTTCAGTTAACCACAGATAAAAAACGGAAGGATGCTCATCGTTTTTATGCACGATTAGGATTTATCGCAAGCCACGAAGGCATGAAATTCATTTGTCCATAAAAAAAACCTTGCTTTCGCAAGATTTTTTTTATTTTTTGAACGATTTGACGACGTCTTTGAACTTGAGGCGGTTGCCGTAATTCAAGGAACCGAATTTGTAAATATGAATCGATAACGCGGCGAACAAGACGACGGTCCCCACCATAATCACACTTGAAATGAGCAGAGAAGTCATCGGCACACTGGTCAGCATATACCGAATCGGCATCGTAAATAGTGAGATAAATGGGATAAACGAAGTGACTTTTACGACTGCGTTATCAGGTGCGTTCATCGCAAATGTGGCGGCAAAGTACGCCAAAATAAACAAGAACGTAATTGGTGTTACGGATGAGTTAACATCTTCTACTTTGGACACCAAGCTGCCTAATGCGGCGTAAATAAACAAGTATAAAATATACCCCATTACGGAGAACAAGATGTACACGAGCAATACGTCCGCTGTCATTGATCCTTGCACCAGGTCTAACACAAACTGCGGGTAATTTTCTTTGTTTACCATAAATCCAATGACCCCAAATAATAGGATAGCAGCGACTTGCAGCATTCCAGTCAACCCAACGGCTCCTACTTTCCCAAGAATGAGGGTTCGGGGATTACTTGAGGTAATGAGCAACTCCATTGTACGGGAATCTTTTTCTCTCGCTACGGATGTCGCGACGTTCGCCCCGTAAAGCAGAATGAGCATGTACATCGTGATCATCACTGCAAACGCAATGGCGGTGCCTGACTGGGCATCCTTTCCGAGAAACACCGTTTCTTGTTCGATTGGTTGTGCTAAAATTTCACGGACTTCTTGACTGTCGATGCCTTTTTCTTCAAACAAACGCGTTTCGTTCAGTTGCTTTAACCGCGATTCAAAAACCAGTTGTTCGGTCGAATCCGTCGTGCTGTCAAAAGAGATATAGGTGTAGCTGTCGTAATCTTTTACGACAAACCCGGCTGTTTCTTCTTCGTTTTGTACAGCTTTTCTCAATTCGTCTTCAGTTGCGTAGCTTTCTTTTCCGAACACCGGACTGACGGCGTCTTTAATTTCTTTATTTGCATAAACGACGACAAATTCTTCGTTTTTCGCGGTGTCTTCTTCTTCGTCACTTCCAAACCAAATCATGAAGCTCGGAATGGTGGTGATGAGCAGTGTAATGATGCACATGATGGCCGTGGTAATGAGCAAGCTTTTCTTTCGTATCATGCCAAGGAATTCAAACGTAAAAACGGTTTTAAGCTTTTTCATTTTGATCACCTGTTTTCTCAATAAAAATTTCTTGAAGACTTGGTAAGTAATCCATAAACATTGTGAGTTCTATCCCTTGGCTAAATAGGTCTTCAACAAACGAGCGTTTCGTTTCGTTTGGTTGAAGCGTTAAAATAATGTCTTGTTTTTCAAGGGTGTAGTCATAGCCTGACAGAAAACTCAAGTTGTCTTGGTCTGCAAACCGTAAGCGCAGCTTGCCTTTGCCCATTCGTTTTCGAATGTCGTTTAAATCTCCACCTAATACAATCTTGCCGTTGTTGATAATGGCTATGTCATCGCAAAACGACTCGATGTACCCCATTTGATGGGAAGAAAAAATAATGATGCGATCTTCACGAATGTAATTTAATAACGAATCTTGGAAAATTTTTGAATTTACCGGATCCAGCCCAGAAAATGGCTCATCCAATATCAAAATATCCGGTTCGCAAATAAACGCTTGCGTAATTTGCACTTTTTGTTGGTTCCCTTTAGACAGCGTCTCGAGTTTTTGGTCTAAATAAATCGCAATGCCAAATTCTTCTGCCCATTTTTTCATGGAATGCTCGGCATCTTTTTTGTTTGCCCCGCGCAACTCCGCAAAATAAATCAACTGATCTTTTACTTTGAATTTCGAGTACATGCCGCGTTCTTCAGGCAAATAGCCAATGCGATAATCGGTCGGCTTGAATGTGTTGCCGTCTATTGTAATCGAACCGGTATCCGCCTCAAACACATCCATCAAAATTCGCATCGATGTCGTTTTTCCAGCACCGTTTCTTCCTAAATAACCAAAAATCTGTCCTGAGTTAATCGTTAAGTTGATGCCTTTTAACACATGTTTGTTGTTAAAGGATTTGTTTAGTTCTTCGATTACGAGTTTCATGTTGACACCTCCACAGAGTAAATTCATCTCTTTGAATCTATCTTAACACAGAACTTTTTCCATTATAACCCATCTTTATTTTATACTGTTTACAAAATGAACTTTATAAGTTCAGGCTGTCCCTATGTAAGCGGGTTACGTGTTGCGAAAAGTTTTGTCTTTCATTTTATTGGCCCTATTCTAAAGTTCCTGTAATCCTGTTAGGATAGCGACATGGTGTTCGAGCAAGGAGAACTCATCGTTAATTCGGATAAATTCAGAGCATTTACCCGAAATCTTACAAATGAAAAAGAAGATAAAATTTGTATTGTTCCAAGAACTACAGAGGGCGATCCAATTTTTGATACATTAGATTATAATGGCGACAATGTTGCGCATACGTATAATAATTCTCATAATGAAGTTGGAGGTTCAATATCAGAACACAAAATAGGTGAGTATGACGGACTTGCAACTACATGATCGTGACATTAAAAACGCACTGAACCTTAAGCTTAGGGTTCAGTGCATTTTAGTATCTGGTTTTCTTGTTCATTATTTCGTTTTTAGGGTCGCTAAATTAGATAAGATGAGATTTTTTTGCTCGCTGATCAAAGCTTACTAAGCTTTTCACACCTAGTTTTTTCAACATTTCCTTGTTATCCGCAGTGTAATTCCCAAGATCGTCGGGGTAATGGCTATCAGAAGATAAGGTAAATTCGACTCCTCGTTCTACTAAAGTTGTTAAAAAAGAAGGTCCTGGACACATCTCTTTTACTGGATACCGATAATACAGCCCCGCATTCACTTCAGTTGCCGTGTTTGTTTCGACAAGTGCGTTGGCTATCTTTTCATGCCATACTTGGTTGAAGCTTATATCTTGTACTTGGTAGTTAAAGACTTTTAAGTTGTCCAAATGAGCGACAAAATCAAATAACTCTGAACGAATTGCGTTTTCTACTATGATGTAAAACCGATTATACAATTCTTTTAAATCATATTTTAGAAACACATCCGCAGTTTGAGGATTATCGAATCCCCAACCATCGACAAAGTGAACAGATCCGATAACAAAATCCCACGCGTATTCTCCTAATAATTCGGTTAGTTCTGTTTCGCATCCTTCAAAATAATCTGCTTCTATTCCGAGTTTTAACTCAATTCCTTGCAGCCGCCACTTTTCTTTTTCTTTTTCGATTGCCTCAACAAAATCAACCATATTTTCGGTCATGACATGATTTAACCACGCTGATTGAGCCCTTCCGATTGGGTGTATAGGATCCAAAATCATATTCTTTTCAAAATAACTCCGTGTTTCTTTAAAGCGGTATAAATGATCCACGATGCCAACTTTCTTCAAACCTAATTGCTTTGCCTTTTCTAAATACAAATCCAACCAAAAACTGCTAAAGCAACCTTGGTCAACTCGCTTTTGCAATTGCTTTGTTTGCCAGCGCATGAATGCTTTTGACCCTTTTTCTAAATCGGCCGGTGCTCCAAAAGATGACAAAGTTTTAGCCGTTCGTTCCAACCACTTGACTGTATAGGGTCCTTCTTCTAAGTGAACATGAAAATCCATTTTCATTATTCTACTCCACCTTTCACGACTGTCCACAGCGACTCGTATTCCGACCAGTCTTCTGGACACGATTGATCACAGAGCACTTCTGTTAGTTCGTCCAAACTGCAGATGCTGTAAAACGATTGTTCTCCGATTTTAGTTGCATCAGTTAATAAGATCCTGCTGTTGCTTTGTTTCACCATCTTTGACGATACGATTGATTCATCCATATCAAAGTCAAAAACAGTTCCATTTTTCACTCCGCCACACGATAAAAAAACTTTGTCGAGACTCATTTTCGTTAACCACTCGACAGTTACCGGTCCTGCCACTGAAGACTGTGCCGGATTGGTGATGCCTCCGAGTAACAATACTTTTCCCGTTATCCGCCTTTCTTCTAATGCTAGATTAAAACGTTCGGCAGCAGCAAGCGAATTTGTTACGACCGTTAAGTTGTGCACGCCCTCCAAATAATCGGCCAAATGCACAGTGGTCGTTCCTACATCAACGCCAATGGTATCCCCATCTTCAATACGGCTAGCAGCGGCTTTTGCAATTAGTTGCTTGACTCTTTTTTGCATATCCAGTTTCCGCTTAAACTGCGGTTCCGTTCGAAGTTTCAAAAACGGAATAGCCCCTCCGTGAACTCGAGTTAATAATTGGCGGTTTTCCAATTCGCCCAAATCTCTACGTATCGTTTCTGGTGCGACGTCCAGCTGTTCGGCAATATCCACGACCGATATTTTCTGTTTTTCTTGTAATTGCTTAACTATGTATTGAAATCTCTCCATTTTTAAGTAGGTCATTGCAGATAAATCACATCTTCCGGAGAGATATAGCAGTCGTATTCTTTTCCAACTTCGATAGACTGTCCGCGACGGTGCAATTGTTCGACAGAAAACTCACGGTCTCCTGACAGAAAAACCGTTCGAATAACATTTCCACTCATGGCTGATTTTTTAGCAACCGCTTTTATCCGGTAGTCAGCGTCAGTTCCTTCAAACGATATTGCTTCCGGACGAATGGCTAGTTTGTCGCCTGTTTTCGTTAAGTTTTTTCCAATCAGCTCTTCTAATTGTGTTTTGCTGAAAACATTGTAATGTCCGATAAAATTTGCAATAAATTCAGTTTGGGGCTTCGTGTAAATGTCAGTAGGCGTTCCACATTGCGCAATTTCGCCTTTATTCATGACGAAAATCTTGTCAGAGACGGCCATCGCTTCTTCTTGGTCATGCGTCACGAGAATCATCGTAATCCCCATTTGACTTTGAATCGAACGCAGATCCGCTTGCAGTTTTTTTCGAATTTGTGCATCTAACGCACTTAATGGCTCATCTAAAAGTAACACTTTCGGTTTAACGATTAACGCACGCGCTAAAGCAACTCGTTGCTGTTGACCGCCGGATAATTCGTGAGGATATGCTTTTTCTTTATCGGATAGGTGAACAACTTCTAAAATTTCTTTCACTCTTTTTTTGATTTCTGCCGCAGGTGTTTTATTGATCGTTAAGCCGAACGCTACATTTTCATGCACTGTCATATTAGGGAACAAGGCGTAGGATTGAAACACCATGCCTATTTCACGTTTTTTGGTCGGAACTTTTTCCATGTTTTTGTCTTCAATTTTCACACTACCAGACGTTGCTTCTGTTAACCCTGCCAGTATTCGTAAAATGGTGCTTTTTCCACAACCGCTCGGCCCTAAAAGGGTAACGAATTCTCCTCTTTCAATCGACATATCAATCGAAGAAAGAACCGTCGAGGTGCCGTAATTTTTTTGCAAGTTTTCTATTTGAACATAACTCATGACTTCACCAGACCTTTCGATTGTTTAGTCAACACGGAGATCGCCAATGTCAAAATCCCCATTAAAACAAGATAAACAAAGACAACGGCACTTGCTATATGTCCGCTTGTACTCAATTTTTCCATCAAGTAAATTTGAACGGTTTCAAATCGCGAGCCGACAACTAAGTTAATCAGCACAAATTCTCCAAATAAAATCGAGAACGATAACAAAGCACCAACAAATAATCCTGGATATATGGCCGGCAGCAAGACTTTAACAAAAGCTTGACGTTTTGAAGCACCTAATAATTCCGCTGCATCTAATAATTGTTTGGCATTAACATTTCTAAGACTGTTGCGAGTTCCTTGATAAATGTACGGAAAAATACTGATGATATAGACACCTAACACTGCCAAAATCATCGGTATCCCTAGTTGCGTATATGTACGGATCAAGCCAACCGCTAAAATAACACCCGGGAAGGCATAAACTAACACAACAATGGTTTGCATCCATTTTTCATATTTCGGAAAATACAGCACAATCACAAATATTGCGGGGACTACGAAAAAAAAAGCAAGAACTACAGCACTCCCTGACAACAATACCGAACGTCCAAACGCTTGGATAAACTCCACGTCTTGAAATAGAATCGCGAGCCATTTAAAAGTTAACCCTTCTGGTAAAACTGTCCTGTTCCATTCCGTCGCAAAAGCATAAAGCGCAGTGGCCACAATGGGCAATAGTAAATACAACATGAGAAACAGCAAGAACAAGTCAGCTACTCCCTTTTTCTTTATCATAAATTTCTCCTCGTTTTCTTAATGCTCCATTCACTGAGAACCATTGCCGAAATCATCGTGGCTCCAAGTAACACGGCGATGGCACTGGCCAGTTCCGGTTGGGCAAAAATATCACCCGATAGCAACGTTCCAATTCGGATAGCTGCTAAATTATAGTCACTTCCCGTTAACGCATAGGCCGATGCATAAGCGCCCATTGCATTCGCAAACAACACACTAAAAGTCCCCACAATTCCTGGGAGCATCACTGGAATACCAATTTTCATCCAAAATTGAACTGTATTCGCACCTAATAAGGCAGCAGCTTCTTTCCATTGCTGTTGAATTCCATAATAAATCGGATACAGCAGCATGAGGGATAATGGCAACTGAAAATAAATATAAATCAGTAGCAAGCCGCTCCAGCTATATAGAGAAAAAGAAGCAAGCGCATCTATGTTCCATTTCTCAAACAATAAGGTAAACAGCCCACTGTTGCCAAGCAACACAATAAATGCAAAAGCCAGTGGAATACCTGAAAAATTCGATGTCAAATTAATCATGACTAAAATTCGCTCTTTTACGGGATCTGTAAAGCGCATCATTGCGTAAACCGCAAATAACGAAACGACAAGCGCGACAAGCGCAGAAACAGCCGATAACGTAATGCTGTTTTTGAATCCTTGTAAGATATAGCTGTTGAACAAAACCGTTTTGTACTGATTTAACGTAAAGCCCTCGCTGTCAGTAAAACTCGATAAGAACATATTCACTAAAGGCAAAACAAAAAACATCACGATTAACAGCATGAACGGAATAAGTAAAAATAAGGATTTATTTTTAGGTGTCAAATGATCACTGCTTCCATTAAAATTGTCATTTTACTTTTTTTTATATCTAGGTACATGAACTATCGTAAGCACTACAATTCAAGCACGAAGACATTCTTCCATTTTTAAAGGCATCATGGCTTTTGACGGTTCGATTCCTAATAACTGACAGACTAACGGCGCAATCATCAATTGTGAAACGAGTTCATCAGATATTCCCGCAGTTATTTTTTCTGAGACTATAAACAATGGCACATGGCGATCCTCCGCTGTATTTCCGCCATGATTGCCATCTGCCGTCATTCCATGGTCCGCCGTAATGATAATGTCGTACCCGCTTTCTTTGCACAACGGGATAAACGTTGATAACAATGCATCCACGGCAAGTACCCGATTCCGGTATTCTTTTGAATCCGCAGTAAATTTGTGACCGTCATCATCTACGTTCATCGGGTGAATATAAAGAAAATCAGGTTGTTTTTTTTCCATGAGCCACGAGGCTTCCGCAAACAAATGGCTATCGGGGTAATGATCTTCAAAGTAAAAAAACCCATTTTCAATCGGCAATTCCGTATCTAGTTGAATGCGATCTTGAATTTCATTGAAAGGAGCGGAATTATACAATTCACTTACCCAATGATAGGCGGCAGCGGCCGTTGTTCTCCCGCTGTCTTTCGCCAAATGGAATAAACTTTGTTGCGTGGATAACCGTACCGTTCGATTGCTATTAACCCCATGGACGACAGGAGGTGTACCTGTCAAAATGGTTTCGTATAAAGGCCTGGAAAGTGATGGAACTTCTGAGCGCACTTTATAACGCGCAGCTTTTTCATGTTCTACTAAATGTTGTAAATACCCCATATGGCTACAAGCCGTATCAAACCGAAGTGCATCTATAACAATCAGAACCACGCGATTAGTTGCCATGGATTAATACCTGTTCTTGCCACATTTGAGGAATATTCTTAGTTGCTTCTTCCCAAGCCGCTTGGTCTTTAACTGGCTGTGTGTTGGTATACATTTCATCCGGTAATAGCATTGCTTTTACTTCTGAGGAAAGTTCTACATTTTCACGAATAGGACGAGCATAGCCCTTTGCTAAATTTTCTTGTCCTTCATCTGACAGAATATACTCTCTTGCCAACATCGCAGCATGAGGATTTTGAGCATACTTGTTAATTACTGTAGCGTAACCTGACATAATGGATCCTTCTTCAGGAATGACAATATCAAATCGGGATTCATCGATTTGATTGCTATAGCCTAATGCATTGAAATCCCACATGATGGCAACATCAATCTCGCCTTTTTCAAGGTTTGCGACTGTTGGATCTCCTTGCAAACGTCCTTGTTCCGCCAATTCCGCAAAAAAGTCGATACCTGGTTGCAGATTTTTTTCATCTCCACCAAAAGCCATTGCTGCCCCTAAAATAGCAAATTGTGCTTGATTTGCCGTTAAGGCATCACCAATGCTTACAATATACTCACCGTTTTTAAGGTCTTCCCAAGATTTCGGAGGATTTTCAACATTGTTGGTATCGGTTAGGAATGCCATCGTTCCGGTATAGCCAACGATCCAATGCCCTTCATCATCTTTTGCCCATTCCGGAATATCCTCCCAGTAACTTGTTTTATACGCTTGCGTCAATCCTTTTTCTTCAGCAATCGGTCCAAATGCGACTCCGACATCGCCCATATCAGCAGAAGCATTGTCTTTTTCCGCTTCGAACTTTGCCAATTCTTCTGCACTCGACATATCTGTATCGGTATGAGTTATGTCAAACTCAGTTTCTATTTCACTCCACGTTTCTACCCAGTTTGCCCATGTGTCAGGCATGCCGACAGAATTTACTTCGCCTTCTACTTTTGCTTTTTCGATGACTTCTTCTTTCGTTAAGGAATTTCCATCAACTTGTGCACTTACACTTTCTTTATCACCAGAGCATGCCGCCAATACACTTACTGCCATAATTCCCAACACACTCTTTTTTAAAATTTGCTTAAAGACCATTTTGAAACCCCCTATTTGTTTTTGTTTGTTTTTGTTTGATTACACTAATAATCATAACGAACAAACATTGAGCCAGTATGGAGTCTTTACTAACGATTCGTAAAGATTGTTAAGAGAGTGTGAAGAACATATAGGGTTACTTCTTTATTTCAATATAAAAAAGCACTGAATTTAGAGCTTTAAAATAGCGCTAAATTCAGTGTTTTTTTGTTCCCACAGGTTTTATCATCTTCCATTATTTTTATAATTTTATTGAACAAGATGCCTAATTCTACAACTACTAGTAGCGTAACTACGATTGGCCACAAAATAGTGCATCCTTTTTTCGTAATTACGAGCAGAATGAAGAGAAATTCCAGATTTTGTAGAGGTTTTACTGCTATAGATTTCGTATGTAGCGTGAAACTCTTTTGAAATCAATGCTTTCTACTTATTCCATTCTAATAATTCCCATTTATTTGGATATACTGTCGAGTTTAGTAGAAATACTGTCCGTTTCACAGCGAATACTGTCCGAATAGGGATGAATACTGTCCAAATTACGCTGTTTACTAGCGAATTAAAAACAGATCCTAGCCTCAACTAAAACCAACCATAAAAATCTCTTCCAAAGAAATCTGGTGGCTGGTTTAATTCAGATAATCTATTAGTCACATAAAAAATGTTTACACTCATCCCTTATTGTAAAAACCGGACACAATTTGGTATACAACGTTACAAATTTCCCCACAAAAAAACGTACTTTCATTTAGAGCTTTGTAACAGCTCTAAACAGAGTACGTTTTTCTCTTTTTCTACTTTACAGCCAGCAACTCTTCTTCTAAAAAGTCATTTTCAACAAGCCAGTCGTAAGCAACTACAGAAACACTTTGCCCTTCAATATCGACGAGGTAATTCAGTTCTCTCATAATGTCGCTGTTTAGGCTTTCTGCCAAGCGAGCTGTAATTTCTTCAATTTCTGGGTACTCTTCAAACACTTCTTGATTGATCGCGACAGCTGCTCGGTATGGCGGAAAGAATCGTTTGTCATCTTCTAACACGACTAAGTCATAATTTCTGATCGTAGCATCTGTTTCAAAGGCTACTGAAACGTCAACTTGCTCATTGTCTAATGTCCGTTGCGTCAATCCTAAGTCCATTTGACGCACTTGGCTAGAACCAAATTCAAAACCATAGGTCTCTTCTACACCTGGCAAGCCGTCTGAACGATTTGCAAACTCAGCATCAGCGGCCATCGTCAACTTTCCAGGATTTTCGTTGACATAGTCTGAAAGATCACTGATGGATTTGATGCCGAGTTCTTCTGATTGTTCGCTTCTCATCGCGAGCGCATAGGTATTGTTGACACCCGACATATTCATCCAGTGGATGTCGTTTTTGATATCATTTTCTTTTACCTTTTCAAAAGCAGCATCGGGGTCAGCAATGGATTCTTCGCCCATATACGTAATAAGTGCCGTTCCCGTGTATTCCCACATCATGTCTACTTGACCATTTTCTAATGCTGAACGAACGACACTACTGCCAAGGTTGTTCATTTGGTTGACTTTAAAGCCTTCATCTACTAATAAGAATGCCGTCATCTCTGACAGTAAGTATTGTTCCGTATAGTTTTTTCCCCCGACCGTCACTTCTTTTCCGGTCACGCCTATTCCTGAACAGGCCGACAAGATCACCGCAGCAATCAGCAGAGGGACCAGTTTGAGTAAGTTCATGACAAATTTCAATACCTCCTATCCCTATTGCTAAGCTTCCTCAATACGCCTCGATCCTTTTGGCACAACGAGATATTCGATTTTACGCAAAATATAATCAGCTAAAATCGCCAATAAAGTTACAGGGATGGCTCCAGAAATCAGGAAGCCGTTATCAAATAAGTTAATCCCAGTAAAGATCCAAACACCAAGTCCACCTGCACCAACCACATAGGCTAGAGCCGCTGTACCAATGTTCAAGACAACAGCCGTTCGGATGCCGGCAAGGATGGAGTAAGCCGAATTAGGAAGCTCGACACGAAATAAAATCTGATAAGGTTTCATTCCCATCCCTTTTGCCGCATCGATCATATTCTTGTCAATAGAGTCAATGCCTGCCACTGTGTTTCTGAAAATTGGCAGGATCGAATAAATAAACAATGCAAAAACGGCCGATTTAAAACCGATACCTAAAATACTAATCATTAATGCCAGAACTGCTAGACTGGGAATCGTTTGTCCCAAATTGGCGACATTGGAAACCAACCATTCGGCTTTTTTGAATTTGGGTCTAGTGATGAGAATGCCTGCTGGTACAGCTATCAAAATAGCGAGAATTGAAGAGACCAGTACTAAAACAATATGCTGTCTCAGCAACACCAAAAATGTTCCTGATTGAGTAAAGATGTAGTCAAAATAGCTATTGGCAACTGCCCAAATAAAGAATGTGGCGACCAATGCATAAAGCGCGTATTTGACAATATTGCCTATCCATTTTTTTCGATTCACCGAATCACCCTTCCTGAGATGCGGACATTTTCCCTTTTATTTCGAAATGTAGGTATTTTTGAACAAGATCGATTGTGATTGTGCCAATATTTTCATTCTGATCGTTTTTCACAATTACTTGATCTGCTTCTTGATTCATCAGCATCGACAACGTATTGCGTAAATCCTGATGGATATTGATCGTTTTCGTATCTTGAATCGATTCGTCAACCGGACCAAGTCCAATGATTTTTTGTAAATCTTCTACCGTGTGTAAGCTTAAACTTTTAATGGCGCGATCTTTGCCAAAAAATTGAGAGACAAATTCATTTTTGGGATGCGATAACATTTTCGAAGGCGTATCAAATTGCATAATTTCTCCGTCACGCAAAAGTACGATTTTATCTGCCATTTTGATCGCTTCGTCAATGTCGTGACTGACAAACAGAATGGTTTTTTTCACTTCTCGCTGAATTTGTAGAAATTCTTCTTGAATCTTGTCTCTGATAATGGGATCTAGTGCACCAAAAGGTTCATCCATTAGCATGACAGGCGGATCGGCTGCAAGCGCACGCACAACCCCGATACGTTGCTGCTGACCACCCGACAATTCGTGCGGCAGGCGCTTGCCGTAATCATGGGCATCTAGTCCAATCAGTTTCATCAAATATTCAAAGCGCCCACGCTTATCTTTTTTACTCCACCCTAAAAGATCAGGAACGAGCATAACGTTTTCTTCAATTGTCATATTAGGAAAAAGCCCGTTGCTTTGAATGACGTATCCAATTTTCCTTCTTAACTCGATGGCATCTAAATCTTTGGAGTTTTCATTATTAATAATGATTTCGCCTTCTGAAATAGACTCCAACCGGTTGACCATTCGCAATAGCGTTGTTTTTCCACAGCCGGAAGGACCGAGCAATACAACGATTTTTCCTTCTTCAACAGTAAAATCAACATCGTTGACGGCTACGATCTCGTCACCATATCGTTTTGCTACATTCTTAAATGAAATCATATGCTCACCTCTCTGGAGTTAATCGGTTAACGCTTTAATGGTAAAACGTTTTTGAATCAATAATAAGATGGAATCTGCAATGATGGCGAGTATTGCAACAGCGATAGAGCCACTGATGATTAAGTAGTTGTCACCTCTGCTAATTCCTTGTGTAATTAAAACCCCAAGGCCGCCCGCGCCGATATACGAAGCGATGACGGCTATCCCGATATTCATGATGACAGCTGTTCGTACGCCTGCCATAATAACGGGCATAGCATTTGGAATTTCGACACGCAACAAGCGCTGATGCGTTTTCATACCCATGCCAATCGCAGCATCGCGCATTTCTGGATTAACGTTTTTGATGCCCGTATACGTATTGCGGATAATCGGCAGTTGTGAATACAAGACTAGCGCAACGAAAGCTGGCACAAAGCCAATTCCTTGATTGATAAGAGAAAAAATAGGAATCATTACGCCAAAAAGTGCGATACTTGGAATTGTTAATGTAATAGAAGCAATTTGAAGAACTGTGTCTGCTAGGTACTGGTTCGTAGTCAAGTAAATACCAAGTGGAATACCAATTAAAAGTGCCACGATAATTGCTAAAGAAACCAGCACAGCATGATCAATTGTCAGCTCTAAAATACGCGGAGCATTTACCTCAAGAAATCGAAGCCACTTTTCCATTGAAACACCTCCCTTCTATATTTAAAAACCACTAGCTGAATTGAAGCTTGATTCGACAACTATACTTGTTAAAAGCATTTATCTTGTTAAAAAAATAAGACGACTTAAGAGCGCGGAAACCTGCCGCATTCATAAGTTATCTAATCCGCATTCTTTAAATACTAGAGCACATTAATTGTCTTTATTGTCCGTAAATCCATAACCATTAGAATTTTCACTTTATTCAACGCATAGAAATACCCGTTATTTTGTTGTTGTTGGGAAATTATGTTTCTTTGATATTTTCTAAGTATATCATACTTTTCATGGTCATTTTTTACCGATAGGCTTCCTTTAGCTGGTTCACCGACTTGTGAATTCAATAGAAAAAGGCCTCCGATCTTACGGAAAGCCTTTTATGAAATTCCATTATTCGCTTAATCCTATCGACTTTTATACCCTTTCAAATAGGATTTCTCAGAAGTGCTACCCATCTGCGTGTTGACAGGCGCTTCTTTATTGCCTCCCATTAATCCTTGACCGAGTGGATTCCAAGTCAGCGAGCTAATCGTTCAAGTGATTAGTCAGTTGATGGTAGAATACCGCTTCGTAATGCGCCTTTAAGGTCTGTGTTTCTCCCATGAATGATTTATAATGAGCAAAATTCCAAATGCTCCGACTGCTAGTAAAGTGAATATGATTGGCGACAAACTAACGTCCTCTTTATTATTTACGAGCTGAATAAAGAAAATTTTGGGTTTCCTAAAGGTTGTATTGATAGAAAATTTATATTTAGGCTGGATTTTGGGAAAACTCTTTTGAAATCAATGCTTTCCACTTATTCTACTCGAATAATCCCCATTTATTTGGATATACTGTCGAGTTTAGTAGAAATACTGTCCGTTTCACAGCGAATACTGTCCGAATAGGGATGAATACTGTCCAAATCACGCTATTTACTAGCGAATCAAATTTTCACGAGATTAAGTTAAAGTTGTGAAATAGCCTCCTTATTAAAATCAATAATCTTGAAAAAGCTACTACCCAATCTTTTACTGAAAGAACAGTTGTAGAGAGATAAATTAAAACAGCCACAAAATCTCTTCAAAGGAGACTTTGTGGCTGTTCTTATTTAATTACTTTTATTAACTTGTTGTTCTCGGAAAAAGCGCTTTGTCGTTTTTAAAAAATGTCCATATGCTGGAAATCAACAATGAGACGATTCCAGCCACTAAAACTGCTTGAATCGTTGTTATCATCGATGCGTCTAATACCCCGCTCGCGTACGCGCTATAGATACCAAAGAAAGCCCATGCGATTGGAAGTGGAAATGCGGCGTTTTTGTATAGAGCCAAGTAGTAGAACACAAATCCAATAGCAACAAACAAAATGATGATTGTCCAAATTGAATCGGATAGTCCGAATCCGCCCCACTCTTGTTGGACTAAAAATAACGATGAGTTAACGATTGTCGCGATAAAAACCCATGAGCTGTAAAGGGTAAAACTGATGCCTGCCAGCGTACTCGGAAATTGAGAGCGATTGTTCGTGATCTTTTTGACGATCAGGATCAATGAAAACAGCAATCCCAAAATTAGGAAAGTTGAAAGTCCAAGTAATTCGTAGGAGAACACGATAATCCACGCCATATTGAATACTGCACTGGCAATAAATAAGGGCGATACCAATCGAATGAGTTTACCTACATGTTGATCTTTTCGTTTAATAAAGAAATAAACCAATGTCACTAGGAGTAGCGTATAAATCACGCCCCAAATCGAAAACGTGAAAGGTGCCGGTGAGATGAGCGTCATATACTTGTCTGATAAATCCTTTTGACTCATGCCATTAAAAAATCCAGATGACCCAAGATAATTTACCCCTAAGGTTAGGAAATAAAAAATCAAATTCAAGATGGAGAACAGCGTTGTTTTTTTACGTGTTTTTTCGTCCATAAGGATTACGCCTCCTGATTTATAGTTTTCAAAAATTGCATCGCTTTAATAAGTTTTCCCTTATGTACACTCTACTAAACAAAACAGTGAGTATAGCCCCTACATTTTATAAGTCGACATAGGGTCGTCATTCGAAAGTTTCATCATAAATGGATACAACCCTAAAAACACGAGCATTAACGCGGTTGCAAGAAAGAAAATGCCTAAGCCATCAAGGTCTAAAATTAGCGTTAATGCGATAATGAGCAATGCTGGCATGTAACTAGAAATGGCGGTTAGCTTTCTCGACTTAGGTATGAGGTATTGGGTCTTTTCGCAATAAGGACACTTGGCTTTATTACGAAACTTGGCTATATTTTTCACCCCTGTTTTCCACGGCCATTTTTGACCACAATTTTCACAAGTTGGCATGATTTCACTCCTTCCCCAAATGATTTTCTCGATGATCTGTTTGCATATAGCGAACAAAGTAAGCACCAGTGACTAGCAATGTTAGGGTTAGCGCCATAGTGATAACACCGAGAAAGTTTAACCAATAGCCGACTAAGTTAACGATACTGATTAGTAAAAAACAAATCGCTGTCACTCTACTTTTAGGGTCTGTATGGGTTGTCTCTTTCGTTTTGATGATTTTATTGATTGAGATGCTTAATGCTGCGACTGCTAGTAACGTAAATACGATTGGCCACAAAATAATGCCTCCTTTTATTTCCTGTACCTGTATTTACGAGTCGAATTAAAGAGAAGTTTCGGATTTTCTCGAGGTTTTATTATCAGAGACTTCGTATACTGAGAAATCCCATTGAAATCAATATTTTTTACTTATCTTCCGCTCATCATTTCCAATTATTTGGATATACTGTCCGATTTAATAGAAATACTGTCCGATTTTGCTCAAATACTGTCCGAATAGGACTGAATACTGTCCGAATCACAGCAGTTACTAGCGAACGAGATCTTTTCAGCTATTGATATAAAGTGGTGAAATGACTCCATGATTTTAGAAACATTACTTTTCATTCAACTCGTTAGACAAAAAATAACGACACATCACCAATTAACACAACAAAGACTGCCAGTTTTTTATGACCTGGCAGTCTTTTGGGGTACTCATTATAGTATAAGAATTCCCTCGTCTCTTCTTTATTAAACCTACGGATTAGTCATCAATGCCCATCGATTGTTTATACCCTGCTAAATACGTTTTTTCAGACGGGCTGCCCATGTCAAACGAGTTCATGGCGCGGTGCCAGTTCGGATAAAGTGGAGCTGGTCGTGCCACCGATTCAATGCGGTCATGCTCTTCTTGTGTTAGTTGAATTTCAAAAGAAGCAATGTTTTCTTTTAGCTGCTCTTCGTTGCGCGCAGCGATGACAATCGGACCGACATTTGGCCGGTCCCGGACCCATGCATAAGCAATTTGCGGCACTGACGCATTGTGATTGGCTGCGACTCTTTCTAACGCATCGATTACTTTGTAAAGTCGTTCCTGATTTTGCACCCACGGTTCTGGCCATCCAGCTCCTTGACGTGTATTCGCCGGTGCTTGTTTGTTGCGGCCAATTTTGCCGTTTAGCAGTCCTTCACCGAGTGGACTCCAGATCATCGAGCCAATGCCAAGCTCACTGCCTGCGGGAAGTAGTTCGTATTCTGCTTCTCGTGCTTCTGGTGTGTAGTAAATTTGTTGGGTAATGGGTGGAATAAAGCCAGATTGCTCTGCAACCGTAAACGTTCGCGCCAGTGCCCAGCCGCTATAGTTTGATACGCCCCAATGGCGAATTTTGCCGGATTTAACGAGACTTGTCATCGTTTCGACTGTTTCTTCGACCGGCGTTTGCCCGTCCCACAAATGAACAAAATAGACATCAAGATAATCTGTACCTAACCGCTCAAGTGATTGGTCGATAGATGTTAAAATATTGCTTCTTGAAGCTCCTCTTGCGTTAGGGTTTTCTCCGAGTGGAAAGCCTGTTTTCGATGTTAGCAATAATTCGTCACGGCGCCCTTTAATGGCTGACCCTAACACGCGCTCTGCATCGCCTTTTGAATACAAATTGGCAGTATCAAACATGTTGATGCCGGCCTCAAGTGACATGTCTACCATGCGCCGTGCTGTTTTTTCGTCGATATTGCCTGCAGCGTCAAAGCCATTTGTCCCGCTAAAAGGAACCGTTCCAAGTATGTACTTCGGAACCCGCAAGCCTGAGTTTCCTAAATAGATATAATCCATAATTGCCTCCTTCTGAATCTGTATTTTCTACTAATTAGATTCCCCCGACCATCTCCAGCTAAACTGAAAAGCCAGGCTTTCCATTTCCAATTGTTTACTTTAATTCGACAGCGGGAAGTTCTACATTAATACTGTTTTACATTAAAGGAGGAGAACTAAGTGGGACATTATATTGAAGTGGAAGATGGCGTAAACGTTTATGTGGAAGACATTGGATCGGGGCAACCGGTCGTCTTTATTCACGGCTGGCCTTTAAATAGCAAAGCATTTGAGTCGCAAGTAAGCGTGCTTGCGGAGCAAAACTTTCGATTTATCGGCATTGATCTCAGAGGTTACGGGAAATCAGACAAGCCGTGGTCGAGCTACGATTACGACATGGCAGCGAACGATGTCAAAGCGGTTGTCGATTATTTAAAACTTGATCATTTTGTGCTTGCCGGATTTTCAATGGGCGGGCCGATTGCCATTCGTTACTTAACGAATTTCAATCAGCAAGGCGTTGATAAACTGATGCTATTAGCAGCAGCGGCTCCATTATTTACACAACGCGATGATTTTAAACACAACTTGAAGCCGGAAGAAGTAGACGGCATTATTGATCAACTTAAAGAAGATCGTCCGGCATTTCTTGGGCAATTCGCAGATATGTTCTTTGAACAGAAAAAATCACCGGAATTTCTGCATTGGTTCCAAACGCTTGGACTCGAAGCCGGTGCTCACTCAACCATTAAATCCGCGATTGCCTTAAGAGATGAGGACTTGCGCGATGAGTTAGCAGGCATTACTGTGCCAACGGCTATTTTCCACGGGAAAAAAGATCAGATCTGTGCTTACGAACTGGCTGAAGAAATGGACAAACAAATCCCCAATTCAGTGCTCGTTCCTTTCGAAGACAGCGGACATGGCATCAACGCAGATGAACCAGAGCGTTTCAATAATGAGTTGTTAAATTTCCTTAAGAGTTCTGATGAAAACTAAAAAACCTGCGCAACATTAAACCTACTGGGCACCTGGACGACAAATCGAGGTGCCTTGTTTTATTGTTTATAACTTTTTTAAACAGCTTATATTCCACACCCAGTTGCTAAATCAAAAGGAGGAAATTATTTAATGGCAAACGATCAGGTTTTCACATTTCATAATGGGGTTGCAGTTCCCAATATCGGCTTTGGTACGTGGCAAATTCCAAACGAAGAAGCTTACAGTGCAGTGACCATTGCATTGAAAACTGGCTACACGCATATTGATACGGCGTTAGCATATAAGAATGAAGAAAATGTCGGCAAGGCGATTAAAGATTTTGATATTTCCCGGGAAAACGTTTTTATTACTAGTAAGCTTCCTGCCCAAACAAAAGGATATGAAGCGACTCTAGTGGCTTTTGAAGAAACCGTTTCAAATCTCGGCGTGGATTTCTTGGATCTTTATTTGATTCATGCGCCGTGGCCTTGGGATGACATTGGCAAAGATTGCACAGAAGGCAATATTGAATCGTGGAAAGCAATGGAGAAGCTTTATAAAGAAGGCAAAATCCGCGCAATCGGTGTTTCCAATTTTGCGGAAAGCGATATTCAAGCACTTATCGATGCTTGCGAAATTGTGCCAATGGCGAATCAAATTCCGTTTTACGTCGGGCGCGATCAAAAGAGCTTGCTAGCGTTTTGTGCAAAGCATAATATTGTGGTCGAAGCTTATTCTCCGCTGGCGACTGGTCAAATTTTGGATAGTCCTAAACTCAAGGAAATGGCTACAAAATACGACGTAACGCCTGCGCAATTGTGCATTCGTTATTGTTTAGAAAAAAACACCTTGCCCCTCCCGAAATCGACAAACGAAGAACGCATCTTAGAAAATAGCCAATTGGATTTCACTATTTCTCCAGAAGATGTTCAAATACTAGATGCTTTTGAAGATATCCGCGCTGAATAGTGATAAAAACCGCCCTCGGGTGTTTTTATCAAGAGAATTTCATTTTTTCGCACCTTTATTTCCAGTTAATTGGATATACTGTCCGAATTAGAACAAATACTGTCCGTTTCGCATCAAATACTGTCCAAATGAGACTGAATACTGTCCAAATCACGCCATTTACTGTCGAAAAGAAATTCCTTGCTAATTTTTCAATTAAAATGTGATCTAAATTTAAACCTTCTCCGTTATGTTTATAAGAACTTAAAAAAAGAGGAGTGTTTTTATTATGAAATGGAATAAAATCTTTGTACCTGTATTAGGGGCAGCGCTTTTAATACCAGGCATGGCAACAAACGTATTGGCGGCTGAAGCATCACCAACTGAAACGACGGGCGTGGAACTTCGCGCAACATTGGACTCATTATTATCGGAACATTACGCATTGGCTGTCGATTCGATGATGAAAATTTACGATGAAGACGGAGCAGCAGAAGCGGCAATTGCAGCGCTTGATGAGAACGCAGCGGACATGGAGCCGGTGATTGCTTCTGTATACGGTGAAGAAGGCGGAGCGGCATTTGTGGAAATTTTTGACAAGCACAACACAGGAACAGACGATTACGCTGCGGCAGTTAGAGATGGCGATGACGCAATGAAAGAAGAAGCGTTAGACGAAATTCAATCTTTTGTTGATGACATGGGCGCATTTCTTGGCACAGCGACAGAAGGCAATCTTGCAGAAGACGGCGCAACTGCAGCTCTTCGCGAGCACGAAGATTTTGTCCAAAATACATTTGATCTTTACGTAGAAGGAGATTATGTTGCGGCTTATACGTCTTACCTAGATGGTTTCACACAAATCTTTGGAGCCGGTAGCGCGATTAGTGGAGCCATTTCGACTCAGTTCCCGGATCAGTTTTCAGATCCAAACACACCAGCTGGTGATTTCCGTTCTACTGTAAACCGTATCGCTGCTGAGCATTTCGCTTTAGCACAATTGAGCATGACAAAAGGGTATAATGGTGCTGAAGACTTTGACTTTGCCGATTGGGCACAGGATCAAAACACAGAAGAGTTTCGTGCAGCACTTGCTTCTGTTTATGGTGAAGAAGCCAGCAACCAATTTGTTGAACTTTGGAACAACCAACACATTTCGGTTCAAGGTGATCTTGTTATCGCTGTAGCAGCTGATGACAAAGAAGCTGCTGACGAAGCGACAGCTACGTTGACTAACACATTTGCAACGGACCTTGGAACATTTTTAAATAGCGCAACAGAAGACCGCATGCCTTTAGATGAAACAATTGCAGGCGTAAAAGCACATGAAACTTCAGTTATCGACACGTTCCAACAATACGTATCGGGTGACTACGAAATGTCTTACGAAACATACCGTACAGGTTATGCAATTATGTTCGATATCGGTAAAGGATTGAGTGGCGCAGTTGTTGATCAATTCCCTGAGAACTTTGAAAACACTGCACCTGAACAAATGCCAGCCACTGGACTAGGTGGTACGGCTAACCAATCGAACTCGATGATTCTTTGGATTACATTAAGCACACTGATTCTTTTGGCAGCTGGTACAATTACTTATCGCCAAACAAAAAATCAGCAGTAAAATTTCAGAGAGAGCGAATTGCTCTCTCTTTTCCCGATTGGAAAGGAGGAATGACAAATGAAGCAGCTTGTCACTATAACTACAGCCGTAATTTTATGTCTTGCTTTGTTTATCCTATTGAAACCTTTGGCCGCTAGCCCGACTTTTGAAGAGCAGATGGAGCAGGTCAAAAAAGTTGAAGAGAAAAAAGAAGTTCCTAAGAAAGAAGAAGTAACAGGCAATTATGTTGATAAGATTGCTGAGTTCCCCATTCTTCCGGAACAACGTGAAAAATTACAAATGCTACAACGCGAACGTCAGCAAAGCATACAGGGGATGGAACCTTTTCAAATTAAAATTCCCTCAATCGGCGTCGATGCAGCTATCGAGTCAACGGGTATTTTAGACAATGGCCAAATGGGAGTTCCTGAAGATGTAGATCAAGTTGGCTGGTTCGAGCCTGGTTATAAAGCTGGCGCAAAAGGCCACGCTGTTTTAGCAGGACATGTTGACAGTTTAACGGGTCCAGCTGTTTTTTATGAACTCGATAAAGTGAAAGTCGGAGAAACTGTAACAGTAATAGGTCCAGATGGCCGTGAAATGATTTACGAAGTTAAAAATTTAACGAGCTATGAAACAGATGATGCACCAATCGAAAAAATATTTGGTAGCTCAGATAAACGACTGCTTAGTTTGATTACTTGTACAGGGGATTACAACCGCGACATCGGCTCTCACGAAGAACGTTTAGTCGTGACAGCTGAATTGGTTTCTGATTCTAGTGTGACAGACAAGCAGCCGGCGTCTCCAGAAAATGTTGTCGCTACGGATTTCAATCTTTCATGGCATGCCGTGCGTGACGATGCGATTATCGGTTACCGCATCTACGAAGAAAATATTCAAACAGGCGAATTGAAAAAAATTGAAACTGTTTCGTTGTTCGATAGAAAAAACGTTTCTATTAAAACAGATGACACAAAGCGTTACCACGTCTCTTCTGTCGATGTTGACTTGAACGAATCTAAAAAAGCATTAGCAGTAAAGAATTAATAAACACATCATTCAAATAAAAATGCCGAAGAAAAGTGAAATACTTTTCTTCGGCATTTTTTAATTGTTACTTAGACTGATTTTCTTTATAGGCTTTCTCGTGATCTAGTAGCCATTCTTTTCGGGGCAACGTGCCAGCATAACCCGTTAGTTTACCGTTTGCTCCAATAATTCGGTGGCATGGTACGATAATACTGAGTTTGTTTTTGCTGTTGGCGTTGCCTACTGCTCGAACCGCTTTCTCGCTACCAACCGCTTTGGCGATAGCGCCGTAAGAAACAGTTTCCGCATAAGGTACATCGATTAACGCAGTCCACACTTTTCGTTGGAATTCGGTTCCTGTAGAGAGAAAAGGAATCGTGAATTTCATGCGTTGCCCTTTAAAGTATTCTTCCAACTGTTGTTGGCAATCGGTGATGACTTGCGGGCTATCTGGAGAAATCGGATAGTTAATTTCACTTTTCTCGCTAAACGAGATCGACAGAATTGCCTCGTCTGTGCCAACAATTTCGATGATGCCAATCGGTGATTCAAATTCAACCTGATGCAAGTGGCTCATAACAAAGACCTCCATAAATAGAATGTGGCATAGGCTTCCCAGCCTCGCCATTTTTCCGCAAATTTTGTAATTTCTACCTGTGTTGGTTTTCGCTCCATGTTCAACTGAACTTTTAACGCGTTGTGTAAGCCGACATCTGCGAGCGGAAAAGCCGTTTGGCTGTGCAGGCATTTCATCATGACATAGTTGGCCGACCAGGCGCCAATGCCTCGGATTTCCAGTAACGAACGCTCCATGTCCTGTTCTTGTAGTAATTGCTCTTTGCTCAGCGTACCATTTGTCATCGCTAAAGCAATGCCCAAAATGTATTCTGCTTTTCGGCCAGTTAATTGCAATGCTCTTAAGTCAGTAACAGACAATAAGGCAATTTTCTCGGGACTTGGAAAGGTCCAATAACGTTCCTCTTCATAAATCAACGACTCTCCATAACTTTCAACAAATCGTTTCTTTAATGTATAAGCGAAAGTCAGATTGATTTGTTGACCCATAACTGCCCATACTAAGGCTTCAAACAAGTCTGGAACACCGATGACTCGTAAACCTCGGTACTGCTGGACCAATGCACTTAATAGGGAGTCTGTTTGTGCCATTGCATAAAAATCCTGAAGATCCGTCTGCAGATCAAACCAATCCTCAACGTAAGCTCTAACCAATTCGCTATTGCTGGCAGTCGGCGCTCCGAGCGGAAACGCCAAGCGCAAAGCACCCTTTACTGGGGTCATGTGGAACAAGACGAGTTCATTGTTAAGCTTTAGCACCTTTGTCACACGAGCGTTTTGAACCCGGTACAAGTTTTCTTGTGAAGATCTGCCAAGATGAACGAGACATTCCATAAAATTAAAATCAACAGGTGTCGAAATTTCCATATACAGCTCACTCTGCTTTTTCATCATAAAGCAACAGGCTCGCTCAGCTTGCGAAATTCACTTGGCGAGTGGGCTTTGAGCTTACGGAATATTTTATAAAAATTAGAGGGACTTTGAAATCCCACACTAAAGCATATATCAAGATTGGATAAATCTGTAGACACCAATAGCTGTACCGCTTTGTCGATTCGAATTTTCTCTAAACAAGCGCGCGGTGTTTCGAGAGTCTCCTGCTTAAATACACGCTCTAAATAAGAAGGACTCATGCCGACATAATCCGCTACTTCCTGTAGACTGATGCTTTTTCTATAATGATTGGTTAAGTAAGTCATCACTTCACGCGTAAGCTCTTCGGCAGGAGAATATTCGGTTTCAGGTTGACATCTTTTACAAGCCCGAAATCCTTTTGCCTGTGCTTTATCCATAGTCGAATAAAATTCAACATTGATCTTTTTAGGCTTTCGAGAACGACAAGAAGGTCTGCAGTAGATTTTGGTCGTTTTCACCCCAGTGTAAAAAAGCCCATCATACTTTCGGTCACAAGCTATAACCTTCTCCCACATTTCATCAAAAGAAAATGGCAGTGTCTCCATGATGTCACTTCCTTCCGCTCCATTCTTAAATTTTCGTTTCCTGATTTATTCAGCTAATCTTCTTCAACTTTTCACTGTTTTTCTTATTCTATAGCCATCCAGCTGAAGATGCATCCTCAATCTTGCCTTTTCAGTCTGAAAAATCTCAAGCGAAAGAATTTTATTTTTCTTCACCTTCTTTTATAATGGGTAACATGTCTATGAAAGAAGGAATAATAGTATGGTAGAAATTTTATGGTACATGTACGCTGCTTTTCTGGCCACATCAACGATTGGGTTTTTCATTCACGGTGGCTACAAAAGTCCTGTTTTTCTAATTGATCTGGCATTCACAGTTATTGCGTGGATCGGCTTATTCGGCTTTGTCACGCACTCTCAAATTTTTACGCCCATTGTCTGGCAAGTTGTTTTGGCTGTAGTGGTCGTGTGGGACTTGCTGTTTTTCTTCTTTATCAAAGCCCGATTTACTGAAGAAGAAGCTGAAGCCGGAACTCTGTCTATGACCGTTTTTTCTGGACTGCTGATGCTCGTATTGCTCGGTCCTCTCTATTATGCGTTGTTCCAATATGCATTTTAATAGCTTGTTCTCTATGAAGAAACCGCCCCACATCGTTTTGCGACTGTAGGGGCGGTTTTTTGTCTTTCGCTATTTCTGAAACTGTCCAACAAAGTCATTTAGTCGGTCTAGTGTTTTGACCTGACCGTTACAGACTTCAGCGTCTTGGCAAATATAATTGCCACGTTTGATAAACTGTTCTGATCCTGAAGTTTTCGTTTTGGCGATGAACAGCCCCACTTGGCTATGACTATTGCAGATGGTGCAAATGCCTTGCTTTGTACTACGCGTAAAGCTTCCTTGAACGCCAATCAGCTGATCTGTTAAATCGGCTACTAAATACATCAGATTAGCACTTTCTGTCCAAGCAAGATAAGAAGTTTTATAGAAGTTCGTATTTTCTAGCTTTGGCCCTTTTAGCTTTTTCGCTTTAGGAAATAATTTCTTCACGTTATCTGCAGTAACTGCTTTAAATGGCACGATGTACGGCTGGAGCTGTTCTAAAAATGATTCCGCATCGCTCAGTTCCTTGACTTGTACCAATGGGTTGAGAATTTTCTTTTGTTGATCGGTAAGTATCGGAAATTGTTTAAAGACTTTTTCGTGCGCAAGATGCCGCAATACACTCAACACTTCTGCATCAGTTGCACTCGTCTGCCCTACTACTAAAATCTTTGTTTGGTCTTTGATAAAATTGTATTGGTCATTCCGAATAAAAGCTTTTGGGTTCTCTACTGCGCGATTAATAGGATTATCTGTTTCTGTTGCATGGATCATGCCATCACTCCTTACATTTTTTATGTCTATAAGGAAAAAAGTTGCTTGTGGTTTTATTTTACTTTATCCCGTATAGGTTTTCCATTTAGCCGATTGTCGATTAGAGACATAAAAAAAAAGCTGCGCGTGGCAGCTCTTTTGGTTTGCTTATTTACTGCGTCGTATAACCACCGTCGACCATTAACGTGCTGCCAGTCACAAATTCATTTTCGACTAAGAACACAATCGCGTGTGCAATTTCTTCTGGCTGTCCGAGCCTACCGACAGGATGCTTATCCACTAAAGCATCATAAAAATCACCCAAAGCTTCTTTACTAACCATGCCTGATTCTACATAACCTGGTGCAACCGCATTAACTCGAATTTTGTGTTCAGCATATTGCAATGCCAACGATTTGGTCATAAGGTTTACAGCCCCTTTTGAGGCGTTGTAGGCAAAAGCGCCACCTTCCCCAACAGAGCCCAAAATAGAAGACGTGTTGATAATAACCCCACCATCCCCATGTTCTAACATGTTTTTGATCGCATGCTTGGCTCCGAAAAAGACACCGTCTTGATTGACGGAGATGACTTTATGATAGTCTTCATACGTCAACTCATGAGTAACACCTAGTACACCGATGCCTGCATTATTGACCATGATGTCAACTCTGCCGTAACGTTCGACTGTAGTAGCGACTAATTGTTCAACCGATTCTTCACTTGCTACATCAACTTTGACAAACACAATTTCAGCATCGCTTTGTTCTAGTTGCTGTTGTGCTTGCTTGCCGCCTTCTTCGTTAAAATCCGCAATGACTACTTTTGCGCCTTTATCAAGAAATGCCTTTGCTGTTGCCAAACCAATTCCGGATGCGCCACCTGTTACGATTGCCACTTTTCCTGCTAAGTTCATCTGTTCTGCCTCCTTGGATTGGAAAACTCTGTCACTCCTCATTAAACCTCAATGGTCTGAACATTACAACTTATTATTTTTTAAAGTTACTCTTCTTTTCATCTCTTTTATTTAGCAGCAGGGAAGTAACGGTCTTTCATTTTTGTGGAGAAAACCTCCAAAATGATGGCGAAAATTAACACCATATACGTAATCATTCCTACTTCACGTAAATCGAAATAGAATCCCGAAGCCATAAATAATTCGAAACCAATGCCGCCCGCTCCTGCAGCTGCTCCCATAGCAACAGCCACTGAGAAATTAATTTCAAAACGGAGGAACGTCCAAGACAATAAATACGTAAAAGTTGAAGGCAAAACGGCATGGATAACGATATGCCACCAATTAGCTCCTGTTGCGCGTAGGGCTTCAATAATACCTTGATCTACTTCTTCAAATGCTTCTGAAAAAGCTTTGACCAAGTAGGCAATCGAGTGAAACAACATCCCAAGTATGGCCGCCTCGCTACCAAGTCCTGCAGCAATGGCAAAGATTAATACCCACAGGACCGTAGGAACCGCTCGTATAAAAGCCACCATGATACGCACTGTTTTTGAAATCCAAGGCTTAGATAAATTGGCAGCTGCAAGCAAAGCTAGGAAAAAGGCAATAATTCCTCCAAAAATTGTCGATAAAAAAGCCAGTCCTAGCGTGACACCTAGTTGATAAAAGGCTTGTCCCCATGTGAAATGGCTAAGCGCCGGCTCCAAAAACATTGTTTTTAAGTTATCAAGCGTTTCTGGAATAGCTGTCGTCAAATCAAGTCCTGTGTAGTCAAATAGCAAAAAGGCAATGACCGTCAATATGACAAGCGTGGTAACCGTCCATTTCATGATGCGTTCGGGTCTGCTTCCCATTTTGATGGCTATTCGTCCACTTGCTCCGCGTTTTATGTATGTACTTGCCTCCATTAAATAATCACCTTCCTGATATAGTTTGACATCAGCTCGATGACAATCACCGCAAGAATAATGCTAAAGGTAACAAGAGCCACAGCATTGTAATTCAACGTTTTATAATACAAGTCGAACGTGTAGCCAATGCCGGTACCCGTTAAAATACCTACTAAGGTCGCGCTGCGAATATTAGTTTCAATCATAAACAGGATCCAACTGATCAGCTGGGGCAAACATTGCGGCACAACCGCTTTAAAAACAATTTGAAAATATGTTGCCCCGGTTGCGCGTAACGCCTCGACAGCACTTTGACTCGCTTCGTCTATGGACTCGATAAAAGCTCTCGTTAAAAATCCGACAGACCCTACGAACAAAGCCAAGTATCCAGTCATTGAGTTTTGTCCAAATGACAGCAATAAAATTAGCGCCCACGCCACGACTGGAATATTCCGTGATACAGATGCCACAAAGCGTGCAAATGCACCCCAAATTGTGCTCGTCCCTGTCGTTTTTGATCCCATCAGACTTAAAAAGAATGCGACGACTGTTCCTGTAGTCGTGGCTGCAATCGATACAAGAACAGTTTCCAGCAATTTCTCCAAAATGGTTGGCAGGCGTTCCCATGTTTCCTGGCTAATCCACATATTCGAGAAAATCCATGCGATGGCTTTTGGCAAAGTCGCAATGCCATGAAAAATGTTGAAGTCGGTAATTGTGATAGAAGCAAAAGTCATCACAGCAATCAGAAAGACAAAAAAGATTGTGTGCCATTTGCGATTGGCTTTTATTGTTTTTTCACTCACTGTAGTTGCTCCTTAAACCGTAATCAATTCTCTGATTTCTGGGCTCGTCTGTGTCTCAGTACCGTAAATGATGTCCGTGTGACTTCGGTGCAAGCGGTAACTTGGTCCATCAAACACGATTCCGCCTTTGTTCAATCCAATGATTCGGTCGGAATAACTTTTGGCAATTTCAACTTGGTGAAGATTGACGATACAAGTGATGCCGAGTTCTTGTGTAATCGATTTTAAATGATCCATAATAACTTTTGAGGCATTTGGATCGAGTGAGGCAATCGGTTCGTCACATAAGACAATTTTTGGTTCTTGAATCAGTGAACGCGCGATGCCGACGCGTTGTTGTTGACCGCCACTTAATTGATCGCACCGTTTATAGGCGTGATCTTCAATGCCTAGCTTTTCCAACAAGAAAAAAGCGTGTTCTTTTTCTTGTTCTGTAAATCGACCCAATACTCCTTGAAATGTCGTTTTATAGCCAAAGCGACCATGCAATACATTCTCAATGACCGATAAACGGGGCACTAAATTATAATGTTGAAAAATCATGCCCATGTTAGTACGCAGTTTTCGCAGTTCTTTTTTATTCAAATCTCCTACGTTCTGACCGTTAAAAATAACTTGTCCTTCATCAATTTCCACCATCCGGTTAATGCATCGAAGTAGTGTCGATTTTCCTGCACCAGAAGGTCCGATTACAGAAAGAAATTCGCCAGCTTCCACTTCAAAATTCAGCCCTTGAAGAATTTTCGTATGGGGATTATAGGATTTACCAAGATCTTTGATTTGCAATAAAGCCATGCTCACCGTCTCCTTCTCGCCTCGTTTGTCAGACAGCGCATTCCCAGTAGAAGGAATGCGCTGCTGTCTTTTGGTTGTTACTTCGACAATTTACGAATGGCATCAAACCAATCATCTTCAACTGATACAAATCGTTTGTTTGCTGACTTGAAGAACAATCCTGGTTTTCCGGATTCTTCCGGAACGAATATTTTTTCATTGTTTGCAATTTCGTCTGAACTGAATAGTTCTTTTAACGTATCGTAATCTTCTTGACCCATCACGTCTAAATTGGCTACAAATGGTGCATTGAGTACAGGAATAACATCCATCAATGCGAATTCACTTCCTGCTACTGTGTTAAATGGTTCAGTCGCATCGTCTTTAACTTTATAGATCGAACCGACTTTATTGGCTTCGCCTTCTGTTACTTCTACGTAATTTTCAGCACAAGTGTCGCAAAACGATGCCACTTCTACACTGTCGTTTAGTAAATTAACAGCTGAGCCTTGGTGAGAATTTCCAAAAAGTACTTGAGAAAACAACGGACCGCCTTCCATCATATCTTCTGCGACTAAGTCTTCATAACCCGGCTTGTCAGCAAAATGATTGATGATGGTAGAAGATGGGATAACAAACCCTGATGTAGAGCTATTAGAAACAAAGGACATTTTTTTTTGTTCTAATGTGTCTAGTGAGAATTCTCCATCCACCATGAACTCTTCTTGGTTATCCGCATTGACCGCTAACCAACTGTGGTAGACCGCGTCGTCAAGCGTGCCAGATTCTCCTGTTGGTACGACTAAAGGTTCAATTGCATCATTGCCATTTTTGGCTTCAATATAGCCTTGCGCTCCCATAAATGCCAAATCCGCATTATTGTTGACCATGGTTTCAATCGCAATGGCGTAATCGGTTGTTAACTGATGTTCGACTTCTTTACCGGTTGCTTGTTCAATGGCTTCTCCAATTTCATCACGAGATGATGTCATATCCGATCCAGACTCATTTGGATACCAAACTACTTTGATCACATCGTCAACTTCTGATTTGCCTGCCTCTGCGTTGCCATCTGTACAAGCACCTAACAGTAAAGCTGATCCTACAAGTATAGCCAGTGCTGAACTTCTCTTTGTCATAGTCGATTCTCCTTTGGATTTGTCTGGAATAGACAAGAAATTCTATTTGTTGGTTACAGTACAACATATTTCCACGACAAAATACTGAAATTTACAGGAACTTTACAGAGTTTTAACGATGGGTAAGATCTTCAGGACTAACAATCGCTCCTGGCTCTACTGCTGTACCGAAAGCGCCGTGATAATCGCTACCACCGGTCATGACCAAACCGTATCGCCTCGCTAATTCTTCTACCTTCTGCTGATCTTCCAGTGAATGATCAAAATGATTACGTTCAATTCCACCAAGACCTGCATCAAGTAATTCAGGTATCAAATCAAATGAATTTAACTGTCCAGGATGTGCCACAACTGCTACGCCTCCGTCAGAGACAATGGCCCGAACAGCATCAACCGCTGCGACATACTCAATGTCACCTGCTGCAACGCCATTCCCTTTAAATAGACGTTTGTAAAGGGTTTGATATTCTTTAGTGATGTAATGATCATCTGTTAATTGTTGCATGATGTGCTGTTTGTAAACGGTGGCTGAAGGGTTAGCCGATTCGATAACTGCTTCTACATCCAATTGAAATCCTGCTTCTTTGATCCTGTCCATCTGCCACATTGAATGGCTGTGGCGAAGTTCTGATAGTCCTTTGCATAACTTAGAAATAGCGGATGCTTCCGGACGGAAATGATAGCCGAGTATGTGCACTTTTCGCTGTCGTTTGAAATCATAAGCCGAAATTTCAATGCCTGGTATAGCTTGTATTCCATAGGCTTCAGCGACACGTTGCTGCTCTTGCCAACCCGCAACTGTGTCATGGTCGACAAAGCTGATAGTCGTGACTCCTGCTTTTTCGGCTTTTTTTATGACGTCTGTGACCGAATCTGCTCCATCTGAATAGTGGCTATGTACATGCAGGTCAGCTTTCAGTGCCAACACCTACTTTGTCAGTAACGGTCAGTGTTCTTGTTTGCATGTCGTAAACTTTGTCGCAAAGCCCTTCCATGAATTCAATATCATGAAAAATTCCAACAAGTGTCGTGCCATTGGCTTTTAACTTTTCAATAATTTCCCGCACTTTCAGTTTTGATTGATAATCAAGGCTGGCAGTCGGTTCATCGAGCAAGAGCAAGCGCGGTTTTTTTACAGTTGCCATTGCAATGTTCAAACGTAATTTTTCACCGCCTGAAAATGTATTGGGGTAGCTATCCCAAAGTTTCGGATCAATTTCAAAATGAGCCAATGCTTTTTCCGCTTCTTCGTGTGCGATTGATGCTGCTGAACCCATTTCTAGTAAAGCGTTGGTTACCAATTGACGACACGTAGTTCTCGGCATGACGTTCAAAAACTGCGACACGTAGCCGATTTCATATTTTCGCAAATGGAGCATTTGTCGTTCGGTAATATGTGACAGGTCGATTTTTCCGAAAGCCGCAGAGTTGTAGAGAATTTCTCCGCGGTCAGGTAAGTATGTACGGTAAATGCTTTTCAGAATGGTAGATTTACCGCTACCGCTTTTTCCAACGATGCCAATGAATTCGGCTGCTTTTAAAGAGAAGTTAATATCTTTTATAGCTGGCATTATTTTGTTTAGATGATGAATTGTGAACCGTTTCTCAAAGCCTGTTATTTCTAACATTGTCATTGTATTGCCTCCTGTTTTTAGCTTGAGACAGCTGCTTAGCGTGGATGCGCTCGTGTTTCCTAGGAGTAGAGCGCCTCCACGTCAAGGCAACCAGCGAGAACTACCATAGTCTTCTTGGGTTGTGGAATCGTTAGACGTCGTCACATTCCGTTACTATGTGTAGAAACTTAGATTATGCCCGTCGAATCTACACGGGCGCTTGCGCTTTTCTTATTTAATTCGGTAGTTTGTTGTGGTGATCAATACGCCATTGACCATTGTGGTGGTTAGCATTGGGTAGCCGTCGTCCATTCGCTCGATTACTAGGAGGTCCGCTCTTTTTCCGACTTTAATGGAGCCTAGTTCATCGTCCATTTTCACTGCTTTTGCGGGATTCAAGGTAACCATCATGAACATCTCGTGTAAGTTGTTGCCATACTTCTCGTGAAGGTCAAAGACGGCGTGCAGCAGCGCGGGTGGGTAGTAATCGCTGCATAAAATGTCCATACACCCTTGGCTGATAGCTTCTGCAGCGGATAGGTTGCCTGAATGCGAGCCACCTAGCATGACGTTTGGAGCGCCGGCAATGGTATGAATGCCCAATTCTTTTGCTTTTGCCGCAACTTCTAGTGTGATGGGAAACTCGCTGATGGTTGTGCCAAAGCTTTTTACCAAATCGAGTTTTTTAATGTCATCGTCATCATGTGAAGCGACCGCGATTCCATGAGCCCGTGCAATATCTGCTACTTCTTTTATTTTTTGAGTTGTTAGGCATTCCATGCTTTGTCGCTCTGCAATAAGCACATTGACGTCTTCATCTGAAATGTCTCGGTAGCCCTTTAACGTTTCTCGGTAGACTTCTAGATTGCGGTACTGGCCTTGTCCGGGTGTGTGGTCCATAAATGACAGCAAGTGTACTTTGCCATCTTCAATGTTTTTCACCAACTGGTCTACTTCATCGATGTTGTCGATTTCAAAGCGTGCATGCAAACGGTGGCGAATTAAATGCAGTCGGTTATGCGTCGTTTCGATAGCATCTACCATTCGTTGGATGTTCGTAGGGTTGCGCATCGGCTTGTGTGAAAAAACATCTTCTTTATAGAACGATAACGAATGAAACATTGTCGTGATGCCATGGCTGATGAGAATTTTTTCCGCTTCTCGTAAACTAATATCAAAATCCATCATGCTTGTCGGACGCGGTGAAGCGATTGTTTCGATGTAATCAGAATGAATGTCGATAAAGCCGGGAGAGATGTATCCTCCGCGGGCATCGATCAGTCGGGCTTCTGGATAATCACCGATTTGCTCTTTAGGAATGATTGCTCGGATAAGTTCTCCTTCAACTACGACTACAAATCCTTCTAGTATCGTTTGCTCGGTTACGATTTTGCCGTTATGAATAATATACAAAGTATCGATCCTCCTAGAGTAGTGAGTACACAAGTTGCTGCGTGTATGCATGTTGTGGGTCTTCTAATACTTGATCGGTCAATCCTTGTTCGATAATTTCGCCATTTAGCATGACAATCGTTCGGTCTGCAAGCATGCGAATAACTGCCAAATCGTGTGACACAACGATCATGCTGATGCCAAGTTCCCGTTGTATTTTTTTAATTAAATCCAAAACATTAGCTTGTACAGATAAATCGAGACCGGTCGTCACTTCATCTAAAAATAGAATAGGAGGATTATTTGATAATGCTTTTGCAATTTGAACACGTTGCTGCATTCCTCCTGAAAAATTGCGTGGTTCTTCTTTCATGCGGTGGAGTGGAATATGGACATTATCAAGCAATCTTTTACTGATCATTTCCATTTCTCCAACATTTCGATTGCCTGCTGCAATTAGTTTTTCAGCAATATTTCCGACAGAAGAAAAATTCATTTTTAACCCATGGACTGGATTCTGATAAACCATTCCGTAGTCGTGGTTGCGAATGGAACGCTTTTGTTGAGAAGACAATTCAAATACATTGATACCAGCTAAAGCGGGTTTATCAATATACGCATTCCCTGACGCAACGTCAGTGTCAAAGTAAAGACATTGCATTAACGTTGATTTCCCGCTTCCGCTTTCTCCGACAATCCCTAGAATTTCGCCTGGGTATAAATCAAGAGATACATCGCGCACTGCATAAACTGTGCCACATTTCGCACAGAAATTTTTCTCTAATTGAGCGGCATCCAAATTGTCGCAATGGGGACAACCGGGTCCAAATTGTTTGCGTAGATTGCGGACTTTCAAAATGGGTTCTTCACGCATAGCTGCTCGTCACCCCGACTTTCTCTTTGCTGTTCAACTGATCCATACAATAACTCGTGTCGTTGCATTGGTAGACAGTTTCCCCTGTTTCTTGATCAATTAATTCATCTAAGAAAACGTCTCCTGTGCCGCAAAGACGGCATCCTTGTCCATTAAATGATTCGACAGCAAACGGATAATCATCAAATGCTAATGATTCGACAGCTGTATAAGGTGGAACGGCGTAAATTTTCTTTTCACGTCCCGCACCGAGTAAAATCAAGGCTTCTGAATGATGCATTTTAGGATTGTCAAAACGCGGAATCGGACTTGGTGCCATGACATAGCGTCCATTCACATAAACTGGATGATCTGCATAAGTTGCGGTTTTGCCGTATTTCACAATTTGCTCGAACAACATTAGCCAAGCTCCGCTATAATCATCTTCAGCATGCATGCGCTTTGTTTTGTATTCGCTTGCTTCAACAGGTCGCAAAGGTTCAGGTATAGGTACTTGAAGAATTAGGATTTGATCTTTTGTCAACGGCACTTCAGGGATTCGGTGGCGTGACTGAATCAAATCAGCATTTTCAGTTTGATCAGTGAGTTGAACACCTGTCGTTTCTTGAACGAGTTTTTTAATACTGACTGCATTGACTGACTCGTCAGCCCCTTGGTCGATGACTTTTAGTACATCCGATTGGCCGATTAAAGACAGCGTCAACTGCAGGCCGCCTGTTCCCCAACCACGTGCAATCGGCATTTCCCTTGAAGCGAAAGGTACTTGGTATCCCGGAATCGCCACAGCTTTCAATGTAGCTCGTCGAATCTCTTTTTTAGAACCTTCATCAAAAAAGGCAAAATGCGTATTAGCTCTCAACTGCCGTTCCCTCCTTTTTTACTTGGCGAATACTGTCTAGTTTAGATTGAAACGTGACGTAATGCGGTAATTTCAAATGAGAAATAAAACCAGTAGATTCTACTGAATCGATATGTAATAAGACGAACTCCTCGTCATGAGTTGGGAATTCGGTGTTTGGATGTTCTAGGCACTGATCTAGAATACTCATCGCAATCGCTTTGGTTTCGTTTTGGCCGTAACAAACACCGTAACCAATTTCAAATTCCAATGCATCTTCATTGTTGGTGTTTTTTACAGTGACCGGTACAAATGACTCTACTTCGGTTATGCGTATTTCACCGATATAAAATTGGTCTTCGGGGTCCAAATCCGTTTTGTTCGGATGAGCTGTATAAATTGGAACTTTTCCGACACGAACTTCGCCGACAGTCGGATGGACTTCTCCATATCCTCGTAACGATGCATATCCAAATGAAGTAACAGCTCCTGTTTGGCCCCGTGTCATTACTTGTAAACGGGCACTTCTCGTTGTTGGAAACTGCAAACTTTGTTTAGTAACATCAGTAGGTTGCGCATTATCCGGTTCGAATGTTTCGAACAAGCCTTCTTCACGTAGGTAGTCGACAACTTTTGGGAAATAGACAACCTCTTGTCCCGATTGGATGACTGACAAACTGTCTCGGTAATCTTGCAGCCACTTTCGATTAACTTCAGCGTTTTCTTCCATCATTCCGAAGTCCAACAAACGGTGTGTGTAATCGTACGTAGCACCTAACAATTGGCCACCGGGAACGTCTTTAAAGCTTGCCGATATTCGCCGTTCGACAAGCATCGTCTCAACTTCGACCGTCTCACTATAGTAATGACGCGGCAAAGTCGAACGATGCGCACGCATCAAGAAAACGGCTTCTTCCATACTGCCTTCACCTTGTTTGATAGCCAAAGCTGCTAGTTCTGGTGAGTACAGACTGCTTTCCGACATTACTTGATCCACCATACTGCCCATTGTCGACAAAATTGTCTTGATTTCCAAAATTTCTTGACCTTTTAATCGTTCGTACGTCAGGCGTTTAATCGAAGCATCAATCGCCTGAGTTCCACCTTTTACAGGAACATAGCCCATCTATTTCACCTCCATCGGAATTGCCGAAACGCTTCTCGGTATACAAGCGATTTGAGCCGCTTTGTCTGCAAAAATGAGATCGATGCCCATTGGATACTCTTTGATGCGACTGTCTCTCGTTTGCCAAAACTGATTGGATTGGTCGGTTTGTAAGTGAGCTTCTGTCCGTATTCCTGGTCCAGTCAACTGCAGGGGCCCTTCATTAACCAAATTCGCACTTTCAATGATCCAAGTTGCCGATTGATGCGGATCAATCAAATTACCGATTTTGCACTGTATCATCGCCTCTAAAATGTCTATTTCTTTATCTTCTTTTAAGACGATAATAAAATCGGCTGCTTGCACTGATGCAAAACGTGCTGAAGTATACTCAGAAATTTTACCGATTAAGTCTGTTCTATTTTTCGCTATTACATGAAATGTGACTTCAGCATCCAACAGTGCCATCGCACTCAAAATAAGTGCGTCCGTACAGCCAAAATCAACGTCCACATTTTTTGTTTGTTGTTTAATGGTAGAAATAGTTCCTGGTCGTGACATACTATGTACTATTTTTCGATAAACTTGCTGCAAGTCATGTATTCGATCAATCGCCATATTATCTCTCCTGCTCAGTTAGTTTTTAGGCTGTTGCTTAGACTTCCATCGTTTCGAAGTTAACTTTTGTTTTGAAAAGTTCAGCTTGTTGCTGGGCTTTGGCTTTGTTGATTTGCTGTTCTTCTTCTAGCAATCTTAGTTCCCAATCCTGCATTTCAGGAAGTTGCGCTTTAAAGGCTGCATCAATAATCGCCAAATATTCAGCGCGCAATTCGTCCATTCCGACTAATAGACCTGTCCCAATTTCTCCTGAAATTTCTACTTTTGCTTCTGTTATTAGGACTTCCCCCATATAAAACAAAGAGTTTTTAGCAGATTCTCTCATCTTCACCATAATCATTCCTTGTTCAGGAGCTGTTACTTCACGATATTCGTATTTATTTGTGACACTGGTTGCCATTTCTTTTGCCAATCTGCCATCGCCTTGAATAAGAATTTCTGTTCGTCTGCGCCTTTTCATGTTCACTGCCTCCTCGTCTGTAAGTTCATCGTAACTTGTCGCCAAGTGGCCGTGTTTTAAGCTGTCGTTAAGCTTTTGTAAAGGCGCTTAACAATTGGACAACCCAAAAAGCAGGTAGAGGAAACTGAATCGTTTTCTCTACCTGCTTTTATTACGTATGAGAGGGTGTGACTTGTTTAATTCATCGTAATATCGTATGTAAATTTATCACTGCGATACAAAATTTTCGTATGCTCAAGCACTTTACCCGTCTTTTCATCAATACAGTCATTCTCTACTAACAAAAGAGGCACCATGCTTTTACAAAGCAGAAGCTGTTGCTCTGCCGAAGTTGGAAAAGAGATGCTTAATAAGGTGTTGCTGTCGACAAATTCGCTATAGCCATGTTGTCGATAGTACGCAAACATTGAACGAATATGAGGTCCTTCTGTTGCTATTTCAGAAAATATTTTCTCACTGACAAAAGAATGATGAATAGCAATGGGCTGTCCACCGATTATCCGAATTCTTGAAACCTTGTAGACCTTGTCTGTTGATTCACACTCCAACAAATTGTAAATTTTTTCTTCGTACGGAGCTTCTTCACAACGAATAAGACGCGTCTTCAAATCATAACCAGCTTGTTGCATTTTTTCAGTAAAACTCACTTTTCCGGTTAAATGCAACTTGATCAGCGTAGACTTTTCTTTTAAAAATCTTCCTTTGCCTTGTTTTGAAAAGATAAAACCACGTTCTTCTAGCTTAGTCAACGCTGCGCGGACAGTCATACGGGGCACGCCATACCAATTCGCTAGTTCGTTTTCTGAAGGCAATTTTTCACCAGCAACAAATTTTTTTAATGTGATTTTTTCCATTAATTCATCTAAAATTTGCGTCTCTTTATTAACCGAAATAAATACCCCTCCCTTTTCTATCTACTTTCACTATGGTCATTATACGCTATTTTCAATTTTAGTTAGTTTACTGTCTTTTATTCTGTCCAATTAAATACTTTCGTACACCAACGCGTTAATTCACTAAATTTTCATTGCTTTATACTCTAGCATTCATTATAGTAGTAACATAATTTAACTAAGCAAGGTAGGAGTTGCAGAGATGAAAGAGTTTATGAGTAAACTGTTGAATGGTGTAAGTATTGGCGTGGTCGTAGCCCTAATTCCCAACGCATTATTAGGCGAGATTTTAAAGCTATTGATCCCGCACTTTCCTCCATTGCAGCATTTGTTTGATATTACAATTTTCACCATGAGCTTATTGCCCGTAACAGTTGGCGTCATGGTTGGTATTTCTTTTAAATTAACTCCAATTCAAACAGCAAGTGTCGGCCTTGCAGCTATGGTTGGTAGCGGTGTCGTCGAAAAAACGGCAGAAGGCGTTATGACGTTAAATGGGATTGGCATTGTCGTCAATATTGCCATTACAGCGGCATTGGCAGTGTTGTTTGTCCAATTAATCGGCGATAAACTAAAAGCGTACGCGATTCTATTAATGCCTACTTTAAGTATTATGATTCCCGGAATGATTGGTTATTTATTGCTACCAATGATGAAACAATCGACTGGGTTGATCGGCTCACTGGTTGCGCATACTACTTCTTTGCAGCCCATAGTCATGGGGGCTATTATTGCAATGATTTTTTGCGTTGTCATTCTACTCCCGGTATCCACCGTTGGGATTGCTACAGTTATCATGCTATCTGGTGTCGGGGCAGGCGCTGCAAATTTGGGGATCGTGGCAGCAGGGATCGGCTTGGCTATTTCGAGCTATAAAGCCAATTCTCTAGGAACCGCACTCGTGCACGTACTCGGGTCTCCGAAAATTCAAATGAAAAACTTTTTAATGAAACCACAAATCGCCATACCCATGGTCATTACAGCTGCTGTTCTAGGCGCTTTGGCCGGCATCTTGAACATACAAGGCACTCCTTATAGTGCCGGTTTTGGATTGTCTGGTCTCGTTGGTCCATTGAATTACATAAACCTAGCAGAAGGTGGTTGGAGTGGCCGTAATGTTGCAGTCATGCTCAGTACATTTCTAGTACTTCCAGTCATTTTGAATGTTGGTTTGCTGTACATCTTCACACGTAAGCTGAAAATAATTAAAGCTGATGATTACAAAATTGATTTTGAATAAAAATGAAAAAGCCCAGCGAGAGAATTTTTCTCGGCTGGGCTTTTTCATATTCACACGCTACAGCGTCAAACTAGTTACATCGTGGTCATTTACTAGCTCTACAGCTAGCCATCCTCGTACACTATTGACCAACCACAAAGCGTCGCAGTCAGCCAGTTCTTCTTTAGTTATCATTTTTTCTTCGATAACTTGCCGGTCTACCAATTGCTGTCGAAATGTTCCTGCTAACAAGCCGCAAGAAACCGGAGGCGTAAAAAACTTACCGTTTTTTTCGAGCACTGCGTTCCCAATCGTAAATTCTGTAATCTGCTGCTGTTCATTCCATAAAATGGTCGAAAATATTCCTTCTGGTAGTTTTCCAGACGCCTGCTCGTATACATCACGATGCGTCGTTTTGTGGAATAAAAACGGATCACGACTATCTACCGCGCGAGGCGCCCAGATGCACTTGACTGGTTGAGCGATGGGTATTATGTTTTGTGCTTGCAGCTCTATTTGACCGTCTTTATCCACTAGCAACCGAATTTTGTATAACCCTACTGCATGTTTCTCTGCAAGTCTCCCTAATTCACTTTCGATTTTCTGAATATTTCCCGGGAAATGAAAATATTCTGCGGAATCTTTAAGACGAGCTAAATGATACGGCAGCAATGGATAATTTCCGTCTTCTAGTTTCAAGGATTCTAACAAATGAAACACAGGCCTTTTCGCTGTTAGCACTTGTGCCTTTGTATGAAGTTCTTGAAATTCCCCTTCAGAAGTTGAATCCCATGTAATACCCCCACCCACTCCGAAACGCGCAGTATCTCTTTCCCGGTCGATGACAACGGTTCGAATTGGCACATTAAAGACGGCTTGTTTTTCAGGCGTTATAAATCCGATAGCGCCACAATATACTTCTCGTGGTGTTTGTTCTAAATCAGCTATGTATTTCATCGTGCTAATTTTAGGTGCACCGGTAATCGAACCACATGGAAATAAGGCTTGAAACCAGTTTAAAATTGTCGCTGTTTCATCTAGTTCCGCTTGAACTGTAGATGTTAACTGATGAACTGTTGGATACGTTTCTACTGTAAACAGTGCCTCTGTTTTGACTGTTCCTTTTTTAGCTAATCGGCTCATATCGTTTCGAAGCAAATCGACAATCATTAAATTCTCAGCCTGTTCTTTTTCAGAACTTACTAATGCCTTTACGTGCTCGTTATCTTCATGTGTCGTGCGACCTCTTGATGCTGTGCCTTTCATTGGTTTAGCAGTAATTTTGCCTCCCTGCACTTTAAAAAACAGTTCTGGAGACGCGGAAAGTACACGGAACCTGCCGAGGTTTAAATAGGCCCCGTAATCTGCTTGTTGGTTTCTCGCTAGTTGACGATAAAATGCCAAATCGTTCCCTGTGAACTTTGCAGACAGCCGTTCTGTGTAATTTACTTGGTACGTGTCACCTCTTTCAATTGCCTGCTTGATTTGCTGAATGCCTGTTTTGTAGTGATCGATAGAGCTCGTCATGTTCCATTCTGAAACAGCATATGTTTGTAGTTCTTCAACAGGTGCATATTGTTGGGGTTCATTGAAAATGCCAAACCAAACGAGTGGCATTTCTCCTTGTGACTGCACGCGCATTTCGGGGTGAAAAGCTGGAGCTGCTTCATAAGAAACATAGCCCGCTGCGTAAAATCCATCTCCGACTGCCTTCTCTACCTTATCCATAATTGTTGGCACTTCTGCTAATACAGCTGTTTCGAAGATGCTTACTGGCTCACTAAAAAAAAGCGGTTCAATTTCGCCTGCTTCATTTCGAAACTCATACAATAGGTGAGGGTTTGACATTTCCAGCACCTCCCTTATTATTTTCTTTCCACCACTTCGCAAGTTCATAGCAATTTTTCAGCATGGCAAAGCCTTCAGCTGTTAAAATCGATTCTGGATGAAACTGGATGCCTTCAACCGGCATGCTTTGGTGCCGAACGGCCATGACTGCTCCGTCTTCTGAACGTGCGGTCACGACTAAACAGGTAGGAAGAGGTTCTTGTGCTACTAGTGAATGATAGCGAGTGACAGCTGTTGGATTGGTTATTCCTTTAAACAATCCGCCTTCATCATGCGTTAAGATGGAAACTTTCCCGTGCATTGGCCGACTTCCTTTTACAACCTGTCCTCCAAAATGTTCAATAATAGTTTGATGGCCAAGGCAAACACCTAGTATTGGGATCTGTCCACTTAGCTCTGTCAATACAGCTTGACTCGCGCCAGTTGCAGTCGGACGTCCAGGTCCAGGTGACAGTACAATGAGGTCCGGCGCGAGATTTTCTAGTCGTGTTACAGTAAGTTCGTCATTTTGAAAAACGATTACAGCGTCGTCCAACTGCTCAAAATAATGAACGAGATTATAAGTAAATGAATCTTGGTTATCGATGATGATAATCACGGGCACACCTCTTAACTCTACTTTAGTGAATCGTTTCGCTATTTTTATTATACGCTGTGAAAAGCGTTTGATGGAAATTTATCCATAGCAAATACAAGAGTTTGAGCAATGTCTTTGCGACGAATTTAGCGTAGTGATGTTTGCCCTTTTCCGCCCCCGTTCCAATTAGCCTGCTTTTACTAGGGCTACAAAATAAAAATTGATGGAGGAAAACCAATCATTTTTCTCCATCAATCTATTTTGAAACCCCCTTTATGCGCTGCATTTCGTCATAAAATTCTTTGTTTCTTTAGAAGGTTTTGCTTGGCGGTTCCCCATTACTCTTCCGACAGATACTATCATTTCATGACCAATACCTTCTCCTCGAAATGAAGGAAGCACGGAAATATGCTGGACTGTGAAAAACTCGTCGTCTTCTACGTGAATACCAATAATGCCCACATAGTAATTGTCTGCTTTCCAGAAGAAAAGTTGCCAATTCGGACGCTCGTTGTATAGCGCCATCGTCTTTTTCAACTGTTTCACATTTCGCTCTTGGGGCATGTATGCTAGCAAACCCATTGCAATTTTTTCATGCGATTTTCTATATCTGTGAATCACCAATACCCCCCTCTTTCGCTAGTCCTTCAAACTAAAGAATTTTGTTGAATGGCATCGAGAGCAGTTGCTAGTCTCCTAGCAAAATCTTCAGGTGGTTCTTCTGACGACAAGTAAACGCAGATGATGTCCGGATTCGTATCCACACGATGCTGATAAGTCGTTGGCAATGGAATCGGATATTGATGAAGCGCATTGATAAACGAATCTAGCTCGCTTGGCAGCAAAAAAATCTCTGCCTGATTGAGTGCATCTCCATTTTCTTGTACATGTTTAAAAGAAATATCGTGATCTAACGTACAACTAAAATTTTTATTATGAGAAACAATATTGATTGTTCTTTTTCTTTTAACTAAACATTCTCCTGCCTGCAACTCTACCTCTGCATTCATCAGCATACCTACTCGTTCAGCTAATTGTTGCAATTGCTTCATCCAGCTCACCCTCTCTATTTTTTGCACAAACTTATCTATCCTTTTGGAAAAGAAATGTAGACAGAAAAACGCCGAAAAGAACCGTACGATTCTCTTCGGCGTTGTTTACAGCACTATTGTCTGTTACATCCAGCCAAATCATTAACGATATATATGATTACATTTATAGACATCTATGGAGTAGATTTTTTTGACGGGAACGCCGAATTTCCGTACTTTTTAATCTGCTCTCTCGTATAGGTGTATCTGGCATCTTAAAATACAGCAAATAAAAGTTCACAACAAAAAGTTCCAACGTTTTATACGACTGGAAGTAGAGAGAATTTACATTTTCGCTCTTTTATCTTCTATACCCTGTTTCCGAAAAGTAAACACTTTTCGGAAAATAAAAAAACCCTAAATGGCTCACATTAAAAGTGGCTATCGTTTAGGGGCTAGTTCACTATCTGGGTTTTGTCATTTAGTAGATTGAATCAGCTCAGCTAATTTTTCACAGCGAATAAAGTCACGCGGCTGCGGTGTCAATTCTACTTTCAAACTGGCAACTAGTGTTGTCTTTACGTACAGCATGTCTCGAAAACGATCGACTGCTCCACAAAACTCTGCGAAAAAACTATCGCCTGTCCCGAAAACCGCCGTTTGTAATTCTTTGTGTTCTAGTTTTTCAATCGCATGATATAAATCGCGCAGTTCTCCAGGAATTTCACCACTTCCCCACGTATACGTTCCAATTAACAGCGTATCGAAATCCGACAAGGCTGCTAGTGGAAAATCTTCTATTTTGTATAGCTCGGTATGAAGTCCTTGTTGCAAAATAGCTGCTTGTAGCATCTCTGCTAGTTGTTCTGTGTTGCCGGTAACAGAAGCATAGACAATCGCCAGTTTCGGCTTATAGCTCGTCAAAACCATTCGACTGCGACACTTTCGTATACGTGCGTGATTTCTGTTCAAAGAAATCCGATTTTGTGTCGTTCATCATGTCATCACCAAATACGTGAATCCAAGGCATCGGATTGCTGCGTTCTTCGTATAAATTATCTAGTCCTAGCTGACGCAGACGCTTATTGGCCAAATACTCAACGTAGCCCTCAAACTCAACCAAATCCAAGCCCTCAATATCAGCCAAAATGTAATGCGCCCATTCTTTTTCTAGCTGTACTGCTTTGTCGATCGTTGTATAAATATATTGAATGTTTTCATCTGTATGCAATTCCGGATTTTCTGTCAGCATAATGCGGATAAATTGCGCGATAAAATAGGCATGCTGCATTTCGTCGCGTTGAATATAGCTAATCATCGTACTGGTTTTTAGCATTTTTTGCTGACGCGCCAAATGGTAGAAAAACGCAAAGCCAGCATAAAAATAAATGCCTTCGAGATTGATGGAATTGACGCTCAGCTTAAATAAGTTTTGCGGCGTTGGATTTTGTCGAAATTCCTCGTATGCGTCTAATATCAATTCATTTCGTTTCTGAACAACCGGATCGCTTTTCGCTTGATCGAAGCGTGCGTTTTGTTCGCTTACGGATACCAGTGAACTCAATATATACGAATATGACTCCGTGTGTACCGCTTCTTGCTGAGAAATGACGGCAAAAATGGCTTTGAAGCTCGAATCGGTCACATAATCCATTGCTTGACTCATTGTTGGTGTTTGCAAGCTGTCGAGTGACGCTAATTGCGTGTTGATCCGTAAAAAGACATCCTTTTCTACATCGCTCAAGCTATCCCATTGCTTGATGTCGTCTTGCATATTAATTTCTTGTGCTTTCCAGAAGTTAGCAAGCAATGCTTGATACAAATCATACATTTGCGGATAAGCAATGTCGTTCCAGTTTAACAGCCCCGAAGACTGGCCGTTCAACACGCCAGTCGATTTGTTTGGGTGCTCCGGATTTAATAATTTAATCTTTGTTAACGGTTCATGTATGGTCATGATCATTCTCCTTTAGCTTTGGCATGCTTCGCATTCTTCGATTTCTGCCTGAGACGTACTGCGGACATAGTAAGTCGTTTTTAAGTTTTGCTTCCATGCTTCTAAATGTAATTCCAACAACTCTTTTGCTTTAATCGTGTGCGGCACATAAAAGTTAAAGCTAATCGATTGATCAATATGGCGTTGACGCGCTGCATTTTGTCGAATGCTCCATTTTTGGTCCAATACGTGACGCGAACGACGATAATAATCATACGTGTTGTGATCCAAGTCTGGTGCAGTCACTTTAAATTTGAAATTCTTTTTCTCTTCTGCGTATTCCACTGCGTATAGCGGATCAATGCCGTCTGTTGAACCACCAATTTTCGCAGTTGATGAGTTAGGTGCAACAGCCATCATCCAGCCATTTCGAACTCCTGTTGTTGCCACTTGCTGTTGCAAGTCATTCCACCGCTCACTTGTGTAGTTGCGACGTTCAAAATACTCGCCTGTGTGCCATTCAGAACCTAAAAACTGACTGAACGCGCCTTTTTCTTCTGCTAGTTGCATAGAAGCACGTATCGTTTGATAAGCAATTTCCTCGTAAAGCTTATCGGCAAACTCAACCGCTTTTTCACTTTCCCAATGGATGCCTTCAAGTGCAAGTAAGTGGTGCCATCCGAACGTTCCTAAACCAATTGCGCGGTATTTTTTATTTGTTGCTTCAGCTTGTCCTACTGAAATCGTATTCAAGTCAATGACATTATCAAGCATGCGTGTTTGAATCGGCACTAAACGCGCTAATACGTCCGCTCCAACCGCTCTTGGCAAGTTGATCGATGACAAATTACAAACCACAAAATCGCCTGGTTTGCGGATCATGACGAGGTTGCCGTCTTCATCAGTATATTCTTTAACAATAGTAGTAGCTGACATATTTTGCATAATTTCTGTACATAAGTTACTGCAATAAATCGATGTCAGCCCGCGACCTCTTGTGTGCTTGTTCGGGTTTTGACGATTGACTTCGTCACGGTAAAACATATACGGTGTGCCAGTTTCTAGCTGAGACACCATGATGCGCGCCATAATCTCCATTGCGCGGTAAGTTTTACGCGGCAACAACGGATGATCAACTGCTTCTTGGTATTTTTCGCTAAAGTATTTGGTGTCTTTTTCATCGTAAAAATCTTCAAGTCCTAAGGCATTGCCATTTGCGTCTTTCCAACCCATCACTTGCTTAACTTGGTGCGGACAAAACGTATGCCACTCGCCAATACTGCGTCCGTTTTCGTCTTTTTCTTGCAAACGCTCCATAAACAAATCTGGAAGTGACACACCTGTGAAAATATCATGTGCTTTACGGCGCTCATCGCCATTATTGGTTTTCAAATCCAAGAAGCCATTCATAATGTCTTTATGGAAGACATCTAAGTAAATCGCGACAGCTCCTTGACGCTGACCTAATTGATCCACACTGACCGCCGTATCGTTAAGCAAGCGAATCCACGGTACAACGCCTGAGGAATTGCCTTTGAATTTTTTAATGTCTGAGCCTAACGCTCTTACTTTGCCGTAATAAATGCCGATGCCCCCACCATCTTTACTAAGACGCGCGATATCCCAGTTGTTTAAGTAAATGCCGTCTAAAGAATCGTCTACCGTATCGATAAAGCACGAAGACAATTGCCCAAAACTTTTACCTGCATTCGATAAAGTTGGAGTCGCAACGGTCATATACAAATGACTCATCGCCCAATACGCTTCTTTAACAAGCTCTAATCGACGCTCTTGCGGCTCATTTTGCATCAACGTCATGGCAATAACTAAAAAGCGCTCTTGCGGGAGTTCAAACAACTGCCCTTCATAGTCTTTTGCCAAATAACGATCTGCCAGTAAAAACAAACCGATGTAGTTAAATAGCAAATCCCGACTCGGCTCGATTTCTTGACCTATTTCTGTAATCTCCTCTTGTGAATAAGAAGCTAAGAGCTCTTTTGAGTAGATCCCGACTTGTGTTAATACTTTGATTAACTTATAAAAGTCACCATATTTTTCAGTAGCGGAATAATTGCGGCTGCTTGCGGCTTTCTTATACAAATCACTGACATACAACTCTGCCGCTACGTAAGTCCAGTCTGGCTCGTCCATGGTGATACGATTTAATGCATAAAGTAAGGATTGCTCGCCTTTTGCTTGTTCAGCGAGTTTTGCTGCTCGCTCTAGTAGCTCGCGCGTATCTAGTCCATAAACCTCAGTTGCTCGCTTGAGCGCTTTTTCTACTGCGTCCATTTCTGTTGTATCTGTTTTCATATTCATATCAGCATAACTCCTTTGCGAATTCGTTTACTTTCATGCGTCGTTGCTTCCGCTCTTGTGCGCTTTTGAATAATTCTTTTTCAGCAGGAGTTTCCGGTATAACACCAACGACTGGCGTCGGTTTGCCGTCACCGTCGACTGCAACCATTGTCAAAATGGCTGTCGTCGTCAAATTTCTATTGCCGGTTTCAATTTGTTGGCATTCAGCTTTAACGTACACTTCCATCGATGTTCTACCTGTCGATATCACAACACCTTCTAGGATGAAGATGTCCCCTACTTTAGCAGAAGATAAAAAATTTACCGTATCAATCGAAGCTGTTACGACTGCTTTTCCGCTGTGCCTCATGGCAGTAATCGCGGCAATTTCATCAATATACGCGAGTACGGTTCCACCGAATATCGTTCCTAAATGATTCGTATCAGGTGGCAACACTAACTTTGTTTGAATGGTTCTTGCTACACCTGCTGCTAATGGTTCTGTCATGATTGCATTTCCTCCTTCTATGTAAAACAAAAAAACCCATCCTCTCAAGGAGGATGGGTTGGAAAACGCAGAATAGCGAATAAAGGCAGCAAAAAACCAGCTGCTTACGCAGAATATCTTCGTTATCCTTCTCAACTCCCGGAGAAGATCATAAACTTAAAACAAAGGCAGGTCTCCTGGCTTGTGCGTCGTCCTCTGCTATCTCCTTCCCGTCCATTGGACAGTGGATTGTGATAGCTCGTCAGCACTTACAGTTGCGGGTACAGCTCCGGTATTATCGGATTCCCTTTTAAGCCTTCTCAGGCACCTTCATCACTATTTTTACTACATATAGTTATTAATATGATAAAAAACACTAAATATTGTATCTATACACTATAAACCACTTTCATACTTTTAACAAGACTATTTAAAAACTCGTTTTAATTAGCTAACAAATATTGTTTTAAAGCTTGTTTTACTGTGCCTATTGTCTTTAATTTGCTAAAGTCTATGCGCACATCGACAGCTTTTAATGCCAGTTCTGGTCGAATTCCTGTAAAAATAATTTGAATACCTAATAAGCGCATGATTTGATCAATTTTGTATAGAAATTCTGCAACCACATTATCGATATTGTAAATCCCCGAAACATCAATAATGAGACAGTGCAAATTTTCTCCTTGAACTTTCTGCGGGATAACATCGAGCAGGCGCATACTTCGGTCCCCATCGACTGATCCTACAAGTGGTAGTACAGCTAGTCCATCAATGATCGGAACAATTGGTGCCGAAATTTCGTTTTTAAGTTGCAAAAAGTCATGCGACATTTTTTTCTGAAGCGTGATGTCCCGCATAATAGACTGGATTGCTATCGTTTCTCCGTACTGAACCGGGTAACAATACAATTCTACATCGGCTAAAGTTCCGTCAAAACGTCTAACAGTCGTCTCCATTAATTCTCCAATCGTTCGATCTTCCATTCCTTTTTGAATCCGTTTCGTGATTAATTCTTTAAAGTCATCTGTAAAAACTCCTACTACATCTGCCCCTACAACTTCTTCTTGCTTCGCTTTAAAAAATTCAGCACCTGATTTGTTTATATATAAAACCTTCTGATTTGAATGGATAATTGTTGTCTCGTCGGAATAATTCACGATTTCTTGATACATTTTTTCTTTTTCTGGAATACTTACTAACGAAGTTGGTCCATTCGTCATATCCCTTCACCCCTTTCGTTTCGGAAACTATCTATTACTCATTTTACACTTTTTCGAAAAAACTTTCAGTATTTACCAATACGCGAAAATAACTCATTCATTCTTACTAATTTTACCACTCATGAGACAAAAATTCTTATCATCCATTGCGATTTCACATCAAATAAAAAAGAGCTGCCAGTTGAGCAACTCCCCCTACTTTCCTATCTATGCATCGACCCATTCAGAAGCTAGTTCTTTTTCTGTTTTCGGCTCGTCCGCTTTTTTAGTATTTTTGCTCGTATACGGTTTAAAGCTCTTGGCTTTGTTGGCGCCAGATTTCCAGCGAGTCCATCCTTTTTTGCCAGTTCCCTGACCCGTACCACTTTTCGGTTTCGCTTTTGCTTTGCTCATTTTAATCACTCCATTACTGCTACATTACTGCAACGATGAAGTACATCTTATCACATTAAGCCGTAAAATTAAACAAAATGTTCTTGTCAGACACGGGAAAGCCCTGTTCTCAACAACTTTAATTCCAATTCGTAATTTGCAATAGACTCATCAATCGTTAAGTTTTTAGCGAAGTATTCAATCCAATTCCTAACGGTCACCGAAATCATAATTTTAAGCAAATGGTATAGTTCTTTGTTTCCGGAAACGTTTAACTTGGTCGTATCGATCAAAAGGCTAATCGCTTGGAATTCTTCTGCAGACTCTTCTTCATTAACGATTTTGATAAATTTCGTCTCCACTTGTTCTGTCATGTTCAAAAGGACGTTTCGTTTAAAGTCGAGTAATTCTTCTTCTTTTACAGCAAATCGGTAAAATTCACTAATAGCTTGAAATAGATCCCCATTTTTTTTCTGCAATATTGCTCTGAAAATTTGTTTTTGTTCAACCGTGTAGCCATTCAGCAAGTAAAAATAAAGATCTTCTTTTCCTTCAAAATATTGATAAAAGCTGCCTCGAGAAATCCCCGCTGCTTTAACGATATTGGCAATAGAAGCCTCTGACAAAGATGCATTTGAGAATTCCTGTTTAGCTGCTCCAATCAAATGCTGTTGCTTGTTCTTAGGTAAATTATAAAAAGTTAGTTTTGGCATCGCTGTCTCCCTTTCTATCAACTTATGTCATTCTATTTAACGTGAAATTAGTTGGTAAACGGAACCGTTCTTTATCAATCAAAATCTCAGAAAGATCTTCATCATCACCAATCTGGTCTTTCAACTTATTCATACGCAGCTGAATTTTTTCCATTTTACGATCCAACTGTGCTGCTGAGTCTGCCGATTCTTTCAACTCTCTAATAATATCAACCGGAACTTCTTTATTGTATTTATAGTAGATCTTATGTTCGAGGCTGGCCCAGAAATCCATCGCAATGGTTCTGATTTGCACTTCTACACAAACTTCTTCCACGCGGTCCGACATAAAAACAGGAACCACGAGCAATAAATGCAAACTGCGGTAACCGTTTGGCTTCGGATTCTTGATATAATCCTTCACTTCAAGAACTTTTAAATCAGCTTGGTTTTGTAGCATTGTACTTAGCCGATAGATATCCGTTTCAAATGAACACGTAATTCGAATTCCCGCTATGTCTTTAATCGTCTTTTTAATATCTGAATGTGAAAGTTCGATTCCTTTTTTTGTCACTTTTTTCATAATGCTTTCAGGAGATTTAACTCTTGAACTGACATTTTCAATTGGATTATAGTCATGAACAAATTGGAATTCCTGCTGTAAGATATTAATTTTTGTATTTATTTCATCTAATGCGAACTTGTAGCCCATCATAAATCTCATAATTTCTTTTTGAGAATCTTTCATTTTTCGTAAGTCGTCTTTTATACTGGCTTCCATTTTGTTGTCTCCTTCAATTTTCAAACATCCACTTTATCCTTCTTCAACTATGAACCTGCTCTGCTCAATTTTGATTTTTCAGCGTACAATAGTAGTTTTATTTTTACATTTCTAAATCAAACGCACACCAGTGACACCTTGTCACTTTCACAAGTAAAGCTTAACATGACAGCATGTCATATGTCTAACAAGAAGTGACAACGTGTCATATTCACATACAAAAAGAGCCATGCCCAATCGAGTGGGCATGGCTCTTTGCTGGTTACTTGGAAAGTACTTTCTGAATGTCCTTTTCAAACGATTCAGGTGTATCTTTTGGAGAAAATCGTGAAACGATGTTACCGTTCTGGTCAATTAGAAATTTCGTGAAGTTCCATTTGATACCACTTGTCAAAAATCCTTTTGTGTTGCTAGTCAAATAGTTAAAAAGCGGATGTGCGTCTTCGCCGTTCACTTTTACTAAGTCATGCATAGGAAAAGTAACACCATATGTCATACGACAAGCTTCTTGCGCTTTTTCTCCAGTGGCTTCTTCTTGTTTAAATTGATTGGACGGAAAGCCTAAAACCACTAATCCTTGCTCCTTATAATCTTCGTACATTTTTTCTAAGCCATCAAACTGATCTTTCAGCCCACATTTTGTGGCGGTGTTAACAATTAACATCGCTTTTCCTTTGTATTCACTTAACTGATATTCTTCACCATTCGGTTTCGGTACGGCAATATCGTAAATATCCATCTGCCATCACTCCTTATTTAGTGATTCAAGTCATTTTCCTTACAAATCCATGGTTTTGAAAGCGGCATTCAACTCTTTTAAATTTTTCATCAACGCTATTGCGTTGACCCCCATAAAATTGCAGCTAGTGACTTTCTCAAAGACAGCTTGTTCAACCGCTAATTGTTCGCTTTTGGCCTTTTCCGTCAACGAAATGATAAATGCACGCTTATCCGTTTCGGACTGCTGTTTAATTAGCCTACCACGTTCAATCATCCGGTTAAGAATAGGATTTAACGTTCCTGTGCCAAGTCCTAGTCGCTCACCGATATTTTTTGTTAGCAGTTTGTCTTCATCCCATAGAACAAGCAACACGAGATACTGCGTAAATGTTAGGTTGAACGGCTCTAGTGCTTTAGCATACATTTTCGAAAAATTACTGGAAGCTTTATACACTTCAAAGCATAATTGCTGATCCAGTTTTGTTTGTTTTTCCATTCTTCTCTCACCTACATGAATTATTATAGAATGCTTAGTTCCACATCCACAGATCCTTGAATCGCTTTTGAGTACGGGCACGTATGATGTGCTTTTTCAACATATGTCCGCTTTAACTCTTCACTAATCCCAGTGATATCAACAACTAGTTTCACAGCTAGTTTCACACCGCCGTTGTCTTTATCCACAATCAGCGCAACAGTCGCGGTTACTTCGCTTTTCTCTATGTCCACTTTGTCGGCTTCTAGTACCAATTCCAACGCACTGTTAAAGCATGCACTATAGCCTGCCGCAAAAAGCTGCTCAGGATTTGTCGCAGTTGTTGCGCTTCCGCCAAGAGCTTGTGGTTTTGCTACGTCCATATAAAAAATGTTATCCGGTGAATAAACCGCTCCGTCTCTTCCGCCTGTATTAATCATTGTTGTTTCAAATAGTGTTTTCATTATATATGTTCCTCCATCCATTTATATCTTACACGATCTACATTAAATTATATCGTGTACGATGTAAAAGAAAATGCTCACACTTTCAATAAAAAGCTATTATTCTCCACAGAAGAAAATAATAGCTTTTGCTCAGATCTTATGATTAGTAAATAAACGGAATCAATCGCGCGCGCTGCTTCATCCACTGCTCATAATCAGACCCAAATTTCTCAATTAGCAACGCCTCTTCATAATTGATGCGTTGAAGTAATGCCCAAATCATGGCACTTCCTCCCACAACGGCTGCAATCATACTGCTAAAGAAAAGCGCCATGCCAATTGTGATCAACAACAAACCCGTATACAATGGATGCCGTAGCTTCTGGTAAGGCCCGGTACTGACGATTTCATCGCCTTCTCGAACTGTAACGTAACGTGTGAATTGTGTTTTCAAGTGTAAAATTCCCCAAAACCGTAAAAACACACCCGCAGCAAGTAAGATGACACCTACTAATTGCCCGACAACTACGAGTGATTCAAACAGTGCCAGTTCTTGCAATGCAAAAGCCACTAGAATTGTTGCGATCAAGACGCCGAAAATCGAAAAAAACGTACGTTTTTCCAACGAATCGCCTTGGCCAATCCCACGATTGCGAAAAATTAGAAATTCACTTAGCCAAAACACACTTATTGCTGTAAACAGCCATTCCAAAATCGTCATCGCATAAGCCCCAACTTCCTGTCTCTTTCTTTCCAATATATCGAAAGCTGTCACACAACACAATTGCGACTACTCATAAAATTAAAAAGACAGTCAAGAAATCACGTAAACTGATTTCTTGACTGCCTCCTGTTCAATCTTCTATAGAAGAGATTTCAACTAACATTGCAGTAAATGCGATAAACACAACCATTAACGATAAAACCATTGTGAACATTATTCTTCAACTCCTACCACGTTTTGAATCCTTCTGAGCCTGGCGGTGCATGTTGAATCATATGTGTTAATGGAATTGCATAGGCAAGTACAATGAGTGCCAAAGCAAGCCCAATCCAAATCCACCAATTTTCTAACCATTTTGGTGTATTGCTCATATCACTTTCAGCCATCGGAAACTCAACCCTATCTTTCGCTTCAACAGCTTTTGGCGAAAGGAACATCGTCATGACAACGATGTAAATCAAGATCATTGCCGACACAAATAAAATGCTGCCGCCAATTGCCATTGTGACATGATTGGTTAAAATACCATCGAACCATTCTGCTGAAGAGGGATGATTGTTATAACTAGAGTAAGCGGTTCTTCTTGGTGCTCCGAGAAGACCTAATAGATGCTGCGCTGTCGACATTAATAGCATCCCGATAGACCACGTGATAATTTGCACCAGTCCTAAAACTTTCATAGATTTAGTAAATTTACGACCCGTTAAATAGGGAATCAGCCAAAATGTTACGCCCATAAATGTCATCGCTACCGGAGTTCCTACAGTAATGTGGAAATGTCCAACAATCCATAATGTATTATGAACCACTTCGTTTAACTGGAAACTTGCATTGATAATTCCGCCAGCTCCACCGGGAATAAAGAACAGCATGGCGATAAAAATAGACGTAAAGCGAATATCTTTCCAAGGCAATTTCGTAAACCAACCGAAAAGACCTTTGCCGCCGTTTTTACGACCTGCAATTTCAAACGTTGCAAACATCGAAAATGCCGTCATCAAGGACGGAACGATGACCATAAATGTTAAAACAACCTGAAGGAATTTCCAAAAATTTGAGATACCGGGTTCTGTCAGCTGATGATGAAAACCAACTGGAATTGAAAATAAGATAAACAGAACGAAAGACAACCGTGCTAGAGAATCACTGAATACTTTTACACCTAGTAGTTTTGGTACAATTACGTACCAAGCCATATAGGCTGGTAGCAACCAAAAATAGACAAGTGGATGACCAAAATACCAAAATAAAGAGCGGCTAAGTTCGACGTCAATTGTATCGGTCCACCCGAACGCCCACGGAATGTATTGGAAAAGCACAGTCGCTACAACACCTAGACATGCGATGATCCACATAATTATGGTGGTAATGGTCATAAAGGCAAACAAAGGACTCAATTGACCTTTGTTATTTTTACGCCATACGCGGTAATGACCGACCAATGCGAAACTGCTAATCCACGTTCCAATAATGACCAACGCAAGTCCGACATAGAAAAAGCCGCTTGCTTTTAAAGGTGCATAAAATGTATACATGACGGAGGCTTGTCCAGAAATGATCATGACCGTTGCCATAACAGTCCCAAGCAACGTCACCCAAAAACCAATCCAAGAAAACAAGCGAACTTTAGGTCCAAAGCTGCCTAAGCTTTTACTCATACCTGTAATAAAAAATCCAAAAATAAAAAATGTCGTATAAATAAGTGCCAGTAAAACACCATGTGCCGTTAAAATCTGATAATAATCTAACCACGCTGGTAATTGAAGTGCATCATTTCGGATAAATACTTGAAGAAGTCCACATAAAGTTCCGATTAAAAAGGCAGCATACGCGACACCAATATTCCATAAAGCAATTTTGCGATCTTGCAAAGCAATCATTCTTCATACACCTCTATTTCTGTATACATCATATGGTGACCAGTCCCACAGTATTCATTGCAAAGAATCAAATACGTACCGGGCTTTTCAAACGTGTAAGATTTTGTCGTAATGCGACCTGGAACGACCATCATATTGACTTTCGTGTTATCAATTGTAAAACTGTGAACTACATCGGTGCTGGTCACTTTAAAAATAACTTCCTTGCCCACTGGAACTTTCAATTCCGGTGCGGTGTATCCAAAGGCCATCGCCACAATTGTTGCTTGATAGGTGTCGTCATCTAATTGAGTAACGCCCGGATTGTCAAACGGTGCCGTTTCATTTACCTTTTTGGGATCAATGGTTTCCATTCCTCCAGCAGGTGTGTGATTCTGAGAAAATGCACTCACTCCTACTACGCTTAAAAATACAACTAGAGATGCGATCCCTAACGCGAGCCAAATTTTTTCATACTTATGCAAATGCATATTAACCTACTCCTTTCGTCATTTCTTAACGAGCTACATACAACAAATAAACAGCGACCCACATCACCACAATGATTACTCCCACGATAAGAACACTTGCGAAAGTTCCTTTAAGGTTCGTCTCCGGCTCTTGCTTTTCTTGACGCATTTTCCCTCACCTCTTATTCCTATCATCATTACTTTTAGACTATGCTATCTTGAGGTTTCACACTGTGATATTTCTCACACTGCACATCTTTTTTTAACAAATTCACAAATTCACAACAAAAAAAGCCTGCCACATGGGCAGGCGTTTCACTAATCGATTTTGCATAGGTAAATGGGACAGTTTTCACAATTTGTTTCTGTTTTTAAATATTCCATATCATGAAGAAGAATTTTTCCTTCAGACAAGCTCAGTGTTCCATTTTTTTTCAAATTTCCGAGTAGACGATTAACTACTTCTCTCGTCATCCCACAAAAATTAGCCAGCTCTTGATTTGTCAGCACCATATCAATCAAAATACCTTTTTCTGTTTCAACTCCGTAGCTATTGGATAGCCTGATTAACGTTGAATACAAAGCTCCTTTTTTACCATGAAGCAATAAATCACGAAACTTTGTTTGGGTTTTTTGCTGATCGATGCCCATCCATTTCATAAAATTCATCGCAAGCTGACTATTCAGTAGCAATGCCTCTTCTAAATCTTTCATCCCTATATGAAAGCATACGGTCTCTTCAACTGCACGAGCATCTAACATATATGTGGGTGCTTCCGAAAAAATAGTGACTTCACCGACGAGCTGATCTGGACCGCAAATTTTTAGCGTAAGTTCACGACCGTTCGGCGTCACTTTTTCAATGCTAATTTTACCAGAGCGAATAATAAAAATTCCTTCGACCCTATCTCCTTCACGAAACAAGTAATGAGCCTTTTTAAATTCTTTAACTTGATGGCGGATAGACAGCAATTCTTCTATTCCTGTCAACGACTTCGTGCTTTCACTGCTTTTTTTCATCTCGCACCAGCCTCTCCTGCTGTTTTCCGAACTGTTCAGTTTGACTCATCTTATCATAAATCTCTTGTTATTTATTCGGAACTTCACCATTTGGACATCTATCATGGAAAGATTATGACAAATAAGAAGGAACTCCTTTAACTTATAGCGAATCACTAGCTATAGAGACGAGGAGGAATCGCAAAATGACGTTAAAATATTCGAATATTTTAGTAGCAGTAGATGGCTCTGAGGAATCAGAACTTGCTTTTAGAAAAGGTGCAGCCGCAGCTACGCGCAATAACGCCACTTTGCACTTGGTTCATATCATCGATAATCGATCGTTCGGTTCTATCGAAGCTTACGATCGCACCATTGCAGATCGGACGAAAAAAACTTCTGAAGAATTATTAGGTAAGTACAAAGAAGAAGCATTAGCTGCTGGTGTTGAAAATGTAAATGTCATCATTGAATATGGTGTACCTAAAATCGTTATTCCAAAAGAATTAGCACCCAAACTAAATGCTGACGTTATTATTTGTGGAGCAACTGGCTTAAATGCCGCTGAGCGATTCATAATGGGCAGCGTCTCTGAAAGAATCGTTCGCACAGCTAAATGTGATGTGTTAATCGTTCGAAGAGAACAAACCGACTTATTAGCAACCGACTAACAACAGCCTTCTCCCATAAATTTGGGAGAAGGTTTTTTTGACTAGTCACTCTCTACCACAACTCCCCCTCATAATCATCCTCCATATTAATCATTCAATTAATTAGAAAAAATATAATTTTCAAAAAACGTAAGCTATATGAACGTTTTTTCATTATTAAATGACAATTTACTATTATTTCGTGATGTTTTGTCATGTTCGAATTCAAATTGATAAGAAACTGTAATAATAAATAGGTTTATGCGGTGTTACAATAAGTCTGCTGGATTTTTCCTGAACGAAACAACTGGGCAGGAAAATTCTCATTAAGTAAAATTTTTTAAAACAACTCATAGATAGTCACGGACAACGAAAGGGGAGCAAAAGCTTGAATACATTATCTAAATTTCTAACGATCGCTTTATCGGCTGTGTTGGCTTTAACGATGTTTTTGCCTGCTGCAAGCGCAGATAAATTAAGCGATTTAGAGAAACAACAGCAAGAGGTTAAGCAAAAGCAAAGCGAGTTAAACTCCGGTATCCAACAAAAAACAAACGAAATTTCTCAAAACCAAACCACGCTCGAGAAAATCATCGCAAAAATCCGCGAGTTGGATAATCAACTCATCGAAACACAAGACAAAATCGACGTTGCTCAAGCAGAAATCGACCAAACAAAAGTTGAAATCGACGAATTGCAAAAATCGATTAAAGAACTTGAACGAAAAATTGCAGAACGCGAAGAACTTTTAAAAGAACGTGCACGTGCCATTCAATTAAGTGGTGGATCAGTAGACTACATAGATGTGCTTCTTGGCGCAAATAGTTTTGTTGATTTCATTGACCGCTTTTCAGCAGTCAACATCTTAATCGAAGCAGATCGTGAAATCATGCGTGAACAAGCAGCAGACAAAAAACTTCTTGCTGAACAAAAAGCGGAAGTAGAAACAAAGTTAGCCGAGCAGGAAGCTCAAAAAGCGGAATTAGTCAATTTGAAAAATTCACTAGCCTCTCAGAAAAAAGCTCAAGCAAAACTTGAAAAAGACTTAAAAGCAGAACAAGCACGTTTAGCTAAAGAAAAATCAACGCTTGAAACAAAACATAGTGAAACACTAGATATCAGTGCAGCTCTTGAAAAGAAAATTGGTGCAGAACAAGCACGCCTGGCAGAAGTCGCACGTAAAGCAGAAGTCGCACGTTTAGCTAAAGAAGCTGCTGCACGTAAAGCGGAAGCTCAGCGTCAAGCATCGGCATCAGCATCAGCATCAGCTACAGCACCTGTACAAGCGGTAGCTCCACCTGCTTCTAGCGCAGGCAGTTCCACATTTATCTTACCTGCATCTGGACGCTTTACTTCTGGCTTTGGCGGAAGAGACATCGGCGTAGGCGCAGAATCCCATCTCGGAATGGATATTGCGAACGTAACTGGAACACCTATCTCTGCTGCAGCTAGCGGAATCGTTTCTTATGCTGGCAACATGAGCGGATACGGCAACGTTGTGATCGTTACCCATTCTATTAATGGTCAAACACACGCTACGGTATACGCTCATATGAATTCCATCAACGTATCAGTAGGTCAATCTGTTTCACAAGGTCAACAAGTAGGCGGCATGGGTAGCACTGGTCGCTCGACTGGTACACACCTTCACTTTGAAATTCACGTAGGACCTTGGAATGGCGCACGTTCAAACGCTGTTAACCCTTCTCCTTACGTACGATAATAGAAAAAAAAGCCGAATTCTCAGTGGAGAATTCGGCTTTTTTTCTATTTTACTTTAAGTTGTCAAAGCTAAATCTGTCAGGCAAAGTTGAAATAATTGCGATCTTTTACTTCTACTACACAAAACTCTCGATTGCGTACCAATTCTTTCCCTCCTGCTTAATCTTGACGCCAAGCAATGTGATGTACAGTTCCAATACCAATTTCTTCATGACCTAGAGGTGTCGTTTCCAAATCGATAATATTGCCAATTTCACTAGAAGAAGGGAAACGTAGAAAGTCTTCTTCCTCTCCAACTTTTTAAGCCTTATCACTGTTTACTCTGGACGCGCCGAAGCTCCCGCATATTGCTTCTAGAGTAGCATCCCAAGAGCAAAGTCATTTTTTCTAGCTTCGCGTCCCACCAATTCTAATTGTAGGCCGTGAGGATCTTTAAACATCACATAAGTTTCATTGAAACGTTGTTCTTTTATAAAGTGGATCTTGAGTTTTTCTAAACAACGCTCGGTTCACGCTAGCTGATTCAGATTATTACAAGTCAGAAGCTTTTACAAATGTGTAGTCTTCACTTTGTAAATAAGCTAAAACGGCATCAAGTCCGTCTGCTGTAGATTGGTGGATATCATGCATTAAAATGGTACTCCCACCTTTTACATCACGTTTTACATTAACGAGTAATTGATGAGCATCACGATCTTGCCAATCGAGCGTATCTACATCCCATAAAACTATAGGTAGATTTGTTTGTTGGCGAACAGCCGCATTTACTGCTCCGTATGGCGGTCTGAAGCTAGTTGATTTTTCACCTGTAACCATTTCAATAATTGTATTGGTATCCTGAATTTCTCTTTGCACCTTTTCCGTACTTAGCTTTGTTAAATCAGGATGATTCCATGAATGATTGCTGATTTCATGACCTTCTTCTCGCACTTGTTTAGCGATTTCAGGATAGGCTTGCACCCTATTCCCTAACATAAAAAATGTTGCCTTGGCATCATATTTGTTTAATATCTCTAGTATTTGTACAGTTGTTTTCGGATTGGGTCCATCGTCAAATGTTAAAGCGACTTTCTTCGTTGTCTCGGCAGGTGCTTGTGTCACTTCATCTTCTTCTATTAGTAATTGGAATGGCTCAGCAAGCAACTCATTTATAGTAGTTAATGGAATGGTTGTAACTATAGAATTAACAAGACCTATTTCTTCTTCTGATTCAGCGAAATAAAAAGTGATGGATTTATCTGTAACGACGAATTGATCAAAGTTTTCCCAAGTTGGTTGCGTCTCTAAACGAATTTTGTCTTGAGAAAATTCGTTTGATAAGGTCGAATTATTGTATAGATTGTGACGTACTAACGTGGACAACATCATTAGGTGTTTTGAATCGTTCTCGAGTACATCCTTAATTGTGAAATTTTCACCTGTTTCAAGATTCCAGTGAAACGATTCTATTCTTTGTTGTTCACTAGCCTCCCCAATTACTCGATTGGTCGTTAGCGCAATTGAATATTTTTTTGAAGAATGAGAGATGATTTCATAAGAAATCGTCAAATCTCCTTCGACTTTGCCATTCTGTGTTTTCGTTAAATAATTTTCTTTCGCTCTTTCTATGTATTGAAAAACAGCTTTATTATGAGTGCTATATTCAGTTTGAGGATATTGAAGCACAAAAGGAGCTGATGCATCAGTTGATGTTTCTGTAACAATTTTTATGCCTGGAATATCAGATTCAGATGTGTTGAACATTATTTTAGTTGGTACCGTCACTTTATTTGCTTCAGCTGTTGAAGCGTTATCTTTCTTTGTAGCCATTGTCATTAAACTAAATGTAGAAATTGTTAATATTCCGATAAAAAATAAGAGGAACGTATTGATCCAAAAAGAACGACGTTTAAGTTTTTTTCTGTTCAAGATTAAGACTCCTTTAATTGGTTATAAATAGTTAGACGGCTACTTCTTACAAATAGTTTGGACTACGCAAAAATTTTTTAAAAATACTGAGTACTATATTATAGAAGCAGTAAGCTATTAAATGCGCTTACTGCTTCTATAGGAGGAAACTATTTAATATACTTGTCGCTAACTAACAAATCATCAATTATATTAGTCGGGATTTCAAAGGTGACAACTCCCATATACCCTGCTGCCACTTCGTACTCATCAAATGCAATTACCAATTTGTTTGTTGGAGTGATATAAAATTTTTGATCCGGTTTAATGGTGCTAAATTCTGATGTTATATCGTCTGAAGTAAAATAAGAAATTTCTTCATCCACAGCCATTTGTCGTTTCATCTCAGCCGCAATATATAAACTGATCACATCAATGTACTGGTCGTCTTTGAAAAGACTTGGCAAGGTGATCAATACACTATTTTCTTTATCGACTGTGTCATACTTCATAGTCATTGAAGATGACCCACCGATTTCAACCTCATAACGCGCAATGGACAGCAATTGCTCTGTGTCAGTGATGACTTCATATCCTGTATCAATTCCAAGGTGTCCCTCGCCAATCTCTTTCATGCCCGCAACTTCTTGTTCAAATTGTTCTAAAAGCACTTTATTTTCTTCAATGTATTTTTCATTTAACGAATTTTGTAACTCATTGTTTTCTAAGCCTTCAATCGCAGGTGTCGTAAGATTCGCTTGATAGGTTTCTTCATCTATCGCTACCTTTTGAACGGTGAAGACTTCTACAATCGCGCCAAGTCCAGGAATCGATGACATCGATTGTGCCCATGCTGGACTTACATTGATGCTCCCAACAAATAAGGCTGCTGCTGCTGCTGAGGCGAGAGACCATTTTTTTACACGCCTTGGCTTTTTCTGTGCTGACTTTGCTTGTCGTATTGAGTCCTTTACAAGACCTTCTAGTTCTGATGGAATTTCAATTTCATCATAGTCTTTTTTTAATTTCTCAAGTTTTTTCATGACTAAAGGTCCCCTCCGATTTCAATGCGCAGTTTTTTCAAGGCGCTATACAGTCTAGTTTTAACGGTATTCACATTTTGTTCGGTTATTTCTGCTATGGTATCGATTTTTAAATCCTCAAAAAACCGAAGAATAATCACTGTTTTGTATTCTGGAGAAAGTTGTTCAATGGCTTCTTGTAAATCCATATCATGCAGTTCATTTTCTAAATGAGGCAAATAGACTTTCAACACTTCATCATCCATTGCCATCGAACGTTTATTTTTTCGAATAAAATCAATCGATGTGTTAATGACAATTCGGTAAAACCACGTTTTCAATAAATTGATGTCGTCTAGGCGATCAATCGAATTGAGAGCTTTCACAATAGCGTCTTGCACAATATCGAGTGCTGTATCTTTGTTTCTTACATAACTATAAGCAAGTCGATAATGCGATTCTCGATTTTCGATTATAAATTTCTCTATGAGTTTAAATTTTTCTTCTTTTGTCATGACAAAGTTTTCACCTTTTCCAATTCCAACATGTCGCGTACACGTTCTTATTATTTGACGGGCTAGACAATCTAAAAGTTTGAATCGTCCTTATTATTTTTTCAACAGGAGATATTCGTGTGTAAATCGGTAATTTTTTTACAGAATTCTCTATTTTACTATCTTTTTTTAAAGAACCTCAAACACGACTCCTAAAAATTCTAAAAAGTAGATAAAAAATCGCCTTTTCTTTAAAAATAGAAGTTACCATACTACTATTTTAAAAACAGAAAATTTTTATTGAGGATTTGGAAATTTACCTCGCAACTTTGAAAAACGTATACGGATTTTGGAGTTGTGACATTGGCTTACCCTCTTCTGAAAGTAGATGGTGTTTCTAGCTATTTTAAGGAATTTATTCTCCAATCAAAACCAACCGAGAAAAAGATGGTACAAAAAGACTTTGTTCGTAAAGAGATTAAAATCCGAGCAATGATGTTCGACCCAACTAGTGGCTGCCGCAGACTAACGAACCTATTTCAATAAAATGGAACTCAAGCTCATGGCAGCCAAAGACTCTGAATTTAATAATAGCGCAACATTTAAATCTCCAGCCGTTTGAACAATGACTCCCAATACCCGATAAACCTACTAAAGAGCTTGTTCAAAATTCAATTGCTTTCTCTTTTTAAATGATAAGCAGCTAATGCAACTGGTATACGTTCTGTATAAGGCAAGCTAGCGCAAAAGCTAAATTAATTAAGTAGAATCCCACCACCTTATGAAGGTGATGGGATTCTACTGTTTAGCTATTCTTTTCTTCTATTCTACTGTCCTTTTTACATTCAATTGGTAAAATAAAAAATAATTATTTATTCTTACTATACAATTTATTTACCGATAAAATCTTAGGTTCAAAATACCTATATTATATTATACATTAAGGATATATAATTCATTTTAATCCATTTAAATAAGCATTTGTGTCTAAAAATTATTAAAAAATAAATACTTATTAAGTATAAATCCCAATTAATTAGATGTTTCATATTAACCGAGTCACCAAAAAAGCATTTTTTTCTTTTGATGTATGTACATTTTTAAAATGGATTATATGTAAAAAGATATAAAAACTCTCATTATATAAGTTGAGAGATCATTGCCTATTTTGAGGAGTATATAGAATAAGGGTTGGAGATTACATTTCTCCAATTTTTTTATCGTGCTTCAAATCCTTGGACACTGAATATCATCGTTTTACTAGCGGATGAATATCGATTTATTAGTAATGATTATGTAAAAGATAACATCCAGTTTTAATAAAGATGGACTATCTTCGATAATTGTCAGTTAAGCAGCCATAAATAACAACGTACTTAAAATACAGTGAAGATAGATAGGAATGACTGAGTATGCAAAACATTGAACAACAAATTCAAGAGTTAGATGAAACGCAAGTAGATTTTGTTCTAGTTTTGAACACAGAAGGATTCGTTGCTCATTCTAGCCAAAATTGGAGAGTGTATTGTCAGAGTCGTCAACTGCCAACCGCTCTTTGGAAAGACGGAGGGAACTACTTCAAATGTCTGGAAGAAATGAAGAAATTCAACGTGGTTCAATCTATGAAAGATATATTGATGGGAAACGAAAAGGAAGTAATTCAGCTATCACTTTTCTACGACCCAAAAACCATAGAATACCTGTCTGTAAAATATCAATCTTTTTCACTCGACAATAATTCAAAAGGAATCATCCTTTATAAACAGCAGGTGACCAATGTGTCCTCATTAAGTTGTCTGAAGGCAGAAGTTGTTCTCGAGAATATGGCAGAAGCTTTTTTCCTTCTCGACAACCAAATGAGGTTCCACTTTTTAAATTCCGAATCGGAAAAAATTCTTCAGCGTAAAAAACAAGAACTGATTGGTCGAAGTATTTGGAGTTGCTTCCCAAAAGCTGTTGGAACTAAATTTTATTCGACTTATATTCGGGCAATGCAGGATCGAGTACCCTTACAATTTGAAGAATACTATGCTCCCCTGGATACTAGGTTTAGTGTCAAAGTTACACCAGTTTCTGATGGAGGACTCGCTGTTTATTATCAAAAAGTTCATAAGGAAGAGACATTGGAAGCAAAACTTCTAAAGGTTCCCTCAACCGATTATTTAACGGGCTGGTTAACGCGGGTAAAATTTGAAGAAAGTATTGAACAAATTCTGCAAAAAGAACTCCCTTTTTCTCTCATCTATATTAATCTAGATAATTTTAAGCATATTAATACACTCTATAATCACAAAACTGGAGACCAAGTTATTAAAAAAATCGTCGAAAAAGTCGAAAACTTGTTGTCTCCTCAAGATTTAGCTGGTCGACTTGACGGCGACGAACTCATTCTTCTCCATTTGCATCAACCAAAAGAAGAAATCGAAGAATTCCCGCAAAAAATACGGAACATCTTCCCTAATTCTATGGTATTGGAAAACGCTAAGTCGATCACAGTAAACGCGAGCATTGGAGTTTCTTCCTATCCTCAAGATTCTTACGGTGCCGAAGAACTCATCGCGTATGCTGAGACAGCGATGCGAAAAGCTAAAGAGCAAAATGGTTCTTCCTACTCCCATTTTCATTCGGGGATGGGAATTGATTTAGCCCGGCGATTTTTGATTGAAGAAAGTCTGGCAGGAAATCTCCAAGAAATTGGCTATCATTTTGTTTTACAACCACAAATTAATTGTGCAACTGGGGATCTCACCGGCGTTGAAGTGCTGTCGCGCTGGAATCACCCAACGCTCGGTCCTATTTCTCCTATTGAATTCATTGGCATCGCTGAAGAGACAGGAACTATATCACGTTTAACAAATCATCTGCTAGAGGAAGTTTTTACTTTTATAAATGAAGAGAAAAAGCACAGTAACAGTTTCCCTAAAACCGCTATTAATGTGACCTCATCGCTACTCACAAGCCAAACTTTCTTTCATGATTTATTTCTCATGATGGAAAAAAATCAGATTCCAGCTGATCAGATTGAACTCGAAATCACAGAGAGTGTAGAACTGACCGGTTCGGAACTGACGCTAACTAACTTAATGACTTGCAGATCAAAAGGAATTTCAATTGCTTTGGATGATTTTGGTACCGGTTTTTCTATGCTAGCCTATTTGGTAGATTACCCCATCGATAAAATTAAGTTAGATAAATCGTTTATCAGCAAAATTGGTCAAGATGCCCGATCTGAAGCAGTTCTCAAATCACTGATCCAGTTTGTCAAAGGGATTGATTGTCAATTGTTAGCTGAAGGTGTTGAAACACCCGCAGAAGCTTTATTCCTACAAGAAAATGGTTGTCCTATTCATCAAGGTTATCTTCACGATAAGCCTTTGTCACCTGAAGCTTTCAGCAAAAAATATTTGAATATTTCATAGTAGAGACAAAAAAGCAGTATGAACTTATGAGGATTACCCATAATTCTTAGAAGTTTAGATATCCCACCATAAAAAAATTGGAGTGTAGTGTGCTATGGGCAATAACCTTTACTTACCAAACAAAGAAAGTCTAGCCGAGCTGATTAATGCAAAGAAAGAATTGATCTTTCAAAGCAAAGAAAAAGCCGATCGGGCTGCTGAATTAGTCATTGCGAATCAAGAGCTCGTTTTTCAAAATGAGGAAAAAGACAAACGTGCGGCTGAGTTGATCATCGCAAATAAAGAACTAGTCTTTCAAAACGAAGAGAAAGATAAACGGGCGGCCGAGTTAGTCATTGCGAACAAAGAACTAGCCTTTCAACATGAAGAAAAAGACAAACGCGCGGCTGAGCTAGTCATTGCGAATAAGGAACTGGCTTTTCAAACTGAAGAAAAAGCAAAGCGGGCGGCCGAATTAGTCATCGCAAACAAAGAACTGGTCTTTCAAACTGCTGAAAAAGCTGATCGGGCGGCTGAATTGGTCATCGCGAATAAAGAGCTAGTCTTTCAAAATGAAGAAAAAGATAGACGAGCGGCCGAGTTGATCATTGCGAATCAAGAGCTGGTTTTTCAAAATGAAGAAAAAGACAAACGCGCCGCTGAATTGGTCATCGCGAATAAGGAACTGGCTTTTCAACATGAAGAAAAAGACAAACGCGCCGCTGAGCTAGTCATCGCAGACAAAGAACTGGCCTTTCAAACTGCTGAAAAAGCTGACCGGGCGGCCGAGTTGGTTATCGCAAACAAAGAACTTGTTTTTCAAACTGAAGAAAAAATAGACCGGGCAGCAGAACTCGTCATTGCCAACAAAGAGTTGATCTTCCAAACTGAAGAAAAAGCTGACCGGGCGGCAGAACTCGTCATTGCCAACAAAGAGCTAATCTTCCAAACTGAAGAAAAAGCTGACCGGGCAGCAGAACTCGTCATTGCCAACAAAAAAATTATTTTTCAAACCGAAGAAAAAGCTGACCGGGCAGCAGAGTTAATTATTGCAAATCAAGAGCTGATCTTTCAAAACGAAGAGAAAGATAAACGAGCCGCTGAATTAACTATTGCCAACAAAGAACTGGTCTTTCAAAATGAAGAAATTTTATATCTTAGCTATAATGATCAATTAACAGGTTTGTATAATAGAAGATTTTACGAGGAAGAAATAGAAAGAATGGATACAGCAAAAAATCTACCTTTGACTATTATAATTGGAGATGTAAATGGTTTAAAACTGATCAATGATTCGTTTGGACATTCCATGGGCGATGTCTTATTGAAAAAATCTGCCGAAGTAATCAAACAAGGCTGTCGAGCAAATGATGTTATTTGCAGAATCGGTGGCGATGAGTTTGTTATTCTGTTACCTAACACAGACTCTTCTGAAGCAGAGTTGATTATTGAACGCATTAATGAGTTGTCGGGGCTAGAAAAGGTAGGTTCACTTGTCGTTTCTGTTTCCTTTGGTCATGAAACGAAGAAGAACAAGAATTATGAAATTAAAGAAGTATTTAAACGAGCAGATAAACATATGTATAGTAATAAGCTTTTGAGAGGCAACACCTATAAAATATAGAAGATTTTATTCCAAAAGGTAAATCCTCTTTCTTATAGGCCTATAATACAGTAGTTTAAAGAGAGAAACCCCACTATCTTTTTCAAGATGGCGGGGTTTTCTTGTTTACCTATTCTTTTCCTCCATACAACTGGTGGAGTTCTTCTTCCCTCATCGTAAAGCGGTGTTCCTCCGCAGGAAATGTGTTTGATTTCACCTCATTGACGTACTGAATCAAGCCGTTTTTCATGATCTCACCTGTTTCTGCATAAGACCGTACAAATTTCGGCAAATGGTGCGATCCGTATTTCAAGGTGTCGTGATAAACCAAAACTTGGCCATCTGTTTCACTGCCTGCTCCAATGCCGATAACCGGGATGGTGAGAGCTGTGGTGACTTTGTCAGCTAATTGGTACGGAATACATTCCAGGACCAGCATACACGCTCCTGCTGCTTCACAAGCTTGTGCATCCTCAATTAGCTTTTGTGCCGCATCTGCAGTTTTGCCTTGCACTTTATAACCGCCTAGAACACCTGCTGACTGAGGCAACAATCCGAGATGCGCAACAACCGGAATGCCGGCACGTGTTAATAATTGTATGGCGTCAACTACCTCATCTGCACCTTCTACTTTTACCGCTTCCGCTCCAGTCTCCTGAAAAATTTGAACAGCGTTATCCAGTATACGTTGTGCGCTTCCGTGAAACGAAGCAAATGGCATGTCTACCACTAAAAATGTGTCGGGAGCTCCGCGACGAGCTGCTTTGCCGTGATGAATCATGTCATCTACGGTTACTTTTACAGTAGAATCATATCCAAGAACGACCATTCCTAAAGAATCGCCGACTAAAATGACATCAATTCCGGCTTCTTCAGCAAGCTTGGCTGACGGGTAATCATAGGCGGTCAGCATGGCGATTTTTTCGTTTTGTGTTTTCATTTTGATGAGTGATGCGGTATTCTTCATTTTTTTCTCTCCTTTTGGGAGGAAAACCAAAAATAAAGCCCATCTTTCCAATTTTGGACAGACGGGCAGAAAGTTTATTGTAGGTTTTCTCCGTCCCTGTCGATTTAAGATCAAGGCAGAACTATGCAGTTGTTGAGCAATTTTGAGGGGTGCAGTTCAACAAGGATACTGCCCTTCATGTCACTATAGCAGAAGTTGCGTTAGGGGAACACGAATACTAGCTCATGTATTCAGTTTTGAGAATACTGTAGAGCAGAGAATCGCGCCAGCCTTTTTTCATTCGTAAGTTTTGGCGAAGCAGTCCTTCTTTTACCATTCCTGATTTTTCTAGAACGTTTTGCGACCCACTGTTTTGAAGATCACAACTAGCTGAAATTCTGTTGAGTTCTTTGTTTCTAAACCCAAATTCGAGTAATAATAATGTGACTTCTGCCGCAATTCCCCTTCTCCAAAAATTCGGATGAAGAATATAACCGATTTCACCTGACTGGTTCATGTTATCTATTGCAGAAAGCTCTCCCGCTCCAATCACTTCGTTTGTTTGTTTCCATACCACTGCAAAAGTAAAACTCGTACGAGGGTTTGTTACCTGTTGCTCTAACACATCTACTAGATATTGTTGCGTTTCTTTTTCTGTATTAGGTCCCCATGGTTGGTATTGAGTAACTATTTCCTGTGAGGCATAGGCATGTACAGCTTTCCAATCCTCTTTAATAAACTCTCGCAAATAGAAGCGGTTTGTTTCAAGCATTACTTGTCTCTCCTCTAATTCCACTTTTATCAATTCATTACAGACCTTACTTTTTTCTGGATCATGACAAGCTTTGCTTCTAAGTCAACTGGCGAGTAAGTTGAATCGATGCAGTCGTTCCAATATTCCATATGCTTTTGATCCACTTCATGACTTGAGTTTTCCAACTCTGCACCCCCTTCTCCTTGTACCGAGTACCAGTAAAGATAGGTGTTGCCATCAAGTGTTTCGCTAAAAATTGTTTCGATGAACATTTTTTCATCTTCAAGTGTGAGTAATACATTATCCATATGCTCTTCCAAAAATTCTATCCATTGCTCAACTACAACTTCCTTTCCCTGTTTCACTTTAAATCTTGAAAGCTCTGTAGTTAGTTTCATTTAGTCCGCATCCTTTGCTATTTTGTTAAAATAACCTAATGTCGCGTTAGAATTTAAGGATTGAGTTACTCCTGTTGATTGATATCCTAATTTTTCGTAAAACCTACAGTTTGCTTCTTCTTCTAAAATGGTCGCGAGCTCCCAAACATGCGCTTCTGCATGCCGTTCTTCAACTAGCTTCATTGCTTCTTTAGCAACACCGAGGCCTTGGAACTGTGGATCTACAAATATAGGACTAATCCAAAAACAGTTTTCTCCGCCGTACTTGACGCGTATTGCGCCTACCATTTTCTGTCCTTTTACGATTTTGTAGAAGAATGAGCCCGACATTGTGATTCGAGTGAGAACTTGTTCAAGTGTTTCGTTCGCAGGATTTGTCTGCATGTCTTGATATTTTACTAATAGTGGCATGAAAGACTCTTTTTGCATTGCTAAAATAGACGGGGCATCCGAAACTTCTGCTTTAATTAACTCTACTTTCATGAAAGCACCTCGTTTTGTAAAAAACTAAAAAGCTCTGGAACTCTTTTCTGAAAAGAAAGGTAGTTGTGTTTCTCCCCTTCTAATATGTTAAAAGTGACAACAGAACACTTTCTGTTCAACTTTTTTGCAATCCTCTGATTCGAAACCAAAAATTCATGGCTAGTGGTTGAATTACTCCCCGCTTCACTTGTACCGCAGTCCATATATAGTGAAGTTAGTACAGATAAGTCTGTTATATCTATCAACTCTTCGATTTTTTCTTGATTGGCATAAAATCCGGCTGAAAAAAGAATGATGTTTGTGAATATATGTGGATAAATACAAGCTGCGTATAAAGTAATCAACCCGCCAAGCGAAATTCCAGCCATTGCGGTTTGGCTTTGTTTTGTTCGATATGTTTTATCGATATAAGGTTTCAATTCTTCAACGATAAATTCTATATAGCTTGATCCACTGCCTCCAAAAGACACTGTTTTATCTTCTAGAAATGGCTTGCTATAAACCCCATTTTTCCACGGACAATACTCATTTTTTCGTTGCTCCCTCCTTTGATCTATCGCTACAACGATTATATCCAAGCTATTTTTGTCTACATAATTTTCTAATTCTAGTGATACGCCGCCAATAGCATGATCGTTTCGAAAAACATTTTGGCCATCGTGCATATACAATACAGGATACTGCTTATTAGTTAATCGGTAATCTTTAGGTATAGAAACTCGAATCATTCGATTGTCTTGTAACTTCTCTGATGTGATCGAAAAAATATCCATCATTGTTGCAGATCACTCCCCCAAATACTCAACCGCCAATTCTTCTTCTCCACCTTTAAACACACGGTACGCTTTGGCTGAGGGTCTTGAGCTGACTACCTTTTTAATTTTTTGGTCGATATAATGAACAGCCGCTCCGTCGTCTGCGGCGATGCCGGATTGCATTACCCCTTGGTTCATAAACTGACGATAGGTCGGTCTTCTTTCAGCTTCGCCGTCGTAATGCGGACAATGACTTCCTCGTAAAAAGCCGAGCGCCTCGAGCGGTTCGAGTTTGTCACCATACGAATCGGTAACACCCTGTTCGTACCAGCAAATTGAACCTGCGCTGAGTCCTGCAAGAATGACGCCTTGTTCCCAAGCCTTTTTCAAAATTTGATCCAGTCCCCACTCTTTCCACAGCACCAATAAGTTTTTCGTATTGCCGCCGCCTACATAAATAATGTCTTGCTGTAATACAAACGCTTCTAAGTTTCGTGTATGTGGTTTGAATAAAGACAAATGACTCGGCTCACAGTGTTGTTGATTGAAAAAATCATAAAATTTTTCAATATAGTTATCTGCATCTCCGCTTGCCGTTGGAATAAAACAGATTTTGGGTAGAGCTTTGTTTGCTTGTTTCAGTATGTAGTGATCGAGTAGTGGATTGTCCGGTTCCATGGAGAACCCACCACCGCCCATCGCAATAATTTGGCGCATATTTTAAATCCTCCTCTATAAAAAATTGGGATATTTATCCTTATATGATACAATTAAAAAATTCAGTTATTGGAGGAATCGATTATGCTCATTCAAGAAATTGCGGTACAACAAATTACGGCTAGTTTAATACAAAGTTCATATGTGCGGGCTGTTTTTCTGAAGGGATCGATGGGTAGGAACGAGCACGACGAGCATTCAGACATCGACCTGTATTGCCTGGTCGACCAAGAACAAGAATCGTTATTTTTGAAAGAGCGGCTGTCTCACCTTGAAGCGTATCGCCCTGTACTATTTCAAGATGACATCTTCGTCATTGCGCCACAGCTTATAGTAGTTTTTGATAATTTCCTGCATATCGATTTGTTTACGGTGACAGTAGAATCATTCACGGCAAAAGATTTTTTCAAAGTCGTTTACGATCCTGAAAATTTACTTGAACAATTCGTTGCGTCGCAAAGTCTTACGCTGAGTAAAGAGGAATACACCGACCATGTTATTGATGTTGCTTGGTTTTTATTCCAATACCGGAAAGCCGCTGCACGAGGAAATGAGATTTGGGCGGTAAAGATGCTGTCGCAAGTCCTCGAACATCTGTCCCGGGTTTTACTATATCGGTATACACCCGAACGCGCGCAACTTGGATTGAAAGCAATCAGTCGTTCACTGCCCAAAACTATTTTTGCAGAAGTCGAGAAAATGTCGACCTTAATGACGCCAGAAAATCACGCACAAGCCGCTTTAATTGTTCGATGTCTTTTAGCAAAAGAAATTGGCTGGATGCATCAGCACGTAACTGACCCTAATAAAATAATGCCCTTGATGCAAAAAATGATCACTGAACGAGTGGAAAGCACATAAAATGATGCTTTTAAAGCTAGCTAGATGACCATTCCGGTTTTAATAAAGAAAAGATCAACGCATCATGAGATTGGTTCCGTTGATACAAATAACCACGCAGTTTTCCTTCTACTGTAAAGCCTAGCTTTTGTAACAAACGATTAGATGATGTATTTTCGGGAAACGTTACAGCACCCATTCGGTATAAATCGAGTTCTGTAAAAGCATAATTTAGCACGCTGTGTATAGCTTCTTGCATGAATTGCTGACCCCAATAATCTGGATGTAATTCATAGCCAATCTCTGCTTTCTTTGCTTTTGGATTCAAGTTATTCAAACCGATTGTTCCGATAAACTGGTTTGTCTCTTTGAGGCGAATCGCCCAGCGTATGCTTCGGTTCACTTCAAAACTAAGACGGAATGAACGAATAACTTCTACAGCTTCTTCTTCGTAACTCAACGAATCCATTCCGTAATATTCGGTCACTTTGTCTCGCGACATGATGTCGAAAAATCGCACCGCATCGCTTTCTTCAACTTGGTTTAAACGCAGCCTTTTTGTTTCTAATAGAGGAAATGTCATCGCTCTGCTCCTTTTTGATTGCGTACTCGTATATTATTAAAAGTCTCTTGGGTTGATGATTGCGAGTATTTGATGGTCTTGCCATTTGCCGTTAATTTCAACATTTTTTGAAGCAATACCTTCTTGATGGAAACCTGCTTTTTCCAACACGCGAACTGAAGCATCATTTCCTGGCATAACGCCTGCTTCGATTCGGTGTAGCGCTAGTTTTTTGAAAGCATATGCCACGGTCAGTTCAATTGCTTCTGTCATATAGCCTCTACCGTTATAGGTTTTGTCTAGCGCATACCCTAGTATGGCGCTTTGCAACGGTCCTCTAATCACTTGCACTAAACTAATTGTTCCGACCAACACGTCGGTTTCATTCTCAAAAATTCCAAAGCTATACGATAAATCATCTTCTTTTTGATCGGCATAAATTTCAATAAGCTCTCGCTGCATTTCAAGCGTATAGAAATCTGAATAACGCGTAACCGAGTAGGCTTCAAAAAAGTTACGGTTTGCGACCTCTAGCTTTAGCTTTTCAGCAGCATCTCTCGGCTGAAAAAATCGGATATAAACCTGCTCACTTCTCATTAGGAAATCACTCCTTTAGATTTAAACGTTTCACGTGAAACAGTTTATTCTACTATCGTCTTACGAAAACCGTACAATGGCCGATAGCTCTGCGCTTTATAAAAACTACGTGAAGCGTCGCTAGCTAGTAATTCCAAACGAGTTTTCGGATATAGCTTATGAGCATAGCGCAGCATAGCGCAGCATCTTTTTTCCGATGCCTAATTTACGATGATCTTGGTTTACCAACAATTCACAAATATAGAGAGAAATGAAACCATCTGTTAATCCTCTTAAGCACCCAACGACTCGTCCATCGATTTCAGCAACCACAGCCACCGTAGAATTTGCCCAAGCCTGCTGTGTCTCTTGCTTCTTTTCAACGAGATTGTTCCATCCTTGCTGCTTGTTCAACTCATGAATCGTTCGGAAATCAACTTCGTTGTATTTCCGAATGAGCACATCTTTTTGTTTATTCATTGGATTTTTTCAGCAAAGCGATGATTTCTTCGTTTTGTTCTATCTGTCTTTCCGAATTACTGCGGATGATCCGAACCCACCTCAATGCCATCGCAGCAATAAAAACCGGCACTAATAACGCAAATACCGCGATAATGTCTCCCATATTTTTTCCTCCTTTATTATGACTACTAAGCTTAGATTCCTGGCGAAAAGATCAGCAACAACGTAATGATAATCCCGCTAGACATTCCTAATCCCAATAAGGTATACAGATAATCATTGGGATTCTCTGCATATTTTTTCTCAAATCCAACCTGGATAATTGTCGGTAAAAATGGTAAGGCTGCGACTGGTAACAAAAGAAACAAATTTATAGATGCATTCGTATTGAAAAGGATAAACGTTATGACTGTCAAAGCAATACCTGACCAGAGGCTAATGATTTTGTCCCACTTTTTGTGAAGATCGTTTACATAACTATCCGTAGACGATTTGTTTTTTTCTATTTTGAGAATTTTCTTTAGAACCTTGTCCACTAGGTAAATACTGGCTATGCTTCCACCTACGAAAAAGATAAACCGAAGCGCCACTTCACTTTCAGAAAGCTCACTCCCGACTACAGCTGCAAGATGGACTCCCGCTACAAACGCACTGAATTCCATTTAGATATCTCCTTCGAAGTTGAGTAATATTGTAATGTCTTTTATCGTATCACGAGCGTATGGAAAATTATAGATATTTTCTGATAATTCTTTTTATCTTGTCAGTAAAGGCTCATGTATGGGTGTATTTTTCTTACGCCTACACAAGCCCCCTAAAGCGTACTGAACGGTTTTATTCTAATATATTAAGGTACGACAAAAAAACACCCAGAACCTACTTTCAGCTACTGGGCGTATCTACCTTAGATATTAAACACCACCGAAAGGTAGTCTGGAAATAAACTCACCCCAAAAGTAATTAAAATAATGGTTCCAGTTACCGATTCCAATAGCGTATACAAATAGTCATTGGGATTTTCAGCATGTTTTTTTTCAAATCCTAAACGGACCAATAGCTGTATAATCCCCAACAGCACAGAAACCAGTAGAACATAAAAAAAGGCTGCTGGACCATAATTGATCGCTACAAGCGATATGATAAAGACTATTACTGCTGAGAGGCCATTCAATATCCGATCCCATTTTTTATGCACATCATTTACGCGAGTGTCTGAAAAAAATGCTTTTCTCTCCACTCCAAGAATTTTCCTTAACAACATGTTGACTAAAAAGATACTCGATACGACTCCAAGTAGGAAAAGGAAAATCCGCCATCCAACATCTTCAACAATCACTCTCAGCACCTCCTTCGCTCGCCACCGCTCTCCCCGCTACTCTCCCAGAAAACAGGCAGCTACCAAGAAAAGTTCCTTCTAATGAGCGATATCCATGGATACCCCCGCCACCAAATCCGGCAACTTCTCCTGCAGCATAGAGTCCAGGTACCGGTTGACCGGTATCACCGAGTACTCGTGCGGATAAATCCGTTTGCAGACCACCTAAAGTTTTGCGGCTCAAAATGTGTAAACGAACGGCAATAAGCGGTCCTTTTTTACGATCCAGTAATTTATGCGGTGCCGCTACTCGAATTAGACGGTCTCCCCGATAATTTCGAGCACCGCGCATCGCCGTAATTTGCAAATCCTTAGAGAATTTATTATCGAGCTGCGCATCTCGCGCGCTAATTTGCTGCTTGATTCGAGCAAAATCCAATAAGTTTTCCCCCGTTAATTTGTTCATACGAGCGACTAACTCTTCCAGTGTCTCTGCGACAACAAAATCTTCGCCTTTATCCATAAAAGCTTTTACCGGTGCTGTTGCTCCTGCGCGGACTCGAGACAAGACTTGAGGAATGCTTTTGCCGGTTAAGTCAGGATTTTGCTCAGATCCTGATAGCGCAAACTCTTTTTCAATAATTTTCTGCGTCAAAATAAACCACGAATAACTGTAGCCCGTTTTTTGGATAGTCTCAAGTGTTCCGAGCGTATCAAATCCTGGAAAATTAGGCGCAGAAAAGCGTTTACCTGTTGCATCAAACCACATCGAAGACGGACCTGGCAAAATTCGGATGCCGTGTTTGTTCCAAACCGGGTTCCAATTCTTAATGCCTTCAGTGTAATGCCACATCCGGTCACGTTTAACGATTCGCCCACCTGCTTTTTCGGTAATAGCCAGCATGCGTCCATCTACGTGCGCAGGCACTCCTGTGAGCATGGTTTCTGGTGCTATACCCAAACGACTTGGCCAATTTTTTCGAATCAATTCATGGTTGGCACCAATTCCGCCACTTGTGATAATGACCGCTTTTGCTTCACACCGAAAATTGCTGACAACGTTTCGTGAACTGGCTTCTCCACGCTTTACATCACTCGTCTCTAATAACGATCCTGTCACACCTGTTACTCGCCCACCTTTTATCATTAATTCATCCACTCGGTGCCGTGGCTGGTAATCGATTAACCCATTCTTGATATGTTCCCGAACACGTCTCTCAAATGGTGCGACAATTCCCGGTCCTGTTCCCCAAACGATATGAAAGCGCGGCACAGAATTGCCATGTCCTTCTGCTAAATAACCACCCCGTTCTGCCCATCCAACGACAGGAAAAAATTTGACGCCCATATCAGCAAGCCAGTTTCGTTTTTCATAGGTTGCAAAGTCTACGTAGGCTTCAGCCCATTTCTTGCCCCAATAATCTTCATCTTGCTCTTTATCAAAACCAGCTGCCCCAAGCCAGTCTTGCCAAGCCAACTCTTTTGAATCATTAATGCCCATTCTCCTTTGTTCCGGTGAGTCGACTAAAAACAGTCCGCCAAAAGACCACCACGCCTGTCCGCCAAAAGAAGCTGCTGGCTCCTGGTCTAGTAACAACACTTTTTTGCCAGCGTCTGCGATTTCCGCAGCCGCCACTAACCCTGCAAGCCCTGCTCCTACCACAATCGCACTTGGTTCCATTTAGACATCCCCTTTGATGTTCAATGAGTTTTTCGTTTTATCGTATCATGTACGTTTGGAAAATTATAGATATTTTTCATTATTTTCTGATAGTTCTATCTACTATGCAACTAAATTTGCTGGAACGTGCGTATCTTGCGCTGACCGCGCGTATCTCCCGCTGAACGTGCGTATTCTCCGCTGAACGTGCGTATCTTCCGCTGAACGCGCGTATCTTCCGTTGAACGTGCGTATCTTCCGCTGAACGTGCGTATCTTCCGCTGACCGCGCGTATCTTCCGCTGAACGCGCGTATCTTCCGCTGAACGTGCGTATTCTTCCGTTGAACGTGCGTATCTCCCGCTGAACGTGCGTATCTTCCGCTGACCGTGCGTATTCTTCCGCTGAACGCGCGTATCTTCCGCTGACCGCGCGTATCTTCTGCTGAACGTGCGTATCTTCTGCTGAACGTGCGTATCTTCCGTTGAACGTGCGTATTCTTCCGCTGACCGCGCGTATCTCTGCTGAACGTGCGTATCTTCCGCTGAACGTGCGTATTCTCCTTTGAACGTGCGTATTCCTCAAAAATCGTGTACAACCGCACCTACCCACAAGAAAATCGACAAAAAACACCCCAAACCAGCAAGACTGGTCCAGGATGTTGCACTTACTCTAAATGCTTTCGTTGAAAATCGGCAATGCTCTCATATTCTGCTGTTAAAAGGCGCGACAAGCGGATATAAATCGGCAAGAGCTCACGATAAATACCAGCTGACGTTTCATCTGGATCATGCGTGTGCGTTTGGCCGATCATTTCGGAAACGATGCTGAAATCATCAACTTCGCCAATCGCATACATGCCGAGAACGACTGCCCCAAGACACGAACTTTCAAAGCTTTCGGGAATAACTACGGGTTTATCGAAGACATCAGCCATCAGCTGACGCCACATTCCTGAACGAGCAAAGCCGCCAGATGCTTGGATACGTGTTGGTTCGCCGGTCAATTCCTCGACCGCCAGCAGGACGGTATACAAATTAAAGACAATACCTTCTAACACAGCTCGAATCATATGCTGCTTTTTATGATGAATGCTCAATCCAAAAAACGACCCACGCGCATTCGCGTCCCATAGAGGAGCTCGCTCTCCTGTTAAATAGGGATGAAACAGCAAGCCGTCCGCTCCAGGATTGACCGTCTCAGCGATTTTCGTCAGCACATCGTACGGATCGATGCCGAGACGCTTCGCGGTTTCCACTTCAGATGAAGCAAACTCGTCACGTAGCCAGCGTAAGACGATACCGCCATTATTGACAGGTCCGCCGACTACCCAATGATTTTCCGTTAAGGCATAACAAAATGTCCGTCCTTTTGGATCGGTTTTCGGCTCGGTCGTGACCGTACGGATGGCCCCACTTGTGCCGATTGTTACAGCTAGGACACCTGGTTCGATGGCATCTACTCCTAGATTTGCGAGCACTCCATCACTCGCGCCAATAATAAATGGAACGTCTTCAGGAATGCCCATAAACAAGGCGTGTTCCGAGTCGATACCTGTCAATTGATGGGTTGTCGGAACCGGTCGCGCCAACTGTTCGGGCGTGATGCCTGCTACTCCCAACGCCTCTTTGTCCCAATCCAGTTCCCGCAAATTAAATAATCCGGTTGCAGACGCAATTGAATGATCAACAACGTACTCTCCAAACAATTCCTGAAAGACAAATTCCTTAATGCCAATAAACTTAGCAGCCTGCTCAAAAACTTCCGGCTTTTCGTCTTTTAACCACAACAATTTGGATAGTGGTGACATCGCGTGAATGGGCGTACCTGTGCGTAAGTAAATTTCGTGGCCATTTAGTCGTTCTTTGATGTACTTCGCATGTTTTGAACTTCTTGTGTCGGCCCACGTGATGCTTTGCGTTAGCAAATTCCCCTTAGCATCTACTGCAATCAGACTGTGCATGGCTGAGCTAAAAGATACGAGTTTCAGTTGATTCGTATCGATTTCACTTTTACGGATGATTTTTCGAACGGAACTTAACACCGCTCGGAAAATCTCCTCTGGGTCTTGTTCGGCCACTAACGGATTTGGCGTTTCGAGCGCATAAAAAACCGTGTCTGCCGCTAGGATTTTACCGGATTTATCAAATAAAACCGCTTTGGTGGAAGTCGTACCAATGTCTACCCCAAGATAATATGACTGTTCAGGCATAAGAGCCCTCCTCTATAGACAAGAAGAGAAAAAGGCGAAATCCCCTTTTTCTCTTTCAAGTTTAATTTAGATAAAAAAGCTGATGATTAACACTACCACGAAACCGGTTAACCCGATAATGGTTTCCATAACCGTCCAGGATTTTAAGGTATCCTTGACGTCCATTCCGAAATATCGGTTAACCAACCAGAATCCAGAATCGTTGACGTGTGATAACACGGTCGCGCCTGAAGCGATAGCAATAACAATAAGTCCGAGAGCAGGTCCGGTCATACCAACGATTTCAAGAAGTGGCGTGATCAGACCCGCTGCTGTTACCATCGCAACCGTTGCAGATCCTTGCGCAACACGAACTGCTGCGGCGATCAGGAATGCTAAAACGATTGGCGGCAACGATGAATCGCCCATCATGTCACCAAGCACTGCACCAACTCCTGAGTCGATTAATACTTGTTTGAAAACGCCGCCTGCTCCTGTGACTAAGATGATAATCCCAGCAGGCTCAAGCGCTTTAGTAGCAATGTCTTGTACTTCTTGACGCGAATAACCACGTTTTGTCCCAAGTAGATAAAACGTCAGCAACGTAGCAATTGTCAGCGCCACAAATGGATGACCAAGGAACGTCAAAATCTCACGTACGGTATTGCCTTCTTCTAGTAAGACGGCTGACAGCGTATTTAATAGGATCAATACAAGTGGAATCAAAATCAACGAAGTGATCATCGCAAAACTTGGTAGTTCTTTATCGTATTCCTTTTTTTCAAGTTCCATATAATCTGGAATTAACACATGAATTTTTTTGCCGATAAAGCGACCAAACACTGGCCCTGCTAAAATCATCGCTGGAATCCCCGCAAGCACACCGAACAAAATAACCCAACCAAGTTCCGCCCCAACCAGTTCAGCAACCGCGATCGGTCCTGGAGTTGGCGGGATAAAGCTATGCGTAACAGCTAGACCCGCAAGTAGCGGAATTCCGTAATGCAAAAGCGACTTGCCTGTTTTTCTAGCCAAACCGTAAACAATTGGTACTAAGATGATAAAACCAACATCAAAAAATACAGGAATCGCAACAATAAATCCCGTAACCCCTAATGCCCATGGTGCTTTGTCTTCACCAAATTTACTAATCATCGTAGAAGCCAAACGTTCTGCCCCACCCGATACTTCTAGCATTTTACCGAACATAGCACCAAGACCTACTACGACAGCAACAAAGCCTAGTGTGCCTCCCATACCATTTTGAATGGATGTAATGACTTCGTTAAGTGGCATGCCCGCCGCAATACCTACCAATAAACTGACTAGTAATAATGCTACAAAAGCGTGTAATTTCGTACGAATAACTAAAAATAGCAATAAGAATATACCTGCAAGTGCGACCATAATCAACGTTGAACCTGACAAATTTTCTCCCCCTCAATGTGTAACTAATTTATAGTTGGATACTCCGTAAATTAACTCTGTTTTTTCACAAGAGTCTCTTTTCACGAAGTAAAAGTTATTTCTTCTCTACTGCGTGTCCACCGAATTCGTTGCGTTGTGCGGCTACGACTTTTCCTGCAAAAGTATCGTCTTCTAATGAACGGTAGCGCATCATAAGTGACAAGGTAATTACCGGTGCTGGTACATTTAAGTCGAGTGCTGTTTCCACTGTCCACTTTCCTTCGCCTGAAGAGTTCATCACCCCTTTGATGCCCTCTAGTTTCGCGTCTTTGGAAAATGCATTTTTGGTCATTTCCATTAAGTAGGAGCTGATGATCGAGCCATTGTTCCAAACGTCAGCAACTTTCTCAAAGTTATAATCAAATGGACTTTTGTTGAGAATATCAAAGCCTTCGGCAATTGACTGCATCATGCCATATTCAATACCGTTGTGAATCATTTTCAAGAAATGCCCACTACCTGCTTCACCCGTGTACAAATAACCGTCTTCTACAGAAATGTCTTTTAAAAGGGGCTCGATGGTTTTGAACTTCTCTGCGTCGCCACCAATCATCGAACAAATACCATGACGTGCTCCATCTGTTCCACCACTCGTTCCGCAATCAAAGAAGAACATATTATGTTCTTTTAAAATCGCCGCGCGTCGTAATGTATCTTTGTAATTCGAGTTTCCACCATCAATAATGGCATCTCCCTCTTCAAGCAAAGGGATTAATTGCTCGATAACTGTTTCTGTAATTTCGCCTGCAGGTACCATCAACCACAGCGTGCGCGGTGCTTCTAGTTGCTTGACCATTTCTTCAATAGAAGAAACTTGTGTGAAACCGCTTTCTTTGATTTCGGTATGGCTGTCATAGCCGATTACCTCATGGCCGTGATCCACTATATTCAGTGCAAGATTTAATCCCATCTTGCCTAACCCTATAATCCCAATTTCCATTGTAGAATCCTCCTCATAAAAAAGAATTTTTTTCTTTATTAAGTTAATTGTATCAAATATTTTTCCGCACGCAACATGTTATTGTATAATAGACGAAACTATTTAGACAGAAACGAGGCGCGGAGTATGAAAGAACAGCAATTTGCGCTGGCTGCCATACGCGGTAGTTACCGCCATTTTAGTGAAAAAGAAAAAAAGATTGCCGATTATGTCTTACATGATCCAAAAAACATTATTCATTTGACCATCAATCAAATCGCGGATGAGTTGGGTTTAGCTGAATCAACTATTTTCCGCTTTTGCCAACGAATCGGCTTTAAAGGTTTCCAAGCATTTAAAATTTCGCTTGCTGCGGAAGTCGTAGCGCCTTTAAAAGATATTCACGAAAAAATTGAAGAAGGCGACAGCATTCGCGTTGTCACCGAAAAAGTATTCCGTTCTAACATCAAAACGCTTGAAGATACGCTTCAAATTGTGGATGCAGAAGCGATGGAACAGGCGACCCATAAACTGATGCATGCTCGAAAGATCGACTTTTATGGCAATGGTGGTTCTGCTATGGTCGCGATGGACGGCTACCATAAATTTGTTCGTTTAGGCCTTCACGTTTCTATGAATTTGGATTCTCATATGCAACTGATGGCCGCTTCTCAACTGCAATCAGATGATGTGGCGATTGTTATTTCTCATTCAGGTTCGACTACTGATATTCTTGACGTTCTTCATGTGTTGAAGGAAAAAGGCGTTACTATTATCTCTGTCACAAATTTTGCTAAATCGCCTTTGTCGAAAGAAGCGGACATCGCTCTTTATACCGTTTCAGAAGAAACTGATTTCCGTTCTGAAGCATTGGCTTCCCGTATCGCCCAACTGAGTTTGATCGATGCGCTTTATACCAATTTAATGATTGCTCGCGGCACTGACGGCAAAAAAGCACTTCAAGATATGCGCGAAGCGATGGCTCACAAACGGTTATAACAAAAAAAAGCTTGCTCCTTTTGATAGGAGCGAGCTTTTTTTAATCAGGCTTCTTCCATAGAAACAACAAGCTTTCCTCTGGCATGTCCTGTCTCTGTTTTCTCTAACGCATCCAGTGCTTGTTCAAATGAGTAGACATTTTCTATTACTAGATGGAGCTTTTTTTCTACCATATCTTGAATTAGCATGTTTACTGCCTCTTGTATGCTGAGTTGATGCTGCATTTGCTCTACTTTAGTCTCTCTTTCCGAATCTACTTTGTCACCTGAAACCGTTACTACTTTTCCGCCAGTTTTTACTATATCCATACTATCTTTGCTTGTTCCGCGGTGAATGGCTAAAGCCGCATCTACTCCTTCTGGCATCCATTGCTTGATTTGATCTTTCCATTCAGCAATTGAATAATCAACTGCTTTTTCAGCTCCAAGTAACAGTAAGTGTGGATGATTTTTGCTGGAGGCAGAACCAATTACTCGAATCCCTCGGTTTTTCGCCAATTGAATCACGATTGTTCCAATTGCTCCTGAAGCCCCAGCTACAAATAACGTATTTCCTGGTTTAAGGTCAAGAGTCCGCAAGCTTTCTAAAGCGGTTTTTCCGGCTACTGGGATGGCGGCACCTTGAATAAAACTAATGCTATGGGGCATTGCTACAAGCATCTCACACGAAACAGCCGCGTATTGTGCCCAGCATCCGCCTTTTAGTTGAAAGCTACTCGACAAAATCACTCGATCGCCTAGTCCAAAACCGGAAACTTCACTCCCCATCTTTATAATGACACCCGCTGCTTCAGATCCAATCACATAAGGAAAGGTCGCATTCGGAGGAACAACATACCGATCATGCATCCCTACTCCAAAAGCTTGAATTTCTACCAGCACTTCGGCTTCAGTTATTTTAGGAATTGCTAGTTCCTGTAATTCAACTTCCTGAGTTGACGCACTTGTTCTGACGTAAGCTTTCATCTTCTCCATCCTCTCTAGTCTTTGAATAGATAATCAATCGACTTAATTTATTTGAATATTCAAACTAAAAATCATTATACTTACTAGTATCTCAACAAAATCTTATGATTCAAATTTTATGAACTTTTATTGAAAAAATAATGTCATTGAAAATCGTTAGTGAGCAACTCAGTGCTTGTCAGTCACGAATTCTATTGGTCATGCAAACAGATGCTTTGACATTAAGCTATAGACTGTTATAAATTAATGAAATGAATCCCGATAGATTTTATAAGGATTGACAGTAATTGAAAATAGGAGTGAAAATATGAAAGCTGTATGGAATCGATACCTTACGACATCATTGATTTTAAAAATCACAATTGCACTTATACTCGGCGTTGCCGTTGGACTAATTTTTGGAGAGCAGGCGGCTGTTTTGGCTCCGCTTGGTGATTTGTTACTGAACTTGTTAACTTTCTTAATCATTCCGTTAATTCTTTTCACAATGATGGTCGGCATTAACCAATCATCCATTGGGGATCTTGGACGAATGGGTGGAAAAGTGTTTATTTACTACACATTGAGTTCTGCTTTTGCCATTATTGTGGGCCTTGCAGTGGCTAGCTTGTTACAGCCTGGCATGGGAATGCAATTACAAGGCAATGAAACCTTTGATGTTCCAGAAAACCCAGGAGTCATCAATGTGCTATTAAACATTGTTCCTTCTAATATTTTCACAGCTTTTACTGAGCTTAACTTGCTCGGCATTATTTTTACCGCTTTTGCTTTTGGCATTGCATTGTCTTACATGCGCAATTCCACTGAATTGGGAAGCTTAGGCGAGCATTTGTACAAAACCGTTAATGCACTAAATGAAATGACGTTGATTGTACTGAAAGCGGTTCTGCAGTATGTACCGATTGGAATTTTTGCTATTATGGCAAAAACCGTTGGAAGCCAAGGCTTAGATACGTTGTTTTCCCTAGGTGAGATGATTTTAGTGTTATATGCCGCATTACTTGTTCAAATTCTGCTCTATGTATTGCTTCTATTCGTGTTTAAAGTGAATCCGTTAGAATTTTTCAAACAAGCACGTACGCCGATGCTGACTGCGTTTGTGACACAAAGCAGTTCTGGTACGTTGCCATTAACTTTGAATGCTGCTAAAAACTTAGGATTATCAAAAAGTTTATACGGCTTTAGTTTACCGCTCGGTGCCACGATCAATATGGACGGCGCAGCAATACGAATTGCCGTTTCTGCCGTTTTCGCAGCAAATCTTGTTGGAGACCCACTGAGTCTTTCTGAAATGCTGATGGTTGTCCTTGTCGGTACGTTGGCATCTATCGGAACTGCCGGCGTTCCAGGTGCTGGGATTGTCATGATTGCTACCGTATTCGTCCAGCTAGGATTGCCAATAGAAGCTGTCGCATTACTAACAGCTATTGATGCAATTGTCGGAATGGGTGCTACAGGGCTTAACGTTACGGGAGACCTAGTAGGTACAACAGTGATTGATAAAAATGAAAAGAAACGACAAACTGTATCCTGACTGCTAAATAGATAAAATCCCCTGAACTGAGCACTAGCTCAGTTCGGAGGATTTTTTTAATGTATTTCTACAAGTTGCTAGTATGTTCTACAAATTTTTACTAGGCTTTCCTTTTTTAACAGCAAGCAGATGATATTCCACACTCGCTTCACGGTAGTCTGTATATTCATCGATAAGGATTTCCCATTCAGATGGCGACTCGTCAATAATTTTCTTTAAGATCTTTTCACCTTTATCGCCTTTAATGATACAGTTCACGAAAACTCCGCCTTCTTTAAGCTGAGTAAGGATCATCTCTACCAATTCGGTTTCTTTTTTTAAATCATTTTTGTAAAAATGCAACATCGAATCTAGTAACACAACATCGACATCTTTTGAAATTTGATATGTGTATACATCACCAACTATTCCTTCTACAGTTAACTCTCTCTTCTTAGCTTCTCGATTCAACTGTTCAATACCAACAACCGAATGGTCAATTCCAATTACGTTGTAACCAAGCTCACCTAGTGACAATGCATCTCTTCCTTGCCCACAACCTAAATCAACAACAGTTCCTTTAGGTTGAAAAGTCGAGAAAAATTCCAGTAGTCCTGGATAAGGGTTTCCAAAATAGTTTTCTTCTTTATAATACCCATCATATGCTACTTTTTTCATCTGAACCCACCTCTATTAAAATCTTTTTTTTACTTAGAAAGCAACAAGTCATTCGCTAGGATAAATCGACTCTCAATCTTTCTCCTAACCTATTCGCCTTGTTGTATCCGATCTCTTTCAGTTATCCTATTACAGAGGATAACAAAGGAGTTGACTTGAATGACGACTATTGGATTGGTACGGCATGGCATCACAGATTGGAACATACAAGGCATCGCGCAAGGTTCTGCAGACGTTCCCCTCAATGAAACCGGCAGACAACAAGCCGCGTCACTTGCAGAACGACTCGTTTCTGAAGAAGAATGGGACGTCATTATCTCTAGTGATTTAGCACGTGCTAAAGAAACAGCTGAAATTATTAGTAACACGCTTGGTTTGCCCGTTCATCATTTTGAACCACGGCTGCGTGAGCGAAGTGGTGGCAAAATCGAAGGCACAACAGAAGAGGAACGTCTTGAAAAATGGGGAACCGATTGGCGTACCTTAGATTTAGCGATGGAAAACTTGGAAGACGCTTCTGAAAGAGGACTGGCCTGTGTTCAAGATGTCTTAGAACATTTCAGTGATCAACGTGTATTACTTGTTAGCCATGGCGCTTTGATTGGTCTAACGTTGCAAAAACTAATGCCTGAAACGTTCCAAAAAACGTCTATGGATAACACCTCTATCACGTTATTAACGCATACTGAAAATCAATGGAGTTGCTCTCTATTTAACTGCACAACGCACTTAGTAAAAAGCGAAAGCTATTGATTGCTAGCATAACTTGCTGCTTCTGCAATAGTTACTTTCCATGAAACCACTGTCGTGCTGTCACGAACGTGGTTTTTTTGAATCGTAGCGAGTAGAGCACTTACGCTATCAGTGGTAGCGGTGTCCTTACATTTTTGCCAAATACTATCGGGTTCAGAAAATACGGCGCCAGGACATTCTACCAGTCCATCTGTTGTCAGCAAGAGCTGATTTTCTCCTTGCCGTAATTCTCGGACACCGCTACTAAAACTGGGCACCGCTTGTTCAAAAGTATTTACTTGTCCAATCCAATCATAAAATTGTCGTTGGTTAAGCTGATACTGTCCAAAATCGATCAATTCGGGATGAAACAAGTATAGTAGGCAATCACCGACAGAAAACCAGTAAAGGTACTTTTCTTTTCTCACCGCAATTAGACAGGCTGTCTCGCCTTCAACACGACGACATGCCTCTAAAAAACTGTCTTCTTGAAATAGTTGCAGCAACCTTTTTTCTAATCTACTAAAAACCCCAACACTAACCTTACCAGATAGTAAAGAAGCGACAATACTCATATTTTTTTGAAATTGCCTAACAACCAATTCAGCACTTTCAGCTGAACGATGGGCATCCAAAATCATAACAAATTCCCAATCTTCTTTTTCGTCCATCCAAATCAAGCAACCGTCTTCATTTTTAACTTGGCCAGCTGTAGAATTTCCGCCAAACCGGCCGAGTATCAAATGGTTGAATTGCTGAATGTCTAGTTGATCGATATAAGCGTTATTGCTCCCTACCCAACTGATGATTTCTCTTTGACGTGGCATAAAAATCCCTCTTTCCCTATTCTTTCAATTATAAATGACGGCTAGTAAATTAAATAGAAAAAGAATTCGGTACTAACAGCACAGACATTTATATCCAAAATGTGATAAAGTGAATAGCAGTGAGCAACTCAAATTCGAACGCAAAAGGAGAGATTCTTCATGTATATCGTAACCAACCGCATCAAAATGAAATCCGGATTCGCAGAAAAAATGGCGCCTAACTTTTCACGCCCTGGTGCTTTACAGGAAATGGACGGATTTATGAAAGTTGAAGTCGCAATTACACAAGATTCGACTGAGTACGATGAATTGAATGTCAGTATGTACTGGGAGACTCTTGAAAATTATGAAGCATGGAAAACGAGCGACGTCTTTAAAGAAGCACATAAACGTCCTGCAGCAAGTGCTGACAGCAACGAACCGAAAAAAGAATCGCCAATGCTTGGCAGTCAACTGACTATTACGAAAATCGTTGGCCTACTTGAAGCCAAAACTTCAAACTGATAAAAACTAACAGATAGCCTCGAGTTGGCTGTCTGTTTCTTTTGTGCCTATCTACCTCCCAGCCTTACGAATTATTTTACTTAGCAAGGAGCATTTCTATTGAACACTTTAAAACCTGCTTTATGGACAAGAGATTTTATCCTCACTTCGTTAGTGAATTTCTTTTTAATCCTTATTTTTTATTTATTGATGGTAACCATCGCTGTTTATGCGGTTGCAGAATACGGCGCTTCAACAAGCGAAGCTGGACTAGTGACAGGCATATTCATCTTAGGTGCACTGACGGGTCGAATTTTTATTGGCCGCAGCATCGATAAAATTGGCCGTAAAAAAACGCTGATTATCGGCACGACCTTGTTTACATTGACAACTTTTTTTTACTTCTTAAATTTTGGACTGCCGTTTTTAATGGCCAACCGCTTTCTTCACGGCATGACTTTGGGAATGGCGAGTACCGCTGCAGGAACAATTGTTGCACAAATTATTCCCATGACCCGTAAAGGTGAAGGCATCGGCTATTTTAGTATGAGCTCAACATTGGCAGCTGCTTTTGGACCATTTATTGGCTTGATGTTGAGTCAATATAGCAGCTATGAAATGATCTTCTCTGTTTGTCTAGCTCTTGGTGTGGTCAGCCTAGTCGTCTCTTTGTTAGTTTATGTACCACCAGTTGAAGTACCACTAACAAAGAACGTTACGAAAGGGTTTAAAATCTCGGAATTTGTTGAACTGAAAGCAGTTCCTATTGCCATCGTTTGTTTAGTGGTTGCGCTTTGTTATTCAAGCGTCCTATCATTTATCAATTTTTATGCGATGGAAGAAAACCTTGTACAAGCTGCTAGTTACTTCTTCTTGGTTTATGCAATTGCGATTTTGCTATCTCGTCCATTTACTGGACGGCTTATGGATCTAAAAGGTGCTAATTTTATTATGTATCCAGCGTTCGTTATTTTTGCAGCGGGATTGTTTTTATTAAACGTCTCCAGTAGCAGCACCGGATTATTGGTCGCAGGTGCTTTAATTGGATTAGGATTTGGTAATATGCAGTCAACCACTCAAGCTGTCGCGATCAAACTGACACCCACGCATCGTATGGGGCTTGCCACTTCAACATTTTTCATTGCGATGGACGCTGGATTAGGTTTTGGCCCCTATCTTCTCGGCTTTATCATTCCGGTAATTGGCTATAACTCACTCTATGGAATACTAGGGTTTGTGGTACTTGCAACTGCATTTTTATATTATGTATTGCACGGTAAAAAAGAACGAGCTGATGCAGTAGCATTAGGGTATAAATAATTTAAAAAGAGGCTGTCACATAAGCGTCTAAAATAGAACAGACGGAGAAAAAGAATACTTTTTCTCCGTCTGTTTTTTGAATTGTTGCCGACAATGGATAAAATAGATATTTCCCAATTTAACGATGAAAGATAGACGTCGACTAACTTCTACCCTCTCATACTAACAGTTGCTTAACCAATTCTTTGTTGCGTTTTTTGAACACTTCATTGTGAGAAGAAACCATTGCGATTTTATTCGCTTCCGGCTGGATATATTGCTTGGCTTTGTTGACTGCATTTGCCGCATCGTGGAATGTCCCAGCAATCAAATTTAATTTCCCTTCATGCTGCAGAATGTCACCGGCTGCAAAAAGACCTTCCTCTGAAGATTCACTATTCGACGTACCTGCGATGTAATAATCATCGGCAACTTCAATGTTCAATGGGCTGTTGCCGAGTAAACTAATGTCGCGTTCATACCCGTGGTTGATAATCATTTCATCGATTGGCAACAGCTGTATTTCTTTTGTTCCCTGATGAGTGAGTTCGACAAATTCAATGACATCTCGATCATCTGAAGCGATCAAGCGTGTGATATTCGTATGAAGGCAACAAATAGCCGATCCATTCATCAACTGTGTCACCTGCGCTTCGTGTCCCGCAAGCTCTGGTTTCCGATAAGTGACATACACTTGTTTGGCAAGTGGCTCCAGCTCATTGGCCCAATCGATTGCCGAATTTCCACCGCCCGAAATGAGAACGGTCTTGTCTTTGAATCGTTCAAGGGATTTGACCGTATAATTCAAGTTCGACACTTCAAAACGTTCGGCCCCTTCAATCTTCAGCTTTTGAGGGTTCAAAATACCTCCACCCACAGCTACAATAACCGTTTTTGATAAATGAATCTGGCCGGAAGAGCCAATTAGTTCAAAAAAACCATTCTCATTTTTCGCTATGGCCTCTATTTTTTCATTCAATACGACTTCTGGTTGGAAGGTTAGCCCTTGTGCAACTAGTTGATCAATAAGCTTTGCTCCTTGAATTGGTGGCTGTCCTCCTACATCCCAAATCATCTTCTCCGGGTACACATGAATTTTACCGCCCAATTGTGGCTGAAATTCAACAAGCTTGGTTTTCATTTCTCGTAACCCACTATAAAAGGCTGAATATAAACCCGCAGGACCTCCACCTATAATCGTTACATCAAAAAGCTCTTTTTCCACCATCTATCTTCACTCCTATCGCATTGTATTTCTATTGACAACCTTATAATTTAGTCTTATAGTATTGATTGTACTGAAAATGATAATCATTATCAATGAAAAAGATAATAAATTTAAATTAGGAGGTTTTTTGGATGGTGCGTTTGTTCACCGAGGAGCTAACTATTAGCTATGGAGACCGCTTGATTGTCAAAGATTTGACTGTCCAAATTCCAGACAAAAAAATTACGACGATTATTGGTTCGAATGGCTGCGGCAAATCAACGCTGCTAAAAGCGATTACTCGTGTGATTCCGCATCAATCCGGAACAGTCGTATTAGACGGTAGTAATATTGCACAGGAGAATACGAAGTCGCTAGCCAAAAAAATGGCGATTCTTCCTCAAACGCCAGATAGTGCCGCCGGATTAACCGTTGGCGAGCTAGTTTCTTACGGACGATTTCCTTATCAAAAAGGCTTTGGCCGACTTTCTAAAAGAGATTATGAAATCATCAACTGGGCGCTTGACGTCACCGGCACGCAATTTTTCAAATATCATCCGGTTGACGCTTTATCGGGTGGCCAACGCCAGCGCGTCTGGATTGCCATGGCTCTGGCACAGGAAACCGAAATGATTTTTCTAGACGAGCCTACCACATACTTGGATATGGCTCACCAATTGGAAATTCTCGAACTGCTTCAGCAGCTAAACCGGGAACAAGAGCGGACCATTATTATGGTGCTCCACGACCTGAACCAAGCAGCACGTTTTGCAGACCACATCATCGCCATGAAAGACGGACAAATCATTAAATCTGGCAACTGCCATGAAGTCATTACTCAACCTGTTCTAAAAGAAGTATTCCGCATCGACGCTGACATCGGGCTCGATCCGCGAACACAAAAACCGATGTGCATAACATACAACTTAGTTAAAGGAGTTTAACCGATATGAAAAAAATTATTTTACCGCTATTCTTATTTACGTTACTGCTAATCCTGGGTGCCTGTAATTCTGAGTCCACTGCTGAGGAAACGACTGCTGGAGAAAGTGACAAAGCTCCTGATACAATTACATATGAATCTGAAAGCGGTCCTGTTGAAGTTCCTGCGGATCCACAACGCGTTATTGTTCTTTCCACGTATAGCGGTGACGTGATGTCTCTAGACGTTCCTTTAGTAGGCGTCGATTCATGGTCAAAAAACAACCCGCGTTTTGAAGAAAAGTTAGTAGATGTAGAAGAAGTGGCAGATACAGACCTTGAGAAAATCATTGAATTAGAGCCGGACTTGATCATTGGTGGTTCAACCATTAATAACATCGACAAATTAAGCAAAATCGCACCGACTGTTACTTTTACTTATGGCAAATTGGGTTATTTGGAGCAACACCTTGAAATCGGTAAAGTCCTCAATAAAGAAAAAGAAGCACAAACTTGGATTACCGACTTCCAAGAACGCGCACAGCAAGCGGGAGAAGACATCCGCGCTGAAATCGGTGAAGATGCAACCGTTTCGGTTATTGAAAACTTTGACAAGCAACTGTATGTTTTCGGCGACAACTGGGGCCGCGGAACAGAAATTCTTTATCAAGAAATGAAACTAAAAATGCCTGCAAAAGTGGAAGAAATGGCGTTAGCGGACGGTTATTACATGTTGTCACAAGAAGTATTACCGGAATACATGGGCGACTATGTCATCTTTAGCAAAGACAGCACACAGGATAATTCGTTCCAGGAAACAGACCTGTACAAAAATACACCTGCTGCCAAAAACGGACAGATTTTTGTGGCCAATGCTAAAGAATTTTATTTTAATGATCCGATTACACTGGAATACCAATTGGAATTCTTTATTGAAAACTTTTTAGGTAAGTGATGGAACATCGATGGGTTTAACGTATCTAACAAAAAAGAGGGATTCTGCTGAAGAATCCCTCTTTTATTCTTAGGAAAAGATGATGACAATGACACTTAAAATTCCCTTCTCAATTAAATTAACGTTGAGTCTAGCCTTACTTGTACTAACCTTAATTGTTTCATTGATTTTCGGCGCAGCAGATATTAGCTTAAAAGAAGTCGCACTCGCTTTGTTTTCGACTTCTTCTAGTGATGGCATCGGGGTAATTCGCGAAATTCGACTGCCTCGTGAAATTGCTGCTGTTTTTGTTGGCGCGGCACTCGCCGTTTCGGGTGCCATGATGCAAGGCATGACTCGCAACCCGCTCGCTGACCCTGGGCTACTCGGCTTAACAGCTGGTGCGAATGCTGCGCTTGCATTTACTTTAGCGTTTGTTCCTGCTGCTAATTATTTCGGCATCATGATTGCTTGCTTTATCGGTGCTGCAGTCGGTGCAGCGTTAGTGTTCGGGATTGGTGCTGCTAAAAAAGGTGGGTTTTCGCCATTTCGTATCGTGCTCGCTGGTGCGGCCATATCTGCGTTTCTGACAGCGATTGCGGAAGGCATTGGTCTTTACTTTAATATCTCTAAAAACATTTCACAATGGACAGCAGGCGGTTTGATCGGTACCTCCTGGGGACAACTGCAAGTAGTTGTTCCTTTTATCGCTGTGTCTTTATTGATTGCTATATTGCTGTCACGGCAATTGACCATTCTCAGTTTGAGCGAAGAAACCGCCATCGGTCTTGGGCAGAAAACAGCACAAATCAAAGCCATTCTCTTTGTTATCATCACATTACTTGCGGGGGCTGCTGTTGCACTTGCTGGTAATATGGCCTTTATCGGCTTAATGATTCCTCACGTCGTAAGAGCCATTGTGGGGACTGATTATCGGTTTATCATCCCCATGTCTGCATTAGCTGGAGCCATTTTCATGCTGTTGGCTGATCTGATCGGCCGAACAATCAATGCACCGTTTGAAACGCCAGTCGCAGCAATTATTGCGATTATCGGTTTGCCTTTCTTCCTCGTTATTGTCCGTAAAGGAGGCAAAGCATTCGCATGATTCATCCAAGCTTACGAAAAAAACAACGAATTTCGTATTACCTATTACTGACGTTAATCTTGTTGACTGCCATCACGAGTATTGGCTTAGGTTATTCTCCTATCTCCTATGACCGCTTAGTGCCTGCACTATTAGGAGAAGGCACTTTTAAAGAAGAATTTATCCTGTTTTCCATCCGGCTGCCACGTATTTTAATCACCTTGCTTGCCGGAATGGCATTGGCTTTGTCTGGAGCTATTTTGCAAAGCATCACACGCAATGACCTTGCAGATCCTGGAATTATCGGTATCAATTCAGGTGCCGGTGTTGCCATTTCAGTGTTCTTCTTATTTGTTCCTGTAGAAGCTGGTGCGTTTGCTTATTTGCTTCCTATCGTTGCCTTTGGAGGAGCACTTTTAACTGCTGTCTTGATTTATGCATTTTCATACTCTCGCAGTACGGGGCTGCAACCTATTCGTTTAGTGCTAGTCGGAATTGGTTTTTCGATGGCATTGTCTGGCGTCATGATTGTACTAATATCTTCTGCTGAACCGGAAAAAGTCGATTTTATTGCCAACTGGCTAGCCGGTAGTATTTGGGGGGCGGATTGGCCATTCATCTTGGCTATTCTCCCTTGGCTAGTCGTATTAATTCCTTTCACTTTATACAAAGCAAATCGCATGAATGTTCTTGGTCTTAGTGATCCGGTGGCTGTAGGCATTGGTGTCTCTATTGAAAAAGAACGCATAATCTTGCTACTAGCTGCTGTCGCTCTAGCCGCATCTGCAGTTTCTGTTACCGGTGGAATCGCATTTATCGGCTTGATGGCACCACATATTGCGAAAGCCATTGTCGGACCGCGGCATCAACTATTCTTGCCGCTCGCCATTTTAATCGGTGGCTGGTTGCTGCTGCTAGCTGATACCATCGGACGGAATTTGCTCGAACCTTCTGGTATTCCAGCAGGTATTATGGCTGCGTTGATCGGAGCTCCTTATTTCGTTTATCTGTTACTAAAAAAATAAACACACAACAAGCTTCGTTTATGAAGCTTGCTGTGTGTTTTTGTGATTTATTTTGGAGCTATTGTTTCGTCTTTTACAACTGGTCGCTTTTTTTCATTGCGCATTTGAATAGACAATTGCAAAATCAGGCTCAACATGACCCCGATTCCGGTAATCGTATAAAAAATCGTGAAAATTTTACCGAAGTCCGTTGAAGGCTCTAGCGTAGCCGAACCAACTGTTGTCAAAATCGTTACACTAAAATACAATGCATCCACTACAGAGAATCCTTCTACAGTTGAATAGAAAATAGTGCCCGATACTAACATCATGATTGTTAACCCGAGTAGTACTTGGAACTCTTTGTTTCGAATTAATTGAAAAAAAGTTTTTAGCATTCGTCTTAACGTTAAAACAAACGATATCATCTTCGTCTTCCCTCTTTCTATTGCTAAGTTAAAAATTTAGCATTTCTACAGTATACGTTTTTTTTTACAAAAGCCCAACAACCATATGTGGCTGTTGGGCTTTTGTTCAAATTTTTGTTTACATTTTAGACAAAGGTTTTGCTGCTGGCTTACCAAAATAATAGCCTTGGAACAATTGATAGCCAAGCTTTTTCAGCCATTCAAAATCCGCTTGTGTTTCAATTCCCTCAGCTAATGGAACAGAGCCGATTTCTTGAGCTTTTTCTAAAAATCGCTTTGCGACTTTTTGCTTTTCTGTATCTTCAGCAACATTAAAGACATATTGCATGTCTAACTTCATGTAATTTGGCTTTAAGTCGGCTAGTAACTCAATCGTGCTATAGCCTTCACCCACATCATCTAATGCGTAATCAAATCCTCTATCTCTATAGTAGCGCAAGATTTTCTTTAAATGATTAAGATCGTCTACTTTCTCGGTTTCCACCACTTCAAACACTAGAGATTTTGGATTTACATCCAATTGCTCAGCTAATTCAATAGTTGAACGTAAGCAAAATTCGGGCGAATAAATCGAAGTCGGAATAAAGTTAATGAATGCTTTTTCTCCATTGAGTGCTGCTGCATATTTTACCGCAGTCATTCTACAAACTCGGTCTAATGCATACAATCGTCCACGGGTCTTAGCTGCTGGAAAAATTTCGTTTGGATAAATCATCGAACCGTCTTTGTGTTGAAAACGCGCCAACATTTCATAAGCAAAAATGTTTTCATCTGCATCTACTATTGGCTGATAATGACAAATGAGTCGTTGTTCTTTAATGACCTCGTCGATCCATTCAGTTGCAAACACCGCAGGCATGCCTTCTAACGGCTGCCATGTCTCTTGGTTAATACGGAACATCACTTGATTTACATCTAGTAAATCACTGCAAAAATCGAGAAATTCTCTAGCACCTTTTTCATCTATTTGTAGCTTATTTTTTTTTTGCACAACTTCTATTTCTCTTCTGTTCAAATGATCTACAACTATCTGCAACGCCGAAAGATTAGTTTCCCCTTCCAGCTTAATTTCAAATTTGATGGCCGCCACTGCGCAGCTATTGCATTGCATAATTTATCACTCCTCTTTTACAGTAGTTATAGTTTACTTTAAAAACACTAAAAACTGTTAATATTTTATAAATAAACCCAATTTTTCTTTATTATAATGTTTTCAACCGTTTGGCAACGACAGTCTACCTTTATCAGTTTAAAGGAGATTTTCTATTGAGCTAGAATTATTTCTAATACATAGATTTTTGTTCACTCGCTCTTACTTCATTCACAAAGGAGAATGATTATGGGAAAAATTGTTGTCGTGATGTATGTAACACTTGATGGAGTTATGGAAGAACCTTCTTGGACTGCACCCTACTGGGATGATGAGTTAGCTAAATTCCAGTTGGAACTGTTATTTAGGAGTGACGCACTTCTACTTGGCCGAGTCACATACGAAGGATTTGCTGCAGCATGGCCAGCAGCAGAAGATGAAGAGGGATTTGCAGAACGAATCAACAAATTACCAAAGTATGTGGTTTCTACTACCTTGAAGCGCACAGAGTGGAATGCCCGCTTGATTACCCGCGACATACCGCAAGAAGTCAGCAAATTGAAAAAAACAGGTCAGCGTTTAGTAGTCTACGGCAGTGCAGAACTCATTGAATCTTTGCTCAAACACGATTTAATTGATGAACTACATTTAATGACATTTCCGCTCGTATTAGGTGAAGGCAAGCGGCTGTTTAAAGAAAATGCTGATCAGAAAATGTTCAATCTCAAGAACGTCCGTTCAACAGATTCTGGCGTCTTAATTGCCAGTTACACACCGGATAAATAGTAGCCTGTCACTTTAGTTGCTATTTCGCACATGTTTTGTTGCATTTAATATTGCAATCTAGGGAGAAATTTAAACTAAAAAGAACGCTATCGAAAGTAATCGATCAAGCGCTCTTTTTTAGTTTAAAGTATTTTCTTTCTACGGTTTTTACTACTATTCCAAATCACACCGAAAATATAGCAAACTAATATAACGAGAATAAAAGTCAATGGATTAAAAAAAACAGAGTTGGAAAAGGCATTCCATAAAGAAATCTGAGAAACATCATCAAAATTCTCTAGTCTCTGTATGATTTCGTTTCGTAAAGCTTGAGCTTTTAAAAAAGTGTAAACACCTATGCTTATTGTTGCTACTACACTAAATACTAAGCTGATAACAAGAGTTCGCCTCTTTTTATATCTTTCTACAAACCGCATGGAAAGTTCTGTAGTGCCATATAAAAAATAAAAGAGAAATGGCATGAGGAAAACTAGAATAAACAGTGCTGGGTTACCATTACCACCGCCAGTGCCGTCCTCTTCAATAGATTCAGTGAAGACGTTCATTCCATAGAATCCAATTAAAACTGCCAGCAAAGAAACAATATACAAAAAAAACAGCAACTTTCTCATAAAAACTTCCCCACTCTTGAATGTTTAGAAGAGAAAAGCTTATTAGCTCCTTCTCTTCCGATAATCTGATGATATGTAAACTAAGTAATCGACTTTAGAAAATAAAACATCCTTTTTCTCAAGTAAGGTTGAAAAATAAATTCGAATACTTAAAGAATTTCTTTTTAATCGATTATTTACCCATTTTCTAGGTATTCGCTTAGAATAAAGCAAGCAAAGAACCGCCTAATGCTCCTGTGACAACTACCAGCCATGGTGGCAATTTCCAATAAGCCAACATACTGAATAAGGCAGCTGCCAAAGCGAAATCCTTTGCTTCTATGATGGAACTTGTCCAAATTGGCGTGTAGAACGCAGAAATTAAAATCCCCAGAACTGCCGCATTGACCCCCATGATTGCACCCTTTACTTTCCGATTTGCGCGCAGTGTATCCCAAAAAGGCAAGGCTCCCACAATCAACAAGAACGCCGGTAAAAAGATAGCGAAAGTAGCGAATAGGCCACCAATCCAGCCATTCATGACCGTTCCTAAATAAGCTGCAAAGGTAAACAAGGGTCCCGGTACTGCTTGAGTCGCCCCGTATCCAGCCAGAAAGGCTTCTTCACTCAACCAGCCTGTCGGGACAAATTCCTGCTGCAAAAGTGGCAAGACCACATGTCCCCCACCAAAAACCAATGAGCCAGCACGATAAAAACTATCGAACATCGCTACCCAGTATGAGCCGGTAACTTCTCGGAGAATTGGCAGAAAAAAAAGGAATCCAAAAAATAACACCAAGCAAGCAGTTCCTACCTTTTTCGTAATTGGAAATTGCATCTGTCCCTCTGTTGTTTCGGCAGTGTTTTTATACAGAATATAACCAATTAAAGCTGCAATCAAGATGACACCCACTTGCGTAAAAGCAGTCTGCCAGAAAAGCGTCCCAATCAAGGCAAACAAGACAATCGCTTTCCTCTTCAAGTCGGGTGCGAGATTTTTTGCCATACCTAAAACGGCATGAGCCACTACTGCGACGGCAACAATTTTCAATCCTTTTAGCCATCCAGCATCCGATACATCAAAACTTTGTAATAGCAACGCAAATAGAATCAACGCGATAACCGATGGAAGGGTAAAACCAATGAAGCTCACGATTCCCCCTGATACGCCTGCACGCATCGCTCCAATTCCGATCCCTACCTGGCTACTAGCAGGTCCAGGAAGAAATTGAGCTAGCGCAACTAGATCCGCATAACTTTTCTCATCCATCCATTTTTTTCTTCGTACGTACTCTTCATGAAAATAGCCTAGGTGCGCAATAGGTCCTCCAAATGAAGTAAGTCCTAACCGGATGGAAACAATAAAGATTTCCAGTAATGATTTGAAACTGACAGTCGATTTTTTTTGATTCATCATTCTCTCTTCTCTCCTTTGATTCAGTCTTTTATCTCCTTAAACAGTTCATAGGCTTTTTTTTGAGCCTCAACTAAAACGTGTTCCCCTTTTTCCGTAATACTGTAGTACTTCCGGATTTTACCTTCTACGTTCCGGTCTTCTCTCATCAGCAAGCCATCGGATTCCATGGAATGAAGAATCGGATAAAGCGTTCCCGGTCCGATGCTGTAGCCATGTTCCTGAAGTTCCTCCAGCATCCAAACGCCATAAATCGGCATCACTTTAGCATGGTGCAAGATATGGATATGAATAAATCCCAAAAAAAGTTTGCGAAGCACTTTGTCTTCCATTCGACTTCTCCTTTTAATAACGGTTTCCAATATTGAATTCCGATATTAGTGTTTGTTACTAAGATAACATACACCTTATATATATCAGCGCAATTCCATAAAATTTACAGTCATTTAACATTAAAGAAATAGTGGAAATACTATTTTGATGAAGAAGACGGGTGGGAATAACCGTTGTATCAGCTTGAATGGACACAGTATTCAACGGAAGATTATGAACAGCTGGATGGCAGCCAAAAGATTTTCGTCCATAAAGCGCTGGACCGAATCAAATTGAGAGGCGTGGAAGCGGGCCAATCCCTTCATGGCAATTTGGCGCAATGCAACAAACTGAAAACCAAGAAGATGGGCCTGCGGATTATTTTGAGCGAAGCCGAGGCGACCATCCAAATAATTCAGATTGTAGCCATTGGGAAACGCGATAAAGAAAAAATTATAAAATGGCTGAAGAGTGATTAAGCTAATTGAAATGAAGAACAGGTTTTCCCGACTAAAAAGAGTCCGACAAAGCGAACACTTTAGAAGTGCTCGCTTTACCGGACTCTTATTTTGTTGAACCAGATTATTCTCCAATTTGATGACTATAACTTCTGATAATCCGGAATATGTAAAATAGAAAATTTATAAAAAGTTCCTTTATTAGATTTTTTCAAAAACTCGTTCAGATTATTCCCTCACATCTAACTATAAAAGAGTTAAGTTGATTCGTTTCCAAACACATCTAATAACATAAATGCTAGTGCTATATTTAATCGTGTATTAAATTCATCAAGATTACAGTTCATTAATTCTTCAATACGAGAAATTCGATAGTTAATCGTATTTCGATGTAGGTACAACTTATCTGCTACTTCCATTACACTTCCATTTGATTCAATATACAGTCGTAATACTTCCGTGTAATTCGTATTTTTCACGAGATCATAATTAGACAAAACGTCTAAATTTGTAGTGACAAAACTTCTAACCCCACTCGTATAACTTAACTCAAATAGCACTTGATACGCCCCGATGTCTTCATAAAATCCAAATTTCTTATTTTTTAAGACTTTTTGTACAAACAGTGCTTGTTTATAACTTTTCTTAATAGCCTGAAGCTGATTTATTTCACCCCCAATAGAGAAGAAATAATGAACGTTTTTATATTTTAAATGAATTATCTCTTCTATTTCCTTATTTAATTGTGTGATTATTTGGTTATTAAAATTTGAAAATAATATAAATATAACGTCTTCCATTACTGTAATCGCAACATCAAGATTCTTATTTTCGAGGAGAAATTCTAAATCTTTTTTTATTTGAGGTAATTTAGAATTATCCACTACATCAAACAAAGCAACCCTAAAATTGCCTTGTGGTTTGAAGCCATATTTCTCTAATGTCGGAAGAAAAAGGACTTCTTGATTTGATGAAAGTATAGCATTTTTAATTGCGCTACTTAGTTCGATCTTCTTTTTCTCTTCTTCTAAGATATAAAAAGAGAAGACTTTCATGATCCGCGCCATTTTTTCTTCCCATGGAACGGCAAATAAAGGAAACCCTGATTTGTTACAATAATCAACCATTTCTTTTGTAATTCGTTTGATATAGGGTCCTTTATTAATTACCATTCCACTGGCTCCATTTTTCACATTGTGCTTAATAAGAGACAGTAATTCTTCATCAGAACTTATACCAATCCCCGTCGTGAATACAATTTCTTGTCCATCTAAAAAAGAAGAAATTTCTTCATTTTCAACCATATGTACCCACTTAACTTCGTTCGTCAATCCTGCTTCGCCTGCAACTAACTCTATTTTGTAATCATTCACGACATTTCGATACACTCTATTTAGATAAACTGAAATAGTATTTCCTCCTTACTCTAAAAAAGATTCTACTGCTGATAATACATCAGTAGTAGAATCTTTTTAATTTACGAGTAATGATACCCCTGAAATCAGCAGAAGTACATAAGTGATTTTTAGAAATAACTCTTGTTTTATATATTTGTGAAAAAAATTCCCAATAACTATTGCAAAAAATAACGGGATCAAAGCTATACTTGTTAGTGTTAGTACTTCTGACGTTACATATCCTAATCTTAATTGATTAATTATCATACCTATGTCTAATACTACCCAAATTGCAGCTAACGTTGCTCTAAACTCGGATTTTCCTTTCAGTGTGGTCATTGCATAAATAACAAGTAATGATCCTCCTGATAAAAACATACCATGAATCACTCCAGCTAAAAGCAAAATGACAATGGTTACCATGAATGGTATTTTGACGATTGATTTTTTAATAAACATGTTTTTCAAAGCTATTAGAATAATAACTACAGCATAAATATTTAGCAAATAACCAAGCGCTAGTTTTTGAAAAAGCATCATCCCAATTGCTAAGCCAACTAGCATAAAAACAGTAATTTTGAAAAACTCTTGCTTATTAATATGTTTTAAATTTGTAATCGTTATATAAAAACAGGCTATCAACGCTAATATGTTTAAGATTGTTTTGGCCTCATTTATTCCAATTAGCAACATTGAAAAAGGCATTGCAAGTAAAGTCCCCGCAAATCCTGTCATCGCTTCAAAAATATTAGCAATAAATATAACGAGTAGAAATAATATTTCATAAATTGTCATTTATTAAATCCCTCGCTTTAATACTTTTCAGGTAAAGCTTCCAGTTTATCTTCAACGACATTAGCCTTATCAATTTTAGCCATTCCTATTCCTGTTTTAGCATAAAACATCGCAAAAACTATGCTCAAGTAGCAAGGAATTGCCCACATCCAATACTCTCCCGGTCCGACTCCTAATACTTCTAAATAAAATACTCCAGAGACACCCCAAGGAACGAACGGAAGAAGCATAGTTCCTGAATCTTCTAATGTTCGCGCTAAGTTCTTCGCGTGTAACCCTTTTTGCTCGTATGCCTCTTTCATGAGAACACCTACCATAATAATTGAAATAGATGCAACACCTGCAGTAAATACAATGGTGGCACTAGCAATTATCGTAGCACCAACTAGTTGACTTATCGTTTTTACTTTATTAGAAAAAGATTGTAAAATTCTTTCTAAACATCCTGATACCTCAACAATTCCTGCAAATGCATACCCGCAAAAAATCGTCACAACAATTGTTGTCATGGAAAAAATACCGCCGCGTGAAATTAATGATGTAACCGTCTCTGAAATCAAAGTAGGGTCAAAGTTTTCAGAAGTTATCATCGTCATATTAAATCCATTCGCCATTGATTTCATACCATCGACAAAACTAAATCCATTTGAAAACATTCCGATGAAAACAGCAACCATAGAAGATAACAACATGATAGGTACTGTTGGGAGCTTTCTAAATGCTCCAAATAATATAATGGCGAAGGGCAATAGCATAAACAAGTTCCAATTATAAATACTATCCAATTGGCCCATTAAAGCAATTACGCCTTCATTACTTGTAGAGTTCCCACCTACTTTCAATCCAACAAAGAACCAAACTATCAATCCAACAATTGAAGCTGGTATGGTGGTATACAGCATATGTTTAATATGGTCATATAAATCAACACCCACTACTAATGGTGCTAAATTCGTCGTATCTGATAAAGGAGATAACTTATCCCCAAAAACACCTCCAGAAATAATAGCGCCTGCTGCAATTCCTAGTGGGATATTTAATTCTACTGCTATCCCAATTAACGCCACGCCAGCAGTTGCTGTCGATCCCCATGCAGTTCCTGTAGCAATTGAAACTATCGCGACGATAACAAAAGCGGTAACAAGAAAATAGGAAGGATCAATTATTTTCAGTCCGTAGTATATCAACATTGGGACTGTGCCTGAATAAATCCACGTACTGATAATAATACCAACTGAAAATAATATGAAAATTGCTGGCATTGCAGTTTTTAACCTTTCAATGATTCCAGCTTCCATCTCAGACCATGTTAAGCCGACGCGTATCGCTATAAATGCAGCATATGCAGTTGCAAGTAACAACAAAGGTTGGATTGGGATTTTATAAATTCCAAATCCTACTCCAATTACAACTATCAAAAATACAAAAGTTGAGATTGCCTCAAATAGTGTAGGTGCTCGTTTCAAATTAACGCCCCCTCTTAACTCCAATTTCTTATACCAAGTCTATTAATTTTTCTAAAGGTAAATTGTCTAACCCTAGTTTTTTTAATGTTAAGCCTTCTTCAAAGAAATCACGTTCCAAGATTGTACCGCCTAAATTAATAACAGAATCAATAGTAGGAGTTGCAACTTTTGCAACTTTCCCTAAATCGGACCATAAAACTAAACCACTTGATATGTCTTCCGTAAAGTAGCGTGAGTTTACACTTACAGGACCTTTTATTTTCGAAAAAACTTCGCTAGTATTGAATAGCGTTTGTAAATCTTCATTCTCATTACTAAAATAGCCACGACGTGCTCTACTTTGAACAGCATTCTCTAAGGTAAATCCAAAAGCTTCACCAATTTCCATCCGCTCCCTTTCAATTCCTTTGATTACCTTTACTGTATGCTCAGTTATTCCTTCTTTATATAGCCAAAACTCACCTTCAGAGAAGTCGATTCTTCCAGCATTTAAAAGTGATGGTCCTGGATGTACTTCTGGATTTCCGTTCTCTAAAGTTGTATGCCAAATATTATCTGCTGCTACAAAGCAGTCATATACTTGCGAACAAACATTTAGTATAAGTTCGGTGTCTTCTTTTGGATATGCTGCTAAAAATAGTTTTTTAACACGAAGTGATAATTCTACACGTGCTTCATTTGGAAATGCTCGTGTTCCATAGGTAAGTGAATTTGTTTCCGCTATTTTGAAAGCGGTTTCAACTCCAACTTTTCTAGCCTGCGATACAAAACGCATACATCCCATTGCTCCTGCACCGTTTATTAAAATAAATTGAGATTCCTTTACTACAGGTGCAAGTAACTCTGCAAACTGTTCAATAGCGAATCCCGGTACTGTCATCATGACAAGTTCAGCATCTTTTACTGCTTCGGCTATATCTGTGGTCACAAGATCTATAGGAAAGAAATTTTCACCATTATCATCTTTTAGAGTAATTCCTCCTTTTTCAATAATCCCTTCAAGGTTATTTTTAAATTGAGGCATTTCATATAAATTGATTTGAAAACCTTTACTTTTCAAATCAGCTGCAGCTGTAATTCCACCATTCCCAGCACCTAAAATTGCGATTTTTTCTATTTTCATAAAAACCTCTCCCTTTATTCGATTATTCACAATATATCAAACGAAGCAATAGAATTATACTGTAAGAAAAACGAAATCCATTGTGCTTGAGCACAATGGATTTCGTTTTCCTCTGAGTTATTTAAATTCTCCATAAATATTAAAAGGAAAAATTCTTGATAAATCGGCTTTGCATCTTATAGCTACTTTAAAATTCTTTAACCAGACTATCTATTTAACTACACATCCTTAGAACCTAAGCAAAAGCTAAGTTTCTTTCTCTCTTCCAATAACTGATGATATGTAAACTAGAATTCTCCTAACAGACCTTAATATTTGTTTCTTAAGGTTTATTACCCAATATGAACCTTCCCTATTAGCTATGCCTTCAAAATCAAATAATTTAAAAGCGATAGGTTTTACAAATCAAATTTTTGCGCTATTACCACACTATTTTTCTGCAGTACAATTCGCTTGTTTCTTACTCTCACTCAATTACCTTGATCTTAACCGCTAACATTTCTTTTGATTCATTCAAAATTCCTTCTTCCAATAAAACTTGTGCAGTTTGGTTTATTTGTAAATCTGTTAACTCTTTTTCTTTTCCATTAATTATCACTCGTGTCTCATCGCTGACTTGTATAATAAAGGAAGGGTATTCAGCTGTAGGATCTTGTAAATCTTTATAGACCACTAATTCATCTCCGTTAATTTCAGAAATAACAACCTCTTCTCCGTCATTTTTTGTCCCGGCTTCCAAAGTATTATTCGTTGTACATCCAGTTAAGACTATTAGAGCTAGAAGAAAAATACTTACAGAAAACCGTTTCATTTTAACACTCCATTTCTATTATTTATGGAATAACTTAGAATGATAAAAAGAAGAATGACTAGAACAATCATTACCTTTAAGAAGTGAACTTTTTTCAATTTCCCTACCCATTAACACGTGGTATGTAAAATAAAGTTTTCTGATGAATTTTATATAGTTATTTCTTAAATAAGACTTAATTTCTTAGTGAATTTTGATTGAAGCAGTAGGAAGTTTCTGACGTTGATCATTAACAAATTGAAGCCTCAATCATTTCAATATCACCATTTTCTCCATCAACAGAATCAATGCCCTGCTCACAATTTTCTTCATTTTCCCACTCTACTATATAATTATTCTTTTTTAGTTCTATTGAAAGTATTTTGACGTTACCGATGTGTCCAGTGTGGTATTCAATGACACTGGATTTCGCATCTTCTTCTGATATTTTCAATTCTGGACTATTACAACCACCTACAATAAAAATTAGTAAGACAAATATAGCAGAAACTGTTTTCCTCATTTTCATGTCCTCCTATCTACTTAATTGAACTTAATCTTAAAGCAAGTAATTTTCAATAAATCTTTTTTTCTTTTCTATTTGCAATTAGTCGTTACAAAACTAGTAATGTTTCATTTCTATGAATCATTTTACTAATGACCTTTGCTGATAAATTTTAATGTAATAACCGTTCGTAAAAGTACACTTACATGAACGAAAAAAGAAGATGCTTAGGACCAGCATCTTCTACAGTTTGCTTTTATAGACTTCCGATAAGCTGCGATATGTAAACCTAGATCTTGTGAGATTCAAGTTTTAAAACCTTATAGAACAGCATTCTGAATGTATCATTTTTTCTAATGAAATTAGTTCCGAATGATTTCTGGTGAAGCCAGTAGAATCAAGTTTTTGAATGTAACTTACTTACACTTATGTTACATTCGGATTTGACGAAAAAAAGAGTGAGCTTCTTTAATTTTTTAAATTTTTATAGGGTAAATAAATTAAAATATCTTAATTTATTTAATGCTAAATGGGTCTCACAATGTGTAATGTAATATTAAGCAAATATATTGGAAAATCACTGAAGAATATTGAGATGACCCTGTCAGAAAGGAGGTTTTTATATGCGCAACCCAATACTGTTACTTGTGTTTTTTTTAGTTTCTTTGATACTTATAAGCTGTAATGATGATTCAATAGATCAGCCCACTAACGATGAAACCCTTGGAAACCCAAATCCTGAGGAACGGTTAACAGAAAATCCAGATGCGGACATTATCATGGTGGGTGATCTTACTTACATCAATGCCGAGGAGATCGACAGAGATTTTTATCCGGAATTAGAATTAGGGAAAAAAGTACTTGAAATCAAAACTCAAACAGATGACGCTGATGATTTTGTAAATGGGACAGCTTCTAAGTTGGCGGTAGGGACAGTAATCTATGAAGCCGCTAGCCCAAACCAGGGGTATATTGCTGTGGTTAACAATAAAAAAAGGCTGTATGTAATAATTGCTGAAGGTTAAGGACTTAAATATTAATTTCATACATTCGCCTTCATCTTTTTGGAAAGATTTTTCTCCAGTCATTAAATTAAATGTTGTGATAGATTAATGCTGAAAAACATTTAGTTCAGAAAGATCAGGTGATTAAAGTCTTTTTATACTAAATAAAGCCTGTAATAATCCCCTATTGGATATTTGGTCAATCAGGGATTATCTTTGTTTTGAATGTAACTTAATTCACAATAAGTTACATTCATTTCCTTTTAAAATATCAGGAGGCTAAATAAATCAAATTGAATCGTTAGAATTATAGCTATGACCACTAAAGACATTTCACTAATGGTTAATACAGCTTTTTTCGGATTTTGGGAGTACTTCCATTCAAAAATGGCCTGTACTGAGTGGTCTAGTATCGTAAATAAAATCACTGAAACTAGAAAGATATTTACAGAGTATCCTTTGAAAACTATAAGGTAAAAGCAGAATATGTATACGAAAGCAGCAATTATATTTATAGATATATCAATTTTTCGATGTAATTTATTTGTGTAATTGAAAGGGAAGAAGGCTTTTTTTTCTTTCTCAATCTTAAATATTTTTCTTAACACTGCATTTACGAGTGAAACTACAAAAATTATGATTAAAATAAATCCTACAAATTTTACCCAAACCATCTCGCTATCCCTCCAGGAGTTCATCAATAAGTCCTTGCATACTTTCTCATCGCATCTGAATGTAACTTAACTGCACATAAGTTACATTCAAAACCCTGATTTTATTGGTTATTTCTCGGCCAATTCAGCTGCCCATCGCTTAAACCAATCGGATGGTAATTCCAATTTTGAGAGATCCATCTTCATCAGTTGTTCATGGGAATAAAATTCGTACCAATGCAAATCCCATTGACATTCAATGCTTTGGGCCACATAATAGGCCTCTTCATCCTGACCGCTTAAATCTTCATCCAACCAAGCCGTTGTTAAATTATCACACCACATACAAAAATCCACCTGAGGGAATTGGTTTTCTTGCTTGCACACGGTGTCTAAAAGACTCTTAAGATTTTCATAGGAATAGGGAAGCGTGATGCTCGTTTTATTCCAATTCCATTCCACAATGTAATCCTCCTCTTAATTATCGTTCAACAGAGATGTCTTTTTATGATTTTTATGTTTATGATTTTTATGTTTTACCAATAATATCATATTGGAATTATATTCAAAGACATTTCATCAGAAAATAAGCGTTCGTAAAAGTGCAGTTTTCCGAACGCTTTAAAAAGGACTAAAAATGACCGGAAAAAGCGTTCGCAAATGTAGTAAATCAATTTACGAACGTTCGGGAATTACAGACGCTTTTACGAACGCTTTTTAGTTAGAATAAGAGAAAAAATCGTTTACTGAGATGAATTATGCACCCTCGCAAATTTGATTGCATACGCGTCAAATCGGAAGCACTGATCGGAATATTTATTTAGATAAGCAGCGTAGTAAAAATTTTTGAGAGTTCCAACAAACAATTACTCAAACACGTTATTCGAAAATTCGACATAGTAGGGCTAGATAAGCGATTACTCGGTACGACTCCATATAAAGATAGTGTGTAGAACCTTTATTGCAGACTCTTTCGTCAGCGTCTTTCTACGTCCGGATGGCTAGATCATTCGCCTTCTTACGTCATTGATACATTCTCAAGCAGTGTCCCAATTTTCTTGTGATAAAATTTGGCTCTTTAAAAAATCAGGTAATTTCTTTCTATTTATAGTGACTTTTAAGCTATAATGACTTGTGAGTTATATTTTGTAAATAGAGAAGAGTGGTATGTATGAAAAAGACATTTCTATACTTATTCGGAGTCATTATTTTGTTGGCACTCCCTATTATCATATGGTTTTTTAAAGATGAAAAAACAGTCACTATTGCAATCATTGATAAAACGGTTCCTACTGAAAGCTACCGGGAGCATAAAGGCCTGACTTGGCTATTAAATCATCAACGTTACGTAAGTGAATCTGGAGAAGCTTATCTGGCCGACACAGATTATTATGGCTTCGTCCCTAATGAAAAAGAAGAAAGCTACACTACTCGTGATTTACCCGGAGACTTGTCTGGAACTGACCTGATCTATCTTGCAGATTCCTACGGAGTTTACGAAGAAAATTTACCATGGCAAACGACCGAGAAAAAGCCTGGCAGTTCATCCATGATTACCGGCGGACTGAGTATGGCTGAGTGGAACACGATTAAGCAACAAGTTCAAGCTGAAGGCACTGATTTGGTAATGGAGTTTAATACATTTGCTTCTCCAACGCCTAAAGAAGTCGCAACAGACATAAACAAATTTCTTGGCTTGGAGTGGAGTGGCTGGAGTGGTCGTTACTTTGTCGATCTTGACTCTTCTGACAGTGAAATCCCTCAATGGATTATTGATAACTACGAGAAAAATGAGGCCAAGTGGCATTTTAAAGGTGCTGGATTTATATTGGTTAATGACGATACCGGCGAAATTGTAGTTCTTTCTGAAGAAGCAGGTGAAATCGGTTCTGACGGTCTTCATCTTACCTTTACTGAACAAGGCACCGCTCAATTCAACTTAACGGATAGCCCTTCTTTTGGTTATTGGTTTGATATTAATGAAGCCACTGAAGGAACGGATGTCTTAGCAGATTATCAGTGGGACCTGCAAGCTACAGGTAGTGAAAAGCTAGAAAAAGCAGGAATTCCACAGAGCTTTCCAGCTGTATTCCACCAGTCTAAATACGGTGCAGATCTATACTATTTTGCAGGTGATTTTGTCGATATTGACGATGTTCCAAACTTTTACCGTTATTCTGGTTTTGCAAAAATGCGCTCATTCCTTTCCATGGAATCGTTAGATGCTGAAAAGAGTTTTTATTGGAAGACCTATGTACCAATGATGGAAGCTATTTTAGCAAATGCAGAAGACAAAGAATCACAAGTTACAGCAGTTAAAGAAGTTGCTAAGGAAGAAGGTATTTCTTATCCTTCCCGTGTAAACGGACAGACATTCGAAGTGTATGAAGATGGCGAATGGCAGCCATTTACGATTAAAGGCGTTAATATGGGCATGGCTAAGCCCGGAACGTTTCCTGGAGAAGCCGCAATCTCGCGTGAGGAATACGACCGCTGGTTTAAAGCGATCGGTGAGATGAATGCCAATGCGATTCGTGTGTATACGCTTCACCCGCCTGCTTTCTATGAAGCATTTGCTGCTTATAATGCAAGTGCTAAACAGCCACTTTACCTGTACCACGGCGTCTGGATTGATGAAGAGCCACTAGTTGAAACACTCGACGCCTTTACTCCTGAGATTACTGAGCGTTTCCAAAATGAGGTTCAGAAAATAGTAGACGTTATTCACGGTGATGCTGTTGTCGAACAAGAACCTGGCCATGCATATGGTACCTACAAAACTGACATCTCCTCTTACGTTATTGGTTGGATGATTGGTATCGAATGGTATCCGTTTACGGTTCAACAAATGGAACTTGATTATCCTGAGCTTGGTGATTTTCAAGGTACGCATGTATACACAGAAGAGGCCAACCCGATGGAAAATTGGTTGGCACAGCAGCTGGACTTGTTAGCATCGTACGAACTAGATACCTACCAAAGTATGCGTCCTTTGAGTTTTACTAACTGGGTAACGACAGATAATGTGGACCAACCAGCAGAGCCAAGTGAACAAGAAGATATGGCAACTGTCGATCCAAATCACATTAAAACCAAAGGCATCACGGATACAGTTGGCATGTTCGCTTCTTATCATGTTTACCCGTACTATCCAGATTTCTTGAATTTAGAAGAACGATACACTGAATACGTAGACCACCGCGGGGAATTCAATAACTACGCCGGCTACTTGAAGGATTTGAACGATTCTCACGATATGCCAATTGTCATCGCCGAGTTCGGTATTCCTTCTTCTCGCGGCATGACTCATGAAAATCCGTTCGGTTGGAACCAAGGGTTTATCTCTGAACAACAGCAAGGCGAAATCGTCAGCCATATGTATGAGGATATCCTTGAAGAAGGACTGATGGGCGGTATGGTTTTCACATGGCAAGATGAGTGGTTTAAGCGTACGTGGAATACGATGGAGTATGACAATCCAAACGAACGGCCATTTTGGTCCAATGCTCAAACAAATGAGCAGCAATTCGGATTGTTGAGCTTTGATCGTCATAAAGTGAAAGTCGATGGTGAAGATGATTGGCAAGATGGGCAAAAGCTATACGAAAAAGACAACGGTGCCCTCAGAACCTTGACCATGGATTCAGATGAGCGCTACGTTTACATCAAAGCCCAATTCGATCCTACCGATAAAACCTGGTGGACTGAACAGGATTTCAATTTGTACTTTAGTATTCGTGAAGACCAAGGCATTGCAGTTGATGCGTTGGGGAAAACAGAATTTCTCGCAGATTTTCAGTTGAAGATGAACGATTTAAAACAAGCACAAATGCAAGTTGCAGGCGATTACGACAGCTTCTATTATGATTATCACAACCGTTTAAAGATGATTCCTGCAGAAGAAAATATTGAGTCGACTTTCCATCCGATTCGACTCGCATTGAACAAAGAATTTGTGCGTCCCGATACTGGAGAAACACTGCCATTTTCTTCTTATGAAACCGGTGTTTTCCGATTTGGTATTGCCAATCCGGAGCATGAAAACTATGATTCTTTGAACGATTATTACTACGATGAAAAAACAGGCATCATGGAAATCCGAATTCCTTGGATGTTGCTGAATGCTAAAGATCCGGCAAAACGAGAATTTACAGGGGATCTTCAACAAGACGGCATTGAGGCTTCGAGAACAATTGAAGGAATAGATGTCGCTGCTAGTTTAACGGATGATAATGGTAAAGCAACTGAAACCTTTACTGCAACTCAAGCAGCCCAGTATTCATGGGACACATGGGGACTGCCACAATCCAAAGAACGCTTGAAGCAATCGTATTACATTCTTCAAGAAACTTTTGGCAACACTCAGTGATATAAACCGGACATGTTAGTAGCGTGTCCGGTTTATGGTTTTATAGATGAGTAAATCATAAAAAAACAGCAAGGTTGAGCCATACCGGCCAACCTTGCTGTTTTTTTAGGGTGTCATCGTTTTCCAGCTATCTACGTGGTGAATCGCGACGCCGCCAAAACCAGGTATCCCTGCATAGTGTGCAGTTACTGCAGCTAATTCACCTTCCATGAAAGTTTCGCCCTCTTCATAGAAAGAAATGTTGTCGCCTTCATCAGTCTCACCAGTTTCAACTCCGACTACTACTGATTTGCCGTATTTTTCTGCATAGGCCACTTCGTTCTTTACAAGTTCTGTAATCAAAGCAGCAGAATCTCTATAAGCCATCAAGGTCACACTATGTGTGTTAGCAATCACCCACTCTGCAAGTATCCCTTTGCCATAAATATTTTTATAAGTGATTTCATCAAACCAAAAAGGCAAATCTGCTTCAAGGGGTAAGTTCATTGCAGCTGTACTAGCACTAGCTTTACTCAAAAGGGCTTGATAGGATTTTACAGTGGCCGCTCGGTTCGTATTCCAACCGCTATAAAGGTAAGGCTCTACATCCAAATGAACACCTGCAAATTTTTGAGCTTGCAAAGCACCTTGTTGATAAGACGATAACCAGTTCATCAACCGATCTTGCTTGGTAAAGCCCTTTGGTGCTACCCAGTCACTAGCACCGTCCAATGCGTAAATCGTCATTCCTAATAGTCCCGCTTTTTCAATAAACCTTTTATAGACATCCACGGGAATATCCGCGTCAATCTGCACGTAGACTTTATTGACATCCTTACTGTCTAAAAAAGCAAGGGTTCCCGCTTCATCGCTATAAATCATCCACGGATTCCATAACCAGGTAGCTTTGACTTCCGTCTCAGCTGCTTGTGCACTCACTCCACTTTGTGTCAGCATAATCAACAAACACACACCTGCCATTATTATTTTTTTCATCTTCTGATATCCTCCCATTCTGTAAGCCGGAGCTCAAAGAACGAGACCCTGGCAACCAGACGACCTTGCGTTTTTCAACGGGTAGGCTCATGGCTTTGCGTCCTCCTCTTTCGATGGAGTTTGCCTTTTTCAGATTTTCATTATTATATGTTAATTTATGAGATTTTACTACCTTTTTTAAATAGCCCTTTCAAATTGTGAAGTTTAAGGCAATAATCAACAGTAGGATTTGTCTACATCTTTTATTACTAAGGAGTGACCTACAATGTCTACAGCAATACGTGAAGACGAAATTACATTGGCATTAATTCAGTCTTTACAAGAAGGCAATAGTAATGAATTTCAGGCAATATTGAGTGAACTCCAACCTTACGATATGGGTGTTCATTATCGACATTTGCCAGAAAAACATCGAAACAAATTTTTGTTGTATTTAACGATTTTTCAACTCACAGATTTAATGCAAGAGCTGCCTAAAACAGAGCAAGCCGAAATTCTGCAAAAATTGGGTGTAGAAAAATCAAAAAAAGTGTTGGATCGTATGGATAACGATGATTTGGCTTTATTCTTAGATGATTTAGAGCCTGATCGCATTAACGAATTGTTATCTCAAATTAACCAAGACGATTCTAAATTTGTTCAAAGAACGATCAATTATCCGCCAGAAACTGCAGGACGTCTTATGAATAACCGTTACGTATGGATTCCACGGCATTATACAATTCGAGATGCTATTGATAAAATCAAGCATTTTGCAGAAATAGCGGAGTATCTCAATTACCTTTACGTAGTAGACGAAGATAAAAAACTACGCGGCGTGATTTCCTATAAGGATTTAATTCTTGGAAATCTTGAGGATAAAGTAGAAGACATTATGTACAACCGCGTCGTCAAAGCTGATGTATTGATGGACCAAGAAGATGTGGCACACATCATTAGCCGCTATGACTTTGTGACATTGCCCATTGTGGAACATGACAATACACTCGCAGGGGTTGTAACGGTTGATGACGTCATTGATGTCGTGATGCAAGAAGCCAATGAAGACATTGAAAAACTTTCGGCATCTGGTAAATCGATTGATTTTAATACTCCGGCTTGGACGGCAGCTTATCGTCGCCTTCCTTGGCTAATCCTCCTGCTGTTCATTGGTCTATTTTCAGGCAGCATCATTAGCCGTTTTGAAGATACGTTGCAAGCAGTTGTCGCATTAACCTTTTTTATGCCGTTGATTGCTGGGATGACTGGAAATACCGGCACACAATCCCTATCTGTTGTTGTTCGTGGACTAGCTTCGCAAAAGCTAGATTTCAAGCAAACCGTTAAACTGATCATCCGAGAATTATGGGTCGGCATCATTATTGGCGTGATTTGTTCTGTTCTTATTTTATTGATTGCTTATGTATGGCAAGGTAGCTTTATTTTAGGAATTGTCGTGGGTGGCTCTCTATTAATGACTTTAATTATTGGTACTTTAGCCGGAACTATTATCCCACTGATTCTGTACCGATTCAATATTGATCCAGCCGTTGCTTCCGGTCCACTGATTACTACCATCAACGATATTCTATCTCTGCTCATTTATTTTGGAATGGCCACACTGTTCATTTCACAATTGATGTAAGAAAAGTCCCTGAGTAAAACTTTCACTAAAAATAATTACTGACTCAACGTATGGTGATTCGCACTTTTTCAGGCAAATAACTTTATACCAAGTAAGACACTAGGTATAATAGGTTGTAATCGAAGGAGGCGCGCTTATGACCATTCCAAAACCCCTTGTTCAAACCAATCAGACGTTTGTTGTCGTTACTGTCGTAGCGGCGTTGTTGTTCCATCCAGCCATTTTACTGTTGCCGTTTGTTGTTGGAGCTTATACATTAGTGACAAAGAAAAATCCAGTGATTCAATTGGGCCATCTCTTTTTGAAAAAGCCGGCGGCAAGTTATCAGCAAGAAGATAAAGATCAGCAATTGTTTAACCAGTGGATTGCGACAATTTCCTTAGGACTGTCCTTGATTTTCTTTTCTTTTGGCATACCATCGTTGGGCTTTGTCTTCAGTATTATGGTCATTATCGCAGCAGGTGTTGCGTTGATGGGCTATTGTATCGGCTGTACGATTCGCTTCCGGTACATGATGTGGAAGCATAATCGAACAAAAGTGCAGGTATAAAAAAGACAGGGAGCAAGTTGCTCTCTGTCTTTTTTCGATGATAGAACCTTTACTTTACTTGGCCATTGCCACGCACGATGTACTTAGTCGATGTTAAAGCAGGCAAGCCCATTGGTCCACGTGCATGAAGTTTTTGCGTACTAATACCAATTTCGGCACCAAAACCAAATTCAAACCCATCTGTAAATCGAGTGGATGCGTTGTGATAAACAGCGGAAGCATCGATTTCCATAAAAAATTGATCGACGTTTTCCGAGTTTTTCGAAATGATTGCTTCGGAATGCTTTGTACCATACGTATTGATATGCTGAATCGCTTCACTGACATCAGCTACAATTTTCATCGCTACCTCTAATCCCAAGTACTCCGTTCCCCAATCCTCTTCCTTTGCAGGGATAACATCAGGAGAGCGTTTTTGTACGGATTCGTCCCCATGAATAGTTACTTGTTGAGCCAGTAGCGCACTTAGCAACAGTGGCAAATGCTTGTCCGCCCAATCTTTATGAACCAAAATACTTTCACAGGCATTACAAACAGAAGGTCGCTGTATTTTAGCATTTAATGCGATATCAATCGCCATTTGAACAGTTGCTGTCTCATCAATATAAATATGGCAATTCCCTGCTCCCGTTTCTAATACTGGAACTGTAGCGTTTTGAACGACCGTCTGAATCAATTTAGCGCCTCCACGAGGAATGAGCACATCTAAATATTTGTTGAGTTTGAACATATGAGAAGCTGCTTCTCTACTTGTATCTTCCATCAATTGTACCGAATCAATAGGCAATTCACTGTTCTCAAGAGCTCTGTGAATCACCGCCACGATGGCTTTGTTGGAGTGTATTGCTGTAGAACTACCTCGCAGTACCACTGCATTGCCGGTTTTTAAGCACAAACTAGAAGCATCAACAGTAACATTCGGACGTGCTTCGTAGATCATTCCCACAACGCCTAAAGGCACACGAATTTTAGACATGGTTAAACCGTTTGGCCGTTCCCACTTTTCTAATACTTCACCAACAGGATCTGCTAGTTTTGTCAATTGAATCAAGGCATCAGCCATTTCCGTTAAGCGGTCTCCATCTAATTTCAAGCGGTCTAGTAACGACTCACTCATGCCATTTTGACGTCCTACTTCAATATCTTTGCTGTTTTCCTCCAAAATAAAGGCTTGTTCTTTTAGTAATTGCGCTGAAATAGAACGCAATGCATTATTTTTTTGCTTTGTTGTCGATTTTGCTAATACTGCTGAAGCTTGTTTTGCTAGTTGCGCTTTTTGTATCAGTTCACTTGTAGACGTTTGCTGTTCTTGGAGAAGTTCAGTCATTCTGATGCCCCTTTCGATTTTCCATGCTTCAAACACTCATTGTCGTTTTTACGCCAATATAAGTTCCATCGCCTTTGCCTTTGAAAATATCAACTAATTTTTCACTGCCCGTTCCCGAACCGATAAATACTTGAACTCCGAAAGCTAACGCCGTTCGAGCTGCTTCAACTTTTGATTTCATACCGCCTGTACCCACAGTGGAGCTATCTGAGGAAGTGGCATCTATTAATTCATCGGGGATTTCGTGAAGGTGAAGGTATTTTTGCGCTTGCGGATTTGTTCTTGGGTTGTCCTGGTAAATGCCGTTAATATCTGTCAAAATCATTAAAATATCTGCATGCACAAGACCACTGACCAATGCTGATAACATATCATTGTCACCAAAAGTCAGCTCTTCTGCGGAAACCGAATCATTCTCATTGATGATAGGTAAGACGTTGCGTTCTAATAACTTGGAAATTGTCGCATTGGCGTTTTTATAAAGATCTTTCGTCAGCAGTAACTGTGCAGCCACAATACGGTGTTTCTTGCATTCGTCTGCATATGCCTGCGATAATAGGCTCTGCCCCACTGCTGCTGCTGATTGTTTGTCGACCACTGTGTCCGGTCGCGATAAATAGCCCATGCCCATACATCCCGCAGCGACTGCTCCAGACGATATCAATATGACTTCATGTCCATGTGTTCTTAAGCTGGCCAGCGCATCCACATGCTCGCGTAACTTCTCAATCGACAGTTTGCCTTCATCGTCCGTTAATGAGCTGCTGCCGATCTTCACTACAATCCTTTTCTTCTCCATGTGCAGTCACCACCCGTTTTTGATAAATAAAAAAGTTCTTCCATTTTACCTAAAAGCGGAAGAACCTTGACTCCATGACTCTTTCGACAAGTTTGTGTGAATCTCTTTAATAGAGTTATTATGCACTCTCTTGTATTTTAAGTCAATAAAATAAAAAGAATATTTAAATTTTATTCTATTTAACAGTATTCGCTTAATATTCTTTATGTATATTTATGCATAAAATAAATAACTCTATAAACTTTTTAGATTAAGGGAACTTTAATTACGTCAAGACAATTAAAAAAGCATGGAACACCAACTCCATGCTTCAGACTATAGACAACGTCTTATCAAACTAAATAGTGATGTATAATCTCCAACTGGGCTGGCCACTTCGCTTGGTGTGGAGAATCCTAGATGCATACAAAAAAATGAATAAGTATTCTTTTGTCTACAAGCTGAAACAGACTCATTGAGATGAGTCTGTTTACATAGATCACTTAAGCTATCGCTTGTGGCAATCTTTTGGTCGCTTTTATGGGCAACAATTCTTCCATTCGATTTTACTTGTCATCAATTGTGACTTTCGCTTTTAGTAAATCAAAAATGATTTTAGCGTGATCTGTATTATCGAGCTGTCCTGCAAACTTTCGACTTGCCGGACCGTATGCATAAACGGGTACATCTTCTCCCGTGTGACCACTAGTTGTCCAGCCCGTGTGTGAGCGTTTATCAAAAATCTTTTCAATAGAATCATCGATAACTGTAACGTCATTACTCTTTTCCACTTTTTTTACCATATCCACTTCTTCAGCAGTTAGATCCAGATCAATGTACTCGTGTAAGGTTTCTTCAACACTAGCACCGTCAACAATTTGCTGCGCCATGAAGTCTGGTGTACGCTTTGCCGCTTTAATCGGTTCCGTAAGCCAATTGTAAACACCATCTGCACCTATCGAAAAACCGCCTGTCGAATGGTCCGCAGTTGCTACGACTAACGTATTCCCATCTTTTTTAGCAAATTCTATTGCTGCCTGAAATGCTTTGTCGTAGTCTTCCATTTCGCTCATTGCGGCTACGATATCATTATCGTGTCCTGACCAGTCGACTTGGCTACCTTCTACCATGAGGAAGAATCCATCTTTATCCTCTGACAAACGATCAATTGCGGATGTCGTCATTTCTTCTAATGAAGGGATGTTCTCATCACGGTCGATCATTTTAGGAAGACCTGCGGGTGCAAACAATCCAAGCACCTGCTCGCCATCGTCACTGAGTAATTCGTCTCGGTCAGTGACATAGCTGTAGCCGTCTTTTTGAAACTCTTTCGTAAGGTTACGGTCTGTTCGATCGAATAACTCGGTTCCTCCTCCTAGCAGAACATCCACTTTGTGCTCACCATCTATTAATTCGTCGTAATAGTCATCGGCAATCGCGGTCATATTTTTTCGTGCAAGATCGTGAGCTCCGAATGATGCCGGAGTTGCATGTGTAATTTCAGAAGTTGCAACCAATCCTGTGGCTTTGCCTTTTTTCTTTGCAGCTTCGAGTACTGTTGTCACATTACTTTCGTCGTTGTCGACAGCAATCGCATTATTATAAGTTTTGATACCCGCAGCCATAGCTGTTGCAGCCGACGCAGAGTCAGTAACATTTTCTGCAGGATCATCGGGATAAGTCGATTGCTGGCCGACTAAATATGAATCAAAAGAGATTTCTTCAACTTTTTTAGTAGAAACATCATCTTGTAAGTAGCGATACGCTGACGTATATGAAGTACCTACTCCATCACCAATCAAGAAAATAATGTTTTGTACGTTGTCCTTTTTATCCTCTTTGCTTTGGTTGCTACTCGAAGAATCGGCTTTAGTCGATAAAGTAAAGGTCGTGATTCCAGTAACGGCCAATACTGATACTAAAGCAATTGGCAGTACTTTTGTTTTCAACTTTTTACGTATCATTTTTTCTCCTCCAGTCAATTCTAGCTATAAGTTCAGTATAAGGATCGTTTATTAAGTTATGGTTGAGGAATTGTTTAGCTTTTGTAAAATAATAAATAAAGCATTTTAGGCAACACAAAAGGGGCTGCACTCAAAAGTCATTTGTTCATGACCTTTGGAGACAGCCCCTTCTACTTAATTAGCAGTAGATGAAGTTGTATTTTTTGCTAATAGTAAATACGCAAGTAGGGCGATTGTGCACATCGAAAAAATAACAAGTCCCATCGGAACAGCCGTATTTTCTCCAGCAATCCCTACTAACGGTGCAGTCGCAGCCCCTAGGATAAAAGGCAATAGCCCAAGTAACGCAGAAGCACTTCCTGCTACGTGACCTTGACTTTCCATAGCAAGAGTAAAAGAGGCTGTCCCCACTACACCAATCGACATGATGAAAAAGAAAATTGGAATCACCACTGCCCACAGAGGTCCTTGTATGAACACGACAGCTAATAACACTGCACCAGCAAGCGTTGCGGTATAGAGAGCCGTTTCTAAAAGTTTCTTTTCAGACCATCTATAAGAAAATCGGCCAACAGCGTAGCTACCCATAATCAGCCCAATGCCATTCATCCCAAAGAGCACACTAAACATTTGAGGGGAAGTCCCGTAGATGTTTTGATAGATAAAAGGAGTACCCGATACATAAGCAAAAACACCGCCGATTAAAAAGCCTTGTGCTAACGCATACCCTGTAAATTGGCGATTTCTTAAAATTCCTGCAAAGTTACCGAATGTTGATTTTAGATTACTTGGTACTCGTTTTTCAGACGGTAAACTTTCTGTTAAACGAAAAGCCGAAAGAAGTAACAGAACAATTCCTAGTGTCGTTAACAGCATGAAAATCCCTTTCCAATCTGCAAACAATAAGACGCCGCTACCAATAGAAGGCGCAATTAACGGAACTAAATTACCAATAACCATTAATAACGCAAACAACCGTGTCAGTTCTGGTCCACTACTGACATCCCGCACAATTGCCCGGGAAATAACAAGTCCACCAGAAGCTGCTAAGCCTTGTATAAAGCGTAGGAAAACAAATAGATAAATGTTCGGAGCAAATATACAAGCGATTGATGCGACAATATAAGCCACTAAGGAAATTAATAACGGTTTTCGCCTTCCGTGCATATCGCTGAGTGCACCAGCAATCAATTGGCCGATTGCTAGTCCTAACAAGCATGCTGTTAAGCTTAATTGAACAGAACTAGCATTTGTTTCATAAACGTCCGCTAAAATTGGGAACGCTGGTAAATACATATCAATGGTAAATGGCACTAAAGTAGTCAACGCACCCATTAGTAAAATAAATTGGTTGCGTTTTAGACCAGTTGAACTTCCCACTCGTTTTACACCTTCTTTTCTTCTATTACTTATCTATGCTAAGCAAGCTTTAGTCAGCTGCACGCAGTGACATTTTCTGTTTTGTGATAAAAACTCAGTTTGTCTCTGTAAGTTTTGTGAATGACATAACTAAAAAACCCATAGCTATTAGTTTATCACAATGGATAAGCTAACAGCTATGGGTTGAAATAGAGCGATTAAAAAGATTTTTTTATTTTACTTCTACTGTCCAACCAAGTGTATCTTCAATTTTTCCTGTTTGGATTCCCGTAATCGTGTCGTATAGCTTTTGTGACAACTCACCAATTTCATGGTTATTAACGATCATTTTTTTACCTTTGTAGTTTAGTTCTCCTACCGGTGAGATAACTGCAGCTGTACCTGTACCAAAGACTTCTTCTACGTGGCCCGCTTCATAAGCTTCATACAACTCATCAATAGAAACGCGTTTTTCTGTTACAGCGATTCCCCATGTGCCGAGCAATTCAATAATGGACATGCGCGTAATGCCTTTTAAGATACTGCCATTTAACTCAGGTGTTACGACTTCCCCATTTATTTTGAAGAAGATGTTCATGCTGCCAACTTCTTCAATGTATTTTTTCTCAACACCATCGAGCCACAAGACATCCGCGTTGCCTTCTTTTTTAGCATCTGCTTGTGCTTGGTAGCCTGACGAATAGTTTCCTGCTGTTTTGGCCATCCCCGTTCCGCCTTTGACAGCGCGAGTAAATTTCTCTTCTACATGAATGACTACTGGCTGAAGACCGCCTGAGAAATAAGAGCCTACCGGCGACAAAATGACCATATATTTATAGGTTTGAGAAGGTCCGACTGCTAAATTTGCATCTGTTGAAATAATATAAGGGCGGATATAAAGAGAAGTTCCAGGCGTTTTGGGTACCCACTCTTTTTCCAATTTGACTAATTGCATTAAATGCTCGAGCGCTAGTTGCTCATCGATTGCTGGAATGCTTAGACGTTCGCTAGAAAGATTGAGACGTTCAAAGTTTTTCTCAGGACGGAATAACAGAATGCGGCCGTCTTCTGTATGATAAGCCTTCATGCCTTCAAAAACTGTTTGACCGTAATGGAAGATCATCGCTGCCGGATCTAAGCTAATGGGTCCATAGGGTACAATTTTAGGATCATACCAACCTTTTTCTGTTTGGTATTCGAGCATATACATATGATCTGTAAAGGTAGTCCCGAATGGCACTTGGTCTTTCACCGGCTTTTCTTTTTTGCTGGTATTGTTAATAACTTCAAGTTGCTGTGTTGTCATTATCAGGACTCCTTCTATCAAAATAATTATAATTATCAGTTATATGAATAATTATACACGTTCATTCTCTTCTTTAATAGCTTCTCTATGCATTATTCTAAAATCATGATAAAAGACCTGTTTTTTCAAAAAAAAAGACCATTCAGCGAATGATCTCAATAAAGTGTGCCAGAATCTTGGCAGTTAATCCCCAAATGACTTTGTCACCATAAATGTAAAAATACTCATCTACCTGGCGTGTTCGCCAATTGTAGTTTTCGCCTCCAGCAATCAAATCAAAAGGAAAACTTTCTTCTGGTTGGATATCAAAATTGACACGATAGATTTTCGGTTCCTTTTCCAAGAAAAAAGATAGTGGCACCGTAAAAATGCTGTCAACTTCCGGTGGATTAGGAGTGAATGCCGTTTCTGGATTAATCACACCAGCGAATGTGTAGACGATCATGCCAAAAGGCGAAACGATATAGTCCAACGGATAAATATCTGAGATTTCTGCTCGTTCTATTCCCAATTCTTCAATTGTTTCACGGACTGCCGTGTCTTCTTCTGTCTGATCCTGAAAATCAATTTTCCCACCTGGAAAACAAATTTCTCCGGGCTGATTTCTAAGATCGTAAGAACGAACTTCAAAGAGGACATGGATTTCTCCATCTTTTTCGATAAGAGGTAAAAGAATTGCGTATTTCGAAAATTCCTTATTTCCTAAAACTTCAGGAGTGCGGTTTTTTACTTTTTTCAGCATACTTTGTGGATCCATATCAACACCTCATCTCTTCTTTCCATTTTATCAAATTCAACTCGAAAATTCCTTTTCAGAAAAGACCTTGTGGCGATTCGAATTGACTATGTCATCAAAATTTCTCGGATATCCTCTGCCGACATCGCCTTTAACGGTTCTTCCCCCGATTGGATTACATCATCAATCAAGTTTTTCTTTTTCATTTGCAGTTCATTGATTTTCTCTTCAATAGTCCCCTTAGCAATTAATCGGACAACTTGAACTTCCTTTTTTTGTCCCATCCGATGGGCACGATCCGCTGCTTGTTGCTCGACAGCTGGGTTCCACCAAAGATCATACAACACCACCGTATCCGCACCTGTTAAATTCAAACCGGTGCCCCCCGCTTTTAAAGAAATCAAAAATAACTCACCTTGACCCTCATTAAAACGTGTGCATAAGTCTACTCGTTCCGCTGGCGGCGTTTGACCATCTAAATAAAAGTAAGAGACCCCTTCTTTTGTTAATTGATGGCCAATCATGCCGAGCATCTTAGTAAACTGTGAAAAGACTAGCACACGCCGGCCAGTCAGTCGGCATTCCTCTATGAGCTCCATCAGTTGGTCAAACTTAGCAGATCCTCCATTATAGTCTTCCACAAATAATGCCGGATGGCAGCATAATTGACGCAACCTCGTAAGACCTGCCAAAATTCGAATTCGGTTTTTTTGAAAGCTATCTTTGTTTAAATGCTTCAGCGCATCTTGTTTTAATTCAGCTAAGTACGCAGCGTATAATTGTTTTTGTTCTTTTTGTAGTTCTGAAAATCGAATCGTTTCTACTTTATCTGGAAGTTCTGTTAACACCTCTGTTTTGATGCGCCGCAAAATAAATGGTCGAACTCGTTTTTTGATGCTGTCACGTCTCATTTCGCTAAACAGCCTACGATTTGGGAGAAGTTCAGGAAATATCACGTTGAAAATCGACCACAATTCGTCTAAAGAGTTTTCAATTGGGGTTCCAGTCAATGCAAATCGGTAATCTGCTTGAATCGCCTTAACTGCTTTTGCTGTTTGCGTAACCGGATTTTTAAAAGCCTGGGCTTCGTCCAAAAACAAAGTATGAAAGCGTTGCTCTCGGTATAGCACTTGATCCATGCGCATTGAAGGGTAAGAAGTAATGATAACGTCCGACTCTCGCATTTTTTTAATCGACAAAGCTCTTTGTCTTTTGTCACCGTCTATAATGCCAGCTTTAATGCTTGGTGCAAATTTAGCTAGTTCGTTCAGCCAATTGTAAACTAGCGACGAAGGAGCAACTACGAGTACAGGTTGCCGCTGCTTCCGAATCTCGGGGAGTACCGATACGATAAAAGCGATGCTTTGCAAGGTTTTTCCAAGCCCCATGTCATCAGCCAAAATACCACCGAATTGGTATTTCGCGAGCAGCTTAAGCCAACGAAAGCCGGCTTCCTGATAATCTCGAAGAACTCCATTTAAACTTTCTGGTATATCTGTAGTCAATTTTTCTGGACGATTCAAGCTTTGCAACAAACTGGAAAAATCTGCGCCTGGATCGAGCAATTGTCCATCTTCTAGTGAAGCGACTACTTGCAACCCATGGATCAATGGAATTCGGATCTCTTCTCTTCCAAAATTAGTTGCAGTAACAGCCAAGTCACGTAAAAAATCACTCAACTCAAGGAATTGTTGAGTTTCTAAAGACATTAACGTTCCGTTAGGGATTCGGTAAAATGGTCGTTTCTCTTCTAACGCCTCCAAAATTTTCTTGATTTCAGATTCTGGAATGTCTTGTAAGTCAAAGCGGAACTCTAGCCAATCTGTACGTTCACTTATTTCCACCTTTACTTTCGGACCACCATAATTTTTTTGAACGCGCATTTTTACAGCAGTTGTTGCAAATACCTGCATCAATTCTTCGAGCACAGGCATAACGTGATAGAGAAAATGATACTCCGCTTCCTCGTCTTGCATATAGAAGCCGCTATCGGTTTGTGTAAACTCACTGTCTTTCATAATTTGTAGAATATCTTGTTCTTGGTGACGTTGTCTACGGATCCCCGGATAATGGCGAGGTCCACCTTCTGCTTCTTCACATGGATTAATAACTAAGTGGCCATAATGGAATTCCACTCCGGCTAGTAAGCGATGTTTAATGCGATCGAGGAATAATTTGGCACGAAGAGGCGTTTTCACTAATCGTTCTGCTACTGCGTCTGCAATATACACGTTTCCCAAACGTTCTAGTCCAGGTACGACTGTCGCCATGAAATGATCGATTTCTTGTGCTGAGATAAGCAACTGATCAACGGAGTTTGGCAGAAATTCCTTTAGTTCTGTTAAGTGTCTAGCGTCTTCTTCGGCCAAATAGAACAATGCCTCATCCGCAATTGCCATTTCATAATCTTTTAGAATTAGCACTTCTTCGAGTCCTTCAACATCTAGCCGGAACCCTCCAGAACGATGCTCAGCAAAATGAAAAGACAAAGGCAATTCTTTTTCCACGCGAATGCCGTCCGTAATGACTCGGTCTCTAACAAGTTTGACGTAAGGTGCGGCTTGAAGTAACGGCAATAACCGCTCCCAATCCGGAGCTGCCATGACTAGCAGTTCTGTGCCTTCTGTTCTTACTGCGCCAGCAAGTCGAGTCCTTGCTAAATAATCGAGCACTGTTGTGGTTTCGTCTTGCAGACGATGCTCTTCCGGTGAGTAATAAAAGCCAGTAGACTCGCTATAAGTTTCTTCCGCTCTGACCGCCTTTAAAAACGTATCGAGATCACCAATAGTTGCTAAATGTTCAATACCCGCAGCGACTCGTAAGGCGAGTACGTGATCGTTTTCTCCCGACATCACCGGCAACAAACTAAATTCAATGTGAAGCAATTGCCGTTTATCAAAATATTGGCGTCCTTTCGTCCCATTCTTCTGTCGCGCAAACAAATCCAACATTTTCACAGCTGGATTCTCACGTTGTTGCATGTCATCTATCGCTAGTAAAACTCCTGCAATATGATGGCAATAGGTCTGCACAAAACCTACCGGTGGACAGCTACAAGAAGCGAGAATTTCACCATCCTCCTGTTGTTTAACGCTCACGTAAAATTCATTACGTCCTGTAACAACAGCTTTTATCAGTCGGTCATCACTCAAATCTGGTAATAGCCGAATTTTTCCAGCTTGAATAAAGCTTTTGCCTTTTTTATAAGCCGCGATTCCGCATAATTTTTTTATTTTTATTTCATTAAGTGAAAAATTCATGATAGTAGTTCCTTTCCAGGACACCCGAATACCGGTGACAGTTGTCTTTATTATCCCCGACTGCGGAGGGTGAATCAACTTCTCTACCTGTTCGACTTTGATAGTTAAAGAAAATCCCCTCCAACAAGACGTTGAGGGGGTTTTTTTTGATTTTAAAAGTTACTTATCATTTATATGATTGGAGATTCTTCAATTTTCGGAATCTGTTTTTTTATCGCTTCAATGGCTTCTTCTAAATTCCTAACTTGCAGTACTTTTTTTTGCGCATCAGGATATTGAAGACCTGTATGTTGATAGCGTGAATCGTAATAATACTCCAGCAGCAATCTTACTGCAGAGGGAAATTCACCGACTTCTAAAGCTACTTCAATTTGCTTTGAAATGTTTAAAGGCATCCGTGTTTTGATTCGTTGAAAAGCTGCGATACACTCGGCTTGGTATTCCACTGGACGGTAATCTTCAATAATTTCTTTGATTCGTTCTTCCATGGGCATGTCGATGATCAGTTGAACGCTATTGGCTTTCAATTCTGTTAGCCAACTCGGAATGACAATTTTCCCGATTCTCGCGCTTTCGGCTTCAAAAAGAATAAATGGAGATTTCTCTAGCTCTCGGCATTGCTGGACTAGCAACGAATCAAACATTTTCTGATTATGTGGCTCAACGCCAATATGACCGAAGATCGAACCTTTATGATTGGCCAGTCCTTCTAAATCGATAACCGGATAGCCCTGCTTTTCCAAAGCTTTTAAAATTCTTGTTTTACCTGTACCGGTTAAGCCGTTCAATACATATGCTTTAAAAGGCGCTTCTGGCTGGTCGAGCTGGCTCACAACCCATCTGCGGTATTCGCGGATTCCGCCCTCTAAGCGACTGACGTGAACGTCCATCAATGACAAAAGTGTAGCTGTAGTGCGGCTACGCATGCCACCGCGCCAGCAAAAGACCGTTTTGCTGCCTTCAACCTGCTTAAACCGTTGAACAAATTCTGGTAATTTAGCTGATATAATCTCCAGACCTCGTACTTTTGCAGCTTCCACACTCGCTTGCTTATAAAGAGTTCCAATTTCTGCTCGTTCTGTATCATCGAAAAAAGGAATATTGATGCTGCCTGGTATTGAAAAATTCTTATACTCCGATGGCGACCTGACATCGATTAGCACCATCTTTTTCTGTTCACTTAAAGGCATCAATTCATTTACTGAAATATTGCTAAACATCCTTTTTCCTCCAAACACGCGCTTGTTTTACGTATTGTAACAGTATACACCCATATGGAACGGTTTTCTTTTTTGATTGCTCATCAGATTTTCACCGTTTTATTGTTCTCTGCCAACTGCTCTGTGTTTCAACTTCGGGACTGAGGGAATCGAATTAACTAATGGTAAATTATCAATGTCTCATGGCTGGAAGGAGAAAATAGTATGAGGGAACTTTTCGGATTGATGAAATTCGGTACAAGGTCGGCTTTATGGGCAGCCGTTATTAATAGTGTCGTTGCCATCATCAAGACGGCAGCCTATATGATTACTGGGAATGTCGCGATGTTTGCTGAAATGATGCATAGCTTTGGTGATGCCGCCAATCAATTTTTTGTGTTTATCGGCTCCGCATTGAGTAAGAAAGAACCAACAGAAAAATTTCCTGGAGGATTTGGACGTTTGGTCAATCTCGTCCTGCTCGGTGCCGTATTGATTGTTGCTGTCTTAGCTTATGAAACAATTGTTGAGGGAATTCATCACATTTCGAATGCTACACATTCAGAAGATTGGTTTTGGTTGAATATTGGTGTATTGGGTGCTTCGGCGCTTCTTGAAGCTGCTGTTCTTTATAAAGCCATGAAAGAAATTACGGAGCACCTTCCAAAAGAACAAGTTAAAGGATTTAAATTGATTCCAGAAAGCTATAAACACGTGAAAGATGCTAAACCTGCTTCGAAATTGGTCTTTTTAGAAGACAATGTTGCAGTTGGTGGAGCGGTCCTCGCCATACTGGCAATTATCGTTGCGACATATACACCTTTCCATAGTGCGACAGGCTACGCTTCGATTATTATTGGTATTGCACTTGTTTTGGTAGTCGGTCGTATCTTTATGGATAATGCAGCCGGTGCACTTGGTGTAGCTGATGTGAAAATGCAGGCACGGATGGGTGCTCGAATTTTACAACATCCACACATCAACGACATTCAAGATCTGGACGTCATTAAAGAAGGTGAAAGTCTTCATGTTGAACTCAAAGTTGAAGTAGATTCCAATATGACCATTAAAGAAGCAGATGATATTCGAAATTATATTGAGAAGAAAATAAAAGAAAGCGTAAAAAATGTAACAGATGTTATTATTGAATTTGACGACGATGATGGTATTGATACATGGAGCAGTATCTCTCCTAAAGATAACCAATAGTTTCGTGGTTTCATAAAAAATAACCCAAACTGGAAAATGAAAACATCTCCGGTTTGGGTTATTTTAAGCTCTTGGTGATTTCTTAGCGATATTTGCCAACACACTCGTTTTCAAGTAATGGTAAACACCGTTTTCATCACAAGTAAACGCTGTGACTTCATCCACTACTGCTTGAATGTGAGCGGGGGCGTTTTTCATTGCTACAGCGTGAGATACGTATTCGAACATTTTCACATCGTTGTCACTGTCTCCAATGGCGAGTGTTTCACAGCCGATTAACCCAAAGCGTTCCAGCATTTGAGCGATTCCAGACGCCTTACTCACATTCGCGACCATTACTTCCATATTATTTGGAGAAGAGGGAGTCATCGTAAACTGCATAAGCTTTTGTAGCTCTTCTAACTCTTGTTTCCAGTTGTCGATTTCATCGCGAGTTCTTGCAAAAAAATAAAATTTGGAGAAATGACTTTCTGTTAGTTCCTCTACCCATCTAATATCTTCTTTGATTGCTTGTTGGCGTGAAATCCATTCGTTCGTCTGTACCGATTCGGGCTTGGGTTCGCGCACTGCAGCTTCGACAAATTCTTTGTCCTGCTTTAATACTTGCTGGGATTGACCATGCGGAAAAAGTTCGTAATAGATTTTATGTTCACGCGCTTTCTTGATGATGGCTTCTACTAAATCCAGTGGAAGAGAGTGCTCAAAAACTACTTCGTTTCCAATGTAACCCGCCATGCCGTTTGCGGTAATGATGCCATCTACCATAAACCCTTCCGGTAGCATCCCTACCAGTTCAGCAGAAGACCTTCCTGTCGCCACAAATACGAAAATGCCTTCATTTCGCAGCTCATCTATAATTTGTTTCGTTTCTGCACTCACTTTGTTGTGGTGATTTAAAATTGTTCCATCCATGTCCAAAAAGACGGCTTTAGGTTTGACTGACACGTTATTACCTCCTGTTGATTAAAGACAACTAATTAATACAAGTATACGTCCTGTTATTTTTAAACTCAATGAATCTGCCGTGCCGCCTACCGTATCTACACCGATTAAAACTCTGGTACCTTCTTTAAGGCATCCAAATAGCTAGATATCCTTAGTTCTAGAATATAGCGTAATAAATTTCTATTGCGAATAGACAGAAAATGTTAGAATGACGGAAAGAGGAATTTCGAATTTTACGTATGGTTCACAGAAAATACGCCTAACACGTAAGAAATATCCAGCTGTTACATAAGTTGAAGCTGCAGATGGAGGCTAGTATGGAACAAATTTTAATCATTCAAAAAGTATTGAATAATAATGTTGTGATTGCCCACCATGATACCTATAAAGAAGTCGTATTAATTGGCAATGGCCTCGGATTCAATCGAAAAAAAGGAGATTCGATTCCTTTTGACGAAGCAGATAAAACATTTTTGCTAAAAGACGAGAACGAAATGGAACAATATGTAAATTTACTTCCTTATATTGAGGAAAAGCTCCTTATCTTTATTCATGAACTCCTTCTTTTCATCGAGGAAAAAATGGATAAGCAATTGAACGAGCATATCCACGTGGCTTTGACTGATCACATTGCGTTTGCCATTAATCGTGCGAAAAAAGAGATTCAATTCTCCAATCCTTTTTTATTTGAAATTGAGTCACTGTATCCAAAAGAATACTTAGTGGCCAAAGACGTTGTGACAAAAGTGGAAGAGCGGACAGGCGTTTCTTTTCCAGAAGGTGAAGTTGGTTTTATCGCGCTCCATATTCACAGTGCGGTAACAGACAAGCCTTTACGCGACATCAATCGATACCATGCGCTGATTTCAAAAATGGTGAATATTATCGAAGATAATCTTGATATTCAATTGGAAAAAAACAATATTGACTATCATCGTCTCATTCAACACCTTCACCGCGCGATTGACCGAGCCGCAAAAGGCACGTTGCTTGGTGAAGAAAATAAATTAGCTGCTATGTTGAAAAGTGAATATCCTGTATGCTATAATCTTGCCTATAAGCTCATTAAAGTCATGCAAAATCAATTGAATAAGCCGGTAGATGAAGCGGAAGTCATGTATTTGACCATTCATCTGCAACGCTTAACACATAAATTCTGACATACGTGTTACTGATTCGATCAGGCATGAGTATGAAAAGATGAAAAGTTGACTACTAGGACAAACCTGCCCTCTGACAACTTTCCCTTTTCTGCTCATGCCTTTTTGTATCCATTCAATTGTTTTTTCATAGTTAAAACATAAAGGAGGAAGTTATATGTCATTCAATTTTTTCGGTACTTTGCAAAAAGTAGGTAAAGCTTTAATGTTACCTGTCGCACTCTTGCCCGCTGCTGGTATTCTGTTAGCTTTTGGTACTAGTTTTGCACAAGAATCATTTTTGGAAGCGGTTCCTTTTATGGGAGCTAACTGGATTCAGCAATTATTATTCGTTATGGCAGAAGCAGGTGGCGTTGTTTTTGACAACTTGCCTTTACTATTTGCTGTAGGTGTCGCCATTGGTCTTGCTGGCGGTGACGGGGTAGCAGGACTCGCAGCCATCATCGGTTACTTGATTATGAATGTCACGATGAAGGCATTTGGTGGAATTACGCTGGAAATGACGACTGATCCAGCATACGCTAATGTATTAGGCATCCCTACGCTACAGACCGGTGTTTTCGGCGGAATTATCGTTGGTGTCTTAGCCGCTTTCATGTACAATAAATTTTTCAATATCCAATTGCCACAGTTTTTAGGATTTTTTGCAGGAAAGCGCTTTGTTCCCATCGTTACGGCTTTCTCTGCTGTTTTTCTTGGCATTATTATGTTCATGGTTTGGCCATTCGCTCAAACTGGATTAAATACACTTTCCCATTTCATGTTGGAGACAAACCGTACGCTTGCAGCTTTTGTATTCGGTGTTATTGAACGCTCTCTGATTCCATTTGGATTGCACCATATTTTCTACTCGCCTTTCTGGTTTGAATTCGGTCAATACACAACTGCGGCTGGTGAAATTGTCCGCGGCGACCAACGGATCTTCTTTGCTCAATTGCAGGACGGTGTAGACTTTACGGCTGGTACATTTATGACCGGTAAATTTCCATTCATGATGTTCGGCCTTCCCGCTGCAGCACTTGCTATCTATCATTGTGCACGCCCTGAGAAAAAGAAAATTGTTGGCGGTATTATGGCCTCAGGTGCGTTGACTTCTTTCTTAACTGGAATTACAGAACCACTTGAATTCTCATTTTTATTTGTAGCTCCTGTGTTGTTTGGTATTCATGCTATTTTCGCAGGATTATCGTTTATGACGATGCACTTGCTCGATGTTAAAATCGGAATGACGTTCTCCGGTGGACTGATTGACTTTTTGCTCTTCGGTGTTTTACCCGGTAGAACAGAATGGTTTTGGGTCATCGTTGTCGGTCTCGTGTTCTCGGTCATCTACTACTTTGGTTTCCGTTTTGCCATCTTGAAATTCAACTTGATGACACCTGGACGCGAACCAGAAGAAGAAGGCGACGAAGAGATGGAAGAAATCGGCGACTTACCGTATGAAATTCTTGCTGCCATGGGCGGACAAGAAAACATCAAACACCTTGATGCTTGTATCACACGTCTGCGCGTCAGTGTAGCAAATAAAGGAAACGTCGATAAAAAGAGATTGAAAAAACTTGGCGCTTCCGGTGTCATGGAAGTCGGCAACAACATTCAGGCGATCTTCGGACCGGTTTCGGATAGCTTACGCGGACAAATGCAAGATATCATGAATGGTAAATCCCCTCGTCCAGCTTCCAAAACTGCTGCTCCGACGGAAAATACAGTTGCATCGGCGACGCCATTGGAATTCAATAGCCCGATTACAGGTGAACTTCTTCCAATTTCAGAAGTTCCGGACCAAGTATTCTCCGGCAAAATGGTTGGAGATGGATTTGCAATTAAACCGACAGAAGGAAAAGTTTTTTCTCCGGTAAACGGAAAAGTTGTTACGGTCTTCCCTACTAAGCACGCTATTGGGATTGCGGCAGACAACGGTACGGAAATTCTAATTCACATCGGTATTGATACAGTCCATCTAAAAGGTGAAGGGTTTACATCGCATATTGAACAAGGTGACTTGGTAGAGCAAGGACAACTCTTGATGGAAATGGATCTTGATTATATCGCTGAACATGCGGCTTCCATCGTTACGCCTATCGTTTTCACAAATCTTGAAGAAGGCCAGTCAATCAAACTCCTAAAGTCTGGTGCAGTGACAGCTAAAGATACAGGAATTATAGAAATTATCCATGGAGAACCTGTTGTTTGACTTGATACCCCTACTTAAAAGCCCAGCTAGACTCGGAAACTTTCCGAATCTAGCTGGGCTTTATCGTCTTATAAATTTCTCCTATCAATTTAAAAATACAATCTGACCTCTAAGTTTTGTTCGGAATTGATACTTTTAACTAGTCCAATCCTCTGCTAATGTTATGTGAAAACGAACAGATGGGAAGGTTACTAACGATGCAAAAAACGACTAGCTATTCACCTGCCGCTAATTCACGGACACTCGATTTGATTTTGAGCGCTATGGCCATTGCCCTTGTCTTCGTCGCTACTTTACTACTAAATATTCGCTTGCCAATTGCTGCAAACGGCGGCCTTGTCCACCTTGGTACTGCGATGCTTTTCATCATCGCCATTCTTTTTGGTTCTAAAAAAGGCTTGATTGCCGGTGCAATCGGCATGGGGCTATTTGATTTAGTTTCTGGGTGGACTTTATGGGCGCCCATTACAATTGTGGCTCGTGGTCTCCAAGGTTACTTAGTCGGGAAAATTGCTTGGTCTGGTGGCAGAAATGGTAGCAGTACAGCTTTCAATATTTTTGCAGCAACTCTTTCAATTCCGCTGATGGTTGCCATTTATTACGTCGGGGAAGCTATTATCTTTAGCAGTTGGATTATTCCTGCTGCTTCGATTCCCGGAAACCTAGTTCAAAACTTCGTCGGACTGATTATTGCCATTCCAGTTGCAGTTGCCTTGAAAAAAACTCCATTCTTCAAATAACACAACCGGAGAAAAATAGTTTTTGAATTGCCACTGGGAATGTAAAAAGTAGAATTTAAAAGGGGCTGTCCCATAAGTCCCTAAAAAGACGATGAAAAAGAAATTTTTTTCATCGTCTTTTTTTTGTGATGAGCTTCCTGAACGCAGTTGACGATGCCGGCTGCTTTTAGAAGATTGTAGGTCCATGCCACAATTTCGAACGCCGTATACACTTTATCGAGGCCCGGGAGGAGGAATCGACGGAACGACGCGTGGTGAAGACGGCAGCCGGCTGAGGCCGTGCCCGCGGAAAGCGTCCGTCGGAATGGACAGCAACTATTTCTCAGCCATACAAAAAAGGGCTGCCCTGAAAAGTCATTTTTCATGACTTTTGGGACAGCCCTTTTGATATATTTTTCTACTTAAATTCCGATTGGGCTTTTTTCATCCAATTGCAACGCTTTTGCTGTTGAAGTATGGATTTCTTGAAGAAGCTCAGGATTCTCAGCCAACGAGATGCCGTAAGACGGAATCATCTCTTTGATCTTCGGTTCCCATTCGCCCACATGATCCGGAAAACATCTTTGGAAAATTTCAAGCATGGCATGAACAGCCGTAGATGCACCTGGTGAAGCGCCTAATAAAGCAGCAACCGAACCGTCCCCAGAAGTAACAATTTCCGTACCAAACTGAAGAGTTCCTTTGCCTTTATCCGTATCTTTAATAACTTGTACACGCTGTCCTGCGACTACTACATCCCAGTCTGCAAGTTTGGCAGTCGGAATAAATTCGCGCAGTTCTTCCACACGTTTTTCATTGGATAGCAATACTTGCTGAACCAAATATTTTGTTAACGACATTTCTTTCGCCCCTGCAGCAAGCATGGTAAAGACGTTATTTGGTTTTACAGAACCGAGTAAATCCATGTTTGAGCCTGTTTTCAGGAATTTCGGTGAAAATCCTGCAAATGGTCCGAACAATAATGATTTCTTGCCGTCAATAAAGCGTGTATCCAAATGCGGTACGGACATTGGCGGAGCGCCAACTTTTGCTTTTCCATATACTTTTGCATGATGTTGCTCTACAATTTCAGGATCGTTGCAAACTAAGAACAAGCCACTCACCGGGAAGCCACCAATATGCTTAGACTCAGGAATCCCCGTCTTTTGAAGCAAAGGCAAACTTCCGCCACCGCCGCCGATAAAGACGAAGTCCGCGTTATGGTACTCAATTTTGTTGTTTTCAAGGTCCTGAACTTTGACTTCCCACGTGCTATCACTACTACGTTTAATGTCTTTAACTGCATGGTTGTAGTTCATTTCGACTTGTTGCTCTTCCAAATGAGTAAACAGCATTTCCGTTAAAGCACCAAAGTTAACATCCGTACCCGTATCAATTTTGGTTGCCGCTATGGCTTCAGTTGAAGTTCGACCTTCCATAATAAGGGGAATCCATTCTTTCAACTTTTCTAGGTCAGCTGAATATTCCATGCCTTTAAATAAAGGACTTTTTGATAATGCTTCAAATCGGTTGTTTAAGAAACGTACATTGTCTTCTCCTTGTACCAAACTCATGTGCGGAATCGACATAATAAAGTCCTGTGGATTAGCAATGCGTTTGTGATTTACAAGAAACGACCAAAATTGTCTCGAAAGCTGAAACTGTTCGTTGATGCTACTCGCTTTTTTTATATCGATAGAGCCGTCAGCTTGTTCAGGCGTATAGTTCAGCTCGCAAAGTGCTGCATGTCCTGTTCCAGCGTTATTCCATTCATTTGAACTTTCGGCTCCTGCTTTTTCAAGTTTTTCAAACACTTTAATATTCCAGCTAGGGGCTAACTCTTTAAGCATTGCTCCCAAAGTCGCGCTCATAACTCCAGCGCCGATCAAGATAACGTTCTTGTTTTTTTGTTGGTTGTCCATTATAACCTTCCTTATCCCGTATATTTGCAAATAGGTGCAGCTTGCTCCTGATCAAATAATACAAAAAGCCAGGCTCAACCGTAAAACACACCTTTTCTGCTTCAATTTAATAATTATATCACATTTTTCGATTCGACCTATGTGGTTTTGCCTGTCAATTATACCTTACTTAGAGCCTGTAAAAAAGAAAGACCTCCAGCGCAATTGGAGATTTACTCGAAGCAATTAAAAAAGGCCACTACTTGTTATCAGTAATGGCCTTTTCCGTTGGATTTTACCCTTGCAGCACTTTATAACGACGAATAACTTCTTTGGTAACATCACTATCTTCAGCGAGGCCACTAAACTTCTGTAACGTCTCTGCAAGTCCATGTTCACGAATCATTTCTTGGATTTCCACCGCTTCTTCATCTTCTGGGTAATCGAATAATAACGCAGCTGCAACCGCATTCGCTAGATGTGTGTACGGCAATCCCGCTTTTTGCGCTTGTGTAGCTGGTCGAATTAGCCGATCTTCAGGTCCTAGCTTACGAATAGGAGCACGTCCGACTCGTGTCACGCCATCGTTCAAATAAGCATTTTTAAAGCGCTCGATATTTTTATCAATATAGGCCAAATGATCAGCTTCATCAAGTTTGTATTGCTTTATTAAATAAGCACCTGTTTCTTTTAACGTCGCTCTTACTTCCCTAACAATTTCTTCATCGCCTAAGGTTTCATCAATGGTCGTTTTTCCCGCTAAATAGCCCAAATAAGCAATCACGGCATGACCAGTATTCACGGTAAACAACTTCCGTTCGATAAACGGTGCAAGATCTTTGACTATTGTCATGCCAGTTACTGGCGGAATATCCTCTGTCGTTTCCACGACCCACTCGTAATATGGTTCAACTAACACATCCAATGAATCCTGATTTTGGATTGGCACAATGCGGTCAACCGCTGAGTTGAAAAAGCAAATTTTCTCTTCCAGTTGGATTTGCGTTTCTTCGTCTAGATTGTCCAAAATGTGCTGCTTTAGTATGTCGGTCGCCCCAATTTGATTTTCACAGGCAATAACATAAAGCTTATCCTCTGTTGCCGTGATGCGCTTAGCTAAACCACGGGCAATTAACGGGGCAATTAACGGCAAAATATTCGGACCGATGGCAGTGGTTAAATAAGTTGCTTGTTGAATCGCCTCAATGACGTCATTTTCATGTGTCCGGTTGTTAATACCCGAAACATTGGTGATCGCAATGGTTTCTTCCTGCGATTGTGCCAATTTTACTTGATAGCCTTTTTCTTCATTTAACTTATTGATTACTTGATCTGCAACATCCACAAACGCTACGTGATAGCCCGATTCGGAAAATAACGCACCGATAAATCCTCTACCAATGTTTCCCGCTCCAAAATGAATAGCCTTCTTCACTGTCATCATTCCTTTATCAACTTATTTTGTAAATAATCCAAAAAGAGTTCTTCTAATTTTTGCCGAATTACTTTTTCGTTAGCTGATGTGTAAATCATCATAGACCTTTCGCTTTCAATCAAACTGGTACTGATTAAACTTAGTATTTCCTGCTCTCTAGCTGTCAGCAATGTAGGGGCTAGCATTAATAAGAGGTTTTTTATACGCATTTCTTTCCCATCCATCCCTCGAACAACAAGAGCGGTATCGAGATGAACAACTTGAAACAATAGCCCACGGATAGAGTCGTCACGACAATGAAAAAGAGCCATATTCGTATCTGGAATTCCAAGTCCACCTTTTTTCTCTCGTTCTTTTAGTTCACGCATGGCAGCGTCAATGTCTGTAATAAGTGCTTCTTTTTCAGCCTGTTCTATTACTTCCCGCAAAACTTGCCAATGATCTGTAGCAAGCTGTGTGTTAATGACTTTAAAGTTAGTTAACAGTGTATCCATGCTTACTTGTACTTCTTTAATTTCCCTCAATACGTTTTGAATATTCGGCTTTTTGTTAGCAGTTACCGACCGGTCAGAATTTTCAAGATCCAAATATCGTTTCTTACTAGTAATTTTTTCTACATTTTTTTGCAAATAGTTTTCAATATAGCCAATATCTTGATCACTCAATAAAGGACTAACCATAATATAATCCACTTCTGTTACAGGCAATCTAATTGTCGAAATGACTAGATCGTAATCTTGGAAATGAGCTGTCTGAAATTCATTAATAGAAAGAATTTCAACTGAATTGATTTCAGGAAGTTCTTTTTGAATCCGACTGGCTAGCATTTTAGAAGTTCCGATGCCTGTTGGACAAATAACAACTGCATCAATCCGAACCCTTTCTTCATTCATCAGTAAAGCTGAGCCGAAATGCAGGACGACATAGGCGATCTCACCTGCCGGAAAATCCAAATCCTCAAATTCACTTTCTAAACTTTGCTTGACTGCCATAAACAAAACGGGGTATTTTCGTTTGATCTCGTCTGTTAACGGATTAAAGGATTCTAGTTTTTGATTTAAACGGAAAATCGATGGGCCCATATGCGCAAGCAATCCTTGGTACAATGAAAAGTCATCGACAAGATCTACATGTAGTTGCGCTGAAACGTCGCGGATTAAATTTTTTATCAATCGACCTAGCAAGACGCTATCGTAATAACCCGTATCAGCCGCTTGAACTTTTGACCCTTTTAAAATCACTGATAAAAAATAGATATCTTCCGCAGTCAATGGAATAGAAAGCTGTTTACTCAACTCTCGACAAACTGCATCCATCAATTGATGTTCGCGCTCAGTGCCATACTCTGTTTGTTCTTCAAGTTCAATCGGAAATCCATTTTCCGTGCGCTGTACTGTCAAGCAGCAATAAACAACCAGGCCAATATAATCTCTATCTGCTAACTTCGTTTGTTCTTTATTGATTTTCTGGTCAACTAATCCATCCACGACAATCATGTATCCCGGTAAAAAATAACCGAGAATTTTTTGTTGTTGTTTTTTTCCTTGTTGAAGAAAATACAAACTTTCAACCATCTCTTCGTAAAAAAAGGACAAAACATAACTTCCTAAAGCATGACGCTTGTCGGTCTCTCTACCAACCACTTCCACACCTACGCCACGTGTTCGTGATAACTCAACTGAAAATTTCCCTAACCAGCTTATTAGATCTTCTAAATAAACGGTTAGTGTAGCGGTGCTGACACCTAGATTGTTGGCGAGCATTTGCTTTTTAAAAAACGGGCCTTCATGCAGCAAAATTAGGAGCAACTTCAATTTTCTCTCCTCTGCTGTTTCATCTGCCGGACTGGTCGTTATCAAATTTTGTATGAGACGATAAACTTGATCGTTGGGTCCTTCGATAAAAAGCCCTTCATCCGCGGTACGTTCCACCGTCAAGTCGAATTGCTGCAATAGCTTTCCTACTGATTTTAAATCCCGCTGAATGGTTCGAGCACTAACATCCAAATAGGAAGACAGCGAATTTACCGTATGTTTTCCAGAGGTTTTAACAATTAGCTCGATTATGGATTTTTCTCTAAACGTGATAAACATGCAGCTCACTCATTTCGCTTTAAAATGCCTTCAACAAGACTGGGAAATGCAAATAGCACAAAAAGGCAGGAGCTCCCGCCTTTTTGTTGTTGTCATTTAATTGCTGTTAATGATGTCGATGATTTCTTTAGCAGATTTCGCTGCTACGAGTCGATCGACATTGTCTTGGTCCGCACAAACGACTGCGATTCCTGAAAGGATTTCTAAATGTGTGCCATCTTTTCCAGCAATCCCAAAAATCATTTTTGCACGCTCTCCATCAAAGTCTACTCCATTTGGGACTTGAACAACAGTAAAGCCAGACTTGATGACTGCTTTTTTCGCCTCTTCTGTGCCATGAGGAATGGCAACGTTATTGCCCATGTATGTCGTTGTGATTTCCTCACGCTTGAGCATATCCCCCACATAAGATTCTTCCACATAACCCGCTTTTACTAATGCCTGTCCAGCAAATCGAATAGCTTCTTCTTTTGTGCGGAATCTTTGTCCGATAAAGACATTTTCTTCAAGCAACAGCTGATCCTCTTCAGCGCTGCCAGCGACAACCGCTCGATTTTCTTTCACCACTTCTTGCTCTTCACTCGTCGCATCGTTTTGTAAACGCTCGATCAGCTTGTCGTATTCCGGACTCGATAGAAAATTGTCAACTGAAATATGATAAGCAGCTGGCACCTTATTTTCAGCACGCGGTGTCAATTTTTCCTGCGTAATGACGATTTGTGAGTCACTTGGAATTGTGCTGATGGCCGTATTTGTGACGACTATACCTAATCCTGCCTCTTTTACTTTCTTACGTAATAAAGAAGCACCCATAGCACTTGATCCCATCCCGGCATCACAAGCAAAGACAATTTTTTGGACATTTCCAGGAAATACACTGCTAGTAGCTGTAGCTGTTGGAATTATTTCCTGGGAAATAGAACTCTTCTTCCCTTTCATCTGTTCCATTTTCTTTGTTGCTTCTTCGATTCCTTCATCTGTTTGTTTGCTTGATTTTAAAACGATTGCTGAAATAACAAAAGATACGGCCGTTGCAACAAATACCGCAGTAAAGTTGGCTAAGTATGCCAATCCTTCAGGTGGTGTGACCGCTGCAATGGCTAAAATACTTCCTGGTGATGCAGGCGCAACCAATCCGCCACCCATTAACACAAGAGTAAAGACGCCACTCATCCCCCCAAAAATTACGGCCAACAACAACATTGGCTTCATTAGTACATAGGGGAAATAAATTTCGTGAATTCCCCCGAAGAAATGAATGATCGCTGCTCCAGGTGCCGATTGTTTCGCAATTCCTTTTCCAAAGAACATAAAGCCCAGTAGAACACCGAGTCCTGGACCTGGATTCGCTTCAAGTAGAAACAAAATTGATTTTCCTGCTTGTTGAACTTGTTCCAAGCCGATCGGTGTCAAAACACCATGGTTAATTGCGTTATTTAAGAACAAAATTTTCGCAGGTTCAATCAAAATACTCGTCAATGGTAACAATCCAGCTTCTAACAACCAGTCTACACCTGAAACGAGAACGCTCGTAAAGGCACTTACAGCAGGACCGATACCGAGAAACGCAAAAATTGCCAGTGCCCCACCCAGAATTCCTGCAGAGAAGTTGTTGACCAACATTTCAAAGCCAGTCCGAATTTTCCCATCAATCAACTGATCAAATTTCTTGATCACATATGCACCGAGAGGACCCATAATCATAGCACCTAAAAACATAGGTGTATCAGGAGCCCCAATAATGACACCCATGGTCGCAATTGTTCCGACTACTGCACCTCGCTGGTCATAAATCAAGCGCCCACCTGTATAGCCGATAAGAAGCGGCAGCATATAGTGAACCATTGGTCCAACTAATTTCCCAAGCTCTTCGTTAGGAAAGAACCCTGTTGGAATAAACAAAGCTGTGATTAATCCCCACGCAATAAATGCACCAATATTCGGTAAAACCATAGAGCTCAAAAAGTTCCCAAACTTTTGTATCCCGACCTTTGTTTTCGAATCGTTCATGTGATCCTCCCTTTCTCAAAATAGTTAGTTATGTTGTTTCTTTATCATAGTTCATAATTGGAAGCGTATTCAATAACAAGCAAAGTCAACTTTGTCGTTCCCTTCACGACAAGGCTACTGTTTCTGTAGGTAGCAAAAAAAGCTGTCGAGAACTCAACAGCTTTACATTCATTAGAACTAATTTTTAATTGTCTGTCACCCCTAAATAATTAGGAGGAACGTAATCCATTTGTGAGCTTTTTAGCAAGTTAGCATTAAAGTTCTCTTTCAAAAACTTCGTCATTTCATTTCGATTTAAAGGTTTGGCATACAAATACCCTTGTACTTCATTACACCCGATAGCGGTTAAGTAATCTTGTTGCTCTACCGTTTCCACTCGCTCCGCAAGCGAAACTAACTTTAAGTTTTTGGCCATGACAATGATGGTATTGATGATGGTTCTTGCTTTTTCATCGGTTGCAATGTCTTGAACAAGAGAACCATCAATCTTCAAGCGATCGATTGAAAAGTTTTTTAAGTGATTTAACGAACTATAGCCTGTCCCAAAGTCATCCATGCTAATTGAAATGCCGAGATTTCTTATCTTATCAAAAATATCCTTGGCATATTCTACATCTCTAATAGCCATACTTTCCGTTATTTCTAAGTCGAGCATGTTAAGAGCATAGCCCGTGTTTTTAACGATCTCTTCAATATTCTTGATAAAGTTCTGGTGGAAAAATTGTTTAATGGAGACGTTTACACTCAAGTGCAGTTTCTCGTGTCCTGCTTCTTGCCAAATTTTAACCTGTTTACTAGACTCTGCTAACACCCACTGCCCCAATTCAATAATCAACTGGTTGTTTTCCGCTGTTGCAATAAAATCTTCTGGACTGATCAATCCTTCCTCTGGATGATTCCATCTCAATAAAGCTTCTACGCCAAATACTTTTCCAGTCGCGAAATTTATCTGAGGTTGATAATATATCTCGAATTGCTTTTCTTTTACTGCTTTTCTCATATCTGCTTCTAACAACAATTGTTTAGGGTTCATTTCTTTCAGGTGATTTTGATAAAACTCATACATGTTTTTACCCTTTTCCTTAGCACTATACATCGCCGCATCCGCAAATTTCATCAGATCTTCTCCAAAGCAACTATCCTGAGGATATAAAGCTATTCCGATACTTCCTGTTATGTAAAATTCCTGATTTTCGAGAAGAAACGGCGTTTGTATTTGACTTAAAACATCTTCTATCTGTTTTTCGAAATTTTCATGTGATGAAATATCCGAAAACAGAAAAGTAAACTCATCCCCGCCTAACCTTGAAATGACTAGGTCTTGTTTGTTCATAGCGGTAAATCGATTTGCTAATACCTGAAGCAAATGATCTCCTGCTTGATGACCCAATATATCGTTCACCAACTTAAAACGATCCAAATCCAAGAAACACACAGCCATCTGTGCGTCGGGGCTAGAAGCAGCAATTCTACGACTTAACTCTTCTTCAAAAAACCTTCTATTTGGTAAGAGAGTGAGTGGATCATGGTAAGCCATATGATGAATTTTTTCTCTCGCCTCAACAATTTCCGAAATGTCTTTTGCAAAAATAGTGATATGTGTTAACTCTTCTTCTAAAAAATTAGGCACTAACGTGATTTGTACATTGACCTCCGTTTTCATATGAGTGAGTAACTTCGTTTCGAACATTTGTGATTCCCCGTTAAAGGCTATTACCGATAAACTTAGAAACTCATCTTTTCGTTGAGCATGAATCAATTCACTAAACGAAGACAATTCTTTTAACTCCTTTAGTTGAAAACCTAACATTTCTTGAGTCGCCTTATTAATTTTAGTTATTTTCCCGCTCGCATCTAGCGTAAAAATCGCAATCGCTTGGTTTTCAAACAGTGTCTCGTATTGATGCTTATTTTTATTTATCAGCTCTTTTTGTTTTTCACTATAAAAGTCTGAAACAAAACCTGGGAACAGTTCTAAGAATACTAAGCCAAACACGTTGATCGTTAACGGCAATAGCGTGTCATTTAGGTAAAGCCAATTAGAAATCGGAATGTCACGATTATTAAACAGATCTATATTAGAAAATAGCGTAATGCTGGAAAAAAATGTAAATCGAATGCTCGCGAATGCGATGCCAACTGCAATACTTCCGTAAATGATCCAGCTAATATTTACTTTCTCAATTTTTCTCAACTGCCGTATAAATCGAAAAGTGGCAATTGTGTTACCTAACAGCAAAATGTTCGCACTAACAAATAATAAAATATTCATTTTTAGATTCTTCTCGACCATTTCCGTTCGAATATCAATAAAGTTAACTAAACTAATGCAACAAGCAAAAATGATGGCGCCCAACAATAATTTTTGAAAGGAAATTTCTTTAGAACATATCGCAAGTACTGCCGTATAAACCGCAAAAGAACTGAAAAGAAAAACAAAGATACCCGTTAGTAAACTACTCAGTGAACCAATGTCTAAAAAGGAAGAGTCGAGATAAGTAAAATAAATGATGGCTCCAACGATAATTGAGAGAATGCGTACTTTGTTTTTGTTCTCTCTTGTGAAATCTACTTTTCTTATGACTGTAATACCAATAAAGGCCGCTATACTGGCAATTGTAATTGATAACATGTAATCACTAAGTGAATAGTAATCCACTACAAACCCCTCTTTTCTGACCAATTACACAGATGACAAATAATTAATACAACATACGTAACGAAAAGTTTATTTAGCAACATTTACGAACTTCGATTTACAGTTCATACACATCACTCTTTTAGATTCCAATTCACATGTATCTAACGAACTAAATTACACCCATAATACAGGTATATCTGCTGATTATCAATAGCTGTACTCTGATAATTCAGTTAGCTGAATGTATCATTACTTTTTTAATGTTAGCAAGTACCTCTCATTAATGCGGTAGTCGAAATTTAGATAGCCTTATTTAATTTTTTTATTTTGTATAACGGATTGTCAGCAAAAAAATAATAGTACTCGCTTCTTGTCTAGCAACATCGTTTAAGTAGCCAATACTCCGTTATTTTTCACCATGACAAAAAGGCAGATCAAAATGATCTGCCTTTTTGTCATGGTGAAAAGAAAAAAACGAGAATTTTACTAGCCTTTTTTTCCGCTCTTGTTCAGTAATTCAATGGAACGATTTTTATGCTCTGTGAATAACTTATTGTCGGCATCTAATGCGATAGCTAAATCCATCGCTTGGATTGCCTCACTGTGACTCGCTATCGCTCGTAAACTATTTGCTTTATGAAATAGGTAGTCAGGGCGTGCTGGTGACTTTTCTAACAGCCGGTTCATCACACAGACTGCTTCTTGATGTCTGCCAAGTTCGCGCAAGTAATTAGATTTGTGATACAAGAAAAAAGAAGCTGCAGGATTTTTTGTGATGGCCTTGTCAAATACATTCAATGCTTCTTCTGGCTGCTCCAATAAGCGATAGCAATTTGCGATGTAGAAATAAAATTGGCTGTCTTCATCATCTAATTCTATAGCTTTTCTATAAGCTGTTATCGCAGAACTGTATGCTTTTGTTTCCTGCAGCATTAATCCTTTCCAAAAATACCGTTCACCGTTATTTTTGTCGGTTGAAAAAGCTTTTTCAACCATCTCTAACCCTTCGTCATAGTTTTCTTTTTTATAAAAAGATGACAAATTGACTTCTACAGAACTACCTTCTATCGAGTTTCCTTCAAAAAGTTCTATTATAGTCGTTTGCTTTAGTTGATAAGCATGGTCATAAGCGTTTAACCCTTGGCGATCTTTAACTTGAAAATCGGCACCTGCTTCTAGTAGTAATCGAACGACGAGCGTATACAAATGACCTCCATCGCCTAAAATAACGGCTTCATGGAGAGCCGTCCAGCCGAGTTTGTTTACATGATTAACTGGAACACCTGCTTCTAAACAGTATTGAACCGTTTTGGCATAGCCTTTTTCGCTAGATGGTAGCAATGCTGTACCACCAAATCGATTTACACCGGTAACATCTGCACCAAATCGCGTCATCAACTTCAATGTAGCTGAAAAACCATTGGCTCCTGCTGCAATGAATGGACTTAATCCCGTAGAATCTTTATGATTCGGATTACTTCCTTCTTTTAATAGAAATTCAGTTATTGCAAAGTGATTGGATAAGACAGACCGCATCAATGCGGTCTGTCCAAATTCATCTTTGTATTGAATACTAACTTTTTTCTCTAGCAACATTCTGACTTGTTCTACATCTCCCGAGGCACTTGCTGACAAGAGGCGTTTATCGCTAAAATCTATCGTCATCTACTTATCCACTTTTCTCTTAAAGTTCTCCGTATACTAACTTACCACGGAATACGACAGCTTTTCTTTCTGGCGTACGAGCCACCGCTTCAGCAGAGCATGAGGCTTCTACAAAAACAAAATCTGCATCATCGCCAACAATTGGCCACAATACGTCCCCTTTATCGGATAACGGGGTAATTCCATTTGTTATAAACTTCAATGAATTGGCCAAGCCACGTTCGTCACTTTTCCGGAATACTTCACTATACAGCGAAGCTTTTTCTAGCAAGTCTCCTGAGCCATATGGTGACCAGGAATCATAAAATCCGTCACAGCCAAAATGAACGTTTACGCCTTGTTGATCTAATAGGGCAACAGGTGGCATTGTTTTTGTAATCGGCACAGTCGACATAACAGCCATCCCGACTTCTGCCAATTCTTTTGCTATTTTCTCTTGCTGAGCAATTGGCGATTCACCCAAGTTAAACGCATGACTGACGGCGACACGATTTTGCCATTGTGCTTGTTTTGTTAATTCGATTAGCTTCTCGGTCGTATAATACCCGACTTGTCCGCTGTCATGCAAGTGAATATCGATATCAGCATCGAATTCAGTTGCGATATTCATCATCGCATCAAGTGACTTTTCAATGTTTCTATCGATACCAGCTGGGTCTAATCCACCAACCATTGTCGCACCCGAACGCATTGCTTTTTTCATCAATCCAGGAACCTCTCCATTTAATAGACCGTGTTGGGGGAACGCCACAATATCGTAACTGAGCTGATTGGAATGAGCTTCTAATACCGAGCGTATGCCTTCTAGATTTTTAAGCCCGATGTACGGATCAATATTTACGTGAGTTCGGATATGAGTCGCGCCTTTTGATTGAAGTAACTGAATCATTGCTGTGGCACGTTGCTCGGTCGTTTCGGAAAGCTCTTCTAGTTCAATAGCTTCCAAACTCAATCGCTGTTTTAAACTAGAAACCGGCTGGCACGCTTTCCAGTCGAGCGAAAGATAGGTTTTATCTAAATGATTGTGCATTTCTTTAAAAGAAGGCAGACCGAGTAGCCCTTTGGCATCCATCGTTTTTACACCTGTTTCAATGGTTTCAGTGGCTGGCTTTTTTTCTGTAATTTTACCCTCTTCAATCTTTAAATGATAAAGAGCAGTGTTTGTTTCTAGTGAGTTGTTGGTGCATGTACTCAATCCTTTTTCTAAAAGAACATTTTTTATCCATAATGCTGTACTCATCAAATTTCCTCCTTCTACCGGTTCACTGCATTTGCGGCAGTTTATTTTTGATTTCTTGACCTTTGAAAAAGACAGCTTTTATGTCAGCTCTTCTGGCAATTGCCTCTGCTGTACAACTTGCATTCACTAAGATCATTGATGCAGTATCACCAATTTGTGGCCATGCTCTTTCTCCTTGTTCGTTAAGAGGCGTTATTCCACCTGTAGCGTATTTCAAAAGACGATTTAACGAATATTCATCAATGTATTTAAAGCGTTCTGCGAGAGTTGCTAATTTCCGAATCGTATTTCCTGTGCCGAATGGTGACCAATGATCCGTAATGCTATCATGACCAAGCGAAACTTCGATACCCGCCTGATCTATTTTTGCAACTGGAATGGTTGGACGATTAATAGGAATCGTCGTCGTTACATCAATCCGGCTTTCGCGCAAGTCAGCAAGTGTTGAGGTAAGGACATCTCCCTCTAAATCACCTAATGCTATGCCGTGACTTATCGTTACACGTCCCTGCATATTTGCTTGTTTCGTATAGTCCGCCAGTCGACTAAAGGTGAAAGCTCCGAGTGTATCCGGGTCGTGCAGGTGCAAGTCAATGCCTGCATTATGCTCGGCAGCTATATCGAACACCGTTGATAAAGAGCGTTCGATGTGGCGATCCACTGTTGCTGGGTCTACGCCACCCACTAAAGTGGCTCCGTTTTTCATCGCTTCTCTCACTAATTCTACGGAATCGCTTCTAAGCAAGCCGTGCTGAGGAAATGCGACAACATCGTAGGTGATGGCATCTTTGTAGTTTTCAAGTGCTCGCATCGTTGCTTCAAGGTTTTTCAATCCGATAACCGGATCGACGTTGCAATGCGTGCGAATATGCGTATGACCATTGCGAATCAGCATGTCAATCATGTTTTCTGCTCGTTGTTGTGCAGTTGGTAACAGTTTAGGTAATAGCTCTTTCTCTTCTTCTAATCGCGTGAAAATGCCTTTCGTTATAGGTGTGCACGCTTTCCACGGTCCGCTGTAAAACGTTTTGTCGATATGAATATGCATTTCGCGCAAAGAAGGCAGAAGAAGTTGATGTTCAGCATCGTATTTTTCTACCAAATTGTTCGGCAATTCCTTAGAAATAGACTTGATTTTGCCTTCTTCAATTTCTAAATGGACGATTTCTGTTTCAGTTCCAGTAATGCGATTGCCATCTCTTTTAAAGCCCTTTTCTAATCGTACGTTCATTAACCAGTAATTTTTCATGTTCGTACCTCCATTGAAAAACAGAAAGAGCACTAGGCATAGTGCTTTTCCTGTTTATTTTTTTAATATTATTCAGCAATTTTTACTTTGTCGATCATTAAATAGTTTGCAGCATTCAACCAGTAGCCGCTGACGTTTTCATTGTGTACAGCCATATGTTCATAATTGCGAATAGGTACGTATACGGCATCGTCAAGTTCCATTTGTGCCAGTTCTTCATAAATTTCCAATCGCTTGCTGTCGTCTGTTTCTTCACGTGCTGCTTCAATCAATTTGTCTACTTCTGGATTGCTGTAGTAGAAAGAGTTACCAGCAGGTCCTTGTGACGCCGTATGGAACAGGTTGTACTGATTGTAATCGCCATCACCTGTCGCATTACCCCAACCACTAATATACATCTGTTGCTCTCCAGCGTTTGTCATTTCAATAAACGTTCCGTATTCCACTACTTGAATTTCTACTTCGATGCCAATTCCTTTTAATTGAGACTGAATAACTTCTGCCATATTGATCCGTTCTTTTCTGTCGCTTGTCAGCAATGAAATTTTCAAGTTCTCTGCTCCAGCTTCTTTCAGTAATTTCTTCGCTTCGTTTAAATCGTATTCTGCAGGTTGGGTATTTTCACTATGACCAAAAACTTTCGGGCTCATCGCTGAGTTTGCCAAAGTTCCTACATTGTTATAAACACCTGAAATAATCGATTCGCGTTCGATGGCATGACTGATTGCTTTACGGACACGTACATCATTCAACGGCGCTTTCTGTGTATTAAATCCAAGAAATTCCACTGCAAGACCTTCTGTACGTGTAAGACCCATCGTACTAGAAGCTTCGATTCGTTCGATTTCAGTGACTGGAACTTGATCATTAATATGTGCTTCTCCTGTTTCAATCATCGCCAGCCTCGTTGCATCTTCTGGTACAACTTTAAAGACAACACGATCAATGCTTGCTTTTTCACCCCAGTATTCTTCGTTTCTAGTTAGTGAAATTTCTTGACCGCTCTTCCACTCTTCAAAGACAAATGGCCCAGTTCCGACTGGCTTATCTCTCAAGGATTCCGGATCTTCCGCTAATGCTTTCGGACTTAGGATACTACCTTCTTGGCTAGCTAAGATAGATAGCAAGGGTGCATACGGGTAGTCCAAAAGAAATTGCACAGTAGTTGGATCCACTACTTTCACTTCTTTAATCATTGAAAATTTCTCGCGTTGTGGCGAACCTGTTTCTGGGTCTAACAGACGGTCGAATGTAGCTTTAACCGCTTCTGCATCAAAGGTAGCTCCGTCGTGGAACGTAATTCCTTCATTCAATTTGAATTCCCATGTCGTATCATCAATCACTGTCCATTCTTTAGCAAGTGATGGCTGAAGTACGAAATCTTCATCTGGCTTTACTAAGTTTTCATATACTTTTTGGTAGTTGATGTTTGCGGATGGGATATCCGTGATGAAATGCGGATCTAAGTTAGTAGCATCTGAAAGTCGAACGATATTTAAAGTTCCTCCTGTTGAGTTCCCATCGGCTGATGCTGCTTTTTCCGTTGATTGTGAAGAACTGGTCGAACATGCTGCCAGTAGCAATAGAACAAACACTAACATAGAGCCTAGTACAACGTGCTTAAAATTGTTTCTCTTCATAAAGTCTCCCTCTTTCTCCTTTTGATTTTGTTGCCTTTACCGATGAGCAATAACTGTTTACCTCAAGCTCATTCTTAATGATAAGAGAATAGTCCGAAGATTTTTTACATTTTATCTACAAATAATTTAACTATTTCGACTACTAGTAACAATTCCATTTACTTTCAGCGAAATTCTGATAATTTGAAATAAATCGCCTGCTACTTTTCGGTAAGAAGCAGAAGCTTTCTTTTAAAAATAATCAGTTTCGGAGGGATAGTATGAAAATTGAAATGGACAAAGAAAAACCGTTACTAGTTACACAAACAATCGATCACCCGAGGCAATCCGTATTTGGCAGTTTCTTTTCTGTCTTTATGGAAAACAAAGCTGCAGTCGTAGGAGGCCTCATTATTCTCTTCTATATCTTTATTGCCATTTTTGCACCTGTTTTAGCTCCTTACCATCCACACGAAATCAATTTGGACAACAAGCTGATTCCCCCCTCAATGGAGCATTGGATGGGGACAGACGATAAAGGAAGAGATATTCTAAGCCGGATTCTTTACGGATCTAGGTTGTCGATGGGAGTAGGTTTTGCTGCTGTTGCCTTTGGCGGATTTTTTGGTATCACGCTCGGATTAATCGCTGGTTATTACGGAAAATGGTTGGATACGATCATTATGCGTTGTATGGACGTCCTCTTGGCTTTCCCAGGAATTCTACTAGCACTTGCAATCGTCAGCGCATTAGGGCCAAGCCTAGTTAACGTAACCATTGCAGTTGGCGCTTTTTCCGTTCCACTGTTCGCACGCATTGTAAGAGGTTCTACATTAGAAGTAAAACAATTGGAATACATTGATGCGATTCGTTCACTTGGAGCAAGAGACGGCACGATTATTTTCAAGCACATTCTTCCTAACATCTTGTCACCGATTATTGTTCAAGGAACATTACGCGTAGCAACAGCGATTTTATCAGCTGCTGGTTTATCTTTCTTAGGATTAGGCGCTCAGCCACCTTCTTCAGAATGGGGAACGATGCTCAGTAGCGGACGAGATTTTCTTTTCACCGCTCCATACATCGCCATCTTCCCAGGTCTTGCTATCGCATTTCTGGTTCTTGGCTTTAACATCTTCGGCGATGGTTTACGTGATGCATTCGATCCACGTATGAAAAAATAATACTACTCACATAGAGGAGGTCCTTTCCATGCTCATGTTCATTTTAAGACGTCTATTCCAAACAATTCCCGTCATCTTCGGAGTGACGATCGTGGTATTCATCATCATGCAGCTCGTTCCCGGTGACCCAGCCGTCCTGTTAGCTGGTGAAGGTGCCACACAAGAAACAATCCAAGCGCTTCGAACGCAACTTGGTCTCAACCAACCCTTATACGCTCAGTACATTGACTATGTCACCAATATATTCCGTGGTGATCTTGGAACTTCTTTAAAAAACAATCAGCCAGTACTTGATGAAATCATGTTGCGACTACCGATTACACTAGAATTAGCTATCTTTAGTACAATCATCACGATTGTTCTTGGAATGGCTGCTGGCATCATCTCAGCAGTAAAACCTTACTCCATTATCGATACGGTCGTAATGGTTATCGCCCTTTTAGGAATTTCTTTACCGAGCTTTTGGTTTGGTTTGATGCTGATGTACGGATTTTCCGTAAAGCTTCAACTATTCCCGGTTGCCGGTTGGGATAGTCTAGCGCACATTGTCTTGCCTGCTTTCACACTTGGTGCAGGTGGTGCAGCTATCGTTGCGCGAATGACTCGCTCAAGTATGCTTGAAGTGATCCGTCAAGATTATATTCGGACTGCTCGAGCAAAAGGCGTGAAAGAACGCGTCATTATTTACAAACACGCCTTACGCAATGCCTTGATCCCTGTTATTACAGTTATCGGTCTTCAGTTCGGAGCGCTACTGGGTGGAACGGTACTCGTTGAATCTATCTTTGCCATCAATGGCCTTGGACGAATGATTGTCGATTCAATCAGAATGCGCGACTTGCCAATGGTTCAAGGTGGCGTATTGGTTGCTTCCTTAGTTTTCGTAGCCGTCAATTTACTCGTAGATGTTTTGTATAGATTCTTCAATAAACGGATTGAACTAAACTAAAAGGCGGTGCATTCAAATGGAATCACGTGAAACTATTTTAGAAGTTAAAAATTTAAAAACTTATTTCCATACAAAGCGCGGCATTAGTAAAGCCGTTGATGGCATTGACTTTTCACTCAAAAAAGGAGAAACCTTGGGCATTGTAGGTGAGTCTGGTTGCGGCAAAAGCATTACGTCTCTATCGATTCTTCGGCTGATCCCAACACCACCAGGGAAAATTGAAGGCGGTCAAGTCTTGTTTAAAGGTAGAGACTTAGTCACGCTTTCTGACAGTGAAATGCGTAAAATTCGTGGCAATGAAATCTCAATGATTTTCCAAGAGCCAATGACTTCCTTGAATCCTGTTATTCCTGTCGGCGAGCAGATTGCAGAGGCTATTCGGCTCCACCAGAAAATGAACAAAAAAGAAGCCCGTGCGAAAGCCATTGATATGCTGAAATTAGTCGGTATACCTTCTCCGGAAAAAAGAGCTAAGCAAGAGCCTTTTCAATTAAGTGGTGGAATGCGACAGCGTGTCATGATCGCCATGGCACTTTCTTGTAATCCCGAAGTACTGATTGCAGATGAACCCACAACGGCTTTAGACGTAACGATTCAAGCACAAATTTTGGAGCTGATCAAAGATTTACAGGCAAAACTAGGCATGGGCGTTATCATGATTACTCATGACCTGGGTGTAGTCGCAGAGACATGCAATAAAGTCGCAGTCATGTATGCAGGGAATATCGTAGAATATGCACCTACGCAAAATCTTTTTGATGAACCTAAGCACCCTTACACACGAGGACTTTTAGCATCTCTCCCAAAAATTGATGAAGATAAAGAAGAACTGTATACAATTGAAGGCAGCGTACCAAGTTCTTACAACATGCCTGAAGGATGTCGCTTCGCATCCCGTTGTCCGTTTGCGGAAGCCATGTGCCACCAGAAACAACCTGAACTTCTTGAGCATTCCGATGGTTCGAAAGTTCGCTGCTGGATGTACTCAAACGAATGGACAGGTGAAAAACGACAAGAGGAGGTATTCAGCTAATGCAGACAGTTGAAGAGAAAAAAGTTTTATTGGAAGTTTCAAATCTAAAGCAATACTTCTCTGTAAAAAAAGACTCGATCTTTCAGCCAAAGGCATATGTTAAAGCAGTTGATGGTATTTCTTTTGTCGTAAACGAAGGCGAAACGCTGAGCATTGTAGGAGAATCTGGTTGTGGAAAATCGACGACGGGTCGTGCGATTTTAAGACTCGATGAACCGACAGACGGCAAAGTGCTTTATGCAGGAAAAAATATCGTAGATTTATCTAAACAAGAAATGCGTGAACTGCGCGGCGACTTGCAAGTCATTTTCCAAGATCCTTTTGCTTCGCTAAATCCGCGGCAAACGGTCAAACAAATTCTTCGAGAAGCGATGACTATTCAAAAATCCGTTACTAAGCCCCTGCAACACGATCGAATGATTGAGTTATTAACGCTAGTTGGCTTACCCGCAGAAGCGTTAGACCGGTATCCTCATGAATTTAGCGGCGGGCAGCGCCAACGAATCGGCATTGCGCGCGCGCTTGCAGTAGATCCGAAACTAATCATTTGCGACGAAGCTGTATCGGCACTTGATGTTTCCATTCAGGCTCAGATTTTAAATTTATTAAAAAAATTACAAAAGCAATTCAAGTTGACTTACCTCTTTATCTCCCATGATTTAAGTGTTGTACGCTACATTTCTGATCGCGTAATGGTTATGTATTTAGGAAAAATTGTGGAAATTTCAGATAAAAAAGATTTGTTTGACGTTCCATTGCACCCTTATACGAAAGCTCTGTTGTCTTCAATTCCTGTACCCAATCCATCTGTCAAAAATGAACGGATTTTACTGAAAGGGGATGTACCATCTCCTATTAATCCACCAACTGGCTGCCGCTTCCACACGCGCTGCCCATTTGCTACAGATCGGTGCAAAACAGAAGAACCGGCTTTACAAGAACTTCGCCCAAACCATTTTGTCAGCTGTCATTACGCAGAAGAACTATTGGGATGAAGAAGTTCTTTACCGTATGAACAAAATAATGTGATATAACTATTGAGCATTTCTGAATATTGGAGTAGGTTTAGGTAATAGCCCTCCAAAACAGAATGCTCTACTTTCATTCTTCCTCACATTCAGTTAAGCAAGGAGCAGTGCATGCGATGCTGACGATCGAAGCTTTTTCTTTTTATATTATGATGTGTGTACTGGCTCCGCTCATCGGTGCCTTCACATTATTATTTTTGTTTGTCTTTGAAAAACGGATTGATTTGATTGAAAAAGAAAAAAATGAAATTGTATTAGAGAGTGAATTACAAAAAGCTCTCTACAATCAGCTAAATCAAGAAATACAGCCTCATTTCTTTTTCAATACGATGAATTCTATTTTGAGTTTGGCTCGACTTGAACGAAAAGAAGAATTGATTTATTCAATCGAGACATTCTCCAAGCTTTTAAAGCATAAATACAAAACAAACACGACATTTATTACGATTGAAGACGAATTATCGTACGTCGTTTCTTATTTAGATATCCAAAAAATTCGCTTTCGAGAACGGCTTGATTATCAAATTGATAGTGAGCCAGTTGTTCAAAAAGCGATTACCTTACCCTTTTTAATTCAAACACTCGTTGAAAATGCCTTTAAGCATTCTTTCGAGAAAAAAGCCGGAAAAGCTGAACTTCACATAGTCATCTCAAAGCAAGAATCTATGCTTTGCATTCTTGTTGCTAACAGTCTGCCAAACGAAGAACAGCAAAGTTCAGCCGATGCTGGAACTGGACTTGCTAATATTTCCAAAAGATTGAATTTGTTGTTTCCAGATGATGAAACATCTGTTGATATAACACATTCAGAAGATTGGACAACTGTACAAGTACTATTTCCGCTCGTTTATCAATTAGATTTAAAGGAGTGAAGCTACTGATGAACATCCTGCTTGTCGATGACGAACCACTCGAACTAGAACAAATGGAGTATTTGATCAACAAAAATTTTCCGATGTGGGATATATACAAAGCTCAAGATGCTTCTCAAGCAATGAAAATAGTCAATCACTCCGATATTTTTTTAGCATTTTTGGATATTCAATTACCCGGCAAAACCGGACTTGAATTGGCCAAAGAAATGCAAGCTGTTTCCGATGCAGATATCGTCATGGTAACAGCTTATCAAAGCTTTGAATATGCTCATACCGCACTGCGACTAGGAGTTGTCGATTACATTACAAAGCCCGTAATCGAAGAAGATTTAGTAAAAGTATTAAATAATTACTCACGACTCACCCATTACTCGCATCAAATCCAACAATCAATCAAATTAATTCATCAAAATTACGAAGAAAAAATGACACTGCATTTTTTAGCAACCAAAATCCACATCAATCCTGCTTACTTAAGCCGGAAATTTCAAGAAGAAGTGGGCGTTGGTTTTTCTGAATACGTAAATAATTACCGCTTAATGATGGCTAAAAAAATGTTAACTGATCGACCAGAAGCCAGCATCGGAGAAGTTTCCGAAAAATGTGGATTTAATAGCCAGCATTACTTTAGCCAAATGTTCCGAAAAGAAACTGGATTATCACCTAGAGACTTTCGACTAAAGGAGACTGGGCATTGAAGAAAAAAGGGTTTGATTTTTATATTCAAGGAGCTGTTCAGCTGGGAATTGCCTTTGGAGTCGTTAGCATACTGGCTAGATGGATTACCGGAAACACCATTCTCTCTTCTCCTCAAACACTCATTCGATATGGTTTAATAGGTGGAATTGGCTATGCATTTATGGGTGGCCTTGCCTTGGTTCTCTTTGGCTTTGTTGCTCGGAAAATCAGCTACACTTTCACAGGCCAAATGACCATTGGTGATGTGCTCAAACAAAAGCTGAATCCGTTCGGCTACTGGTATATGATGATTCTGCTATTTGTGATGGGATTCTATGCACTGTTTATTCAAACCATGGGTGCCGGCTTGCTGCTATACATCCTTTTTCCTTTCCCTCTTTTCATCGGAATGACTGTTTTTTTGTTGCTGCTGTTTTTGATTGGCGGAATAGGTGGCCTCTACCGAATCCACCAATTGGCAGGAATAAGTGTCATCTTGATTTTTGGAACGATTATTCTCATTCCTGTCTACTTGTATATGCACGAAGGGGTTACGACGATTTTTGAAGGCATTCGCCTTTATCACCCCTACTTATTATTTACAAAGAATAACGAATCGTTATGGTTTATTTCAACCGGTTTACTGGTTTTTTTCGGACAGATGATAACGGATCGAGCTACATGGCAACGAGTATTTATCATAAAGAAAGAAAAAGTTAAAATGGCTTTTGTCCTTACTGGGATGATTTGGTTAACAATTCCCATTGCGATTACTTCACTTTTTTTGCTAGCCATTTCTGGGCGTTCTTTTGACAATCCTTATTCTCTTATTTTCGAACTGATTAGCATTTTAAATTCTACTGTTTTAATTTTTATTTTCGTCCTTTTTTGCTTTGCTGCTGTCATGTCTGCTGCAAGTTCAGAACTGCAATCATTGAATTCTCTGTTTATCCGCAATGTTGTGGCAGAATTTAAACCATTGTCGACCAAACAGCAATTCAAGTATAAAAATAGCTTCTCTATCGTACTGATTGGGGTCCTCTTTCTGGCCGCACTTTTCTTAACACCTTATCCTACTCAATTATTGTTTTTCTTTGGCAATATTTATAGCTCTATGATTTTTGCCATTCTCTATATCGTTTTCAACAAAGATAACGAAACACTTCCTCCGGTTCTTTCTTCCTTTGTTGGAATCGTCGGTGGGTTTATCTCTTCTCCGTTTACAACTTATTTTGAATCAGTATGGATCAGTTTTTTACTTTCGGGAATTCTTTGTGGCCTGTTCCTTATAAAAAAATCCATTCAACAACATTCCCCCGCGAGTTTAAATTCGGAGGAGCAACCTTATGATGCAAACTAACCAAGAGACTAGTCCACGCTCTTCAATTAACAGTGATTTACTTCCGACTGCTGTCGAAAGTCGCACGTGGAATTTTAGTAATTATTTTTCGGTTTGGATGGGTTCTGTTCATAACATCCCGTCTTACGTTACGATTGGTGGTTTTTTTGCATTAGGACTTTCTACTGGTCAGGTTTTTGTGGTAATTTGCTGTGCGGCTCTGCTTGTAGCGGGATTACTCGTTCTTAATGGTCATGCAGGAAATAAATATGGCGTTCCGTTTTCAATTCTTTTACGCGCTAGCTACGGCAGAAAAGGGGCTATTCTGCCAGGAGTTTTCAGAGGGATTATCGCAGGGATTATGTGGTTCGGCTTGCAAACCTATGCTGGCAGCATTGCAGTTTCCATTTTTATTGGCACATTTTTCCCAGAGTATTTGACACTCGGTGGCAATTTTCTTTTTTTCGGTTTGAGTTTATCTAGTCTGCTGTCTTTTTTGTTGTTTTGGCTTATTAATTTACTATTTGTTTTTGCTGATGTTACTACACTCGGTAGGCTGACCAAAAGTGTGACAGTTCTTGTCTTTATCGTTTTTGGTGGCATGTCCATCTGGTCGATCCAATTAGCTGGTGGCGTAGAGATGATTTTGACTTTCGAACCCTCTGCTGGTGGCAATGTGAATTTATTTCTATTGGTTTCTTGTGTTTCTGCTATCGTTGCTACGTGGGTTGCGCCGATTTTAAGTGTTTCCGATATTACGCGCTATTCAAGCTCTAAACGGGCACAGGCAGGTGGACAATTCATCGGTATTTTAGCCACTTATCTATTGTTTGCTTTCGCTAGTATCTCCATTATTATTGGTTCTGAAATTGCTTTTGGTGTCCCGGTCTGGAATGTGCTTGAAGTGGTCGATAAATTCGATAATGTCTTCGCTGTCATTCTTTCGCTGACGACATTAGCTCTTGCGACTTTGTCGGTGAACATTGTCGGAAATGTGATTCCCGCTGCCAATCAATTAACCGCGCTTTTTCCAACCAAATTAAATTTCAAAAAGAGCGCGCTTGTCGTAGCAACTTTAGGCATTCTATTATTGCCTTGGAAGCTGATGGAGAACCCGACGAGCATCTTCATGTTTCTTAATATGGTAGGAGCATTGTTAAGCCCTGTTATTGGGGTCATGCTGACGCACTATTACTTTATAGCGAAAAAAATGATCAATCTAGATGCGGTATATGGACTCCCAGGAAAGCAACCGCTCGCTTCTTTTCAAGTTCCCGCATTACTAGCAACTTTACTCACCGGTGGACTCAGTCTACTCGGTAGTAGAGTTGCTGCACTAGAAGTGCTTTATACGATTTCCTCACTTCTTGGAATTGTTGTCTCCGCTTGCTTATACATCACGTTCTATTCTATCCAAACAACTTTTAACCTTAAAAAAATTCAGTAAAAAAGAGAGAATGGCAGTCATTCTCTCTTTTTTCTTTTAATTTAATTGTCCCGCTACGAGTGATCCTTTATGAAAAACAGCTGTGCGTTGTGCTCGTCTCGCTACAGTCTCTGCAGCACATTTAGCACCCACTAAGACAAAGCTAGCCACGTCACCTTCTACGGGCCATACCTGCTCCCCGTTCGCTGTCAGAGGGGTAATGCCATCGGTTATGAAACGCAACGCCTGAGACAGCGATAACTCGTCTGTCCAACGATTGATTTCTACCAACCTTCCGAGTCTTTCTAAGACATCTCCGTTTCCTGTAGGCCACCATGAGTCATAAATATTATCGTTTCCAAGTGAAACAGTCACTCCAACTTCAGCTAGTAAACTAACTGGCGGGATGTTCCTTCCAATAGGTACACTCGAAATAATCGATACTCCTGCTTCTTTTAAAGACTCTGCTACTGCTCTTGCTTCTAGAGGAGTTACATCACCGAGTCCGAAGGCGTGGCTGATTGCTACTCTTCCTTGCCAGCCCGCTTCTATCGTTAAGGCAGCCAAGCGCTTCATAGTAAACGTCCCTAAATGACCTGGGTCATGCAGATGCAAATCAATCCCGACGTTTCCTTCAACTGCGATATCCATTAATTGAACGAGAGACGCTTCGATATTCAAATCAACTGTTGCCGGGTCGACTGATCCCACTAATCCCGCACCGTTACGCACAGCTTCTCTCATTAATCCAACTGTATTGCCATAAAGTAAGCCGTGCTGAGCAAAAGCGACAATTTCCGAATCGACTTTCTGCTCATAATCAGCCAATGCAGTCTGAACCCCACTTAAATTCTCCAGTCCAACTTCTGGATAAATATCGACATGCGTCCTAATGGATGTCGAACCGTGTGACAGTAAAATGTCTAGTAAATTTTTCGCTCTATCTACTGTGTTCGTTTCAATCGATGCAAGAATGTTTTTTTCTATAGTGCTTCTTTCAATGACAGAAGAAGCAGGTACACAGGCGCGCCATGGTTCTCCCATATAGGTTTTATCAAGGTGAACGTGTTTTTCTTTAAAAGCAGGTAACACGAGCAGTCCTTTACCATCCATCGTTTTCACGTCTTTTGGAAGTGCTTGTTCTGAGCCGATTATTTCAGCAATTTGGCCTTCTGCAATTTTCAAATGAAATAACTTTGTCTCAGTAGCCCTTACTTGCCCATTTTCTTTCACATACCCTGTTTCGAGTAAGACGTTCTTCAATATGTACATGTGGAGCCTCCTATATAAGTTGATATGAACTTTTATCTTTCCAACTAGATTGTTTACTACCCTATAAGAAAAAAGGGGTATCCTTTTGGATATCCCTCATTACTTATTACTTTATCGATACGTTATTGATTTCCAAATACCCAGATGGACTAATTTCAAAACCGCTAACATCTTTGGACATTGCTGCGACATTCTCGATTACGCGTATGGGAATGTACACTGCTTCTTCCATTTCAATTTCTTGTGCTTTTGCGTATAGTTCAATCCGTTTTTCAGAATCTGCTTCTTTTCGTGCTTCTTCAATCAATCCATCCACTTCAGAATTACTATAAAACGATGTATTGCCACTAGCCCCTATTGAGCTTGAATGCATCAAATTATACTGGTTATAATCTGCATCTCCTGTGGCATTTCTCCAGCTAATGATGAACATTTCCGTGTCGCCAGAATGAGTCGATTCAACAAAAGTTCCGTATTCCATCACTTCAATTGTTACTTTAATACCAATTCCCTTTAGTTGTGATTGAACTACTTCCGCTAAACTAATTCTTTCTTTATTGTCCATTGTCGACAACTTAATTTCGAGGCCATCAGCATAACCGGCTTCAGCCAGTAATCTTTTGGCTTCAGAAAGATTGTATTCATACGTTTCTAGTCCTTCGTGATAACCAAACACTTTAGGTCCTAATAATGAATTTGCTTCCCCACCGACATTATTGTAAACGCCTTTTCGGATTGCATCCATTTCGATCGCGTGTGAAACCGCTTTTCTTACTCTAACGTCATTAAAAGGTGCTTTTTCAACGTTAAACGTAATGTATTCCGTTCCAAATCCTTCACTTTGATAAACTTTGGAATTTTGAGAAGCATTGACCGCATCAAACTGGGCGATGGACAAAGGTTCAGCAATATGAGCTTCTCCTGTTTCAACCATTGCTGTACGCGTCGTTTCTTCTGGTACAACTTTAAATTCGACTCTTCCTACTTTGGCTAATGTGCCCCAATAGTCTTCGTTTCGATTTAAGATAATCACTTGTCCAGGTGTCCATGATTCAAAGACAAATGGTCCTGTGCCACTTGGTTCTTGAATATCTTCTCCGCCAAACTCTTCAATTGCCTTCGGGCTGATGATGCCACCTTCATGACTTGCTAAAATTGAAAGAAGCGGAGAGTATGGCTCCGACAATAAAAACTGAACCGTATAATCATCAATGATTTTTATTTCTTCTACCATCGACAATACTCCTGCTCGAGGAGAACCCACTTCTGGATCCAATAATCGATCGAATGTTGCTTTTACAGCTTCTGCTGTAAAGTCCGTTCCGTCATGGAATTTAACATCCTGACGAAGCTTGAATTCCCATGTTTTATCGTCAAGCTGATCCCAGCTTTCTGCCAACAATGGTTGCAGTTCTGCGTTTCGATCGCGGCCAACTAAGCCTTCATAAATTTTTCCATGAGTGACACTCGCTGCATTGATAGTTGACATAAATTGCTGATCCAAACTTTCAGCATCTGAAAGTCTTGCGATAATTAACGTATCTTCAGAACCGGCAGCTTTTACTTCGCCATTTTCTGTTGATGCGGCTTTTTCTCCGGTAGAGCAGCCTGCCAGAGCCATCACAAGTAATGCTGAAGCTATCCCGTTTCTTATCCATTGGACCTTGTTCAAATTATTTCCCCCTCGTGTTTCGATTTTATTAGTTCATTATAAAAAATATTCTGACAATTAAGTTTCAGTATCTTTACTGATTTTTACACAATCTTTACTTAAATTTTTTTCAACTGAGTCAACAACAGAAAAGGAAGAGGGAAACAGCTTTTCTTCTCCTAACTGTTGGTAATCTCTTTGTAAATAACCCCTTTTCATTTTTTCGAAATAGTGCTGAGCTTTTGACTGCAGTTCTTTCAAATCAATTTGAGGGATTTGTCTATCTTTCATAACTATTTTGCCATTTATAATAGAAAGTTTAATATCTCTTCCGGATCCGCTCATAACCATTGTTCGAATAGGATCGTCACTTACACCCATATGATATCCTTCTAAATCGACGACAATGATGTCCGCTTTTGCTCCTACAGCTAACCTACCAAGGTCTTCTCTACCTAAAAATTTTGCGCCACCTAGAGTTGCCGCTCTGAAAAAATCAGCAAAGGATGAACTTTCGACATCCTTTTCGTGCATACGGGAAATCATACTGCCTGCCCGAATGTTTTGGAAGATATCCGGAGGAAAAGTATCTGTCCCGATAGCTACGTTTACGCCTGAACGTTTGTATTTGGCAAAGGATTCTAGCCCGCTACCACGCCTTCCCATAATGACCGGACAGTGAATCACTGTTGTACCGGTTTCAGTTAAAATTTTGATATCGTCACCTTGTCCCGTTTCTGCTTCACTATATCCTGCTATGAAATTAGCATGGGGAATACCTGTTTTTGGTCCTAAAAACCCTACATTTTTAAGGTATTGAATTGGCGTGACGCCATGCTTTTCAACGATGGTGTGGTATTCAAAACTTCCTTGTGCAGCGTGAAGTTTAATCGGTACTCCTAATGACTCGCTATAAGCTTTTGTCTGTTTCAAACTTTCTTCTGTCTGGCATTCAATTCGCTCTGGTGCAAGCATGCCTCTCACTAAATCGTCATAGGTACCGTCAAATTCTTCTATAAACTTAACTGCTCGATCCAGACCTTCTTTGCCGCTTTCTTCGTCCCACATTAACTGAATGGTGCCATCTGGTTGTACAACGCGCATACCCGATTGGTAGCTCGGTCCCAAGTATATTCTTAACCCTAAATTTCCTGCATAATGCGCAGCTGATGCTAATTCTTCATACGTCTCTGCCCATTTTTTATAAAAGACGGACGTAATCGGCATAGCTGTTGTAATGCCGTTTAAGATTAATTGGCTATAGGCATAAAGAGATTTAAACGCTTCTTCCTCTTCTGTCATGACTTCCTGTGGACCATTCTTCATGTATTTTTCAGACCATAAAAGATTTTTTGATTTTTCATTATCTGCTTCTACGTGAATAATATCGTGGTCGATATCGCCAAGTGCATTTAAATCAATAAATCCTGGGCTTATCACGGCGTTTCCACAATCGATGGTTTCATCTACAGACTCGGTGTATTCTTTTCCTACATAAATAATGGACGTTCCTTCATAAACGACTTCCGCATCTTTTAGTATGACGTGATCCTCACCGTTATAGCCGATAACATATTGCCCTTTTAATTTTGTCTTCATGTAAGTTCCTCCTCTGTAATAGCAAACACATAGTCTGCTTCATCAAATCGTTTTTCGTCAACATAAGCGCGCGTTGACCCCCAGAAATATTTGGTTGGGGTCATGTATTTTTCCAAACCTGCACGCTCAATTGTTTCCAAAGCTTCCGCATTCGCTTCTTCGATTAGTTGATTTTCTTCAACAGTCGTTACGTTACGGTCAGTCATTAACACTTTTCCGTCAACAATGACATGATTCACATCATTTCCAACTGCTTGGTAAACTAACCGGTGAATATGCATAGTTTCAGGAGTTAAGTGCGCTTGTTTCATATTTACCGTGATAATATCTGCTTTTTTCCCAATTTCAATCGATCCAAGCTCGTCGTCCCACCCTATACATTTAGCTGCATCAATGGTGACCATCTCCAAAAGCTTGCCAGGAGGTAAATAATGCTCGTCCCTCATCGCCGCTTGATGAATCAATTGCGTTTTTCGCATCGCTTGAAACAGATCAAAACTAGTTGAAGGTGAAGTGCCATCTGTAGAAATGGCAACTGTCGCTCCAAGTTCGATGAGCTCTACAATCGGTGTTCTTGCTGTCATCTGAGTGATACTCGCACTCGTACTGACGTTGGTTCCGGTGTCTGCTAGAATTTTCACTTCATCAAAGGAAATCCCTCGACAATGTTGCAAATGAACGTCTGGTCCTAATAAAGCATAATCCTTGTCTTGAATTGCCATGTGAATCATTCCACCAAATGCATCCGAATGGATTCTCGTTTTGTACTTGTTGGCAATTTCTCTAATTTTACGTGCTTGGTAGCGGTCATGGTCAGTTAACTGATGCAACCTAGACGGCGGTGTAGGACCAGAACCTTCTATCGATGTCACAATGACAAAAGGGGTAACGAAAGCTCTTGTCCGGTCGTCATTGGCATGGTTCAACGCTTCAACAACCGCTTCTGTTCCTTTTAGTACATCTTGATAATCAACTTCTTTTGTAATTCTTTTGCCGTTTTTCCAGCGGCTGTATAGTTTCGGCCACTTAGGGTTGGCAGGCCCCGTACAGACGACATTGCGAATTCCGACTTCGTTATAGGCCTTTGCATGATTTAATGCAAAAATAGGGTCATCTGCTCTTGGTGTCGAACCGATCACGGAGACACCGGTCGTAATGCCAGCTTTTAATCGTTCTAATGCGGATACCTTTCCTTCGTAATACCAAAAATCATCTGTCACATAATGATTGTATGTATTGGTCATAATGGGAATCCACTGTTCCAAGTTGTCCATGGCGATTGTTTTAAACATCGAATGACCTCCATGACCATGAACATCAATCAATCCAGGTAAAATGCAGTGGTGCTTGCAATCGATCAGTTGTTTAGCTTCGTATTTCACTTCCAACACTGCAGTAAGCCCAACATCCAAAATTTTTCCATGATGAACCGCTACGGCTCCACCGTAAATAATACTTCGTTCTTTATTCATTGTGATTAGCGTGCCATTTATTAAAAGCAAATCAATCATGGTGCCACTCCCTCTTTATAAAGTTCTACTATCAAGTTAATTATTCATTATAGAGAAAAACTCGAGTGTTTAATTAAGCGAATAATACAACTTTTTAAACTATTTATACTTTTTTCGTTGTTTTTAGAAAAAATTCTTTATTTATTAACATCTCTTCTACTTTTAGAAGTTGATTTGCGACACAAGCAACTAAAAAAAGAAAGCAGCCAAATGACCGCTTTCCTTTCTTAGTTTATTTATCTGTTTAGTCTCCACTTATTTCGATATCATTTTCACCCGCATATTGTTTTGTCCAGTCACACAAATCATGAATTAGTGGAATAAGACTTTCTCCGTAATCAGTCATAGAATACTCTACTGTAGCTGGTACGGTCGGATACACTTTTCTAGAAATGATACGGCTACTTTCAAGCTCTTTCAGTTGCTCCGTAAGTACTTTTTGGCTAATTGTCGGAATGCTTTTTTTTAGCTCGCCAAATCTTTTACTCCCATTGATTAAGTACCAAAGAATCATCAATTTCCACTTTCCACCGATCAAATCAATTGTCAGCCCTAAAGAGCAGATATAGCTATTTTTAACTCCCATTACATCTCTCCTTATCCTCTCGGTAGTCACATTTTCGTAACTATACCACTTAAATGTGCCGTATTGTTATTCTAAAAACTCCTTTGTATGATGAAGATGTCCAGGATAATAAAGATCAATCGTCATACTATATAAAAAACAGATAGGAGCGATCAATATGGCCTACCCAAGAGCATTTTCACACATCGGATTATCGGTCACAGATTTAGACAGAGCCGTCACATTCTATAAAGAAGTTATGGGCTGGTATGTAATTATGGAGCCGGCAGAAGTAAAAGAAGAAAGTGACACACCCATCGGGCAAATGTGTATCGATGTGTTCGGCGCCGGATGGGGAACGTTCCGCATCGCACACATGGCAACTTCTGACGGGACTGGAATCGAAATCTTCGAATTTCCGAATAGCGAAAAACCCGAAAATAATTTTGAGTACTGGAAGTCAGGCGTCTTCCATTTTTGCGTTCAAGATCCAGACGTAGAAGGATTGGTTCAAAAAATAGTTGAACATGGTGGCAAACAACGGATGCCAATTAGAGAATACTATCCAGATGATAAGCCTTACAGAATGTGTTATGTAGAAGATCCGTTTGGCATCATATTTGAGATTTACAGTCACAGCTACGAAATCACTTATTCTTCAGGAGCGTATTGATAACTAAACAACCTCACACTGAATTTGAATTTAACTCCTCTGCATCTGTTAGAGGAGTTAAATTCATAACTTGAGCTTTAATTTTTCATTTTAACTGAACAAGAATCTTCGTAATGTAATGATCCTCGCCACTTTTTACTAATCCATCGTATATATACTCTTCCATGATATAATCGCCAATTTCATAGTGATTCCTGCGAATTTCTGAAAATAGCCGTTCATATGTGACATGGATCGTGTCTTCTTTTCCTAAATGATAGCCAACTGCATACATTCCTGCTGCGATTTTAAAAAATGGCTGACTTTTTCTTTGCTCTAGCTGCTTCATGTAGAGATAACTATAATTCGTATACTCGCCTTTTACTACTTGTTCGTGCAAAGTCATTCCACCAATTTGAAAGCCTGTATCTAAATTCTGTTCATTTAATGTATTGATGAATTGCGTGACTACCTTTGCAAAATCGTCGTCGTTTATATCGGTTATATTTGGACTCAGATACAAAAAACTTTCGGACAAATAGAGAAAGCTAACTTGATGGAAGTCTGTTTCTTCAGCCTCTTCTAGCAAGTTGATTTTTACATCCATCATCATTTCCAAATGATCCAACATTCTTTTTTTCGTCCGCACTTTTTCTTTTTGCTCAATCATCAAAGAGTGAAACAATTCAGGTGACTTCTGTTCCATATAGCTTTTAATTTCTTCTAATGACATCCCGAGTTCTTTTAATAGATAAATGACATTGAACACCTCCAGCTGCCGAAACGAATAAAAGCGGTAACCTTTTTGATTGCGATAAGCTGGTGTTAACAAGCCGATTTGGTCGTAGTAAATAATTGTTTGCTTATTAACTTTACATAATTTTGAAAAATCTCCTGTTGTCAAATATTTTTCAGTCACATGGAGGCTCCTTTCTTGACTACCTAGTTACTATATACCTTAAATTTTATCTATACACAAGAAAGAAAGGTTTTGACATGATGTTTACTGGAATTCGAGCGATTACAGACTCGAACAAACAAGAAGTTTTAAATTTAAAAGTGGCAGCGCAACAACGAGGATTTATCGAATCGGTCAGTCAGTGTTTACTAGAGGCTGAACAAGACACACGTTACGTCCCTTTGGCTTTATACAAAGAGAATGAAATTATCGGATTTTCGATGTACGGAAAATTTGATGAGCAGATTTGGTTGGATCGTTTTTTAGTTGACGAACGTTTTCAACAACAAGGACTGGGACGTTATTTTTTCCGCGTACTTGTTGACTATTTAACTGAACTCTATCCTAAAAAACCTATCTATTTAAGTGTCTTTGAACAAAACAAAGTAGCCATTCGACTTTATCAAAAACTAGGGTTTGGTTTTACGGAAGAAGTAGATGAAAACGGTGAAAAAATTATGATTTATCCGCATTAATGCACAAAAAATCCCAATCAGCAGCATTCGCTACTGATTGGGATTTTCTTTACTTAGTTTTGTAGATCAAAACGATCGGCATTCATCACTTTGTTCCATGCTTTGATGAAATCACGAGCGAATTTCTCTTTGCTATCATCTTGTGCATATACTTCTGAAATAGCACGCAGAATTGAGTTTGAACCAAATACTAAGTCAAAACGTGTAGCTGTACCGACTACTTCACCAGTTGCATTGTTTTTACCTTCGTATTTATTGAATTCTACTGGCGTCCAGTCGATGTTCATATCCAATAGCTTAACGAAGAAATCATTTGTTAACACGCCGCTATTAGTAGCAAAAGTTCCTTCTTTTACGCCTTGATAATTTGCATCTAATGCACGCATACCACCAATTAATGCGGTCATTTCTGGCGCTGTTAAGCCAAGTAGTTGTGCTTTATCAAGCAACATTTCTTCCGGGCTTACTGTGTATTCTTTCTTCTGGTAGTTTCTGAAACCATCTGAAACTGGCTCTAACACATCAAAGCTTTCTGCATCTGTTTGTTCTTCAAGAGCATCTCCACGACCTTGCGTAAATGGAACAGCTAAATCGAACCCAGCAGCTTTGACAGCTTGTTCAAGGGCTACATTTCCTCCAAGTACAATCAAATCAGCCATGCTTACTTTATTGCCAGTCGAAGCTTTAAGGTTTTCGTAAACAGCGAGCACTTTAGCTAATTCTGCTGGCTCATTTGCTGCCCAGTCGCGTTGTGGAGCAAAGCGAATACGTGCTCCGTTGGCACCGCCACGTTTATCTGAATTTCGGTATGTGCTAGCAGAAGCCCAAGCTGTTTTAACGAGCTGTTGCGAAGTTAACTCACTCGCCAAGATTTTCTCTTTTAGCTCATCCAACTCTTCAGTCGTTAATGTATGTGTTGCTGCTGGTACTGGATCTTGCCAAATCAATACTTCTTCTGGAACTTCTGGTCCCCAATAACGTGCTGCAGGTCCCATATCACGATGAAGAAGTTTGAACCAAGCACGCGCAAATGCATCTGCAAACTCATCCATGTTCTCATAATAGCGACGAGAAATTTTTTCGTATGCCGGATCCATGCGAAGTGCCATATCTGCTGTTGTCATCATTGTTTTCACTTTAATAGAAGCATCTTCTGCGTCAGGTGCCATTTGGTGTTCTGACAAATCTTTTGCTGTCCACTGGTACGCGCCAGCAGGAGATTTTGTTAACTCCCATTCGTATTCAAACAATTGCTCGTAATAGCCATTGTCCCATTTTGTTGGGTTAGCCGTCCAAGCGCCTTCAATACCACTTGAAATTGTATCACGGCCTTTACCAGAACCGTGCGTGCTCTTCCAGCCAATTCCCATATTTTCCATTACGGCTGCTTCTGGATCGTCTCCTACTTCAGCAGGGTCTCCCGCTCCGTGTGCTTTACCAAACGTATGGCCACCTGCGATTAGCGCAACTGTTTCTTCATCGTTCATTCCCATACGTGCAAAGGTTTCACGAATATCAACAGCACTAGCAAGAGGATCCGGTTTGCCGTTTGGTCCCTCTGGGTTTACATAAATTAAGCCCATCTGTACCGCAGCGAGAGGGTTTTCCAAATCGCGTTCACCTGAATAACGATTATCTTCTAACCACTCTTTTTCGTTGCCCCAATAAACATCTTCTTCTGGTGCCCAAATGTCTTCACGTCCTGCTCCAAATCCAAAGGTTTTAAAGCCCATCGACTCAAGTGCTACGTTACCCGTCAATAGCAATAAATCGGCCCAAGAAATTTTGCTGCCGTATTTTTGCTTGATTGGCCATAGCAAACGACGTGCTTTGTCCAAGTTTACGTTATCTGGCCAGCTATTTAATGGCGCAAAACGCTGGTTTCCGGTAGAACCGCCTCCGCGACCGTCTGCAGTTCGGTAAGTACCTGCATCGTGCCATGACATACGGATGAATAACCCGCCGTAATGACCATAATCCGCTGGCCACCAGTCTTGGCTATCTGTCATGACTTTGTGCAAATCTTGCTTTAATGCCTCATAATCCAATTTCTCGAATTCTGCTTTGTAATCAAATGCCTCTCCTAGAGGATTTGTTTTAGTGTCATGCTGATGGAGAATGTTGACATTCAGCATGTTTGGCCACCAGTCTTTGTTTTGTGTTTTTCCTGGCTTGTTTGAAGTCGTGATTGCACTATCTTTATGGCCACCTGTTACTGGGCATTGACCTTCTCCTGCTGCAGTGTGGCGCTTTTCTTCATTGTTTTCCATCTTTTAAAACCTCCTATTGAATAATGAAACCTAGTCGTACGTGCATTGAATGTGTGGAGATTAATTCTTACATTAGAATTATACTAAACTAGAAGGAAACTGAACAGTAATAAGCGTCTAACAAGAGAACCAATGTTTCATAGCCTCCTTAAATTAAATCAAAAATTCCAAATTTAACAAAAGTGGATATCTTTGCTTTTGTTAACTTGCATTTCGTTAATGTTAGTCATGCACTTTTTTACTCCAACAACTCTTCTGAAATCAACTTAAAGCCTTCAATCATCGTATCTTCCTCTACCTCGATCAATATACAGCGTTTGCCATCGTAATTAACTTGTTTGACGTAACGTAAGTCTTGAGGGCTGATGGCGATATCCGCTACTTTGGTGCTAATTTTGATGGATTTGGATGCATAACTTGGCACGATATGACTTGCTTTCATTTCATAGGTTTTGTCTTCCACTACGCTTTGGAACGCTCTTTCTACCTTTTCCGTGCTCACATCTTTTACGCCGCTTGCTTTTAGTACACGCGTAACTTCTGTGACATCCAAAGTAGGCGGTTGCTCATCTTCGTCATCACTTTCTGCTTCGATGACTAGCATTTGATTGATTTCATCATATAAACCCGCAAGCGTTCTCGAATTGACTTCATCACCAATGACCGCTTTCACAATTTCTTCAAACACGGTCTTTTCTTCTTCAGCTGTGAGAATTTCATCGCCATTTAAAACATTTTCGATAAATTGATAATCCGGTTTGTTTGTTTTACCAGCAGCATACAAAATACGGTTAATGTCTGCCGCATTATCTGTAAAACTTGGGAACAAGAACCCCCCGATTGGTGCAGATAGCTTAATAACAGGATCCATTAGCACATTGGACTTAAATTCTTTCTCCGCAAAGTCAAACACTAAGGAGCTTTTCGGCAGTTCCGTTTGGTTCATGCTACTAAGAATAAATGAAGTGGTGTACATTTCATCTCGGAAATCCATGTCCGATTCGTCCGTCTTGCGTTTGGTCGTCTTAAAATAGTTGCCACGAATAAACGTAACGACCATATCCTTTTCGTACGGGTGGTCTTCAACCATTTTCAAGGCGATACGCTGCATGTTTGTTTTCCAGTCACTAACTTCATCTGCTTGAAGTCCTTCATATAAAAGTCGTTGTGTATGATCTACTTGTCCTTCTTCTTGCGGTTGAAATTTAACTTCAAACAGCTTTTCATCAAGCTTTCCGCCTAAAACTTTTTTGAAATTGGCCAGAAACAATTCTTGTTGTTCCCGGTCTAACAAAGAAAATGAGCGACTCTCTTCGTGATAGATTTCACTGCTTTCTTGTTGGATGTAGACATTATAAATTTCACCGATTTTCAGTAAATCTGTATCTAACTTAAATCGTTTGCGGATATCGGCTATCTCTTTTTTATTCATTGCTATTTCCAACTCCCTAACTAATAAACTCCATGTCATGACAAAAGAGCATCAAAGCGATAGGTTCGCCTTTGATACTCCCTTATTATAACAATGATTAGACAGTAACAAAAAGTGAAAAAGAAATGACTACATTAACCTCAACTATTTGTTTTAACGTTTCATTTCAAATGCTCTCTGATGAAGTCCACGCATCTGCTCTGTCAGTTTAGAAGCAGGACCGTCGACAACTGTGTCTTTAATAACTTCTTCAATAGCTAACCTTCGAACACGCGATGAAGCGGTCGCACCCATTTCACTCAACCACTCAGCTGATTGCTGTGACGAGCTTGCATAGACGATTCTTCCTAAACCTACCAATCCGTGAGCTGCTGCACACATCGGACAATGTTCGCCTGACGTATAAACCGTCGCTGTGCTCCGTTCTTCCGGCGACAAGTGATTCGCGGCCCAGCGTGCAATCGCAAACTCCGGATGCTGGGTATGATCGCCGCCTGCTACGTGGTTATGGTCTTCAAAAAGAACGGCTCCCTCCACCGAAACAAGAATAGACCCATATGGCTCATCTCCTTTTTCAAGGGCGGTTTCCGCCAACTCTACACAACGTCGCAAATACGTTAAATCCTTTTCGGTAATCATCTTTACTCCCCCTTTTTGTTCGTAACACGTTAACTAGAAATTCCAACCGACGCGTTTTCGTACTGTGCATCGCTTAAGGCTTTGACGATAAAATGCGCAACATCCGCACGAGGAATTGATTTCGACTTATCCGGCACACCTGTCGCAGCTTCTTTGTACTGCCCTGTAAACGCGCCATTTGTTAATCCCATCGGTCGAACAATGGTAAAGGTCAGTCCGTGTTCTTGAATCAAATCTGTAGCTGCTCGGTGATCGATTAGCGGGTTCTTCAGCATCTTCATGATTAGCTTCCCACTGACACCTGTGAGTTCATTATGAACACCTGCAGATGCCGTGTAGACAATGCGCTTCACACCGTGTTCCTCCATGCCCATGACAATATTTTTTGTCATCTCTTGAAGTTCTGTTGACTGCTTCATTCCTTGACTAGAGCCTAAGCACGATACAACTGCATCATGCCCTGCAATGGCTGCTGAGACTTCTGCTGTGTTAAAGGCATCTCCTTGGATAACAGTTAGATTCTCGTGTGTTACTTGTAACTTCGTTGGTGTTCGGACAAATGCCGTAACCTTAAATCCACTTTCTATTGCTTGCTTGACAACCGATTGACCTACGCCACCCGTAGCGCCGAATACGATAATGTTCATTGCGTTTCACCCTACTTTCTTATGATTGGTATACCCTTTTTTCATTTAAAAATCAATCTATCTTAACTGTCTAAAAAATGCACACCGCGTTCAGGATTCTGACACCGGCTCACAAGCTTTTAAAAGTAGCTCGTATCACCAAGTCCTTTATACATTCTCGCCCACGATTCAAAAAAACAGACGGAGAAAAAGAACATCTTTTTCTCCATCTGTTTTATTTTAGCGGCGTATGGGACAGATCCTTAACTAAAAAGACATGACCTTAAAAAATAACATCAACTACACTTACTGAAGTCGTTCTGAAATAACCTTTACTGCCTTCACAAACTCTGCAACGAATGCTTCGCGATTAACGCTGTGAAGAACATGCACATTTGGCGTTTTCCCGGAACGATTCGTATAGTCAACGACTGTCGCACCTGCTGCTAGTCCTTCTAAAGCGACTTCTACAAAGCAGTCCTGACCTTCGAAAAACTCCGGTTTCAATAAATACATAACGGCGCAAACATCATGGAAATGCAGCACTTGATCGTAATTTTCTTCATGGAAAGAGGTTCTCTTGATGACATCCAAATAATACGTCACCAAATGATAAGCTTTCTCCGCAAACTCCGTACCAATGTTTAAAATGCTTTTTGCTTCTTCGATTGTGACAAACGCTTTATGAGTGACGTCTAATCCACTCATGACAACCGGTACACCCGAACGGAACACAATCTCTACTGCGTGTGGATCGACGTACGCATTAAACTCCGCAGTAGGTGACATATTGCCACCTACTGCCGCTCCGCCCATCCAGGAAATCCGCTCAATTTTTGGTTTTACTTCAGGGTGCGCAAGCAATAACGCCGCCACATTGGTTAGGGGTCCTGTTGCCACAATGGTGGTTTTCTCATCACTCGCCATAATCGTTTCCAGCATGGCTGTGACAGCTGGTCGTTTACTAACTGGTAAAGTCGGTGCTGAAAACTGCACATTGCCAAAGCCGCTTTCCCCGTGAATGTCTTCCGCTACTTCGAGTTCACGGAACATCGGCTGCTCCAATCCACGTGCAATTTCAACGTCGGCTCCGATATAACTTAAAAAAGAACGAGCGTTGTAATTTGTCTTGTCTTGAGAGATATTTCCTGAACACGTGGTAACAAGTCGTACGTCCAGTGTTTCACGATTAGCAAATGCTAAAGTTAGCATCATTGCGTCGTCGATTCCTGGGTCTGTATCGATGATGATTGGTAATCTTGTCATAGAGTGAGCCACCTTTACATTTTTAAGTATCGTTGCTTGCAGGAACGCTTTAGTTACTTAATTTGCGGTAAATTTTTAGTAACTGATCTCGTTCTTCAGTAGTTAAGGTTTCAAATAATTTTTTTCGCAAAGTAACGCCTTCTTTGTTAGCTCTTTTGACCATCTCTACCCCTTTATCTGTAATGGATAAAATAATCATTCGACGATCGGATTCAGACGTTGTTCGGACGGCTAACTTTTTACTGATCAACTTTTCTGCCAAATGGGTAATTGTTGGAGGAGTCAATCCTACTTCTTTGGCAATATCCGAAGGAGAGCTTTTTCCGTGTACCATCAAACGAGCGAGCACCAAAATGTGAGAAACCCCCAAGTCTTCATTAAATGATTTGTTCCACTGAACAATTAAGTTATCGGTTACTTTATCCATATTGTGTATAATTTCAAAAATAGTTTGTTCACTCATGCTAATGAATCCCTGCTTTCTACTAAATAAGAGCCCCTATTGGCTAGGGGCTCTTATTATACATATTTTAGGCGCAACTTGAAACAAGCATACCATAAAGAGAAGACCTATCCGGAAAAAATATTCCATATCCTCTCCACTTATTTATTTTTTCCAAGCACCGGCTGCTAGTAGTTTTTCTTTTCCTTTGAAAGCGTATAGAACTGCTACAATCGCGAGCACTAACATGACAAGAATGGTATACAATCCACCTGAGTAGCTGCCTGTAAATTGGAAGATGTATCCGTAAGCAGGTAAGGCAACGATTGCAGCAATCGCCAATCCTAGTGAAGCAGTAGAGTAAATTTGGCTGTAGTCTTTATTGCCAAACAAACTTTGTGTCAATGATGGCGTCAGCGTTCCAATGCCACTTGTTACAAAAGCAAACAACACAAGTGCAACGAAAATAACGGTAGCGCTTGAAGTCACAAACAATAACAGCGAAATCGAAATCAATCCTAAGCCCATCGTCATAATGGTCGTGTTTCGAGATCCAATTTTATCGTTTAACATTCCGATAATAATCGCACCCAATACCACACCTAACATATAAACACCCATTGCGGTTCCTGCAAATTCTTGTGTAAACCCTTTATCGACAATATACGATGGAATGTGCATCATAAAGCTCGCAACGGAAGTAATAAGGAAGAAAAACAGCATCAATGCATAAAACGAAGACGATTTTTTCGCATCGCTCATCGCAATTCCTTCGTTTTGTGTTTCACTTGAAGATCCTTGGTCGGCGATTTCCGTGTCCGTCATGCCGTAAGGATACAAGCCTTTGTTTTGAGATAATTTTTTAATAAGAAGGAGCGTAACGGGAATCACGACAATGATTGCTGTAATCCCTACTGCCATATACCCGTATCTCCAGCCTTGGTTGACGATTAATGAACCAATAACAGGCTGTGCAAATGCACCGATTAACCCGCCAGTTGCTGTCAAAATGCCCAGTGCCAATCCGTTATTTTTTCTAAACCATTGGTTGATTAAAACCGGACCTGCTATAACGTTAATAAAAATAGCACCAAATGCTAATGGAACAGCCAAAATATACCAGCCCCATACTGAATTCATCAGTCCGAACGCCGCAAACGAACCACCTTGTAAAATAATCGCGACAATCAACAATAAACGAATATCGTATTTCGCCATTAATTTACCCGCAACAGGTAGTAATATAATCGTAACAACTGCAGATATACTCATGTACAAGGTTAAATCACCAATACCAATACCCAACTCTTTTGAAACAGGTGTTAAGAACAGACCGGACGAGTTATTGACTACCCCTTTACCAAACGCGACGATGATACAAAGACCAATCAGCACCAACCAAGCTGCATGAATTTTACTTTTACTTGCTTTTACTTTTTCTTCTGGCTTGATCGTTGTATTAACCATTCATCTGCTCCTTAAAATCGGGAATGGTCGGATTGCTTAAATAATGTCCGCCTTCCACTTTAATCGTTTGACCGGTAATAAATTTCGATTCATCTGATGCTAGGAATAATACCGTATTTCCAATATCGTCTGGCTCACCGTGGTAAGGTAACTGGTTGTATCTCATAAAGGTATCCAACAGTTCTGGAGACAAAATATTTTTAGCAGCTGGCGTTAAAATCAGTCCAGGCGCAACTGCGTTACACCGAATATTTTGCTTGCCGTATTGAGTGGCAATGTATTTTGTTAAGTTAATGACGCCCGCCTTTGATGCTCCGTATGCTGTACGAACAGAGTCGCCTGCAAATCCTGCCATAGACGTGGTATTAATAATTGCGCCGCCATCTTTGATCATATGCGGAATCGCAAATCGGCTTCCTAGAAGCACGCTCTTCAAATTCAAGTCCATTAAGCGGTCCCATTCTTCAAGATCCAAGTTGACCACATCGATATCTTTTCTCAAGTTGGTTCCACCAACATTATTCACCAAGACATTGATTTTTCCGTACTGTTCGACCGTATACTCTACAGCTTCTTGAATCGAACTTTCTTTACTTGCATCCAGGAAGATCCCTAGCGCATTACCGCCTTGTTCGTTAATCTGTTTTGCTGCTTCTTGCGCGCCTTCTAGATTAAAGTCTGCAATGACGACTTTTGCGCCTTCTTTAGCTAATAAACTTGCAGATGAAAGCCCAATTCCAGAAGCGCCACCTGTTACTAATGCTACTTTGTTTTCTACTCTAGCCATTCCTTTTCCTCCTCTTCAAAATTAACGTAGTTTCATGCTACTGCCATCAACCAGCCATGTTTAACCGGTACTACTAACCACATCTTTACTGGCCAAGAAAACGGCTGCTGTTCCGAATCGCCAACACGACCAAGTAGAATAGTGTTCATCATGGCTTCGTACATTATTTGTGTGTTTGCAGCACTCACCATTTGTTGCACATTTTCTTTTGCAGATATATCTCTACTGAATAGAGCGCCTTTAGTGTACTGATTGATTTCGGCTACAGTTTCTTGACTTTTTTTCATTGATACCGACAAGTGCAAATCGTGCTCCTTCTTTTGCTATCGCAAGCGCAATAATTTTGCCAATCCCTGAAGCGCCACCGATAGTAATCCCAATTTCTCCTGCTAATTTCATCATAATGCATCATTTTCTTGCATAATACTTAGATATCTAAATATTTGACATCTAAATATTATCAGCAGCCTATATATATTACAACATAATTATTTTATTTCAAGATATCGTGCAATTTTTTGGCATAGAGAAGTTTTTTATGGTTTACACTCTTGTAAAAAACACGTGATTTTGGGTTTAAGCGAATCGTCTAGTTAAATTCAGTAACGTTAAAAAAGACGATTCCCTTTTGAACGGAATCGTCTTTTCGGTATCAAATTTTTCATATCCTTCTCTGCCTCAGTCTTCTAACAGTTCGACCATTGCGGTATAGCCTTTTTCTTTCGCGTAATCGAGTGCTGTTTTACCCGAGTTGTCTCGAAGTTCTTTATTGGCATGAAATGTGATCAATTCCTGTACAATTTGCTGATAGATTTCTGAACCATCCGTCAGAGCGACTGCTTCAATCAATGCGGTATAGCCAAAATTATTTTGATGATCGATATTTACGCTACCGTCTTCTAACAGTAGCTTAACATTGTCTAAATGGCCTTTTTCAGCAGCCGGTATTAATGTATTGCCACCATAGCGATTCACAATTGTTTGATTGGGCTCGGCATGCTCCATCATATAAGCTAAAATTTCTGTTTTTCCTTGTGCACCTGCATATAGGTAGGCACTATCTTGAATATTATCTTGTTGATTGATGTCTGCTCCCGCATCAATTAATAGTTTCGCGATTTCAATGTAATTGCTATGCGTCGCAATTAACAATGGCGTTTCTTTTTTCGTATTCGTTTCATTTAGTGGATACGACGGATCCTGTAAAATTTCTTGCACCTTTTTTACCTCGTTGTCTTCGACTGCTTGAATCAGTCCACCTGAGTATTGCTCCACATTGCTTTCCCCTTCCTGACTACATCCCGTGATTAGCAAGAACATGCTTGCGACAAAGCCTATAAAACGGTTCATGAAAAACCTCCCTTACGCGATACCCTATTAGAAAACAGCAAAATACCATTCAAGTAGTCTGTGCTTTATACTAATCATACTTACTGAAGGGGGCAGACACAATGTCCGAAATGGTCAATGATTTGAAAGAAGCGTTAATCGCGAAAGCCAAATGCCTATTTACGAGTTCGCTGTATCTGCTAAAGTACATGGCGATTGTTTTAGTGCCGCTATACATTATTTATTTGTTTTTGAATTAATAAATGTTAAAAAGACGATTCCGTTTTATACGGACTCGCCTTTTTTGTATCGACTTTTTAATCGCAGCTTTGAAATTAGTTACTTGTGATCCGTTTTTCTGCGTTATAGCCAATTAAGGTTAGATTTATTAAAAACGAAAAAGGATTCCTCACACATTTTTCGCAATCGGAAAGTGTTTGATGTTTTTCTTTCCCCATTCATCCATCATTAAAACGATTGGAATGAGGCTTTCTCCTAAAGTGGTTAGTGAATATTCTACTTTTGACGGAACTTCAGCAAATACTTGCCGGTGAACGACCCCGTCCTCCTCCAACTCTCTAATTTGAGTAGTCAGTACCTTATGCGAAATTTTGGGAAGCAGGCGGTTAATCTCACTAAAGCGCAAGACACCCTCTGTTCCTAAATAGTAAATAATAATAATTTTCCACTTGCCGCTAATAATCGATAAGGTCAGTTCCTTTTCACAATTAAATTCGCCACTCTCAATTTCCCTTTTTATTGCTGACCGCAGATCACTCATGAAACTGCCCCCTTCTTCCATTTCCTTCTGAAAGTATCCTTTAGGTAACCTTCTCACAAAAAAGTGCGTTCTTCCATTAAAAAGAATTATAATTTAGAATATAGAGAATACTTAATATAAATAGTAAAATTTTGTCCCTTCTTCGATGCTGCCCTGGTGTAAAGATGTGATCTTTATCTGTACAAAATTAGATAGGAGCTGACAGAAATGGCAGGAAACAGAGCGGTTGTATACAGAGGTACTGGAACGGTAACAGTTGAAGATATAAGCTACCCTGAATTAATCATTAGAGACGGTCCCGGGGTAAATCCATTGAATGTCGGGCGTAAATGTGAACATGGGGTGGTGGTAAAAGTCGTTACCACCAATATTTGCGGAAGTGATCAACACATGGTGCGTGGCCGGACAACAGCTCCTGAAGGCCTTGTACTCGGTCATGAAATTACAGGAGAAGTCATTGAAGTCGGCCGTGATGTGGAATTTATCAAAAAAGGTGACCTGGTGTCGGTACCATTTAATATTGCTTGTGGCCGCTGCCGCAGCTGTAAAGAGCAAGACACTCATATTTGTGAGAACGTCAACCCAGATCGTCCCGGTTCTGCTTATGGTTACGTAGACATGGGTGGATGGGTCGGCGGGCAATCGGAATACGTGATGGTCCCTTATGCAGATTTTCAGTTGCTGAAATTCCCGGATAAAGATCAAGCGATGGATAAAATACTTGATTTAACGATGCTTTCCGATATTTTCCCAACAGGCTACCACGGCGCTGTGAGTGCGGGTGTGAAACCAGGAGCTACTGTCTATGTTGCCGGGGCTGGTCCTGTCGGTTTAGCCGCTGCCCACTCTGCCCAGCTACTGGGTGCATCTGTTGTCATCGTAGGGGACTTAAACAAAGAACGCCTTGCACAGGCCCATAGTTTCGGCTGTGAAACGGTCAATCTTCGTGAACACGCAAACCTTGCGGAACAAATTGCTCAAATTCTAGGCGTCCCAGAAGTGGATTGCGCGATTGATTGTGTAGGTTTTGAAGCTAGTGGACATGGCGAGGGAGCTGGTGAAGCACCGGCTACTGTATTAAATTCCATTATGGAAGTTACGCGTGCAGGCGGACGTCTTGGTATACCTGGACTCTATGTAACCGGTGATCCAGGCGCTGCCGACCAAGACGCTCAAAATGGAACCTTGAAGGTGCGCTTAGGACTTGGCTGGGCAAAAGCTCATACGTTTGTAACGGGGCAAACTCCAGTTATGAGGTACCATCGTGACTTGATGAAGTCGATTTTAAGCGGCAAAGCACAAATTGCCAAAGCGGTAAACGCAACGGTCATTACGTTAGATCAATCACCAGAGGCATACGCTGAATTTGACCAAGGGGCTTCCAAGAAATTTGTTATTGATCCTCATGGGCATTTTAAAAAGTAAGTTGCTTGCTCCTGTGCTTATGGAAAAACAGGGAGGTTCATTTCCTTTTGAATGATGCGTGTTTGGCTAGTAGATTCCCCAGAACCAAGCATTAATATTTTGATATAAAAAAGCGCTAGGATGATGATCCTAGCGCTTTTGCGAAGTTGCGTTACTAAAAAGTCTACTAGCTCTTTATAGAACTAATCTGTCCTTGCTTAATTCAATTTTAAGCTGAACAAAGACACCGCAAGTTCAAAATAATCATAACTGTATACATGAAAAACACCTGCCTCAGACTTCTATGTAAGAAGAAAAAGGCAGGTGTTTTCTAAAATCTAATTGTAATACAGGTTCTCAGTCGGATAGATCGGATCATTGGTGATGTCGATTCCAAGCTTCTTAAAAGTCTGTTCGTTTTCTCTATTCAATATGACCGTGGAATGAGCTTGGGTGTCTTTTAAATTTGGCAATTGCTTATAAGCCAGCTCAGAAGTAGGATTGGTGACCGCACTGATTGCCAGTGCAATGAGCACTTCATTGGCGCTTAATGTTGGGACACGGCTGTTCAAGTCATCCGTTTTCAACCGTTGAATCGTCTGTAAAATCATCGGCGACAACAAATTAATTTCATCGGAAATATTGGTCAATTTCTTCAACCCATTCAAAATCGCGGCTGCCGAAGCATCCATCAAAGTTGTCGTTCGACCGGTGATTATCTCGCCATTCGGCAGTTCTATCGCAATTACGGCTTGTAGATTCGTGCTGTCAATTTGCTCTTGGATTGCTTTCGCATAATTACGGGCCGGCAATACAGGTGTCCGGTCCTCTTTCTTTAAATCGGTCTCTTCCAGAATCACTTGCATGTGGCTTACACTGTCTTCATCGGCAAGTCCTTTTTTATAGTCATTCTCTACGACGAAACTGCGCCGAATGATTTCCTGCTTGGCAGCTTCTTGGACAACCCTATCGTCGGTGATGCCCGATTTCAGACGATTGACCCCCATATCAGTTGGTGAGCTATAAACAGACGCTTTACCGGTAATCCTTTCGATAATCCGTTTGATGACAGGAAACGTCTCAATATCACGATTGTAATTGATCGCTACTTTTTCATATGCTTCATAGTGATAATTATCAATCATATTTACGTCTTTCAAATCGACGGTAGCCGCTTCATAAGCGATGTTTACCGGATGCTTTAACGGCAAGTTCCAAACCGGAAACGTCTCAAACTTGGCATAGCCGACTTCATTTCCAAGTTTATTCTCATGGTACATTTGGTTAAGGCAGGTGGCGAGCTTTCCGCTACCTGGGCCAGGGCCCGTCACTACCACGATCGGCTTTGTCGTTTTAATATAAGGGTTTGTCGCAAATCCCTCTTCCCCAAGGACCGCGTCCACGTTTGTCGGATAACCTTCGATTTCACGGTGAATACAGACGCTAATTCCGCTTCTCTCAAGCTTAGTCATAAATACTTTGACCGTTGGTTGCCCTTGATAACGAGTGATTAAGACACTGTTGACAGAAATACCATATGCTCGATATTCATCAATTAAGCGCAAGACATCTTGGTCGTAAGTGATGCCGTAATCTTCACGGACTTTGTTTCGTTCGATGTCTCCAGCGTAGACACAGATGATGATTTCCGCCTTTTCTTTCAGTGTATGCAATAGTTTGATTTTGGCATCTTCATCAAACCCAGGCAAGACACGCTTGGCATGTTTGTCACCTATCAATTTTCCGCCAAACTCCAAGTAAAGTTTATCGTACTGCTGCACCCGTTCTAGAATGTAGGCTGATTGTTCTTGCAAATATTTCTCCGAATCAAATCCAAGTTTTTTCATTAATTTTGGTCCCGCTTTCTTTGCTTCAAGCTTTCTCTTAACGCAATAGATAAAAACGCCTTAAGTGAAAATCCCAGCTAAAATTCATCTTTTATCATTATATAGCTTTTTAAAAAAAGAGAAAGGAAAATCGCCTCGATCCGTTCGATGATTGAGTGATTTTAATAAGCGCAGTAATAACTTATCGTCAATGCAGTCAAACAAAATAACGAAATCTGGACCCGTATTTAGCAAATCCAAATAGCCAAAAGCTTATTTCCTTTTGATGGTTTTGAATAACTGAATTGTTTTTAGCGTTTGAATAAAACATAAATAAGTTAGCGTTGGTAATGATATAAACCTCACTTACTTATGGTAAGGTTCACCGTATTGCATCTAAATGAGGTTTCAATTCGCAAAATTACAATGGATGTTTAAATTATTAACAAAGTAAATGAGTTAATTTCATAATTCCGAGCCCTTACGGCTCTAAGTGTAATATCTCAAGAAAATAGAGCACCTCCCCAAATCCTGTATAATGGTAGTCACCACAACATACACAAACAGGAGGGAAAGCGCTCTATGCCTATTATAAGACAAGATAACCTATTTGACATGCATGAATTATTTGAGATGGAACCTACCCATCGATTTAATGCCATTTTCTCGACAATAGATCTGGGTCCTCTTCTTCGCATCTTCGACAAGAAGACGCATCGCGGCGCGCCGAGAGAACTCAATTACGGTGCCATGATTTATTCGTTGATCGCTCGTGTGGTGGATCGTATTCCGACGATCAAATTATTGGTGAAGCGCCTGAAACAAGATCCTTTTTTTCGGTTCGATTGCGGGTTTCTGTTATCGGACGACGTCCCATCTGAAGCTTCTTACTCACGCATGATCGCAGCGATCAGTGAAACGGATGCCCTGTCGAAAGTGCAAGACGTGCTTGTGGCTCTAGCGATCCAGGAAGGTTTCATCACAGAGGAATCGCTGGCTATTGATGCCACGCATTTCGAAGCACGCGACAAACCGGCAGCGGCTGAGAAAAAAGAAAAAGCAACTCCGAAAAAACGAGGACGGAAGCCGAAAGCCGAATAAGCTGAGTGGCAAGCCGCCCAACAAAAACAGGAAGCTGAGAAGACGCTCTACGAAAAAGAGATTGTCCATCAATTGGGTGCCTCCACAGAGGCGCTGGTAAATGAGATGCCCGTTGCCCCGAAATGGGGCATCAAGAAAAATAGTGATGGAAAAAACACATTTTGGTTCGGCTACAAAGCTCATTTAGCTGTCAGCACGATCAGCCAATACATTATCAGAGGGCTCATGAGTTCCGGCAACTTGAATGATGGAAAAGCCGCCATCCCTCTCCTGAAGCAAATCCAGCAAACGATGCCGGGTCTTTTTCAAGCGGGCATCCTGGACAAGGGTTACGATTACAAACCCATTTACCAACAACTGCAGGAAATGAACCTTCACGCCGTCATCGCTTACAACCCGCGCAGGGAAGGCGAAGTGATCGGGTTTGATGAGCATTTTGCGCCGACATGCGTTCGGGAACACGCGTATCGCTACGACAGTTATGACGCCAAATACGAAACCTTGAAATATACGCGTCCCAAAGAATGTGCGACGTGTCCGTTGAAAGACGATTCCCTTTGCCAAAAAATCTTTAAAATCAAAAGGTCAGTAGACCTTCGAAAATATACGTCTCCTGCCAGAGGTTCCTTGAAATGGACGCTGTTCTATAAACAGCGCGCCGCAGTGGAACGCGTCAACGCTTACTTGAAGGAGTATTTCGATTTGAATAATGTTCGACACCGGACAGGCAAGAAAGCGAAAGTCCATTTTGAACTCGTTTCGTTGATTTACAATGCGTCCCGATTGGCGAGCGATCGTTTGAAAGTCGCTAGAAACCGTGCTTTAGCAGCCGCTTAAATTTTAAAAACAGGAAAAATGGTCCGAGAAACCGTCTACACTTTTTTAAAAGGGCGATTTATGAAATTGATTCAAATAATTTAAAATAAAATTTCATTTACTAATTTTTGATATTTATCTAATTCATGATCTATTTGATTCTCGAACTCTTCAAACGATGTCCCAACCGAATACTCTATCATTTGCTTAAAGAGATTTTCTTTTTCATTAAATGTTTCATATGGAATACCTACAATTTCATAATGAAAAAGGTTGTTCCTTAAATCGGATTTTATCGGAACGATAGTCTCTCTAATTTTAATTAATTCATTAATATCAGGGTGTTTTTCCTTAAGTTCCGGAACTTTATTTGATAGTAAATCTAAACCTTTAATTGATAGTAGATAAGTACAAAATTTCATTCGAAAATAAAAGTTTTGGCGAACTCCCAATACTATCGGGAAAATATTCCTTATAAAATTATTTTGACAGTAGTAGTTATATAAAAAAAGCCGCCAATATTTATCTTCTTTATTACTAAAGGCATTAAAACGTTTAGAATCTTTAAAATAAACGTTTTCGTGAGTAAAATCCTCAGGAAAAGAAAAAATCTTATTGGGAATTTTACTGACGGGATATATAGTCGATTGGGAAATATAATTGGCAAGTACCATTGTAAATTCTTCCATCACAGAACCTTTAAATTCATGATTAATAGTATAAAGAGCTTTAGAATTTTTAAATAATTGATAAGTGTTAGCGTAATCAATATTTCTAAAGGAATATATCCCCAAATCATGCTGACCAAATAATTTTATAACTAATTTTTGCTTTAAATTATAATCACCAATTAAAAAATTATTAAAAAGGGAAGTGTCATCTTCTAATTTCGGAATAACTTTATTCTTTTTATGCTCTGAGTATAACTTTAAAGTACTACGGTTTTCCTTGATTATTTTTTGTATAGATGTTCCTTTTATGTCTTTATACCAACTTGAATGAACTTTATTTGTTCCTTCATGAAAAAAATCCAAACTATCACATACAAAACTTAAATACGGAATAAGCGACGTTGAAATATAAAAAGTGATTCTAATATCTGATTTTGATATTTTATGCAACAATTCATATACTTCATGTACTTCAATTAGTAATTCTTTATAAGAGATTTGTTTCAATTTTTTTATTTCACTCATAAATTACCTCTTCCCAAATATTTAACCCAATGTATTTAACTTTACAACTCATTATTTAAAACAGAACAATTACTCACGTTAGCAATAGCCCTGCTTTTATTTCATCTTTATATACCGCCGATTGTAAAATTAAGCTAGACAACTAAAAAAGTCATTCATGGTACACTCTACATGTATTTTCCGACCAAAGAAAAACAGAGGAGTGACCACGAATGACCTACACCCATCTTACCACGGATGAACTGGTGATGATAGAATCCTATCACCGCCAAAACATACCCGTGGCGATTATCGCAAATCAAATGAAACGTTCCAGGCAGCCAATTTACAAGGTCATCAATTTCCTGAAATTGGGACATACAGCCCTCGACTTTTACACACAATACAAGAAAAACAAGAAACGCTGCGGACGCCAAAAAATCGTTTTGCCGAAGAAACAAATGACCTATATTCAAGACAAGGTGGCGCAGGGCTGGACGCCTGATGTCATTGTGGGACGCGCCGAGACAGCGATCGACTGTTCCGTGCGCACCATCTACCGCATGTTCAAAAATCGGGTCTTTGATGTTGCCACACTGCCGATGAAAGGCAAACGGAAACCCAATGGTCACGAGGAACGCCGCGGAAAACAGGCGTTCAAACGGCATATTTCCGACCGGGAAAACGATTATCCTTCGTTCAAAGAAGAGTTCGGGCACATCGAGGGCGACACCATTGTGGGCGTCCGCCACAAAAGTGCAGTGATCACACTGGTAGAACGGCTGACGAAAGTCATCATCGCCATCAAGCCTGCAGGACGCAAGGCGTGCGATATCGAAACCGCTTTGAACCAGTGGTTTCAAGGAATCCCAAAAAATCTGTTCAAATCCATCACGTTTGATTGTGGGAAGGAATTCTCCAATTGGAAATCGCTGTGCAACCAGCACGACGTCTCGATTTACTTTGCGGATCCCGGCACGCCATCCCAGCGCGCCTTGAATGAAAACTCCAACGGCCTCTTGCGAAAAGACGGCCTGCCAAAGGAAATGGACTTCAACCAGGTAGACCAAACGTTCATTTCCTCAGTGGCTGACAAACGGAATAACATCCCACGGAAGTCGCTGGATTATCGCACACCCTTGGAGGCATTTTTGAGTCACCTGAATGGAATGGGTCTGTCTAGCTTAAATTGACAAACGGAATACAAAAAGAGTTCAGTAAGTTTACTGAACTCTTTTGCGAATATGTGTTACTAAAAAGTATACTAGTTCCTACAGAACTAGTATGCCCTTGATTAATCGATTCTAAGCCGAACAAGGACTCCACAGGTTCAAAATAATTATAACTTGATTGCAAATAGCTTACAATTTTTTTATTAAAGAACTTTTATAAATTCCTATTCCTGTTAGTCTTTTTTAAATCGCAACCTCGTCATCAGCTGATAGAGTTTCCTGTTCATTTACAATCCATTGTAATTCTGGTAAGTTTCCTTTTAGTTTATTTAGTTCTGTTAACTTATCAATGAAAAATTTTTCTATTGCTTCAATATGATCTTTTTCTGCTAGAAACTGAATGACTGATTTACTCGCATAAAGCATGAAGTCGTCATTTTGATCTTCTGGTCTTTGGAAAGTCCACCCTTCATTTATTTTTTCAAATTCTTCAAAAGCACTCATTAGCACAGTTTTATATTCACTATTTGCGTTAACTTCAATAAAAACTGCCACTTCCGGATAATCACTATCTTCGAATGTAAAACCACACCCTACAAATTTCCAATCACTTTGGTCATTCCTAATTACATATCGGTTATAATCGCGAAGTTCAATTGCTCGGTTTCCCCATGGTTTGGGTTTCCCGAAAAACCTTACAAAAGAGTGACTTGTTTTTCCATTCAAACATTGATCTAACATTGAAATCGTCTTTCCTAAATTCTGAACAGAATAAACGTCTTGTGGTAAAAATGTTCTTGATTTATTCAATTCTATCTCCTCCATATACTTTAAAATTTGGTTGCAGTATAAATCAGCTTTATAATTTTCTTGAAGCCAAGTAAACACTTGAAACCACTGCAGTTGACAGAACGGAGTAGAGGATTTTTCTATCTGTTTAGGGTCGAAATATTTTGTAATGTAAAAAAAGTGTGTAGAGAAGCCCGCTTTTTCGCTTTGCTGAAGGTGTTCTTGGTAACGTTGCAATTGTAAATGTCCTTCTCCACTACTAAGCTTGTTTTCAACAAAAACAAGCTTACGGATTTCACCTTGCCTAAAGGTGATGACTAAATCAGGTCTGCTGTCTGTAACATGTGTAAGTAATTTCTTGTATGTCTTTTGGGTGTGTACTTTAATATCATGGATATCAATCAAGTTTATACCAGCAAATTGTTTGAAGAAACTACTCAATATATTTTTCTGCTCAAAAAGCGGTGCAATAATTTCAGTTAGGTAGTCCTCATATGGATTAGCTTCTGAACTTCGCAATAAATTATAAATTTTTGTATATGAAGAAGACATTTTAATCCCCATTCTTGTATAATTTTATGGCCGCGAATGTTATGGCCTAATTTACACTTTAAAAATATTTTTATACAATCGTAGTGAGTTGAAGAAATGTTATTTAAAATGCTCATTGCTTATCTTTATTCTTTACTGCAACGTATTTTGAAAGATTGACACCTTTATTCACTTCAGCAGCATAAGAAACATTAAGCCCTGAAGCCTGAACAATGTCCTTAGGTTTATAACCATGATTAAGAATATATTCTCCATATATGATTCCAAACAAGTGAATATTTACTGCCTTCTCTCCTTCCTTAGCATTTGTATACATTTCCTTTAAACGTCTAGCTAATTCATCTCTGGTCATTTTCAATACCTCCACTAGTTATTTTATTTTAATAAATTTTTTACAGCCTTATATCAAAAAAGGTAGGACAGGATATCCTACCTTTTTAAATTTATACAATGAAATTTTAGAAATTCAAGCTTTCTCTAATTAAGCTGGGTCAGCGCTCTTGCTTTTAACATAGGTAAAGACTACAAAGCCAATAGTACCAAGTGCAATAAACCACCAAATATACGTAAAAAAGACTGCTACTAAAACTGCAGCAATTAGCAAACAACCACCAATCACTGAGGCTATGCCTGCGAATCCAAAGTAATAAACTCTGAACATTTTATGGTAAAGCATAAATAACCCAATGGTCACAATCACTATCAAAATCAGTTGAATAGTTTCCATTTCAATTCCTCCTCTTAATTTTGCATTTCTTGATTATTATTTAACCAATCCAAAAGCATTAATGCTGTTTCATTAGTAGGGTTGAGGTCTAGCGCATTCTGAGCACTGGTTTCTGCCTTTTTAAAATCATTGAGTAGATACCATAGAATTCCTTGCTTTGCTATAGACCGATCATTTAAAGGGTTATTAACAATAGAATGATTAAGATCGCTGAATGCACTCTCTCTGTCGTCATATTCCTTAAAGGTGAGGTCTGCTCGAAATTCATAAAAATTTGAAACATCTGTAGCGCTGTAGCAGTTCATTTCAATTAGCTTTGAATAGGCACGGATTGCTTTGGCAATATCCCCTTTATCTTGCGCCATATCCGCTTCTTTGAGAAATAACATTTTAAAAAGGGTCACGGGTGCAATGGACGGGCGTCCATTATCAGCACAATAATAAAGCGTGGTAATCCGTTCAATGAAGGAGAAATCAATCAATGCATCAACGGCCCGAAGGAAGTGATCACGTGGCACTAGCTCATCAATGGTTACCGTGGTTTTGTCATGACGGTGATTTTGAACAGAACCCAACATGGTTCGCTCACTCCTTTTTTTGTCAGTATACGCCGATTCGCTCGAATTGAATAGTTAAAAACACGAGTGTAGTGGAGACAGGCGACTCCTGCGGGAACAGCACGAGCCGAAGACCCTGCAGGAGCGCCAGCGACGAAGCGGCTGAGGCCGTACCCGCGGAAAGCGTCCGGCTGGAACGAAAAGCAAAAAAACTGTCGAGGTTTCTCGACAGTCTTTTTTTGTTTATTTCGATACTTTTTTGATGTAAACTGAAAGAAAAAAGAAGGAGCGAAGTCCCATGATTGGTCCCGTCAAAAATCACCGTCATGAACAGGTCACCGTCTCAATTGATGAACTCGTGCCACACGACCATTTTCTTCGTACCGTTGATGCCCTCATTGATTTTTCTTTTATTGAACGGATTGCTTCCCCTTATTATTGTCCGGATAACGGCCGTCCCGCCATTCCGTCCATTACCTTATTCAAAATGATTTTCATCGGCTATTTTTATGGCGTTCGTTCAGAACGTCAACTGGAAAAAGAGATTCGGGATAACATCGCTTACCGATGGTTTTTGGGCTATTCTCTCGTCGACCGGATTCCAGATCACTCCACCATCAGTTTCAATCGGAAGGGCCGATTTGAAGACACCTCGGTCTTTGAAGAAATTTTCGACGAAACGGTTCGTCAGGCAAAAGCCCACGGCATGGTGAGTGGCCGCGTGCTTCTGTCCGATTCCACGCATATCAAAGCCAATGCCAATAAGAACAAGTTTATCCGAAAAGCAAAGGCCGAAAAAGTGGTGAGCTACCTGGGGGAATTGGAAGAAGCGGTCGTAGCTGACCGGGAGGCCCATGGAAAAAAGCGCTGAAGCCGAAGGTGATTCGGCCCGTTGCCAAAACCAAACCGGCGATGACCCGCGAAAGCGTGACCGATCCAGATAGTGGGTTCCTCATGCGAAACCAGAAACCTCAAGGTTTTTTCTATCTCGACCACCGAACGGTGGAAGCCGTCGCCTTGGATGCCGGCTATTTTACCGGCCACATCTGTAAAACGTTAAACGAAGCCGGAACGTTTGTGGTCATGGGCTACCGCCGTTTCAAAGGCGGTAACCCGAAAGTGCCGAAACGGTTATTTACGTATGTCCCTTCACTGGATGCGTATGCTTGCCCCATGGGCTGTAAGTTGTCCTACGCCACCACAGATCGAGAGGGATATCGGCAGTACAAAAGCCGGCCGGAGGATTGTGAACATTGTCCACTGCGCTCGGATTGTTTTTCCGCGAAAAGCAAGCAGCGCTCGATTTTCCGGCACATCTGGGAAGACGAAAAAGAAAAGGTGCGCGCCAACAAGCGCACCCCCAGCGGAAAAAAGCTATACAAGTTACGAAGCCAGACCATCGAACGGAGTTTCGCCGATGCGAAAGAACTCCATAGTTTCCGTTACGCAAGGCGACGAGGGCGCAAGTCTGTCCAAGAACAGGCTTATCTGACAGCCGCAGTGCAAAACATCAAAAAAATGACCCTTCTGCTTAGCAGAAGGGTCTAAAAACTTCACGTTCTTTTGTTTGTTGACCAATCCACTAAGAAGATAATTGATAAAACCTTAGTTTCTCAACAAGCTGGAAAGAGACAGCCAATGATTGGCTGTCTCTTTTTTGTTAAAAACAGACAACTTTAGAAAATATACTCCAAAAATATATTGTATACCAAAGTCAATCTTTATTGAAAGATTTGCTCTGTGTATCTGAAGAAGTGTGTAATATCTATTTGAAATCTTTTCTTCTCATGAAACTGTTTGCTTTGATGAAACTATATCGGGTATTGGTTTTAATACTTCATCTTTAAAGAATTCTTGAATACTTTGAAATAGTAAAGGGATATCCTCAATCTGTTCATTTTCATATGCTCGATTAAATTCTGATACATAATCGTATGATAGACGAGTTTTTTTTGATTCAACAAATTTGATGAAATCTGGTTTTCTTTTAGTTGCCTCCACTCGTTTACAGTGCAAAAATTGTGTATCTCCAATCAAGTTTGTAAATAAAGAGTCTTCTAAAAAGCTATAGTTTGCATGAGAAAAGCCTTCAAAATCGCTTCCTTCTAATATCTCATTCAATAGATTTTCAAGAACTTTTTTATAAATTTTGGTTGATAGGACATCTTCAATTCTAGTTACTTTATAAGCTGCTTGCGGATTAAAATTATCTAAATTCACTAAATCCACTTTCGATTTCTCAACATTAATTTGAAGTCGCTTCAATTGGATATTGCCAGATGGATCTTTACTAATATCTGTATTGTTAGTTAAATTAGGATCGGTATCTGTTAAGCACAATACTTTTTTTATACTATTAGATTTTTTATCAATTTTTAATGGCATGACTAGTAAACTAAAAATATTTTTAACGTTATCTATTCCGCCAACCGGAATTACTCGTACTTTTTTGGTATCTAATAACGTTTCAAGATATCGCTTGTCAGTACCACCCTCACACAGCAGCAAATATTTTGAGGTATCTTTTCTGATATAAGTTGAGAGGCTGATTGCTAAATCATACATACTTTTAAGTTGAATTTCATCAGGAAATTGCTCTCGATTATCCAAATAGTTATAAAAATCAAAAATAGAAAATTTATTTTCATAACTTGTAGATTCAGATAAATGTAACATTGTTCCATTTTCAATTACTGGAAGAATTCCATACCAATGAGTAGTTACTAAAACTTGATTTCCGTATTCAGTTGAAAGTCTCTCTAACCTTTCGAATTGTTCAAAACAGTGGGAGATATCTTGAGAAATCTCCGGTTCATCAATAGCCAAAATTACATTTCTCCCTGTAGACTCGTTCTCTTTACCTTTATTTTTTAGAAATGCATAGATTACATCAATCATAGCTCTACGTTGTTCTCCAGAGCTTAAATCTTCCAATTCTTTATGAGAACTTTTGAGAGTTCTTTTTGAAAAATAACCTTCTAAAATATTATCCACTATATCAGCTGCTGTTAAATTTTGTTTTCTATTTCTTTGACCTTTGAATTCATAAGTATCGTCTACAATTTTAACTGTACTATTTATTTCTTCTACGAATAATGAAAGTTGGTTATTAATATGATCAATTAATGATTGGCTCTTGCCATCAACTAACATTTTTTCTTTTAACAAGCCTTCAATTTTTAAAATGACATTCTGATTCATAATTTTTTGCATTTGAACATTGTCAATTTTCAATGTTGAACTAGCATGTTGTTCTACTGGAATATATATATAAGTATAATAATTTTCAATTACACTATTAATTAGTTCCAGCGATATACTGTCTAGTTCTTTTTCATATCCTGACATGGGCTTGCTTGTATTTTTCGAATCAACATCTCTTCCAATGACCAAAAGATAATAATCTTTTTGATAATCTCTTTTCAAATTATTGACTTGATTAAAAAAATCAACAATATATGGTCTCCTGATTGCACCCTTAAACGTATCGTTTGCTTCTTCCCACAAAAATCTACTTATACTCTCTAAATTCTTTTTTATTTTTGATGACTGACTTTTAAATTCTGGTGAATGATCAATCCATTTATTAAATGCAACTTTTTCAATAAGGAAAACTGGCGAAATAAACATATCATCTTTATTTTTACTCTGTTTGTTTGCATTCCAAAAACCTTGCTTAAAATAAAAATTTAAAGCTTCTAAAATAGCACTCTTCCCAGTTCCATTTTTTCCGACTATAGTTGTAAACTTGTACGTAGAACTTTTACATAAATGAATATAAGAAGTTTGTGAATACGATTTAAATCCATTTACAAATAATCCAGCTATCATTAAATCACTCCTGAAAATAGAAATTACCATGATGGTATCATAACTTAAACTATTGATATTTATGCCGTTGAAATCCCGAGTAGATAGTTAGTTCACTAGCAAATTCAAAACCTCACTTACTTATGATAAGGTTCACCCTTCATAATCCGAAACGCCCGATAAACCTGCTCCACCAAAATCAACTTCATCAATTGATGAGGAAACGTCATCTTCGAAAACGACAACTTTTCATCAGCCCGCTTTAACACTTCGTCATGTAACCCAAGCGATCCGCCAATCACAAAGACGATTTTACTACGGCCGTAAGTCATCAACGACTCGATGTCTTTTGCGAGCTGCTCTGAGGTTTTCATTTTGCCGTCGATCGCTAAGGCAATGACGTACGCGTCAGCGGAAATTTTCGCCATAATTCGGTCGGCTTCTTTCTTTTTGACGATTTCCATGTCTGCATCACTCAACTGCTCTGGTGCTTTTTCGTCTGCTACTTCGATTTCATTTATTTTTGAATAGCTTCCCAGTCTTTTTATATACTCTTCAATGCCTGATTTCAAATATTTTTCTTTCAACTTTCCTACACTGATAATTGAGATATTCACATCTTATCCCCCTTTACATTAAATTTACAAACAAGTTATGCACATATGTTATGCACATATCCACAGGTTTTTCTACATCTTGTGCCAGATCATTCGTTCGCCACAAGATACGTTGCAGCCTCTTCACAGTAATCACATACTGTGGATAACTTTTCTATTTCTGATAATTCTGTAAGTATGGGGTAGCTTTTTACTTCAGCTACAAACTTGTCTAAGGCATGCTCTACATGGGTTTTACAGCATTTAATCTCCATTTTTTTCACTCCTTTTAAATTCCGAATATTCCACACAGTTATGCACATTTTGTTCCTTTTATCCACAATCTATTTTAACAGAAGCAAAGAGTTACGGATAGCGAAGCTTTTGTTGGCCTGTGGATTGTTAATAATAATTTAACACGCAAAAAGTTATCCACATATTATTCTAACTTCTCTTCCGCTTCTTACATTCTAAAATCTTGATATTTGAATAGTATTTGTTCAAGACAATAAAAAAAACATTCATAGATTAAATCCTTCCCAATCAAGATGAAGTTCATGTCTTCCTTAAATAGCTTATACTCAGATTTCCTTTGCCTATACGAATGTTATATACTGATTTCACATATCTATCACTTTACTATTACATTTGGAGGAGATCTTATGATGTTCGAAAACAAAGTAGTAATTGTTAACGGTGGAACGGATGGAATTGGTAAGGAAGTCGTCTATTTCTTTTGTAAAGAAGGGGCTACTGTTCATTTTACTGGAAGAGATCGTGACAAAGGCTCTCAAGTAGAGAGTGACTGCAACGGCAAAGCTCATTTTTATCAAGTCCATAACGAAAACGTGGATGAAATCGAAAACTTTTTTAAAACACTTGAAGCTGACGAACACCCTGTTGATATTCTATTCAACAATGCGGGCATTCTGTCTACAGGAATGGGGCCTTTGTCTCGAGTAAAGCTAGATGACTGGAATTACTTAATCGCTGTCAATCAAACGGCTATCTTCCTCTACATGAAATATTCTTTACTTGTGATGAGTAAGAAGCGTAATGGAGTCATTATTAACAATGCCGCGATTCTTGGAAACGACAAGGTTAATCCGATGCTACCCGCTTATAGTGGAACAAAAGCAGCCGTTGTCGCGATGACTCAAAGCACGGCACTTCGCTTTGCTAATCTGGGAATCCGCGTCAATTGCATATCTCCTGGCCCTACAGAAACTGACTTATCCATTAATGCATATGGTGGAAAAGAGAATTATGAAAAGCAATCTAAAGGACACCCTAGAGGAAGTTACGGGAAACCCAGTGAGATTGCAGAAGTTGTTTTGTTCTTAGCTTCAGACAAAGCATCTTATATAAACGGTGCGGAAATAGTCGTAGACGGTGGCTATTCCTTAAAATAAACAAATTCAGGATGCCCAAAAGACGATTTTCCTATCTTAAAAAGAATTTTTCACTAGCGAAGGCGCCTACTCCGGAGCGATGGATTTCCACAAAAAAAATGCAGACCCCTCGAATCAATCGAGTTTGTCTACAGTTTAAAACCTGCATAGAAGCTCCTATGCAGGTTTTCTATTTTACAATGCTGAATTATCCACAAGCTCTAATTCAAATTCCATCAGTTCTCCGTTGCGATAAGCGCTAACTTTCAATAAATCTCCGATTTTCTTTTCATTATACAAATGCTGACGCAGCTCAATGATATCTACTATGGCAACTCCGTCCATCTCCACAATGACATCAAACTGTTCCATGCCGGCAGCTTCTGCTGCAGAGCCTTCTACTACAGAATTCACCACAACGCCCTCTGTGACGTCTACAGGAAGCTTTAATGTCTCTTGACGATAGACTTGAGGCACTTGAGCTAAATCAAGCAACGTAACACCCATTGATGGCCGAATCATCTCGCCTTTCTCTTCGAGCGAATTAATAACCGGTATCGCTGAATTGATTGGAATGGAAAAGCCGATTCCTTCTACTGATGATGTTGCGATTTTCATTGAATTGATGCCGATCAACTGTCCAGCCAAATTAACCAACGCACCGCCGCTATTCCCCGGATTGATTGCAGCGTCTGTTTGAAGTACTTCTGCCTGCCAGTCTTCTTGACCATCACCGTTCAAATCCACTGGAACCGCACGATCTTTTCCTGAAACGACACCTGTTGTCACCGATCCTGAAAAATCGAGTCCTAATGGATTACCAATCGCGATAACCGCCTCGCCTTGTTTCAACGCATCCGAATCTCCAAATTGAGCAACCGCCTGTACCTTCGCTCCATCCATTTCCAGAACAGCAAGGTCCGTCCAAATATCGCTACCCACTACTGTCGCCTCGACTTTTGAACCGTCTGACAAAGTGACTTCTACTCCCGTCGCACCATCGATTACATGATGGTTCGTCACAACATATGCTTTGCCGTTATCATTTTTATAAATGACACCAGAGCCTGTTCCAACAGCTTGCTCTTGTTGAGGTGCTTGAGACCAAAAATCTCCAGCCGATTGCAAATTGGTAACGCCCACTACCGCATCCGCTGCTATCTCAACCGCTTCTGTCACATCAGTCGTAATATCAACCGAAACCGCTTCTGAACGCCCTTCCGCTTCCTGCTGAACAATCTGTGTCTCACTACTACTATCCGGTCTCAATTCCGGCATCGAATAAAACAATAACCATACCAACAATGCACCTACTACCACTCCGCCTAAACCTGCAGCAAACGCACCTAAACGACTAGGTCTCTGCCTACCGTTCGGTGTTTGATTGTAATAACCCACCGCACTCATCCTTCCTTTATCTTCTCTATCTATTTACCCCGTTTGAACCATTTATAAGACCTTTATCATTTTAGTTTAAAAATTTCACGTGACCAAAGCAAGTCGGAAAACTTGGTTCCTCCCTACTCATCGTTTATAGAACATCCTCTAGCTGCTTGGAGTGTAAGCGCTCGACTCCTGCGGGAATAGTGCTAGCCGGAGCCACTGGACTGAGCAAAGCGAGGGAAGCGGCAGAGGCTGCACCCGCGGAAAGCAAGCGCTGGAACGGAAAGCTTGCTTACAAATTTCAATGTACAACAAAAAAAGCCATTCGAAAGTCACTTTCATGACCTTTGAACAGCTCTTCTCTTATACAACAATCAACTTAGTCGGTATATTGGCATCGGTATCAAACAAATTCACGTATTCGCCCGTAATAATCCCTTTCGACTGCAAAGTTTGTTCAACACTCATACGCGCCAAATCCTTCATATTATTATCCTTACTCAAATGCGAAAGATAAATACGCGTCGGTTTTTCAGCAAGTACTTCGCTCATCGCGACCGCTGCATCTTCATTGGACACATGACCGACATCGCTTAAAATTCGACGCTTAATCGACCATGGATAACGCCCCATCTGCAACATTCCAACATCGTGATTGCTTTCAAACACATACGAATCCGACGCTTGAATCACACCTTTCATCCGGTCGCTGACATAACCTGTGTCTGTAATCAGCGACAGCTTCCGACCGTTTGCATGAAAGACATAAAACATGGGATCTGCCGCATCGTGCGACACCGCGAACGATTCAATGTCCATCGAACCAAAAGTTTTTATCGTATCCATATCAAAATGGAAGCGCTGCTCTACTGGAACCGCTCCGATTAACCCGTCCATCGCAGTCCACGTTTTCGCATTGGCATAAATCGGCACTTTGTGTTTACGTGCCACAATGCCGAGTCCTTTAATATGATCACTGTGTTCATGTGTCACCAATATTCCATCTAAATCGCTCATTTTTTTACCGATTGCAGCAAACAACTCTTCCATCTTACGACCGCTGAGTCCCGCATCGACTAAAAAAGAATGTTCGCCGTTTTCGATGTAAGTAGCATTGCCGGTTGAACCGCTGGCTAATACACTGAATTGCATAGCAAAAATCTCCCTACTCTATTTCTTCTTGTTTGTTCAATTCGATCACGCCATCTTTTACAGCATTTACGAAATAATCCTCTCGACTACCATCTTTGAGTTCTGCTTCAACATGCCAAGTCGGCACAAACATTTGCCGATTTTTTGATACTTGTACATGTACGGAATAGCCAAGTTCTGTTTTAACGATTTTCAATCCAGGCTTCAACTTGTTTTTTTGATACAGCGTATGAATAGCTGTTACAGCTGTTACTAATTCTTTGGATTCCTGATTTTCGATAACATCTGTGAACATCGTTTGATCGTAGCGGACGATATCCCCTTGGTCGTTCCAATAAACCGTTACTTTTCCACTCTCACTAAAATAAAGAATTTCACCACCAAAGGTTTGGAAAAAAACGGCTCTGTTTTGTTCTTTATCAATTTCCCACAATTCATAAGAAGTGCCTTCGTAAACAGTTTGTTCCATGAATGCATTCAAGGCTTCTACGCTCTCTGCTTCTCCAGTTGGAGAAACCGCTTTTTCAAAGGACACCTGCAGCTGTTTTCCATCTTGAATATTAACTTGAACGTTGTCTTTGGGTGCATCTTTAGAAGTGAAGATTTTCGTCTCACCGCGAATATAAGGCATGCCTTCCAAGTTTTCAGGAAGATTTGAATACGTAATTTTATCTGCAGCTAATTTTTCATCCACTGATGATTCCGAAAGGACTTCTACATTTTTTGCCTCTGTATAGCGATTTAAATACAGCGAATACAAAAAGACATTCAAAATAGAAAAGACAATAATAAAAATGGTTTTGGTTTTATTCCAATCCAAGTTCGCGTCCTCCCGTCAATTCATTCGTCAGCTCTGTCCAACTACCATTCGCTTTAAAATACCATGCGGGCTCAAAAACAGCTACAGTGACGACAGAATCTCCTTCTCTTCTTGTTAATGTATAGGCAAGTGTAATATCGGTTATAGTGGCTAGTTCTTTTTTATCCCCTTGGCTTAAAGCTTTCAGCACTTCTTCTCCCGACATTAACACTCTGGGCTCTTTTTCTGCTTCAGTTTCTAACTGATAGGTCGGGCGAACATAACTATAAACTTGTTCTTCGCCTTCATCTATCCCCCACTTAATATCCAAATCAGTCGTTGTGGAAGTGCTAAAGACCGGTAAATCGCCTACGTATAATTGATACTTAATTTGCTGATTTACTGAATTCATTCCTGCGAATAAATACTTATCCGTCCAACCACCATGCGCATTAACGTAGCTGAGAGAATCGAATAACAAGTCAGAGGGAATAGCTGGATCAGATGTTTCAGCTTTTGGCTGGATATAGCTAATACTTTTAGTCGTTAAATTTTCTCTCATCAATGCTCCAGAATCGTCTGTATACTCTTGTGTCATTAAGTCCGCAGATAATCCAAGTGAAGGACTGTCGAGCAAAGCTTCAGCAAATTTTGCATTCGGCGTTTCCTCTAGTACATAATCCACACTTTCTTTCTCAACTTGGCCTTTTTGTACATAAATCGGCAAAGTGCCAATTGTTTCATCTGTTACGTAAGTTTCGTAGTTGGCAGCTTGATCTCCAATTTCTGTTTGAAATTGATCCAGGTCTTCTGGACGAATATCTGCTTTGTAGATTCTTCCAGACAACGTATTGATAAAGTACAAGGTCGGTTGACCGTTCGCCAGTGTTTCCCATTCGATGATAAGCCTGTCAAACGAAGATTCTGGAATTGTTGCATCCACGATATTGTTAATCGAATCAAATACAGGGAGTGGAACCAATCCTGGATAGTAAAGAACTGTTCGCTTAGAACTATGCATATAAGACGTTAACGTTGCAGGAGGTGCTTCTTCTTGTACGAGTCTTATATTCTTTATTTCCCATTGTTGCAATGAATCGACCAGCACTTCGATATTGGTTTGGTCGACTGTTCCAGTCACTAACTCCTCATCATGAAACAGCAGTTTTACCGGACGAACAATTTCTTCAATATTCTTAGTTTCTGCTATCGGTGTTTCTACTGTCGTCGATGGTTCAATGGTTTTGTGCGTTGGAGTGAAAGTCCAGATCGTAAAGGTCAATGCCAGACTAAGTAGAATCAGCAAAAATAAGGCAACTGACTTAATTAGCTCTACATATTTCAATCCCACTCACCTCCATCATCCATCTCGAATGGCAGCGTAAAGAATATATTGGTCCCTTTTCCGAACTTGCTCTCTGCCCAGATGACACCACCGTGCGCATTAATCATTTCTTTAGAAATGGCCAACCCTAAGCCGGTTCCGCCCATTTCGCGAGATCTCGCGCGGTCGACACGGTAAAAACGATCAAAAATCCGATCGACATTTTCTTTCGGAATCCCCATGCCTTGATCACTAATTTGAATCAACAAAGATCCTTCTTCTACAGTCATATCAAAACGGACTTTGCCACCTTTTGGAGAGTATTTCAAGGCGTTGGAAATAATATTATCGATTACTTGCGTTAATTTATCGGGATCAATTTCGACAAAATACTGCTCTTTTGGTAAATGACGTTCAAAATCCACTTTGTGTGATTTCGACATTTCAAAACGATCAATAATACGATTGAAAAAGACATTAAATTCAACCATTTCCTTGCTCAATTCCGTCTCACTAGAATCCATTTTCGATAATTTCAACAAATCATTAACAAGTCGAATCATTCGTTCTGTTTCTGTTTGAGTGACATTTAAAAAGTTTGGTGCCAAGTCTGGATCTTGCCACGCACCGTCCGCTAAGGCTTCTAAATAACTGCGCATCGTCGTTAATGGCGTCCGCAATTCATGTGATACGTTGGCGACAAATTCGCGGCGTTCCATATCAATTTTTTCTTGCTCCGTATTGTCATGCAATACAGCAATTAATCCATTAACAAAACCTGTTTCCTTTTGGATAACAGAGAATGTTGTCCGAAGCAAAGTGCTTTGATCATAAGAACTAAAATCGAGCGTTATAGCTTCTTTCATATCTATCAAATCTTCAAAAGTATATTCTTCATCGAGACCTAGTATGCTTGTTACAGGGCGATTTATCACCGTTTCACGTGAAACATTAAGCAATTGCAATGCCGGATCATTAATTAAAATAATTCGACCTCGTCGATCAGTTGATAATACACCGTCTGTCATATTCGAAAGAACCGAAGCCAATTTACGTCGTTCACTTTCAGTAGACTGTTGGGATTCCTGCAGCCTATTTGTTAAATGGTTAAAAGCACGAGCAAGCTGGCCAATTTCGTCATCGCTATAAACCCTAACTTTGCGTGAAAAATTCCCTTTTGCCATAGCCTGCGCCTGTCTACGCATGTCGGCAATTGGTCGCGAAATCGTTTGGGCAACTAGAATACCTAAAATTGCCGTAATTACTAGCGATATGGCCGTACCAACAGCGAGTATCGAGTTAATATCGTCCATTTGGTCATATACATTTTCAATTTCTGCCACGACGTATAAAGTTCCGAGGAACTCTCCACCGGCGGCAACAATTGGCAAGGTACGGACCCAAATACGCTCTTCACTGTCAGGATCAACATATGTCTGCTCAAGTCCGATTTCTCCGATAATGGATTGCCGCACTAAATCATTTGTTGAACGTTGACCGATCAGCGCTTGGTTTTCGATTACCGAAGACGCCAGAATACTGTACCGCGTGTTAACAACACGGATTTCACTAATATCATCCGATTTAAAACCATATAATACCGTCCGCAAAGTTTGCTCGAGCGTCAAGCTTTCTTCTGTACGTTCTTTAATCATTTCTTCCCGCACACTAAATTCGATAATTTCCATACGATCTTCAATTGAATTTTCAAAATTACCTTTTAGCGTTTCTTCAAGCTGTTGAGCGAAGTACAGTCCTATGATCTGCATCGCTAGTAAAATCAGCAGAATATAAATCAAAACAAATTTCACATGTATCGATTTCAAAAAATTAAATTTTGACATTTAACTACTCCTGTTCAGGATTTCGTAAATAATACCCTACGCCACGTCTTGTCACGATCCATGCAGGATGGCTTGGATTGTCCTCGATTTTTTCGCGTAAACGACGCACTGTAACGTCTACTGTCCGGACATCTCCAAAATAATCGTAGCCCCACACAGTTTGCAACAAATGCTCACGTGTCATAACTTGTCCAATATGCTTGCCAAGATAGTGAAGCAACTCAAATTCACGGTGAGTCAGTTCGATCGTCTCGTCACGCTTTAAGACTAGATACGCATCTGGCTGAATCGTCAAAGAACCAACTTGAATATCATTTGAATTGGGTCCTTCTTCTTCAGCTGGTGCAATGTTTTGACGACGTAAATTCGCTTTGACACGGGCAATCAATTCACGTGTTGAAAATGGCTTTGTAACATAATCATCGGCACCTAGTTCTAAGCCCAAAACTTTATCGATTTCTGAGTCTTTTGCCGTTAACATAATGATGGGAAAATCAAATTTCTTACGAATCTCACGGCATACTTCCATGCCGTCACGGTTTGGTAACATGATATCCAGCAACATTAAATCCGGCTGAATTTCTTCTGCAATTTTGATCGCTTCGTCCCCGTCATATGCACATACGACGTTAAAACCTTCTTTTTTTAAGTTGAATTGCAAAATATCTGCAATTGGTTTCTCATCGTCTACAACTAGAATTGTTTTACTCATCATTTTTCTCCCCTTTTTCTTTCAACTTGACACCCTTTTTCTTACCGTTGCACATTCTTTACTACCCTATACTTTATCATTGTTCAGACTAATCCGCATCTATCTGTAGCTAAACACCGTGCCCATTCAACTGCCCAAAAATTAATTGTCTCTCTCAAAACATCAAAAAGCAGCCGCTCATAGGCGACTGCTTGGTAAAAACGATATAAGTTGAGTCAAGGGTAAAAATTGAAAAGCTCGTTAGAAGAAAACACGAAAAGCATTTATCTGCAGCAATTTAATAACATTATCTCCAAACACTTGTCACAATGTTTGTTTGGTTACGGTCAGGACCGACAGAGAAAATCGAAATTTGAACGCCTGTCAATTGTGCAATGCGCTCCAAATAATGACGTGCATTATCAGGAAGCTCGTCTAACGATTTGCAGCTCGTTACGTCTTCCGACCAACCTGGAAGTTCTTCATAAACAGGCTCACATTCAGCAAGCATACGCAAGTTTGCTGGATATTCTGTAATTAGCTCTCCGTTATGACGATAAGCTGTACAAATTTTCACGGTTTCAAGACCTGTTAATACATCGATTGAGTTAACTGTTAGATCTGTCAAACCACTAACACGTCTTGCATGGCGGACAACTACACTATCAAACCAACCAATGCGGCGTGGACGTCCAGTTGTAGTTCCGTATTCTTTACCAACTTCGCGGATTTGTTGACCCACTTCGTCAAACAATTCCGTTGGGAACGGGCCGTCTCCGACACGTGAAGTATAAGCTTTACAAACTCCAATAACATGCTGAATTGTTGTGGGACCAACGCCTGCACCGATTGTCACTCCGCCCGCTACAGGGTTCGAAGATGTCACATACGGATAAGTTCCTTGGTCGATGTCGAGCATCACACCTTGAGCGCCTTCAAACAATACACGGCGACCATCGTCGATTGCATCGTTCAACACTTTTGATGTATCTGTTACGTATTTAGCGATTTCTTGACCATATGCATAATATTCTTCCATAATTTCTTCTACAGTAAAACCTTCTGTTTCATAGAATTTCTCAAACAGACGGTTTTTCTCTTTTAAGTTCATGCGCAGTTTTTCCTCGAACACAACGTGATCCAATAAATCCGCCATGCGAATTCCGACACGTGCTGCTTTGTCCATATAAGCAGGGCCGATGCCTTTGCCCGTTGTTCCGATTTTATTTGCTCCGCGGCGTGCTTCTTCCACTTCATCTTGCTTGATGTGGTATGGCAATAAAACGTGTGCGCGGTTAGAAATACGCAAGTTCTCCGTTGTTACGCCACGGTCATGAAGACCTTTTAACTCTTTCACAAGTGCTTTCGGATCTACGACCATACCGTTACCGATTACAGATGTCTTATCTTTATAGAAAATCCCTGAAGGAATCAAATGCAGTTTGTACGTTTCTCCACCAAAAATAATGGTATGTCCAGCGTTGTTTCCGCCTTGGTAACGTGCAATTACTTCTGCATGTTCAGATAGAAAATCTGTGATTTTCCCTTTTCCTTCGTCTCCCCATTGCGTTCCTACTACTACGACTGATGTCATAATCCGCACCTCCGTTAGGCATATGCCCTATCTCAAACAGTTTTTATTGTACCAATTAAACAGGAAATCGTCAATACGCAACAGAAGAAAACACGAACATATAAATGTGTTACCACATTTAATGTTCGTGTTTAAAAGTCTCCACCTGATTCATGTTGACTCCAATCGATGGTAACGAATTTATTATATTCTTTCACAAATGCCAGTTTTACCGTACCCGTTGGACCATTACGTTGTTTGGCGATGATGATTTCGATCATGTTCTGATCTTCGGTTTCTTTGTCATAATAATCTTCACGGTACAAGAAGGATACAATATCAGCATCCTGCTCAATACTTCCTGATTCACGTAAATCCGACATCATCGGCCGCTTGTCTTGCCTTTGCTCGACTCCACGAGATAACTGAGACAACGCAATAACCGGTACCTCTAACTCACGAGCTAAGCCTTTCAACGAACGGGAAATATCCGATACTTCTTGCTGACGGTTTTCTCCTGAACGTCCAGGTCCTTGAATTAGCTGAAGATAATCAATCATAATCATGCCAAGTCCATATTCCTGTTTGAGTCGACGACATTTGGCACGAATATCGTTCACTCGAATTCCGGGCGTATCATCGATGAAAATTCCAGCATTTGATAAACTCCCCATAGCCATTGTCAACTTGCGCCAATCTTCGTTTTGAAGTGCTCCTGTCCGTAATACCTGTGCATCGATATTACCTTCCGCACATAGCATACGCATGACGAGCTGTTCAGCACCCATCTCCAAACTGAAAATCGCGACGTTTTCGTCTGTTTTCGTTGCAACATTTTGTGCCACGTTCAAAGCGAAAGCAGTCTTACCAACAGAAGGCCGTGCAGCCACGATAATCAAGTCGTTTCGCTGAAATCCTGCTGTTACCTTATCAAGGTCACGGAAGCCTGTAGGGATCCCTGTAACGTCTCCTTTGCGGGTATGCAGCAACTCGATATTATCATAGGTCTTAACTAAAACGTCTTTGATGTGAATAAAATCGCCGGCATTCTTACGATTCGACACTTCCATCATTTTTTTTTCAGCTTCAGCAAGCAAGGCTTCTACTTCGTCTTCACGTGTAAACCCATCCTCTACAATCGTTGTCGCTACTCGAATGAGGCGGCGCAATATCGCTTTCTCTTCCACAATATGAGCGTAATGCGCAACGTTTGCTGCCGTTGGTACGGCGTTAGCGATTTCCGTTAAATAAGATAAACCGCCAACGTCCTCTAATTCTTTTTTGACAGAAAGCTCTTCTGTCACAGTCACAACATCAATTGCTTTTCCGTGATCCGCTAAATTCAGCATCGTCTGGAAAATCTTTTGATGGGCAATCCGGTAAAAATCTTCTGCCATGACGATTTCAGCAACCGTGATCAGAGAAGGTGGCTCTAAAAAGATGGCACCAATCACCGATTGCTCAGCTTCGTGGTTGTGCGGGGGGACACGATCTATCGTTTCGTTCATCGGTGTCTCACCTTACGCTTCTTCGGTAACGTGAACTCGAAGTGTAGCGGTCACATCCTGATGCAATTTTACAGGAATATTCGTATAGCCAAGCGCGCGAATGGCATCGTCTAATTCCATTTTACGTTTGTCTAATTTGATACCATTTTTCTTCTCAAGAGCTGTCGCTACTTGTTTCGTCGTAATTGATCCGAAAATACGTCCGCCTTCTCCAGATTTAGCAGTCAATTCGATTGTTAAGCTTTCTAGTTTTTCCTTCAACTGTTCTGCTTCTTGACGCTCTAGGTCAGCTTCTTTTTGCTCTTTTTTCTTTTGTCCATCCAATTTGCTAATGGTTGCTTGGTTTGCTTCAATCGCCCAATTGTTTTTCAATAAGAAGTTATGCGCATAACCATCCGCTACATTTTTAATTTCACCTTTTTTACCTTTACCTTTTACGTCTTTCAAAAATATCACTTTCATTCGTTTGTTCCTCCTTCAGTATCTTCTAAAATTACCACTTTTAATTGTTCAACGGCTTGTTCGATTGTGGTATTCGGCATTTGAGTGGCCGCATTGGTTAAATGACCACCCCCGCCGAGATTTTCCATAATAATTTGAACGTTGACTTCACCTAGTGACCGTGCACTGATGCCAATGCCACCTTCTGTACGCTCAGCGACCACAAAGGATGCATTAACATCTTTCATCGTCAGCAGGATATCTGCTGTTTGAGCAATCAGAACAGGACTGTAAACGCGATCAGACTCACCTCTTGCAATAGCAATGCCTTCACCGGCAAATTCTACTGTCTGAACGATTTTCGCACGTTCCACGTACGTTTCTAAATCTTCTTTTAGAATGCGTTGGACGAGCACCGTATCAGCTCCGTTCGAACGCAAGTAAGACGCAGCTTCGAATGTTCGAGCTCCTGTTCTCAATGTGAAGCTCTTCGTGTCTACTATAATACCAGCCAACATCGCTGTCGCTTCAAGCATTGATAACTTTTCATGCTTTGGCTGATATTCGATGAGTTCAGTCACCAATTCAGCTGTTGATGATGCATAGGGCTCCATATAAACAAGCATTGTATTGGTAATAAATTCTTCACCTCTTCGGTGATGGTCAATTAAAACAACGCGTTCCATCCGTTGCAGCACACGTTCATCGATGACCATCGATGGTTTATGCGTATCTACGACGACAAGTAGTGAATGCTCGGTCATATTTGCTAACGCTTCTTCAGGCGTGATAAACTGCGCAAACAGTTCAGGGTCTCCTTCAATGGCTTCCATCAACCTCATGACGCTACGATCGTATTCATCAAAATCAAGAATAATTCGTCCTTTGACTTTATTCATGGCCGCCATTTTTGCTACACCCACTGCAGCACCAATCGAATCCATATCCGGCATTTTATGGCCCATGATGAACACTTGATCACTTTCTTGAATCAAATCACGCAGCGCGTGCGAAATAACGCGCGCCCTGACACGTGTTCGTTTTTCAACCGGATTGGTCTTGCCACCATAAAATTTCACTTTTCCACTCGGATGTTTAATAGCGACTTGGTCTCCACCACGTCCGAGAACTAGGTCAAGTCCTGACTGAGCCAGTCCACCAAGCTCAACTAGCGACGCAGAACCAGCACCTACACCGATACTCAACGTCAGCGCTAAATTATCTTTAGATGTGACTTCACGGATATCATCCAAAATAGCGAATTTCGACAACTCCAGCTCTTTTAAAATCGATTCATTGAAAACAGCCATAAAACGCTCAGAGGAAATGCGTTTCACGAAAATGCCATGCTTTGCGCCCCATTGATTGACGAGCGACGTTACTAAACTACTTAAATTACTCCGCGTCTGGTCGTCCATTCCTTGTGCAAGTTCATCGTAATTATCAATGAATAAAATACCGATAACGGTACGATCCGCGTAATAAAGCGTCTCAATCTCTACCTGCTCCGTAATATCGAAAAGATAAAACAAGCGATCGTCCGCTTTATAATAGACACGGTATTTCCGATCTCCTAACGCGATCGTCATTTCTGTCGTTTCTTCAGATTTTACTAATGGATGAAAATCATCAGAAAGTGTATAAAGTGACTCTCCAATTAATGAATCGTACTTAAGGGTCGTAGTCATATAGGGATTTGCCCACTCAATATGATAATGTTCATTGACTAGCAAAATTCCGATTGGCATCTCGAGCAATGCTTCCTCGCCGACTTTCTTCATTCGGTAAGACAATGCTTCAATGTGTTTTTCAGTAGCCTCATAGACTCTTTTTTCTGTTACCCAAGTTATGGTAAAAACTAGCACAAAAAGCAGTATAAAGATGCCAGCTGCCCATTCCGACCAAAGTGAAATTAGAATGGATGCGGCCATACCAAGAACTAGCAAGGCGATAAGTGGATATCGAAGTTTTCTTTTTCTGAAAAAAGCCGACATTATTCTTCAGCTCCTTATTTTCCTTTAAACTCGTGCGCTCGCTTGACCCACCCACGGATATCAAATCCAAGGTCTACGATTCCGACAATACTCGTGAATGACTGCAATGGAAATGCCAACAATGTCACCAGTACGGTTACCCATTTCGGCCAATTTTCCTGATGGATGTAAAAATGATAAAAAGAGACACCTTGCAGGAATAATAGGAATTGGAGCAGCACGGATGCATTAATGAAAACCATATATGCCATTGTTCCGGGTTCAAAGTCCGATAATAATGACACCAGCAACACGATTAAATAATACCATAAAACAGATTTTGGTAATCGCATATTTCGAAAAGGTGGAAACTTAGGAGCTGTAATGCCAACACGTTTTAATATAGGCAACACAATTAATAGCAACACCCATACCGACATGAAAACACCCAATACCAATAACACAGGCACTAAAGTTTCGAACGACTGCTGCAATTGAACAACCAGTTCGTTGTATTCTTTTATCGAAGCTTCGGAAGCTCCTAAACTTTTCATCATTGAACCTGTCTGCTCATAAGATTCATCGAACATCACCATAAATTCTTCTAATACATTGATACCAAATAGTACAATCGAAGCCACATATTGAATCATCAATGATGCTAAAAGAACGATACTGGCACCCATGAACATGAATAATTTACTTTTCTTATAATAAATTGAAAGACCAATTGCTAAGCCGAGTGGCACATGAATTAACGCTAGTGGTACTGATAAAAGACCACCAATGATAAACGATAGCACCAGACAGACCGACGCAAAAAGAGCAGAAGCTTTCCACGGATACTTCGCGCTGTACCAAGCGACGGGCAATGCGAGAATTAACGTACTGACTATACTCAAAACGGGCACATATACCGAGATTGCTAGCAAGACTGTAAACACTGCTGCCATCATTGCCCCATTTGTAAGTTGTCGTGTTTGTTGATTTTGCATATGACTGTTTTTCCCCTTCTTTCGGGTAGATTTCATCCTTGTAATTGTACCATGATTCAAGAACCTGAACAAAACGAGCAGTACCATAGAAAGCCATAGCTACTTTGAATCCGATGAAGACACTAAAACACTCTTCTACGACTAATGCTGTCTATTTCAGCACACAAAAAAAAGACCGGTTTCCCGGTCTTTTCAGAATCATAATTATCTTTCTTCCGCAACAAACGGTAGAAGTGCCATGATACGTGAGCGTTTAATAGCGATTGTCAACTTACGTTGCCATTTAGCGCTAGTGCCTGTAACACGACGTGGCAAGATTTTCCCTCTTTCAGAAATGAATTTCTTCAAAAGATCAGTATCTTTATAGTCAATGTGCGTGATGTTGTTGGAAGTAAAGTAACAAACCTTTTTCCGTTTTTTTCCTCCGCGACGTGGTGCCATATCGAATTACCTCCTTTACTTAATAGTTAATCGTCAGTTCCAGTCCATCTTAGAACGGTAAATCGTCATCCGATACTTCGATCGGACCGCTACCGCTTGAGAATGGATCTTCATCTACACGAGTATGGTTTTGCTGACTTGGGCTCGGTGATTGGTTCTGTTGATAGGAAGGCTGCTGCCCTTGTGAACGATCCGTATTAGCGCTTTTCGGTTCAAGGAATTGAACACTGTCCGCTACTACTTCTGTTGTATAGACGCGTTTCCCGTCTTGTCCCTCGTAGCTACCAGTCTGGATGCGGCCTTCAACACCAGCCAAGCTTCCTTTTTTCAGGAAGTTCGCTGTATTTTCAGCTTGTTTGCGCCAAACAGTACAATTAATGAAATCCGTTTCGCGTTCACCTTGAGCGTTGGAGAAAGTCCGATTTACAGCAAGTGTAAAACGAGCAACTGCCGCGCCGCTTGGTGTGTAACGAAGGTCTGGATCTTTTGTCAGTCTTCCGACTAAAACAACTCGGTTAATCATCAGAATTCAACCTCCTTCAAGTCAAAAAAATTTCAGTGCCAGTATCCTGTTTACGCGTCTTTGCGTACAGCGATATGACGAATAATGTCTTCGTTAATGTTCGCAAGACGTGTGTATTCGTTGATAGCTTCAGAACCAGAATTGATTTTAACGATCTGGTAGAAACCTTCACGCAAATCGTTGATTTCATAAGCTAAACGACGTTTACCCCACTCTTTCGACTCGATGATTTCAGCGCCGTTAGAAGTAAGGATGTCGTTAAAACGCTCAACTAGAGCTTTTTTCGCTTCCTCTTCAATTGCAGGCTGAATGATATACATTAATTCATATTCTCTCATCGTGTTGTCACCTCCTCATGGACTTGGGCCCTGCTGTATCCAGCGGGCAAGGAGCAAGCAATTCATAAATATTACTCACATCACAGTATTGTATCATAATAACCAAGCTCCCGCAAGCATGTTTTTCACTTTCAAATCAGCTATACTTTTCTGCATAGACTGTTAAAGGATGTGAAACGATGTCCCCTAGCCATATTATCGAATTGAAAATGGACGAGATCGCGCCAAAAGCACTTGGGTTCAATGTAATCTTGTTGTTTGCATTTGCAGCTGCTTATCATTTCTTCAATGAATCTTTATCGTTTCGTTTTTCATTGACTGCCATTTTGTTATTTCTACTCGGCTATGTGGTTTTAATTGTCGTGCATGAGCTTTTTCATTTGATTGGTTTTGTACTGTTTGGAAAAGTTCCAATTTCTTCGTTGAATTATGGTGTCAATTTGAAACTGGGTATTGCTTACGCTACTACGACTAAACCCGTTCAAAACCATGCCATGAAGAAAGCATTACTGTTTCCTTTTTGGACGACTGCTTTTCTTCCTACGGTGATAGGATTTTTGTTTGATAGCCAGGTTCTCGTTTTATTAGGCGCTATGCTTACTGCAGGAGCTTTTGGCGACTTTATCATGTATCGTGAATTGCGCAAAGAAAAAAGCGCGGCATGGGTCGTTGATGACCCTTCACTGCCGCGCCTCCATATTTACAATCAGTATCCAAAAAACGACAGCACCGATTAATCGGTGCTTTTCTTTTCTTATCTAACCAGATGAGTAACTTCCCATTTCCCAGTCAAAATTTGTTTTTTTACTAACTTTTCGTCTTTTGCTATATAAACAATTGTTTCGAAAGATTTGTTGCCCGCCTCTACTTCAATCGTTACCTTATCGTATAAATCTGTTTCAGGATTTCCAGAATAATCCTCAAGATAGTCTAAAGCTGGCCATAAAACGTCCGGGATGTCGTAAATCTCCCCTTCAATTTGACCAGCACCCGATAACACCATTGCCGGATAACCCATTCCCGTGTCGTACAAAGTTCCTTTTGTTACCGCTTGTTCCTCCACCAATTCAGCTTCTTCCAAATAACAATGATACTTCCCGCCGCGCTTAAGCGTTCCGTATGCAAATAACAACATTTCCTATTCCTCCATACAAAAACCGGATGCGGCAAGGCACCCGGTTGCTTTTTTAGTTTTGTCGTGCTTTGAAACTATATGCTTCGGTAGATAATGATCATTTCAGCTTTTGGACTTATCTAGCTGTGGTGGCCAGATTCTCGGGTCATAAGTCAATCCAGCTACGTGGCAAAAAGCGCCACTTTGCTGATTCGCCTTATGCCTGTCGAATCTTAACGGCCATCCTCGCTTTTAGTCTTATCCAGCTGTGGTGACCAGATTCTCGGGTCATAAGTCAACCCAGCTACGTGGCAAAAAGCGCCACTTTGCTGATTCGCCTTATGCCTGTCGAATCTTAACGGCCATCCTCGCTTTTAGACGTTAAATCTAAATAGCATGACGTCGCCGTCTTTGACGATGTATTCTTTGCCTTCTTGACGTACTTTCCCTGCTTCTTTTGCTGCTGCCATTGATCCGATTTCGACCAAGTCATCATAGGCAACTGTTTCGGCACGGATAAATCCGCGTTCGAAGTCAGAGTGAATAACGCCGGCACATTGTGGAGCTTTCATGCCTTTTTTGAATGTCCATGCACGCACTTCTTGAACGCCCGCGGTAAAATAAGTTGCTAATCCGAGCAAGCTGTATGAAGCTTTGACCAATTGGTCCAACCCAGACTCTTTAATGCCCAACTCTTCAAGGAACATTTCTTTTTCCTCGTCTTCAAGTTCAGCCATTTCTTCTTCGATTTTCGCACAAATAACGATGACGTCTGCATTGTCTTTTGCAGCAAAATCACGAACTTGTTGAACGTATTCGTTACTGTCAGCATCTGCAATTTCATCTTCTGAAACGTTTGCCACATAAAGCATCGGTTTGATTGTCAATAAATTCAAACCTTTTGCAATTAACAGCTCATCATCCGTAAATTCGATTGAACGTGCCAATTGGCCATTTTCAAAAGCTTCACGTAATTTCATCAGGACTGGCTCTTCTGCAACAGCGTCTTTGTCTTTTTGTTTTACTAACTTCGCTGCGCGGGCAATGCGTTTTTCGATGCTTTCCATATCTGCCAAGATCAATTCCAAGTTAATCACTTCAATATCAGAAATCGGGTCTACTTTTCCGGTTACGTGCGTGATGTTATCATCAGCAAAACAACGTACCACTTGGCAAATTGCATCTACTTCACGGATATGAGACAAGAATTTATTTCCTAATCCCTCACCTTTACTAGCACCTTCTACAATTCCTGCAATATCAGTAAATTCAAAAGCCGTGGGTACAGTTTTTTTCGGATCTACTAATTCCGTCAATTTGTTAAGACGCTCATCTGGAACTTCAACAATCCCAACGTTTGGATCTATTGTACAGAACGGGTAGTTTGCCGCTTCGGCACCCGCTTTAGTTATTGCATTAAATAATGTGGATTTCCCCACGTTTGGTAATCCTACAATCCCTGCAGTTAATGCCATAGGATGCACAACCTTTCCTCTATATAAAACGAATTATTTTTTACACAACCATTTCATTATAAGAACGAAACCTGGAATTGTCCATTTTTCATTCTGTTTCGGACTTAATTAGAATCTTTTTCATCTTTTTATTAAACTCCATACGCGGCAACATGACGCTATGTTGACACCCCTCACACTTAATGCGAACATCCGCTCCCATGCGAATAATTTTCCAGGCATTGGCTCCACAAGGATGGCCTTTTTTCATTTCAACTATATCGTTCAGCCCAAACTCCTTCATTTCCATGAGTCTGCCTCCCTTTTACGTTTTAGCATTTCTTGCTGTGGTCACTTCTTCTGGAGATCGCTGCATCATTACCATACGCGGATAAGGAATTTCAACTCCACGTTGGTCCAAAAAGTCCTTCAAATCGCGACGCATTCCTCTCGCGACAGCAAAATGCTGCATTGGTAAAGTTTCTGCTGTAATTCGCATAACAATTTCAGTTGTCGTTAAATTTTGAACACCTAATAGCTCCGCTGGCTTAATAATCTGTTCATAACGATCTTGCAAACCATTCAAAAATTCCATTATGAGCTTTTCAACGCGCGTAATATCCGATTCATAAGAAATGTTGACATCAACCACTGCGATAGAATTGTGAATTGAGAAGTTTACAACGTCCGTTATGTTGCCATTCGGGAAGATAAACAGTTCACCTGTCCATGCTTTTACTTTGGTCGTACGTAACCCGATTTCTTCCACGGTTCCTTCGGCAGCACCGATTCGAACATAATCACCTACAGAAAATTGATCTTCAAAAATAATAAAGAAACCGGTAATCACATCTCGTACTAAGTTCTGAGCACCAAATCCGACTGCTAAACCTAACACACCAGCACCTGCAATCAAACCGGTAATATCAATCGTGAAAGTTGACAAAATGGAAACTGCCGCTATGAAATACACGACATACGCCACGACGTTTGATAATAATTTTGATAAAGTTTGCTGTCTTCGCTCGTTATAAAGTAGCGGACCTTTAATACGTACAGAAAAAGTTTTTCGAATCAATACACGTAATACTTTCACCAGTACAACCGCAGCTACAGTAATCAACACGACTTTTAATAAAACAATGATTAGACCTATCCACATTGCTTCGTCCGCGAGAACATTAAAAATTCGTTGTATCATTTTCTCAACGCTCACTCTTTCACCTTCCCACACTTACATCAAATTAAATTTATAAATAATTGTAACGACCACTCCAACAACAACTATACCTGGCAATAAATTCGCTACTCTAATTTTTGTTACACCCATCATATTCAGACCAATTGCAACGATCATTACTCCACCTGTTGCACTCATTTCCAATATGAACATATCGAGTGCTACATCAGGAATTGCTAAGCTAATTTGAGTTGCAAACAAGGCGATTAATCCTTGATAAACAAATACTGGAATCGCTGCAAGCATAACACCAAAGCCAAGTGTAGAAGCTAAAACGATGGAAGTAAATCCATCAATTATTCCTTTTGAAATTAATACGCCATGCTCATTACTCAAGCCACTTTCCATTGCTCCGATGATTCCCATTGCTCCAATTACAAATATTAAAGTAGCTGTTACAAATCCTTGAGCAAGGCTGCCATTACTTTCTTTAGCTCCAAGCATGCGTTCAATCCAATGACCAAAATCGTTCAATTTACCTTCTAAGTTTGCCCATTCTCCAATAACTGCGCCCAACACTAAACTAATAATAACAATTATAAAGTTTTGACTTCCCAATCCCATTTGTAGACCAAGCACAATTACTGCTAAGCCAATAACATACATGACCGTCTCTTTCATGTTGTCAGAAATATTGCGAAGAGCTCTTCCAAGAATGGTTCCCACTACAATTAAAACAGCGTTTATTAACGTCCCTAAGAGAACCACTACATTTCTCCTCCTCTACAAGTTTCCTCGTCTACTGCAAGACAATCTTCTCCCTCTTTTCAACGTTCGATTTGGTTTCTCACTTATCAAAAACAGAACCTATTCCCTTTCTAAGGAATAGGCACTTGTCAGCTTAACAATTCCAAAATTCGCTCCAGGTCATCTTCAGAGAAAAATTCAATTTCTATTTTTCCTTTATTCTTATTTTTTTTAATCTGGACTTTTGTGCCAAAACGATCTCTTAGTTCAGATTGTTTTTCTTCTATAAAAATATCTCTCTTTTTTTCAATTGTTTCACGTGGAACATCTTCATTTAAACGCTGCACCAAATTCTCTAGCTGACGAACGTTCAAGTTTTCTTTAACCACTTTTGTGGCTGTTTCTAAAATGATTTTTTTGTTTCTCAAGCCAAGAAGTGTACGCCCATGCCCCATTGACAATTCCTTGTCAGAGATAAGTTTACGTACCGTATCAGGCAACGCTAAAAGCCGAATATGATTGGCAATATGCGGACGACTTTTACCTAAGCGAAAAGCAAGTTGTTCTTGCGTTAAGTTTAATGCTTCCATTAGTTTCTGGTAAGCTTCTGCTTCTTCAATTGGCGTTAAATCTTCTCGTTGAAGGTTTTCCAATATAGCAAGTTCCATCATTTGTTGGTCCGTCAACTCTTTAACAATCGCCGGAACTTTTTTCAACTTAATCAATTTTGCTGCCCGGAAACGACGTTCACCAACAACCAGTTCATATTTTTCTCCCACTCTTCTTACAACAATCGGCTGCAAAATTCCATGTTCTTTAATAGATTCTGCCAACTCTTCCAAAGCTGCTTGATCGAAAATTTTTCGTGGTTGATACGGATTTGCTTGAATTTCACTCGTATGAAGTTGATTTACTTTGTCTGCATCATTGCTTGCCTCTCCTGGAAACAACGCATTGATGCCTTTCCCTAAACCTTTAGCCATTATCAATCACTTCCTTCGCCAATTCTAAATACACTTCTGCGCCTCTGGATTTTGGATCATAGATAATAATTGGCTCTCCATGGCTCGGTGCTTCACTCAATCTTACGTTTCTAGGAATAATTGTTTTATAAACTTTATCTTGGAAGTATTTTTTCACTTCATCAATTACTTGCATCCCTAGGTTTGTTCGTGCATCGTACATGGTCAATAAGACACCATCAATCATTAAATCGTGATTTAAATGTTTTTGCACTAAGCGAATTGTGCTCAATAATTGGCTCAACCCTTCTAATGCATAGTATTCACACTGTACCGGAATAATAATTGCATCCGATGCTGTTAAAGAGTTTAAAGTTAGTAATCCCAATGAAGGTGGACAATCAATGATTATGTAATCGTACATATCTTTGACTTCTTCCAGTGCATTTTTCAAGCGAGCTTCTCTTGAAATGGTAGAAACTAATTCAATTTCAGCTCCAGCAAGAGAAATTGTCGCCGGAACTACATGTAGATTCTCCACTTTTGTTTCCATTATTGTGCTTTTCACATCTATATCGTCAATTAACACTTCGTAAATGCATTTATCCACGTCGCCTTTGTTGACTCCTACCCCACTGGTCGCATTTCCTTGAGGATCTACATCTATTAAAAGAACTTTTTTGCCCAAATATGCAAGGCAGGCACTTAAATTTACTGAAGACGTTGTTTTTCCTACGCCGCCCTTTTGATTGGCGATCGCAATAGTTCTACCCACACTTGCACCAACTTTCTCTATTACTTTCTTTATTTTACTGCGGAATCTTTGTTTTAGCTATTTTATTACTTATAAAGCACAGCATTTTCAAGGAATAATTATAGACAAAAATCATAACTTTGACTTATACTAGCTTCCATTTTTCTATTGTATCAAAATTTTTCAACAATACGACGATGGAGCCATTAAAAAAACTCTTTCCATACAGGAAAGAGCTTCTCATGATTTTTTTTTCGGAATTTTTACTGTGATTTGATAATATTCTTCGTATTCTTCTTCTTCTGTTGTTAAATCAATGCCGCTTTTAGTAACCATACTCAGTGATTCTTTAATCGTGTTCATTGCAATTCGCATATCTCTGCTAATTGCTTTTCTTCGGGCCTTTGGTTTTTTTGGCTCATTTGAAAGCAACTTACTTACTTTTATCTCTAATTGCTTTACATTTAAACTTTCTTCAATCGTTTCATCAAATAGCTTTTTTTGCTGCTCTGCGTCTTTTACCTGTAACAATGCTCTGGCATGTCGTTCTGTTAGTAATCGCTTTAACAATGCCGCTTGAATTTCTTCAGGCAACTTTAGTAACCGTAGCTTGTTGGCAACTGTCGACTGCCCTTTACCTAGACGCTGCGCCAAAGCTTCCTGCGTAATTTCTTGTATATCAAGTAAATTACGATAAGCATGTGCCTCTTCTATCGAGGTAAGCTCTTCACGCTGAAGATTTTCAATCAAAGCTATAGACGCAGTTTCTTTGTCACTCAAATTCCGGATGATGGCTGGCACTTCTGTCCATTCGAGTGATTTCATTGCACGAAAACGACGTTCTCCTGCAATGATTTCATACTCTCCTTCAACTTCAGACTTCCTAACTACGATTGGTTGAATCACTCCATGAACATGAATTGTCCGTGCAAGTTCTTCAATTTTTTCTTGATCAAAAATTGTTCTTGGCTGAAATTTATTTGCATGTATTTTGTCGAGCGGTAATTTGAGTACTTCTTCTGAAGACTTGTGTTCTACCGCTTCTTTTTTTGCTGTCTCATTTACTTTATCGCCGCCTCCGAAGAAACGTGAAAAAGGACTTTTCACCTTCAAGCACCACCTTTTACAAGCTCACTTAGCTGTTAAATCTTGATCACTGTTATTTTTAAATGTTTCACGTGGAACATTAAGAGATAGGTGATTTGTTTGGAATTCCAGCTTTTCGCGGATATTTCTTTGGTGTGTCTTTGAACTTTTTAAAGACTTGAATGTACCGTTCGCTTTCCTCTATAGGCAACAAGAAAGAGTGAACAGCTTCTAGTTTTACGCCAAGTTTCTGCAATGCTTTTTCCGCATCTTCCAATTCATCTGCCGCTGAAGCAGCTTTCATTGCTGCAAAAACTCCGCCCTTTTTAACTAAAGGCACACATAACTCGGCTAACACTGACAAACGAGCTACAGCACGAGCCGTTACGACATCGTATTTTTCACGGTGGATAGACTGTCCGAAATCTTCTGCTCTTGAATGAATAAATTGTACTTTGGTCAATTCAAGCTCTTTACTTAAATGCTCTAAAAACTGAATTCGTTTATTTAAAGAATCAACGATTGTAATTTCGATATGTGGAAAACAAATTTTTAATGGGATACTGGGAAATCCGGCTCCGGCACCCACGTCACAAATTTTCATTGATTTTGTGAAATCTAAATAAAATGCTGCTGTAATCGAATCGTAAAAATGCTTTAAATAGACAGCGGGTTGTTCGGTTATGGCTGTAAGATTCATTTTTTCGTTCCATTCGACCAATTCCTTATGATAAATACGAAATTGCTCTAGTTGTTGTTCAGTCAAGAAGATTCCTTTTTCACTGAGAGCATCTTTAAACTGTTGTTCGTTCAAACTGACTTCCCCCTTCTTGCAAGTTTTTTATGTAAAAAAGAAATGAGCTGGTGTGAGCCAGCCCATTCTGTTGTCTAGCTTATGGCTTTACTGTGATACTGAGATTTTCGCAATCTTTCCTTGTTCAATATACACCAATAAGATGGATATGTCAGCCGGATTAACACCTGAGATGCGCGTAGCTTGTGCGATAGATAGCGGACGAACTTCTGCAAGTTTACCTCGAGCTTCAGTCGCAATTCCGGAAATCGCATGATAATCAATATTATCAGGAATTTTTTTGTTCTCCATTTTTTTAAGTTTATCAACTTGTTGCAACGACTTCTCGATATAGCCTTCATATTTAATATGGATTTCGACTTGTTCTTTTACTTCAGCTTCCAATTCTATCGTCGAAGCTGTCAGTTGTGAAATCATGTCATAAGTCATTTCCGGACGCTTCAATAAATCCGCTCCCCGAATACCGTCTTTCAATTCACTGCCGCCTGCGTCACGAATCACTTGCTGAGTCGTTTCGTTTGGCTTTATCATAATGCCTCTCAAGCGCTTAATTTCTTCTTCAATACGCTCTTTTTTCGCAAGGAATTTCACATAGCGCTCTTCTTTAACCATGCCGATTGCATAAGCCAGTTCCGTTAAACGCATATCTGCATTGTCATGACGAAGCAATAAGCGATATTCTGCACGAGATGTTAACAAACGATAAGGTTCGTTTGTCCCCTTTGTTACCAAATCATCAATTAAGACACCGATATACGCGTCAGAACGACTCAAAATAACTTCTTCTTTGCCGAGCACTTTCGCTGCTGCATTGATTCCCGCCATTAGTCCTTGACCAGCTGCTTCTTCGTAGCCAGACGTTCCGTTAATTTGACCTGCAGTGTAAAGATTTTCAATTTGTTTTGACTCTAATGTTGGCCATAATTGCGTCGGAACGATGGCATCATACTCGATAGCATAACCTGCACGCATCATTTCAGCCTTCTCAAGCCCTGGAATCGATTCTAACAGCTTCCGTTGGACATGTTCAGGCAAACTTGTTGAAAGACCTTGTACGTAAACCTCGCGCGTATTACGACCTTCAGGTTCTAAAAAGATCTGGTGACGTGGTTTGTCATTAAAACGAACGACTTTGTCTTCAATTGAAGGACAATAACGCGGACCCGTTCCTTTGATCATTCCAGAATACATCGGTGATAGGTGTAAATTATCATCAATTACTTGATGCGTTTGCTCATTTGTATAAGTTAACCAGCATGGCAGTTGATCCGTGATATATTCTGTCGTTTCATAACTGAAAGCGCGAGGTACATCGTCTCCAGGTTGAATTTCAGTTTTGCTGTAATCAATGCTGTTACTGTTAACGCGCGGAGGTGTTCCCGTTTTAAAGCGGACTGTTTCAAATCCAAGTTTTTCTAGATTTTCTGCCAATTTAATGGAAGGTTGCTGATTATTTGGCCCACTTGAGTAACGCAAATCGCCAATGATAATTTCACCACGCAGAAATGTTCCAGTCGTGATAACGACTGATTTGGCGCGATAAATGCCTCCTACTTGTGTGATCAACCCTTGAATTTTACCGTCTTCAACAATTAGTTCCTCAGCTATCCCTTGATGCAAGGTTAAATTTGGGGCTTCTTCCATCAGACGCTTCATTTCCTGCTGGTAGAGCACTTTATCAGCTTGTGCGCGTAGTGCGCGTACAGCTGGTCCTTTAGCGGTATTCAACATTCTCATTTGAATGTGTGTTTTATCGATCACGCGTCCCATGGCTCCGCCAAGTGCATCAATTTCACGTACAACAATACCTTTCGCTGGCCCACCAATTGATGGGTTACAAGGCATAAATGCGATCATATCCAAATTCATCGTTAAAACAAGCGTTTTAGCGCCCATTCGTGCAGAGGCAAGAGCAGCTTCCGCTCCTGCATGTCCTGCTCCTACAACGATGACATCGAACGTACCTGCTTCATATTGTGGCATGTTCGTTCATTCCCTTCGAGTTTTATTTCCCTAGACAGAACTGAGAAAATAATTGGTTAAGGAGGCCATCATCTGCGGTGTCTCCAATAATTTCCCCAAGAATTTCCCATGTTCGAGTAACGTCAATTTGAATCATGTCTACGGGAACTTCCATTTCAGCGGCCTCTATAGCGTCTGAAATGGTTTTGTGCGCCTGATGTAGCAATGCAATGTGGCGCACATTGGACACATAAGTCATGTCCCCGGCCTCTATTTCTCCCTGGAAAAATAGAGCAGCTATCGCTTCTTCAAGTTGGTCGATGCCTTCTTCTTCGATTAACGAAGTCGTTACAAGCAATTTATCGCCTGCAAGCTTCTGTACTTGACCTAAATCTATTTTCTGCGGCAAATCGGTTTTGTTAATAACAACGATATAGTCCATGTCTTTAACTGTTTCAAACAACAACTCATCTTCTGGAGTCAGCGTTTCTGCGTAATTCAGCACGTAAAGAATCAAATCTGCTTCCTTTAGTACTTTTCTTGAGCGCTCAACACCAATCCGTTCGACAATATCTTCCGTTTCGCGAATCCCAGCTGTATCAACTAAACGCAATGGAACACCACGGACATTTACGTATTCCTCTATTATATCACGGGTTGTTCCCGCTATTTCGGTGACAATGGCTTTATTCTCTTGAACAAGGCTATTTAATAGCGAAGATTTCCCAACATTGGGGCGCCCCAAAATAACAGTTGAAAGTCCTTCTCTCAAGATTTTTCCTTGTGATGAGGTCTGCAATAGTTTATCAATTTCCGAACGGACCCACTTCGATTTTTCTAGCATAATTGGACGTGTCATTTCTTCTACGTCGTCATATTCTGGATAATCGATATTGACTTCCATTTGAGCAATCGATTCAAGTAAAGCTTGGCGCAATGTGCCAATTAGTTTTGATAACTTGCCTTCCATTTGGTTAAGTGCAACATCCATGGCACGATCCGTTTTTGCACGAATCAAGTCCATCACTGCTTCTGCTTGAGATAAATCGATTCGGCCATTTAAAAATGCTCGTTTCGTAAACTCACCTGGTTCGGCAAGTCTTGCTCCTGCACGTAGTACCAATTCAAGCACACGATTGACCGACACAATTCCGCCGTGGCAGTTAATTTCTACAACATCTTCACGGGTAAAGGTTTTTGGTGCTTTCATGAGCGATACCATGACTTCTTCCGCTACTTCTCCTGTTGTTGGATCTTCAAGGTGTCCGTAATGGATTGTATGCGTTACTTGGGAAGCTAGCGCTCTTTTGCTTGGAGCCCGAAACAGCTTGTCCGCAATTGCAACAGCTTCAGGACCACTCAAGCGGACAATTGCGATTGCTCCCTCTCCACTCGGTGTCGATATGGCAGCGATTGTATCGAATTCCATGGTGTTTCCTCCTCTTAAGAAAAGCGACAGCGGCCGTTTTGCAGACCGATATAGCTTGACAGTTGAAAAACAGCATCGCTCGCTCTGTGGATAAAAACAGAACAGCTAGGCAGCTTAATGATCAAAATATATATTCACAGCTTTATTTTCGCTTAAAAAAAGTTGCCCACATGTGGACAACCAGTAAATGAACGTGGCTTTCTAACATATTACATTAGCATAAACCACTCCAAATCAAAAGACACAGAGCTCCATTTTGATAAATTTCGTCAATTTGGCATAAAAAAGCCCACCAAATTGGCGGGCTTTTTGTTATTTATGAGGTTCGATGACTAGGTAGCGGTTTGGATCTTTGCCTTCCGAATGCGTATCGATGTCTAAACGTCTTGATAATGTCTGATGGATGACTTTTCGTTCAGAGGATGGCATTGGTTCAAACTGAACACGCCCACCGGTCCGAATTGCCTTGTCTGCCATTCGATCTGCTAATTGTTCTAGCGTCTCTTGGCGACGTTCACGATAATTCTCAGCATCTAGTTGAATCATCATAAATTGATTTGAATATTTATTCGCAACCAATTGAGCTAGTTGCTGAAGGGAATTTAAGGTTTGTCCTCGTTTGCCGATCAGCATCGCTACTTTTTCACTTTCAAGATAAAAGCTGACTTTTTTGCCAAGCTGTTCATGTGTAATCGATAAATCTTCAATTTTCATGCCTTTAGCAATCGATTGAATATAGTTTTTTGTTTCTTCAATGGCTTGTTCGTTAGAGAGCGCAGGAACTTCTTCTTTTTCAAGCAATTCTCCAGGTATTTCAAAAATTTCAGTCGTTTGTTCGAGTGTGTCACTATTTTCAGGAGCAGCTGTTTTTTCAATTACGGTAACTTCAACTTCTGCTTTTTTAGCACCAAAACCGAAAAATCCTTTCTTTTCTTGCTGAATGATCTGGATTGTAACTTCTTCACGTGGAACTTGGAGTTTTTCTAATGCTTCAGATATCGCGTTTTCAACAGTTAAACCCGTTTGCGTAATCTGTTTCACTTTTTAGCCCCTCCTGCTTTCGTTTTAACAGGCTGTTGTGTCTCTTTTTTCTCCCATGGACGATAAATAACCAAGTTTTGAATAAGGGAAATAACATTCCCAATTACCCAGTACAATGTCAATGCAGATGGCAACACGATACCAAATCCGATAATCATTACCGGCATGAAATACATCATAATTTTCATTTGAGGATTATCCATTGCTGGTCCAGTACGCAATACGACAAATTGCATCAATCCAGCAATTACCGCTAAAATAATACTCGGTTCTGCTAATGGAAAAATAAGGAATGATCCTAAATCGATTTCAGGCGTATTATTCATACGACTAATTGCGTGATAAAAACCGATCAGTACCGGCATTTGAATCAAAACAGGCAAACAACCCGCCATTGGATTGACGCCTCTTTCTTGGAACAAAGCCATCATTTCTTTTTGATATTTCTGTTGTGTGACAGCATCTTTTGACTTGTATTTTTCTTTTAATTTAACAAGTTCAGGCTGTACTTCTTGCATACGTTTCGAACTCTTTGTCTGTTTGATCATTAATGGCAGCATGACCAATCGAATGATGATCGTAACAGCAATAATCCCGAAGCCGTAAGTTCCTAGTAAACCTTTAAAGAATTTAATAGTTGATACCAGTGGCCAGACAATAAATTCATTCCAAAATCCTTCACTTTGATCACTAATCGGCTGATCGAACTCTGTACAACCCGAAAGCAGCAAGGCTACCGCGATCAATGAAATAAGCAGAACTAATTTCTTATTCACCCTTCTTCCCCCAAACTAATTTCAATTACTTCTATAATAACATCTATTCTGACTAGTCTTCTACTTCTTCGGCAATGTACGAGCAATCTTCAATACATGTTCGAGACTTTTCTTGCTTTCATGAAAATCCAATGTGGCCGCCTGTGGTCGGGCGATGATAATGTAGTCTGCATTCGGCAATAGTTCGTCTTTCAATTCCAAGAAAGTTTGCCGGATATAACGTTTCACCCGGTTACGTACTACCGCATTTCCTACTTTTTTACTGACAGATAGTCCTATGCGAAACTCTGGCTGCTCACTCTTTAGCACATAAACAATAAACTGCCGATTCGCAAAGGATTTTCCTTTTTTAAAGATTTGCTGAAATTCTTTATTCTTCTTGATCCGTTGATCCTTGTTCATTCTTTCACCTGCTTATTTTAATACCTTTTCGCCAAAATCAAGCAGAAAAGAAAAAAAAGACCACTGATGCGGTCAGTGGACTTAAGCTGATAATACTTTTCTTCCTTTACGGCGACGAGCTGCGATAATGCGACGTCCGTTCTTCGTGCTCATACGTGCTCTAAAGCCGTGTACTTTGCTATGCTTACGTGTATTTGGTTGGTATGTGCGTAATGTCATATATGACACCTCCTATATTGAGAGTTAACTATTTATCTAAAGACAGTCTCGACTATTATAAAGGCGCAAGGCTATAAATGTCAATGTCTCATTAAAAAACAACTCAAAAACCTCTTCTTCTTTATTGATTAAGTTATACACAATTTCTAACCGTATCTCTTAGCCTCCTGTTTACTATTTTTACGATGAAAATAATTATCCACAAGCCTTATCTACAGTTTTTTAACATACGAACCTCTTGTGGATAGTTTGTATGTGCAGAAAAAAAGTTATGTGGATAACTTAAAGAACTTCTTGTATTGTCTCTTCTTTTTTGGTAACATTAACTTGTTTTCACTTGTTAATAGTTTTTACTCTAAATAAGTTATCCACAAATTGTGGGTAAGGTGTGGACAGTTATTCCCCACCTTGTTTATGAATGTTATCCACAAGCTGTGATTTTGTGTATGATATACTTTAAAATATAGTTTAAATATAAAGGAGAAGAGCTA